>CP060234.1:0-3311687 GCA_023898685.1 Phycisphaeraceae bacterium
GGAGACAGTACGGGCTGGCGTTGTGGCCGGTCCGCCCGCAGAGACGCTCGTAGTCGAGACGGAGAGACAAGACATGAAGACAATCATCGCCATCGTGGCGGCGGCCGGTTCGATGGCTTCCGCGAACATCACCATCAACGAGGTCCTGGGCTCCACCGCCGGCGCGGACAGCGAGTTCATCGAGCTCTACAACACTGGCGCCTCGGCCGTCGACCTGACCGGCTGGAGCATCGAGCTCTGGGATTCGGACGCCGGCACCGCGTTCGGCACCTCTGACGGCGCGGCCCCCTACGTCATCAACACCGGTTCCATCGCCGCCGGCGGCTGGTTCCTGATGTCCAACGCGCTGGCGGACGCCACCTACGGCGTCACCGGCGACTTCCTCCTGCCGTCCAACGCCATCGAGAACAGCTCCTACACCATGGTCCTCCGCGACGCGGGCGCCAACGTCATGCAGACCATCTTCGTGACCGATGGCGGCGCGGGCGACGCGGCCAACATCGCCGGCACCATCATCACCCCCGACGCGACCTTCGGGCCCGACGGCACCTTCCTGCCCGCCGGCTTCTACCGCGTCGGCGACGGCTCGGACACCCTCGCCGTCCTTGAGTTTGACCAGCCCAGCCCCTCGGCCACCCCGGGCTACGCCAACATCCCGGCCCCGGCCGCCCTCGGCGTCCTGGGTCTCGGCGGCCTCGTCGCCGCCCGTCGCCGCCGCTGAGCGTCGACCGGAATCTGAATCCTCAAGGCCCGCCGCGTGGCGGGCTTTTTTCTGCGCGGTCGAAAACACGAAGACGAATCGGGCCTTCGCACTGAGGATGGCTACGTTGCCCCCCTCGTTCACGCGAGGGGCTCAATTCGGCCGCCAAGGGTGCGACGGTTCTGGATTACCGACGACGCCGAGCCGCGGCGAGACCGCCGACGCCCAGCAGCGCCAGCCCCGACGGGGCGGGAAGCTGCGGGAAGACCGTCCCGTCCATGACCAGCGAGTAGTCGCCCGTCTCGCCGATGCCGTCCCAGCCGATGTGGCGGAGGAGCCCGCCGGGGCCGTCCGCGCCCGAGATCTCGGTTGGGTCCTGGATGTCGAAGATGAGGCCGCCGGCCGAGGTCGGGTTGCGGCCCTTGCCGGTGACGCAGACGAGGTAGTCGCCGGGCAGGTCCAGGATGGCGCCCGAGCCGTCGGTCGCGACGGGCAGGAGAAGCGGGGCCGTGTTATCGACCGCGGCGTCGTCGTTGCCCAGGAGCCCGAGCAGGCCGCCCGAGAGCGTTATGTTGAAGATGAAGAGCTGGGCGTTGAAGTTCGGCGCGGTGAGTTCGAGCCGGAAGGCCCCGGGGTCGTCGACGCCGATCACGTACATGTCGTCGTAGTCGGGCACATCGCCGCGCCCGCCGAGCGATCCGGAGATGGAATGGATGGCGCCCTGGCCGGCCGGGATCTGGGCCGAGCCGAAGAAGTTGCCGGCGTCGCCGACCTCGGTCCAGTCGGGCCCCGCGAAGGCGGGGGCGGCGACGAGGGCGGCCAAGAGACCGCAGAAAGCCGGGTTGGAACGGATCGACATCTTGGCTACCTCCGGAATCGGGCCGCATCGAGAACCACAGCATCACGGCGGCGTGCATCGCGCCGCGTCCCGCTCCAAAGGTGCCCCAGATTCGGGGCTTGGCCACAGAACTCTTGGGAGATTCTGTGGCGCCGCGTCGGGCGGCCGCCCGTCCGCGCGGCCGAACAAAGACACCGGAACATTGTCCGGTGTCTGATAGGGTCGTTGCAAATGTCTATCGGCCGTTCAGCCCTGGTCGAACATCCCGGTCTGCCACATCAGGAACAGGCGGATGTCGACCGCGTCTCGGACACGGAGGTGGAGCGGCTTGCCCTGGCCGTGCCCGGCGTCGCGGTCGACCCAGACGAGGATGGGGTCGGTCGTCTGTTCGCTGGTGGTGGCGGCCTGGAGGTAGGCGGCCATCTTGCGGGCGTGCATCGGATGGACCCGGGAGTCGTTCTCGCCGGCGGTGAGCAGGACCGCGGGGTAGCGCGTGCCGGGCTTGATGTTCTGGTAGGGCGAGTAGGCGCGGAGGTACTTGTACTGATCCTGGTTCTCGGCCGAGCCGTATTCGGGGACCCAGTAGCGGGCCATGAGGAATTTCTCGAAACGGAGCATGTCGAGCAGGGGCACCGCGACGACGGCGGCGGCGATGAGGTCGGGCCGCTCGGTGACCATCGCGCCGGTGAGGAGCCCGCCGTTGGACCCGCCCAGCACGCCGAGGCGTTCCGGGCTGGTGTACCCGTTCTGGATGAGCCACTCGGCGGCGGAGATGAAGTCATCGAAGACATTCTGCTTGCGGTCGAGCATGCCGGCGCGGTGCCATTCCAGGCCCTTCTCGCCGCCGCCGCGGAGGTTGGCCACGGCGTAGACGCCGCCCGCGTCGAAGAAGGGGAAGTTGGTGGCGGTGAAGCGTGGGGTCATGGAGATGTCGAACCCGCCGTAGCCGTAGAGGATGGTGGGGTTGTTGCCGTCGAGCTTGAGGCCCCGCTTATGGATGATGAACATGCCGACCTCGGTGCCGTCCTTGGAGGAGTACTTGACCCGCTTGACGACGACGGAGTCGGGGTCGATCGGGACGTCGAGCTTCTCCCAGACGCTCGGGGCGGCGTCGGGGGTGGCGAGGTCGACGTGGTAGATGGTCTCGGGCTCGTTGAAGCTGGAGTAGGCGAGGTAGGCCTCGGTGCGATCACGCTCCGTCGAGAGGCTGGCCGACCCCGTGCCCGGGAGGGTGAGCGCACCGAGCTGGGCGCCGTCGAGCCCGAAGAGCTCGATGCGGGTGGAGGCGTCAAAGAGGTAGGAGGCGCAGAGCACGCCGCGGGCGATCGAGAAACCCTCGAGGATGGCGTCGGCGCGGTGGGGGACGACATCAACCCAGGCGTCGCGGGCCGGGCTGTGGGGGTTGACTTTGACGATGCGCCCGTTGGGGGCGTTGACGTAGGTCTGCATGTAGATCGCGTTGCCGGCCACGGTCGCGTCGTTGCGGCCGTCCTCGCCGATGAGGATGGGGGTAAGGGTCATCTTGCCGGTGCGGAACCACTCGTCGAGGTTCATCACCCACACGTCGTTGGCGCTGGTGGACGTCCAGTAGGAGACGACGGCCCAGTGCCCGTCACGGTCGGGGTTGAACTCGGGGCCCCACGTGGTCTTGAGCTTGGCCATGCGGTCGTCGGAGACGTTGAGCCCCTCGTAGAGCTTCTCGGCCTCGCGCTGGCGGATGAGGATGGGGTCCTGGGTCCAGTGGCGCCCGATCTTGTGGTAGCGGACCTGCGTGGAGTAGGGGTCGCCGAGGTCCTCGAGACGCTGGTAGAAGAACGACTCGCCGTCGGGCATCCAGCCCGCGATGTAGGTCTTTCCCGGAATCTCGTCGGCGAGCCACTCGCCGGTGTCGACGTCGAGGATGTGCAGGACGGAGTTCTCGTCGCCCGCGCGGTAGGTGCCGAAGGCGAGCAGCGAGCCGTCGTCGTTGGGGGCGTACCACGCGACGGTGACGAGGCCCTCGTCGTCGAGCTCGAAGGGGTCGATGAGCTTGCGTGGAGCGCCCGCGGCGCCCTCGCGGACGTAGACGATGGCCTGGTCCTGGGCACCGGTGCGCTTGGAGTAGAAGTAGCGATTGCCGGCCATGTGGGGCAGGCTGATCTCGCCGATCTCCATGAGGGGCTGGATCTGGGCCTCGAGGCGGGCGCGGATGGGCTTGAGGAACTCGAATCCCGGGGCGTCGCCGTCGAGGATGGAGCGGGTGTAGGCGTTCTGCTTGTCGGTCCAGGCGGCGACCTCGTCGGTCATCTTGCCCATGTGCTCGGGGTCGGCGTTGTCGCCCTCGAGCCAGCGATAGGGGTCGACGAAGGTCTCGCCGAAGTAGTTGTCGGTGACGGGCCGCGTCTCGGTCGCGGGCGGACCGGCGGGGGCCTGGCCGTTCTGGGCCGAGACCGGCACGGTCGCGGCGGAAAGCGTGAAGGCGAGCGACAGTGAGGCCGCGATGGAGGGTCTGAGATTCATTGCACGAGCCCCTTGGTGAGCCGCATGAACGCGGTTTCGAGGTTGACGGCCTCTTCGGAGAACTGCGCGATCCGGAAGCCGTTGTTTACCAGAACATTAGGCAGATCGGTGTACGATCGGCCCGGCGCCTCGTCGTACTCCACATGGATGACGCGGGCGGGCTGGCCCGTCGCGAGCATTCCATCGCCGTCGACGATCCCGACGCGCCGCACGCCGTCGATCGATTCGAGGACCTTGGCCGCCTTGTCGGTGCCCTCGACCAGCGTGATATGCAGCACGTGCCCCACCCGGGCCTTGCGGAGGATCTCGCGGACGGTGCCGCTGTAGAGCAGCTTGCCCTTCTCGATGATGCCGACGACGTTGCAGAGCTCGGCGAGCTCGTGGAGGATGTGGCTGGAGATGAGGATGGTCTTGCCCATCCGTTTGAGCTCCTTGAGCAGCTCGCGGATCTCGATGCGGGCCCGGGGGTCGAGGCCCGACGCCGGCTCGTCCATCAGCAGCACCTTGGGGTCGTGCAGCAGCACGCGGGCGATCGAGAGACGCTGCTGCATGCCCCGGCTCAGCGAGTTGACCTCGGCTGTGGCCTTGTAGGTGAGGTCGGTGAGCTCGAGCACATCACCCACGACCTGGCGGCGTTTGGGCCCGTGGATGCCGTAGGCGGCGGCGAAGAACTCGAGATACTCCATGACCACCATGTCCTCGTAAGCGCCCATGAAATCGGGGACGTATCCGATGACCGGGCGGATCTGGCGGTTCTGGTAGCCCACGGTGAGCCCGTCGATCTGGGCCTGTCCGCTCGAGGGCTTGAGGAGGGTGGCGAGGACCTTGATGGTGGTGGTCTTGCCGGCGCCGTTGGGCCCGATGAAGCCGAAGCAGTCGCCCTCGTCGATGGTGAGGTTGAGGCTGTCGAGGGCGACGAGGTCGCCGTAGCGTTTGGTCAGGTTGATCGTCTCGATCATGGGCACGGGTGTGGGCTCCCTTGCGGTGGCGGCTGGCGATCAAGGGCTGTTCGCGACGACGGCGGGCGGGGCGGGATCGAGCGGGCAGACCCAGCGGACGACGGTGCGGCCCTTGCTCTCGAGGGGCTTGCCGTTGACGGTGATCGGGGCTGGCGGGGCGCCGCCGTCCTGCACGAGCTGGCCCACGATGATGACGCAGGGCTGGGTGAACCAGCGGCTCAGATCGAGGCCGTGGGTTTCGCGCTCGGTGACGATGGGGGAGGCGCCCGATTTCTGCTGCATCTGGATGAACTCGGGAGCGCCGAGCATGTGGGCGAAGGAGATCGCGGTGAACCTGTCGTCGGGGTTGGCGTCCCTGACCGACTGCTGGCCCGTGAACGCGCGGGGCAGACCGATCAGCGCTTCCTTGTCGAACCAGGCGCCGTTGGGGGCGCGAGGGGTGCCGCCCGTGAGGGCGCCGAGGTCGAGCGGCTGGCCTGGATTCCACTTCTCCAGATCGACCTTGTCGGTGTAGACGTGCGATGGCATCCATCTCGGCGTCCGGCCGGTCACGAAGACATCCGTCTGACCGGCGACGACGACGAGGAGCACGTTTTCGAGCGGGCCCGGCAGGTCGTGGGTGACGTGGCCCGACAGCACGCCGCGATCGCGATTGACGAGCCGGATGGCGGCCGTATCGAGGTCGCCGGGCTGGCGGACGGGCGAGATGGTGCCCCACCCGTTGTCGCCCGCCCAGTCGACCCGCACCTGTTTGATGGTGGAACGAACGGGGACGGTCATCGCGTCGGGCCGGCGGGCGGAAAGAACATAGCCACGGTTGTCGGGGAAACCGCCTCCCGCCGCCACGGGCGGCGGGGGGGACCAGGGCGCGATGAGGTCCTCGGCCGCAAGTCCCCCGTCGCCGACGGCGATCGTGGCGTCTCCGTAGGTGGGAACGAGCACGCTCATCCAGACGCGGGCCCGCTGCTCGGCGACGCCGTGGATCTGGTCAAGGAAGGCGAGGTGGTTGCCCCCGGTGTGCTTGGGTCTCAGGGCGGAGGCGCCCAGCCACGCGGCGGCGGTGAAGAGCGCCGTCAGGGCCACGAAAGCCAACCAGGCATGTGAGCGCTGGCCCGTCCTGCCAAGGATCAGGTAGCCGACCGGCCCCGCGAACAGCCAGTAGAGCGCGAAGACCACGAGCCCGAGCAGAACGCCCTTGCTCGCGTCGCCCGTGCGGTCGATGACATTCTCGATGTCGCTGTCGTAGTCGGTGATCGCACGCTGCTGGATGGCGCTGGAGAGCTTCTGGTCGGGGTCTCGATCGTGGATCTCCTGGTACGACTCCAGGCTGTGGCGACGCCCCAGGACGCGGTGCCAGAACGCCTCGGCCTTGAGTGTACCGCTTGCGACGAGACCTCCCGCGGCGAGGTCGAGCCCCACGACCGTGACCATGCCGTCACCGAAGAGCCGGCGCATCACGACGCATCCGCCGTCGGGGCCGGCGAGGACCGCCATCGCCTCGAGCGGGCCCGCGTCGGGCGCGGGCGTGAACACGTGGACAACCGAATCGCGCGGCAGCGTGGCGTCGCGGCTCAGGGTCAGCAGCGCGCGGTACGGCTCGAGCGAGGCGTTCTCGCGGCGGTCGACGCGCATCGCGGGCATGACCTGCGAGAGGGGATTGCGGGCCGAGACGGTCCACTCCTGCCCCACCGGCGGGAGCACGACGATGAAGTGGCCGCCCCGCCTGATCCACTCGATGAGTGCGCGTGCTCGCTCGGGGCCCAGGGTCGTCGGGTCGACCCCTCTTCCCCAGACGATCACGTCGTAGGGCAACAGGCCCTGCCAGCGGTCGGGAAGATCGTCGTCGGTGAGCCCCGTGACCACCTCGGTGTGCTCGTGGCCCAGAGGCAGGCACTCGATGCTCGACGTCAACGCCGTGGCATAGCGGCGCAGGCCGAAATCACGCGAACCAACCACGCCCAGCAGCCCATACTCGGGCGCCACCAGCCGGGTGCTGTCCACCCAGGTCCGTCCGAGCACGCGACCGGCCCGATAGCCCAGGCCGCCCGGGGCGTCGGCAGACTCGATCGCCTCGTGGGCGGTGATCGTGACGCGGGCCGCATTCTCCGGGTAGGGGAGCTTGGCGTACATCCACGCGGTCCGGGCCCGCTCGGGATCGCCCACGACCACGCGGTCGTACTCGGGCGGATCGCCGTCGCGGTCGTAGCCTGTGAGGCGGAGAACAATCTCTCGCGGCTCGAGGGCGGAATCGCGGAACTCAACCAGGATGCCGCCCCAGTCGCCGGCACGCGTCCGCCCGCCCGGGCCCGCCTTGGCGACCCGCAGATCGACCTCATCGCGGAGCACAACGGGGGCCGGGCCTGCGTCGGCCCCGGCTGGGGCGTCCTGGGCCTGTCCGCGAGGGCCGATGAGCAGAAGGGCGGCGAGCAACCCGAACAGAACGGGGCCGGTTCCTGGATGGGCTCGGTGTCGGGGACGCACGGGGAGCTGGCCTCGGTCTGTATCGGACGCTCATTGTACGGATCAAGACCGGGTCGGTTTTCGCCGATCCGGTGGGGCGTGGGCGAATTCTCCGAGATGACGTGGCTTCTGCTGGGCGGCATCACCGCTTTCGGCGTCGCGCAGATGCTCCGGGCGCTCGCGATCCGTGTGCGCAACGAGGTCGCCGTGCACGACCTGAAGTGCCGCGTGGCCGAGCTCCAGGCGAAGCGGCTCAAGCAGGTCATGCTCCGGCACGGGCTGGTGCCGCTGGAGGACGCCGAGCCCGAGTTGGGCGAGGTCGAATTCGTCGACGATGAACCTGCGCCATCGCCGGAGCGCGCCGCGGCGTAGCGGGCTCAGCCCCCCAGCTTCCAGAGCTCATCGATCAGCACGGCGTGGGACCGCGCCCCGAGCCGGAAGCTCGACAGCTCGTACTTCTCGTTGGGCGAGTGGATGCGGTCGTCCTCGAGCCCGAAGCCCATGAAGATCGTGTCGAGCCCCAGGTCCTGCTTGAGCAGCCCGGCGACGGGAATCGATCCGCCCGACTTGATCAACGCGGCGTCGGTGCCCGAGGCACGCTTGAGGGCCCGGGCCGCGGCGCGGAGTTCCTCTGAATCGACGGGCAGCGTCGCGGGCTGGCCCAGGCCGTGGTCGATCACGTCGCCCCATCGGCAGCCGGCGGGGGTGTTGGCGTTGAGCCATGCCTTGAACGCATCGAAGATCTTCTGTGGAACCTGGTCGCCCACGAGGCGGAAGCTGACCTTGGCCTTCGCGTGCGACGGGATGACCGTCTTGGCGCCCTCGCCCGTGTAACCGCCCCACATCCCGTTGATGTCGCAGGTGGGGCGGGCCCATTCACGCTCGGTGAACGAGTAGCCCTTCTCGCCCAGATTGGCGTCGGGCCCCAGCCCGATGCCCGCGAGGGCCTCGACCTCGTCGATGCCCAGCTTCTTCCAGAGTTCGCGCTCCTCGTCGGCCAGCGGCTTCACGTCGTCATAGAAGCCCGGGATCGTCACGCGGCGATCGGCGTCCCAGAGCTTCGCGAGCACCTTCGCGAGCTCGTTCAGCGGGTTGGGGCACTTGCCGCCCCAGGCGCCTGAGTGCAGGTCCTGGTCGGCGGCGTGGAGCGTGATCTCGGTGTAGACAAGCCCGCGGACGCCATAGGTGATCGCGGGCTTGCCCCGCCCCAGCATCGCGGTGTCGGAGATCAGCACGACGTCGTTCTTCGAGAGCACGTCCTTGTGCGTCTCGACGAAGCGTTCGAGGTTGACCGAGCCCGACTCCTCCTCGCCCTCGATCATGATCGTGAACGGCACGCCCCCCGCGGGCTTGCCGCTGACCTCGTGCCACCCCCGCATCGCCTCGAGAAACATCGTGACCTGGCCCTTGTCGTCCTCCGCCCCGCGGGCCACGATGCGCTCGCCCACCTTGCCCTCCGCGGGCTTGATAACCGGCTCGAACGGCGGGTTGCTCCACAGCTCGAGAGGGTCGGGCGGCTGAACGTCGTAGTGCCCGTAGAAGAGGACACGCGGGCCCTTGTAGGCCGGGTCGGCCTTGGAATGCCCGAAGACCATGGGCTGGCCCCGCCCGCCCGGCGGAGCGGTCTCGATGAGATCGACATCGAAGCCCGATCCCCGGAGGTGGTCGCGGCACCACTCGGCGGCACGGCGCGTGTGCTCGTCGTAGGCGGGGTCGGTGCCGATGCTGGGGATCTTCAGCCAGTCGATGAGATGATTGATGGAGTCTTGGTCGTGCTCGTCGAGCCAGGCCAGCACACGGTCCACACTCATGTCGCGCTCCTTTCGGGGATCGTCAGGAAGGAGGATAGGTGGGCGGGCGCACGGAGACGCAGTGCGGAGGACGACGAGGCGGAAGAGGTTCAACGCGAAGGGCTCGAAGAGCTCGAAGAGCTCGAAGAGCTCGAATGAGGAGATTGAACGCGGAGGCGCGGAGAGCGCGGAGGCGGATACCCAGGGGCGAGCTGAATGGAGGCCCGAACGCCAGCGAGGGCGCTCTCTGCGAAGATCGTCGCGACCCGAGCGCCATCGCTGTTGCTCGGGCCTCCTTCAGAATCCTGTCCTCTGGCTCCCTTCGAGCCCTTCGCGACTTTCGCGTTGAAACCCGTTCTCCCCCTCCGCGAACTCCGCGCCTCCGCGTTCAATCCGGATCGGGCGGCGCTTCGTGCGGGGACTCAGCGTCCTTTTCGTCGAATGGCTCGTCCTTGAACAGGTTGGGCTTGCCGGGCGTCGCGCCGGGCGTGGGAACCGGGCTGAACTTCAGCAGGCGGTACTCACGCTCCCCGTCGTCACGCGGCACGCGGGCGAAGCCGGGCGGGATGAACCGGCCCTCGGCCCTGATCGTCGCGTCGGGCGTGATCTCGCGCCCGCCCACATTGGCCTTGTCACCCTCGCCCCCGTCGGTGACGAAGATCGTCTCGACAATGACGCCCAGGTTGTCCTTGAGCACGATCGTGTACGAGCTGTTCTCGATGCCGTTGTCGCGGAAGCGCTGGTCGGGCTCGATCTCGTAGTACTTCGAGAACACGCTGTTCGCCAGCAGGAAGTAGCCCCCCGCGTCGATCCGGCCCCGGAGCCTGATCGGCGAGTCGCCGTCGGGCGTGCCCAGCACCGCGCCCGCGTCCGAGTCCCACAGGTCGATCGTCCAACCCGTGAGATCGACTTCCTTCGAGCCCGTGTTGTGCAGTTCGATGAACTCCGCGTCGTCCCCCGCGGTCGACCCGACGACCTCGTTGACCTGCACAGCGGCGTGGGCGGCGCACGCGAGTGAAGCGGTGACGCCGAGAGCGAACGCGCAGAGCATGAAAGCCTCCCGGCGGCAGTGTACCACCGCCTGTCGCAGCCGGCCCGATTGAGCCGAAGGCGCGAGACCGCCGGACATCACCGCCCGCTCTGATTCGTTGTTAACACTGCTCCTGCAAAGAGCGCGGACCACAGGGGAGTCGGGCCCACCGAGCTACACCGGCCAGCAAGTCTCGCAAGGCGTGTCGGCTCTTACCTCGCCCGGAGATCCTCGCACCGCCGCGCCGCGTCCGCCCGCCCCGAGTCGGTGAGCCGCTTTACGAGCGCTTCCACCGCCCGGTTGTGCTCGTCGGCCACGACGCCCTCGGGCCGGAGCGTGCTGCTTTCGGTCAGCAGCGTCTCGGCCTTGTCGAGATCGTCGATCGCCGTGGCGCACTCGGCGCCCAGAGCGAGGCGATAGGCCAGCCCCTGCCGATCGCCCGCGAGCGCGTTGCGTGTGATCTCGACCGACCAGCCCAGCACGAGCGCCGCGTCTTTCCAGCGCTGTGCCGACATCAGCCGCCCGCCCAGCCGCTCCAGCGCCGACGCCCGATCGGAGGGCGCGCCGTCCAGCCCCTTGCCGATCCCGCCTTCGTCTTCCGGGTCTATCCCGCCGAGCAGCGCGTGCGCCAGCCCGAAGCGGGACGACCATACGCGCCCGTCGTCGGGCTTGAGCCGCGCCTCGCGGATGCTCAGCGCCCGTCGATACAACTCGGCCGCCTCACCCGCCCGTCCGCGTGCCAGCACCACGCGGGCGAGGTTGTGCGAGGCGTTCGAGACCTCGAGGCTCGTGGGCTCCTTGAGGCCGGCGATCATCTTCAGCGACTCGCTGAGCCGCCGCTCGGCCCCCTCGGCGTCGCCCTTCTCGAAGAGCAGGTTGCCCAGGTTGTTCAGGCTCGCCGCGATGTCCTCGTGCTCGGCCCCGAAGAGCCGCTGCCGCATCGCCAGCGCCTCCCCGAACAGCCTCTGCGCCTCGTCGAGCCGACCGAGCCGCTGGAGCGTTGCGGCGACATGGGTCAGGCTGAACGCGGTGTCCTTGTCGTCGCCCGGGTGCAGCGCCCGCCGCATCTCGAGCGCCTCCTGGTAGAGCGGCAGCGCCTGGTCGAATTCGCCCGCGAAATAGTGGGCCCGCGCCAGCCCGTGGATCGCGTCGGCCAGCTCCGGCGATGGCGATTCGGTGTTGGCCCGCCGCAGCGCCAGCGCCCGCTCGAGCTGCGCCTTCGCCTTATCGACCGACCGCAGCGAGATGTAGCCCACGCCCAGCAGCTCGCGGAAGTCCGCCTCGGTTCCGGCGAGTTCGGGCGGGGCCTGCGTGATGCTCGACGCGGCGTCGTCCAGCAGCACCTCAATGTCGACCATCCCCTCGCGGATCCGGCTCTCCCCGTCCGGCCCCCGGAAGTTGAGCATGTCGCGCACCAGGTCGACGCTCTCGCGCGACGCCGCGAGGTTCCGCTCCGCCAGCACGAGGTTCTGCGACGCCCGCTGTTCGGCCGCGACGATCCGCCCGATCAGCACCGCCGAGGTGATGATCAGCACCGCCGCGGCCGCTCCGATCGCCGCCGCGAGCTGGCGGTTGCGTTTCACCCACTTGCGCAGCAGCCCGATCGGCCCGGTGGGCCTCGCGAGGATGGGCTGATCGGCGAGATAGCGCCGGATATCGCCCGCAAACTCCGACACCGACTGGTAGCGGTCCCTCCGGTCCTTCTCGAGCGCCTTCCCGACGATCACCGTCAGGTCGCCCCCCAGCGCCGCCCGCACCGCCGACAGCGAAGGCGAAGGGATCTCCGTGATCACCTTCACCGCCTCCGGCAGCGTCAGCGTCCGCACGTCGTGCGGCACCCGCCCAGTGAGCAATTCGAACAGAACCGTCCCCAGCGCGTACACGTCCGACCGCATGTCGGCCGGGGCCTGCGACGAGCACTGCTCGGGTGACATGTACTGCAACGTCCCGACGATCTGCCCCACCTCGGTCCGCATCGTCGCCATCGCCCGGTCGGGCCCGGCGCTGCGCGCGACGCCGAAGTCGATGATCCGGGGCTCACCGCCCTCGTCGACGAGGATGTTCGCCGGCTTGAGGTCGCGGTGGATGATGCCCTGCTGGTGCCCGTGCTGCACCGCATCGCATACCTTGAGGAACAGCGCGAGCCGCTCGCGGATGCCCAGGTCCTTCAGCCTCGCATACTCGGTCAGCGACCGCGCCCCCGCGATGTACTCCATCGCGAAGTAGGGCACCGCCATCCCGTCGATCTCGAAGCTCCCGACCTCGTAGACCGACGCGATGCCCGGGTGCTGCAGCGACGCGAGCATCTGCGCCTCGTAGTCGAACCGCTTGAGCGCCACCGCCGACACCCGATCGGGCCGGATCATCTTCAGGGCGACCGTCCGGCGGGGCCTGGCCTGCTCGGCCAGGTACACCGCACCCATCCCCCCCTCGCCCAGCATCTGCTGGATCGTGTACCCCGGGACCTTCGTCCCCTCACGCAGCCCGGAGAACAGCCCCGTGTACGCGGGCAGCGGCGCGGCCCGCGGCGCGGGGTCCTCGGTCGGCATGTCATGGAATGACGACACATCGGGGGGGCCCCCGCCCCCCCCGCCGCCCTGCGTGTTTTCTTCGTCTCCCGGGTGCATCACACTCGGGGCGATGATAGAGGTTTACCCGCCCCCCTGTGATCGGGGGACGAACCGGTACTTCTCCCCAGTGTGGCACGGGCGGCTTGTCCGCCCGTGGTCAGGACAACAGAACAACACGGCTGGACGAGCCAGCCGCGCCACACCTGTTTCACTGAGGGTCCCCCTACGCCACGCCGTCCGGCGTCTCGGCGTCGTTGACCGAGGACGCCAGTCTGCTGTCCGGCAGCGCCTCGTTGACCGCCCCGCACCCGGGGCAGACCACCCCGTACACGCCGGGCGACTGGGCCTTGAGGTCGGCCCCGCACTGATAGCAGACCGGGTGCCCAAGCCGCGAGGTCATCTGGTTGACCACGGCCGCGACCGTCAGCAGGGCCACCCCCACCACCGGCACGACGGGCCACGCCGCCCAGGTCACCACGCCGATCACGGCGAAGATCCCCGCCAGAAGCACGGCCAACACCCGCAAACGAATCTTGTGGAACCAGTTCAACTGCTCGCTCCAGCCTGGGGCGTCCTGCCCCGCGGTGCGTGTCCCATCCCAATGTCGGCAATTCAAGCGCACCAGGATCACCGCGTCCAGCGCCGATCCGCCGGCATTCCAATACAGGCCCCCACCCGATCCGAACACGCTCCCCCAACGCCCCGAATCGGACCCGCGGGCCGCTCAGCCGTCGCCCTCGCCGCCCCCCCGCCAGGGGCCCTCGTCCTCGTCGAGGTCGCCGTCGTCGCCGGCCTCGTCCTCGTCCTGCTGCTCTGCCTTCTCCAGCACGATCGCCGGCACCCGCAGCTCGAGTACCTTGTCGTTGAACGCCCTGACGTCCTCGGTCATCACCTTGTCGAGCCTGCCAAGCTGCTCGTCGAGCTGGGCCTTGAGATACTCGAACACTTCGCGCGACTGGGCGGTTGGCGGGTGGTCGCCGTCGACGACGTGGGCGAGGCCCCCGATCTTGTCGTTGAGCCTGATCGGGTAGTTCAGCGGATCCTGCCCCGACTTGCTCTTCGTCTGCACGATCGTCTCCTCGATCTCCTTGATCGCGTCCTTGATCGACTTCGCCTGATCCTTGAGGTCGCCGTCCAGGTCCGCGGTCTTCGCCCGTTCCATCGCCGTTTCGATCTGTGAGCGTACCTTGCGGATGTTGTTCACCGCCGTGTCGGCCGCGTCGAGCGCGTCGTTGATCTCGACCAGCAGCTCGTGCTGCGCGCGGTAGTCCGATTCGCCGGTTTCGACCCGGGGATCGCCGTTGATGACCAGCGGCGCCGACAGCACGTCGTCCCCCACGGTCAGCTCCACCCGGTACGCCCCGGGCGGCACCCGCGGCCCGTGCGGCCTGCCCGCCCACGTCACCGCGCCGGGGATCCGCGCCGGGTCCGGCTCGCGGTAGTTCCACTCGAACAGGTTCATCCCGGGGTGTGCCTCGATCTTGCCGCGACCCTTCTTCTTCTCGTTCTTGATCCCCTCCATCTCCACCGAGAAGGTGCGCACCTCGTCGCCGTCCGGGCCGAGGAACCGCAGCGTCGTCGGCTTGTCCAGCCCTTCGGGCAGATAGAAATGCACCCGCGCCGAATCCCAGTGCTCGCGGTAGCACGTCTCGGGCTTGAACAGATGGGGCTTGTCCGCCTTGAGCCGATGTTCCGCGTCCGCCCCGGCCAGCCCGCCCACTTCACGGATCACGGCCAGATCGTCGAGGATCCAGAACGACCGCCCCTGCGTGCTGATCACCAGGTCGTCGCCGTGGAAGGCCAGATCGGTCACCGGCACGCGAGGCAGGTTGCGCTGGAGTGACTGCCACGAATCGCCCGCGTCGAGCGAGTAGTACACCCCCGTCTCCGTCCCGGCGTACAGCACGCCGGGCATCCACGGGTCCTCACGCACCGCCCGCACGAAAGCCCCCTCCGGGATGCCTTCGACAATCAGATCCCACGTCTTCCCCCGGTCACGCGTGCGATAGATGTAGGGATTGAAGTCGTCCATCTTGTAGCGGTTCACCGCGGCGTAGGCCGTGTCCGCGTCGTGCCGCCCCGCCTCGATCAGGCTGATGCAGGGCCAGTCGCCCATGCCCTCGGGCGTGACGTCCTCCCACGTCTGCCCGTCGTCGCCCCCGCCATCAGAAGTGACGTGGATCAACCCGTCGTCCGAGCCCGCCCAGAGCTCGCCCTTTTCGAGCCCCTCCGCGATCGTGAACACCGTGCAGTAGTACTCCACCGACGTATTGTCCTTCGTGATCGGCCCGCCGCTCGAACGCTGCTTGGTCTTGTCGTTCGTGGTCAGGTCGCCCGAGATCGCCTCCCATGACTGGCCCCGGTTGCGCGACCGGAACACGCACTCGCCCCCCACGTACACCGTCTCCGCGTCGTGGAAGCTCGTGATGATCGGGAACGTCCACTGGAAGCGGTGCTTGAGCACGTCGGCCCCCGAGCCCATCGGGTTCTCGGGCCACACCGAGACATCCCGCCGACGCTCCAGCTCGTGGTCGTACAGCGAGAGATACCCGCCGTAGCACCCCGCGTAGATCAGATTGTTGTTGGAAGGGTGCACCGCGATATACCCGCTCTCGCACCCGCCCACGTCGTAGAGGTCACGCTCCCAGTCGCCGAACTCCCACGCCCGGCTCGAGATCGACACCGTCGAGTTGTCCTGCTGCGCGCCGAGCACGCGGTACGGGAACCCGTTGTCCACGGTCACGTGGTAGAACTGGGCCGTGGGCTGGTTGCCCTGCGTTGACCAGCTCCGCCCGCCGTCGTAGGTGACGTTCGCCCCGCCGTCGTTCGAGTTGATCATCCGCGTGTTGTCCAGCGGGTCGATCCACAGGTCGTGGTTGTCCGAGTGGGGCTGGCCCACGCCGTGGAACGAGCGTCCCCCGTCGGTCGATTGCTCGAACCCCACATTCAGCACGTAGACCGTGTCCGCTTCCACCGGGTCGGCGTAGATGTGCGTGTAATACCAGGCCCGCTGCCGCAGGCTCCGGTCGCTGTTCACCTTCTCCCACGAATCGCCCCCGTCGCGCGAGCGGAATACACCCCCCTCGTCCGCCTCGATGATCGCGTACACCAGATCACGGCGCGCCGCCGACACCGACACCCCGATCTTCCCGAGTGTGCCGCCGGGCAAGCCCCCCGCGCCCCCGTGCGTCAACTCCTGCCAGTTGTCGCCCCCGTCTGTCGACCGCCACAGCCCGCTGCCCTCGCCCCCGCTGTCCAGCCCCCAGGGCGTCCGGCCCACGCGCCAGAAGCTCGCAAAGATCACGCGCGGGTTGTTCGGATCCATCGCCAGGTGCACCGCCCCGGTCCGGTCGTTCACGTACAGGATCTTGTCCCAAGTCTCACCGCCGTCGGTCGAGCGGAACACGCCGCGCTCGGCGTTGGGCCCGAACACGTGCCCCAACGCCGCGACGAACACGCGGTCGGGGTTGCCCGGGTCGACGATGATGTGCCCGATCTGCCGCGTGTCCTCGAGCCCGACGTGCTCCCACGTCTTCCCGGCGTTGCGCGAGCGGTACACGCCATCACCATGCGAGAAGTTGCCCCGCACATCGGTCTCGCCCATCCCGACGTAGACCACGTTCGGGTCGGACGGCGCCACCGCGATCGCCCCGACGCTGCCGGTCTCGAACGAGCCATCCGAGACGTTGTGCCAGTGCTCGCCGCCGTCCTCGGTCTTCCAAACGCCGCCGCCGCAGGCGCCCATGTAGTAGGTCTCCCGATCGCCCACGACGCCCGTGACGGTCTGCACCCGCCCGCCCCGAGCGGGCCCGATGCACCGCCAGGAGAGCGATCCCAGCCAGTCGGGCTCGTCGGCGGCGATTGCGACGGACAACCCAAGACACGACAACACCGCGGCGAACGTCCAGGCATGTTTCATCGACAACTCCAGAGGAACCCCGGCCGGCCCGGACCGGGACTGACAGCCTACCCCGGCGCCCACCCGTCGGTCCAACCGGCCCATGCCGTTGCTCGGAGCGGCTCGCTGTCCTTCAACAGCCCCGAGACCGGGCGGGGGTGCCCCGGCCGCACCATCGACCGACGATGACGGGGGCACGCCACACAAAAAGACCCCGTCCAGAGGACGGGGCCTTCGTGTGCATCAGGATGCCAGGTCGCTCAGCGGCGGCGGCGCGCCACCAGGCCGCTCAGGCCGATGAGGGCCAGCGTGCCGGGCGACGGGACCGGATAGCTCAGGTCGACGCCGTCGGCGTAGTAGATGTTGTCGATCAGATACTCGCTGAACTCCCAACCCGCGGCCATGAAGCCGATGGCATTGAGGTCCATGCCGGCGGCGAAATTCCGCCAGTCGGCGTCCTGGATCACCAGGACGGGCGCATCGGCACCGGTCGAGTAGTAAAGATCGAAGGTCGGATCAAACTCGTCGTTGTTGATGACGACCCACACGTTTGTCCACACGTTGCGCTGCATCGGGGCCCAGAACGTCCCGGGACCGTTCGCGTTGATGTAGGGCGAGTTTGGCGCGTTGTTGATGTACGGCATGACGCTGAAGTCCTGCCACGCGTTGTTGGTGTCGATGTTGTCGACACTCGGCGAAAGGCCCATCATGAAGTCGTACACCCAGTCGCCGATTCCCGTGTCGCCGTAGTAGTCGACCTTGACCTGCCAGAAGAAGGTCTGGGTCTCGTTCACGAGCACGGCCGCGTCGGTGCCGGTCAGGTCGCGCTCGGCCCCGCGCCAGGCGGCGCCGCCCTTGGCCTGGAGTGCGTTGCCGCCGTTGCCGCCGTCGATAATGTTCGAGTTGCCCGTGTGGTTGGTGCCGTCGGGGTTGCTGAACTCGGCGTGCCAGGTGTTTCCCGTCACGACCGTCGTCTGACCGGTGGCGTAGCCGTTGAAGTTGTCGAGAAGCGTGTACCCGGCCTGCGCCGAGCCGCACATCCCGATGGCCACACCGCAGGCCAGCCCAAGCGTCTGCAATCTGCTCATTTCTCTCTCCTTATCTGACTCGAACCACGAGTAGCTGTCTGATTCAGGTGCGGCCATACCGGTTAGGGCCGCGCCACACGACCCGGCCCGCAGAACGCGCAGCCGAGCCGATACCCCAGAGTATGCCACACCCGGTTCCGGTACGTCAAGCGAATAACTCCGAAAACGACAAGTGAATCCGGTGAATTTCTTATCCAACCCGGCCACAATACAAACACGCTGTCATGCTCGGACCTGGGAACGCCAATCCCGGGATCGCCGCCCGCCCCGCGGTCGGATCACACCTTCTGCCCCTCCCGCGAATCCCGCAGCCAACGCGCCAGTGCCCGGTCCCGCCGCATCGTGTCCCAGCCGTCCCCGCCTTCGTACTTCTCCCGCATCGACGACGCCACCAGCCCCATGAACAGAGGCTGCGGATCGAGCGGGCGGCTCGTCAGCTCCGGGTGGAACTGCGCCCCGACGAAATACGGGTGGTGCATCTCCGGGCGGTCCTCGTCCGGCTCCTGCGGCAGCTCGAGCACCTGCATGATCGGCACCGAGGGGTGACGCCCCGAGAAGATCATCCCGCCCGCCTCCAGCCGCTCGATCCACGAGGGCTCGACCTCGTAGCGATGCCGGAAGCGCTGGTGGATCGACGGCTTCCCGCCGAAGAGGAACGACGCCAGCGTGCCGGGCTCAACCCGCACGTCCTGGGCGCCCAGCCGCATGGTGCCGCCCAGCCCCTCGATCTTCTTCTGCTCGGGCAGCTCGCTAATCACGGCCGAGGTGCTCTCGGGCTCGAACTCGGTGCTCGTCGCGTCCTTGAGCCCCAGCACGTTCCGGGCGAATTCGATCACCGCGACCTGGAAGCCGAGACATATCCCGAGATAGGGCACCCGGTTCTCGCGGCAGTAGCGCACACAGGCGATCTTGCCCTCGACGCCGCGCGAGCCGAACCCGCCCGGCACGATCACGCCGTCGAGCCCCGCGAGCCGGTCGGCCACGTTGTCGCCGGTCATGTCGGTCGTGTCGATCCATGCCTGGTTGATCTTCACGCCCAGATGGGCCGAGCAGTGCTCGAGCGATTTGTCGATCGACGCGTACGCGTCGCGCAGTTCTGCGTACTTGCCCGTGATGCCGATGGTGATCTCCCGCGTCCGCGGCGCGGTCAGCCGATCGACGAACGTGTGCCACCCCTCGCGAGACTTGTCCTCGTGCACCGCGTCGACGCGGTCGTGCAGGCCCAGGATGCTCAGGATCTCGCGGTCGAGCCCCTCGACGCGCATCTCGTCCGGGATGGTGTAGATGCTCTCCCGGTCGTGCATGCTGAAGACGCGCTTCATCGGCACGTTGGAGAACATCGCGATCTTCTCGAGCACGTTGCGGTCCACCCGCCGCCCCGCCCGGCACGCGATGAGCTGGGGCTGCACCCCCGCCTCCATCAGCCGCTTGATTCCCAGCTGCGCCGCCTTGCTCTTCTGCTCGCCCAGCGTCCGGGGCTCGATCACGTACGTCAGCGCCACGAAGCAGCACGACTCGGGCCCCTCCTCGAACGCCAGCTCTCGCAGCGCCTCGATGTAGAACCCGTTCTCGTAGTCCCCCACCGTCCCGCCGACCTCGACGAACACCACGTCGGCCGGGCTCGTCCCGTCGCCCCGCAGCGCCAGCTCGCGCAGCTTGCGCTTCACCTCGCCCGTCACGTGCGGGATCATCTGCACGTCGCGCCCGAGATAGACGCCCTGCCGCTCGCGGTCGAGGATCTCGTGGTAGATCTGCCCGCTCGTCACGAAGTTGCGACGCGTCAGGTTCATGTCGAGCATCCGCTCGTACGTGCCCAGGTCCATGTCGCACTCGGTGCCGTCCTCGAGCACGAACACCTCGCCGTGCCGGTAGGGGTTGAGCGTCCCCGAGTCGAGGTTGAGATACCCCTCCATCTTGATCGGCGCGACCGTCAGCCCCTTGTCCTTGAGCATCTTCGCGAGCGAACTGGCGAAGATGCCTTTGCCCAGCCCGCTCATCACGGTGCCGACCACGAACACGTACTTGTGGTAGCCCGGCCGATACCCGTCCGGGATCGGGCTGTAAAACTCCGTCATCGTCGACCGGCTCCGCCCCGCCCGGCTCAGCAGCCCCGAGCCGCCCAGCCGACCCGCGCCTACGTCGTCCCCGTCCGGCAGATCATCGGGCATCATCGCCTGCGCGCGCGGCGACGGCGCGTTCCACGGCTTGGTATCGGCTTCAGAAGAGAGGGCTTCGGGGGGGCTGGCGGGCGAGTGGGGCATGTCCGATCGTACCAAATCGCGCGCCCCGTGTGGGAGCGCTTTCTATGACCCACGCCACCTTTTGACGAATTCCCCGTACTGACCCGGCGTATCGATCCCGTGGTGCGCCGCTTTCCGCACCGCCACCGCGATCGGCAGCCCGTGCTCCAGCCAACGCAGCTGCTCGAGCTGCTCACACCGCGACAGCGGCGTGGGCGCCAGCCCCCTGAACCGCTCCAGCGACCCCACCGTGTAGCAGTACAGCCCCACGTGCTTCAGCGGGGCCGACCCCGCGCCGTCCGCACGCCGGTGCGGGATCAGCGATCGGCTGAAGTACAGCGCCCGCCGCCCCCCGACGCCCGCGCTCGCGTGCGTCGTCACCACCTTCACGATGTTCGGATCCGACGCGTCCTCGTCCGCCCCGAACGGGGCGGCCACCGTCCCGATCACCGACTCGCCCGGCCCGCTCCACGACCGCACCACCCCCACCGCCGCGTCGATCACGTCGGGCGCGATCTCGGGCTCATCGCCCTGCACGTTGACCACCAGCGCGAGCCGGCTCAGCCCGAGCCGCTCCGCCGCCTCACCCACCCGGCTCGTGCCGTTGTCGTGCTCGCCCGTCAGCACCGCCTCGAAGCCGTGCGAGCGCACGGCGCCGGCGATCTCTTCAGCATCCGTCGCGACGACCACGCGCTCAACACTCTCGGCGAGCGCCGCCCGCTCGCACACGTGCACGACCATGGGCCTGCCTGTTTCGTCGGCCAGGGCCTTGCGCGGGAAGCGTGTCGAACCAAGACGCGCCGGGATGATCGCGGTGGCGGGCATAAGCGGGAATGCTAGGTGACGCGGGCGACTCGTGGCACATCCCTCGTCGTCCGGCTCGGTCCTGTCTCGGTTCAAAGAAGCCGCGAGATCCTGATTTCGCGGCTCGCGCTCTGCTCCAAAAAGAACGACGCCCGCACGGGGGCGGGCGTCGTCGAGATTCAGGCTATGCGAGCCGCGAGCGGCTCAGCCGATTTGTATCGCCGGAGCGAGATTACGGGCAGCCGGACAGGAAGCAGACGATGAAGCCGTTGGGCCCGGAGATGTCGGAGAGGTCGAGGATGCCGTCGCCGTTCATGTCGGCGGCGAGGTTGCCGGCCAGGAAGTTGACGATGAAGCCGTTGGGCCCGGAGATGTCGGCCAGGTCGAGGATGCCGTTGCCGTCCATGTCGCAGGGGCAGCTGTTGCCACCGATGAGGTCGACGTTGAGCGACAGCATGAGGTTGGCCCACGGGTTGTCGTAGGGCGGCGGGGTGGCGATGTTGCACGCGAAGCCGCCGTACCAGTAGACACCGAACTCGCTGCCCAGGGCGTCGAGCCATCCGAAGGCGTCGTACGCACCATGCGGGAAGGGCACGCCGTCATCGCAGCCGGCGACCTGGGGCCACTCGTCGGCGTTGGCGTCGTAGCAGTTGGGCTCGCCCTCGACGCCGGCGTTGGCCGACGGGTTGACGATGGCGTAGCCGTCGTAGGAGGCGAGGTTGGCGAAGGTGTTGATGTCCAGACCGTCGGGGTTCTCGAGGCCGAGGCCGGCGAGCTCGGGGAACCGGTCGATGAGCTGGTCACCCTCGGCGACGTTGGGCTGGCGCCAGGCCATGACGAAGCCGGAGTCGACCCAGCCGTCGCCGTCGATGTCGACGCCGGGCACGCCGCTGTAGAGGCCGTCGTTCGGATAGCTGCCGTCGTACTGGCCGTTGGTGTCGCCGATCTCGATGTCAAACGGGGTGGCCTGGGCGGCCAGGTCGTAGACATAGATCCACAGGTTGGCCTCGGTGAAGTCGATGATGCCGTCGCTGTTCTCGTCGTTGGCGCCGTTGAGGCCCGTGAACGAGATCGCGGTCGAGGCGACAGCGCCCGAGCGCTGCGGGGCGCGGTCGTTCTCGGTGAAGACCAGGATGACGTCGTTGCCGTCCACGCCGTCCTCTTCCGGGTCGAGCACGCCGGAGAAGTTGGCGAACGAGATCAGGGTGACGATGGCGTCGCCCGGGGTCTCGATCCAGTCGAACCAGGCGCCGATGTCGTCGGGCGACGCGCCGTCGCCGAAGTTATCACCCTGGATGCCGTCGACCCAGATGATCTGGGCGTCCTCGCCGCCGACCGAAGCCGGGAAGCAAGGATCGACGTAGCTGCTGTCCCAGGCCCAGCCCGCACCGCGGACCTGCACCTTGCCCGAGCTCTGGTAGGACACGACGCGCTCGCCGGTCAGACCGTTGCAGTACACGTAGCCGTGGACGGCCTTCGCACCAAGCGGCGCCTTGGCGATCCGGTTCAGCGCATCCGTCTCCTGTCCGGCCTGGGCGATACCGGCAATGCTGCCGGCCGCGAGAGCGACGATGAGACCACTCTTGATCTTCATGTTGAAACTCCTCTGCTCTACGTTGGAATCAGACTCCAATGCACGACGTGTGTGCTGGCAGTCAACAACAGAATCACTCGATCCAGGCCCGCCCGGATCGCACGATCAGAACAAACCACGCGTCGCCGAGAACGCTCCCTCTTTCCGGGCAACCCCCAGGAAAACCCGGAACTGCCTCGCCGCTGACACCCCACGAGAAGAGGCGTCGATGAGATTCGGCGATGCGAACAAACCCCTCTCCAACAACGCGCCGGCCTTCAGGACAACCCATCCAGGATCCGGCGTATTTGGAATATACCGTTTCTGCACGCCAATGCAAGGCCGACATTGCGCATTTTTCACTCCGTCTTGGCCCGCCTCATGCATCGACATCGCACCCCTCGCCCGACGCCTCCCGGCGCCGATTCGCACGAGGGGTCGGGTCGTTCACCCCGCCAACTCAATCAGATCAACGAACCGATCGAAAAGCGGGCCCGCGTCGTGCGGGCCGGGTGAGGCCTCCGGATGGTATTGGACCGAGAACACGGGCCGGCCGGGCAGCTCAAACCCGGCCACCGTTCCGTCGTTGAGGTGCACGTGCGTCACCTTCCCGCCCGCACGCTCGAGCGATTCCCGCTCGACCGCGAAGCCGTGGTTCTGGCTCGTGATCGAGACCACGCCCGTCCGCACATCCAGCACGGGCTGGTTCGTTCCCCGGTGCCCGAACGGCAGCTTATAGGTCTTGGCTCCGATCGCGTTGGCCAGCAGCTGGTGCCCGAGGCAGATGCCGAACATCGGCACGCCCCGATCGTCGGCCAGCATCGACCGCAGCGTCGCGATTGTCGCCGTCACCGCCTCGGGGTCGCCCGGCCCGTTCGAGATGAACAGCGCCCTCGCCTCACCGCTCGCGAGCAGCGCCTCCAGGGCGGCCGCCGGCTCATCGTACGGCAGGATCACCAGCCGGCACCCACGGTCGGTCAGGTGCCTCAGAATGTTGCTCTTGGCCCCGCAGTCGAGCACCGCCACGCCGGGCCGATCGTCCGCGGCCCCGCCCAGCCGCTTGCCCGAGCTGGCCCAGCGCCAATCGCCGAAAGCCTCGTCCCAGCCCCGCTTCGCCGTGCACCCGACTCCCGGCACGAGGTTGGCCCCGGCCATGGAGGGAGCCGACCGGGCGAGCTCGACCAATTCCGCGTCAGATCTGGACTCGTCGTCGGTCAGCACGCCGGGGATCGCCCCGCGCACGCGGATGTGCCGGGTCAGGGCCCGCGTGTCGATCCCCTGGAGCCCCAGCACCCCCGCATCGGCGAGGAACTGTGGAAGTGACGCGGTTGCCCGGAAGTTTGAGTGCCGTCTCGTCAGCTCGTGGACCACGAACCCCGCGACGTGCACCCGCCCCGACTCGGCGTCCTCGCGGTTGACCCCGGTGTTCCCGATCAGCGGCGTCGTCTGCACCAGGATCTGGCCCGAATAGGAAGGATCGGTCAGCGATTCCTGGTAGCCGCTCAGCGCGGTGTTGAACACGACCTCGGCCTGCGTGCACAGCCCCCGCCCCGTTGGTCCGAACGCCCGGCCCCGGAAGACGAGCCCGTCGGCCAGGGCCAGCCGGCCGGTCGTGGTCGTCGTGCGAGCAGTCGTGGTCGTCGGGGCGTGTGTGGTGCTGGGCACGGGCTAGTCTACCCACCGAGTGGAGCAACTGCCCTTCCATCGCGACGAGAACAAGGTCGAACAGCCTGTGGCCCACACCGGCCGCTTCGTTCGCGTCGCCGTCGAGCGGGGGCTTGATGCCGAGGGGCTGACGTACCGCGAGGGTGACACCCCGCTCGACGCGGGCGACCGCGTCGAAGTCCCGCTGGGCCGGGGCAACACGCCCACAGGAGGCCTGGTGATCGAGACCGGCGGGCCCGAGCTGCTGGGCGACTTCGACCCCCGCAAGGTCAAGGCCGTGCTCCGGCGCACGGGCTCGGTGCTCCAGCCCTCGATGATCGGCCTCGCGCGCTGGATGAGCGACTACTACGTCACGCCGCTGGGCATGGTCATCGCCGCGATGGTCCCCGCCGCGGTTAAGCAGGCCGTCGGCAAACGCACCCGCGAGATGCTCCGTCGCGTCGACGGCGCCCCAGAGCCCGGGCGCCTTCCCCCCGCCGCGGCGAAGGCGTGGACCGCGATCTGCGAGATGGACGCCGCGAGCTTCCCGATCGACCCCGCCCACCTGGTCCACCGCGTGGGCGTCTCCAACGCCGGCCCGATCAACCGCCTCGTCAGGGAAGGCCTGCTCGAACGCATCGAGGTGGAAGACGTCCGCGTGTTCGGTGAATCGCCCACCTCGCTGCTGCTCGACCAGCCCGCCCCGCCCCCGGCGCTGACCGAAGCCCAGACGCGGGCGATCGAGGGCATCGCCGCGTTCGCACGCGAGCAGCCCTTCGCCGTCCATCTCATCCGGGGCGTCACGGGCTCGGGCAAGACCGAGGTCTACATCCGCCTCATCGAGCGCACACTCGCCGCCGGCCGCGGCGCGATCGTCCTCGTCCCCGAGATCGCCCTGACGCCCCAGACCGCGGGCCGCTTTGTCGCCCGCCTCGCCACAGGCCCCGACGCGACCGGCGTCGAGGTCCTCCACTCGGGTCTCAGCGCCTCCGCCCGCAACAAGGCCTGGAGCCGCCTCGCCTCGGGCGAATCCCGTGTCGCGGTCGGCGCCCGCTCAGCTGTCTTCGCCCCCATCGCCAACCCGGGCCTGATCATCGTCGACGAGGAGCACGACTCCTCCTACAAGCAGGACCAGCTCCCCCGCTACAACGCCCGCGATGTCGCGGTCAAGCGGGCTCAGCTCGTCGGCGCCCACGCCGTGCTGGGGTCGGCCACGCCCTCGCTCGAAAGCTGGTCCAACGCGATGCCGCCCCGGCCCGGGGCCCGCCCCCGCTACCACCTCTGGGAGCTGCCTGAGCGCGTCGCGGGCCGGATGCCCGACGTCCGCATCGTCGGCCCCCGCGAGGGCGCCGACCGCACCCAGGTTCACACGGTCGCCAACGGATGGATCGGCATCGGTCCCATCCTCGCCGAGGCAATGGGCGACACCTTCGACGCGGGCGGCCAGGTCATCCTCCTGCTCAACCGCCGCGGCTTCGCCTCGTATGTCGCGTGCGCCTCGGCCCGGTGCGACTGGTCGATGGGCTGCGACGCCTGCGACGCCCGCATGGTTGTCCATCGCGCGGGACTCCGCCCGGGACAGCACGCGCCGCGGGGCTACCTGCGATGCCACCACTGCCTCGCCGAGTCGATCATCCCCGCCGCCTGCCCCGAGTGCGGCACCAAGCTCATCCTCGTGGGCTTGGGCATCCAGCGCGTCGAGCGCGAGCTGGCCGACCGCTTCAACCTCGAGCCGGGCCGCGACTTCGCCCGTCTCGATTCCGACAGCGTCCGGCGCGCCGCCGACTACTTCGACGTGCTCGACCGCTTCAGCCGGGGCGAGCTGAATCTGCTGCTGGGCACGCAGATGGTCGCCAAGGGGCTCGACTTCCCGAATGTCCGTCTCGTGGGTGTCGTCAACGCCGACACCTCGCTCGTCCAGCCCGACTTCCGCGCCGCCGAGCGGACGTTCCAGCTCGTCTCGCAGGTTGCGGGGCGCGCCGGGCGAGGCATGAACGCGGGCCTGGTCATCGTCCAGACCCTGCACCCCGATGAACCGGCGATCACCCTCGCCGCCGCCCACGACTACCCCGCCTTCGCGTCGGCCGAACTCCGCGAGCGCCGCCGATGCGGCTACCCCCCCGCTGCGCGCATGGCCCGCGTCGTCTGCCGCGACCGGAAGGCCGCCACAGCCGAGCGCGACGCCAACGACATTGCGGGCCGCCTCCGCGACGCCTCGCCCCGCGGTGTCCGCATCGAAGGCCCCATGCCGTGCGTGCTCTCGCGTGTCGCCGATCACTTCCGCTTCGAGGTGCTGGTCACAGCCCCCAACGCCCCTGTCCTGACCACCCTGCTCGGGGGGCTCCGCCAGGCCGGACTGCTCAAGGCGGACAGCCGCACCGCCGTGGACATCGACCCGGTCAGCCTGCTCTGAATCGGATTTCGGCCTTGACGAGCCACGACCGCAAACCACCGGTTTCGACCGGCAGGATCGGAAGGCCGCGTCCAGACGGGCGCGGCTCATATCGGATCGGGACCGCCGTCCCGCGGGTCGACCGCCCGTTTGGAGTACAGTGTCGCCGGAAGGGAGTCCATGCCCGATCGCCTTCGAGGACAACGCGTGCTGGTGATGGGTCTCGGTCGGCTGGGCGGGGGGGCCGGCGTGGCCCGCTTCGCCGCGGAAGCCGGCGCCGACGTCACGGTCACCGATATCGCCCCGGCGGAGAAGCTGGGCCCGGGGCTCGAGGCCATCGCCGACCTGGTGCAGGCGGGCCGTGTCCATCTCCGTCTGGGGAGCCACCCTGAGCGGGTCCTCGACGAGTGCGATCTGCTGATCGTCAACCCCGCGGTGCCCCGCCCCTGGGCTCACCCCTACGTCGCCACCGCCCGTGCGCGGGGCGTTCGCAGCACCACCGAGATCGGCATGCTCGTCCGCCGCCTCCGCGAGCGCACGGGCCGGGTCATCGGCATCACGGGCACGATGGGAAAGAGCACCACATCGGCGATGATCCACCACGCCCTCGCCGAGCAGGGCGTTCCCTGCTTCCTGGGCGGGAATATCGGGGGCTCGCTGCTCTCCAGCCTCGACCGGATCGACGGCGACTCCACGGTCGTCCTCGAGCTCTCCAGCGCCATGCTCTGGTGGCTGGGCGAGACCGTTCCCGGATGGGCCCCACGGGTCGCCGTCGTCACCGGGTTCGAGCCCAACCACATCGACTGGCACGGTTCGCTCGAGCACTACGAATCGTCCAAGCGGATGATCCTCGCCGGGCAGCGCGGCGGCGACCACGCCGTGCTGGGGCCCGGCGTAAGCGATTGGGAATCACGCGAAGGTGTACACCGGCACACGCCCGCCTCCGGGCACGTCCGCCCGATGTCGCTCCCCGGGGCGCACAACCGGGAGAACGCGGCGGCTGCGATCGCCGCGGTCGCCGCGATGGGGCATGACCCCGCCCGCGCGGGCGAGGCGATCGCGCGATTTCCGGGGCTCGCCCACCGCCTCCAGTCGCTCGGGGCGCGCCGGGGCGTACTGTGCTTCAACGACTCGAAATCGACCACGCCGGGCTCGGCCGCGATCGCGGTGGCCGCGGTACGGGAGAAGGCGAAGGACGTCCACCTCATCGCGGGCGGGGCCGACAAGAAGATCGATCTGTTCTCGATCGCTTCGCTCGAGGTCGCGGGCCTGTACACGATCGGCCAGACCGGGCCGGCGATCACCGAGTGCGCCAGGCAGGTCGGCCGACCCGCGGAGACGTGCGGGACTCTGCAGGAGGCGGTCCGGATCGTGGCGTCGCGCGCCAAGGCGGGCGAGGCGATCCTGCTCAGCCCGGGATGCGCCTCGTGGGACCAGTTCGAGAACTTCGAGCATCGGGGCGAGGTCTTCGCCCGCCTGATCGAAGAGCACCTTGGAACACCGGATGCAAGGTGATCCCGCAGTACAGACGCTCGCAACGACGACACAATCAGAGAGCCCTGAGCGTGAGCGATGGGCCGACAGCCAGAGCGGTCACCAAGCACTGGCGAGCTCGGCCCGTCGCTCACGCTCGGGGCTCTTGTTATCTCCAGTCACGGCGGCCGGGGCCGACTCAGTCTGCCGCACTCGTATTTCGCGCCTCCTCGCGAGCGTTGCGCTGGTCGCACTCGCTGGGTGTGCGGCAACCGAGAGGCACCCGCGGACCACCCCACGCGAAGGCGGATTGCCCACGCCCCGCTGGGTTGAACTCTCGCCGGGCCTCCGCGTCGATCGCGAGCGCCGCCTGCTCGAATTCGACGGCGAGGTGGCGCTCGATTGCCACAACCCGGCCACACCGGACGCCTACCTTGAACTGATCGCGTGCTCGCCCGACACGCGGGAGTACGAGTCGCTCATCGTGACGAAGGTCCCTCCCTCGCTGATACACGCCGGGCTGCTCGCGCTCGGGTTCGAGCCGGGAAAGCCCGGGGCGATCCGCGTGGTCGACGATCGCATCGTCCGCACCCCCGCGACCGGCGACACGGTGACGATCGAATTCGTGATCGAGCGCAGCGGCGCCGAGCGGGGCGAGTCCCCCCTCGCGTGGATCACCGACGCGGGCACGCGGTCGCTCCATCTCGAAGGCGGTTGGGTGTTCGCGGGGTCGCGCCTTGTCGACTTCCAGGGCGAGCGCGTCTACGACGCGGACGGCGCGGGCACCGTCATCGGCCTGACCACCTTCGGCGGCGAGACAATCGGCTTCGATCGCGTGATCAGCCCCGAGTCGGCGATCGATGTACCGGAGTGGATCGCCGACCCCCGCACCGCGCCGGCCGTCGGCACGCGCGTCCGTGTGCGTCTGGGCCCGAAGTGAGAATCCCGGGTCAAGCCGACTCGATGGTCCCGCCCACCTCCGCGGCGATCTTCTCGAGGGTCTCGTCGGCCGACTGCTGGGCGGTGCGGTTGCTCTTGGCGATCGCGCCGAACCACGCCCAGACCACGCCGATGATCGTGAGCGGGATGTACCACCACCAGGTCTGGAGCCCACCGGTGGTCCACCGGTCGTAGAACCCGACGTTGATGCGAAGGAACGAATCGGTGAGGATGACGCCGGGCCAGATGGTGGCGATGAACAGGACGGCCGCGATCGTGGGCATCTTCCGTTCGAGCTTGAGCTCGGTGGTGAAGGCCGAGCCCTTGCCGGCGTGGTCGGCGGCCCGCAGGTAGAGAACCTTGTCGAACGGGTTGCCATGGGCCGCGACCGCACACCCGTCGAGTGTCCGGCGGAACCCCGGCAGCCGACCGCGACGGGACATGACCTCGAGCTTCCAGACCACCTCGTCCCGATGGACCCCGACTCGCAGCACCCGACCGGTGCTGGTCATCGAAGGTTCGGCATGGGTCGGATCTGGGCCTGTGGTCATTGGGTCACCGGTCGGGGTCCGAATCGGGCTTCGGGCTTGCTGGGCGGCCCAATCGTGGATCGGCACCGCTTGGGCGGGGCTGAAGTGTAATGGGTTTGTGAAGGCGGGTGTCGATCGGTTCGTCCTCTGGCACGGGTGCTGCATCGTATCTCCGCATGGACCGGAACGCGGCCCCAGGACCCGCGATGTTGCGATTGGTCAACGGTGACGATGCGCCGACGCGACCGACGCCGCGTGCGCACAACACGCGAAGACCCGTCTCCGCCTGCGTGGGCTATCGGTCCCAGCCGGTTGCCCGTCCTGCTCCGGCGTCCGGGGTCGCCCCGAATGACCCGAGGTGGGTCCTTGCGGCCCGCGTGGCCTCGCAGCTCGAGGGTGGCCATGCGGCCGTCCTTCGCCCCGAGCGGCGCGAGCGACTGCTGAGAACCGCCAAGCTCTTGGGAATGAGGGACTTCGACGCGGCGCTGGTGATCGCCCTTGTGCAGGACGCCGCCCGCCGGGGAGAGACCCGACCGGGTTATCCGGCCCTGACAGCGTCGCTGGCGGAGCGGCTCGGGTCTGTCCCGCGGCCCGAGCGGTCGCCGGTCGCGCCAGGCTGGCTGACCCACCTGGCCGCCGCGTGCCTCATCGCGACCGGGCTCGTGGCGATGGGGATCCTCTGGCTCAACGGCGCCTGAGAAGGACGCTCGCCGGAAGCGGCCCCCCTTACCATCCCGCCATGCCGAATACTGAGGATTACCTGCTCGGGACCGACGACACCGAATCGGTGCGGCTGGGGATCCAACACCGCCTGTGGTCGGCCCAGGCCGCCGCGATCTGGGAGAGGGCCCGGATCGGCCCGGGCTCGCGCGTGCTCGATGTGGGCCCAGGCCCGGGCTACGCCGCCGCCGACCTGGCCGAGCTGGTCGGGCCGGGGGGGCGGGTGCTGGGGGTCGAGGGGTCGCCTCGGTATGTCGAGCTGTTCCGGTCGCGGATGAGCGCACTCGGCCACGGCCACGCGGCCGTCGTCAAGGGCGACATCCATCACCTCGCGACGCTCGTGCGCACGAACGGTGACGAAGCGGGATCGTTCGACGCGGCATATTGCCGCTGGGTGCTTTCGTTCTCGCCCGACGTCAGCGGCGTGCTGGCCCAGATCGGCGCGTGCCTGACGCCCGGCGGGCGGATCGCGATCCAGGACTACTTCAACTGGCGGGCGATGTCGCTCGCGCCGCGCCGCCCCGAGTTCACGCGTGTCATCGAGGCGATCCTCGCGTTCTGGGAGTCGGGCGAGGGCAGCAACGATGTCATGGCCGTCGTGCCCCGTCTGCTGCGCGATGCGAGCTTCAGGCTCGAGCACTTCTCGGTCAACCAGCGGATCGCCCGCCCCGGCGAGCCCCTGTGGAACTGGCCCGACTCGTTCTGGCCCAGCATCATCCCCCGCGTCGTCGACGCGGGGTTCCTCACCGAGCCCGAGAGCAGGGCGTTCTTCGCGGCGTGGCGCGACGCGTCGATGGATCCCGACTGCTTCATGATGGTTCCGCCCGTGTTCGACGCGGTGGCGGTGTGGCGCGGGTAGAAACCAGCAACGCATCAAAGCAGCAAAGCGGAATAGCAGAATCGCGTTGTTGCGAGATTCCGATCTGCTGCTTTGTTGATCTGGTGCTTTGCTGCTCTCATCCCACCCCCGTCTGCCCACATTCAGGGCACGTGTCCGTGCCGTCGCCGACCGCGTACCCGCACCGTGGGCAGCCCATCTCGGGCGGGCGGATGATCCAGCGAAGCGCCGCCTGTGAGCAGAACGCGAGCGTCAGCCCGGCGAGGATCTGCCCGATCGACCAGCTGATGACTTCGTCGTAGCCGAGCTGCGCCCAGACCCGGTAGTTCCTTTGAGGTTGGATCGCGTCGGCCAGCATGAACTGGATCATCCGGGCCAGGAAGGTGACCCCCCCCACGAGGGTCAGAACGGCGCTCGTCAAGCGGGACACCCAGAGAAGCAGCGCCCTGAGGTCATGGATCCGGCTGGGTGGGAACCAGGTCATGCAAGCTCCCGCGTCCACTCGGGCCCTCGCCCGAGCAGGGGGGCCGCCGCCATCAATGCATACGATCGCCTCCAGGGGTCTGATCCCCGTTGCCCGAGGAATCCACGCTTTGCATATCCGCAACTTCTCCATCATCGCCCACATCGACCACGGCAAGTCGACGCTCGCCGACCGGCTGCTCCAGCTCACCCACGCCGTCTCCGAGCGCGAAGCCAAGGAGCAGCTGCTCGACTCGATGGACCTCGAACGTGAGCGCGGCATTACGATCAAGGCCAGTGCCGTCACCGTCATGCACGAGCACAACGGCGAGCAGTACATGCTCAACTTCATCGACACGCCCGGTCACGTCGACTTCGGATACGAGGTCAGCCGGGCGCTCAAGGCGTGCGAGGGCGCACTGCTGGTCGTCGACGCCGCCCAGGGCGTGCAGGCGCAGACGGTCGTGAACGCCTACCTCGCGATCGCGCAGGACCTTGAGATCGTCCCCGTGCTCAACAAGATCGACCTGCCCGGCGCACGGCCCGACGAGATCGCGATGGAAGTCGAGCAGGTGCTCGGCTTCGCCGCCGAGGACTGCCTCTCGGTGTCGGCGAAAACAGGCCAGGGCGTGCAGGCCCTGCTCGACGCGGTCTGCGAGCGCCTCCGGGCCCCCGGGCCGCGGTGACCAAGAAGACGAGGGCGTTTCATCTTCGACGCCGTGTACGATGACTACCGCGGCGTCATCGTCTACTGCCGGGTCTTCGACGGGCGCCTCAAAGTCGGCGACAAGATCCGCATGATGGGCCTGGGGCGCACGTTCAACGTCACCGAGCTCGGCAAGTACCGCCCCAAGCCCGAGAAGGTCAAGGAAGTCGGCCCGGGCGAGACGTGCTACCTCGTCGCCGCGATCAAGACCCTGGGCGATGTGCGCGTGGGCGACACGATCACGATCGACAACGACCCCGCCGAGAAGGCGCTCTCGGGCTACGAGCCGCCGCGGCAGATGGTGTTCTGCGACTTCTACCCAGCCACCAACTCCGACAAGAAGGGCAACGACTTCGAGGCCCTCCGCGAGGCGATGGAAAAACTCAGCCTCAACGACGCCAGCTTCACGTTCCAGACCGTGCACTCCGAGGCGCTCGGGTTCGGGTACCGCTGCGGCTTCCTAGGCCTGCTCCACATGGACATCATCCAGGAACGCCTCGAACGCGAGGGCGACGTCGAGATCGTCCAGACCGCGCCGACCGTGTCCTACAAGGTCGACATCCGCGGCAAAGAAGGCCAGACCGAAGAGGTCGAGGTCCACAACCCCGCCGACCTGCCCGATATGGGATCCGTCATCGCCATCAAGGAGCCCATCGCCAAGGTCGAGGTCATGGTGCCCAAGCAGTACATCGGCGACGTCATGAAGCTCGCGCTCGACCGGCGCGGCGTCTTCACCAACCAGATGTTCGTCTCCGACGCGCGCGACATGCTCACCTTCGAGATCCCGCTCGCCGAGCTGATCTACGACTTCTACGACAAGCTCAAGGGCCTCACCGCCGGCTACGGCACGATGGACTACGAGATCGCCCGCTACCAGGAAGACCGGCTCGCCAAGGTCGATGTGCTCATCAACGGCGACCACGTCGAGGCCCTCTCCGTCATCGTCCACAAGGACAAGGCCGAGCAGCGCGGACGCAACCTGCTCGTCCGCCTCAAGAAGCAGATCCCACGACACCAGTTCGAGATCCCGCTCCAGTGCGCCATCGGCGGCAAGATCATCGCCCGCGAGACCATCAAGGGCTTCCGCAAGAACGTGACGGCCAAGTGCTACGGCGGCGACGTGACGCGGAAGCGGAAGCTTCTGGAGAAGCAGAAGAAGGGCAAGGAGCGGATGAAGAGCGTGGGCAGCGTGAACATCCCGCAGGGGGCGTTCATGGCGGTGCTGGATACAAGTGAGTGAACGAACGACTCAACACAATCGCTTGGTTCGACCGAAAGCGTGACCGGTCCGGATTTGTGCCCAACCCGATACAACCCTCAGAATCTCCCTACCAATTCCTGGATCGGAGAGACGATACCGGCCATCGTATCGCTCGAACGAACTGGAATCGGTGCCTCGCCGCGTTGAGCCGCATTGACGCAGCGAGGATATCCAGAAGACTCCTGTCACGCAACGGCGATCAAGTTTACGCTGCCTATAGCGAAATCTGCCTACTTGACTACTTCAAGCGAAGAGGAATCGACGCGTACCTGCTAGACGACAATGCGATCCCAGATCTGGCTGTGCCGACGGAGATCGGAACGATATTTGTTGAAATAAAGACGAAGCGCGAAAGCCAGGAGCGGCAACACGCCGAGAAGCAGCTCCGCCATCTTCTCAATCAAGCCGCCAAGCGAGTACGTAATCGGAACATTCGGTGTGCGATCATGACCTACACGCCGAGCCAAGGTAGTCCGTCCGGGCGATCGCTCTCTGATTTCATCAATCGAGTCGATGAGATGCCCGAGGCCGAGCGTCCATTGAACTACGATGGCGACTTGCAGTGGCAGGACTCCGCGTCCGGCGCCGCCATGACCTTTTCACTTATGTATGTAACAAGCAACATCAGCTATCGCACAATACAGGGAACAGGACCAACTAAGTTTGTCTGGATGCGAGGAAAGGAACAACTCGAATCGATCACGAGCTTTGTGGCTAAGCAACACAAACAACGAAACTTTGTGATTCCTGCCGTTGCGTGGCACGACTTTGTACATGAACCTGATCGAGATGAGATTCGATCTGTCGCTCAATCGCGAACGCCATACGGCCTTCTCTGGCTGACGCACTTCTCCCCGTGGGCTGATCCAGTTGTTGAATTATTCCCGCGCGATGGTTTCGTGCCGGACCCATTCAATCGCTTGCTGGCGAAATAGAACTGGCCACCCATGACCGGCGCCGGGTACCACTGGCGGCTCGCCCACCATCGCAATCCCCCGCACCAATCCCTCGGCTGCAGGGGCTCCGCCCCCGCACCCCCGCCCGGAGCCCCGCGTCCCTTGCCACCCGGGAAGAGCGGGTGCGGGGGAAACGTCCGGGCTATGCCTGCTCCCCCGCATCGGGATCCAATCGCGCCCAACGGCCCACATGCGCCCCGACCAGACCGCCTCCCCGCCGCCCGGCAACACCATTCGAGCCCCTCGCGCGAGCGAGGGGACTTTATCGCTTTCCGACTCTCCTTGTCTCGATGGGGAACAGGCCTTGAAGGGATCGGAGTAGGAGGAGCCCCCTCGCTCGCGCGATGGGCTCGAACGGCGACCCGTCGGCCACGATCTACTTGAACGAGCGTCGACCCGGATCCTGGAAGTTCCGCACGTAGTCGACCACGGCCGAACGCGACGCCTCGGTGTGGAGAATCCTGGTGCTCGCCATCTTGGTCCACACCCGCCGGCGCTCGCCGATCAGCCCTGACTCCCGCAACCGACGCGTTGCCCATGACTTGAACTGACCGGCGACCACCGCCGCCGGGTGCGATGGAGCCGCGACCACGACATGGACGTGATTCGAGCGGGCCGAGAGCGCATCGATTCGCCAACGACGATGCTCGGCGTGGTCACGGATCGCCCGTTCAACAACGGGCCGCGTCTTCGCGTCGAGCGTGAACGCATCCTCACGGAGCGCCCGTCGGCCCGACCGGAGCCTCAGCCGATCCGCGTCAATGAGAGCCGTTCCCACCGCGTTGTGCTCATCATCCACCGACCCGCGTTCGTCGCCATGGAGCCACGTCCCGTAGGTCGTCCACGTCAGGAAGTAGGCGAGCACGGGCATGGGTTCAGGCTATCCAGTAGTGCAGCGCGCCGCGACCCGCCGAATTCGAGCCCCTCGCGCGAGCGAGGGGGCTTCTTCAACTTCTCCACCTACCTCTGCTCCACTCGGGAACGAAGCAAGGAAGGGCAAGTGATGAGATGAGGCCGGGAGTCCCCTCGCTCGCGCGAGGGGCTCGATTGGGATCCACGCCGCCCGCGCCGGTCAGGAAACCCCCACCGCCGCCTCACCCGCCCCCCATCAACCCCGCCGGGTGCCCCGACCCAAGGCGACCGGCCCCGCACGCTTCCACGACCCAGCATCGCTGGGTCGTGCTCTTCACAATCGACCACCATCCCACACCCAACCCCGAAAGCACGACCCAACACGTTGGGTCGTGGCACCATGATCGCCGGGTGTCGCTGGCCGGGTGCCGTGGAGACGCGCAGCTTCTCCACGACCTTCGCCCCGCGATCGTGGAGAAGCCGCTCGCGCGGCGTCTCCACGGCACCCCAAAACTCCGGGCCCCACTTGCGGCTTGCCCGCCAGTGCGATCCCCGCACCAATCCCTCGGATGCAGGGGCACCGCCCCCGCACACCCGCCCGGAGCCCCGCGTCCCCTGCCACTCGGGAAGAGGGGGTGCGGGGGAAACGTCCCCCGCATCAGAGACCACGTGCGCGGCCGCCTCCCGCATATCGCACGGCGGATGGCGGCGTCGGCGGGGTGTGGGTCGGGTGACGCGGCGTGCCACCGAGATCGGCTCTGCGATCTCGGTGCCCTCTTGCATGGAGGTGTCGCAGAACACCGAGATCGGCGGACCGATCTCGGTGGCACGGGGAGAACGTCCTGGATCTCGGTGCCACCCCGCCGCATGAAGATGGGGGAGCACTGGCGGACGAGCCGCTAGTGGCACCTGGCAGAACGTTCTGGATCTCGGTGCCACCCCGCCGCACAATAGCACTCGCCCTCGCCTTCGCGTGACTCCCCAGATAACGAGCTTGGTCGACCGCGCCCTCAGCCCGCATCCAGACGCCGTTGAGCATGGCGTTTGCGTGATGGAGTTGTCGAACGTTGGTCGCGTTGCCGTAACTGGTTCAATCATCGGCTTCCGGCCAAAGGACAGGAAGTTTGGTCCCATCGTTATAGTGTCACCACAGAATGTCACCGGACAACCGTGGCCAGCGGAGATTCCACCGGGCAAGGCCGTGTGTCTCAGGATGAATCTAGGAGACTTGGCCCGATCGATTGCAGAGGGAGAGTCCGGCACTGCCTACGCGACGTCCATCGTTGGACGGGAATTCACTGCGTCTCGCTCTGCTATGAGGGCGTTTAGAAAGCACCTGTCGAACCTGCTTGACCGCCAGCCAACGGTTAGTAATGGCGCATGAGCAGTTCCTAGCTGGACCCACCGTCAACGGGCGCCAATGTTGGATGCGGGGCTGGAGCCCAGCGGCTGAGCTGGCGAAGGGAGCATTGCCAGGAGGACCGTCATGCACAACGGTGCCGCTGTCCCGGCGTCCAGCCGAGGCTTGGTCGACGGGAGCAGCTGGGCTAAAGCACTGACCTGAAAAACAAATGTCAGCGTCACGGGCCATGGGCACCGGCCCATCGACAGGCAAGCCACGACGTCCCGTTTACCAGCGGAACTGATCCTGCGAGAATCTGTTTCCCAAGATATCTCGATAGTGCTTCTTCATATTTTCTCGAAGCCCCACGTCTGATGCAACTCGACGGGCAATTGTTACATGCACATCATGTATTAATTTAATTTGATCTGCACTAAAGAACATCCTGTAGTCTCGATCGCTTTTTGCTGAGTTACACCCTTGACAGAGTACAACAAAATTCATCCGAAACCCAACACCATCCTTTAGGAGTAATACGAGATTTCCCCCTTCGTTCTTAGCCAGCCCATAATGATCCAAAGTCAATGACTGAGAAGAGCCACAGACTAGGCAATGACCACTAAAGGCGCTTATCGCCAAGTCAGATAGGTGTACTCTGAAGTAATTATCAATTGCATTTCCACGACGATAGTCTTTCTTAGATATAACAAAACGATCGCGATCAAACTCTGCGTCTGTTGCAGCAGCAGTATTGTGTTCGAATTCGCACAGCAGCGATGCGCTTGCTCGCTGACTGGCAAGTCTTGCCTGTCTGAAGACGATTGCTTTTTGGCACTTATTTTTCAGTTTTTTGTGATCAGAAATCTCAGATTTCAGACTGTCCTTCTTCGCGTCAAGGTCGGCCATTCGGTTTCGACACTTATCACAGAAGATCCGATGTGCTCGCACTTTTCGGTCTCGTTTCTTTGAGGCGAGATACCACCTATACAGTGGCCAGTGCCCAATTCGGACCGACAGTAAGCGGCGTAGTGTATCCTCAGCGCTGTCGAGCTTCTGCTCGATCAAGCGAAGGTTGGACGATGTTATGCGAAGTTCTTCTTCTGCCTCACGGACTGGGCGAAGCTTAGCGAGGCGATCTTCATAATAACATGCAGGGCACATTCTCCAGCGCGGATGAGCAAGTCCAAGGAGCTTGCCACCACATTTTATGCATATACGCGAATGAGGTGGTGCCTTCATGACCCGCATGTTTGATGCTCAACTGTTGCTGGTGGGGCTACCGTTTGAAGCAGCGTCGACTGAAGGGTCAGCTACCACTCCGGCCCACCCGTGTACCGCCCGTAGATATCCGCCATCGCCTGGACCATCTCGCCCAGTGTGCAGTTGGCGAGGGCGCCGTCGATGAGGGCGGGCATCACGTTGGCGTTGGCGCGGCAGGATTCGCGGATGGCGTCGAGCGCTCCGGCGGCGGCGGGCTGGTCGCGATCGGCCTTGAACTTCGCGAGGCGGTCGACCTGTTCTGTTTCCACCGAATCCGGGATGACGAGGATGTCGATGGGGCGGTCCTCGTTCTCGTCGACGTACTCGTTGACGCCCACGATGATGCGGTCGTGGGCCTCGCACTCCTCGGAGAAGCGGTAGGACGCCTCGGCGATCTGGCGGCGGAAGTAGCCCTTGTGGATGCCCTCGACGACGCCCCCCTTGTAGAAGCCCTTGGGTACAGCGGAACCCGGCCCGGCGGGCCGGGCCACCATGGGGGTGCCGTCTGGATTCAGACCCGGCTCGGCGAGCCGGGCCACCGTCCAAGGGCCTCCGGCCATGTTGTCGATCTCGGCGATGTAGGCGAGGGCCTCGGCCTCGACCTTGTCGGTGAGGGTCTCGATGAACCACGAGCCGCCGAGCGGGTCGACGGTGCGGGTGACGCCGGTCTCGTGGGCGAGGATCTGCTGGGTGCGGAGGGCGACGGTGACGGCCTGCTCTGTTGGGAGGCCGAGGGTTTCGTCCATGGAGTCGGTGTGGAGGGACTGGCAGCCTCCCAGCACGGCGGCCATCGCCTGGTAGGCGACGCGGACGATGTTGTTGAGGGGCTGCTGCTCGGTGAGCGAGCAGCCGGCGGTCTGGACGTGGGTCTTCATGAACCAGGAGCGTTCGTTCCTGGCGCCGTAGCGGTCGCGCATCATGCGGGCCCAGATGCGGCGGGCGGCGCGGAGCTTGGCGATCTCCTCGAAGAACTCGTTGTGGCTGTTGAAGAAGAAGCTGAGGCGCGGGGCGAACTGGTCTATGTCGAGGCCCCGGTGGAGGCAGGCCTCGACGTACTCCATGCCGTCGCGCAGGGTGAAGGCGAGCTCCTGGGTGGCGCTGGAGCCGGCTTCGCGGATGTGGTAGCCGGAGATGGAGACGGAGTTCCACTTGGCGCAGTGCTGGCTCTGGAACTCGATGGTGTCGACGACGAGCTTGACGGAGGCCTCGGGGGGGTAGATGAACTCGTTCTGGGAGTGGAACTCCTTGAGGATGTCGTTCTGGAGGGTGCCGCCCAGGTCGTTCCAGTCGAAGCCCCGCTGCTTGGCCATCGCGAGGTACATGGCCCAGATGACGCAGGCGGGCCCGTTGATGGTCTGGGAGACGGTGACCTTGTCGATGGGGATGTCGGCGTAGAGGCGGTGCATGTCCTCGATGGTGTCGATCGCCACGCCGCACTTGCCGACCTCGCCCATGGAGAGCGGGTCGTCGGAGTCGCGGCCCATGAGGGTGGGCAGGTCGAAGGCGGTGGAGAGGCCCGTGTTCGCCTTGGTCTTAGAGGTCTTGGCGGCCTGGAGGAGGTACTTGAAGCGCTGGTTGGTGTCGTCGGCGCTGCCGAAGCCTGCGAATTGCCGCATGGTCCAGAGGCGGGTGCGGTAGCCCTGGGGGAAGAGGCCCCGGGTGTAGGGGAACTCGCCCGGGCCGGCGATCTCGCGGGGGATGTGGTGGAGGGACTTGGGGAGTTGTTGCCCGGTTTCGGGCGGGCCGTAGACGGGGTCGAGGGCGATGCCGGAGATGGTGACGGCGTGCGGGTCGACGGCGCCGGTGTTGGGGTGGATGCCGGGGCCTGTGATGGAGGTGGTCATGGTGTCTCCCTGTATCAACACATGGTAGGAGCGGGCGCACGGATCACCAAAGGGCGGGCCACCATTCCCATCGAGCGGGCGATTCCCTCGTCAGGCGGGCGGTGCAGACTGGGTGAACCGATAGCGGATGTTGCGTTCGCGGAGCTCGGCGAGGACGGTGTCGACGAGGGTGGCGTCGTGCCCGAGCTTCTCGGGAGGGAGGACGCCGGTCTGGGCGATGGAGCCGTCGAGGATCTTGCGGGCGATGACGGCGCAGGGGAAGGCGGTGGTGCGAGACATGCTGGTGAAGCCCGTGGTGGGGTCGAGCACGTCGAGGAGGTCCCAGGCGTGGCGGGTTGGCGCGCCATCGATATCGCCATCGGCGACGATGCGCATGACGGTGAGGTCGGGCTCGGCGTCTTCGTAGGTCCACTTGGGGAACATGAGGGTGGAGAGGACGTCGAGGGGGCGAACCTTGACGCCGCGGACGTCGATGGGGTCCTTTGAGAACAGGCCGGTGTCGCGGAAGACGCGCATGAGCTCGTAGTGGCCCGGGTAGCGGAGGGTCTTCTCCTTCATGAAGGGGGCGTCCATCGTGTCGGCGATGGAGCGAAGACCGTCGGTGTTGACGGCTTCGAGGGTCCCGATGCCGGGGAAGTCGACGAGTTCGGGCTCGGAGAGAGCTTCGCGGATGACGGTCCGGCCGTGCTCGACCAGGCGGGCGGGGCGGGTGTACTCCTCGATGACGTCGGCGGGGGCGAAGCCGGCTTTGTATTGGAATGGCCAGTTGCGGGCCTTGGGAAGGCCCCCGACGTAGATCTCGATGTTGCGGCAAGGGGACATCTGCGAGGCTGAGCGGGCGGCGAGGAGGTTGGACATCCCCGGGGCGACGCCGCAATCGACGACGGCGGTGACGTTGTTGGCGAGGGCGAGGTCGTGGAGGTCGAGGGCGTTTTCGGGCATGAAGGAGATGTCGGCGTAGGGCTTGCCGGCCTCGATGACAGCACGGAGGGCGTTGAAGCCCAGATGGCTGGCGAGGGCGCCGCAGACGATGTCGAATGGGGCGATTGTCTTCTTGATGGTGTCGGGGTCGGAGAGGTCGACGCGCTCCGTGAGCACGTCGGCGCGGCGGGCGACGCGCTCGAGGGAGGCGGGACGGTCGTCGGCCACGGTGACCTCGAAGTCGCGTGCTAGGTCGGCGGCGATGACCGAGCCGACCATGCCGGCTCCGAGGACGATGGCGGTGGGCATGAGACGCTCCTTGTGTGGGAGGATACCGCCCCGTCCTTCGGACGGGGCGAGGGATCGGGGATCAGGGATCGGGGATCAGGGACCAGGGGTCTGAGGCATTGCGCTGCGTGTGATGGCACGACTGCGCCGAAGACGGCGAGTCGTGGCACCCGGCCGACGCGCCCTTTGGGCGGGTCGGGGCACCGGAGCTACCAGATGCGTCTGGCGGCCCAGGGGGCGGCCCAGCGGCCGATGAGGACGGCGATGCCGGCCTTCATGAGCATGGGAATGACAAAGATCACAAGGCCCCCGTAGATCGCGTCGGCGATGGAGATCGCTGGCGTGGCGGGGTCGAGGCGACGGACCACATAGAGCCAAGGGACGCCCAGGGCGAAGATGATCAGGTGGGCCGCGAGGACGGCGGCGATCATCGCGCCCCAGCCGCGGACGGAGCGGTCGGGTCGGCGGACGATCGCGGCGACGACGGGCTGGCAGGCGATGAAGCCGAGGATGTAGCCGCCGGTCTGTCCGAAGATCGTGAGCAGGCCCGCCTCGCCGCCGGCGAAGACGGGCACGCCGACGGCGCCGACCACGACGTAGATGAGCATGGAGAGCATGCCCAGACGGGGCCCGATGCAGAGGGCGGCGAGGAGGACCCAGAGGGTCTGGAGCGTAAGCGGCACGCCGAAGGGCTCGAGCGGGATGGCAAGGTGGAAGACGAGTTGGCTGGTGAGAGCCATGAGCAGGGGGAAGAGGAGGACGCCTGCGAATCGGATGAGGGCGACGAGCATGATCTCGTCGCGCTCGGCCTGGTGATCTCGGGGGACGGCGCGGGCCTTGGCCATGCGGGGAGTGTTTGCGCGGGGGGGAGGGGAGTCAAAGCCGTGAGGGCACTGCGCTGGCACGGAATACGTCGGGTGGCGCTCTTGCAACGGACGCGGGAGAACATCCGAAGAACCCCCTCCGACCCGCCTCTGGCAGGCCACCTCCCCCGTTGGTGACGGGGGAGGAGAGGATTGGCCCCGCTGCTGTTTGCGGGTGGATACACTCGCGGCGATGCCCCGGGGCTGGGTCCAGCAGATGTTGATCGTGGTCGTGCTCGCCGTATTCGCGGTGCTGCTGCTCTATCCGATCGGGTTGACGGTTCGAGGCGGGTTTGCGGCCGACGTGGCGACGGGGTCGGGGTGGACGCTCGAGCACCTCGCGCTTGTCTTCAAGGACCCTTCGACGCTCGAGGGACTCTGGAACGCGCTGGGGATCGCCATTGCTACCACGCTGCTCTCGTGCGTGATCGCGCTGCCGCTGGCGGTGCTGTCGGCGAACCACACGTTCCCGTTCAAGAAGGCGCTTGAGGCGGCCATCCTCGTGCCGCTGATCCTGCCACCGTTCGTGGGCGCGATCGGCGTGCGGGCGATATTGGGACGCGAGGGGGCGCTGAACGCGCTGCTGGGCACCGACTTCGATCCGCTGGGGCAGGCGCGGTTCTGGGGCGTCGTGCTCGTCGAGGCGCTGCACCTCTATCCGATCATCTATCTCAACGCGACGGCGGCGCTCGCGAACATCGACCCCGCGATGACCGAAGCGGCGGAGAACCTGGGATCGGGGCCCTGGCGGCGGTTCCTGCGGATCACGCTGCCGCTGATCCGCCCCGGCCTGTTCGCGGGCGGAACGATCGTGTTCATCTGGTCGTTCACCGAGCTTGGCACGCCGCTGATCTTCGACTACTACCAGGTCACGCCCGTGCAGATCTTCAACGGGCTCAAGGAGGTCGAGGGGTCGGCGAGGCCCTATGCGCTGACCGTCGTGCTGCTCGGGGTGTCGATCCTGCTGTACGCGCTCGGGCGGTTCGCCTTCGGGCGGCGCGGCCACGCGATGACGACGCGGGCGAGCCGGGCGGGCGGGCTGTCGCCCCTGGCGGGATGGAAGGGCTGGATCGGGACGGCCGGGTTCTGCGCGGTCACGTTCCTGGCGATCGTGCCGCATCTGGGTGTGATCCTGACGAGCCTAGCCGAGCCCGCGTCGTGGTATCGGAGCGTGCTGCCGACGGAGTGGACGGCGTCACACTTCCAGCAGGCGTTGGGATCGCCCGAGGCGTTCAGGGCGATCACGAACAGCCTGGGGCTGGCGCTGGCCGCGATGATCCTCGACATCGGGGCGGGGGTGCTGATCGGCTACCTGATCGTGCGGACGACGGCGCGGGGGAGGGCGCTGCTCGACGCGCTGTGCATGCTGCCGCTGGCGGTGCCGGGGCTGGTGCTCGCGTTCGGGTACATCGCGGTGACGCTGCGGTGGCCGTTCGGCGACGGGGGCCCGCTCGACGGGACGATCTTCGATCTCGCGGTCTTGGGGCAAACGCCCAACCCGTTCCCGATCCTGATCATCGCGTACGCGGTGCGGCGGCTGCCCTACATCGTGCGATCGAGCGTCGCGGGGCTCGAGCAGACGTCGGGCGAGCTGGAAGAAGCGGCGATCAACCTCGGGGCGAGCCGGCTGCACGCGGTTCGGCGGGTGATCGTGCCGCTCATCGCGGCCAACCTCGTGGCGGGCGGGCTGCTGGTGTTCGCGTTCAGCATGTTGGAGGTGTCCGACAGCCTGCTGCTGGCGCAGCGGGCGGTGCATTTCCCGATCACGAAGATGATCTACGACTTCACGCTGCGGCTGGGCGACGGGCCCTACATCGCGAGCGCCATGGGCGTGTGGGGCATGGCGCTGCTCACGGTGACGCTGCTAACGGCGTCGGCGCTTCTTGGGAAGAAGATGGGGGCGATCTTCCGCGTGTGATGAGGGAAAAGTTTCAACGCAAAGATCGCGAAGATCTCGAAGGAGGAGCCTGAACGCGGAGGCGCGGAGGACGCGGAGTTCAGTGCTCGGAGCTCAGAACTCATACGGATCGTGAATGATTGTTGCGCGTCACCGCATGGTGCCACCACCCCGTCCGCGGGTGGTGTTCCTGCGTGCCGGCGCACAAGAACACGACCCGAGGACGGGTCGTGGCACCGCCGTCCGCGCGACGATCAATCCCGATCCGTATCAAAGCACAGAGACTCGAGCTTGGGGCTCCGTTGGACGATTGCTCGTCTGTCCGAGTCTGTGGCGTTCTTCATCAAACAACGGCTCGTTGGTTCTCTTCCCCTTCTTGCGTTTCGGGCTCATCGATCTCGAGACACGACCGCGTCAGCGGCGATCGGTGGTGCGGGCGCGGTCGAGGCCGAACTTCTTGATCTTGTTGTAGACGGTGACGCGGTCGACCTGGAGGATGCGGGCGGCCTGGGTGATGTTCCAGTCGGTGCGATCGAGGACGTCGGCGATATGGCGTCGCTCCACCTGCATGAGCGCGTCGGACTCGGCGCCGGGGTCGCCCTTGTGGGTGTGCAGGGGGAGATCTTCGGGCCTGATCGCGGGTGGCTTGCCGACGACCATGGCGCGCTCGATCGCGTTGCAGAGCTCGCGGACGTTGCCGGGCCAGTCGTGGGCGGTGAGGCGTTCCATCGCCTCGGGGCTGATCTCGGTGATCTTCTTGTCCATCTGACGCTCGAAGCGTTTGAGGAAGTGCTCGGCGAGGAGTGGGATATCGGAGCGTCGATCGCGGAGGGGCGGGGCCTCGATGGTGAAGACGTTGACGCGGTAGTAGAGATCCTCGCGGAAGCGGGCGTCGCGGACGGCTTTGGCGAGATCCTCATTCGTCGCGCAGATGACGCGGAAGTCGGCGTGGACATGCTCGCTGCCGCCGACGCGGGTGAAGGACTTCTCCTCGAGGACGCGGAGGAGTTCGACCTGCATGCGTTGGGGGATCTCGCCGATCTCGTCGAGGAAGAGGGTGCCGCCGTCGGCCATCTCGATCTTGCCCTTGCGGCGGTGGTCGGCGCCGGTGAAGGCGCCCTTCTCGTGGCCGAAGAGCTCGCTCTCGAGGAGGTTCTCGGCGACGGCGCCGCAGTTGACGGCGATGATGGGCTGGTAGCGTCGGCCGCTGTTGGCGTGGATGGCGCGGGCGATGAGTTCCTTGCCGGTGCCGCTCTCGCCCGTGATGAGGACGGTGGCGTCGGTGCCGGCGACGTGGCCGATGAGCTCCATGACCTTGCGGATGGCGGGGCTCTCGCCGACGATCGTGTCGTTGGAGACCATGTCGTCGATGGTCTGGCGGAGCTGGTCGTTCTCCTGCTTGAGGCGGCGCTGCTCGATCGCGCGCCCGACGAGGTGGCTCAGCTCGTCGGGATCGACGGGCTTGGTGACATAGTCGAAGGCGCCCTGCTTGAGGGCGCGGACGGCGGTGTCGACCGAGGCGTAGGCCGTGATCACGATGATGGGCAGGTCGGGGTCGTGATTGCGGAGGCGACCCTGGAGTTCGAGTCCGTCCATGCCGGGCATCTTGATGTCGATGATGGCGGCGTCGAAGGGGCGATCGGTGGCAAAGCGGAGGGCGGCGGGGCCGTCCTCGGCGGCGACGACCTCGTAGCCGTCCTTGCGGAGCCACGCGCTGAGGGAATCGCGGACGGAGAACTCGTCGTCGGCAATGAGGATGGAGGCTTGTTCACGCTTCATGACGCACGGCTCCGTGGGTTGCGATGGTGGGCTCGGCGGCGTCTGCGGGAGCGTCGCCGACGGTTCGGTCGTCGCCGATGGACTGCTCACGGGGCAGGACGATGTGGAAGGTCGTGCCGACTCCGGGCTCTGAGTCGACGTCGATCATGCCGTTGTGGGCCTGGATGATGCCGTAGACAACGGCGAGTCCCAGGCCCACGCCGCTCTTGTCGGTCTTGGTGGAATAGAAGGGCTCGAAGATCCTGGAGAGGGCCTCGGCGGGGATGCCGCAGCCCGAGTCGGCGACGGTGATCTCTACGTTGTTGTCGTCGCCCTTGAGGCTGAGGATGAGGACGCCGCCTCGCGTAGGCATGGCCTCGAGAGCGTTCATGAGCAGGGCGAGCAGGGCCTGCTGGAGCTGGTCGGGGTCGGCGGTGAGGATGGGGTCTTCGAGCGGGTCGCTGGTCTCGAGCGTGACGCCGCGCATTTCGAGGTGGTGGTTGATGAGCATGAGGCTGCGTTCGACGATCTCGTTGATGTCGATGGGCTGCATGGTGGAGGCGCGGCCTCGGGCGAAGGCGAGCATGTTGTGGATGATGCCGCCACAGCGCGCCGCCTCGGAGTCGATGAGGGTGAGGCAGCGTTCGAGTTCGGCGCGGACAGACGGATCGACGGGTTGCTCGGCGAGCTCTCGCTTGACGAGGCGGGCGTATGTAAGGATTCCGCCGAGGGGGTTGTTGATCTCGTGGGCGACCGTGGCGGCGAGCTTTCCGAGGGAGGCCATGGTCTCGACGCGGACCATCTGCTCGCGGGCCTGTTCGAGTTCGCGGCTCTTGGCGTCGACCTTCTGCTCAAGGGTGCGCGACCACTCGTTGAGCTCGACGCGGGCCTCGCGGAGGTCGACGACCATGTTGTTGAAGGCGCGGGCGAGGTCGGTGAGTTCGTCGTCGCCCCGGACCTCGATGAGCGTGTCGAGGTCGCCGCGGGCGATGCGCTGCGTGCCGGCCTGGAGGCGGGAGACGGGCTCGTGGACGACCTTGCGGATGAAGACGCCCGCGACCAGACCCGAGAGGACGATGAGGGCGATTGTGGTGGCGAGGAGGCCGGTGCGGGCGTCGGTGACAGCCTTCTCGAAGGGGGCCATGGTCATGCCGACTTCGAGGACTCCCAGGACGGGTTTGTCGGCGGGGTGGACGTGGCAGGCGGCGGTGGAGCAGCTCGGCTCGTTGCGGATGACGGCGAGGCAGCGGTTCTCGTCGTGGGTTTCGAGGGGGACGAGTAGGTTGGCGTGGGTGAGGACCGATTCGCCGAGGGCTTCGCCTGTCGCATGGCAGGCGAGGCATCGCTCGTTGTCCATGGGAAGCCGAACGCCCCGGTCGGCGGCGTCGGAAGCGAGGACGACCTTGCCGTCCTTGTCGTAGATGCGGATGGCCGTGAATTCAGGGGACCGTCCCAGGCGTTCGAGGGTAGCCTGGACATCGTCGAGTCGGTTCAGCAGCATGCCGTCGTGGGTGGCGCTGTCGATGAGTCGGGCGCAGCGTTCGGCGTCGTCACGGACGAAGCCGCGGAGACGGTCGCGCGTCGCGTTGAATCCGAGGACGGCGTGGATCGCGATGACGAGGGCGACGGCGATCGAGAGCGGCACGAAGAGCCGGACCTCGAGCGGGCGGAGCAGTGCGCGGAAGGTACGAACCATGGGGAACCCCGCGTTCTCCCGGATTCTGTCTGTCTTTGTATTTTATCTGTCGGCTGTTGAAGATTCCAACACCGCGTAGAGGTTCTCAGCAGTTTCCCGGAGTCGCTGCGCGGTCTGTGCGGCTCTGGGGCCCGTTGGCGTTGCCCTGATCGTGCGTGTTCGCGTGCTGGACGCATATTTGCGCCTGGACCGGCGATTGCATGGTCGCTCAATGCCGCAATCCGGGCCGGCACGCTCGTGGCGTCCGGCGGCTTCGGGAGGGCCTGATGACACGGACGGCGCCGCTCACCCAGCTCCGGTTCCCGACGAACTCGTGCGTGTGGATGGACGCCGGGGTTCTGGCGTACAGGCTGTGCGATCGCGGCTTTGATTGCGCCCACTGCCCGCTCGATGCGGCCCTTCGCGGGCACCCCCTCGTGAACGGGACAGGCGGGATCGACGGCGGGGCCGGGCCCGCGTTCGAGTTTCCAGGCGATCGGCTGTACTCGGCGGGGCACTTGTGGGTGGGTGAATCGGCGGGCGCGGCGGATCGGCTGCGGGTGGGGCTGGATGCGCTCGCGGCGACGCTGGTCGGGCGGCCGCTCGGCTTTGCGTTCGGAGAGCCCGGGCGGGCGGTTGCTGCCGGCGAAGCGGTGTGCGAGCTGGAATTGATGTGGGGCGCGCTGACGATCGGGCTGCCGCTGGCGGGGCGTTTCGTCGGCTCGAACCCGGCGCTCGACGATAACCCGGGGCTGGTGCACACCGACCCGTATCGGTCGGGCTGGCTGTTGGAATGGACGCCCACGCGGGCATCGGGCCTGGGCGGACAGTCGGACGCGCTGGAGGCGTCGCATCGGGCGCAGCACGACGCGCGCCACTTCTGCCGCCTGGCGGCGCTGCGGCTGCTGGAGCAGACGCGCGACACGGGGGCGGCGTGCCTTGTGGACACGGACATCCGGCGGTTGCTGGGCGACCGGGTCTACCTGCGGATGCTCAAGGAGCTGATCCATTGATCGGACGCGTTGAGAACTTCAACGGGAGCGCGGTGAATCTCAACACCGGGCGCGGACGGATTCAACGCCGGGGGGCCTCCGCGCGGTCGTGGAGGCGGTTCTCGGGTGGTCCCCGCTTTGCATATGGACGTGGGGGCCAACCCCCGGTCGCGAAGGAGCGAGCCATGCATATCACGGCCCATCAGATTCGGGAAGAACTCAAAGCGTGTCTGGCTCCGCTCGGGATCGCGCTGGCGATTGTCATCGTGATGCCGCTGGTAGGGATCGGGCTGTTCATGTTCCGCGGCGTGCTCGCGACCGTGGTGGGGATCAGCCTGGCGCTGGCGGTGGTCCACCTCTGCCTGGTCCGCCATCGCACTTCGAAGAACGGGGAGCACACCGATGCGTGAGTCGCTGGGTGAGCCGAGGCGGGTGAGCCTTCCGGTGCTCGACGGGCCGGCGATCGGCCAGCCCACGACAGACCGGCGCGGGTTCGTGAAGCTGACGGGGGCGGCGATGGTCGCGCTGGCGACCGGGTCGGCCTCGGCGGGGCACGAGCGTGTCGACCTGAGCGACGAGCGGATGGGCGTGCTGGTCGACCTGACCGAGTGCGTCGGGTGCCGGCGTTGCGAGTTCGCGTGTGCCGAGGCGAACCAGAACCCGCACGGCAAGCTGGAGGACTACGACGACCAGAGCGTGTTCGAGCATCGGCGTCGGCCCACGCCCGAGTCGCTGAGCGTCGTGAACCGCTTCGAGGACCCGGCGGACGGAAAGACGCCGGTGTTCACGAAGATCCAGTGCATGCACTGCGAGCACGCGCCGTGCGTTTCCGCCTGTCTTGTCGGGGCGATGGAGAAGCAGGCGGACGGGTCGGTGACGTACGACGCGTCGAAGTGCATCGGGTGCCGGTACTGCATGATGGCGTGCCCGTTCGAGCGGCTGGCGTACGAGTTCGACAACGCGTTGACGCCGCGGGTGCGCAAGTGCCAGCTCTGCCAGCACCGGACGAAGGTCGGCCAGATGCCGGCGTGCGTGGAGATCTGCCCGGTGGAGGCGCTGACCTACGGGAAGCGTGACGAGCTGGTGAAGTATGCCCACGAGCTGATCGCGGCGAACCCGGAACGGTACGTCGACCACGTGTACGGCGAGACGGAGGGGGGCGGCACATCGTGGCTGTATGTCGCCGACCGTCCCTTTGCCGAGCTGGGATTCCCGGATCTCAAGACCAGGAGCCGGGCGGAGACGACCGAGGCGATCCAGCACGGGATCTTCCAGGGGTTCATCGCACCGATCGCGCTCGCGAGCGTGCTGACCGGTTTCAACTTCCTGACCAAGAGAGGGCATAAGGCATGAGCGGCGCGGCTGTTCACACGCTGGTCAAGCCCCCCCGCTACTTCACGCCGGGGGTGTGGGTGATCGCCGCGGTGGCGGCGGTCGGCGGATTGTGCTGGCTGTACCGGATGACGTTCGGGCTGGGGGCGGCGACGCACCTGAGCGCGGCGTATCCGTGGGGGATCTGGATCGGGATCGACGTGGCGTGCGGCGTGGCGCTCGCGGCGGGTGGGTTCACGAGCGCGTTCCTGGCGCACCTGCTCCACCGCGAGGCGTACCACGCCGTGGTGCGGCCCGCGCTCTTGACGGCGGCGATCGGGTACACGTTCGTGGCGCTGGGGGTGATGACCGACCTGGGCCGCTACTGGGCGATGTGGCACGTGATGATGCCGTCGATGTGGCAGCCCAACTCGGTGCTGTTCGAGGTGGCGATCTGCGTGATGTGCTACCTCACGGTGCTTTACATCGAGTTTGCACCGATCGTGTTCGAGCGGTTCATCGGGCGGGTGAGCCTGCCGGGTCTGCTGGGGCGGCTGAACGGGCCGGTGGACGGGGTGCTGCGGTTCCTCGACACGGTGCTGGGCAAGGTGATGACGGTGTTCGTGGTGCTGGGCGTGCTGCTCTCCTGCATGCACCAGTCGTCGCTCGGGACGCTGATGGTGATCTCGGGGACGAAGCTGCACCCGCTGTGGCAGTCTCCTTTCCTGCCGCTGATGTTCCTGCTGTCGGCGTTCGCGGTGGGCTACCCGATGGTGATCTTTGAGTCGGTCATCGCGCACCGGTCGCTGGGGCTGAAGGTCGAGACGAAGGTGCTCTCGCTGCTCGCGCGGTACACGCCGATCATTCTGACGCTCTACCTGGGCGTGAAGGTGTTCGACCTGTTCAGGCGGGGCGTCGCGGGCGAGGTGCTCGCCGGCACGTTCGCGAGCAACCTGTTCATCGCCGAGGTGACGATCGGGGCGATCCTGCCGATCTTGATCTTTGCGATCCCCAGGTTCCGGAGGTCGGTCGCGGGGCTGTTCATCGGAGCGTGCCTGGTGATCCTGGGGCTGGTCATGAACCGGCTGGACGTGTTCTTGATCGCGTACTCGCCGCTCGACCAGGCGGCGCACTACACGCCGTCATTCATGGAGATCGCGGTGACGGCCGGGTTCATCGCGACGATGGTGCTGATCTACCGGTTCGTCGTGCTCAACTTCCCGGTGATCGAGGAGTTGGACGTGCCGGGTCGGGCCGCGGCGAGGGAGCACGCCCACGCGGCGGGCGAGCCGCGGGCTCGTGAATTGGACGCGTCGCCGGATGGCGAGCTGGAGCAGATCCGCGTGCTCCGCGGGCGGGGCCTCGGCGCGATCGCGCAAGGAGTGAAGTGATGAACGCCGTGCTCGTCATGGTGATGTGCCTTGTCGGTGCGGGCGATGCGCCGTTGGACGGGGCGGCCGAGGTCGAGGCCCGGGTTGAGGGCGCGGCGGGGATCGCGACGCCCACGCCCGCGGAGCCTTCGCAGGAGATCAAGGCCGAGGCGCCCCAGGGCGTGATCGTGCTGAACAACCTCTCGCTGCACTACGGGCCGGTGTCGTTCGATCACGGGCTGCACGTGAAGATGGCGGACTTCGAGAACGGGTGCGCCAACTGCCACCACGACATCTCGAAGGTCGAGGGGCACGACGCCGAGATCATGGCGTGCCGCGATTGCCACGTGCCGCACACGACCGCGGACGAGCTCGAAGAATCGAGCGGGAAGGTGCTGCTGGGGCTGAAGGGCGCGTACCACCGGCAGTGCCTGAGCTGCCACAAGGACTGGTCGCACGAGAACGCGTGCGGGTTCTGCCACATGCCGGCCCAGGGGTTCGGGAGCATCGGTGGCGCGGTGCTGAGCTATCACGGCGTGGCCGAGCACCAGGAGGCGCAGCAGACGTACGTGTATGAGACGCGGCACAGGCCGCTGCCGATGGCGACGTTCCACCACGCGGATCACGCGCAGAAGTTCGGGCTGAGCTGCGTGGACTGCCATCACGGGGCATCGTGCGGCGACTGCCACGGGTCGGGGTCGGTGAGCTACAAGATGGACCACCGGATGGGGACCTGCTTCCAGTGTCACGGGTGGGACAACTGCGTGACCTGCCATGACAGGGGCGAGAAGCCGGCGTTCGACCACACGCGGAGAGCCGGGTGGACGCTCGAACCCAGCCACGACGAGATGGGGTGCACGAGCTGCCACAGCCCGGAGCATCGGTTCGAGGCGCCGTCGTCGGCGCGGTGCCGGGCGTGCCACCGGGTCGGGTCGGACGGCGCGTTCGACCACGCGGAGTTCGGCGTGCCGCTGCTGGGCGATCACGAGTACATCGACTGCGTGATGTGCCACCGGGGACGAGTGCACATCGGGGTGGTGGCCGACTGTGCGGCGTGCCACGCGGACAAGCACTTCCCGGAAGATTTGCCGGGGCGGGCCGAGCCGGGACGCGGCGAGGGCATGGCGGGAGCCGGATGGAAGTGACGCGAGAATCAGGGCGTGGGGCGCGGGCGATGCGAGGCCTTTGTTTCAGGTCAGGTGTCGGGAGTGAACTGTGTCGCCCGCGCTCCACGCCTTGAAGGAAGTGAGAATCGGCGGCGTGGCCCGGTGCCCGCCTTCATCGCGAAGCGTGAAGGCGGTTTTCGACCGCGTCGGCCGTCCGTTCGTGGATCACCCTTCGGGATGATCCACGGCACCCAGGCTCATGACCTTCCGGGGATGCGTACGACCGCGCCTTGAGTCATGGAGTACGAAGTCAATCGGGCTTCTGCCAGACGCGCACCCAATCGACGAGCACGCGGTCGGGGAGATCGGCGTCGGCGATGTCGCCGGCCCACTTGCCCACTTCGCAGCTCAGGATGATGTACTGCTCGATGCGCGGGACGGCCTTGTCGGTCCGCCACGTCTCTTTGCCGTCGATGAAGAAGATCAGTTCATCGGGGGTCCACTCGAGGGCGTAGACGTGGAAGCCGACGTGGGTGTCGGGCACCGTGAGCTCGTGGTGGGCGGACTTGTGATCGTCGCCGTACCCGTCCCAGTGGATGGTGTGCTGGGCAAGGTTGAGGTGCTTGCCGTTGCAGAGGTACTCCATCACGTCGATCTCGACACCCCCGTTGGCGGGATCGCCGATGTGCTCGCCCATGGCGGGCGACTGGACCCAGAACGCGGACCAGAAGCCGACTTCGGTCTGCACCTTCATGCGCGCCTCGAAGTAGCCATAGCGGGTGCGGAAGGTGTCGCGGGTCCAGACGCCCCCGGTATGGTACTCGGCGTGGCCCTCGTCGTTTGCGTGGCGAGAAGTCGTGATGACGAGGCGGCCGTGCCCGTCGAGGGAGACCGCATCGGCGGTGTTGATCGCGTCGCGCCGGGGGCCCAGGGCCCAGAGGGACCATTTCGATTCGTCGAGGGCGGTGCCGTCAAACTCCTCTTGCCAGACGAGGTCGTAGCCCGGGCGGGGCGGCTCGGGGGCGACGGCGAGGGCGGCGATGACGAGTGGCGCAATGAACATTGGGGCTCCCTGTTGGGTTCGGGAACGGTTGTTGCCGGGCGGGTCCTGGGACTCCTCTTCGTGTGCCACGGCCGTGTCGGCCGTGCCAATGTCGGACGAGCGCACAAGGCAAGCTGCACGGCCGACACGGCCGTGGCACACACGCTGCACACTATCAGGAATGCGCAGGCAGTACATAGCCCATCGTTGAGCGGGCCAGGGGCGTGAACCCATAGAGCCAACCGACAACGGCGCTCCGCGGGCTTGCCAACGTTTTGCGCTGTTCGGTCTTTGGACTTGCGCGGGAGCGCACGACTCTCCATGCTGTGTGTGTCTTACCAGCACAGCTCCAACAAGGAGGGTTCATGGAGAGTCGCTTGTGGTCGATCGTACTGGATGTTCTGCCCCCGCATGATGACGGGCCCACCGCCTTCGTCTACGACGCACGCACCGTCCTCGTCTTCACTCTCTGGGCCGTCCTCAACGAGCGGCCGTTCAACTGGGCCGCATGCCCGGAGAACTGGCCGGACGCGTTCCGGCCACGCCACTTCCCCGACCAGAGCACCCTCTCCCGGAGGCGACGAACGCCGGGGATCAGCGCCTGGATCGAACGCGTCACCGACACCCTCGCCGATCGCGTCGCCGCCTGCCAACGCGACGCCGCGATCGACAGCAGACCCATGGTCGTCGGCGGCGCGAGCAAGGACCGCGACGCCCCCGCCGGACGCGGCGTCGGCGGGTTTTCAAGGGGATATCGCGTCCACATGCTCGTCGACCGGGCCGGTGTCGTGCGCGGCCTGCGCGTCGCGTCGATCAACGTCAACGAGCGGCTGATCGCCCGTGAACTCATCGCCTCGGCGCCCCGGCCGATCCAACGCATCATCGGCGACGCCAACTACGACAGCATGCCCCTGCACGCCGTCGCCGCCGGGCACGGCCGACGGCTCTACACACGCATCCGGCTCGGCCGCGTCGGGCGTCGGGCCCAGCGTCGGCGGCTCTTGCTGGTGCGTCTGCTCGAGACCACGCCGGGCCGGGCGGCCATGCACGCCCGCGACGGGATCGAACGCGTCTTCGCCCGCATGAGCAACATCGCCTGCGGCCTCAAACCACTGCCCGCGTGGGTGCGTGGGCTCGAACGCGTGTCCCTCTGGATCCACGTCAAGATCCTCTTCTACCACGCCTACCTCCTGACAAAGGCATAGCGATGCAAAAGGCACTTGTGCCCGTGGCTCGCAGAGCCAGAGTCAAAGGAGAACTTGGATCAGTCCCGTTTGTAAAACGGGAGGGGCACGACGCGGGCCTCGAGGGTGGCCTTGCCGGTGTCGACGAGGCAGGCGTCGCCCTCGTTGAGCCGGCCCGCGGCGGCGTAGGCCATCGCGATCGACTTGCCCAGTGTGGGGCTCAGGCAGCCGCTGGTGATCTCGCCGATCTGGTCTCCGCCCGGGAGCAGGACCTTCATGTGCTGGCGGGCGGTGCGTTTGGAGTCGATCTCGAGGCCGATGAGCCTGGCTTTGGGGCCTCCGTCGTCGACGGTCTTCTGGAGGGCCTGCTGGCCGATGAAGGTCTCGCCGTGCTCATCGGTGTTCTTGTTCATGCCAATGGCGAAGTCGAAGCCGGTGGCGAGGGCGTTGATCTCCTCGCCCAGCTCGTGCCCGTAGAGAGGCATGCCGGCCTCGATGCGGAGGGTGTCCCGGGCGCCGAGCCCCGCGGGCTTCATGGGGGCGTCGGGGTCGTCTGGATCGACGTCCTTCATGAGCAGCTTCATCGCCATGTTGACGCCCGAGGCGGGGAGGATGACCTCGACGCCGTCCTCTCCGGTGTAGCCCGTGCGGGAGACGATGAGCTTGAGGACGAGGAGGTTCTTGGTGGTGAAGCGGTACTTCTTGAGTGTGGGGATCTCCTTGGAGACGCCCCCGATGAGCGCCATGATCCTGGGGCCCTGGGCGGCGACCATGGCGGTCTTGAACGTCTTGTCGTCGATGTTGACCTTGAACTCGCGGGCGGCCTTCACGGCGTCGAGGTGGGCGACGATCTTCTCGCGGTTGGAAGCGTTGACGACGACCATGAACTCGTCGTCGTCGAGTCGCATGACGATGACATCGTCCTTGACGCCCCCCTGCTCGTTGCACATGAACGAGTAGCGGCACTGGCCGTGCTGCATGGAGCCGATGATGCGCGAGCAGGTGTGCTCGAGGAGGCGCTTGGCGTGGAGGCCCTTGATCTCGAGGCGGCCCATGTGGGAGACGTCGAACATGCCCCCGGCGTTGCGGACCTGGTTGTGCTCGTCGATGATGGACGTGTACTTGATGGGCATCTCCCAGCCGGCGAACTCGACCATCTGGGCGCCGTGCTGGACGTGGAAGTCGTGGATGGGGGACTTGTGCATGGGGGAGGATATGGGGGGAAGAGACGGAGAGAGGGAGAGACGAAGAGACGGAGTGTTGTGGGGCTCGGAGGCGGCCTGAGACGTTGCAGGAAGTGAGGCATGGAGAGACGGGCTGGAAGCCCGTCCCGCTAGGGCTGGGAGAGGGGCCAGGGGGCGTTGTCGAGGAGGCGGACGGTTCCGACGCGGGCGGCGGTGATGGCGCGGGCGGGGCGGCCCTCGACCACCGGGCCCAGGGTCTCGGCGTCGCGGATGGCGGCGTAGTTCGGGCTGTCGATGGCGTGGTCGGCGTAGACGCGGCGCATCGCGGACTCGGCGGAGGCGGGGTCGGGCTCGTCGGAGGCGGCGCGGAGGGCGCGGCTCAGGGCGAGGCCCTGCTCACGCTCGGGGCCCACGAGGAAGCGATTGCGGCTGGACATCGCGAGGCCGTCGGGTTCGCGGACGGTCGGGCCGTTCAGAATCTCGACGCCGAGGTTGTCGCGGGCGGACATGGCGTGGACGACCTGGAGCTGCTGCCAGTCCTTCTCGCCGAAGACGGCGGCGGCGGGCCGGACGAGGTCGAACATCCGGCGCACGACCTGGCAGACGCCCTCGAAGTGACGCGGGCGGTGGGCATCCTCGAGGCCCTTGCCGACGGCCTGGTCGGGGAGTTGAGGGACGAGGATCGGGTTGTCGGGCGGATAGACGGCACGGACCGCGGGGGCGTAGACCCCCGAAGCCCCGCAAACCCGGCATTGCTCAACGTCGTCGTCGAGGGTCCGGGCGTAGCGTTTGAAGTCAGACGGCTCATCGAACTGGGTGGGGTTGACGAAGATCCAGACGACGGCGCCGCCGGCGAGGGCGTGCCGGTCGGCGTGCTCCACGGCTTGGCGAACGAGGGCGAGGTGGCCCTCGTGCAGGGCGCCCATCGTGGGGACGAGCACCGAGGCGCGGGGGCAGACGAGCTCGGCGATCGGGTCGTGGTCTCGGCAGATCCACATCGGGATACGGTCCGGGGGCGGGGGGCGGGAGTCAAGTCAGCCTTGGCTGCGGTCCTCAGCCCTTCGTTGCGGCGAGGAGTTCGCGGGTGCGCTGGCGGTTGAGGCGGATGATCGCGGGGAGGGCCGCGCCGAGGGTGAAGAAGAAGACGGCGGCCCAGCCGACCATGGTCGGGCCGACGGGCAGGCGAATGTGCATCAGCAGGCCCACGAGGAAGCGGTAGATGCGCTGGCCCGCCCAGGCGCCCTGGACGCCCATCGCGGTGCCGACGAGGCAGGCCGTGAGCGCGATGATGACCGCCTCGCCCAGGACCAGGCGGGTGAGCAGGCTGGGCTGGGCGCCCACCGCGCGAAGAACCCCGAACTCGAAGCGGCGGGCCTCGATGCCGGCGACGATCAGGTTGGCGACGCCCAGGCAGGCGACGAGCATGGAGGCGACGGCGACACCCGAGAAGACCACAAGCGAGCCGTTGATGAAGACCTCGATCTCGTGCTTGATGCGCTTGCCGCTGCCCGCGTCGAGGATGCCGAAGCCGTAGAGGGCGTCGCGGATCTTGCGCATCGCCTCGTCGGAGTCGGCGTCGGGGGCGAGCTTGATCTGGATGAGCTGGATGTTGTCGTTGCCGAACTTTTCGATCATGTCCCGCCGGCTGCCGAAGACGGCGTGGATGGACTGGTCGATGTACTCCTCGCCGATGTTGAAGAACTTGCTGGCGAGTTCGAGACCGGGGCTGGTGACGACGCCGACGATCTCGAAGTCGAAGGGCTTGCCGTTGTATTCGCAGGTGAAGGTGTCGCCGACCCCGAGACCCTGGGCGACGTTGAATTCGCGTCCGACGATGACGGCGCCTCCCTCGTTGAGGCGCTGGAGGGCGGTCTGTTCGTCGCCCTGGAGGAACTCGACGTGGGTCATGCCGAAGAACTCGTCGGGCTGGAAGGCGATGAAGGAAGTGTTGTATGTGGCGAGGCCGCTGACGCCGAAGGCGGTGGTGCGGACGGGGACGATGGTGATCGCGCAGGTGTCGAGGACGAAGGGGAGGGTCTCGAGCTTGTCCTGGGCCTCGACGGGGAGGCGGAAGCCGTTGACGAAGGCGTCGGGGAACTCGATGCGGGCGAGCCAGTCGCGGAGGATGGCGCCGCCGTTGGTCCAGATGGCGATCATGAGGGCGAGGCCGGCCATCATGGCGCCGGCGGTGAACCCGTGCCGGTAGGGCGTGGCGGCGACGGTCCTCCCCAGGACGCGGGGCGGGAGTCGTAGGAGAACGCTGAGGGGCTCGGCGATGACACGGACGACGACGACGGTGACCGGGACGGAGAGGAGGAAGTAGCCCACGAACATCGCGGGCAGGCCCGTGGTGGCGTAGAGCCAGAAGAGGGTGTCGCCGTTGGGGGAGAGGGAGACGATCAGGGCCTGGATCGCGAGTCCCGTAAGGGCGAAAGCGAGGACCCACCAGATCTGCCGGGGCTTGATGGGCGCCGAGCGGTTGGTGAGGGCGCGGAGTGGGCTCATCCGCGAGACGATCCAAGCGGGGTAGGCGGCGCCGACGAGCCCCGCGGCGATGGTGCCGGCCCCGGCGAGGACGAGCATCGCGGCGGGGATCCGCAGCCCCGTAGGCAGGTGCTCGTGGTAGACGTCGACGGTGATCGCGGCGAACGCGACGCCCAGGGGAACGCCGATGGCGGCGCCGATGCCGCCGACGATGAGCCCGGTGAGGAGCTGGCTCTGGGCGAGCTGGGATTTGGTGCCGCCGATGCAGCGGATGATGGCGAGACCCCGCTGCTGCTCGGCGATGCCGGTGGTGAGGCCGGTCATGATGATGAAGGCCGCGGAGAGCATGGCGAGCAGGGAGGCGAGCGTAAAGCCGATGTTGGTCGAGGCGAGGTTCTTCTCGAGCCCGCTCGTGACCTTCTCGGTGGTCTGGAGGCTGAGGGTGTCGTCGAACTCGTCGCGGTGGCGCTCGGCGACGGTCTCGGGGTCCAAACCGGGCTTAAGGTGGATCTCGACCTCGTCGACGACGCCCGGCCTTCCGGTGATGAGGTAGAAGGTGTCGAGGCCCATGTAGGCCTGGGGGGAACCGCCCAAGGGAGGTGGCTCGGCGACGCCGACGACTTCGAGCGTGGTGACGGAGCGGAAGAGCTTCATCACGTTCGTAAGCATGTCGCGGCTGATGCCGAACTTGTTCTCGAGCTGCTCGAAGGAGACGGGCGTGCGGAAGAGGCGGAGGACGCTGACGTGCGAGCCCGAGCGGATACCTACGGCGGCGTTGATCGCGAGTGCCTGCGCCTCAGGGGCGGCGTCGGGGATAGTCGGCTCGGAGTCGTTGAGATAGCCAGTCTCGGTGCCGGCGTGGTTGAACTCGCCCTTGACCTCGCGGGCGTAGTTGTACGACCAGGAGAGACGCTCGGCAAGCTGAGCGTCGATGACGACTTCGCCCCGCTTGGCAGGCAGGCGGCCCGTCACGAGCTTGAGCGGACGGGCCTTGAACTCGCGGGCGAGGTCGACACCGTTCGCCATCGCATCGGTGGTGTAGACGTGGTCGGTGCGGGTCCACGCGCCGTTCTCACCCGGCTCGAGGATGGGGAGCGAGATGCGGACCGAGATCGCGTCGCGGGCCTTGGGAAGGGCGTAGGCGGTCTCGGGCCAGGCCTGGGCCTTCTCGAGGATGCCGATCGGGAATGTGTTGCCGGCGTTGGAGGGGCGGATGCGGAGTTCGGCGGCGCCGATCTGGCCTTCGAGCTGGTCTCGGATCGCGCCGTTGGCCGAGGCGATGGCGCACGCGACCGCGGCGATGAGGGCGGCCGAGAGTGTGACCGCGCCGATCAGCAGCGCGGAGCGGCTACGCCGCGCCGACAAATTGCTGGTAGCGAGCCGCCACGCCGCCTGCATCGAGCCCCTCCGTGTCGATGGTTCCCTCGGTCATTCCGTCGCGGATGACGATGATCCGCTTGCAGTGCGACGCCGCGGCCGGCTCGTGGGTGACCATGACGACGGTCATGTCCTGCTCGGTGGCGATCTCGGCGAGGAGATTCCAGAGCTTGGCGCTGCTGGCCGAGTCGAGGTTGCCGGTGGGCTCGTCGGCGAGCAGGACGGGCGGGGAATAGAGCAGGGCGCGGGCGATGGCGACGCGCTGCTGCTCGCCCCCGCTGAGAGCCTCGGGGCGGTGGTTGGCGCGGGCGGCCAGCCCCAGGCGGTCGAGCAGGGTGTCGCTGCGGTGGCGGAGACGGTCGCGGTCATCGCCCGCGAGCATGCCCGGGAGCTCGACGTTCTCTCGGGCCGAGAGGGTCGGGATGAGGTTGAAGGACTGGAAGACGATGCCGAGCCCGGTGCGCCGGAAGTGGGTCGCGTCTCGCTCGTTGAGCATGTGTATCTTGCGGCCCGCGATCTCGATCTCGCCCTTGTCGGGGCGGTCGAGCGCGGCGAGGAGGTGGAGCAGGGTCGACTTGCCCGAGCCCGACTGGCCCATGATGCCGTAGAAGCCGGGCTCGTCGATGGAGAGATCAACCCCGCGGAGGGCGTGGACGGATTCGCTCCCGAGTTGGTAGGACTTGTGAACGCCCTCGCAGCGGATCATCGCGTCTCGCTCTCGGGGCGTCAGGCCGTGTGCTCGGCGGCGTAGGTGTCGGCATCCATGAGGGCGTCGAGGCCCGAGGGATCGGTCACCTTGACCTTGACGAGCCACCCCTTCTCGTAGGGGTCTTCGTTCACCAGGCCGGGATTGTCGGCGAGGGCGGCGTTGGCCTCGATCACATCGCCCTCGGCGAAGCAGTAGACGTCGCTTGTGGTCTTGACGCTCTCGACCTCGCCCGCGACATCCCCCGGGGAGAGGTGGGTGCCGGGCTCCTTCATCTCGATGAAGGTCAGGTCGGTGAGCTGATCGACGGCGAAGGCGGAGATGCCGATGGTCAGCGTGTCACCATCGAGCTTGTGCCACTCGTGCGATTCGGCATATTTGCGGTCGGCCGGGGGGGTGCTCACGCTGTAGCTCCTTTCGGGTGGGTGAGATGCTATCACGCCGGTGCCGCCCCCGCGGCGGTTCGGGGGGTACAGTGGTCATCAATGCTCCTCACCTGCACCGTCAGCTCGTTCGCGTCGCTTCTGGAGCCCCGGGGCCGGGCCGGCCCGAAGCTTGGGCTGTCCGATGTTCCCGCGTACATCAAGAACGAGCTGGGGCTGCACGGGATGAGCCTGTCGACCGACCTGCTGAGCGGGGCGTCGCGGAAAGTGCTCGAGAATCTGCGTGACCGGGCGGACAAGGCGGGGTGCGCTTGCCTGCTGCTGGTCGAGCCGGCGCCCCAGGCGATGGCCGACGGGGCCCGCTCGGAGGCGGCGATCGACCGCACGGGGCGTGTGGTGCAGGCGGCCCACGTGCTGGGATGCAACTCGGCGGCGATCTCGATCGAGGCGGCGGACACGGAGGAAGCCTTCGACGACACGGTGGACGCGATGCGGCGGGTGATGGAGAAGGCCGAGCAGCTCGACATCAACCTGCTGATCAACCCCCGAGATGGACTGACAAGCGAGCCCGACCGGGTGACCGACCTGATCAAGAAGATCGGGGGGTTCCGGGTGGGAACGCTGCCCGATTTCGACGCGGCGGCGGCCTCCGGAGACCCCGAGCAGTATCTGAGGCGACTGACGCCCTACGCGTCGGCGGTGCTGGCGACGCTGCACGAGTTCGCCGAGGCGGAGCCGTCGGAGCCCGATCCGGACGCACCAGGGTCGCTGGAGGATCTGGCGGAGATGCTGATGTCGACCGAGGCCCCGGTGCACACGACCTTCGACATCGTGCCGATGCTGCGGGCGGTGTCTTCGGTGGGGTTCGAGGGGACGCTGTCGATTGACTACCGGGGGGAGGGAGATGGTACACTCGGGGTGTTGCACGGCCGCGACGCGCTCGAGGCGGGCTTGGAGGCGCTGGCGGAATGACTCGCCCGCGCGGCCCGATCCGATTGGTCACGCGGCCCCGCTCTGGGGTCGAAGGGGGGTCTTCGGGTGGACACCGCGGAGCAGGAACGGACGGCCGGCGCCCGGGACGAGGAGATCCGGCTCGATACCCTGGGCTCTTCAACCCTGACGATCGAACCCGTGCCCGCTGACACGCCTGTCATCATCACCATCGACGGCCCGGCGGGGACGGGCAAGTCGACCGTCGCGCGGATGCTGGCGAGCCGGCTTGGGCTCGATTTTCTCGACACCGGGGCGATGTACCGGGCGGCGACGGCGATCGTGATCGATCACGGGTTGCGGGGAGACCTCGAGGCGGGCGTCTATGGGCGGATTCTCGAGAAGGTGATCGACGCGGACCTGCACTTTGACTGGCAGGCCGACCCGCCAGCGATCCTGGCGTGGCTGAAGCCGCTGAACGAGCGGATCAGGCAGCGTGATGTGACGGGGCTGGTGTCGAAGCTGTCGACGATCGGGACGCTGCGGAAGCACATGGTGCAGAAGCAGCGGATCATCGGGCACCAGCATCCGCGGCTGGTGACGGAGGGACGCGACCAGGGGTCGGTGGCGTTCCCCGACGCGGAGGTGAAGTTCTATCTCGACGCCGAGCCCCGGGTGCGGGCGCACCGGCGGGCGCTGCAACTCGGCGAGTCCGGGGTCGTGGTCGACGAGCAGACGATGCTCGGGGAGATCCTCGAGCGCGACCGGATCGACTCGACGAGGTCGGACGGGCCGCTGGTGTGCCCCGCGGACGCGATCGTGATCGACACGAGCGATCTGACGATCGAGGAAGTCGTCGAGGCGATGGCGGTCCACGCCGAGCAGCGCGTGGGCTGGTCGAGCCGGGACGATTCCTGACGGACGGGGGCCGAGGGCATGTTCGACCGCCTCCGCGCCCGCCACCCCGGTTCATCGATCCCGCACCTGCTGTTCTACGCGTTCTGCCGGTCGGCGGCGGCGAGGGTGCTCCGGATTCTCTACAGGATCAGGCCCGAGGGGCGGGAGCACGTGCCTGCGACCGGGCCCGTGCTGCTGGTGGCCAATCACCAGTCGTTCTTCGATCCGCCGATCGTGGGCGGGTTTGTCAACAACCGGCACACGGACTTCATCGCGAGGGCCGGGCTGTTCAGGTTCGGTCCCTTCGGCCGGCTGATCTCGGCGCTCAACTCCGTGCCGATCGCCGAGCAGGGCGGCGACACGGCGGCGATGAAGGAGGCGCTGCGCCGGCTGGGTGAGGGCAAGGCGGTGCTGATCTTCCCCGAGGGGTCGCGTTCGCCCGACGGTGCGATGCGGCCGTTCAAGCGTGGGATCTCGGTGCTGGTGAAGCGGGCGAAGTGCCCGGTGCTGCCGGCGGCGATCGAGGGGGTGCACGACGCCTGGCCCAGGAGCCGGTCACGCCCCCACTTCTTCGGGTATCGCATCGGGCTTCGGTACGGGTTGCCGATCGAGCACGCCGAATTGATGAAAGACGGGCCCGACGCGGCGCTTCGGCGGCTGGAGCGGGAGATCGACGCGATGCGGCTGGAACTCCGGGCAGAGCTGCGAGCGCGGACCGGGGGGCGGCTGCCGGCGCCGGGGCCCGGGGATGGGCCAATGGTGGACGACGGTCACCTGTCGGAATGAACGCCGACGAACGTTCGAAGACCCCCTCCGACCTCGCTGCGCTCGGCCACCTCCCCCGTCGGTGCCCCAGAGGGGACCGGGGGAGGAAAGCGTGATTGCACCCGCGGCTCGTCAGAACCAACCCCGTTTCAGGGGCAGCCGGTGACGAACGCGGTGACGAAAGCGCCGATGTCGGCGAGGTCCCAGACGCCGTAGGGGGCGGCGAGATCGGCGGAGGGGCTCTGATTGAGGAACCCCTGGACGAAGGCGCTGATGTCGGCGAGGTCGAGCACGCCGAAGGGTTGTGCCAGATCGGCCGCGTTGCAGGGCGGGGACCCCGGAGCGAGCTGGACGGTGACGCTCGGGCCCGAGCCCTGGGTTCGCAGGACCACCACATCGTCGCGCCCGTTGCCGTTGACGTCGGCGACGGCGAGCCCGACGGGCGTGGCGTCGACCGTGTCGTCGCCCGGCAGCCGCACGGACTGCGAGAAGAGCATGGCGTCCTGGTCGCCCTGTCCGAGGTTGATGATGGCGAGGACGCCGGTGTCACCCTGAACGTCGGTCGCGGTGAAGATGATGTCGAGCGTGCCGTCGCCGTTGACGTCGGCGGCGACGACCGGGCCGGGCGTGCTGCTGGCGCCGGCGTTGGTGGCCTTGAGCGAGACCGCGTCGTCGTAGAACAGCTCGCCGGGCCCGCCGGCGACGGCGCGGGCGAACGAGATCGTGCCGCTGCGGCGGTCGGACGTGATGATGTCATCGAGCCCGTCGCCGTTGACGTCGGCGGTGTAGACATTGGCGGGCACGCGGCCCGTGGGCAGGATCTGGGTGAGGAAGAGCGGGAACTGGCCCCTCGGCTGGGCGGCCGGCGCGGCGACGCCCGGAACCTGATAGACGTAGCCGGCCTGCTCACCGTTGGACGTCGCGACGACGCCGTTGGGGTCGGTCGCCTTGCCGATGGTGTCGACGCTGCCGGGGTCATCGCCGGTGTCGTCGTCGGTGTCGTCGAAGCCGGTGCCGTTGTCGGTGGAGGCCTGGATGCCGCCGCCACCGCCGCGCAGGACGGCACGCTCGAAGATGGTGACGACGTCGAGCCGGGCGTCGGCGTTGATATCGGCCAGCACGAGGTCGATCGGGGTTCCGTTGACCGTGATGGCGCGGCTGTCGAGCGTGGAGAAATCGCCCGGCTGGGTGGGGTTGTTCAGGCGGATTCGGATCTGGCCGGTCGCGGGGCCCGCGTTGAGGATGACGATGTCGGGGAGCCCGTCGCCGTTCATGTCGCCGATGTCGAGCGATCGGGGCTGATCGCCGACCGTGGAGTAGGTGGCGGCGGCCGCCGAGAAGCCGAGCCACGCACCGGTCTGGTCGTTCCCGAGGTTGGGCGCGACGACGAGCTCACCCGGCACGCCGGGCCCGTTGTCGCTGAGGACGACGAGATCGGGGAAACCGTCGCCCGTGACGTCGACGACCTTGCCGTCGGTGAAGTTGCCCGGGACCATGAAGCCGACGGGCGGGGTGAGGTCGGACGCGCCGACGCCCCGATCGGTGAACTCGACGTAGACATTGCCATCGCCCGGGTAGCGGGGCTCGGCGACGAGGCCGTCGGTGCGGAAGGGGCTCTGGACGGCGTCGAACGCGCCCGAGAGGGCGCCGGCCTCGACGACGGGGTACCAGTCGCCCGCGATGGGGTCGATGCCCGGGGCGGTCTGGACGCGGAGCGTGCCATCGAGCTGGGCCGAGCCCGTAACGACGGCGGACATGGTGACGGCGGGGTCGCGGGCGGCCAGCGTGAAGGTCATCCGCCCGGTCTCGGACCGACCGGTGATGGGATTGGGGGCGACGAAGGCGAGGTCGCCGCCGAGGTGGAGCTGCTGGCGGGCGCCGGTGAGGGCATACTGCCCGTTGGGGGCGATCTCGCCGCCGGGGAGCAGGACATTGCCCAGGATCTGCCCGCTGCCGCCGATCACGGCGTCGACATAGGCGGTGAGCCCGCCCGTCGATTCGATCTCGGCGGTCTCGCCGACGTTGAGAAGGCCCCGACCTCCCGGGGCGATCTCGAGCGTGGCCCCTTCAACGAGCCAGTAGGCCCCGGATGTGATGCGGGCCTCGCCGGTGGAACCGTCGAGGACGCCGATGGCCGCGCGCAACGAGACGGGCGTGCTGAGCATCGCCCCCTGGCGGACGCGCAGCAGGCCCGTCCCGAGCGAGCCGACCTCGAGATTGGTGAGGGGCATGGACTGCAGGAGCGGCGTCTGGAAGAGATCGAGCTCGCCGTCGCCGGTGGGGAGCTGGCCCAGGACGACGGACGCGGCGCCGTTGTTATTGAACTGGCTGGCATCCTGGAGCTGGACGACGCCGCGGCCCGCGGCGCCGATGACGACCTGGCTGAAGGCCTCGAAAGCAAGGCGGATCTGCGAGGATCCGGTCGCCTTGAGCATGCCTGAGGAGCCCTCGAGATCGCCCAGCACGAGGACGCCGTCGTGGCGGAGAATGGCGGAGTCGAGGGTGAGCGTGGCGTCGCCGGCCTGCCCGATGTCGAGGGGGAGCGGCGAGAGATGCTCGAAGGCGGACTGTCCAGCGCCGCCGGCGAGGTTGAGGTAGGCGGTGGTCCCCGGCACGTCGGCGAGGGTCGTGGAGGTGGCGCGGAGCAGTCCGCCCCCGGTGACGTCGAGCGACGCGCCGAGGGGACCCCCGACGAGGAGGTCACGGCAACCCGGGACGTCGCCGAAGACTTCGAGTGTGGCGCCGCCCAGATTGAGTGTGGTCTGGCCGTTGAGGATGTCGAGCCCTCGGACGCCCCGGGAGCCCGTAAGGAACGCGAAGTAAGGCGGGAAACCGAGGCCCGAGTTGGCGTCGAAGACGGCGAGTGCATCGGATCCGGGCGCGTCGCCCGAGGCCGACGACCAATTCAGCGCAATGTCCCAGAGGCCGGGGCCGGTGGCCTGCCAGCGGTAGGTCTGGAGGTTGTCGGGGATGCCGTCGCCGTCGCAGTCGGCGGCGTGGGCCGCTCCGGCCGCGAGAGCGAGTGCGAGCGCGAGCGTGCTCGCGGGCCGGGCGGCGTGCGCCGCGCGCGGGCCGATGGTAGAGTTGGGATAGGTTCGGTTCATCTTCCCTCGGGCTCTCCGTGCACAGACTAGCAAGGAACGGGGGTGACTCCAAGCATTGGTCTGCGCTCTAGGAAGAGGGCCCATAGGTGATGCGGGAAAAAAGCGTCCCGCTCACGCGCCCCGTCCGGGAAACCCCTTCCCGGAGCGCCCGCGGGGCTGGAGAGCCCCGGTGCGGGCCAACGCGACATCACGGCACGGAGGGTCCACGCCCGATAGGGTGACGCCATGACCGAAGATCCACGCGATCTCGACAGCCCGGGTCCCGAGGAGACGCCGGACCGCGAGGGCCCGACGACGCCCTATTCGCCGCGTGAAGCGGAGACGACGCCTGTGCGCCCCGAGAAGCCGGGCGGGTCGGATCCGGAGGCGGAGACGTCGGCCCCGGACGTGGCCGCGGGCGCGGCCGGGACCCCGGGCGATAGAAAGCCGCCGCGCATGATGCCCCCGGTCGACCGGATCGAGGGCTACACGCTGATGGGGCAGATCGGCCGGGGCGGCATGGGCACGGTCTATCTGGCCCAGCGGCACGACGACCGGTTCCGCAAGCGTGTCGCGATCAAGGTGATGCGTCGCGGGATGGACACCGAGGAGATGCTCGAGCGGTTCCGGCTCGAGCGGCAGGTGCTGGGGGCGCTCAACCACCCCAACATCGCGAGGCTGTTCGACGCGGGGGCGACGGCGGACGGGCGGCCGTACTTCGTCATGGAGCACATCGAGGGGATCCCCATCGATGCGTACTGCGACGAGCACAACCTGTCGATCCCGGAGCGGGTCAAGCTGTTCACCAAGGTGTGCGCCGCCGTGCACTATGCGCACCAGAACCTGATCGTGCACCGCGACCTCAAGCCATCGAACATCCTGGTCACGGCGGAGGGCGAGCCCAAGCTGCTCGATTTCGGCATCGCCAAGCTGCTCAACCCGGAGCTGCTTGGGCTGCCGGCGCTGACGCGGGCGGATCAGCGGATCATGACCTACGAGTACGCGAGCCCCGAGCAGGTGCAGGGGCAGCAGATCACCACGGCGAGCGACGTGTACGCGCTGGGCGTGATCCTCTACGAACTTCTGACCGGGCACAGGCCCTACCAGATCGAGCGGAGGTTGCACGCGGAGGCAGTGCGGGTGATCTGCGAGGAGGAGCCCGAGCGGCCCAGCACCGCGGTTTCGCGGGCGGCGACGCGGCACACGAGCCACGGCGAGATGATGACGATCACCGCGGCCGAAATCGCCAAGCGGCGCGAGGTGCAGATCTCGCGGCTGAAGAAGACGCTCGCGGGCGACCTGGACAACATCATCCTGATGGCGCTGCGGAAGAGCTCCCAGCGGCGGTACACGACGGCGCAGGCGCTCGCGGACGATCTGGTGCGTCACCTCGATGGGCAGACGGTCACGGCGCGGGCGCCGACGTTCGGATATCGGGCCGGCAAGTTCCTGAGGCGGAACCGGGTGGCGGTGTCGGCGGGTGGGGCGATCGTGCTGCTGCTGATCGTGGGCGTGGTCGGGTTCTCGTGGGCGTGGCAGCGGGCGGAGGCGGCGTACGGGCGAGAAACGGTGGCGCGGCACGAGGCGGAAGAAGCCGAGACCGCCGAGCGGGAGGCGAAGGAGCTGGCGGAGGCGAGGTACGAGCAGCTCCGCAAGATGTTCACGATCGAGGACGCGGTGTACGACCAGATCGAGAAGCTGCCGGCGGCGACCGCGGCGCGAGACGTGCTCAGCAAGGCGATGCTGGAGGCGATCGATTCGCTGTCGGACTCTTTCCCGGGCGATGAGCGGCTGAAGGGCGATCTGGCGAGGCAGTACCTCCGCGTCGGCGTGCTCGCGGGCGGGGGCGAGAACTCGGTGAGCCGGGGTGTCGAGGCGCTGGAGAAGGCGCGGGCGTTGCTCGCGGCCGCACCCCAGACCGACCACGACCGGCTTCAGGTGGGCCTCGAGCTCGCCCGGGTGTACGAGCGGGCGGGGGATCGGGACGCGTCGATCAGGGCGGCGAGCGAGACCGCGGCGGCGTGCGAGGCGATCTCGGGCCGGCCCGGCGCCCCTGCCGACCTGCCGACGCTGCACGCCGACGCGCTGACACGGATGGCGATCAGCTACATCTTCCGGGCGCGGTACGACGAGGCCGAGGAGGCGTTGAACAAGGCGGTCGGCCTGGCCGGCGGTGCGGCGGACAAGGCGCCCGACAACGCCGAGGCACTGCGGTCGCTCGCGTTCGCGCACGAGCAACTCGGCGTGCTGGCGGGCCAGCGGAGCCTGAAGGACAGGGAGCTGGACGAGCTGTCGGGCGCCCTCGAACTGCGGCGGCGGGTGGTGCAGCTCCTCCCGGACGATGACGATGCGGCGCGCCGTCTGGTTGTCGGCGAGGAGCGGGTCGGGCGGGCGTACATGTCGCTGGATCGGTATGACGAGGCGGAGGCACACTTCATGGCGATGCGCACGCTCGCGGAGGCGGCGAGCAAGAACGATCCGTTCAGCGGGCGAGCGCTGTCCGATCTCGCGCGGTCGTTCGAGGAAGCGGCGGACCTCGCCATCAAGCAGGACAATCCACAGGCAGCAGAGTCGTTCGCCGCGGCGTTCGTGCGATACAGCGAGGAACTGGAGCGGCGCAACCCGCTGGACGTGTCGACCCGGCGGACACTGGCGCTGGCGCGGTACAAGCTGGGGCGGTCGCTGCTAGGGCAGGACAAGGCGGCGGACGCGGCGCCTCTGTTCGAGTCGTCGATCGAGGTGCTGACGGGGCTGAGCGACGAGGATCCGGACGACACGCGGTTCCGGCGGGACATCATGGCGGTGGCCTACCGGGTCGGGCTGGCGCGGCGGGCGCTCGACGACGGCGAGGCGTCGATGGAGGCGTTCCGGCGCGTGCTCACGGAGGCGAAGGCGGCGGCGGACAGGGGGCCTCTCGACGCGACGGACCGGACGACGACGCTCAGGGCCGCGAACGGGCTGTGTGCGCTGGCCTACGACAAGGGGCAGGGCGAGCGGATGCTCGACGCGGTGCGCATGGCCGAGGACGTGCTGGGCGAGCGGCCCTTCCTGCTGCTGCGGCAGCAGATCAGGGGGTTGCTGCTGACAGGGGCGGCCAATGAGGCGCTCGACCTGACGCGAGAGGGGAAGAAGCCCTACCTCGCTGAGGGCCAGCTCAGTTCGCAGCAACAGAAGGAACTCGACGAGTTGGTGCGGCTGGAGGGCGAGTGCGAGGCGGCGGTGGCGAAGCAGCCCGGGTTTGATGAGCCGGTGCCTTGAGCCCGAGCCGGCCGTCCCTCGCGGCGCTTCGGGCTCGTTGGCGGGACGCCCGGGTCAGGCGAGCATCTGGCCCTGTTCGTTGATCATTGCGGGCTGGAGACGGACGGCTTCGCAGCGGAGACTGCGGAGGACGTCGCGGCCGTGGTCGGTCATCTCGTAGAGGTCGTCGCGCGTGTGGTAGCGGGCGACGCGTCGGCGGAGGAGGCGTTCGAGGACGCGGGTCCAGTGGTCGCCGAAACCGAGCCAGAGAGCGTCCTCAAAGGACGGCGAATCGCCGGCCTCCAGCAATTCGAGCGCCCTGATGAGAATGTGGTGCTGGCCCATGTTCGCCACCATGCGTTCGGCCTCCGGACTTGCTCGCGGGGCTGTCTCTCCTCATCGGCCGAACGCCGGGTGGGGTTCAGGCCGCCGGGCCGGGTGGCCCGTGCGTGAAAAGAGGTGGCGGCCCGTGCGACGCGGAGGGGATCGGGACAGCTCGCGCTGCGCCACGTCGACTCCGGCCCGCCGACCTCCCAAGGGGGGTCTCTTGGGGCCTGTCGGCCCCTCACCACCCTGTACGTATGTCCGGGAGTCTGGTCACAGGAAGTTGGTTTTTTTCGTGGAAAACGTGCCGAGCATTCTCGTCTTTGGGGTCCGTTTTGTCCGGCATTGTGGCGACCACGCGAAGCCGGCTTGCGGTCGATCCACGGTTGGCGGTCTCAATAGAATCCGCGGGCTGAGACCGATGCGGGGAGTACGTAAGCCGACGCGCGACGCAGCACGCAATTGGTTCATCTGATCGGAGTGAGCCGGACATCGGTCCCGGGCGAACGGGATCCACCGAGAGCGAGACGTTCATGGCGATCATCATCGACGAGGCCAAACGCGTGCTGGTGCAGGGGATCACGGGGCGCGAGGGGCAGGCCCGGACCGAGCTCATGCTGGGCTATGGCACGAATGTGGTCGCGGGCGTGACGCCAAGGAAGGGCGGGCAGCACGTGCTGGGCGTCCCCGTGTTCGACTCGGTCGCGGAGGCGATGGAGCAAGCGGGTCCGATCGACATCTCGGTGGTTCTGGTGCCAGCGCGATTCGTCAAGGGCGCGGCGATCGAGGCGATCGAGGCGGGGGTGAAGACGCTGCTGCTGGTGCCCGATCGCGTGCCGGTGTGGGACGCGATGGCGATCGCGGAGGCGGCCGAGCGAGCGGGGGCGCGGTTCATCGGGCCCAACACGCTGGGGGTGCTGAGCCCCGACCGCGCCGTGATCGGGATGATGGGCGGTAAGGCGGCATCGGCGAAGAAGTGGTTCAGGCGTGGGAACGTCGGGGTGATCTCGCGGTCGGGCGGGATGTCGAGCTCCACGGCGTACTACCTGGGCCGGGCGGGCATCGGGATCTCGACGATCGTGCACGTGGGCGGGGATAGCGTGCTGGGGCTGCGGATCCCGGACGTGGCGTTGCTGTTCGAGGACGATCCGGAGACCGAGGCGATCGTGATCTTCGGGGAGATCGGCGGATCGATGGAGGAGGACCTGGCGGGGCTGATGCGGGCCGGACGGGTGACGAAACCCATCGTCGCGTACATCGGGGGCAAGGCGGCGAAAGAGGGGACGCGCTTCAGCCACGCGGGGGCGATCATCGAGGGCAACCGCGGAACGCACGCGGGGAAGGTGAAGGCGCTGAGTGAGGCGGGTGCGACGGTGGTGGATGGGTTCGGGGATCTGCCCGGGGCGGCGAAGTTGGTTCTTGAAGACTGAAGAATTCACCACAGAGGCACAGAGGGCACAGAGAAGAGACCCGTGATCTTGAGTCCTCCCATTCTCTGAACTCTTGATTCAAGCTCTGTGTTCTCTGTGTCTCTGTGGTGGATCTGATTCGTGGTAATCCTGTTGAAAGGCCGACCATGTCCGAACCCTGGAACACCGCGATCACGAGCATCAGGCCCAACGAGGTCCGCGTGCGTGGGTACGACATCGCGGAGTTGATGGGGCGGGTGTCGTTCGGGCAGGCGGTCTACCTGATCCTGCGGGGCAAGCTGCCCACCGACGCGGTCGGCAAGCTGATGGACGCGATCGTCGTGTCGAGCATCGATCACGGGGCGACGCCGCCCAGCGTGCTCGCGGCGCGGACGGTCGCGTCGACCGGCGCGTCGCTGAGCCAGGCGGTGAGCGCGGGGATCAACTCGATTAACAAGCACCACGGCGGGGCGATCGAGGACTGCGCGAGGCACCTCGCCAAGATCATCGACAAGGCCGGCGCCGAGGCCGACGAGGCGACCATGCAAGCCGCGGCGGGGACCTATCTGGACGAGCTCAAGGCGTCCGGGCAACGCATGGCGGGGTTCGGGCATCGCGTGCACACGACCGACCCTCGCACGGCGAGGCTTTTCGAGCTGGCGGGCGAGGCGGGGGTCTCGGGGGCCTACCTCGACGCGGCCCGCGCGGTCGAGCGGGTGTTCGCGGAGAAGGGCAAGGCGCTGCCCATCAACGTCGACGGGGCGATCGCGGCGGTGCTGGCGCAGCTCGGGTTCGAACCCGCGGTGATGAACGGGCTGTTCATGATCGCGCGCGTGCCAGGGCTGGTGGCGCACGTGAGCGAGGAACAGAGCCGGATGAAGCCGATGCGGAAGATCGACCCGGAGAATCACGCCTATGACGGGCCCGGGGCACGGGCGCTGTGAGCAGAAAGCCCGATCAGCCTCCGGAGCCCGTCACGCCGCGACTCGAGACGGAACGGCTGATTCTCCGCCCCCCCACGCCCGCCGACGCGACGGACGTGTTCGCGGTGCACCGGCACAAATCGGTCGCGGACGGCGTGATCAGCATCCCCCACCCCTGCCCCGAAGACCACGGCGAGACGTGGATCCGTTGGGTGCTCGACGACGCCCCGGCGTCTTCGTTGTGCATCTGGGTGATCGAGGAACGGGCGTCTGGTCGGGTGATCGGCGACTGCGGGGAGCAGTTCAGCGAGCGGCACCGGGTGAGCGGGATCGGCTATCTGCTTCACCCCGAATGGCAGGGGCGGCGGCTGATGACCGAGGCGCTGCGGGCGGTGCTGGGGTGGCTGTTCATCGAGCACGAGCCGCCGGCGGAGCGGGTGTACGCGGACGTGTTCCCAGAGAATGCGCCGTCGCTGCGGGTGTGCGAGCGGCTGGGGATGACGCGGGAGGGAGTCCTGCGAGGGTCGATCCGCAAAGACGAGGTGCAGCGGGACGCGGTGCGGCTGGCGGTCCTGCGGGGTGAGTTTCTCGGAGCCTGATTGGACTCCCAATGGGAGGAAGAGGAGGGGGAGCGACGGGCGGGACGCCCGTCCCACTAGGATGAGGAGAGCTTTGAGTTGGGCCCGATGACCTTGTGCAAACCCTGGAGGGAATCGTGAGTGACCGAGTGACACGAATCGCCGAGCTGTTTCCCAACCTGATGGACATCTCCGACGCGGGGCTGCGCGACAAGGTCGCGGCGGTGTGGGAGGAGTCGCTGGCGTCGGGTGCCGAGGGGAAGGGGTGGACGGCCGACGAGCTGCGGAAGATCCCGTTTACGCTGCTCGCGGGCGAGATCGACCTGCGGTACGTCGAGCACCTGAACTCGTGCGCGAAGCAGTGCATCGCGATCGCGGGCGTGCTGAAAGAGGTCTTCGGCGATCGGATCCCGATCGAGATGGACCACCTCATCGCGGGCGCCCTGCTGGCGGACGTCGGCAAGCCCCTGGAGTTCGACAAGGCGGCGGACGGATCGCCAAAGAAGGGCCACTTCGGCGACATGCTGCGGCACCCGTTCAGCGGCGTGGCGCTGTGCTACAAGCACGGCATCCCGGCGGAGGTGATGCACATTGTGGCGACGCACAGCCACGAGGGGGACAAGGTGCAGCGCTCGATCGAGTCGATCATCTTCCACCACGCGGACTTCGTGGACTTTGATATCGCGAAGTATCTGGGGAGGAAGTAGCCCACCGCACCTACAGCCGATGGATGTAGTCCCGATGCAGATGCCAGATCCCACGGCCCCGCAACGGTTCTTCGAGCTCAACGACTGCTGGGAACACCCCGACTACCCACGACGAAAGAGGTTCATTGTTGATGTGACCCCCCTTGGCGAAGATCTGGACTCAAGGGTTCGACGGTGCGAGCGAATCGACCCGGCCACATGGGAGGTCCCTCGAGTGGCAGTGGTGTCATCGGGCGATGGGCCGGAGGACCTGCCGTTCGCGGGGTGGTCGACACTCGTCGTGTCAGACCGCCTCCGACGCATTCTCGAGCAGCACGCCCCGGGCGAAATACAGTTCCTGCCGCTTGGATTCGCCAATACAGAAGTTGATTGCGGCGCGTACTGGGCCGCGGTGCTCTTGCAGACCGTAGATTGCGTCGATCCCGAAAGAGCCGTGGTCTACGAGGTCGGGAGCAAACCGACGCTTTTCAGGCTCGCTATCAGAGCCGACTCCATCCCGGACTCCGTCAATGTCTGTCGTGTCAAGGGCGCTTGGTACAACCTCATCGTTCGTGACGTTCTGGCAGGCGTGCTGCGACGAGAGGAGTGCACGGGGGTGATGCTCGAACAGCTCTGACACGGGGTGCCCGCCATTGTGAACAACCCGTGAGAGCCCCGGCGAGGGGCCGGGTGCCCCGGAGTCGCCGTCCGCGGCTATTCCACGGTCTGCGACGTTCGTTCGTGGAGAAGCTGCGCGTCTCCACGGCACCCCGCGCCCTCCCCCCCCGCCTTTGTGTGCAAACCGTAAAGATCCCGATCGAGGGGCTCCCCACATCGGGAAAGCCGGCCCCGCGCCGGGAATGTCCCTACCCTCCGCTGGCGGGATGAGCCGATAGGGCTCGGTGACGCCGCGTTCGATTGACCCCAGTCAGGCCGCGTTGCATGAGGCAGCGGAGACGCCTGAGCCTCTCTGCCACACGGGCACCGTTCAGGGTCCAACACCATGACACAACTGCAATGCCCCCCCGCGGCCCCTGCTCCGGCGCCGGTTGCGGAGATCGCTTCCCAGCCCGCCCTGCCCGCCCCCGAGCCGCTGCCCGCCGTCGAGCGTGCGGTGACGCTCGCGGTGATCCTGCTGCCCATGGTCGGGCTCATCGGAGCCATCGTGCACGCGTGGGGCTGGGGTGTGGGGTGGAGCGAGATCGGGCTGATGCTCGGGATGTACGTCGCGACGGGGCTGGGGATCACCGTCGGGTTCCACAGGCTGTTCACCCACTCGTCGTTCCGGGCGGGCCCGGTCGTCACCGCCGTGTTCGGGATTCTGGGGTCGATGGCGTTCGAGGGGCCCCTGCTGCGGTGGGTGGCCTATCACCGCTGCCACCACCAGCACAGCGACCACGACCTCGACCCCCACTCTCCCCATCACCACGGCTCGGGGATCCTCGGGACGATCCGCGGCTTCTTCAACGCGCACGTGGGGTGGATGCTGCTCCGCTCGCCGCTCGAGCCGACGATCGGGCGGTACATCAAAGATTTCGCGGACAACAAGCTGGTGACGCGGATCAGCAAGGCCTTCGCGTTGTGGTCGGTGCTCAGCCTGGCGCTGCCGGCGTTGATCGGTGGGCTGGTCTCGATGTCGTGGACGGGGGCGCTGCTGGGCTTTGTGTGGGGCGGGCTGGTGCGCGTGCTGGTCGTCCACCACATCACGTGGAGCGTGAACTCGGTGTGCCACCTCTGGGGGACGAGGCTCTACGAGAGCCACGACGAGAGCCGGAACAACCCGATCGTGGGCGTGCTCGCGTTCGGCGAGGGCTGGCACAACAACCATCACGCGTTCCCGACGTCGGCGCGGCACGGGCTGGCGTGGTGGCAGTTCGACCTGTCCTACCTGGTCATCCGCGTGCTGGCGCTGCTGGGGCTGGCGCACGGCGTGCGGGTGCCGTCACGCGAGAGGATCGAGGCGAAGCGGCGGGCGTCATAGGGCGGGCCCAATCGCAGCGACCAGTCCGCGCCGCGTGGGCGGGCCACACCTCCGTCGTGGCGAAACCGCTCCCTCTCAGTCGCGGCCTATCACATGCAACGCCGCCTCAGATTCCCTTCGCCCGGCTGTGCCGCGCGATCCGCAGACGCACCCTCGCCCGCTCCCGCGCCTTGCGGATGCGGTCGGCGTCGTGGGCCTTGTCGGACGCGTCGGGGCTCAGCGCGAGCTTCTCGGCGGCGTCAAGTTCGGCCTGGGCGTCGCTCTCGGCAATCGTTTCAGCCGACTGCGCGTGCTCGGCGAGGATGATCAGGTCGCCGTCGGACATCTGGGCGAAGCCGCCGTCGATGAAGAAGGTGCGATCGCCGCCCCCGTGGGTCGCCTCGGGGAAGTGGAGCTTGAGCTCGCCCACCCCCAGCTTGGCGACGATCGGGGCCCGGCCGTGCTGGAAGCCCATGAGGCCGTCCCAGAGGGGGACGTTGGCGTACTCGACCGGCTCGTCGAGCAGGCACTCGGCGGGGGTGACGACGCGGCAGCGGAAGGTTCTGTCGGACACGGCGTGCTCCTCGCGGTTTCGGGGCGGATCATAGCCCTGTATCTACCTTGCGGGATCCTCGCTGCGGGGTTGCGTGGAGGCGGTGTGCGAGCGGTTTCTCCGCGATCTGCGGCCCTCGATCGTGGAGATGCCGTCCTCGGCTTCCCCGCATCGGCATTCCGGATCGTGGAGAAGCTGCGCCTCTCCACGGCACCCCGGCAGCGCGATACTCTCCCCCAGCTCGAACGCACACCGGTGAGGACGCCCGATGGAGCACCGCTGGAGATCTCAAGGCGAACTGGTCAAACGGCTGCCGCTCTGGACGACCGGCGACCGGGCGCTCGACCTCTACCTCCCGGCCCACATCGACCACAACAAACCGCCGATGACCGTCGTCTGCCTCGCAGGGGGTGGCTACTCGAGGCGGGCGTGGCACGAAGGGCCGGCGGTGGTGCTCTGGCTCGCGATGAACGGGTTTGCCGCGGTCGATGTGCCCTACACGACCGCCGAGGACATTCCGGCGGGTGAACCGCTCGGTCTGCGCCCACTGCGGGACGCGTGCCGCGCGGTGCGCGTCGTGCGCGACCACGCTGGCCAGTTCGGGCTCTCGCCGAACCGCGTCGGGGTGATGGGCTTCAGCGCGGGGGGGCACCTGGCGGGATCGGTGGCGTTGCTGCACGAGCAATCGAATCCGGGTGACGATCTCGCGGGCACCTGGTCGGGCCGGCCCGACGCGGCGGTCATGATCTACCCCGTCGTGTCGATGATCCCCCCGTGCCACGAGGGCAGCGCCAACAACCTGCTCGGGGCCTCGGCGAGCCGGGAGGTGCGGGAGCGCTGGTCGCTCCAGACGCGCGTCACACCCGCGGCCCCGCCCCTATTCGTCTTGCACGCCCAGGACGACGGCACGGTGCCCGTGCAGGGATCGATGGAGCTCGCGACCGCCTGGCAGCGTGAGGGCGTGCCGTTCGAAGCCCATTTCTTCCCGACCGGCGGGCACGGGTTTGGCCTCGCGCTCGACAACCCCAGGCTCTGCGCATGGCCCGGGTTGCTCAAGAAGTGGCTGCTCAGCTTGTAGCCCACCTGTCGTGGCGTTCCGCGTGGTGGCGGATCTACCGAGATCGACGGACCGCCCATTTCGTTCCACCACGGGCCCCACCGGTCGCCGTACACTCCTCACCCCGGCTGAAACCGGGCGGCGGCAATGCCCAATGGGCCTGTCAGGGGGCGGTCTTGGATCGAGCAGTCACGATGAGCAACGTCCGCAAGACCTTCGGCAAGAAGGTCGCCGTCGAGGGTATCGATCTCGACATCCCGATGGGGTCGCTGGTCGGCTTCATCGGGCCCAACGGCGCGGGCAAGACGACCACCATCCGCATGATCATGGCGATCCTCTTCCCCGACTCGGGCGAGCTCACGGTGCTGGGCCGCAAGTCGGCGGTCGAGAGCAAGGACCGCATCGGCTACCTGCCCGAGGAGCGGGGCGTCTACAAGAAGATGAAGGTCGGCGCGTTCCTCCGCCACACGGGCCGTCTCAAGGGCCTGCCACCCCGGGGCCTCAACGACAGGATCAGCCACTGGCTCAAGAAGGTCGAGCTGCCCGACGTGTGGAGCAAGAAGTGTGAGGAGCTGAGCAAGGGCATGCAGCAGAAGGTGCAGTTCATCTCCGCGGTGCTGCACGAGCCCGATCTGGTCATCCTCGACGAGCCGTTCAGTGGGCTCGACCCGGTCAATATGAGGCTGCTGCGTGACCTGATCGACGAGCTGCACGACAACGGCACGACCGTCATCTTCTCGACGCACGTGATGTCGCAGGCCCAGCAGATCTGCGATCACATCGTGATGATCCACAACGGACGGAAGATGCTCGACGACCCGCTCCGCGACATCCGGGCCCGCTCGGCCCCGAAGGCCGTGTGGTTCGAGCCGCTTCCGGATTCGTTCGACCCGGCGGTCGTCGAGGCGCTCGCCCCGATCGAATCGGTCCGGTTCGCAGAGGGTCACTACGAGGCGACTCTGCGGGGCGGTGTCGACCCGGCCGACGTCGTGGGCGCCGTAGCCGCGGCCGCCCCGATGGCGCGGGTCGAGCTTCACCGCCCGACGCTGGAGGACATCTTCATCGACATCGTCAAGGGCACGGGCGAAGCCGCCGACGAGGACCTGCGGGCCGCCCTCCGCCTGGGGCACGCGGCCATCAACGCCGAGGAGGTGGCCCGATGAACCCGTCGAAGGTCATGCGGATCGCCGGGCGGGAGTTCGCCGCGACGGTGCTCACCAAGGGGTTCATCATCGCGGCGTTGGTGATGCCGGTGATCATCGGGGCGGTGATGCCGCTGGTGGTGATCATGATGGAGCACGCCAAGCCCCCGGCCGACCGGGGCGAGCTGGCGGTGATCGACAAGACGGGCGAGGTCTACCCGCTGGTGGTCGACCGGCTCAAGCCCGAGCGGATCGTCGAGGCGAGACAGGAGCAGGCGAAGGCGATCACCGAGTACGTCAAGGGCATGCTGCCCGAGCAGTTGAAGGACAAAGCGGGCGAGCAGCTCGACCAGCTCACCTCGCAGCAGCTCGACTCGGTCTACGAGCAGTTCGGCGTGCCCCAGCTCCGCGTCATCGAGCTTCCCCCCGACACCGACGTCGAGGGCGAGCAGGCCAAGCTCCGCGCGCAGATCGGACAGGCGGCCCAGACCGAGCGGGGGGCCGACCGGGGCCTGCTCGCCGTCGCGGTGGTCGACGCCAACGCGGTCAAGCCGACCGGCGGCGACAACTACGGCTCGTTCGACCTCTACACCGTACCCAAGCTCGACGACCGGACGATCGACGAGATCCGCTCGGCGATGCGGTGGTCGATCCTCGAACGCCGCTACGAGGCGTCCGGGCTCGATCGCTCGCGGATCGACGCGATGACCAACGTCGCCTACCGGGGCACGCAGGAGGTGACCGAGACGGGCACGCGCGAGAGCTCGCTCGAGCTCAATATGCTGCTGCCCGGGGCGTTCATGATCCTGATGCTCATGGGCACGATGACGGGCGGGCAGTATCTGCTGACCACGACGATCGAGGAGAAGTCGAGCCGCGTGGTCGAGCTGCTGCTCAGCGCCGTCAGCAGCGTCGAGCTGATGACCGGCAAGATCGTCGGGCAGATGGCCGTGGGATTGACGCTGCTGCTGGTCTACAACGCGGTGGGCATCATCGCGCTGTTCGCCTTCCAGCGGGCCGACCTGATCGCCGGGTCGACCATCGCGTGGATGCTCGTGCTGTTCGCGCTCGCCTACTTCATGTTCGCCTCGATCATGGCGGCGATCGGCTCTGCGGTGAATGAGCTGCGCGAGGCGCAGGCGTTGATGACCCCGGTGATGCTGTTCGTGATGGTGCCCTACTTCTTCTTCATGCCCATCACCCGCGACCCGGGCTCGACGCTCGCCGTCGTGACGAGCTTCATCCCGCCGATCAGCCCGTTCATTCTGATGATGCGCATCGCGAGCACGACGCCGCCCCCGCTCTGGCAGGTGCTGGCGGGCGTCGCGGTCAACGTCGTCGGCGTGGTCGTGTTCGTCTGGCTCGCGGCGAAGGTCTTCCGCGTCGGGCTGCTGATGTTCGGAAAGCCGCCGAATCTTGCTACATTGGTCAAGTGGGTGCGGATGGCGTGAACCCCGGGCGGGCGCACCCGGCATCACCGAGTTCCAGGGCTCAGTGTGAAAGGAGCCGCCATGAGCACCGAGATCGAACGCCTGCGCCGTGAGAACCGCATCCTCCGCACCGCCGCCGTCTTCGTTGGCGGGGCCCTGTTCGCCCTGGCGGGGATGGGCATGGTCCAGGCCGCGAGCACGCCAAGCCGGCCCGACGCCATCGGTGTTACAACTGATGGAACCTACGTCTACGTCCTGTTCCGCGGCGGGTCCATCAACAGGATGAACATCGAGGAACGCGAGCGAGTGAATCTCCAGAACCCCGCGTTCTACCACTCGAACGAGCCGTTCAAGTGGAACCGGTTTGTCGAGTCGTGGTGAGATCCCCGCTCGACGGGACCGGGCCGATCTGGGATACTGGGGCTCCGCGAAAGGAGCCCAGCATGACGACCGAGATCGAACGCCTGCACCGCCAGAACCGCCGACTCCGCCTCGCCATGATCGCCTGCGGCGCCGCCGCGATCGCCGGCGTGGGGCTGGGTTCGGCGCCGGACGAGCAGCGTGAACACGAGCAACAGCATCGCTACGTGCCGCCGAAGCCGGTCCGCATCACGACCGACGGGACCTATCTCTACAAGCTCTACGACAACGGGCACATCGACCGCATCCAGATCCAGGCGATGGCTGATCTTCGCGACAAACAACGCGCCCAGCACAACATGCGAGCGCCGTCGCCGACGCAATGGGAGCAGTTCATCCTGAACAACTGACGGTGTCGCTGCACGCCAATGCGGCGTGAGGCGTCGTGCTCCGGGCGCATGGAGCACCCCGCAGACGCCTCACCTCGGACGAGACAAGATGTCGCACACGCTCACCAGGCACGACCTCTACGAGCTCTGCGTGCAGAGCCCCAAGCACCTCGTCCCGTTCCTGAGGGCGGTGCACGGGGGGGAGCCGCGCGTGCTGGGCGAGGACTTCGCGGGCACGGCGGCGTTGTCGCGCCTCTGGGCGGACGCGTCGCCAGAATCTCGCGCGATCGCGGTCGACCTCGACGGCGACGCGCTGGGCTACCACGCCGACCACCCGCGCGTCGCGAAGCGTGAGGCGAATGTGCTGGAGGTCTCTGACCCCGCCGACGTGATCTTCGTGGGGAATTTCTCGATTGGGTACTGGCACACGAGGGTGGATCTGGTCGCCTACCTCCGCCATGTTCACAAACGCCTCTCCTCCCCCGTCACCGACGGGGGAGGTGGCCCGCCGACGGCGGGTCGGAGGGGGTCTTCGCGGACGAACGCGTCTGGCTTGCTCCAAGACCCCCCCTCCGCCTCGCTGCACTCGGCACCTCCCCCGTCGGCGCCCCAGCGGGGACCGGCGGAGGGAACCGGGCTCTTCCTCTGCGACACCTACGGCGGCGAATCCGCCTTCCTCATCGGGGGCGTCCACCGCGACCACTGGATCCCGAAGGAAGACCGCTTCGGCGAGCACGCCGGCAAGCGAATCCGCTACACGTGGGAGCAGCGCCACGCCGACCCGCTCACGGGTATGGTCACCGACGTGCTGCACTTCCGCGTCGAGTCGGGCGGCACGATCGAGCTCGAACTCGACGAGGCGTTCGTCTACGAATGGCGGCTGTGGAGCGTCCCCGAACTCCGCGACGCGATGCTCGAGGCGGGGTTCGTCTCGACCGAGGTCTACGCCAAGACGGGCAACGCGGTGGACGACGAGGGGAATGTGTACGTGCTGCCGGTCGAGGACGCGGAGGAGGAGCTGGACGACAGCTTTATCGTGATGGTCGCGGCGCGGACATAGATCAGCCTTTGCGGGTTCACACTGGCCAACCGTGGCCGAAATGAACGGGCCGGTGCGCCCGCGTGGCCAGCGGAATCGGCTTGGGGCTACCCCAAGTGTGGCCCAGCCTTTGCAGCGGGTCCCGTTGAATCTGCACCTGCAACTCCGGGGGACCACCATGAAGACCGCCCTGATCACGCTCGCCGCCGTCGCGTCCGTCGCCGCCGCCCAGCAGGTCGAATCCCGGGCCGAGTTGCTCGGCATCCTGGGCGACCGCGAATACACCGAGGACTTCGAGGGCTTCAGTGTCCACGGCGGCACAGTCGTCGTCGCGCCCAATCCCCTCAACAGCGACACAGCCCCCGCCGGATGGGGCATCCTCCAGGGCGTCAGCTACTCCACCCCCGGCACGCTCAAGATCTACGGCGGTTTCCTCCACGGCGACGACAGCAACCTGCTCGAAGCCACCGACGATCTGCTTATCGAGTTTGACCACCCCCAGGCCGCGGTTGGGTTCGATATCGTCAACATCACCGGCAATGTGTCGTGGACCGATGAGGTCACGTTCTACCACGGCGCATCCTCGCTCGGCACGGTGTCGTTCCCGCTTCCCTCCGCGAGCGATACCTTCGCGGGCTGGCAGGATCAGGCGGTGGGAATCACGTCTGTCCGCGTTTCGGTCACGTCCGGCAGCCAGTTCGGGATCCCGATCGCCGACAACGTCTCGTGGGGGCTCGACGTCGCGGCCTGTCCAGCCGACCTCGCCGCCCCGTTCGGCGTGCTCGACCTCGCCGACATCACGGCGTTCATCGACGCCTTCGTCCATCAGGACCCGCTGGCGGACATCGCCCCGCCCGCGGGCGTGTTCGATCTCGCGGACATCAACCTGTTCGTCAACACATTCATCGCGGGCTGCCCGTAGCGAAATCGGTTGATGGTCACGAAGGGCGACGCGGGGGCGACACGCGAGCGGTGCGTCCGTCGATGACGCATCCCCGTCGGCGACCGTTCGTTCGCCCCGCCGGCTCTCCCCTACCCTTCTCCCATGACCGTCACGACACCGACACTGATCTCCTACAGCCCCGCCACCGGCGAGCCCGTGGGCGAGGTCCCGATCACCGCGCCCGCGAAGATCCCCGCGATCGTCGCCGGCGCACGCGAGGCCCAGAAGGCCTGGGGTGCGATCACAGGTCACCAGAGGGCCGACATCCTCCGCCCCGCCGGGCAGGCGATCCTCGACAACAAGGACGAACTCGCGCGCCTGCTCTCGGCCGAGCAGGGCAAGCCGCTCGCCGACGGGCTGAGCGAGGTGACCCACACGGGCGAGAAGCTGATGGAGGAGGTTGACGAGATCGCCGAGGCGGTCGCGCCGCGCGAGCTGACGGGCGAGGGGATGGTGACGACGCTGCGCTACGACCCGCTGGGCGTCGTCGCCGCGATCACGCCCTGGAATTTCCCGATGCTCATGCCGCAGTGGATGGCGTTGCCGGCCCTGGTCGCGGGCAACGCGGTGGTGCTCAAGCCCAGCGAGCAGACGCCGCTGATCGCGCAGGCCTACGCGGACATCCTGAACCGGTTCCTGCCGCCGCACGTGCTCCAGGTGGTGCACGGCGCCGATGACCAGGGCCGGGCGCTCGTCGCCTCGGACGTCAACCTGATCGCGTTCACCGGCAGCAAGGCGACGGGACAGAAGATCATGGCCGCCGCCGCGGAGGGGCTCAAGCGGGTCATCCTCGAGCTGGGCAGCAAGGACCCGCTGATCGTGCTCGAGGGCGCCGACCTCGACGCCGCGGCCGAGTTCGCCGCGCGCAACAGCTTCCGCAACTGCGGTCAGGTCTGCGTCTCGACCGAGCGGATCTACGTGCAAGGCACGATCGCCGAAGCGTTCACCGAGAAGCTCGCCCAGGCCGCGAAGGCGTATCGGTCGGGCGACCCGTTCGCTGAGGGCTCGGTGCTGGGGCCCATGGTCATGCGCGAGCAGAAGGAGCACGTGGCGCGGCAGATCGAGGACGCGGTGGCGCAGGGGGCGAAGCTCGTCCTGGGCGGGGGCGACCACCCGGGCAACGCCATGCCCGCGACGATTCTCAGGGGCGTGACGCACGAAATGGACATCATGAAGACCGAGACGTTCGGCCCCGTCGCCCCGATCATGACCTTCGAGCACCCCGACGAAGCGGTCTCGCTTGCGAACGACTCCGAGTACGGGCTCGGCGCCGTCGTCTTCGGCCCCGAGCCCCTGGCGCGTGACGTCGCGGCGCGGATCGACGCCGGCATGATCGGCGTCAACCGGGGCATCCACGGCGCCAAGGGCTCGCCCTGGGTCGGCGCCCGCCACTCCGGCATCGGCTACCACATGGGGCCGGACGGGCACCGCCAGTTCTGCCAGGTGCGGACGATCACGAGGAATGCTTGAGGAAGGCACGGAGGGACCGAGGCACGGAGGCACGAAGGGGCTGACTTCGTGCGCCGACTGCCGGACCGAGGCACTTCGTGCCATTGTGCCTGTGTGCCTCCGTGCCTTCTATCCTCCTTCCCATGTGCGGCATCGCCGGAGTCCTGCGGATCCACGAACCGGGCGAGCCCGTCCCGCCCCACCGCGAGTCCATCCCCGAGGCATGGCTGGACATCCTCGACGACGCGATCAGGCATCGGGGCCCCGACGGGGCGGGCCGCTTCCGCGACCGGGCCACCCGCCCCGGCGGCGTGATCGTCGACGTCGCGCTGGTGCATCGCCGCCTGAGCATCATCGACCACGCCGGCGGGGCGCAGCCCATGGTGCATGTGCGGCACGCGGATGGGTTGGGGGAGCTGCTCCGAGCCTCTCCTCACCCTAGTGGGACGGGCTTCCAGCCCGTCTCTTCCCAATCTTCCTCCGCTCCGCCCACCCTTGACGCCACCACCCTCCCCCCCGACACCGATCTCGTCGCCGTCGCCTTCAACGGGTGCATCTACAACCATCACGAGTTGAGGGGTGAGCTCAAGATGTGCAGGCACCGCTTCGAGACCGACCACGCCGACACCGAGGTCCTCGTCCATGCCTGGCGCGAGTGGGGTATGTACATGCAGGACGAACTCGACGGCATGTACTCCATGCTGATCTGGGATCGCCGGACAGGCCAGCTCGTCACCGCTCGCGACCTCGCGGGCGAGAAGCCGCTCTACCAGGCGAACCGCGCCGGCGCCAGGCTGATCTGCTCCTGTGTTCCGGGCTGCATGGACGCTCCCGAGGCATACCCGCCCGGGTTTGAGGACTGGGTTCGGTTCGGCGCAGAAGCGATCCCGGCGGTTCCGGCCTACGCGGTGCACCCGGGCGAGTGGTGTATATGGCCACCCACGCCTCCGCGTGGCGCCAAGGTTCCCGCTCCCCGCAAGCGCGCCATGCTGACTCTGGCCCGCCTGGAGCCGCAGCGCGTCCTGCATCGGATCGACCTCCCGCTGCTGGGGCGCCGGCACCATCTCCCGACTCGCGGAGAACCGCGATCGATCGCATTCCACCCTCGCAGTCTTGAGATCTGCACGCCGCTTCTCCATATCGCGATCATGAATCGCCTCGAAGCCGACACCCCCCTGGGCCTCTTCCTCTCCGGAGGCCTCGACTCGGGCCTCATCGCCGCGATCGCGAAACAGCACCGCCCCGACATCAAGGCCTTCACCGTCCGCATGCCCGACCCGCGCATGGACGAGTCAGAGGCCGCCGCGGAGACCGCCGCCCATCTCGGCGTCGACCACACCATCCTCGATTGCGATCCCTGCACAGGCCAATCCACGCCCGCGGACGACCTCGTGCACCTGATCGAGCAGCTCGGCCTCCCCTTCGGCGATTCCTCCCTTCTGCCGACCTACTGGGTCTGCCGGGCGGCACGCGAGCACGTCAAGGTCGCGCTCTCGGGAGACGGGGGTGACGAGCTGTTCGGGGGATATCGCCGTCACACCATCAACCCCACGCTCAACCGATGGCGGCGCCTGCTCCGGCTCATCCCCGACAGCCTGCTCGACCGGCGCTGCCCCGGGTCACGATCGACCTACCTCGCCCGCCTCGCCGTTGCCGCCCGGCATGGCGGGTACTCGGAACTCCTGTCCATTTTCCCGACGCCCGATCTCCGCCGCCTGCTGACTTTCAGTGATCCCGACATCGAAGAGCCGGATCAGCCGGGCGACGACGCCTTCTTCGCGATCGACGACCCCCTCCGCCACGACTTCCAGAACTACCTCCCCGACGACCTGCTCCGCAAGACCGACACGGCCTCGATGGCCGTCGCCCTCGAGGTGCGGGCCCCGTTCCTCGCCCGAGATCTCGTCGACGCCGCGATGCGCACGCCGCTGGACGTCCTCATGCCGAAGGGCGAGCGCAAGGGCCTGCTCAAGCAGATCGCCCGTCGCTACCTCCCCGACTCGATCGTCGACCGGCCCAAGCAGGGCTTCGCGATCCCCATCGGCGAGTGGTTCCGCACCGACTTCGGGGGCCTCCGCCAGTTGCTCTACGACCACCTCGAATCGACCGAACCCTTCCCGGGGCTCGCTAACGCCGGGATCGAGATCAACATGTCCTTTGTCCGCCGCATGCTCACCGAACACGACGCCGCGGGTGAGAGGTCCGTGAACCCCTGGAAGGGGCGTGACCACAGCCAGCGTCTGTATATGCTGCTCGTGCTCTCGATCTGGTCGCGGTGGCTCGCCCGGATTGGTCGGGAGGGTGACGCAGCGTCAAGATAATCGCGGAATAGGGCGCGCAACCGGGGCACGCGGAGCGCAGGATCGGCCGGACGCTGTACCATTGCACCGTTCGCGAGCCTCCAACCGATGGAATTGGCGTGACACATCAAGACGACCAGACAGGCCGCCCCGCGCTCGGCCGGCGGGAACTGCTCGGCATCGCGCTCGGCACGGGCTTCGCCGCCGGGCTGAGCGCCCTGCTCCCGGGTTGCTCGACCTCGACGCGGCACACCCGCATCGGCGAGCCGATCCCGACTTCGCCGATCTATCGGCCGCTGCCCGGCCGGAGCCGGATCCCCGACTTCGAGCCCGCGCCGCAGCCGACTCCCGGCGTGGCGATCATCGGGCGCCGCACCTGGGCCACGCAGGGCCCGATCGTCTCGCGGGCCGACAACATGGGCCGGATCTCCTACATCACGGTCCACCACGACGGGATGTCGCCGTTCACGAGCACGCTGTTTGACGACGCGGCGCGGCGGATCGAGGCGATCCGGGCCGCCCACGTCGACAAGCTCTGGGCCGACATCGGCTATCACTACGCGATCGACCCCGCCGGCCGCATCTGGGCCGCCCGGCCCGAGAGCCTCCAGGGCGCGCACGTGAAGGACCACAACCCGCACAACCTGGGGATCGTGGTGCTGGGCAACTACGAGCAGCAGCGGCCGACCGACGCCGCCATTCGGTCGATCGACAACCTTGTCGCCATGAAGATGGATGAGAACCGCGTCCCGGTCAACCGCGTGTTTACCCACCGCGAATGGGCCCCCACGGCCTGTCCGGGGCGGCACGTGCAGTCGTACATGCTGATCGCGCGGGCCCGCGGGGGGGCGATCCACGCCGCGGCGGCGGGCGGGGTCGACGCTCGCTCGACGTGAGCCACGCTAGGCGGCCCGGGTTGAATCCCAGTAGGCCATGTCGCGGGCGATCGCCTCGACGGCGTCCTTCTTCGAGATTACGTCGTCGAAGCCGTGCGACTTCTGGAGATCGGCGACGATGAGTTCGTCGGTGTGGGCGGTCATCGCGATGACGGGGGTCTTCACGCCGGACTCGCGGAGCAAGTGGATGACGTCTCGCCCGTCGAGCCTCGGCATCTCGATGTCGAGCACGATGAGGTCGTAGGGCTGCGCCAGGCCCGCGACGCCCGCCTCGAACCCGTCGTGGGCGAGCGTGACCTTGGCGCCGCGCACGTGGAGCTTGTGCGAGATCAGGCGGCGCATCGCGTCCATGTCCTCGGCGACCAGCAGTTTCCGGCCCCGGAGCACCTCGTCCTTCGGCGTCGCCCCGGACTCGCGAGGTTCAAAGCCGAACGATTCGAGGTACTTCTGGAACGCTTCCCTGAGTTTGGGTGACTTGTCGAAGACCCGGCAGCCGTGCCACATGATGTGCTCCTGCGGAGCTTCGCAGGAGGTCACGAACGCGGCGGGGATCACGCGGTGGGCCGGGCTGGCCCGCAGGGCCGCCACCAGCGCGGTGCCGGGCATCCCGTCGAGTTCCTTGGCCGTCGCGATGAACGCCGGGGTGGAGTCGATGATCGCGTCGACGGCCGTGCGGAAGTCGGTCGCAAAGACCGGCTCGAGCCCGTACCGCTCGGCCGCCTCGGCGAGCGTCCTGGCGATGAGCGTCGACGACTCCACGATCAGGATGGTCTGGTCCATGGACGGGCGGCTCCGGTGCCCGCGTGGGCGGCGTAGCGACGATCGTCCGATCCGCCCGTGTCATCCACGCGAACCAGAAGACCGCCCGGCGTCAGGCGTTCGTTGCAGGCCCGTGCGAGGCTTGCCCGCCCATGCAGGTGGCGTGACCGGTCCGAGAATCGCGCGTGCGCTCGAGCGACGGGGTCTACGCCGCCGGCTCTTCGCCGCCGCCGCCCTGGTCGCCGAAGATCGCGGTGCCGACGCGAACGATGTTGGCGCCCTCTTCGATCGCCACGCCGTAGTCGCCGCTCATGCCCATCGAGAGCAGGTTGAACCCCCCCTCGCCGGCGCCCGAGGCGCGGACCTCCTCGAACAGCTCGCGGCACCGCGCGAAGTGCGGGCGGGCGTCCTCGGGGTCGTCGGAGTACGGGGCCATGGTCATCAGGCCCCGCAGCCTCAGGCTGTACATCGACTCGATCTGCTCGACCATCGCGGGCACCGCGGGCGAGAGGCAGCCCTGCTTGGACCCCTCGCCCGAGACGTTGACCTGGAGCAGCACGTCAAGCCGCCGGTCGCCCTTGCGCAGCGCCGCCTGGAGCTCCTCGGCCAGGCGCAGGCTGTCGACCGAATGCACCAGGCGGACTCGATCGATGACCTTGCGGGCCTTGTTCCGCTGGAGATGCCCGATCATGTGCCAGCGGGCGGGGCGATCCGGATCGAGCGAGCGCGCGTCACCCGCGGCGTGATCCTCCGCGGTCCGGCCCAGCACACGGACCCGCTCGACCCATTCGTCCGCCATCGCCGCCCGCTGCACGAGCTGCTGGGGCCGGTTCTCGCCGAAATCGACGTGCCCCAGCTCCATCAGCGCCCGGATGTCCTCGGGTTCGGCGTGCTTGGTCACCGCGACGAGAATGACCTCGTCCGCGGCCCGGCCCGCCCGCCCCGCGGCCTCGGCGATGTGATCGCGCACCGCGGCATACCGCTCGGCCAGACTCGTCCCGCTCGTGTGTGCCCCTGAGGCCGACATGCCTCTAGCATAACGGCGATTGCCCGACGCGACGCGGGACGCGACCGGTTTCCGCCCACACCAATTGATCACGCAGGAGAACGTGTATGGCACAGACGACCCTGACACCGAGAGAGACGCTCATCGGAGCCGGCCAGGCCGCGCCCGGTTTCACCCTCCAGACGCAGAACCGCGAGGAATGGTCGCTCGCCGAGCATGTCAAGAATGGCGACGTCGTCCTCTGCTTCTTCCCGTTCGCCTTCACGGGTGTCTGCGGCACCGAGATGGAGTGCCTGAGCAAGGAGTTCGCCCGCTGGACCGCCGGCGGGGCCTCGGTCGCCGGCATCTCGTGCGACTCATTCGCGGCCCTGAAGGCCTGGACCGAGCGTGAGGGCTACACGCACACGATGCTCAGCGACCTGCACCGCAACGTCTGCCGCGCCTACGGGCTCTACTGGGCCGACATGAACGTCGCCACGCGGGGCACCGTCGTCATCGCCCAGTCCGACGACGGCGTCGGCATGGTCAAGTGGTCGCAGGCCCGTGTCCCGAGCGAAGCCATGAAACCCGACGAGGTGCTGGCCCACCTCGCCTGAACCGCAGATTGAGATCGCAACGACAAGGCCGCGCGGCGAGACGCCCGCGGCCCTGTCTTTGCGCCCGAAATGGGCGAAAAAAGGCCCGGCTTTGCGCCGGGCCTGTCGAGGTTGCGATTCGGGTATCCGGATCAGTCGTGGAAGACGCCGCGGATCGTCGGCGAGGTGTCGTTGCAGTCGTCGAGATAGGCGCCGGCGGACCCCATCTTCACCTGGTTGTAGAGGACCAGGTAGGCGTTGCGGTTGTTGTCGCCGCCGTTCTGGAGGTCCTGCTGGTTGATCTCCATCGTGCCCTCCAGATCGTCCTCGTTCGCGAAGACGTTGTCGGGAGCGGCGACGCCCGTCACACCGTTCTGCACCGCGTCGGTGAAGGTGAAGGTCAGGCTCTCCGGGGCGGCCTCACTGAAGAAGTCGACGTGCGAGTCGTTGAAGCCGATGAGGCCCTCCCAGCGGCTGCGGTTGCCGTACATCTGGAGGGTGATCGAGCCGTCGCCGGTCGGGCTGTTCTCCTCGAGCTCCCAGTCGTCCTGGATGTCGGAGCGGACCTTGAAGGTCGGCCCGCGGTTGCCGAGGATGACCTGCGTCGCGGTGAAGCTGTTCCTCCACTGGGACTTGCGGGCGCCGAAGATCGGGGAGTGGGCATAGGACAGGTTGCCGGCGGCGCCGCCGTCGATGTCGGGCGACGACATGAACGACGGATCCCACAGCGCGAACTTGTCCTCGAGCTGATCACCGGGGCTGCCGGCGCCGGGCGGCGAGGCGTAGGTGTAGTTGGTGTCTTCCTTGAACTGCGAGGAAGGCTCGGACGGGCTGACCAGGATCTCGGGGGCCACGAAGCCGTCCCAGATAAGGACCGAGAAGATGTTCTCAGAGGTGTCCTTGATCGGCGCGTTGGTGGTGCAGCCCGAATAGGAGATGTTCTGCGAGGGCTTGGTGCTGTCGTTGACGGTGTTGTTCATCTCGTCGAGCCGGCTCGGGATCGGGTAGCGGCCCTTGTTGCTGTCGGAGAAGACCGCGAGGGCCTGGATGGTCGACCGGACGTTGGCCGAGTCCTTCAGCTTGCGGGCGCTCTTGCGGGCCTTGCTCAGGGCCGGCAGGAGGATGCCGATCAGCAGGGCGATGATCGCGATCACCACCAGCAGCTCGATCAGCGTGAAGCCGGAACGACGACGCTTCAGAGTCTTCAACATGGATATTCACCTTTCCGTGCTCACCCGCGGACGTGGTCTTCACGCCATCACGGGCTCCGACAATTGGTCTGGCCCCGGCTCACCCGCCCCGGCGACGTTCGCCGAATCGGATTTCACCATGGCCCGCCCGGAGAACGCTTCCCCGGGCACAACGACGGCTGGCGGCCGTCCATCGCTGCCGGATTGTCGGTTGTGGTCGAGCCGGTCAGGCATACGGGGGCCGTCGTCAAACGGCCGATGAGGGCAGGAGTTCACATCCCGGCCTCGCCACTACCACGTCACGCGCGTGACACCAGACTGTACACGATATGATGCGCCCGTCAAGGCCCCGGTGTTCCGCGGGATACACGAATACTCGGCTCGGCCGAGTGTAGCGGGCATTGCGGCACGACCCCAGACGAGGACGGATCCCCACATCATGGCACAGACACCAACCGAACGTCTCGCCGCGCTGGGTCTCACCCTTCCGCCTCCCCCCAAGCCCGTCGCGGCCTATGTGCCGTGGGTGCGGACCGGACGGCTGGTCTTCATCAGCGGGCAGATCCCGGTGCAGGCCGGTGCGCTGATGGCCAGCGGATGCATCCCCGACCCCGTCCCGGTCGAACTGGCGGTGGCGTGCGCCAGGCAGTGCGCGTTGAACGCGGTCGCGGTCGCCGCCGAGGCGGCGGGCGGGCTCGACCGGATTGCCCGGATCGTGCGCGTCGGGTGCTTCGTCGCGAGCGCCCCCGGGTTCACCGACCAGCCGAAGGTCGCCAACGGCGCGAGCGAGCTGCTCGTCGAGCTCTTCGGCGACTCGGGCCGCCATGCCCGCGCGGCGGTGGGCAGCGTGGCGCTGCCGCTCGGGGCGCCGGTGGAGGTGGAGATGACGGTCGAGGTTGGGCCGTGACCGTCAGTCCTCGATCCTGATGCCCTTGGCCTCGAGTTCGGCAAGCTTCTTGTCAAGCCGTTTCTTCTGCCGCTCCTGGTGCCGCTCCATCGCCTCGGCGGCGGCTTCCTTCTCGTCGAGACTCAGCAACATGCGATAGACATACGGCGCGCCGCCCATCCATCGACGCCACTTGACGAACGCCCAGAGCAACGTCGGCGGCGCGATGACCCCGGCGACGATCCAGGACGTGGTGGTCCTGTTGACGATCGCGTAGATCAGCACGCTCAGCCCGACGAGGGCCGTGACCAGGCCGATGACGAACATCCCGGCGTCACTGGTCAGGTGCCCCGTGATCGTGATCCGACCGCCGACGCGCTGTCGCCCGGCCTCGGGGTCAAACCCGCCGAGGTCCCGGTCGAGCACATCGACGGGCTGCTTCGCCGGCTCGACCTGATCGAGCGACTCTTCGAGTTCGACGTCGGCGACGGTCTCGTCGAGCGCGCCCTCATCGTCAATCGGATTGCCCGGCACGTCCGACACCATAGAGAAAGCCCCACCAGATCGCGAACCGTTCGGGCGTATTGTTGGGGACCCACACGCCGCGTTGCAACCCCGGCCCGGCCCACCGGTTCACCTAGCCGGCTCGATCCGCGACGGGCCGGTCTATACTCCCCAACCACGCATGATTTTGTAGATCACCCGACCAATGGAGTTGCAAAAATGAAGAAACGAATGGCCATTCTCTTGGCGATCCCGGCGATGCTCTCGGGCGGGCCGGCTCTCGCCCAGGACAGCGAGCCCGCCGCGGCGCAGCCGACGGTCTACAGCGACGTCTGGGAGTCGTGGTCGCCGACCTGGTCTGACGCCGACATCCAGCAGGCCGCCGAGGCGTTCATCGGCACGTGGAAGACCACCGCGGCCGTGGGCGAATCGGGCGGCGACGCGGACGGCTCGGCCAACATGCTGATGATCGTCGAGCCCGCCCCGGTGTCGGGCGTCTCCGACGCGCTCTACGTCGAGCAGTATCGCAGCGACATGGCCCGCCCGTTCCGGCAGGCCGTGATGCAGTTCTACCGGTACAAGAACGGCCTGCGGCTGCGCACCTACGAGATCCTCCGCGACGAGACCGGCAAGGGCGTGCTGGTGGCGATGGGCCTGGTTCCTGAGGCCTTCCCCGAGTTGAGCCGCGACGAGCTGATCGCGACGCTCGACCTGGACATCCAGCTCTCCGGCGACAGCTTCAAGGGCAAGACCCCCTACCCCTATCCCACCGGGACGGGCGGGGCGGTCGAGATGACCAGCGACATCATGGTTTCGGGTGACACGATGAAGACGGCGGACCGCGGCTACGCGGCCGACGGCTCGGTGGTCTGGGGCGCCGGCAGCGATGCCACCTACAACTGGTCTCGCACCGAGTGCCCGTTCACCGTCGTCCGCCACGATGGTGGTCTGGCGACGATCGACCTCGCCCACCCCGAGGACGACCAGCCGGAAACGGGCGGGCGGGTGTACGTCCACTACACGGGCTGGACCGCCGACGGGCACAAGTTCGACTCCAGCCGCGACAAGGGCCAGCCGTGGCCGCTGCAGTGGCCGGTGAGCCAGATGCGCGTCATCGCAGGCTGGCAGCAGGGCTTTGACGGCGTGATGAAGGGCACGGTCCGCAAGCTCATCATCCCGTCCTCGATGGCCTACGGGGCCCAGGGCGTCGCTCGCGCCGGCATCGGGCCCAGCGCAACGCTCTACTTCGACACCGAGGTCATCGCGATCCAGGCGCCCCCGCCCCCGCCCGAAGAGGCCCCGGCGCCCGACGCGCCCGAAGACGGCGACCAATAAGCCCACCCGACTTGGCACAAAGGGGCGGCGCCGGAAGCGCCGCCCTTTTTCGTGCGCCGATTCCGCCTCCGAGCGACTTCTACGATCATCCGAATGGCCGATCGCGACCTCTACGACATTCTCGGCGTCGACCGCGGCGCCTCGCAGGACGAGATCCGCGCGGCGTACCGCGCCCTCGCCCGCCGCCTCCATCCCGACGTGAACAAGGCGCCGGATGCACAGGCTCGCTTCACCGAGGTGCAGGAGGCGTACGACGTCCTCTCCGATGCGGAGAAGCGGCGTCTCTACGACCGGACCGGCCGTGTGGGCTCCCCCGCGGGCGCGCCGGCCGGCGCGGGCGGATTCGATTTCAGCGACCTCGGCGACCTGGGATCGGTGTTCGACTCGTTCTTCGGCGGCCGGACCGCAAGCCGCCCGCCGCGTCAGCCTCGAGCGCCGCGTCGCGGGCCCGACACGCGGCAGACCATCCATGTCGACCTGGAAGCCGTCGCCCGGGGCGCCACGGTGCGAACCAGCACTCCGTCGGGCGAGGTGGTCGACGTGAAGATCCCGGAAGGCTGCGCCGACGGAGCACAGCTCCGGCTCAGAGGACGGGGCCGGGCCGCCGCAACCCCGGCGAGCCCCGCGGGCGACCTGCTCCTGACGGTCCGCGTCGATCCGCACCGGCTGTTCACCCGCGGCAAGCCGCACGAGCCCGACCCGAAGAGCCTCGACCTGTCGATCATCCTGCCCGTAACGATCGCCGAGGCCACGTTTGGCGCCACTATCGATGTTCCGACGCTCGAAGGCCCGGTTCGGCTGAATGTGCCGGCGCGGACGTCCAGCGGGCGGCGACTGCGGCTCAGGGGCCGGGGGCTGCCGGGAGGAGCCGGCCGTGGCGACCTCTACGCCGTGATCCGGATCGTCCCGCCCGACCCGGATTCGCTGGGCGACGCCGATCGGGCCGCGCTCCACCGGATCGCCGAGCGGCAGCACCCGCCGCGTTCCGAACTCCCGGGCGTGCCGGCATAGCGTGCCCCCCGGGGCACTCAGGGCGTGTTGATACGCGGGCGTTTGACATCCTGAGCGCCGCGTGCTCAGATGCTCGATTGAACGGGATGAGGGGAACGGGTGCTCAAGCAACACCACCAGCTCTTCGTCAGCATGTTCGTCCTCGCCGACGCCCTGATGATCGCCGTGGCGTCGTTCGCGGCGTGGGCGGTCCGTGTGAGCGGACGCGGGGACCCCTGGCCCCAGGACTGGGAGGGGTATGTCAAACGGTCTCTCATCCTGTTCACAATCCCGATCATGCTGTTGGTGCTCCAGGCGATGCACCTCTATCGCCCTCATCGCGACCGCCGGCTCATCGCCGAATTCGGCGAGGTGCTCAAGGCCTCGCTGGTTGGGTCGGCCGCGATCGTGCTCTGCCTGTGGGTCGTCGGCAACGACCTGATCGACACGGCCGGCGACGCCTCGCGGGCGGTCGGCTCGATCGACATCGACCCGGCCCGCCTCCAGATCGGCGCCTTCGCCGTCATCGTGCCTCTGTGCGTGGGTTTCCAGCGGGCCGCGGTGCGGAGCGTGCTGCACATGCTCCGCCGCAGCGGGCGCAACCTCCGGCACGTCGCGGTCATCGGCACGGGGCGGCTGGGGCAGATCGTCGCCCGCACGCTCAGCCGGAACACGTGGACGGGGATCCGCGTGTCCTACTTCGTAAGCCACCACGAGCGCACCCGCCGCGAGCGCTGCCTGAATCGGCCCGTGCTGGGCGGGACCGCGGATCTCGAGGAACTGCTCGAGCGGCATCGGGTCGACGCGGTCTACCTCGCGCTGCCCGGAAGCCGGGCGGGGCTGATCCCCGACCTGCTGCGGCGGCTGGACCGGTTCGCGGTGAACGTGCGCGTGGTGCCCGACATCCAGCCCCGCTACACGCCGATGGGGATGCGGGTCAGCCAGCTCGAGGGGATGCCGATCCTGAGCTATCGGGAGAATCCGACACTCGGCCTCGGTGGCGTGACCAAGCGGGCGATCGACATCATCGGCGCGCTGGCCGGGCTGGTTGTCCTCAGCCCGCTCTTCCTGCTGATCGCCGCGGGCGTGCGCCTGAGCGGCCCGGGGCGGATCCTGTTCAAGCAGAGCCGGGTGAGCGTGGGGGGCGACGAGTTCAAGATCTACAAGTTCAGGACGATGAATTCGGACCTGGCCGAGGAGGAGCCGGCCTGGACGAAGCGCGACGACCCGCGGGTCACTCCGTTCGGCCGGATTCTGCGGCGGACCAGCCTGGACGAGATCCCGCAGTTGTTCAACGTGCTGCGGGGCGAGATGTCGCTTGTGGGACCCCGCCCGGAGCGGCCCGAGCTCATCAAGCGATTTAGAGAGGATTGGCGCGGGTATATGCTCCGCCAGCACGTCAAGGCGGGGATGACCGGATGGGCCCAGGTGCACGGCCTTCGGGGCGACACCTGCCTCCGCAAGCGGCTGCAATACGATCTGTACTACATCCGGAACTGGTCGTTGCTGCTGGATGTGCGGATTCTGTTCATGACATTTGTTCACGGATTTCTGCATCGCAACGCCCATTAGCGTGCGTATAGGGACGCGGTTTCCGGTATCCGACCCCCCCGGGGGCGCCCGGGCCCACCGCATTTGTGGTTGACAGGACATTGAAAACATCGCTCGGCTTTGGTAGGCTGATCGCCATCCTGGGGATGGTCACCACCCGCGGCGGCACGCGGCGGGGCACGAATTGAAAGGGGAATCCGTGAACAAGCGGAAGGCATTCACACTGATCGAGTTGTTGGTCGTCATCGCGATCATCGCTTTGCTCATCGGCATCCTCCTGCCGGCGTTGGGCAAGGCCCGCCAGGCGGCCCGCATGATGGCGTCGCAGTCGAACCTGAAGCAGCTCGCCCAGGGCAACGCGAATATCGCGGCCCAGAACGACGACCTGATGGGCGGCTACTGGTGGACCGGCGGCGGCGGCTTCGACGCGCCCCAGTACGACATCGGCTGCAACGAGACCCAGCGGGCGGACGACAACCTGGAGGCGACCCAGCTCCAGCAGTGCGCGATCATCCGCAAGGCCGCGGGCCGGTGTGACACGAGCGGAGCGGGCAAGCTGCCGGTCAACGACGACCGTCTGCCCCACCGCCGCTACCTGCACGTCCCGATGATCGACCAGATGACCGGGCAGCAGCCCGAGCCGGTCGCGGCCAGCCCGCTGGACGTGAACCTGCTCGACTGGCAGGACAACCCGCTCGACATCGACGCCCTTCCGGCCGGCATTGCGACCTACTGCGAGGCCGATTCCTCGTGGACAACCAGGAAGGTCGTGAAGTACTGGCCGTACGCGTCGAGCTACCAGTCGACGGTGTACGCCTGGAACCCCTCGCGGCCCGACCCGGCGAGCTGCACGCTGCCCACGCATCCGGCGAACGGCGGCACGCTGATGTACGTCGATCCGTCGTCGCTCGCTCGCCGCAACATGAGCGAGGTGGCGTTCACCAGCATGAAGGCGTTCTTCTTCGAGGAGTTCGACTTCACCCACGGCGCCGGCCCCGCGGCGCTCTACTACGCCGACCCGAACGCCCGCATCAACGTGCAGTTCTTTGACTCATCGGTCCGCCGCATCTCGACGACCGACGCCAACCCGGGCTGGGATCCGGAAGACGCGAACAACATGGACGTGTCGGCCCAGCTCCAGTACGAGTCGATCGACACCCGCTACTTCCCCGACTACTCCAACTTCCGCAACGCCGACGGGCTGACCTTCTTCCCGGGCTATTACAAGTGGACCCGCGGCGGCCTGTTCGGCGTCGACGTGGGCGGCAAGGAAATCGATACCGAGAAGTGGTGCCAGTGATCACACGCCCCGCGTGAGCGTGGGGCTCTGAAGAATCGCGAGAGCGGCCGGTGAGCAGCCGGCCGCTTTCCTTATCCGGGGTGCATGGCCGGGGCTCCTCGACCCGGGCGAACAGACCAGACGACGGAGTTCCGAATGATGAGGCGCAGGGCGTTCACGCTGATTGAATTGCTCGTCGTCATCGCGATCATCGCGCTGCTCATCGGCATCCTGCTGCCCGCGCTCGGCAAGGCCCGCGAGGCGGCGAGGCTGATGGTCTCGCAGCAGAACATGAAGCAGCTCGCCGTGGCGAACGCGAACCACGCCTCGCAGAACGACGAGCAGATGGGCGGGTACAACTGGGAAGCCAAGCAGCTCGGCGGAACGGGCTTCAACTTCAGGGAGTTTGACATCGGGTGCGGCGAGACCGTGACGCCCTACAACAACCTCGGCGCAGCCCAGGCGCAGCAGGTCGCCGTGATCAGGAAGGCGACGGGCCGCTGCGGCACCGGCCCGGATGCGATCAAGTTCGATGGCAGCCGGCTGGTGCACCGCCGTTACCTGCATGTCCCGATGGTCGATGAGCTCACGGGGCAGCAGCCCGAGCCGATCGCGGTCAGCCCGCTCGACGTGCATCACCTCGACTTCCAGGAGAACCCGACGGATTACACGAACTTGCCGGGGGGGCTCGGCAACGGGGTTTCCGGGTGGAGCGCCCGGCAGGTGGTCAATCGCTGGCCGTTCGCGTCGAGCTACCAGAGCACGGTCTATGCGTGGTCGCCCGAGCGGCCCGACAGCAGCGGCGAGATGGCGCTGGAGCCGGCGGAGGACTCGACGCTGATCTACGTCCGCCGGCCGAACGACATCATCGCCCGCGGCATGTTCGAGGTGTCCCTGCCGAGCATGAAGGCGTTCTTCTTCGAGGAGTTCGACTACACGAAGGGGATGGGCAATCAGGCCGCGTACTACGCCGACCCGAAGGCGCAGATCAACGTGCAGTTCTTCGACTCGTCGGTCCGGCGCATCACGACCGGCACGCCGACCTTCGATTCATCGCGGGATGCCTGGGTGGGCCACGAGGCGAACCCGGGCTGGGACGCGGCCTCCCCCTGCGACAACAGCGAACTGCCCAGGATGTTCTACGAGCCCATCGACGCCCGCTTCTTCCCGGATTACACCGACGAAACGGCACCTGGTGAGTTGACGGCCTTCCCCGGGTATTACAAATGGACCCGCGGCGGGCTGAAGGGCCTTGACGTGGGCGGCGGCGAGATCAGCACCGAGACCTGGTGCCGCTGAGCGGGCTGCAGAAGCGTGAAGCCGGGACGCACGGAAAAAGTGCTGCGCACGCCTCGCTTGTTCCGTTAAGATAGCTCGGGCGCCGGGGGCATCGCACGGCGGCCGCAGACCGACATCTCGGTGGGGATCGGCCCGGAGCCGCGCCGGGCCCGTGAAAGGGGACGGCCGTGCCGAGGCGAACCGCGTTCACGCTCATCGAACTGCTGGTGGTCATCGCGATCATCGCGTTGCTGATCGGGATCCTGCTGCCCGCGTTGGGCCGGGCTCAGCTGGCGGCGAGGCTCGCGGTGTCGCAGGCGAATCTCAAGCAGCTTTCGGTCGCCAACTCGAACTTCGCGTCGTCAAACCACGACAAGATGGCGGGCTACGACTGGCAGGGCCCAACGGACGCGTGGGGCGGCTCGGTCGACGTCGACATCGAGGGGGCGACGATCTCGGTCGAGAACAACCTCGAGGCGGCGCAGGCCCAGCAGGCGGCGATCCTGCGGAGAGCCACGGGCCGATATGGGCAGGGATACAGCTCGATCGAGAAGTTCACGCCGCACTGGAACCGCATCCCGCACCGGCGCTACCTGCACCTGCCGCTGATCGACTCGCTGACGGGCCAGCAGCCCGAGCCGATCGCGGTGAGTCCGCTGGACATCAACCATCTCGATTTCCAGGAAAGCCCGATGGACTTTCCGAACCTGCCTGCGGGGATCTGCGAGTACAGCCAGACCGACGACCCGCACTGGTGCGACGACCAGGCCGTCAACCGCTGGCCGTACGCGTCGAGCTACCAGTCGACGGTGTATGCGTGGACGACCGAGCGGCCCAGGGCCGACGGCACGCTGCCTCTCGCGCCGGCGCCGGGGGCGACGCTGATCATGGTGGGTGATCGCAACGCGTTCTATCCGCGGGGGATGGACGAGGTGACGTTCCCGAGCATGAAGGCGTTCTTCTTCGAGGAGTTCGACTACACCCAGGGTTCGGGCAAATCGGGGCTTTATTACGCCGATCCGAACGCGCACATCAGCGTGATGTTCTTCGACGCCTCGGTGCGCCGCTACACGACCGGCACGCCGAGCTACGACGCGGCGTCGGACCGGTGGACGGGCCACGACGTGCTTCCAGGGTGGGACCCGAACTCGCCGTGTGTGAATGATGACCTGCCGCAGTTGCTCTACCAGTCGGTCGACCTGCGCTACTTCCAGGACTACGACATCCCGAACAATGCGGGCGTCTACCTTCCGGGCTTCTACAAGTGGACACGGGGCGGGCTCAAGGGGCTGGACGTCCAGGGCAGCGAGATCGACACCGAGTCGTGGTGCAACTAGGCCCGGTTTGATTGGTCGGATTCTGACGAGCCGCGACCGCAAGGAAGCGGTTTCCGGGCATGGAGTGCCGTGCCCGCTCCCTCACGGTCGCGGCTCGTTGATCCCTGCCGATTCGGACCTTGGCGCCTTCATTCTCGGGCTATCGAGCTCCCAGGCGCCGACGGGTAGGCCCTCTTCGTGGTGGGAAACTGCACCCCCCTGCAAGAAACGCCGACATCTGCGTTCCGCCTTGCGTGAGGGGCGACAGACGATTGTCGCTCTTCCCAAGGAGGTTGCGGAGGGCCGGATGGAGTTGAGCACGGCTGAATGCTGCAAGCTGGTCGAAGCGCTGACCCTTCTGTCGCAGGGGCGGTGGAGCGACTTTGAGGACCGGCTCTGGGTCGCCTTCGGCGACGACTGGGGCCGGCTGCTCGACATGCTCGTCAGGCACCGGCACGTGGCGCTGCGCGGCCGCTGGCGCGATGAGCCGACCCTGACCGAGGCGGGCCAGGAACTGCTCGAGCGGCTGCGGGCCCGTCCGCGGGCGGCGGCTGGATAGCGTCACAACACGGACCGCCGGACCGACCGAGCCCCGAGCGCGAGCGAGGGCGCGGATTGTTGAAGGGACCCCAATCCCGCGGCACCTCGGGCCGTCGCTGACGCTCAGGGCGCCTGCGGTGCGTCCCCGGCAGACCTTTCGGCGCTCAGCCGAACGCCTTCTTGTAGTCGGCGAGGAACTTGTCGATACCGATGTCGGTCAGCGGGTGGTTCATGAACTGCTGGATGACGTTGAAGGGCACCGTGGCGACGTCGGCGCCGACCATCGCGCAGTCGAGCATGTGCTTGGGGTGACGGATCGAGGCGGCCAGAACCTTGGTCGGCAGCCCGTAGTTGTCGTAGATCTGCCTGATCTGGGCGATCAGATCCATGCCGTCGAGCCCGATGTCATCGATCCGCCCGATGAACGGGCTGACGAGGAACGCCCCCGCCTTGGCGACCATCAGCGCCTGGAGCGGTTGGAAGCACAGCGTCATGTTCGTTCGGATGCCCTCGTCGGCCAGCGCCTTGCAGGCCCGCAGCCCGTCGACCGTGCTGGGCAGCTTGATGACGATGTTCTCGGCAATCTTGGCCCGCTCGCGGCCCTCGGCGAGCATGCCCGCGGTGTCGAGGGCGATTACCTCGGCCGAGACCGGGCCATCGACGACCTGGCAGATCTCGGCGAGTCGTTTGCCGTAATCGATGCCCTCCTTGGCGATAAGGGAGGGGTTGGTGGTGACGCCGTCGAGCACGCCGAGGTCGTGGGCCTGCTTGATCTCGTCGAGGTTGGCGGTGTCGATGTAGAGTTCCATCTGGGGCTCCGGATACGGGGTTCGGGGGAGTGTAGAACGACCCAGGCGGGAACGTGAGGGAGACCGAATGTGGATCAACGCGACACAGTGGATTCCGGCCTGTGCGCCACATCGGTTGAGCGTGCGGTCGGTGGCGGTGGTGCAGGCGCTCTTCGGACCCAAACCGCATTCGCGCGGGTTCACGCGTCGGCGATCGATCGCAGCACGCCGGCGGCGCGTTCACACTGGTTCTGCGAAACGTCGAGGTGGGTCACGGCGCGGATGGTTTTGGGCCCGAACGCAAAGATGAGTACGCGCTGTTCGCCCGCCTTCGCAACCATGGTGGGCGCGTCGGGCCCATCCGGCGCGATGGCGAAGATGAGGATGTTGGTGCGCACTGCCGCTGGATCCAGGACGATTCGCGGGTGCTCCACGAGAATCTCCGCCATGCGCTTGGCATTAGCGTGGTCCTCGGCGAGCTTGCCCATGTTGTGATCGATCGCGTGCAGGGCGGCGGCCGCAAAGATGCCGACTTGCCGCATCGCCCCGCCCAACATGCGCCTCGCCCGCACCGCGCGTGCGATCAACTCTCGCGAGCCCGCGAAGCACGACCCGCCCGGCGCGCCGAGCCCCTTGGAGAACGCGACGGAGACCAGATCGAACGGCGCGGCCAAGTCGGCCGGCGTCGAGCCCGATGCGACGGCGGCGTTCCAGAGCCTCGCGCCGTCCAGGTAGGTTGCCACGCCACGCGCACGGGCCTCGTCGCAGATCCGGATGATCTCCGCCTGCGGGAACACCACGCCGCCCGCGCGGTTGTGCGTGTTCTCGATTTCGACGAGCGTCGTCGGCGGGTAGACCACGTGCCCGCGAGGCTTGCAGGCCGCGACGAACTCATCGGCGGTGAACACGCCGCCGGCGCCGATCTCGGTGAACTGGACGCCGGCGTTCGCCGCCGAGGCTCCGGCCTCGTGCCACACCGCGTGGCTCTGGCGGCTGACGATGACGTCGTCGCCGGGCTGGGTCAGCAGGCGCAACGCCGCCTGGTTCGCCATGGTGCCGGTCGGCATCCAGAGCGCGGCTTCCTTGCCCAACAGCCCGGCAATTCGCTCCTGCAGGGCGTTGATCGTTGGGTCCTCGGCGAACTGATCGTCCCCCACTTCCGCGGCCGCCATGGCGGCCCGCATCGCGTCATCCGGTCGGGTCACCGTGTCCGAACGCAGGTCGATGGCTGCTTCTGGCATGTCGTCGATGGTACCGAGACTTGCTTGGGGCAGTCGTCGCCCGGGATCAGGTGATCGCCCGGCCCGGCCTTCCGATCAGTCGTCGTCGCTCGCGATGTCGTCGCGCTCCTCGATCCAGTGCTGCTGGATCGACTCGAGGATCCGCTCGTTGACCGGATGGCCCTCGCGCTCCTCGAACCCGTCGAGGCTGCGCACCAGGTTCCGCAGGTCGACGAAGTTCACGTGGGCCGGGTCGAGGTCGGGATGGGCGTCGGCGAGCTCCTCGGCGATCCGCTGCACATTGAGCCAATGGAAGGTGTCGGACATTGTGGGTCTCCGTTCGTCTGATTGTTCGATCGCACCACATGGGAGGCGAGCGAAAGGCAGAGCCGGTTCCTCGCCGAAAGGTGGACCCGGCGGGGCGGCGGATTCACGATCCGGCAACAGGCGGCGCGAGCCTGGGTTGGGGTTCTGCAACACGTGCGCGCTTGGCCCGGTCAAGCGCCAACGTGAGCATACCGCTCTCCCTTCGCTTACCGAGAAACCCGGTAGGTGCGGGCAAGCCCGACTCTCCGTGAAGCAAAGGAGCCACGGTATGTGGAATGACATGATCAATGCGCTGAACTCGCGCCGCGCCGGAGGAGGATCGGCCGCTCATCGAATGAGCGAAGCGCAGCAGGCGAGCTTCCAGAACCGATTCGACGCCCGGAGTGCATGGCGGAATCGGAACACGTTCGCCACCGACCTTCAAGTCAAACAGACCCAGGCGGGCGGCCTGAACAAGGTCAACGGTGGACGCGGCAACGACAGCATCCACGGTGGGTACGGAAACGACAGTGTCCATGGCGGGTACGGAAACGACAATGTTCGGGGCAGGTATGCTCGGACCCGCTTTGGCAGTTGATGCCCCGGACGCCCTTGCGGCGAAGGTCGGCGCGCGGGCCGCAGGCGAGGAGCAGGCGCGATCGCCGGGGGCCATGCCACGGCGGAACCGGAAGAGGGGCGCCACTCGGGCTTTTTCCGTCACGCAGGAGAGTGGGGATCTCGACTTTCCTTCCGACCGTAGAGTTCGGTATGCTTTCGGCATGATCGCCCGTGTGGAATCCTGCCTGCTCCAGGGCATCGACGCTCGGCCCTGCGAGATCGAGATCGACGTCGATGACCGCGGGCTCGACAAGCAGACCATTGTCGGCCTGCCCGACGCCGCGGTGAAGGAGTCGCTCGAGCGAGTGCGCGCGGCGCTGGCCAACGCGGGCTACCCATTCCCCGCCGGCCGGAGCCTGATCAACCTCGCGCCCGCCGACGTGCGCAAGGAGGGGCCCGTCTACGACCTGCCGATCGCGCTGGGGATGCTGCTCGCCCAGGGCGTGGTGCGGTCGCGAGCCGAGGGCGACGGGCTCGACCCGCGCCGCTGCCTGGTGGTGGGCGAGCTGGCGCTCGATGGGCGCGTGCGGCCCGTCAAGGGCGCGATCGCGATGGCCGCGATGGCGAGGGAGCGGCGCCTCGCGGCGCTGATCTGTCCCAAGGACAATGCGGCGGAGGCGGCGGTGGTCGGGGGCGTCGACGTCTTCGGCGTGCGCACGCTGAGCGAGGTCATCGGGCTGCTGTCCGGCGAGATCGACGCCGAGCCCGAGCCCAGGCCCGACGTGGAAGCCCTGCTCCGCTCGGCCGAGGCGCCGATCGACTTCGCCGAGGTGCGGGGTCAGGAGGGCGTCAAGCGTGCGATTGTCGTCGCGGCGGCCGGGAGTCACAACCTTCTGATGCTCGGGCCCGCGGGGACCGGCAAGACGATGATGGCGAAGGCGCTGCCCGGCGTGCTCCCCCCGCTCACCGCCGACGAGGCGATCGAGATCACGCGGATCTACTCCGCCGCGGGGGCGATGCCGCACGGCGACTGCCTCATCACGACCCGCCCCGTGCGCACGCCGCACCACACCGCGTCTCCGCCCGCGATCGTCGGGGGCGGGGTGATCCCGCGCGCGGGCGAGATCAGCCTGGCCCACCGCGGCGTGCTGTTCCTCGACGAGTTGCCCGAGTTCGGGCGGGGCGTGCTCGAAACGCTCCGCCAACCAATGGAGGACCACGTCGTCACGATCGCGCGGGCGCACGGCTCGGTGTGCTTCCCGGCGTCGTTCATGCTCGTCGCGGCGATGAACCCGACGCCGCGGGGGGACGTGGCGCCGGGCGAGGTGGGTCGGCGCGAGATGGAGCAGTACATCGGTCGGCTCTCGGGCCCGCTGCTCGATCGCGTCGACATCCACGTCGAGGCGCCGGCGGTGCCGTTCAAGCAGCTGAGCGACGCGCCGAGGGGGACGGACTCAAAGACCATGCGCGAGCAGGTCGCGGCGGCGCGGCAGCGGATGGCGGAGCGACAGGGCCCGGGTGTGCCCAACGCGCGCCTGAGCGGCAAGCAGCTCGATTCGCTGGCAAGGATGAGCGAGGGAGCGATGGCGCTGCTGGGCCAGGCGATCGCGGGGCTGGGGCTGAGCGCGAGGGCGTACGACAAGATCCGGCGCGTGTCGCGGACGATCGCGGATCTGGACGGGCAGGAATCGATCACCGAGGCGCACGTGGCGGAGGCGGTGCAGTATCGATTGCTGGATCGGCGGGTGTGAGGGCAGCAGTGTGCACGGGAGACGAGAATGGCGCATCGTGGCGATGGCGCGAATGGGAATCGGCCCTAGGTATACCAATGTACCCACTGCCACTCCAGCGACATGGCGTAGATGCACCGCACGGTAGTCAATTCTCGACTCCAACAAAAAATCCATATTCAGATGCCAAATGCTCCTTTGATGGCAAGTTGAATATTTGCTGATCACTTTGGAGGTGAACCAATGGCCATGGCGTCGCGCATATCTGCGCTCGCTTGCTGCGGGCTTCTGACGTCTCAATGCCTTGGCGGGGTGGTGATACTGCACGTCCAGGCCTTCACCCATGCCGGTGACGGGGCGCAGCACATCGACCGCTGGGGTGACCAATCTGATCAGTTTGTGCTTGGCGGGGCAAATAGCGGGGCAAACCTCAGGCTGACCGCTGATGCCGAAGCGCGTGTTCCCAACGGTGCGGCAACTGCCACTGTCCATTCATGGGCCGAACGAGGGCTTATCGGCGCACTTGCAACGACCTATCTCCAAACAGACCTTCGCTCTTCGACGCCCGCGCCTGATCGCCGCTACGGGAATGGAACCGGGGCGGCCCAGGCCAGAGTACGAGCGGATGTTACGCTGACGGCTCCGGATGGCTTCGCCGCGTTTCCGGATGTCGTCGTGTACACGCCACAGCTGAGGATCGATGGCTTGTTTAGTGCCACTGCATCGGGCGAGGGATTGCCGCTTCATGACGATGTCCTGAACTACGCGGCGTCCTTCAAGCTCACGGTGAATGGTGAGCAAAGGTCATGGTCCCTGGGTGGTGGGAATCGAACGGAATCGTACGGGAGTTATATCGATGACCCGATCGAACCCTACTTCATCCTCGACGGGTTCTCCCTCGGTGACACAGTGACAGTGGAGATGGAGCTCAATGTCTCGGCGTGGGGGACTCTGTACGCCGACTACGCGGAAGGATTGGCCGACTGCAACTTCCACAACACGATGGCGTGGATGGGCGGTTCATTCTTCGACGAACAGGGAAACGAGCTGGCCGGGTACTCGTTGATGGATGACGGAGGGTACGACTGGATGCTGCCCGTCCCCGGACCGTGCTCCGGTCTGGTCCTGCTCTCGGGCCTGCTTTCTGGGGCTCAGAGAAGGCGACAGGTACCGGCCTCGTGCCGCCTCCGATCCTGATGAATCAAGGGTGAGATTGTGCGCTCGGCCGCGTGGCACCGACTCGAAGACCATGCGCGAGCATGCCGCTTCGGCTCGCGAGCGCATGGCGCGGCGCCAGGGCCCGGGCGTGCCCAACGCGAGGCTCAGCGGCAAGCAGCTCGATTCGCTGGCGAAGATGAGCGACGGCGCGATGGCGCTGCTGGGCCAGGCGATCGCGGGGCTTGGGCCGAGCGTGAGGGCGTACGACAAGATCAGGCGCGTGTCGCGGACGATCGCCGATCTGGACGGGCAGGATTCGATCACCGAGGCGCACGTGGCGGAGGCGGTGCAGTACCGGTTGCTGGATCGGCGGGTGTGAGTTCATTCTTAGTATTCTTTTTGGAGCGGTGCCATTGCGGGCACTCCGCGGTGTCGCTAAGGTAGATTCGGAGTGCTTGGCCGCGCGGATGTGAGCTGGCCCAGCACCCCGCCGGGTCTTCTTTTCGTTGGCCACGGCATGCACTGAGTTTCCGAGCGTTGCGGCTTAGACCCTGTTTCATAACCCCACCCCGGGAGTTTGCCGAGGCAGACGATCGCGGCGGCGAGGGTGAGGAACGCCTGATGGATGTCGGACCGACGCTCCCATCTGGTCCGCAGACGACGGAACTGGTGCAGCCAGCTCAGCGTCCGCTCGACCACCCAGCGCAGCCGGCCCAGACCGCGCCCGTCCGTCCGGCCGCGCACCGGCAGCAGCGGCTCGACGCCGCGGATCCACAGCGAGACCACGCGCTCGCGGGAGTGGTACGCCTTGTCGGCCACCACCGCACGCGGCCTCCGACGCGCCCGCGGATCGGCGGGATCTTGTCGACCAAACCGATCAGCCGCGTGCCGTCGTTGACGTTCGCGGCCGTGGTCTCGACGACGATCGGCACGCCGTGGCGATCCGTCAGCGTGTGGTGTTTCGAGCCGTTTTTCCCGCGATCCGTGGGGTTCGGGCCGGTGTCGGCCCCCCTTTGAGCGCCCGGACCGAGGCCGAGTCGACGACGGCGAGCGAGAGATCGACCCGGCCGTGCGCGTTCAGCTCGGCGAGCAGTTCCTCGAGCAGCCTGTCCCAGACGCCGGCCTGTTTCCAGTCACGCAGCCGCCGCCAGCATGTCGACCCGCTGACGCCGAGTTCGGCGGGCAGCTCGCCCCACTGGATGCCGGTCTTGAGGACGAAGACGATGCCGGCGAGGCAGAGCCGGTCGTCGACACGGGGCCTGCCGCCGCGCGGGTCCGGCGGCGATTGGGGAATCATCGGCTCGACCCGCTTCCACAACTCGTCGGTGACCAGTCGCCGTTTCATGCGTCAGCCCTCCTTGGCCGACGCGCATCATCCCGCCGTCAACGGGAGGGCGCAAGCGCCCCGTTCAGGGGGTTTTGAAACAGGGTCTTAAGAAGGCAACACATTGAGTGGCAAGTGGGAGACCAAAGATGCGGTGTCCGGTTTGTTCGTTGCTCGTGATACTGACAGGCACGGTGGGGTTCGCGGCGCTGGCGGGGGCGGAGCCTTTGTCTTTCCGGAGTTTGGAGGATACCGGCCTCATCCCCACTGATCTCTCGGCTGACGGGCTGACTGTCGTTGGGAATGCCGGGATTGACTCGGTCGTTCAGGCGGCGATCTGGACCGCGGACGGTGGCCTGGTTGGCCTGGGTGTTCCACCCGGATTCGACACCAGCGAGGCCCGCGGCGTGTCGGCTGACGGCTCGGTGGTTGTTGGCAAGTGCTTCGCGGATCCAATGTATGAGGCGTTCGTGTGGACATCAGACAGCGGCATTGTCGCTCTCGGCGACCTCCCCAATGGACCGCACCACAGCATTGCGGATTGGGTTTCGGCGGACGGCTCCGTGGTGTTGGGAAGGGGCACAACCGTTGATGGTGCCCAGTACATTCGCTGGACCGCGGACAGCGGCATGGTGGGCCTGGGTGATCTCTTTGGCGGCGCCATGATTAGGGACATGTCCGCGGACGCGTCGGTCATGGTTGGCAACCTCGCCGACGAGGCGGTGCGGTGGACGGCTGACGAAGGACTGACGGGGTTGGGCTACATTGTCTTCGGACACTGGAGCATTGCAACCGCCAGCTCTGCCGACGGATCGATAATCGTGGGGTTTGGCGATTCGCCTTGGGTGGGGACCAACGAATCCGAAGCCTTCCGCTGGACAGCCGACGAGGGAATAGTCAGGCTCGGGTTCCTTCCGGACCGGTACAGCCGTGACAGCCAGGCTACGGCGGTCTCGGGGAATGGCTCTGTTGTCGTGGGCCAAAGCCCCGGCGATGGTGGACCTGCAATGGTCTGGGATGAGATCAACGGCATGAGGGGGCTCCGGGCGCTCTTGGTTGATGCCGGTCTGGACATGACCGGATGGGCTATTGTCGATCCGATCGCCATCTCCTGGGACGGCCGCACAATTGTCGGTCGTGGCGCGTTTCAAGGCCAAACCAGGTATTGGCTCATCACCGGTTATCCCGCACCGGGAACCGGATGCAACCCGGCCGATTTCAATGTCGATGGCATGCTCGACGTCGAGGACATCTCGGTCTTTGTTGTGGCCTTCAGCGGACAGGCGTCGGCCGCCGACCTTGACGACAACGGTCTATTCGATCTTGCGGACATTGTTGCATTCATCAACGCATTCGAGGCCGGTTGCCCATAGTCGGCGCGGGACCCTCCTACCCCAGATCCCCCGCGATCGCATCCGCGGCGTTGACCGCGTCGAAGAAGCTGTTCTCCACCGCGGGAAGGGCCCAGTTGTCCTGATTCACGAAATAGACCGAGCCCTCGAACGGGCGGATCAGTTCCTGCGGAGCCCCGCTGGCGATGAAGCCGACGCGGGCCAGCGGCATCGCGTGGCCCCAGCGGGCGAAGCGGATCTCGCGCACCGCCGATTCGGGCACGCCCACGAGCTTGAGCGTGGCGCGGAGCTGGGGCGCCAGGGCCGAGCCGAAAGTCTTGATCGGGTCGTGCAGCACGAGGTCGAACCGCCCGCTGTCGTAGGGCAGGGGCCAGTACAGGCAGAGCACGTTGGGGCGATCGGGGTACTGCGCCGCCCTCGGCCCCGGCGCGAATGAGCCATCGAGCACGTCGGTGTAGCGCCAGAAGCCCGCGGCCTCGCCGGCGTTGGTCGGGAATGTCGTGGGGTCGTTGAGCAGGAAGATGTCGTAGAACTCGAGCGGCACGGGCCGATCGAGGATCACGTTGGCCATCGCGTAGGCCCGTGTCGTGAACGTCGCGGCGTGGTATTTGGCGGGATCGCGCTCCTCGAACTCATGGACGACGTAGCGGCTGACGTGCTTGGGGATGCACATCACCACGCGCCTCGCCAGCAGCGAATAGGCTGCATCGGTGCGGTCCCTCCACGTCACCTGCGTGAAGCCGTCACCGCGGACGCGGACATCGACGACCCGCCGGCCCGCACGCAGGTGGGGCGCATGGCCCGGATCCGTGTCGTCGAGCGTGGTGAGCCGCTGCCAGAACGCGTCGGCCATCCACGCGTTGCCGCCCGGGAAGACCCAGCGTCCGAACTCCTCGGCCGCGAGGAAGTTCCAGCCCGAGGCGGCGGAGAGTTCCTCCCAGCCCCCGTTGAAAGACGAATAGCAATAGGCCTGGATCGCGGCGACGAGCGGCGCGGGAATGGGCCGCCCCACCCCGTCCTCGATGTGCTGCTTGAACGAGATCTGGTCGAGCTCGAGCATCCAGGGCTCGTCGAAGGGCACGTCGGGGTACTGGACGTTGGCCATGTGCATCACGAGCCGGCGGTAGCGCTCGTAGGCGGGCCTGTCGTGGGGCGGCACGCCCATGCCGCTCCAGATGTCGGGATTGATCTCGCCGTTGATCTCGACGGGCGCGGGGTCGTCGTCGATGCGGACGACCTCGTGCAGCCCGAGGTCGCGGTAGATGTTGTCGAGGAAGCTTCCGGGGTCGGGAGTGATCACGTAGGCGCTGCCCAGCGTGAACTCGGCCCCTTCGATCACACCGCCCCGCGCGTTGCCGCCGAATCGCTCGTGCAGCTCGAAGACGACCGGGTTGTACGCGCGGAGCAGATAGGCGGCGCACAGGCCAGACAGCCCGCCCCCCACCACGCACACGTCGACGACCTCCTGAGGCTCGGGCGGCTCGCCTCCCGGGAAGACGTTCTGGGCGGAGTGGAACGGGATGTTGAGCCCGTTGTTGAAGTCGTCGCCCTCGAACCAGTTGCGAACCGGAAAGCCGTCGATCATCCGTGGGCTTCTGTCAAACGCGACGGAGTCGAGCGGGCGGGTGGCGATGAACTGCGGATCGCCGGCCCGCGCGACGGGGCGTGGCGGCTCGCCCCGGCCGCCGAGGGCCTTTCCCGCCGACCCGAGCATGAACAAACCAAGGCCGCCCTTGAGAACCTGCCGTCTCGATTGCATGGGTTCCCCCGATTTGAAGCCGCGCGGGGCCCGGCACACGGGCCCGAACCTGCATCATGCAGAATGTCGCCGGATCGTCAAGCGAAAAGCACGCCGGAACATCGCCCGACCACGTTACGCCTGCACGCGCGAACGACAACCGCCGCGCGGGATGGCCCTCGCGGCGGCAGTCCTGAAGAGGGGCATTACGAAAACCGGGGCACGATCAGGCGCGGCGGCGACGCGTGGCGATGAAACCACCCACGCCCACAACCGCCAGCCCGGCCGGCGCGGGCACGACGCGGAACGAGATGCGGTAGATCTCGTCGTTCGCGCCGAACTGCGGGTCGAAGTTGTACCCCGCCGGCGTCGCCAGGCCGGCGTAGGCGGCGAACGTCGAGAAGTCGGCGAAGATTGTGCCGTTCTCGTCGGCGCCCGCCATCGCGTCCGAGCCGACGAGGAAGGCCGCGGTCGCCGGGTCGGTCACCTCGGTGCCGGCGTTCCATACGTCGGCCCCGGTCAGCGAGATGCTGCTGATCAGCAGATTGCCAGCGCCGTCGAGGATCTGATAGCCCATCGCGTCGTCGTTGCCGATGAAGTTGTCGTTGCTCGGGACGACCATCGCGCCGTACGAGAAGAAGTTGTTGATCGACGCGTCGACCATGAACACCTCCGTCGCCGAGGTGCCCGGCGTCCGCGGGCCCAGCGCTCCGCCCACCGTGCCCATCGACGCGGTCGGGTCGGCGGCGGCGAGCTCTGCGAACCAGCCGTCGCCCGCGCCGAGCTCTGCGAGGGCCTCGATCCCCGCGCTCGCGGCCGAGCCGGCGTCGAAGGCGTCGAACAAGCCGTTGTGGAACCCGACGCGCAGCGGCGAGAACGTCACGCTGTTCGCGGGCGCCCTGTTCTGGACGGTGATCTCGAGCTGGACAGGGGCCGCGAACGCGGTCCCGGCGAAGACGGCGGTGATGAGCGAAGCGGCGGTCAGACTGGTCTGCATTTCAAACTCCTCTTGGTCGCGGGGGCAGACCGGCAGCGATCTCCCGGGCCACGCGGCCCGCGGAATGCGCGGTGATCCATGCAGGGCATCGAACCCTGTCCGGGCCCGAACGAAGGACCCCGACCCGTGCTGTGCGCCGGTCTCTCCCGCCGATGAGTCGCGTCACCTGCCGGGGGCTTGCACGCGGGGCAAAAACTCGTCGGAGTTTCGCCATGGCAGGAAGACCCGGCACGCAAGCCACAATCAGGCCAGCCCCGGACCGAGCCGGCGACACACGGGCGACGCGGTATGCTGCCCTTGTTCCCCGGGGGCCCGTACCAGGAGTCGGAGCATTGAAACATCCAGTTCTGTCGTGTTTGCTCGTGGTCGTCGCCGCCTCGATGCTCGGCTGCACGGCTCAGCCCAAGGCCCGCAAACCCCGCCACGAGCTCGAGTTCGGGCCGATTGATCCGGCTGCCCGCCGAGCCGCGGGGCTCGATGTCGACAGCCTGTTCGAGGCGATGGACTACGCCGCCCCCAACGAGCGGCGGCTCGCCTCGGGCGCCCCGGGCCCTGATTACTGGCAGCAGCAGGTCGATTACGACATCGACTGCCGCATCGACACCGAGAACGACTCGGTGCACGGCACCGAGCACGTCACCTACCACAACAACAGCCCGCACCGACTCAGCTACATCTGGATCCAGCTCCAGCAGAACCTCTTCAACCCCAAGAGCATCGGGGCGAGGTCCCACACGCCCGGTCAGATCCTCCACGGCGAGCTGACGTTCGAGGGGGGTGACCAGATCGGGTGGATCCGCAGCAACGGGCAGGATCTCGAGTACCACATCTACGACACCGTCGCCCGCATCGAGCTCCCCGCGCCGATCGAGCCCGGGGCTGTCTTCAACTTTGATGTCGACTGGAGCTTCAAGATCCCGCCCTACTACCGCCGTATGGGCGTCGAAAGGGTCGAGGACGGCAAGGTCTTCGAGCTCGCCCAGTGGTTCCCCAGCGTCTGTGTCTACGACGACGTGCATGGCTGGAACACCCTGCCCTACCTCGGCGCGGGAGAGTTCTACAACAACTACGGCTCGTACAACGTCAACATCACCGTCCCCGCGACCTACCTCGTTAGTGCGACGGGGATGCTCCAGAACGAGTCGGACGTGCTGCCGCAGACGCTCCGCGACCGTCTGGCCACCGCGATGTCCTCGGATGAGCCCGTGTGGATCGTCGGCGCCGACGAGGTGGGCACCCCGGGCACACGCCCCCGCACCGATGGCGAGATGGCCTGGCGCTTCCACGCCGACATGGTGCGCACGTTCGCCTTCGCCGCGAGCGACGCGTTCCAGTGGGACGCCTGCCGGGCGACGGTGAAGGACAAGAGCGGGGCCCAGCGGAGCGTTCGGGTGCAGTCGTTCTACCCCAAGGAAGCGAAGGCCTGGAGCGCCGACGACGAGGACGGGGGCAGCACCCGATCCGTCAAGCACTCGATCGAGTTCTACAGCGGGTTCGTCTATCCCTATGCCTACCCGGTGATGTCCAACATCAACGGACCAGAGGACGGCATGGAGTATCCCATGATTGTCTTCTGCGGGGCGCGAAAGCACTCCCGGGGCATGAACGGCGTGACCGACCACGAGGTGGGCCACTCCTGGTTCCCCATGATGGTCAACACCGACGAGCGCCGGCACGTGTGGATGGACGAGGGCTTCAACACCTTCATCAACGTCTACTCGCGGGCCGACTTCTACCACAAGCCCATCAATGTCGACCAGCACCGCCAGCAGACCATCGCGCTGGCGAAGGCCGACAACCGCCAGCCCATCGTCCTCGCGCCCGACAACATGTGGCACTCCTGGCTGGGCATGCTGGGCTATCGCAAGACCGGCATGGGCCTCGTCCTGCTCCGCGAGCAGATCCTGGGTCCCGACCGGTTCGACACCGCCTTCCACGAGTACGTCGACCGCTGGGTCTTCAAGAGCCCCCGACCCGACGATTTCTTCCGCAGCATGGAGGACTCGGCCGGCATGGATCTGGGCTGGTTCTGGAAAGGCTGGTTCCTGGGCACCGGTGGCGTCGACTTCGCCGTGACCGAGGCCGGCACCGCGAGCAACGGTGAGAACGGCTTCGCGACCTTCTGCAACCTGGGCGGCGTCGTGCTGCCCCTGCCCTACCGCGTGACCTACGCCGACGGCACGACCGAGGACTGCCGACTCCCTGTGCAGGCGTGGGCGCAGTCCGACGTGTGGAAGGCGGTGATCGACGCGAAGGGGCGTGCGATCTCGAAGATCCAGATCGACCCGGACGGGCTGATCCCGGACAGCAATGCGCGGAACAACGTGTGGGAGCGGTGAGGAGAGGCACTGGGCATTGGGCACTGGGCACTGGGCGTGCATTGAACGCCGTGGAGACATCGCGGAGCGATGTCTCCACGAACTGACGCCCGGATCGTGGAGAAGCTGCGCGTCTCCACGGCACGCGGCATCCCCTCTGTGCCCTCCGTGCCTTGTATGTTCACTGTAGAGATGATCCCGGTCGAACTGTCCGTTCCGCCCGCCGTCGAGCGTAGCGAGGTGGCGGGCGGAACGGGCCGGCCCACGGCCGATCAAGTGCCTCGGTCTTACGCGGCCGACACAGAGCGTGGCCCAAGCCGGTTTGCATGTCGCATCGCCCGAACAGCCGACTGAGCCCCGATGCTCGCATCGCAAGGGAGGGACGCCGCATGACCGATCAGGACGCCGTCTACGTCGGTGTCGATGTCGCACGCGACAAGCTCGACATCGCCCGATCCGACACCGGGGAGGCCGTCAACTTCAGCAACAACGCCGAGGGCATCGCGGGGCTGCTCGCCCTGCTCGAGGAGGCCGGGCCCACGCTCGTCGTCATCGAGGCCACCGGCGGCTACGAACGCGACGCCCTGCACGCGATGCTCGACGCGGGCGTTCCCGCCGCGCTCGCCCAGCCCGCGCACGTGCGTCACGTGGCCAAGGCCCTGGGCGTGCTGGCCAAGACCGACGCGATCGACGCGCGGGTGCTCGTCGAGTTCGCCCGGCTCGCCGGGCCCAGGCTCTGCGCGAAACGCTCGGCGAACACCGAGGAACTCGAGGCCCTGGTCACCTGCCGACGCCAGCTCGTCGAGAGCCGGACGGTGCACACCAACCAGCTCTCTCACACCCGATCGGCCGCGGCGAAGCGATCGATCGAGGCGGTGCTCGGGGCGGTCAGGGAGCAGATCAAGGGCCTCGACAGGCGGATCGAGGAGCTGATCGAGAGCGACGACGACCTGAGCGGTCCGGACAAACTCCTCCGCACGATCCCCGGGGTTGGCGCGGTGCTCAGCGCGACGCTGCTGGCCGAACTCGCGGAACTGGGCACGCTGGGCGGGGCGCAGATCAGCGCGTTGGTCGGGGTGGCTCCGTACAACCGCGACAGCGGGCGGATGAGGGGGAAACGCGCGATCCGCGGCGGTCGGGCGAGTGTCCGCTCGGCGCTCTACATGGCCACGCTGACCGCGAGCCGGTGCAACCCGGTGATCCGTGCGTTCATCGAACGTCTCCGCGCCGCCGGCAAGCCTTGGAAGGTCGCCCTCGTCGCCGCCATGCGGAAGCTCATCCGGTACATCAACGTCATGATCAGAGACCGGATCGAGTGGACAGATCTCGATGTCGTCAAGAAAAGGGCTTGACAATGAACACAGCCGCTCTGTGGTGAACCCTCTTCAGAGCAGCACCCAGCACACCGCCTGTGTCGCGATCAACGCGTACACCCCCGCGAACAGATCGTCGACCAGCACGCCCCACCCCCCGGGAAGCTTCTGGAGGGCATACGCCGGCGGCGGCTTGATGATGTCGAACGCACGGAACGCCAGGAAACTCACCGCGAGGGCGACGCACAGCGGCCAGAGCCCCGCGATGGTCAGGGCGGGGGCCGCGACCGGCAGCGCGACCAGCGCCACGCACTGCCCCGCCGTCTCGTCGGCCACCACCCAGCCCGGGTCCTTCTTGCCGTACCATGCCTCGGCCCACTCGCCGAACGCGACGCACGCGGCCGACGACACGAGCAGGATCACCGCCAGCACGGTGTGGTAGAACACGGGGTGCTCCGCGGGCCCCAGCCCCGCCAGCACCAGCACCCCCGCGATGACGACGGGCGGCAGCGAGCCCCACGTGCCCGGAGCGGGGCGGAGATGGCCCAGCCCGAACACCGTCACGGCGAGCCAGCGCGGATCTGAGCGGCGTGGGATCATGGCGTCGACAAACTCCTGTGGACCAGTTCTGAACGAGCCCGAACCGCGAGCGAGGGAACCGGCGGTCTGACCCTCGCTTGCGCTTCGGGCTCGTACCCAACGGACACCCCTGCGCGGGTGCCACTGCTCGCCGTCCTCGGCGCAGCAGTGCTCCTCGGAGAACACGACTGCGCCGAGGACGGCGAGTCGTGGCACCCCGCAGCAGGGCGCGTGCATTGCACCGAAATGGATGCCACGCTCACGCCCCCTCCCCCGAGCTCGCCTCCGCCAGCTCCCGCCTCGCCCGGTACGCCCGCACAACATACGGCACCGCCGACCACAGCGTCATCGCCACGGTCACCCAGAGCAGCACCACGGTCGCGGGGCGGGGCCCGATCGCCTCGCCCTTGGGCGAGGCCGCGTCGAGCAGGGCCACCGGCGCGGCGATCGACTGGACCACCATCTTGATCTTGCCCGTCCAGCTCGCGGAGAAGTCGACCCCCTCCGACTCGTACACCCCCCGGATCGTCGTCACCAGCAGCTCGCGGGCGAGGATCAGCACGACCATCCACGTCTCCACCCCGCTGTGGAGCCCCAGCGTGGGCCCCGCGAGCATGATGAAAGCCGAGAGGATCAGGATCTTGTCCGCGAACGGGTCGACGACGCGCCCGAACCGGCTGACGGCGTTCCACCGCCTCGCCAGCGTGCCGTCGGCCTTGTCGGTGAGCGCCGCCAGCACGAACAGCCCGACCGCCGCGAGCAGCCCGGGCGACCACGCCGTCCCCCCGGGCTCGGCTCCGACCAGCACCACCACGAAGATCGCCGTCAGCAGGAGGCGGGCGATGGTCAGGGCGTTCGGCGTGTGGGCCCGCCAGCCGGTGGCCCTGGGGCGTGGTGAATCGTCCATGAAACCCATCCTAAAGCGGTCGCGGGGGGCGTGTGCGGTTGCCGGTTGCCGGGGCGGGTTCTATCCTGTTCACCCGTCGCCCCTCCATCCGTGGTCTCGGCGTCGGCGGAGGCATGACGCTCGTGAACCTGGCTATTGCAGACCTCCCGATCAACCCGTTGCTGCTCTATATCGCCTGCGCCCTCGGGGCGGTGGGTGTGATCTTCGCGATGCCCCGCCGGGGAAACAACCCCGCGATTGTGGGGGGGCTCGTCGCCGCGGTGGCCGCGGGGCTTGTTGTGCTGGGGCTCACGCTCGGATCGGGCCGGGGTGAGCCGACGCCCAGCGTCTTTTTCTACATCTTCGCCCTGCTCGCTCTGGGTGGCGGGCTGCGGATGATCACCCACCCCAAGCCCGTCTACGCGGCCCTCTACTTCATCCTGACGATCATCGCTTCGAGCGGGCTCTACCTGCTGCTGAGCGCCGAGTTCATGGCGTTCGCGCTCGTCGTGATCTACGCCGGGGCCATCATCATCACCTATCTGTTCGTCATCATGCTCGCGACGCAGGCGCCGAGCGCCGATGACGTCGACGCGTTGAGCGTCTATGACGCCTCGGCCCACGAACCGATCGCCGCCTCGGCGGCGGGGTTCGTGCTGCTCGCCCTGCTGACGACGATGCTCTTCCACGGCACGCCCGACCTGCCGACCCGTCCGGGGATCGATTCTTCCGATGCCATCCTCGCCCGGCTGCCGGGCAAGGTGGACGACGCCCTGACGCCGATTCTGCTCGCCAACGGGCTGATGAACGAGGACGAGCGGATCGCCCGCATGGCCGACACGGGCGAGGTCATGATCAACTCCGCCAAACACACAGTGCTCGTGACCAACGCGGAGGTAGCCGGCGAGGCCCCGACGCGGGAGACTGGCCGACTGGTCGAGGTGCCCGCCGAGCTGTGGCCCTCCGATCTCAGCGGCACCAACGTCGAGGGCCTGGGGCTCAACCTGTTGGGCGAGCACCCCATGACGATCGAGATTGCGGGTGTCGTGCTCCTGATGGCGATGCTCGGGGCGACGGTGCTCGCCCGCAAGCAGGTCGACCTTGAGGAGGAGGCGAAGGCCCGCCAGGCCCGGCACCTGGCTCTCGACGGAGCGATCGCCGGGCCGGGGGGAGCAAACTGATGCACGCCCTGCTTGCCGACAGCACCTTGACAGGCGGCCTGCTCACGCTCGCCCAGTCCGACTTCCCCCACGCCCTCTCCACGCTGACGCTCAACCACTACCTGTTCGTCTCGGCCGCGATGTTCGCCCTGGGCATCATCGGCTTTCTGACCCGCCGCAACCTGATCATCATGTTCCTCTGCACCGAGCTGATGTTCCAGGCCGCGGGGCTCGCGCTGATCGCCTTCGGCCGCTACCACCTCAACTTCGACGGGCAGTCGTTCGTGATCTTCGTGCTGACGATCGCGGCCGCGGAGGCGGCGATGGCGCTCGCGCTCGTCGTGCTGCTGTTCCGGAGGCGTGAGAGCCTCGACGCCGACCTTTGGGCCGAGCTGAAGGGCTGATGGGGGTCTCGATGACGACGATCATGGACGCGATCCTCTCTGCCGCGGTCGCCCAGCATGGGGGCGAAGCGGCCCACGCCGCCGTGGCCGCCTCGCACGGCGTGACCGGCCCGCTCTGGATCGGGCTCATCCCGCTGCTTCCCTTGCTGGGCGTCGTGCTCGTCACCCTGCTGGCCTGCTTCAACGAGAAGTCGAAGATGCCGGCGTGGATCAGCGTGGGCCTGCTGGCGGTCTCGTTCCTGCTGACCCTCTTCGCTTACCTGGGCTGGAACGGGCACGACGCGATCCACCTCAAGCTCTGGGACTGGATCGGGCTTTCGTGGGGCGATCTCAGGGGCCAGACGCTCGCCGCCGGCTTCGCCTTCTACTTCGACGGGCTGAGCCTGCTCTGGATGCTCTTCGTCACGGGGCTCGCGTGCCTCATCGGGCTCTATGCCTCGGAGTACATGGAGCACGACGCCGGGCTGGGCTACTGCCGCTTCTTCGCGGCCTTCAACCTGTTCGTGTTCAGCATGTCGTGCCTGGTGATGGGCGACAACCTGCTCATGCTCTTCCTGGGCTGGGAGGGCGTGGGGCTCTGCTCCTACCTGCTCATCGGCTACTTCTACAAGAAGAAGTCCGCCGTCGACGCCGGCATGAAGGCCTTCGTCGTCAACCGCATCGGCGACCTCGGCCTGCTCATGGGCATGCTGCTCACCTTCACCACCTTCGGCACGCTCCAGTACGACGCCCTGTTCAACCAGATCCACACCGGCCTGACCGCGGGCGGCACCCCCCTCTCCCAGACCTGGCAAGTCTGGGCCATCCCCCTGCTGCTCATGGGCGGCGCCTTCGGCAAATCGGCCCAGCTCTTCTTCTACGTGTGGCTCCCCGACGCGATGGAGGGCCCGACCCCCGTCAGCGCCCTCATCCACGCCGCGACGATGGTCACCGCGGGCGTCTACCTTGTCGCCCGCATGATGCCGCTGTATCTGGCCGATCCCGCCCACATCGCGCTGACCGCGGTGACCTGGGGCGGCGCGATCACCGCCTTCTGGAGCGCCACCATCGCGGTGGCCCAGTTTGATATCAAGCGGATCATGGGTTATTCCACGATCTCGCAGCTCGGCTATATGTTCGCCGGGCTGGGCGTGCTCGCGACGACGGGCGGCGTCTTCCACGTCTTCACGCACGCCTTCTTCAAGGCCACCCTCTTCCTCTCCTGCGGCGCCGTCATGCACGGCTTCGCGGGCCAGCTCGACATGCGCAAGCTGAGCGGGCTGTGGAGCATCAACGGCTTCCGCGTCGTCGTCATCGCCATGCTCATCGGCTGCCTGAATCTCTCGGGCTTCCCCTTCACGGGCGGCTACTTCAGCAAGGACATGATCATCGCCGAGGCCTTCGTCACGCCCGACAGCGTGATCGCCGGCTCGAGCTGGGCCGGCTGGCTGCTGCTGCTCACCGCCGGGATGACCGCCTACTACACCTTCCGCGTCTTCTTCCGCGTCTTCGTTGGGCCCGTGGTCTATGAGCCGGGCGAGGATCTTCACGCCCACGACGATCACGAGCACGCCGACGCCCACGGGCATGGGCACGGCCACGACGACGCACATGACCACGCCGCCGAGCACTTCCACCCGCACGGCCCCAAGTGGGCGATCAACCTCGTGCTCACCCTGCTCTCGGTCGGCTGCATCCTCTCGGCCGGGCTCTACTTTCTGGGCGACCACCACGGCTGGGCGGGCGGCATGGTCCACGCCTCGTCGGCCGTCGTCGACACCCACGCCGTCGAGGGCGGCGAAGAGGCGCTGCTCTTCGGCCAGCCCCCGCACGAGATCATGTTCTACATCTCCGCCGTCTTCGGCTTCGGCGGGATCCTGCTCGCCGCCTGGTTCCACGGGCCCAAGGGCATCGCGGGCCTGTTGATCGGCGGACGGACCACGGCCGCGGAGGTCCGCATGGACCCAATCGCCAAGGCCCTCCGCCCGATCAGCACCTGGGCGGTGCGCAAGTGGTACGTCGACGAGTTCTACCACCTCGTGCTCGTCACACCCCTCAAGATCTTCGCCCACCTGTTCCACTGGTTCGACAAGCTGATCGTCGACGGGCTGGTCAACTTCTTCGGGGCCACCCCCAGGGTGAGCTCCGACGCGATCGGCGAATCGACGCAGACGGGCGTGCTGCACGACTACGCCCTCCGCATGGTCGCGGGCATCGCGGTGGTGCTCGTCGTCGTCGTGCTCGTGCTGTTCTGAGGACCCGAATCAGGCTCCGAAGCAAGGACTGGGGATCCACGCCGTGACAACCATGCTCGTCCTGCTCATCCTGCTCCCCCTGCTGTTCGGCGTGGCCGTGCTGCTGCGTCCGCCGGCGGCGGCGAAGTGGTGGGCCCTCGGGGGCACCTCGCTCTGCCTCGCGATCGGCGCGATGCTCGTGGGCCGCTTCTTCGCCAACGCCTCGCCCGACGTGCCCTTCCAGGCCCAGGGCTCGTTCGCGTGGCTCCCCGCCCTGGGGCTCAACCTCTCGGTGGGCATCGACTCCGTCGCCACCCTGCTGATCGGGCTGACCCTCCTGCTGGGGCCCATCTGCGTCGGCGCCTCGTGGACCGCGATCCCCCAGCACCGCGCCCGCCTCTTCTACGGCTGGCTGCTCGTCCTCCAGGCCGCGATGGTCGGCGTCTTCGCCGCCCGCGACCTGCTGGTCTTCTACACCTGCTTCGAGTTCACCCTCTTGCCGATGTTCGTCATGATCAACGAGTTCGGCTCGACGAACCGGCACAAGGCCGCCACCAAGTTCTTCCTCTACACGTTCACGGGCTCGATCATCGCCCTCGCGGGTCTCGTCTACACCGCCTGGGCTGTCGGCACGAGGGCGACCGGCGTCGACGGGTTCACCCTCGACATCGCCACGCTCACCGAGCACGCCTCGCACGTACTCACCGCCCGCGAGCAGGCCCTCGTCCTCCTCGCGATGCTCTGCGGGTTCGCCGTCAAGGTGCCACTGTTCCCGTTCCACACGTGGTTGCCGCTGGCCCACACAGAGGCCCCCACCGCCGGCAGCGTCATCCTGGCGGGCGTGCTGCTCAAGCTGGGCACCTACGCGATGTACCGCTTCGTGCTCCCGCTCGTGCCGCACGCCGTGCTCGAGCACGCCCCCGCGGTCGCGATCCTCGCGATCATCGGCATCATCTATGCCGGGCTGATCTGCTGGGTGCAGACCGACGTCAAGAAGCTCGTCGCCTACTCCTCGGTCAGCCACCTGGGCTTCTGCGTGCTGGGCCTGTTTGCCCTCAACAGCGCGGGCGTCACCGGCAGCGTCCTCTACATGCTCAACCACGGGCTGAGCACCGGCGCCCTCTTCCTCCTCGTGGGCTTCATGTACGAGCGCTACCACACACGCGACATGCGCGAGATCGGCGGGCTGGGCGCCAAGATGCCCATCTGGTCGACCTTCATGGTCTTCTTCGTCATGTCTTCGGTGGGCCTGCCGGGCCTCAACGGATTCCCCAGCGAGTTCCTCTGCACCATGGGCGCCTTCATCAGCCACACCGGCTGGACAAGCGGCGCCGCACGGCACGTCGGCGCGACCTGGGGCCCGCTCGGCCCCTGGTTCGGCTTCGCCGCCGGCACGGGCGTCATCGTCGCCGCCATCTACCTGCTCGCCATGGTCGCCAAGATGGTCTGGGGCACCCTCCGCGAGCCCGCCGTCCACCACGGCGAGCACGATCATCATGCTGGGGGCCCGCACCTGCCCGTCGACCTCACCGCTCGCGAGATCATGACGCTCCTGCCCATCGGCGTGCTCTGCATCGTCTTCGGGCTCTTCCCCACCCAGACGCTCATCGGTGCGATCGAGAGCGACGTCAACGCCCAGGTCGCCTTCGTTCACGAGCGGTCGGGCGAGGCCCCGACGGAGCACGAAGCGCACTTCGCCCAACAAGAACACCGGCAACAGCGTGACGCCGGCCGGGATGAGCAGATCGCGGGGGTGAAGCCGTGACCGACAAGCTCGCACTCGTCTGGCCCGAGATCTGGCTGTTCGTCACCACCTGCGTGGTCATGGTCGTCGGGCTCAGCCCCGACCTGCGCGTCCGCAAGCTCTGCGGCTGGATCTCGGCGCTGGGCCTCGTCGTCGCGATCGGGGCGGCTGTCCCGGTCGCCCACGCGGGGGGTCTCTTCCCCTCGATCACGCCGTACGCGAAGGGCATGATCGGCGTCGTGGGCCTCATGCTCCTGCCCCTGCTCGCCGGCACGGTCGACCGCGACCTCGACGCCGCGATTGAATCTGGCAAGGCGACCTTCAGCGCCCTCCGTTCCAACCGCGCCGAGTTCTACGCGTTCTTCCTTTTCAGCCTCACCGGGCTGATGCTCACCGCCTCGGCCGACGACCTGATCTGGCTCTTCCTCGCCCTCGAGCTCACCAGCCTGCCGACCTACATCATGGTCACCATCTCCACCCGCGGCACGCGGAGCCAGGAGGCGGGCGTCAAGTACTTCTTCCTCGGCGCCCTCGGCGCCGCCATCTTCCTCTACGGCTTCGCGCTCATCTACGGCGCCACCGGCACGACCGACCTCGCCGAGATCGCCGCGGCCTTCCGCGCCCAGTCCGAGGCGGGCGGGCTCAACACCATCGGCGTCGCGGGCCTCGCGGTCGCCCTCATCGGGCTCTGCTTCAAGATCGCCGCGGTGCCGATGCACATGTACGCGGCCGACGTCTACCAGGGCGCCGCGTCGGGCGTCAGCGCCATGCTCGCCTTCGTGCCCAAGACCGCGGGCTTCCTCGCGATCATCATGCTCTGCGGCGCCGTCGGCTGGACCCACGGCGCGACGCACGATTCGCTGCCCGCCCCGATCTACATCCTCCTCTGGGTCATCGCCGCGGCGACGATGTTCACGGGCAACCTTCTCGCCATCCGCCAGAGCTCGGTCAAGCGGATCCTCGCCTACTCGTCGGTCGCCCACTCGGGCTACATGCTCGTGGGCGTCATCGCCGGGCCCGGCTCGGGCCACGGCACCTTCTGGGACAACGGCATCGCCGCCGTGCTCTTCTACCTGCTCACCTACGGCGTCACCAACGTCGGCACCTTCGCCGTCCTCGCGTCTATCCAGAAGCCCAATGGCGAGGAAGCCGATGACATCGCCGACATCCGGGGCCTGCACGGCACCCGCCCCCACCTCGCCGGCGCGATGCTGCTCTGCGTGCTCAGCCTGCTAGGCATGCCGCCGCTGCTCGGGTTCTTCGGCAAGGTCGGCCTGTTCACCAGCGCCATCAGCGCGGGTGAGATCCCGCTTGTCATCGTCCTGGGGCTCAACTCCGCGATCGCGGCGTTCTACTACCTCCGCATCGCCCGTGCCGCCTACCTCGAGCCCGCCGATGAACACGTCGAGACCCGCGCGGGCCCGATCCCGCAGCGCGTCTTCGCGGCGGTGCTCTCGGCCTCCGCGGTCGTCCTGCTTCTCACCGTCGCGCAGATGCTCATGGAGCGCTCGGTCACAGCGTCGGGCTACCACGCCCCGCACGCCGGCATGGCCGACACCCCCCACGAGGCGCTCGACCTGACCCGCGCCGACGACTGATCGGATCCCCTGGGGTGCCACTGCTCGCCGCCCTGGGCGCAGCAGTGCCTTCGAGAATGCCTCGCACATAGCGCGAGAGCACGGCTGCGCCGAGGACGGCGAGTCGTGGCACCCATTCTCTCCACTCCGTCCTGTCTCCCCCTACTCCTCACCCTCTTCGCTCTCAGCTTCCCCCTCCACCTCGGGCTTCTTCTTCTCCTTCTTCGCCGAGGGCTTGCCAAGCCCCGCGAGCTGGACCACCAGCCCGAACAGGAACACCACGCCCCAGATCACCGCCCAGATCTCCGGCGTGTGATTCGTCAACACGGCCGCGCTCGGCATGAACGCGTCGATCAGCCAGACCGCCGCCGCCAGCCACACCGCCGATCCGGCCAGGGCCGTGATCGCCGCGGTCGATCGCTTCGGCATTGCGAATCCGATGAGCAGGCCCAGGGCCATCGAGCCCAGTGTCGAGCCGAGCACCACCAGCCGCTCCCGCACGCTCAACGCATTCCAGTGATCCTTGCACGCCTCGTAGGCCTCGGCACAGATCGCGCGGCTCTGCACCGCGACCGCCTCGAACCGCTTGCTGGGCGGCTCGCCGTTCGCCTCGTCCTCAGTCTTTCCGCCCGCAAGGAACGATCTCGCCTCGTCCAGCGTCTTGGTGAGCTGCTGGATCGTCATCGACTCGCCGGTGTAGGGGTTCCTGAACAGCTGCTGTCCCTGCGCGTTCCGTGTCGCGCCGTCGTCGGCCACGAACGCCGGCGGCTGGTCGTCCGGCAACGGGTTGAATTCGAGGTAGATCGTCCCCCCCAGGAACCCGGCCGCCGCGAAGCCGAGCCCCGCCGCGAGGATGACCGAAATCTTGAGCATCACAAGCGCCAGAACGAGCCCGATCACCGCGCCGATCCCCATGCCGATGAGCGATCCGGGGGCCCCCCCCACTTCCTGAAGCCCGAGCGCGGGCAGCACAATCAGCCCGACCATCCCGCCCAACGCGATCCCCGCCAGGGCGAACAGGGGCTTGACCAGCTTGCCCCCGAACAGCCAGAGGGCGAGCCCCATGAGCAGCACCAGGCCCATCGCTGCGTGCGCCTCGATGGGCAGGGCCTGGACCAGGTTGAACGCGTGCTCGACGGCCCCGCCGGACGCCTGGGCCTGATCCGCGGCGGGGGCCGCCGCCGTGTCGGCCTGGGCGAGCGTCAACATCGTGATGGCTTGCAGCATGGCGCGCATACCCCTTCTCCATCGGGATTTGGAACCGCTCCCCGAGATTTTCTGCCTGTGCGGCGCAGAATCTGCGGTCCGACAACCCCGGGAAACTGGACAATCGCCCGCCGCTGGGCGATAAACCCCCTCCGGACGGGAACTGTCATGGCCAAGAAGAAAGCCTCCAAGAAGACCTCGGGGAAGCCCTCCAGGAAGCCCACCGCGAAGAAGCCAGCGAACCGCTCGGCCGGCGATGTGCCCGCCGCCCACGAGTCATCCAACGACTCCCAGAAGCTCGCCGGTCTCCGCAAGGTCGTCGACCGCATCGACACCCGCCTCGTCAAGCTGCTCAACGAGCGAGCCGAGGCGGTCGTCGAGATCGGCAAGCACAAGCGCGGCACCAACACGCCGATCTACGCCCCGCACCGCGAGGCGGAGGTGCTCGATAAGGTGCTCGCCGCGAACGCCGGCCCGCTGCCCGACCGCACGATCGAGGGCGTCTACCGCGAGCTGATGTCGGGCTCGTTCGCCCTCGAGCAGCCCCTCCGCATCGGCTACCTGGGCCCGCCCGGCTCGCAGTCGCACGTCGCCGCCGTCAAGCAGTTCGGCTCATCCGTCGAGTACGACGACCTGCACGAGATCGCGGGCGTGTTCACCGAGATCCGCCGCCGGCACGTCAACTACGGGCTCGTCCCCATCGAAAACTCGACGGGCGGCGGCATCGCCGAGACGCTCGACGCCTTCTCGACCAACGCGGGCCACCTCTCGATCTACGCCGAGGTGCAGATCTCGATCCACCACGCGCTGCTCGCCAACTGCCCGCCCGCGAACGTGAAGCGGATCCACTCCAAGCCCGAGGTCTTCCAGCAGTGCCGAAACTGGCTCTCGACCCAGTTCCCCCGGGCCGAACTCATCCCCGCCGCCAGCTCCAGCCGGGCCGCCCAGATCGCCGCCGAGGAAAACACCAAGGCGATCGAGATCGGGCACGATCCCACCACCGCGGCCATCGGCACGACCCTCGCCGGCGAGATGTACGGGCTCAAGACGCTCTTCCCCCGCATCGAGGACAACCCCAACAACATCACCCGCTTCCTCGTCCTGAGCCGCGAGAAGGCGAAGCGGACGGGCGACGACAAGACGAGCGTGATGTTCACCACCGAGGACCGCCCGGGCGCCCTCGTCGAGGTGCTGGGCGTCTTCCACGCCGAAGGGATCAACCTGAGCCACCTCGACAAGCGCCCGAGCGGTCGCGAGAACTGGACCTACACCTTCTTCGCCGACGCCCAGGGCCACCAGGAGGACCCCGTCATGAAGCGGGCGCTCACCCGCGTGCGGGCCCACTGCAAGGAGATGACGGTGCTGGGGAGTTATCCGAGGAGCAAGAGGATTCTTTGAGAAGAAGAGTGACCAGTGACCGGTACAAACTGGTTCAATACCGGTCCCTGGTCCCTGGTCCCTGGTCCCTGGTTACTGGTTACTGGTTACTGGTCACTCTCCGCCCCAGCACCCTGTGCTGCGCGAAGAACCCCACCGCCCCCACCGCCACGATCGCCGCGCCCACGACGAACACCCACGCCCCTTCCGCCGGGCCCGCCTCGGCGAACCAGCGGTAGAGCGGCACCCCCACGAACGGCGCCAGCAGCCCCCTGATCCCCGTCAGCGTCACGTGCACGGCCATGTACTCCGACGCGTTCTCGTCGGTCGCGAAGTCGTTGTGCCCCAGATTCCAGGCCAACTGGCCCCCCGCGAAGGCGATCCCGCGGGCCGCGACGCCCAGGTAGAGCAGCCAGAGCGCATCGAGCCGGGCCGAGGCGAAAATCAGCAGCGCCATCACCACGAACACCCACGAGTGCACCGACCGGTACTTCGAGATATGCCAGGCGTCGAGGAGCCTCGACCAGGGCCCGATGAACAGCGGCATCATCAGGATCGGGACCGCGTTCGAGACCAGGATGCCCTGGAAGTAGCCCAGCTCGAAGTACTCGGTCGAGAACAGCACGATCGGCGCGAACAGCATCATGTTGCCCGTCCCGATCGCGAACTGGCAGAGCATAAAGAACGCGAACCGCCGGTCGTTCGCCAGCACCCGCCCCAGCATGAGCGGGTTGAACGACGGGCCCTCGCGCCCCCGCACACGTTCGCTCTGCAAAAGCCTGCCGTGCCCGCGCATCCGCACCCGCCCCCACACCCGCACGCCGACCAGCGAAACCACCGCCGCCAGCGGGAAGAGGGCACGGAACGACCAGGGCTGCCACTCCATCGCCAGCCCTACGAAAGTGCCCACGAGCCCGATCACGATCGCCACGACCGTGGCGATCCGCCCCGTCAGCCTCGCCCGCACCTCGCGCGGGTAGTTCTGCCGCCACACGCCCGCCCGGATAGTCACGACCCCCGCCAGGCAGACCCGACCCGCCACCGTGCACGCGACGACGATCACGAGCCCGAGCCCGCTCCGCGGCGCCAGCGCGATCAGGCCCACCAGGGCCGCGAGCGACGCCTGCAGGCTGTTGACGCTCCGCACCTTGTGCCGCCCGTGCGTCAGCCTCACCCAGAGGAAGCTCGTGATGTTGGCGAATGCGGGCGCGGAGGTGACCGTCGCGACTGCAAAGTCGAGGGCGGTCCGGCCCACCACGCCCTCGAAGTACTTCTGCACGATGACCGCGATCACGCCCCCCTCGACAATCGCCAGCACCCAGGGCAGGAAGAACGCCGCGATCAACTCTCGCCGGTAGTTGGCCCGCGTCAGGGGCGGCGCCGCGCTGGGGTGGAACGACTCGACCGTGCGTGACAGCCAGCCGAACGGGTTGACCGCTTCGAGCCATGCGGGGGATTCACGTCGGGGAACGGGACGCACGGCAGATCGTTCCCGCGAACACCGCCGGAGCAAGCCGGACCGCGAGAATCTCCGTGAGACAAACGTCCGGCCAGCCTCTCCGTCTCTCGCTGTCCTAGTGGGACGGGCTTCCAGCCCGTCACTCGTCCTCCTTCGGCCTCTCCGGTCTCCGTCCTCTCCCCACCGATTGCAATGCCCCACGCCTCGACGCCCCGATATGCTCTCCTGACATGCATCCCATCCTGACCACCCTCGCCCAGACCACCTCGCCCCCCACGGGCGACCTCTGGGGGCTGTTCACCCAGTCCTTCGACGCCTTCACCGTCATGCTCATCACCGGCTCGCTCTACGCCGCGGCGGTGATCGTCCGCAACGCGCTCGATGTGCGCCCGAAGGCGATCCTCCCCCAGCGCGAGCTCGAGCGGGCCGCCTCGCTGGTCGAGCACGCCCGCTGGGGCGAGCTGCGAGAATTCGTGAAGACCGAATCGACGTTCATCGGCGCGGTCCTGCGCCCCGCGATCGCCGAGGCCCACCGGGGCCGCGAAGCGATGGAGGACGCCGCCGAGATGGCCGCCAGCTCCGAGACCGCTCGCTGGTTCCGCAAGATCGAACCGCTCAACATCGTGGGCAACCTCGGCCCGCTCGTAGGCCTCGCCGGCACCGTCTGGGGCATGATCCTCGCCTTCACCAGCCTCGGCGCCACCGGGGGCCAGGCGGGCCCCACCGAGCTCAGCGAGGGCATCTCCAAGGCCCTCTTCCACACGCTGCTGGGACTGCTGCTCGCCATCCCCTGTTTGCTCGTCTTCGGCTTTTACCGCTCGATGATCGACCGCCTCTGCACCCGCGCGATCACCGAGACCGCCCGCCTCGTGGGCCACATCCCCGCAGGGGACGAGTGCCCCGACGCGCTCATCTCCGAGAAGCACCGCGAACGCCGGGGGGCCGCGTCGGCCAAGCGGCCCGGCGCGCCATCCGCCGCCTGAGCCCACCAGCAGCGCCATGAAGCCCGCCGGCCCGCTCACCGCCGTCCACCGCTTCCTCCCAAGGGGCCCGGGCCACATCAACGTCACGCCCCTGATCGACATCGTGATGGTGCTCATCATCTTCTACCTGCTCGTGGGCCAGCTCGCGCTCGACCGGCGGGGCGAGGTCGACCTGCCCGAAGCGACCCGGGGTGTCGAGGCCGAGCCCACGGACACGCCGATCACCATCGCCATCCGGGCGGACGGCGGGATGGCGATCGAGGCGATCGAGACGCCGCCCGAGGTGCTTGCCCGCATGCTCGAGGTCTTGCTGCGCCAGAAGCCCGGGCGGGCGGTGCAGATCCGCGCCGATCGCGCGACCGCCTACCGGCACGTCCGCGCGGCGCTCGACGCCTGCCGCGAGGCGGGTGTCACCCACGTCGAACTCGCGACGAGAGCCGAAACCACCACGTCGGGTGCGGGCAAGGGGGCCTCGCCATGACCCTCCCTCACCACGGCTGGCGCCGCCGCGACGCGAGCGCGATCTACCAGCAGCACGTCGGCCCCAACATGACGCCCATGGTCGACGTCGTGATGGTGATTCTCATCTTCTTCATGGCGAGCACGGTCATCATGGGCCCCGAGTTGCTGCTCCGGGCCGGACTCGACGCAAAGAAAGGCCCGAAGGGCGATCAGCGCTTCGCGATCGCGGCGCCGGTCTTCACGCTCCGTCTGCACGTCGAATCAAACCGTGTCGTCGCCACGGGCCTGGGCCTCGACGCTGCCCCGCTCGACTGGCTCGCCGGCGCCGCGAAGTCGCTCGCCGACGAGATCGACCCCGACTCGGCGTCGGTCTCCATCGCCCCCGAAGACCAGGTCCCCTACGAAGCCGTCATCGCCGCCCAAGACACGCTCACGGCGGCCGGCTTCAGAAAGGTCAAGCTGAAGTAATCAGCCACCAGTGACAAGTCACCGGCCACTGGTCACCGGCCACTGGTCACCGGTCACTGGTCACTGGTCACTGGTCACTGGTCACTGATTACTCGTAGAGCTTCACCGCCCTCACCTGCCCCACGTAGATCTCGTGATCCGCGTCGAGGTCGAAGTGGCGAACCACCTCGCAGTCGAGCCCGGCGCGGCAGCGCAACGGGATCGGCGAACCCGAGCCCAGGTGTTCGCACGGGATGGAGTCGAACGGGTCGTGCCCACCCCGGGGCTCGGCCCCGGGCGGGAACTTGTGCAGAAGAAGCCGATCGTCATCGCGAGCGATGCACAGCGCGAAGTGGTGGCTGTCGCGGATCAACGGCTCGATCGCGTGCCCCTTGCGCGCCGCGACCGCGATCAGAACCGGCTCGGTCGCGCACCGCATCGCGCTCATGACGCGCAGCCCCGACCGCTCGTCCTCGAAGCTCGCCGTAATCAGAAAGAAGCCCTCAGGGAAGAGCGCCAGCACATCGTCGACCGGCCCGGTCACCACGTTGGACGGGTCACCGCCGCCGGTCTCGCCGCGGTTCGCTCCGCCCTGCGTGTCACCCTGGGGTGGCATGGCTCGTCCTCTTCCTCGGCCCGACGCAGACGCACACAGCAGTCCGCGCGAGCGAAGTGTACAGAACGAGCGCAGACAATGGGCAGACACACCAAATTTCATACAAACACGGAGATGCTCCGGCTCGTCTCCGATGCCCGCACGCATCGTCGTCTGCGCCGTCCTCTCCCCTGCTTGGTGGGCCACCCCGTCCGAAGAACCGGAATCTCGCGCGAAGAAGCCGCGATACGGAAGATTTCTCCCAATTTGGCCGACCAAGGTGTTGCAGAGTGGGGCGAAGTAGAGCATAATCCCGCAACTGCCCGCGGCGTGGGGAAAGCAGGAGGCGTTTTCCAGCCAGCGGCCCGAATCGACGGCGGAACAGGCCGAGGCAAGGCAGCCCATGACCGCGCTGGAAGACACCCGTGCTGCTCACAGGACAAGCCGAGATCACGATCGATGCGAAGCAGCGGCTGGCCGTGCCGTCGAAGTTTCGCTCGATGCTCGGCGAGGACGAGACCGGCTGGTACTGCGTCCCGTGGCCGGACGGCTCGATCCTCAGGCTCTACCCCAAACCGGTCTTCGAGTCGCAGGCGGGGCGCCTGGACGACTCGCTGACGGCCGGGTCGGACGCCTCGAAGATCGATCAGTCGTTCGGTATGGCCGAGCAGCTCGAGATGGACAAATCGGGGCGTGTGAGGCTCCCGAAGTGGCACATCGACCTGGTCGGGATGCCCACCGACGTGATGGTGGTCGGCGCCCGCAACAGGCTGGAGATCCATCCCCGGGCCGCCTGGCAGGCGAGCCTGGTCGATCGCTTCCGCGACATGGCCGCGCTGTACGAGCGGTCGGAGCGGAAGCAGACGGAGGCACGGTCATGACTCCGGGTCGCGCCGTCGACACGAGCACACAGCGCCTTGGCGGTGTCCGGGGTGTTCCCGGACGCCGCGAGGCCGAAGCGATCCGCCGGTCCGCGAAGCCGCGACCGGCGGGTTTGGACTGACTGCTGCCCCCGGCGCGCCAAAGGACGGCGGGCCGGGTTCCGAGGGGGCGTGCGAATCGAGGAGTGCGCACCACCCCGCGAAAGCCAGGGACGGCGGGCGATGCAGGGACGCGTCGCCCACAAGGAACCGCAGCGAATCATGTGCCCGGCTGGCCAAAGCCGACCGGGCGCCTTCCCGAGCCCGTAGCCACCGCCGCGGGGGACGGCCGGCGTTCCGACGCCGCGGAAAGACCGTGACAGGCAGGGGGCCCGTCTCCCACCACGACCTCCCCAGGACCCACTGCCGACCTCCCCGCGCCCGCCGAGCCCCACCTCGGCGGGCGTTGCTTTTGGGCGGGGACCGGGGACCAGGGACCAGGGACCGGGGACCGGGAATCCTGCCTGTGCTCGATGGTTGTCTAGCGCACGGGGTCGGTCAGTTCCGCCCTTTCCGCCGGCGTGCGCTTGTGGGGCCAGAGCTGGCAGGCCAGCATCCCCGCGAACATCAGCCCGCAGCCCGCAGTCTCGGCCGCGCTCAGCCGCTCGCCCAGCAGCGCGACGCCCGCGAGCGCGCCGAACACCGCCTCCAGGCTCATGATCACCGCCGCGTGCGTCGGCGGGGCGTCGCGCTGGGCCAGCACCTGGAACGTGAACGCGACCCCGATCGCGAACACGCCGCTGTAGAGAACGGGCAGCATCCCAGCCCCGACCCCCGCGAGCGTCGGCGTCTCGCGCGCGATCGCGAGCACGCTCGACAGCACCGCGACCACGACGAACTGCGCGATCGACAGCGCCAGCGCATCCGCCTTGGCCGCGACGTGGGCGACGACCACTACGTGCACCGCCCAGAGCGCGGCGCAACCCAGAACGTACACGTCACCCCGCACGAGCCCGCCCGAGAGGTGCCCGCTCAGCAGCCAGAGCCCCGCGACGGCGAACGCCGCGCCGGTGATGTGCCCGACGAACAGCCTCTGCCCGAACAGCAGGCCCAGCGCCGGGACGAGGATGACGTAGAGCCCCGTGATGAACCCGGCACGAGACGCGGTCGTGGTCACCAGCCCAACTTGCTGCAGCCCCGACGCCGCCGCCATCACGACCCCCAGCAGCAGCCCGACCACCAGCGTCCGCCGATCGAACCGCCGCCCCCGCGCTTTCACAACCCCCAGCAGCGGCACGAGCAGCACCGCCCCGATCGCGTACCGCGCCGCGTTGAACGTGAACGGGCCCATCGAATCCATCGCCACACGCTGCGCGGCGAATCCCGCGCCCCAGAACAGGGCGACGAGCAGCAGCATCGCGTCGGCTTTCAGGGCCCTCGGTCGCACGCAGCGATCGTACATCGCAACGGGGCCCGGTAGGATGCCGGTACACCCGTTAGGAGTTCCCCATGCCCCAGCCCCCGGACGCCCCCTGCCCGATCGATCCCACTCTCTTCGTCGCCCGCGGCGGCGATCTCCGCTCGTTCACCAAGCAGGCTGAGGTCGACGCCCCGCCCGGCGAGGTCTTCGGCCTGCTCTCCACCGAGGCGGGCATGCGCCGCCTCTACGACATCGACAGCCGCATCGACCTCGCGGTGGGCGGACCCTACGAGTGGTACTTCATAGGCGAGAACGCCTTCGGCACGAAAGGGGGAGAGGGCAATCAGATCCTCGCCTACATCCCAGACCGCCTGCTCGCGTTCAGCTGGAACGCCCCGCCGACGCAGCCCGAGAGCCGGGCAAAGCGGACGTGGGTCGTCGTCGAGCTCGGCGAGCGCCCGAACGGCAAGTGCCACATCCGCCTCACCCACCTCGGCTTCGGAACCGAGGCCCATTGGGATGAGACCTACGCCTACTTCGACAGCGCCTGGGAACGCGTGCTCGACACGATCGCGAAGGCATGCAAAGGCACCTGATTGACCTCATTCCGCCTTCCGCAGCCACTCCGCCTCGACGCCCTCGAGTTCGTCTTTCAGTTCGTCGCGCTGCTCCGTCAGCTTGTTCGCCCGCTCGACCTCACGCCACACATCCGGGTCGCCCAGCTCGCGATCGATCTCCGCGATCCGCGATTCCAGGTGCGCGATCTTCTCCTCGAGCTGCTCCAGCCTCATCCACGACCACTTGCTCTTCTGCTGCGATGCGGGCGCTGCCGATGGCTTGGGCTGGGCCGGCGTCACCTGGACCACGCCCCGTCGCTCGCGCTCCGAGCTCCTCCCCTTCGTGCCTCCGTCCCTCCGTGCCTTCGTGCCTTCCCTCTCATGCCACTCCGTATACGTCCCCAGGAACACCTCCACGTTCCCCTTCCCGTCCAGCACGAGCAGGTGATCGCAGCACGCGTCGAGCAGCGCCCGGTCGTGGCTCACCAGGATCAGCGTCCCGTCGAACAACGCCCTGTTCTTCTCGCCTTGCACGGGCTTGCGCAGCGAATCCTCCAGCCGCTCGGCCGAGGGGATATCGAGGTGGTTTGTCGGCTCGTCGAGCACGAGCACGTTCTTCGCGCTCGCCATGAGCCCCGCGAGCACCGCCCGCGCCCGCTCGCCCCCGCTGAGCAGGCCCAGCTCCTTCTCCTGGTCGTCGCCGCTGAACAGGAAAGCGCCCGCCAGGTTCCGCGCCGCCTGCTCGCTGAGCAATTGCGTGGGGCATTCCTTCCGCACGATGTCCTGGAGATACCGCACCACCGTCTTCTCCGGCGCGATCGACTCGTGGCTCTGCCGGAAGTAGCCGATCGACAGCTTCGTCCCGAGCGTCACCGTCCCCGCGTCGTGCTCAGTCTCGCCCAGCATGCACCGCACCAACGTCGTCTTGCCCGCCCCGTTGGGCCCGATCACCCCCCACCGCTGCCCCCGCTCGATCGCGACGTCGAGATCGTGGAACAGCACACGCTCGCCGCCGCCCTCATTCGCGTACCGCTTCGACAGCCCCCGCACGCTCACGACGATGTCGCCCGTCCGTTGCGCCTTCGGCAGCGCCAGCCGCATCGCGTCCATCTCCAAGGGCCGCTCGATGGTCGACTCGGCCTTCTCCCGCTCCAGCTTGCTCTCACGCCCCCGCGCCTGCTTGGCCCGTTGCCCCGCCTTGTACTTGCGGATGTACGCCTCTTCCTGCCTGAACTTCGTCTGCTGGTTCTCCCACGCCCGCCGCAGCGCCTCGATCCGCTCCGCCCGCAGCTTGCGAAAAGCCGCGTAGTTGCCCGGATACTCGATCAGCCGCCCGCCCTGGTTGGGCACCGGCTCGACCTCGATGATCCGGCTCACGACATTGTCGAGCAGATAGCGATCGTGGCTGATCATCAGCACCGCGCCGCGGTACTCGTGTTCGATGAAGTCCTCAAGCCAGAGGCACCCCGCGATGTCGAGGTGGTTCGTCGGCTCGTCGAGCAGCAGGACCTCGGGCTCGCCCAGCAGCAGCTTCGCCAGCGCCAGCCTCGCCCGCTGCCCGCCCGAGAGCCCCGGCACCGGCACGCCGAACTGCCGGTCCGTGAACCCCAACCCATGCAGCACCGCGTCGACCTTGTGGTCGGTCGCGAGCCCGCCGGCCGCCTCGATCTTCTTCTCGATCGCCTCCTGCCGGCGAAGCAGGCGTTCGAGCTCTTCCCCCGACGTCTCCGCCATCGCGTGGAACACGTCGTGCAGGTCGCCCTCGAGGTCCTCGATGTGGCTGAACGCCGCGGCCGCCTCCTCGCGCAGGGTCCGCGATCCGTCCAGCTCGGGCTCCTGGGCGAGATACCCCGCCCTCGCCCCGCCGGTCAGCGTCACGATCCCCGCGTCGGCCTTGAGCGCCCCCGCGATGACCTTCAGCAGGCTGCTCTTCCCGCTCCCGTTCCGCCCCACGAGCCCCGCCCGCTCGCCCGCCTCGAGCGTCAGCGACACCCCGTCGAGGATGCGACGCTCCCCGTAGGCCAGCTCGATGTTGGTGGCGGCAAGGACCGGCATGGGTCCAAGGGTAGAGCGTTCAAGGTCACGACAGAATGTCCGACGCCGACGCTGAGCCTTCGAATCTGGTGCCGTGGATCATCCCGAAGGGTGATCCACGAGAGGTTGGTAATCGCCGCTCGATGCCGCCTTCACGCTTCGCGATGAAGGCGGGCACCGTAGCAGAGCGACAGCCAAATCATGCTCGCCCCTGCCTCAGCGACTCATTCTCCTCCCTCAGCCTCGCGTTCTCCGCCATCAGCTTGTCGACCAGCTCCCGAGCCCGCCGGCACCTGCCCCGGCGCTCGCCGCCCGCCGCCTGCTCGTCGCGGTAGTACACACCGCCCAGCATGCTCGTCGAGCACGTGCTGACCTGCTGTTCCCCGTCCGCGTCGACGTACGCCACCTCGTACGAGCGTTCACCCTTGCGCCCCAGCCAGCCCGTCGCGAAGGGCGTCCAGCGGATGTCCTCCACGCGCGCCCCCCGGGCCGCGAGGTCGGCCCGGATGCGGTCGTGGTCGAGTGAGCCCGCGAGCACGCGGATCGCGATCACGATCACGGGCACGCCGATGATGAAGACGATCGGGTCCATAGGGGGCCTCCCAGACAATGCCACCCAAGACGGGCCGGCGCGGAGCACCGCCCGGGCCTTGTTGGGAATCCGCCCGACCCGGTTGCACGGGTCTCGGTACGCTGGAAGTATGCGAGCCCTCGTCATCACCAAACAGGGGACGCCCGTCGCGCCCAACGTCGAATTCAGCGAGTCCTTCCCGGACCCCGAAACTCCGGATCCGGGCGAGGTCAAGATCCGCGTCCTCGCCAGCGCCCTCAACCACCTCGATCTCTGGGTGGGGCGGGGCGTGCCGGGCATGGCCCTCGAATACCCCCGCGTGGCGGGCTGCGACGTCTGCGGCGTCGTCGAAGAAGTCGGCGAAGATGTCGACGAAGCGTGGCTCGGTCGCCGCGTGATCGCCAACGCCGCGATCGAGAACCCGCCGGACGACCACCCGGATCACCCGCCCGCCACCATGCTCGCCCCCGCCTACGAGCTGCTGGGCGAGCACCACTCCCCCGGCGCCCACGCCGAACTGTTCGTCTGCCCCGTCGAGCAGCTCGCCGACGTGGGCGAGGTCAAGCCCGAGCGGGCCGCCGCGTTCGGCCTCTCCTTCCTCACCGCCTACAGCGGCCTGCGCACCAAGGCCGACCTCCTGCCGGGCCAGACCGTGCTCATTACCGGCATCGGGGGCGGCGTCGCCCTCGCCGCGCTCAACATCGCCAAGCACCTGGGCTGCCGTGTCTGCGTCACCAGCCGCCACCAGTGGAAGCTCGACCGCGCCGTCGAACTCGGCGCCGATCACGGCGTCCACGACACGGGCGACGACTGGTCCCGCGACGTCCGCGCCTGGACCGGCAAACGCGGCGTCGACGTCGCCTTCGACTCGTCCGGCAAGGCCACCCACCTGTGCTGCATCAAGAGCCTCGCCCGGGGCGGCGCCTACGTCACCCCGGGCTGCACGTCCGGCCCCGATGCCACCACCGATCTCGCCCGCATCTTCTGGAACCAGCTCCGCATCCTGGGCTCGACCATGGGCTCGCCCGACGACTTCCGCGAGGTGACAAGCCTCCTGCGAAGCGGCGCCCTCAAACCGGTCATCGACTCCGTCCACGAGGCCGAGGAAGGCCGCAAGGCCTACGAGCATCTCGAATCGGGCGAGCAGTTCGGCAAGGTGGTGATCCGGTGGGCGGAGTGACCCGACAATACTGGAGTTGGGGTGCCACGACTCGCCGTCCTCGGCGCCGTCGTGCCTGCACGGACTCCGACGCTCCGCGGGCGCCGACCCGCGGAGCGTCCTCAGCAGTCCACCATCCCACGAAGTCGCCATGCCGGCGCTTCCGGCAAGCAGGCCGCCTGGCCACACTTTGTGGCGGCGCACTCGCCGGATTGGCGGTGAACTCCGCCTGCACGATCTGCGCGCTACCCGCCGATCCGCAACGGGCCGCGATGCACAACGTCGGTGAACTGCTCGACGCCTGGCACGCCGCCGCCGCGCACGGCGACTTCGACGCCTACTTCTCCCGCATGACGCCCAACGCCGTCTTCCTGGGCACCGACGAATCCGAGCGCTGGACGCGCGAGCAGTTCGAGGACTTCGCCCGTCCCTACTTCGACGGCGAAGAGGCCTGGACCTACCGCGTTCTCGAACGCCACGTCCGGCCCTGGCGCGTCAGCACAAACAAAGACAAGCCCGCGGTCGCATGGGCCGACGAGATCCTCGACAACGATCACTACGGCCACTGCCGGGGCACCGCGGTGCTCGTGCGCGGCGAGGACGGCGCCTGGCGCATCGATCAATACAGCCTCACCTTCCTCGTGCCCAACGACGCGGCCCCAAGGGTCGTCGAACTGATTCGATCAACTGACAAGTAAAAGGACCGGTCCGGGCACGACGCGGGCGGGTGCGCGTTCGAAACTCCCTCTCCCGCTCTTCTCTCCCCCGTCCGCGCCCCGCACCGGGCGTCGTGTCCGTCGGCCTCCTCTCCTCACGAAATGATCCCACGTCCCGCCTCGGTCAGTGACAGGGAATCCCCTTCTCCCCAAAGGTATGGGGACATCCCTCGCGCCAACGGACACCGACCCCGTGCCGTCCGAGAAACCGGGCGAATCCCACCCCGACGCCCGAAACCGCGCCGCCGGCCGGCGCGACGCCTTCCGGGCCGATTCCACGGCATTCGCTGCCCATTCCCGCCGATCTACCCACCGGAGCCCGGCCATGCACGCAGGTTTCACCACGCTCGCCGTGATCGACGGCCAGAAGGCCTGGGAGCAAGTCTGCGCCGAGATCAGCCGGACGCTCGATGACCCGCTCCGGGGCCTGCCGCTCGTCGCGGGGGTCGTTCTCATCATCGTCGTCCTGTGGGCCAACTTCCGCGTCGCCCGGTGGCTGACCTCGACGAAGGACGCCGCCCCGGAAGGGCGCCCCGCGCAATCTGCGGCCCACCGCAAAACCGATGGGCCGACCTTGCCAATCATGTAAGGGATGGCCGCCGACCACGCCACAACCGGATCCAGGCACACCACCGACCACCACGGCCGACGCGTATCGCTCCTCGATCCCTACCCCCTCATGATCTTCCGCCGCTTCGACCGCATCGACGAGCCCACGCTCGAGGCGATCCTCGCCGACCTGGGCGCCGAGTACACCCATATCAAACGCAACATGTGGATCGGGTTCGCAAGCCTCGCCGCCGTCGTTGTGATCTCGGCCGCCGCGATCGGGATCTCTGTCATCCGGGAGGGCCCAGACGCCTGGCGCGATCTCGTCGGCACCATCACCAGCCCGACCATGCTTCCCGTCTTCGCCGCGTCCATCGGTGGCGGCGTGATCGCCCCGTGGTTCGCCATCCGAGCCAAGCGGTTCGCCCTCCTCCGCGGAGCCATGCTGGGCCACTACCGATGCCCACACTGCGGCTACGGGATCCGGTCCGTCCCCGCCAACGACGGCGCGGTCACCTGCCCCGAGTGCGCCGCGGCCTGGCCCGAAGCCGAGGTTGGCGCTCCAACTGCTCGACCGATGTCCGACTCGGCACACCAGCGCCAAGTGATCCTCCTCCTATTGGTTGGGTTCGGCCTCATGGCGATGCTGGGGGCCACCGTCATGTTCTGGGTGCTCTGACTACGCGCACAGTCCGGGAAGCGGCGCCGCCGGATCCGGGCGCCATTCGCACAGGTGTCGCTTTCTCTTTGGCGCTGGCCACCGCCGCGTGTACCCTCGTCTAGCCAGCACCCAACGGAGCCCGCCATGCACCCCATCGTCCTCGCCGCCCTCGCCCCCTTCGCCACCCTCCCGATCATGCCCGACGACGGCTCGCCCCTGCCGCGCGATCTCACCCCCGCCGAGGCCGCCTGGGTCGCCGCCAACCCCATCCGGGCCGAGGGGCTCCGGGGCGACACGCCCACCGGCCCGATCCACTGCACCGGCGAGTACGAGCCCGTCGAGGGCCTCCTGCTCGCCTACGAGGGAACCGCGAGCTGGCTCTCCATCCTCAACCAGATGGCCGCCAAGATCACCACGGTGGGCGACGCCAACGTCTACGTCATGTGCGACACCGTGAGCGAGCAGACCACGGCCCGCAACGCGATGGTCGCCGCGGGCGCCGACACCAACCGCGTCTTCACCTTCGTCCACACCACAGACACCATCTGGATCCGCGACTACGGCCCGCGCTACATCTACGAGGGCAACGGCGGGCCCAACCACGACCAGGGCGTCCGCGCCATCGTCGACCACACCTACAACCGCCCCCGACCCAACGACAACGCGACCCCGCAGTTCTGGGCGGACGTCCGGGGCGAGACGCACTACCAGATCCCCCTCGTCCACGGCGGCGGCAACTACCACCTCTCCGCCCTCACCGATTCCTACGCCACCCGCTTGATCGCCAACGAGAACCCGGGGCTCACCGAATCCGACATCATCCAGCTCTGGCACGACTACCAGGGCGTCAACACGACGATCAACGACCCGTTCCCCACCTCCGTCGACTCCACCCAGCACATCGACATGTGGATGGAGATCCCGGGTGACCGCGCCGTCGTCATCGGCGACTACCCCCTCGCCCCGGGCTCGACGCACGACCAGATCTGCGACGCCCGCGCCGCCGCGATGGCCGCCGCGGGCTACGCCGTCACCCGCGTGCCCAACATCGGCAACCCCGGCGCGACCCACTACACCTTCACCAACGTCGTGGTCTGCAACGACATCGTGCTGCTGCCATACTACGACGGCGTCGCGCAAACTTACAACGACCAGGCCCTCGCCGCCTGGCAGGCCGCTACCCCCGACAAGCAGATCATCCAGATCGACTGCGACGCAATCGTCACGTCCGCCGGCGTCATGCACTGCATCGTGATGCACGTGCCCGTCTGCGCAGGAGGCGCCAACCCAGTCGCCTGGATCACCTCGCCCAACGGGGCGGGCTCATACAACCCGGGCGACGAGGTCGCCGTCACTTGGCGCAGCGACGACGACACCCCCTTCTTCGGCCGCCCCATCGCCTCGGCCGACCTGCTCCTCTCCACCGACGGCGGCGCCACCTTCCAGCCCCAGCTCACGGGCCTGCCCAACACCGGGTCAGCCACCTGGACCGTCCCCGCCCTGGCCACATCGCAGGGCGTCCTCCGCGTCCTCCTCCACGACGCCGACGGCAACACGGGCTACGACGACACGGACGGGCTCGTCACCATCACCAGCCCCGCTTGCAACCCGGCCGACATCGCCGCACCGTTCGGCGTGCTTGACCTTGCCGACGTCCAGACCTTCATCGCGGGCTTCGTCGCGGGCGACTTGGTCGCGGACATCGCTGTGCCGTTCGGCGTGCTCGATCTCGCGGATGTCCAGGCGTTCATCGGGGCGTTCGTCGCGGGGTGCCCCTGAGCAAGCACACGGTTTCCAATCCGCGGTCTTGGGTGCCGTGGAGACGCGGAGCTTCTCCACGCTGACGCCAAGTACGACGCCCTTTGCGCCTTTGCGATTTCAGCCCCTCCCCCCTACCATCGCCCATGACCCACCCCATCGACGACGCCGTTCTCGACCTCATCTATGCCCAGGACCCTGACGCCGCCGCGATCCTTGCCGGCGAGCAGGACCGCCAGGCCCACACCATCGAGCTGATCGCCAGCGAGAATCACGCCTCGCCGGCCGTGGTCCACGCCGCGGGCACCTGCTTCACCAACAAGTACGCCGAGGGTTACCCGGGCCGCCGCTACTACGGCGGGTGCGCCCACATGGACGAGATCGAGACCCTCGCCCGCGAACGCGCCAAGCAGCTCTTCAACTGCGAGTACGCCAACGTCCAGCCCCACTCCGGCGCCCAGGCCAACATGGCCGTCTTCATGGCGCTGCTCGAGCAGGGCGACACCTTCGCCAGCCTCGTGCTCAAGGACGGGGGCCACCTTTCCCACGGCATGAGCCTCAACTTCTCGGGCAAGTACTTCAAACCCGTCCACTATCCCCTGCACTATGACAAGGCCCATCCCCAGCACGAGCAGATCGACTACGACGCCGTGCGGAGCGTGTGTATGGAGCACAAGCCCAAGCTCCTCCTCTGCGGCTACTCCGCCTACAGCCGCACCATCGACTTCGCCAAGTTCCGCGCCATCGCCGACGAATGCGGCGCCCTGCTCATGGCCGACATCGCCCACATCGCGGGCCTCGTCGCCGCGGGCGAACACCCCAGCCCCTTCCCGCACTGCGACGTCGTGACGACGACGACCCACAAGTCCCTCCGTGGCCCCCGCGGCGGGCTCATCCTCACCAACGACGTCGAGATCTTCAACGCCACCAACAAGGCGCTCTTCCCGGGCGTCCAGGGCGGCCCGCTCATGCACATCATCTTCGCCAAGGCTGTCGCGTTCGGCGAGGCCCTCAAGCCCGGGTTCAAGGACTACCAGCAGCGCGTCCGCGCCAACGCGAAGGCCCTCGCCGCCGCCCTCACCGACCACGGCTACCGCATCTGCTCCGGGGGCACCGACAACCACCTCATGCTCGTCGACCTCACTGCCCGCAACCCCGAGCTCACGGGCCGCGACGCCGAGACCTGGCTCGAAGCCGCCAACATCATCTGCAACAAGAACGGCATCCCCGACGACCAGCGCAAGCCCATGGTCACCAGCGGCGTCCGCCTGGGCTCGCCCGCGACGACGACCCGCGGCTTCGGCGAAGCCGAGATGAAGCAGGTCGCGGTCTTCATCGACCGCATCCTCACCGCGGGCCTCAAGGGCGAGGACGCCCTCGCCGCGGAGACCGAGGCGGTGCGCAAGGAGGTCCGCTCGCTCTGCGGCCAGTTCCCCATGCCGGGCGGCACGCCGGCGACGGTCTTCTTCTCGCAGTGAGGCGGGTGCCGAAAAGAGGCCCGGACACTCCACGCTCCGGAGCCTCAACTCCCGAGGTGACATGCCGAGCGCTGCTTGAGCATGATCCCAAACGCCGAGCCTGAACGAGCTTACGAATGAAGGCTCGGATATCACGCCGCGATCTTCATCGTTTTTCAATCTCCATACTTGCACCGCCATTCGCAGTGCTTAGACCCTGTTTCATAACCCCACCCCCGGGAGTTTGCCGAGGCAGACGATCGCGGCGGCGAGGGTGAGGAACGCCTGATGGATGTCGGACCGACGCTCCCATCTGGTCCGCAGACGACGGAACTGGTGCAGCCAGCTCAGCGTCCGCTCGACCACCCAGCGCAGCCGGCCCAGACCGCGCCCGTCCGTCCGGCCGCGCACCGGCAGCAGCGGCTCGACGCCGCGGATCCACAGCGAGACCACGCGCTCGCGGGAGTGGTACGCCTTGTCGGCCACCACCGCACGCGGCCTCCGACGCGCCCGCGGATCGGCGGGATCTTGTCGACCAAACCGATCAGCCGCGTGCCGTCGTTGACGTTCGCGGCCGTGGTCTCGACGACGATCGGCACGCCGTGGCGATCCGTCAGCGTGTGGTGTTTCGAGCCGTTTTTCCCGCGATCCGTGGGGTTCGGGCCGGTGTCGGCCCCCCTTTGAGCGCCCGGACCGAGGCCGAGTCGACGACGGCGAGCGAGAGATCGACCCGGCCGTGCGCGTTCAGCTCGGCGAGCAGTTCCTCGAGCAGCCTGTCCCAGACGCCGGCCTGTTTCCAGTCACGCAGCCGCCGCCAGCATGTCGACCCGCTGACGCCGAGTTCGGCGGGCAGCTCGCCCCACTGGATGCCGGTCTTGAGGACGAAGACGATGCCGGCGAGGCAGAGCCGGTCGTCGACACGGGGCCTGCCGCCGCGCGGGTCCGGCGGCGATTGGGGAATCATCGGCTCGACCCGCTTCCACAACTCGTCGGTGACCAGTCGCCGTTTCATGCGTCAGCCCTCCTTGGCCGACGCGCATCATCCCGCCGTCAACGGGAGGGCGCAAGCGCCCCGTTCAGGGGGTTTTGAAACAGGGTCTTATGCTGACAGGATGAGCACACAGCACACAATGACATCCGCAATCCGTACACTCCTCGTGCTCGCCGCCGCCGCCGCCACGACCGCCGCCGAGCCCGTCGTTGTTCACTTCCCGCTCTACGCCGCCGACGGCAGCAATCTGTTCCTCCAGCTCTTCCGGCTCCAGGACTACGACGCGCGGCTGCCCGATCTGCTCGTGTGCCCACACGACGCGGGCGCGTTCGGCATCAGCGAGGTCCAGCCCGCCATCGACAACAACGTTCCCAACTGGGGAGAATCCGGCACATCGGACAACCTGGGCGGGCTCGTCACAGATCATGACGACCCAGCGTGGTATCTCGCCTCGTGGGACACCGCACCCGGGACCCTCGTCCCCGGGCCCGCCGCGACAGGCAACTGGGGTGAACCGGGCGTCGAGGGCTGGCTGGTCTACAACGACATGCCGGTGCTGCGGTTCGACAACAATGAAATGTACGGTGCGATCCCCTGCGACTACAGCCAGCAGAACACCGAGATCCGAGAGCTCACCCCCGTCTGGTGTTACCCGATCCGCATGGCACTGGGCGTGGACACATACCTCTACGGATGGATGGCCGTGCAGGTGGTCGACATCAAGAGCTTCGTGTGTGACCTGCCGTGCGAGGGCCCCGACGATACCCAGTGCATGATCCCCCTGCTCCGCAACGTCGCCGTCGGCTTCGAGACCGACCCCGACACCCCCATCATCGTCGGCGGCGGCCTCTGCCGGGCCGATCTCACCTACGACGCCATCCTCGACCTCGCCGACCTCCAGCTCTTCATCACCGACTTCGTCTCTCAGCAGCCGCCCGCCGACCAGAACGACGACGGCGTTTACGACCTTGCCGACGTCCAAGCATTCATTGAGGCCTTCACCACGGGCTGCGGGTTCTGATCGCCCGGTGCCATTCCCAACCAGTGGTTGGGCATGTCGACATGGACGCCGAGCCTGAGCGAGCTTGCGAGCAAAGGCTCGGAACAATCGGTTCGCTCACGCCCCCTACGATCGCCCGATGACGAACGACCGAGCCCAAAGCCCCTTCTCCCCCCTCGGCCTCACCGCCGCCGACTTCGCCGCCCGCTGGAAGCAGGCCGGCCTCCGGGGCGGCGTCGAAGCGGGCCTCGCCGCCTACAGCCGCTTCTATCGCAAGGGCGACCGCGACCTCCCCATTCCCGTCACCGCCGAGATCGCCCCCATCGTCAAGCGGCACGAGGAGCCCTGCGACGAGGGTGTCACCGTCAAGTTCTGCCAGCGGCTCACACGCAAGGGTGGCACGCCCACGCGCCAGCGCGGGCATGAGACCGGCCACTCAACCACACCAAACACGCCCGCGCTCCGCGTGGGCGTTCCACCCGACGAGCCCCAAACGCTCGAGTCGGCCCGCCTCAAGACGCTCGGCACAACCCGGCGCGCCGCCGACACGCTCCCGCTGGGCATTCTTCACGCCGACGACCGCGTCGAGCACCTCGACATCGAGACGGTCGTCATCCCCATGATCGGCCGCACCCGGCGGAAGACCCACACTATGTGCATCTCCAGCCAGATCGGCTGCGCCATGGCCTGCGACTTCTGCGAAACGGGCCAGATGGGCCTCATCCGCTCGCTCACCGCCGCCGAGATGGTGGGCCAGTGGTGGGCCGCCCGTCACGTCGAGCACGCCGACATCAACAACATCGTCTTCATGGGCATGGGCGAGCCCCTCGACAACCTCGACGCCGTCCTCGACGCCATCGCCTGCCTCACCGACGACCGGGGCCCGGCCGTCCCGATGTCCAACATCACGATCTCGACGGTGGGCCGCGTCGACGGCCTGCGCCGCCTCGTTGACGTTGTCCGCAAGCCTGGCTGGAAGCGCCTGGGCCTCGCCCTCTCGGTCAACGCGCCCAATGACGAGGTGCGCGACGCGATCATGCCCATCAACAGGCGCTGGGATATGGGCGAGCTCCGGCAGGCCATGGTCGACCTCTGCCGCGCCCGCGGCAATCGCAAAGTCCTCTTCGAGTACGTGCTCATCCCGGGCGTCAACGACGCCGACGAGCACGCCCGCCAGCTCGCCGAGTGGCTCAGTCCGTTCACCCGCAACGAGCACCAGCCCCACATCGGCCTGCTCAACGTGATCCCCTACAACCCCCGCCGCGACAGCCCCTGGCCCGCCCCCGACGAGGCCCGCGTCAAGCAGTTTGTCGACCTTCTCGCCGATCTGGGCGTCTTCGTCAAGCGCCGCCGCACCAAGGGCCGCGACCAGATGGCCGCCTGTGGCCAGCTCGGCTCCGCCGAGATCCGCAAGCGCAGGTACACCCCCGCCGAGTCCCCCGCCTGACCCGGGCCCGACGCCGGGGCCCGGGGAGACCGGTTTTCAGCGCGAAGGGCGCGAAGGTCTAGAACGGGAGACAGGATGAACGCGGAGTCGCGGAGAGCGCGGAGAAGAAGACTCTGAAGGAGCCCCGAGCGCCAGCGACGGGCCAAACACGGACGGACGCCCCCGTGCCTCAAGGCCCCCATCCGCCAATCCGCCCACCCTTTCCGAGCGTGGAACGTCGGTGACACGATTCCGTCAACCAGGCCGCCTTCAAACATCCACGCGTCCGTACGATCCACACATGAATTCAAGGCAGCGCCCCGACGAAAACCTCGCGCTGACGATCGCGAGAACGACATTTGAGAAGCTGCAGCGCTCACACCCTGTACTCGAATCGACAATCCGCGAAGATCCCAACGTCGATCTCGTGATGGAATGGCCCCGGCAGCCTGGCCTTGCCTTCCCGATTCTGCTTGGCTTCCAGGAACTCGACGAGTTGCACCTCTGCGCGGCGGATCTCTGGTGCCAGTGGTTCCCGTGCACGGATGCCAAAGTGGTTGAGGAGTTCGTCGAACTTGTCAACGGGCTGATCGACGGTCGTGCAAGGATCGTCCAAACACTCCACCGTGGAGCCATCATCAAGGCGGAGCTGCAATCGCCGACAGAGTCCGGGTGGCGGACCCGAGCGACATGGTCGAAGGTCAATCTCACGATTGTCCCACGACGCACGGAGACTCGCATCGTCCAGAGTACCTGAACCCCATTGGGGCAGCTTCCTCCCTTCGAGTCATTCGCGCCCTTCGCGCTAAAACCCGATCCCCACTCCGCGCCCTCCGCGCCTCCGCGTTCAATCCGCCTCCAATCCGAACCCGAGCCAGCAACAGGGACCCCCTCCCCACTCCGTCTCTTCGTCTCTCCATCTCCCCATCTCTTCCCCTCCCAGTCTCCTCCGCGGCGATACCATCGCCCGTTCAGGGAGACCGCTTGGATTCCTTCCACTACCAGCACGGCGAGCTCTTCTGCGAGACCCTCCCGGTCGAGGACATCGCCCGACGCTACGGCACGCCCGTGATCGTCTACTCCGCCGCTGCCCTCCGCGAGAACGTCAAGCAGGTCCGCGAGGCGTTCAGCGAGCTCGACCCCGCCATCCGCTTCCCTGTCTCCACGTTGCCCAGCCCGGGTGTGCTCCGCACACTCGCCGCCGAGGGCTGCGGGATGGCGGCGATCTCCGGCGGTGAACTCGAACGCGCCTGGCTCTCCAAGGCCCCGATGAACGAGGTGCTCTTCGCCGGCGTCGGCAAGAGCGACGACGATATCCGCGCCGCCCTCGACGGCATCTACAGCCCGCTCTTCCAGGCCGGCGTCACCGTCGACGGACGCCCGCCCTATTACCGCGGGCCCACCGGCTGGCTCGTCGCCGAGAGCCTCGAAGAGATCGAGCGCTTCGCCGTCATCGCCGGCAGCCTCCGCGTCAACTGCCGGATCGCTGTGCGCATCAACACGGCGCTCGAAGTCCCGGCCGACGAGACCGTCCTCGCCGCCGACGCCGACAGCAAGTTCGGCGTCTCCCGCTCGCTCGCGGTCGAGGCCTTCCGCCGCTTCGAGTACCGCCAGCACGTCCGCCTCGCGGGCCTCGCCTCGCACGTCGGGCAGCGATCACACGACGTCGCCACCTACACCGCCAACATCCGCCGCTTGCTCGAAACCGCCGAGGAGATCCGCCAGACCGGACACAAGATCGAACTCATCGATGTCGGCGGGGGTCTCCCCTCGATCGGGATCAGCCGGTCGACCCCGCCCGCCGCGGCCTACGCGAGGGCGATCACGCCCATGTTCGCCCCTTGGCGTGACGCGGGAACGACCATCGCCATCCAGCCGGGCCGCCCCGTCGCCGCCTCCGCGGGCCTGCTTATCGTCGGCGTCCGCGACATCAAGCCGGCCGAGGACCGACGCGTGGTCATCTGCGACACGGGCCTCAACCCCGCCGCCCGCCCCGCCGACGTCGACGGCTTCCGCGTCGTCTGGCCCATCGCCACCGAGCCGGGGCTCGAACCCCCGCGCGAGGGCGTCGAACGCCTCGACACGACGGGCCTCGACTGGTACGACCTCGTCGGCCCCTCGGGCCGCGACAACGACCTCATCGGGCGCAGCCGCCTCATCCCCCACGTCAAGCCCGGCGCCCGCCTCGCCATCTTCGGCGCCGGCGCCGATGCGCTCGCCACCGTCCAGCGAGGCAACGACCACACCCTCCCCGCCGAGGTCCTCGTCGAGGGCCGCACCATGCGCCCCCTCCGCCCACGTGCGGGCCTCATCGAACAACTCGCCCCAGAGCTCGGCCCCCTCGAAAAACTGTGACCTCATCGACCAATACGATTCCGACTCTCCTCCCCTGTCACCGACGGGGGAGGTGGCCCGCCGAAGGCGGGTCGGAAGGGGCGCCTCCCTTCCTCTCCCCAACGGGGAGAGGGCCTGACAACGGTCCCGTGTTCTGCCTCGCTCTCCCCGGCCGCCGGGGAGAGGGCCGGGGTGAGGGGCTTTCCCTCCTCCCCGCCTCGTTGCCCAAGACCGCCCGAGAGCAACGCCTCGTTTTCCCATGACGCACTGGATCCGCTCCCATCCCCGCCTGATCCTGAGCGCCTACCTCGTCGCGCTCATCCTCTCGCATGTCGCCGAGTCCATCGAGCCCCGCTCGTGGTTCATGCTCCCCGCCGTCAATCGCTCCAGCGTCACCGTCCCCGCGATGACCGACGACGGACCGACCGACCGCAGCATCACCCTCTCCTACCTCGAATTCGGCCCCGCCGACGATCCCCGCCCGCCCGTCATCCTCATCCACGGCTCCCCGGGCCAGGCGACCGACTTCGTCGAGCTGGGGCCCACGCTCGCCGACCTCGCCCGCCGCACGTTCGCGCTCGATATGCCGGGCTTCGGCATGTCCTCGCCCTGGGTGCCCTCCTACTCCGCCCGCGCCTACGCCCGCACCGTCCTCGCCTTCATGGACGCGAAGGGGATCGATCGTGCGCACCTCGTCGGCTGGTCTAACGGCGGAGCCGTCGTGCTCAACGTCGCCGACATCGCCCCCGATCGCCTCGCCTCACTCACGATGCTCGCCGCGATCGGCGCGCAGGAAGAGGAGGGCTCGGGCAATTACTACTTCGAGCACGCCAAGTACGCCGTGGGATACGCGGGCCTCGTCGTCCTCCCCGACTTCACCCCCCACTTCGGCCTCTTCTTCCCGCGCGAGTACCGCCACGCCTTCATCCGCAACTTCTGGGACACCGACCAGCGCCCCCTCCGCGATGTCATGCAACACCTCGAGGTCCCCGTCCTCATCCTCCACGGCCGCCACGACCCCCTTGTCGCTGCATGGGCGGCCGAGCATCACCACGCGCTCATCCCCACGAGCAAGCTCATCATGACGCCCTTCAGCCACTTCATGCCCTTCCTCCACCCCCGCGAGGTCGCGGGCTACCTGGGCCCGTTCTTCACCCGCCACGACACGCCGGGCGTCGCGCCGGAGACCGGCACGCTCGACCTCGCCCCGGTCGAGCAACGCACGGGCTTCGCGGGCGTGCTCGATGACACGCTCATCCTCGTCCGCGACACGCCGTGGTGGGCCATGATCATCGTGTTCGCGATACTCGCCCGCCTCCGCCGCGAGACCGCAACCGCACTCGCCGGCATCTTCGTGGGCGTCGGTGTCCTCGACTTCGGCGTCGCCTTCGCGGGACTCGTCGTCGGACGCGCCCTCCACCCCCGCGAACCGTGGCTCAAGAAGAACAAGCGATGGCTCGTGGGCCTGCCCTTCTGGACGGCGATCTCCCTGCTCATCACCCTGCTCCTCTCGGGCCTCGCCCCCGCGAACGGCGAGTGGGGCCTCCCGGGCTTCATCGCGTGGATCATCGCCGCGGCCTGGCTGCTCAACGTTCTCAAGCTCGCCCCCACGCGCGTCGGGCGGGCCCGTCTCGTCGCGTGCATCCGCTCGCCATTCCACCACGAGTGGTGGCCCCGCTGGGCGATCTACACCGCGATGCTCCCCCACTTCCTCCGCCTCGCCGTCCGCCACCGCTCGTTCATGTGCTGGACCTGCGTGAATCCCGGCATCCGCCCCGCGGGGGGCGTCGGGGGCGAGAGCAAGGACGGCATCACCCGCGGCTTCCGCGATGACCGCGTCCTCCACCAGGTTGCGATCGAGCCGGGCCCCGACCGGGCCCATCGCGCCCGCGAGGCGCTGCGCACCAACCCAGCCCTCGCGGGCTTCCCGATCATGGTCAAGCCCAATGAGGGCCAGCGGGGCGACAACGTCGTCTGCGCGCACAACGAGCGTGAATTCGACGAGGCCGTCGCCTCGATCAAGGGCCTGCTCCTCCTCCAGCGCTACCACCCGGGCCCCGTCGAGACAGGCCTGTTCTGGATCCGAAACGTCGAGACCGTGGGCCACGAGTCGACCGACAAGCCCCAGGGCCACATCTTCGCCGTCACTCGCAAGGTCTTCCCCACGCTCGAGGGCGACGGCAGGCACACCATCCGCTGGCTCATTGTCACCAACCGCCGCTTCACGCTCCAGGCCCGCGCCTACCTCCGCAACCTCGAGGGCCGGCACGACGACGTCCTCGCGAAAGGCGAGCGCGTCCCCATCGCCAACAGGGGCAACCACACCAAGGGCTGCCTGTTCAAGGACGCCCCCGAGCTCGTCACTCCCGAACTCTCCGAGTCCATCGACCGCGCCGCCCGCACCTGGCGGGGCCCCAACGGCGAGCCCTTCGATACGGGCCGGTTCGACGTCCGCTGCACCTCCGAGGAAGACCTCAAGGCCGCCCGCAACATCGCCATCATCGAGCTCAACGGCGTCACCAGCGAGTCGTCCAACATGTACGACCCCGACTTCTCCGTCCGCCGGGGGCTGGGCCAGCTCGCCAGGCAGTGGACCCACACGTTCGAACTCGGCGCCGCCCGCAAGGCCGCGGGCGCCAGGCCAATGGGCCCCATCAAGCTGGTCCTCGAACTTCTCCGATAGTTCGCGACCCGGCCAAAGAAAAGAGCCCCGCGTCACGCGGGGCCCATTTCACCGCCATCGCAGCCAGATCACGGACAACCGGCCGTGAAGGCCTCGACAAAGGCCAGCACGTCGGCGAGATCCAGCAGGTTGTACGGCTCGGCCAGATCCGCCCGGCACCCGAGCTGCACCGACCGCAGGTACACCGACGTGTGATCGATCGCCCCGTTGCAGTTCAGCGTCGCGGTATCCGAAGCGACGAGCCGCAGCGTGTACGCGCACGGCGGCAGGCCCGAAATATCCCAATTCGCGAGCAAGCCGTTGTTGACGTTCGCGAATCCCGTGCCGATGGTCTGCCACGAGGTGAATGGCCCCCCGGTGAACTGGAGCGACCACGAGCCGAGATTGGCATCGATCGCCGTGCCACGCACCTCGACCGCCCCGAACGGCGCGAAGATCGAGCACTGGTCGGGCACGGTGATCGCCACCGTTGGTGCGGTATTGTCGACCTTCACCGAGAGGGTGCTGGATTTCTGCTGCCCGCACCCGTTGTACGCCACGACGCGGATCTGGTAGTTCCCATCCGGGATGGCCAGGCCGATCGTGTCCCACGTTGCCAGCGTCACGTTGAGCGCGTCACCCGAGTAGGTCGGGTGGGCGGGGTCGACCGGGATCCACACCCCGCCCGCGGACGGGCGGTAGTCGACCGTGTAGCCGTTCGGCCCGCATCCGTCGTCATTGGCAAACCCCGTCACACAGGCTGTCGAGCCGACGATCGCGGGGATGCCCACGTTCAGGCTGCTGTAGTTCTGCGACAGCCACACGACGGTCTCCGCCGTTGTGCTGTTGCCCGCGAGGTTCACGCCCGTGAGGCTGAACAGATAGAACCCCTCGCCCAGCCCCGTCGCGTCCCACGTCGCGAGCGTGCCCCCGGGCTCACCCACTGCCGTCCCGGAGAACGCCAGCGTCACCCAGCCGGCGGGGTTCGACACCGGCCGCACCCGCACCGAGTAGTGATCGAAGTACGCGTCGGGCGAATACGCGACGCCCGTGATAGTCGCGTTCGGACCGCACACGCAGCCCCCCGTCGTCCCGTACGAGCCGGGTGAGTCGATCCGCACCACCGGCGGGTCGGCCAGGGCGACCGTCGATTTGTTCACGAACACGCCGACCGACCCCGCGCTGTACTGGGCCACGACGAGATCGATGTCCCCGTCGCCGTCCAGATCGCCCGAACTCGGGTGCTCCGGGGCGCTCCCCGTGGCGTACCAGCCGCCGAACGAGATGCCCCCCGACCCGTTGTTCATCAGCAGCCCGATCCGGCTGTTGACCTCGTCCGAGACCACGATGTCTCGATCCGCGTCGCTCTCCAGGTCATCGAAGTCGGCCGTGCACAGCTCGACGAGCCGGCTGCTCGCCCCCAGGTTGTAGTTGCTCGACGTCGGGAAACTCGGGAAGGCCACCCCGCCCGATTCGTTGTACTCGTTGAACCGCCTCGTGACCGTGCCGCCCCCGTTCGCAAAGACCAGGTCGACATCCCCGTCGTTGTCGTGGTCGTGCGCATCAACATCGAAAGGCGTCTCGCCGGTCGTCAGGAAATACGCGAACTCGCCGTAGAAGAAGTTGCCGGGCGCCCCGGCGATGTTGTACATGACCGTGGCCCGGTTGCTCGACGTGTTGGCCGTGACGATGTCCGGCAACCCGTCGAAGTTCAGGTCCGCCGCGGTGATGCCGCGGGGGCCGTTGCCGTAATTCCCGTCCGGGTTGTTGGTCGTGTAGGTGAAGTTGAGCGCGAACCCGCCCGCGCCGTTCCCAAAGAACACCGAGACCGAATCGTCAAACTCGTTGACGACCGCCACGTCGGGCAGCCCGTCGCCGTTGAAGTCGGCCGACACCAGGTCCTGGGGCCGGTCGCCGACGCTCCAGTAGAGTTCGGGCCCGAATGTCCCGTCCCCGTCGCCAAGTCTCAGCGAGAAATCGTCCGTGTCCCGGTTGGACGTGAGCAGGTCCATCTTCCCGTCGAGGTTCACGTCCTTGGCGATGATCGCCGTCGGCGAGTTCCCGACGCTCCAGTAGGTGGGCCCCGTGAACGTCGCGTCCCCGTTGTTCAGGAAGATCGCGAAGTGGTCCAGCCCGGCCGCGCTGAACCCGCAGGCCGCGATGTCCAGATCGCCGTCGTTGTCCAGGTCGGCCAGCACCGACCCCACCGGGTTGTATCCCGGCATCGGCAGATCCACGCGGGGCGCGAACCCGGTGAACTGGCCTGAAGCAATGGCGGAAGCCGCGGCGACGAGCACGGCCGCGGCACGTGGAGTGCGGATCATGATGTGCCCTTTCTCTCGGCGAGGTCCACGGACAGAGCGGCCGCGCCATACAGCATCCAGGGTCGCGGCCCGAACGCCTGGGTTGGGGGACTCCCCCTCCCCGAAATCAGCGTACTGCATCAAGCGATAAATACATCATGAAATACACACCCAAGCAGGCCGTTTCGAGCCCCCGCGCGAGACAGATGTAGGGAGTCCCTATTCGGCGGACGCCCCCTGCCGCCGCCGCTACATTGCACCTGCGTCTCAAGTAGTTCCGGAGGGTTAGCCGTGCACATGAAAACCACCGCCGCGCTTTGTGTCGCGGCCGCCGTCGCGCTCGCCCGCGCTGCCGACCCCGATCCCATCACAGTCGCCGAGTCGAGCCACTACACCCGCACGGGCCACCTCGCCGACGTCAACAGCTTCCTCCAGATCCTCGCCAACCGCTCGCCCCTGATCCATCTCTCGACCCTGGGCCAGACCTTCGAGCACCGCGACATCCCGCTTGCGATCATCGCCGACCCGCCTGTCACCTCGCCCGACGAAGTTGGTGACCGCCTCGCCGTCCTCCTCTTTGGCTCCATCCACGCCGGCGAGATCTGCGGCACCGAGGCCCTCCAGATGCTCGCCCGCGACTTGATCGACGCACGCGAAGCGGGCGCCGACAAGCTGCTCGACAAGTTGGTCGTCTGCCTCGTCCCCGTCTACAACGCCGACGGGCACGAACGCTTCGCCCCCGACAACCGCCCGGGCCAGAACGGCCCCGAGGAGATGGGCATCCGCGCCAACGCCCAGGGCCTCGACCTCAACCGCGACTGGGTCAAACTCGACGCCCCCGAGACAAGGGCAATGGTCGCGTTCCTGAACACCTGGGACCCGCCGGTGATCGTCGACACGCACACAACCGACGGCTCGAATCACCGGTTCACCATGACCTACCAGGGCCCAAAGCACCCCGCCGGCGACAAAGGAGTCATCGAATATGTGCGCGACGTGATGCTCCCCGACATCGACCAGCGCTTCGAGGCGCAAACCGGTTACCACGCCTTCTTCTACGGCAACTTCGAGGACAGCCACACCAAGTGGACCACCTACCCTGCCGAGCCCTGGTATGGCACGCCCTACCGCGGCATCAGAAACCGCGTGAGCATCCTCACCGAGGCCTACGCCTATGCCTCATTTGAAGACCGGGTGAAGTCGACCCACGCCTTCTGCCGCGAGATCCTGCGCTACGCCGCGGCCAACGCGACGCAGATCCGCGACCTGGTCCGCGCAGCGGATAAGCGAACCATCGCGGCGGGGCGCGACGGCGCGCCAATCGCGCTCCAGGTCGAAGCCAAGGCGTTCCCGAAGGACGCGACCATTCTGGGCTACGACGAGCCCGCCGAATCCGGAGCCCACGGCGAACGAGCCGCCATCGACCAGGCCACCACGCCGCACAAGAACTACGAACTGCCCATCTTCAACGACTTTGAGCCGACCCTCACGGTCGACCGCCCCGCGGCCTACCTCATCCCCGCCTCATTCCACGACGTGATCGACCGCCTCCGTGCCCACGGCATCAGGATGCACGTCACGCCCGATGGACCAACCTACGAGGTCGCGGCCGGGATCTACAAGGTCGGATCGGTCGAACGAGCCGACCATGCGTGGCAGGGCCGCACACGCATGGACCTAGTCGTCGCGCTCGAGGCTGCCTCGGCCGAGATCCGCGGCGGCGACGTCATCGTGCCCACCGACCAGCCGCTCGGCTCGCTCGCCGCCTACCTGCTCGAACCCCGGTCCACCGGCGGCCTGGTGGCCTGCGGCTTCTTCGAGGCGCTCCCGATAGGCAGCGCCTACCCGATCGCCCGCCTGGGGCCCACGTCGATCCCGCGCGAGATCCTCGAAAGCGGCGCGTCGCCCCCGGAACGCCATGAATGACCGTTGCTCACAGCCGATCCGCCAATTGGATCGAAATCATGCAAGTTCTTTCTTTTCTTGCGTTTGCGCGTGCGTTACCTTGGCACGGCTCGCTTGCTTCAGGCACGCGTGACGGGGTTCACGCGGCACGCGGGATCGCCCGGGGGTGACCCGCTCCACGCACAACCGAGGGAGCCGCGATGCAACCTCGCGGCCCGTCCGAAAGGGATCTCCATGTCATTCCGCGCCGCTGTCCTGGCCTCTGTGTCCGGTGTCGCCGTGAGCGTGAGCCTCGCCGAAGCGGGGCACCTGGGCTACTGGAACAACGACGACGACTTCTATGTCCGCCTGAGCTACATGGTCGACTTCGACCAGAAGCGGGCGACGACGACCGGGATCCCCGGTCTGCCGGGCGACGGCGGCATGTACTGCGTGCCCACCTCCGCCTCGAACCTCATGGCCTACATCGACCGGCACGGCTACGCCAACAACCCGTTCATCGACGGGCCCGGGCTGCTCGACTGGACCTCGTCGAGCACCGCCGTCTACAACGCCGCGACCGCGTATATCGACGCCATGGGCGACGACATGAACACCGACCCGGACGACGGCACGAACAACGACAACAACCAGATCCGCAACGCCGTCCGCGACCGGCTCAACCCGCTCTTCTTCGATGTCAACTACTACGCCCGCACCGACACCTGGTGCCCCAAGGCGATCAACATCGCCAAGTACATGGCCCAGGGCGGCATCGTCTCGTTCTGCTACGGGCGGTGGAACATCGACGCCTCGGGCGAGGGGCTGTCGAGCCGCGACAGCGGGCACTGCATCACGATGACCAAGGTCGACAAGCGCGCGTTCATGAACTACGACGACTGGGAGTACGTGATCAACTACGCCGACCCGGGCAGCGGGGGCTCGAGCGAGTTCAGCCAGTCCGACTTCGCCTACCGCGTCGAGACCGTGGAGGACTTCAACTACTTCGTCATCCAGCCCGGGGTCTACCGCCGGATGTCGCGGATCATGTTCCAGGGGCTGAGCGACGACCGCCACCGCATCATCGACTCGGCGATGGCGGTCTTCCCGAAGGCGGGCTGGGCCGTCTACCCGACGCCCAACTCGATGACGTTCTACACCGGCTCGTTCGTCGCGGGCGACGGCCCGGGCGGCGTGGGCCTGCACACCTTCCAGATGCCGGGTGAGATCGGGGGTTGCGAGGTGTCGCCCGACCGCGGCTTCGCATCCGTCGTCACCGAGCCAGAAGCGGGCGGGCCCGCCGTGCTCTACCACGTCGACGTGATGACCGGGCAGACGACGCCGATCGCGTCGTTCGCCCACCGCGTGCCGGCGTTGACGCACCACCGCGACCGGACCGTGCTGCTGGCCGTCGACGGCGACAGCACCTCGCCGGGACAGATCCGCCGCTACGAGATGGACACCGACCTGCCGAGCGGCTCGCCCCGGCTCGAGTGGAGCGTCAACCTTCCGATGGGCACGAGCGTGGTCGATCTCGCGTTCAACGACGCCAACGACACCCTCGCGGCCCTGGCCGACACCGACGGCGACGGCGACGCCGACTCGATCATCGACTACGGTATGGACGACGACCGCATCTTCCCCGAGGGCACCCACGAGATCCCGGCCGGGAGCATCTGCTGCATGGAGTCGATCGACTTCGACCCCGACCTGGGCGAATACCTCGTGACCGACCACGAGGGCGGCCTGGTCGTCCGCTTTGCGACCGACGCCGCGAGCGGACGGCTGATCGAGACCGGGCGGCTCGCCCTGGGCGCCCCGATCGACGGCTGCTCGATGGGCGACGGCGGCCGGCTCTATGTCCTCGCGGGCGGTGTCGTGAGCGAGTGGGACACGGACGGCGCGGGCGGGTTCGCCCCCACCGCCGACCCGTCGCCGATGGCGGGGCTGCCCGCGTTGCGTGATTTCCAGATCTCGCGCAGCCGGACCAACTTCGTCGCCGCCCTGCACTCAGGGCCGCAGTGGAACAACTTCGATCCGTCCGAGCTCGCCCCGGTGCGGAACGCGACCGGCGAGTGCCCGGCCGACATCGCCGCCCCGTTCGAGCTGCTCGATCTCGCCGACATCAACGCGTTCGTGACCGGCTTCCTCGCCCAGGACCCGATCGCGGATGTGAACGCCGACGGGCTGTTCGACCTCCAGGACGTGACGCTGTTCATCAACAGCTTCCTGGCCGGCTGCCCTTGAGCAATTGACACATGCCGCGCTCAAAGGGACGGGGCCTGCCCCGTCCCTTTGTCATTCTGGTGTTCCGCAGGGCCAGTCTCGGCGCGCCCGCCGCGCCCGCGTCGCCGGCGCCCGGCCCGACGCCTTCGCAACCAATGCGCCGCGCCGACTACCCCGCCAGCGGCATTCCCACGTCCGCGATCCGCCCGGACGAGCCCGAGTAGCTCAGCCCCGCCCAGAGCCCCGTCGGCCCGTAGCGGTTCTTGAGCACACCCACCTCGAAGTGGTCCGTCCGGAGCCGCGTCGCCGTCGCCTCGATCCGCAGGTCCGCCGCGTAGTTCATCAGCCCCAGGATCAGGTCGGCCTCCTGCTCCGAGCCGCCCTCCCGCAGGTAGTTCAGGTCGGGCCGCGCGGCCTTCATCACCTCGAGCGCCTCGGCGATGCTGCCCATCGCCGCCTTGCGCACCTTGTCCTGGTAGCCCGCCGGGATCACCTCGCGGTTCACCTGCACGCCCGCGATCACCGGGGCCGCCAGATCGACCGCGAGGCTCTTGAGCTTCCGTCCCGTGGCCGCCACCTCCTGGTCGCGCGCGTGCAGCTGGGGGCTCACCGGCAGCCGCTGGAGGTAGTCCACGAACACCCCCGCCACCCGCCGCGTCGACCCGACTTCCCTCGCGTGCTCGGCCAGCATGTCCGCCGTCCAGTCCGGGTGGTGCACGACGATCATCTTCCCCTCGGCCTTGCGCAGCCGATCCAGCGCGGCTTCGAGGATCGCCAGGTCCGACGGCTGATACTTCGACGTGTCGAACGACCCGCCCGACCCGCTCTCCGACAGGTACTCGCGGATCTGCGCCACCGTCCAAGGATCGATCGGCTTGAGCGCCAGCAGCGCCGCGAGCCGGCACAGGATGTGCTCGGGCGGCTCCTCGTGCGAGTAGTACAGCAGCACGCCGTCGATGTCCCGCTCGAGCCAGTGCATCGCGACGTTCACCAGGGCCGACGTCTTCCCGTGGCCCGTCCGGGCCGCGAGCAGCGCCAGCTCCTTGGGCCGGAACCGCACTCCAAGCTTGTCCACCGCCTCCCACCCCGTCGGCAGGCCGTGCGACGTGCGTCGCAGCTCCTCGACCAGGGCGTCGACCGAGAACTCGGCCCCGTTGGTCCGCGGATGATCGAATGGAATCGGCAGTTCGGGGAGCGCGCTCATGCGGACGTTCTCGGCCCGCGAGCGTCCGCGTGTTCATCACCGGACGAGGAACAACCGGACGCCGTCGGTTACCGGGCCGTCAAACCCGCTTCACCGTCCCCGCCACTCGGGCGGCACCTCGCCGTGCTCCGCGCGGATCAGCGACCGGATCCCGCCCCGACCCTTCCAGTCGGTGATGATCTGGAGCCAGGTCGGCTTCATGAGTTCGACCAGGTGATCTCGGATCGTGCTCGTCACCGCCTCGTAGAAGATTCCCTCGCTCCGGAACGACTGGTAGTAGAGCTTGAGGCTCTTCAACTCCACGCACACCCCGCCCGGCGCGGGCTGATACCGCAGCGTCACCGATCCGAAGTCGGGATGCCCCGTCTTGGGGCACAGGCTCGTGAACTCGTCCGAGACATGCTCGATGACGATCGGTCCACCGTCACAGGCGGGGGCGGGGAAGACTTCGAGAAGCGTGGTGTCCGGCATGCGCAGAGCGTAGGAACGAAACGCGAGACGCGAGAATCCCAATGCGCCGTTGCGATGCTAGACAGGCGTCGCGAGGGGGTGTCTCCCGATGTCGAACAGTGCGAACCCGATCCCGAAACCCTGCGTTATCTGCGGCCTCGATCTCGCCGGCGAGCCGCGTGTGAAGGACGCCAAGGGCCACTATGTGTGCAAGGCGTTCGCCGAGAACCGCCGGCCTTGCGAGCGCGCCCGACACGCCGTGGCCAAGCCACAAGCCGCTCCCGAAGCCCCGCTCGACGACCTCGCGGCCCTCGCCCGGGCCGAGGCCGCCGCCGTGGGCGAGATGCGCGCCCTCACGCTCGAACCCGAGCCCGACCTAGCCCCCGACCACGCGCTGGCCTGCCCGGTCTGCGCCCGCCCGTTCGTCGATGAATCCGAATCCTGCGCGGGATGCGGCTACAAGCGCGACCTCGGCATCAAGAGCTCGCTCTACCTCAAGAAGTCGGCGTCCCCCAACGGACGCACCGTCATCTGCCCCAAGTGCAAGTACGACATGGGCGCCGGCGCCAGCATCATCTGCCCCGAGTGCGGCACGAAGGCCCAACTCGAAACCGCACGCGCCAAGGAGCGTCGCGTCTCCGCGTCCATCGCCCGGCAGGCCTACATGCAACCGCTCATCACCTTCCTCGTCTGCTCCGCGCTGATGCTCGCCTTCTGGGCCTACAAGGGCGCCACGACCGGCGTGATCTGGTACGCGGTGGGCGTCCCCATCGAGCTCGCCCTGGGCTGGCTCGCCTACACGACGCTCTGCGTGCTGTTCCTGGGCTTCGACGCCCCGCAGCACCTCATCCTCCTCCGCCTCGCCGCCGTCTACGCCGCGACCGACGTCGCCTTCACCGCCGCCGGCTTCATCCCCATCCCCGTCCTGCCCTGGGTCTTTGCCCTGCTCACCTACATCTCCCTGCTCATGTACTACCTCGAGATGGACATGGCCGACGCGTTCATCCTCATCGTGGCGACCTTCATCGCAAAGATCGGCGCCATGGCGATGATCACGCTCTGGCTCATGGGCCTGTTCGCCTGAGGGCCCCGCCCGGCAGTGCCCCGCGCAGAAGCCCGGAACGCGCCGCCCGGGCGGCCCTGAGCGTCGAGCAAACCGGAATCTGCCCCACAGACCACTGAATCGCGCGGCGACGCTCGACGGGCCCCCACAGGCCCGCGATGATTCGGATCACGGCCCACGCGGGCGGATCCCGCGAGGTGCCCGAGTCCACTCAACGGGGTCTCCCGATGTCCGAGCACGCCGCATGGCTCATCCCGCTCCTGATCTTCTCCGCCCGCATCTGCGACGTCTCCATCGGGACCGTGCGTATGATCATGGTCATCTCGGGGCACCGCCTGATCTCGGCCGGGCTCGGCTTCATCGAGGTGCTGATCTGGGTGCTCGCCGTGGGCGGGACGGTCGGCAATCTCGACAACCCGGTCGCCGTGCTCGCCTTCGCCGCGGGCTATTCGACCGGGACGCTCGTCGGCATGACGATCGAGAAGCGGCTCGCGATCGGGTTCCGGGTCGTCCGTGTGATCAACCCCGACCCGGCCCGGGAACTCGCCGGCGCTCTCCGCGAAAAGGGCTACACCGCAACCCGCCTCGACGGGCACGACCGCAACGGCCCCGCGGAGATCGTCTTCGTGCCGGTCCGCCGCCGGCAGGTGCCCGGACTTCTCGATCAGATCTCAGGCATCACCCCCGACGCCTTCCTTTCTGTCGAACGCGCCGAGCGCGTCTCGGGGTTCGTGCCGATCGCGGGCAACCGCGTCGACCGCTTCCCGTGGGGCCGATTCGGGCAGATGCGGAAGTAGAGCACAAGTGATCGAGGCCGGCCGCCCGCGGGTCTCCGTACACTCCCGCACATGGATGGCTTGCGGACACGGACGATGGGCAAGTCGACCCACGACGCCGGCCGGGCGCGCGTTGCGAGCGCCAAGCACGCGGTCGATCTCATCGCGGCCTCGCGGGGGCAAGACCGGCCCGACGAGCGGTTCGTCGCGCGACCTGACGGCCCGGGTGTGCAGTTGATTGCTTGCTCGCCGCTCGCCGGCAAGGCCGCGGCGCCGAGCGAGACACGCGACGGAGAGCGGATATGAGCGACCAGACCGGTCCATCAAACTGCCAGATCTGCGACCAGCCTTTTCCGGATCAGGCCATGATCCCGGGCGGCACCGTCCGGCACGCCGTCGCCCAGCGCATCCGAACCGATCACCCCGGGTTCGACCCGAACAAGCCGGTCTGCGCGTCGTGCAACGCGAAGTACCGCTCGGATTACGTGCGCTCGCTCCTCGAAGCCGAGCACGGCGAGCTCACCTCGCTCGATGAGCAGGTCATCGCCGCCCTGCGTGACCAGGAACTCGTCGCCGCGGATATCAACGAGGCGTTCACCGAGCGCCAATCCATCGGCCAGCGCATCGCCGATCGTGTCGCCGCCTTCGGCGGGAGCTGGACGTTCATCGGCCTGTTCGGCGCGATCATCGTGGGCTGGATGGCGGTCAACGCGGGGCTGCTGCTCGCCAAGCCCTTCGACCCCTACCCGTTCATCTTGCTCAACCTCGTGCTCTCGACGCTGGCCGCCTTCCAGGCCCCGGTGATCATGATGAGCCAGAACCGCCAGGCCGCCAAGGACCGCCTCGAGGCCGAGCACGACTACCGCGTCAACCTCAAGGCCGAGCTCGAGGTGCGCCTGCTGCACACCAAGCTCGACCAGCTCCTCTCCCACCAGTGGAAACGCCTGATCGAGATCCAGCAGCTCCAGATGGACCTGATGGAAGAGATCGAGCGAAACGGGCGGAACCACGGGTGATGCTGGGCTTCCTCCGTCATCGCCGGCGTCCCCGCCTGATGGGCACCCCCTTGCCCGACGCGTGGTGGGCCATCATCGACCGGCGCGTGCCGATGATCCGCACCATGAGCCCGGACGACCGGGCGAAGCTCGCCGGCTTCGTCCAGGTGCTGCTCGCCGAGAAGTCCTTCGAGGGCTGCGGCGGGCTCGAGATCACCGACGAGATCCGCGTCACCATCGCCGCCCAGGCCGCCCTCCCCCTGCTGGGCCTGGCTAGCCCCGCGTTCTACCCCTCGCTCAAGACCATCCTTGTCTACCCCGCGGCCTATTCCTCCCGGTCCCCACACCGCAACCCCGATGGATCCGTGAGCGAGGGCTTCCGCGCCCGCCTCGGCGAGTCCTGGCACCGCGGCCCGGTCGTGCTCTCCTGGGCCGACGTCGTCCGGGGCGGCGCCGACGAGGACGACGGGCGGAACGTCGTGCTCCACGAGTTCGCCCACCAGCTCGACAGCGAGGACGGCAGCGTCAACGGCGCCCCACCCCTGCCCAGCGCCGCCCGCTACCGCGAGTGGGCCCGCGTGCTGGGTCACGAATACGCCGAACTGATCGACGACCTCCACCGGGGGCACGGCACGCTGCTCGACCCCTACGGCTCGACCAACCCGCCCGAGTTCTTCGCCGTCGCGACCGAGTTGTTCTTCGAGAGGCCGAGGGCGATGCGCGAGCGGTACCCCGAGCTCTATGACCAGCTCGCCGAGTTCTACGGGCAGGATCCGGCGGGCCGGGGCGACGGAACGGGGTCCTCAGCTCGCTAATCGTGCCCGCCCGGAAAGCGGGGCGAGACGACATAACCGTCACCCGTTCGGCGGCTCGCGTCCGGCTCTGGAGGCTCCAGGCCGATCTTGGCGGCCAGGCTGGAGTACGGCCCCCGGTCCGTGGTAGCATGACGGTCTCTCGGCCCAGGAGTCTCCATGAAAGCGGTGTGTTGCCGGGCGTTCACGCTCATCGAGTTGCTGGTCGTCATCGCGATCATCGCGCTGCTGATCGGGATCCTGCTCCCCGCGCTCGGCCGGGCGAGGCACTCGGCCCAGATCCTGGTCTGCAAGTCCAACGTGCGCCAGCTCGGCCTCGCCAACCTGATGTACGCCCAGGACAACGACGAGGGGATGATGCCCGCCCAGCCGATCGCGGTCGACGGCGGACGCACCGAGAACTGGGCCTACACCTTCCAGTCGGGCCGCCGCGTCGACGAGGGATTCCTCATCGACTACGTCGACAACGCGGTCGACATCGTCGCCTGCCCCGTCAACCAGCGCGAGGACCCCTTTGGCATCGATGAAGATCCCGACAACCTCGACCACGACGAGCTCTACGGCCACAGCCAGCTGAACTTCGACTACACCTTCGACTCTGAGATCGAAGGGACAAAGTCAACCAGCACGTTCCTCGTCTGGCACACGACCCGCCCGAACGTGAGCTTCACGGACTCCGTCGCATCGAGATACGTGAAGAACTGGATCGACAACGGCACGATCGTTCCCTTCGAGCACAACGGCCTGCCCGTCGTCGTGGAGGAGAGCTCATACTGGTTCAACAACAACGGCCCCCAGGGCTGGACCGATGGCCTCTGGGGCTGGGACGACCAGTGGACCACGCGGCACGACGGGGGTGGCATGACGGCCTACGTCGACGGACGCGTCGACCTGTTCACGCCGCCGGGCGGCGCGTTCGAGAACGACACACCCGGGTCCAACTTCAACAACGGGTTCACCTCCTTCGACATCTACATCGAGTCGCCGCGACTGGAGACGTTCTTCCGGCTGCACCAGAGCGTCACAAGGCCCTACGGGAAGATCAACGAGCTCAGCCTCTGAGCCGTGCCACCGCGATGGAGCCCCGAACCTCCGTACTTCCTGGCTCGGTCTGCCCACACTTGCCCTCGTCTTATTGGAAAGGGGGATCTCGGATCCGCGGGTGCGGAGAGAAGCCGAGGCCGCCCGCCGTGCCGGTTCGCAATCCTGGTCGAGGCCAATCAGGGCGTCGCGCCGGGAGGTATGCTCCCCCCAAGCCGCCAGGTCGGCGGCCCAGCCAGCGCGAGTCAACTGAGGGATCCACATGAACAAGCTGATCGGTGTTGCCGTGCGTTGTGCCGTGGGCGTGATGCTCGCGGGGTGTGCCTGCCACCAGACCTGCGCCGTCCGCGGCGGCGGAAACGAAGAGGCGGCACACCAGGCCCGCGACGCGTACGTGGCCGCGATCAACTCCAACAACCTCGAGACCTTCCTGGCGATGCTGACCGACGACGCGGTGTTCATGCCGCCGAACGAGCCGCGGGTTGTGGGCAAGGAAGCGGTGCGGGCGTGGGCAGCGGGCTATCTCGACGCGTACAGGATCCACTACGAGAAGACAGCGCTGGATGCCAAGGTGGTGGACGGCCTCATGATCGAGCAGTACGCCTATGAGGAGAACGACACGCCGCGAGCGGGCGGGCCGGCCCTCCACGACACCGGCAAGGGCGTCTACATCTTCCGGCGTGGGCCCGACGGGGCATGGCGCGTCGCCAGCGACATCTGGAACTCGGATCTGCCGACCCACTGATTGTCGCGAGGGCGCCCGAGATGTCGCAGGCCAACGTCAACCTCGTCCGGGGTCTCTACGACGCCTTCGCCGCGGGCGATGTCCCCGCGGTGCTGGGGCGGATGAGCCAAGACATCATCTGGAACGAGGCGGAGAACTTCCCATACGCCGACGGCAACCCCTATGTCGGTCCCGAGGCGGTGCTCAACGGCGTTTTCGCGCGGTGCGTGGCCGAGTGGGACGGCTTCGGGGTAGAGATCGAAGAGTTCCTCGACGCCGGGGAAACGGTCGTCGCGCTTGGGCGATACGTGGGCACCTACAGGGAGACGGGCCGGCCCCAGCGGACGCAAGTCGTGCACGTCTGGCGGATTGCAGACGGAAAGGTGATCGGGTTCCAGCAGTACGCGGACACCCTGGGGATCGCGAAGGTGATGGGGCGGACGTAGGGGCCGGCCCGCTGCACCTCGAGACCTCCCGGCGAGCCGGTCGTGGCATCGGCGTCAGTCCGTGCAGCCGCCCAGGAAGAACCGGACGAATGTCACGACGCCCGTCGGGTCGAGCAGGCCGTCGGCGTTCACGTCGGCCGGGTTGCGGGCGGCGGGGTGGACGCCCGACAGATAGGTGATGATGTTGAGCCCGAGCATCGCGTTGAAGTGCATCGCTCGTCGTCGCCCAGGCCGCATCGCGAGCCCGTTCGACGCCGGCAACGATGAAGATCTGCCCGGCGCCGGGTGTTGGCGAGACGGGACGCTCGGCATACGCCCGTAGACTCCGGCCATGGATGTTGCACACAAGCCGGGTCGGTCCTTCGTGGGGTTCCCGCGGACCTTAGTGATCGCCGTCGGCCCCGTGCTCGCCGCGCTCGGCCTGCTCGCACTGCGGCAGGGGAACGCCGAGTTCGTGCTCTACGCCGTGGCGCTCGTGATCGAGATCGCACTCGTGACGGTGCTGCACAGGCGGGTCGGGCTGAGCGGGCCGGTGCTGTGGTGCCTCGCCATCTGGGCGGTGCTCCACATGGCCGGGGGGACGGTGCCGGCCGGGTCGGCACTCCTCGACGCCGGGGCCAGCAAGCCGGTGCTCTACGGTGTGCGGCTGCACCCGTGGACGCCACGGTACGACCAGATCGTCCACGCCTTCGGCTTCTTCGCGGCGACCCTGGCCGCCTGGGAGGCGATCGTGTCGTTCATGCGTCCCGACCAACGCCCCGGCGTCGGGCAGGCCCTGGCGGCGGCCCTGGTGGGGATGGGGCTCGGCGCGGTGAACGAGGTGATCGAGTTCGTGATGACGCTGACCCTGCCGGAGACGGGTGTCGGCGGATACACAAACACGGGGTGGGACCTGGTGAGCAACACGGTCGGGAGTACGGCGGCGGCGCTGGTCTGTTTCGTATGGCGCCGAGCCCACGGCAGATAGTGCCAAGACGGGGTCTTCAGCGGGATCGATATGGGCGCGGGGGATGCGCCCGCGACCCGCTCGCAAGGGGGCGATGGTGAGCCGGGCGCGGGCCGCGGCGGGGTGTTCCGGAGCGCCGACCCGGGCAGCCGGCGAGGGCGCAAGGACAGGGGCCCCCGCCCGGCCGCAAGGGAAAAACCCCGATCAAGGCCGCGGAAACTCGACGCGTGCCGCGTGTTGAGCGCATACTGATCCGGCAACGGACGCCGTCCGGCCACGAAACAGTTCAATCACCCAGGAGATCAGACATGTTGATGCAGGCCCTCGTCGTGTGCGGTGTGTTCGCCTCCGCCGGTTTCTTCCAGCCCGCTCGTCCCGGCACGCCCGATGAGAGCCGACGCCAGCCGGGCGGCCCGAACATGGCCGAGCGATTCGTCGATCGGCTGATGGCGCAGGACGCCAACGGCGACGGGAAGCTCTCGCGCGACGAGGTGCCCGAACGCGTGGCCGAGCGGCTCTTCGACGACGCCGACGCCGACAAGGACGGCTTCCTGACCCGCGAAGAACTTACGACGTTCATGGCGAACCGCCGCGGCCCGGCGGCGGGCGGGCCGCCGGAGGAGGACGACGCCGCGGGCCCTCCCCAGACGTTCGACGACAGCATGCACCGCGCCGGCCGCGCGTTCCGGACGCTGCGGCGCTCGCCGCTGGACGAATCGAGCCGGGAGACCGATCTCAAGGCCCTGCAAGCGGTGGAGGTCGGGTTGCTCAGCGCCAAGACGCAGTTCGGCGAGGTCGAATGGTCGGAGAAGGCGAAGGCCGAGTTCGGCGAGGACAAGGACGCCTACGCCAAGGCGTTCCGGATGCACCTGCTGCGTGCCCTTTCTGAGGCGCTCGAGGCGGAGAAGGCCCTGGTGGAAGGCGACTCGGCCGCGGCGAAGACCCACCTGACCAAGCTCAACGAGCTCCGTGAGCAGAGCCACACGCTGTTCCAGACCGAGGAGGACGAGGACGAGCGCCCCGCCCGCGGTGGCGGCATGCCGGCGCCGAAGGACGGCGATGATTGAACTCCTGCGCGTCTGACAGACGGAGAGAACAGAAGTTCCGCGACCCGCCCGATGGGCGGGTCGTGCTTTTCTGCCGAGAGGCACTCTCGGCGGCGGCGCACCGAGATCCGCCCCCCGATCTCGGTGCGCCGGGCGTCGTTGCGAGAGGCAGCGAGAACCCAGAGCGGATCTCGCTGCTTCGGTTCTTGACAGCGCCCGGCGCCGGCAACAATGGAGGGCACTCGCCGGCCCACCCCAACATTGACCGGCGGCGGAGATGAACCGATGGCGACGACCACACCCGAGCATGATGCCAAGATCGCGGCGATGACGTTCTCGTCGGTCTACCCGCACTACGTGAACAAGGTCGAGAAGAAGGGGCGGACGAAGGCCGAACTGCACGAGGTCATCACCTGGCTGACCGGGTTCGACGAGGCGCAGATCCAGAAGCTCATCGACGAGAACGTGACCTTCGAGGCGTTCTTCGGGCGGGCCACGCTCAACCCCAACGCGCACCTGATCACGGGCGTGATCTGCGGCTACCGGATCGAGGAGATCGAGACCCCGCTCACACGGCAGGCGAGGTACCTCGACAAGCTCGTGGACGAGCTGGCGAAGGGGAAGAAGATGGAGAAGATCCTCCGGGGCGGGTAGACGCGGGTCGAGGGCGACCGGCCGATCGGTCGGCCGGGTGCCCTGGACGATTCCTCGTGAACCAGACGATGAACAGTCGACGAACGCCTTCATGGCAACAGTTGCATGGGTGCCACTGCTCGCCGTCTTCGGCGCAGCAGTGCTTCTGGCGCTGTTCGTTGAGGAGCACGACGGCGCTGCTGCGCAGCGAGCCGTGGCACCCCTGTCGTGAAGGCCTCGTGAGAAATCGTCCGTGGGGTCGCGCCGCTACTCCACCAACAAGAACGCCCGTTCCTGGAGAGACCGCGCGGCGCGGTGTCTCCACGGCGCCCGTCACGGGCAGCCGGCGAGGAAGTTCTGGATGAACTCGTTGATGTCGGTGAGATCGAGCAGGCCGTCCCCGTTGAGGTCGCTCGGGTTGCAGGCGCCGGGGTTGGCGCCGGCCATGTGGGCGATGATATTGAGGCCGAAGGCGGCGTTGAAGTTCAGGGCGTCGTAGTCGGCGACGCCCGCGGTCGCGATCGAGTCAATGTCCGTCACGATGAGCATCTGCCCGGCGTCGGGTTCAAAGGCGCCGGCGGGCCAGTAGGCGACCGTGGGGTGTCCGGTGCTGGCCCGGCCGAGAATGGTGCCGTTGGTGATCTGGATCGCATGGCCGTCGAGCGTGCCCCAGAGGCCGAAGAAGGTCACCTGGTCGGGCGTGCCGAACGGCCCGTCGAACGGGAAGCCGGTGCCGGTCATCTGCTGGGTGCCGTTCGGGCCGGGCACGGTGGGCAGGCCGAGGCCGTCGGCGATGCTGTCGACGGCCACGGTGTCGTTGAAGAGGATGATGTCGCCGCCCGCGAGGAAGAAGTCCTGCACGGCGGAGACGGCGGCGGGGTCGGCGCTGAACCAGAAGGGGGAGATGAAGGCGTCGACCTTGCTGAGCGTGACGACGTTGACGGTGTCGAGGTCGAGCGTGGCGATGTCGGTGGTGACGACGCCGCTCGGGCCGAAGTAGTCGGGGTTCTCGAGCGCGGCCCGGAAGTCGGTGAGGTACTCACCCGTGGCCCAGGAATAGCTGCCGGTGTTGAGGCTCGGGCCCGGGCCCGCGATGACGTAGACCTGGGCGGCCGCCGGTGCGGCGGAAAGCAGAGCCGCGACGCCCGCGGCGCGGAACGTGTTGCTGGGCATGGGCTGTGTCTCCCCCGGTGCGTGTGCCGCGATCTGTGGCGTCGCGGTCACCCCTTATACCCGAGGACTTGGAGGAGACCAAGGGGGAATTGGGGTTTCCGGCGGCGGGGTCGAAGGACAGCGGGTTCAGGTGAGGGAAGGTCCCACGACCCGTCCGCGGGTCGTGCTGGGAGGACTTCGTGAAAGCACCACCCGCAAGGCCCGTTGGCGGCACCGTCAGGGCTCAGCCCATTTGGGCCGGGGCGCCCGGCACTCGCACGAGCAGCGCCATGTGCCCGTGCGTGCGGAAACCGATGCGCGTGTACACGGGCGCGCCCATCTCCGACGCCTGCAGCAACCCCGTGGTGTAGCCGAGGTCCCAGGCGGATCGCAGCGGCTCGGCCGTGAGATGGGCGCCCAGCCCCTTGCCGCGGTGCTCGGGGAGGGTGGCGACGCCGTAGATGCCGGCGAAGCCGTCGTGCAGGAAGACCAGCGAGGTCGCGACCATGCGCCCGTCGTGCTCGGCGGCGTAGTAGCGGGCGGCGCCGGGGGCCCTGGCGGCGGCGCGGTCGACGCCGAGCAGCGCGCCGACGGCGAGGGGGAGGCCGTACCCGTCGGACACCGCGTGCGCCCAGGCGTCCGCCTCGTCGGGCGTGACCTCGCGGCAGGTGTAGCCGTCGGCGAGAGCGGTCGGTGCGAGCGTGTCCGGGGTGACGGACATGAGCGGCATCGATTCGGCCGGGGTGAAGCTGAGGTCCGTCGCCGCCGCGATCTGATCGGGTGTGCCGTCGTTGAGGAAGGCGATCGCGGACGGAAAGTCGCCCTCTCGGAGTGGGGCGGCGTCGCGGGCGATGTCGGCGGGGGTCGCGGCCCGGGAGAACAGCGCGAGATTGCCCAGGGGGTGCGGCTCGCGCGTGATGTAGCAGAGGCTGGCGGGGGTGTTCACCGCGTCATCCGGGGCGAGGACCGTGCGGAAGAAATGTTCGAGGTGATCGGCGATCGCGTCCATCGCGGCGGGCTCGGAGGCGGGGAGGGTTCTGGGCTCGGATGTCATGCGGTGCTCCGGGAGGCGGATGTGCCAGGCGTGGAGGATAGCGGGGAGCGTGCGGGGCATGTGCGACGCCGGTGCCGGGGAGGTCTCCCCTGCAACCGCCCTGAAGAAGAGGTCGGCGTGCCACCGAGATCGGTCTGCCGATCTCGGTGCTCCGGGGTCGTTGCGGGGAGCACCGAGATCCCGGGGCGGATCTCGGTGGCACGGAGTCTTGGTGCCACCTCGCCGGGGGTGCGGGGTGCCGTGGAGTCGCGCAGCTACTCCACGATCAAGGGCGTCCGTTCGTGGAGAAACCGCGAGGCGCGGTGTCTCCACGGCACCTGGCACGCCCGACACGGGCGTGGCACACTGGGTGGGTGCCACGGACCCGCCCGGAGGGCGCGTCGTGCTCTGCCGGGGGTTGGGGAGAGACCGGGGGGGACACGGCTCGGCGAGCCGTGCCACCGGTGTGGGTGATTCGGGGCGGCCGGGACGGCGGCACGACCCGTCCGCGGGTCGTGCCCGGAGGACTTCGAGAAAGCACCACCCGCAAAGCCGGGTGGTGGTGCCGTCAGGGGTCAGCCGGTTTGGGTCGGGGCACCCGGCGGCGGTCCAATCCCCACCCCAGTCGTTGAACTGGGGCGGGAATGTGTGAACTAGATGTCGTCGATGTCGCTGAAGCCAATCCCCTTGTCGGGATCGTCACTCATCGGACGATCCGTCCGCGGGAGCAGGCCGGACTTTCTGCGCTCGATAATCGCCGCGCAGAGCAACGACCGCGAGACGGTGTGACCGAATTCGCGGAGCAGCGCCCCTTCGATCCGATCAAGGGTATCGAGATCAAAAGCGAAGTTGTCGGAGGCGACGCCGCCCTCACGGTAGACGGTGTCGATCAAAGCCCACTCCTCGACCGAGAGCAGGTCATTGACCGACGGGGAGGGGAGGTGGCGGCCATCGAAGCGCTCCCACCGTCCCTTTTTGCGCAAGGTCACCATGTAGTGCAGCACCTCCTCAGGGGAGTCGGTGCGGCCAGTACCCTCGTTCCACGTGGCCGTGAAATCGGAATGAAAACCCGGCCGCTTGCGAAACTGATCAGTAGGCACGCGATGATGCCGATAGAGGGTACGAAGAAACAAATCTTCTTCACGAGACAGTTGCAGTCTTCGGCGTTTTGCCATAGTGTTTACTCCGTGGGAGGAGTAGCAGTCCTCCCGAGAACCAATGCGATACAGCGGGGGTGCAGGAAACTGCACCCCTTGCCATACTCGACCTGTCTTGCGGTTTAGCGAACGAGCCGCAACTCGTAACGTTCGTTGTGGTTCACCTCGCTTTCGGGGGCAAGAGGCTTTTCGTCAGCTCCTATTGCCGCGGAAAGCCTGTCACGCAGCGCCGACATAGGCACGCCGCAGGTTTCCGCTAACTTCCTCCAATTCCAGCCTCGCACATTCCTTGCTATATCCAGCAAGTACTCGAACCGACGGGGTCGATCTGCCCATACATGGCCCGGCTCCCGGTGTCGCCAGCCTCGTTTCGAAAACTCAATCCACAGTCTCTTTGACTCATGCCCGTTTATCAGGCCAAGTTGCGAGCCACGGAATACCAGCACAGCTAGAGAAACACCAAACGTCTGCTTGAACTGGAGCAGACGCACCATGGACTTCCCGAGAAATGCGTCACGCACAGCATCATCTGTAATCAAAAACTGAGAAGCTGCTTCCATTGCCCGGTCATGACGGGCTCTGCCGTCCGGACCACTCGCTTCGTCACAATCGCCGAGCAACAAGTGAAACATCTCGTGTGCCGCGTCGAACCGAAGACGGTCATTGGGCATGGCGACGTTGAGAACCACAACACGCTGATCGCCCCACCAAGCAGACAATCCGTCGATATTTTCATGCGCAGCGAGTTCAATACTTCTCACTTGAAGAGCATCAAGAACTTCGAAGACTGACGCAACCGGCTGCCGCGATGCGAGCCCGAGTTGAACACGAATCTTCCTTGCCGCTTCCTGTGGCGACGCGTTGGGATCCAAGAGTCTCGGAGGCGCCGACGACGCAGTGACCATGCCCATTGCCGCCTCGAGTCGCCCAAACGCCTCAAGCCAAACGGTCGCTGACGCTTCGAAGGCAGCCAGATCAGCGACCTTCACCCTCGATGCGATATGCCGATACTGAACACCAGACAGGGCGGGCGTCGAGCTCAGAAACCAATCCAATGATCGGCGATACAACTCGCTCAGCGCCGTCAAGGTCTCGATCGACGGCGTAGACGCTGCACGCTCATACGCAGACACGGTCGCGTGCGAAACGGACGCTCCATATGTCTCAAGCAGACTCGCCACGCGGCGCGTCGACATGCCCGTGGCGCGGCGCGCCGTCTTGAGCTTCGAAGCCACCAAGTCGGCATCCATTCGGGCCATTATACCCGATCATTTTCCACTGTGCACGGCAGGAAGCATGCGGTTTCCAAAAATCAGCACCCACCTGTTATGGTGGGTGCTGACGGATCAATAATCGAAATCGTCATCCATCCCCGCCCCGGCCGCGGCGGGCTTCTTCTCCTTGAGCTCGACGATCGCGGCGTCGGTCGTCAGCAGCAACCCCGCGATGCTCGCGGCGTTCTGGAGGGCGATCCGCTCGACCTTGGTCGGGACGATCACGCCCATCTTCACCAGGTCGCCGAACTCGTGGGTCAGGGCGTTGTACCCGAAGTTGGTCTCGGCGTTCTCGTCGATCTTCGCGGCGATGACCGAGCCGTCCAGCCCGCAGTTGGTGGCGATCTGCTTGACGGGGCCGACGACGGCGCGCCAGACGATGTCGATGCCGACACGCTCGTCGCCCGAGGCCTTCTTCTTCAGCCCCTCGAGCGCCTTGCGGGCGCGGAGCACGGCGACGCCGCCTCCGGGCAGGATGCCCTCCTCGACCGCAGCGCGGCATGCGTGGAGTGCGTCCTCGACGCGGGCCTTCTTCTCCTTCATCTCGACCTCGGTCGCAGCGCCGACGTTGATCTGCGCAACGCCGCCGGCGAGTTTGGCGAGACGCTCTTCGAGCTTCTCACGGTCGTAGTCGGATGTTGATGCTGCGACCTGTGCGCGGATCATGTCGATCCGGCCCTTGATGTCGGACGCCTTGCCAGCGCCCTCGATGACGGTCGTGTTGTCCTTGTCGACGACGATCTTCTTGGCGCGACCGAGATCCTTGAGCTCGAGTGTCTCGATGTTCAGGCCGAGCTCTTCCATGACAGCTGTCGCGCCGGTGAGGATCGCGATGTCCTGGAGCATCTCCTTGCGACGATCGCCGAACCCGGGTGCCTTCACCGCGACGACCTTGAGTGTGCCGCGGATCTTGTTGACGACGAGTGTTGTGAGCGCTTCAGAGTCGATGTCTTCTGCGACGATGAGCAGTGACTTGCCGGACTCAGCGACCTTGCCGAGGATGGGGAGCATGTCGCGCGCGTTGGAGAGTTTTTTCTCGTGGACGAGCACGTACGCGTCTGTGAGTTCCGCTTCCATGTCCGAGACATTGGTGACAAAGTGCGGCGAGAGGTAGCCCTTGTCGAACTGCATGCCCTCGACGAGTTCGACCTCTGTTTCGAGCGACTTGCCCTCTTCGACGGTGATGACGCCGTCCTTGCCGACCTTGTCCATGGCGGTCGCGATGATGTCGCCGATCTGTGTGTCCTGGTTGGCGCTGCATGTGCCGACCTGCGCGATCTCCTTCGAGCCCGTGACGGGGGTGGACATGGAGGCGAGGTTCTCGATCAGGGCGGTGATGGCGCTGTCGATGCCGCGTTTGATCTGGTTGGGGTTAGCGCGCTGGTGATGTTCTTCAGACCCTCCTGGAAGATCGCTTCGGCGTAGACGGTCGCGGTGGTGGTGCCGTCGCCCGCGTCCTTTGAGGACTTTGATGCGACTTCCTTGACCATTTGCGCGCCCATGTTCTCGTACGGATCGTCGAGCTCGATCTCCTTGGCAACGGACACGCCGTCCTTGGTGACGGTGGGAGCGCCGAAGGACTTCTCAAGCACAACAACGCGCCCGGACGGGCCGAGCGTGACCTTCACTGCTTTGGCGAGTTTCTGCACGCCTTTGAGGATGCGGTCGCGTGCGTCGTTATCGAATGCAATCTGTTTGGGAGCCATTGGGAATCTCCGTTTCTCGGTGGCCCGGCTCGCCGAGCCGGGTGTTCTTGTTCAGTTCCGGCGAACCCGGCTCGGCGAGCCGGGCCACCCCGATATCACTTGCCGACCCGGATGTAGGCCACCCGGTCGGCGTCGATGATGAAAATGGACTGGCCGTCCGTGAGCTTGATCAGCCCGTCCGCTTCCTCGGGGACGAGCATGGCGTTGGTGACGGCGAGCGTGTTGTGCTCGCCCAGGACGTGCTGGAAGACGAAGGTCGCGGTGCGCTGGCCTTTGAGCTCGGCGAGGGCTGTGCGGAGTTCTTGTGGAGTCATAACAGGCACCCGGGACCGGGCACCAGGCACCGGGGAGAGGCACACACTTCTGGGCTGGTGCCTGATCCCTGGTCCCTGGTGCCTGCTCTTCTTAGTCAATCACCGCGAGAACATCGTCCTCGGACATGATGAGCAGCTCGTCGTCGCCCAGCTTGACCTCGGTGCCGGCGTAGCTCGAGAAGATGATCTTGTCGCCCTGCTTGACGGTCAGGGGCGTGCGCTGGCCCGTCTCGGTGTTGAGCTTGCCGTCGCCCACGGCCTCGATGGTGCCGGTCTTGGGACGCTCCTTGCTCGACTCGGGGAGGTAGATGCCGGAGTCGGTCATCGTCTCGGCCTCGTCGCGGCGGACGATGATCTTGTCGTGGAGGGGGCGGATGTTGATCTTCGATTTGGTTGCGGTCGCCATCTTTCGAATCTCCCTTGGGGTTGGTTGCGTGTCTTCGAAACCGGATCGGAATTTGGCCCGTCGCTGACGCTCGGGGCTCGGGGAACACCCGGGCTTGCGCCCGGGTCTCGTTCATGCGTGGTTACGTCGGGGGTGGGCCTTCCGGAGTGGGCCAGCGGTTGGCGTAGTAGCGATGGAGGACGCGGCGGAGCAGCTCGAGCAGCGTCTCGACGTCGCGGTGCTGGCGGGGGCGGTCGAGGACGGCGAAGGCGCCGGCGCGGAGAGCCGCGGCCATCTCGCGGTGGTCGTCGCGGCTGGTCTTGCCGCGCTTGATGACGAGGGTCGGGGGCGGGGCGGTGAGGCGGGCGAGGATCTCGAGGATGCGGGGCCCGGCCTCCTCGCTGGAGCGGCCCGGGGCGAGGGGGAGGGCGAGATCGACCACCGCGATGTGGATCGGATTCGCGTCGATCACGCGGCTCGCTTCGCCCGCGTCGGCGGCGCAGAGCGAGCGAACGCCCATCGGGTCGAGCAGACGGGGGAGGCGGTCGACCCAGGGGTCGTCGTCCCACCCGGCATAAGAGAGGAGCAGGTTGAGGCGGTTGGAGCCGCCGCGCGGGCCATCGCCCGATCCCCCCGAGGCGTGTGGGGACCCGGCCCCCCCGGAGGGGGCGAAGGGGTCGGCGGGGTGGAGACGGACATTCTGCACGGACAAGACGGGGCAAACGGGGTGCCGGTCGTCGGGTGGTCGGGGAGGGAGCGGAGGGGCGTGGAAGGGGGCCCGGCGCTGCCTGGGGCGTGCGGATCGGGCGTTCGGGTGCCAAAGTGACAGGGGGGAGGGGCCAGGGATCGGCGATCGGGGATCCGGGTTGTGGCTGAGAGCCGGCGTGCCTGCGACGCCAGAGGCCCGGCCGGGGCCCCGATCCCTGATCGCTGATCCCCGATCCCTAGATCTGCACCTTGCGGTTGTAGATGTACCACTCGAGCATGATCACCGCGAGGGCGGCGAGGAGGAGCCAGCGCCAGTAGTGGCGAATGGCGGTCTCTTTCTGGCTCGCGGCGGCGACGATCTGGCTGGCGAGCGCAACGCTGTCCTCGGGGGCGATATCGGATTCGTAGGGATCCAGGAGATTCGACGCGACGAATCGCGTGGCCTTGCCGTCCTGCACGGTGTCGGCGGGGCCGGTCTCTCCATTCCAGCGGAGGGTGAGCAGGCCGGTGCGCCGGACGGGGCCCCACGAGATGCGCCCGTCGGCGGCGGGGGCGAGGGGGACGCGGTCGCCATCGGGGTCTTCGAGCGAGGCGTCGGTCGCGCCGAGGGGGAGGCGCTCGGTGAGGATCTCGCCCGGGCGCACGGCGAGGCGGCCCGCGTCGGACGCGGTCGCGGCGTCGAGGTAGTCGATCGCGGAGGCGAGGAAGACAACGAAGCTCACGTCGAAGGGCCAGTTGCTGTCGGCGACGTCGAAGAGCACGCCGATCGCCCGGGCCTCGGCGGTGACGAACTCGACGATGCCCGGGCCGAACTGCGTCTCGGCGAGCGAGCGGGCGGCGCTGGTGTCGGGGATCTCGATCTGGCGGGCGTCGCCGATGCGGACGGGATCGAGCGTGAGGCCCTGGAGCACGGGGTGGTCGCGCCGCCAGTCGACGAACTGTCCGTAGCCACCCTCGCCCTTGTCAACGAGGCCCTCGGGCGAGCCCGGGATGGCGCCGAGGATGAGCCAGCGCCCCGGGGCGAGGGCGCGCCCCTCGGGCGTGTTGGGCGGGAGCATGCCGTCGAGGACGACGACGTCGTACTTCTCGGCCTGGCCCGAGTCGACCTGGGCCCTGAACTCGTCAGGCGTGAGCGTGTCGAGCTCGGCGAGGGGAAGCCCCGCGAGCGCCTCGGCGAGGAAGAGGTTGCCCTTGGTGACCACCGCGACGGACGTCTGCGACGCGGGGGGGATGACGAGTTCGCCCTGATCGTCGGTGGGGAAGGGATCGGGCTGGCCCCGCAGGCGCACCGTCGCGATCGAGCCGCGGGGCATGTCGAGCTCGAAGACGACGCCCCCCTTGCCGGGCTCGGCGCGGACGACGGACTGGACCTGGTCGGCTGAGTCGTTGGACTGGACGATGCCGGTGCGCGCGGTGGGCGCGGCGATCGTGGCCGAGCGGATGGCGCTGGGCGCACCGTCGAGGCTGAGCTCGACGTCGGGGGTGACCTGGGTGGGGAAGGTGTTCTGGAGGCCCACGAAGATGGTCAGGTGCTCGGGGTGGTCGTAGGCGCGCTCGGCGCGGAGCCCGGTGATGCCGACGTCGGCGGAGTCGGGGTCGCCCGTGGTGTGATAGACGACGCTGTCCTGGCTCGCGGGGAGGAACGTGTCGAGGTCGCTGATCCGTCCGTCGGTGTAGAGGTGGAAGGTCTGGGGCGGGCCCGCGAGGATGGACGCGGGGGGTTCGTCCTGCGGGCCGTCGGCACTCGTATCTGCGCTCGAGTCGGGGGGCGTGTCGGTCGGCGTCGCGCTGACCTTGGGCCTGTGAGCCTGCGCGAGCTGGAAGGCCTCCTTGATCGAGCCCGGGGCGTCGGTCTGTTGGATCGATTCGATCGCGCTGCGGAGCTTGGCCTTGTCGGTCGTGAAGCGCTGCACGACCTCCGCGGTCGAGTCGAACGCGATCACCATGGCCTCGTGGGCCGCGGCGCCGAAGATGTCGCCCTCGTCGAGCGAGTCGACCTGGTCGATCGCCGTCTTCTTCGCGGCTTCGAGGCGCGTCTTCCCCCCGCCGCCGTCCTTCGTACCCATGCTGGCGCTGCGGTCGATCATGATGACGTGGCGGGTGCTGGTCGCCTCGCCCACTTTCTTCTGGGGCTGGGCGATCGCGAACAGAGCCGCGGCGAGGGCGAGGAGCTGGAGCAGCAGCAGGATGTTCTTGCGGAGGCGCTGGAAGGGGGCGTTGGCCTGGAGGTCCTGCACGGCCTTGCGCCAGAGGAGCGTGGATGAGATCTCGACGCTGCGCCGGCGGAGCTTGAGGAAGTAGAGGATGACGAGCGAAGGCACCGCGATGGCGGCGGTGATGGCGGCGATGGTTGGCGTGGCGTAGGTCATGGGGCCTCCGGGGAAGGCACGGAGGCACGGAGGGACGGAGGCACATAGGGGGGAGAACTCGGATGGCGGAACTCGGAGCTCGGATTCGGAAGGCGGGGCTGCGGGGTGCCACTGCTCGCCGTCTTCGGCGCAGCTGTGGTCCGGGACGAGTATCGCACTTCGTGCGATGGCACGACTGCGCCGAGGACGGCGAGTCGTGGCACCCGGCCCTCCGTGCCCTCGTGCCTGCGTGCCTCCGTGCCTTCCCAACTCATCTCACCAACCCCCTCCGCCTGAGATAATCGAGCAACAACACATCCACCGGCGTGTCGGTGCGGACGGTGAGGGCCGTGATCTCGCGCCGGGCGCAGAAGTCTCTCAATCCCCCGCAGTAGGCCGCGAGGTTCTGCTTGTAGCGCTTGAGGAGGGGGGCGGAGATGGTGACCTCGGCGCGGTCGCCGTCCTCGACGTCGACGAGCTTGAGGTCTCCGCCGATGTCGGGCTCGACCTCCTGGGGGCTCAGGCACTGGAGGGCGAAGAGGTCGTAGCCCCGCCCCACGAGCAGGCGGAGGCCGTCCTCGTAGCCCTCCTTCATGAAGAAATCGGAGACGACGACCATGACGCCCTTGCCGCGACGGGCGAGGGCGATGCGCTTGGCCTGGTCGCGGAAGTCGGTCGAGCCGGCGGGTCGGAGCGAGCAGAGGAAGCGGGCGAGGTCCTGCGTGCGGCGGCGGCCTCTCAGGTCGCGGATGGTGTCGAGAGCGGGAGGACTGTCCGGACCGCTCCCTGACGGTCGCGGCTCGTCGGGAGATTCCTTGCCGGTGTCGATGTATCCCCCGATGGCGGTGATGGCGACGCGGTTGAGGTTGATGAGGCCGATGTAGCCCAGGGCCATGGCGAACTGCTGGGCGTAGAAGAACTTGTTGGGCTGGCCGCAGTCGGCGGACTCGGAGGCGTCGATGACGATATGGAGAGAGAGGTCCTCCTCTTCGAGGAAGAGCTTGAGGAAGAGGCGGTCGAGGCGGCCAAAGATGTTCCAGTCGATGTGGCGGAGGTCGTCGCCCACGACGTAGGGGCGGTGGTCGGCGAACTCGACCGACTCGCCGCGTTTCTTGGATCGCCGCTCTCCCTTGAGCTTGCCGGAGAAGACCTTGCGGCTGGTGACATCGAGCCGGCTGAGGCGCGCGATGAGGGCGCTGTCGAGCAGCTCGTCCATCGAGGCGGGGCGTGTTGGGTTGGGGGTGCGGAGCATTGTCTAATCTGCTTGTGATTGTCCGTCAATGTGACGCCCACGGTCGTGCACGACCGTAAACCCGCGAGGCATGGGTGGTGTCCGGGTGAGATCAAGCCAGTCGTAGTACGCCTCTTCTCTGAGTACCTTGATGTCCTGGATCGTCGATGATTCGTCGAGCTTGATCAGGGCTACGGCATCGGGCGCGACCGGCCAAAAGATCTGGCAGCCACCCCGTCCCATCTCAACCGCCACAGTCCGATCGGGTTCATTGATCGCGACACGGAGCATCACTTCTTCGTCAACCAGCTGTTCCGAAGCCGCGACAAACGACTTCCAAACCGTCGCGCCTTGCTGAAGCCGATGGATCCGCTGAGATATCCGCTCATCGCTCATGGTGGATCGAATCGGAGCATCGTTGCAGACGCACCCGGCCAATCCGACTGCAGATGCCGCAGATAAGAGCATCTGTGCGCAGGGTGCCACGACTCGCCGTCCGCGGCGCAGTCGTGCCCTCCGGGCGTCGGGAATCGGCCGGCGCGGGACACTGCTGCGCCGCGGACGGCGAACAGTGGCACCCGACGTCGCCAAGTTGTCTTCGTGCCTCATCCCCATTCATCACTCCGCGTTCTCCGCGCCTCCGCGTTCAACTCTTCCTGACTTTCTCCTCCGAGCCCTTCGCGACCTTCGCGTTGAAACCGCCCCCCTACTTCTTCCGCTCCTCGATCTGCCTCGGCCCCAGCAGCAGGTCGCCGGCGTTGTCAAACATGTTGTTGCCGCGCTCGTTCTTCTCCTTGAGGTTGGGCTCATAGATGTCCTGGCGGTTCCACTGCGCACCGAGACCCTTGGCGCCAACGGTGCGTGTGTAGCAACCCGCGAGCGGGATCAGCGTGAGCAGGGCGAGCGCCGCGACTCTTTTCTTCTTCATCACGAGACCCCCGCCATGCCGACGGGCTGCGACGGCACGCGCTTGAGAATGTCGAGCACGAGCGCATCGGGGTCGACGCGGTCGGCCTCGGCTTCGAAGTTGAGCAGGATGCGGTGGCGCAGCGCCGGGAGGGCCGCCTCCTCGATGTCGTGGTAGGCGACGTTGTAGCGCCCATCGGTGAGCGCCCTGACCTTGCCGGAGAGGACGAGGGCCTGGGCGGCGCGGGGGCTCGCGCCGCAGCGGACGTAGCGGTTGGTCGGGCCCTCGGCGCCGCCCGCGGCGAAGTCGCCCTGGGGATGCGTCGCGAGGACGAGGCGGGCGGCGTACTGCTTGACGTGCGGCGCGACGACCACCTCGCGGACGAGCTGCTGGGCTTCGAGGATGCCAGGCCCGTCGAGCACCGCGGCGGCCTGCGGGGTCTCGGCGCCGGTCGTGCGATCGAGCACGACCATCAGGTCGTCGAGCTGCGAGTAGCCCACGTTGACCTTGAACATGAAGCGATCGAGCTGGGCCTCGGGGAGCGGGTAGGTGCCCTCCTGCTCGATGGGGTTCTGGGTCGCGAGGACGAGGAAGGGGGCCTGGAGCGTGTGCGTCTGGCCCGCGACGGTGACGCTGCGCTCCTGCATCGCCTCGAGCAACGCCGACTGGGTCTTGGGCGTGGCGCGGTTGATCTCGTCGGCGAGCACGACCTGGGCGAAGATCGGGCCGGGCTGGAAGACGAAGGATCGCCGGCCCGTCTCATGGTCTTCGGACACGATGTTGGTGCCGATCACATCGGCGGGCATCAGGTCGGGCGTGAACTGGATGCGGCTGAACGGCAGGCTCAGCGCCTGGGCCAGCGTGCGCACCAGCAGCGTCTTGCCCAGCCCGGGCACGCCCTCGAGCAGGACGTTGCCCCCGGCGAACAGGCAGGTCAGCACGGCGTCGACGACCTCCTCCTGCCCCACCATCACCTTGCCGATCTCGCTCTTGAGCGTGGCGAAGGTGTTGCGGAAGGCCTCGGCGCGGGCCTTGACCTCCTGGGGCGTGTCTGTGTGGTCGGGGTTCATCGCCATGGGTGGCTCCTGTTGCTGTCGGTCACCGCTCCCTCACGGTCGCGGCTCGTCACGATCCTTCGTCTTCAAACTCTTCGGTGGCGCGACGTTTGGCCTTCATGAGGCGCGAGAGGCCGCCTTCCTCTTCTTCGGGCTTCGCGGGCTCTGGTTCGGGCTTGCTGAGGCCCGCGATCTTGGGAGCTTCGTGTTCACCCGAAAGGGCGATCAACGGGGCTTGATCGTCAACCGGCGCGGCGCCATTGGCCTGGGTCTCGAACTTGCGCCCCGCAACCTCGCCAGCGTCAACGGCGGCCCGGGCCTCGCCCGCCATGCGGGCGCGGGCCTTGGCGCGCGCGGCGCGCAGCGAGTCGATCTGCTCGCCCGCCTTCTTCTCGGCGCTGCGGCCGAAGAGCCCCGCGACGGCGCGGGCGATGCCCGCGGGGTCGATCCGCACGCGCCTGATGCCGACGTCGGCGACGAACAGGCCCAGACTGGCAATCGCGAGGGCGAGCCAGATCGCGCGGGTCGCGACGGGCATCGTGAGCCCCTCGCGGCGCCAGGGCATGTCGGCGGTCGGGTCGCGGCTGAGCACCTCGCCCCCCGTGATCCCCGCGACCTGGCGGAGCAACGCGGTGTTGGTCCCGAGTTCGCGGAACTCGTCGGCGAAGGGGCGCGTGATCGCGGCCTGCACGGCCCCGCGGAGGGGCTCACCGCTCCCGTCAGGGCCCGCGTGTCCGGGGGCGGTGTACTGCATCGAGACGACGTAGGCGCCGGGCTGGGTGGTGGGCACCGCGCCCTCGTAGCGGCCCGGCCCGACCTGGCGGATCTGGAGGTCCGCGCCCTCGCCCCCGGGCTTGGAGACGCGAGCCTCGAAGTTGGCGAAGTTGAGCCGCTCACCCCGGTCGTCGAGCGCCTCGACGATCACGACGGTGTCGTCGCCCCGCTGCTCGGTGACGACGCGGACGTTCGGCGACCCGGCCGGTCGCATCGACCAGCGGACCTGCTGTTCCCAGAACTGGCGGTAGCCCGCCCAGGGCATCCACGCGGCGTCCCAGCGGCTCGTTGCGTCGCTGGTGAACGCGACGACACGCCCCAGGCCGTACTGCCACTGGGCGGCGATCGGGTCTTCGACGGTCTCGGTCGAGCCGTCGCCGACCTGCTGGATCGCCTTGATTGTGATCTGGCTCAGCCCCTCACGTGGCGCGGTGACGACGTAGCCCGAGATGGGCGGCACCGACGAGATGCCCCGCATGGTCTCGGTGGGCACCCCCACCACCTGGGGGCTGAACGGATCGCCCTCCCAGATCAGGCTTCGACGGACGGTCTGCGCCTCCTTCATGAAGATCTGGGGGAGCTGGACAAGGGCCTGGTTGGAGTTGACCTTGTAGAACCGGCCCCCGCCACGCTTGGACATGCCGTCGAGCAGCGTGTCGTTCGCGCCGTCTCCCACGGCGACCGTGGAGAGCGTGCCGCCGGCGTTGGCGACGCGGAGCGCGAGGTCGAAGCCCTCGCTGTCCGAGCCCATCGTCTGGCCGTCGGAGAGGACGATGATGTGCTTGACGCCCGCGGGCGACTTCTCGAGCTCGCGGAACGCGGCCTCGACCGCGGGGAACATGTTGGTGCCGCCGCCCGGCCCGATCGAGCGGATGCGGCGGGCGATCTGCACCTGGTCGGCGCACGGCATGAGTGGCACGACAACGCGGTAGCCCCCGCTGAACGAGAGCACCGCGATATGGTCGAGCCGGCTGAGCGTCTCGACCGCGGCCACGGCGGCCTCATTGGCCACCTGCTGCTGGTCCATGCCCGTGCCCGAGACGCCGCAGCCCATCGAGCCCGAGGCGTCGAGAACGATCGCGAGGGCGCCCATCGGCATCTGGCGTTTCTGGGGCGGGTCGAGCTGGACGGGCAGGGCATCCTCGAGCGGGCTGCCGATCCACCCCCCCGCGCCGAATGAGTCGGGCCCGCCGATCATGACCAGCCCGCCGCCCGAGTCGTGGATATACCGGCGGAGCGTCTCCTGCTGGGCCTCGCTGTACGAGTAGGCGGGCTGGTTGACGAGCACGACGCACTCGTACGCGTTGATCGCGGTGAGATCGTCGGGCACACGGCCGGCGACGGCGCGGTGGACGCGGAGGTCGGCATCGTCAAGAGCACGCTCAATCGGGCCGACCTCGTCCTCGCTGTCTCCGACGAGCAGCACCCAGCCCTCGGAGCCCACGAACGTGACGGCGGAGGCTCGGTTGTTCTCCGGGATCGAGTCGCCCACGACGCGCTCGCCGCTGCTGGTGCGGACGTCGAGGGGCTCGAAGATCGCCTCGTAGGTGCGGGGGCCCGGCAGGCGCGGCGCGATGGGGACGGAGAGGACGTTCTTGCCCGGGTCGAGTTCGACGGTGACGCCCATCGAGTCGGACGTGGGGTCGAGATCGACCGCCTCACCGTCCTCGGTGACAAGCAGCCGGCCCGCGGTGCGTTTGGTGGCGGTGGCGATGACCGAAAGATTGATCGTCTGCCCGCCCCGGACGTTGGCGGGGGCGACGACCTTCTCGACGATCACCTCCGCCGGGTATTCGTACTGGACAGGGAGCACGTCGACGGGCACCCCCGCGGCACGGGCCGCCTCCGCGGCGGTGAGTAGGCTGCCCGAGGTCTCGTTGCCATCGCTGATGAGCAGCACGCGTGTCGCCGCGTCGTCGGGCGCGACCGCGACCGCCAGGCGGAGCCCCGCGGCGAGGTCGGTCGCATCAGTGCGCCCGATCTGCTGGCGGTCGATGCTCTCGGCGAGGTGGCTGGGCAGCGACTGGACGTAGGCGTCGCGCGCGACCGTGACGACGCCGAGGCGATCGGTGTGCCTGTCGGCCTTCTCGCGGATGTCAGCGATGTAGCCGTCGATGAGGGCCTGCTCGGCCGGCGGGATCGATCGGCTGACATCGAGCACGACGGTCACCGCGACATCATCGGTCTCGCGTCGAAGCTGCGGCTCGGCCAGCGCGCCGGCGAGCGCGGCGATGACGATCAGTCGCGCGAGCAGGGCGGCGACCTTCGTCGGCCGACCCAGGCCGGCGAGGCTCTTGCGCCCGATGAGCCACGAGGCGAGGCCCAGCACCGGGATGAGCACGAGCCACCACGGGCTGTCGAACTGGACGGGCCCGACGACGAACGACGCGAGCGTGGGGCTCAGCACCGAAGCACCCCCCCGCTGTTCTCAGGCCCCGCGCCATTCGCGAGACAACCGCCGACCCGGCGCATCCGGTTCGATTCTGATTGCCGGATGTCGGGTTGCACGCTCATCTCGGCCCACATCGTACCTGTTCTCCGGAATCTCATAGGCGGGGTTGCGGCCCGGGGATGCATACGAGCGGAGAGGGCGTGCGGATCATCCGGAGTTGACGATGGGCGAGATTCGGGAGTCAGCGGCGGTGATGCCGCGATCGCGATGGCACCTTCGGATGCGATCGTCGTTGTCCCGGCATTTGCGCTTCTGAGAAATGAGGCTTGGAGAAGCTGGAGCCCCTCACCCTGCCCTCGCCCCGGCGACCGGGGAGAGGGGGGAAAACGACGGTCGGATCGCACTGTGGCGGCGGGCTCGACGGTCAGAACGGCGGGAGATCGTCGTCTTCGTAGTCGTCGATCGGCTGTTCGGGCCCACCGCCGTCTCGGTGGCCGTCGACGGGGCCGGTGCGTCGGCCCGGGGCGAACGACGACTCGCCATACCCCGGATCGGTCGGGCGAACGTGAATCTCAGGTGGATCCCCGGCATATCGGTCAGGCGGCGGGCTCGGCGCGGTACCGGAGGGCGAGGGTGCGTAGCTTGCCCCGCCACCGCCTGCGTAGCTGGCGTGCCTCCAGTCGTGGTTCTTGAAGCGGACGATCGAATCGTCCCACGTCAGCTTCACCACACCCGTCGGGCCGTTGCGCTGCTTGGCGATGATCAGCTCGGTGAGGTTCAGCTTCTCCTCGTTGTCCGGGTCGTTCAGCCATTCCTCGTCGTCCTTGTGGTAATACGCCTCTCGGTGCAGCAACATCACGACGTCGGCGTCCTGCTCGATCGACCCCGACTCACGAAGGTCACTCATGCGGGGCCGGTTTCTTTCGCGCTGCTCGGCGCCGCGGTTGAGCTGCGCCAGGCAGAGCACGGGGATGCGGAGCTCGCGGGCGAGCGCCTTGATCTGGCGGCTGATCGTGCTCACCTCCACCTGCCGGCTCTCGCGGGCGGCGCCGGGGGCGGTGAGCAGCTGGAGATAGTCGATGACGATCGCCTTGAGACCGTGCCGCTCGGCCATGCGGCGCGCTTTCGCGCGGAGCTGGAGGATGGTCAGCCCCGGCGAATCGTCGATGAACAGAGGCGCCTCGTAGAGCTCGGCCGCGGCCTCGTGGATGCGCTTCCACGCCTCCATCGCCGACATGCCGTCGCCCCCGAGCTCGCCCGTTCGGATCTTGTGGGCGTTGATGCCCGAGCGGGCGCTGAGCAGACGCTGCACGAGCGCTTCGCGGCTCATTTCCAGGCTGAAGAAGCCGACGGGCGCCGGATCGCCCCCCTCGTGGCGCGGGCTCCAGGGCGTGCGCCCGCCGAAGGCGATCTGCTCGGCCATGTTGAGGGACAGGGCCGTCTTTCCCATTGAGGGCCTGGCCGCGAGAATGACCATCTCGCCGGGCTGCAGACCCCCGGTCATCTCGTCGAAGTCGGAGAATCCGGTGGGGGTGCCGCTGACGCCCTTGCCCTCGGCCTGCATCTCGATCCGGACGATCTCGGCCTTGAGCAAATCGCTGAGCTTCTCGGGGCCCTGCGTCTCGCCCTCGCTGGCGATCTCGAAGATCATCTGCTCGGCGGTGTCGACGATCTCGGCGCCCTGGCTGTCGGCGCTCTCACCCGTGTTGAAGGCGAGGTGCATGATCTCGCCCGCCGTCGAGATCAGGCGGCGGAGCCTGCTCCGGTCGGCGACGATCTTCGCGTAGTGCACCGCGTTGCGGGCGCTGGGCACCGCCTCGGCGAGCGAGACCAGAAACTCGGTGCCCTCGGCCGACTCGAGCACGCCGCGGGCCTTGAGCAGCTCGGTGAGCGGGACGAGATCGATCGTGCGCGTCTCGTTGTGCAGGTCGAGCATCGCCTGGAAGATCTGGGCGTGCTTCTGGCTGTAGAACTGCTCGCCCTTGCTGACGTGCATGATGATGTCGCCGATGACGCTCGCGTCGAGCATCAGCGACCCCAGCAACGCGATCTCGGCTTCCTCCGAATGAGGCGGCAGCTTGCCGAAGAGCTTCTCGAGCGTCTCCTCGGCGATCGCACCGGGCCGGCGCCGGGCCACGGAGGCCCGGTCACCCGGGGCATCGGATGTGCCGTTTCTGGAAGTCACCACCGCTCCGAGAGTAGCCCCACGGAGACGCACCGACGCCCCCTTCATTCGGCTCGGGATAGCATCCCAGAAAGATCGGGAGCGGGGGAATCGTCCACGGTTTCTCCACGGCTTATGCCCAAGCGGAGCATGGGACTACGGGCAGAAGACGAACATCGGCGGTCACCTGATTGGGTGTCGCCGAAAGGCCGGAGATGCGATGAGCGACACAGTTGGTTTCTTCGACGAGACTTATGACGCGGAGCAGTTGCCCGACCCGCTGCCGGCCGACCCATTCGAATTGGTGGTCGACTGGTTCGGGGAAGCGAACGAGCGGGTGTCGCGTCTGAACTGGAACACGATGTCGCTGTCGACGGTGGACGGGCGGGGGCAGCCCTCCTCGCGGATGGTGCTGTGCAAGGACATCTATCAGCGGGACGGCGTGCTCGTGTTCTATACCAACTACACGAGCCGGAAGGCACGGGAGCTGGACGCCAACCCCCGCTGTGCGCTGCTCATGCACTGGGACGAGCTGGGGCGGCAGATCCGGGTCGAGGGGCGTGTGGTCAAGAGCCCGCCCGAGGAGTCGGACCGGTACTTCGTGTCGAGGGCGTGGGAGAGCAAGATCGGGGCGTGGGCGAGCGAGCAGAGCCGGCCCATCGAGAGCCGGGCGGCGCTGCTCGAGAAGGTGATGGCGAAGGTCGCCGAGCTTGATCTGGACGTGTCGAAGATCGTGGATGGGAAGGCGGACGAGCTGGTGATCCCGAGGCCTCCCTTCTGGGGCGGGTACCGCGTGTGGGCCGAGGCGGTTGAGCTGTGGTGCAACGGGGCGGGGCGCGTGCACGAGCGGGCGAGGTGGGAGCGGGATCTGACGGAGAACGGCACGAGGTATGAGGCGGGTGCGTGGTCATGCACGCGGTTGCAGCCTTGAGCAGAGACTGAACGCGGAGGCGCGGAGGGCGCGGAGAGAGGCATTCTTCAACGCGAAGGTCGCGAAGGGCTCGAAGATCGGGGTGACCGGGGCGGGCACTACGAGCCTGAAGCGCAAGCGAAGGACACATTGTCATGTGCGCCGGGTGCCACTGCTCGCCGTCCGCGGCGCAGCAGTGCTCCGGGAATCATCGCACAATGTGAGTTGGCACGACTGCGCCGAGGACGGCGAGTCGTGGCACCGTGTCATGCGAAACGCGGTTGCACTTCGGCACGGCCGAGACGGCCGTGGCACACATAGAAGGAGTGCCGGCGATTATTCGATGAAGATGGCGATCTCGTCGAGCGGTTTGCGCTCGATCGCGGGGACGACGCAGTCGTCGGCCGGGTAGCCGATCGGGATCAGCAGGTAGGGCTTCTCGTGCTCCGGTCGGCCCAGGATCTGGGCGAGGAACTTCATGGGGCTCGGCGTGTGCGTGAGCGTCGCGAGACCCGCATGGTGGGCGGCGGTGAGCAGCAGGCCCGTCGCGATGCCCACGCTCTCGTTGAGGTAGTAGACCTGGCCCCCGTCGTCGGTGCGCTTGAGGGCGAAGACAACGATGAGCCAGGGGGCGGTGTCGAGGAAGGGCTTTTCGGGATTGGTGGCGAACGGCTTGAGGTCATCAAGCCAACGCTCGGACGCTCGGTGCTCATAGAACTCGCGCTCCTCGGCCTCCGCGGCGAGGCGGATCTGGTGCTTGATCTCGGGGTTGGAGACCGCGACGAAACGCCAGGGCTGCTTGTTGGCGCCGCTGGGTGACGTGCCGGCGGCGCGGATGATGTGCTCGATCGTCTCACGGGGCACGGGGCGATCCGAGAACATGCGGACCGTGCGGCGGGTGCGGACTGTCTCGTAGAACGCGCGGGCCGCGTCGGCGGAGGGCATCCCGGGATCGTGTCGCTTGTACGGCACGTGGGGGGCGTCGTCGGGGGGCGGGGCGTAGATGAGGTCGTCGGACATGCTGGTTGTCGCCGCGGGGGGCCGTGTTTCGGGTCGTGTCGGGGACGGGGCGGTGCAGAGGGATGTCCGCCCGGGCCGATGATATTCCGGTGCGGAGGCTGCCCGGCCCATTGCTGTCCTGTGTCCTCGCCCTGCTGTCTATGACGCCCGGTGTGGCCTTCGCTCAGGCGGGCCGGCCGGCGTCGGCAGAGCGCGTGACCCGCAGGTTCGACTTCGAGGAGCAGAACACCAACCCGACCGATCTCCCCCGCTCCTGGATCCGGGCCCAGAACGATCCGCCGCTGCGCGTGCGGCCAGGATTCCCGCTCTGGAACCGGGCGCAGCTCGATTACACGGTGAGCGCCGCGGGCGCGGGCTCGGTCCGCCTGCCGACGCGGGGGGGCTCGGCGAGCCTGCTGCTCGACCCGGGGGTGGTGCCCGTCTTCCCGGACGCGGACTACGTCGTGACCGCGAAGGTGCGCACGGACGGCGTGACCCACGCCCGGGCGCGGATGGTGGTCAGGCTGCTCGATGCCGACGGCAAGCCGCTCGCCGCCTCGGGGGTCTCATCCGACCCCGTCGAAACTCGGGGGCTTTGGCGGGACGTGCTGGTGCACATCCCGGGCAACGAGCCGGCGGCCGCGTCGCTCCAGATCGAACTGCTGCTCGAGCAGCCCGGGCCCACGGGTGAGCTGCCGTTCGAGGACCTGGAGGTGGTGCCGGAGGACTTCACCGGCGCCGCATGGTTCGACGAGATCGAGGTGATCCAGGTGCCGCGCGTCGAACTGTGGACGCGGTGGCCCGGGAACCTCGTGCCGTCGATCGACCGGCCCGAAGTCTCGCTGTTCCTGCGTGACCTCGTGGGCCGGCCCCTCGATGTGGTCTTTGAGGCGGCCGATCTGGACGGCGACATCGTCGACAGCCGGGCGCTCGTGTTTGATGGGGGCCGGCTCGAGCAGACGTGGACGCCCAAACTCCCGGTTCTGGGCTGGTACCGCGTGCGCGTGAAGGTCTCGCAGGACGGGGCGCCCGTGGGCAGCGCGTTCACAGACCTGGTCTGGCGATCGCCGGGCCTGGGCGACACGCAGGGAGCCGGCCGGCCCGTGGATTCGTTCTCCCTCTCGTTCGCCTCGGCCCCGACGGAGAGCCTGGGAGCGCTCGGCGATCTGGCGCTCGCCTCGGGCACGAGCCGCGTGATCGCCGAGTTGTGGTACGGCGGCGAGCCCGCGGATCACGCGCGTTCGGCGGCGCTGGTCGACCTGACGAACCGGCTGACACCCGTGAACCGCGAGCTGGGGATCATCGTCCCCGGCCTGCCGCCCGAGATCTCGAACGTACGCGGGGCACGCGGGCTGCTGGCGGCGATCACCGATGGGACGCACGACGGGGCGAAATGGCTCGATCCGCTCCTGGTCGACCTGGGGCACCGCGTGCGGTGGTGGCGGCTAGGGGCGCTGGGTGAGGCGCTGGACGCATCGCTGCTCCCCGATCTTGACGCCGCTGTCGGCCGGGTGCGGGGGTTGGTGCCCGGCGCGGTGCTGGAACTGCCCTGGTCGCCGTTCAACCAGATCGCGCCGGGCATGGTGGCGCCCGGGCTCGCGGTGTCGCAGGACCTGGGACCCGGTGTGCCGCCCGACGAGGTCGGCGCGGTGCTCGGCGATTTCCTGTCGCTCGCCGACCAGGCCGGCAGCGGCGGGTGGGACGTACCGAGGCACACGTCAGGATTCGCCGCGCAGGACGCGGACCGCGTGGGGATCGGGCCGTCGCTCGACGCGATGCTCCGGCGTGCGGTCAATACGTGGACCACGGTGGGAAGCGACACGCGGGGACGAACGCTGCGGCTCGACGACGGGTGGCGGTGGCAGGGCGGGCGGCGGGCCCAGTTCATGCCCAACCCGTCCGCGGCGGCCTGGCTGACGCTCATCGAGATGCTGAACAATCGCCAAGCCGAGCCGCTCGAACGCGTGGCGCCGGGCGTCGAGGGCGTGCTGCTCTCGCCCCGGATCGGGGCGCCGCGCGGCACAAGCTCGATCGCGGTGCTGTGGCCGGCGGCCGACTCGCCCGAGCCCGACCGGGTCTCGCTGCTCGTCGCGGACGGCCCGGTGCGCCTGATCGACAAGTTCGGGAACGCGCTGGCCGTCGAGCCCGGCGAGATCGAGCCGACCGCGGTCCGCACACACCGGATGCCCTGGGCCGGGGGCCTGGTGTACGTGGACGGCGTGGACCCCGACCTGATGCGATTCGCGGCGTCGGTGCACGCCGAGCCGCCGCTGATCGAGACGCGCACCGAGCCGCAATCGCTGGACCTGGTGCTGAGCAACCCCTGGCCTTCCGCGATCCACGGGCGGTACTTCGTCGTCGAGCCGGGCGGGCTGAGCGAGGGAGACGTGCGATCGCGCGACCGGGCGTGGGACATCAAGCCCCGGCAGGGTGCGTTCGGGATCGACCCCGGCGAAACGGTGCGGCTCCCGATCGAGTTCGAGGCATCGGCCGGTGTGGACGCGGGGACGAGCCCCCTAGTGGTGGATCTGGACCTGACCGCGCCGACGGTGACCGGACTGATGCGGATCGAGCGGCGGGTGGAAGTGGGCCTCAAGGACATCACAATGAACCTGTCCTACCGGTACAGCCCGGATGGCCGGGACATCGCGGTGTTCGCGGAGATCACGAACACCGGGCCCCAGACACAGGTCGTGCATGTGTACGCGAGCGCAACGGGATACGCCCGTCAGCGGAGCGCCCCGACGCCGCTCACACCGGGTCAGCAGGTCGTCAAGGCCTTCTCGTTCGAGGGCGGGCGAGCGGCGCTGGCGGGCCAGGACATCGGCGTGGGCCTGTTTATCCGCGAGACAGGCGCCCGCCTCAGGAAGCGGATCGTCGTCGACGGTGGGTGAACGCCGGGGCGGCTACTGGCAGCCGTCCAAAAACGACTCCACGAACCCAAGCACGTCGGAAAGGTCGAGAAGGCCCCAAGGCTCGGCAAGATCGGCGGGGCAGGTGGTGCGCACCGCGACGACCGACGGATTGCTGGTCAGATCGCCATCGCCCGTCGTGACGACGACGTCGTAGGTGTCGGTGTCGGTCGGGCGGGCGCCGGCGATCTCGAGCGTGTCCGTCGCCGACCCGGTGATGCGGGCGTCATCGGCGAGCGGGACGCCGTTGCGGCGCCACTGATAGCCCGTCGCGCCGGCCGCGGCGACATGGAGCGAGACCATGCCGCCCGGGTCGGTGACCACGCTCGGCGCCGGCTGGGCGGTGATGCGGGGCGCGGCGGGGCAGTCGTTGCGGTAGATGCGGATCTGCGGCAGATTCCAATCGGAGATCGCAACGTCGCCGTCGCCGTCTCCGTCGAAGTCCCCGGCGGCCGCGGCGTAGCCGCCGTTCCACGCCGGGATGTTGATGAACCCGGTCAGCGGGTCGCCGAACGACCCAGTGCCGTCGCCGAGGCGCACGTTGCCCTGGAGGCTGCCCGCGTCGGCGATGTCGAGGTGGCCGTCGCCGTTGAGATCGGCAAGGGAGACACGGACCTCGGGCATGATCGAACCGCCGCCGTACCAGACCCCGGTATCGGCGAACCCGCCGTTGCCGTCGTTGAGCAGGACGTAGATCCGCCCCGCAAACGCCGCGATGATGTCGAGGTCGCCGTCGCCGTCGACATCGCCCTGGTCCATCGACCGTGCGGGGATGCCCGGGACGCCGCCGGTGATGGTGACGGTGTGGTCGAGCGTGAACGACGACGCGAGGTCACAGTCGTCGGCCTGGGCCGGGGAGAGGGTGACGAACAAGCCGGCCAACACAGCGTGCCATGCGCGTAGCTTCATGGTGGACTCCTTCCGTGTTTTCTCTAGGAAACACGAAACGGAGTCGTTTGTCATGAGAATCGCGCCGCCGCGTGGTGAAAACCCGCGTGATGTAGGGAAAGGCCTACCCAATCACGGTGTCGCGCCCCTTCTTCTCACGGGCAGCCGGCGGTGAATTGCGTGACGAAGATCGTGACGTCGGTCAGGTCGAACAGGCCGTTTCCATCGAGGTCAGCGAGCGGGTCGCCACCGGTGAACGCCGAGATGAAGGTCGTGATGTCCGAGAGGTCGAGGAGGCCGTATGGCGCGGCAAGGTCGGCGAGATTGCACGGCGGCGTCGACGCCTCCTGGTCGAAGTCGACGTTGTCGATCGCCCAGTCGCCGAAATTGTTCACCCGGAGATGGATCTCCTGCCCTCGCAGGCCGCCCGGGAAGGCAACCGACGTGGTGATCTCGAGCCCGCCGGTCGAGTAGACCCGGCTGAAGAGCACGTGGCCGGCCTCGTCGGTGACGATGACGGTGGCGTCGGGCTGGGCGATGTTCCACGGCGCGAGGTCAAAGCCGTTGAGGACGACGACCATCCCCGGGTCGGCCGTAAACACAACCTCGCCCGGGACCGTGTAGCTGTTGTCGCCCAGCGCGTGGAACAAATCGGCGTAGCCGTCCCAGACCTCGAACGTGGATGTGACGTCCGGCAGGTAGTCGACGACGATGCCGGGCGTGAATCCGTTGCCCATGCCGTAGGTGTAGCCCGTGCCGGGATCGAGCGTCGTCGTCACACGATCTCCATAGTCGGGCAGGACGGGGTCGTGAGCCACACTATCAAAGTTGTCGAACGTCAGGACCGTCGCGTGGGCGGTCGAAGCGGCGGCGAGCGCCAGCAGCGATGGGCGAAGTGAATGCATGATGGTCCCCCTTGCCCGGGAGATCCGACGCCGGCATTGGCGCGTTGACTCCGGGCGTCCTCATTATGCCGGAGGATGCGGAAAAGGCGCAACGAAAAACACGCCGCTTACTGGGCGGCGTGGGAAGCGTGAGACCCGGACGGGAACGACGGTTACGGGCAGCCCGCCACGAACGCGCCGATGAACGCCTGGATGTCAGACAGATCGAGGATGCCGGCCGGCGGAGCGAGATCCGCAGCGGGATCACCCGAAACGAAGGCGGAGATAAACGCCTGGATGTCGGACAGGTCGAGGATGCCCAGAGGCTCTGCGAGGTCGGCGGCGTTGCAGGGCGACGGGACGGACGAGCGAAGGTAGGTGAACGCGCCACCGGAGCCGCCGCCGCCCCAGTCGGTGAACCGCACGTCGATATAGATGTCATCGTCGACGAGATGCATGACCAGATCCACCCCGGGCAGGCTCGGGGGCGAACCGGGCAGGCTGCCCCAGGTGCCGAACGTCAGCGTCTGCCAGTCCGCGGCGCTGCCGACGGCCCATTCAGTTCCGATCGGGCTGGGTGAACTCGAGCCGTGCCCGGTGAACGTCGGCTCGGCCGCGAGGTTGAAGATGCCCTCTGTGTCCCCCCGCGTGATCCAGACGTTGTCCGTGATGCGGTCCTGGTTCTCGGCGAGGTTTGGGTCGGCGAAGGCGACCTTGGAAAACTCGACGTCGAGGCCTGTGTAGACCTGCTGGGCCGACGCGACATTGATGCCGGCGAGGATGGTGATCGCGGCGATGAACTTGTTGTGCATGGTGATCTCCCTTTCACTGACGGCGGCGGACGGGCCGCGCGGTACTGGTGACTCTCAGCATGGTCGGCGTCGATGCCGAGATCACAACCCCTCTATTGAGAGGGGGCCGGTTCTGGATGGGTGGCGGGCAATCGGCGTCAGTCGGTTGCACCGACCGTCAGGGCGGCGGAAGGTTTGGGCTCGAGGTGGATCGCGAGCTTGGCGGCGCGGTGCCTGGACCAGTCGTCGACGAGGAGGTCCGGACTGTCCGGGCCGTGGTTGAGCTTGAGGATGTCGTAGACATTGTCGCGCTGGGCGGGGGTGAAGCCCGCCTCGCGGATGAGGTGGTTGAGGACCGGCTCGTCGAGGCAGTAGGTGGTGCCGGCGGCGGAGACGACGTTCTCTTCCATCATCACCGAGCCCATGTCGTTGGCGCCGTAGTGCAGGGCGAGCTGGCCGATGTGGGGGCCCATGGTCACCCAGCTCGATCCGATCGAGTAAATGTTGTCGAGCATCAGTCGGCTGACCGCCTGCGTGCGCAGATAGGCGGTCGACCCGGCGAGGCGGAGGCGGCGGCCGAACTCGGGATGCATGTCCTTGGTGCCCGAGCCGTCGACGCGGGCGATGGCGTCGCCTGGGAACTCGCCCGCCCCACCGTCACCGAGGTCGCCCGGCTGGGGCCATTCCTTGAGCCGGCCCAGCGGCGTGTTGTCGGGCTGGAAGGGCCACGAAATGAAGCTGACGTAGTGGCCCCCGGTGCGCGGGCTCTTGATCGACGGGTCGGTGCGCACGGACTCGGGGATCTGGCCCTCGCCGAAGTCGAGCAGGGCGCGATCCTGCCACTCGCGGACGAGGCGCATGTGGTGGACGCGGTCGGCAAGGCCCTCGATGTGGCCAAACATCATGGTGGCGCTGGTGAACATGCCGAGCGAGTGGGCGACGTACATGGTCGTGAGCCAGGCCTCGGCGGTGCACTTGCCCAGGCCGATCTTCGTGCGCACGGCGGGGGCGAAGATCTCGCCGCCCGCACCCGGCAGACTGTCGAGCCCGGCCTGCTGGAGGCGGACCATGACCCAGCGGAGCTTGTCTTCGAGCGTGGCGCCCGGCGGGTCGAAGAAGTTGACGAACTCGATGAACTCCGGGGGGCTGAAGCCGTGGACGTGGATGTGGGGGAAGCGCTCCTTGAGCCCGGCGAGCAGGTCGAGATACCAGTCGAGGGGGAGCTCGGGGTTCATGCCGCCCTGGAGGAGGATTTGCGTGCCGCCGATGGCGCTGAGCTCGGCGACCTTCTCGTAGAGCTGGTCGTATTCGAGGGTGTAGGCGTCTTGGTCGGTGGCGTCGCGACGGAAGGCGCAGAAGGTGCACTTGGCGGTGCAGACGTTGGTGTAGTTGATGTTGCGGTCGATGACGTAGGTACGGATGTGGTCGCCGTGGAGGGCTCGGCAGCGGGCGTCGGCGTAGCGGCCCAGGGTGTGCAGAGGGGCGCACTCGAGGAGGGCGAGACCCTGCTCCGGGGTCAGGCGGGCCTCGCCGCGGGCGACGGCGGCGAGCAGGCCCAGGTCAAGCGGGTCGAGATCGGGGCATTCAGGCAGAAGGCGGTAGATCGTGGGCATGGGAGGTCCGTCCGCGTGCGCCCCGCTGTTGGGCCGCACAGGCGCCCATCGGGCGCGGCTTTCAATATGTTCTGAAAATAATAGCCGCCCGCCGAGGCGCCGCCTCGCGGTGCCGCGACGACGATCACCGCCGGTCTCGCCGGCGGTTTGGACCGACCGCCATCAGGGTTGCGTTTGGCTCACCCGATGATCATGTGCCAGAGATCCAGAAGGTACTGAAGGGTGTCGTCCAAGGGGCCGGCGGTGAAGTGGCCGCCGCTCTCGCCCGTGTGGGTGAGCATCGCGAGGGCCAGAACGACGGTGAGCGTCGCGAACAGCGACTGGCCGAGCGAACGAGAAAGCTGGATGTTTTTTCGGTTTTCTGAGCGCATGGGGTCCGCCTTGAGATTGGACCTGTAGACCACCCCCGGTGCGGCTGCGCCGAGGTGTCGGTCCGTGGCTGTTCTGTGCGCGATCGGTGCGCACGGGCACTGTACACCGAGTTACCGGGCCTTGGCAAGCCCGGACGGTTGTCCTGTGGACACCCGGAGGATGTCGTTTGGCCCGGGAGGCGAGTCATACCGAGGCGGAACTGCTGGCGCGGGCCGAGGCCGGCGACCGGGAGGCCGTCGCGGCGCTCGTTCGGCTTCACGAGCCGCTGATCCGCGCCCGGTTCCGCGCGAGCTTCGAGCGGCAGGAGCGGAGCCTGTTCGACTCGAGCGACTTCATGGCGACGATGCTGCGCCGGATGGACTGGCTCGTCTCGACCGGGGCGCTGGGCGGCGATGCGCTCGACCTACGGCTGAAGCTGCACGAGATCATGCTTGATGCGATCGGGGAGTACGCCCGGGCACTCGGCCACGAGCGGGAACTCACCGAGGACATCTTCGCGCCGGCCGCGGAAGGCGAGTGCGATGAGCGCGGCGTCGTGGCCCAGGCCGTGAAAGGGCTGGACGTGACCGACCGCGTGATCGTTTTCCTGAGGGCGCGCGGGCTGAAGCACAAGGTGATCGCGTCGGCGTTGGGCCTGCGGACGCCGGCGGTGCGTATGCGTTGGATCCGTCTGCAGGAGCAACTGCGCTCTGTGCTGCACTAAGCGCGTCGGCGCGGGGCGGGGAGGCATGAGCCGAGCTGTCAAACCATCGCGTGGCATCGACAGGGGGCATTCACGCCGGCCCAGCGATGAAGACCTCGCGATGGGGATCATGCGCGCCACGGGCGGGCCCGGCGGCGAGGCGAAGGACCTTTCGTCGTACATCGAACGCATCCCGGAACTCGTCGACCGGCCTGTCGTGCTGGACGCGGCGATCCGCGCGGCCCTCGGGTCTCCCGGCACATCGCTCGCGGCGCAGCGTGAGCGGGCGGCCCGGCTCAAGGCCCGCTTCCCTGAGCAGCAGACCGAGATCGAGCGGACCCTCTGGCTCAACCGCATCTTCGACGCACCCGCTCGACCGTCCGAACGGCGAGACGATGAGCCCCCGCCGCCGGCATTGGGCCCGCCGCTGGCCGACGGGTCGCGGCGATACGCGTTGCGGGAGCCGATCGGCTCGGGCGTCAACGGGCGCGTCTACCTCGCGGAGGACCGCCTGCTCTCGGGCGAGGGGGCTTCGGCGCGGGTCGCGGTGAAGCTGCTTCGCAAGGGCTCGGCGCTGAACGGCGAGCGAGCGCGGGCCGAGGCCCGGCGGATGCGGCTGGTCGAGCACGCGAACGTCGTGCGCGTGAGCGACACGGGGAGCACGCCGGACGGGCGCTCATTCATCGTGCAGGAGTACATCGACGGGCGGAACCTCGGGCTCTGGCTCGAGGCGCGAGGCCCGTCGCTGCGTTTCCGCGAGATCGTTCGGATCATCGCCGAGGTGGCCGACGGCGTGCAGGCGATCCACGCCGCGGGCCTGGTGCACCACGATCTCAAGCCGCAGAACGTGCTGATCGGTTCCGATGGCTCGGTGAAGGTCGTGGACTTCGGGTCGGCGAGCTGGCAGGGGCGCTCGGCGGGTTCGCGGCAGGCCTCGCCCGGTCCCGGGACGCTGGCGTTCATGGCGCCCGAACGGGTGCGGCTTCTGGACTCGGCCCCGATGCCGAGTTCGGACGTGTTCAGCCTCGGGGCCATGCTCCACTGGGCGCTGACACGCACACCCGTGGCGGGAGAAAGCACGCCCTCTGCGATCGCGGTGATCGCGGACCGGAGCGCCGAGTTCGAGCGGCTGGACGAGCGGCTCAGACGGGCGGGCGTCGATCGTGATCTTCGGCTGGTGATCGAGCGGGCGGTGTCGACTCGGATCGAGGATCGGCACCCGTCGGCGGGAGCGCTTGCGCAGGACCTCCGGGCGTGGCTGGCGAGGAAGCCGATCGCGTGGACAAAGCCCGGCGTCGTGCACAGGTCGGGCCTGCTGGTCCGGCGCCGGCCCCTGGCGCTGGCGGCGTGCGCGGCTATCGCGGCAAGCCTGGGTGTCGCGGCCCATTCGGCCCGGACAGCTCACCTGCGCGACCTCGTGGCCCAAGAGAATGCTCACCAGGTGGAAATCGAGAAAGAGAAGTTCGCGACGGCGACGGAGTACAAGCAGAAGGCCAAGCAGGCGCTGATGCGGTTGCTGGCGAGCTTCAATGCGGCCAAGCAGCACAACCTGGCGTCAGAGGTGCTCACATCGCTGTGGATCGTCGAGTATGCGCAGGGCCCGCTGATCCTGAACGATCCGACCGAGCTCGACGCCATCTGGGCCAAGCGGGTCGAGGTGCTCGAAGCGCGCCGCGACGAGTTGATCGACGCGGGGCTGGGCGACTCGGTCGGGGCGCGGATGCTCGAGCCCTCGCTGGGGTTGTGGTACCTGCGCGCGGGCCGGGAGTCCGACGCACTCGCGCTGCTCGACACCGCGGTGCCGGCGTGGGAACGGTGGTGCTCGGCGGGAGATCCAATGCTGGAGCAGTTGCGGGCGCTGCGGGCCGTCGCGATCGTGCGCCTGGCGCGGGGCGGGGGCGACGCTGTGCCGAGTGAAGCCGAGGTGGGCGAGGCCCAGCGGCTCCTGCTCGCCTATCGGCCCGAGGTGGCCACGGAGAAACCGATCGCTTCGCTCGTCAACGAGGCCCTCTCGGCAGACCGGGCCCGCTAGTTCGTGATCGGGTGACCCCTGTCAGGCCGTGCGGCGGCCTGGACGGGCGACCAGCACACCACCACCGAGCGCGGCGATCCCCATCAGCGCGGCGCCGGGGAGCGGAACGGCCACGAGCTTGGGCTGGGTGACGGCGCCGGGCGCACACCGGCCGCCGAAGTTGGACGCGGAATGGCCGGCGCCGTCGCGCCCCCAGGTCTCACCCGGCCGGTCGCCGAAGGAGGGGGTCCTATCCGAGCCGGAATCCGGTGCGGGGAGCTCGAAGAGCGGGCCATCAAGGGGACCGGGCCACGCCGCGTTGTTGTGGGAAGACGACCGGGCCGACCAGATGGCCCTGTTGAACGCTTCGTTGTCCGCATCGCGCTCGGCGAGACCGTGCTGCACCGGCGGCCGCAACGCGTCGCGGGCGGCATCGGCGTGCAGGTCTCGGACGAGGTTGACGACTGGATCGAATTGCGGCAGGGCCGGACGGTCGCCGCCCGAGAACCGCGGCTGGACCGCCGAGCGATCGGCCCGACCTGAGCCGTCGGCCATCGCCGGCGCGGCAAGGCAGGCCGAAAGCAGGATCGCCGCGGTAAGGGTGTGGTGCATCTCTCTTCTCTCTTTCTCTTCGCTTCCGAGCGAGAGAATACCCCGGCGCTCACGGCGAGAGGGCACAAATGGCGAATATTGCCGTAAATTCTGGGCTACACAGATGTTATGAGCTCGCTTATCCCGGCTCAATCGGCGCCATGCGAGTTGCACGGTCATTCTGCACAGAACCTGTCCGGAACGAAAAGTCGCGTTATCGGTCCACAAATTGCCGCGACCCGAAAGGACATCGGGGGGTGCCCGGCGCCCTGAGCGCCGCGATTCTGCGGGCATCCCGGCGGGGCCGGTCGAATCAGGGCTGATTGGCCTTGATCTCGAGATAGACCGCCTCGATCGCAAGTGGCCGGGCTTGCTCGAGGCCCAGGCCTTCCATGAACGGCCAGATCCTGGTCTTCAGCTTCTCGAGGGGTCGGCCCTTCTCAACCGCGGCCAGGACGGTGTCCCAGAGTTGCTGGAGATAGCTGATCTGGGCCCGCACGCCATCGATGTTGGTGATGGGGCCGTGGCCCGGAACGACGACTGTGCTGTCATCGCAGAGAGCAAGGAGGTCGTTGAGGCTCTTGAGCCAGCCCTGCGCGCTGACGCCGCCGTTGATGTCGAAGTAGGGGTTGAGCTTGTTGAAGACGAGGTCGCCCGCGTGGACGACGTTGTCCTCGGGGAAGTGGATGACCAGGTCGTTGTCGGTGTGGGAGGGGCGGCCGAAATGGTGGATCTCGAGCCAACGGCCACCCAGGTCGAGCCCGGTGACCCCGGTCGCGAGCGTGACGGTGGGGGTCCAGGCGTCCTCTGTGTATTTGGTGATCTGGGAGAGGAAGTCGTTGGCGTCATCACGGAGTGCCGCGTGGAAGGCATCGGGGGTCACGGCGATCTGGCGCGAGACCATCGTGACGTTCCGGCGGTTGGCGTCGGCCTGGGCCCGCACGCGGGAGATGGCGTTCTCGTGCGCGATGACAGGCAGGTGGAAGGTGAACTCGAGATTGCCCCCCGTGTGGTCCAGATGGTGGTGGGTGTTGATGACCCTGGTGATGGCGCGGCCCGCGAGGCGCTCGGCGTCGCGGGCGATCTGCCTGACATAGACGGGGAACTTGGTGTCGATGAGCAGGACATCATTGTCCGCCTTGGCGATCAGACAGTTCCCCCCGAGGTCGGGCGTATCGGTGGCGAAAAGGCCGGGGCGGACCTCGGTCCAGTCGAGGAAGGACAAGCCGGGCTCGTCGCCGGCCCGGGCCCAGGCCCTCGAAAGAGCAGGCAGCAGGGCGACAGAAGCGGCGGCGGAGCCGGCCCGGAGGAGGAACTCGCGCCGGTCGGGGTGTCTCGGGCTATCGGGCATCAACGGTCTCCTCGTGCGTCGGGCGGGGGGCTGGCCGGTGGGCTAGTTGAGGGCATGGGCCATACGATGGGATTCGTTGTTATCTGAGAATAGGGGTCTCGACGGAGCCCCGGCGGAACCCTTGCGAGAACACCGATGAAAGCGAACGACCTCAAGCCCGGCGTGGCGATCAGTCTCTCCGGCAAGCTCTATGTGATCACGAAGACCGAGCATGTCAAGCCCGGCAAGGGCCCGGCGTACATCCAGGCCAAGATGCGGGCCGTGGACGGGGCCGGGATGAAGGAGCAGCGCTTCAACAGCACAGACACCGTGGACGGGGCCACGCTCGACCGGCGCGAGATGGAGTTCCTGTACGGGAACGGCGAGGGCGGCGGCACCTTCATGGACATGTCGGACTACGACCAGGTGGAGGTCGGGGCCGACCTGCTGGGCGACTCGCTGCTCTACATGGCGCCGAACTCGTCGTGCACCATGCTGTTCCACGACGGCAAGCCCGTCACCGTCGAACTGCCCGCGTCGGTCGAGGTCACCATCGTGGACACGCCCCCGGTGGTGAAAGGCGCGACGGCGACGAACCAGCTCAAGGAAGCCGAGTGCGACACGGGGCTCAAGACGCGCGTGCCGCCCTTCATCGAGATCGGCGAGAAGGTGAAGGTGTCGACGCTGGATGGGTCGTACATGTCGCGCGTAAAGGGCGACTGAGCGGAGTTCGGGCGATCGGCAATCGTCGAGCGAGGCTTGTTCCTGGGGCGCGGCGGGCGCCGAGTTGGATCCTGTCGCGATCGGTGTTGTTGCACGCCCGCAACCCGGTGTGGACCGGTCCGTATGATCGGGCGTGGGTGTGCGCCGAGGGCGATCGATGATCCGAGTGGGCCGGGTGTTGCGGCGGGTGGTGCTCGGCGCGGTGCTCGCGGCGCTCGTCGTGGGGGGCGTGCTGCTCGTCGCGCGGCCCAGGCTCGTGGGGCGGATCCCGCTCCCGAGGCTGACGTTCGACGCGGGTGGTTACGTCGGCTCACAGCTCATCGGGATCGTCAACAGCCATCTCAAGCCGGAGTTTGCGTTCGGCTCGATCGAGTACGACGCGCCGGGAACGGTTCGACTGAGCGGCGTCTCGCTGACCGCGCCGGACGGGACGAGAATCGTCGACGTGGAACGGATGACGGTCACGCTCGCCGAGACGCCTCGACCCGACCGGCCGATCAAGATCGCTCGCATCGCGATAGCCGACGGCGTGGTCCGGATGGTCGGGGACGGCCGGGGCGGGCTCGTCGGGTTCAGCGACATGCGCGAGTCGGGCGGAAGGGGCGGCGAGATCGACGAGGCGTTCCGGCTTTCGAGCGTGCTGGTGCTCGAGCGAGTTGAACTGGACGAGATCTCGATCGAGTACCGCGCGTCGGCCGAAACGGAGCCGCTGCGGCTGGACCATGTGGCGTCGACGATGGATGTGCGCTCGGGGCGGACACCCGGGTGGCACGAGATTGCGTTCGCGTCGGGGCGGGGGCCGGGATTGGAACTGAATGTGGACGGACGGGTGAATCTCGACACGTTCGACACAGAGATCGATTCACTCAGAGCCTCGATCGACGCTGGGCCCGACACGACCGACACGCTGCCTGGGCCCCTGGCGTCGCTGCTCAAGTCGCAGGAGGTGGGCGGGCGGCTTGTGGTCACGGGGCGTGCAGCGCTGAACGTGCGGCGTCCGCTTGATGGCACCGCGACGGTCACCGTGAGCGGGGAGGATCTGCACGCCGCGTACGGCGACTACCAGATCCCCGTCGCGTCGCTTCGGATCGCGTCGGCCTTCGCGGAAGGCGTGCTCACCGTCGAGCCGTTCGAGGCAGACCTCCTGCACGGGTCGCTGCGGGCACGCGGAACGATCGATGTCACGGCCGCGGGGTGGCCCGCGAAGGGGTCGTGCGCGTTCGAGGGGATCGACCTGCGCGAGGCGTTGCGAAGGCTCTCCGCGGACGAGCCGCCCAAGCTGGCCGGCATTCTCGATGGTCACGTCGATGCGTCCACGCTGCTCGAGTCGGCCCGGGCGTCGCTGACGGGGTCGGGCGAGGCGTCGGTGAAGGAGGGGCGGCTGGTCATCCTGCCGGGCCTGACGCAGCTGAGCCGGCTGATCAACAGGACCGGGCTCGTGGACGAGGGCGAGCCGGACCACCGCGGCACGGCGTTGTTCACGCTCGGGCCCACCGGGATGACGATCACCGAGTCGGAGGTCGTGACCAGCACGATCGCGGCGCGCGGGACCGGGACCGTGGGGTTCGACCGATCGATCGATCTGCGGGTGAACGCGGGGCCGATGGAGAAGCTCCAGAGCCTGCTCGGGAAGGTGGGCGATCTGCTGGGCCAGGTGACCGACCGGCTGGTGAAGTACACGATCAAGGGGACGATCGACGATCCGGTGGTCGGGGTCGCGCCGCTGGGGTTTGATTAGCCGATGGCCCCCCCACCGTTCATCATGCTCATGGGGCTGCGCGGGAGCGGCAAGTCGACCGTGGGCCGGCTGCTGGCGGCGCGGCTCGGGCTCGGCTTCGCCGACCTCGACGACCTGACCGCGGCGGGGCTCGAGAAGCCGAACGCGGGCGCAGCCATCCGGGCGCACGGGTTCGAGGCGTTCAGGAAGGCCGAGGCCGCGGCACTGGGCCGAGTGCTTTCACGCGAAGGCCTCGTGCTGGCGCTCGGGGGCGGAACGCCCACGGCACCTGGCGCGGCCGACCTGCTGCGCGATCGGGTCCGATCCGGGGCCGAACTGGTGTATCTGCACGCGTCGCCCGATGAGCTTCGTCGGCGGCTCGAATCAACCGACACGGCCAGCCGCCCCAGCCTGACGGGGGCCGGGACGCTGGACGAGATCGCGCGGGTGTATCTCGAGCGGGATCCGGCGTACCGCGCACTCTGCACGCGGGTGGTCGAGACCGAGGGGCGCGAGGCGTCTGAGATTGCCGAGGACGTTCTTCAACGCGAAGGTCGCGAAGGGCTCAGAGGGAGAGACTGAGCCTGGGGGACCTGCGCCGGCGCTTCGGGCTCGGTGTGCTTCTGGCGGGCGATGAGCCAGATGCACGCAAGCCCCACGCCGCCGGCGAGGGCGACGGCGACGGGTATCCATATCGACGTGCCGGCGCGGAGCATCATCGCGATACTCGTCGAGACCGCAATCAGCAGGATGGCCGAGGCAATCACACGGGCGCGGGTCGGCATGACGGCGCCGGGCTCGAGGAAGCGGAGGAACGGGCCGAAGAAGCGGTTGCGGATGAGGCGCTCTTCGAGCCATGGGCAACTTCGTGCGAAGCACCACGAGGCGATGATGAGGAAGATCGTCGTGGGCAGGCCCGGGACAAAGACGCCCAGGGCACCCAGGGCGACGCAGAGCACGCCCATGCCGGCGAGCCAGAGGCGGACCGGGTTGAGCCGGCGCGCTGGACACGGCCGGGGCGCTTCCCGCGCCCCGGCCGTCGCCGAGGTTTCAACCCGCGTCGCGGCGTCGTGCATAAGACCCATGCCGGTGGTCAGGCCGGGACGGGCTTCCAGTTGTAGGCCCTCATCGGCGGACAGTCCTTTCGATTGAGACCAAGCTCAACAAGGACGGACAATCCGGCTCGGGTCGGCGGAAAAAAAGGCCCGGATGATCCGGGCCTTCTGGGGGAGTCTGGTTGAGACCGAACCGGCTTGGCCGGCCCGTTTCGGGTCGGGGATCAGAGGCCCAGCATGGAGCTGAGCATCGGGCCGAACTTGACGATCAGGCCCGCGAAGACGACCGAGACAATCGAGATGAGCTTGATGAGGATGTTGAGCGAGGGGCCCGAGGTGTCCTTGAACGGGTCGCCCACGGTGTCGCCCACGACGGTGGCCTTGTGGTCGAGCGAGCCCTTGCCGTAGACGTACTCGCCGCCCCGGCCGGCGTTGCGCATGTCCATCGCGCGCGCCGCGATGGCGTTGCGGATCGACTCGGGGATCTTGGCGCGGACGCCCTCGTTGTCGAGGAAGTCGTCGGCGGTGATGCGGCCGTACGACTCGATGAGCTTCTTGGCGTTGTCCCACGCGCCGCCCGCGTTGGCCATGAAGACGGCGACCGCGAAGCCGGACGTCAGGCCGCCCGCGAGCAGGCCCATCACGCCCGGCACGCTGAGCAGCAGGCCCACGATGATCGGGATGACGATCGCGAGCAGGGCGGGGACGATCATCTCCTTCTGGGCGCCCGCGGTCGAGATCGCGACGCAGTTGGCGTAGTCGGGGTAGTGGTGGCCGTCGAGCTCGACACCCGACTTGGGCCAGTTGTCCGGGTCGGAGACCTCCTCCTCGCTCATGCCGCCCTTGCGGAGCGCCTCGCGGATCTTGCCGAACTGGCGGCGGCACTCGTCGATCATGGCGTAGGCGGCGCGGCCCACGGCGTTCATCGACAGGGCGCAGAACAGGAAGGCGAGCATGACACCGATGAACACGCCGCCGAGCAGGCGGGGGTTGGCGATGGTGACGTCGTAGAACGCGAGCACGTCACCCACCGAGCCCTTGCGAGACGACGCGGCGACGATGGTGACCTTGCCCTCGCCGCTCTGATTCGCGAGGTGGATCAGGTAGCGATCGTCGGTGGGACGCTCGACGCTGGTGACGACCTCGCCCTTCTCGACGAGGTGGCTGACGTTGTGCGACGCGTGGTGGCCCTCGACGCGGAGGACCATGCCGCCGTCGGTGTAGGAATCGGCCCCCCCGCCGTTGATGACGGCGAACTTGCCGTAGCCCTCGTAAACGGCGTAGAGCTCGGGGTTGAAGCCGGGCTCGTCACGCGGGGTGACGAACGACGCGTGCTGGACGTAGGCCTCCGACTGGCTGGTGATCTGGTTCTGCACGACCTGGATGTAGGCGGCGAAGAGCGCGAGAGCGGTGAGGGCCGCCGAGCCGATGGCGAAGCCCTTGCCCGTCGCGGCCGTGGTGTTGCCGAGCGAGTCGAGCATGTCGGTCCGCTCGCGGACATGGGGAGGCTGCCCGGTCATCTCGGCGTTGCCGCCGGCGTTGTCGGCGATGGGGCCGTAGGCGTCGGTGGCGAGCGTGATACCCAGGGTGGAGAGCATGCCGACGGCGGCGATGCCGACGCCGTAGAGGCCCATGAGGAAGTTCTCGCCGCCGCCCGCGAAGCTGAAGGCGGCGATGATGGCGATGACGACGACGATGAGCGAGGCCCAGGTCGACTTCATGCCCTCGGCGATGCCGGAGATGATGACAGTGGCGGGGCCGGTGAGGGCCTGCTCGGCGATGCGTCGGGTGGGCTTGTGCTCGTATGAGGTGTAGTACTCGGTGGCATAGGCGATCACGTTGCCGGCGATGAGCCCCGAGAGGATCGAGCCCCAGATACCCAATCCGCTGGTGATGCCCTCGAGGGCCTTCCCATTGTCGCCGCCGAAGAGGAAGAGCAGGAGCCCCAGGGCCAGGACGATGATCAGGCCCGAAGCGACATAGACGCCCTTGTGCAGACCCTTGAGGAGTTGTGCAAACGAGGCGTCGTCCTTCGCCTTGACGGTGAAGACGCCCGCGATCGAGCAGAGGATGCCCAGACCCGCGAGGGCGAGCGGAGCCGCGGCCAGCGCCATGGCGAGCTTGATGTTGCCGTCAGCGATGGTCGCGGCGGCGGCGGCGCCGAGCGCGATCGTCGCCAGGATGGAGCCGTAGTAGGACTCGTAGAGGTCGGCGCCCATGCCGGCGACGTCGCCCACGTTGTCGCCCACGTTGTCGGCGATGGTGGCGGGGTTGCGCGGGTCGTCCTCGGGGATGCCCGCCTCGACCTTACCGACGAGGTCGGCGCCGACGTCGGCGGCCTTGGTGTAGATGCCGCCGCCCACGCGGGCGAAGAGGGCCTGGGTCGAGGCACCCATGCCGTAGCTGAGCATGACGGTGGTGATCGCCTCGAGGTTGCCCCCGTCGTAGCCGAGGGCGTTGAGTGTGAAGAACCAGAAGGACACGTCGAGAATGGCGAAGCCCACGACGACGAGGCCCATGACGGCGCCGGAGCGGAAGGCGACCGTGAGGCCCTCGTTGAGCGAGTTCTTGGCGGCGAACGCGGTCCGGGCGGAGGCGTTGGTGGCCATCTTCATCCCGAACCAGCCGCAGAGGCCCGAGAGGAAGCCGGCGACGGGGACGCCGAGCATGCTCAGGGGCTCCTGGAGCTTGAGGGCGGCCATGAGGCCGAGGAAGGCGACGATGAGGACAAAGACGCCGGCGACGACCTTGTACTGGCGGGCGAGGTAGGCCATCGCGCCCTTGCGCACATAATCGGCGATCGACACCATCTCCTCGTCGCCCTCGGAGTGCTTCATGACGGCCTTGGCGAAGTTGAAGGCCATGAAGAGGGCGGCGATGCCGCCGATCGGGGCGAGGAAGTAGGCGGGGTTGATGTCGCCGACGCCCGCCAGGGTGGCGGTCAATCCGAGTGTGGGTTCGACGGTCTGGATCATGACGTTCGAGCCTTTCATTCACCGTGCCCGAGGCGCCGGGCGCCCGGGGAGAGACTGATCACGCCCGGGGACCGCGGTGCGGCTCCGGTCGCGGCGTTGTTCGACGTGCGAGAACGATCGAAGGAATTCGTACGGGGATGATCGGCCGGCCCGCGGGCGCGGGATCAGAAGTCGCCCTTGGCGCGGCGGTTGTCCGACTTGCGCTGGGCGCGGCGGCGGCGCTCGGAGGGCTTCTCGTAGTACTCCTTGCGCTTGATGTCCTTGGTGAGCCCCTCTTTTTCGCAGAGCTTCTTGAAGCGCTTCATCATCTGATCAGCGCTCTCGCCGCCACGGGCCTTGATCCGGATCGCCATCCGAGCTCCTTCGCTTCTTCTCCGTTCGTCGATCGGTGTCCGGCGGAAGGTGGACGGGGCCCTACTCCGGCGAAAGGCCGAGAGACGAAGACCGCCGGCCAAACCTGGCCGCCAAGGGTGGGAAGTAAAGGCCTCTGGGGGGGCAGGATCAAGGTTTGTCGCGTGTACAAGCACAGATCGGGCGGGTGTGCCGGCGGCCTCCCGCCGTCCGACCTCGGACACTCGAAGACAAAGATCACGAGATTCGGATTGGGTTTGGTATGGGCACATCGTATCGGGGCCGGGTGATGCTCGACGCGGCCGGACAGGCCAGCCGTGCCACAAGGCAGCGCCCGGGAAAGAACGCGGGATCGAGCCGGTGGCGGAAGAGTGGCGTCGCCGGGCGAGGGTTGACGATGTGGAGGGGCGATGGCACGGTCCACTGGCGGTATCGGAGCGCGACGGGTCGGGCGGCTGGCCGCTCTGTTCGGGCTGTGCGTTGGGCTGGCCGCGTGCTCGGCGCCGCCGCCGCGGGTGGGGTGGCAGGGCCAGACGCCGGTGCTGGCGAGCTACGCCGCCGGTGTGCTGAGCACCGAGTTGCCGATGGGTGTTGGCGTGCACTCGACGATCGCCGCGGCACGGATGACGCTCGAACGGCGCGGATACACCATCACGGCGACAGAAGCAACCGACGACACAGGCAGGGTGGTCGCGAGGCCCGGCGATCCGGCACTGATGCGCAAGATCACGATCACGGCGAGGCTCCGGACGACGGGGACATCGGTGTCCATCCGGACCGACCCCGGCGGCAACGAGCAATACGAGCGGGACGTGCTCGAGCGGATGCTGACACTGCTAGGGCTGTGATGGGGGTGGAGCTCAGATAACAGAACTCAGAACTCGGATTCAGAGATGCGTGCGCCGTCATTCTGATCTGAGTGCTGAGTTCCGCGCTCTGAGTTCCTCAGTAAGAAAAACACCCGGGCTCGCGCCCGGGTCTCGTTGGTGCTTGAACGTTCGGTCGGCGCTGGCTACCGCTTGTCGATCGGCGTGTAGGCGACCGCGTGGGGGCCGATGTAGTCGGCCTTGGGGCGGAAGAGGCGGTTGTCGGCGAGCTGCTCGATCACGTGGCCCGACCAGCCCGCGATACGCGAGAGGGCGAACATGGGGGTGAACAGATCGAGCTTGAGGCCGATGCAGTGGTAGGTGGTCGCGCTGTAGAAATCGACGTTGGCGTAGATGCCGCGCGAGCCGACCTCGCGGTCCATGACCTGCTCGATCTTGAAGCTCTTCTCATAGAGATCGTCGTTCCCGGTGTCGTGGGCGAGCTGCTTGGCGAGCGCCTTGAGCTCGGCGGCACGCGGGTCGTGGGCCTTGTAGACGCGGTGGCCGAAGCCCATGATCTTCTCGTGGCGCTCGAGCTTGCCGAGGATGTAGGGCTCGACGTCGTCGACGGTCGGGATCTCGCCGAGCATCTTCATGACGCCCTCGTTGGCGCCGCCGTGCAGCGGGCCGCGGAGCGAGCCGATCGCGCCGGTGATGGCCGAGTAGAGGTCGCTGAGCGTCGAGATGATGACGCGGGCGGTGAACGTCGAGTTGTTCAGCCCGTGGTCGGCGTGGGTGATCATGCAGATCTCGAACGCGCGGGCCATCGCCTCGGTCGGATCGGCGTCGTTGAGCATGTTCAGGAAGTTGTGCGCGAAGTTCTTGGACGGATCGGGGTCGACGGGGTCGAGCCCCCGGCGGAAGCGATCGAAGGCGGCGACGATGGTGGGCGTGCAGCCCAGAATACGCAGGGCCTTCTTCCGGGCCGACTCGACGTCATTGGCGTTGGGGTCGGCATCGTGCATGGCCAGGCCCGAAACCATGGTGCGGAGCACGTGCATGGGCTGGGCGTCGGCGGGGATGGCCTTCATGCGTGCGAAGGCGGCGTCGGGCAGGCTGTAGTTGGCGCGGAGCTCGCGGTTGAACGCCTCCAGCTCGGCCTTCTTGGGCAGCCTGTGGTTCCACAGGAGGAACACGGTCTCCTCGAAGGTGCTGTTCCGCGCGAGTTCGCCGATCGGGATACCGACGTACTCGAGGATGCCCTTCTGACCGTCGATGAACGACATCTGCGTCTCGGCGGCGATGACGCCTTCGAGGCCCTTGGCGAACTCGGTCATGATTGCTCCCCTGCTCTCGCGCCGCACCTCAGGCGCCCGCCCGTCCCCGGCGTCGGGACCGGCGAGCGGCTCCGCCCGGAAGCGGAGATTCGCATCTGTATTGTACACCGGCCATAGGATCCGATCGTGCTCATCCCGCTCGGAACAGACCGACCATCCAGGAGGGCCCCGGTGGTGACGCCGGGGCTGATCGTGGCGTGCACCGCGGTGTACGTGCTGCAATTGGCGTTGGACGGGCCGGAGGGCCAGGCGTTCACGAGCCGGTTCTGGGTGATCGGGGGGGCGGGGTTCGCCTGGTACCGGGCGCTCACATTCAACTTCCTGCACGGCGACTTCATGCACCTGGCGGGGAACATGCTCTTCCTGTGGGTGTTCGGGCGGGCCGTGGAGGACCGGCTGGGGCGGTGGTGGTTTCTGCTGTTCTACCTGGTCGGCGGGGCGTTTTCGGGGCTGGTGCACGCGTGGTTCGAGTCGGCCCCCGCGATCGGGGCCTCGGGGGCGATCTCGGCCGTGACCGGCGCGTTCCTGGTGCTCTTCCCGCGGACCCGGATCAAGCTACTGTGGTTTCTGATCCTGATCAGCGTGTTCCAGGCCCCCGCCTGGTTCTTCATCGGCCTTCAGGTCGCCTGGAACGTGATCGCGACGACGACGGGGCGGGAGGGCAACGTCGCAACGCTGGCCCACCTGGCCGGGTACGCGTACGGGTTCGTGATCGCGTTCGTGCTCCTGTGGCTGAAGGTCCTCCCCCGAGAACCGTATGACCTGTTCTCGATCTCCCGGCACGCCAAGCGGCGACAGGAATTCCGGGCGGCGGCGCGGGTGGCGCCTAGGCCCGCCCGGCCCATGACGAAAGTGCAGGCCGAGCGGACTGAGGCCGTGGCCCACGCCCGGGCCGCGGTGAGCCGCGAGCTGAGCAAGGGTCGGCCTGACGCGGCCGTCGAGCCGTACCGGGCTCTGCTCGCGGAGCACGGCTCGACCCCCGGGGCGGCGACGCTGTCCCGCAACGCCCAGTACCAGTTGGGGGCACACCTGTACGCAAAGGGTGAAACGGGGCTGGCGGCACAAGCGTTCGGCGACTTCCTCGCGGAATACCCCGCGGACAAGGAAGCGCCGCAGATCAAGGTGCTGCTGGGCCGGCTGCTGGCGGCCGAGGGGCGGGGCGACGAGGCGAGGACGCTGCTCGAACAGGCGGTGGCCGAACTGGCGGACGAGGGGCTGAAGGCGATCGCGCACGACGAACTGGAGGCCATCGCGGCCGCGACGACGGGGGACGAAGCATGAGCCGGGTGCGAACGAGGGTGAAGATCTGCGGGATTCGCGATCGGGCGGCGGCGCTCGCGGCGGCGGAAGCCGGGGCGGACGCCGTGGGGTTCGTGTTCGTCGGGGGGTCGAAGCGTTCCATCGAGCCCGAAGACGCGGCAGAGATCATGTATGCGCTCCCTCCCATGGTGACGTCGGTGGGCGTTGTGCGCGACCTGAGCGTGGACGAGTTCTGCGACCTCGAACAACGGTGCCCCTGCGAGCTGATGCAGATGCACGGGAGCGAGAGCGAAAAGACCGTCGCGACATGTGGTCCCGGGATCATCCGGGGGATCCGCTTCGACCCGGCCACGATCGCGTCGGAGTTGAAGCGCTGGTCGCGGATGGCGGAGGTCGGGGCGATCCTCGTGGACGGCTCAGCGGGAGGCGAGGGGGAGTCGTTTGAGTGGGCGCGGCTCGGGGACGCCGTCGGGGAGATGGTGGTGCCCAAGCCGATCATCGTGGCGGGCGGGCTGCACGCCGACAACGTTGCTGATGCGATCCGGGCCGTCCGGCCCTGGGCGGTGGACGTGTCGAGCGGGGTGGAAAGCGAGCCCGGGGTGAAGGACCACGGGGCGATCAGGGCGTTCTGCGAGGCGGTTCACACCGCGGATGCGGCGCTGAGGACGGCCTGAGCGGCAAGCGCGGGCTGTTCAGGCCATGATCAGATCGAGCAACTCGGGCACGCCCTGGGCGCGAGTCGCGACGGTCTCGATGATGGGGCGACGGCCCGCGATGTCGCGGAGATCGCGCACCAGCTCGTGCTCGCCCGGGTGATCGGCCTTGTTGCACACGAAGATGTCGGCGATCTCGAGGATGCCCGCCTTGTCCATCTGCACGGCGTCGCCCATGCCGGGCGTGAGCACGACGACGGTGCGGTCGACGTGGCTTCGGATCTTCGTCTCGTTCTGGCCCGCGCCGACGGTCTCGACGAAGACGGTCTCGAAGGCCTGATCGCCATCAAAGGCCCCGCCCACGAGCTCCAGGATCTCGTCGACGGCGTGGTAGTCCTCGCCCCCGATGGCGAGGCTGCGGTAGAAGATGCGCTCGCCCAGGTTATTGAAGTCGACGCGCAGGCGGTCGCCCAGGAGCGCGCCACCGGTGATGGGGCTCTTGGGGTCGAAGGCGAGGACGGCGCAGCGTCCCGAGGCGTGGCCCGCATCGACGCGGCGGCAGTGCTCGCCGACGAGCTGGGCGACGAGGGTGCTCTTGCCGGCGCCGGGCGAGCCCGTGACGCCGACGACGCGAGCGGGCCGGCGGCGCGAAGCGGCGGGGCGTGACTGGCCCGCGTCGTGGAGCAGGGAGATGTCGCGAGCGAGGCCCGCCGTGACCCCCCCACCGTTGCCGACCGAGTCGCCGCGTGGCCTGGTCGCGCCGCGGACGGCCTCGACGATGTCGAGCAGGCCCGTGCCCGTCGGGAAGCAGGCGGCGACGCCCGCGGCCTTGAGCTTGGGGATGTCCTCCTGGGGGAGGATGCCGCCCATGTAGACGGGGATGTCGGGCCGGCCCACCGTCTTGAGGGCATCGAGCAGGCGTGGCCCCAGGGCAAGGTGGCTGTTGGACATCATGCTCGCGGCGATGACGTCGCAGTCCTCGTCGCGGGCGGCGATCGCAAGCGACATGGGGGTCTGCCAGAGACCCGAGTAGATGACGTGGACGCCCGAATCGCGGAGGGCGCGGGCGATGACCTTGACGCCCCGGTCGTGCCCGTCGAGGCCCATCTTGCCCAGCAGGACGCGGGGGCGGTGGGGAAGGTCAGCGCAGCGGTCGAGCTTCTCGAACTCCTGCGTGGGGGCGGTGAGGGCTTTGGCCATGGGTGGACCTCGGGAACAGACATGCAACGGACCATGTGGACCGGGAACGATAGCGCTGTGCGCACCAGGGATGGGGGAAACTGAACGCGGAGGTCGCGGGGGGGACAAGACCGGATTGAACGCGAAGGGCGCTGAGGAACGCGAACGGAAGACATGGATCCGGTCCGATGCAGGAGGCCTGAGCGCCAGCGACGGCACCCGGAGCGTGGCGCCAAACGTCCTGTGCGCCGCCGCTGGCTCTCGGGCCTCCTTCAGAGTGCTTCACTCCGCGTCCCCCGAGTCTCCGCGACCTCCGCGTTCAATCTCTTCCTCCGAGCCCTCCGCGACCTTCGCGTTCATTGCCGGTTTCACACGCCGCGTCTCGATCGCGACCCGCCGCGCGTATCGTCCCGCGTGCGTGGTCGCATCCGTTCCAGTCGGCGTCGGTTCGCGGAATACTTCGCCAGGCGGAAGCGGGCGTCGTGGAAGCAGCGCGTCGCCGAACGCGAGGAGGCGCGGGACAGGGCCGAGGCGGGGCCGCGCCGGCGGTCGTTCGAGCGGCTGTTTGCGTCATTCTGGGGGCTGCTGCGCGGGCAGCGGCGGCGGCTGGCGGCGTCGCTTGGCACGCTGACCGTCGCGACGGTGCTGGGGCTGGCGGTGCCCTACACGTCGAAGCTCACGATCGACTATGTGCTGACCGACAACCCCGGGCCCCGGGGATGGCCCGCATGGCTCGGGATCGACGGGACCGATCCGGGCGTGCGTCTCGAGCTGCTGATCGGCCTGGGGGTCGGCATCCTGACCATCAGCGTCGTCGCGGCGGGATTCGCGACGTGGGGCCGCTGGCAGTGCACACAGATGACCAAGAAGCTGCAGGTGAGGCTGCGCCGGCTGGCGTTCGAGCACGCGGTGCGGCTGCCGCTGAGCCGCGTGAGCGACCTGAAGTCGGGCGGGGTGGCGAGCATCCTGCGCGAGGACGCGGGCAACGCGGGTGAGCTGCTGTTCAGCATGATCTACAACCCGTGGCGCGCGATCATCCAGCTCGTGGGGACCCTGTCGATCCTGGCGTGGGTCGACTGGCGGCTGCTGCTCGGGGCGCTCGTGTTCATCCCGATCGTGTGGCTGAGCCACCGAACGTGGATCGAGCGGATCCGCCCGGTGCACCGCGACGTGCGGCGCACGCGGCAGGGGATCGACGCGCAGGCGACCGAGAGCTTCGGGGGCATCCGCGTGGTGCGGGGGTTCCACCGGGCGGACGCGGAGGCGGCGCGGTTCACGCGCGACAACCACCTGATGACGCGGCAGGAGCTGCTGGCGTGGTGGTGGAGCCGGCTGCTGGAGGTGGCGTGGCAGATCATCATCCCGCTGGCGAGCGCGGGGGTGCTGATCTACGGCGGGTGGCGGGTGCTCAAGCACGACCTGACCATCGGCGATCTCATGGCGTTCACGGCCTACGTGCTGATGCTGCTGGGGCCGCTCGAGGCGCTGGTGGCGACGGCGGCGCAGATCCAGTCGCAGCTCGCGGGGTTCGACCGAACGCTGGACCTGTTCGACGAGCCCAGGGAGTTCGAGGCTGCGCGTTCCGGACGAGCCGCGACCGTGAGGGAGCGGGATCACGGCGGGATTCAGACCGCTCCCTCATGGTCGCGGCTCGTTGAGGGCGCGATGGCACTCGACCGGGCAACGGTCAGAGGTTTCGTCTCGATCGAGGGCGTGTCATTCCGCTATCCGCGGAGCCAGCCCCAGCGGCCCTTGGGCGGGAGCGACGAGGGGGAAGGCGAGGGCCGGCCCCTGCCGTCCGTGCTCGAGGACATCTCGCTGGAGGCGGCGCCGGGGGAGACAATCGCGCTGGTCGGCCCCTCGGGATCGGGCAAGACGACCCTGTGCAACCTCGTCGCACGGTTCTACGACCCGACGGAGGGGCGGATCACGCTCGACGGGACGGACCTGCGTGAGCTCGATGTCGACGACTACCGCCGCCTGCTGGGGATCGTCGAGCAGGACGTGTTTCTCTTCGACGGCACCGTGGCGGAGAACATCGCCTACGCGAAGCGGCGCGCGACGGACGGGGAGATCGTGGCGGCCGCGGAGGCGGCGAATGCGCACGGGTTCATCGGCGAGCTGGAGAACGGGTACGACACCCTGATCGGCGAGCGCGGCGTGCGGTTAAGCGGCGGGCAGAAGCAGCGGATCGCGATCGCGCGGGCGGTGCTGGCCGACCCCAAGATCCTGATCCTCGACGAGGCGACGAGCAACCTCGACAGCGAATCGGAGCGGCTGATCCAGGCCAGCCTGGATGTCTTGAGGCGGGGGCGAACAAGCTTCGTGATCGCCCACCGGCTGAGCACGATCAGGCACGCGGACCGGATCGTGGTGCTCGAGCGCGGTCGGGTGGTCGAGATGGGCACCCACGAGGAGCTGATGGCCCGATCGGGGCGGTACGCGGACCTGGTGCGGCTTCAGGTGGAGGGGGCGGTGGTGTAGGGGAAGGGACTCGGGTTTGTGCGCGAAACTCGCGAAGGGAAGGAATCAACGCGGAGTTCGCGGAGGGGCGGAGGACGCGGAGGGGAATGCTCCGTCCTTGCTTTGAGAGCTGGTGAGCAATGGAGGTCGATTCGAGGTCGGGTGTCGTCGGAAGTTCGGCCCTTCGCTGACGCTCGGGGCTCATTCGGAGAGCTTCCCTCCGCATCTCAACGTTCAGTCCTCCGCTTCCTATTCGTTCGAGCCCTTCGCGACCCTCGCGTTGAAAGTCCGGTTCCCTCGACCCGTTCGGGCGTGGTCTTTCGTGAACGAGTTCCGCGTCTCCACGGCACCCGTGATCAGGACTCGCCAAAACGACAGGACGCCGCGGGTTTGCCGCGGCGTCCGAGAAGTGGAGGCTAGGGGACTCGAACCCCTGACCTCATCCATGCCATGGATGCGCTCTACCAAAACTGAGCTAAGCCCCCAAGTTGTCATCCCATCCCGGTTGGGCCCGGAAGGGTCCCAATCGTAGTGCCCTTTCGACCACGATCAAGGCCAACGCGAGCCGCCTGGAACCAGTGTTCGAGTGTGTGGGTCGGTTTGTGCCGTCCGTCGCGGATGCGACGATCGGCGCGATCAGCCGGGTCCGCGGGGTGCAACGTTCACGCGGTTCGGGTGAAGCGGATGATCTGCGCGGGCGGGGAACCCGATGTCCATCGGCGCCCGGGGGATAGGCCCGGCCGGTCAGGAGTAGACCATGCCGCGGATGCTCGAGAGATGGACGCAGGGACGAGTGCCGATCGGGCTGCGGTGGTGGATCACCCGTTCCGGTGAGATCCGCCCAGGCTGGCCCGCACCGGGGCTCGAGCACACCACGCTGGGAATGGGCTGGATTGCGTACAACGAGGCGGTTGGCGTGATCGAGCACCCGCTTCCGCCCGTCGACATCGGCCTGCTGGACATGCTCGACGAGCGTTTCCCGAACAGGCGCTGGTTCGCCGGCGCATGGGTCGAGGAGGCGGCTGCGGTGCGCAAGGCGGCCTGACCGCTCGGATCGCAGTATTCAGAACTCAGATCTCAGGATTGGGACTGTCGGAGCAAAGCGTCCGCGGCGGCGATTACGTCGTTTGGCGCGATCCTGCCGATCGAGCACCGGTCCGGGTGGTCGTTGGCGGACTGATCCGGCGGGAGCGTCGGATCGGCGAGGAGGATCCTCTCGCTGGGCTCGCCGGTCGCGAGCGGGCGCACGGGGATGCTCGTCCAACGGGCGTCGGTCGGGCCGAACAGAGAGACGAGCGGGCAGCCGAGGGCCGCCGCGATGTGGCGTGGGCCGGTGTCGTTGGTGACCATGAGCCGGGCGTCGCGGCAGAGGACCTTGAGGGCGCCGAGCGTGTGGGCGTGATCGGGGAGGGGAATCGCGCGGGCTGACTTGGCCGCCTCGGCGATCTCACGGCAGAGGTCGGCCTCGGCGGGTGAGCCGTTGACGAGGACGGTCAGGTCGTGGGCTCGGGCGAGGTGATCGGCGAGGGCGGCGAATCGGTCGGCGGGCCAACGCTTGGCGGGGTTGTTGCCGCCCGGATTGAGGATGGCGAACGGCGTGGTCGGGTCGAGGAACGCGCTCGTGCGAACATTTGCAGCGTCCTGCTCGTCGCGGTCGGAGATGGGGAGGGAGAGGAGGGTGCCCTCGGGGAGGATGGTCTTGACTCTGTCGGGGCGATCGAGCGGCGGGGTGGCGAGTGCTTCGGAGGTCGCGGGGTCGACGAGCGCGGAGGCGGCGTGCCAGTAGTAGCCGACGGCGGGGACGATGGCCCACGAGCCGGCGGCCCTGGGCGGCCTGAGCCGGCGTGTGAGCAGCACGCCCCGTGCGTCGCGGTCGTAGCCGACACGGCGTGGGATGCCGGCGACGCGGACGGTCAGGGCGGTGGAGAAGGAGCCCGTGAGCAGGAGCGCGGTGTCGTAGCGGCGCGGGCGGAGCTTGGCGGCGGTGTACTTGTGGCCCATGACGCCGCTGGCGCGGGCGGTGTGGAACTCGTCGATGACGGTCCGGCCTTCGGGGGTGGCCAGACCCTCGAGGAGGTGGTCGAGCCCTGGACGGGCAAGGGCGCCGATGAACGCGCCCGGGAGGGCCTCGCGGAGGCGGATCAGGGCGGGAGTCGCCATGACCGCATCACCCACCCAGGAGGGGAGGACGATCAGGAGGCGGAGGATCGGGTCGGGTGAAGACATCGAGGGGGGACAATACCCCATGGATTCGCGGTGCCCATCCGCGGCTTGGTCGGCGTGGCTGAGCGTCAATCGTGGTGCTTGGGGGTGGCAGGCCAGAGTTTCTGGCCCGGGTGCTTGTGGGTGTACCAGACATTCGTGGCTCGCCGGAGCTCGGCCATGAAGCCGAGGGCGCCGAGGCGGTGGATGGCGAGCGTAGCCGAGACCGAGCGGTCGTCGAGAGTCAGGTCGATGAGACGGACGCCGATGCGCTCGGCGATCGCGCGGGCGGCGGACTCAACAGTGCGGCGGGTATCGGCGTCGGCGAGGGGGCGGGAGTCGAAGGCCCGGAGGGTGACGACGGAGGCCGGGGTGAAGGTGAGGGAAGATGGAGGAGAGACAGGCGTGACGCCTGTCCCACCCGGAGCGGAGAGGATGTGGTCGACGGCGTCGGGGAGCCCCGGGAAGTCCCCCTCCCGGCCCACGCGGAGGCAGTGCTCGGGCGGAACACCCGCGGCCCGGCCCGCCTCGACGTCGCGCTCGGCGTCGCCGATGAGCCACGAACGCGGAATGTCGAGGTTCAACTCGCGAGCCGCGGTGTGTGGCATGCCCGGGCCGGGCTTGCGCCAGGGGTGGGCGTGCGCGAGGTGATCGATCTCCGAGTCTGGGTGGTGCGGCGCGGCGTAGGCGGCGTCGATGAGACAGCGGCCCTCAATCGTGAGCAGCTCGCGGAGACGGTCGTTGGTGGCCTCGATGTCGCGGATCGCGGCCGATCCGCGGGCCACAGCGGCCTGATTGGTGACGATCACGAGCGCGAAGCCGGCGTCGGCGAGGCGGGTGCACGCGTCGAAGACGCCCGGGAGGAGCCGGACATGATCTGGTTGAAACAGGTCGCCCCGAGTGGCCGGGAAGGCGTTGTCGGGGAGGGTCGCATTCGCGTTGAGGGTGTCGTCGCGATCGAGGAAGACCGCTGAGCGGGGATGGCCTGGCCTTGGTGACATCCGCCCAAGGCTACCCGGGCCGTGGCGGCCTCGCCCGCGAAGGGCTACCGTGCCGCTCGCCGGCGGCGCGAGCCGGGCGGCGCGCGGTCCGCCGCGACACCCCCACAAGACGCGAAGGAGACCAGGAAGATGAAGATGCGACTGATGCTGCTGCCCCTGCTGGCCGGCTCGGTGGTCATGGCCCAGGACGCGGCTCCGGCGAAGAGCGCAGCGGAACTGCTCGAGCAGCTCAGGGCGGCGGGAGTCGAGATCCCGGAGGGGTTCACGGCCAACGACGACGGGACGGTGTCGGTGCCGGTGCCGCCCTCGGCGGAAACCCCCGTGAGCGGTGCCGCCGACGAGGCCGGGGCGACCGCGGACGCGCAGGCGGCGCCCGAGGTCAAGAAGGCGGAGTGGGACACGAAGCTCGTGCTCGCGCTCACCGCCGCTTCCGGGAATACGGAGTCCATCGGTTTCGCGTCGACCATCGTCTCGAAGCGGACCACGGAGACGAGCGCGTTGACGCTCGACGCGGCGTACTTCTACGGGAGCCAGGACGGGGACAAGAACGCGAACCAGTTCACCGCGGGCGTGCAGCACGACTGGCTGTTCAAGGACTCGAGGTGGTTCGTCTTCGCGGACGCCCGGTTCGACTGGGATGAGTTCAAGAGCTATGACTACCGCGTCTCGGCGCACGGCGGCGTGGGGTACAAGCTGATCGACAAGGACAGCATGACGCTCACGCTGCGGGCCGGTGCCGGCGGGGCGAAGGAGTTCGGATCGGGTCGGAACCAGATCATCCCCGAGGCGTTGCTGGGGGCCGACTTCTCGTGGCAGATCGCGGACAACCAGAGCTTCGAGGCGAGCCACCGCTTCTATCCCGATCTCGACCAGGGCGGGGAGTTCCGCATGGTGACGACGGCGGGCTGGAAGCTGGACATTGACAAGGACGACGGTCTGTCGTTCGCGATCAATCTGCTCCACGAATACGAGAGCGATGTTGACCCGGGCGTCGAGAACAGCGACCTCAAGGTGTTCGCGGGATTGAGCTACGACTTCTGACCCCGCGTGAATCAGATGATGCCGTAAGAGAGCCCGGGTTGCCCCGGGCTTTTTCGTGGATGGGATACTGTTCGCGCCTCGGGTGGCCCGCAATCACCGTCTCCGCCTTGTCGCGGCGGCGAGGACCGGCGCGAAGGCGAGCAGGCCGGCGGGGGCGGGGACGATGGCGACGTTGTCGAGATCGACGTTGTACAGCGTGGGGTCGCCGAGCAGGCCGTCGGGGGAGGCGATGCCGATCTGGATGAACCCGACGTTGGAGAAGACCGTCTCGAAGCTCGAGTCCTCGTAGGTCACGAACTGCGGGTTGGCCGGGTTGATGTCGATCGACAGATCCGTCCACTCGCCGGCGAAAACGGGCACGAAGAAGATCCCCACCGCGCCCGGGAACGGGGCCCCGAATGTGTCGGCGGCGATGCGCACGAACACGGTCACCGGCTCGGGGATGTCGTGGCGGAGGGAGAAGGAGAGGTTGGTCACGCCGGCGGCGATCCAGTCGCCGACGAAGGCGCCGCCCGAGGCGTCGGTGCCGGGCAGCAGGCCCTTGTTGCCGCGGAAGACGGTGTTGAACGAGCCGGGGTCGTTGAACTCGAAGCCGGTCTGGCTGGAGATGTATCCGGTATCCCCGACGCCGCCGTTGGCGTGCTCGGCGGGGGGGAGGAAATCGCCGCCGAGCCAGTTGTTGGCGCCGTTGTCGAAGGTCTCGGTGAACGGGTTGGTCGGCCCGGCCAGGGCGGCGGCCGAGGCGAAGGTCAGGGCGAGGAGGCACGGCGTCTTCATTGGAGCATCTCCATTCTTACGTATTACGAACAAACAGGGCCATATGGCGCTGCTGCCGGTTGAATATCGCGGGAATCTTACCCCCCTGGTTGTGGGTGACCAGTCTCAGCGGAGAAAAATAGACATTTTGGTCATCAAAGTACGTTTTTTAGGACGTTCTGAAGGGGAGTGGGCCGGGCACACGAATCGGGCCTCGGCGGAGCCACGTCCGGTGGCGCTCAATACCCCGGATGGACACAGGACGAACGAGGCGAGAATAAAGTGGATAACTGGACACGTATTTCCTCGTAATCGCACCCAGAGAGCTACAATTCGCCGGGACATCCTGCCACCCGGTGCTGGGGGCGTTCGCGGAAGGACGAGTCGTGATCGGTGCGTTGATTCAGCTGGACCGGGCCAAATCAACGCCACGCGGCCTCGCGCCATGGGCCGTTGTGTGCCTGGCGTTCGTACTGGCCGGCCCGAGCGCACGCGGCCAGGAGGGCGACGCCTCCCAGTGGCTGGGCGCCTTGCAGCCCGACCATCCGGACCGGCGTTGTCTTCAATGCCATGCGCAGCCGCACATCGCGGAGTTGGGCCCGGCGGATCGCCTGTCGATGGTCGGGACCAACCTCGACACCGAGCCGGGCGAGGGCGCGCCCGCGACCCAGTATGAGTTGACGGGTGACGAGCCCGCGACGCGTCCGGGCTTGTTCGTCCAGCCGTCGGGGCTCCAGGGGAGCGTGCACGACGGGGTCACCTGCGTCGAATGCCACACCGATTCGACGGAGCTCCCGCACAAGCCCAAGCTGAACCTGCACACCTGCGGCGTCTCGTGCCACGCCGAGCAGGCGAAGAGCTACGACCTGAGCACGCACATGGAGGCGCTGGCGAAGGGCGATGAGGGGGCCCCCGACTGCGTGACATGCCACGGTGGGCACAACATCGAGTCGACGGCGGCGCGCGACGCGCCGGTGTACCGGCTGAATATCGCGAAGCTGTGCGGAGACTGCCATGTCAAGCACACGCCGCAGGAGGACCAGCCCGACGGGGAGGGCTGGATAAACAAATACCTGACCAGCGCCCACGCGAAGGCGATGGCGGCGGGCGGGCTCGTGTGGGCGGCGACGTGTGTCGACTGCCACGGCGCCCACGGCGTGCTCCCCTCTGCGGACGAGCGGTCGAAGGTGAGCCGGGCGCACATCCCAGAGACGTGCGGCGGGTGCCACGTCGGCGTGAGCGAGGTCTACGCCAAGAGCATCCACGGGCAGCAACTGGTGGCGGGCAATGAGAGGGCGCCGGTCTGCAGCGACTGCCACGCCTCGCACGCGGTGACGCGGGCCACCGAGGGCACGTTTGCGCTCGACGTGATCAACGAGTGCGGCCAGTGCCACGACAACCCGGAGGACAACGGGCGGATCGGGACGCGGTACAAGAGCTACCTCGAGAGCTATCACGGGCAGGCGACCGAGTTGGGCTCGCGGCGGGCGGCGCGGTGCAGCGACTGCCACGGGACGCACGACATCCTGCCGCCCAGCGACCCGGCGTCGCGGGTGTACAAGGCCCGGCTGAAGCAGACCTGCGGCGAGTGCCACCCCGGCGCGGGCAAGAAGTTCGTCGAGTTTGACCCGCACGCGAACTACCGCGATTCGAAGAACTACCCGGTCCTCTTCGGCGTCTGGATGTACTTCATGATCATGATGAGCAGCGTGTTCACCTTCTTCGGGCTGCACACGCTGCTGTGGTTCTTCCGCGCGAAGATCGAGCACGCCAAGATCAAGGGGACGCACGAGGCGGCGAAGGAGGCGGAGACCGCGATCCGCCGGTTCACGCTGCTGAACCGGATCAACCACGCGCTGGTCGTGATCACGTTCTTCGGGCTGACGGCGACGGGCATCCCGCTGGTCTTTTCCCACGAGAACTGGGCCAATGTGATGATGGGCATGTTCGGCGGCGTGCACGTCGCCGGGACGTGGCACCGCTTCTTCGCCACCATGCTGATCTGCAACTTCGCCGTGCACTTCTACGGGCTGGGCCGGGCGTTCCTGCGTCGCAAGGTGACGTGGTACCAGTGGATCTTCGGCCCCGAGTCGCTCGTGCCGCGGTGGAAGGACGCCACGGACGCCGCGGGGATGATCAAGTGGTTCTTCGTGGGCGGGAAGGTGCCCAAGTTTGACCGGTGGACCTACTGGGAGAAGTTCGACTACTGGGCCGAGGTGGGCGGCTCGATGATCATCGGCGGGTCGGGGATGCTGCTCTGGTTCCCGGAGATCGCGTCGTGGATGTTCCCGGGGTGGATGTTCAACGTCGCGATGATCGTGCACGGGTATGAGGCGCTGCTCGCGATCGGCTTCATCTTCACGATCCACTTCTTCAACGCGCACCTGCGGCCCGGGGTGTTCCCGGTCGATGAGGTGATCTTCACCGGCAGCATGCCCGAAGAGGAGTTCAAGCACCATCGGCCCGCGGAGTACGAGCGGCTCGTCGCGGCCGGCCGGCTGGATGAGTACCGCGTGCCCGCGCCGAGCAGCCGGCGCAAGCCGCTGATCCTGGCCACCGCGATCGGGCTGGTCTCGATCGGGGTCGTGCTCCTGACGCTCATCCTGATCGGGGGGTTCAGCCAGCTGTAACCGGCCATGGGCAAGCAACGCAAGCCAATCCGGATCCGCCACCCGCGCGTGCTGATCGCGGTGGTCGCGGGCGTTGTGCTCGTCGCGGGCGCCGGGGGCGCGTGGCGGGTGCTGCACAGAAAACCACGGGCGCCCGTGGTGGACCCGGAGCCCGCGGGTCCCGTTGAGCCCGCGCCGCGGCCGGCGACGGTGGTGACCTTCGCACAGGGCTGCGCGACCTCCGAATGCCACGCGTCGTTCCGGCCCGGCCCCGGCGTGCACGGGCCCGTGGCCGAGGGCGCGTGCGACGCGTGCCACGAGCCGGACACGGGTGGGCACGTCTTCCCGGTGCCGGGCCGGACACAGGAGAACTGCACGGAGTGCCACGAGGTGGGCGCGACGTACGAGTACCAGCACACGGCGATGGCCGACGACGGGTGCCTGGCGTGTCACGATCCGCACGTGTCGTCGGCGCCGGGGCTGCTGACGCGTGGCACGATCGAGGCAACGTGCGGCGAGTGCCACCCGACGACGGGGGGCGCGGTGCGCCACCAGCCCTACGCGGCCGGCGAGTGCATCTCCTGCCACGACCAGCACGCCGAGGACAACCCGATGCTGCTGCACGCGGGCGGGGGCGGGAATCTGTGCGGGCTCTGCCACGGCGAGGCGGTGGAGTTGATGCGCGGCGCCGGGCCTTCACACGGCGAACTCGCCGAGGGGTGCGCCCAGTGCCACAGCGCCCACGCGAGCAACTGGCCCGGGCTGCTGAACGAGGACTCGGCCGACCAGTGCCTGCGGTGCCACGAGCGGGTGCGAGAGGCGATCGCGACCTCGGTTGTGACGCACCGCGGCGCGATGACCGACCGCCAGTGCCTGACATGCCACGTGCCCCACGCTTCGAGCGAGCACTCGATGCTCCGCGAAGACCAGGTCAGCGTGTGCCTGTCGTGCCACGACCAGGCCGTGGAGGCCGTCGATAGGCGGACCATCCCGGACATGACGCCGTTCGTGCGCACGGCGACGAACCGGCACGGCCCGGTGGACGGCGGGCGGTGCAACCTGTGCCACGCGGTGCACGGCTCGACATTCCCCCGATTGCTGAGGAACGAGGACCCGGACGACATGATCGGCGCGTTCGACGCGAGGCACTACGCGCTGTGCTTCACGTGCCACGACGCGGCGATGCTCACCGAGCCGGACTCGACGGGGGTGACGGCGTTCAACGACGGCCGGCAGAACCTGCACTACCTGCACGTGGTGAACAAGGGCCGGGGGCGGGCGTGCTCGACGTGCCACGTGGTGCACGGGGGAAGCCGGCCCCGGCTGATGGCCGACTTCGCCGAGTATGAGGGGTCGGGATGGAAGGCGCCGCTCGGGTTCACCCTGACGCCGACGGGCGGGAGCTGCTCGCCCGGGTGCCACGAGCCGATGGCGTATGTCCGCGGGACAGGGGGGCGCGAATGAACCGACGAGCGTGGTTAGCCGCGACGATCGTGCTGGGGTGGTCGTTCGCGTGTGGGGCCGATCAGGCGGCGCCGGACCCGATGGTCGGGACGGCCGAGGCGCCGACGACGGCGATCCCCCGTGGGGGGTGCGTGACCACGGAGTGCCACCCGGGGGTGAAGGCGGGGCCGTTCGTGCATGGTCCGGTGCACGTCGACGCGTGCGAGAGCTGCCACACGCTGGCCGATGCGTCGACGCACGCGTTCACGTTCGAACGTGACCAGGACAAGACCTGCACGTTCTGCCATCTCGTGGAGATCCCGGCGGGGGACGTGGTGCACGCGCCGTTCGCCGAGGGCGCGTGCCTGTCGTGCCACGACCCGCACGGGGGACGGGAGCGCTCGCTGCTGCGGGGGCGGAGCTACGCCGAATCATGTTCGCAATGCCACACCGACGCGAGGGGGGCGCACCAGCACGTGCACGGCCCGGTGGCGGCGGGGGCGTGCGGGGCGTGCCACCAGCCCCACTCGGCGCCGCACAAGGGTCTGCTGGTGCTCGAGGGTCGTGAGCTGTGCCTGCGATGCCACGTGACGACGGGGATGGAGATCGACTCGATGCACGTGGTGCACGAGCCGGTCGAGGGTGACTGCCGCGTGTGTCACGACCCGCACGCGACGGACGTGGCGGCGATGCTGCCCGAGGAGCCCGAGGCGCTCTGCCTTGGGTGCCACGCCGACATCGCCGACATGATCGGCAACGCGACGACCCAGCACGCGGCGGTAACGAGCGAGCAGTCGTGCCTGAACTGCCACGCGCCGCACGCGAGCAACCACGAGCGCATGCTGCGCAACGAGCCTGTCGACCTGTGCCTGAAGTGCCACGACAAGCCGATCGAGGCCCCCGACGGGACCAAGCTCGTCGACATGAAGCAGCTGATCGAGTCGGGCGGAACGCTGCACGGCCCCGTCGCCCAGGGCAATTGCACGGCGTGCCACGACATCCACGGCGGTGGGCGCGACCGCCTGCTGGCCGGGGAGTATCCGTCGGCGCTCTACTACCCGTTCAGCGGGAACGCGTACGCATTGTGCTTCTCGTGCCACGACCAGGATCTGGTGCTCGTCGAGGAGAGCGACGTGGTGACCGGGTTCCGCAACGGGGCGCAGAACCTGCACTTCGTGCACGTCAACAAGGATGAGCGGGGGCGATCGTGCCGGGTGTGCCACAACTCGCACGCGTCGAAGAACGACCACTTCATCCGCGACTCGATCCCCTACGGCCCGGCGGGGTGGGAGCTGCCGATCGGCTACGCGGGCACGGCGACGGGGGGCTCGTGCCAGAGCGGTTGCCATCAGCCGTTCGCGTATGACCGGGTGGCGCCCGTGACGAACGAGATCCCCGAGGGCGACGAGTCGTGGCGTGGCAAGGGGCTCATCCCCGAACCCGGGACCGGCAAGGACAAGGACGAGAACAAGGACAAGGACTGACGCGAATCACGGCTCGCCGTGGAAGGAGCTGCACATGGTGAATCTCAAGCACATTACCGGGCTGATCTGCGGGGCGCTGATCGCCTCGGGGGTCGCGCTGGGCGGGCCTTCCGACCACGTGCGAAACGTGAAAGAGGGCGAGGCGGTGCCGGCCTTCCGGATGCCGACGACGAACGGGAAGTTCATTGACAACACCGCGTACGCGGATCGGGTGGTGGTGCTGGTCTACCTCTCGGCGGAGCAGAAGAGCAGCGAGCTTGCCGCGGCCGACTCGGCGCAGGTGATCAAGAAGTTCAAGGACGACCCGGTGACGCTGGTGCATGTGACGGCCGACGTCGTACACAAGCCCTACTTCGACCGCCTGCGTGCCGAGCAGGGGATCGAGGATGTTCCCCTGGGGCTCGACGCGAGCAGGAAGCTGTACGGCGACCTCGGGCTGATCGTCTTCCCGACGACGATCATCACCGACAAGGAGGGCAAGCTCAAGCACGTGATCTCGACGCGCAGCCCGGAGTACCCGCGTGTGCTCGAGGGGTACATCCGCCATGCCCTGGGCGAGATCGACGAGCAGGGCCTGACCGAGTGGCTGAACGCACAGCCCACCGAGATGGGCTCGCCCAAGAGCCTCGCCTCGCGGCACCGCGCCGCGGCCCGGCTGCTGCGCGAGAAGGGGATGATCGAGGACGCCCGGCGCGAGCTGCTCAAAGCGAGCGAGTACGACCCGGAGGACCCGAACATCCGTCTGGACCTCGCCGAGATCGATCTGGACAGCGACGACGCCGGTGATGCGCTCACCCTCGCCGCGGCCGTGCTCGCCGACCAGCCCGAGCACCGGCGCGCCAAGCAGATCGCGGGCATCGCCAAGTTCAAGCTGGGCGAGTTCGACGAGGCGCGGACGCTGCTGACCGAATCGCTGGTGCTCAACCCCGACCCGGCGCGGGCCATGTATTACCTGGGCCGGATCGACGAGATGCAGGGACGCGAGCACGACGCCATGCTGCGGTATCGGGAGGCGGCGGAGCACTTGCTCAAGGTGCAGTAGGGTCTATCCGGCATACCCGCGCGGCGATTCCGGCCTCTCCGTCGCGAGAGGACCGCATCGTGAAGGCCGGGCCTATCTCGGCCGAGCCTCCGCGTCGCTCCCGACGGGCAGGCTGATTGTGAAGACCGTGCCGCCCCCGGGGTTGGGCTCGAAGGTCAGCTCGCCGCCGTGGGCGTGGACAAGGTCACGGCTGATGGGAAGCCCCAGGCCGGTGCCGAGGCCCTCGGGCTTGGTGGTCACAAAGAAGTCGAAGATCCGTTCGCGATCGGCCTCGGCGACGCCGTGCCCGTTGTCGGCGACGTCGATGCGGCACGTCGTGCCGTTGAGCCTGGTGCGGACCTCGATGGTGGGCGTGGGCTGGTCGGCCAGAGCATCGGCGGCGTTGAAGAGGAGATTCATCAGCACCTGCTGAAGGGCCCTGGGCCTCGCCGTGATCGGGCGGGCATCCTCCTGGAGATCGAGGCGGACGTCGACCTCGCGCAGCCGTCGGTCGTAGCGGAGGATCTCGACGGTCTCGCGGACGAGCGTGTTGGGATCGACGGCCTCGGGCTCGCCCAGGTCGGGGCGGCCCAGCGAGGTCATCTGCCGGAGGGTCGCACTGATCCGGACGACCTGCTCGCGGAGCCGATCGACGGCCTCCGGGCGCGGCTTGTCCGGCGATCGCTGCATGAGCTGGAGCAGCCCGTCCATGCTGGCCAGCGGGTTGGAGATCTCGTGTGCCACGCCCGCGGCGAGCTGCCCGATGGTGACGAGCTTCTCGAGGTGACGCATGGCCTGCTCCTGGGCGTCGAGCCGCTCGTTCATCTCGTGGAGGCGGCGCTCCTGGCGGAGCCGTTCGCGCTCGCGGCGGAACAGGCCCCGCGTGACGCGATTGACGAGGTGAACGGAGAAGAGCAGCGTGGCGATCCAGGCCATGGCGGTCATCCGCTGGATCCCGGTCGCGGGCCAGCGTCCGCTCAGTTCGAGCGAAGCGGTGAGCAGCGCGACGGCGAGCAGGGCGGCGCCGTAGGCCTGCACGCGCGAGAGGAACAGGCTCGCGAAGATCATCGGGAAGATGAAGAAGCCGATCGACGGGCTGCTCAATCCCCCGGTCAGCAGCACTATCGAGGTGAGCGCGACGAGATCGGCCACGAGCTGGGCCCAGGCGGCGGTGGTGAGCCAGGGCCGCGGGGGCAATCGGCGGTCGACCCGCCGGGTGGCGATGGCGAGACCGGCGTTGAACGCGAGCAGGGACCCGCCGATCGCCGCCATCAGTCCCGCGGGAGCGAAGAACGGGCCGGCCGCCCACTGCACAAGGTCGAAGAGCACAATCGCGGCGCCGGCGAACCACCGCAGCGAGATGACCCACAGCAACTGCCGATGCAGCAGAGGGCCCAGCAGGGTGCCATGCTCGTCGATCATGGGGTTTGCCCCCCACTGCCCGCGGCGGCTTCGTCGGCGGCCGGCTCCTCGGGCTCCGTGCACCTGGGCAGGTCGAGCATCAGCAGGCCGTCGGCGTATTCGGTCACGACGGCCCGGCGCACATCCTTCAGGGCGGCGACGGTCTTGGTGATGCGGTGCAGGTTCTCGTGGATCTGCTCGAGCTTGGCCTTGGTCGCCTCGTCGCCGCGGGCCTGCCGGTCGAGGTAGGCGAGCTGAAGCTCGATGATGTTGATGACGTTGTTGAGCTCGTGGTTCAGGCTGACACCGAGCTGCTTGAGCGTCTCCATCTTCCTCGCCTCGTTCAGCCTGAGCTGCTCGGCGAGCTGGTTGTAGGAAGCGGCGAGCTCGCCGAACTCGGCGGCGCCCCGGGTCTCGACGCGGGAATCGAACCGCTCGCGGGCGAGCTCGCGGCTGTGCGCGACGAGGGCCTCGACGGGGCGAACGATGATCTCGCCCGTGTGCAGAAACAACAGGATCGTCACGTTCAGAGCGACGAGCGCGGCGATGGTCAGCCCGACGATCAGGTTCCGGAGCCGGCGGGTGATGTCGAGCTGGTGGACGGTCGAGTCGCCCCTGTTGAGCTGACGCAGGTGGCTGATCTCGTTCATGAGGTCGTCGGCAAAGGCGGGGGCGTGCTCGCGCCATGAGGCGATGCCCTGCTCGTCGAGCCACTCCTCACGCGGGGCGATTCCGGGCAGCATCGATCGGATGCGGGTGAAGCACTCGGTCCCGGTCCCGGTCGCGATCGCGTGAACCGCGACCTGCTCGAACGCGGCCCGCACGCGGGCCCCGGCGGCCAGGATGCCCGCCCGATAGGCGTCCCCCGAGGGCGCGTCGTCCCTGAGCGCATCTCGGGACGCGACGACGGCGCTCTCGAGCGCGTCGATCGCGTCGGCGGAGGCGACCGACTCGGCGCCGGCGTGGTTCAGGTCTTGCAGCACGCCCTGGAGCAGGACGATCGCGACGACCGCGCCGAGGATGTACACCATCACGAGCGCGCCGAGTCTGACCAGAAGCTGCCGCCTGAGCATCGCCCCTCCCGGGCCGTCAAACCGGCTTATCGGCTGTCTCGTCTTCCTGCTCAAGGTTCTTCGGGATGTCGAGGTCGTCCAGCTTGCGGTAGAGGCTGGAGACCCCGATGCCCAGCTGGGCGGCCGTCTCGGCCTTGTCGTAGCGGTGCCGGCGGAGGGCCTGGATGATGTGCCGCCGCTCGAATCGGCTCATCGCCTGCTTGAGGTCGTCCACCGCGTGGTCGTCAGGCTCCGGCGCGGCCGCGGCGAACGGGAGGTCTCCTGCGTCCACGTCGCGGTCGTCGGCGAAGATCACGGCGCGCTCGATGACATTCTCCAGTTCGCGGACGTTGCCCCGCCACTCGTGGCCGAGCATGGCCCGCATCGCCTCGTCGGTCACACCGATCGGCCGCTTGCCCATCTGCGCGGCGAACCGCTCCAGGAAGTGGTGGATGAGCAGGGGGATGTCCTCCCGCCGCTCGCGGAGCGGGGGCAGGGCCAGCCTCACCACGTCGAGGCGGTACATCAGGTCTTCTCGGAATCGGCCGGCCTGGCCGAGCTCGGCGAGGTCCTGGTTGGTCGCGGCGATGATGCGCACGTCGACCGGCCTGGGCTTGGTGTCGCCAACGGGCACGACAACCCGCTCCTCGAGCACGCGGAGCAGCGAGCTCTGCACCGAAAGCGGCAGGGTCGAGATCTCGTCGAGAAAGAGGGTGCCCCCGTCCGCCGCCTCGAAGTAGCCCTGGCGGTCGCGCACCGCCCCGGTGAAGGCGCCCTTTCGGTGGCCGAACAACTCGGACTCGATCAGGCTCTCGGGGATCGCCCCGCAGTTGACCGCGACGAAGGGCTTGTTGCGGGTGACCCCGTTGTAGTGGATCGCACGGGCGAAGAGCTCCTTGCCCGTGCCCGATTCGCCGAAGATGAGCACGCTGGACCGGACCGCCGAGAGCTTGCGGACCTTGTCAAAAAGGCCTGTCATCGCCTGCGAGTCGCCGATGAGGTTGTGGAACGTGCTCGGCTCGGCAAGCTGCTCCGTCTGCGCCTGGTGGTCGCGGCGCATCGACCCGACCTCGAGCGCGCGCCGGACGCGGATGAGCACGTCCTCGAACTGCACCGGCTTGAGCAGATAGTCGGCGGCGCCCTCCCGCATCGCCGCGACCGCGCTCTCCACGGTGCCGAAGGCCGTGACGATGATCACCGGGGTCTGCGGCGCGATGCGTTTGGCGCGGCGGAGCAGCTCGGCGCCGTCCATCTCGGGCATGCGGATGTCGCTGAGCACGAGGTCGAAGCCACGCTCGAGCAGAAGGTCGTGCCCCTCGCGCCCGTTCGCGGCCTGCGCGACGTCGTAGCCCTCCTCGGTGAGCAGCTCGGCGAGCGACTCACGGAGCAGGTTCTCGTCCTCGACGAGCAGGATGGACTGGCCCATGCCGGCCTCCGCTTCAGGGCAGGTACTCGGCCGGGATGGGGGCGTCGGCCCGCTCGTAGTCCCAGTACATGTTCACGATCCACCAGCGGTCGCCGTCCTTGAGGAGCTGGACGCTGTAGATGCCGCGTGAATAGGGCTCCGGGGCCTCCTCGAACTGGCGGGATTCGTAGGTGCTCCACACCTGGGCGATGTTGCCGAACTGCTGGACCTCGCGGTGGATCTCTTTCTCGAAGTAGCCCCCCCGCTCCATGTAGGTCTTGTTGAACGCGATGTACTCCTCCATCTCCATCACCCAGATGCCGCTGTTGGTCCCGCGAACGGGCCGGGCCGCGATCAGCCTCGCCATGGGCTGGAAGAGCGATCGCAGACGATCCCAGTTTCGCTCCTGTCCCTTGGGACCGGAGAGCGAGGCGTAGTAGGCCCCGACGATGGCGTCGATCGAGTCCACGTCCTTCGGGTTGGCCGGCGGCGGCTCCTTGAGATCCGGGTCATTCTCGAGGTGGGTGGTTTCCGGGTGGCCGCCGGGCAGCGTCGGGGCCTGGGGGTGGTTCTGCGGAAGCTGCGACGGGCTGGTCCCCTGAGCCAGGCAGAGCGAGATCAGGATGGCGGACAGAGCGTGGAACATGGGTGCATCTCCTTTCGGGCCGAATCCGGGCCCGACCCCCGGGGTCATAGACCGGCGCAGGCCACCGGGCCAAGGCCATTGCCTTCAGAACACATTTTTCGCCCCCGGCAGGGCGAACGTTCGCCATGTGGGTGGATAAGTTGATAAATATATACGGAAAGCGTTGCCGGCGGCAGGCAGGACCAATAGGCTATAGACGACCCCGGGGGTCCGATTCCAGCACGAATGACAAGGGAGCGCGATGAAGCGTATCTGGGGATGGCTGTGGGCCAAGAAGCGCAAGTGGCGGGGGCTGGCGCTCGTCGCATTCGTTGTCTTCGTGGTCGGCAGCCTTGTGAGCGTTGAGATCACGAGCCAGCCGCCGTTCTGCGGCACCTGCCACATCATGAAGCCGTACTACGCGAGCTGGAAGGACAGCGCGCACGCGGACGTCTCGTGCGTGAAATGCCACATCCCGCCCGGCGCAAACAGCTACGCCCGGGCGAAGCTGAATGGGCTGGGGCAGGTCGTCGACGACGTGCTCCATCGCACGAGCTTCAAGCCGTCGGCGTCGGTCACGGCGCTGTCGTGCACGCGGTCGGGATGCCACTCGATCGAGACGCTCGAGGGCATGAAGATCGACAACGGCGTGTTCAAGTTCCGCCACGACAAGCACATCGGACGGGTGCACCTCGGCGTGGAGATCCAGTGCGGCACGTGCCACTCGCACGTGATGGGCGACAAGCACTTCGAGGTCAACACGAGCGTGTGCATCAACTGCCACCTGCTCGAAGACGATCCGGCGAACACACGGCGCACGGTGTCTTCGCAGATGGAGCTTCGGCTCGCGATCCGCACCGGCTACGAGCCCACACCGGAGCCGGGCAGCGATGTGGAGGCCCGCCCGCCGAGCACGTGCATCACCTGCCACGACGCGCCCGAGGAGGTTTTCGAATACCAGGGGCTGAAAGTCGATCACAAGGCCTTCCTCGAGTACGGGGCGTCTTGTGAGTCGTGCCACCGCAGCGCCACCGCGCAGCCCCCGCCGATCGAGGACGGACGCTGTGTCGAGTGCCACACCTTCGGGGTCGAGCGCGCCCTGCCGCCCAGGGAGATGCACCAGGCGCACCTGAACGGCGAGCACAAGATCGAGTGCTTCAACTGCCACGGCATGGTGCAGCACGGGCTGACGGCCCAGGCGATGTCGCTCGAGCAGTTCGACTGCCAGCGCTGCCACATCAATCAGCACTCGGCGCAGCGCGACGCCTACCTGCTCGCGGCCATCCCGCCCGCCGAGGCGGCGCACGGAATCCCGCAGCCCGGTGGCCAGGCGATCAACCCGATGTTCCTGGCCCACGTTGATTGCACGGGCTGCCACGTCGACCCAAAGGCCGCGACGGACAACCCGATGAACCCCGCCCAGATCCGCACGGCGTCGGCGGCGTCGTGCGACCGGTGCCACAAGCCTGGCATGGGCGAGAAGATGATCCCGCTCTGGCAGGACGCCACGCACAAGCTATTCGATGAGGCGACCCGCCGGATGGAGCAACTCGCGAGCGACGGCGCGAACACCGATCAGGCCGCCGGAATAGCCGACGCCAGGGCGCTGCTCGAACTCGTCCGGCTCGATGGGAGCTGGGGCGTGCACAATCCCGGCTACACCCAGGAGCTTCTCAAGAAGGCACTCGCGGCGCTGCCCGCGGCCTCTGACGAGCCATCCACCGACACGTCGTCGACGCCGCCGCCGGCGTCCAAGGGAGCACCGGATTGACCGGGATTTCCTCCATCATGGTCGTGCTGCTCGCCGGCGGGGTGGTGGCCGCGCAGGACATCCCCACGACGCGCGTGCGTGACTGCACGACGTCGGGCTGCCACGCGCCGATCGTGGATCATCCGATCATGCACGGGCCAACGGCGATCGGGGCCTGCGACGCCTGCCACGAGTATGACGACCCCGCGCAGCACACGTTCGTCGTCAAACGCCAGGGGGCCGAACTCTGCACCTTCTGCCACCTGGGCGCCGACACGCAGCTCAGCCTGGTGGGCCACAAGCCGTTCGATGAGGGCCGCTGCACGGGCTGCCACGACCCGCACGGCTCGACAAGCCGGAACATGCTCAAAGCGGCGACGACGGCCCAGCTCTGCGCCCTGTGCCACGAGGGTGCGATCCAGGGCACACACGTTCACACGCCGGCCGCCGCGGGCGACTGCCTGGGCTGCCACGGGGCGCACGGAGCCGAGCACGAAAAGCTGCTCAGCCGCACGGGCAACGACCTGTGCCTGACGTGCCATCAGGACACCAAGCAGCTGCTCGCGACGGCGGAGTTGCCGCACAAGCCGGCGACGGAGAACTGCCTGAACTGCCACGCGGCCCACGCGTCGGACAACCTGGCCCACCTTACCTCGCCCCCCGAAGCGCTGTGCGAATCCTGCCACCCGGGCCCCCCGCAGATCGCACGAGCGGCCAAGTTCAAGCACGACGCCGTGCTCGAGGGCAAGGCCTGCCTGAACTGCCACCAGCCGCACGCGAGCAACCACGAGGGCATGCTCAAGTCCGACCCAGTCGGGGCGTGCCTGGTCTGCCACGACAAGCCGATCACGCTCGACGACGGAAAGGTGGTGGGGAGCGTCGCGGACATCGCCAAGAAGGGCGAGTTTCTGCACGGCCCGGTGCGCCAGGGGCTGTGCACGGGTTGCCACGAGCTTCACGGCTCGGACCATTCGCGCCTTCTCGCGGCCGAGTACACACCCAACTTCTACGAGCCGTTCAGCCTTGAGTACTACGCGCTGTGCTTCAAGTGCCACGCCCAGGAACTCGTGCTCAACCGCGAGACGACGGCCGAGACCAACTTCCGCAACGGCGGCCTGAACCTGCACTACGCGCACGTGAACCAGGACAAGCAGGGGCGATCGTGCCGGTCGTGCCACGCGACGCACGCGAGCGTAAACGAGCTGCACATCGTCGAGAAGGTGCCGTATGGCAAGTGGGAGCTCCCGCTGAACTTCAAGCGGACCGATACGGGCGGGTCGTGCAACCCGGGCTGCCACCGCCCCGCGACCTATGACCGGGTCAACGCCACGATCGGGATCGAAGGGTCGGACCAGGAAGAGACGCCTGCGCCGCCACCCGCTGCGACCGATCCCACGGACGAACCCGCGCCCAGCGGCGGGTGAGCCGGGGACGGCGAATCAGCGATCCAGCACGACAGCGAATCGGTCTCCGGTTCTGATGCCGGTACCGATCTGGTGCATTGCTGGTTTTCCGCGTTGCTGTTCTGCTTTACGGGAAGCTGAACTCCATCTGTCCGGCCCAGTTTCCCCAGAGGTGTCGGTTGTGCTGGAGGGTCTGCTCGTCCATCTGGCTGGTGAGGCTGAGGTCCTTCTCGCCCTTGGTGCCGGCCGAGCCGTCGAGGGTGGCGACGACGGCCTTGTTCGACCAGCGCAGATGGATCCGGCCCAGCGAGTTGGGGTCGTTGGGGTCGTAGGGCGTGTTGCTCGGCGTCACCGCGTAGTAGCCGTCGGGGAGGATGAAGCCGGTGGTCGAGGTGGCGGCGCTGTCGGCTTCATACAGCCCGTTGCGGGCCGAGCAGAAGACCATGAACTCGGAGGCGCCGACCACGTGGTCCTCGCGTTCGACCTTCTTGACGCCGAAGCCGGCGGGGATCATGCCGCCGAAGGAGTCGCCGGGCCGGCCGAAGTCGAACCCGGGGATGCCGCCGATGCAGGCGTTCATGCCGAGGCTGGGCACGAGGTTGGTGTTGTAGGTGTAGACGAGCTCGTCCATGTGGTTGCGGTCGAACTCGTGGAGGATGCGGGCCTGCTCGTTGACGAGGATCGCGCCCTCGACCTGGTAGTCGAAGTAGGGCGCCAGCCGCCACGGATAGCCCGAGGCCGCGGGCGAGTTGCCCCAGCCCGAGGGGTGGCTGTGGGTGCTCGCGTCCCAGATCTTGGTGCCCAGGTCGTTGAAGACGTCCTGGGTCCAGTAGGGGAACAGGCTCGCGTGCACGGCCGTGGTCGCCGAGTAGGCGGGCAGCAGCTCGCCGTTGTGGTCGAACGAGTAGGCGGAGTAGCCCATCATGAGCTGGCGGGCCGCGGCGAGCTCGAGCGACATCCGCGCCGTCTCGCGCGCCTTGCCCAACGCGGGCAGCAGGATGCCGATGAGCAACGCGATGATCGCGATGACCACCAGCAGCTCGATGAGCGTGAAGGCCCGCGCGGGCCGACGGGTCCAAGCCTGTCTGTTCATCGTCCGCTCCATCTGATCTTCCCCCGGTTCGTGCTCTAGAGACCGGCCAGCAGCCGCGCGATCGCGGTCACGTCGGCCAGGTCGGTGTCTCCGTCGGAGTCCATGTCGGTCAACGCCGCGGCGTCGAGCAGCCCGAAGGCCCGCTCGAAGCCCGCGGGATCGGTCAGGGCCATCAACGCCGGCCCGAAGTCGCCCCGGTCCACCAGCCCGTCGCCGTTGAAGTCGCCCGGCGGCAGCGTGAGGTAGTCGAACTCGAGCGTGCACGGGTCGAGGTCGAAGACGGGCGGCAGCGTCGCCGAGCCCTCCTTGGTCAGCCAGTACGAGTACGACCCGTTGAGCCCGATGTCGGCGTAGGCGAGCTGCGAGGCCATCAGCGAGATCCAGCCCGCCTCGAGGCCCGAACGCAGGTACCGCTGGATCGCCGGGTCATCGACCCGCACGTCGAACCGCAGCCGGTGGGCCGGCGGGATCTCGTCGCCCAGCGAGATCGGGTCCTGCCCCTGCCCGCCCACGCTGTGCCCCGGCGTGCCGTCGGGGATGAAGTAGGACTTGCCCAGCGCGAACACGTTGGGATCGAACCCGTCGACCGGGTCGGGCAGGAAGTTGCCGGTCGGGTAGTACGTGTCGTACGTCTGCCCGTCGTCGCCGACGTAGAGCCCGAAGACGAACTCCACCGCCGACTCGCCCGGCGAGAACAGCACGCTCCGCTCGACGCCGTTGTCGTCGAAGTCGATCGGCTCGGCGTTGTAGACGCCGTCGGTGTAGGCCGGCGTGCCCGTGCCCGTCTCGACCCAACTCGCCGCCGACCACCCGTTGTTGTACTTGACGCCGAACAGCTCGACCGGCTTGTTGCCGTCCTCGGCCGGCCCGAGGCTCACGTAGCGGGGCTCGGCGGGGACGTACTCCGAGCCCACCGGCGTCGAGCCGCCCCACACGTCGTAGACGATGATGTCGCCCCCCGCCCACAGCGTGTTCTGCCAGGGGTCCGGGCTCGGGTCATAGATCGCCCGCGGCCCGGCCGGGTAGGTGCACGCGGTGAAGACCATGCGGATGATCCTGATCCGCGCCGCGTCGGGCCCGGTGGGCACGCCCGCCGCACCGGTGTTGAACATCGCGACGAGGTTGGACTGGCGGCCCTCATCGGGGAAGGTGCTCATCCAGACGTAGGGCCGCGTGTTGCCCGAGGCGCCGATGTTGGAGTAGGTCGACGTGTCCTTCGTCGGCTGCACGAACACCGCCGAGTGCAACTCGGGCCGCACCGCGTGGGCCACCCCGCCCGACCACCGCGCCGACGTCCCCGAAGGACCCGCCAACGCCAGCGCGGGGAGGCAGATGATTGACAAGGGAACGGTCATCGTGCCAGCGGATCGAGTTGATCGCGATAGGACTGAACTCGTTGTGTGAATCATGAGTCCCCCCGGACTGCTCTCTCGTCACGATCGGCGTGCCTTCCACGACTGGCGCGCTGATAATTCATCATATGATAGTCCATATGTCCTGTATATCAAGCCCCTGCGACCACTTTGGGTGTAATCCGGACTTTTTCATTCCAGAATAGGCCGCCGTGACCAAAGGCCACGCCAAAGAGATATTTGTTCGTTAATAGTACTATATCAATTAGGGATATGATTCCCCGCGGTGATTCTCGCCGTGGCAGCGGAGGTTGCACGTGCCGCTGAAGATCCCGGTGTCCCGGAACTCGAGGCGGCCCTGCGAATTCGGAAGCACAACCGACGTATCGAAGTTGATGAGGTGGGAGTTGCCGGTCGACGACCCCTGAAGCGAAGAGATGCCGTGGGCATCGTGGCATGTCGCGCAGGATGTGCGCTCTTCGACGATGTGCTTGCGGTGCTCGCTAAAGGACCGGTTGGACAGGATGCTGTTGCGGTCGTGGCAGCTGTAGCAGAGGGCGTAGGCCTGCGGGCTCTCGCTCGTGTAGTCGAATGTCGAGTAGCTGTCGGCCAGCAGCGGGCCATAGACCGACCCGTGCACGGGGCCTGCCGCCCCGTTGCCCGGGTTCGAGCCGTTGACGGCGTGGCAATCGGAGCACCGGACGAGGTCCTGCGTGCTCCAGTTGGGCTTGAGACTGGGAACGTCGGCGTTGCGTCCCGGCGTCTCGATGGGATGGAACGAGATCGCGCTGGGGTCGAACTCGAGGCGGGTGTTGTTCTGCTGCGCGAGGCGAGTGACGATTGGCATCACGGCGTTGGTGTCGGCGTGGCACTTGAAGCAGACCTCGTACTCGTTCTCGGCGACGAGGAGGGGCGTGCCTGAGGCGCCGACGCCGTCGATCTGCCCGAAATTGCCGGGCGTCAGCGGGGCCTGCGTGTGCATGCGCGTCATGGTGTGCGGCTCGTGGCAGTCGGCGCACGACGCGTGCTGGCTCGCGGGCGGAGCCGGGTCGACCTCGCTGAACGTTTCGTGATTGGAGGGAAGCGAGAACTGCGACGCGACGTTCGGGGCCTGGGGGTGCGAGCCGTCATGGCAGTTGAGGCACGTTTCGCCGATGGTCTGCCGGTCGAGCAGATAGGGCCCGCTGGGCGAGCCATGCGAGACGTGGCATGAAGCGCAGTCCTGGTGGGCCTGGACGTTGGTGGCGCCCATCTGGTGGCACTCGACGCAGAGGGCTGAACCGATATTGTCCATCACGAGAAAGCTGCCGAACGCGTTGTTGTGGGCGTCGTGGCAGGTGGTGCACTGCATCTCGCCGTTGGAGTCGAGTTGGATCTCGTGCGGAAGGGTGGCCGGATTGCGGAGCTTGGGGTCGGCGGCGGCGAGGCTCGAGTCATAGACAAACGAGATCGGGTGGTCGTCGCGCAGGTCGGTGCCAAGGAGCCCGGGGCCCATGGGCATGGTGCTGACGCCGCCGGACATCGGGATCGGATTCTGTCGCGAGAAGACCGCACCGATCGCGATCGTTCCGTCGTGGCACGAGAGGCACATCTTCGACATGCCCGTGGGCTGCCCGGGCTCGGCGTCGAGCGAGCGGCTGGTGTAGATCGAGTAGGCATCGACGGGCATCGTCCGGTTCCAGAGCGGTCGGATCGGCGAGGTGTTGTGCGGCGCGTGGCAGAAGATGCAAACCTGCTGCTCTGAGGACGCACGGATGGAACCCGGGCCCGAGGCCGAGAGGTTGTGGGGGCTGTCGACGACGCTGAGCTGCTGGGCCGGCGCGGCGCCCCCGAGCAGAAGCGTGGCGGCGAGGAAGGATGAGCCGGCGTGGCCGCGTTTCATGATCCCGCTCCCGTCCCGGTCTTCCCGGCGTCGCCGTTGTCCGGGCCGATGTACTCGAACTTCTGGACGCGTCGATTGTATGAATCGGCGATCCAGATGCTCCCCTTTTCATCGATGTAGACACCCGTGGGAAGCCAGAACTCGCCGGGCGCCCGGCCCTCGCGTCCGAAAGCCATGAGGAGCCGGCCCTCCGGGTCGAAGATCTGGATCGCCTCGAAATTGGCATCGGCGACGTACAGGCGTCCCGCGTCGTCGACGGCGAGCCCCTTGGGTTGAGCGAAGTAGCCCGGCATATCGCCCTTGCTGCCGATGCTCATGAGATACTCAAGGTTCTCGGTAAAGACCTGCACCCGGAAGTTGAGCGAGTCGGCTACGTAGAGCCGACCCTGCGCGTCCACGGCTGTATAGGTCGGGTAATTAAATTGACCCGGTGCGATGCCCCTGCCGCCGATCCTGGTGATCTCTTCGCCGTCGGGCGCAAAGACGAACACGAGGTGGGCCCCGGCGTCGGCGACGAGAATCCGTCCGTTGCGGGCGTCGACACAGACACCGACCGGCCTCTGGAGCAGCCCGTCGCCGATCGTGCCCAAGTACTTCCCGGCCGCGTCAAACACGAAAAGACATCCCTCGGCCGAGTCAGAAACGAGCAGCCGCCCGTCGGGCGTGCGTGCCAGCGAGATGGGAGCGCTGAACTGCGCGGCCTTGGCGGGCGGAGTCCAGAACTCGTAGTGTCCGTTCTTGGTATTGAAGACATGCACCCCGGGGATCCCCGAGTCGGCGACCATCAGACGCGGGCCGTCGGTGCAGACCGCCATGGGGTTGACCATGCCGGCTGATTCCTTCTTGCCGAGCAGCGCATCGAAGACGCCGTCGCCCGGCGCGAGCCCCGTGCGTGGGTCCGCGGCGCTGACAAGCGAGCCGGCATACTGGATGCGCGCGGGATCGGGCGGCGCGGGCCAGCGGAGCTCATCGCGGGTCGACTCGAACCGCACGGCCGGCGGCGACGAGCAACCGGCGCCCAGCAGGGCGACGAGAGCGACGAGCACGCCAACGACGACCGTTGAACGCCCGACCGGCTCAGAATTGCCGCCGCAGCGTGAAGACGGCGTATTGCGAGTCGGATTTGACATCGTTGCCCTCCAGGATGGCGTTCCGCAGGGAGACGGCGATCGAGGTCTGCCGGAGTTGCCACCCCAACTCCAGGCTCTGCTCGAAGCCCTGGGAGCTGCCGGCGATGCTGTCTCGCTCGTTCCGGTAGATGCCTCTGAGCCTGATCTGGATGCCGTTGTTGAACGCGTAGGCCCACTCGGCCAGAATCCGGTCAAGGTCGTTGCGGCTTCCGCCGCTGCCGAAATCGATGGTGTCGTGCGAGAGGTCGATGCGCAGGAACGAATTGAGCCCGAGCAGCCGGTCGTATCTGGCATTGGCGCGGATCGCGTCGAACGGAGAGATCGAGCTGTCGTGGTTCTCGTATTCGGCGTTGAACGTAAACAGGCCGACGCGATAGTCGGCGCCGACGCGGATAACACGTGAATCGAACGGGATGCGGTCGGGGTCGGTCGTGTCGATGCTCTGCGAGATGTCATAGAACATCGCGTAGGGCGACAGGCCGGCGGCCACGCCCTCGTAGATGGTGTAGCGGCCCGCGATCGACCCGGAGAACGTCTGGATCGTCGCGGCCGGCGACGGGCCCAGGTCGTAGTCGACGAGCACGGAATCGCCCGGCGCGATCGCGCCGCCGACGAGCCGGCGGAGTTCGATCCGATCGGAGAAGTTGAGCTGGCGGTAGTCCAGGCCCTCGACCAGCGTGTTCAGGCCCGAAGGATCGGTGATGACGATGCTCCCGGGGACGATGTTCTGCCCCGTGAGCAGCACGGGCGAGGCGTCGGGGAAGACGCGCGGAACGTCGAAGAAGCTGAGGAAGTGTCCCCGTGTGCTGTCGTCCTGGTAGTCGGCGTTGAGCGCGAGCGAGATGTCGAGGCGGCCCAGGGGCACACGCTTGGTGTAGTCGAAGTCGACGCCCGTGAACAGCTCTGTGCTGTCGTAGTCGTCGTCTGGCAGGGCGGTGTAGTTGGCGCCGGTGTTGAAGGTCGTCACGAGGCTGTCGAACAGCTCGTGCCGCAGCGTGAAGATCCCGCTCGCATACTTCTGCGACTGAGCCAGCGTCTTGCGATTCTCGAGCGTCACGTCGTAGCGGGTCTCCAGCGTGTCGGAGTGCCGGAGCGTCAGCGTCTCGAACAGCCGGATCCGCTGCTGCTGGTAGTCGCCCGTCTGGTCGAACAGCCTGAGCTGGGAGCGGATGTCGTGCTGCTCCTCGGCGCCGAACGTATAGGTGTGGACGAGTAGGGCGTCGTGCCGCGTGAAGTTGACGTCTCTCGACCGGATCCGCTGCTCATCGACGAGATCGAGGACGTAGTCGAAGCTGAGGCGATGGCCGTTGCCGGGATCCCACGTGCTCTGGATCTGCGCGGTGTCCTGCGTCTGCTTCTCGTCGGCGATAGCGAACTGGTCGTTCTGCTCGACGATGCGCCGGCTGAGGGTGATGGTCGTCGGGACGACCTCGGTGAACAGCCGCACCGAGGCGCCGAACTCGGTGTTGGTGCTGGTGATCGAGCCGGCGAAGGCGCGATCGAGCAACGATTCGTTGCGTCTCGCGAAGATGGTCAACGGAGCGGGGCCCTCGCCGAGAATCAGGGCGTTCACGTCGAAGAGTGTGAACAGCCCGTCCTCGTGCGCGTTGTCGAGCCCCTGGGTGTCGCTGTTGATGAAGTTGTCTTCGAGCCCGAGGCTGAAGTTGGCGTGCACGTCGGCCAGATTCTCGTGACCCAGGAAGAACCGCGACGAGACGCCGAGCGATTCGCGGAAGAGCGTCTCGGTGTCGGTCAGGTCGCCGGCCGTGGGCGAGCTCTGGTGCGAGCGGAGATAGCGCGCGTAGAAATCGAGCGACGCATCGAAATGATCAAGCTCGAACGCCCTGAGCTTGTTCGGCTCTCCGCCACCCACAACCACGGGACCCTCGTCCCCGCCCGTGGGCTGCGCCAAAGCCCGCCCCGACACCGACAGGAGCAGCGGCACGGCGACCAGACCGGGATGACGCGAGCGGCGCGACAACTCGTCTCATCCTCCCCGACCAGGCTCGGCCCCGTCGCGGGGCGGGTTCTGCGGCGTCGCTTCCCGGTCACGGAGCATGTACCTCACCTCGGCCCCGTGACCGTAGTGGCACGTGAGGCACGCCGTCGTGTCATCCAGGTGCTCGGGCACGTCGGCGCCGCTGAGCATGGTCTTGTCGTGGCACTGCATGCATACCTGTCGCGAGTCGCCCTTGAACAACGACGCGTACGCCGATTCGTGCGGCACGTGGCAGAGCAGGCACGCCCCGAACGCGACGGGCCCGTGCATGAACCGGTGCTCGCGCTGCACGCTCTGGTGGCACTTGAGGCAGACCGTCGGCTCTACCGACGTGGTCGAGAACCCCCGCCCGTGGCACTCCGCGCATTGGCCGTCGAGGTAGGGCCTGTGCGCCGAGTAGGTCGGGCTCTGGCGCATCGTGCGGGGGTCGCCCGCTGCCGCCGCGATCGGCATGGCGTTGGGGTTGGGCACGCCGTCGAAGAAGAAGCTCAACAACTCGTAGTGCTTCTTGATCGAACACCCGGCCCAGACGAGGGGCAGCGCGAGAACCGCGATGCAGGATACCCCGCACCAGAGTCGCCCCCGGGGCGACGAAGGCCTCGCGGGGCGTTCATTCAACGCCGCCCTCCCCGTTGTCGTTGCCGGGCGCCGGCGGTTCGGGGAGGGGCTGGCTCTGGTCGATCGACTGCAGGTCGCCCATCCTCGCGTTCTCGCCCACACCCGCCTTGGCGTTGGAGCTCTTGTGCAGGTCGGCGATGCTCCAACCGTCCTTCCTTCGGCCCAGAGCGTACACCGAGACCTTCTGCTCGCCGAACTGGTTGGTCACCGCGATGATGCGGTAGGCATCGAACCCCGGGTGGATGAGGTCGCGGAACGCGTCGACGCTGTCATCGCTCACGCAAAGACCCGCGGGGAGGTTCATCGCACCGCCGTAGTTCCCAGCCGACCCGAACGACATGAGCAGGCCGAACTCGTCGTTGAACATCTGGACGTTCTGGAACGCCGCGTCGACGACGTAGAGAATGCCGTCGCCGTCGACGGCGATCTGCTTCGGCCTGGCGAACGAGCCCGCGTAGTCGCCCAGCTCACCGACGCCTGAGAGGTAGGCCCCATCCGGCGTGAACTTCTGCACGCGGCAACGCATCATGTCGCAGACATAGACGAACCCGTCCTTGTCGGTGTCCAGAGAGAGCGGAACGCGGAACTCGCCGTCGGCATCGCCCGCCTTGCCGAAGGTGCTGATCGCCTCGCCCGTGCGCCTGTCCATGATGACGATCTGCTGATGCCCGAGGTCGCACACGTAGAGCCGATCTCCGTGGATCGCGACCGCGACGGGCTTCCAGTCCTTGACGCCGAATGCGGTCTGGTAGCGCTCGTCGGCGCCGAAGACGACGACGGCGTTTCTCTCGTTGTCGGCGACGTAGATCATGCCGTCGTCGGCGATGTCGACGTCGACGGGGTGCGCAAGCCGGTTTGCGCCCTGTGTGCCGAGCAGTCGGACCTGTTCCTTCTTGATGTCCAGCGCCGTCAGCGACGGGCGGCGGATGTCGCACACGTAGAGGCACCCTTTTCGCATCGCGACGCCGTAGGGCTTCTCGATCGACGAGATGTCGTCGCGCTCTTCGCCGAAGATCATGTTCTCGAGCCCGCTCTGGCGCTGGGTCGTGATGTCGAATCCAGAGCGGAACGACTTGACGAACTGGATGCGGGGCTCATCGGGGGCCAGCGGCCAGAACGTGTAGGTGCCCGTCGCCTGCGGCCTCGCCGCGCCGCCGGACGGCGTCGAGCACCCGGCGAGCAGGACAGCCCCAAGCGCGGCAACGATCATCCACTGAGTTCTATTTCTGTTCATAGCATCGCTCCATTTCCAGCGTGCGGGAGAATGATATCGATATCAACATCCGGAAGTCGTGTGATTCGCTATTTTCTGCTCCGTTTCATCCATTATTCGGCCACTGGGGAGGGGTGCCTGTTGGGTCAGCGCAAAGAAACGCCGCCCGGCCTCGGCGAGCGTACTCACCGGGGCCGGGCGGCAGTAGATCGGCTGACTCGTCGTGCCTTACTTGATGTGGCAGTCGAGGCAGAGCGCACTCGCGGAGTTGGAGATCACGAGCATCGGGTCGTGGTTGCCGCGGTTGTGCGGGTTGTGGCAGGTCGCGCACCCGACCACCTGGTGGTCGACGCCGCTGCCGTCAGTCCAGGTATCCGTCCTGACATTGGCGGGCGTCTCATGGAAGGCGCCGGCCCACCAGCTGGGCTGCGGGTCAGGCGGGTACTGGGCATCGGAGCCGACCGGGTGGTCGTTGGTGAAGTCGGTGCCGAGGTTGGCGCCGGCCGGGATGAAGCTGCCGCCGGTCTCGCCGCCGAAGCTGTCGAGGGCCACCGTGCCGTCATGGCACGAGAGGCAGAGGCGGCTGACGATGTCGAAGTCGTCGGCCGCGGTGCCGGCGCCCTCGTGCATGGTGTAGTTGGCCACGGTCAGTTCGTGGTTCCAGAGGCGGGGCAGGCCGGCCATCGCGAAGTGCGGCGTATGGCAGGGCTTGCAGATCTCACCGTCCGACCAGGCGTACGACGAGAAGTCGTGGCCCGAGCCGACGATCTGCCCGGAGGCGGCGGCCGCCATACCGGCAATCAGTGCGAATCCAGTCATCATCTTGGTCTTCATGGCAACTCCTCTCACAAGGTGCCGGGATGGTGTTGGTCGTTGAACGAGTCTCTCTGATTCGCCAACGTACGATCTCGACAGAGAGGTATGCAATCGTTGTGCCAATCCCCCACCTTCAGGGAGCCCGGTAACGGACTTGAAAGGCCTACTTTTACGCCCCCTCGGCATGTGAAATTCCGAAAAGCGAGAATTCACCCCCCTGTTCGTTCTCACCTGTAAGAGCCGACCCACCTATTCAGGTTCTCTGCTCGAGCCCCAAACGTCTGGTGATCCCCGCGTCGATGCCCGGCTGACGCGGAGGAGCATGTGATCAAATACCAAACGACCCGACCGGGCCATTTCACGAACAAACTGATTCCCGTTCTCTGGGGCGCGTTCGCGACGCTTGCCGTCGCCGCGATGATCGGGCTGGCCCCGGTGGGTCGCGGTTCGGTGGGCTCGCCCGCCGCCGGCGCCCAGCTTGGTCTTGGAGGCGCGGGGTGGACCGACGAGCGGTGCAACCAGTGCCACGAGATCGACCCCGTCTTCTCGCACCCGGTCGGCTTCCGCCCGGGTCGGCCCCTGCCGGAGAAGTTCCCGCTTCAGGGCGGCCGGTTGACCTGCCAGACGTGCCACGATGGCGACTCGGCGGCGACGCACTCGCGGGCCCGCGATTCGCACGACCCGATGCTGCGATCGGCGTTCGAGGGACGGGCGTTCTGCGCGGAATGCCACGAGTCGAGCCCGATGTCGAGCGGGATGGGGCACGCCGGCGCCGTCGGGGCGGCCCACCCCGCCCGGAAGGCCGATCGGCGTGAGCGGTCGGGAGGATCGTTCGCGGGGGGGCTGGATCCTGAATCGGCGAGTTGCCTGGAATGCCACGACGGAATGACGGCGATGGCGGCGGGCGGCGGTCACGGCGGCGGCCTGGGCGGGGGCCGGGGCCTGAACAACGAACACCCCATCGGGGTGCCCTACCAATCTGGGCGTGGGGCCCGCGGAATGGCGCGGATGGTCAACGCGGCCTCGTTGGACAAGCGGATCCGGCTGTTCAACGGGAACATCGGCTGCGGTTCCTGCCACAGCGTCTACTCACCGATCGACCACAAACTGGTCATGAGCAATCTCCGCAGCGCCCTCTGCCTAAGCTGCCATGACGGATGATCGGACCCGATCAAGAGCCCGCTCTGGCTCCGATGGCGCGGCACGCTGGGCTATCCCAGGGAGCATGGCACCGGTGTTGCAGCGTGCCCGACGCGAATCCTCGCTCATCGCGGCCGAGAGGAGCCCCCCATGATGCGGGTATGCAGGATGCTGGTCATCGGCCTGGCCGTCGCACTTCCGTCGGTCGGGTTTGGCGCCCCCGGACCGATGATCCCGCCGGCGATGCCGGCCGCGGGCCCGACTGCGTCTGGGAATCTCGCGATCAGGGCGATTCCGGGCACGCGTGACGCGGCGATCCCGGCGGGCGCCAAGGTGTTGGTGACACTTTTCCACCAGGGTCGGCCCGTGCGGCAGCTCGACGCAACGCTGGATGACACCGGGCTTGCGGTCCTGAGCGACGTTCCCGTCGTGGCGGCGTTGACGCCCGTGGTTCAGGTCGAATACTCGGGGGTGACCTACCAGGATACCGGCCCCGAGATGACGCCCGAGCACCCCGACTCGAGCGTCCAGGTGACCGTGTTCGAGACCACGAACGCCAAGCCGGCGTGGCGGGTCGTCTCAAGGCAGGTCCTCGTGACGCCTTCACCCGGGCGGGTGTCGGTGTCGGAAACGGTGTACGTCGACAACCCGAGCGACAAGACGTGGCTCGGCGACAAGCCCGCGAGCAACGGGAAGACGACCACGGTTGACCTTTCGCTGCCGGAGCGCGCGGAAAACGTGACGCTGGGCGGCGGCTTCCACGGCTGGTGCTGCACGACGTTCGAGGGTGGGACGCTTGCCGTGCAGATGCCACTCATGCCGGGCAAGTATGTCTACCAGTTCACCTACGACGTCGCGACGCCGACCGGCGAGGGGACGATCTCGCTCGGGGCGGACGCGGTGACCGACGAGGTCGCGATGTTCATCCCGGAGTCGGGCGTCACGGCGTCGCCCGACGGGCTGAGCCCCGGGAGCGTGCAGATGACCGAGTCGGGACCGCTGCGGCTGTATGTGGGCCGGGGCGTGGGGCCCGGGCAGCGGGTGTCGGTTGCGTTGACCGGCCTCGTGCCGGAGGTGGTGACGCCGGTGGCCGACCCGGGCGCGGTGCCGGCGGGCGCGATGTCGTCGGGGCTGAGCCCGGTGGTGTGGATCGGCGGCGGCGTGGTGCTCGTGCTCGGGGGCTACGCGGTTGCCGCGGCGATGCGGCGTGGCGCGTGACGACGGACGTTTTCTTTGGAGACGCGACGGGGGATTGGCGGGCGGTGATGAGCCAGCGGATGGGCATGGTGTTCCGGGGGCTGTGGATCGTCAGCGGGGTGTCGCTGTGCGCCGCGGTCGCGATGATGGTGTGGTACGCCCCGGCCGATCCTGAGCAGGGCCTCATCCAGAAGATCTTCTACCTGCACCTCGGCGCCGCGATCGGGATGCTGGTCGCGGCGGGCGGGGTGCTGGTGGGGAGCGCCGGATACCTCTGGCAGCGCGACCTGCGCTGGGACCTGCTCGCCGATGCGTCGGCACGCGCGGCGGTGGTGCTGCTGTTCACCGTGCTGATGACGGGCATGTTCTGGGCCCGCCAGGCCTGGGGCCGGTGGTGGGAGTGGAGCCCCCCGCTGACATTCAGCCTGATCCTCTGGATCCTCTACGTGGCCTACATGGTCATCCGGCGTTTGCGCCTGCCGCGACCGCGGCTGGCCACGACCAGCGCCGTGTTCGGGCTGCTGGCGTCTCTGGACTTGCCGCTGGTGTACCTGTCGTTGCAGTTCCTGCCGAGTTCACACCTCTCGGCGGGAGAACGGGCGCCCGAGATGGCGTACACGCTGCTGGCCTGGGTCGTCGCGGTCGGCCTGCTCGCGGTGTGCATGATCTGGACCCGGTATCTGATCAGCCGCGCCGCGAACTTCGAGGCCAACCCGGCGGAGAAGCCCGCCGCCGTGAGCGTGCAGCCCGCCGGGGGGCGCGCGTGACGGGCGGGACCGCGTTGCTGGTGGGCGTCGGGGCGGGCCTTGTGCTCCTCGTGGGGTACGCGGCGTGGCTGCTGTGGCGCGTGCGATCGGTTCTGACGCGGCCCGAGCCCCGCGGGACGACGCCTGCGCCGTCGCGGCGCGGGCGGCTGACGCGGGGCCAGAAAGTTCTGGCGTTGGTGGTCTTCGTGCTCGTGGCCACGGCCGGTCTGCTCGGCGTGACGGAGGGGGCGTGCCGGCTGGCCGGCTACGGGGGCTATCCACCGACGTTCCGGCGGTACGAGCCGATCGACGACGGGCACGCCCTCGTGATGACCGACTACGGCGGGCCTTCGTCGTACTTCTTCGCCAACCGCTCCCGGGCGGGCTCGCTGGAGCGCACGGCGCTGCTGATGCCCAAGCCCGCGGACACCTTCCGCGTGATGCTCGTGGGCGGGTCGGCGGCGAAGGGAATCCCCTATCCGCGTCACCTGACGGGCGCGGCCTTCCTCGAGGCGATGCTGGGCGACCTGATGCCGGACAAGCGGGTCGAGGTGATCGACCTGGGCACGACGGCGATCGCGTCCTACCCGGTGCTCGGGATGCTCACCGAGTCGTTGGACTATGACCCCGACCTCGCGGTGATCTACTGCGGGAACAACGAGTACTACGGCGCGTACGGGGTCGCGTCGCTCCACACGGCGGGTCGGTCGCCGGCGTCGATCCGGTTCACACGCTGGGCGAGATCGCTGGGCGTGACGCAGTTCGTCGAATCGAAGCGGCCGGGATATGACACGAACGATTCACGCACGATGATGGAGGCGATGGTCGGCGAGGCGGCGATCGCTCCTGATGACCCCATGCGCGAGGCGGCGGCGCGGAACCTGGAGACCTTCGTCGGCGACATGATCGACCGGTGCAAGGCGCGGGGGGTTCCTGTCATCGTGTGCACGCCGCCGGCGAACGAACGGGGGCTGGCGCCGATTGGAGAGGACGACCTGAGCCGGTGCACGCCGGCCGTCCGCGAGCACGTCGACGAGCTGCTCGCCAGGGCCGAGACGAATCTGGAAGCTGATCCCACGGCCGCGGAGGAGGCGGTACGCGAGATCCTGATGCCCGAGCAGATCGATGTCTATCCACCCTGGCTGCCCAACGCCCGCGCGGAGTGGCTCCTGGGGCGGGCCCTCGATGCCCAGGGCCGATCGAGCGAGGCGGTCGAGGCCTATGCCCACGCCGTGGATCTGGACACGATGCCGTGGCGTTGTCCGACGAGTTCGATCGACGCGCTCCGCCGAGCGGCGACGGAACACGGGGCGACGCTCTGTGATCTGCTCGGTGCATTCCGGTCGGCGAGCCCGGGGGGATCGATCGGATGGGAGTTGATGGGCGACCATGTGCACCCATCGCTGGCGGGGCAGGCGTTGAGCGGCCGGACGATCGCGGCCAGCGTGTCTATCGCGGTGCCGGGCGTCGGCTTCGAGCCCTCCGCGGCGGATGGTCTGCCCCCCGACGAGTCGTACATGGCCCGCCTCGGCGCGACGCCCTACGACACCTATGCGGCGGCGAACGGGATGCGGCTGCTCGGTCGGATTCCCTTCTTCGTGGCCAGCAACCCCTGGTTCGGGCCGAGATTCGAGGCGGTGTGCGAGTCGATCGAGGCGTCGTCGCCGCCGGAAGTGGTGCAGGCCCTGCGCGAGTGGTGCGACGCGCCAACGGCTGGCGGTCTCCGCCGGCCCATCACGGGCTATGTGGCGATGGCGTTGTTCGGGCGGGGCCGATATGCGGAGGCCGGGCCGCTGTTCGAGTCGGCCATGCGCGCGTCGGAGCCGTACGGAACGTGGGAGCTTCAGTACGCATCGTTCATGGTGTCGTGCCACGGCGTGTCGATGGGCGGAATGAGCGAGGCGGATCGGGCGCTGGCGGCGGAGATGATCCAGCGCGGCCGCTACCTCGCCGAGCACGGCTACAGCACGAGCGGCGCGGCCGAGCGGTATGTGGGAGAGCTCTCGCTGAAGCTGGGCGACTACGCGGGCGCGATCGAGTGGCTGGCCCGTGCGAGGCCGCTCCAGAGCGACGAGGGGCGGGTGGCGGTCGATGGGGCGTTGGTGCAGGCCTACGGGCGGAGCGGTCAGCGGGACGAGGCGGAGGCGATCATCCAGCGCGGGCTTGAGGCCGGTGGCCCGTTCGCGAACTATTACAGGCAGATGCAGGCGCAGCTCCAGTGAGCGGGCGCCTCGGTGATCGAGGCTCCCGGAGACCATCGGCGTGACCACCATCCTGGGCATCTCGGCCTACTACCACGACGCGGCGGCGGCGGTGGTCGTCGACGGGGAGATCGTCGCGGCGGCGCAGGAGGAGCGGTTCACGCGGGTCAAGCACGACCCGGGGTTTCCCTCGCACGCGATCGAGTATTGCCTCGAGGAAGCCGGGCTGAAGGCGGCGGACGTCGACCACGTGGGGTTCTATGACAAGCCCCTGCTGAAGTTCGAGAGGCTGCTGGAGACGTACCTGGCGTATGCGCCGGCGGGGTTCGGCTCGTTCGTGAAGAGCATGCCGAGTTGGCTTGGGGAGAAGCTGCACCTGCCCCGGAAGATCCGCAAGAACCTGGGCGGGTGGAACCGGCGGGGGATCGTGTTCGCCGAGCACCACCAGAGCCACGCGGCGAGCGCGTTCTATCCCAGCCCGTTCGACGAGGCGGCGGTGCTGACGCTCGATGGCGTAGGTGAGTGGACGACGACGAGCTTCGGCGTGGGGCGAGGGAACCGGATCGAGCTGACACACGAGATCAGGTTCCCCCACTCGCTGGGGCTGCTGTACAGCGCGTTCACGTACTTCACCGGGTTCAAGGTCAACTCGGGTGAGTACAAGCTGATGGGGCTGGCGCCGTACGGCGAACCGACCTTCGTCGAGCTGATCAAGAAGGAGATCGTGGACATCAAGCCGGACGGGTCGTTCCGGCTGAACATGGACTATTTCAACTACTGCCAGGGCCTGACGATGACGAACGAGAGGTTCGCCGGGCTGTTCGGCGGACCAAGGCGGAAACCGGAGGACGTGCTGACGCAGCGCGAGATGGACATGGCGGCGTCGGTGCAGGCTGTGACCGAGGAGATCATGCTGCGTGCGTCGGAGCACGTGCACGAGGTCACCGGGATGAAGCACCTGTGCCTGGCGGGGGGCGTGGCGCTGAACTGCGTGGGCAACGGGGAGATCCTGAGGCGTGGGCCTTTCGAGGACATCTGGATCCAGCCGGCGTCGGGGGACGCGGGCGGGGCGCTGGGGGTGGCGCTGCACATCTGGCATCAGATTCTGGGGAACGAGCGGACGGCGAGGAAGGGCGACTCGCAGCGGGGCTCGCAGCTTGGGCCGGCGTTTGGGGCGGAGGAGATCACGGCGTTCCTTGATCGCATCGGGGCGACGTACACGGCGTTCGATGACGACGAGGCGTTGGTCGAGCATGTGGCCGGGCTGATCGAGAACCAGCATGTTGTGGGCTGGTTCCAGGGGCGGATGGAGTTTGGGCCGAGGGCGCTGGGGAACCGGAGCATCCTGGGCGATGCGAGGTCACGCGAGATGCAGGAGGTGATGAACCTCAAGATCAAGTTCCGCGAGTCGTTCCGGCCGTTCGCGCCGAGCGTCCTGGAGAGCAAGGTGCACGAGTGGTTCGCGATGAAGGACGAGCAGCCCAGCCCCTACATGCTGCTGGTCGCCCCGGTGAGCGAGGACAGGCGGGTGGGGCTCAACGGGGAGATGGCGGCGGCGATTGGATTGGAAAAGCTGAAAGCGGCGCGATCGACGGTGCCGGCGATCACGCACGTGGACCACTCGGCGCGGGTGCAGACGGTGGACCCAGGGCGGAACGAGCGGTACACGAGGCTGCTCGAGGCGTTCGAGCGGCGGACCGGGTGCCCCGTGGTCATCAACACGAGCTTCAACGTGCGGGGCGAGCCGATCGTGTGCCGCCCCGAGCACGCGTACCGGTGCTTCATGGGGACGAACATGGACGCGCTGGTGCTCGGGAACGTGGTGCTGATGAAGAAGGACCAGGCGGGGGGGGATCGGGTGAGAGACGAGGCGTATCTGGCGCAGTTTGAGTTGGATTGACATGGTGTGTGCGGTAAGCAATCTCGGGTGCCACGACTCGCCGTCTTCGGCGCAGTCGTGCCATCGTGTCGACTGCGATGGCCTCGCCAAAGCACTGCTGCGCCGGGGACGGAGAGCAGTGGCACCCGGACACGGCCGGGACGGCCATGGCACACGGGAGAATGGGGAATGAGAGCGAGGAGTGACGGGCCGGAAGCCCGTCCCACTAGTTGGGGTAGTCTGGATTGACAAAGAAGCAGGACATCTCGACGACCGACGCGCTCGTGTTCGCGGGGCTGTGGGTGGTGTTCTTCGTGCTGCTCGCGGCGCTGGCGTGGTGGTCGCCGCGGGCGTTTGTCGGGGCGGCGGTGTTCACCGGCGCGACGGCGCTCGTGTCGATCGCATTTAACTCGGAGATCCCGAGGGGGCGGCAGGGGCGGGCGATCGCGTTCCCGGCAGGGCTCATGGCGCTGTGGTTCGCGGCGGGGCTGTCGGGCGGGGCGGCGGCGGTCGGGCTGATCGTGATCGGCGTGGTCGGGGCGGGCGTGATGCTCGCGTCACGCCCGCTTGCCACGGGGCTGCGGGCGTTCTGGATGGACGCGGGGGCGCCGATCGGGTGGACGGTGTCGGCTGTGCTGCTCGCGGTGGTTTACTTCATCGTGATCACGCCGATCGGGCTGGTGCGTCGGATGGGCGGGGGCGATACGCTCCAGCGGCGGTTCGACGACGGGCCGACCTACTGGATCGAGCGGAATCAGCCGTACAACAAGCGGCGCGAGTACCGGCAATACTGAGCGTCGATCGAAGACTCTCGCGGACGACACCATGACCGACCCGGACCACCAGCCCACGCCCCAACCCGAGCAGGACGGCGACGATCAGAACGTCGGCCTCGCCCGCGAGTTGATCGAGTTGATCCTCCACAACAAGAAGTGGTGGCTGGTGCCGGTGATCCTGGCGTTGCTCGTCATCGGCCTGCTCGCGGTGCTGGGGTCATCGGCGCTGGCGCCGTTCATCTACCCGTTGTTCTGAGCGGGGATCGGCGATCAGGGATCGGGGTTGTGCGTGCGCTGCACGCGGGCGCGCCACCCGGGCGCGACAGGGTCGGACCGGACCGGTATCCTGTGAGCCGCGGGTTGCGCACGCCGCGGGAGGATGCACATGCAGTTCCAGGTCCATCGCTCGGTCGCTCTGTCGGTCCTCTTCACAGGGGTGACGATCGCGTTTGCCTCGCCGCCGGTGCATCCGCCGATCGAGACGCGGTGGGCCGAGGAGGTGTCTGCGGACCAGCCCTGGCCCGAGTATCCGCGGCCCCAGATGGTGCGGAAGGACTGGGTGAACCTGAACGGGCGATGGGCCTACGCGATCACGCCGCGGGGCGGGGACCGTCCCGAGAAGTGGGACGGCGAGATCGTTGTGCCGTTCTGCGCCGAGTCGATGCTCAGCGGCGTGGGGCGCGAGGTTGGGCCCGACAACGAGCTGTGGTATCGCCGCACATTCGACCGCCCTGAGACGCCGGTCGGCGGGCGGGTGCTGCTGCACTTCGGCGCCGTGGACTGGCGGGCGACCGTGTCGGTGAACGGCCATGAGGTCGGCTCGCACGAGGGCGGCTACGACGCGTTCACGTTCGACATTGCTGACGCGCTCGTGCCCGGCCAGAACGAGCTCGTCGTCCGCGTGTGGGACCCCACCGACACCGGCACGCAGCCCCGCGGCAAGCAGGTGCGCGATCCGCACGGCATCTGGTACACCGCCGTGACCGGGATCTGGCAGACGGTCTGGCTCGAGCCCGTGCCGGCCGCGTCGATCGCCTCGCTGACCATCACGCCCCTGTTCGATGCGAACGCGATTCGGGTGGACGTTGAGACGCGGGGCAACGCGGACGACCTCGACGCGGTGCTGATCGCGAAGCTCGGCGGGGCGGCCTACCGCGTCTCGGCGGGGACGCGGCGGACGATCTACCTGCATCCCGAAGACCCGATCCCGGCCTGGACGCCCGATCACCCCACTCTGCACGAGTTCACCATCTCGCTGGCCGATCGCTCGGGCGACAACATCGACCAGGTCGCGAGCTACTTCGGCTTCCGTTCCATCGAGATCCGTCCCGACAAGGAAGGCGTCAATCGGCTCTGCCTCAACGGCGAGCCCTTGTTCGAATTCGGCCCGCTCGACCAGGGCTGGTGGCCCGACGGGCTGTACACCGCGCCGACCGACGACGCCCTGCGTTCGGACATCGAGGCCACCAAGCGGCTCGGGTTCAACATGATCCGCAAGCACGTGAAGGTCGAGCCCGCGCGGTGGTATACGTGGTGCGACCAGCTCGGCATCATGGTCTGGCAGGACATGCCCTCCGGAGACCGGTACATCCACGGCGACATGCCGGACATCACGCGGACGGCGCAGTCGGGCGAGACCTACGAGCGTGAGCTTCGGGCGATCATCGGCGAGCACGCGAGCAACCCCTGCATCGTGGTGTGGGTGCCGTACAACGAGGGCTGGGGGCAGTGGGACACGGCGCGGATCGCGGGGATGGTCAAGCAACTTGACCCCACCCGGCTCGTGGACGCCGCCAGCGGGTGGACCGACCGGGGCGTGGGCGACCTACACGACGTCCACGTCTACCCGGGGCCCGGGATGGCGCCGGTCGAGTCGGACCGGGCCTCGGTGCTGGGTGAGTTCGGGGGGCTGGGGCTGCCGATGCCCGGGCATCTGTGGCAGGAGAACGACAACTGGGGGTATCGCGCGTACGACTCCCAGGACGCGCTGACGGACGCCTACGTCGAGCTGCTCGAGCAGACGCACCGGCTGATCGGCAGCGGGCTCGCGGCGGCGGTGTACACGCAGACAACCGACGTCGAGGGCGAGGTGAACGGGCTGATGACGTACGACCGCGAGGTGATCAAGCCCGATCCGGAGCGTGTCCGGGCCGCGGCGCTGAAGCTGTACACGCCGCCACCCGTCGTCGAGGCGATCGTGCCCACGTCGGAAAACGCCAACGTGCTGTGGCGGTATGCGACTACGGACCCGGGCCCCGGTTGGGAGAAGCCCGGCTTCGACGACTCGGCCTGGGAGATCGGGCGGGGCGGGTTCGGCACGAAGGGCACGCCCGGGGCGTCGATCGGCACGACATGGAACGGGAACGAAATCTGGGTGCGGCGGACGTTTGCACTGGGCGAAGTGCCGGCACATGTGGAGCTTCTGATCCACCACGACGAGGACGCCGAGGTGTACCTCAACGGAGTGGAGGCGGCGGCGTTGAAGGGGTATGTCACGTCGTACTTCACGACGCCGATCGCGAAGGAGGCCGCGGGGGCGCTGCACGAGGGGGCCAACCTGATGGCGATCCACTGCCGGAACACGGGGGGTGGGCAGTCCATCGATGCGGGGCTGGTCTCGGTGGAGGAGGGGAGACGGTAGGACGGGGGTCACCGGCGGGTGCCCGGTGCCACTGCTCGCCGTCCTCGGCGCAGCAGTGCTTCGGAAGCCCACCGCACGTCATGCGGTGGCACGACTGCGCCGAGGACGGCGAGTCGTGGCACCCTCGCTCGCGCGTGCCCACGTCCCTCACCGTATTCTGAGGACGTGCCTGGGCTTCGCTTGGGAATGTCACCCACATGGAGATCGCCATGTCGCTCGACCAACTCGTTCTGATCGCCTCGGCCCTCGTGCTGTCTGCCGCGTCCGGCGTGTTCGCGGGGGAGGCGGACCGGCTGACGCCCGTGCCGTTCACGCACGTGCACATCGATGACGCGTTCTGGGCGCCCAGACTCGAGACGAACCGGGAGACGACCGTCCGCTACTGCTTCGAGAAGTGCGAGGAGACGGGGCGGATCGACAACTTCGCGAAGGCGGCGGGGCTGGAGGAAGGTCCGTTCATAGGCCGGCGGTACGACGACTCGGACGTGTACAAGGTGATCGAGGGGGCCGCGTATTCGCTCGCGGTGAAGCGCGACCCGAAGCTGGAGGCGTACCTCGACGGGCTGATCGCGAAGATCGCGGGGGCGCAGGAGGACGACGGGTACCTGTACACGACGCGGACGATCGACCCGAAGAATCCCGCGCCGAACGCGGGTGATGGTCGCTGGTCGTACGTGGCGCAGAGCCACGAGCTGTACAACGTGGGGCACATGTACGAGGCGGCGGTCGCGTACTACGAGGCGACCGGGAAGCGATCGCTGCTGGACGTCGCGATCAAGAGCGCCGACCTGATCGACCGCACCTTTGGCCCTGGCAAGCGGCAGGACCCTCCGGGGCACGAGGAGATCGAGATCGGGCTGGTGAAGCTCTACCGGGTGACCGGGGAGAAGAAGTACCTCGATCTCGCGAAGTTCTTCATCGAGCGACGCGGAAGGGCCGAGGGGCGAGAGAAGCTGTACGGCTGGTACTCGCAGGACAACAAGCCCGTTGAAGAGCAGGCCGAGCCCGAGGGGCACGCGGTGCGGGCGATGTACCTGTACAGCGGGATGGCCGATGTCGCGGCGGCGACGGGCGACGAGGGTTACATCAAGACGCTCGACCGGATCTGGGAGAGCATGGTCTCGACCAGGCTCGCGCTGACGGGAGGGGTGGGGGCACGGGCGTCGGGCGAGGCGTTCGGCGACGCGTACGAGCTGCCGAATCAGAGCGCGTACAACGAGACCTGCGCCGCGGTGGGCAACGCGTTGTGGAACGAGCGGATGGGCCTGCTGCACCGCGACGGGAAGTACTTCGACGTGCTCGAGCGGGTGCTCTACAACGGGTTCCTCTCGGGCGTGTCGCTCTCGGGCGACCGGTTCTTCTACCCCAACCCGCTGGCGAGCGGCGGGACGTACGAACGCAGCCCCTGGTTCGACTGCTCGTGCTGCCCGGTGAACGTGGTGCGGTTCGTGCCGTCGATCGCGGGGTATGTGTTCGCGCACGACGACGATGGGGTGTATGTCAATCTCTACGTGGGGTGTAAGGGCGAGATCGACCTGGGCGGGAACCACGTGACGATCACGCAGAAAACGGAGTATCCCTGGGACGGGCGGGTGGATATCTCGGTCGAGGCGTCGCGGGGCGGGCGGTTCCCGCTGCACCTGCGCGTGCCGGGCTGGGCTCAGGGAAGGCCCGTGCCCAGCGATCTCTACACGTACACCGACGGCGGCTCGGGCTCTACCTCTGAGGGGGGCTTCTCGCTCTCGGTCAACGGGGAGCGGATCAGTACGCCGCCGATCGAGCACGGTTATGTGACCTGTGCGAGAACCTGGCAGCCCGGCGACGTGGTGACGATCGATTTCGACATGCCGGTGCACCGCGTGCGGGCGAACGCGAAGGTGGCGGACGACCGGGGGCTGCTGGCGTTCGAGCGGGGGCCGATCGTCTACTGCCTCGAGGCAATCGACAACGGGGGACACGTGCGGAATCTGTGGATCCCCGAGGACGGGTCACACAAGGTCGAGCGCGAGCCCGGCTTGCTTGGAGGGGTGACCACGATCGGGGGCAAGGCGTTCGCATTGCGAAAGGACAACGATGGGCGCGTCGAGTCGGTGCCGGTCACCTTCAAGGCCGTCCCGTACGAGGCGTGGGCGAACCGGGGGACCGGCGAGATGGCCGTTTGGATACCGACCAAGGCCGACCTCGCCGAGGCGTTGCCCGACCCGACGCTCGCAAGCCGGAGCAAGGCAAGCACATCGCACTGCTGGTCGACCGATTCGCCGATGGCGGTGAACGACCAGCGCGAGCCGGGCTCGAGCGGGGACGGGACGATCCCGCGCCTGACCTGGTGGGACCACAAGGGGACGACGGAGTGGGTGCAGCTCGACTTCCCGGAGGCAAGCGACGTCTCGTGGATGGAGGTCTACTGGTTCGATGACACGGGCGTCGGCGAGTGCCGGGTGCCGGAATCGTGGCGTGTGCTGGTGCGGGACGGCGGGGCGTGGCGGCCTGTTCAGACGAAAACGACGCCCGGTGTGGCGCTGAACCGGTTCAACCGGGTCGAGTTCGACGGGGTGAAGACCGACGCGGTGCGGCTCGAGGCGAAGCTCCAGATAGACTACAGCGGTGGTGTTCTCGAATGGCGGGTCGGGAACAATGAGTAAAGCCCGGGCGGACACCGGGCCCGGGAGCCGACGGCATGCACAAGGTTGTTGAGCAGATCATCGACGCGGGGAGCGTCGCGGTCATCCGCATCAAGGAACCGGACCGGGTGGCGCCCGCGATCGAGGCGCTGCTCGAGGGGGGCGTGCGGGGCATCGAGATCACGATGACGGTACCCGGGGCGATCGAGCAGATCGCGAAGGCGGCGGCACGGTTCGGTGATTCGATCCTGCTGGGCGTGGGCTCGGTGGTGGAGGTCGCGCAGGCGGACGCGGCGATCGGGGCGGGGGCGCGGTTCGTCGTCGGGCCGGCGACGGTGCCCGAGGTCGTGACGCACTGCGTGGGCAAGGGCGTTCCGGTGATGCCCGGGGTGTACACGCCAAGCGAGATCCTCGCGGCGAGCCGGCTGGGGGCGGAGGTCGTCAAGGTCTTCCCGGCGGACGGGCTGGGGCCCAAGTACATCAAGAACGTGCTGGCGCCGCTGCCCTGGCTCAAGCTCATGCCGACCGGCGGCGTGACCCCCGAGAACGCGGGCGAGTGGATCGCGGCGGGGGCGAGCGTGCTTGGGCTCGGGTCGGCCCTGGTCAACCCGGGTGTGGTGGCGAAGGGCGACTGGGCGGAGATCACGAGACGGGCGAAGACGCTCATGGACAACATCAAGACGGCCCGGGGCGGGAGCGCAGGATGAAGACAGGCCACATCGTGACGTTTGGCGAGATGATGCTGAGGCTCAGCCCCCCTGGGTTTGAGCGGTTCCGGCAAACATCGAGCTTCAGCGCGACCTTCGGCGGGGGCGAGGCGAACGTCGCGGTGTCGCTGGCGAACTACGGGCACGACGCGCGGTTCGTGAGCAAGTTCCCGACGCATGAGATCGGGCAGATGGCGGTCGACGCGCTGCGGGCGAAGGGCGTGGGCGTGCAGTACTGCGTGCGGGGCGGCGACCGCGTGGGGATCTACTTCTGCGAGACGGGCGCGAGCCAGCGGGGCGGGAAGGTCGTGTACGACCGGGCCGGGGCGGCGGTAACGACGCTCACGGCGGACGAGCTGGCGGGGGCGGTCGGTGGTGATCTCGGAGCGATCTTCGAAGGGGCGGCGTGGTTCCACTGGACGGGGATCACCCCGGCACTGGGCCCGACCTGCCGCGAGACGCTTGGGGCGCTGGCAAAGGCGGCGAAGGCGAAGGGGTGCGCGGTCTCGGCCGACCTGAACTACCGCAAGAAGCTGTGGACGGTGGACGAGGCGCGGGCGGTGATGCGACCCCTGATGGAGCACGTCGACGTGTGCATCGCGAACGAGGAGGACGCGGACAAGTGCCTGGGGATGAAGGCGGCGCACTCGGACGTCGAGGGTGGCGAGCTGGACGAGGCGGCGTACGCGGACCTGGCCTGCAAGCTCCGAGACGAGTTCGGGTTCAGGACCGTCGCGATCTCGCTGCGCGAGTCGTTCAGCGCGAGCCGGAACGGGTGGTCGGCGATGATCTGCGACACGGGCGAATGTGAGACCCCCTACCGCTCGCGGGTGTACGACGTGCAGCTCGTCGATCGCGTGGGCGGGGGAGACTCGTTCGCGGCGGGGCTGATTCACGGGCTGCTGACCAAGGGCTCTTCGAAGGACGCGCTCGAATTCGGCGTCGCGGCGTCGGCGCTCAAGCAAACGATCCCGGGGGACCTCAACCTGGTGTCGGCGGAGGAGGTCGAGAAGCTCGCGGCGGGCGGGGGGAGCGGGCGCGTCGAGCGGTGAGGGGGAGCGGGTTTTGACGCGAAGGGCACCAAGGGAAGAGACTGAACGCGGAGGCGCGGTGAGCGCGGAGAGGGATTCACTGAAAGAGCCCTGAGCGAGGGCGCACTGTCGACGAACCCCCTCCGACCTCGCTTCGCTCGGCCACCTCCCCCGTCGGTGACGGGGGGAGGAGACGGCAGATGCGACGAATGGTCTACCGCTTCGCGGGGCCGACCGTCCAGGTGTTCTCGCCTCGGATGAGTGATTCGAGGGTCTGGCCTTCGTAGCGGCGTTTGGCCTCTTCGACCTGGTCGCCGTAGAGCTTGTCGTAGGACGGGTCGGTCGGGTCGGCGTAGAGGACGCCCATGGGCTCGGGAAACTCGGGGTGGGCGAGCTCGGTGAGCATATGGGCCATCATGAGGTTGGTCTCGTCATGGATGAGCAGCTCGTCCTCGGTGACGCCCCCGCCGAGCTGGACGACCTCGATGTTCTCGCCCTTGCGGCGGAGGCCCTTGTCGTTGTCCTTGCCGAAGACCATGGGCTCGCCGTGGCGGAGAAGCACCGTGTTCTCGGGCTTGGTGTCCTTCTGCGAGGCGTAGAAGAACGAGCCGTGGTTGAAGATGTTGCAGTCCTGGTAGACCTCAACGAGCGAGCATCCCCGGAATTCCAGGGCGCGGGTGTACACCTCGTCGAAGAGCTTGAGATCGACGTCGAGCGTCCGGGCGATGAACCGGCAGCCCGCGCCCAGGGCGAGCGAGAGCGGGTTGATGGGGAAGTCGAGCGAGCCCAGGGGCGTCGACTTGGTCTTCTTGCCCACCTCGCTCGTCGGAGAGTACTGGCCCTTGGTCAGCCCGTAGATGCGGTTGTTGAGCAGCAGGACCGTGATGTCGATGTTCCGCCGGATGGCGTGCATCGTGTGATTGCCGCCGATGGAGAGCAGGTCGCCGTCACCCGAGACGATGCACACCTGGAGCTTGGGGTTGGCGAGCTTGACGCCCGTCGCGACCGCGGGTGAGCGGCCGTGGATAGTGTGCATGCCGTAGGTGTTCATGTAGTAGGGGAAGCGGGCGGCGCAGCCGATGCCGGAGATGAAGACGAAGTCCTCGCGGCGGCGGCCCAGGGCGGAGGCGGCCTTCTGGACGCCCTTGAGCACGGCGTAGTCGCCGCAGCCCGGGCACCAGCGGACCTCCTGGTCGGACGCGAAGTCCTTGGGCTTGTAGGTCGGGAGCGGCACGTCGTTGGTCTGGGTCGTGGTCATTCCTGTCGCTCCCTCAGTCGTTGATCAGTTCGAGCACGGCCTCGACGAGCTCGTCGACGCGGAACGCCCGGCCCCGGATGTGGTTGACGCCCTTGGCGTCGATGAGGAACTTGGCGCGGATCAGCATGCACAACTGCCCCGTGTTGTTCTCGGGGATGATGACGCGCTTGTAGCATTTGAGCAGGTCGCCCAGGTCGGGCGGCAGGGGCGAGAGGTGGCGGATGTGGGCGCTCGACACGTCGTGGCCCTTGGCCCGCAGCTTGTCGGTCGCGGTCGCGATCGCACCGAACGTGCTGCCCCAGCCCAGCAGGAGAACGTCGCCCGAGGGTGAGCCGCGGACTGGCGTGGGCGGGATGTCGGCCGCGGCCCTCGCGACCTTGTCGGCCCGGGCCTTGACCATCAGCTCGTGGTTCATCGGGTCATAGGAGACGTTTCCGGTGACGTCCTGCTTCTCGAGGCTGCCGATGCGGTGCTCGAGCCCGGGCGTGCCGGGCAGGGCCCAGGGGCGAGCGAGGGTCTCGAGGTCGCGTTTGTAGCCGTGGAAGCCATCTCCGTTGTCGGGCGGGGCGGCGAAGGTCACCTCGATCGGCGGGATCGCGTCCAGATCGGGCAGCTTCCAGGGCTCGGCGCCGTTGGCGATGTAGCCATCGGAGAGCAAGATCACCGGGCACATGTGGCGGATGGCCAGGCGGGCCGCCTCGATGGTCGAGTCGAAGCAGTCGGCGGGGCCCTTGGGCGCGATGACGATGCACGGCGACTCACCCGAACGCCCGTACAGCGCCTGAAAGAGGTCGCCCTGCTCGGTCTTCGTCGGCATGCCTGTGGAGGGTCCGGCGCGCTGCACGTTGACCAAAACGAGCGGCAGCTCGTAGATCGTCGCGAGGCCCAGCGCCTCGGACTTGAGGGCGACGCCCGGCCCGGAGGTGCCGGTGACACCCAGCTCGCCCGCAAAGGAGGCGCCGATGGCGGCGCAGATCGCGGCGATCTCGTCCTCGGCCTGGAAGGTCTTGACGCCCAGGTGCTTGAGCTTGCTCAGGCCGTGGAGGATCTCGGAGGCGGGGGTGATGGGGTAGCCCGCGTAAAGCACGTCGATCCCGGCCTTACGGGCGACGGTAGCGAGGCCCAGCTCGATGGCCTGGTTGCCGCTGATCTGCCGGTAGACGCCCGGCGCGAGTGTCGCGGGGGGAACGCGGTAGCGGGCGGGGAAGAGCTCGGCGTTCTCGCCGAAGTAGTAGCCCGCCTTGAGCACCTTGACGTTGGCCTCGGCGACGTCCGGCCGTTTCTTGAGCGCGCCATAGTACTCGTTGATGTGCTCGATCGTCGCGTCGATGCTGCGCTCGAACAGCCAGTAGGCGACGCCCAGCGCGAACATGTTGCGGCAGCGGTCGATCTCCTTGATCGACATGCTGGAGCCCTCGAGCGCCTCGCGGGTGAGCCGGCTCATGGGGACGGCGAAGACCTGGTAGGACGTGTTGATCTGCTCGTCGTTGAGGGGGCTGTAGCCCTCGGGATAGCCGCACTTCTTGAGGTTCACGTCGTTGAACTCGTCGGCGTTGGCGACGACGATGCCGCCCGCCGCGACGTCGGCGAGATTGACCTTGAGCCCGGCCGGGTTCATCGCGATCAGGGCGTTGACCACGTCGCCCGGGGTGTGGATGTCGGTGGAAGAGAACTGGAGCTGGAAGCCCGAGACGCCGAAGGTCGTGCCGCGTGGGGCGCGGATCTCGGCGGGAAAATCCGGGAAGGTGGCGATGTCGTTGCCCAGGATGGCGCTGGTGGCGGCGAACTGGCCCCCGGCGAGCTGCATCCCGTCGCCCGAATCGCCGCTGAAGCGGATGACGACGGATTCGAGGCTCTCGGGGTCACGGGTCGGGGCCAGCGGTGGCGTGCTCATGAAAAACTCCGCGGTCTGAAAGGGCCAATCCGGGATCATACGGCCCACGACGGCAGATTCCGCCCTGATTCGCGCGATCGGCGACCGGGGTGTTTGATCCGCGGTGGCGGCGGATTACAATCAACAAAGTCCTGTTTGCGGCAAGAAGCCGCAGAAGGGCCCGTCCGATGCGAGGCGGGGTGCGTCAGCCAAGGCGAGACCCCGGGGGAGAGTGCCCGATCCGGGCAACCCGTTCTTCGCTGGCACGATGCGGCCCGACCGGGGCTCCATCCGCAACTACCAGAAGGGGGCAGCCATGAGCGGTGCAACATGCACGCGCGTGCAATCAATCTGCTCGGACTTCGAAAACGACCCCGATCGACTGCTCGACGTCCTCCACGCGATCCAGCGGGCGTTCGGTGCCGTGGCGACGGATGAGATCCGCGAGGTGGCGGCGTCGCTGCGCCTGCCGACCGAGCGGGTCGACCAGACGGTGACCCATTTCTCGGCGTTCACGCGTTCGCCGAGGGGGCGGCTGCGGATCCGGGTGGCCGACGACCCGGTCGCCCGGATGCTCGGGAGCGGGGCGATCGGGGATCGCGTGGCGGACGAATTGGTCGGGATGGGCACAACACACGCCTCGCTCGAACGGGTGTCCTGCCTGGGCACGGCCGACCTGGGCCCGGTGCTGTGGATCAACGACACGATCGTGCCGGTGGCGACTCACGAAGAGGCCGGACGAGCGGTACGGAACCTCGCCCGCGGGAGTGACGTGGCCGGCGCGGCGAAGCGAGAGCGGGTGCCGAGCCGGGTCCGGATGGCGGGGCGGATCGTGCTGGGGCCCACGGACGAGGCGACCGCGGTGCGCCGGGCGTTGTCGATGTCGCCCGCGGAGGTGATCCGATCGGTCAAGACCGCCCGTCTGCGGGGGCGGGGGCTCGACAGCCTGCCCAGCGGCATCAAGTGGAGCTTCGCGCGATCGGCGACGATCGAGCGGGCCGAGCACGACTGGGGCGAGCAGATGGCCTCCAGCCGAGACTACGCCCGCGAGTTCGACCGGTTCACGACGGGTGAGAAGCGGTACGTGATCTGCAACGCCTGCGACTGCGAGCCCGGGCTGAGCGTGGCCGGTGTGCTGATGGGCGAACACCCGCGGCGGGTGTTCGCGGGGATGGCGATCACGGCGTACGCGATCGGCGCCGAGCAGGGGATCGTGTACCTCGCCGAGGAGTTGGCCGGTCTGAAGCCCGATCTCGAGCGCGAACTCGCCAACCTCCGCTTAGCGGGGCTGATAGGTGACGACATCGCGGGGCGTCGCGGGTTCGGGTTTGACATCCGGATCGTGCTCGGATCAGGGCCCTATGCGCTGGGCGAGGAGACCGCGGTGATCAATGCCTGCGAGGGAAGGCCCTCGGTGCCGCGACCCCGCCCGCCGTTCCCGACGCAGGCGGGCTACCGGGGCTGGCCCACGATCGTGCACGGACCCGAGTTGCTCTGCTGTGTGGCGAAGATCATGGAACTGGGGCCGGCCACGTTCGCGGAACTGGGCACGCCCGAGAGCACCGGGACCAAGGTGCTGTGCCTTTCGGGTGACTGCCGGGCGCCGGGGCTGTTCGAGGTGCCGTTCGGCGTGACGCTCGACGAGGTGCTCGGGATGGCGGGGGCGGAGGACGCCGAGACGGTGTTCGTCAGCGGGCCCAGCCCGGCTCTATTCAATCGCTCGAGAACGTCGCGGCGGACCGCCTATGAGGATGTGGCGTGCAGCGGGGCGATCGTCGCGGCGGGGGCGCGGCGTGATCCGGTGCGGCTGCTCGCGGACTTCGGGCGTTTCTATCTGGACGCGACCGACCAGTTCAGGGACGAACAGGTGAAGGACCGGTCGATCGTCGCGGGCCTGCTCGGGAGGCTCGCTGAGGGGCAGGCTTCCCGGGGAGATCTCGGCGAACTGGTCGAGGCCGCGGGACGCATCGCCGACGCGCCTGATAGCGGCTTCGGGCGCACGGCGGGGCGTTTCGTGCTTGCATCGATCGAGTCTCTGCGTCCGGGGATCGAGGACCGGCTCGCGAGGGCCGGATCGCCCCAGCCCCACGCGTCGCAGGCCTGATTGATGGACGGTCATGACGGGGCGGTTCCTTCGCCCCGATCGAGGTGAACCATGAATCCACGCCAGCTCGTGCTGTACGTCGATGACGACCCGGATTGCCGCGACACGATCCGGGCGGTGCTCGAATCCAACGGCTTCTCGATGGTCGAGGCGCACACCGCCGAGGAGGGGCTGCGCGTTTTCGAACAGGCCCACCCCGGCGTCGTGGTGATCGATCTGATGATGGAGGAGGTGGATGCGGGGGTCGCGCTCGCCCGCGACATCCGTGCCCGGAGCGAGACGCCGGTCTACATGCTCTCGAGCGTGGGCGACATGCTGCGGCTGAGCATCGACCGGGAGACGCTGGGGGTGGAGGGGATCCTCCAGAAGCCCGTGGCGGCGGACACGCTGATCCAGGTGCTGCGATCGCACGCGGCGAGGCCCGCGCACGCGTGACGGGTGAACCGAACCGGGGGCCCCACGGGTCAGCGAGCGGCCCTTTCCGGGGTGAATCCCGCGAGCGGCGGTTTCCAACTGTATGATCGGGTCAACCGCTCAACTGCGGGCGATGGATGGCCGCGACCGGCCCCGATGGTCGGCGCGGAAAGGAGCTTGATGATGCCGGCGACCACGACGAAAACGCGTCGAACCTGGAGCCTCTGGCTCGCCTCTCTGGCCGCGACCGCTCCGCTGGCGGCGGGGGCACTCGAAATGGTCCCGAGCGATCGGGCGGAAGTGCCCTACTGGGATGACCTGAGCGTCCTGAACATCGGCCGGCTGCCGGCGCGGGCCTTCGCGTTCCCGTTCGCGGGCGAATCGGAGGCGAGGGCGAACGCGGGGCCGGCGGAGTATCTGAACTCCTCGTTCATCAAGTCGCTGGATGGCGACTGGGACTTCAACTGGGCCAAGACGCCGGACCAGACACCCGACGGGTTCTGGGAGTCCGGCTTCAAGCCCGGGAGCGACTGGACCACGATCCCGGTCCCCTCGAACATGGAGATCCACGGGTGGGGCTACCCCAACTACACCAACATCCGCTACCACTTCAACCCGGCGGAACCGCCCAAGGTGCCGGTCGACCAGAACTGGGTCGGTTGCTATCGGCGTTCATTCGATATCCCCGCCGACTGGGACGGGCGGCAGCGGTTCATCCGCTTCGAGGGCGCGGGAAGCGCGATCGAGGTGTGGGTGAACGGGCAATACGTGGGTTATGCCCAGGACGGTCGGTCGTCGATCGAGTTCGACATCACGAAGGTGAGCCACGCCGGGACGAACACGGTCGCGACGAAGGTGTTCCGCCTGAGCGACGGGGCCTACCTCGAGTGCCAGGACTTCTGGAGGCTCAGCGGGATCTATCGCGACGTGCTGGTCTGGTCGGCGCCGCCGGCCCATATCCGCGACTTCGGCGTGCGCACGAACCTGGGTGACACGAGTTCGGAAGTCGAGCTGACCCTCGACATCGAGCAGACCCTGCCGGTGACCGGGCAATCGGCGATCGACCCGCTGAAGCTCTCGCTCAAGCTGTGGGACGACGACGGCAAGCTGGTGGCCGAGGGGGCGAACAACCGCGTGCCGATCGAGATGGGCATCACGACGAACATCCACGAGTTCCTGACGGTCGAGTCGCCCAGGCTCTGGTCGGCGGAGATGCCCAACCTCTACACGCTGACGATGACGCTGATGACGTCGGACGGGACGGTGCTCGAATCGATCCCGCAGCGGGTGGGGTTCCGCGAGATCTCCATCACCGACGGGGTGTTCAAGGTCAACGGCAAGCCCACGCTGATCCGGGGTGTGAACCGGCACGAGCACGACCCCATGCGGGGGCACGCGGTGACGCTGGAGGGCATGAAGCAAGACATCGAGCTGATGAAGCAGAACAACTTCAACGCCGTGCGCACATGCCACTACCCCAACCACCCGGTGTGGTACCAGCTCTGCAACGAGAACGGGCTGTACGTGACCGACGAGGCGAACATCGAGAGCCACGGCATCGGGTATGACGAGGACAAGACGCTGGCGAACAAGCCCGAGTGGATCGACGCCCACGTGCAGCGGTTCCAGCGGATGGTGCTCCGCGACCGCAACAACCCGTGCATCACGGTCTGGTCGCTGGGCAACGAGATGGGTGACGGGGTCTGCACCACGGCCGAGTACCTGTGGGGCAAGGGCTTCGACCGGACGAGACCCATCCAGTCGGAGCGGGCGAAGCGGGTGCACGGCAACACGGACATGGTCGTGCCGATGTACGCGAGCCCCCAGTGGCTCGAGCGCTACGCGACGGGCGACCGGATCGACAAGCCGCTGATCCTGTGCGAGTACTCGCACGCGATGGGCAACTCGAACGGCAACTTCGACTGGTACTGGGACCGGTTCAAGGAGTACGACACACTGGGCGGCGGGCACATCTGGGACTGGGTCGACCAGGGGCTGCTCGCGAAGATCCCGCCGCAACTGAAGCTGAGGACCGCCGTGCCGAGCGAGTCATTCGTCTTTGACGGGCGCGCGTCGGACGAGGGCGCGACGGGCAAGGTCGACCTCGATCTCGAGAGCGTGCCCGACCTGACCGGACCCTGCACGCTCGAGGCGTGGGTGAAAACCGAACGCTCCGCGGGCGGGGGCACGGGCCGGACCGGGCACGCCCAGATCGTGGGCAAGGGCGACCACGAGATGGCGCTCAAGCTCAACGGCGAGCACTCGGAGTTCTACGTGTTCGCGGGGGGGACGTGGCACGCCGCCTCGGCGCCGTTCCCGGATGACTGGTACGGGACGTGGCACCATCTCGCGGGCCGGTTCGACGGCGATCGAGTCGACCTGTTCGTGGACGGCCAGAAGGTGGCGAATTCGAGCACGGGGGGAAATCACCCGACGAAGACGGCTCACCCGCTCACGATCGGCTACAACAGCGAGATGCCGGGTCGGGACTTCGACGGCCTGATGCGCGAGGTGCGGATCTACGATCGGGCGCTCTCGGATGCCGAGATCAAGAGCGACTCGGCCGAGCCCGATGGGCTGAGGCTCCGAGCCGTGCTCAATAGCAAGACGATCACCGAGGACCAGAGCGGGCCTGGCGGGACGGTGTACGCCTACGGCGGATTCCTCGAGCCGCCCGGAACGTACAACGACGACAACTTCTGCATGAACGGCGTGGTCAACGCCGACCGGACCCCCAAACCAGCGATGGCGGCGATCAAGTACGACATGCAGCCGATCGCGGCGGAGCTGGTGAAGCTCGACGGCGGCAAGGCGGTGGTGAAGCTGACGAACTGGTACAACCACGCCCGGGCGGACCGGATGGTGGATGGCTCATGGTCGATGCAGCTGAACGGGAAGGGAATCGGGCACGGCGATTTCGCGATGCCGCCGCTCGAGCCTCGGGAGAGCGCCGAGGTGACGCTCGATCTCTCGTCGGTCGCGATGAGGAACGCGGAATCGGGGTCGAGCTATGACCTGAAGCTGAATTGGAAGGCGCGCGAGGCGACGGCCGTTGTGCCGGCGGGGCACGAGGTCGCGTGGGAGCAGTTCCACCTCGAGGACATGCCGGCGAAGGCGCGGGTGGCGGCGGGGCGGGTGGACGTGGCCGAGCGTGGGGACGGAATCGTCGCCGAGACAGAAACCGGCCTGCGCGTCGTCATCGGCAAGCAGACGGGCGACATCGAGTCGATCAGGCAGGGCGGCAAGGAGTTGCTCGCGGGGCCCCTGACACCCTACTTCTGGCGGGCGCCGATCGACAACGACCGGGGCAACGGGATGCCGGGCCGGTCGGCGGCGTGGCGCGACGCGAGCGGGGCGTGGGACGTCTCGAGCGTGGATCGCGTGGGCGATGACTCGCACGAAGCGGTGATCGTCGCGAAGGGCCGGCTGCGCGGGGTCGACGCGGCCTACGAGGTCCGGTACACCGTGCGGGGCGATGGGGAGGTGCACGTCGCGGCTTCGATGAGCAAGCCCGGCGGGAACCCGGGCCCGATCCCGCGCTTCGGCATGCGGGCGCAGCTCAACGACGGGCTGTCGAACCTCGCCTGGTTCGGGCCCGGCCCGCAGGAGAGCTACTGGGACCGTGACGAGCTGCCGGTCGGCGAGTGGCGCTCGACGGTCGCGGATCAGATGTTCCCCTACTCAGAGCCCCAGGAGACGGGCAATCACGTGCGCACGAAGTGGGCGGCGCTGAGCGGCGCCGACGGACGGGGGCTGCTGGTGCTCGCCGACCCCGGGGGGTGCTCGGTGCCCGAGCAAGCTCTGAGCCTCGCGGCGGTGCCGTTCGACGCGAAGGACGCGGACGTCGCGAAGTACGCCTATCAGCTCACCAGGCACGGCGTGTGGCTGCACCTCGACACCGCCCAGACGGGCGTGGGCGGGGACAACTCGTGGGGTGCGTGGCCCAAGGACGAGTACATCCTCCGGCCCGAGGCGAACAAGGTGGCGTTCGTGCTGAGGCCCGTGGCGTCGGGTGATGAGGTGAAGGCGCGGTTGGCATACGAGCCCTGATCCGCGTTTAAGGGCCAGCACAAGATGTTCGAGTTTCAACGCGAAGGACTCGAAGGAAGAGACTGAACGCGGAGGCGCGAAGAGCGCGGAGCGGGACCGAGGGCAGGACTGGCAGGAGGCCCGAGCGGAACAACCGGGCTGACGCCCCGGTCTCGTTCCGGGCTGCTCGTCGCGCATGAAAAAGCCCGGCGGGACCCGCCGGGCCTGGAGCTGTGGATCACCACCGGATCAGCGGTCTTCGGGGCGGATGCCCATGCCCGAGCGATCGGGATCGTTCGGCCTGACCGGCGGGTGGTGCCCGTGGGCCTTGACCTCGTCGAGCATGAGGTTCACGGCCGCGTCGAGCTGCGGACGATCACCCTTCGCATTCGCGGTCGGGTCGTCGATGACCTCGATGTCGGGGTCGACGCCGTGGCCTTCGATGCCCCAGGTGCCGTCGAGCTCATAGAAACCGAAATTGGGGACGGTGACGACGGCGCCATCGATGAGGCCCGGGACGCCCGAGATGCCGACGAGGCCTCCCCAGGTACGGGTGCCCAGGAGCTTGCCGACCTCGTGGTGGCGGAAGAGCCAGGGGAACATGTCGCCGCCCGAGCCGGCCATGCCGTTGATGAGCATGCACTTGGGACCCTGGTGCGAATCCGGGGGCCAGGGCCAGTCCTTGCCGTCGCGCCGGGCCCAGTAGTTGGTCTGGGGGCGGTTGAGCAGCTCGATGAAGCGGTTGGGGATCTGGCCGCCGCCGTTCCAGCGCTCGTCGATGATGAGCGCGTCCTTGCCGATCTGCCCGTAGAACTGGCGGAAGAGCTCGTTCTGGCCGTCGACGCCCGTGTTAGGCACGTGGATGTAGCCGACCTTGCCGTCCGAGGCCTTCGCGACATACTCGCGGTTGGACTCGACCCAGTCGCGGTAGCGGAGATTGAACTCGTTGGAGATCGGCTTGATCGTCACGTCGTGCTCGTTGCGGGCCTCATCATCGCCGACGAGCTTGGAGGCGACGGTCAGGGTGGTGTCGCGCCCGGCGAGCCCGATGAACGAGGCCCAGGGGTCCAGCGCGGTGTCGATCGCCACGCCGTTGACGGCGGTAATGTAGTCGCCCTCCTTGACGTCCAGACCGGGCTGGTTGAGCGGGCCCCGGGCGTCGGAATCCCACGGCGCGCCGTGATACATGTGCTCGATCTTGTAGGCGGTGTGGGCGTTCCCCTCGTCGTCGGTCTCGGTGCCGAGGGCGAAGTCGACGCCCAGCAGGCCGACAGGCTCGGAGGGCTGGCCCTCGAAGTCGCCGCCGAAGTAGTAGGCGTGCCCGACGTTGAGCTCGGAGATCATCTCGCCGATGATGAACGCGACGTCCTCCCGGGTCGCGGCGTCGGCGAGCATCGCCTGATACCGCTCATGCACCGCGTCCCAGTCAACGCCGTGCATGTTCTTGACGTAGAAGAAGTCGCGGTAGCGGCGCCAGGCGTCGGTGAACATCTCCTCCCACTCGGCCCGGGGATCGACCATCTTGCGCAGCCCGCTGGGTCGCAGGGCCTTGGAGAACGACTGACCCGGCTTGGCGTCGACGATCGCGAAGCCCCCCTGCCCGCCGGCGAGGATCTTCTTGCCGTCGCCCGAGATATCGAATCCGCCGGCCGCGCCCAGGACGGTCTTCTCCTCGGGCTCGTCGGCGGTGATATCGATCAGCTTGATCGCGGGCGGTCCCCCGATCGTGCCGCGCACGTAGAGAAGGTTGCCGCTGTCGTTCGAGGCGAGGTTCCAGAACGATCCGGGCTCGACGGGCAGCTCCATGCCGCGGGCCTCGAATCCATCGAGGTCGATCTCGACGGGCTTCGTCTCGCCGTCGCCCGACTCGCCGCGGATCTTCTTGACCTCGTCGGCGTCGATGTCGCGGGTGGTGCGGTGAGCGGTCCAGGTGCCGCTGGCGCCCATCATCTCGATCGACCACGTGCCGTTCATGTCGTCGTCCGACACGGTGCCCGTCATGACAACCTTGACGGGGCCCTGGGCCCGCTCGCGGTAGAACTCCTGCTTGGCTTCGTCCCACTTCACGACGTCGCCCAGGTCCTTGCTCTCGCCCTGGGACTCGCTCGTGCCCATGATGTTCCCGTCCTCGTCGACGATGATCGTCAGCGTGAACGAGACCTCATCGTCGGGCGCCCCGATCGCCTTGAACCCCTTGGCGGTGCCCTCCCACTTGCCGAAGAGGGGGTGGTCCTTGTTCAGGCCCGCGTAGGGATCGTCGGACTCGTCGCCGCTCTTCTTGTCGTCGGCCTGGCCCGAGCCGTCCTTGGCCTCGCCGCTCTCGTCCGGGGCGGCCTCGTCCTTGTCGCCCTTGTCGGCGTCCTCGGGCTTGGCCTCGCCGCCGTCGTCGGCCTTGCCGGAGTCGTCGGCCTTGTCCTCGTCGGCCTCCTCGGGCTCCTCCCACGTCTCGTCGTCCGACTTGAGCAGGCGTGGATTCTCGACGTCGGCGTTCAGCGGCACCGCGATCAGCTTGTCGGTGTTGGCATACACGAAGGACGACCCGACCTGGTCGTAGATGGGGTTCGCGAACTCGCGGTTCGAGGCGTAGTAGAGATAATCGCCCTTGCGGCTGAAAGCCGGGCTCGTGTCGTTGAAGAAGCCGCTGGTGACCTTGTGCTTCTCGCCGCTCTTGGTGTCGTAGAGCCAGATCGCGCTGCTGAGCTCGTCGTCATCGGCTCGTGACCAGGTGATCCACCGAGAATCGCCCGACCAGCCCGGCGAGGCGGGGTTGCCCCAGGGGTCCCGGTCGATGAGCGTGGTCTCGCCCGATTCAATATCGACCTGGATGATGTCGCCCGCCTTGTCGTTGATCAGCAGGCTCTTGGAGTCCGGCGCCCACACGATCGAGTAGAAGTAGGTCTTGTTGCCGTGGGTCACCTGCCGCGTCTCACCCTTGCCGTCCGACTGGGTCAGGTAGAGCTCGTACTCGCCGCCCGCGTCGGAGAAGTAGGCGATCCACTTCCCGTCGGGGCTCCACGCCGGGTTGCGCTCGGCGGCGCCCGAGGTGTCGGTGAGCTGCCGAACCGGGCCGTTCTCGGCCGGGATGGTCCAGATGTCGCCCCGGGCCTCGACCACCGCCCGCTTGCCGGTCGACGAGATGCCGCCGCCCGCCAGTGTCTCGGCCGCCTCGACCGCGTGGGGGCGGATCTCGGGCCTGGCGCCCGGGATGCGGACGTCGACCTCGCGCGTCTTGCCGCTGCGGAGGTCGAGCACCTTCATCGCCGGGCCGTGCTGGAAGATGATCTCGCCCTGGCCGCGATCGCCCGGGCCGACCGAGGGGTACTTGACGTCGTAGTCGTCGAACTTGGTGACCTGTTCGGACTTGCCCGACTTGGTGTCGTAAGACCAGATGTTGAGCTTGTGCTCGGGTCCGGCGTCGGAGAGGTAGTAGACCTTGTCGCCGTGCCACATCGGGATGGTGTCGGTGCCCTCCCAGTCGGTGATCTGCTTGGATTCATAGGTATCGAGGTTGAACAGCCAGACGTCGGCCGCCATGCCGCCGCGGTAGCGCTTCCAGGTGCGTCCGTCGCGGACCATGGGGGTGTAGGCCATCCACACGCCGTCATCGCTGATCGAGGCGTTGCCGCCGTAGGGAACGGGCAGCTTCTCGGGGAGCCCGCCGTTCTCGGAGACCGAATAGAGGCGGGGGCCCGAGACGCCGTCGCGGTCGGCCCCGGTGAAGAAGATGATGCCGCGCTGGGGGCTCCAGTCGGTGGGCATCTCGCCCGAGGGGCGGTGGGTGAGGCGTTTGGGCACGCCGCCCATGGTCGACATGGTGTAGAGGTCGCGTCCGCCGTCGTAATTGCCCTGGAAGACGATCTCGTCTCCCGCGTCGTTGAACTTGGGGAAGAGCTCCTGGCCCGGGGGGCTGGCGAGGGGGCGGGCGAGGCCGCCGTCGCGGGAGACGATCCAGATGTCGTTGGCGTAGACGAAGACGATCTCGGTCTTGGAGATGTCAGGGAACCGGAGCATGCCGGCGTGGGGGGTGATCTCGTCGGCGGCGGACGCCGGCGACGCGGTGAGCGCGGCGGCGGCGAGCAAGGCGGCCGGGGCCCCGGCGGCAACGATCCTGGCGATAAACGGTGCGGTCTTCATGGATGTCCTCTCGAAGCGTGCGTGCGGCGGAGCCCTCCCCGGGCGGGCCGACTATTGGCCAGCATACACGGATCACGCCCGTCGCCCAGTGCCGCGACACCGCGGTTCAGTTTCGTGGTAGCATCCGCCGGTCGAGACCCCGGGCGCGGGAGGCTCCGTGTGCCAGTCGTTGGGATGTTGGGCACCGATCTTTCCGGCGGGGCATTGCGGAAGTTTTCGCCGGGCGGGTCGGTGGGCCCGGCGTGGCGCATGAATTACTCCCGGGCTCGGGGGCGCGCCGATCGACCCCACACCACTCGGAGGCTGTCGTGACCGACCTTGACGCTCACGGGGACAACCGCGGCACCGGACTGGGAACCCTCTCGGCCCTCTCGGTGATGATGTTCCTCCAGTTCTTCGTGTGGGGGGCGTGGTACGTCACCGTCGGCAACTACATGAACGCCAAGGGCATGGGCGACGCGATCTTCTGGGCCTACACCGTCGGCCCGATCGCGGCCATCGTCAGCCCGTTCTTCCTAGGCATGGTGGCCGACCGGTTCTTCGCGACCGAGAAGGTGCTGGGCGTGATGCACATCGCGGGGGGCATCGCCCTGGCCGTCGCCCCGCTGTTTACGCCGGCCCCCGACGCGCCGGACGGCGCCCAGTGGGGGTTCATCTTCTTCCTGCTCGTCCACATGCTGTGCTACATGCCCACCCTTGGCCTGACGAACACGCTCGCGTTCCACCACCTGCCGAACAGGGAGAAGCAGTTCCCGATCGTGCGGGTGTTCGGGACGATCGGGTGGATCGCGGCGAACATCACGATCAGCAAGGTGCTCAAGGCCGACCAGGGTGAACAGATGTTCTACCTGGCCGGGGGCTCGGCGGTGGTGCTGGGCGCGGTGAGCTTCTTCCTGCCGCACACGCCGGCGCCGGCGAAGGGCAAGGCGATGTCGGCCCGGGACGTCCTTGGGCTGGACTCGCTGGTGCTGATGAAGCAGCGTTCGTTCGCGGTCTTCGTGATCAGCTCGTTCCTGATCTGCATCCCGCTGGCGGCGTATTACGCGTACGCCCCGGTGTACGCGAACGCGGTCGGCTTCCATGAAGTCGGATCCACCATGTCACTCGGGCAATGGGCCGAGGTGATCTTCATGGTGCTCATGCCGGTGTTCTTCGCGGCGTTGGGCGTGAAGTGGATGCTGCTGGTGGGCATGCTGGCGTGGGTGGTGCGGTACGGCCTGTTCGCTGGCGCGGCGTCGTCGGGCATGTTGTGGATGGTGATCGGCGGCATCCTGCTGCACGGCATCTGCTACGACTTCTTCTTCGTCACCGGGTTCATCTACGTGGACAAGGCGGCCAATCAGAAGATCCGCGGGCAGGCGCAGGGATTCCTCGTGCTCGTCACGCAGGGGCTTGGGATGCTGATTGGCGCCCAACTCGCGGGTTGGCTCGTCAATACAAACGCCGCGGAGAACATTGAGCAGTTGACCGCGGACGCGGCGAGCCTGCGCGAGCAGGCCGGGGCGGCGAGCGGGGAGGCCGCGGGAACACTGTGGGATCAGGCGACCGCCCTGCTGCTCGACGCCCACAACTGGCAGACGATCTGGCTCATCCCCTGCCTGATGGCCGCGGTGATCATGGTGGCGTTCTTCCTGCTATTCAAGGCCCCGAAGAACGGCGACACCGGCCATGCCCCGGACGCGGCCTGATCTGTTGGCGGCATCTCGCCTTCCGTGCTAGGCTGCACTTCCCGCACCCGCACACGGAGTTTCAGACATGATCGATCAGAACCCCGAATCGCGCCGTGATTTCCTTCTCAAGGCGGGCATGCTCGCCGGGGCCGCGGCGATGATGCCGGCTCTTTCGGGGTGCGCCTCGGTCCGCCCCACCGCCCCCGCCGCGATCGGACGGGGCCCGAGGCCCCCGAAGGACGGCGAGACGATCAAGATCGGCGTCATCGGGCCGGGCGGCATGGGCACGGGTCACGTGCACGCCATCTGCGACATCGTCGGCCGGGGCGAGGCGGACGCGGAGATCGTCGCGATCGCCGACGTGTGCGACATCCACGCAAACAACGCCGCCGATGTCGTGCAATCGAAGCGCGGGAACCGGCCCGACGTCTACCGCGACTACCGCGAGCTGCTCGCACGTGACGACATCCACGGCGTCCTGAACGCGACGCCCGAGCACTGGCACGCGAAGGTCGCGATCGACGCGATCGTGGCGGGCAAGGACATCTACAGCGAGAAACCCATGACGCTCAACCTCGCCGACGCCCTGGCGCTGCGAGCGGCGGCCAAGGCCAACCCGGACGTGATCTGCCAGATCGGCACGCAGAAGATCATGCTGCCGAAGTACCGGGCGGCGAAGAAGCTGATCGACGACGGGGCGATCGGCGTGCCGGTGTTCAGCCAGACCTCATATTGCCGCAACACGCCCAATGGCGAGTGGAACTACTACCAGCTCAATCCGGACTGGAAGCCGGGCGAGAACCTCGACTGGAAGATGTGGCTGGGCGACCACAAGATGAGGCCCTGGGACCCGAAGATCTACGCCCGCTGGCGCCGCTACAGCGAGTTCTCGACGGGCATCATCGGCGATCTGCTGGTGCACGAGATCACGCCCATGTACATGGCGCTCGAGAACGCGATCGGCTGGCCGACGCGCGTGGTGGCGACGGGGTCGCACATGGTCGACAAGGACATGGACAACCACGACCTGGTCAACCTCGAGATCCAGTACGAATCGGGGCATCAGATGGTCGTCGCGGGTGCGACCTGCAACGAGGTGGGGCTCGAGAACCTGATCCGGGGCAACAAGGCCAACATCTATCTCAACAGCCGGCACTGCGAGATGCGGCCCACACGCCCCTACGTCGACGAGGTCGACCCGCAGACGATCGAGTGCCCGGACATCGGCAACGACCAGGACGAGCTGCGCAAGAACTGGTTCCGCGTCATGCGGTCGCGCGAGGAGCCCGACAGCAACGTCGAGCGCGGCACGCGAGTCATGGTCGCGGTCGACCTCGCCACCCGGTCGATGTGGACGGGCCGGGCGTGGGCGTTCGACCACGAGAACCTGACCGTCCGGGCGCTCTGAGCCGGTGATCGATACGACCGGAAGCCACGCGGTGCGCCTCGCGACCCACGCCATGGGCACGCGCTTCGAGCTCCTCCTCGCGGGCGGCGACGAGGAGTTGCTGCGTGCTGCGGGCGAAGAGGTGATCGAGCTGATCGAGGACGCCCACCGCCGCCTGACTCGGTTCGAGCGTGGGAGCGTGGTCAGCGAGATCAATGCCGCGGCGGGTGTCGGTGCGGTTCGCGCCGACAACGAGGTCTTCGATCTGCTGTCGCGATGCGAGCGGTATCGGGTGGATTCGGGCGGGGCGTTCGACGTGGTGTTCTCCTCCCCCGTTGCCAACGGGGGAGGTGCCGAGCGGAGCGAGGCGGAGGGGGTGCCTCCGCGATCTTCCGCGGCGACCGGAGAAGACCCCCTCCGACCTGCCTCCGGCAGGCCACCTCCCCAGTCGGTGACGGGGGAGGAGAATGTGAATCAGCGCCTCGTTCTGGATCGGCCCCGACGACAAGTGATGCTTCTTCAAGGGGGCAGCTTTGTCGACCTCGGTGGCGTCGCGAAGGGGTTCGCGCTCGACCTCGCCGTCGGGGCGCTCCGCGCGGCGGGCGTGGGCAGCGCGCTCCTGCACGGCGGTTCGAGCACGATCGTGGCAATCGGGGGCCCGCCCGACGCCGACGCGTGGTCGGTCGCGTTCGCCGACGATGGCCGGTCGCCGGTCGCTCGGCTTCGCGATCTGGCATTGTCGGTTTCGTCGCAGCGGGGCGACCGCCCGGATCATGTGATCGATCCCGCGACGGGCCGGCCCGCCCGGGCGGCGGCGTGGGCGGCGTGCCTGGGACCATCGGCGGAGGCGACCGACGCGTGGTCGACCGCCCTCGTCGTGCTGGGGCGGAGGTCCGACGCGTGCCCGACCGGCCTGACCACCGTGCTCCGCCCGCCGTCGGGCACTACGCTGCCCGGTCGGGCCGGCTGGGATGTCCGGGGCCCCGACGCGAACGCCCTGCACTGGCCTCACGACGGAGAGACCTGATGACCGAAATCGATCGTCGAGATTTCCTGGTTCAGTCCGCCGGTGCGCTCGCCGCGGTCGCCATCATGCCGAGGCTGGGGTTCGGGGCGATGTCGCTGGCCGAGCCGATCAACGTGGGTGTGATCGGCCTGGGACGGCAGGGACGGGCGATCATCGCGGAACTCTCGGGCATCGAGGGCACGAGCCTCGGCGCGGTCTGCGACTCCGACGAGCGACGCCTCGCGGCCGGATCGAGGCGGGCACGGGACGCGAAGGCGGTGGGTGACGCCCGGGCGATCTTTGACGACGCGTCGATCGGCGCGGTGTGCATCGCGACGCCGACGCATCTGCACCGCGAACTGGTCGAGCAGGCCTTGCAGGCCGGTAAGCACGTGTATTGCGAGGCGCCGATGGCGCACACGATCGAGGACTGCCGGGCGATCGTTCGGGCGGCGCGCGGGGCGGCGACGGTGTTCCAGCCCGGGCTGTTCGCCCGGTCCGACCCGGTGTACCAGCTGGCCCGGACGTTCTTCCGGTCGGACGCGGTGCGGGATCTGGTGTCGATGAACGCGAGCCGGGCGAAGAAGACGAGCTGGCGCACCCCCGCCGACGACCCGGCGAGGGACAGGGCGCTCAACTGGCGGCTCGACCCCGAGGTCTCGATCGGGCTCGCGGGCGAGTGGGGCACGCACCAGTTCGACGTGTTCCATTACTACCTCGACCGATTCCCGGTGGAGGTCTCGGGGCGGGGCGGCATCCGCCTGCACGACGACGGTCGAGAGATCGCGGACACGATCGACTGCGTGCTGGGCTACGAGGACGGGGCCGACCTGGTCTACCAGGCGACGCTGGCCAGCTCCTACGGCGGGATGTTCGAACTGCTGCGGGGCACGAACGCGGCGATCAAGCTCGCGTGGAGCCACGGCTGGATGTTCAAGGAGGCCGACGCCCCGACGCAGGGGTGGGAGGTGTACGCGAACCGCCAGCAGTTCCACAACGACGAAGGCATCACGCTGATCGCCGGGGCGACCAAGCTGGCCGAGCAGGGCAAGCTCAAGGAGGGCGTGGGGCTTCCGTACACGCCGCTGCGGTACGGGTTGGCCGACTTCCTCAAGGCGGCGACGGAGGGAGGCTCGCCCGCGACGTCGGCGGAGGAGGGGCTGCGGGCGACCGTGGTCGGCATCATGGCGGACAAGGCGGTGCGCGGGCGGACGACGGTGGCGATCGAGCCTGATATGTTGAGGGCGTGAGGAACTCCGAGCGTGCGAACCCACACCATTGACTTCCCTGTGTGTGGCACGGCTGGCTTGTCCAGCCGTGAGAGCGCCTCGCGCCCCGCGAGGCAGCACGGGCTGCAAGCTGCCCGTGCCACACAAATCCTGATCGCACACCGCTCGGTCCGCCGGCACTTGTGACTCGTGCAGCAAGGGACCGTCATGCCACAATCAAGGTTGGAATCTCCACCGAACACGGGCTCTCCGGATGAACCACGATGACCACACCCACACCACCACGCCGACTCCGTGATCTCCACCCGCTCGCCCGGTTCGGGCTGATCTGCGTCGTGCTCACGCTGCTCGGCGGCGCGACCGGCGCGGGCCTCCAGCTCTACTTCCAGCTGCATAACCGCGACGAGAAGCCCGAGCGGTTCACGATCGACGACGTCAAGGCCCAGTACCACGGCATCCGCAGCCCTTCACCCCTGCTGGAGTCGCTCGAATCGGGCCACCCGGCCGACGTGGGCGGCGAGCTACCCGACAACGAACGGCAGGCGCTGCTCGACTGGCTCAAGGGCGACCGCATCAGCCGCAACTACGACAACCTCGACCTGGGCGACATGGCCCCCTCGGAGATCATGACGGCAAGATGCGTCGACTGCCACAACCGGCAGGCGAAGGGCGAGCACGCCGCCGCCAAGATGCCGCTCGAATACTGGGACGACGTCGACCCGCTCTCGGTGAGCCGGGAGATCAACCCGGTGCCCATCGAGGTGCTGGCCGCGTCGACGCACACGCACGCGCTGGGGCTGAGCGCCCTGACGCTGGTGCTGTGCTGGCTCGCGCTGCTCACGTCGTGGCGGCGCTGGCTCGTCGCCCTCATCGTCGGCTTCACCGGCCTCGGGCTGATGATGGACATCGGCTCGTGGTGGCTCACGCGCGAGTACGTGGGGTTCGCGTGGGCGGTGGTCGCAGGCGGCGGGCTCTACAACCTGGGGGTCGGGCTGCTGGGGCTGCTGGTGATCCTCGATCTGCTGGCGCCCGCGGGGAAGAAGCGCGCCGATTCTTGAGCGGGGTACCGGGGCGTCGGCGCGGAATGAGCCCGAAGCGCGAGCGAGGGACGCGCTGGGAGCGTCTCGACGAGGATGCTCCGATTGTTCAAGTGCGAGCGTGACGGGCCCGCGCGGTTTCTGGAGGCAAGTGCGTCCCTCGCTCGCGCTTCGGGCTCGTGCACGCTGTCGGTCGTCCGAGCCTGCTCACCCCGCCGCCTCCCGCGGCAGCGTCTCGATGATGTTGCGGACGATCCCGTCGGGCCGCACGCCCTCGGCCTCGGCCTCGAAGTTCATGATGATCCGGTGACGCAGCGCCGGCAGGGCGACCTTCTTGACGTCGTCGATCGAGATCGCGGCCCGCCCGTCGAGCAGGGCGAGCACCTTCGCGCCCAGCGTGAGCGCCTGGGCGGCGCGGGGGCTCGCGCCGACGCGGACGTACTGGTTGACCTGGGGCGTCGCGAACGCACCATCGCTGTCCGGGCCCTTCGGGTGCGTCGCGAGCACGCAGCGCACCGCGTAGTCGACAATCGTCGGGGCCGCCTCGACACGGCGCACCAGGCGCTGGTGGGCGAGCAGCCGCTCGGCGTCGAGCACCGGCTTGATCTCGGGCTCGACGCCCCCCGTCGTGCGCTTGAGGATCTCGTGCAGGTCGTCGCGCTTCGAGTAGCCCACGTGCAGCTTGAAGAAGAAGCGGTCGAGCTGGGCCTCGGGGAGCGGGTAGGTCCCCTCCTGCTCGAGCGGGTTCTGCGTCGCCATCACGAAGAAGGGGGCGGGGAGCGCGTGCGTCTCGCCCTGCACCGTCACGCTGTGCTCCTGCATCGCCTCGAGCAGGGCCGACTGGGTCTTGGGCGTCGCCCGGTTGATCTCGTCGGCGAGCACGATCTGGGCGAAGACCGGGCCCGGCTGGAAACGGAACTCTCGGCGGACCCGCCCGTGCTCGGCCTCGACCTCCACCACGATCGTCGTCCCCGCGATGTCGGCCGGCATCAGGTCGGGCGTGAACTGGACCCGGCTGAATTCCAGATCGACCGCCCGGCTCAGCGTGCGGATCAGCAGCGTCTTGCCGATCCCGGGCACGCCCTCGAGCAACGCGTGCCCCCCCGCGAACAGGCAGACCAGCACGCCGTCGACGATGTGGGTGTGCCCCACCACCGCCCGGGCGATCTGCTCACGCACGGCCTTGTAGTCGGCGCGGAACCGCTCGGCGGCGGCCTGGACCTCTTCGGGTGTCTGGGGGTCGCTCATCGCGCCAAGCGTAGCGGTTATGCCGCCTGTGCGGGGGAGGCCGGGCGGATGGCGGCGCGGTTCGGTGGCACACGCCGGGCCTGGATCGGACCATCTCCCAGGCTGAGTGTTTCGCGGGGCGGTGTGCGCCCCTGGAGGGAGATGGATGACTGGGATCTCGACCATCGGATTGGTGCACGCGTTCGGGCGGGCCCAGTCCCTGCTGGCGACGAGCGCCCAGCGGCTGGCCACCGGGCAGCGGATCAACGCCGGGCGGGACGACCCGGCCGGGTTGATCGCGTCTGAGAACCTGGAGTCGCAGCTGGCCGCGCTGGAGGCCGAGAGCCGGGCGTCGGAACGCAACGACGCGGTCGCCCGCACCGCCGACGCCGCTCTGGGCGAGGTGGGCGACATGCTGACCGAGGGCCAGTCGCTGGCGGTCGCGGCGGCCAACACGGGCGCGATGTCCGACGCGGAGCGCGACGCGCTGCAGCTGCAGATGGACTCGGTCAACCAGTCGGTCGATCGCACGCTGCGGTCGGCGTCGTTCGGCGGCGTGCCGTTGTTCAACGGGGACGTCTCCATCCCGGCCGGCGGGGACAGCCTGCATCTGGACACGATGACCCTGTCGAGCCTGGGCCGGACGGACTTCGGCGGGACCACCTACGACCAGTCGGACACCTCGAACGGCGAGGCGCTGGCCGTCAACGGCGATCGGCCCGCGGACACCCAGACGGTGCTGGGCGCGAGCATCGAGCAGATCGCGACCCTGCGGGGCCAGATCGGGGCGTTCCAGAAGAACGCGATCCAGGCGCGGCGCGCCGGGATCCAGAGCGAGATCGAGAACGTCTCGGCCGCCAACTCGATCATCCGCGACACCGACTACGCGGCGGAGACCGCGAACTTCGCCCGGCAGCGCACCCTGGCGGCCTCGACCGGGGCCGTGCTGGCGATCGCGAACCAGAACCCGCAGAACGCGGCGGGCCTGCTGGGCATCGCGAAGTAGAGCCCGCCGAACGAGCGGGACATCCACAAGCCCAATCCCCTTCGCGCACGGCCTCGGGACTTCCCGGGGTCGTGTTCTTTTCGCGACGCACTGTGTTCCCCTGGACGAGCCCGAATCCCGGATTCCGCTCCGGCCCGTCGCGAACCCGCGATACACTGGACCCCACACAGCACACGTGGTGGGCCATCAGGAGTTCGACATGAAGCCGATGCACGCTGTCGTCCCGACGCTTGCCATCCTCGCGAGTTCCGGCATCGCCGCCGAGCCGGCACCGGACGCGGCTGGCTCCGAGCTCGCGTTCGGCTGCTGGGGCGACGAGCAGGGGCACCTGTCGGGGGGCCGGTTCCTGGTCCCGAGCCTCACCGAGGCCCAGCGGGCGGCGTTCCAGAACAACGCGCCGCGTGGCGCCCCCGATAACCGGATCGACCTGGTCATCGTGGGCGACGGGTACACGGCCGACGAGATGGCCCAGTTCCACCTCGATGCCGACCGGATCTCCGTCGATTTCTTCTCCTACGAGCCCTGGACCACCTATCGCCCTTACTTCCGCATCACCGAGGTCGAGGTCGTGTCCAACGAGTCGGGCGTCGACAACGACCCGACGCAGGGCATCGACCGTGACACCGCCATGAACATGGGTTTCTGGTGCGGCGGCATCGAGCGGCTGCTGTGTGTCAGCACGGGCCTCGCCTGGTCGTATGCCATCACGTCGAGCGCTCCGGATGTCGACCAGATCCTCGCGATCGCCAACTCCTCGAAGTATGGCGGCGCGGGCTACGGGTCGGCCAACGTGGGCACCGCCTCGGGCCAGAACGCGGCCGCCGTTCAGATCGCAATCCACGAGATGGGCCATTCGCTCGGCGACCTCGCCGACGAGTACACCTATGGCGGCCCGACCACCTACACCGGAGGCGAGCCGACCGAGGTCGACCTGTCCATCTTTGACCACGACGAACAGATCGCCCTCGAGACCAAGTGGCACCTGTGGATGGACCAGAGCATGCCCGGGTTCGACAACCCGGTGAGCACTTACGAGGGGGGCGGATACTCCGTGTACGGCATCTACCGGCCCTCCAACAACTCGATGATGCGGAGCCTCAGCAGGCCGTTCAACCTCCCCAGCGCCGAGAAGCTCATCAAGGAGTTCTATGGCGAGGTCCGCCCGATCGACCAGGGGCCCGCCTCCGGCGCCTCGTTCACCTCGGCCGACACGATCTCGATCGTCCCCATGCAGCCCGTCGGCCACGACCTGACCATCGAGTGGTCCCTCGATGGCTCGGTGATCCCCTCGGCGGCGCAGTCGTGGAGTCTCGACCTCTCGAGCCTGGGCCTTTCGGGCGGTGCGCACACCGTCCAGCTCAGCGTCGTCGACGAGACGCCGTGGGTGATCAAGCCCGGGATTCGCGACAACTTCCTGACCGAGATCCGCACCTACACGGTCTCGGCGGGGTGCGGCTCGGTGGCGGACATCAACGCGGACGGGCTGCTCGATCTCAACGACATCAGCCTGTTCGTGACGGCCTTCCTCAACCACGACGACGCGGCCGACCTCGCCGACCCCGCAGGGGTGTGGGATCTCAATGATCTGAGCGCGTTCATCGGCGCGTTCGTCGCGGGGTGCCCGTAGAAGAAACGCGACTCAGGGGCGGGTGGCACGGCTGGCTTGTCCAGCCGTGAGAACGCCTCGCGTGCCGCGAGGCGGCACGGGCCGCAAGCGGCCCATGCCAGACCGAAACAGAGACCGAGCCCTCCAACGGCAACAAGAACCCGGCGTCCGAGATGAAATGGAGATAGGCCTTCGAGGCGAGCTCGCCCCTCACGCCCCGTCCTGCACCGTCCGCTCGATCCACTCGCCGGCGCGGTGGCGCACGATCAGCCCCGTCGTCTCGTAGATCACCTGCTCGGCGATGTTGGTCGCGTGGTCGGCCATCAGCAGGCATTGGCTCGCCAACTCGTGCAGGTCGAACGCGAGGTCGACCGTCATCCGCCCCTGGGCCACCTCCCGCTCGGCCTCGCGGAGGATCTCGTGCTTGAACATGACGACCGTGTCCTCGCTCTGGAGCACCAGCCTCGCCAGCGTCGCGTCCCGCCGGTCGTAGGCCTTGGTCACGTCACGCAGGATCCCCACCACGCTGTTGGTCATCACCCGCGTGGTGGGCGGAAACTTCGCCGGGCTGCCGGAGAGTGCAATCGCCCGCTCGGCGATGCTCACCCCGGCGTCGGCGATCCGCTCATATTCGTTGTTCACCTTCACGAGATTGAGCACGCCCCGCATGTGTGAGTCCTCGATCGGGGTCGCGTCGTGGGCCACCCGCGTGAGCAGCGCCACCGTCGCCCGCTCGATCGCCACGTCCGCCTCGTCCACGGCGTCGTCCCGCTCGATCGCGCCGCGCGCCTTGCCAGCGTCGGCCGTGAAGAAGGCGTCCAGCGCCGCCTCCACCAGGACGCGCACGCGTTTGCCCTGCTCGGCGAGGTCGGCGCGGAGCGATTCGAGCTGGGTCGTGAAGTCTGCCGTTGTGGGCGACATTCGGGTCTCCCTTCCTCGGGTCTCTCGACAGGATACACGCATCCCGCCGGGCCGCCCCGGGGGCTCTCGTGGGCGGGCCCGATGGACGATATCCTTCCCGCATGGCTGAACGTGAATTGCGTGACAAGGTGGTCAACGAACGGGTGCTCTCGGAGCACCCGGCGTACGACGCGGTGGAGCTGACCATCCGGGCCCCCGACGGAGACGAGCGGACCAAGCCCGCCATCCGCCACCGGGGGGCGGTGATCATCGTCCCGCTGCTCGAGCAGCCGGGACGGGCGCCCCGCGTCGTGCTCGTCAAGAACGACCGGGTGATCGTCGGTGAGGCGTTGCTGGAATGCCCCGCGGGCGGGATCGATGAGGGGGAGAGCCCCGCCGAGGCCGCCGAGCGAGAGCTCACGGAGGAATCGGGCTACCGGGCCGTCAGCCTCTACCCGATCGGTCAGTTTTACACCTCGCCCGGGATGAGCGACGAGGTGATGCACGCATTCGTCGCGGTTGGGCTGATGCACGTCGGGCAGGCGCTCCAGCCGAACGAGTCGATGACGGTGCACCGGTTCGCCGCGGGCGAACTGCTCGAGAAGATCGACTCGGGCGAATTGATCGACGGCAAGTCGATGCTCGCCATCCTGATGGCCATCCGGCGCGGATACCTGCAATCCTGACCCGGCATCCCCGCCTGAACCCGGCGGTACATTCTGACGATGACCCCCACGATGCCACGCGAGCCCTGGAGAGAGAGCCTCGAGGACCACGACCGGGGCGGGTGGCGGGGCGTCATGCGGCGGGTGTTCGGCGACGGCGAAAACCCCCTGGCTTGGGGGTTCGGGCTCTACTCCGCCTGGGGCATCCGCGTCCGTGTCCACCTGCTGTTCGTCTTCTACATCGTCGCCGAGGTCATCCGGTCGCTGCTGCCCGACCAGCCCGGGCTGATGTACATCGCCCCGCTTTTGATCGCCCTGTTCGGGCTGGTGCTCCTCCACGAATACGGGCACTGCGTGGTGTGCCGCCTGGTCGGGGGCGACGCCGACGAGATCCTCATCTGGCCCCTGGGCGGGCTCGCGATGTGCCTGCCCCCCCACCGCTGGAAGGCGAATCTCTGGACCACCGCGGGCGGGCCCCTGGTCAACGCGATCCTGCTCGTGCCGCTGGGGCTGCTCTGCTATGCCGTCACGCACGATCTCGGAGCCGTGATCTTCAATCCGTTCAACCCGATGCTCGCGGCGAGCGCGATCGCGGCGTCGAGCAGCCTGTTGCAGATGCTCAAGCTGTTCGTGTGGAGCTTGCACTACGCGAACATGCTGTTGCTCGCGTTCAACCTCATCGTCCCGATGTACCCCATGGACGCCGGGCGGCTGCTCCAGGAAGTGCTCTGGGCGAAGATCGGCTACCGCGAGTCGATGCGGGTCGCGGCGATCGTGGGAATCGCGGTCGCGCTCTTCCTCGCGGTGATCGCGATCACGTTCGACGGCATGCAGCGCCTGCTCGCGATCGCCCTGCTGGGCGGTTACGTGTGCTTCATGGAACTCCGCCGTCTCAAGTTCGAGGCGGCCGAGGACCCAGGCGTCTTCGCCGCGGCCTACCCCGAGGCAGAGGACGAAGCGGGCCCCACCCGCTCCGAAACCAGGCGACAGGAACGCGAGGCGGCCGAGAAAGCCGAGGTCGACCGCATCCTCGACAAGATCAGCGCGTCGGGCATGGACAGCCTGAGCAGCAAGGAAAAACGCACACTCGAGCGCGCGTCGGGGAAGGGCTGACGCGGGCCGGGGCAAGCTCCGACAGATGGATCTGACGAGCGGCGTCCGTGTGGAAGCGGTTCCCGAGGTACCCCTCCGGATTCCATTCCCTCACGGTCGCGGCTCGTTGAACCGCACTCAGAACGCCGATGGGGGTTGACCACAAGTCACTCGGAGAATGCGGTCTCAAGACGTATGTTCCATCCGTTGCGGCCCGAAGCGCCCAGCCGTGCCGAAAGGAACAATACATGAACACGCCTCGCCGCTGCCTTGCCCTCGTCCTCCTCGCCGCCGCTCCGCTCGCCGGTGCCGGCGTGACCACGTCGACCGATCGCGGCTCATTTGTCGCCGGCGTCGACGTTGCATTCGAGCAGGATTTCGAGAGTTTCTTCGCGCCGGACTCTGGCGACGGCGGGGCCAACTTCGGCTCCTCGTCCGCCGGTCATTTCCTCCCGATCGTCTACGCCGCGACGAACGGGGGATTCGCCGAGCTCTTCACCTCGCTCTTCCACAACGGCGATTCCGCCGCCGCCTTCACGTTCGGCACGGATGCCACCGCGGTCATCAGCCTGGGGGGCCCCTACCGCTCGGTCGGCCTCGATCTCATCCGCTCGGACTGGTTCCTCGCCTCGGCGGCGACCTACCTGGTCACGCCGCTGCTCGGCGGCGCGCCCATCGCCGTTCCGGTCAGCATCGACGCCGACACGTTCCTGGGGCTGACCTCGACCAGCCCCTTCGACGCGATCGCCGTCGCCGCGTTCACCGATACCGGCTCGGACGGCCTCGAGGTCTTCGACAACATCGTCGTGGGCGACGCGGCCACGCCGGGCTGCAACGCGGCCGACCTTGCCGAGCCGTTCGGTCTGCTCGACCTCATCGACGTGACCACGTTCATCGGCGGCTTCGTCGGCATGGACCCAATCGCCGACCTCAACCCGGACGGGCTGTTCGACCTACAGGACGTGCTGATCTTTGTCGATCAATTCCAGGCGGGCTGCCCGTGAGGCGCGAGGGCCCGCGGCTGCTCAGTCCGGCGTCTCCGCGAAGTCGAGCATGAGGGCCGTGTAGTCGATCTCGTCTGTCGTCACGCCCAGGCGCCGTAGCATGTGCAGCACCTGGGCGCGATGGTGGATCTCGTGGATGACGAGCTGGCAGAAGAAATCGGCCGGCGACGCGCGATAGGTCACGCATCGACCATCCCATTCCGAGATGCAGGCCATCGGTTCCAACCACGCCCGACCCACAGCCGCTTCGAGGTCGACCATGACCCGCTCGGCCTGCAACCGCCAGCGCGCCTCGAGTTCGGCGAACGCAAGGGCCGACTCGGTCGTGGCGTCCGGATCGAGTTCGAGATTCGCCCTGGTGAACGGGTCGGTCAGCCCGTTGATGCGGCGCATGTAGGCCGCCTCCGCCGCCATCGTGTGGTGCAGCGTGCGCGCGAGCGAGCCGAGCCCGATGGGGTGCTCGGTGCGGTATTGCTCATCGGAGAGCGGGCGGATCCAGTCGAACACCCGGGCGCGGGCCTCGGTCAGATAGTCGTAGAGGCGGAGCGGGTTCACGGCCACATTGGACCAGATGCACGCGCCCCTGTCTAGTCGCACTGGCGCTCCGAGAGCCACGCGGCGCCGTCAACCCTCCCCCGGGAATCACGATCTCGCGAGCGCCCGCTCGTACGGCACAATCGCCACATCACGTCTGAGGTAGAGCGGGTGCCGGGGCAGACCGGCCTTGGTGACGCCGAGGCAGTGCCGCGGGCCGACGAGTTCGAGCACGCGATCGTGCCGCCCCAGGTGGGCGCCGTGGGTTCCCCAGGCAAAGACGGTGAGATCGGCGTCGCCCACGACGCGTCGGATCGCCTCGTCGTTGCCCGGGCCGACCGGGTCGCGCTGGGCCTTCATGTCGGCGGGGTCGGTTGCCCGGTAGCCGAACGCGTTGAGCATGACGAACCGCCCGAACCCCTCGCGGATGGCGAAGCGGATGCAGCGGCGGACGGTGGGGTCGTCGGTCGTCTCGGTCGCGGTGGACGGGTTGAGCCCGATGATGGTCATCATCGACGTGTCACGCTCGCGCAGAACGCGTGTGAGCGTGTAGCGGTAACGCCGGCACGGCGAGAACTGGGCGTCACCTCGGATCCAGTCGGGCATGGGGCACAGTATCACCGCCGCGGGACGCCCTCATGTCGAATCGGGCGCGGCTTACCCCCGATACCGCCTCACGCAGATCGTGTCGTTCTGCCCGCCGAACCCGAAGGAGTTGGAGAGGCACACCTCGACACCGCCCTCGTCCGTAAGGTCGCGGGCCACGTTGGGCACGTGGTCGAGGTCACACTCCGGGTCGGGGTCGTCGAGATTGATCGTCGGCGGGATCTTCCCGTCTCGGATAGCCAGCACGCAGGCGATCAGCTCGACCGCCCCCGCCGCCTGGATCAGATGTCCCGTCATGCTCTTGAGCGAGCAGAAGCACGCTTTGTCGGCCAACGGGCCGAACACGCCCTTCACCGCCGCGGTCTCGATGCCGTCGTTCTCGGGGGTGCCGGTGCCGTGGGCGCTGATGTACTGCACCGGCGCCCGCCCCCGCCCGTCGGGCTCGCGGGGGTCGATGCCCGCGTGCCGCAGCGCCGCGAGCATCGCCTTCTGCGCGCCCTTGCCCTCGGGCTGGATGTCGGTGATGCGATAGGCGTCGGCGGTCGAGCCGTAGCCCGCGACCTCCGCCAGCGGGGTCGCGCCGCGGGCGAGCGCGTGGTCCAGCTCCTCGAGGACGAGCACACCCGCCCCCTCGCCCATCACGAAGCCATCTCTGGTTCGGCTGAACGGCCGACTCGCCGTCGCGTAGTCATCCCGCCTCGTGCTCATCGCGGTGAGGCGGATGAACCCGGTCATCCCGAGGATGTGCAGCATCGAGTGCTCGCCCCCCGCGAACATGAGGTCGGCGTCGCCCCGCTTGATGATCTCGTACGCCTCGCCGGACGCCTGCGTGCTCGCGGCGCACGCGGTCATGCAGTTGTACGCGGGGCCGCCGCACCCGAAGGCCCGCGCGATGTGCGAGATGGAGAGGTTGGGCTCCTGCTCGATCTCGCGGGCCGCGGTCATGCGGTCGAGCGCGAGCCTCGCCCACTCGACGGTGTCGACGGCGCGCCCCTCCTCGCGCCACGCCGCGAGGCTGGCGGCGAAGAAGTTGTCGTAGTCATGGGGCCCCTCGCCCGAGCCCATGTAGACGCCCATGCGTGAGAGATTGACGTCGGCGGTGAGCCGGCCCGTCGCGTCGCCCAGCCCCGCCTGTCGCCACGCCATCGACGCGGCGGCGAGGGCGAACTTGACGCCCTCGCCCGCTCGCTCGTGGTTCGCCGCCGCACCGCCCATCACCCGGGCGAGGTCGAAACCTCTCACCTCGCCCCCGAAGTTGGTCGCGAACGTCGAGGCGTCGAACTTGGTGATCGGCCCGATCGCGCTCTCGCCCGCGAGCAGGCGGGCCCAGACGGTCTCGAGGTCATGCCCGAACGGCGTGACCCAGCCCATCCCCGTGATGACGACGCGACGAGCGCTCATTCCTCGTCCTTGCCCTCGCCCTCGTCGTGGTCGTCGTCATCCTCGTACTCATACTCGTCCTCGTCCACCTCGCCCCGCAGCTCGCGGAGCTTGTCGGGGTTGAGCACGCGGACGAGCCCGTCCTTCAGCCGGCGCTCGCCGAAGTTGATGATCAGACCCAGCTCGAAGTCGGCGGCGCGGAGCTGCGCCCGCAGCTCGCTCCGCGGCTGCGTGCCGATCTCGACATGCTCGCCCATCAGCTTGACGAGGAACCGATCGCCGATGAACAGGTCGCACAGAACCTTGCCAACCACCTCGCCGTCGAACTCGACCTCGAACGCGTGGTCGGCCTTGTACGCGATCTCCTCGGCCTTCAGCTCGATCTCGAGCGACTTCTTGTAGATCTCCAGGGGATAGCCCGGGCCCAGCTCCTTGTGCACCTCGATGGCGCACCCGATCACCCGACGCGACAACTCGGTGAGCGCCGGGTCGAGCTCGTCGAGTTGCACGCTCGGACGGCGATTCCCGTGGTGCCCGTGTTGATTGCCCGGCCGCCCCCGGCCCGGCCCGCCGCGGCCCCCGCCGCGGTTGTACCCGCCGCGATGCTCGCCCCGGCCGCCGTCGTACCCGTAGTCACTGCTCATAGCGAATCTCCAAGTGAAGGCCCCGCGTCCGGCCGCCACCCGAGGCGGGCGGAGGGGGTGAATCGACGTCTCTCAGCCTGTCTCCCCGTGCCGTGTGAGGACGATCGCCCCGACCTGCCCGCCGAGAGAGGGCGTGCAGACGAGCACTGTACGCAGCGACGCGTCCCGCGCGTCCGTCGGGCCGACACGCATCGACGCGTGCGGCGTGCCCCCGTGCCGCCGCGCGGGGAGCCTCTGGTGTTTGATGGCCAGCGCCCCCGCCGCCGCGAGCAGCGAGCCGTGGCCCGCCGCCGTCAGCCCGACCGTCGGCGTGATCGTGATCGTCTCGATCTCCGCGAGCCTCGCGCCGAAGACGGCCGCGAGCGCGTTCCGCTCGCCCCGATCGCACGAAGCCACGCCGAACGCGCCGGGCACGATCGCGTCGACCTCACCGGGGGTGATGCCCGCATCCGCGAGCGCCGCGCGCACGGCCCGCTCGATTCCTGAGTCGGCGAATCCGTCGCCCGGATCCCCATCGAACACGCCCGGGAACAGGGGCCCGCCGCTGTGCGCAGCGCCGAAGCCCGCGAGGCGCGCGTACGCCCGGCCTTTACCCCGCACGCTCGCCTTCGAGCCTTCCTCGATCAGAAAGATCGCGCCCCCCTCACCCGGCACGCCGCCCGGCGCGTCGGGGTCATACGGCCTGACGATCTCGCCCGAATCCGTCGCGTCGCCCGTCTCAGCGAGCCGGCCCTCGTAGGTGAGCCGCAGCAGCCCCACCGGGTTGATCTTCGACTCGACCCCCCCCGAGAAGCACGCGTCGGCGTCGCCCCGCTCGATCACCCGGGCCGATTCGCCCAGGCTCAACAGCCCGCTCGCCTCGGCGCAGGTGATCGTGTTGCTGGGCCCCTCGGCCCCGTGGATGATTGTCACGTGGCACGCGAGCATGTTGGGCAGGTACTTGAGCATCCAGAGCGGGGGCAGGTTGTCCATCGCCCCGCCGCCCCCCTCGGCGCTCCCCCACTTGCGAACGTCGAACCCGTTCTCACCCCGGCTCGTGTGCAGCGCCGCGGTCAGCTCGTTGATCTCCGCGGTGAGCAGCCCCGCCCCGATCTGGCACCCCGTCCGGTCCGGGTCAAGGCGGGGGGCGTCCGGGCCGGTCGCGGCTTCGCTCGCCTCGCCGCTGCCCCGGGTCGCGACGCCGGCGTCGGCCACGGCGAGCTGGGCCGCGATGACCGCCAGCTCGGTATCGCGGGCCATCACCTTGGTCGCCTTCCGGTACGACTTGGGCACGTAGGGCCTCGCGTCGGCCCCATCGATCTCCCCCCCGAGCCGGCAGGGGAACCCCGACGCGTCGAACGCCCGGATCGGACCGATCGCCGATCGCCCCGATTCGAGCGCACGCCAGAACGCGTCGGCCCCAATGCCGGCCGCGCTGACGACGCCGAGCCCGGTGATCACGACCGATCGGTGCATCGGGCCAGTGTAGAGGATTCAGAGGAGCGGCGTGGCCAGCCGAAAGCGGTCGCGCGGCCGCCTGTGGAGCACGAAGGGCCCTCCGGCCGATGCAACTGGACCGATGTCCGCGCGCGCACCTAGCCGATCGCTGATCGACCCGGGCTGGCTCTTCCTGATCGCCGGTCTGACGCTCATGGGCGCGGCCGTGCTCATCCCCGCCCGCCGCGATCTCGACCTCGCCCTCTGGCGTCGCGACCGCGTCCTCGCCGCCGAGATGAACCGGCTCGAACGCCTCACTCGCTACGAGACCTACCTCGACGCGCTCCGGCACCGCGACGAGACCGTCGTCCGCCAGCTCGCCTCGACCCAGCTCGGCCTGGCGCCCGCCGACTCGCAGGTCCTGCTGCTCGTGGGCGAGGGTGAGGCCGAGGACGCGTCGGTCTTCCGCGCGCTCGAGCCGCGCCCACTCGAGCTGCCCCAGCCGCACGAGATCCACTCGGTGCTCGCCCGCCTCGCTCTGGGAGGGCGTAGCCAACTCTGGCTGCTCGCGGCGTCGGCGATGCTGGTGCTGATCGGCCTGCTGCCGCCTGGGGGCGGACATCAGCAAGGCTGAGAAACAGCGAATCAGCAAGCCGGAGTTGCGGATCGCCGTCCGCGCCCACCCGATTTGCTGGTTCGCTGATCTGCTGCCTTGTTGCTCTCCCTACATCCTCCGCCCGCCCGGCTCGCCGTAGTGCAGTTCGAGGAATCTCGCCACGTAGTCGATGATCGAGCTCGTCTCGGGGATGTCCGGGTTCGTGGTCGTGCCGTAGGGCTCGAAGCGCATGCCCTTGAACCGCACCACCGCGTCCTTCACGCTCAGCCCGTGCTGGAGCGACAGGCTGAACGCCCGGCAGAAGGCCTGGCAGAAGCCCGAGATCGCCGAGCCCTCCTTGCTGATCTTGATGAAGATCTCGCCCGGGGTGCCGTCCTCGTACAGGCCGATCGTGAGGTACCCCTCGATCCCCGCGACGCAGAACTTGTGGGTCAGCGACTGCCGGGTCGAGGGAAGGGCGTGACGCGTCGCAATCATGGGCTCGCGGCTCTCGTCTCCCGAGGCCCGATCGGCCCCGGTCTGGTCTTCTGGCGTGCCCCGGCCACACATCGCCGGAGCGTAGCCGCCGGGCGTGCCCCGGGGCCCGGGAGTTATCGGGTAGGCTCTCAACGCCGGTCCAGAAACCGGCCCCTCTGGGCCGCGATCGGGGCCGGTGCGGCGACGCTGGTCGCGCCGCGCTTGCTTGGGCGGCTCGGGTGGTCGATACTTGTGCGCATGTCCGCCGTTTCTGCGCCATCCAGGGAATCGATCCCGCGCGTCTCGCTGAGCACCTCCGTGCTCATCGTGATGCTGCTCTCGATCCCCCTGAACGCCGGCGTTGCGAGGATGGCCGAGCCCGCCTCGGGCGTCCGCATCGGGCTTAACCCGCACCGGGCCTTCCCGGCCGAATTCGCCCGCAGGCTCTGCGAGGGGATCTGCTTCGAGACCCCGGCCTACACGCCCTCCCCGGTCGCGCCGATCGCGGCGACCCCCACGGTTCGCACGGCCGTCGCCGTCGTCCCGCTGCGCGAGGCGCTGCTCGACCTGCCCCCGCCCGCCGCCGCCTGAGCCCGGTCCTTTTCCCCTCACTGCTCACGGCGGCCGCCGCAAAGGCCGACACACCCGATCATCCCCAAGACCCCGGCCCCGATTCCGAGCGGGCCGGAGGAAGATTGACATGCCCAATCAGGACATCCCAGTTATCGGCCCCATGCTGAACAAGATCTTCGGCACGCGGAACGAGCGATTCGTCAAGAGGTACACGCAGCGAGTCGAGCTGATCAGCGCGCTCGAGGACGAGATGCGCCGAAAGACCGACCAGGAGCTGCGTGACATGGTCCACGAGCTCCGCCAGCGCCACGACGACGGCGCCAAGACCGACGAGCTGCTCGTCCCGGTCTTCGCCGTCTCCCGCGAGGCGATGGACCGGCACGTCGGCATCCGCAACATCTTCAACCCCGAGCATAAGTTTGACCCTTCCGTGCTCTCGAGCGAAGGCCGGGCCTTGTACGAGCAGGTCAAGGCCGAGATCGACGCGGCCGAGCCGCGCGAGCCCACAGGCGACCTGCTGGGCAACACCGAGCCCCAGCCCTCCTGGATCTGGACCGACATCCCGCCCGCCCTCTACGAGGCGGTCCGCGAGGCCTATCCCGAATCCAAGCCCCCGTTCCGGGCTCGGCCGTTCGATGTCCAGCTCATCGGCGGCATGGTGCTCAGCCAGGGCAAGATCGCCGAGATGAAGACCGGCGAGGGCAAGACGATCGTCGCCCCGCTCGCCGCCGCCCTCGCGGTGATCGAACGCCGCAGCGTGCACGTGGTGACGGTGAACGACTACCTCGTGCAGCGTGACCGCGACTGGGTCTACCCCTTCTTCCGGGGTCTGGGCATGTCGGTGGGCGCGATCCACCCGATGCACCAGCAGCCCGAGGAGATCAAGCGGGTCATGTACCGCTGCGACGTCGTTTACGGCACGACGGCGGAGTTCGGGTTCGACTACCTCCGCGACAACATGAAGCGGACGGCCGAGCAGCAGGTGCAGCGCAAGCGGCAGTTCGCGATCGTCGACGAGGTCGACAGCGTGCTGATCGACGAGGCGCGGACGCCGCTGATCATCTCTGGCCCCGCGCACGAGGACAGCCCGCGCTACGAGATGGCCGACAAGCTCGCCCGCGAGCTGGTCGAGAAGCAGAAGCCGTGGCAGCAGCTCGAGGACGAGGTCACGGCGTGCAAGGAGCGGATCAAGGGCTACGAGGGCGACATCCGCCAGGTGCGCGACCGGGGCACGATCCCCGAGCTCCAGGCCAGGCTCGCCGAAGAGAAGGCGAAGCTGCCCGAGCTCGAGCGCGAGCGCGACCGGCACACGCAGTACTACGAGGTGAAGATGGAGCGCAAGAGCTCCCACCTCACCCACGAGGGCATCGCCGAGGCGCAGCGCATCGCGGGGCTGGGCTCGTTCTATGTCGATGAGAACCAGGACCTGCCCCACCTCGTCGAGCAGGCGGTGCGGGCCCACGCGGTGTACGAGCGCGACCGCGACTACATCGTGATGGACGTGCCCGACCGGATGACGGGCCGGACCGAGGCCAGCGTGGTGATCGTCGACATCAACACGGGCCGGCCCATGATCGGGCGGCAGTGGTCCGACGGGCTGCACCAGGCGGTGGAGTGCAAGGAGGGCGTCCCGATCAAGCAGGAGACGCAGACGGTCGCCACGGTGACGATCCAGAACTTCTTCAAGATGTACAAGCGGCTCAGCGGCATGACTGGCACCGCCGACACCGAGGCGCAGGAGTTCCACGACATCTACCACCTCGACGTCGTGTCGATCCCCACCAACAAGCCCATGATCCGCAACGACCACGACGACCTCATGTTCCTCCGTGAGAAGGACAAGTGGGACGCGATCGTCGACGAGATCAAGCACTTCCACGACATCGGGCGGCCCGTGCTCGTGGGCACGACCAGCGTCGAGAAGAGCGAGCGGCTGGGCAAGATGCTGGGCCAGAAGTACCAGGTCAAGCACGAGGTGCTCAACGCCAAGCAGCACGAGCGCGAGGCCCACATCGTCGAGGACGCGGGCCAGCTCGGCGCCGTGATGATCGCGACGAACATGGCGGGCCGCGGCACCGACATCAAGCTGGGCCGGTCGGGCCGGGCCGAGCTGCTCGACCACTGGCTCCGCCGGGGCGTGTGCTCGCGGAAGCTGACGGTCGAGGCGAGCGACGAGGAGGTCCGCGAGGACGTCTTCCGCAAGCTGGCGCAGACCGAGCTCAAGGGCGACGGGGTCAAGAAGCGTGACATCGAGCAGATGCCGTTCGCCGAGCTCGAGATCGCCCTGCTCCGCCGCTGGGCCGAGCAGTTCACGTGGATGAGCCCCAAGCAGATCGAATCCGCCTCGCCCGAAGAGCTGATGAACGAGCTCGACGCGACGGGACGGATGAAGCTGCACCGGGCCCGGTGGTTCGACGACGTCGAGGACCTGGGCGGGCTGCACGTGATCGGCACCGAGCGGCACGAGAGCCGCCGCATCGACAACCAGTTGCGGGGCCGGTCGGGCCGGCAGGGCGACAAGGGTTCGAGTCGGTTCTACGTCAGCCTCGAAGACGACCTCATGAAGATGTTCGCGGGCGAGACCACGCAGAAGCTCCTCGCCCGGATGGGCATGAAGGAGGGCGACGCGATCGAGCACCCGTGGCTGTCCAAGAACGTCGAGCGGGCCCAGCGCAAGGTCGAGGAGCGGAACTTCCAGATCCGCAAGAACATCCTCGAGTACGACGAGGTGATGGAGCACCAGCGACAGTACTTCTACGGGCTGCGGCAGCGCGTCATCGAGGGCCGCGACGTCAAGGGGCTCATCTTCGAGTACATCGAGGAGGCCATCGACGACGCGATCGACGAGATGCTCGACGCCGAGTATCCCGCCCTGTGCGCCGCCGATTTCGCCCAGCAGAAGCTCGACGTCTCTATCCCCGCCGAGCGGCTCCGCGGCAAGGACCGCGACGAGATGGACACCGCGATCCGCAAGATCGCCAAGGAGGAAGCGACGCACATGATCGACGTCACCATCGGCGAGTACATGCCGATGGAGGGCTCGGAGATCAGCGTCGATTTCGACTCCGCCGGGCTCACGCGGTGGGCCAAGAACCGCTTCGGCGTCGACCTCGACGCCGGCGAGCTGCGAGAGGGCGGGGCGAGCGAACGCCGGCACGTCCAGAACGAGCTGGAGAAGGCCGCCTACGAGCAGATCAACCAGACCGATCTCGACGGGCTGCTCGAGTTCATCGACCGCGACTACGGCGCACGCCAGCTCGCGCACTGGGCCAAGCGGAAGTTCGACATCGAGATCGAGGCCTCCGAGATCATCGCCGCCCGCGACGACGACGAGCGGGACCCGAAGGACCCGATCATTTCCAAGGCCCGCGAGCTCTACCACCAGCGTGAGATCGATTACCCGGTCGAGTTCATGATGGAACTCACGATGACGATCGCGAGGCAGAACCCCCAGGGCGCCTTCGCCGAGCTGTCGAAGTGGACGAACAACCGCTTCGGCGACGGGCTCACCGAGGACGATATCAAGAGAACGCCCCCGCCGAAGATCGCCGAGCGGCTGCACGAGATGCAGGAGAAGTTCGTCGCCGACGACCGGCTCGCGGTCACGATCGAGGAAGCGGTCGCGATCGCCGACGACAACGCGCTCGACGAGTATCTCAGGGTGAACTGCGGGGCCGGCCTGACCGACCGGATGCGATACATCGAGGACCCGGAAGAACGGGCCGACGCCGTGCGCGCGCGGGTGGAGAACCTGCTCCGCACCGAGCTGCTCTTCTTCGAGCGGTCGATCCTGCTCGACACGCTCGACTCGGCGTGGAAGGATCACCTCTACGAGATGGACAAGCTCCGCGACGTGATCGGGTTCCGGGCCTTCAGCCAGGTCGACCCCAAGATCCAGTTCAAGCGCGAGGGCGCCCAGCTCTTCAACCAGATGCTCGAGCAGATGCGCGACCGGGTGACCGACTACATCTTCAAGGCCCGCATCAGCGCCGCCGCCGCCCTCGGGGGCATCGGCGCGATGCCGGGCGGGCGGGCCAGGCCCGCCGGGCTCAGCCCCGCCGCTCCCCAGGGCCCGAGACCCGCCCCAGCCCGTCCGCAGGCCTCGGCCGGCATGATCCCGGGAAGCTCGATCATCGGCCCGGGGCTGTCGATCGGCCCGACCCAGGCGCCGCCGCCCCCGGCCCCAGCACCGGCACCAACGACCCCCGAAAACGGGGACGAAACACCCTCGCCTGACGAGCAGGTGGAGGCCGCCCGCGCCGCTCGCGCCGCCGACCGCGGCAAGGAGCGGAAGCGATAATCTGAACGCTCTTCTCCGAGAGTCGGATCACAAACCCGGCTCGGAGCGTATAGGCTGGTGCGTGAGACCCGCGGGGGCCCGCGTTGTCGGTTCGGGGTTGGCCGCCCACAAGTCGGCGAACCGGAGACACACCGGCCCGGGGAGGACACTCGTATGCGGCCGACAGACCGACGCGCCGGATTCACGCTCATCGAGCTGCTGCTCGTGATCGTCATCCTCGGCATCCTCATCGCGCTCACGCTCACCGTCGGCTCGACCGCCCTTTCGGGCGGCAAGTCCCGTCAGACGCAGGACACCGTCCGCGTCGTGGATTCGGCCGTGGAGACCTACTACAGCTCGGTAGGCCAGGCTCCCCCGGCGTTCGTCGTGGCGTTCACGCCGAAGCACCAGATCAACGACCCGCTCGAGGCCGGGGACTTCGCCGCCTATCCGCTCGCCGACGCCGTGGACCTGACCAAGGGCGACCCGAGCCGGACGGTGATCAACTCAATGGGCCTGTTCATCAAGGCGATGGAGGACGTCGGCCTGGGTGATGTGTTCGACACGCTCGATCCGAAGATCCTGGTGCGCTGGGACGGCGACGCCGACTACGTCGAGCAGTCGCCCCCGGACGCCGGCAAGCACAACGACCAGCCCGAGTTGCGAACGATCCTCGACGCATGGGGCAAGCCGCTCCGCTTTGTCCACCCGGCCTGGGACGGCGTGATCACGCTCGAGGACAACCGGGGCAATCCCAGCCCGGTCGGGCGGTTCGGCGGGGCGATGGTGCCGATCAACCGGGATGCGGGCCTGCAGAACCAGGACTGGTTCTGGCTGCCGGCCGATCGTGCTCCTCCAGGGTTCGATCCGGCCAACCGGCACGACTTCCCGATCGAAAAGCTCCGGCGTGACCCGCTCTCGGATGAGGACAGAGCCCGTTGGGCGAGCGGTGCCAGTGGCGGCCAGGCCGGTTCGCTGGGCACCGTGAGCCCCATCGCCGACGCCGACGGCGGATTCGCGATCGGCGGCCGACCCTACGCCTACTCGGTGGGTCCGGACGGGGACCCTGGCAAGCGGGAAGACAACGTCTACACGACGACGCCTCAGTTCGCCATCGAGTGACGCCCGTTGCATTCTCGGACTCCCCTGGGATACCCGTGATGCCGGGCCGCCCCTGCATGATTCAACATGTTGACAAAATCACCGGCAATATGTTGAGCCGTCCCTTCGCCCGGTCTTGAATACCCGCCGGCCCGGCGGCCGGGAGACGGGGACACCGGATGACCGACGGAACGCGCGTGGAGAAGCCGAGGGTGGCGTGCTGCGATCGCCCCGCGGGGTGCGAGAAGTACGAGTCGCCCCTGATCCGCAAGGTCTTTCAGTTGCACCACATGATGATGCGGGTGGGCGACCGCCTGGCCGGGCCGCACGGGCTGACCAGTTCGCGGTGGATGCTGCTGGGATGCCTGGGCAAGTCGGACGAGCCCCGGACGATCGCGGAGATCAGCGAGGAGATCCTGCTGAGCCCGCAGAACGTGAGCCGGATGGTCGTCTCGATGGAAGCCGACGGGCTCGTCGTGCGGAACACCATCCCGGGCTCGGGCCGGTCGGTCTACGTCGGGCTGACCGAGACGGGCTGGCGGGCCTACGGCCTGACCAAGGGGCTCGCCGAGAGGTTCCTCACGCCGTTCCTCGATGGGTTCAGCGAGAGCCGGATCGAGCGGCTCGACCGGGATCTGAAGAAGCTGATGGAGAACACGCAGCGGTTCGAGCAGGCGTTGATCGCCGAGGCCCAGGAGAAGATCTGATGCGCGGTTTTTCGATCGATGATCCGCGGGCGCGAGCCCGCGGCGCGGCGGCCGGTGTCGCCCGGCGGGCTCGCATTCGTGGCGTGCGGGGCATCGTGCTCGCGCTCGGCGCGTGCATCGCGTCGCTCGCGTCGGCCCAGCCCGCGGCGAACGTCCGGGTGGCCGAGGCGAAGAGCGAGCGGCTGATGGTGCCCCGCGAGGTGACGGGCGAGATCGTCTCGCTGCGCCGCTCGCTGCTGGCCTCGCAGATCGAGGGGTTCGTGGTCGAACTGGGGCTCAACCCGGGCGACGGCGTCGAGAGGGGCAGCGTGGTCGCGAGGCTCGACGACACACTCGCGAGGCTCGATGTCGACCAGGCCCAGGCCGACCTGCTCGCGGCGCGGGGCGTGGTCGACCAGCGCGAGGCCGAGCTCGTGCGCTATCAGCGCGACCTCGAGCGCGTGCAGGCACTGAGCGAGCGGGGCTCGACCACCGCGAGCGAGCTCGACTCGGCCGAGGCCGACGTGCGCACGACCGAGGCGCTGCTCGCGCAGGCGAACGCCAAGAAGCTCTCGGCCGAGGCGCTGCTCGACCGTGCCAAGAAGCGGCTGGCGGACAAGACGATCACCGCTCCGTTCGCGGGCCGGGTGGTGCAGAAGAAGACCGAGGTGGGCGAGTGGGTCGCGCCGGGCGACACGATCGTGGAGATCGTCAGCCTGTCGGACATGGAAGCGCGGATCGACGTGCCCGAGCATCTCGTGAGCTACCTCAACGAAGACGTTGGCACGATCTCGCTGCGCATCCCGGGCCTGGGGCCCGGCGTCGAGATCGATTCGACGCTGCTGGGCGTCATCCCGCAGGCCGACACCCTGAGCCGGATGTTCCCGGTGCGCCTGGCGGTCCAGAACGGCAGCCACGGGCTCAAGCCCGGCATGAGCCTGACCGCGTTCGTGCCCACCGGCGCGCACGAGCCCGTGCTGACCGTGCCGAAGGACGCGCTGCTGCGTGACGACGCGGGCGAGTATCTCTACATGGCGGTGCCGTTCCACTCCGACGCCAACCCGGCGGTGACCGCCCAGGCCGTGCCGGCGCGGGTCGAGCGCCGCTTCGCCGCGGGCGACCGCGTCGCGATCAGACCCGGGCAGGTCAAGCCCGGGTCGATGGTCCTGGTGGAAGGCAATGAACGGGTGTTCCCGACGCAGCCTCTCGTCGTGCAGGATCCGCCCCCCGGCTCGCCGTTCGCTCCGTCGGCCCAGCCGGCCGGCGACGAGGCGGACGACGGCAAGTCCGGGGGCGACCAGTCCGGGGGGCGTGACTGATGGACCTGGTGCGCCTGTCGATCAACAAGCCGGTGGCGGTGACGGTCGGGGTGATCCTCATCGTGATGTTCGGCCTGATCGGGCTGACGGCGATCCCGATCCAACTCACGCCGACGGTCGACCGCCCGGTGATCACCGTGACGACCGTCTGGCCCGGGCGGAGCCCGCAGGAGATCGTCGACGAGGTCGTCAAGAAGCAGGAGGAGGAGCTCAAGAACGTCACCAACCTGCGCCGGATGACCTCGACGACCAGTCAGGGCATGGGGGCGATCACGCTCGAGTTCTATATCGGGTCGGACATTTCGCGGGCCCAGCAGGAGGTTTCCGACTCGCTCCGCCAGGTGCCCGACTACCCCGAGGAGGTCGAGGAGCCGCGGATCACCGTCGCCGACGGCGCGAGCGAGAACGCGATCGCCTGGATCATCGTCGACCTCGACCCGGACAGCTACGCCCAGTACCCGGGGTTCGACATCTCGGAGATGTACGACGCGCTCGACAAGGAGGTCAAGCCCGAGTTGGAGCGCATCGACGGCGTCGCGGAGGTGAATATCTACGGCGGGCGTGAACGCGAGGCCCGCGTCTACGCCGACAGCTACAAGCTCGCCCAGCGCGGGCTCAACCACCTCGACCTCGTCAACGCGCTGCGCCGCGAGAACCAGAACACCTCGGCCGGCACGATCTCCGAATCGAAGCGCGACTACCGCGTCCGGCTCATCGGGCAGTACGAATCGACCGAGCAGATCCTCGAAACAGTGATCGCCTACCGCGACGGCAACCCCGTCTATGTCAAGGACGTCGCGACGGTCGAGCTGGGCTACCAGAAGCGGGTGGGCTTCGTCCGCTCGTTCGGGCACCCCGTGATCGCGATGAACGTGATCCGCCAGTCGGATGCGAACGTCGTCGACATCATGAAGGACCTGAGGGGGCGGCTCGACGAGATCCGCGCCGAGATCCTGCCCAACATCGCTCCCGAGGGCTTCGCCGAGGCGGGCAAGCACCTGCGCATGCGCCAGGTCTACGACGAGACGACCTACATCGATTCGGCGATGGGGCTGGTGACCCAGAACCTGTGGATCGGCGGCGCCATCGCCGGCGTCGTGCTCATGGTCTTCCTGCGCTCGATCGTCTCGACGAGCATCATCGCGATCGCCATCCCCGTCTCGGTGATCGGCACGTTCCTGATCCTGCTGGCGATGGGCCGCACGCTCAACGTGATCTCGCTCGCCGGGCTCGCCTTCGCCGTGGGTATGGTGGTCGACAACGCCATCGTGGTGCTCGAGAACATCTACAGGCGCATCCAGGCGGGCGACGCGCCGATGAACGCGGCCTGGCGCGGGGGCGCCGAGGTCTGGGGGGCCGTCCTCGCCTCGACCCTCACCACGGCCGCGGTGTTCATCCCCGTGCTGACCATCAGGGAGGAGGCGGGCCAGCTCTTCCGCGATATCGCGTTGGCGATCGTCGCGTCGGTGATGCTCTCGCTGGTCGTGTCGATCACCGTCATCCCCGCGGCGGCCGCCCGGTGGGTGCGTCCGCGGAAGACCTACCTGACCAAGCTGGGCCGGTGGTGGGGCCATCTCTTCGGGCTCGATGTCGTCTTCGGTGCGCTCGTCAGGGGCCTGGCCGACCTCATCGGCTGGATGATGACCGGCTGGCGGGGGTGGACCGTGAGGCCCCTGGTGATCGTCGCGATGACCGCCGCGAGCCTCGCCGGGGCCGTGCTGCTCGCGCCCCCGCTCGACTATCTCCCCGCGGGCAACCGCAACCTGGTGTTCGGCGGGTTGCTGATCCCGCCCGGCCTGAGCGTCGAGTACAAGGAGCAGCTCGCCCAACGCATCGAGAAAGTGGTCAAGCCCTATGTCGACGCATCGGTGGACGACCCCGCCAGCGTGGCGGCGCTCGACCCGATCAACCGGTTCCCGATCAACGGGGAGCCCGTGCCCCCGTTCAAGCCCGTCCCGATGGAGAACTTCTTCATCGGCGCGTTCGGCTCACGGATGTTCGTGGGCGGGACGAGCGAGGTGCCGACGGTGGTCATCCCCGTAGGCCAGCTCCTCACCGACGCGATCGCGCCCATCCCCGACACCTACGGCGGGGCCCGCCAGTCGTCGATCTTCGGGCACGGCCCGGGCGGCGGCAGCGGCAACAGCGTCGACGTCGAAATCTCCGGGCCCGACCTCGACCGCGTGATCGCCGCGGCGAACATGATGTTCAGGCTGAGCGGCGCGAAGTACGGGTTCACCGAGGTGAGCCCCAACCCGGGTAACTTCAACCTACAGCAGCAGGAATACCAGGTCACGCTGACCGACCGGGCCCGCGAGCTGGGCGTGCGGAACCAGGACGTGGGCACCGTCATCCGATCGCTGTTCGACGGGGCATACGCGGGCGAGTACAAGATGCCCGACCGCAACATCGACATCGACGTCGTGCCCACCGGGGGCCGCCTTGCGTACAAAGAGCAACTGCTCCAGATCCCGGTGGCGACGCCCGCGGGGCCCGTTGTGCCGCTCGACTCGATCGTCGACGTGACCCCGGCGCTCGCGCCGCAGGACATCCAGCGCGTCGAGGAACTGCCCGCCGTCACGCTCAGCATCACCCCGCCCCAGGGCGTGCCCGTCGAACAGATGCAGAAGGACCTCGAGACATACGTCATCGGCCCGGCCCGCGAGGCGGGGCTGATCGACCGCAGCATGCGCATCAACATGGAGGGCACCGCCGCGAAGCTGAATGAGGTGCAGGGGGCGCTGTTCGGCGGGGGCGAGATGGGCGCCAAGCTCAGGCCCGCGTCGCCCGCGCTCTACGCCCTCACCTCGCTCGTGAGCGTCGCGGGGCTGGGCGTCGCCCTGTTCGCGGGCTTCAAGGCCGTGCGGAAGAAGAGCGGTCTGCACGCCTGGGGTATCGTCGGGGCGCTGGCGATCGCGGCGATGGCGGGCCTGCCGCTGCTGGCTTTCGCGCTCGACCCCGGGCTGATCCTCGCCCGTATGGTGTGGGCGCTGATCGTGACCTATCTGCTGATGGCGGCGCTGTTCGAGAGCTTCATCTACCCGTTCGTGATCATGTTCAGCGTGCCGCTGGCGATCGTCGGCGGGTTCGGCGGGCTCGCGATCGTGCACGCCTGGTCGCTGGCCGACCCGACCAAGGCCCCCCAGCAGCTCGACGTGCTCACGATGCTGGGCTTCGTCATCCTCATCGGCGTGGTGGTCAACAACGCGATCCTGCTCGTGCACCAGGCGCTCAACTTCATGCACGGCATCGGCGAGGCCGACCACCCCGAGCCCATGGAGATGCACGAGGCGGTCCGCGAGTCGGTGCGGACGCGCATCCGCCCCATCTTCATGAGCGTGCTGACCAGCGTGGGGGGCATGCTGCCCCTGGTGCTCTACCCCGGGGCGGGCTCGGAGATGTACCGGGGCCTGGGCAGCGTCGTCGTGGGCGGGCTGCTCGTCTCGACGATCTTCACGCTCGTGCTCGTCCCGCTGATGTTCAGCATGACGCTCGAAGCGATGGCCGGGCTGAAGGCCGTGTTCACCAACGGGCGGGCGCCGGCGCCCGCGACCGCGAGCGTGGGCGTCGAGCCCAAGGCCGACAGCGCCGGGCGGGACGAGCCCTCGCTGCAAGCGGTGTGATGCGGATTCCGCTTGAACTCAGCGCCCTTCCAACGAGCCTGAAGCGCCAGCGAAGGACGACAGCACCGAGGGTCCTTCGCTGGCGCTTCAGGCTCGTGGCGACCCAACATCCTCTCGTCGGTGCGAGTTCCGCAAAAGAACAACCGCGGGATCCAGATCCCGCGGCTTCCTGAATGCAGAGCAATCCTGGCCCGGTCGGTCACCCGTTCCCGGGCGCCGGATCGGCGGGCGGCACCGGGCCCCCGCCCGGCATGATGTCTGTCGCGACGGGCAGCGTCTCGGGCGGATACTCCGGCGCCTCGCGGATCTCCATCTCGACCCGCCGGCTCCAGCGGTCGGGCACCGGCATCGAGTTGTCCAGCAGCGTGCCGAGCTGCGTCGCGGGGATCATGTCCCAGCGCATCACGTCGGGGAAGTCGATGTTGTCCTTGGTCTTGTTGGTGTAGAAGCGGATGATCAGCTTCTGCCCGACCGGGACATCCATGCTCCAGATCTCCTCCTGCGAACGCGTGTCGACCAGGCTGACCGTCTTGGGGCTGTACGTCTCGCTGACGTAGGTGAACTGGTCGAGCGAGGCCCCCCGCCCGCCTGGCTTCATCGTGTTCAGGCTGTTGCACCCCGCGAGCGAGGCGGCCGCGGCGACGAATGCGGCCAGGAGGTAGCGGCTTGTGCGCATCGGCAGGCTCCTTCGGTCGAGCGAGAAGTGTACGGACCCTCGGCACGAGGGTTCGCGCCCGGACCCGTCCTATCGGTAAGATCGGACCATGGCTGCATCATCCCCCGAGGAATCGCCCTCTGCGGGCCCCCGCCTCCGGATCGGGCACGGCTACGACCTTCACCGCCTGGAGCCGGTCGCGCCCGATGGCCCGGGCCGCCCCCTCATCATCGGGGGGGTCCGGTGCGACCAGAACCGGGGCCCCGTCGCCCGCTCCGACGGCGATGCCCTGCTGCACGCGGTGACCGACGCGGTCCTGGGGGCGCTCGCCCTCCCCGATATCGGTGAGTTGTTCCCAGACACCGACGAGGCCAACGAAGGCCGGGATTCGGCCGCCTTTCTCTTCGAGGCCCTCAGGCTTGCGGGCGAGCAGGGCTACCGCCCGGTAAACGTCGACGCGACGGTGATCCTCGAACGCCCCAAGCTCAAGCCAATCAAGGGCGAGATAAGGGCGAACGTCGCCCGTCTGCTTGGGCTGCATGAATCGTGCGTGAACGTGAAAGGCAAGACGCACGAGGGCGTTGATGCAGTCGGCGAAGGCCGCGCGATCGAAACACACGCGGTCGTGCTGATGGAACGGGCGGACCACTAGACCCGACCCGCGGGAGAGTCGTGCGGCACGCCCGCCCGCCAACACGCTGGCCGGTGCTCACAACACCCCACGCTCATTCCGTCTCTCCGTCTCTTCCTCAATCGAAATACCGCCGCAGGAACGCCGGCACATCGTCCGCTTGCGTCATCCTCACCACCTCGAGCAGCCGCCCCAGATCGCGCTTCGTCTTCGCCTCGATCTCCTCGGCGCTGATCTCGATGTCATCGAGCTCGCGCACAAAGCGGTACCTCGAGCGCCCGTCCCCGCCATCCACCGGCTCGATCGCCCCGTATTTGGCGAGCGAGATCAGGGCGTACTCGACGATCCCGCCCCCCATGCCGTGGGCGTGCCCCTTGCCGATCACATCGAGCCTGAGATCGTCGGCGTCGAACGTCGCGTGCCCCGACTGACCACCGGCATCCCCGCCGTATCGCCTCGCGATCTGGGCCATCGTCGACATCAAAAGGTCGGCCGGCGGATTCATCCACCGCGTGAACTCGTGCTGGATCGCCAGATCATCCTGGCTGTAGAGCAGCACGCACGCCGAGGGGTCGCCATCGCGCCCGGCCCGCCCGATCTCCTGGTAGTACGCCTCGACGCTGCCCGGCACCTGGGCGTGGACGATGAATCGGATGTCGGGCTTGTCAACCCCCATGCCGAAGGCGTTGGTCGCGCAGAGCAGCAGTGGTCTGTCGGGCGTCGCCTCGACGAACTTGCGGTACACGCGCTTCTTCTGCTTGGGATCGAGCCGGCCGTGGTAGATGTCGATGTCGAAATCGCCGCCGAGCGCCCGCCGAACCTCGTCGGTCATCCGCTCGAGGTCCTTGATGAGCGCGAAGTAGACGATGCCGGTGCCGCCCATCTCGCGCGCGATCTCGCCGATCCGCGTGACCTTGTCGTCGTCGTCCCAGACCGGCTCGACCGTCATGGAGAGATTGGGGCGCTCGATGCCGGTGGCGAACAAAGGCATCGAGGTCTCGTCGTCGCCCAGCACCGCCCGGATGTCGTCGCGCACCGTCCGCGTCGCCGTCGCGGTCAGCGCGATGGTGCGGGGCGAGCCCAGCAGACGCTTGAACTCGCCCACACGCTGGTAGGCGGGGCGCAGGTCGTGCCCCCACTTGCTGATGCAGTGCGCCTCGTCGACCGCGAGCAGATGCACCCCGCCCGGCACGGCCCTCAACGCCTCGACGAACGCTTCCCGCTCCATCCGCTCGGGGGTCGCGTACATCAGGTCATACCCGCCCTTCGCGAGCGTCGCGTACCGCTTCTCACGCGTCGCCTTCGCGACCGTCGAATTGACGTACTGCGCGCGCACGCCCCTGGCCCGCAAAACGCTCACCTGGTCCTCCATCAGCGCGATGAGCGGGCTAAAGACCAGGCAAACGCCCGGTGATTCCCGAGCCAGCGCCCGCTCGCGCGCCTTCACCAGCGCCGGCAACTGACAGCACAAACTCTTGCCCGACCCTGTGGGCCAGACGACCAGCGCATCGCCCTCCGTTCGGTCGATCCCCAGCACGCGATCGATCACGGGTCCCTGCTCGGGGCGGAGGGCGTCGAAGCCGAAGGTGTTGCGGAGAACGTGCTGGACGAGGTCTGAGCGCAAGGCCATCGAACAACCATTGGCGCTCGAAAGCGCCTTGACGAGCCTGCGTCGCAAGCGGTGGACCAAGCGCCGTCCGCCGACGTCCAGCGCCCCGCCCGCGGTGATACGTCGATCTCAGGGATTAGCCGCCCGTGGTTCGGTATGCTGGGGCGTGGTCCTGCTGTACGCCCTCTTGGGTGTGATTCTCCTGCGGTTTCTCCTGTCCTTCGCCTGTGACGTCGTCATCTTGGTGCTGCGCAAGTGGCGGCTTGCGCGTGCCGCCGCGGACCCAAGGCGAGATTCTGTCGCGATCGAGATCGGCTATCCGGTCGATGTAGGCGGCGATGCTCATGACGAGATCCTCGCGGACGTCCGGGTGATCCGCACCAGGATCGCCTCGGCCCTGGCCGCGGCCCGCGCCGGGCGAGTCGTCGGTGTTGAGCACGAGCGCGGGCGCAGCCGGATTCGCTGCGAAGGTGACACGATCCGCGAGCTGATTAACGCGGTCGGACCTGTGCTCGAGGCGAATCCGACGCCGTATGCGGTGGCCGTCGTGACGCAAGCAGCCGCGTCGGACGAACCGGAGGTGTTTCTTGTGCCCTGATCTCCTGCAAGAGAGCTCGGGCGACCGTACGACCACGTCCTTCATTGGTGCTTCAGGCTCGTCGCGGACCACGATCGAAGAAGCCCCGACGCATAACCTCCCCCGTGCCTTCAATCCCCGTCATCGTGGGCCCCACCGCGGGCGGCAAGACCTCGCTCGCCGTCCTCGTCGCCCACACGCTCACCGACCGAGGGCACCGGGCCGAGATCATCTCCGCCGACTCCGTGCAGATCTTCCGCCACATGGACATCGGCTCGGCCAAGCCCGATGACGAGGAGCGCGGAGGCGTCCCCCACCACCTCATCGATGTCGTCAATCCGGAGGACCGCTTCACCGTCCACGACTGGCTGCGGGCCGCGGAGCCGGCGGTCGATGACATCCAGAGCCGGGGCGCGATCCCGATCGTCGTGGGCGGCACCAATCTCTACATCAAGGCCTTCCTCGAGGGCCTCTTCGAGGGGCCCGAGCCCGATGAGGCGCTGCGCGACGAGCTCCGCGCGATGATCCAGGCCGACCGCCGCGCCGAGCTCGAGCGTGTCGACCCCGCCGCGGCCGAGCGGATCCATCCGAACGACGAGCGCCGCACCGTGCGCGCGCTCGAGGTCTACCGGCAGACGGGCGTCCCGATCTCCGAGCACCAGAAGCAGTGGGACGAGGGTGTCCGCCCCGGCGCCCGTCTGCTGGGGCTCGACTGGCCGACCGAGACGATCAACCGCCGCATCAACGCGCGTGTGAAGCAGATGATGCAGGCCGGCCTTCTCGATGAGGTCCGCACGCTCGCCCCGCGCCTGGGCCCGCAGGCCCGCGAGGCGCTGGGCTACAAGCAGCTCCTCCGCCATCTGGCAAGCGACTGGACGCTCGACGAGGCGGTCGAGCAGATCAAGATCGAGACCCGCCGGTTCGCCAAGAACCAGCGGACCTGGCTCCGCCGCCTGCGGCGAACCCCTGATTCAAGGTGGTTTTGCCCACACGAGGAAGAACCCGCAAAGATCGCCCGAGTCATGGTCGATGCCTGCCTCTTGGGCAGGGAATAGCCTATTTCGCCGGCTTTCTCCCCTGTTTTGGCGGACGAAGAACCGACCTCTCGGATGAAATTTCCGGGCGGTCGGCCGGATTTCAGGCTTGACAACGGGCCGAATGGCGTGTTCTCTCCGGTCCACGGAGCGTGAGATTCCCCGACAACCCACCGAACGGCACCATGGCGAAGAAGACCGGCACCAGGAAGACCACGACCAAGAAGACGGCCAAGAAGGCCGGGAAGAAGGTCGGTTCGCGCTCGCGTGGCCGGCAGAGCTACGCGGCGGGCGACGCCAAGGGCAAGAGCCTGGTGATCGTCGAGAGCCCGTCGAAGGCGAAGACCATCAACAAATACCTGGGCGACAACTACCTGGTGCTCGCGAGCATCGGCCATGTCCGCGACCTGCCCAGCAAGAACCCCAAGGGCGTCAAGCGGCCCGTGCCGGGTGTCGACCTCGAGAAGCGCTTCCAGCCCGAGTACGAGATCCTCAGCGGCAAGGAGCAGGTCATCAGGGACCTCAAGCGGGCCGCGAAGGACGCGTTGGGCTCGGGCGGCGAGGTCTGGTTCGCGACCGACCTTGACCGCGAGGGTGAGGCGATCGCGTGGCACCTGGCCGAGGAACTGGGGATCGGCGCGCGGGAGGCCAAGCGGGTGGTGTTCGCCGCGATCACGAAGCGCGAGATCGACCGCGCGTTCTCGAACCCCCACCCGATCGACATCGACCGCGTCAACGCCCAGCAGGCGCGGCGGATCCTCGACCGCATCGTGGGCTACCAGGTCTCTCCGCTGCTGTGGAAGAAGGTCGCGCGGGGGCTGAGCGCCGGCCGCGTGCAGTCGGTCGCGGTGCGGCTGGTCGTCGAGCGGGAGCGAGAGATCCGGGCGTTCGTTCCCGATGAATCCTGGTCGATCAACGCCTGCTTTGCCCTGAGCGAATCGGAGGCGGCGAAGCTCGCGCCCGACTGGCGCGACTTCCTCGCGACGCCCGCCGAGAACGGCAACGGGCGCAAGAACGGGGGCCCGACCGTCAAGGCCCAGAACGCCTGGCTGAGCGAGCGCCGATCGATCCGGGCCGAGCTGATCGAGGTCGGCGGCGGCAGGCTCGACATCGGGTACAGGCACGAAGGCACGGAGGCACGGGGGCACGAAGGGGAGACCCCAGATCTGACGCCGAGCGTCCGCGAGGTCGCGGCCCTCGCCGGCCTGCGTGACATCGACGCGATGGTCACCGAGGACGAGTCGGGCAAGGGCCCGGCGCGATTCCGCCGGCGCGTGTGGGGCACGCCCGATCCGTCGGTCCCCTACGCGATCAGGAGCATCGAGACCAAGCGGACGAGCACCCGGGCCTCCGCCCCGTTCATCACATCGACGTTGCAGCAGGCCGCGTCCACCCGGCTGGGCTTCAACGCCCAGCGGACGATGCGGGCCGCCCAGGCGCTCTACGAGGGCGTGAACATCCCGGGCGAGGGGCCCGTCGGCCTGATCACCTACATGCGTACCGACTCGACCCACCTCACGGGTGAGGCGATCGAGATGGCCCGCACCTACATCTCCAAGACGTTCGGCGATCAATACCTGCCCGAAAAACCCAACTTCTTCACGTCCTCCAACAAGGCGGCGCAGGAGGCGCACGAGGCGATCCGCCCGACCGATGCGCTGCGTCACCCGGACAGGGTTTCCAAGAGCCTCAGCGCCGACCAGGCCAAGCTCTACCGCCTGATCTGGGAGCGGTTCGTCGCCTGCCAGATGACGCCCGCCCAGTGGGACTCGACGACATTCCTCATCGAGGGCGGCACCGACCCGGCCCACCCCTGCCTGTTCAAGGCGTCGGGCCGCCGCCTCGCGTTCGACGGGCACTACCGCGTCACCGGCGTACCGATGAACGGCGACGACATCGTGCTGCCCGATCTCTCGGAAGGCCAGGACATGCGGGCCTTCCACATCGACCCGCAGCAGAAGTTCTCGAGCCCACCCCCTCGCTACACCGAGGCGAGCCTGATCAAAGTGCTCGAGAGCGAGGGCATCGGGCGGCCCTCAACCTATGCCTCGATCATCGGGGTGATCCAGGACCGCAAGTACGTCGAGCAGCTCGAGCGCCGCTTCTTCGCGACCGACCTGGGCGAGGTGGTCACCGACAAGCTCGTCGAGGCCTTCCCCGACCTGCTCAGCGTGGGCTACACCCGCGAGATGGAATCCAAGCTCGACAAGGTCGAGGACGACCACCTCGACTGGATCCAGATGCTCAGCGACTTCTACGCCCCGTTCAAGCAGTCGCTCGCACGGGCCGAGGACGAGCTCCAGCACGCCAAGGCCGAGGTGCAGCCCGCGCCAGAGCAGTACCGCTGCCAGAAGTGCGGAGCCTCGCTCGTCTACCGCTTCGGCAAGAACGGGCGGTTCCTGAGCTGCTCGACCTACCCCGAGTGCGACTACGCCTGCCCCTGCGACCGCGAGGGCAAGCCCCGCCCCGCCGAGTTCGTCAACATCCGCTGCCCCAGGACGGGCCGCCCGATGATCCGCAAGACCGGGCGCTTCGGCCCGTTCATCACGACCCTGCTGGTGGACGGCGAGGGACCCGAGGCGGGCATCATCCTCAACATCGACAAGAAGGGCCACGTCACCGCCCCCTCGCCGCCGGCGCTCGAGACCGATCTGCCCTGCCCGACGTGCGAGGCCCCGCTCAATCTCCGCGACGGCCTCCGCGGCCCGTGGCTGGGCTGCTCCCGCTTCCCCAAGTGCCGGGGTCGCGGCAAGTGGGCCGAGCTCGACGAGGCGAAGAAGGCCGCGCTCGAGAAGCAGCTGAGCGAGCACCTCCACGCCCACCCGATCCCGATCATCGAGACGCTGGACGGGAAGAAACTGACCGACGAGAAGGGCAAGCCCGTGAAGGATGCGCCCACGGTCGATCAGTTGCTGCTGGACGAGGACCCGCGCGAAGTCCCGCCCGGCACCGCGGGGCGCATGGAGCCGGAACTGCATTCGGTGGCGTGAGCGCTCGGCGTGAGTCCATGAACTGCAATCCCGGACGAGGCCCTGGCGCCAGCCTGGGCTCATGGCACATCGAAATCGCACGAACGGAGAGCCCAGGCTGGTGCCAGGGCCTCGTCTTCTGAATCCCGCGCTCGTCAGACGCCGCTGGTGCCGTGGTTCATCGCGGAGCGTGAACCACGAGCGGACGGCGCCGGCAGTCCGCCGCCTTCACCCGGTGGGATGAAGGCGGGCACCGAGCGCGTGTGAACAAGTCGCACCGCTGGACGAGACCCGGGCGCCAGCCCGGGTGTTCTTCGGGATACTCCGCCAGCGAACAGAACGCAATGCCAAAGGCCATAGAACACCCGGGCTCGCGCCCGGGTCTCGTCCCTTGGTCGCGTGCGCCGACGGGACTACTCGTCAATCGTCGGGCACGCCCTCGTCGCGGATCCGGGTCATCTCGTCGATGATCTGCTGGCGGACGTCGAGATCGGACGCGATCCAGAGCTGGTTGCCCCACGAAACGTAGGTATGGTGGTCACCACCGAGATCCATCCACCCGTCGGGATCGAATCGCTCCATCAGGAGCCCCATGATGTCCCGAATCTTCGACTGTCGAGCCTGCTCTTCAGTATCGTCAAACGGTGCGTAGTGCTTGCCATGTGCCGCGACGCCCAAAGTGTCGAGTGGAAACCTAAGGACGTACCGTCCGTGGAGCCTGGACGAATCGCTGATCGACGCGGGGAACACAACCGGACGCCGCAGGAGCGCCAAGCCATCGGCGATGCGATCTCGGAGTTCATCGGGCCCGATCACGATGAGACGGTCCCGGAAGCTCACGATGGCGCCCTCTGAGCCCCCGAAGTCAGCCCGGGAATCCTCGTCGTCGATCCAGATCAGGAGGTCGGCCAACTCGCAAGCGGTATCCCGCGAGAGGAGTTCACCGTGATACCGAGGCTGGGCGAAGTAGAACGGATCGCCGTCGCAGACGTCAAGCCCGTATGTATATGTGATTGATGGCGCGAGGTCACCAACGTCATACATCCCCCACGGCCCAGTGACCGTCGCTCTACGGGAGCACGCCAGCCGATCCGGGAACGCGGCCCGCAATCGAGCAAGCCAGATGTCGAGCTGCCATCCCGAGCAGGTATCGAGGTCGTGATCCAGCTCCACCATGAGCGGCGACCACGGCGCCGGAACGCTGTCCGCGTCGCCATACCTGCTGGTGTACCAGACCGCCGGATCCACCATCAGAACAAGCGCCGTCGTCGGCACCGCCCCGACCCAGCCCACCGCCCGGATGTCCCGCGCCGACCGCGCCAGGTGCCACCCCACCAGCATCACCGCCGCGGCCGCGACGAACCCCCACCGCCTCCGCGTCTTCCGCAGCGCCCGCCGCCCCTTCACCACCCGCCCGCACTCGGGGCATGTCAGCGGGTGATCGGGGGTGTCGTCGCCCGGCGTCCCCGTCATGTCGTAGCGGCACCTCGGGCAGCACTCCCGGGGCCGCCCCAGCCAGCCCGGGCGATCCCAGAACAACGCCCAGAGCGCCAGCACGACCGAGCCGACCAGCAACGCCCAGGCGAGCGGGGCCCACAACCACGCGGCGTCGAGGATGTCCGTCCATGTCAGCAGCATGGCTCAGACGAGTGTATTGGGAGGTGGACCGGAGGATGCAGCAAGCCAAAGTTCGCGAACCCGGCATTGTTCATGGCGGGGTGCCACGACTCGCCGTCCTCGGCGCAGTCGTGCGGTCGCGCGAAACGCGATGCTCACGCAGAGCACTGCTGCGCCGAAGACGGCGAGCAGTGGCACCCGTACGGAACGAGCCCCGAGCGCCGGCGAAGGGCCGAAGTGCAACGACATTGGTGAGCCCTTGCACACCCGCCCCATCGCTCGCGCTCAGGGCTCCTTGCCTGCTCCCCCGGAGCAGCACCGTTCGGAGAACACCCCCGCCAGATCCCGCCCCAGCATCCGGCGTTGGTCGCGCCGCCACGCGAGGCTCCGGCCCGTCGTGATCTGGTCGGCGTAGTACAGCACGCGGCCGAGCTGGCGCTTCAGCGGGCCGGCGGCGAACTCGGGGTATCGCTCCCGCAGCAGCGCCCGCTCCCGGCCGTAGCGCTCGGTGAGCACGACGCCCTTCATCTCCCCGTGCCGACGCTCGGCCGAGAGGTAGCGAGGCAGGCCGCCCCATCGCGCCCCCGCCCGCATCATCTTGAGCCACAGATCGGTGTCGAGCACGCATTCGAGCGACTCGTCGAGCCCCCCCACCGCCTCGAACAGCGAGCGGCGGAAAAACACGCTCGGCTGCTTGCTGCGCAGATAGCCCAGCCGGGCCATCCGCGGTGAATCGGGCATCCGCCGCCGGAGGTCGATGATCTGATTCTCGGCGTCAACAACGACCGTGTACCCCGTCACCACGCCCAGGCCCGGGTCGCGGTCGAAGGCGTCGCGGACGGCCGCGAGGGTGCCGGGCAGCAGCAGGTCATCGGAGTTGACCCAGTAGAGCACGTCGCCCGTGGCTCGCGCGAAGCCGCGGTTGATCGCGTGGCATTGTCCCTTGTCGGGCTCGCTGACCCACCAGTCGAGCCGGTCGGTGTATCGCTCGATGATCTCGTGTGAGCCATCGTTGCTGCCGCCATCGAGGACGAAGTACTCGTGGGCCTGGTCGCGCTGGGCGAGGACGGACCGGATCGTCTGCTCGAGGAATCGGCCCTGGTTATAGCTGGGGGTCACGATGGAGATGGAGACGCCCACGGGGGCCACGATAGGCGTCGGGGCTCAGCCCTCGCCCGTCAGCGGGAGGGTGTTGGGGAAGATCTCGCGGGCGCGGGCGAGCAGTTCCGGATCGTCCAGCCGAACGAACAGGCGGTTCCAGGCGAACCAGCAGATGTGGGCGTAGCCGCGTTGGTGCAGGTGCCGGGCGATCGGCGAATCGTCGTCCTCGCCGTGATCCTCGATCAGGATGGCCCGGGGCCTGAAGCGGTCGAGGTCGAACCCGTCGAGGAGGTCGAGCTCGTGCCCCTCGACGTCGATCGACGCGAAATCGATCGGGCCCTCGTGATCGGCGAGCAGATCGTCAAAGGTCGTGAGCGGAACCTCGACGGTCTGCGATGCGCCCTTCGGCGGACGCTTGGTCGCGACCTTGTCGCCCGTGGTGTTGATGAAACTGTTGGCGTCGAAGTCGGCGTCGCCCCGACGCATGACGTGGGTCATCGTGACGACGCCCTTCGAGCCCCTGCGCGACGCCGCGGCGTGGACCACGCGGGCATTCGGGCGGTTGAGCCGGGCCTGCTAGCAGAGCTCCGGCACCGGCTCGACGAGCAGGCCCCGCCACCCGAGTTCGTCGAGGGCGGCGGTGACGGAGAAACGCCTGCCGTCGTAGGCGCCGACCTCGATGTAGTAGCCCTCGTGCTTCCAGCCGAACAGCTCGAGCGCGACCAGATCCTCACCCCATTCGGAGCGCAGCACCGGCGGGCTCGTCCTGTCGGTCAGGGCCCGGGCGGCCACCGCCTTGATCAGGCCCAGCGCCTCCTTGTTCCGGCGCTCGAGCCGGGCGAGGCGTTTGCGGACGCGGCGGTGTCGCCCGTTCGAGACGACCGCCAGACTCATGGCGACAACAAGCGCGACGATCGCGAGCAATGTGGACATGGGACCGATTATTGCACCCCACGGCCGCCGATCACCCGGCGTTGTGTGCCTCGAGCATCCAGATCGTCTTCTCGATCGCGTCGTTCACGCCGTCGAGGATGTTGCAGGTCGGGCGGTCGCCCGTCGCGTCGGCGGCCTTGATGGTGGCGAGGATCCGCTCACGCTGGGTGTGCAGATCGGTGATCGTGTTGTTGACCATCGCCTTCGCGTCGGGGGCGCCCGCCTCCTCGGCGATCGCCGAGGCCTGGAGCGCGGCCGCCAGCGTCGGCTGCGGCTTGCCGCCCAGTTGCAGGATGCGCTCGGCCGTGTCGTCGACGTGTTCGGCCCAGGCGTCGTACATCTTCTCGAACTGGGCGTGCAGCGTGAAGAACTTCGGGCCCTTCACGAACCAGTGGTAGTTGTGCAGCTTGTAGTAGAAGACGACCGCATCGGCGAGGACGCCGTTGAGATGATCGATCACTGTGGACATCGCGTGGCTCCTTCTCCAGGCCCGGCCAGCGGACATGCCGCGGCCGGGAGCAAATCAGACCTTCCACACTTCAATACGGAGTTGTAGGAGGGAGAACGCAGAGTGTCGCCTGTTTATTCGAATTGTTCTAAAAAAGGACCCGATCGCGCCGCCGGCGGGAAGCGCTCGGGTCAGGCGACAGTCCCCCGGCGTCCGCTCCCCTTCGACTCGTGCGAGCCGCGGGCGAGAGCCCGCGGAGGGGTCGCGTTGAGGGCTCTGCGGGCTCGCGCCCGCGGCTCGTGCAGCGCGTCCCAAGTCATGCTGATCGCCGCGCAGAGGTGAGGTTGAGAGAGTGCCCTCCTATTCTTGGGCCTTATGGACATCAGTCTCGATTGGCTCAACCAGTACCTCTCGCCCGCCGACGCCACCGCCCAGGAGGCCGACGATCTGCTCACGCAGGCCGGCCTGCCCATCGAGAGCCGGACGGCTCTGCCGGGGGGCGACGTGCTGCTCGACGTCGAGGTGACGAGCAACCGGCCCGACTGTCTGAGCCACATCGGGTGTGCGCGCGAGGTCGCGGCGCTGTCGGGGCGCGAGTTGGTCTACCCGGAGCCCAGCGAGCCGGCCCGTGCCGGGCCGGTCTCCGACCTGCTCACCCTCGAGAACCGCGACCACGCCGCCTGCCCGCTCTTCACCGCCCACGTGCTGACCGGGTGCAAGGTCGGGCCCAGCCCGTCGTGGCTGGTCGAGCGGCTGGAGGCGATCGGGCAGCGGTCGATCAACAACGCGGTCGACATCACCAACTTCATCACGATGGAACTGGGCAACCCCTGCCACGTCTTCGACCGCAACAAGCTCGCGGGGCACAAGCTCGTCATCCGCTTCGCGGAGGAGGGCGAGAAGCTCCGCACGCTCGACGACAAGCAGCGCGTGCTGAAGGAGGCCGACCTCGTCGTCGCCGACGCCGAGCGGGCGCAGTCGCTCGCCGGGGTAATGGGCGGCGGCGACAGCGAGGTCGACGAGTCGACCACCGACGTCGTCTTCGAGATGGCGACGTGGGACCCGGTCACCGTGCGCACGCAGGCGAGGCGCCTCGCGATCAACACCGACGCGGGCTTCCGCTTCCAGCGGGGCGTGGATCCCCGGACGATCGACTTCGCCGCCCGCCGGGCGATCGCGCTGCTCGTCGAGCTCACCGGCGGGCAGCTCGCCGAGGGCGTGCTGAGCGAGGGGGCCCCGCTGCCGGGCCCCCAGATCGTGACGATGCGCCCCAGCCGGGTGGAGACGATCCTGGGGATCGAGATCCCGGTGGGTGACATGATCTCGATGCTGCGCGCGGTCGAGGTGGGCGTCGAGCAGGCGGGCGAGGACGAGCTGCGCTGCGAGATCCCGCCGCACCGGGCCCGCGACCTGACGCGTGAGATCGACCTGATCGAGGAGGTCGCGCGGATCACAGGGTACGACGCGATCCCGATCGCCGAATCGATGTCCGTCAAGATCGACGCGCCGCAGCCCGAGCGCCGGGCGAGGCGTGAGCTGGTGCGTGTGCTGACCGGGCTTGGGTTCGACGAGACGGTGACGTTCAGCTTCACGAGCCCCAGGCACGCCGAGCTGTTTGTCGCGCCCGGGCTCGAGGCCGCCGCGGTGGACGATGCCCGCCGGGCCGACGAGCCGACGCTGCGGCCCAGCGGGCTGCTGGGCCTGCTCGGCTGCCGTCGCGCCAACCAGTCGGCGCGGTCGGCCGCGCCGGGGATGGTCCGCTTGTTCGAGGTGACCTCGACCTTCGCCCAGCACCCCGCGGCCGGCGACGAGACGGTGCCGCCCGAGAGCGTCGAGCGGCGGAACGTCTGCCTTCTGATGGACGCGCCGGGCAGCGGCGAGACGACCAGGCGATCGCATGATGATCTCCAGCAGGGTCTTCGCGTGATGCGTGGCGCGATCGATACGGTGGTCCGCGCGATGCACGGGTCCGAGGCCGAGGTGACCGTCGAGCCCCACGCCGGGTGCCCCATCCCTGCGTGGGACGCGAACGCGACCGCGTGGGTGGGAGTGCGCGGGCCGGGCGCGTCCAAGGCCGTGACGATCGGCCTCTTCGGCCTGCTGAGCGACGCGGCTCTCAAGGCGTTCGACATCGACACCCCCGTCGTCGCGGCCGAACTCGGGCTCGACTCACTCGTCGCGGGTTACCCGCCGCGATCGCTGGCCCACGCCCTGCCCCAGTTCCCCCACATCGAACGCGACCTGTCGCTCGTTCTTGATGAATCGGTCCGCTGGTCGACCGTCTCGGCGATGGTCAACGGGCTGGGGCTCGACCGCCTCGAATCCTGCGGCTTCGTCGGCACGTTCCGGGGCAAGCAGGTTGGTCCGGGAAAGAAGTCGGTCACGCTCCGCCTGCGCTTCCGCGACCCGGATCGCACACTTCGTCACGAAGAGGTCGATCCCCAGGTCGAATCTGTCGTACTACAGTCGAAGCAGGCCCTTGGGGCCGAACTGCGTGGCTGAGCAACCGGACGGCACATTCCCAGGAACCGATCGCCGAAATCGCCGAAGAACGGGGCCAGGAACAGCGATTGTTCAATCTGTGATTGGGTTATGATCGGGTATTCGGTGGCGGATTGCCGACCCGGGGGCTACATTCGGGCAGTGTGGCGGGTCGCGTGATCCGCCGGAGGACCACGATGGAACGCAAGGAGGATCCCATGACACAGACCCCGACCAGGCCAACGAATTCTGTCGCCCGTGCCGGTTCTCGCGTCGATTCGATCCCAGCGCCGACCATCAGGGACCCCGATCTCGAGCGGCCCGTCATCTTCGTCAACGGCGAGTTCAAGACCAAGAACGAGGCGGCCGTCAGCGTCTATGACCACGGCCTGCTCTACGGCGACGGCATCTTCGAGGGCATCCGCGTCTACAAGGGCAAGATCTTCAAGTGCGGCCAGCACATGGATCGTCTGTGGCGCTCAGCGAAGGCGATCCGGCTCGAGGTGCCGGTCAGCCGCGAGGAGATGATCGCGATCCAGCGCCGCTGCATCGAGATCAACGAGATCGAGAACGGGTACATCCGGCTGGTGATCACCCGCGGCGTGGGGACGCTGGGGCTCAACCCGTTCAAGTGCCCGGAGCCGGGGATCATCTGCATCGCCGACCAGATCTCGCTCTATCCGCCCGAGATGTACGAGAAGGGCATGACGGTGTGCATCTCCCAGCGCCCGCGCGTGCCGATCCGCTGCCTCGACCCGCGCGTCAAGAGCCTGAACTACCTCAACAACATCATGGCCAAGTGCGAGTCGCTCGACCGCGGCCTGCTCGAGTCGGTCATGCTCAACATCGACGGTTTCGTCGCCGAGTGCACGGGCGACAACATCTTCGCGATCAAGGACGGCGTGCTGTTCACCCCGCCCGGCGATGCGGGCATCCTCGAGGGCATCACGCGCCGGTTCATCATGGACACGGTCGCCCCCGCCTGCGGCTTCCCGGTCGAGGAGCGGCTGTTCAGACCGATCGAGCTCATCGAGGCCGACGAGGTCTTCCTGACGGGCTCGGCGGCGGAGATGATCGCGGTGACCTCGATCGTGGCGCAGGACCCCGCGGGCAACGACGTCGAGCACGTGATCGGCGCGGACCGCTCACGCAAGGTCGAGGGCCCGATGACGCGGGAGATGCGGGCGAAGTTCCGGGAGATCGTCACGGGGGATGACATCCCGGAGGATTAGTCTGGACGCGCCCGACCACGACGCGTCGGCGAGCGGGGTAGGCCCGAGGTTTTCCAGGCTTTCTCCGCCGTGGGAAATCACGCGGCTGGTCTTGCAATCAACGTTCCAGGGCGCCGGGTACGGCCTCTGCGCCGCGTTTATTGCGTTGCCGGCGTGGCCCGCCGCGGCACTCGTTGGCGCGATCAACGGCCTGCTCTTCTCGCCGGTCTATGCACGCCTGTGCTGGCGGATTCGGTTCACGGACATCGCCAACTGGGTGGCTGGGCCTACCACGCTGGTGTGCTTCCTCGGCGGGTCCGTCGCGTTCGCGGTCGCATACGGTGGCTACCTGAACCTCGCGGCCATCGCCCTGGCCGGCACGATCGTTGTCTCCACCGCGACCTGGCTGGGCATGGCACGCACTCGGTCGCGAACCATCCGGCGGAAGATCCGAGCCGTCGTCGAGAACGCGTGCCCCGAGTGCGGCTACCCGCTCGTGGGGCTCACGACGAACCGATGCCCTGAATGCGGAACTGCCCAGACGCCGCACGCGGCTCCATGAGAGCGACGCCGACGCTGAGCTTGCGAAGCGTTGGAAACCTTGGTGCGTGCCCCTGATTCGCGTGGACATGCCACCCGACAGGCGGCGGCCCGGGTTCTGCACATTTTGATACTATGAACCGTGTTCAGGCCGACCCGATCAAGACCCCGCGACCGAGTCGAGGAGATCGGTCGCCTTGTGCTTCTATCGGTGGGGCAGGGCTTCGTTTTTGGCTGCCTCGGCGCTTCGATCTGGGTGACCGTCTGGCCGTTTGCCGGCATGATTGGGGCGTCGATCGGGCTGGTGTTCTCTCCCATCTATGCCGCGTTCGCCTGGAAGGTGCCATTCCGGCGCATATGGAGGTGGACAATGATCCCGGGCGGGGTGGTGTGCCTAGCGGGTGGCACGCTCTGGATCGGGACAATGGAGTTGATGCCGCAGAGCAACTTTTGGGTACTTGTGTCGACCGTCGTGCTGGCGACAGCCACCTGGCTGACAATGACGTACTTCGCCGCCGGACGACACCGTTCGCAGGGTCCCATAAAGACGCACAACTACTCCCAGGACATGCCGTCGTAGACACAGCCCGACCGCCGAGAACGCTACACGATCATCGACCTGATCGCCTCGATCAACGGCGGCAGATCGTCGTTCACCGTATCCCACACCGTTCGGAGATTGATGTCGTAGTACCCATGCACCAGGCGGTGTCGCATCGCGACCACATCAGCCCAGGGGATCGCCGGGATCTGCTCCCGCGTCGCCTCAGTCACGCGCGATGCCGCCTCGCCCACGATCTCGATCGATTTGATCACCGCCAACGCCAGTGCCCTGTCCTTCTCTAAATCGTCAAGCACCTTCCCTTCGAGGAAGGTGCACGCGTCAACGCCAGCGTCGAGCATGTGACGCAACCGGACGCAATCGTGCTCCGGGATCGACATCACGCCGCCTCGTAGATCACGCGTGCCTCACCGGCCACGCGGTCGCGGAAATAGCGACTGAGATCCTCGAGCGTCCGCAGGTCCACCGGCCGGCCGACAATCAGCGAAAGTTCCCGTGTCAGCCTCGCCAGCGTCAGCAGCCCGATCGACCGACCCGGCTCGAACTCGATGAGCAGATCGATATCCGAGTCCGCCGTCGCCGTGCCGTGAAGGTGTGACCCAAACACGGCGAGCCGGCGTATGCCCTCGCGTCGGCAGTACTGGGCCACGGACTCGGACGGGAGATCGACCACAGCCGAAGTATACCGCATGGGGGCCCAGCGCCCGGGCACATGGCACCCGACGACCGGGTTCCTCGCGGCGCCTGTCCGGAGAGACCAGCGGCCGTGGGCGGCAACGGCTGACCCGCCCGGCCTCGGTCTACCATCCGCCCATGGCACGAATCGTCGTCTTCCAGCACGGGCCGAGGCAGACCGCGGGCCGCCTCGGCATGACCCTCCGCGACCACGGCTTTGCCCTCGACGTCCGCCGGGTGGACATCCCGATCGACCAGGGCGGGCACACGGTGCCCGAGGATCTGGACGGCATCCACGGCGTCGTGAGCCTTGGCGGGCCCCAGAACGTCGACGAGTCGCACCCGTGGATCCGGCGTGAGACCGAGTTCCTGAAGGCGGCCCACGAGGCGCAGCTTCCGGTCATCGGCATCTGCCTGGGGGCCCAGCTCATCTCGGTGGCGCTGGGGGGTGAGGTCGGGCGGATGGACAAGCCCGAGGCGGGGTTTTGCACGATCGACGTCCAGTTCATGGGACAGACCGATCGGATTCTCGCCGGCATCGCGTGGCGGCACTTCCAGTTCCAGTCCCACGCGTACGAGACGAAGAAGATGCCCGCGGGGGCGACGCTGCTGGCTTCGAGCGGGGCGTGCAAGGTGCAGGCCTACACCGTCGGGCTGCGGACGTATGCGTTCCAGTTCCATCCCGAGCTCGACCGGCCCGCGATCGACGCCATGGTGAAGGCCCAGGGCAAGCTGCTGGGCGAGGCGGGGATCGAGCCGCCGACGATCTCGGAGCAGGCGGACAAGCACTACGAGTCGTACGCGAGGCTGTGCGATCGGCTGTGCTTAAACATCGCGAGCTATGCGTTCGCGCCGGCGGAGTTGCTGAAGGCGTGAATGGCTCGCGTCTGACGATCGCGGCCCCCGCCGACTACGAGCTCGCTCGCGACGTCTGCTCGTACGGCTACTTCATTCTCGCGCCGAACCACTGGGACGTCGAGACGCAGTCGCTGTTCCGGGTGCTCGACCTCGAGGACGGGGCGACGACGGTGCGGATCACGCAGTCCGGCCGAACGACGAGCCCGACCCGCCAGCGAGGGTCTTCGGTCTCCTCCCCCGTCGCCGACGGGGGAGGTGGCCCGCCGAAGGCGGGTCGGAGGGGGTCTTCCGCGAAACGAGCGTCATCGAGTGCTCGGAGAACCCCCTCCGCCTCGCTCCGCTCGGCACCTCCCCCGTCGGCGACGGGGGAGGAGAGGGGGGCGCTCCGGGCGGTCTTCGATCGCTCGCTCTCGCGTGGGGAGCAGGTTCAGGCCAGGGCCAGGATCGTCCGCATGCTCCGCCTCGACGAGACCAAGGAGCATCTCGACGGGTTCCACCGCCTCGATCCACGCTTCAGAAAATCGGGCCGGGGGCGGCTGTTCCGATCGCCGACGCTCTTCGAGGATGTCGTCAAGACCGTCACCAGCTGCAACGTCACCTGGCCCGGCACGACGCACATGAACTCGCGGCTGTGCGCCGTGCTGGGGCGGCGCAGCGACTCGGGTGGGCACGCCTTTCCCACGCCCGCCAAGCTCGCCCGCACGCGTGCCGGGACGCTCCGCGCCCGATGCCGCGTGGGATATCGCGACCAGAGGCTGATCGACCTCGCGAAGCAGTTCGTGCGGGGCGAGATCGACGAGGCCTGGCTCGAGAACCCCTCGACACCAGATGACGACGTGTTCGCGTTCCTCAAGACACTGCCGGGTGTCGGGCCCTACGCCGCGGGGAACATCATGCAGCTGCTCGGGCGCTACTCCCGCCTCGCGCTCGACACCGAGTCGGTGCGGCACGGGCGGGCGGTGCTGGGGTACGAGGGCAGCGACCGGGAGGTGCTCAAGAAGCTGGGCGAGCACTACGAGCCGTTCGGCGAGCACCGCTTCCGGTCGTACTGGTTCGAGCTGTGGAACTTCTACGAGGCGAAGGCCGGGCCGTCGCACCTGTGGGAGCGGGAGACGACGGGCAAGACGTTCACGGCGGCGCTGCTGAAGGCGTGAGCAAGAGGCTGCGTTGGGACCAGCCCGATTGCGGCGCGCGGGTCGGCGGCCCGATGTGAATGGAAAGCCCGGGCTTGCGCCCGGGCCTCGTTCCGTCGCATTCTGCCGGGCGATTGGCGGATCGGATCAGTTCACGCTCGTCACGAAGCCGCCGTCGACGCGGAGGTTGGCGCCCGTGATGTAGTCGGCGCGGGGGCTGGCGAGGAAGGCGACCGCGTCAGCGATCTCCTCCGGGCGTCCGGCGCGCCGCACCGCCAGCTGCGGGAACATGGCGTCGACGACCGGCTTCTCGATCTTCTCGAACGGGCCCTCGTGCCCCAGGCTCGTCGCGAGCTCGGCGAAGAACGACTCGAGCCCGGGCGTGCGGATCGGGCCCGGGCTCACGGTGTTCACGGTCACGCCCGAGCCGGTCAGCTCCTTGGCGAGGCTCACCGTCAGATTGGCGTTGGCGGCCTTGGTGGCGCTGTAGTCGGACATGCCGGCGAAGGGCGCTGCCCCCACGCCGCTGCCGAGCTGGATGAACCTGCCCCATCCCTGCTTCTTGACGTGCTCGAGCGTGCCGGCGATGACGCGGACCATCGAGAGCACGTTCTGGTTGTACACGTCCGCCCAGCGCTGCGTCGACGGGTTCGACCAGTCGCTGGGCCCGTATCCGCCCGCGTTGTTGACCACGATGTCGAGCCCGCCGAACGCGCCGAGCGCCTGCCCGATCACGTCCGACGCCTCGTCGTCGGTCGCCAGGTCGCCGATCGCGACGGCCGCCTCGCCCCCCGCGGCCTTGATCTTCTGGGCCACCGCCTCGGCCCGCTCGCGGTTGCGCCCGTGGACGACGACCCTGGCCCCCTCGCCCGCGAGGCGGAGTGCGATCGCCTCGCCGATGCCCGCGCTGCTGCCGGTGACCAGGGCCCGCTTGCCGTTCAGTTCAAGATCCATGCGTGAATCCTCCAATCCCACGCCCGACCATCGGGGCGGGTGGGGGAGTGAAGGCGCGGTCGGGCCGTCTTATTCGTTAATTCAAAGATTTTTGAACAATATATCTGCTCAACGAGGCGTTCGTCGATCCAGTATCCTGCCGATCAAGGAGTTACGGACCAACCACGAACGCCGCCATGGCCACCATCCACCACCCGGACATCAGGACCATCCCGCTCTCGGCGGTGCTCGCGGCGTTGAGCGACCCCACGCGCCTGGAGATCGTCCGCTCGCTCGCGAAGAAGGCGTGCACGTGCGGCTCGCTGGACATCGAGGCGAGCAAGTCGGCCCTGAGCCATCACGTCAAGGTGCTGCGGCAGGCGGGGGTGATCCACCAGAAGGCGGAGGGGACGTCGCGGGTGACGACGCTGCGGCGGGAAGAACTCGATGCGAGGTTCCCGGGTCTGCTCGATTCGGTGTTGAGGGCGAAGGGGCCGATCTGAGCTTGCTCTTTCGGAGCGTGGAGCGCAAGCGACACGGTTCCTGATCTCGAAGCCGTGGCCCGCGATTGGAATCGTGTCGCTTGCGCTCCACGCTCTGAAAGATCACCGCTGGAAGGGGTAGATCGGGCCCAGGTCGAGGATGCGGCTCAGTTCGTCGAGGGCGGCGCGGGTTTCGGTGAGCAGGGCGGGGTCGGCGAGGTCGGCGGGGCGGATCTCGTCGCGGTAGTGGCGCTCGACCCAGGCGGTGAGCTCGGCGTGGAGCGCGTCGTCGAGGCGCGTCCGGGCGGCGAGGGCGGCTTGCTCGGCGTCGGCCATGACCACGCGAAGGCGCAGGCAGGCGGGGCCGCCGCCGTTGCGCATCGATTCGCGGACGTCGACGAACCGCACGCCGCCCACGGCGGGGCACTCGGCGAGCAGGCGGTCGGCGCACTCGCGGGCGCGGGGGCTCTGCTCGCACTCGCCCGGAGCGATGAGCAGCATCCGGCCCTCGCCGGCGGCACCGGGCAGTGTGACCAGCTGCGAGTTGAAGAAGTAGGTGTCGACCGCTTCCGCGAGCGGCAGCTCTCCCTCTGTGACGAGGAAGACGTGCAGCGGGCCGCCCATCGCGGCTCGCAGATTCTCGATCACGCCCGGCGTGTCGTCGTAGGCCCGCTCGTGGACGAGCAGCACGTCCTCGTTGCCGACGGAGATCACGTCGTTGTGGAACACCCCCGCGTCGATCGCCCCGGGGCTCTGGCGGGCGAAGACGGTGCGGGCGGGGTCGAGGCGGTGGCGGCGGGCGAGGGCCCGGCTCGCCTCCTCGCTCTGGCGGGCGGGGTGGGTCGTGACGCCGCAGTCGAGGTCGCTGCCGGCGCCCGCGGGGCGGCCGAAGCAGAAGAGCTCGACGCCCGGGTCGGCGTGCCGGCGGGCGAGGCGGGTGTGGTTGGCGGCGCCCTCGTCGAACAGGCGGGGCGTCGCGGGCAGCGGGTCGTGTACCGCGAACCGTGTCTCGTCGGCGAAGATCCGGCGGAGCACCGCGGTCGCGAACGCGGGCTCGACCGAGCGGTGGCGGTTGAAGGCGAGATTGGCGGGGGTGAGGTGCAGACGGGCGTCGGAGGCATCGGGGCTGGGGCTCACCGTCGCGGCGTTGGCGGCCCACATGGCGCTGGCGCTGCACGCCGCGGCGAGGGCGTCGGGGGCCTCCCGGGCCGCGGTGGCGAGGACCTGTTTGTCGGAGCCCTCGAAGCCCAGAACTCGGAGCGAGGGGATGTCGGGGCGCTCGTGGGGCGGCAGGACGTGCTGGACGAGCCCCAGGTCGGCCAGACGCCTGGCCTTCTCGAGCCCCTGAATCGCCGCCTTCTTCGGGCTCGATGTCTCGCCCCGGTTGCGATCGCTGGCGACGTTGCCCGGGCTGAGCCCCGCGTAGTTGTGGGTCGGGCCCACGATCCCGTCGAAGTTCACTTCCACCGTCGGCATGGGCGGAGTGTATTGCGTGGCTGCGACGCGGCGCGTCCCGCGTGCACCTGGCCGGGGATACTGCTTGTCAGAGCCGCCAACAGGGTCGGGTCGGCCGAGGACCGGAGGCCGGCGACGGAGCCGCGACGGGCGGCCGGTCCGGCTACCATCCGGCTGCTGACCGCACCGAGCCCGCGACAGGGGAACTGGGCATGACCCTCGCCGACACCGACCTGCATTCCTATCTGCCGATCCTGATCCTCTTCTTCGCCGCGGCCGGGTTCGCGGTGGCCAACATCGTGCTGACCTTTCTGATCGGACCGAGGCGGGACGGGGCGCGGAAGTCGGTGTCGTACGAGTCAGGCATGAACCCGGTGGGGACGGCCCGCAAGCGGTTCAACGTCCGGTTCTACCTCATCGCGATGGTCTTCTTGGTTTTCGACGTCGAGGTGGTCTTCCTCTATCCGTGGGCGACCACGTTCGGCAACCTCGACCCGCAGTCGAGCCACGCCGGGCTGTGGCTGTTCCGGATCCTGTTCTTCCTGCTGACGACGGTGGTGGCCTACCTCTACGGGTACCGCAAGGGCGTCTTCCGCTTCGATTGAGTTCTCGGACACACGCCGAGATTCGGGCCGGACCCCGAGTGCCCGATAGACGGGTCCCCCGCCGGTTCTCGGGACACCCCTACCGGCGCAGCCGTTGCGCCCACCCCAGCCAACGCGCCTGAGAAGCCCTTGACGGCCAGAGGGTTGGACGCCCGCCGCCGCGAGGTCGATACGCGGTTCGCGTCGACTACCACGGCGTCGGAGACCAGAGATGACCACACCCGAGAACCGCCCGAGCGACCTTGCCCCGCAGATCCGCGACACCATCGATCGCGGGCTGGTGACTTCCGTGTTCCAGCCCATCGTTGATCTCGAGCGGGCCGGGATCTGCGCCTACGAGGCGCTGACGCGCACGCTCCCCGAGTCGGCCTTCCGGAACCCGGGCGAACTCTTCGACGTCGCTGAGGCCTGTGACCTGCTTTGGGAGCTCGAGATGGTGACCAGACGGCAGGCGCTCAACCTGGCGTCGGGATGGCCCGCGGGGGTGCTCCTGTTCATCAACTGCACGCCGCAGGTGATCGCCGATGAGCGGTTCGCGGAGACGCTGCTCGCGGAGGTGGAATCGACCCCCGGGCTCTCGCCGCACCGCATCGTTCTGGAAGTGACCGAGCGGAGCGAGAACCAGCACGTCGAGGGGCTGCACCGGCAGACCGTGCTTCTCCAGCAGCACGGGTTCCAGCTCGCGATCGACGACGTGGGCGCGGGGACGAGCGGGCTCAACCGGATCATGCTGCTGCGTCCGCAGTGGCTGAAGCTCGACCGTGAGCTTGTCGCCGGCATCGACAAGGACCCCGTGCGGATCAATCTGGTCCGGTTCCTCTCCCACTTCGCCAAGCTGAGCGGGGTTTCGATCATCGGCGAGGGGGTGGAGCGCGAGGCCGAACTCGAGCAGATGATCCGGCTTGGGGTGAACTGCGTGCAGGGCTACCTGATGGGCAAGCCCGGATCGCAGGACCAGCAGATCCCCGAGGCGCTCACCGACCGGATCCGGTCGGAATCGAGGAAGTCACGGACCTCGGGTTTCGTGAGCGACCACGCCGACCAGCTCGCGCGGCTGGTGCGACCGGCCTACACGGCGGAGGCGCTCCGGCCGATTACCGACGTGGCGGACGACCTGCTCAAGCAGCCGGCGATCAAGGGCGTCGTGGTCACCGACGGGGGGTACTACGCGGGCTGGTGCTCGCGGGACCAGATTTGCCGGGCCGGGGGCGACGACGACCGCGTGCCGCTGTCGCGGCTGGCGGGGCCCGTCGGGCGCACGATCGGCATCGGGATGTCGATCGACGAGGCCCTCGAGGTCGCGGCGACGGCACGCGACGGGCAGCTCGAACGCCCGCTGGTGATGACCGAGTCGGGCCGGGTCGTCGGCGTGGTCGAGATTCGAGAGCTGGTGCGGACAGCCGCGCAGGCGTGCCGCGCGGTGCAGCACCGCGTGGCGCCGCTCACGGGCCTGCCGGGGCGGGTGCGGTGTGAGCAGCAGCTCGATGAATCGATCAACTCGAATGCACCGACCGATGCCGCGTTCATCGACCTGCGGGGTCTCGCCGAGTACAACGCGGTCTTCGGGTTCGAGCTGGGCGACGATCTGATCCGCGAGCTGGTCGGCGTCGTGGACCAGGTCGTCCAGGATCGCGCATCACACGGGCGGGCTTACCTGGGTCACCTCGGTGACGACCGGCTGCTGCTTCTCCTCCCGCCGGGCGAGGTCGAGGGGGTGGCGCACGAGGTCGTCCGTCTCTTCCAGTCGAGGTTGTCGTCGTGCGGCATCAGCCCGCAGGCGGCGCTCTCGGGCCTCGGGGTGGCCTCGGCCACGGCGACCGTCGCGGTGCGATTCCTCGCCGTGCGGCAGGTCAACGAGCACTACGAGAGCGCCCAGGATTTCATGCGGACGGAACCGGCGCTGCGCACCCTTGCGGATGAGGACGCGGCGATGAATCCGGTGCAACCCGGGTACGTCGTGGTGATCGATCCCGATCCGCTGCCCAGCCCCCTGCTGCTGGCGGCGTGAGCGGGGAGGCAGAATCCGCGAGCCGCGGGTCCGAGCCCGCGGCGTCAGGTTGCACCTCGGCGACGACCGTCGCCCGGGCGGTCGCGGCTCCAAGGGCTTGCGCCCCCGGCTTGTCTGAGTGTGCACGCCAGGCGCTCCTACGCTGAGGACGTGCCGGGAAACGCGCGCAGCACGGTGACGGGACGCCGCATAGCCGGGCTGGCGGCCGCCGCCACGTGCCTTGGGCTGCTGGTCATCGCCGCGGCGCTCAGGCCAGCGCCCGAGGGGCACGGCACGCACACCGAGCTGGGCCTGCCGCCGTGCGGGTGGGTCATCGCGTTCAACGAACCCTGCCCGACGTGCGGGATGACCACGGCGTTCTCGTTCGCGGCCCACGGCGACCTGGCCGACGCCGCCCGGGCCCAGCCGATGGGAGCGCTGCTGGCGGTGCTGGCGGCCTCGGGCTTCTGGGCAGGGATGCATGTGCTGGTGACGGGCTGCCGGCTGGACCGGCTCGTCGTCCCGCTGCTCAGCCCCCGGGCGCTCTGGTTCGCCGCGGGGCTGGCGGGCATGGCGTGGGTGTACAAACTCCTGACTTGGTGAACCCGCCACCCGCGCGGCCGCGGTGGGTACACTGTGCGGGCGCGACGCCGCCCCGGGCGTTGCGACCCCGCCCCGACGCCCCCCGCCCCGAAGAAGGAGGGCTCTTCCCCATGCCGATCGCGCGCGGCCGGTGGACCCGGCGACTCGTCCCTTGGCTTGTGTTGGCGCTCCCGCTGTCGGGTTGCCAGGTCGTGGGGCTGATCGGCGCGATGGCCGAGAGCGCGCACAAGGAGGGGTCGACCACCTATCCGGCCGACTACGAGGGCCTGTCGGGGCACTCCTACGCGGTGGTCGTCAGCGCCGACCGCCTGATCGAGGCGGACAACCCGGGCATCTCCACGCGGCTGACGCAGGTGGTCGACCGCAACATCCACGACAATGCGGGCGCGACGGCCCACGTCCCGCCCGGGCGGCTGCTGTCCTTCCTCTACGCCAACCCGCAATGGCAGGCGCTCCCGCGGGGAGAACTCGGAGAGCAGCTCGGGGTCGAGCGGCTCGTCGTCATCGAGCTCGTCGAGTACCGCCTCCACGAGCCGGGCAACCGTTACACCTGGGACGGCGTCGCCTCGGGTGTCGTGCAGGTCTACGAGATCGGCTCGGCGATGCCGGACGACCCGATGTACGAGAAGACGATCGCAGTGGGCTTCCCCGACCAGTCGGGCATGCTCGCCGAGGAAATCCCGGAGACGGTGGTGACGAGCGAGCTGTCGCGTCGGTTCGGCGAGCGCGCTGGCTGGCTGTTCTACACGCACGAGGAAAAGAATGACCTCAAGTATTAGCGCGGATCGCGTGGCTCCCGGTCGCCCGAACGGGGCGGGAGAAGAGCCCCGAGCGTCAGCGACGGGCCGGCGCTCAAGGGCGTTCGGAAGCACCTTCACGCTCGGCCCGTCGCTTGCGCTCCGGGCTTGTTTGAAGGCGCGGCGTCGCATCGCCCGGGCCGCAGCGGGCATCGCCGCCGCCTGCGTTCTCGCCGCGCCGCTGGCGGGGTGCAACATCGTCGGGCCCATCTACGCGTTGGCCGCAGGGCCCGGCGAGGTGAAGGCGGCCTACAAGCTCGACCCCGACCTCAAGACCGTCATCTTCGTCGACGATCCAGCGAACAAAATCGCGCAGCGCCGCATCCGCTCCGAGATCGGCGTCGTGGCGCAGGACACGCTGCTCAAGAAGAACCTCGTGCGCGAGGGGAGCATGATCGACACCCGCTCGGCGATGGCCGCGGTGGCGCGCGAAGAGAACGGCGAGCCGATGGCGGTGACGGAGATCGGCAAGGCGGTCGGCGCCGAGGTGATGATCTACGTCCTGGTCACAAGCTTCGAACTCTCGCCGGACGGCGTGGATTTCGCGCCGGCGTCCGAGGTCGAGGTCAAGATCTTCGACGTGGCCAACGAGGCGAGGCTCTGGCCCCCGGCCGGGCAGCCCGGCTACCGCTCGAAGTTCAGCAATCCCACAAGCAACCGCTCGATGCCGCGTTCTCGCACCGACTCGCTCAAGGCCCAGACGGATCTTGCGCAGCTCACCGGGGCGGGGTTGGCGCAGCTGTTCTACGACGTCGAGCGACCCCAGAGCCTGCGGCGGTGAGCGCGGCCGAGCCCATCCTGCACGCGGTCACGCCGCCAGACCCGGGGCGGGGCGGTGTCGCCGCGGGCGAGCTGGTCTATGCCCAGATCGCGGCCCGCACGTCGGCGGACGATCGGGTGCTGATACTTGGAGCGAGCGCCGACCGGCGCGTGGCGATGGCGCTGGGCCTCCGGAGCGTTTGGCTGACGCCGGCGCCGCGACACCCGCTCTTCGCGACGGCCGCGATCACGCGAGCCGCCCGGGCCCTGGGCGCGGGCCGGGTGGCGCTCTGGAGCCGGGAACTCCTGCCCACGGCTCGGCGCGTGCGGCGTGTCGCCCGGGTTGAGGCGAGGCTGCTCGACGAGCCGGGGCGCGGGGAGTGCGATCCCTGGCGGCCCCGCACGCGGGATCTCGCGTCGCTCGAGCGGCTGGTCGTGCCGGATTGCTCGGCGGGCCATCGCTGGATCGAGGCGGGCGCCGAGGCCGCACGCGTGGAAACCGAACCGCCCGCGGCGATGACGCTTGCGGGCGAACGCGCGGCGACGAGGGCGAGGCTCGGTGTGAGCGGATCGATCGTGCTCGCCCCGTTGAGCGCCGACCCGGCCGGGGTGGACGCAAGGTCGCTGCTGTTCGTCTCGGGCGTGCTTGAGCTGCTGGGGCACGAGCACTCGCTGCTCGTGCCCGACGGCGCGAAGCGCGTCGTCGAGTCGATGCGGTTCCGCCGGCGGACCGGGCTGCGCACGCGGTTCGTGATGGTCCCACCGCCGCTGCTCGCGGCGCTGCCCGCGGCCGACGTGCTGGTGGCGCCGAAGAGCGACGGGGCGCCATCGTCGGCGAGGGCCATGCTCGACTTGCTCGCCGAGGGCCTCGGCGTGCCGGTCGCGTCCATCGCCGGTTGGGAGACCGAGCCCGGGCTGGGGCACGGCAACCTCGTGCCCGACATCCGCGAGAACGTGAGCCCCGTGGTCGAGGCGTACGAGCGCGTGGCGCAGGCCCGGCGGGTGGCGGGATGAGCGGGCCAGAATCAGGTCCTATCGGCGTGCTGTTCCTGTGCATGGGCAACATCTGCCGCTCGCCCCTGGCCGAGGGGATCTTCGTGCACCTCGCCCGCGAGCGCGGCGTGGCGGATCGGTTCCTCGTCGACTCCTGCGGCACGGGGGGATGGCACGTCGGCCACCGGCCCGATCCGCGATCTATCGCGGTCGCGGAGCGGCACGGGGTCGACCTGCCAAGCCGGGCGCGGCAGCTCGACGCGGCGGGCGATCGGGCGGCGTTCGACCTGATCGTCGCGATGGATCGGGAGAACCGGGCGGACGCCCTCGCGGCGGGCGTGCCGCGGGAGAAGGTCGTGCTCATGCGCGACTTCGCCCCCGGGACGCCGAAGGACTCCGATGTGCCCGACCCCTACTACGGTGGACCCGACGGATTCGATCGCGTGTACGCCATGCTCGTCGCCGCGTGCGGGGGGTTGCTGGATCATCTGCTGGACGGTGCGCAACGGTCCGGCGCAGGAAGGGAAAACCCGCGGGATTGAGATCCCGCGGCTTCCTGAAGGGCGGTCGAGGGGTTGTCACCGGTCGTGATCGGGCTTGCTACGCTCTGCGCATGATGGCCCCCCGCTCGCGTATCTCGCTCCCGATCCTCTCGAATCCGGGGCTCGACACGCGCCCGAGCACGCCACCAGACGCTCCAAAGGAAAAGTGCGGCGTTGTCGGCGTGTGGAACCACCCCGCGGCCGTCCACAAGGTCTATATGGGCCTCTACGCCCAGCAGCACCGGGGGCAGGAGTCGGCCGGCATCGCCGTCGCCGACGGCGAGGAGATCATCGGCAGGACCGGGATGGGCCTGGTCGCGGAGGTCTTCAACGAGCGGGACCTCAATGATCTGCGGGCGCACCTCACCCGCCTGGGCGACCAGGCGCCCGACGAGCAGCCCATCGTGGGCGGCGCGATCGGGCACAACCGCTACTCGACCGCGGGGGGCTCGCTCACCTGCAACGCCCAGCCTCTGATCGAGCGGTTCGTGGGGCGGGTCAACGCGACGCAGATCGCGGTGGCGCACAACGGCAACCTGATCAACGCCGACGCCTTGCGCACCCGGTTCGCCGAGGCGGGGCACCTGTTCCACACGACGAGCGACACCGAGGTGATGATCCACCTGCTAGCCGAGCCCGATCAGCGGGACACGCCCGACCCGCTCGCCTCGATGCTGCGGAGGCTCCAGGGGGCCTTCAGCGTGGTGTTCCTCTACCCCGACCGGATCGAGGCGGCCCGCGACCCCTGGGGCTGGCGTCCGCTGGTGCTGGGGCGGCTCGACGACGGGTCGGACTGCGTCGCCTCCGAGACCGTCGCGCTCGACGTGATGGGGGCCGACGTGATCCGCGAGGTCGAGCCCGGCGAGATCGTGACGCTCTCGAGCCGGGGCGTGACGAGCCGACGCTTCGCGCCGCAGGCGGAGCGTCTGGCGCGGTGCGTGTTCGAGCACGTCTACTTCGCCTCGCCCGCGTCGAGCATCTTCGGGCAGAACGTGCTCGCGGCCCGCGAGAAGCTGGGCGAGGCGCTGGCCCGCGAGGCCCCCACCGACGCCGACCTCGTGATGCCCATGCCCGACTCGGGTCGCTCGGCGGCGAACGGATACGCGCGCGTGAGCGGGCTGCCCTACCGCGAGGGCATCGTGCCCAACCGCTACGTCGGGCGGACGTTCATCAAGCCCACGCAGGGCGAGCGGGCGGCGGCGGTCCGCCTCAAGCTCAACGTGGTGAGCGAGATCGTGGGGGGCAAGCGCGTCGTGGTGGTCGACGACTCGATCGTGCGGGGCACGACGACGCGGGTGAAGATGACGCAGCTGCGCGAGGCGGGGGCCGAGGAGATTCACCTGCGGATCTCGTGTCCCCCGATCCGGCATCCTTGTTATTTCGGCGTCGACTTCGCGACGCGCGACCAGCTCATCGCCCACAACCGTGAGATCGAGCAGATCCGAGATTTCCTGGGCGTCGACTCGCTCGCGTTCCTGAGCCTCGAGGGGATGCTGGGGGTGATGCACCACCCGCCGGAGTCGTACTGCACCGCGTGCTTCAGCGGGGACTATCGCATCGACGTGGAGCACCCGATCACGGATCGGGTGGTGGAGAGGCAGCAGATGGGGATGTTCTGACGCGGCGCACGCCTATGCGTGCTCTGTCAACCCACCCGCCTGGTGCTTTCGCCGTTTCCTCGCTTGTTCGCCGCACTCCGGGCACACAGCCACTCCACGGATCTCGTAGCCGCACTTCGCGCACAGACCCGATCGTCGTCGCTTCCATCGTATTGGCTCGCGGATAAGCAAGACGAATGCAGCCCGTGTGAATCTGCACGCGAACACCGCCGCACCGGTATAGATCGCGACGCTCCACAGGATGGCCGGAAAGATCGGACGGACGGGAAGGACGGTCACCTTTCCGTGCATGTAGGGGTAGTTCATGGGCACGATCAGGGACCACCAGGGTTTGCCGTCGCTCGTGCGCATCGGAATGTGGTAGTCGTTGGTGGCTCTGAATTCACCCTTCCACGCTGTGACCGGCCACCCGGCGGCCGTCTCGAAGATGTGGACATAGACGGGCAGGGCGCCGTCGGGCGCCTGCTTGCCGCGACTCCAGGAAGGGAGGAACTCGACTCTCTCCCAGCCTGGACCCAGCTCAGACGTAGGCCCACGGGAATCGAGTGGGTCGCGGGCCGGATGCATGTGCTCTCCGATCGCGACTCCGAGCCTGAGGTAGTGGATCACGGAAATCCAGTGCCGGTCGGCGCCTTCGGCGCCCAGGTATCGAATTGTCCCCAGGCTCTGGTTTGCGATCCCGACGTAGAAGATCGTTCCCCAAGCGGTGGCGAGCGACAGCAGCACGCCCGCGGCGAGGTATCCGAGGCCGATCACTGTTCTTGTGCTCGCGCGACGCAATCTGGTCATGGACACGGTGGAAGCGGCGGCGTCCAAGGGCCTGTGGTGGTTGGGCCACAATGAGTGTTCACACAACCCCCGTCTGGTTCCTCTACGCCGTCAGGGTCAGGGCAAGGGTCTCCATGAAGCACGCTTTCCCGGGTCTCTTGGCAACTGGTTCTTGTCTGTATTTGAACAGCAGAGAATACTGTACAGTTCGAGCACACCCTTATTGTAACTCTCGTGCGTGTTTCAATAAAATCACGCTGGTAAAAGCAGTTATCGACATTCGGATCGTCACTCGGACACGGACACTGCTGAAAACCGTTGCCCACGGCGTGCCATTGTCCGCAACTCACCTGCCAAGGTGATGTGGCAAAGTGGAAATCCCACTCAATGCAACACCTGAACTGTATCTGCATTTCGACCCGCGCAATCTCCTCAACTTCCTCCGGCGCTAGTGTGCCATCAGCTATCATCGCGTCGATACCCGCGGCGATCGAGTCTTGCAGACAAGCGTTCTGGCAACCGCAGGGAAGCGGTTCCGGATCGATCGGATTGGTGAGGTTTCCGGTGTTGACCAGTGAGCCACCGGCGGGAATACCCACAGTTTCCGCCGCCTCGACAAGCGGTTCGGGGTTGTCCATCGCCGCGGCCGCGTTGCTCAGGGGGTCCTCGGTGAAGAAGCCCGACTTGAACGGCTGGCGCTGGCCCGCGGTTCCTGTGACCTTGGCCGGGTCGAGGTCGTCGATCATCCACTCGCCGCTCATCGGGCTGGGAAGGCCGAACTCCGCGGCGAGGTCGAGCAACGCGTCCTCCTTCGATGTCGACGGCTCGTACGCCTCGGCGTCCCATCCCGAAGCGGTGCGGATGTAGAGCACGACGTCGATGTCGGTCGTGCGGAGTTCATCGTCGTCGCGGGCCGCGATCATGTGCGTGGTCGCCGCCTCGTCCCGCAGCGGGACAAGCGTCCAGCCGTCCACTTCAACGGTGACATAGGCCAGTTCGGTCGCGAGAGAAGTACACGTGCAGCAGGCCGCAACAACCGAAACCGCGGCCCACTTCAGGCGAGAATCACGACGCTGGACGCTGGACGCTGGACGCTGGACGCATCGGTGCTCCTTTCGTCTTCCCCACGGGTTGCACCAGCATAACAAGATGCGTACTGCAACACAAGAACGAATTCAAGACATCTAGTGATCGGGTGCGGCGTTTCTATGTGCTGGCGCAACAAGTATTTGCGAGCCGTGCCCCGCCTACGCCCCCGCCCGCCGCGAGAACGACTGCTGGGTCTGCCCGTCGTTCATCGGCAGCAGCTCGAGCTCGAGCAGGTAGAGCCCGTCAGACTCGTACGCGCAGTCGACGACACGCCCCAGCAGCACCATCGGCTCGTCGTCCACGCGGTGGATCGCCACGAGCACGCGACGGCCCGGATAGCACATCCGGCGGGACGTGACCGTCAGCGAGCCGCGGCTCAGCGTGCGCGACCGGGCGCTCCACGGCGTGCCCAGCTTGCCACGCTCGTCGACCTCGGCCATCTCGAGCTCGGCGTCGAAGGGATAGACCGGCCCGCCGGGCGTTGCCGCCGCGCCCCGGTCGGCGGTCGCGTCGGCGTCGTAGCTCGCGCCCTCGTCGGGCAGCAGCTGCCGGCTCGCCAGCGAATGGCCCGCCGGGGGCGGGGGCACATAGCCCATCAGCCCGAATCGGGACATCGAGGCCCGGACTTTGTCGGCGCGAGCGCGGTCTTCGGCCATACGAGCCCATCATCGGCGTGGTTAGGCGGGGCGCTGGGTTGGAACCGGGCCCGGGTGGCGGGCCGGCCGGCACAGGCCGTCAAGCCCCCACAGACGGCAGCCCCATCAGCCCGCCACGTCCGAAGAACGGCGGCCGGGCTCGGGAACGACGTGGCGGCTGGGGGGCAGAGCCTGCCGGGCCGGACCGGGCCTCGTCGAGGCCAGCACGCCGCTCAGCCGGCAGAGAGCGACTATGCACCGCCGGGCGAAGCCCGGTGGCGCGGGCGGCAGGCCCTCCATCTGGGCATAGGTGACCGGCGGCCTGGCGTAGAGGTCGGCCCCGCACGCGGGGCAATCGAAGACAAGCCGCCCCCGGTCGCCCTGGAGGGCGCGCCCGTCAAACCCGCACGAGGCGCAGCGGCGGCGGTGCGCCCACGCCCTCTCTCGTCTACGCTCCATCGGCGTCCAGCGTACCAGATGGGCCGCGGCCCGCTTCAATCACAGACACCGAATCCCGCGCGAAATCACGCGATGCACAGGCTCTCGAGAACGGACTGGTCCGATCACCTCCGCTCGCTCGCCGAGCCCGTGCTCGCGGACACCCCGCTGGCTGAGGGGTGGTGGGGCGACGCGGCCGCGTTTGTCGAGGGATTCGCGGATGAGCGGGGCGACCGTCGGGCGGTCGATCGCCCGCTGCTGGCGTGGATGGTGGGCGCCGATCCGGGGCCGCCGCCCCCGCTGACGCCGCGGGGTGTCGATCTGCGGCTGTGGTGGACGCTCCACCGCGGCGACCGGATCGACAGCGTGATCGCCCCGGGGCCGGGCCCGCTGGTCGGCCGGACGGCGTTCGAGTCTGGGGCCATCGAGACCACGACGGAGATCGAACTCGGCGCGCTGCACGCGCTGGGGCACCACGCGACCCGCGATCGGCGATGGATGGCTCGGTGCCTCGATGCCGCCCGCTGGCACGTCGAGTTTCTCCAGCCCGACAACGGGACGAACCACCCTTGGGCGGTGCACGTCTTCGTTTGGCTCGCGATGACGGAAACCGACGAATCGCGGGCTGGCGAGGCGGCGCTGCACGCGGAGACGCTTGTGCACAACGCGCTGGTCGCCTCGGGCCGACCCGATCGGTTCAGCGCCTGCCTGCTGCTCGACGCGGCCCGGGCGCTCGCCTGAAGCGGGGACGCAGCGCCGACGCGCGACGCCCCCGAGGAAAAGGGTGGGGATCTCGTCGAACCGGGCGGCGTGGCGCTCGCACCGAGGCCGGTTCATCAGAGTGGAACGGACCAAACCCGGGCGGCTCACGGCCGGCTACGCTCGGACGCCGAGTTTCAGGAGTGGGCATGACCAAGGGACAGCATCTCTCACGCTACCAGCAGGGCATCGTCCGGCGGTTCTACCTGCATCGGGGCGCGATCCTGCTCACGCGGCTCCAGGAGTTGACGAGCGACCTCGCGATCGCGGAAGGCAAGAAAGCGGACACGCTCTGGAAACGGGCGGCCGACACGCTGGGCAAGCTCGAGACCGAACCCCCTATTCCGGCCAGCCGCGTGTCGATGATCCTGGAGAGCCGCGACGTGGCGGGCCTGGCGCAGCTCGTGGGCGAATTGCACGCACGCGGTTGAGGCGAGCCGTCCATTCCAGCGGGAAATGTGCAGAACGGGGCCCCGCCGGTGCGACAAGAGCGGGACGGGGGTGAGGCCGGTATGTTCTTCAAGCCAAAGAACGCGAATGGGGGATGGGTTCCCGGATCGGCGGACGTTCGGGCCCTGAAACGCACGCGATGCACGGGGCGGTATTGCAACCTCGGGAGCATCGTCGACCTGACGCCGAGCGGCGTGGGGCTGCTCACCCAGGCGACGCACCTGCAGCCCGGGTTGCAAGAGGTCGTCCGGCTCGACACCGAATCCGGCTCGATCGCGATCGGCGCCGAAGTGAAGTGGGCCCTCCCGCGACCCGACGGGCTCTACCGCGCGGGGTTGCGGTTCACCGATCGCTCGCACGCCGAGATGCTCAAAGCGTTGTGCCGGGTGCTCCGCGATGAGGATCTCGACAGCCGGGGCTGGTGAGCGGGCTCAGGGCTTCACGGTTTTCGCGGTGTGCTGGTGGTGGGCCTTCTCGGCGACCGAGCCGACCCAGGCCATGCCGGTGGGCACACCCAGGAAGACGCCGACGAGCCAGTCGAGGGGCTGGACGAGCCCCGGGCCGACGAGCGAGCCCGTCCGGGCGGCGTCGGCGATGTGGCCCGCACCCGGGAAGAACAACAGCGAGGCCGGCGAGAGGACCATCAGCACGAGCACGGCGATCGAGGCCCTGAGACGTGCCCGCTCCGGTGACAGGTCGGATTCGGCGAGCTGCACGCCGACGGCCGCGAGCACGCTGCCCAGGGCGCCGGCCATCATGCACTGGCCCCGTCCGCCCTCGACCGCGACCAGGAAGGCCCCCACGCCGCCCGCGACGATGCCCACGACCAGGCCGACCAGCGCATTCTTCCCGGAGACGGCCGCGGTGAAGTCCTCGCGCAGAGCGGTGGCGTCGCGCGTGCCATCGAAGGTGGCGAGCACCACGAGCAGCCCGGCCCCCGCGATCGCGACGAGCACCCCCTCGATCACCAGCGGGGTCACGACCGAGCCGCCGTGGACCATGAAAATGTTCCAGCTCGCGCCGGTGCGCATGGCCGCCCACGCGACAACCAGACCGGCGAACGTACGGGCCGTGCCGGCCGCGGCGCGACGGGCGCGGAAGGCATCGTCGGGTTGCAGGGACTCGAGCCCCAGGTTGAGCAGGCTCTCGGTGATCGCGGCGCCGGCGCCCGCGACCACGGCGACGATCAGCAGGGATATGACGCCCATGACGGGCGAGGCCGAGACGAGCAGCGTTGTGTCCGGGCTGCCGTCGGTTCCGCGGAGGGTGGCCACAGGGATCGCCGCCAGCGGACCCAGGATCAGCACCGCTGCGGTCGGGAGAATCCATCTCAGCAGGACCTTGTTCATGGCACATCCTTCGCGGCCCGGGCGCCCGGGGCCAACCCCGATCCGTCGCGGGCGTGTGAACCCCGTTAGCATCGGCGTATGACCGAGCCGACCGACATCGACCGGGGACAGATTGGCGCCGAGCGTCCGGGGCCGCGGGAGCCCGGCCCGGTGCTCTCCGACCTCGCGGCGCAGCTCCTGTTCCCGCGGATCTTTCGGGCCGGGCCGGCCGCAGCGAGGCCGAGCCGGGTGCTCGTCGCGGGGATCGGGGTGCTCGTGGTGGGGCTGGTCGCGGTGCTCTTCAACGGCGACCCACGCGGGGCTGGCCCGGGGCTGCTGGAGGGCCCGGTCACGATGCTCCGGACGGCCTCCGATGGGCTGGGACGGGCCGTCGTCTCGCTCGACCTGGGGGATCTGCACGAGCGGGTCCGCCTGCTGCTGCTCGAAACGCCGAGGCAGATGTTTCAGGATGCGCCGGCGGGGGCGGCGGTGCTTCTGTTGACGATCGCGGTGGTGTGGGCGCTCTGCGGAGCGTTCATCGCACGCGGCGCCGCCCTGGAACTGGGGCGGCACGTGCACGTCAGGGCGACGCTGGCGCTGCGGTTCGTGCTCGTCAAGGGCCCCGCAGCCGTGGCCACATTTGTGTTCGTGCCGGTCGCGGCGCTCGTGCTGCTGGCCGTCCCCGCGGTGCTGGGGCTGCTGCTCGCGGCGCCGGGGCTCGATGTGCTCGGGGCGCTGCTGCACGGCGTGGGATTGATCGCCTCGCTCGTCGCGGCCTTCCTGCTGGTCGTTTGGCTCGCCGCGGCCTGGTTGATGGTGCCCGCGGTCGCGTGCGATGGGTCGGACGCGTTCGACGCGACGCAGCGGGCGCTCGGGATCGTGCTCAGCCGACCGATCTCGGTGGGTCTGCACCTGGCGCTGGCGGTGCTCCAGGGCCTGGTGCTCGTCTCGGTCGTCTGGGCGGTGGCCGACCTCGGCACATCGATGGCCTTCTGGGCCGCCGGGCTGTTCACCGAGACCGGGGCGGCGATCGCGGGCGCGGGAGGAGAGCTGACGAGCGGAATGTCCGCGACGACCGCATTCTCCGTCCGCGTCGTCGCCCTGTGGCACATGCTGCCCATGCTCGTGACGATCTCGTACGCGGTGAGCTATTCACACACCGCGGGCGTGGCGGTGTACCTCAACGCCCGGCAGATGGTCGACGGGCAGGAGCCCAACGAGATCTGGATGCCGGGCGGGCCCGCGGGGACCACCGCGTCCACCGACGCCGATGAAACGGTTTGAGCCGGGGACCGGAACCATGAGGGTTGGTCCCGATAGCATCCGAATAGGGGCGATCCCTACGAGATGTAGTGGCATTATCGGCGGGCAGCACGAATTGGGGTGATCCTGTGCAGCCCGGGCCGCCCCGGGGTCGATAGAGCCGATGATGTCATGGGCGGTGAACAACGTCGCGGGCTCGGTCGCGGGCACCCAGCAGCAGGCTCGGGTGAGCAAGCGCGACGTCGACCGCAAGGAGCCGGCGAAACAGAAGCGCCAGTTCCGAGACGAGTTCAACCAACTCGCCGAGACCAGCGAGGCCGACCATGCGGACGCGGTGCGTTCGCTGAAGGACAACACGCAGGAGGAAGCGCACGAGGATCGGCAGGAGCACGCGGGCCAGCAGACGCTGGCGAGCGAGCACCGCGACGAGCCGGCGGTGTACACACCGCAGCCGGAGCCCGCGCGCCAGGCGGCGCCACCCCGGTCCAGGCTCGACCTCGAAGGGTGAGGGTGGTCGGCAACGCAAGTCGATGCTGAGGGAAGACCGCGGGATCTGATCCCGCTGCGGGCCCTTGTGCGCAAAAAGAAAGGCACGCGGCCCGGAACGCCGCGTGCCCATGAGATCGATGGATGTCGCCCGATTACGGGCAGCCGGCGAGGAAGTCGGCGATGAACATCTGGACGTCGACCAGGTCGAGGATCCCGTCGCCGCTGATGTCGGCGAGCAGATCACCACCGATGAACGCCGCGATGAAGGTCTGGACGTCATTGAGATCGAGCACGCCGAACGGGGCGGCCAGGTCGGCGCCGTTGCAGCCGCTCGCGCCGCCCTCGGGGACGGGCACGGAGAGCGTGACTTCGCTGGGATCGCCGGCCTGGCCCGGGCCGAACAGGCCGATGGTGGCGGTGCCGGTGGTGGGCGCGGTCGGAGCATCGAAACGGAAGTTGTAGAGCGTCGCCCAACGGATGGCGTTCGCGTCCGAGTTGGTGTTGTAGTCGGTGCCGTTGGACCAGCTGATGTCCGACGAGGTCACGGTGGCGCCCCAGTCGGTGCCGTCGAACGGCTCGCCCGAGTGGTACTCGGCGTCGTGGAAGCCGATGTTGGCGGGCGAGGACCCGGTCTCGACACTGAACGAGCCGGCGTTGCGGTTCGAGTTGAGGTTGAAGACGGCGTACTCGTAGTGCCAGGTGCCGTCGCCGTTGTCGGTCGCGTTGGCGCCGACCCAGAAACGGCCGTCACCCGGGACGTCGACGGGCGTGAGCTGGACGTTGGGATCGGCGTCCTGCCAGGCGAAGATGGCCGGCTCCTCGCGGACCGTGCCGCCGTTGTAGATCAGCCTGTAGCCGCCCGTGAACGGATCGAAGGCGCCGAGGTTGATCAGACGGTGCGAGGCGTTGTTGTTGGCGTTGCCCGCGGCGGCGTCGTCGAACGCGACGTACTGGGCCTCGCCGACGAACGAGGCGTTGGGGTGCTGCAGCGGATCCATGTCGTTGACGTTGACCTGGAGGCGCTTGTAGACCGCGTTGCCGCTTGAGCCGGCGGTGGTGAACGGCCAGGGGTATTCGCCGGTGTTGCAGTTGATCTCGAAGCGCGGGCCGAGACCGGTCTGCGAGCCGTTCAGGCTGGCGTCATACGGATCGGAGCACCCCACACCGAGCTGGGAGCAGCACCCGCCGCAGACCGCCGAGCACGAGCCGCAGACGTTGAGCTGGAGAGCGCAGAAGCCGTGCTTGACCCAGGAGACGCCGACCTGCTCGAGCGCGCCGTCCTCGAGGCGATAGATGTTGGTGACGATGAGCGGGTGGCGGTTGGCGCCCGACTGGAACCAGTTGAGCGGAACGTTGCCGACGTTGCACGAGGTCGTTCCGATCGCGTAAGCGATCTGATCACCGACCGACCCGAGCAGGAGGGGCCCGGTGCCGCCCGACTGGCTGACGCCCGCGACGACGCCGCAGATCACGTCCGCCTGGCCCAGGCCCATGCTCGAAGTCAGGGCGACGACCGCCCCGAAGAGTGTCCTTTGCATCCACGATCGACGCATGCTGTATCCCTTCTGCTCCAATGACTGTTCTGGATTGAAATCGGACCCGCGGGTCGCCGGGTCGGCGAATGGGGCGACAGCGCCCCGCACGTGTGGGGCACAACGTAACGGATAACCCCACCGGTTCGCCAGCACCTTCTGCAATATTGCAGAGAAGTTTGCGCTCTCGAGCCGAATTTATTCGTGATAACATTCTCTGTATATCATATATGACACGCCGCGACGCGGCATGATCGGAGGCCTGTTCCCGCTCCGGGACGGCCCGGCCGCGGCTCAGGGAGCCGCGGTGTTGCCCGCTTTGCGGGCCTCGGCCTCCGCTTTCCACTTCGCGGCGTCCTCGTTCCGTCCCACACTCGCGAGAAGCTGCGAGGCCCGGTCGGCCAGGATGACGCTCGTCGGGGCGGCGTTGGCGGCGGCGACGATCTGCACGGCGGCCTCGTCGCGACGCCCGGCATGGAAGAGCCAGCCCGCGTAATCGTGATGGAATACCGGCTCGTCGGGATACTCGGCCACGAGTTCGCCGAACATCGAGAGCCCCTTGTCGATCAGCGTGGAGGCCTCGTCGGCATTCACCAGTTGCTGGTCACGGGCCTGGATGCCCGTGCTCACGAGGGCGAATGCGACGCCGCTGCGCTGCCACGGATCGCGACCCAGCCGCTCGGCCGCGTCGAGCATCATCGACACGCCCCGCTCGGCCTCGCCGTGCGCGAGCAGGAGCTTGCCGATCTCGAATTCGGTTCCGGGGCGCGCGGCGCCCTCGGCGCCGACGGCGCGGTCAGCGAGGGCCTTGGCGTCGGCGAGCCGGTTGGCCGAGCCCAGGACGCGCGAGGCGGCGAGCAGCGTCTGGGCATCGTCCGCGATCTCGATCGCGCGATCGACGAGCTTCTGGCCGTCGTTGGGCCGGGCGAGGTTGAAGGCGAGCTGGGCGGCGCCGAAGAGCGTTTCCGGCTTGTCGGGCTCGAGCTCGATGACGCGATTGAGGATGGTGTTCAGGCCGTCGCGGTCGCCCCTGACGACAAGAATCTGGCCCTTGTTGAGCAGCAGGTCGGGGTCGTTCGCGATGGCGGGGTCCTTGACGTCCCAGATCGAATCGTCGTACTGCTCGAGGTTCCAGAGGAGCTGGGCGAGGCGAAGACGGACGCCCTGGAACTCGGGGTGAACCTCGAGGATCTTCCGCATGAGTGAGATCTGGGCCTGTGTCGCGTTGTCGATCGCGTCTTCCTCGCCCTTGTCGCGCCGGTCGTTCGCGGCGAGCCCCTGGAGGTTGAGGAGTTGGAAGACGAGCGACTCGGTGGGCTTGCCGTGGAGCGCGACGTCGGTGAGCAGGTCGACGGCCTGGTCCTTCTCACCCAGGACGGTGTGGAGGTAGGCGAGGCTGACCTTGTCGTGGTAGTTGAGCTTCCAGCCCACGCCGCCATGCTCGAAGCTGTCGGCGAGGGCGTACCAGCGGATCGCGTCGCGGGCTCGTTCGATGGTGGTCGGGCTGGGGGCGAATTCGGGCCGGAAGACGGCGTCGATGGGGACACCGACAGCAGCGTGGAGCGTCTCGGCCCGCCAGCGTGTCGTGTTGCCGATGCCACCCCACAGCGCCACCACCCACCCCGCGAGCATCAGCACGACGAACAACGCGCCCGCGGGCCGGAGCTTGCCCTTGGCTTTGAGGTGCAGCCCGTGGATTCGCGCGTTGGGCCCCGCGAGCGTCTTGAAGGCGAGAACGCTGAGCCCCGTGCCGACCGCGGCGAGCCCGCCCGCCATGAGCATGGGCACCTGGTCGAGCATGCCGCGGGTCGCGGTGAAGAGGATGAAGAACACGACCGCGGCGGCGATCTCGCCGGGCCAGGTGAGGTCGTAGCGGCGGGCGCGTCGGGCCCCGGCTTTCGCGGCGCCGTCCTTGGCTTCGGGGCGGATCTTGGCGCCCAGCGCCGGGCGGCCCGGGGCGATGGAGAGCGCGTCGTTGGGGCAGACGCTGATGCAGTCCATCGTCTTCATGCAGCCCGGGTCGACGACCATGCCGAAGGCCTTGATCTCTTCATGGACGCGGACGTTGGAGGTGCACGCGGCGGTGCAGTGGCCGCACTGCTTGCACTTGTCGTGATCGACGCGGACACGAACGGGGGAGACCGGGTCGAGCGCGCCGAAGAGCCCGCCGTAGGGGCAGGCGTAGGCGCAGAAGGCCTTGGCGCCGAGGAAGTAGACCGTGGCGAACCCGCAGATGAGCAGGAAAGGGACCGCGATGTACCACGCGGGCATGTTGGCCCAGAGATCGTCGACGATGAGCGCGTCTTTGATGCCGTAGAACGGCTCGACATGCCGGAGCCAGTAGGGCCAGGCGAGGCCCGCGGCCTCGAACGCGGGCTGGAGGGCGACGCGCTTGAAGGTGGGCCAGACGAACATGTAGAGGCCCAGGATGAGCGGGACAAACAGCAGCAGGCGCGACCGGAACGGCTTGGGCCGGATGCCGAGCCGCCGCATCAGCCAGTGGCAGAAGTCCTGGAGCGCGATGATGTGACAGGTCCAGCCGCACATGTAGCGGCCCGCAATGAGCACGGAGAGCAGCGCGAGGGCGAGGAAGATGGCGCCCGCGGTGAGCTGGCCCTGCTCGAGGGTGTACATCGCCTCGGACGGCTCGACGGCGCCCAGAGACCGGCCGGTGAGCCACCACTGGATGATGTGGACGGCCATGGCCGCCTGGACCGCGATGAGCACACCCGCTCGCCATGGGCCGATCTTCGTGCGTTCCATACGCGGGCGATCGCCCCGGCCGGGGTCGAGAACGGGCAGATTGACGTCGCTGGATTCTGGCATGAAGGACAGTAGGGAACGCGTGGAAATGGGGCGACACGGGCGTCGGCGAGCCGGGGGGTGGCTACCCTCTTGATCCACGGAGCGTTCAAGAGCCGGGCCGGGGCGTCGCGTCGGCATCGAGGACTCACAGGGCGACCGTGGCAGCCAGGGAGACGCAGCATGTCCATCCTCATCGACGCCGACACCAAGGTCATCTGTCAGGGCATCACCGGCTCGTTCGGCAAGGTGCACACGCGGGGCTGCTGCAACTACGGCACGAAGATGGTGGGCGGCGTCACGCCCGGCAAGGGCGGCACCAAGGACGAGAACGGGCTGCCGATCTTCGACACGGTCAAGCAGGCGGTCGACGCGACCGGGGCCGACGCGACGATGATCTTCGTCCCCCCCACCTTCGCGTCGGACGCCGTGCTCGAGGCGGCGGAGGCGGGCGTCAAGCTCGTGTGCTGCATCACCGAGGGCGTGCCGGTCAACGACATGATCAAGGCGCGCGCGGTGGTCGATGAGATGAACGGATCACGCGAGTTCACGACGGGCAGCCGCGTCGTGCTTCTCGGGCCCAACTGCCCGGGCATCATCACGCCGGGGCCCAAGTCGGGCGGCGGCACCTCGATGGCCGACCCCTACACCTCGACCGGGTGCAAGATCGGCATCATGCCCGGCTACATCCACACGCACGCGGACGAGGCGAAGTGCACGACGGGCAAGCGGGTCGGCATCGTCTCACGATCGGGCACGCTGACCTACGAGGCGGTGTGGCAGACGAGCGAACTGGGCATGGCCCAGAGCACGTGCGTCGGCATCGGGGGCGATCCGGTGCGGGGGCTGGGGCACATCGACTGCATCCGCATGTTCCAGGACGACCCGGACACCGACGGCATCCTCATGATCGGCGAGATCGGGGGCAGCGAGGAGGAGGCGGCGGCCGACTTCATCAAGGCCCACGTCACCAAACCGGTCGCGGCGTTCATCGCGGGCCGGACGGCTCCCCCGGGCAAGCGCATGGGCCACGCCGGCGCCATCATCTCGGCGGGGGCGGGGGGCAAGCCCACGGGGACGGCCGACACGAAGATCGAAGCTCTGAGAGCGGCTGGCGCAAATGTTGCCGAGACCCCCGCTGATATGGGCCGGGCGATGGCGGCGGCGTTCGGTCTCTGACAGAATCAGCCCGGGCGGCCAAGCTCCAACACTCTGATTTGTGGCTACATGTGGCTTCAATACCGCCGAGGCGGTGATTCTGTTGATCCCGCCGGTCGATGAAACACGTTCCAGAGTCTGTGCCGGATGGGGACGGGATTCATGTCGACACCGGGCCGTGCGGAGAAACACCAAAACAGGGGTGGCGAGAGAGTCGCACCACGACTTGTACTCCCGCTGCTTGTGATGCTGTGCGCACTGACCGGGACGCTGGTGTTCTGGAGCGATGCGGACCAGCGAGCCACCGTCGGGGCTCGACGGGAGCTCGAGCAACGTGCGATGGAATGCGCGAACCGTCTGCGGCTTCGGTTCGCTGATTGTGAGCAGATCCTCCGGATGGGACGTGTGCTCGTCGAGTACTCCGACTCGGTGAGCCGGACCGAGTGGGCGAGGTTTGTCGAATCGCTGGACCTGGGCCGCGAATGTCCGGGCGTGAACGGGCTCGCCTTCGTCAGCGCGGTGCCGGATGACCAGCTCGCCGAATACCTCGAAGAAGCACGGCGGGATGTCGATCCCGGATTTACGCGGCACGTGCGGGCGGGCGTCGATGACGCGGCGTATCTGCCGATGCACTACATCATCCGGTATCACGAGCCGTCGGCGCGGAACGGACCGCTCTGGGGCCTCGACATCGCGGCCGACGAGGAGAACCGGCGTCCATACGACATGTCGATGGCGACAGGGATGATGCGGATGTCGGGGACCATCGCGCTCGCCCAACAGGGCAGCGAGGGGGAGGCGCTGCACGGGATCGTGATGGCCGCGCCGATCTACCAAGGTGCGACAACGCCCGACGCGGCCGAGCTCCGTGCCGATGAGATCGAGGGCTGGGTCGCGTTGTCGATCGACGTGGACCGCATGATGTCGACGTGGTGGCGAGATTGCGGGCTCGATGGCGGATACCGAATCCTGGACAGGTGTGCAGCCGAGGGCCTCCTCGTTGTGCACCACTCGGGTGTAGAGCTGGAGGGAAGCGCCGGCCCGACGGTGCTGCGCATGCCGATGGCCATGGGCGGTCTGCACTGGGAGATCGAGATGTTTCGCACGGGCGCGCTCGCGGTCGACCACAGCGAGGCGAACCTGACCGCATTCATCGGGCTGGTGATAAGCCTGCTGATCGGGGGCATCATGTGGTCGATGGCGTACACGCGCTCCAGGGCCTTGCAGCTGGCGAGGCGGATGACCGCCCACTTGCAGGAGAGCGAAGCGCAGCAGCGGCGGCTCGCCGAGGAAGCCGAACAGGCGAACCGGATGAAGAGCCTGTTTCTTGCGAACATGAGCCACGACGTGCGGACGCCCATGACCGCGATTATCGGATACACCAAGCTGGTCGAGCAGGAGTTGGGAGACGTCCTTTCTCCATTGGGCCTCGAGGCGATGGTCGCGATCCGGCGCAGCGGCGACCATCTGCTGGGGCTGATCAATGATGTGCTCGACCTCTCGAAGATCGAGGCCGCACGACTCCAGCTTGTGAACCATCCGATCGAGATGGACGAGCTGATCGTGGCCTGCGTGGAGATCGTTCGCCAGCCGGCCGACGCCAAGGGGATCGAGCTGCGCGTCGCGCTGAGGAGCGCGATCCCGGCGAGGATCTCGGGCGACTCGGTCAGGATCCGCCAGGTCCTGCTGAATCTGCTCGGCAACGCGGTCAAGTTCACCGAGCAAGGACATGTCGCCTTCACAATCTGGGCCGCCGAGCACGGTGCCGACCTGTTGTGCTTCGAGGTGACCGACACGGGCATCGGGATGACCGAGGCCGAGGTGGGGCGGGTCTTCGAGCCGTTCGTGCAGGCCGATGCGTCGCACACCCGCACCCACGGCGGGACCGGGCTGGGGCTGACGATCGCGCAGCGTCTGGTCGAGCAGATGGGTGGGGCGATCGAGGTGGAATCGAGGTTCGGGGTCGGGAGCCGATTCATCGTGCGGATGCCTGTGGAGCGGCTCGGCGAGCAGACGCTCGACGGACTGAACTACAGAGCGGCGTCCGGGAAGCCCGCCCTGGTGGCCGATACCTGCCCCGTCCCGGGGCTGGCGGGTGGTCGCGTGCTGGTGGCCGAGGACGGACCGGACAACCAGAGGCTAATCCGACACATCCTGGGCCGAGCGGGCTACGACGTGGACATTGCCGGCACGGGTCGGGCCGCCGTGGAGGCCGTGAAACAGGCGGATGCGACCGGGGCACCATTCGGGGCGGTGCTGCTGGACATGCAGCTTCCCGAGCTGGACGGCTACGCCGTGGCCACCCTGCTGCGGCGTGAGGGGCACACGAGCCCTCTGATTGCGATCACCGCGCATTCGATGGTGGGCGATCGCGAGAAGTGTCTCGCGGCCGGGTGCGACGACTACCTGTCCAAGCCGTTCGACCCCGACGACCTTGTGGCCGTCGTCAGCCGGGCCTTCGAGCGGGCCGCGGCGGCCTAGCCATCAACGCCGGTAGATGGCGGTGCAGCCCGTGGTTTCGCTGACACGAACCGACGCGACGCGGGCCGCCGGGGCGAGCGATTCATCGAGGCTCGCGGTGAGCTGATCGGCGATGTGGCGGGCGATCTGCTCGGCGGTGGGGTTGAGCCCGATGAACGGCTCGACGTCGTTGAGATTGGCGTTGACAAACGGGCGGCAGATCTCCTTGAGCACCGCGTTGACGGTGTGGAAGTCGCAGAGCAGCCCGTCGTGGTCGAGCTCCTCGCCCGCGATGGTGGCGGTGACGCGGAAGTTGTGGCCGTGGAGCGGCTCGCGTTGCCCGGCGACGGAGAGGGCGTGGGCGGCGCAGAACTCGCGTTCGACGGTGATTTCGTACATTCGGTGAGCTTACGGGATCACTCTGCTTCTCGCCCGGCGGGCATGCCGGAACAGCACTCACAACCTCCCGAACACCGGCAGCTCGCCCACCAGCGGCTTGCAGTAGTCGATGAAGTGCTGCGAGACGTCGAAGTCGCCCAGGATGTAGCCCGGGTCCATGTGCTTGGTCTTCGCCGCGACGTCGGTCAGCTCGATGCGTTCGAGCTCGGAGCGGTAGTCCTCGCCGTCGTAGCCCTTGCCGGTGCGCAGGATCGCCACCGAGCCGTCGACGTCGCCGCTCGCCGCGAGCACGCCGGCGTAGCGGCCGGAGCGGCGTGCTTCCTCGGCGTCGACCGGGCTCGCGTCGGGCCAGCAGCGCTGGAGGTAGCCGAAGGTGTCGGCGCGGACGCGGGGCGGCTTGCCCGAGGCGGGCTTGAGGCGCTCCTTCAGGATCAGCGAGAGCTGGTCGCCCAGAGCGCCCGAGCCCGAGAGCTGGACGTTGCCGTGGGCGTCGGCCTCGCCCTGGATGAGCATCGCGCCGATGGGCTGGCCGTCGCGGTCCTGGATGCCCTCGCTCACCGCGATCTGGCAGCGGCCCAGACGGTCGTAGACCTCCGCGACGCGGTCGACGAACTTGTTGAGGTCGAACGGCACCTCTGGGAGACAGACGACGTGGGGCCCGTCCTCGAGCTCGCGCCGGGCGAGAGCGGCCGCCGCGGTCAGGAACCCCGCGTGCCGGCCCATCACGACGTTGATCTTGATCCCGGGGATCGACGCGTTGTCGAGGCTGTCGGCCATGAACGCGGTGGCGACGTAGCGGGCGGCCGACGGGAACCCCGGTGTGTGGTCATTGATCGGGAGGTCGTTGTCGACGGTCTTGGGCACGTGGAAGCAGCGGAGCTCGTAGCCCGCCTCGTTGGCGAGTTCGTTGACGATCCGGCAGGTGTCCGAGCTGTCGTTGCCCCCGATGTAGAAGAAGTAGCGGATGCTGTTCTTCTCGCAGGCGTGGAAGATCCGCTTGCAGTACTCGGCGTCGGGCTTGTCTCGGGTCGAGCCCAGGCCTGCACTGGGGGTGCGGGCGACCGCGTTGAGCGTGTGCTGGTCCTTGTCGGTCAGGTCGATGAGCTGGTCGTGGGTCAGGCCCCGCACGCCGTGACGCATGCCCAGGATGCGTTTGATCGGGTTGGCGGGCTGGCCCGCGCCCTCGGCCATGAGCCCCTCGACGACGCCGACGAGCGACTGGTTGATGACGGCGGTGGGCCCGCCCGACTGCCCGATGACGGCGTTGCCTTCGATGAGGTTGGCCATGCGCAAATCCCCTTGTTCTGTCCGTTGCCGGCTTGCACAGGGAGGGTACGCAGGCGACGCACCGCGGCCCGTCCGCTCGATAGACTCCGGCCATGCATTCCACCTTGTTCTGTCGTCGTGCCGCGGTTGTGCCGGCGCTGCTCGCCATCACAGCCGCATCTGTGATTGCCCAGCCCACGAGCAATTCACCGCTCGCGGCGAGGCCCAACGGCCCGAAGAGCGCCGAGCCGACGCATCACGTGTTCATCCACGCGGTGGTGCACCCCGAGCCGGGCGTGGTGTGGGAGGACGCGGTCATCGAGATCCGCGACGGCCGAATCGTGTACGTGGGTCCGCCGACCCAGGTCGGACAGGAATTGCTCCCGGCCGGTGCGGTGGTGCATGATCTGGTAGGCGAGCACATCTACCCGGCGTTCATCGACCCCTACGTCGAGGTCGACGCCCCGAAGCCCGGGACCGACCGGCCCGGGAGGGACTGGAACGAGTACGTCATGCCCCGCCGCTCGGCGCTCGACGGCGAGGGGATCCCGGCCGACAAGGCGAAGTCGCTCCGCGTGCTGGGCTACGGCGCGGCGATGCTCGTGCCGCAGGGTGGAGACTTCGCGGGCTCAACCGCGGTGGTGGGCCTCGCCGAGCGGCCCGACGACCCGAGCGCCGAGCACGCGGGGGTCTACCGCGACGGGGGCTATCAGGCGCTGAGCTTCGAGACGCACGGCTGGCGGGGGTATCCCTCGAGCACGCCCGGGGCGGTGTCGCTGCTCCGCCAGACCCTGATGGACGCCGCGTGGCAGGCGACGTGGGCGCCCACGCTTGACGGCTCGCACCCCGCGAACGCGCTGACCCCCCTCGAGGACGCCTCGACGCCCCTGCTGATCAACTGCAACCACGAACTCAAGGAGTTCCTCGCGGCCGACATCGCGCGGGAGGCGGGGCGCAAGGCGGTGCTGGTGGGCGACGGGATGGAGTTCAAGTGGCTCGACGGGATCGCGGACCTGGGGCTCGACATGATCATCCCGCTGCGCTTCCCCGCCAAGCCCGACGTGTCGAGCGTGGGCAAGGCCGAGTCGGTCGAGCTCGAGACGATGATGACCTGGGAGCAGGCGCCGACGAACCCGCGCCGGCTGCTCAAGGCGATGAAGGGCTCGAACCTCGCGCTGACGTCGAGCATGCTGCCCAAGGGGAAGAAGTTCTTCGACGAGCTGCGCCTGGCGATCAAGAACGGGCTGGGCGAGGACGACGCGCTGGCGATGCTGACGACCAAGCCCGCGAAGATCGCGGGTGTGGGTGACCAGGTGGGCACGATCGCGACCGGCAAGCGGGCGAATCTGCTCGTGACCTCGGGGCCGGTCTTCGACAAGAAGACGGACTTCTATGACGTCTGGGTCGACGGCGTGAAGCATGAGCTCAAGGCCAGGCCCGGCCCCAGCTTCGACGGGCACTGGCGGCTCTACGTGGGCCCGGAGGATCAGCCGTTCTTCGAGATGACGCTCGACATCACGGATTCGCCCGACAAGCCCAAGGTCGTGGGAACCGAGTCGTGGGACCCGGACGCGAAGCCCGGCGAGAAGGTCGAGCCCCACTCGGGCGACGCCCGCGACGTGGCGATCGAGGGTGAGCGGATCAGCTTCCTGCTCGACGACGACGACGACGAGCACAAGACCTACATCATCTCGGGCGTGCTGGTGGGCGACGACCGGATGATGGGCACCGCCGTCGCGACCGACGACAGCACGTTTGAGTGGGCGGCGAGGAAGGTTGACAAGGAGGCCGAAGCGGGGGAGCAGAAGACCGAGCCGGCGCATGACGGGCCGGCGGAAGAGGACGGGCGGGACGCCCATCCCACCGAGAAGGCAAAGGCCGAGAAGCCCGAGAAGGACGAAGAGGCCTCTGAGCAGGCCCCACCCTTGCCCGGCTATCCCTTCGGCCCCTACGCGGTGAAGTACGAGTCGACGCCCGAGACCTTCCTGGTCAGCAACGCGACGATCTGGACCTCGACCGACCGCGGCCGGTACGACCGCGGCTGGCTGCTCGTCCGGGGCGGGCGGATCATGCGTATCGAGCCGGGCGACCCGCCCGACTTCTTGCTCGATGGGTCGAACCCCGAGGTGGTTGTCATCGACGCGACGGGCAAGCACCTCACGCCCGGCATCGTCGACGCCCACAGCCACACGGGCCTGTTCCGCTTCGGGGTCAACGAGGGCGGCCAGGCCGTCACGGCCGAGGTGCGGATCGGCGATTCGCTCGATCCCTCCGACATCGCCATCTACCGCGAACTAGCGATGGGCGTGACGTGCGTCAACAGCCTGCACGGCTCGGCCAACCCGATCGGCGGGCAGAATCAGGTCCACAAGCTGCGATGGGGAGTGCAGACGCCCGCGGAGATGCGGGCCGTCGGGGCCCGCCCCGGCATCAAGTTTGCGCTCGGCGAGAACGTGACCGAGGCGAACTCGAACCAGTCGCGCGAGCGGACACGCTACCCACAGTCGCGGATGGGCGTTGAGGTGCTGATCCGCGATCGGTTGCAGGCGGCGCGGGAGTATGCCAGGGCCTGGACCGCGTTCCTCGCGGCGCAACGCTCGGCCCCTGAGAGCTTCGGCATTCCCTCCGATCTCGCGATGTCGCTGAAAAAGGCGGCCGTGGCGCCCGGGGGCGACAAGGGCCGGATGGAGGAGGGCGAGGCAGCGCCGAGGCGCGACCTCGAACTCGACGCCCTCGCGCAGATCCTCGCGGGCGACCGGCTCATCCACTGCCACTCCTACCGGCAGGACGAGATCCTCATGCTCTGCCGCGTCGCGGAGGACTTCGATTTCCAGATCGGCTCGTTCCAGCACGGGCTCGAGGTGTACAAGGTGGCCGAGGCGGTGCGTGACCACGCGATCGGCGCGAGCCTGTTCAGCGACTGGTGGATGTACAAGATCGAGGTGATGGACGCGATCCCGTTCGCCGGTCCGCTGCAGACCGAGGCGGGCGTGAGCACTTCCTACAATTCCGATTCGGACGAGCTCGCCCGGCATCTCAACACCGAGGCCGCCAAGGCGATCAAGTATGCCCGTCCCGGCTCGGTGATGACCGAAGAGGAGGCGCTCAAGTTCGTCACGATCAACGCGGCCAACCAGATCGGCGTGGGGCACCTCGTGGGCAGCCTCGAGCAGGGCAAGGACGCCGACTTCGTGATCTGGTCGGCCAACCCACTCTCAACCCAGGCGGTCGCCGAGCACGTGTTCATCGACGGGCGCGAGTACTTCAGCCTCGAGCAGGATCGTGTGCACCGCGAGGTGATCGCCCGGGAGCGGCAGCGGCTGATCCAGAAGATCGTCGCCGCGCCCGACCGGGGCAAGAAGGGCGGGGCCGGCAAGAAGGACGAGGACCAGGACGCCGGGACCGACAAGCCGCTGGTCGACGGTCCTCCGCAGGCCGGCTGGGAGAGCTGGCACTGGGACGGCGAGGACGGGTGCGACTTCATGGGCCAGTACGACGACGGGGGGAGGCACTGAGATGAAGATACGCAATGACCCGGATCGCCTCGGCCTGTTCGCGACGATGCTTGCATTGCTCTGTGTCGCGCTCTCCGCCCGCGCCCAGGACCTCATCCCATCCGCCCCACCCCAGTCCGGCGGCGTCATGCTCGTCGGCGGCACCGTCCACACGGTCTCTGGCGAGACAATCAAGAGCGGCGTCGTGGGCTTCCGTGAAGGGCGGATCACGCTCGTCGCCGACGCGTCGATCATGGACAAGATCTCGCTCACACCCGACACAAAGATCATCGATGCCAAAGGCAAGCACGTCTACCCTGGGCTCTTCGCCCCCCACACCCGCCTGGGTCTGATCGAGACCGAGGCGGTGCGGCAGACGCGCGACGAAAGCGAGACGGGGTCGTACACCCCCGAGGTCCGGGCCGCGGTCGCGGTGAACCCCGACTCGACGCTCATCCCCGTCGCCCGCCTCAACGGCGTGCTGCTCGCGGGCGTCATGAACTCGGGCGGGCGCATCCCGGGGCGGGCGAGCATCATCCGTCTCGACGGGTGGACATGGGAGGACATGACCGTCAAGGACGACGCCGGGCTGATCGTGAACTGGCCCGGCGTGCGGCCCCGCGCCGATTCGTGGCGCTCGCGCCCCGAGGGCGACGAGGCGGAGCGGATCAGGGGCCAACTCGACGAGATCGGGCGCTTCTTCGACAAGGCGGTGGCGTACGCGAAGGCGAGGCGTGCCGACCCCGATCGCCCCGACGACATGCGGCTCGACGCGATGCTGCCCTATTGCGGGCTCGGGCAGACACAGGAGGGCGCCCCCGCGAGCGGGGCGAGGCTGCTGATCAGCGCGGACGACTACGACCAGATCGTCTCGGCGGTCTCGTTCGCGGCCGGGCGGGGCGTGCGGGCGGCGATCGTGGGCGGGCGTGACGCGCCGATGTGCGCCGAACTGCTCAAGGAGCACAACGTCCCCGTCATCGTCGATGGCGTCTACCGCTTCCCCAAGCGGGCCGACTCGCCCTACGACGAGGCGTTCACGCTGCCGGCGAGGCTGGCGGGGGCGGGGGTGAGGTTCTGTATCGGCGGGGCCGACCACGACGGCAACGTGCGGAACCTGGCCTACGAGGCGGCGATGGCGGCCCGTTTCGGGCTCGACCCCGACGAGGCGGTGCGGGCGATCACGCTGAGCCCCGCGGAGATCCTGGGCGTCGCCGACGACTACGGCTCGATCGAGCAGGGCAAGAGCGCGACACTGATCATCACGACGGGCGACGTGCTCGAGATCCCCAGCAATGTCGAGCACGCGTGGATCGACGGGCGCGCGATCATCCTGGAGAGCAAGCAGACCGAGCTGCGAGACAAGTACACCGAGAAGTACAGGCAACTCGGGCTGATCAAGGACTGACGAGCAGGGACCGGAGACCAGGCACCTCGCATCAGAGCCGCGAACGCCCCCACGAGGTTGGGTGTGATCGTCGAGGAATCGCGCGCGCGATGTCTCGATGGCTTTCGTCCTTGCGCGGCGAGGGGATGCCCCCTGTATCCACCGAATCGCGGATCGTCCCGCCGACGCGCGTGAGCGTGCCGAGGGGGGCCCGTTGTTCATCATGAAGACATCCGATATTGCCCGGGGCCACGTCAGGAACCCTGAAAGGAGCGTTTCCGATGTTGAAGAAGACCGCCATCCTGCTGAGCGCCCTGATCACGACCGCCACCCACGCCGCACCCTGGCCCGGAAGCGTTCACTTCATCTTCGTTGCACAGGACAACACCTCGGCCTGGGGCGCCTCGACCTCGCTCCCCGTTCCGACTTCGGGAACATCGGGCATCCGCATCCCGCTCTCGGGCCCCGGCAACAAGCACATCTTGGTGCAGACCTTCAAGGATGGGGTCAGCAACGTCGCAGGGGGCAAGTCGTACTGGGTCAAGTTCTATGTCGACTGGGGTGGCACCGGGTTCGGCGGGCCAGGGGCGCCGTCTGGCACGATTGGCATCGTCGGATCGGACGGGCCCGGCATGCCCGTTCCGATCGACGAGGCCGAGGTGCTCGGCGGGCCGTTCAGGATCTACGATCGCCAGACTTTCCCGAGCAACATGCTCCGCCTCGACGCCGATTCGCTCTATCTGACAACGCACCAGACATTCCGTGTCGATTTCTTCAGGCCCACCCCGAAGCCGACGCCGAATGGGCCGGCCCCCATCCCGCCGCCCGGCACGCTCGCGCTCCTCGCCGCGGGCGGCGTGCTCACCGCGAGCCGGCGTCGCCGCACAGGGCGGTAGTCACCCGGATCCGGTACGCTGATCGCATGGCACATCTCGATCGACGCACACTTCTCGCCGCCGCCGGCGCCGCCGCGGCGGCTTCTTTCGTCCGGAGGGCCGACGCCATGGACGATCAGCCGGGCGATTCGCACCGCGGCCCTTGCGTGATCGCCTCGGCGAACGGGCGGCGCTCGGTCGAGCTCGCTTACAAGCGGATCAACGAGGAGGGCTTCGATCCCGCCGTCGCGGTGGTCGAGGGCGTGGGGATCGTCGAGGCCGACCCGGACGACATGTCGGTGGGATACGGGGGCCTGCCCAACGAGGACGGCGTGGTGCAGCTCGACGCCTCGGTGATGCACGGGCCGACGCACCGGGCGGGCTCGGTCGCGGCGCTCGAGAACATCCTCCATCCGGCGCAGGTGGCGCTCAAGGTGCTCCAGACGACGGATCACTGCATGCTGGTCGGCGCCGGCGCCCTCGCGTTCGCCAGGGCCAACGGCTTCCCCGAGCAGGACATGCTCACCGACAAGGCCCGCAAGGCGTGGCTCAAGTGGAAGCACGAGCTCGGGCCCGGGGACCACTGGCTGGACACCGACCAGAGCGACTGGGACCCCAAGGGCGAGCGGCCGTCGCTCCGGCATATGGCGCCTCCTGGCTGGCCCGAGGGCGTGCCGTTCACGACGGGCACGATTAACTGCTCAGCCCTGACCGCGTCGGGCGACCTCGCCTCGTGCACGACGACCAGCGGCTTGAGCTACAAGATCGCGGGGCGCGTGGGCGACTCACCCATCGTCGGCGCCGGCATGTACTGCGACAACGACGTGGGCACCGCAGGCGCGATCGGCTGGGGCGAGGCGGTCATCGAGTCGTGCGGCTCGTTCGACACCATCCGTGAGATGGAGCGCGGCGCAACGCCCACCGAGGCGTGCCGCATCGTGCTCGAACGGATCATCAAGCACTCCCGGCGCCAGCATATGCGCTACCGCGACGAAAAACCCCTGTTCAACGTGCAGCTCATCGCCCTGCGCAAGGACGGAGCCTACGGATCGGCCGCCATCAGCGCGGGCAAGAACGGCATCCCGTTCGCCGTGTGCGACGAAGCCGGGGTCCGCATCGAGCACGGCCCCACGCTGAGCCTTGAGTGACGGCCTGTCCGCCACGCTCCATAGCATCACCGGTATGCCTACCCACGCCGACAACCCCGAACCCGCACCCCGGCAGGCCCCGCTCGGGGTGTCCATCGTCGCGGGCGAGCCGGTGACGCCCGACCCGGGGTCGGAGACGTTCGCGGCGATCAATCCCAGGACGGGCGACGCCCTGCCGACGCGGTTTTACGCGGCATCGATCGGGAACCTCAACGACGCCGCCAACGCCGCGTGGCGGGCTTTCCACGCCGCCCGCGACCATTCGCCCGAGGACCGCGCGACGATGCTCGAACTCATCGCGCGGCGCATTTCGGGCATGGCCGGCGCGATCATCCCGCGGTGCATGGAGGAAACGGGGCTGCCCGAGGACCGGCTCGCCGCCGAGCTGGGCCGCACCACCTCGACGCTCGAGCTGTTCGCGCGGGTCATCCGCAACGACACGTGGAAGCGGATCGCGATCGACCTGCCCGAGCCCCGCCGCAAGCCCACGCCCCGACCGGGATTGAGGCGTGTGCTCGTCCCGCTGGGTCCGGTCGCGGTCTTCGGCTCGAGCAACTTCCCCCTCGCCTACTCGACCGCGGGCACCGACGCGGCCTCGGCCCTCGCCGCGGGCTGCCCGGTGATCGTCAAGGGCCACCCGCTTCACCCGGGAACGGGCGAGCTCGTGGCGCAGGCCGTCTGCGGAGCGGTGCGTGACGCGGGCTTCCCGGTCGGCTGGTTCTCCTTCCTGCACGCGGGCGGGGCTCGCGAGCACGCGGTCGGAGCCGAACTCGTCAGGCACCCGTGCGTGCGTGCCGCGGGGTTCACCGGGTCGTTCGAGGGCGGCGCCGCCCTGGCGCACGTCGCCGCGGCGAGGCCCGACCCGATCCCGTTCTTCGCCGAGATGGGCTCGACCAACCCCGTGTTCATCCTGCCCGGCAGCGTGGAGACCGAACCGGCCGGCATCGCCCAGCACCTGGCCCGGTCGATCTCCATCTTCGCGGGCCAGCAGTGCACGTGCCCCGGGCTGATCTTCCTTGTGCAAGGGCGGGCCACCGAGACGTGCATCGAGAGGCTGGGGCGCGAGCTCGCCGAGGCCCCTGCAACTCCCATGCTCGCCGCCCGCATCCGCAAGCGCTATCTCTCGCTGGTCGAGCGGGCGATCGACACCCCAGGCGTGCGCACGGTGCAGGGCGACAACGCCGCGATCCGGTCGGCGGTGGCACGGCCCGTGGACTCCCAGCCCGCGTTCGAGAAGCCGTTTCTCATGCGCACCACGGAGGACGTCTTCCTCGAACAGGAGACGCTCCACGACGAGATCTTCGGCCCCGCCGCGATTGTTGTCGAATGCAAGGACGCTGAGGGGATGCTGCGCTGCGCCGGCCTGGTCCAGGGCAGTCTCACCGGGTCGATCTTCCTGTCGAACACCGACCTCGATCTCGCCCGCGCGCTCACCGGGATCCTCGCCCTGCGGGTCGGACGCGTCGTCTTCAACGGCGTCCCAACAGGGCTCGAAGTCGGTTACGCCACCGTCCACGGTGGGCCGTACCCCGCGACCAACCGCCCCGACACCACGGCCGTGGGTCCTTTCGCCCTCGAGCGCTGGTGTCGGCCCGTGGCGTTCCAGAACGCCCCGGCGGCGCTGCTGCCGCCCGAGCTGAGGGACGCGAACGAGCCCGGGACCCACCGCATTGTGCAGGGCTCGCTGACCCAGGAATCGATCACGCCCCGCAAGCACAGCTAGCAGGCCGCCCTGGAGGGGCGTGAGAGCCTGTCACCGGCCGATTCTGCGCCCGGGCGCAGCCCCGGGCCGATAATGACAGCATGGCGAAAGCACGTGGACGTTCTGCGCGCGCGGGCAAGGCGAAACGGGCCCCCGGGCACGAGCACGCCGAGCTCGACAAGCGGTTCCTCTGGACCCGGCTCGTGTGGCTCGCGCTCGCCGTGGCGTGGCTGCTCACCGCCGCCTCGCTGATCAGCTTCGACGCGGGCGACGCCCCCGGCCATGTCGCCTGGCCCTACAACGACCCCACCCGGAACTGGATCGGCGTGGTCGGGGCCAACGCCTCGTATGCCATCCTCAAACTGATCGGCCTGGGGGCGGTTCCGGCGATGCTCGCCTGGCTGCTCGCCCTCGTGTTCAGCGCCTCGGGCCGGCCCTACAAGCACCCGCTCATCCGCACCGGGGGCATCGTCCTGATCATGCTCTCCACCGCCGGGGCGGCGTCGGCGCTCTTCCCAGATGCGGGGCCCATGCCCGGACTCTCCGGCGGCATGGCGGGCGTCGTGATCGCGGCGCAGATGATCCCCCACACCGGCGACGTGGGCTCGGTGATGATCCTGCTCGCGGTGTTCATCGCGGGGCTGATCCTCACGTTCGACCGGCTCGTGTTCGTCGCGGCCGCGTGGACGATGCGCCAGTTCGCGTCCGGGGCGAAGAAGGCCGGCGCGAAGGCGAAGGCCAAGGCCGCGGCGGCGAGGATCCGGCAGACCGATCTCGATGACGCCGAGGCGGACATCGCCGCGGGCCGGGTGCGTCGGCGGAAGAAGCAGGGCAGGATCGACGAGATGGCGGGCGGGATCGGCGGCGCCGAGGCGTTCAACCCCGATCTCGCGGAGGTCGACCCCGACGAGATCGAAGAGGAGTGGGAGGACGAGTGGGAGGAGGACGCCGACGAGGACGAGTACGACGAGGAGGAGGACTACGAAGAGGAGGACGAGGAGGAAGAGGCCGAGGATGACGCCGGCGACGAGGAGGAGGAAGACGAAGTGGAGGACGAACTCCCCGGCGCCCCGCAGATCTTCGATCGCGACAAGCTGCGGGAGAAGATCAGCGCCCTGCCCGTCCGGTTCGCCAGCGCCGACAAGGGTTCGGCGACGCAGGCCGACCTCGACGCCTACCAGCAGAGTGCGCAGGCGATGGAGGGGTACAAGTTCCCGACGCTCGAGCTGCTCGAGGAACCCGAGGAGGGGTTCAACGAGCTGCTCGAGGAGCACGTCCGCGAGCAGGCCGAATCGCTCGAGGAGGCGCTGCGCGAGTACAAGATCCGGGGCGAGGTCGTGGGCATCGAGTCGGGCCCCGTGATCACGCTCTACCACGTCAAGCTCGCGCCGGGGACCAAGGTGCGGCGATCAACGCGGTGTCGAGCGACCTGGCTCGGTCGCTCAAGGCCGTCAACATCCGCATCGTCGCCAACCAGGCGGGGCGCGACACGGTCGGCATCGAGGTGCCCAACCCGACGATGGAGAAGGTGCGCCTCCGCGAGCTGATGTCGCGTCGCGAGCAGTTCCAGAAGATGAAGCTGCCGATGTTCCTGGGCAAGGACTCGGCGGGCGACCCGCTCATCGAGGACCTGACCAAGATGCCGCACATGCTCATCGCGGGCACCACTGGTTCGGGCAAGTCGGTCTGCATGAACACGATCATCATGAGTTTCCTCTACACGAAGAAGCCCAACGAGCTCAAGCTCGTGCTGGTCGACCCCAAGATGGTCGAGATGAGCCAGTTCAAGGACATCCCGCACCTGATGTGCCCGGTCGTGACGGAGATGAACCGTGCGGCGGCGATCCTGGAGTGGGCGGTCAAGAAAATGGACGAGCGGTACGAGCTGCTTGCCGAGGCGGGCTGCCGCGACATCTCGGGCTACAACGAGGCTGGATGAAGAGGAACTGATCGACCGCTTCACCCCCGTCGGCCCGGACGGGCGCGAGGAATTGAGCGAGCAGGAGAAGGCCCGCATCCCGCGCAAGATGCCCTACATGGTGTTCATCATCGACGAGCTGGCCGACCTCATGATGACCAACAAGGAGGTCGAGGGCTCGATCATCCGCATCGCGCAGAAGGCGCGTGCGGTGGGCATCCACCTGATCCTGGCGACGCAGAGGCCGCAGGCGAACGTTGTGACGGGCCTGATCAAGTCGAACATGCCCTGCCGCATCGCGTTCAAGGTGGCGTCCGGCATGGACTCGCGGATCGTGCTCGACCAGAAGGGCGGCGAGTTGCTCCTTGGCATGGGCGACATGCTGTTCCTGTCGCCCCGGAGCCACAAGCTGCACCGGGCGCAGGGCACGCTCGTCGAGGACGCCGAGATCCGCCACGTCGTCAAGTTCATGCGCGACATCGCCGGCCCGACCTACGAGCGCCAGCTCATGCAGCTCCGCTCGGGCGACCCGGACGAGCAGCGGCTTGAGCAGAGCGAGAACAACTCCAGCGCCTCTCTCGAAGCGGCGCAGGAAGACCCGCTCTTCGACCGGGCCGTCGAGATCGTGCTCGAAACCAAGCGGGGCTCGGTGAGCCTGCTCCAGCGTCGCCTCGCGATCGGGTACACGCGGGCGAGCCGGCTGATCGACCTGATGGGCATCGCGGGCATCATCGGCGAGCACAAGGGCTCGGTGGCCCGCGAGGTGCTCATCACGCCCGAGGAATGGGACGCGATCAAGGCCCTCGCCGAGGAGATGGCGGCCCAGCAGGGCCTGGCCTATCCGCGGGCCGACGGGCCATCGGGCGATTTCGCGGATGGCGACGACGCCGACCAGCAACTTCTCTTCGACGATTCCCAAGAACCCGTCGACGAGGCCGGGGGGCCCGAGGACGCCGACGCGTCTGACGGCGCGGACGAAGCCGAGGAAGACGACGAGGAAGAAGCGGACGACGAGAACGAGGACGACGAGGAATGGGAGTGGGTCGAGGTCGAGGAGGAAGTCGAGGAGGACGAGGACGTTGAGGAAGGCGAGGACGAGGAAGACTGGGAGGATGAATCCCCTGAAGAGGAGGATTCATCGGCCGAGGATCCCCCGTTCAAGCCCACCCGATCGGCCCCCTGATCCACGACCGGACGGAGACGCGACCACGACCGCCTATCGTTGAATGGACCGCCCGGCCGCCCCGATCGGGCGGCGGCACGCACGATTTCGCAGGCTACAGGAGAAGACCATGCTTGCTCAGACCGGGTTCCCCCACATGGCGACGGGCGTCGCCCTCGTGATTTCGTGCGGCCTGGCCGCCCCGGCGATCGCGGATACGCCGGCCGCGTTGCACTATGTTCCGTCCGACGCCCCGATCTACGTGGTCGTGCCCGACCTCGGGCGTCTGATCGGCGACCTTTCGGCCACCAACCAGGCGCTCGCGGGCAGCCTGCCGCCCGAGGCCGCCCAGCTCGGCATGGGGCTGTTCATGGCCCAGATGCTCACCACTCAGCCGGGCGTTGAGACCAACGGGTCGGCCGCGGTGATCATCGACCCCGAGGGCGGCGACCCCGACGAGGCCGGGCCCCCGCAGCCTTCGTTCCTCGCCATCCTGCCGATCGACAACCTCGAGACCTTCGCGGGCGGGCCGTTCATGACGGGCCAGCACGCGCAGCTGGTCGACGGGATGCTCCAGACCGCCTCGCCCGACGGGGAGACGTTCTACATGCGCGACATCGGCACGCACGCGATCGCCGGTGTCGACAGGGAGAAGGTCGAGTCGTACAAGCCCGGCGACTGGATGGAGGCCAACGAGAAGGCCCTCGGCGCCTCGGGCCTTTCGCAGATGGGCGGCGGCGACATCATGCTTGTGGCGAACATCGCGGCGCTGAAGGGCCCCATCGACGAGATGCTCGAGCAGGCCGACCAGCAGGTCAACTTCCTCGCGATGATGGGCGGGGGCGACCAGGTCAAGCAGTTCTTCGCGATGTACAAGCAGGCCGCGACGGTGCTCCAGCGCGACGGCAGCGTGGGGATGGTGTCGTTCAACGTGGGCGCCGACGGCATCTCGGTCGATCTGGGCGCGAGCTTCCGCGAGGGCACGCCTTCGTACGAGACCTTCAACGCCGCCGGCGACACCGGGCCGCTGCTGGGCGCGATCCCCGCGTCCGATTTCCTGGTCGCCTATGCGATGGATGTCTCGGACGAGCATCTCCGCGGGCTGATGGACGCCATTTCGGCGATGGCGCCGGCCCAGGGCGGCGGCGATCCGATGGGCCTCAAGGCGATGGTCTCGCACGCGACGGGCTTCAGCGGCATGATCGGCAGCTCGCCGGCCGCGCTCGGCGGGGCCGGACTGTTCGCCAAGCAGCTCAGCTACGTCCGGACCGATGACACCGGGGCCGCGACGGACACGATGCGCACCAGCATGAAGGACCTGAACGGCACGTCGATGATGGGCATGACCTACGCGACGACCTACGAGGCCAACGCGGCCGAAGTGGACGGCGTGAAGGTCGACACCTACAGCCTGAAGATGCAGGCCGACCCCGAGGCCGCCCAGAGCGGCATGGGCGCGATGTTCGACCCCGCGATGGCGATGAGCCTTCTCTACGGCATGGAGGGCGGGCCGGCGGGCTACGTCGCCCACGTCGATGGCGGCTTGTACGTCACGGCGTCGAAGAACGGCGAGCTGCTCTCGAGCGCGTTCAAGGCGGCCCGGGGCGGCGCCGGCCTCACGGCGAACGAGCTGGTCGCCAAAGTCGGCTCCAGGCTGCAGGACGACCGCTTCGCCGAGGGGTACGTGTCGGCCGACCAGATCTTCAATGCGGTCGGGCCGTTCGCGCAGATGTTCGGCATGATCGATGAGTTCAAGCCGATCGAGCCGCTCTCCCCGATCGGGATGTCGGCCCGCGCCGACGAGGGAGGCGTCGTCGGGCGGATGTATGTGCCGGCCGACGTGATCGGGTTCATCGCGAAGTTCGCGCAGGAAGTCAACGGCGACGACGCGGGCGGGGGCGACGAACAGGCCGAGCCCGATTTCTGATCTCGGGCTGAGACTGCTGCATCTCCGGCCGGCGTGGAAGCGTCGGCCGTTTTTTACTCGCCATGATGCACACCGCACGACAGCCCGCGACGCGATGGCGACTTGCCCCGGAACGTTGGCTCGCGCTCGATCGCCCGCGCCTCATGGCGATCGTCAACGCGACTCCCGACAGCTTCTCGGATGGGGGGCGGCACAACGACCCTTCCCGCGCCGTGGACGCGGCCCGGGCGTTCGTCGCGGTCGGGGCCGACATGCTCGACGTCGGCGGTGAATCGACCCGTCCCGGGTCGCAACGCGTGCAGGCCGACGAGCAGATCCGCCGCGTTGTGCCGGTGATCCGGGCGATCCGCGAGGCCGGCGTCGACACTCCGATCAGCATCGACACGACGCTCGCAGCCGTCGCGTGGGCGGCGCTTGACGCGGGGGCGGACGCGATCAACGACGTCTCGGGTGGGGAAGAGGACCCGGATCTGGTCGCGCTCGCGGCCGAGCGGGCGTGCGGGCTGATCCTGATGCACCGGCTCGTACCGCCCGAACGCGATCGCTACTCGGACCGGTACGACGAGGCCCCCGCGTACGGCGACGTCGTCGAGGCGGTGCGGGCCGACCTGGGCCGCAAGGCCGAGGCCGCGATCGCCGCGGGGTGCGACCCGGAATCGATCGTTCTCGACCCGGGGCTCGGCTTCGGGAAGACGGTCGAGCAGAATGTCGAACTGGTACAGGGCTCGGCGAAGCTCATGTCACTCGGCTACCCGCTGCTGGGCGCGGCGAGCCGCAAGAGCTTCGTGGGGCGCCTCTCGATGGGGCCGATGGACCGCGACCCCCCCGGCCCCGCGGACCGCCTGGGCGGATCAATCGTGTTCTCGCTGGCGCAGCTCGCCCGGGGCGTGCGGCTGTTCAGGGTGCACGACGTCCGCGAACAGGCCCGGGCGTTGCGGGCGGCGTGGGCGATCGGGTGCGGTTCGGACGCGCCCGATCCAGAATAGTGGCGCCCGGCGGCGGGTTTCCCGGGGCCGGGCCGGGCCATAGGATCGGGCTCGGATTCTGCTGACGCGGGCCGGAGGCCCACCGCGAAGGAGCGACAACATGGCGAGCGACAAGGTTCATGAGTTCACCGACGGCAACTTCGACGCGGAAGTGATCCAGTCGGACAAGCCGGTCCTCGTGGACTTCTGGGCCGAGTGGTGCATGCCGTGCCGGATGCTGGCGCCGACGATCGATCAGGTGGCCGAGGAATTCGAGGGCCGGGTGAAGGTCGGGAAGGTCGACACCGACTCGAACCGCGAGGTCTCGGTGAAATTCGGCATCTCGGCGATCCCCACCGTGATCCTGTTCAAGGGCGGCGAGATCCAGAAGAAGTTCGTCGGCCTGACGAACAAGGACGACCTGGCGAGCGCCCTTTCCGAAGCCGCCGGCTGAGCCTCCCCGCGACCGATGCCGCGCCACCCAGACAAGCCCGTGTCCAACCGCTCCGCCGGCGAGAGAATCCGCTGCGGGGTGGTGGGTGTCGGGAAGATGGGCGGCTATCACGCGGCGAAGTACGCGAAGCTGAAGGGCGTCGAGTTCGTCGGCGTGGTGGACTCGAACCCGCAGCGGGCCGAGGCGGTCGCCGAATCGTGGAGCTGCCGGCCCTTCACCAGCGAGCGCGAGCTGCTCGACGCGGGCGTCGACGCGGTGAGCATCGCGGTGCCGACGTCGGCGCACATGAAATCGGCCCGCCCGTTCCTCGAGGCGGGCGTCGCCTGCCTGGTGGAGAAGCCGCTCGCACCCGACGGCGAGACCGCCTGGGCGCTCAAGGAGCTGGCCGAGCAGAACGGGGTGTGCCTGATGGTGGGGCACATCGAGCGGTTCAACCCCGTGGTGCAGGCGATGGAGAAGCTGCGGGGCGAGGGGCATGAGGTGACGCCCCGGTTCATCGAGGTGCACCGTGTGAGCCCCATGACCTTCCGGTCGGTCGACGTGGGCGTCGTGATGGACATGATGATCCACGACATCGACGTGGTGCTCAACCTGATGGGCGGGGCCGAGCCCGTCGAGGTCCAGGCTTCGGGCGTCGCGGTGGTGACCGAGCACGAGGACATCTGCAACGCCCGGCTGCGGTTCGAGACCGAGGCGGGCCCGTGCGTGGCGAACATCTCCGCGAGCCGGCTCGCGTTCAAGACCGAGCGGCTGACGCGGATCACGGGCGAGGGCGGCTACATCAAGATCGACTACGCCGCGAAGAAGGGGACGGTCATCCGCCGCACCGCCAACGAGCTGCAGCGGCAGGAGGTGATCGAGCAGCTTCGCGCGGGGGCCGATCTCTCGGACCTCGACTGGTCGGAGCTGGTCAACATCGAGCCGCTGGAGATCGAAGAGATCGACCAGCTCGAGATGGAGATCTGCGCGTTTCTCGATGCTGTGCGCACGGGCCGCCGCCCCCCGATCGACGCGGAGGCGGGGTTCGTCAACGTGCGGACCGCGGAACGCATCGTGGGAGCCACAAAGGAGTTCATCGCCTCGCTCGAGCCGTTCACGACCGCCTGAATCGCCCGGAATCCCTCGAAATCGGGTGATCGGCCGAGAACGAGTGCATCGGCGTCGAAGTTCGAACGATTGCTGGCCCCAAACCATCACCGAGGTACACTGAACGCCCCGGGCGGCCGTGGAGGGAGGACGGCCGAAACCACCGGGCATTCCCTCCCGCCGAGATTGTGACCGACATGTCCACCGAGCCTGAGCAGAACATCGCGATCCCCGAGTCCGAGACGCCCGAAACCGCGACGCACCAGATGGCGTCGCCGGAGGCCGCCGTGCCGAAGGCCCCCGAGCCGACGACCGCGGCCCCCCCGACCACCCCGGTGCATCTGGGCGCGGAGATCGAGGCGGAAATCGAGGCCGCGATGGCCGAGCTGGAGGCGGCCAACGCCCCGACGCCGGGTCACCCGGCCAAGGCGAAGCTCCGAGGCCCGCGCGTGGTCGAGGGCGGTCGCGAGCACCGCACCGGCACCGTCGTCTCGGTGGGCCCGACCGACATCTTCGTCGAGTTCGGCCCCAAGGAACTGGGCGTGCTCGACCGTGCTCAGTTCAAGAACAAGGACGGCGAGGAGCCCGATCTGCCCAAGGTGGGCGAGCAGGCCGAGGTCGTCGTGCAGCGCTACGAGGCGTCGGAGAGCCTGTACATCTGCGCCCGCCCCGGCGCGGTGCAGAAGGCCGACTGGGAGATGCTCGAGCAGGGCCAGGTGGTCGAGGCGCGGGTGACGGGCGTGAACAAGGGCGGGCTCGAGCTCGAGATCGCCCAGCACCGCGCGTTCATGCCGGCGAGCCAGGTCGACCTCGACCACGTGAAGGATCTCTCCGTCTTCGTGGGCGAGAAGCTCGAGTGCATCGTGCAGCGCGTCGACCGCCGCGGCAAGGGCAACATCGTGCTCAGCCGCCGCGAGGTCTTGCAGAGCCAGCGGGCCGAGGCGGCGGCATCTCTCCGCGAGGCGTTGCAGGAAGGCCAGACGATCGAGGGCACGGTCCGCAAGATCATGGACTTCGGCGCGTTCGTGGACCTGGGGGGCGTGGACGGGCTGATCCACATCTCCGACCTGAGCCACGACCGCGTGAACCACGGCGCCAAGAACATCGAGCGGCACGTGAGCGAGGGCCAGAAGATCCGCGTCCAGATCCTCAAGCTCGACTGGGACGCCAACCGCATCAGCCTGGGCCTCAAGCAGCTCCAGGCCGACCCGTTCGCCGCCGCGGCGTCGGAGGTGGTCGAGGGCGCGGTGCTGACGGGCAAGGTGACCAACATCGCCGACTTCGGCTGCTTCGTCGAGGTCGCCCCGGGCGTCGAGGGCCTGGTGCACATCTCCGAGCTCGACTACAGACGCGTCGCGCAGGTGTCCGACGTCGTCCAGCAGGGCGAGGTGGTGCAGGTCAAGGTGCTCAAGATCGACCCACAGACGCGGAAGGTCTCGCTCTCGATCAAGGCGACCAAGGACGCCCCGGCCCAGGCCGGCGGCGGGGGCGGCGCCCCGCGCGGACGCGGGCGTGGGCGGGGCGATCGCGACGACCGCGACCCGAATGAGATCCTCAAGGAAACCCCGAAGCTGCGGCGCATGCGCGAGGCGGCGAAGAAGCGGGACAAGGATCAGAAGAAGTCGGGCCAGGGCGGGCTGGGCGACGTCGGCGGGCTGGGGCTGGGGCTCGGGGATCTGAAGCTCTGAGCGCTGTTTGTACAGTCGGGTGCCGTGGAGACGCGCAGCTACTCCACGAACGATGGCGCTCGATCGTGGAGAAACCGCGAAGCGCGGTGTCTCCACGGCAACCGCTCAGGGTGTTGACCCGGCACCCGATGTCGCGTGTTGATCGATCCACGATCTGGCCGCCACGCCGGGACGTTCGATCTCCTCGCCCGTCGTCTTGTCGATCGACAATTGCGCGCCGGTGCGTTCGATCCAGGCCTCCATCACGCCCGCGAGTTCGGCGACCCGGTCAGGGTCCTCGGCAGCCAGATCGCTTGCCTCGCCGAGATCGGCCGCGAGGTTGTAGAGCTCGAACCGCCGCCCCGCGTGGAAGTAGATGAGCTTCCAATCACCCCGGCGGATGCTGGTGAACGGCCGGATCCCGGGCCCGTCGGCGCCCCACTGGTGCGGCTGGTTCCAACCCAAAACCCGGTCGGCGTCGAAGAGCTGGGGACGCCCGGTGAGCAGGGGGCTGAGGTCGCGACCGTCGATCTCGGAACCACGGTCCGGGCCGAGGTCGGCCTGGAGCCCGGCGAGGCCGATGATCGTGGGGAAGAAGTCGTGGGAGATAATCGGCGTGTCGATCGACCGCGCGTCGGCCTGAAGCGAGTCGGTCACGCCGGGCCAGGCGATGATCGTGGGCACGCGCGTGCCGCCTTCGTAGGCCGAGCCCTTGCCGCTCTTGAGGGGCGCGTTGTGGGTGTGGCGGGTCTGGCCGTCCGGCGCCTTGCCGCGGGCGTGGGCCGAGAGCCCGCCGTTGTCCGAACTGAAGATGATCACGGTGTTCTCGAGCTGCCCGGTCTCCTCGAGCGTCGTCACGAGTGCACCGAGAGCCACGTCGTAGGTCTCGATCATGCTGGCGTAGGCCCGCTCGCGGTCGTCGAGGTCGGGGTAGTTGGGCTCGTACTTCTTGTTGCCCATGATCGGCGCGTGCACCGCGTAAGGGGCGAAGTTCATGAAGAACGGCACGCCCGCATCGACCGCATCGCGGATCGCCCGGCTGGCCTCGATGGCGAGGGCCTCAGTCAGGTAGATGTCGTGACCGTGATACACCTCGAGCCCCGGGATGTCCCAGACGGATGACGTCTCGTGCGGCGGCTTGCCCTGCCGCCCGGCGACGGTGAAGTGCTGGAGGCCGTAATAGCTCGCGGGCCCGCCCGATGCGTGCCCGGCGATGTTGACGTCGAAGCCGAGACTGGTCGGGTCGCCGCCCGGCGTGCCGTGGGCGCCGAAGTGGGCCTTGCCCACGTGGATGGTGCGGTAGCCGGCCGACCTGAGAATCGCGGGAAGCGTCTCGTGGTCGCCGGGCTGGAGACCGTTGACCGCCCAGTCGGGCGCGGCGACATCGTCGCGCGGGCGAGAGGTATCGGTGTCCTTGTTGAGCGTCCAGTAGGTGATGTGCGTGCGTGCGGGCGCCTTGCCGGTCATGATCGCCGTGCGGGTGGGCGTGCAGACCGGGGCGCTGGCGTAGGCGTTGGTGAATCTGACGCCACGGGCGGCGAGTTTCTCCAGATTGGGAGTCCGGTAGCGATCGTTGAACGGCGTGCGCTCGGAGTGCATCGGGACGGAGGCGTCCTGCCAGCCGAGGTCATCGACCAGGAAGAGAACGATGTTGGGCCGGGCTCGGGGGAGCGGCGCGATTCGCTCGGACCGCCCGATCGCGTGTGCGACCGCGGCCATCAGCACGACAGCGACAACGGTGATGGGAACAAGTGGTGTTTTCACATCGCGAGGGTATTCGTCGGTGGATGCCTCGGCTCATCAGTCCTCGCCAAGCCGTGGCGCTCGTCGCACTGCGCAATATGGCTTTGGTCACCGGCGCCGCCGCGTGCACGCCAGCCCACCCACCACGACCGCGAGCCCGGCCGGGGCGGGGACGTCGTACTCGATGATGTAGCTCGGCAGCAGCGTGGCGTCGCCGTCGGTGTCGTTCCAGACCGTCCGCCGCCCCTCGCTCTGATAGCCGAAGAAGTGCAGGGCGTTCTCGTGGCCGGTGCCGGTGTTGCTGGGCTCACCCGAGTGCCACCAGGTGAAGTCCCACACCTCCCCCGTCACCCATTGCCAGCCGCCGCCGGGCTCGGGCGACCCGTCGGGCTGGAAGCCCCCGAGCCAGGGCCCGAGCCAGGCCTGGCTGTTCGTCGCCCACGCCTCGTCGACGTTGACCACGTCGAGCGCGTTGGAGATGAACGCGTTCTCGTTGCGCGAGGTGATCGTCGCGAGATAGCCGCCCCGCGATTCCGCGTCGGCCTTCGCCTGGGCCCAGGTCATCGGCGATTGGGTGATGACCAGGTCGTAGGTGTGCCCATTCCCGTCGGTCCATGTGACCGGGGCCGCGGTGACACCGGCCGAACCGAGGCCCACGATCAGGATGCAGAGAGACCGGCGCATGACAACCCTCCTTCGCCCGAGGCTGACAGGAGTGTGCCACGCGGTGGGTCGGCGGCCACCGAATTCGGCTCTTTCGATCTCACCGCGTTACCCTGACGGCATGGACATGCTCGACCGCTCCACGCCCCAATCGGTCGCCCTCGAGACCACGCTGCCCGCGCTCGGGCTGCCGGCGGGCGAGGGGCTGCCGTTCTCACGCGAACTGAACGGGATCATCAGGAGCGAAGGGGCCGAGCCCTCGGTGATCGGGGTGCTGCGAGGCCGGCCGATCGTTGGGATGACCGATGACGAACTGGCCGCCCTGCTCGACAGCCGGACCGTGGAGAAAGCCAACACCGCCAACCTGGGCCTGCTGATCCACCGTGGGGCTGACGCCGCCACCACCGTTTCGGCGACGATGGAACTGGCCGCGGCGGTTGGCGTGCGGGTCTTCGCCACCGGCGGCATAGGGGGTGTCCACAAGGACTACGGCCGGCACCTCGACATCTCCGCCGACCTCGCCGCCCTCGCCCGCTTCCCCGTCGCGGTGGTCGCGAGCGGGACCAAATCGCTCCTCGACGTGGTCTCCACCCGTGAGGCGCTCGAGAGCCTGGGTGTGCCCGTCGTTGGCTTCCGCTGCGATCGCTTCCCCGCGTTCTATCTCCGCGAGAGCGATGCGACGCTCGATGCGCGGTTCGAGAACGAGGCCGACCTCGCGGTGTTCATCGCCGACGAGCTGGACCGCACCGGGCGCGGCGTGCTGGTGTGCAACCCGATCCCCGAGGCGGACGAGGTCACGCGGGCCGATTGGGATCGTTGGCTCGCCGAGGCCGAGCGACGGTGTGCGGGCATCGGCGGGCGGGATATCACGCCGTGCGTGCTCGGGGCCCTGCACGAGGTTTCGGGCGGGGCAACCCTGCTCGCCAACCTCGCGCTCGTGCGGAGCAACGCGCGGCTCGGAGCGCGGCTGGCGGCGCGGTTGGGCGGCGCGTAGCGCTCTGCACGGCGCCAAGGAACTCCGAGCGCGAGCGACGGGCCAAGCGTGTACCAGCGTCGGGAATGCCCTTGGTCATCGGCCCGTCGCTTGCGTTCGGGCCCATTTCGCGGGGCACCGGCGGGGAAGTTGACGGAAACCGCTACCCCGCGCACCCCGCGCCGAATGACGCCAGAAACAACAGCAGATCCGACAGGTCGATCGTCCCGTTGCCATCGAAATCGGCCGACGCCTGCTGATCCAGGAACGCGACGACGAAGTCGTTCAGGTCGCGCAGGTCGGTGATCCCGTCACCCGTGACGTCCGCCGGGCACGGGGCGCAGAGGTCGACGACGACCGCCAGCCCGTCGATGCCGGCCTCGGTGATCGAATTGTCCGGCGCGTCGCCGACCGTGAATCGGAACCGCACGCGGCCGCCCGGCCCGACGAGCCCCGCCAACGGAATCTCGCGCGGCGTCCAGCGGAAGGTCGACCGCTCCACCGACAACACCGACCAGCTCGCCCCGTCGTCGGTCGAGCACTCGACCAGCATGGTGTCCTCGCCCCCGGCGCCCGCGTCGTCGCAGGCCAGCCAGAGGTCGTAACGGAGCGTCGCGGCGTCGGCCGCCCCGATGTCGAACGCGGGGGTGGTCAGCGTGGCCGACCCGCCCGAGACATCCGAGGCGCCCGCACGATTGTCGGTGAGCCAGCATTCGTCGTCGCCGTCGGCGTCGGTCGGCGGATCCCACCGAAGGCCCCCGCCGCTGGGCATCCCGCGCGTCCAGGCGCCGCTGGCGAGTCCAGGGCCGGCCGTCGCCGCCCAGTCGCCCAGCGGCACGCGCGCCGCGGGGGACGCCGCGCGGACCTCGACCGAGCCGACCGGTCCCGGCGGATAGGCGGCCGACCCGCCCCCGCTCATCGGCACGCTGAAACGCAGACCCGCGACCGAGCCGCACGCGAGCCCTTCTAGCGTTGCGGTGAAGCGCGTGCCCCCGTCCCAGACTAGCGGGAAGGTGCTGAGGGTGGAATCGCCGTTGACGAGCAGCACGCCGTCACCCGAGGGGGTGAAGCCGATCGCCTCGAGCTCGATCGCGAACGGCTGCTCGGCGACGGCCGTTGGGGGGATGTCACCAACGGGGCAGAGAGCGGGCCCGGCTTGCGACGTCACGCCGGCCGCGATGAGCGCGAACGGCGCGTCAAACTCGGGCGTCGAATCGTCCGCATCCTCGTTCACGCGGTAGGCACGCACCTCGATCTGCCACGCCCCGGGCTCCGGCGCCTCGACCAGGACATTCTCGACGGTGTTGACCCGGTCGGGCACGCCGCCCGGCGTCGACCAGACGCCGTCGTGCAGCCCCGCGTTGCCGTGGTACACCACGCCCGACGGCGCGGTCACCCGCAGGTCGAGGTCGTTGACGAGCGCCCCGACGGCGAGCGGCAGCGCCGCCGGGTCGCTGTAGGCCATCGTGACGCGGAGCGAAGACTCGCCCTCAGCGACGATGAGGGTGCCGGCCCAGGTCTGCCCCTGTACGAGCGGGGCCGATTCATCGAGCACGAACGTGCGGGGCGCGTCGTCGCGGAGGCGGCGGAGATCGGGCGTCCCCCACCCCTGCCGGTACCGGCCCAGATCATCGGCGACACTCGAGAACGGATAGGCACTCGCCGAATTGACCATCAACGCCCTGGCCGCGGCGACGCTGGGGGGGGCGGGGGGCGACTGATCGGCGGGCTGGTTGGTCTGGCCCGCCTGGTCGAAATACCCCGCGTTCCACATCTCGAGCATGACGCCGAAATGACCCGCGACGGCGGGCGTGGCGGCGCTCGTGCCGGTGAACGAGCGATGGTCGCTGGAGCCCGTGTCGGCGGGCGTCCAGATGCCGTCGTTGAACATGACGAGGTCGGGCTTCACCCGCCCATCGAGGGCCGGGCCCGTGCTCGCGTAGCCGCCCCACGTGTCGTCGGAACGGTCGAGCGTGCCCCGCCCCTGCACACCACCCACAGAGACGACGTTCTTGGCCCACGCCTCGGGGCGGGAATCGGGGCTGCCCGTGTTCGACTGCGACTGAATCACGATCACGCCCCGGCGGAAGATCGCGTCGTCGAGTTCGGCGCTCGCCGCGGTGTAGCGACGGGTGATGCCCGTCCCCCAACTGTTCGACTGGAGCACGCCGAAGTAGGGCGGCCCCGCCAGCGACGCCAGGTTGGCGTCCCGGTCATCGATCTCGTGATAGCTGCTGAACAGCCCGATGGCGTCGGGGATCATGCCGAACGCGGTCCCGTCGCTGGCGCCATCGCCGAAGAGCAGCCCGTAGGTCGAGGTGCCGTGATCGGTGGCGTACGCATTGGGGGTGCGCACAACGGGCGGGCTCGCGGCGAAATCGGCGTGGGATGCATACAGCCCGCCGTCGACAACTTCGCACGCCACGCCCGCCCCCGTGAAGCCGTCGAGCAGTTCGACGTAGTTCGCCCCACCGAAGTCGCGGACGAATTCATCATCTGGCGACGGCTCTGCCGCGGGCTCTGCCCAGAGCACGTCGGGTGAACCGAGCAGGCGCGCCAGCCCCTGCGTATCGATCGTGATGCGCATCGTCAGCGCGTCCGACTCGATGACGCCGGGGATGCCGCCCAGGCCCCGGGCGATCGCCGCGATCCGCCGGCGTGTGGCCCTGGTGCGATCGGTCGCGATCAGGTGATAGGTCGCGACCGGCCCGTGAACATCACCCTGCGCGGCGGCGAGCAACGGTCGCAACGAGGCCGGTGTCTTTAGAGACTCGTCGAGCGCGCGGATCCCGTCTCGCCACTCGGCCGCCCGCCCCGGTGCGGCGCGAACGATTGCATGATCGGTATCGAGCACGCCGACCCAGCGCAATCCCTGCGCGTCGAGGTCCGCCCGGATCAGGGCCCGGTCACGATCACCCAGTCGGACAACGCGAAGCCCCTCGGCTTCTGCGGGCGCGGTTGACATCCCCGCGGCGAGGAGCATGCAGCAGACCTGGACCGCGCGGCGCGGTCGATGGCTTCGATTTCGGCGCAACGTCTCTCTCCTCAACGTCGGGGCGTTGACGGCCGCGTGCCGATCCTGGACGAGCCCAAGGCGCGGAAACCCGGGCCTGATCGTGATTTGCGAACTCGATCAGAAGGGACCACCATAGCAAAGGTTGATCGGACGTTCACCGCTTTTTCACGCAGGAGATCCGTCCGGTTTTTCCGGACCCTGGATCAACACAGGGGACCAATCCGACCCGGATCTCGGCAGAATGTGCGCCGCGCACCGCTCAGAAAGCGCTCAGATCAGGGGTTGATCCTTGCCCGCCCCGTCGAATCGCTTACGATGTGAAGCTGGTCCAACAGCGGCCCGTCGGAGTCTGTACGGGGTTTATTCGAGGAGTTCGAGAGGGAGGCTGGCACTGGCCCACGGTCGATGTCGATCCGTGTCGCCGAACCACACTCCCAGAAACGCGCATCAACACCCGAAGGAGATTCGAGATGTCCAAGCACCATGTGCTCGCCTTGCTCGCGCTCGCCGGTTCGGTGGCGCCCCTGATGGCCCAGGACAGTGTCGCCAACACCCCGGGCCTGCCGGGTGACGCGATCAACCCGATCGACCCGGCCCAGCAGGTCCTGCCCTACGTCGCCGACCTGACGCCGTTCGGGACATCGTGGGACACGACCTTCGGCATCGTGCCGCTGGTCAAGACCCCCAAGACCGACCCGACGTTCTTCAACAACCTGATGTCGGCCAACGGCATCTCGGACGACCTGCGACACGACGTGCCCTACTTCTCGAACTCCTACCTGCTCTGGGAGCAGGCCCCCGGCGCCGGCGCCAACCCTCTGCACAACGACGAGACGGGCTACGAGCTGCCGACCGGCACCTCGAGCCAGTTCTCCGTCGGCTTCGCAAGCAGCGCCAGCCTGGGCGGGTTCTCCGGCGACCTCATCACCACCGCGATCGTCAACTACAAGCCCTCCAGCCCGAATCGGCTGTACGTCACCCGCGTCGAGTCGGCCGGCGTGTACGACTCGCCGGTCACCGGCTCGTCCGGTTCGCTCGCGTTCGGGTCGACCGACGCCGACGGCAACACCTACTACCGCGGCGACAGCTTCGGGGCGGGCGGCACCGTCGCGCCCCAGGTCGCCAACAACTGGTACCGCACCCGGGCCCAGAGCCGCACGGGCGTGGTGAACACGATCACCGGGGCCGGCGGCGTCCAGGCGACCGACCACCTCGTCTCATCGACCACCGCCCACCCGGCCCCCTCGAACATCCCCGCCAGCGTCGCGGGCGGCAACGGCCTGGTCGCGGGCCCGAATTACTCGTCGCAGTATGTCCGGGGCGCGATGGCCCCGCTGACCGCCGACTCGTCCCATTTCGGCCCCGAGGTCACGCTGGGCTACACCCCCGCCGACCACCGCGGCGCGATGGGCACCACCACCCGCAATCTGCTGGGCACCGGCGTCGCGACCACCGCCGAGCTGGTGAAGGACGGGGTGGGCAACACCCGCGCCCTCGGCATCTTCTCGACCACCGCCGCGGGCGCCGTGGCCGAGGCCCACACCATCGAGACGCCCCTGACCATCGGCGATCCGACCGACGGGTTCAGCAAGTCGCTCACGTCGATCTCCGCCTACTCGCAGTACTACGGGATCACGGGCTTCCGCTCGGGCGGCGGGCTCGTCGCGCTGGGCCAGGACTCGGCGGGGAACAACTACGCCGCCGCGACCCTCAGCACGTTCGGCCTCTCGTTCGACCTCGACATGCAGAACGTCGCCGTCCGCTTCGGGCCCGACGGGCAGAACCCTGAGTGGAGCATTGTCGGCTGGACCGACTTCAACGGCAACGGCAAGGACATCCTCGACGGGCCGGGCGGCAGCTCGATCGGGCACCTGATCGACTTCCAGGCCGCCTTCCCCTCCTCGGGCCTGCTGGGGCCCTCGATGTCCACCCCGACCTTCGACGGCGCAGGCAACGCCTGGTTCCTCGCCTCGGCCGCCCTCGACAAGGTCGACCCGGACACCGGCGACCCATTCATCGACTACGACACCGTGCTGATCCGCGGCGTGCTCACCGAGTATCCGGGCATGACGCCCTCCTACGGCTACCAGCTCGAGCTGGTGCTCGAACTAGGCCGCACGTTCTTCGGCCAGAACTCGGGCACCCGCTGGCAGATCCAGTTCATGCAGATGGTCGCCAACAGCAACACCTCGGGCGTGCTCTCGCCCGGCGCGGTCGACCACAACAACGGCCGCACGTGGGGCTATGACGACGCCGACCTGTCCGGCGTCGACAACGCCGACCCGATGACCAACGGTGGCATCGTCGTCGCCGCCAACATCGTCTATGACGTCGACGGCGACGGCGTCTACGAGGATCCCACCGGCTCGGGCGCCGACCCCAACAGCCCCGACCAGGCCTATGACGCCCTCCTCTACATCGGCTACTACACCGAGGGCCCGCAGGGCTGCAACGCGGCCGACATCGCCGAGCCCTACGGCCTGCTCGACCTCGCCGACATCAACGCCTTCATCTCGGGCTTCCTCGCCAGTGACCCGATCGCGGACGTGAACGGCGACGGCCTGTTCGACCTGGGTGACATCAACACGTTCGTCGCGGCGTTCCTGTCCGGCTGCCCGTAAGCCGGGAACCATCCGGGCGACCCAGCCGGATGGTGAATAGCGACCACTTCGAGCGCCCGGGCCGGGAGGTCCGGGCGCTTCTTCGTTCGACGCCGGCCCACCCCGCTCCGGGATCGCGGGCCGGGAATCCAGGCACCGGAGATTCCCAGAATGCACCGTTCAGCCATCATCGTCACCGCCACGATCGCGGCCCTCGCGGGGTCGGCCCTCGCCCAGTGGAACCCGACGGGCGGCGAGTGGGGCAAGTCGACCGACACCGACGTCCGCCTGATGACGTGGAACATCCTCGACACGATCCGCACCGAGAATCCGTCCAAGACCGACTCGATCTCGAACTGGAACGCGTGTGTGCGCATCGTCGCGGGCTTCCGGCCCGACGTCCTGATTCTCCAGGAGACGGGCGACAACGGGTGCAGCGGGTGCGTCGACTCCGTGGCCGAGCTCACCAACCTCGCCCACCTGTTCTTCCACGGCGGGGCCGATCCCTACATGGGCGGGACGGTGACCTCATATGTCCAGCTCTTCGCCCCGGGGTACGACCTGCCGTACGTGTTCGTCTCGGACACCAGCGACGGGTACAACCGCAACATGATCCTCTCGCGGTTCCCCTACGCCGACCTCAACGGCGACGGCTCGGCGACCGAGAGCAACTTCCTTGTGCTCGCCGACGAGTACGCGACGACGGGCAACGTGATCCGCGGCTACCAGTTCGCGGAGATCGACCTGCCCGACGCGACCTACGACGGCGACCTCGTCATCGGCAACGGGCACCTCAAGGCGGGCAGCACGACCTCCGACAAGGCCCAGCGGCTCGCGGAAGCCCAGCGCGTCGCCTACTACGTCGACTACCTGTTCAACGGCGCCGGGACGGGCGAGCCCGATCCGCACAGCACGATCATCTTCCCCAACCCCGCGACCATCCTCGCCGACAACACCCCGGTGATCTGGGGCGGTGACTGGAACGAGGACGAGGTGACCAACGGCCGCAAGGGCCCGGCCGAGTGGATGACGCGTGCGGCGCTCACGGGCGGCACCGACGGCACCGACCGCAACCGATCCGACTCGGTCTACGACTCGGCGACCGACGTGTTCACGGGCTCGCGCGCCACGCACGGCAGCTCGACGCTCGACTACATCGCGTGGCAGGACAGCATCGTCGAGAACGTCGTGAGGCAGTTCGTGTTTGAATCGGCCAACGTTCCGAGCACGAGCCAACTCCCGGAGCCGGTGCGGACGTTCCCCTACCCGGCGCCCGTGGTGACTTCGTCGTTCGCGTCGGACCATCGCCCGGTGATCGTCGACTTCCAGCTCACTCTGGCTCAGGCCGGGCCCTGCAACGACGCCGATCTGGCCGAGCCCTATGACGTGCTCGATCTCGCGGATATCAATGCGTTCACGTCCGGGTTTCTCGCGCAGGATCCGATCGCGGATCTCGCCGAGCCGTTCGGGGTTCTCGACCTGAACGACATCAACGCGTTCATCGCGGGGTTCATTTCGGGCTGCCCCTGATCGTCGGGCGGCCCCGAGCCGATCAGCGGCGTCGCCGGCGGGCCCCGAGTCCGAAGCCCAGCGTCAGGATCGCGCCCGCGCCGGGCGCGGGCACCACCGGGGTGTCGCTCGGGCTGTCGCCAGGTTCGTCGCCCGGATCGCCCGGTTCGCGGGCGTAATCCCGTCCGGGGTCGCTGTACGGATCGTCGGGCAGGTCAGCACCCACCTCTGGATCCCCGGTGTCGGCAAGCTCGGCGTCTTCGGTCGGGCTGTCGATGAGGCTCGATGGGTCGACCGCGTGGCCTCCCCCACCTCCACCGCCGGCGCTCGGCCGCACGGGCGTTCTGGACCCGTAGTGCTCGTGGTGCGGCACGTTGCTCACCCGCCCCATCGCCAGACCTGCGCCGCCCCCGCCGCCCTCGCCGGGGGGCGTCGGGCGGAAGACGAACTCCAGACCCTCGGCATTGCGGACGCCGGCGTCGGCGAGGTCGAAGGCAACGATGGCGTTGGTAGTCCGATCATCCACAACGAGCATCCCGGTGCGACGATCGAACATGGCGGTGCGGTCGTTGTAGCCATCCCAGGCCACGCCGGCGTAGGCCGCGACGTCTGTGTCGACGCGCAGCCCCTCGAGCCGCACGCCGCGCACCTCGCCCGTGTCGCGGTCGACCATCACGATCCGCCCGTCGGATTCGTCGGCGACCAGGAGCAGGCCGGCCGGGCCGAGTGTCACGTCGGCGCCCATGCGCACGCCGCCCCGCTGCCAGGAGATCGGGCCGAGCGGCTCGGCGTGGATCGAGCGGTCGGACTCGACTCGGATGCGGGCGAGGCGGTCATCGGTCGTCGGATCGCCGTCGGCCGAGAGGACGTACATGACGCCGAAGAGCGGGTCGCCGGCGATCCCGGTGACCGCCCAGGCGGGATCGAGGCCGGCGTCGGCCAGCGAGCCGACCACGTCGGCGACGACCGGGATGCCGGGCTCGATGTGCTCGAGGTCGACGTGCAGCAGAACCGGACCGGGGCATCCGCCCACGTCGCCGTTCACGACGGCGTAGGCATCGAACGTATTGACGATCGTGAAGGCGCGGATCTCGCCGTCGATCCGCTCGGCGCGGTGGCCCGACGCCGCGCGGATCTCTCCGAAGTCGGTGAACGTGCGCTCCGGGTTGTTGACGTCATCGATCGCGAAGAGCTGGGCGTCGTCGGCATCGATGCCCCAGAGGCGGAGCAGATCCTCGGCCGCCGCCGAGCCCGCGAACGTCGCACCCACACACGCGATGATGCAGCAGGTCTTCCACATGCGATGCCTTCCCATCTGCACACTCCGGGCAAGGGGAGCCGGCGGTTCTCGGGCCATACCCGCGACACCGCTCCCACTCGGATATGCAATCTGAACCGGGCCCGGGCCACCGCATCGGCGAACACCGGGCCGATCGGCCCGGGCCGAGCCCGCAGAACCCCACCCACCCGTGGGGGCGCCGCCGGGAGGGCGAACAGCACTTCCCGGACCGAGGATCACCGCTTAGACTGGCGACGATGCGGATGGGACGCTGGAGCCGGGGCGAGATCATGGACGCGGGCGCTCGCTATCGGGCCGAGCACTCGGCGTGGCTCACCCTGGCGCTGTATTCCAATGGACACTACCCGCGCATCCCCGCGAAGCCGACGCGGACGGGCGGGTTCGAGCGCCTCATGAGCCGGGCGTCGGGCCGCCGGCTGGCTCTGCGTTGGTGGGAGATCGCCCTATCGCGTCTCGGGGGGCGGTGAGCCCGCGGACGGCTACGCGGCGCGGCACCGGCCGACGATCTGTGTGAGTTCCCGATCGAGCCCCGCGAGTTGCATCGATTCGGAGAGCTGCCCGACAACAGCGTCGAGGTCGGGGGAGATGTCGGCTAGGCCGATCGTGGGCGCCGCGCTCTGGAGCTGCATACAGATGCTGAGCACATCCATGGGCTTGCTCCTCCGAACGGCGAGCTCGATGGCCGTCGCGAATCGGTCGAGCTCGGGCTTCATGGCTTTCAGGAGCGCGACGTCCGGCGCCGGCCCCGAGAGAATCGCGGCGTGCGGGTTGCCCGTGAGGAACTCCGCGAGCGCCCGCGTCAGCTTCTCCTGCGTGAGCGGCTTGCTCAGGTAGGCCTGGGCTCGCCGACCGTCGATCAGCTCCAGGACGTGCCCACCGCGATCGGCGCTGCACAGGATGATGGGCGTCGCCACGTTCTCGCCCCGCAGCCGCATCGTGAGATCCTCGCCGGTCCATTCGCCCAGCCTGAACTCGCTGATGATCAGATCAACGCCGGCGCGGGCGACGTCGATCGCCTCGTCGCAGCTCTCGACGACACGGAGCCTGACCTTCGTGTCGCGGATGAAATGCCTGATGATCTGCGTGTCCAGCACGCTGGGCTCGACGAGGAGCACCGTTCCGGCGATCAGGGCCGGGTCGGCCCGTTCCACCGAGAAGAGCTCGCTGATCGGGTCGGGCCGGACGAATCCGCGCACATCGATCTGGGTGAGGAACCGCACGCCGATCTCGTGCAGCACCCCGCCGCGGTGCTGGCAGCGCACCACTTCGCCCTGCACGGGCCTGTCGCCGAGCTGCGGGTGCGGCATGATCAGCACGCAGCGCGTGCCCGTGTGAAGAAAGCTGCTGTGCAGCAGGCCAGCGCCGGTTCGGGAGAGGTTCCGGCAGGCCATGCAGACCTCGACGACCGACCCACCGGGGTGCTCGATCTTGACACTGATCGACGCTTGCCGGAACGGCCAGCGGGCGTCCTTGCGATCGACCGCGGACGAAGCAGTCGAGCCGGTGTCGAAGGTGTCGAGCACCTGGTTCAGTTGCTTGTGCGAGAGACCAAGGGAGTTCAGCCTCGCCCGCTCATTGTTCGACTTCCCGGTCATGCACCACTCCACTGGCCGTCCGCCTCACTCGCCGTTTCGCGCCTCACCCTGGGCCTAGCCGAGGCCGGCGGCGCGGAACAGGTCACCGCCGGTGCGTCAGGTGCCCCCGGCGATCTGCCCGCACAGCTCTTTCACTTCCCCGATCTGGTCCCTGATCGCGGCGATATCGAGGTCGCTGGAGAGCTGGAACGTCATGGTCTCCAGCAGCATCGCAAGGTCCGCGTGACCCAGCACCGGCGCCACGCCCCGGAGCTGCATCAGCACCGCGAGCACGCGGGCGGTGTCGCCGGCCTCGGCCGCCTCCACGAGCTTGTCGACCGTCTTGCGCAGCTCCGGCATCATCGCCTCGTAGACCTGGCGATCGAGGGACGAGGCGCCGGGACCGCCGCTGCCGTCGCCCTCGCCCTCCTCGGGCTCACGGAAGAACTCCGCGATCGCCCTGATCAGGTTGTCCTGCGTGAACGGCTTGGCGAGGAACCCCTGCACGGCCGGGTGTCCCACGAGGTCGCGGGTCGACTGGCTCGTGTCGGCGCTGACCATGATGACCGGTGGGTGCGGGGCCCCGATCTCGTGGAGCCGCTTCGGCAGGCGGCCCCCGTCCTCCCCGCCGAGATGGATGTCGCACAGGATCAGGCCAACACCCGACTTGGCCTCGCGCTCCGCATCCGCCAGGGTCGAGACGTGCTTGATGCGCAGCTGGGTGTCGCGCAGGTAGTGCCGCACGAGCCGCGCGTCCATGTCGCTGTCTTCGACCAGCAGGATCGTTCCAACCAGCGACGCCGGGTCGGCCCGCTCGACCGCGAACAGTTCCTGCATGGGGTCGGGCCTGATGATCTCGCGGATTTCGATCTCGTTCTCGAACGCGATCCCGATCTCGTGGATCATCCCGGCGATGTGGATGCAGCGGACGACCCGGCCCGAGACGATGACCTCCCCGTGATGGGGGTCGGTGAGCGTCACGTTGCACTGGGTGCCGAGGTGCAGGAACGAGCGGTGCAGCAAGGCGATGCCGCCCTTCGAGAGGTTCCGGCACGCCATGCGGACGTGTACTTCGTTCCCCGTTGGATGGATGATCTGCACGGGCAGCGACGCCTGGTTGTATTGCCAGCGCGCGTGCGACCTGTTCGCGCTGCCCGGCTTGCGCCCCTGATCCAGCGTGTTCAGCAACCTATGGAGTTCGTTCGAGCTGAGGCCGATGGTATTCGGACGTGACCCCGGCTCGCCGGACTTCGACTTGGCCATGACGGCGATCCTCCCCAGTACAGATAGCCGTATCGATCGTCCACTCCGGTTCGTGGATTGAAAGCCAAGCCGGGGGTATCCACGATCCGCAAGCACCCGCGTGATCGATCGAATCGGAACCTCGTTATCGGCCCATTCGCGGTCGCGATGACCGGCCTTGCGCCTACCTCGTGTATGAACGAGCCGCGACTTTTCCGGTGGCCCGATTCCAGAGGAGAAGCTCAGGATCATCCATGCGGCCGGGACGCCGCGGCACGCGCTCCAAATACACCTTGGCGATCTAGACGTCCAGATTCTTGACGTCCAGCGCGTGCTCCTCGATGAACTTACGGCGGGGCTCGACCTGCTCGCCCATCAGCACGCTGAACAGGGCGTCCGCATCCCCCGCCTGGGCCCAGGTCACGCGGAGCATGGTCCGGTTGGCCGGGTCCATCGTGGTCTCCCAGAGCTGCTCGGCGTCCATCTCGCCCAGCCCCTTGAACCGCTTGATCTCCAGGCCGCGACGCCCGATATCGTGCAGCTTGCCCAGAATCGACGCGAGGTTGGCCGCATCGACGTACCGCCCGTGGACGACCGGGGCCGCCCCGCCCTCATCCTCATCGTCGGCGGGCGTCTCGGCCGGGGCCGCGGGCCTGGTCGCATCTCCGGTCTCCCACACGAACCGCGTGGGCAGCCGCTCGCCCGTGACCGATTCCTCCTGCGCCAGCGCCCAATCGTCGATCGACACCCCGAGCGCCGCGAGCTGCTCGAAGATCTTGGCGAGTTCCTTGTTCTCGTGGAGCTCGCGGACCGTCGCCACGGGCTTGTCCACGCCGGAGAGTGTTCCGTCCGACTCGGCCGCCCCGTCCTCCTCCTCGTCTTCGAGAAGGTCGGCCAGCCGCCACCCGTTCCGCTCGACCAATTCGTAGGCCTCGTCCTCGCTCCACGCGTGCAGCGTGGCGGCACGGCAGTTGATCTGGTGGGTCGGCAGGACGCCGTCCCGCCTCGCCCCGAGCAGGTCGACGAACAGCACGCCCCGGCGTTCGGCGATCTCGACGAGCTCGTGCAGGCGGGAAAGCGCCTTGACGAGCTGGCGCAGGCCGTGCCCCTCGATCGTGCGGTCGACCCTGGGCTCGCCGTTGACGGCCGACTCGGGCACGACCCCGTCGACGGTCCAGCCCTCGATGTCGCGGACGTGCAGGACGGCGTTCTCGAGCCCGATGTCGGTGAGCTTCCCAGCGAGCTCGCGCTCGTTGAGCACATACTGGCTCTGCTTCTTCCGCCCGCTCCCCCAGGTGATCTGGTAAAGCGGAGGCTGGGCGCAGTAGACGTGCCCACGCCGGACCAGCTCGGGCATCTGGCGGAAGAAGAACGTGAGCAGCAGCGTGCGGATGTGGCTGCCGTCAACGTCGGCGTCGGTCATGATGATGACCCGCCCGTAGCGGAGCCGCGACACGTCGAACTCGGGTCCGATGCCCGTCCGCATCGCCTGAATCAGCGTGCGGATCTCCTCGTGCTGGAGCATCTTGTCGATGCGCGCCTTCTCGACGTTCAGGATCTTGCCTTTCAGCGGCAGGATCGCCTGCGTATCGACATCGCGTCCCTGCGTCGCCGACCCGCCTGCGGAGTCACCCTCGACGATGAACAGTTCCGAGCGAGCCACGTCGCGCGTCTTGCAGTCGCGCAGCTTGTGCGGCATCGAGCCGGACTCAAGCGCCGTCTTGCGCCGCGTCAGCTCGCGCGCCCGGCGCGCCGCTTCGCGGGCCTGTGCCGCCACGATGCCCTTCTGGCACACCAGCTTGGCCTCGGCCGGGTGCTCCTCGAGCCAGTTCTCGAGCGCCTCGCCCACCGCCTGGCTCACGAAGCTCTCCATCTCAGGGTTGAGCAGCCGCTCCTTGGGCTGGTTGTTGAACGCCGGGTCGGGCAGCTTCACGCTCACGATCGCAATCAACCCCTCGCGCAAGTCTTCGCCTGTCGGGGTCGGGTCTTTCTCACGGATGAGGTTGGCCTTGCGTGCGTACCCGTTAAGTGAGCGGGTCAGCGCGACCTTGAAGCCCTGCCCGTGCGTGCCGCCGTCGACGTTGTTGATGTTGTTGGCGAACGTAAGCACGGCCTCCGAATAGCCGTCGTGGTACTGGAGCGCGACCTCGCAGATCAGGTTCTCGTCGGGCTGCTCGCGCTTGATGTACACGGGGCTCGACACGGCCGTCTTGCCCTTCATCAGGTGATCGATGTACTCGGTCAGCCCGGTCTCGGCGCGGAACGTGGCCGAGCGGGGCTTGCCGTCGGCGCCCACCCGCTCGTCGTGGAGCTTGATCGTCACGCCCGGATTGAGGAACGCCAGCTCGCGCAGGCGGCCCTCGAGCGTCTCGAAGCGGAAGTCGGTGTCCTCGAAGATCTCCGAGTCGGGCTTGAACTCGACGATCGTGCCGGTCGGGCGCGCTCCCGCGGGGATGTCGCCCACGACGCGGATCGACTCGACCACCCGGCCGCGTTCGAACTTCATCGCGTGCACCTTGCCGTCGCGGTGCACCTCGACCTCGAGATACTCGCTCAGCGCGTTCACGCAGGAGACGCCCACGCCGTGCAGACCGCCCGAGACCTTGTAGGCCGAGCCCTCCTGACCGAACTTGCCGCCCGCGTGGAGCTTGGTCATCACGACCTCGACGGCGGGCTTGCCGTCGAGCGTCGGGTCGTCGTTCTTGACCGGGTCGACCGGGATGCCGCGCCCGTCGTCGGCGACGCGGCAGGAGCCGTCGGCCTCGATGGAGACCGTGACGGTGGTCGCGAAGCCCGCCATGGCCTCGTCGATCGAGTTGTCGACCACCTCGTAGACCAGGTGGTGCAGGGCGTTGACGCCCGTGCCGCCGATGTACATGCCGGGCCGCTTGCGGACCGCCTCGAGGCCCTCGAGCACCTTGATCTGCTCGGCCCCGTAGCCGTTGCTGGTCGCGCGCGTTTCGGCCGTCGTGTTGTCCGCCATAGGCCCGGTATCCTCCTGCACCGTCGTCCTGCACCGCCGCCGCGCGGGGGTCGGGGGGAGTGCCCGTCCGATCCTCCGCGCCGCGCTGCCGCGTGATCGTGAAGCGGCCTTCGAGGGGGGTTGGAAGCGCGATGCTGTCTGCCCGGAATGATAGGTCCGGCGTCCTCACAAAGCCGCCCCGCAAGCGTGAATCGGGGCATGAGATTCGGTGAGCGTTTGAGCCACACAGAGACCCAAAACCCGCCTCCTGAACAACCCGGCGCCGAGGTCGGCGCAAGGCGGTCTGTTCACTACTGCCAGGGTGGCCTCAACAGCGGCGGGGCGCTCGCACCGATGACTTCAGCCCTCGGCCCGTTTGCCTTCTTCGGTGGCGCTGGCCTCGCCTTCGCGGGGTATCTCATGCTCGGTCGGGTCCATTGGATGACGCCCGCCGTGCGTGCGTCGATCGTCACGCTGATCTTTCTCGCCCTGATGATCGCGGTCGGGCGGGTGGCCGTCCGGAGCTACCGCCGCGCGATGTCGGCGTTTCGCCTGCCGATGGAGCTTGCCCCGCTGGTCGATGTGAATGTGATCTGCTGGGAGGATCAGGCCCAACGGCTTGAGTTGCTCAGGCCGGCCGACGATGACGACGGCGCCTTTGAGCCGGAAGTGTTCCGAGCCTGGTTCGCCCGCCGCCGCAGCTTTGCCAGCCGGATGCTCGACAAGCGCGAGCGTGTCTGGGTCCGGCTGAAGACCGGGGTCCTGCTACTGCTGTGCCATCCGGTCTTTCTCGTTTTCGCCTTCATCTTCATTGGCGCTCCACCACAACTCGGCGTGCTCGCGCTCGCCCTGCTCGCGCCCGTGTTCTGGAGTTTCATCCACCCCACATACCTCCGTGTCGCACCGGGGCGTGTAGACATCGTCCGCTTCGGACTCTTCGGCGTGAGGGCAAGGGTCGAGCCGTACGATCTCCGGGCGGTGCCCGTGCGGCTGGATCTACGCCGCCGGGAATTGCTGTTGGGGGGGTGGGACCCGTCGCACATGTCCGCAGACGATGGGCCCGAGGAACAGCCCGACGACGAGTGGCGGCGGATGGTCGGCGATGGACCAGGCTTCAGAGACCCACAGGGGCGGCTCGGCAGCCCGACCCAACTCCGGCGTCAGGTCATCATCCTGCTCTGGTGCACGATGAGGCCGTCGCTGCTCGAAGAGACGGTGTTCCGGGCCGCCACCTCGACCGCAACCCCGGGCCCCCTGCCAGACGACGCGCTGCTCGACTAGCCCGGGCGGTGTACCGTGCACCGACGCGAGGAGCCCGCATGACACGCCCCCACGCCGATCCCGCCTCGATCCACATGCTCGTCCTCGATGTCGACGGCGTGCTCACGGCGGGTGAGATCATCTACGACAGCGAGGGACGCGAGCTCAAGCAGTTCAGCGTCCGCGACGGGTTCGGCCTCTCGCTCTGGCACGCCGCGGGAGGGCAATCGGCAATCATCACCGCCCGCGGCGGGCCCGTGGTCGAGCGGCGGGCCGAGGAACTGGGCATCGGGCACCGTTTCCACCGCGTGCCGGACAAGGCCGCCACGCTCCGCTCGCTCGCCGAGACGACCGGCGTGCCGGTCGAACAGATGGCCTACATGGGCGACGACTGGAAGGACATGCCCGCGCTCGCCATCGCGGGCTTCCCCGCGGCCCCGCCCGACGCCGAGCCGCCCGTGCGCGAGATGGCGGTGTGGGTGAGCCGCCGCCCCGGGGGCCGGGGAGCCGTGCGGGAACTGGTCGAGCACCTGCTGGAGGCCCGGGGGGTGCTCGACGGGTTGCGGCGGGCGCACGGATACGATCGCCCGTGACTCGACCCACACCCTCCAGATCCACTTCCAGCGTCGGCCCAACCCGCCGCGGCGCCTCGACGCGATCGGTGACGCTCGCGATGAGCGTGGTGGTCGCGCTTTTCCTCGCCGGGACGGTGGCCTACCTGGTGGTGCGGCCCCGAGCGACGCAGGGCGGCGGTTCGACGGACGTCCCGCTGCCCCCCGACATCACCGACATCCTCGACGAGGGCGACTCGGGCCGGAACCTGGCGATCCAGGTTCAGGACAAGGAAAACCCCGATCGCCTCGCCGCCGAGCTGCTCGCCGCCCGCTACGACCCCGACGGACCGTCGCACCGGAAGGTGGAGCAACCCCGGGCGTGGCTGTTCGGCGAGGACGGCTCGACGTGGTACATCGAGGCCGACAAGGGACGGTTCTACATCCCCGAGGGAAACGATCAGCCCCGGTCGGGGTCGCTGACCGGACACGTCCGGGCGAGGCGGTTCGGCCCCGACGCCGCCGGCCGGCCCGACCCCGAAACGGCGATGCCCACGGTGACCGCAACGACGGACGCACCCCTGCACTTCGACCTTGACGTCTACAGCTTCGAGACCGAGGGGCGGCTCCACGTCGAGAGCGACGAGCTCGACTTCGTGGGGCGGGGCGTCTTCGCCGTGCTCAACGAGCAGCGCGAAAGCCTGAGCCGGCTGCGAGTCGACCACGGCGAGAAGCTGACGTACACGCCAGGGGATGAACCAGCGGCGCCGCCGATTTCATCCGTAGACCGTGTCGGCCCGACGACCGTCCTGACGGCGTTCACCCCCGCCGGCTCGACAGCAGCCCAGGCCGAGACGCCCGCGAGTCCGGAGCAGGTAGAGCCCCAGTCGGCGGCCCAGCCACCCGCCATGCCCGGCGCCCCGAAGATCGACCTCTACCAGACCAGGTTCAACGACCATGTCGTCGTCACGCACGGCTCGGAGGTCATCAAGTCGGACCTGCTCACGGTCTGGACGCGTCTGATCGACAACAAGATCCCCGACCGCTCGCGGCCCCAGAGCGCACGCGGCCCGATGCCAGCTATGCTGTCCGATCTGCTCCCGAGCCTCGCCGCGGCGACACCAGACCCCATCGGCGCGGCGCCTCCCGCGGGCACGCCGGATTCCGATGCCGTGCTCTCGCCAGAGCCGGCGCCTGGCGTCGATCCCGCCGCCCCCAACCAGACACACCCCCCTGCCGCCGAGCCGGTCGTGCTGACCTGGGACGGCCCGATGGAAGTTGTTCCGCTTCAGAACGAACCGAGCGAGCTGACGATGGGCGACGACGTCGCCTTGCGGTTCGACGTCACCGAGGGGCATGTCGAGTTCGAGGACACCACGACCCACGCCGCGGGACGCGCCCAGACGGCTTCGTACTTCGAGGGCCGCGAGCGGGTCGAGCTGATCGGCCCGGCGGGCTCGGTCGAGCTCGAGAGCCCCGAGTCGGGGCGGATCAGCGGCGCGAACAGCATGTACATCGAGCTGGGGGCCGGGGTCGTGATGATCCCCACCGCGGGCGAGCTCACGGGCGCCCAGCACGACGACACGCCGGGCGCCGAGAGCCCGCAGCGCATCCGCTGGCGGTCATCGGCGATGTTCAGCTTCGCGCTCAAAGACGGCCGGATGACCGACCGCATCGAGCGGGCCCGTTTCGAGGGCGGCGTCGAGGGCGCGAGCCGGGATTCGACGCTCAACGGCGAGCGGATCGACGCGATCTTCGACAGCGAGGAGGGCGGAGACCCCCGCCTCGTGCAGCTCAATGCCGAGAAAGCACGCGGCGACGACGGCCGGGGCGGCACGCTCGCGGGCGACGGCCTCGAGGTGCACTTCGCGCCGGGATCGCGAGGCGATGACCTCGACCCGACGCGCGTGATCATCACGGGGTCGGCCCTCGCCCGCCGCGAAGGGGGCGAATCGATCAGGGCCGATCGCATCGACGCATCGCTCACCCGCAAGGACGATGGGGACATCACCGTCACGCAGGCCGACGCCGAAGGCTCGGTGGTCTTCAACGACGGGCGTGGAGCGGAAGGCCGGGGCGATCACCTCGAGGCCGACGCACTGGCCGAGAACGCGGTGATCACCGGCGAAGGCAGCCGCGTGTCGAGCGGGACCGCGTCGATTACGGGCGCCCACATCGAGCTCGACAACGCCAAGCGGACGGTGCTCGTCGAAGGCCCCGGAACCTTCTCGCAGGCCGACTCGGACGGCAAATCGATCGAGGCGACGTGGGACGAGAAGATGTTCTTTGACGACCTCGCGGGCCGGCTCGACTGCGTCGGGCAGACCACGGCCGAATCGATCGACGCCGACGGCACCCGCGACCACGTCGAGGCCCATCGCCTCGAGATCACGCTCGACCCTTACAGCAACAACGGGCATGACCTCAACCAGCGGCTCCGCTCGGCCATCGCGTTCGGGAACGGCGACGCGATGGCGTCGATCGAGTCCCGCCGCGTCGCGGTCGGCACGTTGCCCGAGGAGCCCCGCGTCGACGAGATCTTCCACCTCGAGGGCGGCGAGATCCGCTTCGCGGCCCGCGACGACCGGCTCGACGTGCCGGGCCCCGGCAAGCTGTTCGTGCTCGACCGCCGGCCCGATGCCGACAACGCCGGGAACGATGGCAATGCGATCATCGGCGCGGGCGGACGCCGCGGCACGACGCTGTTCACGTGGACGGGCTCGCTAGGCTTCGACCGGCGCGCGGGCGAGGCGGTCTTTGCCGACGGGGTGCGCGTGGCCCACAAGCCGCTCACTCAAGCCGCGATCACCGAGCTGACCGCCGACAGCCTCGTCGCGAGGTTCACGAAGGAAGAAGGCTCGAGCCTCGCCGAGGGCGGCGAGTTCGACGGGGCGCTGCGGTTCGCCGAGGCCCGGGGCGGCGCGCTGCTGCACGTCGACCGCCGGCGTGAGATCGCGGCCGATCACCTGATCTACGACGCGATCCGGGGCGTGGTGCAGGCCGAGTCGGGCCCGAGCGGGCACGTCGAGGTGACCGATCTGCTGCGCGGCACGACAAGCCACCCGCGCGCGATCCTGTGGGACATGCGCGAGGATCGGATCGAGCTGACCGAGCCCGGCTCGGTCGTGGCGCCGGAGTGACGCGGGGCGCCCGCGTTTCCCAAATCTAGACGAGGCCCTGGCGCAAGCCTGGGCTCTGCTTCATTCGAAGCCAGACCCTGGAGCCCAGGCTTGCGCCAGGGTCTCGTTCTGCAATCCCGCTCCCCGTTCTCCCAATGACCCAACGGGAGCCCGGGGTCTCGGGATGACGAACATTCCGCTCCCCGCCCGCCGCCTTACACTCGAAGGTCCCAACCAGGAGGTGTCATGGGCACGACCGCCGTCATCCTGCTTGTCGTCGCGGGCGTTTGCGCCCTCGTCATTATCATCGCCGTGCTCTACACCATCGGCGTCTACAACCGCCTCGTCGCGCTGAAGAACCGCTTCAAGAACGCGTTCGCGCAGATCGAGGTGCAGCTCAAGCGCCGGCACGATCTGATCCCCAACCTCGTCGAAACGGTCAAGGGCTACATGGCCCACGAGCGCGAGACGCTCGAAGCGGTGGTCCAGGCCCGGGCCGCGGCCGTCTCGGGCCTCCAGGCCGCCTCGGCCGACCCGACGAGCGGCGCTGCGATGAAGCAGCTCGGCGGGGCCGAGGGGGCGCTGACCGGGGCGCTGGGTCGGCTGATGGTCGTCGCGGAGCAATACCCCGATCTAAAGGCGACGCAGAACATGCAGCAGCTCACCGAGGAGCTGACCAGCACCGAAAACAAGGTCGCCTTCGCCCGGCAGGCCTACAACGACAGCGCTACCGCGTACAACACCTACCGCCAGTCGTTCCCGCCCGTGGTCTTCGCGGGGATGTTCGGGCACAACGCCGACGCGGCCTTGCTCGACTTCGACGATGCGGAGATCGGCGAGGCGCCGAAGGTCTCGTTCTAGCCCGCACCACCAAACCCAGCGGGCCCGACGCCGATGCCACAAGCCATGGATTTCTTTGAACACCAGGAGTTGGCCCGCAAGCGGACGGGCAAGCTCATCGTGCTGTTCTGTCTCGCCGTCGTCGGCATCGTCGCCGCGCTCTATCTCGCGAGCACGGTCGCGCTCTTCTTCGCGATGCGGAGCCCGGAGCACCGCGCAATCGAGTTGTGGAATCCGTATGCGCTCACGCTCGCGTTCGCGATCGGGGCGGTGCTCATCGGGGGAGGGTCGGCGTACAAGATCAACGAGCTCCGCGCGGGCGGGCGCGTCATCGCCGAGCACCTGGGCGGCCGCCTGCTGAGCCACGACACCGCCGATTTCCACGGCCAGCGCCTGCTCAACGTCGTCGAGGAGATGGCGCTCGCCTCGGGTGTGCCCGTGCCCCCGGTTTACCTGCTCGAAGACGAGGAGGCGATCAACGCCTTCGCCGCGGGGTACCACCCCGAGGACGCCGTCATCGGCGTGACGCGCGGCGCCACGACGAGCCTCAACCGCGAACAGCTCCAGGGCGTGATCGCCCACGAGTTCAGCCACATCCTCTCGGGCGACATGCGGATCAACCTGCGTCTGATCGGCGTCCTCCACGGCATCCTGCTGCTCGGACTCGCGGGGATGATGATCATACGGAGCATGTACTTCGTCGGGCCGGGCGGACGACGCTCGTCGAAGGACCAGGGCAATGCGCTGGCGGCCATCCTCGTGCTCGCCGCCGCACTCGCCGCGATCGGCTACATCGGCGTCTTCTTCGGCAACTGGATCAAGGCCGCGGTGAGCCGGCAACGCGAGTTCCTCGCCGATGCGTCGGCCGTGCAGTTCACGCGGAATCCGGATGGCATCGCGGGCGCGCTGCGTGTGCTGGGGGGCACGAGACGCAAAGCTGTGCTCCAGAGTCCCAATGCGCCCGAGGCGAGCCACATGTTCTTCGGCAACGCCCTTTCGGGCGGGCCCACCAGCATCTTCGCGACCCACCCACCGCTCCCGGAGCGCATCAAGCGGATCGACCCGAGTTGGGACGGGACGTTCCTCGAATCGACCGAGCCCGAGCCCCGGCCGCGCCACGCCATGTCGCAGCGCCCGGCGGCCGTCACGGCGTTTGCCGGCGGACAAGGGGCTGTCGTCGGCGCGGTCACCGCCGCCGCCGCGCTCGAGGACATCGGCCGGATCAACAACGAGCACGTCGTGAGAGCGAAGGCCCTGATCGCCCGCGTCCCCGCGAGCGTGCGTGAGTGGGCACGCGACCCCTACTCCGCGCGGGGCGTGATCCTCTCCATGCTGCTCGACGCGAACGCCGAGACGCGTGCCGTGCAGATGCAGCGCGTCGCGTCGGCCGACCCCGTGCTCGCCGACCAGCTCACGCAGATCGCTCCTGTTGTCCGCGCCCTCCCGCCCGAGCTGCGTCTGCCCGTGCTTGAGCAGGCGCTCCAGCCCGTCGCGGCCCTCAGCGAGCGGCAGACGGCCCAGTTCCGTGAGCTGGTCGATGCGTTCATCCGGGCCGACGACCGCGTCGACCTGTTCGAGTGGATCCTCCACCGCCTGGTCACCCGCCGGCTCGAGGTCGCGGGCGGCAACGCGCCCCGCCCGCGCGTGCGCTACTACGCGCTCAACCAGCTCGGCGACGAGTGCTCGACGCTGCTCTCCGCCGTGGCGCGGGCGGGCAACGAGAACGAGGCCGATGCACGCGAGGCCTTCGCGGCCGGCGTCGGAAGGCTCGGCAGTGTGCCGGCGCCCTACCAACCCGGCGAGGCCTCGGGCCTCCGCCGCCTCGCGCAGGCGATCGACACGCTCAACGCGACCTCACCCAAGCTCAAGCGGGCGCTGATCGAGGCGTGCGCGACTGTGGTCATGCATGACCGCGTCGTGACACCGCGGGAGGCTGAGCTGTACCGGGCCGTCGCGGTGAGCCTGGGAGTGCCGGTACCACCGCTGATAGCCGGGTGATCGACGAGCGCCCGTGTCGGATCGCTGCGGCGTGCCCGCGGGCCTGTGTCTCAGCGTCCGCGGCTGTGTGTCCGGGCCGCCGGGGGAACCGCCCTCGGCGTAGCGGGAGCGATGATCCTCGTGGCGGTCTTCGGCGAATACCGGACGTTCTGGGCGTGCGATTCCGGGAAGGGGAACGGGAACGACAGCCCAGTCACCGGCTGGGTCGGGGTCGAACGGCGATCGGTCGGCTTGTGCATCGGGAATCTCCCGGCGCCGGGGGGAACACACCGGCGCTCGTGACCAGTACGCGAAGATCGGCTCGCTGTTCTATCACAGCCACAAATGGAAGAGAATTTGTGTTAGCCCAGCACCAGCCCGTCGTAGGCCAGGTGGACTGCGTCCGAGAGTGTCGCGTCGGTCTCGGCGTGGCACAGATCATGGGACATATGGACAAAGTACGTCCGACCAGCCCCGACGCGGGCCGCGACGTTCTCGGCCTCGGCGACCGTGAAATGGGTCGGGTGCCGCCGATGGCGGAGCGCGTCGAGCACCAGCACGCGCAGGCCGACAAGGTGGGCCCACGTCTCAGGGGGAATGGCGGAAACGTCGGTGCAATAGGCGAGCGGAAGCAGGCCATTCGCATTCGGATCGTGTCCGGCGTTGTCGAATCGGAAGCCCAGCACGGGCAGCCGCCCATGAAGCAACTGGATGGGCGTGATCCGCAGCCCGAAGAGCTCAAAGGGCTCGGCGGGCCGGACCTCGCGCGGGATCAGCGTCGCCACAAACGAGTCGTTGACGCGGCGGGCACGGTCGAAGATGTGCCCGTAGACCCGGCGGACCGACTTGAGGGTGTGCGCATCGGCGAGCACGTCGATCGGCCCGTCCATGAGCACGTTGAACCTGCGGAGCTCGTCGAGGCCGAAGCAGTGATCGACGTGGTTGTGGGTCAGCAGGACCGCGTCGCATCGCTTGAGGCCCGCCGCGAGGGCCTGCTGGCGCAGATCGGGCCCGGCGTCGATGAGAATGACGCGCTCGCATCCCTGCACATCGGTGAACTCAAGGCAGGCGCTGGTGCGCAGGCGTTGATCGCGCGGATCGTCCGAGGTGCACACGGCACAGTCGCACCCGATGGCGGGGACGCCCGAGCTGGTGCCGGTGCCGAGGAATCGAAGACGCATCAATCGAGCGTAGGCGTCGGGATGGGGTTCACCCGTCGGCGGGACGGTCCCCGCCCGGGTGTTCGTCGCCGGGGAAGATGAAGCGAGACGATGTGAAAGTGGCGATCGCGACGGCGGCCGCGATGACGGCGATGAGGTAGGCCCCCAGGCCGCACGCAACGCCCACGCCCGCGGTGACCCAGATGCCGGCGGCGGTGGTGACGCCCCGGACGTGTCCGCGGTCGCGGATCATGACACCCGCGCCGAGGAACCCGACGCCGCCGATGATGCCCTGGATGACGCGGGAGAGCGCGTCGACGCCACGCGGGGTCGACATGCCGGCGATCTCGAGCCCGACCAGGGTGAAGACGGCCGATCCCAGGGCCACCATCAGCATCGTGCGCACGCCGGCGGGCTTGTGGAGGTGCTGGCGGTCGAGCCCGATCAGGACGCCGAGCAGGGCGGCGAGCGCCACGCGGGCCAGGATGATCCGGCCGGGCAGATCCACGACAGATGTTAGGGAGCGGGCCGCTGGCGGGAATCCGATCCCAGAGGGCGCATGGGCCTACGCTTGACGCGGCGGCCGCGGGCCGCGACACTGCCCGTCCGCCGACACATCGCGGATCGCACGCCCGAACGAGGGGCGCGGACCGCCCACAGAACCAGCCGACCGAAGGCCCTCGCGGCCGCGGGGCTCAGCTTCTCAGAACGGAGTTTCGAGATGGCATCGAGGACCAGCGCCGGCACCGCCGTAGTCGTAACGATCACCATCTTCGGGATTCTCTGGTTCGTCGCGACCATCGCCGCCGTCTATTTCTTCAGCGAGATGGACAACGCCAAGGGCCAGGTTCGCAATCTCCAGACGGGCTATGAGGAGATCGTCAAGGCGGGCGAACGCGAGTCGGAGAACGTACGGGCGGCGCTGGGAGCGGCGAGGTCGGATCGCAAGAGCCTGGTCGACTATCTGATGACCACGAACCGCGAGCTGATGAAGGTCGCCGCCGGCAACCCCGACCTGACGCTCGAGCAGCTCCGCGCCCGGGCAACCGAGCTGACGGGCTCGGAGACCGAGCCGCTCACCCAGGCCATGGCGAGACTGCAGGGGCTGGTCAAGAGCCGCGACGCCGAGCTGGCGTCGGCGAGGGAGCGCATGGACCGTTTGCAGGCGGACACGGATGCGGAACGGCAGCGTATCAGGACGGTCGAGGCGGGGGTGACCCAGGCCGTCGACGAAGCGAACAGCCGGGTGGGCTCGTACGGCCGGGACGTGGCCGACCTGCGGACCCAGGTGGAGGGCTTCGAGAACCGGGTGCAGCGCGAGATGGAGGATGAGCGCTCGAGGTACCAGGGCGAGATCCGGGACAAGGATCGGCTGAACGCCGACCTCAACCAGCAGATCCTGGTGCTCCAGGACCAGGTGCGACGCCTGCGAGGCGAGGGCGGGACCAATCGTGTGACGCCGCTGGACGAGTTCGCGCTCGTCGACGGCGAGGTCGCCGCGGTCGAGCCCGCGGGCGACGCGGTGGTGATCACGCTGGGACGCAAGGACAAGCTGGTGATCGGGATGGCCTTCTCGGTCTACGGGTCGGCCTCCGAGATCCACATGCTCGACGGGACCGACAATTACCGCCCGGGCAAGGCGGTGATCGAGGTGATCGGGATTGACGAGTCGAGCGCCCGGTGCCGCGTGGTGAAGGCGAGCCGGGGCAACCCGGTGATCGTGGGCGACGTGATCGCCAACCCGGTGTATGACCCGAAGAAGACGTACAACTTCGTGGTCTTCGGCAACTTCGACGTCAACGGCGACGGCATCGCGACTCCGTTCGAGCGGGACGCCCTCGTCGCGATCATTGAACGCTGGGGCGGCAAGGTGATCGACGATATCGCGGGTGACCTCGACTTCCTGGTGCTGGGGCGACGCCCGGTCGAGCCCGTGCAGCCCGCGCCCAACGCGCCCCGCGAGGTGTACGACGAATACCTGCGGCTCAAGGGCCGCGTGGACCGCTATGAGGCCCTCTTCGCTGAAGCGTCCGCGTCGTCGATCCCGGTGCTGAACGAGAACCGGCTGCGGACGCTGATCGGCGAGTTCCCGCGCTGACGACCCGGGGCCGGTTCCTCCGCGGCGCGTGACGCCGGCATCGCGGGGAGCGTCGACCTGGAATCGTGTCGCTCGCGCTCCACGCTCTGATATGGGGCTCCATGCCGGCCGAAACCGACGACACCCCGATCACGCTCGACGCCGCGCCCTCGCGGCCCCGAACACGTGGCACGGGCCCGCTGGGGTATGCGGCCTACGCCGGCCTCCGTGCGGCGATGATGCTCCCCCAGATCGCGGGCCCGGCGGCGGCGCTGGAGGCGGCACGGGTGGCGGGCCGTGCGTTCGGCTCGGCGCCGTTCAATCGCAAGCGGATCGACCGCGCGACCGAGAGCCTTGGTCAGGCGATGCCCCATCTCGAACCCGATCGCCGGCGTGAGCTGGCGCTGCGGAGCTACGAGCACCTGGCGATGCTCGCGGTCGAGGTCGCGTTCCTCCCCCGCATTCTGAGCGAGGACGCGTGGACGCGGCACATCCACATCGGGTCGATGGCGCCGGCGCTCCAGGCGCTGCTGGGCGATCGGCCGGCGATCCTCATCACGGGGCACGCCGGCAACTGGGAGGCGATGGGCTACACGGTCGCCCTGCTGGGGGTGCGGGTGCACGCGCTCTATCGCCCGCTCGACCTCGCACCGCTCGACCGCTGGGTGAGGCGAACCCGCGAGCGGCGGGGGCTGAGCCTGCTCGATAAGTTCGGGGCGGTGCGCATCGCGCCGGAGTTGCTCGAACGGCGCGAGCCCGTCGCGTTCGTCGCCGATCAGAACGCGGGCGACCGCGGCCTGTTCGTGCCCTACTTCGGGCGGCTGACGAGCACCTACAAGTCGATCGGACTCCTGGCGCTCAAGCACCGGGCGGTGCTGGTGTGCGGGTTCGGGCGCCGCGTGGGGTGGGACGAGCGACCGGGCGAGCGGGGGATCGGGCGGCACGTGGGCGAGAACGACATCCGCTTCACGGTGCACCTGACCGACGTCTTCGGGCCCGAGGAGTACGAATCGCAGCCCGACCCGCTCTACTACCTGACCGCCCGCTACCGGCGGGCGCTCGAGAAAACCGTGCTCGCGGCCCCCGAGCAGTACCTCTGGATGCACCGGATCTGGAAGAGCCGACCCCGGCACGAGCGGCTGGGAAAGCCCTTTCCCGACGCGCTTCGGGCGAAGCTGGCGGCACTGCCCTGGATGGACGACGCGACGCTGGGGGGCATCGTGGAGCGGTCGGACCGAGATCGGGCGTTCCTGAACGAGCACGGATTGCAGAGGCTGCCCTGAGATCGGGCTGAGATACGCGAACTTGGGGCGTTTGCCCGTTGCTCGGGACCCCGCGGGCCGCAATACTCGTGTGTGGGTTAACCGAGGGGCGAGGCCCGGGAGACACGGATGAGCGAAGAAGAACGCGATGGTCGGCTGGAAGGCGTGCGTGTGCTGATCGTCGACGACGACCGCGACATCCTCGAGTCGTTCGAGTATGCCCTGGAATCCGAGGGCGCGGAGACGTTCACCGCCTCGGACGGGAATACCGCGATCACGCGCTGCGAGGAGCACAAGCCCGACGTGGTGGTGCTCGACATGATGCTGCCGGGCCGCTCGGGGTTCCTCGCGCTCGAGAAGATCAAGGGGCACGCCGACAGCCCCTGCGTGATCATGGTGACGGCCAACGAGGGCAAGCGGCACCAGGTGTACGCTGAGAGCCTGGGGGTCGACGAGTACCTGCTCAAGCCCGTGCCGCTGGGGCAGCTGATCGAGACGGTTGAGCGTCTCGCGGCGAGCCGGGATTGATCGCGTGGCGACGAGGCGTCAGCTCGTACTGATCCGGCTGGAGGACCCCGAGGATCGGGCCAGCCCGACGGTGCCGCTGGGGACCGAGGCGGAGTTCTGCGAGGCGGTCGCGCCGTTCAACATCGCGACAGACGGCGGGCCCGCGGTGCTGAGCGGGTCGACGTTCTTCTACGGCCCGGGGCTGGTGATCGAGATCGTGCCGATCGACGGGCGCGTGACGCAGGCGCTGGTGACCTGCCAGGATCAGGACTTCGCGTGGCCCGTGCTCTACGGCGTCTGCAAGGCGAACCGGTGGAAGCTCCAGGACATGGAGTCGGGGCGGATGTTCGGTTGAGGAGCGACGAGACGCGGGCGCAAGCCCGGGTGTTCCCTCAAATAGACGTCACACCGACCGGATGAACACCCGGGCTCGCGCCCGCGTCTCGTTTGGACCTCGCCAGATCGGATGGCTCTACCATCCCCCGTGCCCGACCGCTACCACCGACAACGCCTGCTCGAGGATTTCGGCGATGCCAGACAGGAGCGGCTCGCGGCCTCGCACGCGTGCACCGTCGGGTGCGGGGCGCTTGGGTGTGCGGCGGCGGACCTGCTGGCTCGCGCGGGCGTGGGGCGGCTGACGATTGTTGACCGCGACCTCGTCGAGATCACCAACCTCCAGCGGCAGGTGCTGTTCGACCAGCGGCACGCCGACGAGGGGATGCCCAAGGCCCACGCGGCGGGCGAGCGGATCGGGGAGATCAACTCGGAGGTGCGCGCGCATCCGGTGCTCGCCGACTTTGCGCCGGCGAACGCGGAGGCGGTGCTGCTCGAGGGGCCTCTGGGGCGGCCCGACGTGATCGTCGACGGCACCGATAACTTCGAGACGCGGTTCCTGATCAATGATCTCGCGGTCAAGCACGGTCTGCCGTACGTGTACGCGGGGGCCGTCTCGACGCACGCGATGGCGATGACGGTGCTGCCGGGCGAGACGCCCTGCCTGCGATGCCTGTTTGCGGGCCCGCCCCCCGCGGGCTCGCAGCCGACGTGCGATACCGCCGGGGTACTGGGGCCCGTGATCTCAATGGTCTCGGGGATCCAGGCGACCGAGGCGCTCAAGCTCCTGGTCGGGCGGCGGGACCTCGTGCGACGGACGCTGGTGGAGATCGACCCCTGGCGGAACACGCACCGCGAGCTGGACCTCGCGGGGCTGCGCGACCCGGCGTGCCCCTGCTGCGCGGGACGACGGTTCGAGTTCCTTGAACATTCGGCCGCCGAGCCGGTCGCGCTGTGCGGGCAGCAGGCGGTGCAGATCAGCCCAACGCCGGGGGCAAAGATCGATCTCGCGGCCCTCGCCGGCCGGCTTGCGGCCCACGGGCCGTTTGAGGCGACGAGGTACCTGGTGCGGGGCGAGCTGGCGGGCGAACGGTCGGCGTCGGGAGGGCCGATCGGCTTGACCATCTTCCCGGACGGGCGGGCGATCGTCTCGGGCGTTACCGACCCGGTCAGGGCCAGGACGATCTACGCCCGGTACGTCGGGGTGTAGCCGGCAGAACGCCGGCGACGCAACCGCCCGCTGATTTCAATTCCACGAGACCCCTCCGCAACGAGCCTGAAGCGCAAGCGAAGGACTCCGGTGCCGTCGTCCTTCACTTGCGCCGCAGGCTCGGAAGAAAAGCGCTGTGTTCACCTGGAACTCGAATTCGCCCCAGTCAGCAGCGACGCCGTGCTCTTCCGCGACGCGCGACGCGATGACGAGGAGGAAGGCAACCGGCGACGGAACGGGGCCAATCCCGCGTCACCTCCACGACTGCCCGGCCCGGGGCCCGGCCCGCAGGGCCGATCGCCGCTCCCACCGTTCGAGCCGGCGCCGGGCAATCCACGCCGGCGCCCTCCAAGCGAGGACCATCAGCGCCGGCCCGAGCAGCACCGCGGCGAATGTGAGCACGACCCGCCACGCGGTCGCTTCGGGCAGGTCAGCCTCGATGCGGACGAAACACCGTCCATACCAGATCGCGAGGTACGCCAGTCCGGAGATCAGGAACGGCTTCCACTGCCGCAGCGCGCTGGCGAAGCAGAACCCGATCGCGAGCACGGGCAGCAGCACCAGCCAGGGCAGCCAGACGCCCCATGTCTCGTGGATCTCCATGAACAGCAGCGGGGCCATCAGGTGCGTCGGGAGCACCCAACGCAACACCTCGGCGATCCGACGGCGCAGCGGCGTGGGCCGACGCCCCAGGACCACCATTACCCCCACGAGGATCAACCCATTGATCGCGAACGCCCAGGCTTGCTTCGCCGGGTTCATCGGGTTCTCGTCCGCGTGCTCGAAGAGATACCACGCGGGCGCGAACAACGCCGCGGCCGTGATCCCCAGGCCCATCCAGAGCAGCGAGCCGCACAGCACCGGCGCCGCGTCGCGCTGTTTGGCCCGCCGCCGCCCGATCTCGCGGATGATCTCGTGCTCGCGCGCGTCGACGATCAGCCCGGCGGGCAGCGTCGCCACCCCGAGAAGCGCGAGCCAGAGCCCCCACCGCCCCAAGGCCACGGAGGGCATCGCGTCCAGCCCGCCGAAGACGAGGTAGAGCGACAGCCATCCCGCCCCCGCCCCAAGCACGCTGAAGAACGTGAACGCCGACGAACGGACCACCGCTCGCAGCGACCCCGCCAGCCCAAGCCCGACGAGCGACAGAGCGAGGATCTGCGCGTTCGCCAGCCCGGGCAGGGGCCGCTCGCCCCTGAAGAGCATCGCGGTGAGTTCGGATGCGGGTCCCATCCCTGTGCCGTCGGCCCCCGCGAGCCACGCCGTGTGCCGCAACACCAGCCAGACCGCCGCGGGCAGCGCCACCTGCCCCGTGACCAGCATCCCGACGCCGATCCGTTTCTCGCCCGCGCTCTGGAGGCGGTAGCCCAACCCGAGTGAGAGCAGCGCGAACAGCCACGCCGTCGCGATCCCGAGCGGGGCCCCAATGACATCCCACGTGTCGGCCAGCCCGACCACAAGACCCAGCGCGAGGATCCACCCGCCCAGGTAGAGGCTCACCTGGCTCGCCTGAAGCCGCCTCGCGTCGATGATCCAGGGCGATTCCGCCCGTTGCAAGTCGGCCAGCACACGCGTGACGACCTCGGTCTCACGCGGCGTGATCAGCCCCAGCCGCCTCCATTCCCTTGTCTGGAGGATCTGCTGCTCGATCTGCTCGTCGAACTTCGATTCGAGCAGACGGGGACGGGCCGAGACCGTCTCACGACGCAGGTAGCGCCGAAGGTCGGCGGCCATCGCGGCGGCGTCGGGATACCTATCGCCCGGCTCGGGTTCCATCGCCGCGAGGCAGATCTTCTGGAGGTCAGCGGGCACGCCCGGGGAATAGTGCTCGGGAAGCGGCACCGCGCCACGCCGCAGCAGATCGATCACGACCGCCGGGGCCGTGCGTTTCGGGAAGGGCGTCCGGTCGGTCAGCAGCTCGTAGAGCATCACCCCGAGCGAGAAGACGTCGACCGATGGGTCGATCTCGGCGTGCGCGGTCATCAGCTCGGGCGCCGAATACCCCGGCGTGCCCCCCCGGGGCGTGGCGATCCAGCTCGGGTCCGACTCGGCCCGGGCCAGCCCGAAGTCCACGATCGTGGGTCGCTCGTCGTGGTCAACCAGCACGTTGGAGGGCTTGAGGTCCCCGTGCACCAGCCCCGCCTGGTGCATCGCCGCGACCGCGTCGACCACACGGAGCAGGATCGAAATGCGGTGCTTCGTCTCGAAGGGCTTGCAGAAGCGGGTGAGATCCGCCCCGTCGACCCAGTCCATCACGAGGAAGGGCGTCTGGCCGACCAGCGAGACCTCGATCACACGGCAGAGGTTCGGGTGGTTGAGCCTCGCCATCGCGCGGGCCTCGCCCACAAGCCGGTCGTGGGCCCGGAGCCCGGGGTCCTCGTCGGGGTTGGGGTCGAGCACGGTCAGCAGCTTGATCGCCACCCGCCGCCCGAGCTGCGTGTCGCGGGCGGCGAATACACGCCCCATCCCGCCCTCGCCCGCGAGCGATTCGATGCGGTAGCGATCGCCCACCGCACGCTCGGCCTCGGCGAGGAGCTGGTCGGGCGACGGCGTGGTGCTCAACCAGCCGGGCCTCGGCGCCTCGGTCGAAGGCGCTCGCGTCGACGGTGCGGGCGCGGTCGGTTCTTCGTGCGGGTTGGTGCCGATCTGCGTTCCCCCCACAGCTATCACCCCGCGTCACTTTACCACATGTGGGCGTGCCACCGAGATCGGCTCTGCGATCTCGGTGCCGTTCCCCCAGACCTTGATCGACCGGGTGTCATTCAGCCCGAGCACCGAGATCGGAGGACCGATCTCGGTGGCACGACGCATCAACACGAGGCGTCAATGAGAAGCCGCGGGATCCACATCCCGCGGTCACCATAGATGCGCATCCCCATGCTCCGCCCGTATCAGTCCCGCGGCGCTTCGGCCCCGGCGCTCTCGGACGAATCGATGTTCCGATGGGCCGGCTCGGGCTCTGGCCCCTGGCTCACGCGCTGGTCGACCCCGCCCGAGGTCAGGGGGGGCTTGGCCGAGTTGTATGAGCGCTGCTGAGGGGGGGGCGACTGGATGTCGTCGCCGATGTCGTGCATGCCCTTCTTGAACTCGCGCATCGCGTCGCCGATGCTCCGGGCCACCGAGGGGAGCCGGCTCCCGAAGAGCAGCAGCATCACGACGCCGATGATCAGCCATTCCCAGCCGCCCGGCATGCCAAGTGCAAGCGTGTTCAAGCCAAACTCCCGTCCGTGCGGTGTCCAGAGCCGATCACAGGGCGATCGGGGCTCCCGAAGGCCCATTCGATTCAAGTCCACGGTTCGAAGCCTGTCAACCCGAATCCGGTCAACCGGGCCCCAGCGATCTCATCGCCACCTCGACCACGTTGCCCAGCAGCACCGCCACCGTCATCGGCCCCACGCCCCCGGGAACCGGGCTGAGCCACCCCGCGACGTGCCGCACGCCCTCGAAGTCCACGTCCCCCACCACGCGGCCCTTCCCGTCGGCGCCGATGACGCGGTTCACCCCCACATCGATCACCGCCGCCCCGGGCTTGACCCATTCGGGCGTCACCAAGCCCGCACGCCCCGCGGCCGCCACCAGCACGTCGGCCGAACGCGCCAATTCCTCGATCCCCTCCGTCCACTCGTTGCAGCTCACGACCGTCGCGTCCCGCGTCATCAGCAGCGCCGCGGCTGGCTTGCCCACCGTGTTGCTCGCCCCCACCACCACGGCCCGCTTGCCCCTCAGCTCGATCCCGGTCGAGTCGATCAGCCGGAGGGTCGCGAGCGCGGTGCACGGCGCGAAGCTCGAATACCCGTAGACGATGTTCCCGATGTTCGCCGGATTGACCCCCTCGACGTCCTTCTCCGGGCCGATCCGGCTCTTGATCTTGTGCTCGTCGATCGACGCCGGGAGGGGCATGTGCACCATGATCGCGCGCACGTTCCTGTCCGCGTTCAGCCCGTCGATCACACCGAGCAGGCTCTTCTCGTCGGTGTCCGCACCCAGCTCATGGAGGTTGTAATCGATCCCGAGCGCCCCGCACGTCTTCGCCTGGTTCTCAGCATAAACACGGGCCCCGCCCCCGCCGGCCCGGCCCGTGTCGACCAGCACGGCGTCGAGGCTCACCGTTCCCCCCGCGGCGCGCACCGCCTCTGCCCGGTCCGCGATCCCCTCGCGTTCGAGTCGGGCAAGCTCCTTGCCGTCGATGATCTGGGCTTCGGTCGCCATGCGAGGCCCATCATATCATGGGCCGTGCCGACTTCTGCCCGAGCCCGCGTCGAAGAACTCCGCGATCTGCTGCGTCGCGCCGATCGCGCCTACCACCGCGACGCGGCGCCGATCATGTCCGACCGCGAGTATGACGGGCTGATCGCCGAGCTCGCGTCGATCGAGGCCGACCACCCCGAACTGGACGACCCCAACAGCCCGACGCACCGCGTGGGCGGCGAGCCGATCGAGGGCTTCCGGACAGTGATGCACGCCGTCCCGATGCGGTCGATCGATAACACCTACAACGAGGACGACGTCCGGGCCTGGGTCGACCGCGTGCATCGATCTCTCGGAACCGACGCCGGCGCTGAGGCCCCCGAAGCGTCGGGACTCTTCGGATCCACCCCCGAGCCCCCCCGCTTCGTCTGCGATCCCAAGATCGACGGCGTCGCGATGTCCCTCCGCTACGAGCAAGGCGCCCTCGTCCACGCCCTCACCCGGGGTGACGGCGAGAAGGGCGACGACGTCACCCACGCCGCGCGCACGATCCGCGCCATCCCCCTCCACCTCGACACGACCACGACCAATGCCCCCGCCATTCTCGAGGTCCGGGGCGAGGTCTTCATCCCCCGCCCCGAGTTCGAGCGGATCAACGCCGAGCGGGAGAGGGCGGGCGCCGACCCGTTCATGAACCCCCGCAACGCCTGCGCCGGGACGATCAAGCAGCTCGACCCCGCCGCCATCGCCGAGCGCCGCCTCCGCTTCATCGCCCACGGACGGGGCGAGATCTCCGACGACGCCTTTGCGCCGACCCACACCGCCTTCCTCGAGAAGGTCACGCGCCTCGGCCTACCCGTCAGCCCTCACACCACCCCGGCCAACGACGCCGATGGCATTCTCCGCATCATCGAGGCGTTCGAAATCGAGCGGGCCGAGCTCGACTACGACACCGACGGCATGGTCGTCCGCGTCGATTCGTTCGCCCAGCAGGACGCCCTGGGATTCACCAGCAAGGCCCCCCGCTGGGCCATCGCGTACAAGTACGCCGCGGAGCGCAAGCCCACCAAGCTGCTCGACGTCGAGTTCCAGGTCGGCAAGACCGGCAAGATCACCCCCCGCGCCATCATGGAGCCCGTCCTCCTCGCCGGCACCACCGTCCGGCACGCCTCCCTCCACAACTTCGGGCTCGCCCGCAAGAAGGACATCCGCATCAACGACACGGTGCTCGTCGAGAAGGCCGGCGAGATCATCCCCTACGTCGTCGAGCCCGTCCTCGCCGACCGCCCCAGGAACGCGAAGTGGATCGCGCCGCCCGCCGAGTGCCCCGTCTGCGGATCCACCGTCGAGATCGAGGCGGCCAACGGCGAGGTCTATTCCCCGGGCGATGCGTTCCACCCCGAGACCGAGACCGCCCGCCGCTGCGTCAACCCCGAGTGCCCCGCCCAACTCCGCGAGAAGCTCGTCTGGTTCGTCGGTCGCGACCAGATGGACATCGACGGCCTGGGCGAGCAGACCATTGACCAGATCCTCGCCACCGCCGGCACCGACGCCCCCATCCCCCTCCGCGGCTTCGCCGACCTCTTCCGCCTCGCCGAGCATCGCGACGCCCTGCTCGCCCTCGAGCGCATGGGCGAGAAGAAGCTCGACAATTTGCTCAACGGGCTCGAGACGGCGAAGGGCCGGGGCCTCGCCCGCGTGCTCGCGGGCCTGGGCATCCGCCACGTCGGCTCATCAACCGCGAAGGCGATCGCCCGCGTCTTCCCCGACCTCGACGCCCTGCTCGCCGCGCCCGTCCACCGCCTCATGCCCAAGGCGTTCAACACGATGTCGGCCGCGAAGCGAGAGGCGTTGTCGGGCTCGCCCGACAAGCTCGACGACGACTACGAGACGGGCCTCGGCGCCGACACCGCCCCGATCGTCCACGCCTACCTCCACAGCAAGGCCGCGAGGCACACATTCGATGAACTCCGGTCCGTAGGCATCGATCTCACGAGCCGGGACTACGTCGCGCCGGGCCAAGCCCCCGCCCCCGACAGCCCCTTCGCCGGCAAGACCATCGTGCTGACCGGCACGCTCGGGTCCTTCCAGCGCAACGACCTGAAGGACAAGCTCGAAGCCCTCGGCGCCAAGGTCACCGGCTCGGTCTCCAAGAACACCGACCTCGTCATCGCGGGCGAGAGCCCCGGCAGCAAGCTCGACAAGGCCAACGCCCTGGGCGTCGAGGTGTGGGATGAGGAGCGGTTGTTGAAGGCGCTGGGATAGGCCGGGGCGCCATGACTCGCCATCTTCGACGCCGTCGTGCTCCCGGGTTCACTGCTGCGCCGCAGACGGCGGGCAGTGGCGCCGAGCGAGCCTAGCAATGGAACCCCGAGAAGCGGCACCATCCCCGCCGTCTCCCAGATTCGGCTTGCCCGCCCACCCCTCTTTTCATAACCTGTTCGCAACACACGGGTTGTGGCGGCTTCCGTTCCGACCGCCCGCACCCGCCAAGGGGAACGAGATCATGCACCGATCCGCCATCGTCTGCCTCGCCATCGTCACGGCCGCGAACGCCCAGACCATCGACTTCGAGACACAGCCCGACGGCTCGACACCCGTCGACAACCAGCAGCTTCCGCTCGACGCCCCCTACGCCGTCGGCTTCAATGGGGGCACGCTCCACGTCCTGCTCGGCTTTGACGTCGACGGCGACGGCGTCGTCGAGACACCCGCTGTTTTCGAGGCGACCGGCTCAGACCCGATCACCGCGTTCGACGCGTTCGGCGCCGACGGGCCAGCCCCCGCGTTCGCCGAGCAGCTCGGGCAGTGGTTCCTCCGCAGCGAATCGGCGCTCAACAACAGCGCTCCCGTCGGCATCCTCGTCGCCCAGTACGACCAGCCGGTCCCGGGGTGCGCCGGGGAGATCTGGGACATCGACGGGCCCGAGCAATGGGAGATCCGCGGCTATCGTGCGGGCGAGACCGATCCGGTCGTTACGGTCCTCAGTCCGGCCGGCGGATTCAACGGCGAGCCGTGGGTGTTCACGCTCGCCGACCCCACGGTGGGCTTCTCGAGGCTCGAGATCGAGCACATCGGCACGCGTCCCAACAACCAGCTGGGCCTCGCGTTCAACAACTTCATCGCCAGCGAGACGGTCCCGGGGCCCACGATCCTGACCACGCAGCCCCTCGGCGAGATCCGCAACGCCGAGGGAACCGAGACCGTCACGGTCTACTGGTCGGTCCCGGTCACGCTCACCGAGGACGACGTCACGGTCGTGACCGATGACGGGCTCGACCTGCCCGTCTCGATTGACGTCACGGGATCGGGCACGCAGGCCACGACGATCATCTTCCGAGGCCCCCCGGGCGGCAGCGGCGGCGGGCCCAACGACCCGTTGCTCAACAACGCCTATCGCATCACAATCGGCGGTGTGGCGCGCGACGCGTCCAACAACGTGCTCATCGATGGCGACAACGACGGCATCGCGGGGGGCGACGCGGTCTTCACGATCGCCCACCGCTGCCTGGCCGATATGGCGCAGCCGGCGGGGATCTTCGACCTCGCGGACGTGCTCATGTTCGTCGAGTCGTTCAATAGCAACTGCGAATGACCCGCGCTTGCGCGACGAGCGTTCTCACCCGAGTGTCCTGAGCCTCGCCTCGATCTGATCCAGCCCCAGGTTCGCGCACCCGCCCAGCGAGACCCGCGCGTCGATACTCGCCCCGGCATCGGCGATCTCGGTCGCGTCGCCAATCTCAGCCGCGGCCTGCCGATACGCGTCGCGGAAGGGCAGGCCCCCGGTCGACAGCTCGACCGCGCGGTCGGTCGCGAGCATCGCCCGGTCGATCGCGGCCTTCATCCGCTCGGGGTGGAGCGTGCAGGTCTCGATCAGGCGTGGGATGTGCCACAACGCCTCGAGCGTGACCTTGACCACCCGGATCAGCGGGGGCTTGGTGAGCTGGAGGTCGCGGTGGTAGCCCGAGGGGAGGCTCACGACCTGCTGGATCTCCGCGAGCGCCCCGCCCACCACCGCCGCCGAGCCCCGCAGGAGCTCGGCCATGTCCGGGTTCTTCTTGTTGGGCATGATCGACGAGCCGGTGACGAAGCCCGGGCCCAGCGTGACGAAGCCAAACTCCTCGGTGGAGAACAGCGAGAGATCCCACGCGAGGCGGCGGACTTCCTGCATCGCCTGCCAGAGCACCGAGACCACCTGGGCCTCGATCCGCCCCCGCGATGCCTGGGCCGACATCGGGTTGATCTGCACGCGGGCGAAGCCCAGCTCTTCTGCAACTTGCTCGCGGGGCAGGGGCACGTTGACGCCGTAGCCCGCCGCGGTGCCCAGGGGGCACGAATCGATCCACCGCCGCGTGAGCACGCACAGCTCCGCGGCGTCGGCGAACGACTCGGCGAACGAGCCCATCCACAGGCCCACGGTCGAGGGCACGGCGCGTTGCAGGTGGGTGTAGCCCGGCATGGGCGTGCGTTCTTCCGCCCGTGCGAGCGACAGCGCCGCCCGGGCCGAGGCGATGAGCGCCGCCTTGACCCGATCGAGCGCGTCGAGCATGTAGAGCCGCAGCGCCACGGCCACCTGGTCGTTCCGCGAGCGACCCAGGTGGACGCGCTTTCCCGTCTCCCCCACGCGCCCGACGAGGTAGGACTCGATCGCGGTGTGCCCGTCCTCGTAGCTCGTGTCGAGCACGAACCCGCCCGCCTTGTAGTCCTCGGCGAGGTCGGCGAGCGCGTGGTCGAGCGCCTCGGCGTCGGACCGGGTGAGCAGGTCGATCGACGCGAGCCCCCGCACGTGGGCCCTCGTCGCCCGGATGTCGTGCTCGAACAGCTCGCGGTCGAGCAGCACGTCGTCCCGGCTCATGAACGACATGGCGTCAGACTTATCGCCGGACTGGGCATCGGCGTCCGAGCCAGCCTTGGCCCACAGCGGGCGGGTCATACGCCCGCCTCCTCCTCGCCCGGCACGGTCAGGCCCGTCTGCTCGCTCAGGCCCCGGGCGATGTTGATGTTCTGGATCGCCTGCGAGGCGGCGCCCTTGCGGAGGTTGTCGATCGTGCAGACGACCGCGATCTCGTCGGGGCGGTCGGGGTTGACGCTGAAGCCGCCGATGCTCGCGCCGTCGCGGCCCACGATGTCCTGCACGCGGGGGACTTCCTCCCCCGTGATCTCGATAAACAGCTCGCCCCCGTAGGCATCCTCGTACAGCCTCGCGAGCGCGTCGACGGAGGTCGGCCCGGTGACCTTCGCCTGCACCGTCATCGTGATGCCCCTAAAGAACGGGGCGACGTGGGGCGAGAAGCGGATGGGCCGCCCCAGGTGGCGTGCGATCTCACGTTCGTGGGTGTGGTTGACCAGCTTGTAGGGCAGCACGCCGTTGGTCAGGGCGCGATGGTCGTTGCGGCTCGACCGCTTCTTGCCCGCGCCCGAGAAGCCCGAGACGCCGAAGCAGTGCGGCGTCTCGGCGAGCAGGGGCAGCAGCGGGCGGACAGCCAGCTGGGCGGCTGTGGCGTAGCAGCCCGGGTTGGAGATGCGGGTCGCGCCCGCGATCTTCGCCCGGTTGTGCTCGGCGAGCCCGTAGACCCACTTGTCGTTGAACCGCTCATCGGCGCTGAGGTCGACGATCAGCATCGGGGGCTTGGGCGAGGCCTCGAGGTGCTCGACGAAAGGCATCGCGGCGCCGTCGGGGAGGGCGAGGATCACGATGTCGGCCGCCCGCTCGACCACGTTCTCCGGAGTCAGGTGCTCGAACTTCATCCCGCCGAACGACACCTTCGCGTGCTCGGCGATCGCGGCCCCCTCGAAGAGGCGCGACGACGCATAGGCGAGGTCGAGCAGCGGGTGGGTCCCGATGATCTCGAGGAGCTCGACGCCCACATAACCGCGGGCGCCGACGAGGCCCACGGTCATCGTGTCGAGGGCGTGCCCGGCGAGGGCGTTCGGTTTCGCCTTGGTTTCAGCCGGCATGGACGGCCTCCCGTTTGGGCTCGGTGGGCTTGGTCTCGACGGGGTGGGCGGTGAATGAATGCCCGAACGAGAGGGCATCGGCGATGCAGGTCTCGATCTGATCTCGGCTCTCGAGGCCGTACCAGAAGACGAGCCATTCGGGCGTGCGGTGCATGCCGTCCGCCCGGCCCAGGTACCACTTGTTCGCCGGGTTGTCGACGCGGGAACGCCAGTAGAGCCTAGGGTGGTCGTGGCGGATGCGGTTCCAGAGCGTCGCGCCCAGACCCAGGCCCTGGGCCTGCTCGTTGATGCCCAGCTTGTCGAGGTAGTGCCCCGCGTCGCGGCTTTTGATGATTGCGATGGCGGTGTAGTCGCCGCCCACGTAGATCTTCGCGTCGCCCACCTTGTCGAGGTAGGCGGGGTCGAGCCGCTTGTTGAAGCTGCGCTCGAGCAGCGAGGTGATCTTGACGCGGTCGAGCCCGTCGAGGCCGGTCTCGGTGCGGATGGGCGTGCCGCGCCGGACGAGGGTGCCCGAGCCCTTGTAGGTGAACAGCTCGCGGGCGATCTTGTTGGGCGCGGTGATCGACACGGACGCGTGCTCGTCGAGGCCCTTGAGCAGCTCGTCAATCTCGATTAGCTTGCGGGCCATGCCGCCCGAGACCACGCCCTCGGCGATCATCTCCTCGAGATCCTCCGCGGTGTCAACCGCGGGGATGATGTTGCCCTTCGGGTCGAGGATGCCGCCCGTCGGCGTCAAGTAGATCACCTTGCGAGCCTTGAGCGCGAGGGCAAGGGCCCGGGCAGCGGTGTCGGCGTTGATGTTCAGCAGCCGCCCGTCGTGCGTGGTGCCCACGGGCGAGAGAATCGGCAGATGCCCCCGCTCCGCGGCGCGGACGATGTGCTCGGTCTCGACGTGCTCGACCTCGCCCACGTGCCCCAGCTCGGGCCGATCGGTCGGCACCGCCCGGAACACACCCGAGGGAACGGGACGGGCCCGGCAGCCCCTCGCGTCGATCGCATCGGCGAGCGTGGCGCCCGTGCGTTGGAAAACCCGCTGGGCGGCGTGGAGCGTCTCGTCGGTGGTGACGCGCAGCCCATCGATGAACTTCGATTCGATCTGCTGGGAAGCGAGCTCCTCGGTGAGCTGGGGACCGCCGCCGTGCACGACGACGGGAGTCAGCCCGACGTGGTGGAGAAAAACGAGGGCCGAGGAGAGCTCGTCGAGATCGTCGGCGATGAGCCCGCCCCCGACCTTGATCACCGCGAAGCGGTTGCCGCCCTGCGTGTACTCGCGGAGATACCGATCGACCTCGGCCCGGCCGCCCAGGTTGTGAAGCAGGTTGATGACGATCTCACGGAGCACAGGCGGCTCCTCTCTTCTGGAATGGCTTCTCATCTGACGCCACGCCCTCGCGGATGATGCGGGTGTAGGTGTCGACGCCCCGCTCGAGCTGGGCGATCTCGACGAACTCGTCGGCGGTGTGGGCCTGGGCGATGTCGCCCGGCCCGATGACGACCGCGGGCAGGCCCCCCGCTTCGAACAGGGCGGCCTCGGTCCAGAAGTCGACGTCCGGGCCCCGGTCGATCCCCCACCGTTTGATCGCCTCGAGGGCGGTCTCGCTCGCGGTCAGGGGCGGGGCGAGGAAGCGATCGGTCCAGCCCGACGCGCCGTTGGGCAACAGGTCCTTGAGCACGCGGAGCACGCGCCGCCCCCGCTCCATCGCGTCGGCCCCCGGGGCGGGGCGGAAGCCGAACCGCATCTTCGCGGTCGAGGAGACGACGTTGGAGGCCGTGCCGCCCTGCATCACCCCGATGTTGAACCGGCTGTCGGCGAGCTCGCTCTCCGCGAGCGAGAGCGCCTGGTCGGCCCAGCGGACCGCCATGTGGATAGCGCTCCCCGCGGTCGCGTCGGGGGCCGACGTGTGCCCCGCGCTGCCCTGGAAGGTCACCTCAAACGACGCGAATCCCCGGTGCTGGGCGACCGCCTCGCACCGCGTGGGCTCGGCGACGACGACGACCTCGGGGTCGAATGACCTGGTGCGGATGAAGTGCTCGATGCAGGTGCCCTTGCCGCCCTCCTCGTCGGTGGTCAGAAGCACCGCGACGGGCTCGTCGGTCGTCTCGACCGCGGCGAGCAGGCAGGCCGCGGCGCCCTTGATGTCGCACGTGCCCAGCCCGAAGGCGAGCCCGTCCTCGATCGTGAGCGAGAACGGGTCACGCTGCCACCCCGGGTCGACGTGGACCGTGTCGAGGTGGTTGTTAAACAGGATCGCCGGTGAGCCGTCGCCCCGGACCGCGAGCAGGTTGACGCACCCGCCGCCCAGATCCTCGACGGTCACGACGCAGCCCGCCGCCTCGAGCACCCCCGCGGCGTAGGCGATGATCGCGTGGTCGGCCGTCACGGTCGGCACAGGGTCGGATGTGTCGAAACCCACGAGCGATTCGAGATGGCCCATCACGCGGTCGATCACGCGTTCACCCCCGCAGCGGCTTTGAGTTCCTTCAAGACCGTGTTCGCGGCCGCTCCGCCCCGTTTCGAGGCGGCCGCGGCGCCGAGGGCGGACGAGTTGCCCGCGATCTTGATGAACCCCTCGGCGTCGGCGGCGCTCCAGGCCGCCTTCTGAGCATAGACCGCCTTGTCGTCCATCAGCGCGTTGCTCGTGTCGACGGCGACGGCGAGGCAGGCGCCGCCGTCGGTGCGAACAGTCACCGAGCCTGTGACGTTGGCCTGGGTGGAGGCGAGGAAGGCCTCGAGGTCGGCCCGCAGGGGCTCGTAGAAGAGCCCGCCGAAGACGAGCTTGGTCCACTCGGTGGCCGCGATGGCCTTGAACTCGTTCTGGCTGCGGGTGAGCGTGAGCTCCTCCAGGGCCTTGTGGGCGGCGAGCAGCACCTCGAGGCCCGGGCACTCGAAGACGATGCGGCCCTTGAGGCCCACGATGGTGTCGCCGGTGTAGACGCCCCGCCCGACTCCGTAGGCGCCGAAGGCCTTGTTGAGCTTGGAGAGGGTCTCGACGCCGGTGATCCGCTCACCGTCGAGGCTGACCGGCACGCCCTGCTCGAAGGCGATCGTCACGCTCAGGGGGGCGGCGGGCCACTCGGCGCGGGGCTTGGTCAGCTTGCGGCTCGCGTCGCCCGGCTCGCCCAGCTCGTCGATCTCGGAGCCCGAGACGGTGACGCCCAGCACGTTCTCGTTGATCGTGTAGGTCTTCGCGGCGCTCGAGACCTCGAACCCCCGCTCGGCGAGATACTCCATCTCGTACTTGCGGGGCGCGTCGGTCACGCCCTGGATGTCGCGGATCGGGGCGAGAATCGGCAGGTCGGTCAGGCAGCGGATGGACTGGTCGAAGCGGAACTGGTCGTTGCCCATCGCCGTGCAGCCGTGCGCGACCGCGGCCGCGCCCAGCTCGTGGGCGAGCTTCACAGACTCGGCGACGATGACGTAGCGATCGGAGCAGAGCAGCGGGTAGCGGTCCATGTACTTCGCGCCGCCCTGGACGAAAGGGACGACGAACGTCTCCCACAGCGTGGGGCCCGCGTCGACCTCGCTGTGCCCCGCGGCCCCCAGCGACTCGGCGCGGGCACGGATCGCGTCGCTCTCGGCGGCGTCCATGCCGCCCGTGTTCACGAACAGCGTGTGGACGTCGTACCCCCTCTCGATGAGGTAGGGCACGCAGAAGGAGGTGTCGAGACCCCCGGAGAACGCGAGGACAACGAGTGGTTTGTCGGGCATGATGAACTCCACGTGAGTGTGGTGAGGTGTTGGCTTGGGTTCGCCCGGCCCGTCCTTTCAGAGCGTGGAGCGCGAGCGACACAATTCCTGTTTCATTGACTTCGGGCCCCGCCAGAATCGTGTCGCTCGCGCTCCACGCTCTGACAAGGCATTGGTTCGATCGGTTATCCCCCGCTCCCGGCAAGCGCCGCCATCAGCGCCTTCTGCACGTGCAGTCGGTTCTCCGCCTCCTCAATAATCAGCGAGTTGGGCGAATCCATCACCGCGTCGGTCGCCTTGATGTTGCGTCGGGCGGGCAGGCAGTGACTGAACGCGGCGTTGTTGGTCAGCCCCATCTTCCGCTCGTCGACGATGAAGTGCTTGTTGGCGTCGCGGATGGGCTTCTCCTCCTCCCACTTGCCGAAGAAGGGCAGGGCGCCCCAGCTCTTCGCGTAGACCACGTCGGCGCCGCTGTACGCCGCGTCGATGTCGTGGCTCACCGCGAACGAACCGCCCGACTCCGCGGCGTTGGAGGCGGCGTAGTCCATATAGCGCTCATCGAGGCGGTAGCGCTCGTCGGGGCAGAGCAGCGTCACGTCCATGCCCGCCTTGGTCGCGATCATCGCCGCGGAGTTGGCGACCGCGGTGTTGAGGGGCTTGGGGTGGTACGTCCAGGTCAGGACGTACTTTTTGCCCTTCAGATCGCACGTCCCGAAGTGCTCGCGGAGTGCCATCAGGTGGGCCAGCTCCTGGCAGGGGTGGCTGATCGTCTCCATGTTGACCACCGGCACATCCGCGTGCTGGGCGAAGGCCCGGATCACCGTGTCCTGCCGGTCGACCGACCAATCCTGGAACTTGGGGAAGCAGCGGACGGCGATCAGGTCGCAGTAGCGGCTGAGCACGCGGGCGGCCTCGCGGACGTGCTCCTCCGCGACGTCGTCCATGACCGTGCCAACCTCGAACTCGATCGGCCAGGCCGCCTTGCCGGGCTCAAGCACCACGGCGTGCCCGCCCATCTGCCACGCACCGACCTCGAAGCTGGTCCGCGTGCGCAGCGAGGGGTTGAAGAAGACGAGGGCGATCGTCTTGCCCGCGAGCAGGGGCTGGAGCGGGTCGGCCTTGAGCTCGGCGGCGTGGTCGAGGATCGCGCCGAGCTCGTCGTAGGACCAGTCCTGGGTGGTGATGAAATGCCGGGTCATGCGCCCTCCATGCAGGCGATGAGGTGTTCGGTGAGTGCGGCCGCATCCCCGGCCGACGGGGTGGCGATCATGACGGTGTCGTCGCCCGCGACGCAGCCGACCATGCCGGCGGGGCGGGCGGCGTCGAGCTCGCTCGCGATGACGCTCGCGTGCCCCGGGGCGGTGCGGACGACCACGAGGTTGGCGGCGGGCTCGACAGAGACCGCGTGCTCACGGAAGGTCGGGGCGAGGCGCCGCTGCCCGGCGGGGGCGGGCAAGTCAGGGAGTTGGTAGCCCCCTGGGCCCCGGACCGCGCCGATCGCGGCGAGATCCCGCGAGACCGTCGCCTGCGTGACCGGCTCGCCGGCCGCGTTCAGGGCCGCGGCGATCTGCTCCTGCGTCGCGGCGGGGCGATCGCGGAGGATTCGGCTGAGGACGGCGTGTCGGCGGGCGCGGGACATGCATGATTATACGACATGATGAATAAGTATTCAAGCAGGCCGACCTGCAACTGGGGCCGCCCCGCGGTGAGGATGCCCTGTCTACAACTCGAGTATCCAACTCGGGCCTGAAGTGTCGACGCCGAGTACGTACGCTCGCGCCGATCCCAATGCCACCCCACAATCAGGGATACTGTCCGCGACAGTCTCCGGCCTTGCTCCGCGCCACTAGCGAGGATTTATTCCGATGTGCTGATCTCCACGTGCAATTATCGGGGCTCGGGATAAGATAATGGTGGGAAGGAAGCCGCCGGGCTTCGGAGCAAATAGGCAGACTCGACAGAGGAGAGACATGATGCGAATGACCGCTGCGATCGTTTGTGCGCTGGCCGGCTCGGCTTTCGCGGGCACTGTGATCACCGATTGGGATTCCGGGACCTTCGAGGGCTGGACCACCACCGGCACCAACGGCGGCCTCTGGACCAATCCGGGCACCGGGGGGAATCCGGGTGGATACCTGCAGTACGAGGATGATCCCAACGGGGGCCTCTATCCGAACGAACTGCTCGCTCCGGTGGCCTACCTCGGGGACTACAGCGCCTTCGAGGGTGTGGGCTACTTCGAGTATGACGTGATTCACCTCCAGCCCAATCTCAACCCGACCGACTATCCGCGCATCCGGCTGTTCGGTGACAACGGCGAAGAGGCCTTCAGCAAGGGTGGGTTCATTGTCACCGACACCTGGACCTCGCTCCACTTTGATGTCGTGGCCGCGGATTTCGAGATGGTTTCCGGCACATGGGCCGACCTCATCGATAACATCACCGAACTGCGGATCAGCGGTGACAACGCGATCGGCTCGGGACTCGAGGGCGGCGTGGACAACTTCAAGCTGTACATCCCGGCGCCGGGAGCCGCGAGCGTCCTCGCGTTGGCCGGCCTGGTCTCCGCCAGACGGCGGCACTAGAGCGTCTTCATTCAACGTGTAGCGTGTATCCACAGTGCCGGAAGCAGTTCTTGGCGTCGGTGGGCGTGACCCGTTCGAGGACGGTCTGCATCGCTGTCCAGAGCGTCTGTCGTGTGCGGCACGCGAGGCCGCGGAGGAGTTGCTTGATCTTGCTGAAGACCATCTCGATCGGGTTCAGATCGGGGCTGTAGGGCGGCAGGAACACGAGTTCGGCCCCGGCCGATTCGATCAGCTCACGCACGCGGACGCCCTTGTGGCTCGAGAGGTTGTCCATCACGACGACGTCGCCGGGCCGCAACTCGGGCACGAGGACATGCTCGACGAAGGCATCGAAGACGTCCCTGTTCACCGCCCCGTCGACGACCGTCGAGCAGACGACACCCCCGATCCCCAACGCCGCGATCAGTGTCGTGGTCTTCCAGTGCCCGTGAGGGACCCTGGCGACCAACCGTTCACCGCGGGGTGAGCGGCCGCGGGTCCTGGTCATGTTGGTTTTGGCCCAGGTCTCGTCGATGAAGATCAGCCGACACGCATCGAGATCGGGCTGCTCGGCCTTCCACTCAACCCGCTTCTCGGTGACGTCGGGGCGGTCCTGCTCGGCCGCGTGGATCGTCTTTTTTTCAAGCCCAGGCCCATCTTCTTCAGGGCCACGCACACCCCGGACTCGCTGCACCCACAGGCGAGGCGGTCGCGGAGCTCGATCAGCGTCGCGTCCGGCTGCTCGGCGACGAGTTCGGCCAGCCGCCTGCGATCGATCTTGATCGGCCCGGGCCCGCCCATCGGGCGCGGCGCGATCTCACCGAACTCGCGTCGGCGCTGCTTGACGCGACGGACCCACGAACGGCTGACGCCGAAGGCCTCGGCGACCTCCTTGGTCTGCATGCCCCGATCACACGCGGCAAGAACTTTGGCGCGGAGATCCCCTGAGTACGCGGCGCCCATCCATGGCCCCTTCCCGGCCGGCTCATCGGCCGGGAACGAAACTACACCCGGCGACGCGATCGCGCAACACCCAACACGCGCCTATCAGCGCTACGCGTGAGCTCAAGACGCTCTAGTCGCGAATCGCTCGCGATGAAGGAACGAGGGCAGCCGCGAGGCTGCCCTTTCTTTTTTCTGCGAGGTTGATCAGATCACTCCGACGTGGCTTCGGGGTCGAACGCCCCCTTGAGCAGCATCGCGGTGAACTTCCAACGCTGCTCGACGGTCAGGACGGTGCGGATCCTGGCGATGAACTCGAACTCCTGCTCCTTCGTGGGCCGGCCCTTGTTGGCGATGTAGAAGTCCTTGGCCATCTCGCGGATCTGGCCGTCCTGCTGGGGCGTCAGGCCGAGGCCCTTGTTGAGCCGCTCAAACCACTTGTCGCCGTCATCTTCCCTGAACACCCGCTTGCCCGATCGCTCAATCTCCCAGGCGATGTCCTCCCAGTAGCGCGTCATCCGCTCCTGGAAGCGGTGCTCGACCTTGCCCCTCGCCAGTGCCTCGTTGTAGCGGGCGTTCTCGTACTCGTCGATCAGGGCGTCGTACCGCACCCGCAGCGGCGACGGCAGCGCCTCGCCCAGGCGGTCGTCGAGCCGGCCCCATTCGCGGGCTGGACCGAGCGCGGCGAGGCCCCGCCGGATAATCGAGAGCTTGTCCGAGGGTGTGCCTGCCTGCATCACCGTCTCGACCTGGCTGAGCAGCTCGACGTGGCCCAACACGAGTTCGTCCATCAGCGCCGCCCGCGCAGCGAGCAGGTCGCTCAGCTTCTGCTCGGTCGCCCCGTCGATCTCCAGCAGGTCGAGCGCCGCGATCGCGGGCGGGGCGTCGAGCGGCAGGATCTCGCCGTTGAAACCCAGCGAGACGAGCGTGCTCTTCTCCGCCGGGTGGGCCACGGTCGGCCCGCGGAGGGCGTTGGCCTCGGGCCCAAGAGCGCGGGCAACCGTGGCGCTCAGCAGAGCGAGGATGCAGGCGGCGGTGCTGTATCGCCTCGTCGTGAACATGGGATCGCCTTTCGATGGGAAGGCCGTCCCTTTGTTCGCGTTCGACGGCGCCGCGTTTCACGGTACGGGGTTGGCGGCCAGAGCAAAGAACAAGGCGGCCCTTCACGGGCCGTCCTGTTCAGGGATGGTCAGGGTTGTCGACATCCACCGTCAGGGCTTGTCGCCCGCCGGGGGCGGACCCTGGCGCCGCGGGCGGTCGCCCCGGTTCGGGCCGCCCATGTGCTCACGAAAGGCCTGGAGCTGCTCGGGCGTCAGCACCGCGCCGAGCGACTGCATCAACGCCTGGCGGGCGGCCCGCTTGTCCTCGGCCTGTTGCATCTTCGCCCGCCCGTCGGCGAGGATCGCCTTGACCTTCTCCGCCTGCTCGGGCGTGAGATTGAGCGTCTTCACCATCTCGTCCATCCGGTCGCGGCGTTCGCCGGTGACGCGCTCGACCGACCGCTGGATCTCGATGCGGAGGTCACCCATCGCCATGAGCCGATCGCGGAACTGCGCACGGTCTCCGATACCGGGCTGGCCACCGTCGGCGCCGCGGCGTTGACCGCGTTCGGCGGCGCCGGGCCGGCCTTGGCCACGCTGGCCGCGACGCGGCGCGTCGGCCTGACGGCCCGGGGGCGGTGGCGGCGGGGCATCGGCGTCATCGGCGGGAGGCGGATTGTCGTCGAAGAGCATCGGGTCTTCGGGCGGACCACCCATCACGCCATCGGGGCCACCTCCGGCGCGGGCTCGGCGCGCCGCCATCATCTCCTGGCGGCTCTGGTGGATGAGATCGAGGTACTCGGCCCGCTTCTCCTCGGGCAGCAGGTCGGCGATCTGCTTCTCCAGCGGACCGTCCTTGATCACCGGCTCGAAGAGCTTCATCAGTGTCTGCATGTGCTCGCGGCGAACCTCCGGACCGCCCGCCTCGCGCTCCGTGCGCATCTTGTTGAGCGCCTCGAGGTTCTCCTTGACGATCGTGTCAACGACCGCCGCCCGGGTCGCGAGCAGGACATCGACGTGGTCGCGCGTCGCCCCGTCGAGTTCGATCAGCTCGAGCGCTTTCTCGGCGATCGGGATCTCCGGCGGGCGCATCGTGCCGTCGAGATTGCGCTCGACGACCTTGGGCGAGCTGGTGGCGTCGACCTTCGGCCCGGCGAGGACCGGGTCGCCCTGCTGAGCGACGGCCGAGAACACGCAGGCGGCGGCGCACCCGGCCGCGAGCGTGAGGTGTATGCGGAATTGGCGTGCCATGACGCGGCTCCTTGATCCGGCTGCCCCGGGGCCCATTCCCCGAGGCACAGAGATCAACGCCGCGACGGAGCGATCATTGCAGGTATTTCACCGTCTCCGCCTTGTCGCGGCGGCGAGGACCGGCGCGAAGGCGAGCAGGCCGGCGGGGGCGGGGACGATGGCGACGTTGTCGAGATCGACGGTGTACAGCGTGGGGTCGCCGAGCAGGCCGTCGGGGGAGGCGATGCCGATCTGGATGAACCCGACGTTGGAGAAGACCGTCTCGAAGCTCGAGTCCTCGTAGGTCACGAACTGCGGGTTGGCCGGGTTGATGTCGATCGACAGATCCGTCCACTCGCCGGCGAAAACGGGCACGAAGAAGATCCCCACCGCGCCCGGGAACGGGGCCCCGAATGTGTCGGCGGCGATGCGCACGAACACGGTCACCGGCTCGGGGATGTCGTGGCGGAGGGAGAAGGAGAGGTTGGTCACGCCGGCGGCGATCCAGTCGCCGACGAAGGCGCCGCCCGAGGCGTCGGTGCCGGGCAGCAGGCCCTTGTTGCCGCGGAAGACGGTGTTGAACGAGCCGGGGTCGTTGAACTCGAAGCCGGTCTGGCTGGAGATGTAGCCGGTATCCCCGACGCCGCCGTTGGCGTGCTCGGCGGGGGGGAGGAAGTCGCCGCCGAGCCAGTTGTTGGCGCCGTTGTCGAAGGTCTCGGTGAACGGGTTGGTCGGCCCGGCCAGGGCGGCGGCCGAGGCGAAGGTCAGGGCGAGGAGGGCAGCAGGTTTCATAGCGAGATCTCTCCTTTTGGGATTTGTTCATAGCTCCCGTGCTCTCTGCTGAACACGGAAGCGCATCGTGGGGCCATAGCATTGAGACTCGGTCTCAATCCAAACTCTCGGGATTCTGCTGATGATGTACTCCCGTTTCCGGGGGATGCAAGCGGATTTGGCGAGCAATCCGATCCCGGTTCAATCCGGGCACGTAGGCTCACCGATTGAAGACGGGTTCGGCGGTCGGGGAGGATTGTGCATGTGCGGGATCATCGCGTATATCGGGGCTCGCCCCTGCCGTGACATTCTGATCGAGGGGCTGAAGCGCCTGGAGTATCGGGGCTACGACTCGGCCGGGCTGGCGATCACCCAGACGATCGGCGACTGCACGACGCACGTCTGTAAGACTGTTGGCCGGGTCGCCGATCTCGAGCGGAAGCTGGAAGCCGACGAGCCGACGCTGAATGGGACCATCGGACTGGCCCACACGCGCTGGGCAACGCACGGGGCGGTGACCGATCCCAACACCCACCCGCACACCGACGACCGCGGGCTGATCTGCCTGGTGCACAACGGGATCATCGAGAACTACGTCTCGCTCAAGAAGCTGCTCGAAGAGAAGGGCCGGAAGTTCCGGACCGAGACCGACACCGAGGTGCTGGCCACGCTGGTAAGCGAGCTGTACGACCCGGACCACGCAAAGACCGGGGGGATGGACCTCGAGGCCGCGGTGCAGGCCGCGCTTCGCGAGGTGACCGGGGCCTACGCCATCGCGGTGATGTCCACACGCGACCCCGACACGCTGGTGGTAGCCCGCAAGGGCAGCCCGCTGATCGTGGGGATCGGCAACGGCGAGTTCATCGTCGCCTCGGACGGCTCGGCGATCATCTCGCACACGGCCCGGGCGATGACGCTCGATGACTACTCCGTCGTCCGGCTCACGCGTGACGGGCTGCGCACGAGCACGATCGACAACGTCGAGCTGAGCCCCAAGGTGATGCAGCTCGAGATCGAGCTGGGCGAGATCGAGCTGGGCGGCTTCGAGCACTACATGCGCAAGGAGATCTTCGAGCAGCCCCGCGCCCTGCGGCGCACGATGAGCGGGCGGCTCAATCACAACGAGGGGTGCATCGTGCTGGGCGGGCTCCTGGCCCACGCCAAGGAGCTGGTCCGCTCACGCCGCGTGATCATCTGCGGCCAGGGCACCGCGTTGAACGCCGGGATGGTGGGCGAGTATCTCTTCGAGGATCTGGCCCGGATCCCGACGGAGGTGGAATACGCCAGCGAACTGCGGTACCGCAACCCGATCATCGAGGAGGGCACGGTGGTCATCGCGGTGAGCCAGTCGGGCGAGACGGCCGACACGCTCGCAGCGTTGCACGAGGTGCGAGACCGGGGGGCGCTGGGGCTAGGGGTGATCAACGTCGTGGGCTCGACGATCTCGCGGGACACCGATGCGGGCGTCTACCTGCGCGTGGGGCCCGAGATCGGCGTGGCCTCGACCAAGGCGTTCACGGGCCAGGTCATGGTGCTGACGATGATGTCGCTGTTCCTGGCGCGACGCCGGCTGATGTCGGGAACCGACGTCAGCGCGTTCATGGCCGAGCTGGCCCGCGTGCCCGACCACATCGAGGCCGTGCTCGAACAGGACGACGAGATCCGGGCGATCACCGAGAAGCACATCGGTCGGGAGAACTGGCTCTTCCTGGGGCGCGGATACAACTACCCGACGGCGATGGAGGGGGCGCTCAAGCTCAAGGAGATCAGCTACATCCACGCCGAGGGCATGCCCGCGGCGGAGATGAAGCACGGCCCGATCGCGCTGATCGACGAGGGCATGCCCGTGGTGTTCATCGCCACGAAGGGGGCGCAGTACGACAAGGTGATGTCGAACATCGAGGAGGTCCGCAGCCGGGGTGGGCACATCATCGCCGTCGCGACCGAGGGCGACGAGGACATCAGGCGGGTCGCCGAGGACGTCATCTACATCCCCGAGTGCCCCGAGCCGCTCAGCCCGATGGTCGCGGTCGTGCCGCTGCAGCTCATCGCCTACCACGCGGCCGTGCTGCGCGGGCACGATGTCGATAAGCCGCGGAACCTGGCGAAGTCGGTCACCGTGGAGTAGCGCCGGGCGCGGCGTTGTGGTGACGCGCATGGACTCGTTCGCTCGCGACAACCCACAGGACGAGCATCGGCCCCCGCCGCCCCGGGAAGAGGGGACAGATGAGATCTTCTCGCTGCACGAACCGCCCAGGCGGCGGTGGAGCGGCCGCGCCACGCTCGGCGACCAACGCCTCGAGGCCACGCTTCCCAGCGCGGGGCTTGTGCTCCGAGACGACCGGGTTCACGTCGCGGGCCGCTGGGCCTTGTCGCTGCTGACCCTGACGATGGCGTGCTGCGGCGTGGTGGTCATGGGAAGCAAGTTCGGGTTCTGGATCATCGACATCCGAGCCGAGCGAACGCTCATGGCGGCGTTCATCGCCGCGGCGGCGGTGTGGCCCCCGCTGGCGATCTGGTGGGCGCTGCGCGCCGGGCCCGCGGCGAGGACCGCGCTGCTGCGGGCGAGGTGCCGGCTTTGCATCTGGTGCGGGCACGACCTGAGTGGGCGGCCCGCGACGAGCCTGCACTGCCCGGAGTGCGGCCGAGAGATCCGGACACGCGACGCGGTGATCCTCTGGTGTCGCCGGCTGCGGCCGCGATATCGATGACGCGGCGGGGAAGCGAGCCCGAATCTGGGGAACGCCGGCGGGTTGAGCCGATCTGCGGGCATGGCCTGCCCGATCCGCATCACAACCTCACCCTCGCCCGCCAAGCCGGTCGAAGTCGGCATCCCGACTTTCGTGCACAGCGAGCGGCTCACATTGCGGCCGCTGTTGGAGGCCGACCGAGACGCGTTCGTGACGCTCGTCCGCGAGAACGCGGCCTATCTCGAAAGGTGGATCCCGCTGCACGAGCCGGGCGAGAGCGACAGCGCGTATTTCGACCGGCAATTCCGATTCTGCGAGGACGGCGACGCGGGCGGCTCGGCCTGGAGACGGGTGGGCGTTCTCGACGACGGCTCGATCGTCGGGTGCTTCCATCTCAATAGCGTGACGCGTGGGCTCGCCTGGGAGGCGGACGCGACATGGTGGGTCGGCGAGCCGTTCGCCGGCCGGGGCTTGGCGAGCGAAGGCGTCGCGGCGATGCTGGCCCATGCCTTCAGGGCGATGCCGGGCGGGATCGGGCTCCACAGCGTGCACTGCGGCGTCGAGCCGGGGAATCTGGCGAGCCGGCGCGTCGCCGAGAAGTGCGGCTTCAGAATCGCTCCGGGGCGTCACTCCTACCTGAAGGTGGGCGAGCGGTGGGTGATGCACGATTTCTATCTGGCCACACCCAGGCCGACGGCGTAGGTGTCAAAAAGCAAGACGCCCCGCTGGTCAGGCGGGGCGTCTCATGGTCTGTGGCTGTGCTCGGCGTGGCGGGTGTCGCGAATCTACAGGTTTCCGCTCGGCCGAGTCAGCTTGGATTCACCGTGAAGATCAGCGGCGACGACGGGTGGCGACGAGGCCACCGAGGCCGAGGACCGCGAGGCCGGCCGGGGCCGGGACCTTGTAGTCGACGACGAGGGTCAGGGTGCCGCTCTGGTGCGAGTCAACGGCGCCAGCGACGTCGTCGAACGAATCGAACATCTCGAGGCTGAGGACGCCGCCGGCCGCGAGGATGTCCGGCAGGCCGTTGTCGCTCAGGTCAACGATGCCGCCCGAGCTGTAGTCGCCGGTGCCGGAGAAGCTGTCGCCAGCGCCGGGGCTCAGGAAGATCTGGCCCGCGAAGTCATAGGCCGACTCGCTCAGCCAGCTGCCGGAAGCGACGGTCATGATGTGGGTGTCCCAGCCGATGCCGGTGACATAGGCGTCCTGGCCGGCCAGACCGCCGAGGGCGGCGTTCAGGTCGATGAAGACGACGATGTTGTTGGGGCTGAGGTTGGCGTCCCAGTGATCGTAATCGACGGCGACGGTCATGGTGGCCGAGGCGTAGTTGCTGCGGGCGTGCGGGGCGTGCCCACCGTAGGCGGCGTTGGCGGTCAGGTAGTTGTCGGCGGCGGCGGCCGAAGCGAGACCAGCGATGGCGATGATGCTCAGAGTCTTCATTGTTTGTCTCCCATCCAAACGGCTGTGCTGCGACACGCAGCGAACACTTGTGATGCAGCACCCGAAGACGCCGGCCTATGAACCGGCTGCACAATCCAGACGCGAGGTGGTGCTGCCCTCTCCTCAGATCCGGCTACACGCCGGCCTTTGAGCCTCCAGTGTATGTGATTCTGCGTCTGTGTCAAGAGCAAGTGGGCCCATTTTTCCAAATATCGTGGCTTCTCTTCATAATTGGCTTTTGTACGGTTATTTACGCCCCCAAAAAGGGGCCACCACAGCCGCGCACACGGGCAAAGCGCTCGCGCCCGTGGCGGAAGCTCCGCGAAGTCGTGCAATGAGAAGGGGTTCCGCTCGCTAATCGCCGTGCCGCGCCCGCAGTTTCGGGCTGAGCCGACAGAGCAGATGCACGCGTTCGAGCTCATTCAGCCAGTCCTGGCGGGTCGCCTCGGCCTCTTCCGCGGCCACCGCCGCGCCGGGAAGCGGGCAGAGCGAACCGAGCCTTGCCGCCGCCATCGCCCGATAACGCGTCAGCGATCGGTCGCCGAACAGGGCGATGAAGTCGAAGTCCTCGTTCAAGAAGAGGACGACGGGGACGCGCAGACCCTCACAGATCATGAAATGCTCGGCCAGGCCGGCGTTCTCGTCTCGATCCAGGAACCTGGGCCTGAACCGCTCGGGGTTGGCCGCCTCGAACTGGGCGAGAAACGGGAGCTGCTGGACGCAGTCGCCGCACCAGGCGCTCGAGATCGCCAGGGCATGGATGCGACGCGAGAATCGCCCGACCAGCTCAATCTGGGCTTGCCCGATCGGGTGGTCCCGGCGGAAGGCCTCCCAGCTTTCCTGCTGGGGTGGGGTGCCGGTCGCGACATAGTCGGCGTACGGAAGCGCCCGTGCATAGGCGGCCTGGAACTGATCTCGGTCGAGCATGCGGGGTCACCTCACTGGCGCCATTCTCTCGCGCCGGTTGGCCGGCCCGGTCTGGTCTGGGCTTTGGGCTACCTTAGCGCGGTCCGGGTCGTCGTTTTCCCGATTCCCAACCGCAACCAAGGAGCGTTCCAACGCTGGCCCGGCTCGGCGGCCGCCGCGGCGGCGTGTTGGGGGGCAGACGCTCGCCTTGGGGATCCGCATCAGGCGAAGGGCCAGATCTCCAGCCCGTGGGGGGCGTTGCGGACGTCGGCGGTGAGGTTGACGCTCTTGACGATCTCGCCCCGCTCGAGGTTATAGGCGGTGATCGTCGAGGGTGAAGACGCGCCGATGACCTTCCCGTCGTCGGTCGCGACGAGCCCCCGCCCGAAATCGGGGCGGGCATGATCCTCCGGCAGGTCATTGTGCTCGAGACGCTCGCGCGGGAAGGCCGGGATGGGCAGGACCTTCCGCTCCGACCCGTCGCGGCTCGCGTAGATGATCTTCTCCTGCGAGGTCGCGTTGTAGATCACGCCGTCGCGGTAGGGGCGGCAGTTGTGTGTCAGGCGGGGCACACGTGCGACCGGGCGGTAGAGACCCTCGGTGGTTCCCGGAGCGGAGGAGAGCAGGGCGTCGAGCCCCGTGCCGCAGACGAGCGTGCGCCCGCCCTCGCGCCAGACCATGTTGATGTGCATCGTGTCGCCCATCGCGGGCCCGCCCGACGCGTTGGGGTCGAATCGCCGGGCGACGACGCCCGGCCCGGACGCGGGGCCTTTCGCGGTCTGGAGGCGGACCTGCTCGATCGTGAACCGATACCCCGCGACGTAGCGGCGCTCGACCAGGTCGAACTCGAGCAATGAGTCAAAGCCCGTCGCGGTGATCAGCAGACGGTCGCCATCGGCGAAGATCTCGTGGCAGTCCTTGCAGTAGGGCGCCGGGTAGGAGCCGTCGAGATTGAATTCCCTGTCGAAGATGAACAGCTCGTTGCCGGCGCCGATGACCACGTGCTCTTTGTGGAACGCGATGCCGCGGAGTCCCCGGCCGCCGCCCCGGCCCGACCAGTCGATCTCCATCTCGTTCCAGTCGAGCACGCGGGTGTGCTCGCCCGTCTCGAGATTCACGAGATGAGCCCCGCCGTGACTCTCGCCCTGGTGGGACGATCGGATGACCTCGGTGACGAGCACGGTGGGGAGCATGGGCGATAGTAGAGACCGGCAACGAAGAAGTTTCAACGCGAAGGTCGCGAAGGGCTCGAAGGAGAGGCAGGGATGAACGCGGAGACGCGGAGAGCGCGGAGTTGGGGATTCTGAAGGAGCCCTGAGCGCGAGCGACGGGCCGAACGTCAATGAGCTGGAGAAAGAGGGTGCCACGACTCGCCGTCTTCGGCGCAGTCGTGTCTTCGGGGGAGCACTGCTGCGCCGAAGACGGCGAGCAGTGGCACCCCCGCCCGTCGCTCGCGCTCGGGGCTCCTTACTCCGCGATGACCGACGCGAAGGCGATGGAGTCCGTGTGCGTCAGCGAGATAGTCCAGCGGGTGATGCCCCGCTCTTCCGCGATCCGGGCCGCGCCGCCGTGGAGCCGGACGCCCGGCCGGCCCGCGTCGTCTCGCGTCACCTCGACGTCGGTCCAGCCGACCCCCTGGGCCCACCCCGTGCCCAGCGCCTTCATCACCGCCTCCTTCGCGGCGAACCGGGCGGCGTAGTGCTCGTCGCGCCGCTTGCTCGTCTCGGCGTAGGCCTGCTCATCGGCGGTGAAGCACCGGTCGCGGAACCGCTCGCCCTGCCTGTCGAGCAGGTCGCTGATCCGCGCCACATCCACCGCGTCGATGCCGTGCCCGATGATGGCCAACTGTCAGGCTCCGATTGCGGTTCCCACGAGCCGCGGGCGCAAGCCCGCGGAGTTCCTGAGCCTTCGGCACACCGCTCCGCGGGCCTGCGCCCGCGGCTCGCATGGAGTCCTAGGTCTTTGGTGCCGCCTTCTTCTCGCCCTTCGCCGGTTTCGCCTCGGCCTTCTTCTCCGCCTTCGACTCCGGCTTGCCTTCAGACTTCGAATCGCTCTTGGGCTCGCCCGACTTCTTCTCCGCGTCGGCCTTCTGCTTGTAGTCCTTCGAGCGGTAGTCGGTCTCGTAGAACCCCGAGCCCTTGAACAGCACCGCCCCCCCACCGCTGATCAGCCGCTCGAGGGCGTTCTGCTCGCACTCGGGGCACTTGCGCTTGGGCTTGGCGGTGATCGACTGGAACACCTCGAGCTCATGCCCGCACGACTTGCAGCGGTACTCGTACGTGGGCATCGCTCAGCCCTCCTGTTCCGTCGCGTCGCCCGATTCCGGCGAGGCCTCGACCGCGACGACCACCTTCGCGGGGCGGATCACCCGGTCGCCCATCGTGAACCCCGGGCTGCGCACCTCGACGACGTGCCCGGGCTCGACCCCGGACTCGCTCGTGTTCTCCACCGCCTCGTGCCGGTGCGGGTCGAACGCGTCCCCCGCGACCGGGAAGACCGGCGCGACACCATGGTTGGAGAGCACGCGCAGGAACTCCGCCTTGATCATCTCGACGCCGCCCATGACCTGGGCGACGGTCGCCTTCTCGGGGTCCTGCTTGAGCGCCATGTCGAAGAAGTCGAGCACCTGGAGCAGCGACTGCACCACGCCCGCCGCGGTCAGCTCGCGCGTCTCCCGCTCGTTCTGCCGGGCCCGGCGCTGGAAGTTCTGGTAGTCGGCCGCGGTGCGCTGGAGCAGATCGCGGTTCTGGTCACGCTGCGCCGCGACGAGGCGCAGGGCCTCGACGAAGTCCTCCGCCCCCACCGGCACGTCGGCGTCGCCCGCGCGGGCGATCTCGACCAGTTCCTCCGCCTGCTCGCCGGTCATCGCGTCGGCATCCGGAGCCGGATCGGCCTGCCCCCGCTCGCCGTCGGCGGGCATCCCGGTCTCGGGCGTGTCGTGTCGTTCTTCCGTCTCGTTCATGGCTGGTCTTCTCAGCTCAGGGCATCCCTGATCTTCTTCCAGAACCCGTGGCTCTCGGGCAGCACGCTGTTGTCCTCGGTCTCGGCGAACTCGCGGAGCAGCTCTTCCTGCCGCTTCGTCAGCCTCTTGGGCGTCTCGATCTTCGTCACCAGCACCAGGTCACCCCGCCGCCCCGAGCGCAGGTTGGGCAGGCCCTCGCCGTGGATCGTGAACATCGCCCCGTACTGCGTCGCCTTCGGGATCGTCAGCGTGTGCTGGCCCTCCAGCGTCGGCACCTCGACCTCGGCCCCCAACGACGCCTGCGTAAACGAGATCGGCATCTCCATCAGCAGGTGGTCGCCCTCGCGCTCGAACAGGTCGTGCCGCTCGACGCGCACCAGCACGTGCAGGTCGCCCCGCACGCCCTCGCCCGTGGGGCTCTGCTCGCGCGCGGGGGGCTCGCCCTCGCCCTGCACGCGCACCGCCTGCCCGGTCTGGATCCCCGCGGGGATCTTGACGCTCAGCTTGCGTTTGCGGGGCTGGCGTCCCTTGCCGTGGCAGTCGGGGCACTTCTCCTTGACGATCTTGCCGACACCCCGGCACGCGGGGCAGGCGGTGACCATGCGGAACATCCCGCCCAGGCCGGCCTGCTGCACCTTGCCCTGCCCGCCGCAGGTGCTGCACGTCTCGGGCTTCGTGCCGGGCTTGGCGCCGGTGCCGGCGCACGTGTCGCAGACATCAAGCCGCGTGAACTCGACGTCTCGTGAGCAGCCGTGCAGCACGTCGGTGAAGTCGATCGACACCTCGGTCTCGAGGTCGTAGCCCCGGGCGACGCGCTGGGCGCGGGGCCCCGCCCCCCCGGAACGCCCCCCGAAGCCGCCTCCACCGAAGATGTCGTTGAACATCGAGAAGATGTCGTCGACGTTCATCCGGCTGAAGTCGTGGTGGGCGGCGCCGGCGCCGCGGAACGCGTCGTGCCCGAACTGGTCGTAGCGCTTCCGCTTGTCGGCGTCGGAGAGGATCTCGTACGCCTCCGCGGCCTCCTTGAACTTCGCCTCGGCCTCCGGGTCGTCCGGGTTGCGGTCCGGGTGGAACTTCATCGCGAGGCGGCGGTAGGCGCGCTTGATCTCGTCGTCCGTAGCGGACTTGGTCAGGCCCAGGATCTCGTAGTAGTCGCGGGTGGCGGTCATGCTTGGCGGTGCCCTTCGCGCTGCTGACGGCGTCTCTCGGCCCAAATGTCATCCCGCAGTTCGCGAGCTTCCCTGCTCTCTGTCACGACACCCTCGCGTGTCAGGCATTGGCGAAGAAGATCCTTGAGCTCGCGAATCTCCTTGGTAAGCTTGCTGATCGGCCGATTGTCGGAGGCATCGTGATTGCGATAGGACAGCACCTCGACGACACTCAGCGACTCGTGGGCCTGCCTTGCTTCGTCCTTGTACGCTGCTGTTATCCGAACGAAGTCGTCTTTCAGACAAGCGTAAAGACCGCCAAACTGACCCCACATGAGCGTCCGTGAATCACCAGGTGCGAGAGCAGGAATACCTGTGATCAAGGGACCGTTGTCCATGACCGAGATCTTCGATCGAAGTTGCTCTAGCTCCTCGTCATTCTCACTGTTGATGAAGCCAAACGCCCGCATGGGAAGCGGTCGCGACGACTCAAACTCGATCTCGTATGCAATGCCTTGACCGACGTTCCTGATCTCCAGCATGATCAGCGATGGTGCATCGTCATTTCTCCGGGTAGTGACTTGGATTCGTGGTGCCGAGCGATCAGACTCAAGCTTGAAAGCTCTCTTGGCAATATTCCATGATTTCCACGCTGCCACTGCACTTGCACCGGCAGCAAGCAGACCAAACACACCCAGCAGAACACTCAACCAGATCGGCATGAATCGAGCCCCGTCGGTCTCCCGCCGGGGCCCGGTGATTGATCGCCCGCGTGCTCGTCCACGGGCGGGTGCATCTCAACGCAATCTCTCAGCTCACCGCCCCCACCACCGGCTCGGCGTCGTCCTTGAGGTTGGTGATCATCACGTCGGTCGTCAGCATCAGCCCCGCCACGCTGGCCGCGTTGATCAGGGCGCTCTTGACCACCAGCGCCGGGTCGATGATCCCCGCCTTGACCATGTCGACGTAATCACCCGTCGCGGCGTTGAGCCCCGTGCTGGTCTCGCTCTCGAGGATCGTCTCGACCGCGAGGTCGCCGTCGAAGCCCGCGTTGACCGCGATCTGGCGGGCCGGGTCCTCGATCGCCTTGAGCACGATATCGAAGCCCAGCTTTTCGTCGCCCTTCGCCTTCTTCTGGCCCGCCCGGAGCGCCTCGACGGTGCGGAGCAGCGCCACGCCGCCGCCCGGGACGTACCCCTCCTTCGCGGCCGCGCGGGTCGCGTGCAGGGCGTCGTCGACGAGGTCCTTTCTCGCCTTCTGCTCCTGCTCGGTCGAGCCGCCGACGTTGAGGATCGCGACGCCCCCGGTGAGCTTGGCGTGCCGCTCCATCAGCTTCTCTTTGTCGTAGTCGCTGGTCGACTTCTCGTGCTGGCCCATGATCTGGGCGGCCCGGGCCTCGATGTCCTTCTTCTTGCCCGCGCCCTCGATGATCGTCGTGCCGTCCTTGTCGACAACGATCTTCTTGGCGCGACCCAGCTCGTTCAGCTCGACCGACTCGAGGCTCCGCCCCAGGTCCTCGCTGAAGAACTGCCCGCCGGTCAGCACCGCGATGTCGCCCAGCATCGCCTTGCGGCGATCGCCGAAGCCCGGGGCCTTGACCGCGCAGACGTTGAGCACGCCGCGGAGGCGGTTGACGACGAGGGCCGCGAGCGCCTCGTTCTCCACGTCCTCCGCGATCATGAGCAGGGGCTTGCCGCCCGCCGCCACCTTGTTGAGCAGGGGAAGCAGGTCGGGCAGGTTGCTGACCTTCTTCTCGTAGATGAGGATCAGCGCGTCCTCGAGCACCGCCTCGCCCGTCTTGGGGTTGGTCATGAAGTAGGGCGAGAGGTAGCCCTTGTCGAACTGCATGCCCTCGGTGTAGTCGAGCGTCGTCTCGGCCGTCTTGCCGTCCTCGATCTCGACCACGCCGTCGGCCCCGACCTTCGCAGTCGCCTCGGCGATCAGCTCTCCGATGTTCTCGTCGTTGTTGGCGCTGACCGTCGCGACCTTCTTGAAATCGGCCTTGCCCTTGCAGGGCACCGCGAGCTTGTCGATCGCCTCCGACGCGACGCCCGCGGCGTTGTTGATCCCGCGCTGCAGGTGCACGGGGTTCGCCCCCGCGGCGACGTGCCTGAGGCCCTCGGTGAAGATCGCCTGGGCGAGCACGGTCGCGGCCGTGGTGCCGTCGCCCGCCTTGTCGGCGGTCTTCTTGGCGACCTGGTGGACCATCTTCGCGCCCATCGACTCGAAGGGCTGGGGCAACTCGATCTCCTTCGCGACCGAGACCCCGTCCTTGGTGACGCCCGGCCCGCCGTACGACTTCTCGATGACCACGTGCCGCCCGGAGGGCCCCATGGTGCACTTGACCGCATCGGCGAGCTGGTCGACGCCCTTCTTCATCTCGAGGAGGGCGGCCGAACGTTGCATGATCTGTTTCTGTCCCATAGTTCTGCTCCAAGGCTGAGGGGATCGGGGATCAGCGATCGGCGATCAGGGCTGTGTTCCGCGACCCAGTTTGGCTTCGATGCTCTTCAACAGGCCGGAAAGCACCCGGCCACACTGACTCGTTTCATCCATCGTCCGCCGAAGTTCTTCGTCCTGCAGGTACGCGAGTTCCTTGGCGATGATCAGCTGTGTCTCGACCTCGTACATCGATCCCCTTGCGACCCTGAGGAATCGTGCGTATTCCGTCGTGCTTCCCCGCCCCCAGCCCTCGGCGATGTTGCTCGGGATCGAGACCGAAGCACGCCGGAGCTGGCTGATGAGGCCGTACCGCTCGGAATCGGGGAACCCGCCGGTGATCTGGTAGATCCGTTTGGTCAGAGAGATCCCGAGCTTCCACGCTTCCAGATCTCGGTATGACCGTATCGGATGGCTCAACCCTGATCCCCGATCGCTGATCCCCGATCCCTCGGCGTCATCCCTGGATCACGCCCAACAACTCCGTCTCCCGCAGGATCAGGTGCTTATCCCCCTTGATCTCCACTTCCGTGCCCGCGTACTTGCCGTAGACGACGCGGTCGCCCTTCTTGACGGAGAGCGCGGCCCGCGTGCCGTTGTCGAGCAGCTTGCCGGGCCCGGTGGCGACGACCTGCCCCTGGATGGGGCGCTCTTTGCTCGACTCGGGCAGGTAGAGGCCCGACTCGGTCATGGTTTCCTTCTCGATCGGCTTGACGAGGACGCGGTCCTCAAGGGGCTTGACGGCCATCTTCATATCTCCATTCTGGACGGCTCCCGCCGTCGTCGGTTCACTCCTGACCCAGCCGCGATGCGACGGTCTCCACGATCTCCGTCGCGATCCCGACGGCTTCTTCAACTTCGCTCTTTCCGACCTTCTCCGCAACACCCGGGTAGCGGGCCTGCGTGCCATAGTTCGTCAGCCGGACTGCACCCGACCAACCCCGGCTCTCCGGCAGATGCTCTCCGCACAGGTCGAGCAGCAGCCCGATGTCGTGCGTCAGCGGGAACGCGATTCCGTGCCCGATGAGCACCGCCTTGAGCGACTTCTCCGCCGCCTGCTGGAGGTGGTAGGCGACCAGCCAGTACGGCGGGTCGGGCATCTCCAGCGTGTGCCGGGCCACGCGGAGATCGTCGGCGGCGACGGCGAGCCACCGGCGCACCGTTTCATCGAGTTGTTCAGGCCGCCCGCTCATAGAGCACCCGCTTCTCCCGATCCGCGTAGTAGAACACCGTTCCCGGGGTCTCCCGCTCGTTCTCGTATTCCTGCTCCGTCGCGACGACGAAGTCGCACCCGACCGGCACGCCGCGCTTGGCCTCGTACATCGCCGTCGCCAGGCCGAAGCGGTCCGAGATGTCGTCCACGAGGATGATGAAATCAAAGTCGCTCCGCTGCCCCGCGTCCCCCCGCGCCCGCGATCCGAAGAGGATCACGCGGCTCGGGTCGAACTTCTCGACCAGCCGTCTCGTGATCTCCTGGATGGCCTCGTCGGGCGTCATCGCCGGTTCCCTTTGGTGGGACGGGGCGTCGGCCCGTGTCCCCCTGTTCTACTTCCTGACTTCCTGCCCTCGTGGGACGGACTTCCAGCCCATCACTCCTTCTCTCTCTTCCCTCGGGTGCCACGGATTGCTCGCAACCCGTGCTCTCTTTCCTCCAACACGGCACCCAGTCAGTCGGAATCACCAAACACGGGCGATTTCTCTGCGACCATGAAACCTCCCGGCAAGAGCGTCTCCTCGATGCGATCGAGCATGTTCCGAATACCGGTACTCCCGTCGTCCATCAGGCGGTCGCGAGCCATCGCTGATTCCCACTCAATCGAGCCGCCAATCCAATCGGCGTTTCCATGTTCCCCGCCCACGTCCACGACGGTGCCGCGGCAATGCAGGACTCCATTCCCAACCTGCCGCGCAATGAACTCAAGTGTCAGAGTGGACTCGGATTTCGGTCCTTCATTGACATTTTCGAAGTAGACGACTGCATTCATGGCTCGCGAGGACATCCTTGTCACTCCTGGTCGATCAGAACCCCATCCCGCCCATGCCCGGCATGCCACCCATGCCGCCCATGCCGCCCATGCCACCCATGCCGCCACCCATGCCCGCCCCGGCGCCCGCCGGCTCGCCCTTCTCCTCCGGGTGCTCGGTGATGATGCAGTCGGCGGTCAGCAGCACCGTCGCCACGCTCGACGCGTTGATCAACGCCGAGCGGTCGACCTTCGCGGGGGTGATCACGCCCGCCTTGACCAGGTCCTCGTATGTGTCGGTCAGGGCGTTGTACCCGAAGTTGCCGTCCTGGTCGGCGACCTTCGAGACGACCACCGAGCCCTTCGCCCCCGCGTTCGTCGCGATCGTCCGCAGCGGCACGCTCAGGGCCTTGAACACCACGTCCATGCCGGCGGCGACGTCGTACTTGAACTGACCAACCTCCTCGCTGGTCACCTCCTTCGCCTTGCCGAACACCGCCTTGTGCTCCTTGAGACCCGCGACGGCCGAGCGAGCCCTGATGAAGCTCACCCCGCCGCCCGGCACGATGCCCTCGTCGAGCGCCGCCCGCGTCGCGTGCAGCGCGTCCTCCACACGGGCCTTCTTCTCCTTGAGCTCGGCCTCCGACGCCGCGCCCACCTTTACCTGCGCCACGCCCCCCGCGAGCTTCGCGAGACGCTCCTGCAGCTTCTCGCGGTCGTAGTCGCTGGTCGACGCCTCGATCTCGCGCCGGATCTGCTCGATCCGCCCCTGGATCTCTTTGGTCGAGCCCGCGCCCTCGATGATCGTCGTGTGGTCGCCGTCGACCTCGACCTTCTTCGCCATGCCCAGGTCGGCCAGCTCGATCGTGTCGAGCTCGATGCCCAGGTCCTTCATCACGGCCTTCGCGCCCGTCAGCACCGCGATGTCGCCCAGCATCGCCTTGCGCCGGTCGCCGTAGCCCGGGGCCTTGACGGCGACGACCTGCAGCGTGCCGCGGAGCTTGTTGATCACCAGGGTCGAGAGCGCCTCGCCCGTGATGTCCTCGGCGATGACGAGCAGGGGCTTCTTCGCCTTCATCACCTTCTCGAGCAGCGGCACGAGCTTGGTGACGCTCTCGATCTTGTCCTCGTGGACGAGCACCAGGCACTTGTCGAGCGCGACCTTCATCTCGTCGACGTCGGTGACGAAGTTGGCCGAGAGGTAGCCCCGGTCGAACTGCATGCCCTCGACGACCGTGACCTCGGTCTCGCGTCCCTTGCCCTCTTCGACGGTGATCACGCCGTCCTTGCCGACCTTGTCGAACGCGTCGGCCATGATCTTGCCGACCTCCGGGTCGTTGTTGGCGCTGATCGCCGCGACGTTCTGCACGTCGGCCTTGCCGTTGACCGGGGTCGACAGGTCGTCGATCGCCTTCGCCGCCGCCTCGACGCCCTGCTTCATGCCCCGCACCAGGGCGTTCGCGTCAACGCCCGAGGCGATGTAGCGCAGGCCCTCGCGGAACAGCGCCTCGGCGAGCACAGTGCTGGTCGTTGTCCCGTCGCCCGCGTCGTCGGAGGTCTTGCTGGCCGCCTCCTTGACGAGCTTGGCGCCCATGTTCTCCGCCTTGTTGGCCAGCTCGATCTCCTCGGCCACCGTCACGCCGTCCTTGGTCACGGTCGGGCCGCCCCAGCTCTTGTCGATCACCGCGTTGCGCCCGCGCGGGCCGAGGGTGGCCTTGACGGCGCTGGCGAGCTTCTCCACGCCCGCGAGCAGGTGCTGACGGGCTTCGAGGTCGAAGGCGAGGTCTTTGGATGCCATGGGTCTGTGCTCCTGATCGTCCGGCCCGATCCGCTCTCGTGAGGGCCGCGGCTCTGTCTGGTTTGGTGCGATTCCGGATCCCGGGGTGTGCCCCGCCCCCGGTCTCCGGGCCTACGCCGAGAGAACGGGAGACCCGACACGAGGCAACCGCCGTGCCAGTTCCGCCGGCCCTCTGACCGCCCCGCCCCGCCCCTCGGGCCCGCCACACGCCGACAGGGTCGTGCCGGTCCGGCCCCGGGCCTGCCACGTTGGCAGGCACGAGGGGCGGAGCGGGCCAATCCAAGGGTGCCACGACTCGCCGTCCCCGGCGCAGTCGTGCCGTCGCACCACGGGCGGTGGTCTCCACGGAGCACTGCTGCGCCGAGGACGGCGAGCAGTGGCACCCTGTACCCCCTACCCTCCCCCACACACCACGAGGAGATCAGCCATGGAAGCCGTCGCCACCGCCATCGTCCCCGCCGCCGAGCGGGGTCTGGGTCTCGCCGAGAAGCTGCTCGAGGGCGTTGAGCCCGCGAAGTTCGCCCGCCTCGCGTCGCCCGGCGGGCAGGTGATCCAGGCCAACCACGCCGCGTTCATCTACGGGCACCTTTCGCTCTACCCCGCCCGGATCATGCAGGCCGCGGGCCGCGAGGACGCCGCGATCTTCGAGCGCGAGGGCTGGAACGACCTCTTCGGCGCCGGGTGCGAGTGCCGCGACGACCCGGAGGGCACGATCTACCCCTCGATGAGCGAGATCACCGAGGCCTGCCTGCCCGCTTACAAGAAGGTCATCGAGCAGGTGAAGGGCTGGCCCGACGCCGCCTTCACCAAGCCCCACGCCCTGGGAGGCCGCTACGCCGAGGTCTTTGCGACGCTGGGGATGCTGACCAACTTCATGCTGCTGGGGCACACGATGATGCACTTCGGCCAGATGAGCACCTGGCGGCGTGCGATGGGGCTGGGGTCGGTGATGCGGGGGTAGCGATCACCTCCCCCGTCGTTGACGGGGGAGGAGATTCCAAGGGGTACAACATGGCTGTCGCACCCCAACCTACGCCGGATGACCATTACGAGATCATCCTCAAGCTCGCGCACGCCCTGTTGAAAGACGCGGGCTTCAAGAAGAAGAAATCCGTGTTCTCGAGGGAAACCGGGATCTCGACGCAGGTCATTCGGTTCGCAAAGGACTTCCGACGTTGGTCGAAAGACGCACTCGATTTCAAAGTCGGAATCGAAATCACGCTGCACGCAATACCGCCGCCCCTTTGGGGCGGGCGACCATATCCAAACCCGCATGTCTTGGCCGACGTCGGCTGGTTTCACACGGATCCATCGCAGCGAGGGTTCAAGGGGTGGTTCAGGCTGCGCGACATCTCCGACCCACAGGAGTGTTGGGAGGACGTGGAATCTCGCCTGCGAGACCATGTTCTTCCCGCTCTTGACGAGGCGAGAACGGTGCCCGGAATTGCGAAGCTGCTGGACGAAATGGGCCTGCTCGCGATGCCGCGAGCCCAGGAGTACATCCGAGCCAACGCCGAGCACGATCAGGCCTGACAGAAGCCCGCAACCTGCTGCATCAATGAATCAACGCCGATGACCTCGAGAATCCGCCGGAAGCTCCCTGTTCCGAGCGGATTGCCTTACGGCGCAATCCAACGAGCCCGAAACGCCCGCGAAGGTCGAATGCCCCGAGTTCCTCGATCGCACTTCAGGCTCGCTGTCTATTCGATCGCGATCCCCCTCAGATCGCCTCCGCCCGCGGGTGCGCCTTGTCGTACGCCTCGCGCATCCGGTCGGTCGTCAGATGCGTGTACACCTGCGTCGTGCTCAGGCTCTGATGGCCCAGCAGTTCCTGCACGCTCCGCAGATCCGCCCCGTTGTCGAGCAGGTGGGTCGCGAAGCTGTGCCGCAGCGTGTGCGGGCTGATCGTCGGGTCGAGGCCCGCCTCGCGGAGGTACTTGTCGAGCTTGCGCCGCACGGAGCGGCTGCTCAGCCGCCCGCCGTGCTTGTTGATGAACAGCGGGTGCCCGTGCCCGCCCGTCGAGACGGCCCCACGCCAGGCGGCGCCAAACCGCGAGTCGGCCTCGACCATCTCGATGTAACGGCGGATCGCGTGCAGCGCGTGGGTGCCCAGCGGCACCAGCCGCTCCTTCTTGCCCTTGCCCCGCACATGCATCGACTCGGTCTCGAGGTCGAGATCGCCGATCTCGAGGCCCACGAGCTCGCTCACGCGGATGCCGGTCGAGTAGATCGTCTCGAGCATCGCCCGGTCGCGCCGCCCCAGCACGTCACGCTCCGACGGGGCGCACAGCAGACGCTCGATCTGCTCGACCGTGATCGCCTTGGGCAGCCGCTTGCTCTGCCGCGGCGTGCGGATCAGCGTCATCGGGTTCGACGCGATGTACCCGTTTCGGTGGGCCCACTTGTAGAACGACCGCAGCGTCGCGATCTTCCGCGCCGTCGTTGCGGGTGAATACTGCTTGTCGCCCAGATGGGCGAGGTAGGCCCTGATCTTGTCGGCGTCGGTGTCGAGGATGTGACCCGTCACTGTCGTCGGCGAGATCGTCCCCGCCACGTCGCCGTTCGCGTGGCCGTTGCGGCGCGTGTCGAACGCCCGGCCCTCGGCGGGGTCGTCGACCTCGATCCCGTGCTCATCGGCGAGGTACTCGACATACTGCCGCAGGTCGGCGCCGTAACACCTGGCGGTGTACGGGCTGAAGTGGCGCTCATCGGTCAGATAGCTCGCGAACGACGCGGTGACTGGCAGAACGGACATCGACGCCTCCATCAGCCCGGAACGGGCGCATCGGCCGGGAATCCGTTCCCGGCCGGGGTTGCTAACAGACAACCTCGCGGGAGGATCTCCCGCGGGTGAAGTGGCTCGTCTTCTGGTGCGATCCGATCGACACCGTCAGTTCCTCGCCGGCCCGGCCGGCGAACGCCGACGGGGCCTAGTGGTCCTTCGCCGCCATCCGGGCCAGCCGGAGCCACTCGTGATCGAGCAGCCCGCGCACCGCCTCATGCACGGCGAACTGTGTGTACAGATCCATGCTCGCGGTGTACACCCGCCAATCGAGGGCGGTCTCCGCTTCCTTGCGGCCCTCGGCGTACCGCCTCAGCTTCAGCAGCACGTCGTGGCTGCGGGCGTCGAGGTGGACGCTCTCCACCGAGGCCGGCTCGTTGCCGGCCGCCCCGGTGTATCCCGAATCGCTCGCCTGCATCGAAAGCAGGCGGGGGTCATCGAGGGGCCCCCCCGTATCGCCGCTCAGCGACGGCATGGCGTAAAGCGCCAGAGATACCCCGAAGACCGGGGGGTTATACGGGTCATAGGCCGTGATTGTTCCCGCGACGATCCCGTCGACCCCCATCACCCGGGCCAGCTGCCGGGCCTGTGTAGGTGTCGTGACCGCAGGCAGGTCGAGGGCGCGCATCGCCTCGATCGTGCGGTTGATCGGCACGCAGTGCAGCCCCCTGGTCTGGGCCAGGGCGGCGACGATCTTGTCCCCCACCGCGTCCGGGTCGACGAACGAGGCCCCGGTTTCGTTGCGGGGCGGGATGACGGCGAAGGCCGCCTCGGCCGCGTAGGGCGAGACGAGCACACCCGGCATTGGGATGCGGGGCTTCGTCTGGCAACCCACGAGAGCCGCCAGCAGCGCGAGCCCCAGCCCCAGTCCGAGGGCAGAAAGCTCCCGCTCCGGGCGCTTCTTGAGCATGGTCTGTGCACTTGTCATGGCGTCCTGCCGTCGTCCCCGGGCCTCCGGCCCGGGCTGCGATTCCGGGTGCGCCGCCGCGGCGCACGTGTTCACTTCATCGTCCGGGCGGGGCGCGTTTCTCCAAACGCCCCGTCCGGTCCGCCGGCCCCAATCGCACCAGATCAGGGCTCGTTGTCGGTCGGCACCGTCGCGAACGTGTCGCGGTTGTCGGCGTTCGGGTTCACCTTGCGGATCGAGCCGGCCAGGCCCGAGTTGTCGCCATCGGTGAAGGGCGAGCCTCCCATGGCGGTCAGCAGAGCCGGGGCGATGTCGACCGACCAGAGGTTCTCGTGCCCGGTCCGGTCGGAGACGAAGTAGACCTTGCCGCTGGTGCTCCAGGCGGGCATCAGGTCAACGGTGTTCCCGCTGGTCAGCGGCATCTCTCCACGCCCATCGAGGCCGATCATCCACACCGAGGCCGACGGCGGCGCGGCATTGGCCCCGCTGCCGATCCACTTCTCGGGGTTGGGCACGACGGCGTAGGAGATCCACATGCCATCGGGGCTCCACGTCGGGTTGATGTACGCGAAGTCGGGGCTCGAAGAAATCTGCGTCTCGTGTCCGGCCTGGTTCGTCCTCGCGTCATAGTCGAGCGTCCAGACGCCGAAGGTCCGCTCGCCCCGCTCGCGGCTGCGCTGGAAGAGGATCTTGTCCGAGCTGTTCACGCCCGTGCCCGCGACGGGGCTCCACTCGGGGAACAGCCCGTAGCCGATGAACTGACTGGTCATCGGGTCATAGGGGTCGGAAACCCACAGCTCCCACTGCCCGCTCGTGGTCCCGAGCCGGCAGTAGGCGATGCTCTTGCCGTCGGGCGACCAGGTCGGGTGCAGTTCATGCGCGGTGTCGGTGCTGACCTGGATGGCTTTGCCGCCCGTGATCGGCATCACCCAGATGTCCCACGAGCCGGTCCGGTTGCTCGCGAAGGCGATCCGCGTCCCGTCGGGGCTGATCGCGGGCATCACGTCCTGGCCCGGGTCGGTCGTCAGGCGGGTGAGCACCCGGCTGTTGGCCTGCTTGATATAGATGTCGGCCGACGGGCTGTGCTGCGTGCTGGCGTAGACGATGAACTTCCCGTCGCGGCTCACGGTCGGATCGAAGTCCGAACCCTCGCCCGTAAAGGTCACCTGCCGTGCGTTGTAGGTCTGGTCGCCGACCTGCTCTGAACGCTCGGGGATGTTGGTCTCCATCAGCGAGCCGTAGAGGCTCGCCGCGAGGTTCGGGCCGAACCGATCGGAATCGTGCTTCTTGGTGTAGGCGGGCTTGGCCTTGGGCTGGAGGTCGGCCGTGCTCTCGATCAGCCGCCAGCCGTCATCGTTGTTCTCACCGTCGAGGATCGGATCATGGGTGGGCGTGAACAGGCCATCCATGGACACGGTCATGACCCGTGACGAACTGGTCGGCTCGGGGAGTATGGGTTCGGATTCTGGACGGGCCGCGATGTGGCCTGTCGACGAGCAGGCGGTCAGACCGGCGCACAGACCGACGAGCACGAGAATCGACGCGGCGGACGGCTGGGCTTGGAAACGCATGTGCGGGGCTCCTGGCAACGCGGCGGCGGGACGCTCCACAGACGTGTGAATCCGTCCCCCCGATCGCGTGAGCTCCGCACGCGCGATCGACTTCGGTGGATCCGTAGCCGCGGGGATCCTCCCCGCGAGACCGGCGCCGGTCGATACCCGCCCTTTATCGGACGGGTCCGACCCGGTGCATGAACCGGTGACCGGGCGCCGGCGCGCCCGGAACACGGCGAAGTGCATCGGACCACGGTGGGTCCGGGATCAGTGAGATTCGATATTGAGACCAAGGCCCGCCCACCCCAGACGGAACGACCCGGACGGGTGTGGGGCGTGCCACCACGCACACCCCACACCTTCGCCGGGCACCTCGGAGTGCGCCGTTCAGAGCATCCGCTCGTGGGCGAGGATCGCGGGCGACTCGGCCGGACGGAGCCACCTCGACTCACGCCCGCGGGCCCGCTGTGTGGACCGGAGCCGGGCGAGATAAAGCCGCAGCCGGTCCTGGGAAAAAACGCACAGAAAGTCCGCCGAGGCGGACGGATTGCAGGCGATGATCTCGTCGATCACCTGTTCACGGGAGAGCCGGTCGACGTGCTCCTCCGACACGTGAGGTGCCTGCGAACCGCGTGTTGTGTAGGGCAGATCACGAGATCCTGTGTCACTCTTCGCGAGCACCACGATATCTGGAACCGACAGCGCCTCCGACCTCGTCGAGCCCTTCCAATCGAGCAGCGGCTGGCTCATGCGGTGTCTCACGCCGTCTCCCTTCGTCTCGCCTCTGGGGCCCCGAGGTATCGGGCGAGGCGCCGGATCGGGGCCAACGTGTAACCGCGTCGGACCGACGAACAAACCAACAATCGGCGCGCGCATAACGTCGGCCATGGAACTCTGGAAGCTCGTCCTCCCCGAGCCCGGGATCGGGCCCTGCGACGCCGCGGCGATCGCCAATCCCCTACTGCTCTCGGGCCGCGAGGTCGAAGCGGCGCTGGTCGATCTCAATCCGCTGGCCGGGGCGGGGGCGGCCCTGCCCGCCGGGCTGTCTGCCCCGGTCGCGGCGGTCCGGTCGGGGCGGATCGTGCCCGAATCGGACGACGAGACTGACCGCGTCGATGCCTCCCGCCGGACCTGGTCGGACGAGGGCCGCACGCGATTCGAGGAGGCCTGGCATGAACTGGCCGGGGAGGCCGAGAGCCGGGGCGTGAGGCTCTGGCTGCACCCCCACGCGGGGGATGTGATCGGCGACGTGCCGGGGCTGCGGGCGCTCGCGTCCAGGGCGGTTGCGTGCGGCTCAGGTGTGCTGCTCGAGCCCGCGGTCTTGCTGACCGCGTCGATGATCCCGGACGCCGAGGACCATTTCGCCCGGATCGTCGAACCGCTGGAATCGTCGGGGCTCGTGCGCGCGGTGCTGGTGGCCAACACCGACGGGCACGACCGGTGTCCGATCGGCGAGGGTCAGATCGAGCCCGGGGTGCTGGTCGAACTTGCCCGGAGAGTCGCGGCATGGGCGCCTGTGGCGGTGCTGAATGGGGATGGGACGGCCCTCGGGATGGCCTGAGCGTCCAACCAAACGGTCCCGAATCGCGGGTCATCAGCCGCATACAGTTGCCGCATGCCGAGCCAGACCAAGCCCGACCATCCCGCGTTCGCCCTCGTCAAGCACGCCTTCCCGAACAAGCGGCTGAGGGCGACCGAGTTCCGGGGTGAGTCGACCCTGATCGTCGAGCCGGGTGATTTGCACGCGGTACTCGCGTTCCTCAAGACGAACGCGGACGCCGCATACGAGATCTGCACCGACGTCGTGGGGATCGACTACCTGAACTACCCCGCCGAGATGCCGGGCCGGTTCGCGGTGGTGTACAACCTGATCTCGCACGAGCACGACAACCGGCTGTTCGTCAAGACCTTTCTTACCCCGTCGCTGCCGACCGACGGCACGGCCGACGACCCCGCGCTCTACATCGATTCTGCGTGCGACCTCTGGCCCGGCTGCGAGTGGCCCGAGCGCGAGGTGTTCGACATGTTCGGCGTCCGCTTCCGCCACCACCCGGACCTGCGACGGATCCTGACCTGGAATGACTTCCCGGCCCACCCGCTCCGCAAGGACTACCCGCTGCGGGGGCGGGGCGAGCGCGAGGCGTACCGCGTGGTCGACCGCACGTCGACGTGAGCGGATCGGACTTGGGCAGAAGATGACCCCAGCGGGATTCGAACCCGCGTTACCAGGATGAAAACCTGGTGTCCTGGACCTGGCTAGACGATGGGGCCTGTGCCGGGAGGCCGGCGGCGGGCCCATTGTAGGGCCCGGGGGGGCCTTCTCCACCCCGCCGGGCGAACTTCGGAGCGGGGCCCTTAGGATGCCCGCGATGGTCCGCCTCATCCGCGATATCGAGTTCGAGGACGGCGTGTTCGAGCCCGTGCCGACCGCGTGGCCCGCGCCGGTGGCGGCGCCGGTGCTGCTGTTCGGTGGGACGTTCGACCCGCCACACCGCGCCCATGTCGAGCTCGCGGCCCGGGCCCGCGACAAGTTGCTGGGGGAGGCCGGTTGGCTGGTCTACGTCCCCGCGGCCCGGAGCCCGTTCAAGCGCGAGGGCCCTGTCGCCTCGGACGCCGACCGGGCGGCGATGCTGAAGCTCGCGACGGCGGACACCCCGCGGTGCGCTGTGTGGACGGACGAGATCGACCGGGCTGCGAGGCGACCGAGTGAGCCCAGCTACTGGGTGGACACGCTGGCCCGGGCGGTGTGCGTCGCGGGTGAGTCGACGGCGTTGCGGTTCCTGATTGGGGCCGACCAGGCGTTGTCGTTCGCGAGTTGGCGGGCGCACGAGACGATTCTCGCGCTGGCCCAGCCCGCGGTGCTGCTGCGCGACCCGGTGCCGAATCGCGAGGTGTTCCGCCGGCAGCTTCAGATGACCGGGATGGAACTCGGCCCGTGGATGGAGCGGGTGGTGTTCGCCGACACGCTGCCCGCGGCGTCAACGGACGTACGGGCAGCGCTGGCTCGGGGCGAAAACGTGGGTGATCTTCTCGCCGAGCGCGTCGCGGCGTACATCACGGAGCGAGGTTTGTATCGGGGATGATTGCGCCAATCGGGGCGCTGATCGCGAGCTGGCAAGGAGCCCTGAGCGTCAGCGATGGGCCGAAGAGCAGGACGATCCGCACGCCCTTGGTTGTTCGGCCCATCGCTGACGCTCAGGGCTCTTGTCGTTGCCGGCTTGATGTGCGCCGGAATTCCGTGGGCGCCGGGGCCCTCGGATGTATGCTGGTGGAATGGCACACCTGACCACGGTTGTTGTTTCGCTGCTCGTTACCTTCTCCTTCGCCGCCCAGCCTGACAATCCCGACCCGCTGCGCGGGCCCGACGTGCCGGACCACGCGACACATTCGCTGGTGAGCAAGACCATGACCGGGCGGTTCGAGCCGCTGCGCGTCCGCCCCGAGGCGGCGGCGTTGCAGGAGCTAGACCTCGACGAGGCCTCGCGCGCCAAGGCCCGCGAGATCGTCGATCAGCGCGGCGCCGACATCGCGATGGCGCTGGTCGACCACATCGACGACGTCAAAGAAATGACCGACATGATCACGGCGGGCCAGCAGGACAGGGCCCGCGAGCGGCTGGGCGAGATGTGGGGCGAGATCGACGAAGGCACGCCCCGCGACCCGCTGGCCAAGCCCCTCGAAGGCGTGCTCGACGCCGAGCAGCGCGGGCAGCTCAAGCGGCTGGTCGACGAGTACTGGGAGGCGTGGATCGATTGGGAGCTTCGGAAGAACGACAAGGCCCGGGGCGATCCCGCCGCCCGCGAGCGCGTCGAGCACCGCCTGGCCTTCGGTCTCTTCGAGCGCGAGGTGCGCGAGGCGTACAACTACTCGCTCAAGCGTTACAAGGACGCGCTCGACGGGGTCTACGACGCCGTGCAACCGACCGACGAGCAACGAGCCGAGATCCGCGAGATCGTGCTCGAGCACATCAGGGCGACCCGCCTCAGCGCGACACCCGAGCAGCGGCGCGAGACGAACATGAAGATCTACCGCCTGCTGGACGACGAGCGGAAGGAGAAGCTGTTCGCGTACATGACGCGGATCGTGATCCCGGACGGGTGAGGTCTACTCACCCGCCTCGCGGCGGAAGACCGCGACGACGTCCTCAACGGGGATGACATAGAGCCGGTTGTCGCCCTCGAAGTCGACCGGCACGCCGTGCTTGGGGTTGAACAGCACGCGATCGTACTGCTTGATCGGGTAATCGTCGTCCTTGGCGACCTGGGCGCTGATGGCGACGATCCGCCCTGTGAGCGTGGGGATCTCGATCTTGTCGGGCAGGTGCAGGCCCGTCTTGGTCTGCTTGCGGTCCTCGTCCTTGCGGATCAGGACCCGGCTGCCGATGGGCTCGACAACCTCGAGTGACTTGGACCCGGCGGATTTCTTGGGCGGTGTCATCGGCCAACTCTATGGCGATGGGCAGCGCGGAGCCCGGCGCGTTGGTCCGTGACGTTCGGGCCGGGTGCCACGACTCGCCGTCCCCGGCGCAGTCGTGCCGGTGTGAGGCGTGCGACGGTCTGCCTGGATCACCGCGGCGCCGAGGACGGCGAGCAGTGGCGCCCGCGGGATACCGTGTCCTTCGCTGGCGCTTCAGGCTCGTTTGGGACCGATCAATCGTCGACCGGTGCGGTTTCGGTCGCGTCCGCTTTCGCCGTGAGGAACGGCACGAACTCCTTCGTGTACCACTCCCCCCACGCGTCGGGGTTGTAGCCCAGCGCGTCGGTGGGCCGCCCCCAGGCGTCGCTCGTCATCGCGACGAGTTCGCGATAGAGGTCCGTGCGGTAGACCGTCACCACCGCGTCGTGCACGCGGAGCATCACCCCGTCGCTCACCACGCCGATCTGCGGGTCGAGCCCCACCGCGGCGTTGCTGACCACGGGCACGAGGTCGGCCACAAAGGTCTGCTGCCGCCCGATCATGATCCAGGCGAGATCGCCCGTGCGGTCCTGACCGCCGGCGGGCCTGGCGACCTGGGCCGTGGCCATCATCGGGATGAACTCGTAGAGCCTGAGCATGTGAGCAAGCCGGCCCGCGGCCACCGCGGCGTTGTCGTCGTCCTGGCTCAACGCGCCGGCAATGATGCCGCGGATGCGAGCGGACACGACTTCCTCATTGTCCTCGCCGGCCGCAGCGTCAGACGCGGCGTTCTCCCCTTCCGCCGCAGCGCCGCTTTCCTGTGATTTCTCCATCCGCGCCATGCGATCAACGAGCAGCTCGCGCGCCCGCTCGCGATACCACTCGTCCTCGCCGTGCACGCCCTCCCACGCGAGCGCCGCGTCGCCGTCGGCGTTGGCGAGCGAGGCAAAGTGGTCGAGCACCGCCTCGCGGACATCGGGCTGCTCGTCGTCGAACGCTTCGGTCATCACGACCAGGGCCGCGGCGCTGGTGAAGTGTCGGATCTTCATCAGGCCTATCTGGCGGCGCTCGACGTTCCGCAGCGTGCCGAAGTGGCGGACGCGGATGGAATTGAGCTCGCGTTCGATCGCCTTCTGCTCTCGCCTCAGCGCCGCGTAGGCCCTCGCCTCGGGGCTTTCGGGGTCCATCAACGGGTCGTTGGGCAGCACGGCCACGCGCGTGCCGTGACCGATCGGCGTGCTGGCGTGCGAAAGCGCCTGGCCCGTCCCGTCGATCGTCCCCTGCGCGGATGCCGCCCCGGCGGCTGTCGCCAGTATCATGACTGCGGTTGATATCACCGTTGAGATGGTGTGGCGCACGGCAGCCCTCCCGGTTCGCGAGCCCGCTATGAGACGATACCCCCGCCGCCGCCGCGGGTTGCGGGCAAAACGGGACCCGAACGAAGGGAATCCACCCCGAATGGCGATCCACTGGCCGATCCTCAGGCGATTGATGGCGAACCCCCTCCGGCGGGTGATCACCGACGACACCCGGGCGTACCGGGCGATCGAGGTTCTCGTCGCGGCGGCCCACGTCGCCGAGACGGTCGAGCGGACGTGCGGATCGCCGAGCGTGGGCCTGCTGCTGCCCACGAGCGGGGTGTTCCCAATCGCAGCGATCGGGGCGTGGATGACGGGGCGGACGATCGTGCCGCTGAACTACCTGCTCAAGCCCGACGAACTCCAGTACGTCGTCGACGACTCGGGCATCGACACGATCTTCACCGTCCAGCCCATGCTCGAGCACCTGGGCTCGCCTCCCAGGATCAAGAACCTGCGGCTGGTCGAGGACATCGACATGGCGGGCGTGCCGGCCCCCACCTGGCCCGCCCGGCCCGGCGACGAGGAGATCGCCGCGGTGGTCTACACCTCGGGCACGTCGGGCAAGCCCAAGGGGGTGATGCTCAGCCACCGGGCGCTGAAGGCCAACGTGCGCCAGGGCGTCAAGCACCTGGGCCTCTCGCCCCGGGGCGACATCATGCTGGGCGTGCTCCCCCAATTCCATTGCTACGGGCTCACGCAACTCACGCTCACGCCCCTGAGCCACGGCGTGCCGGTCGTCTACACGGCGCGATTCATGCCCAAGCGGCTGATCGAGCTGGTCAAGAAGGAGCGGGCGACGGTGCTGGTCGGCATCCCGTCGATGTTCAACGCGATCGCGTCGCTCAAGAGCGGTACGCCCGAGCACTTCGAGTCACTCCGCCTCATCGTCTCCGGATCGGAAGCCCTGCCCGATGCGGTGCAGCAGAAGTTCTCCGAGCGGTACGGCAAGCCGATCACCGAGGGGTACGGCATGACCGAGATGTCGCCCGCGACGCACTGCGCCGTGCCGGGTCGAACGAAACCGCACTCGGTGGGCCAGCCCGTGCCGGGCGTGGTCCAGCGGATCGTGAGCCCCGAGACGGGGGCCGACCAGCCGGCGGGCGAGCCGGGCGAGATCCGCCTCGATGGGCCCAACAGAATGACGGGCTACCTGCACCTGCCGGACAAGACAGCGGAGGCGTTCGATGAACAGGGGTTCTACCGAACGGGCGACCTCGGACGGGTCGACGAGGAGGGCTATCTCTATATCACGGGGCGGATCAAGGAAATGATGATCATCGGGGGCGAGAACGTGTTTCCCCGCGAGATCGAGGAGGTGCTCGACCGGCACGAGATCGTCCACGCCTCGGGGGTGATCGGGCAGCACGACCCGACGCGGGGTGAGGTGCCGGTCGCGTTCGTTGAGCTCGAGGAGGGTGTCGACCCGGATGCGTTCGACGAGCGGACACTGATCTCATTCTGTCGCGAGCATCTCGCGGGGTATAAGGCGCCCAAGCGGGTTATCCGGCTCGACGCGCTTCCCCGCAATCCGACCGGGAAGATCCTGAGGCGGGATCTGAAGGACCACCTCGAGGCGCTCGGGCCTGTGGAGGTTGAGCAGAACGTGTGACGCGGGCCCTTCAGGAGCAGGGCAACAAGCCCGGGCGCGGCGCGCCATCGGATTCGGTCAGATCGCGACCGTGTCACGCGGGCCCTCGATGGGCCCTTTCCCGTCCGTCGCCGTCACGCCGACGCGCGACCCCGGTGCCACCCGAAGTGCCGCGGTCGCTTCGCTCGCGAGGCACACCGGCCCGTCCGCATCGACCGCGAACGGCTCGTGCACCGCGTAGAACTCGCCCCCGCCCTTCATCACGCTCACGATGCCGAACCGGTCGCAGGCCGACTCGTTCACCGCCTCTCCCAGCTCGGCCCAACGCGTGTCACGCGCGAGCGGGATCTCGTCGGTGTTTGCCGTGAGGTGGGGCCCGCCGTCGAAGGGGTCGATGAAGCCGTGGTAGGCAAAGCCCATCTTCTCGAGCATCCGCCGGGCGGGCTGAGTCTCGGGGCCCACCTCACCGATCACCGCCCGGGCCGCCGGGGGGAGCAGCGAAAGGTAGAGCTCCTCGCGCGGCAGCATCGAGGCGATGAACTCGCGGCTGTACTGGCAGAACCGGTCGGCCTCGTCGTAGCTCAGCGGGATGAACCGCCGGCCCAGGTAGTCCCACAGCAGATTGTGCGCGTCCGACGTGATCGGCGCCATCATCTCGGCCAGCACGCGGTCGGCAAACAGGTGGCGGTGGAGCCCCATGAAGTGAAAGCGGATCACGGAGAGGAAGAACCCCAGCTTCTTCGGATGACCCCGGAAACTCGGCTGGAGGATCAGCCCCCCGATCTCGCTGGGCCCGCTCTCGTCGCCGTGAAGCTTGGCGACGATCTGGGTGGTGCCGGTCTGGAGGCTCTCGCTGAAGAATTGGCGCCGATCGAGCTTGAACGAGTAGTTCGGGTTGCCGGGCCCGCCCATGTGGGCCAGCGTCTGGCTCGTGCCCAGCACGTTGCCGGTCTCGCCGTCCTCGAGGACGAACATGTAGAGGTCGGTGTGCACTTTCGAGAAGCCCAGCCCCTGGACCCGGCTCGGCTCGACACCGAGGCCGGCGAGCGTCCTCGGCATGGGCTCGGGCTCGGGTTTCGCCTTCGCGTCGGCGATCTTGAGGAAGCTGTTCCGCGAGTGGGCGATCTTCTGCGCGATGATGTCCTTGTCCGGTGGCAGGTTGATGAAGTGGACCATCTTCGCCAGCTTCAGCAGCGTGGAGACATCCTCGATGATCGCCCGGCGGATCACGTACATGGCGGGAGGGTAGGTCGGCCCGATCGCGACCCCGTGCGCACGGATGTCGAGCCCGGCTCCGGCGGGATCTGTCGATTACGCGCGCGGCGCCGGCTTGTCCCCGGAGTAGGGGTCGCGGCCCGGGAGGCCCGCGCGATCAGGAGCACCCCGCGGTGAACGCGGCGATGAAGGCGAGCACGTCCTGGAGGTCGTAGAGCCCGTACGGCTCGGCCAGGTCGGCGGCGGGTTCACCCGCGATGAACGCGGTGATGAAGGTCGTTACGTCGGTCAGGTCGAGCAGGCCGAACGGGGGCGCGAGGTCGGCGATGCCGCAGCCTTCCAGGGGGAAGCCGCCGAGACGGTAGATGGTCCCGTTCGTCGAGCTGATCCACGCCTCGTGCCGGGCGTCGTCGAACGCGAGACCGGACATGCCCGAGATGCCGAGCGCCTCGACGTCGAAGTCGCCGGCCCATGATCCGTCGGTGCGCAGCACGCGGATGACGTCCTGGCTCGAGCTGACGAGATAGATCTTGCCGTCGGCGGCGAGGATGTCGAGATCGCCGTAGAAGACGTCGAACGCCGAGGCTCCCGCGGGCACGACATCGAATTCAGCGAGAACCACGCCGCTTGAGACGTCGATGCGCTGGACCGTGTCCCGGGTCCAGCTCACCGCGTAAAAGATCGAGCCGGCTTGCTGGGCGCCGCCGACCCATCCCCCGGCCACGCCACCGAACGGCTGCATGGCCATGACCGTGCCGTCGATCGGGTTGACCGCGTAGACGCGGGGCGGGCTGGAGTCATTCTCGATCGAGATCAGCGTGCCGGGCGGGGCGCTCAGCCCGCCGGTGATGAGGGCCTGCTCGTGGAGGAACTCGATGTCGTCGTCGTTGCCGCCGGCGTAGGGCTTGGGGATCGATCGCAGGTACGTCCCGTCGGTGGTGTAGACGTGATAGTCCGAGGAGTACTCGTAGTGGATGTACAGCTGGTTCGTCGTCTGGTCATAGCCGATCGAGTTGATCGAACCACCCAGGCTCGGGTCGAAGCTCGAGATCAAGATCGGCCCGGCTCCGGTTGCAACCGAAACACCGGACAGACACAGCACCGCGGCCACACCTTGCTTGTTCATGACTCTCCTCCGCAGATCGTGCGAAGCGCCATTCTCCCACAAAGACGTCACCGATTCCAGAGGGGAGCGTCCATCCGCCCGTGGATTCACGAACGGAGAGTGTCCGGCCGCCAACCGAGGCCGTTATGGGCCCACCGTACCCGGCATGTCGCGGTAGGCCGGGGCCTGCGGGCCGGCGAGACCCATCTCGATCACACGCCGAGCAGCGTCGGCCCGGCCGGTCGCGAGATACGCCTCGACCAGCGCCCGATCGACCACCGGCTTGAGACTCGGGTCCGTGCACGCGGCCGCGTGCTCGAGCAGCGGGATCGCCTCGGCGTTTTCGCCCAGGAGCTGGTGCAATTGCCCCACATAACGCTCGGCGCGGCCGGAGTCGGTCGGGCCGTCTCGGAACAGGAATCGGCCTTCGCTGATCGCGGCCCTGGCGCGGCGAATCGAGGGCACGTCGAGCACGCCACGCGCCATCCGCCGCATCAGCAGCTCGTAGTAGAGGAACGCCACGCGGCGGGAGCCGTACCGGTCGGAGCACTCGGCGGCGAAATGAAACTGGGGCTCCGCGTCCGCGGGCCGGCCCAGGCCGTAGAGCGTCTCGGCGATCATGCCCGTGATCGGAAACCGGTCGACGAGATTCTTCTTCGGGTCGGTCCACGCGAGCGTCGTGCGCCGGATGGCGGGTGGTTCGGCCGCCAGGATGTGGCGGCAGATGTCCTTGTACCGCGAAGTCATGTTCGGGTTGGTGTCGTGGAAGAACCCGATCGAGCCGAGCAGCGTCATCGAATGGGCGACCGCGAAGCGGGCGTACTCATTCCGTCCGAGGCGATCGGCATACGACTCCCAGCCGGGCAGTGCGGCGATCGATTCGGGTGACACCCGCTGGTCGCCGGCCAGCCGCGTCATCGCCCCGAGAACCGTCCTCGCCACCAGCGCCTGCCCGCGTAGGCTCGGGTGAACGTGGTCGCTGACGAGATCCCACCCGAAGCAGCCGTCGTCGGAGGCGTCGTGGAACGCCTCGTGGAGGTCCGCGACCGGCACGCCACGCGAGTCGGCCGCCCGACGGACGGCGTCGACCGATTCGGTCGGCGGGCGCCAGGGCATCGGATCGAGGTCGACGGCGCGATGGAAGGCGTCGTTGGCCTCGTCGGCGCGGCCCTGCGCCCGCAGCGCCCGGCCGAGCAGGTGGTGGGCCGTCGCGTGGTGCGGCGCGATCGCGAGCGCCGCCCGAGCCTCCTGCTCGCGGACGGCCTGGTCGGCCGTGGCCCGGACGGCGGCGAGATGCACGTTCACCGCTTCGCGGTCGGCCTCGGTGAGCATCGACAGATCCGGCTCGGCGAGCGGGAACATCCCCGCCTCGTTCGCCACGGGCGGACAGACGATGATCGGCACGCCGCGGTCGAGGCAGCGATCGATCATGTCGCCGACAAAGGTCTCGAGATTGCGGGCCGCATCGTCGCGGAGCGGGTCGTCGGGTGCGATCCTCGCATCGTTGACCATCGCCTCCATGAGCGATCTCGCGTCGACGGTGTGCCGGCCGACCAGCACGCGTTCCATCGCCTGGGCGATCGCGGTGCCGCGCGTGGCGCGGGTCAGCCGGATGATCGCGGGCGAGCGTCCGGCGGTGTGGAGTGATGCGACCCCGAACGCGCCGAAGAACTCGTTGTTGCCGAGGTAGGCGACGACGAGGTCGGGCTCGTAGTCGAGCGCCTCGGTCATCACCCCGAGCACCGGATAGGACGCGATGCCGGGCGTGGCGAGGTTGACCACCTCGACATGCTTGTCGGGCCAAGCGTCGCCCAGCATCTCGCGGAAGAACGAAGCCGCCCGCAGAGGCCTGGGCTGCGGGATCCCTTTCGCCGCCGATCCACCGACCCACATTACGCGGAACGTGCCCTCGGGCTTGGGCATCACCAGCGGAGACGGGTCCATCGCCAGGCCCTGGGAGCGGCCCGAGAAGAAGTAGGACGCCGGCCCCAGCTCGCTGCTGAAGACCAGGGTCGACCCGTCGTCGAGCGTGCCGGCTTCGACGAACGTGGGCGGATAGCCCCCGAAGCCGGCGAGCCGCAGCGTGCCCTCGATGAATCCCAGGACGAACAGCGGGAACGCGGCCAGGATCGCGATGAAGAGGATGCGCTTCTTGCGGGGCAGGTCACGGAGGCGACGCCGGGATCGCGCTCGCCTGTTCGGCGTGCTCGCGACAGCCCGGGTTTCCGGATCGGATGACATCACACGGCCCGTCCGGCTCAAACTGACATCACGGATTCAGACGGAGCCTTCGCTCACCCCGCCGCCACTCTCGCCAACCCCCGTTCGACGACCTCGAACACCGTAGGCCAGTCCTCCAGCGACATCACCGCGAGCGGCGGAAGGAAGCGGATGTGGTAGGGCCCGTGCCCGTTGTAGAACGTGACCAGCCCTTCCTCGAACAGCACCTTGGTCGCCTTGCCCACCTTCTCCTTATCGCCGCCGAAGGGGGTGAATCGCATCATCCCGCCCACGCCGCCCGCGATGCCGCAGGGCAGATCGGGGAACCAATCGCGGTGCTTCGCCTTGAGGGCCCCGACCTGGTCGCGGAAGGCCTTGTGGTGCTTCGCGGCCATGCCGCCCGGGCCGTAGAGGTCGGAGGCTTCGAGGATCTCGAGCACGCGCTTGCCGACGGCGAACTCGGGGGTGGCGCCGGTGAACGTGCCGCTGAGCAGGCTGGGCTTGGGGTTGTAGTCGGCGGTGTAGAGCGTGGCGCACGCCTGGGTCGCCTTGCCCACGGTCAGCACGTCGATGTATTCGCCCAGGTCGAGCATCTCGAAGGCGAACAGCTCCGTCGTGCGGTTGAAACTCTGGATCTCGTCGGCCCAGACCGCGATCGAGTTCTTCCTGCACAGCTCCATCAGGGCGACGAAGTACTCGCGCGGCGCGGTCACGAACCCGCCCTCGCCCTGCACCAGCTCGAAGATGAAGCACGCGTGCTGGCGCGGGTAGCGGTCGATGTACTCCTGGAGCTTGCGGCAGGCGGCGTCGATGTGCGCCTGCTGGCCGACGCGGTCGGCCTCGGCGGCGTTCCAGAAATCCATGTAGTCGACCTGCGTCGAGAGCGGAACGCCCTGGCGGTTGCCCGCCGCGTCGCCGATCTGGGCCATCGTCACCGTCCGCCCCATGAAGCAGTGGCTGAACGCGATGACGCGCGACGCGGGCGCGTGCTTCTGGTAGCAGATCTTGATCGCATTCTCGTTGGCGAGCGCCCCGCCCGCCGAGACGAAGATGTGGGCCAACTTGCTCTTGCGCTGCGCGAGGGTCAGCAGCTTGTCGGAGAACTCGAAGAGCGCCCCGGTCGCCTGAAGATGCCCGTGCTTGAGGTTGTCCTCCATCGACGCGGTGACGGCCGCGCGGATCAGCTCGGGATGGGCGTGCCCGAGCGGCGTGTAGCCGATGCCGCCCACCATGTCGATCTTCACCGACCCGTCGGCCAGTTCGACATAGAACCCGTTGCCCGCGCCGGAGCCGACATAGGGGTAGTAGAGCGGGCGGCCCCGCTGCTCACCCAGCTTCTTGAGGGAGTCCTCGTAGGGCTGTTCGAGCCCCTCGATCGGGCCCCGGACGCCCGTGAGCTTCGCCGAGGCGGCGGCGACCTCGTCGACAATCGTGTCGACGGCCTTCTTGACCGCGTCGCTTGAGAACAGAGACGAGCCGACCGTCCGCGCCTGAGCAACCGCCTGCGACATACACGTCCTTTCGAGAGATTCCCAAACAATCGTATCGGTCAGGCGGACAAAATCTCGTCCCGCGGCGCTCCGATCGGGACCCAGCCCCGGGGCCGCCCGGGGCCGCCCCGACACGAGCGAATCGGCCCGGGCCCCTATGATCCGGGCGGACTCGAGGGGACCTCCTTCTCCACGCTCCGAGAAAGGACCGACCATGCCGGCGATCTACCCGTTCCGCGCGGTGCAGTACAACAACGGCCGGGGTGACGTGAGCGCCCTGGTTGCGCCGCCCTACGACGTGCTCAGCGCCGCCCAGAAGGCCGCCCTGCTCGCCAAGGACGCCGCCAACGTCGTGTCGATCGACCTCCCTCACGTGCCCCCCAAGGAGTTGGGGCCCCAGAAGGCTTACGAAGAGGCCGCCCAGCGGCTGGAGCAGATGCTCGCCGGCGGAATGCTCTGCCGTCGCGAGAAACCCGCGATCTTCGTCTACCGCCAGACGTTCATGATCGACGGCAAGGAATACCAGCGCACGGGCGTCGCCTGCACCGTCGAGGCCGTCCCGTTCGGCCCGCGTGAAGGGGGCGGCGTGCTGCCCCACGAGCAGACGTTCTCGGGCCCCAAGGCCGACCGCAAGGCGCTGATGGAAGCCACCGCGACCCAGCTCAGCCCCATCTTCGGGCTGCACCCCGACGACCACGGCCACGCGACGGCGGTGGTCCGCAAGGTCTGCGATTCGCGTGATCCCGACATGACCGCCGACCTGGGCGACGGCGTCACGCACGAGGTGTGGACCGTCGAGGACGACGCGACGATCAACGCCTACCGGGACGCGCTGGCGGGCGAGGACATCTTCATCGCCGACGGGCACCACCGCTATAACACCGCGCTCAACTACCTCGCGGCGCTCGAGGAAAAGGGCGCCGTTCCCGCCGACCACCCCGCCCGCCGCACGATGTTCGTGCTCGTGAGCATGTCCGACCCCGGGCTCTACATCGGGCCCACCCACCGCGTGCTGGGAGGCATGTCGGGCTACTCGATCGATGCGTTCCAGAAGGCCGCGGAGGGCATCCTCGACATCGAGCCCTGTGACAACGACCCGGAGAAGTTCGACCGCGAGATCGCCCACTTCGCCGCCAAGGGCATCGAGAACGTTGTGGGGATCATGGACTTCGCGACGGGCCTGTGCTTCTGCGGGTATCCCGCGACGCCCGACCCGCTCGAGGACCGCTTCCCCGAAAAACCCAGGGCGTGGCGCACGCTCGACGTCGCGATCGTCCAGCACCTGATCGTCGAGGAGATCTGCGAGCCCCAGCTCAACGACGGTGAGGCGGTCACCTGGGCCTTCCCCCACTCGATCAAGGAAGTGATCGAGATCGGGCGCGGAGCAGAGACCGGCGCGGGCGGGGGCTCGGGCTTCGCCCAGCTCGCGGTCATCGTGCGGCCCACCCCGATGGACGCGGTGCGCGACGTGAGCCACGCCAACGAGCTGATGCCCCAGAAGTCGACGTTCTTCTTCCCCAAGCTCGCGACGGGCCTGTTTATCAACCCGCTGGCGTGAGCGCACACCAAGAAGAAGCCCGGAGCGCAAGCGACGGGGCCGGAATCCAAGGGCATCGGTAGGCACACACGCGCTCGGGCCCGTCGCTCGCGCTCCGGGCTCCTGCCGCATTCCACAGACGAGCAAGACGACGGGGAGCGTTCAGCCCTCGGGCACGCCGCTCTTCAGAAAAGCGAGGTAGTCCTTCGTCGGCATGTACCCCTCGTGCGACGCGACGACCTTGCCGTCCTTGAGGATGAACGAAGCCGGCAGGCCGTTGGCGCCGAGCTTGATCGCGTCGTCCCGCTGCGCGTCCGCGTCGATCATCACCGGGATCGTGTTCGCCTCGATCCAGGCGGCGACGGTGGGATCAGCCAGCGCCTCCCCCTTGAGCTTCTGGCACCACGAGCACCACGACGCGGTCACCACCGCGTACACGGGCTTGCCCGACTTCCTGCTCTCATCGATCGCCTTCGAGAGCGTCGTGCCCTTCGCGAACACGGCCGGAGTCGGTGCCTGGGCCGCCGAGCCCCGGAAGTAGGACACAACCGCGAAGCCGACCAGCACGGCCAGCGCAATCGCGATGACGTTCTTCATTCCGATTCCTCCCGTCGTTGGAGCCGCAGCGACGGTGACACGCCACGACCGTGCCATCCTGTTCGGTGCCAACCGACCAGGGCACCAGGCTATTCCCGTCAGCTCGCGTGCCCGCCGACCAGCGGTCGCACGAGGTCATGATCGGCGACGAGCCCGATCGGCACGCCCTTGTCCTCGACGATGGCCACGCCCGGCCCCGCCTCGGCCAGCCTCCCCACGGCCCGCCGCACCGGGTCGGCCGGTGACAACCGGGCGGGCTCGATGGCGGCGTCCCACGGTTCGGTCTCGCCGGCCAGCAGGTCGAGGGCGTGCACCACCCCCACGACGCGCCCCCGCCGATCGGTCAGGGGGATCCAGCTCCGCCCGCTGCGCATCGCCACCTCGACAGCCCGTGTCCGGCCAGTCTCAACACTCGCCTTGTCGACCTTCGCCCAGGGCGTCATGACGTCACGGACGACCGATCGCTCGAACGCGAGCGCCCGCTCGGCGAGCGCCCCCTGCACACCGCTGATCGCCCCGGAGTGGGCCGATTCCTCGAGCAGGTGGAGCAGGCGATTCCTCCCGCCCCCCTCGAGCGGCGAGGATGCCCCCCCCACCATCCGCGTGACGGCGTTGGCGATGAACGAGAGCACGGGCAGCACGAGCGTCGCCGTCGCGATCCATCGGCCCAGCGTCAGGATCGGCGCGACACGGTACGCGAGCGTGTCCGCGTTCAGCCGGAACACCTCCTTGGGCAGGCTCTCGCCGAGCACCAGCAGCAACGGCGTGAGCACCAGCACCTGGAGCACGACCATCGCGCCGGCCGACAGCCCCGTGCTCTCGAGCAGCGCCGTCAGACCCAGCGTGCCGACGTAGCTGCTCACGTTGGTGCCCAGCAGCACGGTGGTCAGCAGCCGGCTCGTGTCCGACAGCTCGGCCCGCACACGCCGGGCCGCCCGGTCGTGCGGATTGCTCAGGCGGATGTCCAGGCGCACGCGGCTGAGGCAGTAGAACCCGGTCTCGGTTCCGCTCCAAAACGCCGATCCCAGCAGACCGGCCAGGGCGAGCAGGCTCCAGAGGATGGCTTCGAGCGTGGTCACGCGCCATCCTCCTCGGGCTGGTTTTCGCCGGCTTCGGGTGGCCTCTCGTCGAGCAATTCGACGAGCAGCCCGTCGATCCGCCGACCCGTAACCGACTCGACGCGCACGCGCAGCGACCCGATCTCGACGCTGTCGCCCACCTTGGGCAGCCGGCCCAGCCGGTCGATCACGATGCCCCCGATCGTCGACGCCCTCGCGAGGGCGGCGTCGAACTCGGGATCGCGGACGCTGAAGTACTGCGCCCAGTCCCGGGCCGCGAGCCGGGCGGGCACGCTCCACACACCCAGCCCGACGAGGCGGACGGTGTGCTTCTCGTCCGACCTCTCATCGCCCATCCCGGCGAGCAGCTCGCCGACGATGTCGGTCGAATCGAGCAGGCCGACGACCCCGCCGTGCTCGTCGACGCACAGCGCCTGCGCACACGATCGCCTTCTCATCCGGTCGAGGGCCGCGTCCAGGCGCGTCTGCTCGGGAATGAACAGCGGCGGATCGACGAACCCGTGCGGGTCGGGGTCGCTCCCCGCGGCGCAACGGGCCGCGAGGTAGCGCTTGACGTGGAGGAACCCCGCGACCTCACCGTCGAGCGATTGCTCGACGAGCAGGATCGTCGTCCGCCGGTTTGCGGTGGCGGATTTGATGATCTGTTGAGCCGTCGCGTCGGCGGGGAGCCAGACGATCCGATCGCGGGGCCGCATCGCCTCGCGGGCGCGGATTTGCCCGAGCTCGATCACCTCACCCAGCAGCCGCCGCTCGCTCTCGGTGAGCACGCCCGCTTTGCCGCCCGTCTCGATGAGCCGGTCGAGCTCGGCCGGGTGGAGCGCCCGAAAGTCGGCGTGATGCGGGCGGATGACCCGGATCAAGGGGGCGAGCACCAGCCGGTCGACCCCCACCACCACCGGGCCCAGCAGCACCTGAAGCGCCGCCAGCGGCTGGGCGAGCAGCACGCAGAACCGCATCCGCGCCGAGCCCGCGACGATCTTGGCGAGGATCTCGCCGAACAGCACGATCGCGAGCACCGAGCCCAGCCCGACCGCCGCCCCGATCAGCCCGTTGCTCGCCCGCGTCGTGAGCACGGAGCTCACCACGAAGTAGGCGACGTTGACCACCATGTTCATCAGCAGCACGAACAGCAGCAGCCGGCGGGCGTCGCCCAGCAGGCTCTCGACCGCGGCCCCGGCCGCGGGGGCGGCCCGTCGCAGCTCGGCCCGCTCTCGGTGGCTCAAGCGGAAGAGCGCCGTCTCGGCCCCCGACGCGATCGCGGAGAACACGATCAGCACCGGGAGCACCAGGATGAGGGGGAAGATGCCCGACATTGCGGCCCTCAGGGCCCGAAGTCGGCCCGGGCCGGATCATAATCGGGGTCGAGCTGCTCGATCAGACGCTCGATGTACCGCCAGGCGTTGAGTTCGGTGCGGATCTTTGCGAGGGCCGGCGTCTCACCCGCCTGCGCGCGCGCGAATAAGGCGCCCACGCGCTCGATGAAGCCCGCCCGCCGCTCGTCAGCCCAGACCTCCCATTCGCCTCGTGCGTCGTCGCCGCCGTCCGCGATCGCCTCCTCGATCTCGCCGCGGACGGTCATCATCTCCATCAGGAACCCGTCGGGCAGCGACTTGTCGTCGGAGGGGCCGGGCCCGCCCAGGCGGGCGAGCAGCGTGTTGGCCCGCCGCTCGGGGCTAAGCAACGCGGCGCGGGCGACGTTGAGCGCGGCCGCCGCAGCCGCGCCGTCGGCATCGCGGTCGGGGTGGGCCGACGCGATGCGCGCGAGATAGGCCTGCTCGATCTGCACGTCGGCCAAGCCGAACGCGGGCTCGAGCCCCAGCGTGTCGAAGGGATCGGCCGTCATCGCGTTGGCCTCATGGCGACCCGGCCACCGGAAGACCGGCGCTCGACCAGGTGTCGAGTCCCCCCGCGAACCAGCGGATGCCGTCGTAGCGCAGCGACATCATCAGCTTGGCGAGGGCCTTGGCCGAGGCGCTGCCCGGGTTGTCGGCGTAGACCACGATGTCGTCGTACGCGTCGATGGCCGGGTCGCGTCCCAGTTCGGCGTTGATGTCCGAGGTCTGGAGGTGCCGGGCATTGGGGATATGCCCCCCCGCATACCGGGCGTCGGGGCGGGAGTCGAGCAGCAGCAGCCGGTGCTTGCCGGGCTCCTCGTTCTGGTGATCGATGAGACCCATCAGGCCTTCGAGGTCGATGGACTCGATGTCGCGATCGCTGACGTTGCGGGTCCCCGTGCACCCCGCGGCGGCGAGCACGATCGCCGCGACGAGGGCTGTGGGACACAGATGCCGTGCGCTGTCCATGCAATAAGATTAGCCGGAAAGGCGTTGTTCGGGCGGCTTGGGCGGCTTTCCGGGGCGGGGGCCTTCCCCGGACCGACGCCGCGGCGTGATCAGGAGCGGGCGTGTCCGGAAGATGCGGGCGAATCACGGCGATGACAGCGTGGAGCACGGCGCTCGCACTACTCGGGGTGGCCCTACCGGCGCCGGCGGCCCCGACAGGAGCGGATGACCAGCCGGCCAGGATCCGGCTTGTGAGCGAGTGCACGGGCCTCGTGCCGGGTGAGACGAGCACCCTGGCGCTGGTCGTCGATCTGGATGAGGGCTGGCACGTCTACTGGCCCGGGCAGAACGACACGGGGCTCGCGGTCGAGTTCGACCTTTCGGTGCCGGCGGGGTACGAGGCCGAGAAGGCGCTCTGGCCCGCCCCGCATCGGCACGTTTCTCCGGGGGGAATTCTTGACCACGTCTACGAGAAGGATCAGGCAACGATCCTGATCCCGGTGCGGGTGCCCGCCGACGCGACGCCCGGAGGGGAGGTGGACTTCTCGATCAACGCCGACTGGCAGGTGTGCAGTGATCGATGCCTGCTGGGAGATGGGACCGCCGACTTGACCCTGCCGGTGCTCGTTCCGGGCGAGCCGCCCGCGCCGGGCGTCGAGGCCGAGCGGATCGCCGCAGCCCGACGCCGGTTGCCGGTTCCGCTGCCGAAAAGCGCAACCGACCTTTCGGTCCGGTGGGCGGACGGCGTGCTGGATTTGAGGGCGTTGCGCCCGGTCAAGGAGATCACCTTCTCTCCGGACGGAGAGAGCCGGACCATCGACGACCTGCTGGACAGCGGGGCCGGCGAAGGAGGTGTGCTGAGGCTGCGCCCGGCGCCCGGGAACAATCCCGTGTCGGGCGTCGTTGAACTCGTTCTCGACGCCGGGGCCCGCCCCCGGATGTATCGCATCGAGACCATGCCCCCGGGCGAGTGATCCGGGGCCGATCCGCTTGATCGACCTGGGGCTTCCGGCCCCGCCAGTACCGCACATCCACGGAGGATTCACGATGCACGTCCTGAAGATCCGCAAACCGTTCGCCGCCCTGGCGGCCTGTTTCATCACCGCCGTCGCCGCCGGGCAGATGGACCAGCCCATGCACGGCCACCGCGCCGAGGGCGTGAAGGTCGGGGAGAAGGCGCCCGACTTCACGCTGGCCGACCTGAACGGGCAGGAGCACAAGCTCAGCGACCTGACGTCGCAGGGCAAGGTTGTGGTGCTCGAGTGGTTCAACCCGGGCTGCCCGTTCGTGAAGCACCACTACGCCCCCAAGTTCAACACGATGAACGCGCTGGCGGACAAGTACCGCGATCAGAACGTCGCCTGGCTGCGGATCAACTCGGGCGCCCCCGGCAAGCAGGGTGCAGGCCTCGAGACCAACAAGGCCGCCGCGGCGGAGTGGAAGATCAAGGATCCGATCCTGCTCGATGAATCGGGCAAGGTGGGGCACGCCTACGGCTCGCGGAACACCCCGACAATGGTGGTCATCGACTCGACGGGGACGATCGCCTACTTCGGGGCGATCGACAACGATCCTCGCGGCGACAGCGACGACCACGTGAACTACGTCGACAAGGCGCTGACCGAGGTCCTCGCGGGCGAGACCGTGACCACGGCGCAGACCAAGCCCTACGGCTGCGGCGTGAAGTATTGATCGCCCGCGTCTCGGCGTGAAATCGGGCGAGGCCCGAGCCCACACCGGCCGATACACCAAACACCCGGTTTCCGGGTGTTTTTTCGTGTACGGGGGCCCGGGGGGGCCCGGCGGGGGCATCGGAATAGGATGGCCACATGTTCGGACTGCCCGGAATCCTCGGCACCATCTCGGATCTGCTCGCGGTCATCGTCGGGTTCGGGCTGATCGTCTTCCTGCACGAGTTGGGGCACTTCGTCGCGGCCCGGTGGGCGGGCATCCGCGTGCTGGTCTTCGCGGTGGGGTTCGGGCCGCCGGTGTGGTCGTGGCGTAAGGGCGTGGGTCTGCGGCGAGGGTCGAGCGCCGACGAATACGAGAAGCTCATCAAGGAGGGACGCGGGGCCGCATCGAGCCCGACGGAGTATCGCCTGAGCGCCCTGCCCTTCGGCGGCTACGTCCAGATGCTGGGGCAGGACGATCTCGACCCGGGGGCGGTGAGCGCGGCTCCGGACAGCTACCAGAACACTGCCATCTGGAAGCGGATGATCGTGATCTCGGCCGGGGTGGTCATGAACCTGATCACCGCGGGTGTGCTGTTCGTGGTCGTGTTCATGGCTGGGCTGAAGGTCGCGCCCCCAGTTGTCGGGATGGTGCAGCCCGACTCGCCGGGGGCGATCGCGAAGGCCGCAAACGGCGACGAGGTCGGGCTAAAGCCCGGCGACACCATCCTTGAGATCGGGGGGGACAAGCCCAGGCGGTTCGAGTCGGTTGTGCTCGCGGTGGCGATGGCGGAGGCGGGTCGGCCCCTGGACGTTGAAGTAAGACGCGACGGCGTCGAAAAACCCCTGCGATTCGCCATCACGCCCAGGATGGACGAGCAACAGGGGCTGCTGAGCATCGGCGTGGGGGCCCCGGTGTCGACGACGCTGGCCGACCCGCCCGACGAAAAGACGCGGCGGTTGCTCCGCGACGAGTTGGCCCGCGTAGGGGTGAGCGGGCTGGAGCCGGGAGATCGGGTTGAAAAGGTCGACGGGGCGCCGGTCGACAACGGGCTGGAGATCGAGGCCGCTTTCAAGGCGTCGGGGGGCAGACCGCTGTCGCTGGCTGTCGAACGCGGCGGCGATCACATGGTGGTCGAGGCGAGGCCCCAGCCGGACATGGAACTCGCCGAGGTGAACGGCGAGCAGGCGTCGTCGCTGCCGGTCGACCATCTGCTGGGGCTCGTGCCGGTGATCCGCGTGGCCGACTCGGGGGATGAGCCGCAAGGACTCGAGCACGGGGACGTTTTCCTGCGGATCGGGTCGATCGAGTTCCCTTCGTGGGCGGCGGCGATCAATGAGATCCGGGCGCACCGTCGAGAGAGCATCGACCTCGTCGTGTGGCGCGATGGCAAGGTCATCAAGATCAACGCGAAGGTGACCAAGGACGGGCGGGTCGGCTTCGTGCCCGATGACACGCTGCGGACGGACACCCTGCTGGCGATGCCTCCTCGCGAGCTGAGGGCGTTCGGATCGCCCGAGCCGGTTCTGTCGCCCGCGGCGGGGTTGTTCGCGCGGGCGGGGGCCCGGATCACGGCGGTCGCGGGCCGGCCCGTGTCAAACTTCGCGGACATCCGGGCGGCGCTGATCGAGGCGACGGCGAAGGCGCGGGCGGCGGGCGCGGCCGACGCGGCGATCGACATCGCCTACTGCTACCCGTTCGCCGAGACGGACGCGGACAAGACCCTGCACGCGACGTGGAATCTCGATTCTGCGGCGCTCGAACGGCTGGGGGCGCTGGGGTGGCACTCGCCGATTCCTTCGGCCTACTTCGAGATCCAGCAGATCGTGTTGAAGGCCGAGGGGCCGCTCGACGCCGTGCGGCTGGGCGTGCTCGAGACGCACCGCGTGATGCTCAACGTCTACGTGACGTTCCTGCGGCTCACGCAGGGGTCGCTCGAGGTGAAGAACATCAAGGGGCCGGTGGGGATCGCGCACATCGGCACGATGGTGGCCGAGCGGGGCGTGATCTGGATGCTGTTCTTCCTGGGGCTGATCAGCGTGAACCTCGCGGTGGTGAACTTCCTGCCGCTGCCGATCGTGGACGGGGGGCAGTTCCTGATGCTGCTGTACGAGCAGATCAGGGGCAAGCCCGTGCCGATCCCGGTGCAGAACGCGGTGATGACGGCGGGGCTGCTGCTGATCGTCTCGGTGTTCCTGGTGGTGACGTTCAACGACATCATGGGCCTGCTGGGGGGATGAAGAGGGGATCGGGGATCAGGGACTAGGGACTAGGGACCAGGGATTGGCGATTGGGGATTGGGGTGGCTGCACGGTGGTGCTGACGATGCACGGGCGCCGGTTTCCCTCGGACCCCGCCGGCGCCGCTACGCTCACCCTTTCTCGACTAACTACTACGCGAGTTCCCGGGTGATCGTGATTCGACCTGAGTTCGGCACGCTTCTGATGAGCCCGAAGCGCAAGCGAGGGAAGGTCGTTGGGTGCCCCCTCGCTTGCGCTACGGGCTCGTTGGGCCGGATCGTCCGGGGGTCCGCATGACACCCCGGCATCTACTCGATCAGGCGGCGTGGCTGGGGCTTGCGGGCCTGCTCACGGTCGGGCTGGTGGTTTACCTCGCCGCGCTGACGGTCGTCACCCATCGGCGGCTTCGCAGGCCGCGACGGAGGACGTACGCGTGGGCGGTGGCGTGCGGGCTGCCGGGCGAGCCGTCGGAGCTGGCCCGGCCCCGGGCGTACTCGGCGTGGACGTTCTCGCGCGCGGGGCTCGAGTTCGGCGTGTGGGACATCGAGGGGGATGACGACGCGGGACCGATCGTCGTCGCGACGCACGGCTGGGGGGGCTCGCGGATCGAGATGCTGGGGCGGGCGGCGGCGCTCGCGCCCGCGGCGTCGCGCGTCGTGCTGTGGGACATGCCGGGGCACGGCGAGACGGGGGGTGTGTGCTCGCTCGGTGGGCGCGAAGTCGACGATCTGCTGGCGCTTGTTGGCGTGGTCGGGCGGCCCGTCGTGCTGCTGGGTCACTCGCTCGGGGCGGAGGTCTGCCTGCGAGCGGCGCACGCGTCGCCCGAGTTGGTACAGGGGCTGATCCTCGAGGCGCCGTACCGTCGAGGGATTACGCCCGCGCGGCGCATGCTCCGAGTGGCTGAGTTCCCGGTGCTTGTCAACCTGCCCGCGGCGATGGCGATGATCGGGTTGGTGAGCGGGCGGGGAATCCGGGCAAGGTGGCAAGACCTCGCGGCGCTGGCGCCGCGGGTGCCCACGCTCGTGCTGCACGGCTCGGCGGACGAGACGTGCCCGATCGAGGACGCCGAGGCGATCGCATCGGCGAGCGGGGGCGAACTCGTGCGCCTCGAGGGTGCGGGGCATCAGAACCTGTTCGAGTGCGACGTGGTCGCGGATCAGGTGCGGGGGTTTTTGCGGGGACTGGGGCAGCAGGGGTGATGGTGGGTGCCATGGTCAAGCGCCGCTTGGCCATGGTCGGTTCACATGCCCAAGCTGGGCCAGAGCACGCGACGCGAAGAACACCCGGGCTTGCGCCCGGGTCTCGTTCACGTGGTGTTTCGGACGCTCGTCGTGAGGATCATCTCGGATGTAGGCGGATCACGCTGAGTGAGTTGGCGGGGGCTTGATACTCGATCGTGTCGGCGACGCCGATCGATGACGCCCGGGGCACAACGGTATCGGGTGCCTCGAGCGTGTTCACTGCGAGGAGATCGTCGGACGCGAGCACGGTCACGCTCGCGTCGGATTGGTAGCGAGACGCGTCGCTCAACTCGATACGGACGGACCTTGAGCCGGCACGCGCGTTGACCACCTTGAGGATCACGTCGCCCGAGTCGCTGTCGCGGACGGCCGAGCAGGCGAAGGCCTTGGCGTCGCCCTCGGTGTCGGCGGGCAGGAGCCGGTCGCCCCCGTTGCGGCTGAAGAGCTGCTGGCCGTAGTAGTCGACGGTGGGCGCAACGGTTGTGTTGTCGAAGTAGATCAGGTCGGGGTTCCACTGGGTGTGGCCCGCCTTGCCCAGCAGCGGGGCGTAGGACGACATGCGGACGACGTCGCCGTTGCGCTCGAGGCTGGTCAGATAGGCCGCCTCGGCGAGCGTGCAGCGGAGCGTCGGCCTGCGGTCGCGCTCGTGGGCGGCATACTCGCCCAGGTAGACGTGCGGGCCCGAGCGGTCGTAGCCGTCGTAGCGGTGGAGGTTGTCCCAGAACCACTCGGGGGAGACGTAGTAGTGCTCGTCGACGATCGGGACGGCGAGGTCGCGGGCGATCGCCCAGCCCTTGTCGAAGTCCTCGCCCCGCGGCGCCGGACCCACGGTGCCGATGACGGTGATCTCGGGGTGGGCCGAGCCAACCGCCTCGTAGATCATCTTGAAGCGCTCTTCGAACTCGGGCGTGATCGCGTCCTCGTTGCCGACACCCAGGTACTCGAGCCCGAACGGCTCGGGGTGACCCGCCGCGGCCCGCTTCGCGCCCCACTCGGAACTCGCGGGCCCATTGGCCCACTCGATCAGGTCGAGCACGTCCTGCACGTAGGCGGGCATCTCGTCCATCGGAAGGCCCCGCTGCCCGATTCCGCCGACCTGGCCCGCGTTCTGGCAGCACACGCCCGCCGCGACGATGGGCACGGGCTTGGCGCCGATGTCCTCGCAGAATTGGAAGTACTCGTAGTAGCCCAGCCCGACCGACTGGTGATAGCCCCAGATGTTCTTCTGGCCCCGGCGCTGCTCGACCGGGCCGATCGTGTCCTTCCAGTTGTACATGTTGTAGAGCCCGTCGCCGTGGACGAGGCAGCCCCCCGGGAAGCGGATGAAGGCGGGGTGGAGGTCGGCGATGGTCTGGGCGAGGTCGGCCCGCAGGCCGTTGGGCTGGTCCTTGAATGTGTGCTGCGGGAACAGCGAGATCATGTCCATTGCCAGCCCGCCCCGCTGGGTGAGCAGCACGGCGAGCTTCGCGTTGGCGTCGGTCTTTGTGGCCGTGATTGTCGCCTCGACACGGCGCCAGTCGCGGCCTGCCACGTCGAGATGGGCCTCGCCCAGCACCTCGCCCGAATCCGACTCGAGCCTCGCGACAACTGGCATGGGCTTGCCCTCGATGCTCTTGTCGCCGTCCCAGCGGCCACCCATATAGGGCTGGCGGGCGAACATCGAGAAGCGGTATTGCCTTCCCTCCTCCACCGCGAGGCCGGCGAACCCGCCGTTGACGAGCCCCACGCCAGGGCCCCGGACGTCGGTCGCGTGGACCACGACGTAGTGTGGGTTGTTGGGATCGAGGGGCTCGCCCACGTCGATCACGGGCCAGCCACCCCCTCCGTGGGTGGTCATCTCCCAGCCCGTCATCGCGTTCCAGTCGCTGCGCTCGGTCGCGTTGAACTCGAAGGAGCGGTTGCGCACGAGCTCGGCGTAGAGCCCGCCGTCGGCGGCGTCGTTGATGTCCTCGAAGAAGATGCCGAAGAGGTCGGGGCTGATGGGCTTGCCCGGGGCGTCGGGGTCGACGCGGAGCGTGATCGGCGGGACCTCGGGGCCCCTGAGCAGGCCCTCGACGAGGGCGCGCGGGACCTTGATGATCGAGCCGTGACGCTGGCCCTTGACGGTCTTCACCTCGTTGCTGACGTCGCGCCAGGTCTTCCAGTCTTTGGTCGCGTAGGCCCCGTAACGGCCCTGGGTGTAGAAGTCGACGTAGAGGAGGGTTTCGTCACCGACCTTGGCAAGCGCGGGCCCCTCGGCCCGCTCGGTGATGATCGGCGGGGTGTCGAGCGTCCAGGGCCCTGTCGCGGCGTCGGCGTGCAGGCGGTGGATCGGCCCCCACACGCCCTTGCGCTGCATGTCGCCCTCCTTGATCACCGCGACGTAGCGGCCGCCCTCACGCGTGATCGTGGTGTCGATGTGGTCGAAGCCCGGGTCGATGAGCACCGCGGGGTCGGAGAAGCGCTCAAAGTCGGTCGTCGTGACGAAGTAGGTCCGGTTGTTCATCCGGTCGTTCGTGCGCGTCTCGGGGAAGCGGCTTTCGACGTCGGACGACCAGGTGATGAGGAATTGGCCCTGTTTCTGGCTTGGCCCGTCCCGCCCCGCCGCGTCATAGAAGATCTCGGGCGCCCAGGAGTTCCTCGTGCCGGGTGTGCCCGCCATGAATGGGAGGTAGCGGGGCTCGGTCCAGGTCTTCAAGTCCTTGGACGACGCATACCCGATGCCGTTGTCGCCCCAGCCCGAGGTCCAGACAAGGTGGTAGGTGCCGTCGGTCCCCTGCTCGATGTCTGGGTCGCGCAGCAGCTTGCCCCCAACGGTCGGATCAACGAAGACGCCCGGGATCTCGGTCCATGTCTTCGCGTCCTCGCTCCAGGCGTAGTGCAGCCCGTCGCCGTTGCCCCGGAACGAGGTGAACAGGTAGACGTCGTCGGCGGGGGCGAGGCCGATCGAGGTCAGCAACACGAGGCAGGCGGTGAGGAGTCGTGATGGCATGGCTCGTCTTCCGGTGCGGCCCGGCGGGCGATCGGGCGCGGGGTCAGGGTGTTGATTCCGGGGCACGGTGCCCGCCTTCATCGCGGGGCGTGAAGGCGGATTCGAACTGCGATCACCGTCCCTTCGTGGATCACCCTTCGGGATGATCCACGGCACCAAGTGGGGCCCTGTTAAGGGCTTGCCGCGTCAGCCTACCGCGCCGAAAAAACCCGCGTCCATGGGACGCGGGTCGGGTGAGCGGAGATGTCCGGGGTGTTCAGGGGCAACCCAGTTGGAAGACGCCGACGAATCCCAGAACGTCGGCGAGGTCGAAGAGCCCGTCCCCGTTGAGGTCGGCGAGGGGGTCACCCCCGACGAAGGCCGAGACGAAGGTGGTGATGTCGGTGAGGTCGGCCAGCCCGTCGCCGTTGAAGTCGGCGGGGCAGGGGTCGCAGACACCGTCGCCGTCCACGTCGACGTCGACCTCGCCGCAGCCGCAGACGCCCGGGTCGGTCTTGTTCGGGTCAGCGGGGCACTGGTCGACGCAGTCGGCGACGCCGTCGCCGTCGGAGTCAATGTCCGGAACGCCGCAGCCGCACTGGCCCGGGTCGCCCTTCGCGGGGTCGTCGGGGCAGCCGTCGAGATAGTTGGGGATGCCGTCGAGGTCGCGGTCCCAGCTCGGAAGCGGGTCGATCGCGTAAGAGAACTCGATGCTGGCCCAGGAGCCCAGCTCGCGGGAGCCGCAGACGATCTCCTCGACGCTGGCGGAGGGCTGGAAGAAGATGTCGATCGAGCCGTCGGCGATCATGCTCATCCACCTGGAATGCGAGATGGTGACGGTGTCAGTGTGCATCTTCGAGCACTCGTCGACGGGGTCGTAGGAGTCGGCCGAATCGCCGAAGAACCTGTAGTCGTAGCCGTCGAACGAGACGGTGATGTACTCGCTCGTCGCGTTGAGATCGCCCCGGGCGTGCATGGTCACGGTGACGCTGCCGCGGGGGGGCACGGTCGATGCGGGCACGGAGATCGTCCCGAGGCGGGGAGGCTGGGGGAGCCCGAAGAGCGATCCGAACTCCGAGGTGTTGAAGCGCTGCGGGATCACGTAGGGTTCTGACCCGTCTTCTGTTTCATCGAGGATGCCGTTGTTGTTCAGGTCCGTGAAGCCGTCGAGCTGGCAGCGGTCGGACTTGTGGTCGTGGTTGAGGTCTCGGAGGGCTGACGGTGTCGAGCCCGTGAGGTCCCAGATCAGCTGGGTCGAGCCCGCGCCCGAGACGCCGGCGCAGGAGAAGCCTCCGGCCGGCCGGTTCGCCGCGGTGAGGCCCGCACGCTCGCGGATGACGCGGGCGTTGTCGTTGGTCGCGGAGCCGCCCGCGACGGTGTAGTTGCCGAAGAAGTCGCGGTAGAAGATGTCGGGGTTCGAGTAGGTCCAGGTGGGGGCGTTTCCGCCGTAAGCCATGATCGTCCGCGAGGGCAGGAGCCCCCCGCCGCTCGTGAACCTCAGGAAGACGTAGCCCCGCCCGTAGGGGAGGTAGGGGCTGGGGTCGTTGTCGGGGTCGTGCGAGCAGCCGAAGTTGTGGCCCAGCTCGTGGGCGAGGGTCTCGGAGTCGCCCCGGTAGAAGTCGGTGACGGTGAACGCGCCGGGCGTGTACCCGGTGCCGGTGACGGTGGGCGTGCCGTCGACGCCGCTCAGGTAGGCGACGAGGTCGGCGTCGAGCGTGTTGCGCAGGGTGTGGATGTCGTCCCAGAGGCCGTCGTCCTCGCCCGCGAGCAGGGAGAGGCAGTCGCCGGTGTACCAGGCGTCGTTCGCGGCGGGCAGGCGGGCGGTGCCGGCGAGTTCGAGGTGCACCGACGAATCGACGTGCGTGTTGTCGAACGCGTCGTTGACGTCCTCGATCCATGACTGGATCAGCGTGGTCATCGCCTGGGCGTCTGGGATGACGAAGTTGCCGGCGATACCGCTCCGCCAGCCCACGAGCACGCGGACGGTCTCGACGGCACGAGGGGCGGAGCCTTGCGGGCCGCCTGTCTCATCGGCGTCGGCAGCGGCGGCTTCGAGCGTGTCGCACGACCAGTCCGAGTTGGGGTCACGCACGCGGAGCGAGACGATCGGGTCGCCGTTGGCGGCGGTCCCGGCCGTCGGCTCGAGCATGACCGTCATGGTGTCGAGGTGGATCGAGCCCGCGACGTAGGCGCCGTCGGTCACGAGCGTGATCGGGTAGCGGTCGTCGAAGGTCCCCTTGACGATGGTGAACCCGTTGCGCCGCTCGGCGTGGTCGAGGTACATCGTCCGGGGCGCGCCGTCGAGTGTGACGAGCGTGAGACGGGGCGCGCCGTCGGCGGACATGCCGGCTCTCGGGATCGCGACGAGCTGGCCCGTGAGGGCGGCTGGGGTCGCGGCGTCGAGCGACGGGGACGAAGACTGATTGGTGGACCGGGCCTGGATCTGGGTCTGGGCTTGGGCCCCGAGCGCAAGGCCGGCGATGAGCGCGAGCGAGAGCGTGGATCGGATGCGTGCCATGGTGATTCCTCCGGAACGGGGCCCGGCGGGGCCTCCAGAGGTCAGTCCGGGATCCGTGGGGCGGACCCGACACGCCATCAGAGTCTTTTCCGTGATCTCGGGAGACTTGGACACGTGCCTGGGCCGGGTTTCGGTGTGCTACGGCCGTGTCGGCCGTGCGGAGCGAGAGGGACGCCCGTGAGCAAACCGCACGGCCGACACGGCCGTGGCACACGGAGAAGGTGCCTTTGCCAGGCGTCAGCCTCCCCCGTACGCCGCGGCCTTGTCGGCGTGCCCGTGCCCCGGGTCGGCCTTCTCCCAGGCCCGATAAAGTTCGACCATGTTGTCCCCGACCTGGCGCTGCGGCAGGCGGGTGCCCGGGGCGTTCTTCCACGCCCTCAGCCCGTATTGCTCGGCTTCGTCGAACTTCCCGACCCGCGTACCAAAGTAGAGCGCGTTGTTGCACCCGAGCAGCGACTCGAGCGAGTCGGGGCCGTAGGCCTTGTCCGCCAGCCGCACGCCCTCGACCGCGTCGGCGTAGGCCTTGTCGAGCCGGCCCAGATCGTTGAGGGCGTAGCTGCGCATCCCGAAGATCTCCGCGAGCCGACCATCGTCCGGCCCCACGAGCTTCTGGCGGATCGCGATCGCCTTGCTGAAGTGGTCGAGCGCGTCCCGGGCCCGCGCCGCGTCCAGGGCGAGGTTGCCGACCATCACCTCGAGGCCCGCCTGCTCGAGCGAGCCCTCGCCGAACAGGCCAGGCGCCTGGGCGAGCAGCACCTTCGCGAGCCTCTCGGCTTCCTCGTTCCGCCGCATGTTCGCGTAGAGGTTCTGGAGCGTCTTTCTCGCGATGTACAGCTCGCGATCTTGCCCCGGCCCGAGCCGCTCGAGCCCTTCAACCGCGCGGCGCAGCGACTCCTCCGCGGGGCCGTCGCGAGCCAGATCCATCTGGATGCCGCCGACCCGGCGCAGGGCTCTGAGCGTGCGCGCATCATCCGGGCCGTAGAGCGATTCATAGCCCCGCTCGGCCCGCTCGTAGGCGTCGAGCGCTTCATCCTGCTGGCGGGCGATGTGATAGGAAGCCCCGAGGTCGATCAGCGCCGCGAGCGTCTCGGGATCGTTCTCGCCGAGCGAGTCGCGCCGGATCTCATAGGCGGGCTCGGTAATCTTCACCGCCGCGGCGCCCTCGCCAAGCTGGCCCAGCGTTCGCCCGATCGACAGGCGGACCGTCGCCTCGACCTCCGGCGCGTCGGCCAGACCCTTGTATTCGTCGATGCGGTCGGCCGCGAAGCGGGCGGCGTCGCGCATCTTGACGTCGCGACCGAGCTGGTCGGGGCGGGCCGCGGCGATCAGACCCTCGGTCATGAACCCGCTCGTGACCTCCGCGATCCGCTTCTCGCGGTCGGCCCGCGTCAGCGCCTCCTGGGCCGCCTTGCGCTGCTCCGCTTCGGAAAGCGCGAACGACACCGAGACGACGCTCGCGACCACCAACACCGCGGCCGAGACCGCGACCGCCCCCACCAGCGCCCGGTTGCGGGCCACGAACTTCCGCGCGAGATACACCCGGCTCGGCGGCCTCGCGAGCACGGGCTCGTTGCTAAGGTGCCGGCGCAGGTCGGCGGCGAACTCCCCCACCGACGCGTAGCGACGCTCCGGGTCGTGCTCGATCGCGCGGAGCACGATCCAGTCGAGCTCGCCCCGCAGCGAGCGGCCGATCTCCGCGGGGCGGGCGCCGCGTGCCTCGGCGGCGGCCTCGGTCCGCTCGCCCGTCGCGGTGAACCGCGTGCTGGGGCGTCCGGGGCTCTCGCGGCTCGCAGGGGTCACGCTCGCGTCGGCGAAGGGGCGCTCGCCTGTGAGCAACTCATAGAGCAGCACGCCCAGTGCGTACACATCCGTCCGCGTATCGACGGGCTCTCCCGCGAGCTGCTCGGGGCTCATCGAGGCGGGCGTGCCGACGAACTGGCCGGCGCGGGTCATCCGCGTCCGCCCGTCGTCGTCCTCATCGAGCGCGCGGGCGATGCCGAAGTCGATCACGCGCACCGAGGGCCCGTCGTCGGCGTCGACCACCAGCACGTTGCTCGCCTTGACGTCGCGGTGGATCACTCCTCGCTGGTGGGCGTGCTCGATTGCGGCGCACACCTGGCTGAACAGCCCGATCCTCGCCGCGATCGGCAGACGGTGCTCGTCGCAGTACGAGGTGATGGGCGTGCCGTCGATGAAGTCCATCAGGAAATAGGGCCGACCCCGCGGCGTGGTGCCCGCGTCGAGGACGCGCGCGATGCCCGGGTGGTCGAGCCTCGCCAGCGTCCGACGCTCGCTGTCGAACCGGCGGAGCACCTGACGTGAGTCCATGCCGGGCTTGATGAGCTTGATCGCGACGCGCCGGCGGATGGGCTCGGTCTGCTCGGCTTCCCAAACGACGCCGAACCCGCCCTCGCCGGCGCGTCGGATCAGCCGGTAGGGCCCGATCATCTCCCCGGATCCCTCGGCGTCGAGGAGCTCGTCCATCCCGGGCGGGGGCGCATCGATCATCGTCAGCGGGGCGTCGTCGGAGATGCGGCAGAGCTCGAGGGCCTCGGCCTGCAAACCGGCATCATCGGGGCAGAGCGAACGGGCGCGGGCGGGGCGGTCGGCCGGATCGAGGTCGATCAGCGCCTCGAAGAGGGTGTGCAGCTGCTCGTGTCGCTCGCCGTCCAAGCTACTCACCCCCCGCTTCCCCGTCCGCCCCCTGCTCGAGCTCGCGCTGGAGCCAGGCCTTCGCGAACCGCCAGTCGCGCTCAACCGTGCGCGTCGAGACGCCCAGCAGCTCGGCGGCCTGCTCCTGGGTCAGCCCGCCGTAGTAGAGCAGGACGACCGTCCGCCCCTGCCGCTCGTTCAGCGCCGCGAGGCGGTCGAGCGCGTCGTCGAGGGCGAGCAGCATCTCGTCCTCGGCGTGCTTCGGCAGGCCCACTATCTCGGTGTCGAGGGTGATCCGGTTGCGACCGCCCCCGTGCCGTGCCGCCGCCCGCCGCCTGGCCCGGTCGACCAGCACGTTCCGCATCGCCCTCGCCGCGGCCCCGAAGAAGTGGGCCCGACCGGACCAGGCATCATCGCCCCCGGCCAGACGCATGTATGCCTCATGGACCAGGGCGGTGGGCTGGAGCGTCGATCCGGGAGGCAGTCGTCGGAGGCGGGCGGACGCGAGCTCGCGCAGCTCGTCGTAGAGCAGTTCGAGCAGGCGATCGGACGACCAGCCCTCCTCCTCCACCACACGCGTGATCTCGACCGACCGTTCCATTTCGGGCCCCCGGCGAACGCCGATGCCTTTCATCGCCCTTCGCGGCGCAGAATACCCGAAACCCGAACCGCCAAACCGCTTGACTTGGAATACGATACGCTCACCTGGTCCCGCGCCGCTCGCGGGGCAGCGCAACCGGAGGCAGGCGTGGCAGCACCCAACTACGCGATCGGCGTGGACTATGGCACCAACTCTGTCCGGGCCCTCGTGGTCGATTGCCGAGACGGAACCGAGGTCGCCGAGGCGGTGTTCAACTACCCGAGCGGGACGAAGGGCATTATCCTCGATCCGGCCGACCCGCACCTCGCCCGGCAGCACCCGGGCGACTACGTCAAGGGCTTCGTCACCAGCGTCAAGAAGGCGGTCGGGCTCGCCTCGGCGAACAAGGAGTTCCGCCCCGATCGCGTCGTCGGCATCGGCGTCGACACGACCGGCTCAACGCCCCTGCCGATCGACGCCGACGGCACGCCCCTCGGCATGCTCGACGCCTTCCGCGACAACCCACACGCCCAGGCCTGGCTGTGGAAGGACCACACCTCGCACGCCGAGGCGGCGGAGATCACGGCGCTGGCGACCGAGCGGGGCGAGCCCTACCTCGCCAAGTGCGGCGGGGTGTATTCGAGCGAGTGGTTCTGGTCGAAGATCCTGCGCTGCCGCCGCGTCGCGCCCAAGGTGTTCAAAGCCGCCAAGTCGTGGGTCGAACTGGCCGACTTCGTGCCGGCGTGGATCACGGGGAACGCGGCCCCCGACAGGATCGTCCGGGGCGTGTGCGCGGCGGGCCACAAGGCGATGTTCAACCTGCATTGGGGCGGCCTGCCCAGCGAGGAGTTCCTCGCCGCGCTGCACCCCGATCTCGCCAAGCTCCGCTCGAGGCTCTACGACGCCGCCGTGCCGTCGAGCGAGCCGGCGGGAATGCTCACGCCGGAGTTCGCGAAGAAGACGGGCCTGCCCGCGGGCATCCCGGTCGCCGCGGGCGCGTTCGACGCCCACCACGGCGCGGTCGGCTCGGGCGTCAAGCCCGGCAACATGGTGAAGATCATCGGCACCTCGACCTGCGACATCACCGTCTGGCCCAGCGACCAGCACGTCGCCGACATCCCGGGCGTCTGCGGCATCGTCGATGGCTCGGTCGTCGCCGGCATGCTGGGCATCGAGGCGGGCCAGTCGGCCGTGGGCGACATCTTCAACTGGGTCGCCTCGCTCGGCACGGGCAAGGCCCAGCACGTCAGGCTGACCGAGGAGGCCCGGGCGCTCAAGGCGGGCCAATCGGGCCTGCTCACGCTCGACTGGCACAACGGCAACCGCACCGTGCTCGTCAATCCGCGGCTTACCGGGCTCGTGCTGGGGCAGACGCTGCACACCACCCACGCCGAGCTCTACCGCTCGGCGATCGAGGCCACCGCGTATGGCGCCCGCGCGATCATCGAGCGGCACGAGGAGTACGGCGTCGAGATCAAGAACGTCACCCACTGCGGCGGCATCGGCGAGAAGAACGATTTGGTCAACCAGATCTACGCCGACATCCTGGGCCGACCCATCCGCATCAGCCGCTCGGCCCAGACGTGTGCTCTCGGGGCGGCGATCTTCGGGTCGGTCGTGGGTGGGGCGCACAAGTCGGTCGCCTCGGCCCAGCGGGCGATGGTGGGATTCAAGGACACGGTCTACAAGCCGCGGCCAGGTGAGCGCAAGGTCTACGACCAGCTCTTCCGGCTCTACCGGACCATGCACGACGCCATGGGCGGCGTGCACCCGGCGGATTCCCCCGCGTCGATGGAGACGGTCGGGCGGGTGATGCCCGAGCTGATGGCGATCCGCGACCGCGTGACGGGAGCGGGCCAGTGAGACTGCCCGATCTCCGCCAGGCCGTCTGCGACGCGAACAAGGCGCTCGTCGAGCATGGGCTCGTGACGCTGACGTGGGGCAACGTCAGCGGCATCGACCGCGCGTCGGGCCTTGTCGCGATCAAGCCGAGCGGGGTCGCGTACGACGAGATGGGCCTGGAGCACATGGTGCTCGTCGATCTCGAAGGTCAGGTCGTGGAGGGTGATCTCCGCCCCAGCAGCGACACGCCGACACACGTCGCGCTCTACCGGGCGTTCGAGACCGTGGGCGGCGTGACCCACACCCACAGCACGCACGCGACCGTGCTCAGCCAGTGCCGGGTCGAGCTGCCCTGCCTGGGCACCACCCACGCCGACCATTTCATGGGCACGGTGCCCGTGACGCGGCAGTTGACAGCCGACGAGGTCGCAGAGGCCTACGAGGCGAACACGGGGCGGGTGATCATCGAGCGGTTCACCGCGGCGGACTTTCCGATCGAGCCGGCGGAGGTCCCCGCGGTGCTCGTCGCGGGACACGCACCGTTCTGCTGGGGAAGGTCGGCAGCCGAGAGCGTCAAGAACGCGGTGGCGCTCGAGGCGTGCGCCCGGATGGCGGTGCTCTCCGGGGTGCTGACCGGCGACCCGACCCGGCTCGAGCCGCACGTGCTCAAGAAGCACCACGACCGCAAGCACGGGCCGGGGGCGTACTACGGACAGAAGAAGTGACGGCGAGGGCCGTTGATAGATCAGGGAGAATTCACCACAGAGGCACAGAGAACACAGAGAGAGACATTGGATTCAGAGGCCTGCGATCACAAGTGCACGGACGGTTCGATCCTCATCATTCCCGTGTTCCCCTCTGTGCCCTCTGTGCCTCTGTGGTGATTGCCTTCTCAGCGGCGAGGATTGTCGCCGCATCGTGTCGCTCGCGCTCCACGCGCTGACAGAACAGCCACGCATTTCGTGAGATAGAGGACCACGCCATGAACACGCTCGAATCCGTATACAGCGCCGCCACCGTGTGGCTCCTCGTCGGCAGCCAGCACCTCTATGGCCCCGAGGCCCTCAAGCAGGTCGACGCCAACGGCAAGAAGGTCGCCGATGGGTTCAACGCCTCGGGCAACCTCTCGCTCAAGGTCGTCGCCCAGCCCGTGCTGACCACGGGCGAGGAGATCAGCGCGGTCATCGCGAAGGCGAACGCGGACGCGTCGTGCGCCGGCGTGATCACCTGGATGCACACGTTCAGCCCGGCGAAGATGTGGTCGCCCGGGCTGCTCGGCCTCCGCAAGCCCATGCTCCACCTGCACACGCAGATGGCCCGCGATCTGCCGTGGGCCACGATCGACATGGACTACATGAACCTCCACCAGTCGGCCCACGGTGACCGGGAGTTCGGGTACATCTGCTCACGGCTGGGGATCGCCCGCAAGATCGTCGCCGGGCACTGGGGCGAGGCGGGCACGCACGCTCGGATCGACGCCTGGATGCGCGCCGTCGCGGCGCTGCACGACCAGAAGAAACTCGTCGTCGCCCGCATCGGCGACAACATGCGCCGCGTCGCGGTGACAGACGGCGACAAGGTCGAGGCCGAGGCGGTGTTCGGCTACCGCGTGGACGGGTACGGCGTGGGCGACGTCGTCAGGCACGTCAACGAGGCCGCCGACGCAGCGATCAACTCGCTGTGCGGCGAGTACGCCGGGGCGTATTCGCTCGCGGCGGGGCTGGAGAAGGGCGGCGAGAAGCACGAATCGCTGCGCGACGCGGCCCGGATCGAGCTGGGGTTGCGGGCGTTCCTGGCCGAGGTCGGCGCCGACGCGTTCACCGACACGTTCGAGAACCTGCACGGGCTGAAGCAACTGCCCGGCATCGCGGCCCAGCGGCTGATGGCCGACGGGTTCGGCTTCGGGGCCGAGGGGGACTGGAAGACCGCCGCCCTCGTACGCGCGATGAAGGTGATGGGGCACGGGCTGGCGGGCGGCACGAGCTTCATGGAGGACTACACCTACCACTTCGAGCCGGGGCGCGAGCGCGTGCTCGGGGCCCACATGCTCGAGATCTGCCCCACCATCGCCACGGGCAAGCCGGCGTGCGAGTGCCACCCGCTCGGCATCGGCGGCAAGGAGGACCCGGTGCGCCTGGTGTTCGACGCCCCGGCGGGGCCGGCCCTGAACGCCTCGATGGTGGACATGGGCGGCCAGATGCGCCTGATCATCAACGAGGTCGACGCGGTCGAGCCCGACGCCGACCTGCCCAACCTGCCCGTCGCGCGGGCGGTGTGGGTGCCCAGGCCCGACTTCCGGACCGGGCTCGAGGAGTGGATCCGCGCGGGCGGAGCCCACCACACGGGGTACAGCTACTCGGTGACGACGGAGATGCTGGTCGACTTCGCGGAGGCGGCGGGGATTGAGTGCGTGGTGATCGGGGACTGACGGCCGCGCCGGAGGGCGCAGGGTCGATGAATTGGGCGAAAGTCCGAGAACTCGAGTGATACCCGTGAGCTGACACAGCGTACGCGGTGATTCTCGCTGACGGTCCATTTCAGTAGTGTTGTGTTTGGGTCAAACGCTTAGTTTTCTGCGAGATTGCTGTGCTTTTGCCATGGCGCGTGCAGATTTGAGGTGTGGCGGTGTTGTCGTGTGTGCGTACAGACCGGCACGGCTTCGTTTGGCGTCGGCTCGCGACGGCGAGTCGCAGACTTGGGCGGTTTGGGGTGATGCCCGCGTTCGCGGCGCCCGGCCCGCTCGGAGCGAAGAAACCTGGGGTGACCGGCGTGGCGCCGGTCTTTCGGAGCAAGGGAGAACTGAGATGAAGAACGCGGATCGCATCGGTGTTGCGCTTGTCCTCGTCGCCGGGGCGGCGATGGCGGCCTCGGCCAATACCACCATTCTCTACGACAATTTCGATGGTTTCGGGGCCGACCTGAACGGCGCCGCGGCCGACGTGGGGGGCACGTGGCAGGCGAGCGCCGGCTGGCTCGATGACGGAGCCGTGACCGCGACGCAGGACGGCGGGGCGCTGCTCGAGACCGGCGGGCTGATGACCAACGCGCAGTATCACCTGCACGCGATCGTCAACAACGCCACGTCGCAGTGGATCGCGCTGGGCTTCGGGCGTGACGCGCTCCAGGCCCCGGGCGGCGTGGTGCAGTTCAATGACCGCTTCAGCAACGAGATCGAGGGCATCGCGTGGATGCTGGTCCGCAACGATTCGGCCCGCAACGACGTCGAGTGCTTCAACGGCTACCGCACGAGCGGCAACGCCTACGGCGGCGACCCGGGCGTGGACTTCGGCAGCCCGATCGCGCTGGACATCTTCATCGACACCACCGGTGACGGCAGCGGCTTCGCGGTCGAGTACATGATCAACGGGATGTCGCTGGCGACCGCCAACGTCGGCATCACGATCGCCGACATGAACTATGCCGGCTTCAGCTTCGACTACGGCAGCGGCGGGTCGGTGAGCGTCTCCGAGTTCTCGCTGACGCTGATCCCGGCGCCCGCTTCGCTCGCGATGCTGGGCCTGGGCGGCCTGGCCGCGACGCGTCGTCGCCGCTGATCGAGACGGCCGGGCCGGTTGGCCCCGGGCGGGTAGGCCCGGGGGAATCGTGACCGGTGCCGGCGGATCAAACCAATCGCGTCCCGCGGTGAGCAGCCGCGGGGCGTCTTCTGAGCGGGCACGGGTAGGGTCCGCTCGCTTTTCATAGACTTCTCGGCCGCGGTGGCTCGCGGGGGGTGGAACGGGTGCGGCCGGTGGGCCATTTCCCTTGGGCGGCACGAGTCGCGTGTCGATAAAGGGCTTGACGCAGTTGGAGACATCATGCAGCAGCACACAACGACGCGCGGGCTCGGGTTCTCGGTCGTCGCGATCGGGATCGCGGGCCTTGCGCCGACCGGCCTGGGGGTCGACGCCCCGCTGGCGGACGACGTGACGTTCTCGTACATCTACCCCTACGGGTACAACAACAACTCGATCAACTCGGTCGCGTTCAGCCGGAGCAACGTGGTGACCGAGGGGGGCTACCAGTTCACGGCGTTCTACTCGGCGCTGGCGAGCGCACGGATGCAGATCTGCCGCCGGCCGCTCGGGACGGACGACTGGACGGTCGTGAACACGGCGCTCACGGCCGCGAACGTGACGGACGACCACGACAACGTGAATCTCGCGGTGGACGGCGACGGGCACCTGCACGTCTCGTGGGGCATGCACAACAACCCGATGCGGTACCGCATCTCGGACAACGTGGTGACCGGGCCCGACTTCAACCCGGCGATGCTGAGCTTCACGGCGCCGGCGTACTGGACGGGGACCTCTGCGAACCACGACAGCTCGGTGACCTACCCCGAGTTCTACAAGGTCCCGAACTCGGGCGACCTGCTGTTCATCTACCGGCAGGGCGAGTCGGGCGACGGCGACACCTACTTCACGCGGTTCGACAACGCGACCGACACATTCGAGAAAAACCTCGTGCTCCAGGGCTCGCTGACGAGCGTGAACGCCTATCTGAACCGGCTGGCGTACACCGCGGGCGGCGAGCTGTTCGCTTCGTGGACATGGCGGAGCACACCGGCGTTCCAGACAAACCACAACATCATGTTCGCCCGATCCGCGGATGACGGCGTGTCCTGGCGCGACCAGAACGGCAATGGGTACACGCTGCCGATCACCGAGCCCCAGGCGCAGATCATCGCGAACATCCCGCAGAACTCGAGCCTGATCAACCAGACGGACATGACGGTGGACCAGAACGGCCACCCGTTGATCGCGACGTGGTACGCCCCGCTGGCCGGCTCGGGGAACGACACGCGGCAGTACATGCTGCACTGGTACGACGGGGCGACCTGGCACGTGACCCAGCTCTCGGACCGGGTCGGGCAGTCGAGCGCCCACGAGACGAGCGACGCCTACGTGCGCGACCTGGGCCGGCCCGTGGTGCTGGTGGACGGCGACGGGCGGACCTACGTGATCATGCGGTACGATGAGGCGCAGAACAACATCGTCGTCGCCTACAGCATGGATAAGGTGAACTGGGATTACATCCGGCTCACCGACGCCGACATGGGCTCGTACGAGCCGAGCTACGACCACGAGCTGTGGGTGGCCGAGCACAAGCTGCACATGTACTACCAGGCGCACATGGGGGACGGCGCGGCTTCGCCGGTGTCGATCCTGCAGTGGGACGCGGGGGCCCACTTCGCCCCCCCTTGCCCCGCTGATGTCGCCGAGCCCTTCGGGCTTCTCGACCTCGCCGACATCAACGCGTTCATCACGGGCTTCCTGTCATCCGACCCGATCGCGGACATCGCCGCGCCGTTCGGCGTGTTCGACCTCGCGGACGTCAACCTGTTCGTGACGTCGTTCCTGTCGGGGTGCCCGTGAGGGTGATCCCGTGCATCGCTCGTCGGGCTCATCGAAGGGGCGGCTTCGCCGAAGCCACATCATGAGAACACCCGCGCTTGCGCCCGGGTCTCGTTGCCCTGAGCGTTCGGCGGCTGACCTTGGAGTCAAGCCTTCTGACGCAGCGCCGAGATGTCGACGCGTTCGATGTGGCCGTCGTTGTCGAACGTGAGCGGAGCGAGGCAGACCTCGCGGTTCATGCCGTCGCCCCCGGGCACGGCGAAGCGGTGGAAGCAGATCGCCCAGTTGTCGTCGCCGGGAAGGCGCACGATGGAATGGTGGGCCGTGCCCCGGCTGACGCCATCACGGAAGAGAATCGGCACGTTGTCGGCGATCGTGAACGGGCCGAAGGGGTTGTCGGCCGTGGCGGCGTGGACCTGGTAGTCGGGCGAGCGCGTGTCGTTGACCGACCAGGTGAGGTGGTAGGTGCCGCCCCGCCTGAGCATGAACGAGCCCTCGCGGAACTCGGTGGTCGGGCCTTCGGGTGTGACGTCGCGGGCGGTGCCCGGCTCGAGTTCGATCATGTTGGGCTTGAGACGGGCGCCGTAGCAGCGGCCGTTGCCGAAGTAGATGTAGCTCGCGCCGTCGTCATCGGTGAAAACCATGGGGTCGATCGGATAGGTGTCGAACTGATTCCGCTCGATGAGGGGGCGGCCCAGGGCGTCGGAGAACTGGCGGTCGGGGTGATCGCTTGCCGCGACGCCGACGCGGTCCTGGGCGGTGAAGTAGAAGTAGAAGCGTTTGTCGGGCCCCTGGGCCATCGCGGGGGCCCAGGCCTTCGATTCGGCCCAGGTGACGTTGGCGAGGTCGAGCATCACGCCGCGGGCTTCCCAGTGGACGAGGTCCTTCGAGGCGAAGCACTGGAAGGAGGTTGACATCCAGCGCTGGCCGTCGGTGGTCGGGTAGATGTAGTAGGAGTCGCCGAAGCGGGAGATGTGGGGGTCGGCGAAGAGCCCGGGGAGCACGGGGCCGATCGCGTGGCGGAGGGGGGAGTCGCCGGGCTTGTCGTCGTCGCTCGTGCGGGCCGGGGCGAGGGCGCCGGCGAGCATGGGCGTGGCGAGGGCGGCGGCGGTGAAGCGGCGGCGCGAGATGGCGTGGTCGGTCATCGCGATCATCTCCGTGCGGGTTGTTCGATCGGCTTGTCAGCGTACCGCGCGCGCCGCACGCCCGTCGGCGACGCCACGCCGGGGGCGGGGCCCCGCCGTGAGAGGCCCGGCCAGCGGGGATCAGTTGCAGCCCGCGTCGACGCCGACGAGGAAATCGATGACGTCGAACATGTCCACGGATCCGTCGTTGTTGATGTCGGCGTTGCAGACGCCGGCGGCGAGGAACTGGTCGGGGGTCAGCGCGGCGGCGGTAATGCGCAGGTCGTCGATCTGCCCATTAAGGTTGTCGACTGGGTTTCCGGCGTAGTAGCCCCGACCGACGGACCAGATCTCGCCGACCGGGTTGGTGACGGGGGCGATGTTGTTGGCGTCGGCGAGCTGCGCCACGATGTCGCGATTGACGTAGAGCGTAAGCGTTCGGGCGGTGCCGTCGTAGACCACGGCGAGGTGGTACCACCGGCCGGCGATGGCGACGAGCCCGTCGGACTGGACGTAGGGCCGGTCGATGGTGTAGTTGCCGCCGCCGTTGTTGATGAAGCCCGCGACATAGGAGCAGCTGAAGCGGTCGCCGCTGTCCTTCTGGAAGTAGAGGTCGGCGAAGCTGGTCCGGGTCTCGGCGGGGTCGCGGTCGCGCCCAAGGATGGTCTGGAAGCCGCCGACGGCGCTGAACCTGACGAAGCATTCGATCGTCCAGTCGGTGTCGGAGAGGCTGAAGGCGTCGCCCTCGGTTTCGAGATAGCCGAAGCCCGGGGAGAAATCGCCCGCGACGAGCGTGGCGGGCGCGGACTGCTTGCGGATGTCGGTGCCCGGCACGGTGGCGGTGGCCTCGGGGTTGTCGGCGGTCGTGCCGGCAAAGGTGAACCAGGTGTGGCCGTTCTCGGTGATCGAGGTAATGTCCGAGCCGACCACCTGATTCTCGAAGTCGATATGGCTGAGAACCTGCGCACGGGCCGCGGGGGCGGCGAGCAGCGCACATGCGAGGAGTGTGGCGGTCGATTTCATTTCGATCTCCTTGGCGCGGCCGGCGTGGGCCGGGGTTGCGCCGGAACGTGTGATTGCGTGGGACTGGGCCATCCGGGGGCGGGGGCGGGGGCGGGGGCGGTCTGTGGTGCCCCATGGCGGGGGGGCCTGGTGTTGCCGCACCTCTCTCTCCGATGATCGGCCGCGTCTCCTCCGGTGATGAACGTCCTTTGAAGCCTTGAGCGGCCGTGCAGATCGGCCGTTTTTCTTCGAACACCTTATTGCATTTTACCCAACATATACCGTCTTCACGTCTCAGGTAAGCCCTTGACTTACTATCCCCCGGGCTGGGGCGAGAAGCAAGCGGAAATCGGAAAAAGCGGGATGGGGTTGCAAACTGTCCCAGCCCACGGTAGCATATCAAGCGTTTAACACTGAACCCCGTTTGATCGGCCGATAAGCGGGGTCGAGAGGCGGCGGGCGTTGGCCCGTCCGCTCGGTTCGTTCCGACGTGTGATGAGAACCGTCGCCCGGCTCGACGTGCCGGACGCGGAACATAGGGAAGGACAGCCGTGCAACGCAAGAGACTGCGAGGATCGGCGGGCCGCGGGGCGTTCACACTCATCGAATTGCTGGTGGTGATCGCGATCATCGCGCTGCTGATCGGGATCCTTCTGCCGGCGCTGGGGAAGGCGAGGGAGGCGGCGCAGCGTACGGTCGACGCATCCAACAACCACCAGCTCTCGATCGGTATGGAGATCTACGCCACCGACCAGAAGGAACGCGTGCCCGTGGGACACTGGCACTCGCTCCAGGCGAATTACGACATCTACAACCACTGGCAGTATGGCGAGGTGGGCAACGGCTGGGAGCTCTTCGGCATCCTGTACCAGAACGAGATCATCGTCGCTCGCGAGGTTTTCGAGTGCCCGGGGTACAGGGGTGATCCGGACGACTACTGGGAGGACGGCGCCGATTGGGATCTCGCGGTCCCGGCGCCGAACCACTGGCCGCCGGGCGAAGATCCCAACATCAGCGCCCGCGCCATGTACGGCGTGCGGCCCGAGCCGGACTTTGACACGGTTTATCGTCTCGCCAATGGCAGCAAGGGGCCGTGGTGTGTGGTGAAGAACGGCCAGCTGCGTAAAAAGAGTGACATGCCGCTCTTCAGCGATTTCAACTTCCCTGCGCAGGAGGCGATGGTCGCGGCCCGACTCTCCAACTCAACGCAGGCGGAGTTGGTCTTCGACGGGAAGGGCATGAACGTCGGGTACGTGGATGGACACACAGAGTGGTTCTCGGGTCACGAATGGGACTTGTTCAAGGAACGTGTCCTCGCCGGGCTCCCGGTCGCGTGGAACGAGTCCCGCGGGGTGTCGATCAAGGTGATGCAGGGATGGAGCCTGTTCGATACGCACGTTGCGCTTTCTGATATCGGGCTGGATTGATCGTGCCGACCTGAGTCTGACCACTGCGTGGCGGCGCCCGGCAGAGCGCCGCCGCTTTTTTCGAGTCGAGGAGGATGGAAATGCTCACCGCCCTTGATCGGATCGCCGCCGTCGCCGCGTTGGCGCTCACCGCGGGAGCGGTGGCCCAGGACTGCGCGACCGAGGTCTTCTCGCCCACGGGCGACCGTTACCTGTTCCCCTACTTCCAGTCCAACGGCGAGACGGGCGTGTTCCTCGCGGTGAGCACCAACGGGTTCAACTTCCGCGAGGCCAACCTCGGCCGGCCGATCCTCTTTCCGCCGCAGTGGCCCAACCAGAACCTGACGCGCGACCCGTCGATCGTCTATCACGACGGCGTGTTCCACATGGTGTGGACGAGCGCGTGGACGGGCAACGTGTTCGGCTATGCGCACTCGACCGACCTGGTGAACTGGTCGACGCCGCAGATCGTGCAGCCCTTCCCCGCCGGAACGCCGGTCGAGAACGTGTGGGCGCCGGAGCTCGACTACGACCCGGCGCGGGACGATTTCTTCGTCGTGTTCAGCTCGCAGATCACGGGCGTCACCGATGGGCATCGGCCGTTCGTCGTCCGCACGAGCGACTTCGAGACGTTCAGCGACGCGGAGATGTACATCGACCCGGGCTACAGCACGATCGACTGCGACCAGGTGTACGACACCCGGGGCACGGGCGACACCGCCGACGACCGCTGGGTGATGATCTTCAAGAACGAGGTGCAGAACCCCGACGCCGGGGGGCTTTCGCTCCGGCTCGCGACGCGCGACCCGATGATGCAGCAACCGTGGGACATCCGCCCGGGCGCGATCATCGGCCCGTCGTCGAATGTCCGCCCGAACGAGGTCGCCGAGGGCCCGTCGATCGTGCGCGCTCCGGACCGGTGGATGGTGTACTGGGACGCGTACGGCAACGGTCACTACTCGATGGCGACGTCGGACGACCTCGCGTCGTGGACGGACACGACCGATCAGCTGCGGGCGCCGGTGAGCCACCCGCGGCACGGGACGGTGTTCGTGGCGCCGATCGAGGCGGTGCGGACTCCGGTGCCGACGCTGATCCGGACGCACATGATCTACAACGGGTCGTTCGACGAGGCCGACGGCGATCGGCCCCGCAACTGGGGCCCGCAGACCTGGGCGGGCACCGCGACGTTCACGTCACCGGCCGACGAGGGGCGGGGCGGGAGCCCCTGCGTGAAGATCACGACGGGCAACGCCGACGCGGCGTGGAGCACCTACGCCGTGGTGCAGCCCAACGAGCGCTACCGCGTGAGCGGTTGGATCAAGACGCAGAACGTGCAGGCGAACAGCGGGCGCGGCGTGCAGTTCAACATCTCGGAGATATTCACGGCGCGTTCGGAGGCATTGACGGGCACGAACGATTGGACGTACATCGAGTTCGAGTTCCAGAACGACCTGAGCGAGGACCTGGTGGTCAACTGCCTGTTCGGCGGGTGGGGCCAGTCGAGCGGCACGGCGTGGTTCGACGACGTGAAGATCGAGCAGGTCTGCCCGGGCGACATCAACAACGACGGGCAGGCCGACGAGGTCGACATCATCGATTTCCTCGAGTCGATTCCCTGAGGCGGCGGGGCGGGATGCGGCGACGCCGTTGGCGGGCGCGACGTGCGGCGTCGACACCGGCGACCTCGGCTTCTGTTGAGGAGAGAGCATGACTCGGCAGTGCACCCCGGCCATCGCGATCGCAGCTTCGGTTCTCTGTTCCCGGGCGGACCTCGCGGGCGGGGGCACCGGCGCGACGGGTTCGCGCTATCTCTTCACCTACTTCCAGAGCAACGGCGAGACGGGCGTGTTCCTGGGCGTCGGCTCCGACGCCCTGCACATCCGCCCGGCCAACTTCGGCACGCCGATCTTCACCCCACCGCAATGGTCGGATGGACAGGTTCTTACACGCGATCCATCGATCATCTATCACGACGGCGTGTTCCACATGACGTGGACGAGCGCCTGGACGGGCACGGTGTTCGGTTACGCCCACTCGACCGATCTCGTGCACTGGTCCGAGCCGTTGATGATCGAGCCCTTCGCTCGCCTGCCCCAGACCCCGGACAACTGCTGGGCGCCCGAGATCGACTACGACCCGGCCCGCGGCGACTTCTTCATCGTCTTCAGCTCGCGTTTCAACAACGACTTCACGATCGGCCACCGTCCCTTCATCATCCGCACGACCGACTTTCAGACGTTCACCGATCCGGAGATCTACATCGACCCGGATTTCAGCACGATCGATCCGGACCAGGTGTACGACGACCGCGGCACGTCCGACACCGCCGACGACCGCTGGGTGATGATCTACAAGAACGAGCTCGCGCCCGCCGACGGGGGGCTCTCGCTCTGGCTCGCCAAGCGCGACCGGTTGATGCAGCAGCCGTGGGATACGTCGCGCGGCTCCATCGTCGGGGGCCTTTCGGACGTCCGCCCCCTCGAGCCCGCGGAGGGCCCATCGATCATACGGGACCACGACCGCTGGGTGCTCTACTGGGACTCGTACGTCAGCAACCACTACTCCGCGGCGGTCTCGACCGACCTCGAGACCTGGACGGACGCGACCGATCAGTTGCGCACGCCGGTGATCCACCCGCTGCACGGCACGGTGCTCCCCGCCCCGATCGACGCCGTCCTCGTGCCTATGCCCACGCTCGCGCCGATCCACGAGATCTACAACGGCGACTTCGAGGAAGCCGCCGGCGATCAGCCCCGCAACTGGGGAACCCGCATCTGGGCGGGCTCGGCGAGCTTCACCTATGAGCCGGTCCAGGGCATCGACGGCGGCGCGTGCGTCAAGATCCAGACGAACGGTGGCGATCTCGCCTGGGGGACCCACGCCGTCGTCGAGCCCTTCGCCCGGTACCGCCTCTCGGGCTGGATCAAGACCCAGGGCGTCAATCCAGGCAGCGGCCTTGGGGTGCAGCTCAACGTCCACGCGATGGACGGCGTCATCACCGAATCGCTGACCGGCACGAACGACTGGACCTACGTCGAGATCGTGTTCGACAACGACATGCGCGAGGACCTCCAGGTCAACTGCCTCGTCGGCGGCTGGGGGCAGTCGAGCGGCACGGCCTGGTTCGACGACATCAGACTCGAGCTCGCCTGTCCCAGCGACATCAACCACGACGGCGTCGCGGACGAGTACGACGTGCTCGAGTTCATTGGCAATGTCGAAGACTGTCCGTAGCCCGGCCCGGGCGAGGAACCGTGTTTTCAGACATAATGAGCGTGTGCCGCCTCGGCTGGGGCGCACTCCGAAGAAGGGAGAAAACATGATCTCGGACAACCACGCTCTGCTTCCACGGCTCGTGTTCTCGGTCGTGCTGTGCCTCTTCGCCGTGGTGGCGTTCGCACAGGGAACCATCTCGGTGAGCGGGGCCTCGGGCTGGCGGCAGAACACCTGGGCCGGCGGCGGCGACATGATGCGGACGGGCGCCGGAGCGGCTACCGAGTTCCAGATCGCCTCCCGCGGCGGGGCGGACATCGGGTGGTCGACGCAGGTGGCGGTCGAGCCCGGGGCGATCTACCGGCTGAGCGGGAAGATCCGCACGCAGGACCTGGACCGGGGCACCGGGCGCGGCGCCCTGCTGAGCGCCCAGGGCGTCAGCGGTGGGCAGACCGTCGCGATCTCGGGGACGACCGACTGGACCGAGGTGGACGCGATCTTCCGATCGGGCGGGCGTGAGTCGATCACGTTCATCTGTCTGTTCGGCGGCTGGGGCCAGTCGACGGGGCAGGCGTGGTACAAGGACATCCGCCTCGAGAAGGTCGACCTGGGCAACGTCAAGCCCTCGGTGGCGATCGACGCGGGCGCGACGCGGCCCGAGATGAGCGAGCTGATCTACTCGCAGTTCATCGAGCACATGGGCCGGTGCATTAACGGGGGGGGCATCTGGGCCGAGATGCTCCAGGACCGCAAGTTCTATTACCCGATCACGGCGGACTACCACCCCTATTCGCACTACCGGGACACCGACTACCCGGCGATCGCGGCTTCGCCCTGGGAGATCGTGGGGCCCAAGGACGCGGTGGTGATGGAGACGGCCGACCCGTTCGTCGGCGACCACACGCCCCGCGTCAAGGACGGTGGTGCGATCAGACAGCACGACCTCGGCGTGGTGAAGGGGCGGGAGTACACCGGGTACATCTGGGTCAGGGCGCTCTCGGGTTCGCCCGTGGTTGATCTGGCCCTCGATTCGGCGGCCGGGCCCGTGAGCGTGTCCGGGATGGGCGACGGTTACGGGAAGCACACGTTCACGTTCGCCGCGACCGCATCGAACGGCAAGGCGGCGTTGACGGTGTCGGTGCGTGGGGGCGAGGCGCTCATCGGGACGCTCTCGCTGATGCCGGCGGACAACGTGGACGGGATGCGGGCCGACGTGGTCGGGCTGCTCGAGCAACTCGACGCGCCGATGTACCGCTGGCCCGGCGGGAACTTCGTCTCGGGGTATGACTGGCGTGACGGCATCGGCGACCGCGATCGCCGCCCGCCCCGCACGAACCCGGCGTGGACGGGCATCGAGCCCAACGACTTCGGGATGCACGAGTTCATCCACCTCTGCCGGATCCTCGACACCGAACCCCTGATCACGATGAACATGGGCTTCGAGGGGGCGTTCAGCGCCGAGGCCGAGATGGAGTACGCCAACGGCACGGACGGCTACTGGGCGCAGCAGCGGGCGGTGAACGGGTCATCCGAGCCGTTCGGCGTGAAGTACTGGGCCATCGGCAACGAGATGTGGGGCGACTGGCAGCTGGGGTTCATGTCGCCCGAGGATTACCAGATCAAGAACAACTGGGTGGTCGAGCGGCTGCGCAAGCGGTTCCCGGGCTTCATCGCGCTCGCCTCGGGCAACACGGGCGACTGGAGCCGGGGGCTGCTCGAGCACTGCTCGAACGACATGGACATGATCGCCGAGCACTTCTACGACCAGCACCGCGACGACGTGGCCGAGCACGTGCAGCTCGTGCCTGAGAGCATCCGCCAGAAGGCCCAGTGGCACCGGGCGACGCAGGACGGGATGGCGAGCCTGCACGGCAAGCGCATCCCGATCGCGATGACGGAGTGGAACTACTGGTATGGGCCCTACAAGTATGGCGAGCTGGGCACGGTCTACTTCCTGCGCGACGCGCTGGGCATCGCGGCGGGGCTCAACGAGTACTCGCGTTGCACAGACATCATCGGGGCGGCGTTCTACGCCCAGACGGTCAACGTGATCGGGGCGATCAAGACGACGAAGACCGACGCGTTCCTGGCGGCGACGGCGCTGCCGCTGATCATGTACCACAACCACTTCGGCACGATCCCGGTCGAGGCCGAGATGGCGCACGCCGACCTGCTGGGCTTCGACGTCGCGGCGGCGTGGAACGACGACCGCTCGGCCCTGACCATCGCGGTGGTCAACGCGAGCGGGCACGAGGCGACGATCGGGCTGGGCGTCGCGGGGGCGAAGCTGAGCGGCCCGGCCCACGTGTGGCGTTTCTCGGGCAACGACCCGGACATGTACAACGACGCGAACGCGGCGCGCCTGAAGATTGAGGACGCAGGCGAGGTCGAGGTGCGCGACTCGGTCACCGTGCCGGCGTACAGCGCGAGCATCTACGTCGTGCCGGCGGAGCGGTGACGGGCGGCCCCCGCCCGGGCTGTCGACTGGCGCCCCGCGGAGCAGGAGTGAGAGGGGGAGCGGGTATCATGAAAGAGGTAAGGGCTTGACATGATCCTCGTGAACCGCCCACAAAGTTGGCGGCCTCACCGATCCTGAGAGGACCTCCACGCATGGCACGTTGGCGCACCCTCGCACGGTTCCTCTCACTCGCGGTAGTCTCGTTGGTCGTTCCGCCCGGTCGGGCTGCGGAAGCTCTGCCCGATCCGGCGTCGGTGCTGGACCGGATGAGGCTGGCGGCGGACTGGGAGCTGGCGCACGAGGATGAGTATGTCCAGCACGGGCTGACGGGCTGGGTGGCGGGCGCGTGGTACACGGGGCTCGCGGCGACCGCCGACACGACAGGTGACGAGAAGTACTACGACGCGATGCGGGACATCGGGGAGCGGACGGGCTGGCAGCTCGGCTCGCGCCCCTGGCACGCCGACGACCACACCGTGGGGCAGATGTACTGCTACATGTACGAGCGGGACCGGGTGCCCAAGATGATCGAGGCTGTGCGGGCGCGGTACAGCGAGATGCTCGAGCGGCCCCTGCCCGAGTCGCTCGAGTACACCGACGAGCGGACGAACGAAGCGTGGGTGTGGTGCGACGCGCTGTTCATGTCGCCGCCGACGATGGCGATGCTCGCGACCGCGACGGGCGAGCCGAGGTATCTCGACAAGATGTCGGACCTGTGGTGGCAGGTCGCCGACGAGCTGTATGACCCCCAGGAGCGGCTGTTCTTCCGCGACAGCCGTTTCTTCGACCGGCGATCGGAGAACGGGGAGAAGGTCTTCTGGAGCCGGGGGAACGGGTGGGTGTTCGCGGGGACGGTGCGTGTGCTCGAGAACATGCCCGCCGACTCGCCGCATCGCGCCCAATTCGTCAGGCTCTACAAGACGATGGCGTCGCGGATCATCGAGATCCAGACCACCGACGGGACGTGGCATCCGAGCCTGCTCGATCCTGGTCACCCCGAAGTGCGTGAGAGCAGCGGGACGGGATTCTTCGTCTATGGGCTCGCGTGGGGCGTGAATCAGGGCCTGCTCGATCGCGAGACCTACCTCCCGCACATTCTCAAGGGGTGGGACGCGCTCTGCGACGCCCAGCACGGGGACGGCAAGATCGGGTGGGTGCAGCGGATCGGCGACGCGCCCGAGCACACGAACGCGGACAGCACGGGACCGTACGCGGTGGGCTCGTTCCTGCTCGCGGCGAGCGAGGTGTACCGGGCGGCGGTGCTCGGAGGGGCGGCGTCGGCTGAGGTCGCGACGACGAACCCGCTCGACAGGGCGCGGTTCAGCGAGACGATCGAGCTGGACTGGCAGACCGTTTCGTCGAAGGTCCCGGGCGTAACGCCCGACAACGTGGTGGTGGTCGACGGGCGGTCCGGGCGGCTGCTCGAGACGCAGACCGTCGATCTCGAGGGTGACGGGGGTACCGACCTGCTGCTCTTCCAGGCGGACTACATGCCGCGGGAGCATCGGTCTTTCGAGATCTATGCGGTCAAGGGCGACAGGCCCCCGCCGGAGTCGCCCCGGGTGTTCGGGCGTTACGTGCCGGAGCGCAAGGACGACTTCGCGTGGGAGAATGACCGGACGGCCCACCGCATGTACGGCCCGGCGCTCGCGGTGGAGAATGCGCAGGATGGGATCGACCTGTGGGTCAAGTCGGTGCGCACGCCCGTGATCGACACGTGGTACGCGCGCGGCGAGTATCACGAAGACCACGGCGAGGGGATGGACGCGTACAGCGTGGGCGCGACGCTTGGCGACGGCGGGTTCGGGCTGTTCGCCGACGGGAAGGTGATCGTGCCCCCGGTGTACGCGACGCAGCGACGGATCGCCAACGGGCCGATCCGTGTGATGTTCGAGCTGGGCTACCCGGAGTTCGACACGCCCGACGGGAAGATGTCGCTCACGCTGCGGGTCTCGCTCGACAAGGGGCGGAGCCTCAACCGCATCCAGGCCCTGCTGCACGCACCGGAAGGCGTCTCGACCGTCCGTGTCGTCGGCGGTATGGCACGGCACGGGGGCGACGGCGAGGTCAGGCAGGGCCGGCGCTGGGTCTCTCTGTGCGAGGCGACGGAAGGACACCCGGAGACGACGACCTGCTGCGGCGTTGCGATGCCGAACTCGATGACGCGGATGGTCGACGCCGACCGGCACGTGATGCTGTTGACCGAGATCCAGCCCTGGCAGCCGCTCGTGTACTACGCGGGCGGCGGCTGGACGGGCGGGATCGACTTCGCGTCGGCGGCGGACTGGGAGGAGTACATGGACGGGGAGGCCAAGCGGCTGGCAGCGCCGATCCGCGTGGCGTGGTAGTGCGACCGGGATTGGATTGGAAGACATGACGAATCAGATCTCGGCATCGGGGACGGGGCGGGCTGCCCTTCGGGCTTTCGTGGCCCTTGTTCTCTCGGCGCTTTGCGGGCTTTCGGCCCTGTTTGGCGTATCCGGGGCGAACGCGCAGGATGTCGACCTGCTTATCAACGTGGACAACCGCGAGACGGTGAGCCTCGATGGCGACTGGCGGACGATCGTCGACCCGTACGAGGTAGGCTACTACGACTACCGCTGGCATCCGAGCCAGTGGGGCTTCTTCCGTGACGACACGCAGAGGGACAAGTCGCAGCTCATCGAGTACAGCTTCGACCGCTCACCGCAGCTCAAGGTGCCGGGCGACTGGAACACGCAGCGGGACGACCTGTACTACTACGAGGGCACGGTCTGGTACCGCAAGAAGTTCGACTTCACCAAGCGGAGCGACGAGCGGGTGTTCCTCTACTTCGGCGCGGCGAACTACGACGCTCGGGTCTACCTCAACGGCGAGCAGCTGGGACGGCACATCGGCGGGTTCACGCCCTTCGACTTCGAGGTGACCGACAAGCTACAGGACGGCGAGAACAGCGTCGTCGTCAAGGTCGACAACAAGCGCTATCAGGACGCGGTGCCGACGATCAACACCGACTGGTGGAACTACGGGGGGTTGACGCGTCGCGTGATGCTCGTGCGCACGCCCCGGACCTATGTACGCGACTACATGATCCAGCTCGATCCGAGGGATCCGGGCAAGATCAAGGGCTGGGTCCAGGTGGCGGGCGACGAGCCCAGCCGGCTCGTGACGGTGTCGATCCCGGATACGGGCATCTCGACGACGGTGAAGACGGACGACGAGGGTCGGGCCAACGTCGTCGTCGACGCCCCGGGGCTCGAGCTGTGGACGCCCGAGCACCCGAGGCTGTACGACGTCCTGATCGAGACGGCGGGGCACGCCCTGATCGACCAGATCGGGTTCCGCACGATCACGACCAAGGGACACCAGATCCTGCTCAACGGCGAGCCCGTCTTCCTGCGGGGCGTGTGCATCCACGAGGAGGCGCCGCTGCGGACTGGGCGGGCGTGCACCGTGGAGGACGCGCGGACGTCGCTGGGTTGGGCGAAGGACATGAACGGCAACTTCGTGCGCCTGGCGCATTACTGCCATCAGGAGCAGATGCTCCGCGAGGCCGACCGGGAGGGCATCCTGGTGTGGGCCGAGGTGCCGGTCTACTGGACGATCTCGTGGGACAACAAGGACACCTATGAGAACGCCCGCCGGCAGCTCGGCGAGATGGTCACGCGGGACCGCAACCGGGCGTGCGTCATCCTGTGGTCGGTCGCGAACGAGACGCCCAACTCGGACGCGCGGATGAAGTTCCTGACGGGGCTGATCGACACGTGCCGCACGCTCGACCCGACTCGGCTGGTCACCGCGGCCCTCGAGAAGTCGTACCAGGGCGACTCGACCGTTGTGATCAACGACCCCCTTGGTGACCACCTCGACGTGATCGGGTGCAACGAGTACATCGGGTGGTACGACGGGATGCCCGACAAGCCCGCGCGGGTCCGCTGGCAGTCGACGCTCGACAAGCCGGTGATCTTCAGCGAGTTCGGCGGGGGGGCGCTCTACGGCCTGCACGCCGACGACCGCACGCGGTGGACCGAGGAGTTCCAGGCCGACATCTACAGGAACCAGGTGGAGATGTTCAGGGAGATCGACTTCCTCGCGGGCACCTGCCCCTGGATTCTGATGGACTTCCGCTCGCCCAGGCGGACGCTGCCCGACATCCAGGACGGGTGGAACCGCAAGGGACTGATCTCGGAGCGGGGCGAGAAGAAAGAAGCGTTCGGGATCATGCGGGCGTTCTACGGGGAGAAGCTCAGAGAGCAGGAGTGAGCGATGGGCCGGCTCATGCGGCGGGGACAAAGCTGGGGGAGGACGGGGCGACTGCTGGCGTTCGTGGTGCTTGCGGTGCTCGCGCCGATCGCGAGGGCGCAGGATCTCGACGCCGACCGGGTCGAGGATGCGATCTTCCGGGCGGCGAAGTGGCAGATGACCCACCAGGCGAAGTTCCTGCCGCTGGGATGGGAGATCTCGCCGTTGTACGACGGGCTGCTCAACTGCGCCGAGGCGACGGGGAATCCTTCGTACCTGGGCGAGGTGGTCGGTTTCGGCGAGATGTACAACTGGGCGCTGGGCTCACGCCTGCTGCACGCGGACGACCACGCGGTGGGGCACGCGTGGGTCGACGTCTACTTCGCCGACACCACGCATCTGGAGCGGCTGCTGCCGACGCTCGACCGGTTCTATCAGGTCTTGGCCGAGGGGTCGACGCACCTGTGGACGTGGTGCGACGCGCTCTACATGGCGCCGCCCACGCTCAGCCGGCTCGCGCGGGCGAGCGGGGACAGCCGCTTCCTCGACTTCCTCGACAGCGAGTGGCAGTACACGTTTGACACGCTCTGGGACACCGACGACCACCTGTTCTACCGCGACACGCGGTTCATCGGCGCCACGACAGCCAACGGAGAGAAGGTCTTCTGGGCCCGGGGCAACGGGTGGGTATTCGCGGGGATCCCGCAGATTCTGCGGGACATGCCGGAGAGCCGGCCTCGGCGAGCGTTTTACATCGGCGTCTTCCAGCAGATGGCCGCGAAGCTCGCGTCGGTGCAGCGCGCCGACGGGCTGTGGACGCCAAGCCTGCTCGACCCGCTCGACCCCGACGTGGGCGAGACCAGCGGCTCGGCCTTCTTCGTCTACGGGATGATGTGGGGCATCAGCCACGGCCTGCTCGACGAGGCGACCTACATGCCCGTGGTCATCAAAGGGTGGACCGGGCTGCTGAGCAGGCAGAAGTGGGACGGCAAGGTCGGCTACGTGCAGCAGCCGGGAGACCGGCCCGCGCCGGCGGGGCCGGAGGACGACCACACCTACGGCACCGGGGCGTTCCTGCTGGCGGGGAGCGAGATCCTCAAGCACATCCGCCCCGAGCGCATGGTCGGGCTCGATGAGCAACTCTTCATGGGGCAGATCTACGCCGACTGGATCTTCGGGGGCCCGGACGGGATCGATTACGACGCGGTGACGATCCTCGATTGGTCGGGTGATGACGGGAACATCCCCCAGCACGTGTTCGACGGGATCTCGCTGGATCCCAACAACCGCTGGTCGGTGTACGGCCTGGGCACACCCCAGTGGGTCGAGGCCGACCTGGGGTCGACCTACACGATCGACGGGGTCGTGCTTTATCCCTATCAGAATCGTGACTATCAGTACACGATCGAGGCCCGGGCGCCCGGCCAGTCCTACCAGGTGATCGTCGACCGGACCGCCAACACGGAGAACGGCCCGATCGCCGATGACCTGACGGCGCCGTTCGACGCGCGGTACGTCAAGCTGACCATCGTGGGCGCGGACGATTACCCCGGGCCGTGGGTGTCGGTGCAGGAACTCCAGTTGAACGTGGACCGCCCGCCGTCGGAGCAGGAGTTGGCGTTCGATCACTACATCAAGTTCCCGCTGCGGTAGGCGGTGGGTTGAAGAAGGGGCGGGGCGTGCGGGAAAGATGGTGCTTGAGTCGAGGCGTGGCTGTGATCGCGGCGGCGTTGGTCGGGTTGCTGGGTGGCCAGGCCCGGGCCCAGAGCCTCAACGCCGACGCGATCGAATCCGCGATGTGGCGGGCGGCGGAGTGGCAGATCGCCCACCCGGAGAAGTTCCATCCCGTCAACTGGGAGATGTCGCCGTTCTACGACGGGCTGCTCGCCGCGGCGCGGGCGACCGGCGAGCCGGCCTATCTGGGCGAGGTGCTGGGCTTCGGCACGACGTTCGGCTGGGCGCTCGGGCCCTCGATGTACTTCGCGGACGACCACGCGGTGGGGCACGCGTGGCTCGACGTGTACGACGCCGACAAGTCGAAGGAGAATCGCCTCGCGCCGACCAAGGCGAGGCTCGACGCGATCCTGAAGAACCCGCAGACGGATCCGCTCGAGATCGGCAAGCCCGGGCCCCAGACCGACCGCTGGACGTGGTGCGACGCGCTGTACATGGGCCCGCCGACGTGGGCGCGGATGTACACCGCGACGGGGGACGACATCTACCTCGACTTCCTCGATCACGAGTGGAAGTACACCTACGACATGCTCTGGGACCCGGACGCCTCGCTGTTCTACCGCGACAGCCGGTTCAAGGGGCAGAAGACGGCGAACGGGAGCAAGGTGTTCTGGAGCCGGGGAAACGGGTGGGTGTTCGGCGGGCTGGCGATGACGATCCCGCAGCTCCCGGAGAGCCGGGCGTCGAGGGCGTTCTACATCGACGTGTTCCAGAAGATGGCCCCCGCGATCGCCTCCGCCCAGCAGCCCGACGGGCTCTGGCGGCCCAGCCTGCTCGATCCCGAGGACCCGGACATCGGCGAGGAGAGCGGCTCGGCGTTCTTCACGTATGGGTTCGCGTGGGGCGTCAACAACGGGTATCTGGACAGGAAGACCTACGCCCCGGTGATCGAGAAGGCGTGGAAGGGGCTGCTCACGCGGCAGCTCGAGACGGGGCAGATCGGCTACGTGCAGCAGGTGGGCGACCGCCCGGTCAACACACGCCGCGAGGACCACCACACCTATGGCACCGGCGCGTTCCTGCTCGCGGGGAGCGAGATCCTCAGGGGGCTGAGGCCCGATCGTGTGACGACGCTGAAGGCCCTGATGCCGGACGGCGAGGCGTACGTCGACGCGTACTGGGACATCAAGCGGATCGAGGGCGTGCGCGTGCTCGACTCGTCGGGAGACGACGGGAACGTGCCGGCCAATGCGTTCGATGGGATCTCGCAGTACGACGGCAACCGCTGGTCGGTGGAGGGGCTGGGCAAGCCGAAGTTCGTCGAGGTCGACCTGGGCTCGCCCCGAGAGATCTCGGGCTTCGTGGTCCACACCTACCAGAACCGCGACTACCAGTACACGATCGAGGCGGGGATCGCCCGGGACACGATGATCCCCGTCGTTGATCGCACGAAGAACAGTGAGCAAGGGCCGATCCGTGACGAGCTGGCCCAGCCGATCCGGGCCCGGTACGTCAAGGTGACGGTCACGGGGGCGGCGACCTACCCGGGCCCCTGGGTCTCGCTGCGCGAGGTCGAGATCGTCACGCCCGAGCGGCAGGAGCGGCGGGCCCGCCCCGTGCCCAAGATGCGGGCGCTCCGCCCGGCCCCGCCCCGCGAGGCGTCGGTGTTCGAGAAGAACGCGGGGTGGTGCTGGTATCAGGACGAGCGGGCGATCATCGACGGGCACGCGATCGTGTTCGGGTCGGTCGCGGGCGAGAACAGCCCGAAGGGGCGGGACGGCTGGGCGGGGGACATCAGGGTGACCCGCGTCGACCTCGACTCGGGCGACGCGCAGCGGTTCACGCTCAAGGGCGGGTTCAACTGCGACGACCACGCGGCGCCGGCGATCTACCGCCGGTCGGACGGGCGGTACCTCGCGGTGTACAGCGGGCACAGCGTCGACAGGCAATCACGCTGGCGTGTGTCGAGCGAGCCCGGGTCGATCGAGTCATGGGAGGCGGAGAGGACACTCGACTTCCCCGAGCGGGTCTGCTATTCCAACCTGCACTTCCTCGCCGACGAGAACGGGGGCAAGGGCCGGCTCTACAGCTTCCTGCGCGCCGATGGCTGGGACCCCAACGCGATGGTCAGCGACGACGAGGGGCTCACGTGGTGCCTCGCGGGGCGGCTGCTCGACTGGCCCGATCGGCCCTACGTCAAGTACGCCTCCAATGGGCGCGACACGATCCATTTCATCACCACCGACGGGCACCCCCGCATCTTCGACAACAGCGTCTACGAGGGCTATGTCATGGGCGGGAAGGTCTACGACTCGTTCGGGCACGCCGTCGACGACTTCGACAGCGCGGGCCTGACCGAGAAGACGCTGACGAAGATCTTCCAGGGCGACCCGCAGAACGTCGGGTGGACGGTCGACATGGCGCTCGACCCGCACGGCTACCCGGTTGTCGCCCTCTCGGTGCAGAAGGACGGGGCGGCGATCAGGAACAACCCGAACGAGGCGATCGCCCTCGACCACCGCTACATGTACGGGCGGTTCGACGGCAAAGCGTGGCACGTGCACCAGATGGCCTTCGCCGGCACGGGCTTCTACGCCGCCGAGCCCGACTACACCGGTCTGTGCGCGATCGACCCCAACGAGACGAGCGTGGTGTACATCTCCGCCGACGTCGACCCGGAGACGGGGCTGCCCAACGTGAGCAGCGCCGACAACCAGCGACACTACGAGATCTTCCGGGGCGAGACGGACGATGGCGGCGAGAGCTGGACGTGGACCCCGATCACGCGTGACTCGACGGTCGACAACATCCGCCCCGTGATCCCCTCGAGCAAGGACTACCGTGCCGTGCTGTGGATGCGGGGCTCGTACCGCACCTACACCGATTTCGGCACCGACATCGTGGGCCTCGTTGACGCCCGCTGAGCGAGTTCACACAGGTCCTCACAGAGAGCAGCAGACCGCCATGCAGATCCGATACGCCATCCCGCCGAGCGACGTGCCGGGCGCCACGCCCGCAGAACTGAGAGAACGATTCCTGGTCCAGCACCTGTTCGAGCCCGGGAAGGTGAGCCTGACCTACAGCCTCGAGGACCGGATGGTCATCGGGGGCGTGATGCCGACGAGCGGGGCGGTCGAGCTGCCCTGCCCTCCCGAACTGGCGAGCGACTATTTCGCCGAGCGACGGGAGATCGGCGTGCTCAACGTCGGCGGGGCGGGAACGGTGACCGTCGACGGGACCGGATACGACATCCCTAATCTCGACATGCTCTACATCGGGCGCGGGGCGAAGGCGGTGTCGTTCAGGAGCGCGAGCGGTTCGGAGCCCGCGAAGTTCTACCTCGTGAGCTGCCCGGCTCACAAGGAGTACCCCACAACGCTCGCCCCTCGCGGCAAGGCCAACCGCGTCGATCTGGGCTCGGACGAGTCGGCCAACAAGCGGACGATCTTCCAGTTCATCCACGAGGAGGGCGTGAAGAGCTGCCAGCTCGTGATGGGCTTCACCGAGCTCGCGACGGGGAGCGTGTGGAACACCATGCCGGCCCACACACACCTGCGCCGCAACGAGGTGTACATGTACTTCGACCTGCCCGCCCAGCACGCGGTGTTCCACTTCATGGGCGAACCCGAGAACACGCGGCACCTGGTGATGCGTGACGGCGAGGCGGTGATCAGCCCGTCGTGGTCGATCCACGCGGGCTCGGGAACCAGCAACTACCGGTTCTGCTGGGCGATGGGCGGCGAGAACCAGCGGTTCACCGACATGGACGCGGTCGAGATGGGGAGGCTGCGATGATCCTCGACGCATTCAAGCTGGACGGGAAGACGGCGCTGGTGACCGGGGCCGGCAGGGGGCTGGGCCAGGCGATGGCGATCGGGCTCGCCCAGGCGGGGGCCGACGTCGCGGTAACCGACATCGGCGACATGAGCGAGACCGTCGCGGCGATCGAGAAGGTGGGCCGCAAGGCGGTTGCGATCACCGCCAACCTCGTGGACCCGCAAGGCCACAAGCCGGTCGTACCGGCGGTGATCGGGGCGTTTGGCCATCTCGACATCCTGGTGAACAACGCGGGGATCATCCGGCGGGCGCCGATCCAGGAATTCACCGAGAAGGACTGGGACGACGTGATGAGCATCAACATCCGCTCGGTGTTCATGCTCAGCCAGGCGGCAGCGAAGCACATGATCGAGCGGGGGCAGGGCGGCAAGATCGTCTCGGTTGCCTCGATGCTCTCGTTCCAGGGCGGCATCCGCGTGCCGTCATACACCGCGAGCAAGAGTGCCGTGATGGGCCTGACGCGCCTGCTGGCGTGCGAGCTGGCCCCCCACCGCATCTGCGCCAACGCGATCGCCCCGGGGTATATGGCGACCGAGAACACCCGCCCGCTCCGCGACGACGCCGAGCGGAGCAAGGCGATCCTCGAGCGGATCCCTGCGGGCCGGTGGGGCGAGCCCACCGATCTCGCCGGGGCCGTGGTCTTCCTCTCGTCGAGGGCCGCCGACTATGTCAACGGGTACACGCTCGCGGTGGATGGGGGCTGGCTCGCGCGGTGAGCCGACTTTCCCGGACCTTCGTTGGACTGGACGATTCTCCAGTTCGCCATGCGTCTGAATACACCGTCACCCGGGGGCTCTGGACCAGGATTGAAGAAGGTTCCTTAAAGAGTCGGTTTCCATAGCGCGCAAACCGCTTGACTAGAGCGACGGGCGCGGTACTCTGTGAAAGCGATCAAGGGCTTGATAGTCCGGCTTGGTCGCGACCCTTTCCGGGGCGATCGGAGACCGGCATGACGCCAGACTCGCAGACGCTGCACTCCACCGGGGCGCACCTTCCGCGGCCCGCGGGTACAGTCGCGACCCACGTGAGTCGCGACCCGAAATCCAAGGCCCTGGAATTGTTCGAGTCGACCTTCGGCCGATCCGCGTCCTGCGTCGCGTCGGCCCCGGGCCGGGTCAACATCATCGGCGAGCACACCGACTACAACGACGGGTTCGTGATGCCGATGGCGATCGGGCAGCGCACCGTCATCGCCTGCCGGCCGCGGCCCGAGGGCGAGCGGGTCTCCCGGCTCTGCTTCCCGGACATGGGTGACCCGAGGCCGGTCGAGGTCGAGATGACGCCGCGGTTCGCGCGACAGGCGGCGGCGTCGGCCAATTACCTGCTGGCGGTGTACGGCCGCGTCTGGGAGACGCTCTCGCTTCCCCGGCGTGCGGATCTTCCCTCGGCGATCGACGCCGTCGTGACGAGCACCGTGCCCCTGGGGGCGGGCCTGTCGAGTTCGGCGGCGATCGAGGTGGCGACGGCCCGGGCGCTGCTGGCGATGGCGGGAGTGGACGAGATCCCGGGCGAGCGCCTCGCGCTGCTGTGCCAGGCGGCCGAGCACGATGTGGGTGTGCCCTGCGGCATCATGGACCAGTTCATCAGCACGCTGGGCCGACCCGGAGCGGCGTTGCTGATCGACTGCCGAGATCACGGCTACGAACTGGTGGAGTTCTCCGACGAGTCGATCGCGTTCGTGGTGGCCGACTGCCGCGTGAAGCACAGCCTGGGCGACGGCGAGTATGCGAAGCGCCGGGCGGAGTGCGAATCGGCGGTTGAGGTGCTGCGAGCGGAGTTCGGCGAGCGGATCGGGGCTCTGCGCGACGCGAGCATGGACGACCTCTACGCCGTGGAGACGGGGCTCTCCGACGTCGAGCGGCGGCGGGCCCGGCACGTGATCGGCGAGATCGCCCGGACGACCGACGCGGCGGCGGCGTTCCGTGCCGCCGATTACGCGCTCGCCGGCGAGCTGATGAACGCGAGCCACGACTCATTGCGGGACGACTACGAGGTGTCGTGTGCCGAACTCGATGCGCTGGTCGAATCGGCCCGCGCGTGTGAGGGCGTGTTCGGCAGCCGGATGACGGGGGGCGGCTTCGGCGGGTGCACCGTGACGCTCGTGGATGCGGCGCGATCCGAGGCACTGATCGAGAAGCTGACCTCCGACGCCGAGCGAGACGGGCGGCCCACGCCCGCGTGCTTCGTGACGAGCCCCTCGGCGGGCGCCCGGGTGGATCGCCGCCCGGCGTGAGGCCGGGGGAATCCGGGTTGCCCGAAGAACCCCCTCCGACCCGCCTTTGGCGGGCCACCTCCCCCGTCGGTGACGGGGGAGGAGAGGCTTGACGGGTGAGCCTCCCACGCCCGCGGCTTGGTTCAGGCAACACCGTTGCTGGATGCGATTCGTATCGTGGTTCCTTGAGACGGGCGACAGAGGATTGCGATCGGCTCTGGTGCGCGCTGCGCACCGGCGACACTCGCTGACGCTTCGGGCTCGCCTGAAGACTGGCTTTCCTGATCGGCTCGGCTGTGCTACTTCGCCAGCCCGCTTGAGGCGCGGGGCACGAACTCGGCGTTGACCAGGATCGGCTCAGACGACGGATCGCCCCCGATCAGGCCGAGCGTCGATTCGACGAGGGCGCGGGTGACCTGCGCGACCGGCTCACGCACGACGGTCAGCCCACCGCCGAGCCAGCGGGCGGCGATCGGGTCGTCGTAGGTCGCGACGGCGATATCGTGGCCCACGCGCTTGCCCAGCTTCGCAAGCTCATAGAGCACGGCGGGGATCACCGTCGCGTTGTGCACCAGCAGACAATCGATACCGGGCTCGCGGGTGAGCAGGGCCGACGTCGCGGCGGCCCACTCGGCGAGGTCGGCCTCCTGGCTGAGCGAGTGGCACTGCGAGCCCCGCTCGTAGAGCTTGAGTCGATTCAGCGTGGCGAGATGCGACGAAGCGCGGGGCGAACGCTGCGCCTCGGGCAGGGAGACGTCATGCCGCGTGTCGCAGAGGACCCCGATCCGCGTCGCGCCGGCGGCCTTGAAGTGCTCGAACAGCTTGTTGGTCGCGGGCTCGTAGTCGACGTGGACGACGGTGGACTCGCCCCAGGGGTCGTGCCGCTGACCGAACACCTCGGCTCGGATGACGAGGGGGAAATCGGGCCCGCGGTCGGCGGCCTTCGACGGGTCGTCGGTGTACTCGAGGGCGATGATCGCGTCGCACAGGCGCTGGTCGATCATGCCGAGCAGCGTCTGGGCCCGCTGGGGATCGGAGAAGGTCTCGAAAGGGATGGTGTGGTAGTTCTCCGCAGAGAGCTCGGCCTCGATGGCGCTGAGGTATTCCGCGAAGAACTGGTTGAGCAGCCGGTTGACGAGCAACGCGACCGTCATCGACCGCCCCCCCGCGAGGAGCTGGGCCTGGCGGTTGGGGATGTAGTTCATCTCGCGGGCGACACGCTCGATCTTGGCCCGGACCTCCGCGGAGACGCGGTGGTATCGCTTCCCGTTGAGCACCAGCGATACGGTCGCCTCGGAGGTGCCCACGACGGCCGCGATGTCTCTGAGTGTCGTCGCCACCCATGCCCCTTGCTTGCACCAACCGGCCGGTCCGCCGCCCACATCGGCCGGGGAGGGAGTTGCTGATGAACGATAGCCCCTCACGCCCGATCGCGCCGCGTGGACCCGAATGAAAGCCGCGTCGGGCGGTGTGCCCGACGCGGCCGGATGAATCAGGGGTTTGGGGGCGGCGAGCCGGATTACGGGAACACGCAGCCCGCGTCGTACTCGGCGAGGTAGTCGATGAGATCGAGCATCGTGGTCATGCCGTCGCCGTCGCGGTCGGCGGTGCAGGGGGCGTAGTAGACGCTGGTGGCGGTGAAGTCGTTGATGACCGGGTTGGTGCCGCCGCTGCCGTAGTCATAGCTGAAGCCGGCGAAGTTGATGTCGTCGACGGGGATGTTGATCGTCGTGGGGCCGACGAGCAGGCTGCCGTTGAGATAGAACTCGGCGGTGAAGCTGCTGCCGTCGCCGCGGGTGTCGATGATGACCTGCAACTGGATCGGATTGTTGAAGTCGAGCCCGGCGACGTCCTGTCCGAACAGGCCACCCGCGGTGCGGTAGCCGCCGAAGACCTCGACGTCGTTGCGGGCGGGGTCGTTGCGGACGAGCATCCAGGCGATGCCCTCGAGCTCGTTGGAGAACCGATCGGTGTATTGAACGGCCTGGCCCGGATTCGAGAGCGCGTCGCGGCAGAAGCCGACGGCGACCCACTGCGAGGTCGTGTTGGTGAGCTCACAGTTGAGGGTGTAGACGTAGTTGGGCTGGGCGTCGAGGGCCAGGATGGCGCCGCCGTCCTGGGTCTCGGCGATCTCGCCGTTGTCGAGCCAGTCGAGACTGGCCGACCAGTTGCCGCCGATGTCGGCGGCGGCGCCGTCAAGCTGGCCGCCGGCGCCGGAGAAGTCGTCGGCGAGCGCGGTGGTCAGGGGGCCCGCGCCGGGGCAGCCGTCGTCGACCGCGGTGACCATGGCGAACTGGTCCAACGCGTCGAGGGCGTTGTCGCCGTTGAGGTCGGCGTAGCAGGGCGGCGGGGGCGCGACAAAGAGGAAGTCTTCGGGCGCGAGCACGGCGCCGGTCACCCGCAGATCATCGATCTGGGCGACCAATCCGTCCACGGCGTTGCCGCCGTAGGAGCCGCGGCCCACCGAATAGAACTGGCTGAACGGATCGGTCACGGCGATGATGTTCTCGGGGGCGGCCTCGGAGTCCTCGAGCTGCCCGTCAACGTAGAGGTTCAGCGTCTGCGCGGTCGGGTTGTAGACCGCCGCGACGTGGTACCAGACGCCCGCCACAGTCGTCGTCGTCCCCTCGGTGTAGGGGCGGTTGACCGTGAAGGTGCCGTCGCCGTTGTCGACGATGCTGGTCACCATCGAGCACGAGAAGTGGTTGGCGCTGTTCTTCTGGAAGTAGAGATCCGCGAGCGGGGTGCGGTCCTCGAGCAGGTCACGGTCGCGGCCCAGGATGGTCTGGAAGCCGCCGACGTTCTCGAAGCGGACGCGGCACTCGATCGTCCAGCCCGTCGCCGGAAGATCAAACGAGTCGCCCTCGACCTCGAGGTAACCGAAGCCCGGGGAGAAGTCGCCCGAGAGCACGCTGCCCGGGTAGCCGACCGGGTAGGAGTTCGGATCGGGCTGGAGCAGCGACCCGACGGGGTACTCGCCCGCGGTGTTGGCGAAGGCGAACCAGAAGTTGCCGTTCTCGGTGATCGACGTGATCGTCGAGCCGTCGGCCTCGTCCTCGAAGTCGAGGTACGAGAGCGTCTGGGCGCCGGCGGTCGCGGCGAGCAGCGCGGCGGCAGGGAGTGCGAGCTTCATCTCGGCAAGGGACAGTTTCATCGCGGACTCTCCTCGGTTGGGTTCTGCGGTTCTTCGTGGCTCGGCCCGACTTGTCGATCGGCTGATGTCGGGCGGTGATCGTGTGGTCGATTCGTCCAGTTCTGCATCGTCATTTGCTTGTGTCAAGCAAAGCGTTTAACTTGGCCTCGATGCCCAAGCTCGCGTCTGTGCTATCCAGACGTGTTAAGAGCATAACAGACCGGGGGCTCGCCGCCAAGAACAATCTGCTGCCGGCTTGCCATGACGGCATGGTATCCGATCAAAAACCGTCTTATATCCGGTCCATTGCCGATTATTTTTCATCTCTGGTCCGGCCGACCCGAAATCTGCGGCGCTCAGATGCGCCCGCCCAGGGAGGCCGTGCTGTTGGTGTTGCCCGGTGATTGCCGGCCTTTGCCGGCGCGTGATGAAAAGACCCCGGTCAACCTCGTGGTTGATCGGGGTCATGGTCGCATCATTCTCAGTCTGATCAGCTGCGGCGGCGTGTCGCGAAGAGCCCGCCCGCGCCAAGAAGCAGGATCGCCCCGGGGGCCGGAACGAGCGCGGTCCCCACGCCGTCGTACCAGGTGCGGTTGCCGTTGCTCGTGTTCGCGAGGTCATCGATGTACACGTGGATCTCGCCGTTCGCATCGGCGATCGCGGTGCCCAGCGTCACCTGGGCCATGTAGCGGTCGGACTGATGGATGAGGACGGCGTTGTCGAAGTAGCCGCTGTTCTCGAAGCCGCCGGCGTCGTAGGTCAGATGCAGGTTGGTCTGGAGGGACGCATCGCCCGGCGCATCGTCGGTCATGCGGTCCATGGGCAGGAAGCTCGAGCTGGAGAAGTGGGACGTGTTGTAGCCCTGGATATCGCCCGCGGCGTTGTCGACGAGCGCGGCCCGTCCACGCCAGAGCTGGCCCGACGCGCCCCAGAAGTAGGCGTAGACGTCGTACTCCTGGCCCGCACTGAGCCCGCTCACGGTGGTCATCAGGCGGGCGCCGTTCTCGCTCGACTCGTTGGTCGAGTAGATCGAGGCATTGTTGGCGAAATCCCGCTGGTTCCACATGTTGTCGGCGGCGGTGCTGTCGTCGACCGCCGTGAACACGCTCCCGTCGGAATAGGTCGTGTTTCCGCCGACACCGTCGGTGGCGTCGAGGTAGGTGACGCCCGCGCCGGCGGTCGCGGCCATGACGGCGGGAAGCGCGATCGCCGCCGCCAGCGTGAATCTTGCAACCATGGTGATTCCCTCCATCTCGTTCCGCTCTCTCGCGATTGCCCGCGTGCGCCGAGCGGCCCCGCACGCGGGAGATCTCCCTCGCTCACGGTCCGCAGGACGCGGCCGTGGTCAGATACTCGTACAGATCGTCGATGGTCAGGCCGGGCACGCCGTCCCATTCGGGCAGGCACGGCGGCGGGGGCGTGCGGTGGTAGGAGATGCCGTCGTACCACGTCCGGCGGTTGGCGCCGTTCGGCGAGGGCATGTCGTCGACGTAGACCCGGATCTCGCCGTTCGTGTCCGCGTCGATCGAGCCGACGAAGCCCGCGAAGAGGTGGCGGTTGCCGCCGTCGTCGAACTTGGGGGGGTTGGCGTAGTCGAGCAGGCTCGACTCGCCGGCGGGCTCGGCCCCGACGAGATTGGCACCCCCGTCGTCGCCGTTGGCGTACAGCGTGAGATTGCCCGGGGTGAACCCCGCCCGCACCGTCCAGGTCTGATTGGAGTCAAACGCGACGTCGTAGAAGTTGACGTAGATGTCGTACGATTGTCCCGGCGTCAGCCCGGCGAGCGTCATGTAGATCTCGGGCGAGTCCTCGAGGCCCGAGGCGACGCCCGACGATTCGAGCACGGTGCCGTTGGTCCCGGCCGACCTCGTGCCCCAGAGATTGTCCTGGGCGGCCACGCCCGCGTAGGCGCTGTCGGGATCGGTGTTGGTGGCGAAGTCGGCGTCGACGTAGGTCAGCGGATCGGGATCGCCGCTCCCGCTGTCGCAGCCCGCGTCGAACGCCTCGAGGTAGGCGAGCATGTCGAAGAAGTCGGTGGGATAGACCCCGTCGAACTCGGCTGCGCAGTAGGTCGGCGCCACCGGCGGGTCGACCATCAGAACGACCTCGGTGTCCCACGACGTGTAGGTCGAGTAGGTCCCGCGCAGCCAGAGCAACGCGGTGTGATCGGTGCTCCACGAGGGCACGATCGGGCGGATGTTGTCCATGCCAGAGTTGGCCGTGATCGCGCCCCAAGTCCATGTGGCCCCGCCGTCGGCGGTCCGGCCCGAGTAGATCTCGTAGTGGTCGGTGGTCGCGCCCGTGCCCGGGTCGATCTTGCTCGAGAGGTAGACGATCGACGTGTCGTTCGGGTCGATCGACACGAGCCCCGTGTAGTCGTTCTCGGCGGCGTAGAGGTAGCCGCCGGCCTTGGCGAGATAGTGCACCGACCACGATGAGCCGTCGAAGGTCGCGTAGAAGAACCTGTGGTCGAGGTCGCTCCCGTTCGCGCGCGCCTCGAAGAGGGCGACAGGGTGGCCGCTCGCGTCCATCTCGATGTCGACGGTCCACGCCCGGGTGTAGGTGATCCCGCCGAAGGGGACGTTGATATCGAAGACCTTGGTGAGGGCGGTGACGTCGCGCTGCACGGTGGCGCTGAACAGGTCGGAGTCGAGGACGTTGCCGAACGAGTCGTAGAGCACGCCGTCCTGCACGTAGCCGTGGTAGATGCTGTTGTTGTAGTCGCGCGGGTGGCGCTCGGTGGCGATGAAGTGGATGGTCTGGCCGTCCGAGGCGTAGCGGAGGTAGGGGCGATCGCCGCTCCCACCGCTGGAGACGAGCCGCCCGCCGTACGACCAGGTCAGCCCGTTGTCGTTGGAGTAGTCGACGTTGGGGTCGTAGTTCACGGTGCGGGCGAAGTTGTACGTCCGCCCCAGCCCGCCGCGGTCGTTGGGCAGGTAATAAACGTTCGAGTAGGTGGTCCCGGCGCCGTTGTTCAGCACGTTCTCGGGGCCCCACGAGTCGGCGTTGTGCGGGAGGGTCGAGACGCGCCACCGAGAGTAGTTGTCCCCCCCGTGGCGGGCGTACATCGCCAGATAGCGCCCGTCCTCTCGGATCATGAAGACTGCGTCGTCGTGGTCGTCCCGCTCGAAGCGGTTGGCGAGTTCGAACTCGCCGCGCAGGCCCGTGCCGACGTCGTACCACAGCGCGTCGATGTCGCCGCTCTCCTCGTCGCCGTTCGGCGCCGACGAGACCGAGCCGACCATGATCCGCGGCCCACCGGGCGCATCGGTGTCCACGATCGCCCGCTGCGAGGAATACCAGCTCCACGCCCCGTTCGGGACGGTCGAGGTGGTGCTCAATTCGATCAGTTCGCCCGCGACGTAGTTCGCGGGCTGGGCCCACGCCGGTGACGCGAGCAACGCGGCCGCCGTCACGACGCTCGCGAGCGGGGCCCGACTGCAACGTTCCGCGTTGTCCATCTCGATCCTCTCTGTGACTCGCAATCGTCCGTCCCGGGCCCTCGGCCGCCTACCACCCGGCGTCGGCCCCGAGAAAAACCGCCGGACGCGTTTCCACGCCCGGCGGCCGTTCATCTGCAAAGGGCTCTATTGGCAACCCTCGTCAAACTGGATCAGGTAATCAAGCATGTCGAAGAAGTCCACGGAGACGTCGCCGTTCCAGTCGGCGTTGCACGGGCTGGGGGCCGGCGGGCCGTAGGTCACCCCGTCGTACCAGGAACGCTGATTCGCGCCGTTGGTCGAGGGCAGGTCGTCGACGTAGACGACGATCTCGCCGTTACCGTCCGCCATCGCCGAACCGACGTAGGCGGCCATCAGACTGCGGTTGCCCTCGGCGAACAGGGGCTGCGTGGCGTCGTAATCGAACTCGTACGCGAAGCTCGCCTCGGTGGCGCTGAGGGCGGCCGCGCCGCCATCAGGGCTGGCGAAGAGCGTCAGGTTGCCCGAAACGAGCCCGGCGCGGATCGGCCAGTTCTGGTTGGCGTCGTTGCCGGGGTCCCAGAAGTTGACCCACAGGCCGTAGGTCTCGCCCGGGGTGAGGCCGGTGATGGTGGTGTTGATCTCGGGGCAGTCCTCGATGCCGGAGGCCACGCCCGACGCCTCGTAGACGATCCCGTTGGTGCCCAGGGTGCGTTCGCCCCAGAGGTTGTCCTCGAGCGCGGTCGCGCCGGAGAACGCGCCGGACGGGCCGGTGTTGCCGGCCGAGTCGGCGTCGACGTAGGTGTAGCTCGCGGCGGCGGTCACGTGCTCGACGTAGGAGAGCCCGTCGTACCAGCTCCGCTCGACGTAGCTGTTCGTCGACGGCAGGTCGTCGAGATAGACGGTGATCTCGCCGTTGCCGTCCGCCGTCGCCACGCCCACGTACCCGGCCAGCAGCCCGCGGTCGGCCTCGAAGAGCAGCGGCGGGTTGACGTAGGCGTAGATGTCCGAGTAGTTCGCGCCCGTCGCGCCGAGCGTGGTCGCCCCGCCGTCCACGCCGTTGGCGAAGAGTTCGAGGCTGCCAGATGTGAACCCGGCCCGGATGCTCCAGTTCTGCCCGCCGTCGAGCGTATCCCAGAAGTGGACGTAGACGTCGTAGTCCTGCCCCGGGGTCAGCCCGGTGATCGTGGTGTGGATCTCGGGCGAGTCCTCGGTGCCGGAGGCGACGCCGGACGATTCGTAGATCGAGGCGTTGGTGCCAACCGCGCGGAAGCCCCACAGGCCGTCCTCGAGCGGGTCGCCGGCGAAGGCCTCGCTCGGGCCGGTGTTGGTCGCCGCGTCGGCGTCGACATAGATGTGCCGGGGCGGCAGATCGCAGCCGGCGTCGACCCGGGTAACCATTTCGAGGACGTCCGTGCTGTCGACGGCCATGTCGCCGTTGAGGTCGACGTAGCAGGGCGGCGGGGGCGCGACGTAGAGGAAGTCCTCGGGCGCGAGCACCGCACCGGTGACGCGGAGGTCATCGATCTGGCCGTTCAGCCCGTCCACGGCGTTGCCGCCGTAGGAGCCGCGGCCCACCGAGTAGAACTGGCTGAACGGATCGGTCACGGCGGTGATGTTCTCGGGGGCGGCCTGGGAGTCCTCGAGCTGCCCGTCAACGTAGAGGTTCAGCGTCTGCGCGGTCGGGTTGTAGACCGCCGCGACGTGGTACCACACACCGGCGACCGCCGTCGTCGTCCCCTCTGCATAGGGGCGGTTGACCGTGAAGGTGCCGTCGCCGTTGTCGACGATGCTGGTCACCATCGAGCACGAGAAGTGGTTGGCGCTGTTCTTCTGGAAGTAGAGATCGGCGAGCGGGGTGCGGTCCTCGAGAAGGTCGCGGTCGCGGCCCAGGATGGTCTGGAAGCCGCCGGCGCCCTGGAAGCGGACCCGGCACTCGATGGTCCAGCCGGTGGCCGGGAGCGTGAACGCGTCGCCCTCGACCTCGAGATAACCGAAGCCCGGGGAGAAGTCGCCCGAGAGCACGCTGCCCGGGTAGCCGACCGGATAGGACTCCGGATCGGGCTGGAGCAGCGAGCCGACGGGGTACTCGCCCGCGGTGTTGGCGAAGGCGAACCAGAAGTTGCCGTTCTCACTGATCGACGTGATCGTCGAGCCGTCGGCCTCGTCCTCGAAGTCGATGTACGAGAGCGTCTGGGCGCCGGCCGTTGCGGCGAACAGCAACGCGGCCGCGGTCGCGAACCCGGGTGCCAGTGACGGTTGCTTCATTGCGGACTCCCCTCTCAGCTGTGTTGGTCGTGCGCGACGCTCAGGTCGCGGCTTGATCTCATCGGTGGCGATCCTGCACGCCGCCACGGCGTCCGTCCGGATCGCACAGTGTCAAACGTTTAACTGAACCCGCATACCCTGTCCTGCCGGTTCATCGTCTGGCCAAGTTAAGAGCATAACGTCTTCGCCGACCCATGCAACATGTGCGCACACAAATCGGGGCACAATCGGCCACGCGGTCTACTTTGCTGGCCAGATTACCAAACACTTACCAATTATCAAGACCCCCCTGTGTCGCCACACGCCCCGGATTCACCCGCCTGTGAATCGATCGACACGACCGGCGGCTCGCCGGGAGGCGTCGCGGGCCGTCGGGCGGCCTCGGTGTCGAGGTGGTACGACTCGCTCCGCCTGTCGATCCAGTGCCGCCGCAACGTTTCGAGCGCCTCGGCCGGGGGCCGGACGCGGCGTGAGGCCCGGTCGGTCCAGAGATCGAGCCGATCGAGGGTCTCTAATGCATCGGGCGCGTCGAAGTTGATGCGCCGGCAGAAGGTGTCTCGGATCCACGCCTCGGCCTGCCGGTCGATGGCGTCGTCGCTTTCTGTGTCGGCGTGCTCGGAGGCGAGCAGGGTGTAGGCGAGCAGGGCTTCCTTGACCTCCTCGCGGCGGATCATGCGCAGCAGCGTGTGCGTCACCGCGGCGTTGTTGGCGATGTTGCGCTCGTAGAGGTGCTGCGTGCGCTGGTTGGTGCGGCGCTGCTTCGTCCGGCGGTAGCCCAGGAACGATTTGAGCATGAGCCCGCCCAGCCCGATCGCCGCCGCGGTCAGGAGCGAGAAGAAGGAGACCACGCCCCCGGTGATGACGACGAAGAGCTTGGGGGCGAGCCCGCCCAGGGCGCCCGCCCCGCCGCCGAAGACGAGCACACGGTCGATCCATGACATCTCGACGGTGGCGTGGGGCATGAGGGCCTCGACGTCGCGAACGGGGATGTCGCGGAAGAGCTTGAGCCGCACGCCCACCTCACCCCGCAGGCGCGTGACGACGACGAGGCGGCGGTAGACGGGCTCGAGCGTGACGACGCGGCGCCAGGGGCGATAGCGATCGCGGCGGGCGACCTCGCTCTCCCCGTGCCCCCGGACAAAGAGGGCGAGATGAGCGACCATGGTGGGATCGATGCGGACGCGGACGCCGTAGCTCGTGCCGGCGCGGATCGCGGCCTCGATCTGCACGTGGCTGAGCGTCTCGAAATTCGCCTTGTCGAGCACGTAGCCGAGCAGGTGGAGCAGACGCCGCTCGCGCTCGTCGGCGTCGGGGCCCGGGCCCAGGGCGACGGGCGTGTCCTCGTCGGGGTCGAGCACGGAATAGAGGTCGTCGATGTGCGCGTGCAGGCGCGAGACCTCCTGTTCGATCACGCGATCGATCGCGTCGAGCAGGTCGCGGGCCAGGGGCGCGGCGGCGCCGAAGACCGCGGGCGCGGCGCGGATGGCCTCGGCCAGCACGGGCGGGCGCGCGGGGATGTAGCGGGTGTCCATCGGCGGGCGACCGCCCGAGGCCGCCGGGGGCTGATCGTTCTGGTGCGGGTCACTGTCCACTTCGGCGGAGCGTATCACCCACCGTCGGGCTTCAGGGCCGAGGCGGCGGCGTCGAGACGGGCGATGACCTCGTCGCCCGCGCCGGCGCGGACCGCCTCGTCCCGCATCGTCGCGAGGGTTGCCGCCGCTTCGTCGGGCCGCCCCGCGGCGGCCTGGGCTCGCGCGAGCGTCTCGCCCGCGGCGTAGCGGCTGGGGTTCGAAGCGGGCAGAATCGCGATCGCGCGGCGGGCCGCCTCGATGCACCCTTCCCAGTCCTCCAGCGCGAGACGGGTGTCGGCGAGCGCACGGAGCGTGTAGGCGACCTGGACGTGACCGGCCCCCCACTGCGACTCACGCAGCGGAAGGATCCGTTCGAGCTCGGCGAGCGCCTCGGTGGGCCGCCCCGCCTCGAGCAGGGCGCGTCCCAGCTCGTGCCCCGCCGAGACGTGCGGGATCGAGTCAACGCCGTATGCCCCGGCCGAGGCGTCCGCGAACGCCCGCGCCATCGCCACCGCCTCGTCGGGCACGCCCCCCGCGAGGAAGAGCTTGACAGAGAGCCGCTGCATGCCGGTGAGCGTCGCGTCTCCCGGCGCGTACACGCGGGCCGCCCGATCGAGCGCGTCACGCAGCAGCGGGATGCCCTCGCCGGCCTGCCCGTCGTTGATCAGGGCCTCCGCGAGCCGGTGCTCGAGCTTGATCGCCTGGGTGTGGTCGGGCCCCAGGCTGGACGACGCGATCGCGTGGGCCTCCTTGAGCGCGTCGATCGCGTCGTCCAGCCCGCCGGCCCGCGCCAGTGTCGCCGCGTAGTAGCGCAGCGCGTGGAGGCGCAGCGCCGGGTCGGTGTCCGGTGCTCGGGTCGCCAGCTCGACGGCGCGGACCTCGCCTTCGCGCTGTGCCGGATCGGCGAGGTACTCCGAGGCCTGCAGGCGCGCCCTCAGCGTCACCGGATGGTCGGGGCCCAGCTTCTCGCGGGCGGCGTCGGCGACGGCGACGAAGGCCTCGCCGGCTTCCTCGTGCCGGCCCGGCTGCATGAGCGAGGCCGCGGCTTGCTCGTAGCGCCAGTTCAGCAGGTCCTCGGCGTGCGGGGCGTCCGGGTCATCGCCCAGCGTGTCGGCGAGTGCAATGGCCTCGGCGAGCGCCGCCCCGGCTTCGGTCGCCCGGCCCAGGCTCTGGAGCGCCACGCCGATCCGGCCCTTCACGTCGGCGAGCATCGACGGGTCGTCGGCGAATCGATCGCCGGCGCGGGCGGCGGCGGCGGCGAGCAGGTCGACCACGCGCACGTCCTCGCCCGGTCGAGCGTCAGGGTCGGCCGCTGCGATCATGTCCTCAAGCAGATAGCGCGTGACGAAATCGGTGCGCCGGGCCTGGCGGGTCGCCTCGACGCCGGCGGCCCGGGCGGACTGGCTCTCCCGGATCGCGATCGCCCGCCCCTGGAGGGCGGCCACGAGCCCCGCGCCCAGCGAGAGCGCCGCGACCGCCGCGAGCCCGACGGCGAGGCGGTGCCTCGACGCGAACTTGCGCGCGACGTACCACGCGCTGGGGGGCATCGCCAGCACGGGCTCGCCCCGCAAATAGCGATCGAGGTCGTCGGCGAGGGCCGAGGCGGACTCGTAGCGGAGGTCGGGCTCCCAGGCGACGCACTTGAGGACGATGCGGTCGAGGTCGCCCCTCAGCTCGGCGGGCGTGCGGCCCGGGAGCACGGCGTCCCTGGCGAGCCGGCTGGGGGGCGTCGCGGTGGTCGGGCGGGCCGGGGCGGTGTCGCCCGTTGCGGGAGGGCGCGGGGTGTGGCCCGTGAGCAGTTCGCACAGGATCACGCCGATGGCGTAGATGTCGGTGCGTGTGTCGACGGGGTGACCCGAGCCCGCCTGCTCCGGGCTCATGTAGCGGGGCGTGCCCATGGCGCGCATGGTGCGGTCGGGGTGGTCCTCGTCGACGAGGGCGCGGGCGATGCCGAAATCGATGACGCGGAGGCGGGTCTCGCCGTCGGCGTCTGATACCAGGATGTTGGTGGGCTTGAGGTCGCGGTGCATGACCGCGCGCTGGTGGGCGTGGTGCACCGCGCGGCAGAGCCTCGCGACGAGCGCGACGCGGTCGCGGACGCCCAGGTTCTTCCGGTCGGCGTGCTCGGTCAGGGGCAGGCCCTGGACGAGCTCCATCGCGACGAAGAGCCGCCCGTCGGGCGTGGCCCCCGCGTCGAAGATCTTGACGATGTCGGGATGATCCATCCGAGCGAGGAAGCGGCGCTCGTCGGCGAAGCGGGAGATCAGGTCGGGCGAGTCGAGCCCGGGCTTGAGCACCTTGAGCGCCACGTCGCGTTGCACCGGCGCGTGCTGGTGGGCGCGATAGACCGTACCGTGCCCGCCCTCGCCGATCCGTTCGACCGGCTCGTATGGCCCGATCTGGCGGGGCATTGGGGCAGGCTGGGGTGTTGGGGTGTCGGACGGCACCTCGACGAGAAAGTCTGTCGCCCCCTCGTGCGATGAGAGCAGGCGGTCGACCGCGGCCCGCAGCAGGCGATCACCCCCGCACGCCTCCTCGAGCAGCACGCGGCGTTCGGGCCGGTCGAGATCGAGCGCGTCGAGGAAGATGTCTTTGGCACGGGCCCAGTCGACGGGATCGGCCGTGGTGTCCTCGCTGGTGGTGTGGTTGCTCTTCACGATCCGGTCGTTTCCTGCTCGATGGCGCCGAGGGCCTGGCGGAGCCAGGCGCGGGCGAACTCCCAGTCCCGCTTGATGGTGCGATCGGAGACCTCGAGCATCTCGGCGATGGCCTCGACGCTCTGCCCGGCGTAGAACCGCAGCCGGACGACGCGGGCCGCCCGCTCGTCCACCTGCTCCAGGCGCGAGATCGCCTCGTCGAGGGACAGCAATTCCTGGGGTTCGAGCGATTCGGCGGCGTCCAGGGCATCGAGGGACACCCGGGAGCCCCGGAGCGAGCGGGGTCCGCCCCGCTTGACCGCCGCCTTGCCGCGGGCGTGGTCGACCAGAACCCGCCGCATCGCCGTCGCGGCGGCGGAAAAGAAGGCGGCGCGGTCCGAGAACGGTGGGAGCACGCCCTCGCCCGCGACGCGGAAGAGCCTCATGTAGGTCTCGTTGACCAGCCCGGTCGCCCCCAGCGTGTGGTCGGGCCGCTCGGATCGGAGGCGGGACTTCGCCATCGCGTGCAGCTCCGCGTACACGATCTCCACGAGCCGGTCACGGGCGTTGGTCGAGCCCGCGGCGCTCTCGCCCAGCAGGCGGGTGATGTCGCCGTCGGGTTGTCGTGGTCGGTCGTTCATCGGGCGTGCGACTTTTTTTCTCGTGAGGTGTCCCGCGATCCCGCGTTCTCTCGCCATACCAGCGGCGGGCCCGTGCAATACGGGCCGCACCGGTGCCCGGGGGCACCGGCGCCGCGCCGGGGCGTCCCGAAACCGCCCCACTCCAGGCGAATACAGGCATCGCCCACCACAGCGTACCGGACGGGGGTCCGGCGCACCGAACGGAAACTTGTCAGGAGTCACACCATGCATCGGAACACAGCTATCGCTTGCGCACTCATCGCCGCCGCCGGGGCGGCCGCCCCGGCCGGGATCTTCAACTGGACCGGGGGACACAACGGGTTGTGGAACGTCGACACCAACTGGTCGGGCCCGGTCGGGCTCTACCCCTCGCTGACCACCGACTCGGCGACGGTCTCGGGCAACCTGGCCTCGGTCAATCTGGAGGCAAACACCTCCCTGGGACTGCTGAACGTGCTTGATGGCGCCATCGTCTACTCGGCGGGCCACAGCCTGTTCATCAACGGCGACGCCAACATCATCGGCATCGGCAGTTCGCTCAGCATCGGCGACACCCCGGCGCTGCGCGACCTCGACGTGGACACACTGAACATCCAGGCCGGCGTCCTCGCCATGTACGGCGGGCTGGCCCAGATCGACGAGAACGTCGCGGTCGGGACTTCCGGCGGCATCCTCGGCGTGGGCACGGTTGAGATGAACTCGACGACGGGGAACCTCGTGATCCAGTCCGGCGCGCTCTGGGCGGTGGCGGGCTCGGGGCCCGGCACGACCCTGGCCGTCACCAGGACCGGCACGAGCACGTCGAAGCTCGACTGGACCGGCGCCAACGCGGACATCCTGGTCTGGGACGGCAAGACGGTCGATATCCAGATTCCGTACACCGGCCCCTTGGGCGGGGATATCTCGGTATCCAGCTACGGCGGCAATTCGGAGTTCCACAGCACCGAGGGGTTCATCGCCGGCGCCTCGTCGAGGCTCCGGTTCACCGGAGAGCCGTCCCACCTGGGCAAGATCATCGCGCCCTTCATCGATTCCTACGGCGAGGTCTCCGTTGGCGGGAACGGCTCGATCGTGTCGCCCCTTGTCGCGCTCCGCGGCACGGGGACGATCAAGGCCGACTGCTTCCTGAACATGGCGTCCCAGGGGATCATCTTCAACTCGTTTGTGATGACGGCGGACGGCGACAATACGGAGATCCAGTTCCAGGGCACGAGCGGTGCCGCCATGAGCGTCACCGGCGGGGTCACCGTCTTCGACCTGGGCCCGACGGGCACGTTCGATCTCGACGGGATCGCCCCCCAGGATGTCAACATCGCGTCGGGGTCGTCGCTCGTGCTCAACGTGGGCCGGATCGACAACGCGGTCACCGAAGAGTTCAACGGGACGCTCAACATCGACGGTCTTCTCCACGTCGAGAACTACCTGCAAGGCCCCTGGGCCAACGGCGGCGAGATCGTCCTCGACGGCGGCTCGATCACCGGGCGCGCCCTGGACAACAACGGCGTGATCACCGGGCACGGCTCGGTCGAGAGCTGGGTCTACAACAACGGCGAGATCATCGCCGACGGCGGGGCGCTCGTCTTCGATCACCTCGATCTGGACGGGCACGACGCGCCCGAGGTGGGTGTTGTCAGAGCCCAGTCGGGCGACGTGTCGATCACCTCGCCCGCCAGCGACACCATCTTCCCGTTCACGGGCTCGATGTTCATCGGCAACGGCGTCGGGGTCCGCGAAGTGGTCGAGATGAACTTCCCGATCAGCTTCCGCGAGCAGGACGGCGTCCGCGCCTCGCTGGAGCTCGACGGCGGGTTCCTCCGTGCCAAGCGCGTCGACTTCTGGGGTGATCTCGACGTGACGGAAGACTCTCAGGTCCGCTCGTCGGGCGGCGGGCCGGTCGACCGGATCGCGTTCGACACGGGCAGCGTGAGCACGATCGACGCGACGCTCGAAGTCGACGGCGAGACCTGGACCACCCCCGGCGCGACGTTCGCCGGCCAGGGCCTGCTCAAGGGCGTCTCGACCGTCAAGACGTTCTACTTCCAGGACGGCACGAACACGTCGGGCGTGTCGGTCGAGGCCGCGGGGCCGATCAACGTCATCGGCAACCTCTTCCAGGCGGGCGAGGCGAGCGTGGGCGGGCTGACGATGAAGCCCACGGCGTCGCTCGGCGTCGACCTGGGCAGCACCGAGGGCGAGGGCTGGTTCGACCGCTACCACGCGGCCAACACCGCCCACCTCGACGGCACGCTGGTCGTGAACTGGACGGGCAACGGCAACGCCCCGCTGGGCGAGAACTACACCGTCGTCACCGCCGGCTCGGTCGAGGGCTCGTTCAACGCGGTCGACTTCTCGGGGCTGGGCGTCAATCGGCGGGCGATCGTCACGGTCGCGGCGGACCACGTCGACGTGATGGTGACCTGCGTGGCCGACCTCAACGGCGACGGCCTGCTCGACCTCAACGACGTGACCGGGTTCATCGACGCGTTCACTTCCAACAACCCGCTGGCCGACGTCGCCGCCCCCTTCGGCGTGTTCGACCTCAACGACGTCACGACGTTCGTGAGCCTGTTCCAGTCGGGCTGCAACTGATCCGACAACCAGTTTGTCCGCAATATCGCGGGGCGGTCCGGAAAGGGGCCGCCCCGCTTTCTCGTCCCAAGTGCGCCGCGCCGGGGTCCGGTACAATGGCCCGCTCGACCGCACAAAGCGAAAGGGATCATCGATGCGTACGGCTCCGCTCCGTCTCTGTCTTGCCGCTTCACTGCTGACACCCGCCTGCCTGGCGGCGGACGACGTGAGCCCGCACTGGTACCGCCAGCCCGCGATCTCGCCCGAAGGGACGCAGATCGTCTTCGCGTGCGGGGGCGACCTCTACCTCGTGCCGGTGACGGGCGGGCGGGCGGTGCCGCTGACGATCCACCCCGCGTACGAGTCGAGCCCGGTCTGGTCGCCCGACGGAACCAAGATCGCCTTCGCCTCCGACCGCAACGGCAACGACGACGTGTACATCATGCCCTCGACCGGCGGGGCGGCGACGAGGCTGACCTACCACTCCGCGGCGGACACGCCCAGCAGCTTTACCCCCGACGGCTCGGCGGTGCTCTTCAGCAGCTCGCGGGTGGACGACGCGAAGAGCGCGCTCTTCCCGAGCGGGGTGCTGAGCGAGCTGTACGAGGTCTCGGTCGACGGGGGCACGCCCCACATGGTGCTCACGACCCCGGCGCTCAACGCCCGCCCCGACCACTCGGGCAAACGGATCGTGTACGAGGATCGCAAGGGGTACGAGAGCGCGGAGCGCAAGCATCACACGTCGTCGATCGCCCGCGACATCTGGATGTACGACTCGACGACCGGCAAGCACAGCAGGCTGACCGACTTCGCGGGCGAGGACCGCGACCCGCACTGGTCGAAGGACGAGAAGAGCATCTACTTCCTCTCTGAGATGCCGGGCGACTTCAATGTCTACCGCCTGCCCCTGCGGTCGGGCGGGCGGCCCGAGCAGCTCACACACTTCCGGCACCACCCCGTGCGCGATCTATCCCTCTCGGACGCGGGCGAGACAGCGTTCAGCTGGCACGGGGATCTCTACACGCTCGCCGACGGGGGCCAGCCCACGAAGCTCGACATCACGATCGCGGTTGACGGGCGTGAGGGCGAGGTGGAGGACAGCACGAGGCGAGGAGGGGCGACCGAGTTCAGTGTCGCGCCGAGCGGCAAGGAGGTCGCGTTCGTCGTGCGAGGCGACGTGTACGTGACCTCGACCGAGTTCGATACGACGAGGCGGATCACGAACACCCCGGAGCAGGAGCGGTCGGTCTCGTTCTCGCCCGACGGGCGGAAGCTGCTCTACGCGGGCGAGCGGGACGGCTCATGGAACGTCTATGAGACGTCGCTGGTGGAGGACGACGATCTCTACTTCTTCAGCTCGACGAAGTTTGGGGAGAAGCCGATCGTCGCAACCGCCGCGGAGGAGTTCCAGCCGGGCTATTCGCCCGACGGCAAGAAGATCGCGTACGTGTACGAGCGGAGCGAGCTCCGCGTGCTGGACGTGGATAGCGGGACCGAGGTCACCGCGATGCCGGGCGACGAGTACTACTCGTACGAGGACGGGGATTTCTGGTACGAGTGGTCGCCCGACAACAAGTGGCTGTCGGTGCAGTTCTACGACAAGAACCGGGTGTTCTACACCGAGATCGGGCTGGTCCCCGCGGACGGCGGCGCGCCGATCGCGAACCTGTCCAAGTCGGGATACGACGACATCACGCCGCGGTTCGCGATGAAGGGCGGCCTGGTGATGTGGGCATCGGACCGTTACGGGCAGCGCTCGCACGGGAGTTGGGGGGCCGAATACGACGTGGTCGGCGCGTTCCTCAACCAGGACACGTTCGATCGCTTCCGCATGACCAAGGAGGAGTACGAGCTCAACAAGGAGCTCGAGAAGAAGAAGGAGGAGAAGGCCGACAAGGACAAGAAGAAGGATGACGACGCGGACAAGGACAAGGACGGCGAGGCCGACAAGGACGATCACGACGACGGCGACGCGGACCACGACGCCGACGGCGATGACAAGGCCGACAAGGACAAGGAGGACGAGGAGAAGGTCGAGCCGATCGAGATCGACCTCGACGGGCTCGACACGCGCCGCGTCCGGCTGACGATCAACTCCTCGACCCTGGGCGACTTCGCGATGAGCCCCGAGGGCGACAAGCTCTACTACCTCGCCCAGGTCGAGAGCGGGTTCGACCTCTGGGAGCACGACTTCCGCGAAGATTCGACCAAGATCCTCGCCAAGCTCGGGGCGGACGGGGCTTCGATCGAACTGAGCGATGACGGGGAGACGCTCTACCTGCTCTCTGGTGGTTCACTCTCGAAGATCACCACCGCCAGCGGCGACCGCAAGGGCATCGGCTTCGCCGCCGACGTCGCGGCCGACGGGCCCGCCGAGCGGGAGTATCTGTTCGGGCACGTCTGGCGCCAGGTGCTCAAGAAGTTCTACGACCCAAATCTGCACGGCGTCGACTGGGCGTTCTACCGCGACCAGTACGAGCCCAAGCTCGCGGGCCTGAGCAATGACCGCGACTTCTCCGTGCTGCTCAGCGAGATCCTGGGCGAGCTCAACGCCTCGCACACCGGGGGCTACTACCGCCCTCACGGCTCTGAGGGCGACGCCCGCACGGCCGCGCTGGGCGTGATCTACGAGAACCCGGACCTCCCCGCCGCCGGGACGGACGGGGTGACGATCGCGGAGATCCTCAAGGACGGCCCGCTCGACAGGGCCGACATCGGCATCAAGGCGGGCGACACGATCCTCGCGATCGACGGGGTCGAGCTCACCGGCTCGGTGAACCTTTACGAGCAGCTCAACCGCAAGGCGGGCGATCGCGTCCGCCTCACGGTGAAGAACCAGGACGGCGAGACGGCCGACCATGTGGTCAAGCCGATCTCAACGGGTGCGGAGAACGAACTGCTCTACCAGCGCTGGATCCGCTCGCGTGACGACATCGTGCGGGAGGCCTCGCACGGACGGCTGGGCTACGCCCACGTGCGAGGGATGGACGACGCTTCCTTCCGAGCGTTCTACGAGCAGGCGATGGGCAAGCACTACGACAAGGAGGCCCTGATCGTCGACACCCGCTTCAACGGCGGCGGGTGGCTGCACGACGACCTCGCGACCTTCCTCACCGGCAAGTCCTACGTTGAGCTCTATCCTCGCAACGACCTCGCCCCGGGCAAGGGCTACGAGGGCGATTCATCGACACGGTGGACCAAGCCCTCGGCGGTGCTCATGAGCGAGAGCAACTACTCCGACGCCCACTTCTTCCCCTGGGCCTACACCGAGCTCAAGATCGGGCCCACCGTCGGCATGCCGGTGCCCGGCACGGGGACGGCGGTGTGGTGGGAGCATCTGTATACGGGCGACCTGATCTTCGGCATCCCGCAGGTGGGGTGCAAAGGATCGGACGGCGAGTTCCTCGAGAACCACCAGCTCGAGCCGACCTTCAAGGTCCCGCTCGACCCCGAATCTGCGGCGAAGGGGATCGACACGCAGCTGCTGAAGGCGGTGGAGGTGCTGCTCGACCAGGTCGGCCGCGACTGAACAGCAGGCTCGAACGCCGGATCAGGCGGCCCGCTTCTCGAGGCTGACGCGGTATTCAGCCCCGAGCGATCGCAGTCGCTCGATGAGCAGGGCGCACCGCCCGCCATCGCCCGCCGTCGCCGCGTGCTCCAGCGATTCGCCGGGCTCGGTGAAGGCGGACATGCCGAGCGTCCCGCCGGAACCCTTGATCGCGTGGCCGATGCGTGCGATCAGCTCCAGATCACCGGCGTCGAGCGCCGCGCCGGCGATCTCCAGCTTTCGTCCCAGCTCCGACAACCAGTCGAGCGCGATCACCACGAGCTCCGCATCGTCGGCGAACGCTTCCTCATCAAGATCGGGTGGCGACCCGTCGCCCCCGATGAACACGCGGAACCACCGGGCCGCCGTCTGCACCAGCACCGATGACTCGAACGGCTTGGAGAGGAAGTCGTTCATCCCGGCCTTGAGGCATGATTCTCGATCGCCGCCCGACGAGAACGCGGTCAGCGCCAGGATCGGCATCGCGGCCCCGGCCGCCCGGATCTGCTCGGTCGCCTGGAGCCCGCTCATGACGGGCATCTGCACATCCATCAGCACGAGGTGGAACTCGTCTCCACGGCACGCTTCCACCGCTTGCTGGCCGTCCTCGACCGTCACGACCGACGCGCCAGCCCGCTGGAGGAACAGCGATGCGACGGTCCGGTTCGCCTCGACGTCGTCGGCCACGAGGACGCGGGCCCCCTCGAGCGGCCTGGCGCTCCCGGGCTGGCCCGTATCCCACGAGTCGCGGTTCGGGAGCGCGTTGGGCAGCGACTCGCCCGGAAGCAACTCACACGCCTCGATGGTCGCGGTGAAGACGCTGCCGACGCCCTTCTCGCTCGTCACGGTGATATCGCCGCCCAGTCGCCGCGCGAGATCGCGCGAGATCGACAGGCCGAGGCCCGTGCCGCCGAACTCGTCCTTGATTGTCTTGTCGGCCTGCTGGAAGGGTGTGAAGAGCCTGGCCACCTGCCCCGGCGTCATCCCGACGCCGGTGTCACGCACCTCGATCCGCAGCATCGGCCGCGGCCCCTGCGCCTCGTGCGACACCGCGACATCGACGCGGCCTTGCCGCGTGAACTTGACCGCGTTCGAGACCAGATTCATGACGATCTGGCGGACACGGGTCGGGTCGGTGCGGATTGCCGTGGGCACGTCCTGATCAATCGAAAGCTCAAGCTCGATGCCCTGCTCGCCCGCCCTCGAATGCAGCAGCAGCACCGCGTTAGAGATGACCTCTCTCGGGCTGCACGGCGTCGGCATGATCTCCGCTTTGCCCGCGTCGAGCTTGGAGAGGTCGAGCACGTCATTCAGCAGCGAGAGCAGGTGCTCGCCGCTGCCGTGGATGACGCCGATCCACTCGGCCCGCAGGTCCGCGTCGCCGTTGTCCGCACCGCGGCGCAACAAATCGGAGAAGCCGATGATGCCGTTCAGCGGCGTGCGGATCTCGTGGCTCATCGAGGCCAGGAACCGCCCCTTCGCCTCGTTGGCCAGCTCGGCGGCGAGCTTGGCGTGCCTGAGTTCGACCTGCGCCCGCTTGATGTCGGTGAGGTCTGTCTGCACCGCGATGTAGTGCGTGGTCTTCCCGGTCTCATCCCGGACCGGCTGGATGTCAACGCCGAGCCAGTACTCGCACCCGTCCTTCCCGATATTCAGGATCTCACCCTTGTATCCCTGCCCTGCCCTGAGCGCTTCACGAATCGCTTCCTTTGTTTGTGTATCGGTCTTCTCGAACTGGAGCACACGGCCTGGGATCTCGCCCTTCACCTCGTCCAGCGTGTACCCCGAGATGCGGGTGAATCCCTCGTTGACCCATTCGATCTTCTGTTCCGTGTTGGTGATCACGACGCCGTTGGTGGTGTGCCGGGCAACCAACGACAGCAGCCGGATCTGATCGGTCATCTCCCTGGCCAGCCGCACGGCGCGCCGGCGTGAGGTCGACAGCGCGTACAGAAACCCCGCGAGCAGCACGGTGATCGCGACACCGGCCGACATCACCAGCAGCGGCGTGACGCGATCGATGCCCGCTTCGAACGCCGGCACCGACCGGAAAACCAGCGTCCAGCGCTGCCCGCCGATGTCCAGCGGCACGCCGCGCGCGATGAGTTCCCCCCGGGCGCCCCCCGACCATGCCGCCCCCGCCTCGCTCACGCCCGCCGACAGAAGTCCCAGGGTTCGGCCGGCCTCGATGCAGTAGACCTCGAGTGTCGCCACGTCGTTCATTGACTCCTCGACAATGGGAGTCATCAGCGCTGGATCAAACGTCGCGAACAGAACGCCCTCCAACGCGCTCGCTCGTTCCTCGGGTGTTGCGGCCGGCATCCCGTTCCGGTAGACCGGGACGAGCCACAGCATCTCGTGCACCGTCCCCTCCGCGAGCGGGACCTCCAGCGAGGGCGACAGCCTTGGCTCGCCGGTCAGAACCGCGTCCTGGAGCACAGACGCCAGCTCATGGCGCAAGCCGAGGTTGATCCACGCGATGGGCGCGTGCGCGCCGTCCGGTTCGGCGTATCGGATCTGCCAGCCCCCGGCCGGGCCGCTCTTGTCGCCCGGGGTCCGCTCCAGCACGCCCATGCAGGACACCCCGGGGAACTCGCCGGGCAAATCCCGGCTGGCGACGTACCGCGCGAACTCGTCCCGCGTCACCGAATCGCTCGCGGCATAGGTGCCCCTGGCGCCCTTCAGACCGTACACCGGGCGGTAGGCCCAATCTCGCACCGCCCGGCGTGTCTCCTGAACGGTCGTCTCGAATCGGTTCCGGGCGGACGCCATAATCTCACGACGCAGTTCCCACCCCAGCCAGACCGATGCGGGCAGGCCCGCGAGCAGGACCACGGTCACCATCAATGCCGTGCGCGCGGTGGACCCCCTGCTGATGTCGCGGCCGGTCATCGCGTGAACACCAAGGAGCGAGCAGCGCCACAGGATGATCGGACCCGCGAAGAGCGCCAGGAGGACGCTGTCGACAACCGCCTCGAGCAACCCCTCGATGTTGGGGGCAACCAGCGGGATCAGCAGCATGACGACGACCTCGGCCACGAATATCGTGGCCAGGATCTCGACAAGCAGTCGTTTTCCGCTGATCCCGTTCTTCATGCTGTGGTCCAGGGCAACTCACTATCGAGACAAGAGCCTGATCGCTGAAGCCAACCAGCACGCGGGCCTCCTTTCCGGGCCTTGATGGCCCGCGCAGGAGGCTGACCGGAGCCGCGTCAGACCGCGGGCGTCCCGGCGTGCAGCCGGGAGCACATCCTGCGGGAATGGGGGGGAATCCGCTCCAAACGGCCGATCGCGGCGTTCGACGCCCGGCCCGGCGATCTCGACCCGGAATGCCCGCCGATCGGCCGGTCGGGTCTGGAGTTGTGGCCGGGTGGGCGGTAGGCTGGGGTCATGGTGAGCGCGGCGACACGTCGAGGAGAACAGCCGGCCCGGATCACCCCGAGCCAGGTGGTCGTTCTGGTGGTCATCGCACTGTTTGGCGCCCTGCTTGTGTTTGTCTGGTCCGTGCAGCGCAGCCCGCTGGCGGGCACCGAGCCGGCCCAGGACCGAGATGAGTGGCGCCGCGACCCCGACCTGGGCTGGGCCAATGCCGCCCGGCGGATGCTCGTCGACGGCGAGGACCGGAACCTCGCGCGATCCGCCGACAACCGGATGCATCGCTGGGGCTACGACGCGGAGGCGTGGCTCTTCGCGGCCTTCGCGTACGAGGCGATGGCGCAGAGGCCGGGGCTCTGGGCGATGGGCGCGAGGTCGCACGCCGACGACGTCTGGGAAGAGCTCCTGCTGCGGACCGAGCCCTGGCGGGAGTATGCCGGCCGGGACGGTGTGGTTGACTGGGAGGCGTTGGCCGACTCGGGCAAGGTCCCGCGGGGCCAGTTCTCCAACGCCTACTTCGCGGGCTGGGCGCTGCTGGGGCTGGGCCACCCGCTCGAGGCGAGCGAGCGCTTCGGGCGCCACCTCGCCGACGCGGCGACACAGGCCAACATGGCGAGGATTCCCTACAACCGGCCGTGCTACCTTGCGTTGGCGGGAGATCGCGAGGGGGCGATCGCAGCGTGGCTGCGTCCCGTCACCTGGCGGGGCGCCAACCTCGAATGGGCCACGGCCGACCCGGATCTGGAGTCCTTCCACGGCACGCCCCTGCTCGACTGGCTGCCCGGCCTCGTCGAGGTGCTTCGCGATTCGACACCGGACACGGATGAAAGTCCGGAGCCAGAGACCGGGCCGGATGGTGACCTGCGCGGGCTGTAGGCCGTGGCGACGGGCCCGATGAGGGCCCCCGAACCGGCCGGACGGTCTGGTATCATGCGGGCATGGAAGACCTTCTCAACCGCCTGTCGATGTGGAAGCCGTTCAGCGCGATGGTGGTGGGCGACTTCATGCTCGATCAGTTGCTCTACGGTAACGCGGAGCGGCTGAGCGCCGACGCCCCGGTGCCGATCCTCGACGTGCGGCGGCACGAGAACCGCGCGGGCGGGGCGGCCAACGTCTGCCTTGACCTCGCCGCGATGGGGGGCAAGGTGTTCGCCCTCGGCGTGACGGGTGAGGACAACGAGGGCGCCACGCTCAAGAGAGAACTCGAACGGCGCGGCGTCGACGCAGGAGGCATGGTCGCGGACAAAGCCCGCCCCACGACGGTCAAACGCAGCCTCGTCGGCCTGGCCCAGGCGAGGCACCCGCAGAAGATGTTCCGCGTCGACTTCGAGTCGCGCGAGCCGCTGAGCGACGCCGCGGTGGATGCGGTCATCGCCGCCGTCGCCGAGCGGCTGGCCGATGTCGACGTGGTATGCATCGAGGACTACAGGAAGGGCGTGTGCGGGGAGCGGCTCTGCCAGGCGGTGATCGGGATGGCCATCGAGGCGGGCAAACCCGTGCTGGTCGACCCGGCGTTGATCGACGACTACACCAAGTATCGCGGCGCCACGGCGATCACGCCCAATCGCACCGAGGCCGAGCTGGCGACCGGCCTGCGCACCCACCACGCCGCCGACAGTGCGCACAACGCCGAGCTGGCGCACGCGCTGCTCAACTCGCTCGATCTCGAGGCGGTGGTGCTCACGCTCGATCGGCACGGGGCGCTGCTGCTCGAACGGGGCGCGGCCGAGCCGCTCGCGGTGCCCACCGTCGCCCGCGACGTGTACGACGTGACGGGCGCGGGGGACATGATGCTCGCGGCGCTGGCGGCGGCGATCGCCAACGGGATCGACTGGGCGGGCGCCACGAAGTTCGCCAACGCGGCCGCGGGGATCGAGGTCGAGGTGTTCGGCGTGGTGCCCATCCCGTTCGAGCGGATTCACGCCGAGCTGCTCCGCCACCACACTGGCGGGGCGGGCGCCCTGCGGACGCTCGATCAGTTGTTGATCGAGCTGGCGGCGGTGCGTTCGAGCGGCAACACGGTGGTGTTTACCAACGGGTGCTTCGACGTGCTGCACGCGGGGCACGTGCAGATGCTCCGGGAGGCGGCCAACCTGGGCGACTACCTCATCGTCGGGCTGAACAACGACGATTCGGTGCGTCGGCTCAAGGGTGACGGACGGCCCATCAACAACGTCGCCGATCGCGCCCGCGTGCTGGGGGCATTGCGGGCGGTCGACGCGGTGGTCTCGTTCGGCGAGGACACGCCGGAGCGGCTGCTCAAGGCGATCAAGCCCGACGTGCTCGTTAAGGGGGGCGACTACGCCGAGGACGAGGTGGTGGGACGCGAGATCGTCGAGGCCTCGGGCGGGCGGGTGGTCGTTGTCGGCCACGTGCGGGGCAAGAGCACGACCGAGCTCTTCGAGCGGGTGCGCACCTCGTGAGGTTTCACATCGCGGTGGTTCACCGTCGGTATCTCGAACTCATCCTGTCGGGCGTCAAGACAGCCGAGGCGAGGTTGGGCAAGACCCGGCGTGAGCCCTACGCCAGCCTCCGCGAGGGCGAGCCGGTCTTCTTCAAGCAGGCGGGCGGACCGATCCGGGCCCGGGCGGTCGCATCGCGCGTCCACCGTTTCGAGCTCACCGACTCGGGCGATCTCGACCGCGTGCGGCGACGCTTTGAGCGTAGGCTGGGTGGCCCGAGCCCCTACTGGGCCGAGCGGGCCGAGGCGCGGTTCGCCACCATCATCGAGCTCGATCGCGTCGAGCCCATCGATGCAGCGCCCGCCTGGTATCGCCCCACCAACACCCGATCGGCGTGGCGCGTGTTCGAGAACGGGGCCGGTTCGCCCCGGTGACGCGCGGGCGGCGGGCCCGCGTAGACTCCAGCCGTGCACCCTTCGCTCCGTCCAGCCCCCGCCCACCGGGCCGTGATCCGCAAGCTCCCGCCGCTGCTGGTCAACCAGATCGCGGCGGGCGAGGTGATCGAGCGCCCCGCCTCGATCGTCAAGGAGGTGGTCGAGAACGCGATCGACGCCGGGGCGGGTCGGATCCGCGTCGAACTCGAGGAGGGCGGCGTCGAGCTCGTCCGTGTCGTCGACGACGGGCGTGGCATCGGGCGAGAGCAGATGCCCCTCGCCCTCGAACCCCACGCGACGAGCAAGATCACCGAGCCGGGCGACCTCGACCGCATTGGCACGCTGGGCTTCCGGGGCGAGGCCCTCGCGTCGATCGCCTCGGTCGCCCGCGTCACGATCCGCTCCCGCACCGCCGACGAGGACTCGGCCTGGGTGATCGAGGCCGCCGACGGCGTGATCGGCGACGTGCGACCGGCCGCGGGCCCGCACGGCACCACGTTCGAGGCCCGCACGCTCTTCTACAACACGCCCGCGCGACGCAAGTTCCTCCGCACACCGCAGACCGAGAAGACCCGCTGCGTCGAGTGGCTCCGAGACCTCGCCCTCGCCCACCCGGCGCTCGCGTTCGAGGTGGTCTGCGACGGCAAGGTGGTCATCGACCTGCCCCCAAACCAGCTCCCTCGCGAGCGCATCCTCGCCGTGCTGGGGCGCGAGCAGGAACGCGAGCTGCTCGAGGTCAGCGTGGATCAATTCGACGACGCTCGGGGCGTGCTGATCTGGGGGCTCGTCGGCATGCCCTCGATCGCCCGGCCCACGCCCAAGGCCCAGCACGTGTTCCTCAACGGGAGGCTGATCCGCGATAAGACCGTCCAGCACGCGCTCAAGGAGGCCTACCGCGGGCTCATCGAGCCGGGGCGGCACCCGACCGCGGTGCTCGTCGTCGAGATGAGCCCCGACGCCATCGACGTGAATGTCCATCCCGCCAAGCTCGAGGTGCGCTTCCGCGACCAGTCGATGGTGCACTCGGCGATCCTGCACGGCGTACGGGAGGCGCTGCGCCGGGCCGACCTCACGCCAGCGGCCCCGCCCTCGCGGATCGAGTTCGGCCCGGGCCACGTCGACGCCGACGCGCAGATGTTCGCCGACTCCGTGCGCGCGATGCGCGACGAAGCGGTCGCCCGCGCTGGCTCGGCGTTCCCACCGGTCGAGCGTGTGCGCGAGGCGCTCGCGGGCGCCAGCCCGACCGGGTTCCCCCCGGAGCTCTCACCGATCGGGGATCGGCCCGGGCACGCGCCGGCGCGCGCGGAGACAACTGGCTGGTTCTCTCCGAAGCCCGCCTCGCGCGTGCTCCAGGTGCACCGCTCCTACCTCGTCACCGAAGACGAGCGCGGCATCGTCATCATCGACCAGCACGCCCTGCACGAGCGGGTGATGTTCGAGAAGCTGCTCGAACGGCTCGAACTCGGCGGCGGCTCGCTCGAAAGCCAGGGCCTGCTCACGCCCGCGGTTGTCGAGGCCGAACCCAGGCAGGTCGACAGACTCGACGATCTCGCCCCGCTCTTCGCCCGCCTCGGCATCGAGGTTCAGGCGTTAGGTCCGCGTTCCGTCGGCGTGCGGGCGTTCCCGACGCTGCTGCTCGAGCGGGGCGTCGAGCCGGGCGAGTTCATGGCCGATCTGCTCGAGCGGCACGACCGCGAAGGCTTCGCCCCGGGCGACGAGGCGGCGCTCCACGAAGTCCTCGACATGATGGCCTGCAAAGCCGCGGTCAAGGCCGGCGACCGCCTCACCGACGCCGAGCTGGATGAACTGATGAATCTGCGTGAGCGGGTCGAGCGATCGGCCTCGTGCCCCCACGGCCGCCCCACCACCGTTCGGCTGTCGATCGACCAGCTCGAGAAGCTGTTCCACAGGCGGTGACCACGCCGCCCCGCGGCGGACCGGTGTCTTCGCGCACGGGCCTCAGCGATCGGGCCGCGGCGCCCGCGACAGGAATCGGAAGATGTAGAGCCGGCGCAGATGCTCGATGAACCGCAGTTGTTCGCGGAGCGACAGCTTGCTGGTCCCGCGTGTGCGATCGGCGAAATGGATCGGGATCTCCGCGACGACCCGCGACCCGGTCTTGACGATCAATTCGAGCCCGATCTTGTACCCGATGGGGTTGAACTCGGCCCCGCGCTCGAGCGTCGAGCGCCTCAGCGCGAAGAACCCCGACATCGGGTCGCGCAGCGACGCGAGCGGGCGGCTCAGCAGCGTCGCCACCCGGCTGTTCAGCCACCGGAACACGCCCCAGCCGGCGTCCGTCGAGCCCCCTCGCACATAACGCGATGCAACCACGAAATCGGCACCCGCATCGAGCGCGTCCAGCATCGCGGGGATATAGCCCGGGTCATGGCTGAGATCGGCATCCATCACGACGCAGAGATCGCCCGCCGAGGCGTTGAGCCCATCGAGCACCGCGGCGCTCAGTCCGCGGGTCCCCTCACGCTCGATGAAATGCACCCAGCCCCGCCCCATCGCCGCGACCGCCTCGGCCGATCCGTCGTTCGACTTGTCGTCCATGATCCACAGATCGAGATTCGGCAGCCGCGTCTCGCGGACGCGCTCGACCGCCTCGACGAGCTGCACGACGTTCTCACGCTCGCGGTAGGTGGGAACGACGACCGAGACCGTCTCCAGACGCACCGCCGACTCGGCGTCGACGGTGTTGGGCTGGGCAGACTCGGTCACGGGCATGGCGTCCTCGACAGAAGGCGAGTTTACCGGCCCGACGAGAATCAGGCCTCATCAAGGAGTTCAACGGCCGCGAACTTGTGACCCTCGAGCATCGCGAGGCTCGCGCCGCCGCCCGTCGAGACGTGGCTCAGCTTGTCGGCGACGCCGAACTCCTCCGCCGCCGCCGCGGAGTCGCCACCGCCCACGATCGTCGTCGCGCCCGCGGCGGTCGCCCTGGCCATCGCGTCGGCGATCGTCTTGGTCCCCACGCGGAAGGGCTTCCACTCGAACACGCCCATCGGCCCGTTCCACACGATCGTCTTGCCCCTGCGGATCAGATCGGCGAAGTGGGCCTGCGTCTTGGGCCCGATGTCCAGGCCCATGAAGCCCGGCCTGATGTGATCGACGAACACCTCGATGTCGCCCACGTCCTCGCTGAACTCGGTCGAGCAGATGTGGTCGGTCGGCAGGTGCAGCTCGACGTGGTGATTAGCCGCGTGGTCGATCATCTTCTTCGCCGACGCCACCTGGTCCTTCTCCACCCTGCTGGCGCCCACCTCGTGCCCCAGCGCCTTGATGAACGTGTAGGCCATCGCCCCGCCGATGAGGATGTGGTCGGCCTTGTTCATCAGGTTGGTGATCGCCGGCAGCTTGTCTGACACCTTCGCCCCGCCCAGCACCACGACGAACGGGCGGGCCGGCTCGGCCAGCTTCTCGTCGAGATACCTGATCTCCTTCTCGACCAGGAACCCCACCGCCTTGGGCTTGCCCGTCATCGTCCGGGGCACCGCCACCATGCTCGCGTCCTCGCGGTGGCACGTGCCGAAGGCGTCGTTCGCGTACACATCGCCCAGGTCGGCGATCTTTGCCGCGAACGATGCGTCGCCCTTCTTCTCGGCCTTGTGGAACCGCAGGTTCTCGAGCACGAGCACATCGCCGTCACGCATCGCCTTGACCGCGTCGGCTGTCGCCTTGTCGGTGCAGTCGGTCGACGGGAACGCGACCGGCTTGCCCAGCAGCTCGCCCAGCCGCTCGGCCACGGGCTTGAGGCTGTGCCCCGCCTCGTAGCCCGTGCCCTCGGGCCGGCCCAGGTGGCTCATGCAGATCGCCCGCCCGCCCCGCTCGATCACGCTCTGGATCGTCGGCAGCGCGGCCCGGATCCGCCGGTCGTCGGTGATCGCGCCGTCCTTGAGCGGCACGTTGAAGTCCACGCGGATCAGCACACGCTTGCCGGCCACGTCGACCGAGGCGATGTTCAGCTTGGGCATGGGGTCGGCTCCCTTGTGGTCAGAGGGTCGTTTGGGGATCGTAGAAGCGCGGGGGGTTCGAGGCGTTTGCGCAGCGCCCGAACGAACGTGTTTTTGACCCCGGACTGGCGTCCGAGACGCGACCCCATCCATGAAAAAACCGCGTGTGGGGCACGCGGTTGGTATCGCATCACAACACCGCCGGTCCGCTCAGGAACCGCCCTCGATCGCCCTGTTCGCGGCCGCACGCACCGCGGGCGTGCCCTCCGTGGTCAGGCGGTCCCGCATCCGGCTGAGCTGGCTCGCCAGCGAATCATCGACGAGTTGGTCGCCGATCCGCAGCTTCACGCCACCCAGCATCGCCGGCTCGACGTACGCGTGCAGGATGACCTCCTTGCCCAGCTTGTCCGCGAGCCGCGAGCGGAATGAGTCCCGGGTCGCTTCGTCGATGGCCTCGGCCGTGAACAGGTCGACCTCGACCCGCCCAAACTCGGCCTGGACGAGATCGTCGAACGCCGCCGCGATCGCCGGCAGGTGGCCCAGCCGGCCCTTGCGGTTGAGCAGACGGAGGAACCGCAGCGTGAGCCCGCTCGCCCGCCCCTCGAGGATGCGGACCAGCGACGCGTCGCGGGCCTCGGTGGGGATCACCCGGGTCGCGAGGAACTCGCTGAACATCCGGTCCCCTCGGGCCAGTTCGAGGATGTCCTCGATCTCGCCCAGCACCGACTCGGCCGCCTCACGCCCACCATCGGCCTTCGCCAGCTCGAACACACTCTGGGCGTAGACCTGGGCCAACGCGTCGGCATGGGAATCTGCTAGCGGCATCTTCTGGCCCTCGTGGCACGGGCGTCTCGCCCGTGATCTCCGCCTTCTCCCGCGCGGGCGAGACGCCCGCGCCACACGGGAGCAATCAGCTCTTCTGCCCCTTGGACATCTCCGCCAGCGACTCTTCGAGCATCCGCGTCTGGTCGGTCACCGTCACCTCGCGCTGGAGGATCTTGCCCGCCATCTGCGTCGCCAGGTGCACCGACTCGGCGTAGATCTCGGCCAACGCCGCCTTCTTCGCCCCGTCGATGTCCCGCTTGGCCTTCTCACGCATCTCGGTGAGCTCGCGGTCGGCCCGGGCCTTGAGCTCGGCGGCGAGTCGGGCCTGCTCGGTCCGGGTCTCGTCGAGCATCTTCTGGGCCTCGATCCGCGCCTTGCTCAGCGACTGCTCGTACTCCTCGAGCGCCGCCGTTGCCTGGGCCCGCGCCGCCTCGGCGCTGGCGATCTCCTCGCGGATCTTCGCGTTCCGCTCGTCAAGACCCGATGTGATCAGGGGCCAGACCTTGGTCGAGAGGATGAAGCTCACGACCGCGAAGACAACCAGCGCCGTGATCGCGGCCGGGATGCCCTGCTTCGGCGGGGGGATCGGCGACGCGCCGCCTTCGGCCTCGTGACCACCCTCCGCCGCCGCGGCGTGGGTGGTCCCGTGCTCTTCCTGCGCCGCCGCCGCGACCGGCGAAACGAGCAGGCCCAACGCCGCCACGAGCGCCGCGAGCATGAGCATGAATGATCGAGTCATGATCGGCTCCCATCCCGCCGCCCGGGGCGCACGGGGCGGCCCGCCCGGGTTCGCCCACGCAGGGGGTCCGGGCGGGCGTTGCGTCCGCTTACTTGATGAACAGGGTCAGCAGGCCGACGACGATCGCGAAGAGCGTCACGCCCTCGATCAGAGCCGCCGCGATGATCATGTTCTGCCCGATAGCGCCGCCCGACTCGGGCTGGCGGGCGATCGACTCGACCGCGCCCTTGCCGACCAGGCCGATGCCGAAGCCGCCGCCCACGACGGCCAGGCCCGCGCCGATCGCGGCGAAGCCCTTGAAGAGCGTCCCGTCGAAGCCCGTCGCGTCCGCGGCGGACGCCAGGGCGGGGAGCAGGGCGAGCGCGCCCAGGGCGATGACGACGTTCTTGAAGGTGGTCATGATTTCCCGTCTTCCTTTCTCAACCGACGCTGCGGTCTCGGGTTCGGAATGCCCGGGCCCGGTTCGCGCCGGACCCGGCTCTGTGAACTACGTGTGAATCAGGCGTGGGCCGCCTCCCCGTGGGCTTCCGCGTGGGCGTGTTCATCGTGCTCGTGGTCGCCGTGGTGCGAGAGCTGCCCGATGAACACCGCCGTGAGGAACATGAATACGAACGCCTGGAGGAACGCGACGAACAACTCGAGGAAGTAGACCGCACACGCGGCGACGGCGGACGCGAGCGTCACCGAACCGCCCAGCGCGATCTTCATCAGCAGGGTCTGCTGGTTGAGCGCCATGCCCACGAACATGAACAGCGTCGCCACCAGAATGTGACCGGCGGTCATGTTCGCGAACAGTCGCAACGCCAGGGCGCACGGTTTGACGATCGTGCCGATGATCTCGATCGGCACCATCAGGAACGCAACGGGCCCGCTCGTCCCCGCGGTCAGGTGCTTGCAATAGCCCCCGACGCCCAGCTCGCGCATCCCCGCGATGTTGATCACGAAGAAGGACACCGCCGCGAGCGCCCCGGTGACGTAGAGATTCTGGGTCGCCGTCCCGCCGATCCAGGACGTGTGCCCCACCTCGCCCCGGACAACGTTCCAGCCGTCTCCCAGTGGGATCAGGCCCAGCAGGTTGTTGACCAGGATGAAGTAGAACAGCGTCCACAGAAACGGCATGAACCGGTTCGTCCGCTCGCCCAGGACGGGCTTGCAGATCTCGTCTCGCAGGAACAGGCTGATGACCTCGATCAGGCCCGCCAGCGGGTTCTTGGTCAGGTAGCGATCATGCCCCTCGCTGGCGTCGCCCGTACGGATGTGCCTCGCGGCGAGCCACCCGCACACGAGCACGATCACCATCGACAGTACCAGGTTGGTCTGGTTGCTCGACCAGATCCACCAGCCGTTCGGCCCCTCCACCGTGAGCTGATTGATCACATGGTGGATCGGATTCGGCGACTCCCCCGCCGAGGCCAATGTCAGCAGCGAGCCCATCATCACGCGGCGACCTCCCCGTTCCGCCCGGACCGCGCCGAGCCGAACATCTTCGAGAGCGTGATCGTCTCGCCCACCAGCATCGCGCCAGCGACCGCCAGCAGGCTGAGCCAGAACCCGAACGGATCCACATCACCGAGCAGCGCGACCCCGAGCCCGATGGCCGGGGCCAGCAGCGTGCGCACGGTCTGGGCCATCAGCAGCGGCAACGCCCAGCCCGCCAGCGGGCGGGGCTTGAACGCCCGCAGCAACCCGGCCGCCACCGCCGCCGCCGCGCCGGCCGAGACCATCCCGAGCGCCGCCGCGTCGGCGACACCCCGGGTCGAGGCCGCGGCGATCGCGACCAGGCCCGCGCCCCCACCCCAACAGACCACGGGCGCCACCAGCCTGAGGGCCTGGGCGGAGACGTCGTTCTGGGGGGCGTCGTGGCTCATGGTGTGCGCGTCCGGGACGGCGAATCTGGGGACGTTCCCGGGGGGCAAAGAATAGCGGCCGCTCACGCTCCCGGCGAGCCGTCCGGGCCGTGTTTCTCCTGTTCGGCGGGATTCTCGCCGCCCCTCCGGCCGGCCCCCCCGGGGCGTTGGGAGGCCCGGTTGAGCGCCATCGCCTCGCGGATGAACTGGTACATGCCGGCGACCAGCCCGACCAGCGCCAGACCCAGCATCCACCAGGGCGTCGTGCCCGCGAAATGGTCGATGATCGCCCCGAGGACGAGCATCCCGCCCACCGCGTAGGCCATGTCAAGCCCCAGGGCCCAGGCTCGGATCTCGTTGGGGGCTTGGCCCATAAGAGGGAGCGTACCACGTCGGTTGGCGGCGGCGCGGCCATCCCAGATCGCGGGCGCCTCACCTCTCTGGGACCGCCGGTGTGGCATGGCCACGCGAAGCGCGGCCATGAGCCCACGATTCCGCGGACACAGCCCATGCCCGCGCTCCGCGCGGGCATGCCACTCTGTCGCCTTGCCGCGTTACCGCGTCACTCAGAGCAGCTTCGAGCCCGCGAACACCTTGGCGGCCTTGACCGCGTCGCGGACCTTGCCCAGGTCGCTCCCGGCGCCCTGCGCCGCGTCGGGCTTGCCGCCCCCCTTGCCGCCCATCACGCCCACGGTGTCGCGGACCCAGTCGCCCGCCTTGAGCGTCTTCTGGTGGTCCTTGGGCACCATCGCCATCACGGCGACCTTGCCCGCGTCCTCGTCGGGGCTCAGCAGCATCACCGCCTTGCGGGGCACGCGCTGCGTGATCGCGCTCATCGCCGCCTGGAGGGCGCCGCGATCGGAGCCCACCTCGATCGTGCTCACGAAGAACGGCTCCTGGGCCATCTCCGCCGAGCCCGCGAGGACCGACGCCTGCCGCGCCGCCTCCGCCGCCCGTTTCGCGGCGGCGGCCTTGTCGGCCTTCTTGAGTTCCTCGGCCAGCCCGCCCAGCTTGGCGCGCAGCGCCGCCTTCCGGGCCGCAGGGAGCGTCAGCTCATCGATCTCGGCGCTCAATTCCTGCTGGGTCGTCCGGAGTTCATCACCCGAGAGCTTCGAGGCCCGCTCGATCTCGCCCTCGAGCCGGTCGGCCGCGGTGTGGGCCGCCGTCGCCGGCACGCCCGTCAGCGCGACCACGCGCCGGATGCCCTTGGCGACCGCCTCCTCCTGCACGAGCGCGAACGCCTTCGCCTCCCCCGTGCTCGAAAGATGCGTCCCGCCGCAGAATTCGACGCTCCGCTCGGCCCAGAGGTCGAGCCCCGGGTCGGCGAGCAGATCCTCGACCTTCGCCCCGATCGACACCACACGGACCGGGTCGGGATAGGCCTCGCCGAACACCGCCCGCAGCCCGTTGATCTCCCTCGCCCCCTTGATCGGCGCCAGATCGGCATACACCGGCAGGTCATCGTCGATCAGCTTGGACACGATCGCCTCGGCCTCGCCCAGTTGTCCGGGCGAGACCGCCCCGTTCTGCGTGAAGTCAAACCGCAGCCGATCCTCGGCCACCAGCGAGCCCTTCTGATCGACCACGCCCCCCAGCACCTTGCGCAGGGCGAAGTTGAGCAGGTGCGTCGCGGTGTGGTTGGCCGCGATCGCGTGCCGGCGGGGCCCGTCGAGGTGCAGCGTCACGTCGTCGCCCACGCTGAACTCGCCCCGCTTCACGCGCCCGATGTGGACGACATAGCCCCCGAAGCTCTGCGTGTCCTCCACGCGGAACTCCCCGCCGCCGGGCTTGCCCCCCGTCTCCCGGCTCACCTGCATCCGCCCGGTGTCGGCCACCTGCCCGCCCATCTCGGCGTAGAAGTTCGTCTTGTCGAGGATCAGCCCGACCTGGTGCATCCCCGCCTCGGTGTGCTCGTCGAAGTTGTGCCCGTTCCAGATCGCCTTGACCGTCGCCCGGATGTCGCGCCCCGGGAACTTGTAGCTGTCGTCGGTCTCCTTGATCCGCAGCGTGCGCAGCCGGGCGATCGCCTCGGTGTCGAGCGCCAGACCACCGCCGCCGCCGGACTTGGCGCCGGCCCGTGAGCGCTCCTTCTGCTGCTCCATCTCCGCCTCGAAGCCCTTCTCGTCAACCGAAAGCCCCCGCTCCTCGGCCATGAGCACGGTCAGGTCGAGCGGGAAGCCGTAGGTGTCGTAGAGCTTGAACGCGTCGGCGCCCGAGATCACGCCCGCGGCCCCCTGGGCAGCCTCCTCGAAGAGCTTGATGCCACGGTCGAGCGTGCGCCCGAAGCTCTCCTCCTCCTCGTAGATGATGTCGATGATCCGCTGCGGGTCGCGCTTGAGCTCCGGGAAGGCTCCGCTCATGTGCTCGACGACGACGGGGACGAGCTGGCTGAAGAACCCCGTCTTCGCGCTGAGCGTCTGTCGCCCGAAGCGCACCGCCCGACGCAGGATCCGCCGGAGCACATACCCCCGCCCCTCGTTGCCCGGAACCGCCCCGTCGGTCAGGGCGAATGTCAGCGTGCGCGCATGGTCGGCGATCACGCGGTAGGCGGTGTCGACGCCGTCGGGGTCCTCGGCCCCGAACTTGCCGCGGTAGCCCCTCGCCCCGGTGATCCGCTCGATCGCGGCGAAGAGGGGCGTGAAGAGGTCCGTGTCGTAATTGCTGCTGACGCCCCGCAGGATGCCCGCGACGCGTTCGAGGCCCATCCCCGTGTCGACGTGCTTGTCGGGCAGGGGCTTGAGCGAGCCGTCGGTCTGGCGGTCGAACTGGATGAACACGAGGTTCCAGATCTCGATCACGTCCTCGCCGCCCGCGTTGACCCGGGGGCCCGCGTGACGCCTGCCGATGCGGTCGTAGTGGATCTCGCTGCAGGGGCCGCACGGGCCCGTGTCGCCCATCTCCCAGAAGTTGTCCTTGGTGTCGCCCGGGATCACCCGCTCGGCGGGCAGATGGCGGAGCCACAGCTCGCGGGCCTCGTCGTCGGGGTCGAGCCCCTGGGCATCGTCGCCCCCGAAATAGGTCGCGTAGAGCCTCTCGGGGTCGAGCTTCCAGACCTTGGTGAGCAGTTCCCACGCCCAGTCGATCGCCTCGCGCTTGAAGTAGTCGCCGAACGACCAGTTGCCCAGCATCTCGAAGAAGGTGTGGTGGTAGGTGTCCTTGCCCACGTCCTCGAGGTCGTTGTGCTTACCGCCCGCCCGGATGCACTTCTGGCTGTTGGCGGCCCGCGAAAGCCCCGAGAGCGGGTGGCCCTTGGGCACGCTGCCCAGAAAGGCGGGCTTGAACTGGTTCATCCCCGCGTTGGCGAACAGCAGCGTCGGGTCGTCGTGCGGCACCGTGGGCGAGCTGGGCACAAAGGTGTGCCCACGCCCCTCAAAGAACTCGATGAACGACCGCCGCACGTCCGCGGCCCGGCTGAAGCTGGTCATGGTGTTTCCCCGACAGGATTCCTGAAATCGCCAGCATCGTAGCCGTGGTCGGGCATCGCCCCGGCGATCCCATCGGCCCGGCCGCGGAGCGCCAACGATGAACGGACCGGGGAGGAAACCGCATGCCCGACCAGCTCAGCGAATCCCGCCGATGGGTCATCGAGGCCTGGAGGCGGGCCCAGACCGAGGCCGACTACGCCGCCCCCTGGTGCAAGGCGGTCCGGGGGCTCACCCCCGCCCAGGCGATGCAAGCCCCCGCGCCGGGGCGGCACTCGATCGCCCAGATCGTCGCCCACGTCTGCTTCTGGCGCGCGTACTTCGTCGACCGGGCCCGGGGCGGGGAGCGGCTCGACCGGGCGGAGATCGACCGGCAGTCGTGGCCCGACCCGGGCGAGGACGAGTGGGCGGGGCTGATCGAGCGGTTCGGCGAGACGCACGCCCTCGTGCTCGCGGCGCTCGAGGACCCGGAGCTCGACACGTCGGCGCTCCAGGAATTGCTGATGCACGACTGCTACCACGTGGGGCAGGTCATGTATGTCCGGGCGCTGCTGGGGCTGAAGGCGATCGGGTAGGCATTCCGGGAGGACGAGGCGGGAGTCTTCCCACCCTCTTCCCGGCGACGGGGGAAAGGGGGGTAGCGGGTCAACCGCGTGCAAGAACAGGCTTGGAGCCCGAAGGCGCGGCCGGTAAGATGTCGCCGAGAGGAGATGGCCATGCAGTTCCGTGTCGTCACGGTCGTCGCTACCGCTTTGTTCGTCGTCGCCGTGCCCTTCACCTGGGCGGGGGATGATGTGTCCGGCAAGCTCGTTGTCTTCGGTGACGAGTGGGCGGTGAGCGATACCGCCTTCGACGAAGACCTCGCGACGACCACCCAGTTCGCCCTCAATCTCGCCGACTACTTCGCGACTGGTGACAGCGGGGTGTTTCTCATCTACAGCCAGAACCCGTTCGCGTACGGGCAAGAGTTCATCGACGCGCTCACCGCCGCGGGGCACACAGTCGCCGACAACCCGCCCGATCTGGACTTCACACCCGAGGGCCTCGCGTCGTACGACGGGGTCTTTCTCGCCGGGCCGCTCGGTTCGGGTCCCGGCAACGCATCGGTGCTGGCTGACTACATCCGCGCGGGCGGGTCGGTGATGGTTTCGGCGGGGACGGGCTCACCCTTCTCTGGCGCGCCCGGCGAGGCGGCTGCGTGGAATCCGTTGCTCAACGCGTTCGGCCTGGCATTCGGCGCGGTCTACTACGGACTTCCGACCACCACGCCCTTGCTCGACGTTCCACTACTCCCGACGGTGAGCCTGTTGGGGCGCAACCTCGACTCGGTCTTGTGGGGATACGGGCAGGAGGTCATTGTCATCGATCCGTCCGATCCCGGTGTGAGCATCGAACTGACCGGCGATTTCACGGGTATGACCCAGCCCCCGCCGGGCGGAATCATGCCGATCGCCGGGGCGTACAACATTCCGGCGTGTGCGCTCGCGGATATCGCCGAGCCCTTCGGTCTGCTTGACCTCGCCGATGTCACGACCTTTATCACCGAGTTTGTCGGGATGGGCTCCATCGCCGACTTCAACGGGGATGGCCTGTTCGATCTGTCGGACATAGGCCTCTTTGTGAACTCGTTCGTTGCCGGCTGCCCCTGAGCGATCATCCTCCGTCTCCCGGCCTTGCGGGGAAAGGGCCTCCCCCTTCTCCTTGCTCAATGGCATCGTTCGATCGACGAGACAAGGAGCAGGAGAGGAGGAAGGAGCCCCTCACCAGGCGACGCTGCGCGTCGTCGAACGCTCCTAGAGCGTCTTCATTCAACGTGTAGCGTGTATCCACAGTGCCGGAAGCAGTTCTTGGCGTCGGTGGGCGTGACCCGTTCGAGGACGGTCTGCATCGCTGTCCAGAGCGTCTGTCGTGTGCGGCACGCGAGGCCGCGGAGGAGTTGCTTGATCTTGCTGAAGACCATCTCGATCGGGTTCAGATCGGGGCTGTAGGGCGGCAGGAACACGAGTTCGGCCCCGGCCGATTCGATCAGCTCACGCACGCGGACGCCCTTGTGGCTCGAGAGGTTGTCCATCACGACGACGTCGCCGGGCCGCAACTCGGGCACGAGGACATGCTCGACGAAGGCATCGAAGACGTCCCTGTTCACCGCCCCGTCGACGACCGTCGAGCAGACGACACCCCCGATCCCCAACGCCGCGATCAGTGTCGTGGTCTTCCAGTGCCCGTGAGGGACCCTGGCGACCAACCGTTCACCGCGGGGTGAGCGGCCGCGGGTCCTGGTCATGTTGGTTTTGGCCCAGGTCTCGTCGATGAAGATCAGCCGACACGCATCGAGATCGGGCTGCTCGGCCTTCCACTCAACCCGCTTCTCGGTGACGTCGGGGCGGTCCTGCTCGGCCGCGTGGATCGTCTTTTTTTCAAGCCCAGGCCCATCTTCTTCAGGGCCACGCACACCCCGGACTCGCTGCACCCACAGGCGAGGCGGTCGCGGAGCTCGATCAGCGTCGCGTCCGGCTGCTCGGCGACGAGTTCGGCCAGCCGCCTGCGATCGATCTTGATCGGCCCGGGCCCGCCCATCGGGCGCGGCGCGATCTCACCGAACTCGCGTCGGCGCTGCTTGACGCGACGGACCCACGAACGGCTGACGCCGAAGGCCTCGGCGACCTCCTTGGTCTGCATGCCCCGATCACACGCGGCAAGAACTTTGGCGCGGAGATCCCCTGAGTACGCGGCGCCCATCCATGGCCCCTTCCCGGCCGGCTCATCGGCCGGGAACGAAACTACACCCGGCGACGCGATCGCGCAACACCCAACACGCGCCTATCAGCGCTACGCGTGAGCTCAAGACGCTCTAGGCGACCGGGGAGAGCGGGATCAGCCTCGGCGCCGTACGAGAGCTTGGGGGCGGCACGTCGCAAGCTGGTAGGTGGGGCGTTCCAGTCCATCACCGACACCGCACGACGCGCCCGTCGGGCAGGTCGTAGCGTCAATCAGATGCCTGGCCGTCAGCTCACGCCGGACTGGGCATCGCCCCCGACGGCGGGAAATCCGGATCCTCGCCGCCCCGCGGCTTCGGGGGCGCGTGGGTCACGCCGGGCTTGGGGCCCGCGAGCAGGTCGGCCACCGTCGGCTTGTTGAGCGGCTCGCCCCGGATCAGCCGGTGCACGTCGTCGCTGCCCAGCGTCTCGTGCTTGAGCAGCGCCTCGGCCACCGCGGTCACGCGGTTCCAGTGCTCGTTGAGCATCCGCTGGGCGTCGTCGTACGCCTCGTCGACCAGGCGGCGGACCTCCTCGTCGATCTGCTTGGCGGTCTCGTCCGAGTAATCCCGCTCGGGCATGAAGGTTTGCCGCGTGTCCTCGCCGGTGTACTTGACGAAGCCGAGCCGCTCGCTCATGCCCCAGTCGAGCACCATGAGGCGGGCGAGCTGGGTGATCTGGGCGATGTCCTGGCTCGCGCCGCTGGAGACGTCGCCCATCGCCTTCTCCTCGGCGATGCGCCCGCCGCAGAGGACGCGCATGGTGGCCCGCAGCCACTTGAGGCTGTAGCCCATGCGGTCCTTCTCGGGGAGGCTGAACGTCGCCCCGCCCGCGCTGCCGCGGGGGATGATCGTCACCTTGTGCAGTGGGTCGGCGTCCTTGAGCAGCGCCTGGAGCACCGCGTGCCCGGCCTCGTGATAGGCGACCAGCTTGTTCTCGTCGGCCTCGCGGACGCGGCTGCGCTTGGCACGCCCGAACTTCACCTTGTCGCGGGCTTCTTCGAGGTCCTCGTGCTCGACGAAGTCCTTGTTGTGCAGCGTCGCGCCGATCGCGGCCTCGTTGATGATCGCCGCGAGGTCGGCCCCGCTGAACATGGGCGTGCCCCGCGCGATCTTCTCGAGGTTCACGTCGGGGCCCAGCGTCACCTTCGCGGCGTGGACCTTCAAGATCTCGAGCCGGCCCTTGACGTCGGGCAGCGGCACCTGGATCTGCCGGTCGAACCGGCCCGGGCGCGTCAGCGCCGGGTCGAGCACGTCGGCCCGGTTGGTCGCGGCGATCACGATCACGCCGTCGCCCGAGGCGAACCCGTCCATCTCGACGAGGATCGCGTTGAGCGTCTGCTCACGCTCGTCGTGCCCGCCCTGGCTGAACCCACCCCCGCGGCGACGCCCCACCGCGTCGATCTCGTCGAGGAAGATGATGCACGGGCTCGAGTCCTTGGCCTGCTTGAACAGGTCACGCACCCGGCTCGCGCCCACACCCACGAACATCTCGACGAAGTCCGAGCCCGAGATCGAGAAGAACGGCACGTCCGCCTCGCCCGCGATCGCCTTGGCCAGCAGCGTCTTGCCGCAGCCCGGCTCACCGATCAGCAGCACACCCCGCGGGATCCGCCCGCCCAGCCTCGTGAACCGCTTGGGGTTCTTGAGGAACTCGATGAGCTCGGAGACCTCGTCCTTGGCCTCGTCGATACCGGCGACGTCGCTGAACGTCACGCCGGTCATCTCCTTGGTCATCGTCCGGTGCCTGCTCTTGCCGAAGTTGCCCAGCATGCCGGCCCCGCCCCCCGCGTTCTTGATCCCCCGGCTGATGAGGAACCACAGCAGCAGGATGAGCAGGATGAACGGCCCGAACACGAGCGCGAACTGCATCCACGGGTTGGGTGCGCGCGCCTTGTATCCCCCCGAGCCCGCGGTCAGCGCGTCGAGCTCCTTGGCGATGCTCTGCCGGTCGGCCGCGTTGATCACGACCTCGATCGTCTTCGGGCCCTCACCCGACTCGGCGTCGACGAGCTTGGCCACGATCGAGGTCTCGCCCAGCATGGGCTCACCCTGGATCATGCCCGACTCGTAGTACTTCTTGAACTCAGCCCAGGTGATCTGCCTCCCCGTGCCCGCGTAGCTGAAGAATGTAATCAGCATCGCGCCCAGCAGGATCAGCATGACAAAACCGAACATGCCCCGCCCACCCGGGTCGGGGTTCTTGGGCCCGGGAACGTTGGGCCCGCCCGGTTTCTCGGGCTTCGGGCCGCCCTGCTCGGCGAAGGACATCCGGCCGTCAGACATCGGGCGATCGCTCGTGTCGTTCGATGGGCGGTGGATCGGCAACAAATGGTGCTCCTGTCGGCCAAACCCCTGATAAGGGGATCGACCGTGGATCTGGACCCGGAACGCTAGGCCCGGACCCACCGCACGGCGCGCGGTGATTCTCGGCCCTCTCCCACACGGCGCCGCTCGACGCCCTACGGTGCGGGCCGATTCCATGTTCGGAACACCAGATCGGGCGGATTCCTTCCGGTCATCAGAAGTCGGCACGAAGTTCGGCGACGATGGCCCGGGCCATCTCGTCGATCGCGGCCCGCTGGCCCACCTCGATCCGCTCGCCGGGCTCGCCGGCGGCGCCCCGGGCCGGTGTGAAACTCGAGGCGACACTGAAACGCTCGCGGCGGACGCGGACATCGCCGGTCCGGTTGTCGCGCCAGGTGAAGCTCACCCGGAGCGTCAGGACCTGTTCCTGGACCAATCCCGTGGCCGGAGTGCGGGTGAGCACGTCGAGCCGGGCGTCGTCGATCACGCCGGTCAGCACGGTGTCGGCCGCGTCGCGGTCGGCTATGCGCCAGGGCGTGTCGGTCTGGAGGCGCTTGACGAGTGCCTCGGTGAGCGTCTGCTCGAGCCCGGGTGTGTAGGTGGTGTTGTCGAAGATGGGGACCGCGATCGTGCGCACACCCTTGTCGTAGGTGCTGCCGAGGACGTAGCCCTTGTGAGGGTCGCTCGCGCAGCCCGGGAGGGCGAGAAGCGGGGCGATCGCGAGCGTGGCCACGATAAGCGCGCGGATCACTGGTCGGCTCCGGGCTGGGCCGTCGCGCCCGCGGGCTCGGCTTCATCGATCCAGCCCAGTTCCTGCATGGTACGGAGAGCGGTCTGGGCGGCGCTGGTCGAGGGGTGGCGTCGGAGCAGCCGCTTGAAGACGAACTTCGCGGAGGCGTCGTCGCCCCGGCCCCGATACCAGCGGGCGGACTCGAGCATCTGCTGGGCCCTCGACTCGTCGATCCGTGAGCCGAGCCCCTCGGCGATGCCCGACTTCAGGGCGTCGGCCGGGTACTGCTGCACATACCGATCGAGCAGCAGCTCGGCCTCGACGAGGTTGGACGCGTCGTAGGCCGGCCCCTTGAACTGGGCGACGTTGGCGTAGATCTGCCCTAGCAGGGCCTGCTTGGCGTAGTCGCTGTCGGGATAGTTGGTCCGGAAGATGTCGAACATCTCGACCGCGAGGTCGAGCCGGCGGGTCTTGTAGTAGTGCTCGGCGAGGCGGATGGCCGCGTCCTCGCTCACCCGGCTGCCGGGTAGTCGCTCCTGGGCGCGGATCATGAGTTCCTCGCCGAGCTGACGGGCGGGCTCGACGCGGATCCAGCCCCAGAGCTTGCGCCGCATCCCGTCGAGGTACTTCTGGGCGATGTCCATCTCGCGGACGACAGCGGGCTGGAACTCCTCGGAACCCGGGAACTGCTTGATGACCGCCTCGTAGTCGTAGAGGGCCTCGTACTCGTCGTGCTGCAGGATCTTCGCGTCGCCGCGGAGCAGGTAGGCCCGCGGCAGAAGGGCGTTGTCCGTCCGCTTGTTGGCCTCGATCCAGGGGTTGAGCAGCCGCTTGGCCTCGGCCGCGTCGTCGCGGGCGATCGCGGCGGCGGCCTGGGCGATCACCCACTCGTCGGTTCCCTCCACGGGGGTCGATTCGGGCACGAACTCACCGTGCTCGTCGAGGATGTAGTCCTGTGCCACCGCCGTCCGGCCCAAGAGCACGAGCAGGAGGCACGACCCGATGACATAGAAAGACCGCGGCATACCGGGAGCATACCGGCCCGCCGGGGCGGCGTCCCTCCCCCCCGGCGCGAACCGCGACGGCTGGCCCCGCCCCCTGTGCGGCGTCAGGGGCAGCCCATGCCGAAGAACCCGACGAACAGGATGACGTCGCCCAAGTCCAGCAGGCCGTCGCCATTGAGATCGACCGTGTCGTCTCCGGCGAGGAATGCCGAGATGAACATCGAGATGTCGGTCAGGTCGAGCAGCCCGTCGCCGTTGAGATCGGACAGGCACGAGTTGAGCGGGAACTCCGCGGCGCCGATGTCGACGATCGGGGCCGAGCCCGGCCCGGTGTCGGCGGTGCTCGCGTCGTCGGCACGGCGCGGGCCTCCATAGACATCGATCGGTAGCCGCTCGGCGGTGTTGCCGTCGCCGTCGAGATCGAACGCGTCGGGTGGCAGGGCCGCGTTGTCGCCCGCGTCGATCGCGGGGCTGTAGGGTGAGAGACGGAGGTTGTCGTCGTCGGTGCCCGGCACGTTGTCGGCCCCGTCGGCGTCGACGAAGAGAGGGTCGGCCGAGAACGAGCCCGTGCCCGGAATCCCGCCCGTCCAGCCCTGCACGATCGAGCGGTTCACCTCGAGTGACCCTGAGACGAGGAAGACCTGCGCGCCCTCGACCGGCAGGGGGCTGTTGCCCCAAAGGATCGAGTTGTCGATCGTGACGTCGCTCGAGGCGATGAGCACACCGTAGGGGATGAACGGATCGTTGCTCCCGGTCACCGTGCAGTTCCGCAGGTCGGTGTTGACCGCGAGCTGGAGTCCAACGCCGTTCGCGGAGAAGACCGAGTCGGCGATGAACGCCCGCGTTTCGATGATGTCACTCGACACGTCGACGACGGCCAGCGCCGTGCCCCCGTTGCCGTAGAACCGGCTCGCGAGCACGGTCGTGCGGCCTGAGTCCTCTGTGATCACGGAGTAGGCCGCCGCCGCGCTGGCGAACGACGTGTCATTTCCAACGAAGTCGCACCCGACGAGGTCGGCATTCGCGGCGTACAACGCCAGGGCGTTGCCCAGGCCGAGCCCGATCCGGTTCGACTCGAACCGGCAGTCGCGGACCAGGGCGGCATCGACAAACAACGCCGTGACCGCGCCGCCCAGAAGGTACGGGTGATCACCGAGCGCGGCGTTGTCGGTGAACCCGCAGCCCCGGATGTCGAGGCTCGTTGCCTCTTCCGCCCAGAGCGCCCCGCCGCCGGCGGTGTGGGCCGTCGAAGCCGGGCTCGTGCCGTTGCTGTTGAAGTCGCTGTCCCGGATCACGACGACCGTGCCCGGTCCGGCAAAGACCGCCCCGCCGCGGTCGAGGGCGATGTTCTCGTTGAAGAGGCAGTTCGTGATCGTGATCTCGCCGCCGAACACGCGGAGCGCCCCGCCGTCGGCGTTGGCCCCGCCTGGCGCGAACCCGCCGCGGAACACAACCCCGTCGATGAGCGTGCCCGGGTCCGTGCCGACGACGTCGATGAGCGTCACGGTATTGTCTGCCCGGTTGGTGAAGTTGGGCCCGTCGTCGCCGTTGACGTCGCCGTCGAGGATGACGCGATGAGCGAACCAGTCGCGCTCGTCGGCCGAGCTCTCGGTGCCCGTGAACCCGCCGAGGAGGCTCACGCCGCTGGGCAGCGCGAAGTAGCCGGGTGTCGGCGGGGGCGTGTAGTTCCCCTCGGCGACCCAGATCTCGTCGCCCGCCTGCGCCACCGCGACGCCGACGGCGAGGCTGCGGTACGCCGTGGCCCATGTCTGCCCGTTGCCGAACACCGGGGCATCGGCGTCGACATAGATCACGTCGGCCCGCGACACCCCCGCCGGCCCGAGCACGCACACGGACAGGAACACACATGCACACATCCGGCTCATGCCAATCCTCCACGCCCGTCGGGGGCGACCCGATGCATGATCACGATCCCGGCCGCCTACGGGCAGCCGGCGTTGAAGAAGCCCACGAACAGCACGATATCGGCCAGATCCCAGATCCCGTTGCCGTCCAGATCGGCGATCGGGTCGAGCCCGGTGAACCCGGTGATGAACGCCGTGATATCGGCCAGATCGAGGATGCCGTTGACGTCGAGGTCGGCCGGGCAGGAACGGAGCTGGAGCTCGACGGCGCCGATGTCCACGAACGGGGCGTTGCCGTTGCCGGTGTCGGCGACGTCGGGGTCGTCGTGCCGCCTGTCGCGGCCGTAGACGTCGAGGGGGATCTTCTCGGTGGTGTTGCCGTCGGCGTCGAGGTCGAGATCGTCGGGCGGGACCGCGGCGTTGTCGCCCGCGTCGATGCAGGGGCTGAAACGCTTGAGGGTGTAGTTGTCGTCGGCGGTGCCGTGGGTGTTGTCGAGACCGTCGGCGTCGAAGAAGAGAGGATCGTCCCCGAAGTTGCCCGCGCCGCCCAGCGAGCCGGTCCAGCCCTGGACGCAGGAGTGGTTGATGGTCGGAGGGTTGGCGGAGATGATCTCGCTGGACTGCGTGTCGCCGCCGCCGTTGGCCCAGAGGATCGAGTTGTCGATCGTGACCTGGCTGCCCGTGATGGAATAGAGGCCCGCGTGGGACACGACACTGGTCGTGTCGTTGTTGGCGATCGTCGAGCTGGAGATCGTGAGGACGCCCAGGTTCGAGATGGCCGTGCCCTGACTGGAACTGTTGCCGGCGATGAGTGAATCGACCAGGTCGAGCGTGGCGTCGCCCGAGACCGTGATCGCCCCGCCCTCCGACTTGCTGGTGTTGCCGAGGAACTGGCACCCGGCGACGCGGACCGCGGCGCTCTCGAACATGGTGGCGTTGATGTCGATCGCGCCTGCGTAGGACGTGTTGTCCGAATCGGCGTTGTTGCGTTCGAAGACGCACCGCGCCAGATCGGTGGCGCCCCCGAAGACCGAGAGAGCGCCGCCGCTGGTGTTCGTGCCGGCGTCGGTGAAGTTCTCGGTGAAGGTGCAGTCCTCGAAGCGGGCGGTGCAGCTCGAGAGGTTGACGGCCCCGCCCATCGTGCTCGTGTTCGCCCGCGACGAGTTGAGCGCGAACTCGCATCGCTCGATCAGCAGGTCGCTGGATCTCGCGGAGACCGCGCCGCCCGAAGAGCTGGTCTGGCTCGGGTTGATGCTGTTGGCGTAGCAGACCGAGTCGCGGATGCGCACGGTGTCGGTGTGATCGACGTAGATCGCGCCACCCTCCGCGGACCAGTTGTCGATGAAGAGGCACTCGTCGATGATCACCGTGCCGCCGTCGATGACGAGCCCGCCGCCCTCCTGGGGGAACGTATCGGCGTAGCCGCCCCGGACGACGAGCCCGTCGAGGCGGGTGTCGGCGTCGGGCTGGGTGAGCCAGAGCACGTGGTTGGCGTTGTCGGTGCGGTTGACGAAGCCGGGCTGATCGTCGCCGTTGATGTCCCCGCTGAGGATGGCGAAGTGGATGGTGGGGTCGCGCTGGCCGAGGCTGGTCTCGTTGCCGATGAACCCGCCGTACAAGCGCACGCCCGCCGGCACAAAGAACGAACTCGTCCCGCTGGTCGGCGTGTATGTCCCCTCGGCGATCCAGATGTCATCGCCCGCGGCCGCGAAGGCGAGGGCCGTGTGCAGCCCGGTGTAAGCGTTGGTCCAGTTGTTGCCGTTGTTGAGGCCGGGGGCGTCGGCGTCGACGTAGATCACGCCGGCGGCGGCCTGGCCCGAGATCAAGGCGAGCGAGACAGCGGCCGCGGCGGCGGCTTTGAACGGATGCAGAGACATCTGGCTTCCTCCCCCTTGGGTTCACACGCTCAAGCGTCGAACGCGGCCGCCGGTCACGGGCAGCCGCCGATGAATGAATTGACGAAGATGTTCACGTCGGTCAGATCCCACAGGCCGTTGCCATCGAGATCGCCGACGGCAGTCATGCCGATGAACCCGGTGACGAACGCGTTGACGTCGGCGAGGTCAAGCAGGCCGAAGGGTTCGACGAGATCGGCGGGGCACGGGTCGTCGACATCGAAGATGAAGACCCCCGAGCCCGTGGAACCGGTGAAGAACATCGACAGGATGAGCTGCCCCTCGTTGCTGAACATGCTGGGTCCGCCGGACCCGACCGCGAGGGAGTTCGCGTCGTAGCGCCAGGGGACGACGGACCCGATGACACCCGCGAACCCGTCGTCGGTGAAGAAGATCTCGGAGGCCCGGGCGAGCTTGAGCAGCTCGCCGTTCGGACGCGTGGCGAAGAACGCCGCCCGCCCATCGACATTCAGGTCGGTGACGAACTGCTGGCGGTCGTTGAAGAAGAACCGCGTGGTCAGGATGTGGGGTGTGGTGTACCCGCCGGGCAGCGGGTCGCCCTCGCGGAGCACCATGCGGATGCCGGCGTCGTCGGCGATGAAGAATGCGGTGTCGGTCGCGGCGGGCTGGCCGGTAAGCGTGGCGCCGAACATGACGTCGCCGTGGCTATTCATATCGAAGTGGCCGCTGTAGAGATTCGTGAACGTGGCGCCGGGAACATCGGGAACGGGGTCGCCGACCTTGACGACCGGCGCAAGCACGCCGGCGTGCCGACGCATGAGCACGGCGGACGTGCCCCCGCCGACCACCTGGGCGGCGAAGCACAGGTCGCCGGCGGCGTTCATGCGCATCTTGTTTTCGTCAAACGTCGAGTAGGTCGCGCCCGGGATGAACGGGACGGCGTCGCCCTGCCTCGCGAGCACGCTCATGCCGCCAAGGGGGCCCTCGAACCACACGTTGCGGTCGCTCGTGGTGATGCCGGGCCCCTCGAGGATGGCGAGCGTCGTGAGACGGCCCTGGGCGTTCAGGCAGAGCGACGCTTCACGGATCACGAGCGGCTCGACGCCGGCGCCGAAGCCCGGCGCCTGTGCGTTCGAGCTGAGCGCGACGGCGGTGCCGTTCACGGGATCGCTCGCCCACACGACATACTCGGTCGTGGGCCCCGAGGCCCGGCCCGAAACGGCGGCCCGACCGCCGTCGGCGAACGCGACCTTGGTCGTGGCGTTCACGGTGTACCCCGGGTCGAAGCCCGGCGCGGGCCCGGTCTGCCAGACGATGGGCGAGGGCGTGGCCACCGGCCCGGCGAAGGTGCCAAAGAGCCAGGTCGAGCTCACGCCGGTCTCGAAGATGGTGGGCTGATAGGCGACGCCGCCGTCCGGCGCGACCGCGAGCTGGTAGAACCCGGTGAGGTTGGAACTGCCGGGGAGGTAGATCCAGCCGGGCAGGGTCGGGATGGGCTCCCTCTCGCGGCCGATGAGCGACAGGCCGTTGAGCGGCCCGCCGATGAGGACATGATCATTGCTGGAGGTGATCCCGTCGCCCGTGATCGTGGCGGTGTAGAGCACGCTCCCGGCGTCGTTGATCGACGCGGTCCCGCCGGCGCCGCCCATGGTGAAGCCGGGCATGTCGGGCACCAGATCGCCTGGCCGGAAGACGGAGGTGATGCTCAGGCCGTCGGTGGCGACGGCGAGCGGCGCGAGCGCGGCAAGGGCGGCGGCGGCTGTTCTTGGGTGCATGCCCTCCTCCTTCGACCGCACTGTACCTCGACAGGTGCTGAATTCGGCGCGCCCGGCCCGGAAGTTGTTCGCGGCACCCGACATTCGCCGCCGGTCGGGGTGATATCGGGCTCAGCGGGGCCGCCTGGCGCGCCCCGAGAACCCTCCCGCGCTAGGCTCTTCTCGGACCCGCACGAAGGAGCACATCCATGCCGACCGACCCGTTCAACGCCCGATCGACCCTTGAGATCAACGGCAAGTCCTACACCTACTTCAACGTCAGGGCGCTCCAGGACAAGGGGCTCGGGAACATCGACAAGATGCCCTACTCGGTCCGCGTGCTGCTCGAGGCCCAGCTCCGCAACCTCGACGGGTTCATCGTCACCAACGACGACGTCTCGGCCCTCGCGGGATACGACCCCAGGAAGGTCGACGCGGTCGAGATGCCGTTCATGCCCGGGCGTGTGGTGCTGCAGGACTTCACGGGTGTGCCGTGCGTTGTGGATCTGGCGGCGATGCGCGACGCGATGAAGAAGCTGGGGGGCGACCCGGAGCAGATCAACCCCGAGGTGGTGTGTGATCTGGTGATCGACCACTCGGTGCAGGTGGACGACTTTGCGACGCGGGTGGCGTTGACGATTAACGCGGAGCGCGAGTTCGAGCGGAACAACGAGCGGTACAAGTTCCTGAAGTGGGGTCAGGAGAGTTTGAGTCGGTTCCGGGTTGTGCCGCCGGCGACGGGCATCGTGCACCAGGTGAACCTTGAGTATCTGGCTCGGGGCGTGCTAACACGGACGGCCAATGGTGAGCTTCAGGTGTATCCGGACTCGCTCGTGGGTACGGACAGTCACACGACGATGATCAATGGTCTTGGCGTCTTGGGCTGGGGCGTTGGCGGCATCGAGGCCGAGGCGGTGATGCTGGGGCAGCCGGTGTACATGCTGACGCCGGAGGTTGTTGGTTTCCGCCTGACGGGCAAGCTGCCCGAGGGCGCGACGGCGACGGATCTTGTGCTGACGGTGACGCAGATGCTGCGTGCTCACGGCGTGGTCGAGAAGTTCGTGGAGTTCTTCGGCGAGGGCATGGCGGACCTGAGCCTGCCGGACCGCGCGACGATCGCGAACATGGCGCCCGAGTACGGCGCAACGTGCGGCTTCTTCCCGATCGACAAAAGACAATCTTGAGTTCTTCCGGTTCACCGCAAAGACCAACGAGGAGGTCGCGCTCACCGGAGGCGTGGGCGAAGGCCTCGGGGTTCTACTGGACGCCCAAGACGCGCCGGAGCCGAGTTCGGGGCGGTGCTCGAGCTCGATCTCTCGACCGTCAAGCCCTGCGTCGCGGGGCCCGAAGCGGCCCCAGGACCGGATCGCGCTCGCCGACCTCAAAAAGGCCTGGGGCGAGATGCTCGTCGCGCGTGATGGGGCCCAAGGGGCTGGGCGTCGCGGTCGACAAGACCAGCGCCAAGGCGATCATCGCCCACACCGTCGAGCCGCACCGGCGAGAAGCCCGGCATGACCAGCGAAGCTTCACCACGGCTCGATCGTCATCGCTGCGATCACGAGCTGCACGAACACGAGCAACCCGGACGTGATGATCGCGGCGGGGCTTGTGGCGCGTAAGGCGCGTGCGCTAGGCATCACGCGGAAGCCCTGGGTGAAGACGAGCCTGGCTCCGGGCTCGAAGGTTGTGACGGAGTACTACGACAAGGCGAACCTGACGGAGGATCTCGAGGCGCTCGGGTTCCACACGGTGGGCTACGGGTGCACGACGTGCATCGGGAACTCAGGGCCGTTGCCGCCGGAGATCGAGGAAGCGATCAAGAAGGGCGATCTGGCGGTTTCGAGCGTGCTTTCGGGGAATCGGAACTTTGAGGGTCGTGTGCACCCGAGGGTGAAGGCGAACTACCTGGCGAGCCCGCCCTTGGTGGTTGCTTATGCGATCGCGGGGCGGATCGACATCGACCCCTACAACGAGCCGCTGACGCACACGAGGACGGCAAGGCGGTGTGGCTGAAGGATATCTGGCCGACGCGCGCCGAGATCGACGCGATCGTGGCCGAGTGCGTGACGACCGGAGCAGTTTGCGTCGAAATACGCGAAGACCTACACCGAGAACGAGACGTGGAACAAGGTGCCGGTGAGCAAGAGCGAGCTGTACGGGTGGGATGATGACTCGACGTACATCCAGAACCCGCCGTTCTTCGAGGGGATGACGGAGGAGGCTCCGGGGTTCGGCTCGATCAACGGTGCACGGGCGCTTTGCGTGCTCGCGGACAGTGTGACGACGGACCACATCTCGCCGGCGGGTCGTATTGAGCCGGAGACTCCCGCGGGGCAGTACCTGATCAAGGCAGGCGTGGCGCAGCGTGACTTCAACAGCTTCGGTTCGCGTCGCGGGAACGACCGCGTGATGACGCGGGGCACGTTTGCGAACGTGCGTGTGCGGAACCAACTGGCCAAGGGCGCTGACGGGAGCATCCCCGAGGGCGGCTGGACGCGCGACTTTACGAAGGGCGAAGGCTGGAACGCGCCGGTGAGCTACATCTACGACGCGAGCGTGAACTACAAGGCCAAGGGCACGCCGCTGGTTGTGCTTGCGGGCAAGGACTACGGCATGGGCAGCTCGCGCGACTGGGCGGCGAAGGGCACGATGCTGCTGGGCGTGCGGGCGGTGATCGCGGAGAGCTACGAGCGGATCCACCGCTCGAACCTGGTGTTCATGGGCGTGCTGCCGTTCGTGTTCCAGGGCGGGCAGACCGCCCAGAGCCTGGGCATCGCCGGCGACGAGACGTTCGACATCAAGCTGCCGGAGGACATCGAGCCCCGCCAGATCATCACGATCAGGGCGACCCGCCCCGACGGCTCGACCTTCGAGTTCAAGGCGATGCTGCGGATCGACACGGCGGTCGAGCTCGAGTACAGCCGCAACGGCGGGATTCTTCAGACTGTCATTCGCAAGAAGCTGAACGAGGCGAAGCAGTTGGCGTGAGGCCGGGGCCTTGAGCGGGCGTGCCGGGCAAAGGCGTCGGTGGTTTCGATCGCCCGGGAACGTCGCCGGGCTGGTCGTGGTGTTCGCTGTGCTTGCTGTTGTCGGCCGGTGTAGCTGGTGGCGGGTCGACTTCAGGGAATCGCGGGTGCTCGGCAGGACCGAGGCGCAGCTCCTTGACCGCTTCGGCGAACCGATCTACGACACGCGCCGCATCGACTACTTCTACTCGTCTCGCCTGCCGGAGTCGGAAGCAGAACGAGTCGAGCATGGGCGAGATACGGATCAGGATTATCGACTGATCTGGTTCCGCTCGTTCACCGCGATCGACGTCCGGATGGTCGATGGAAGGGCGGTTGGAATCGAACACGACGAGATCCATTGATCGCCGCCCGGCGGGATCCCGCGGCCGATTTGCTGAGAACTCAGTACGGCGGGAAGACTGGTGAATACATGTCGGCTTGGCGACGCAAACTGATCGAGACGTTCCCGGAATCCACCAAGTATTGGGAGGAGTGGTGCGACTCCATCTACGGCACCTTCGGTACTCTTACGCAGCTTGCGGTGAAGGCACTGGGTGAGGGCGACGAGGACACGGTCGAGCGGGTGTTCGCGTTCGCCTATTGGTGCTATGACCAGAAGCCATTGAACAACGCGGTATGCGTCGGGTTCTATGAGAATCTCCCCAGGCAGGAGAAGCTCGCGTCGGTCCTCCCTCGGTTTCTGAGGGATCAAATCTACCAAGACGTGCGACCCCTCATGGAATCCATGTGCGGCAAAGAGGCCGTCGCCGGCGTCGATATGGCCTATGACGAGCATGGCAAAGTTCAACGACGCTGCGCCGCAAAGGCGGCGAGGCGAAAGACCAAGGGAAGACGTGAGTCCGGCTAGGCCACCGATCCATGGACTTGGGACGTAGGTTCTCGCGACACCCGGCTGCCTTGCGTCTCAGGTATCGGGGTCACGCGGCGCGACGACCCGCTCTGGTGTGGCCGGAAGGCGTCGCGTTCGCCAAACATCCACGGCTTTTTCATTCGGTGCCCCGGCGCCCCTCAGATACACTCAGAAGGATCTGCCGCGTTGGGCCCGCTTCGGGGAAGTTGAACGGGGTCCCAAAACTCACTCTGCCTCAACAGGTACGAACCCACACCGGAGAACTGCTCACGATGCCCGCCGACCCGAACACCGAAGAGACCCTCTCCAAGTTCAACAGCGAGCACAACTGCTTCGTCTGGATGGACATCCCCGTCGCCGACCTCGATCGGGCGGTGAAGTTCTACGGCGAGGTCGCGGGGCTCGGGGTGCACTTCCAGTGCCACGAGCAGTTCGAGTTCGCGGTGCTCGACCACGATCAGGGCAACGGAGCCTGCCTGATCGTCGATCCCGACGCGATCTCGAGCAAGCACGGGCCGCTCGTCTACATGAATGTCAATGGACGAATCCGCGACGCGGTGTCGAAGGTCGAGCCCAACGGGGGCAAGGTGACCAAGGACACGCATTCGATCGGGCCATACGGATTCCGGGCCCTGGTCACCGATAGCGAGGGCAACCGGCTCGCGCTTCACTCCGAAGTCGACGGCTGATCGGACGGCGCCCGCCCGGGCCGATACCCTGCCCCCGTGGAGACCGAGACCTCCGAACACATCCTCGACACGATCCGGCGCGTGTGGGGCTATGACAGCCTGCGCCCGATGCAGGCCCGCGCGATCGAGGCGGGGCTGGACGGGCGCGACTGCCTGACCGTCCTGCCGACGGGCGGGGGGAAATCTCTCTGCTATCAGGTGCCGCCTCTGATCTCGGGGCGCACGACCGTGGTCATCAGCCCGCTGATCGCCCTGATGCGCGACCAGGTGCGGGCGCTCGAGCTCAACGACTACCCCGCGGCCGCGGTGCACTCGGGGCTGGACGCGGGCGGGGCGAGGGAGATCTTCGCCCGGTTGCGCGCGGGCGCGCTGCGCCTGCTGCTGGTCGCGCCAGAGCGGGCCGTGACAGACGGGTTCTGCTCGACGCTCGCGGTGCTCACTGATGCGGGGGCGCTGAACTCGATCGCGGTGGACGAGGCACACTGCATCAGCCAGTGGGGGCATGACTTCCGGCCGGAGTACCGCCGCCTGGCCGAGCTGCGCCGCGTCGCCCCGGGTGTGGCGATGCAGGCGTTCACCGCGACCGCGACGCCGCGCGTGAGAGTCGACATCGTCGAGCAGCTGAGCCTCCGTGATCCAGAGATCCTGGTCGGCACCTTCGACCGGCCCAACCTGACGTATCGCGTGCGGGCGCGGCACAAGCCAGAGGAGCAGATCGGCGAGGCGATCGGGCGGATGAACGCGCGGGGCGGGGGCGGCGTCATCGTCTATTGCCTGAGCCGTGCGGGCACGGAGGGCTTGGCCGACAAGCTGCGGGGGCTGGGGCACAACGCGGAGGCCTACCACGCGGGGCTCGACCCCCGCCGCCGGCATCGCGTCGAGGAGCGGTTCACCAACGAAACACTGGACGTCGTCGTCGCGACCGTCGCGTTCGGCATGGGCATCGACCGATCGAACGTCCGGCTTGTCGTGCACGCGAACGTGCCCAAATCGGTCGAGGCCTACCAGCAGGAAACGGGGCGGGCGGGGCGGGACGGACTGCCGGCGGAATGCCTGCTTCTGTATGCCCCGTCGGACGCGGGGAAGTGGGAGCAGCTCATCCGCCGCTCGGCCGAAGAGGGCCACGCCGACGAGGCGGCGACGCGGGCCCAGCTCGAGCTCGTCCGGCAGATGCGTCGGCTCGTGACGTCGATGCAGTGTCGGCATCGGGCGCTCTCCGAGCACTTCGGGCAGGCGTATGAGAATGAGAGTTGCGGCGCGTGCGACGTCTGCCTGGGCGAGACCGAGGCGGAGCCCGACAGCAGGCGGGTGACGCAGATCCTGATGTCCGCCGTGGCGCGCGTCGACCAGCGATTCGGGGCCGGGCATGTGATCGACGTGGTGCGTGGACGGGACACGGAGAAGGTCACGCGCTTCGGGCACGATCGGCTCCAGCTCTTCGGCCTGCTCGAGTCGAAGCGCAAGACGGCGCTGGTCGGTTACGTCGACCAGCTCGTCGCCGCGGGGGCGTTGGAGCAGGACCCCGAGTTCGGCACGCTGCGATTCGGGCCGAGGGGTGTCGGGGCGATGAAGGGCGAGATCGAGATCAAGCTCGCGAGGCCGATCGGGACGGGATCGAAGAAGGCGGAGCGGAGGCGGGGCAAGGGACCCGCGCCTGCTCCGACAGACCTCATACCCGAGGATCTCGCCCTCTTCGAGAAGCTGCGCAGTCTGGTCCGCGATATCGCCGTCGAACGCGGACTCCCGCCCTACATGATCTTCACCCACCGCACGCTCGTTGACATGATCCAGAAACGACCCGCAACACTCGACGACATGCGACTGATCACCGGCGTCGGTGAAGCGAAGTTGGAGGCGTTCGGGGAAGCGTTTCTGCGTGCGCTCCACGAGGAATGACGAGCGACCCGGTGGGCGCGATAGCCCGCCATTTAGCGCGTGGATCGCCGACGACACGATTCGCCTCTGCCCGAGGTGCACGGCGTGCCAAGAAGCGGATCCACCACAGAGGCACAGAGAGCACAGAGAAAGACTGCGAATTGTTGCGGTTCGGGGCGGGGCTGGCACTGAGCGCGATCACACAGATCATGACCCGGCTCGTTCCGATCTCTGTGCCCTCTGTGCCTCTGTGGTGACCTTCTCTTGTTCGAGAATCGTGTCGCTTGCGCTCCACGCTCCGAAAGAGGCTGCTAGCCCTCCACGTCCTCGGCCGGGCCCTTGTCGAGCCCCGAGCCGCTGTAGAGCACCGGGCCCGGCTTGACCTCACGCCAGGGCTGCTTCGACGTCAGGCCCCTCGCCGCTTCCAGCCCCGCCCGCCGCGCGTTCATCTCCGATTCACGCGCCGGATCGGACGCGGGCCCGCCGGGCTCGGCCAAGTCGAGGTTCTTGAACTCGATCGTCTGCGTCGGGAAGGCGAACGAGACGCCCAGACGCTCGCCCAGGCGCAGCACGTCGAGCATGAACCGGTGCCGCTCGCGGAGCTCGGTGCCCCAGTCGGGGCATTCGTGGAACATGTAGACCAGCACGTCGAGGCTGCAATCACCGAACTTGTTGAGCCAGACGTGGAAGTAGTCCTTGCGCGTGTAGGGGTGCAAGCGGATGATCTCGCGCACGCCCTCGCAGAACGCCTCGATCTTCTCGGGGCGGGTGTCGTAGGTGAGAGCGATGTGCGTCTTGAAGCGGCGGAAGCGGCGCCGCCCGTAGTTGTCCACGGTCGCGCGCACGAGCGTCGCGTTGGGCACGGTCACCACCGAGTTGTAGAACGTGCGGATGCGCGTCGAGCGGAGCCCGAGTTGCTCGACCGTGCCCTCGACGCCGTCGATCACGATCCAGTCGCCCACCTCGAAGGGCTGGTCGAGGATGACCGCCACCGAGCCGAAGAAGTTCTCGATCGTGTCCTTCGCGGCGAACGCGAAGGCGAGCCCGCCGATGCCCAGGCCCGTGAGCAGGGGCAGGATCTGGATGTCGAAGCTCTGGGCGATGTAGATCAGCCCGAACGCCGCGATGAACGTCTTGAGTGTCTTGCGGATGAGCGGGACGAGCAGATCGTCGAGCTTGGTGCGCGTCTGGGCCGCCTTGCCCTCGACCCAGGCGGCCGCGAGGTCGACCACACGGAAGGCCGCGAGCACGCCCGCGAGCATGAGGATCACGCGGACCGCGATGAGCAGCACCATCAGCGCGTTCGCGGGCAGGCCCAGCAGATGAAGCGAGCCGTACCAGAGCGCCCCCGCCGCGAGCAGACCAAACGGGCGCACGGCCTTCTTGATCAGTGTGTGGTCTCGGTCGACGCCGCGGCGTGTCTCAATCCGGGCCCAGATGCCGCGGAGGACAAGCCGGACGATGAAGTCGAGGATGATTCCGGCGAAGATGACGGCGAGCAGGCCGATCCACTGCCAGTATTCGATATCGAGAAACGGGGCCTTGCGGAGGCTCTCGGGCACCTTGCTGCGGATGAGCATGGAGAGCGTGAGCGGCACGCCGCCCTCGCCGAACGACTCGGGGAGCGATTCGATGTCACGGAAGAGGGCGTTGAGCCCGGCGACGGTCTGCTCGCTGAAGCGCCACTCGCCGGCATCGTTGGCGGCAAAGACGATCTTGCCGCTGGTCAGCCGCTTCACGGTGCGGTGCTCGGGGAGGCGGTCCTGGGGGAAGTAGACGAACTGCCTGGCCGACGGGTCGATGAAGAAGTTAAAGAAATCGGAGCGTTCGACGTGCTTGATGCGGTCGAGCACGCGGAGCATGAGGATGGCGAACTCGCGCTGGAGGGCGCGGTCCTTCACGCCCGCGAAGTCGAAGCAGGTCAGGGCCTCGTTGAGGGACTCGGGCGAGCGGTCCTTGCTGTAGGTGTCCATCGCGCCGAGAAAGGTGAACATCGTCTCCTCGGGCGTCGCGAGACGTGCGTCGGCCTGGGGGCTCTCCGCGGGCGGAGTCTCCGTGGTGTCCTGGGCGCGCGCGGGCGGGGCGAGGAGCAGTGGCGAAAGCGCGACGAGAATGAAGGCCAATAGGCGTGCGGATCGAATCATGGGCCATGCTAGCCTTGCGGGCGCCGATGACCAGCCGCTCGTAGCATGGGCGACCACAGCCTCTTGCAGCGCTCCGCGGGCTCGCGCCCGCGGCTCGTGCCTGCGACGGTATCCGCTCGCACTTCGTGCATGAAATGCCGGGCGCATTTTCCGAACAAGTTTGTGAGCATGGCCTCGCGAGGCACGGGGATGTGCCCCGACGAGGTACCATGTCCGACGGCGGGCACGCGGCGACGGGCGCCCGCCGTCGGAGGTGGTCTCATGGCAAACTGGCTCTTCGCCGATCACGCCCTCTGGTTCAGCATCCCCGCGATCCTGGGCACGCTGTACTTCGCGCTCCACTTCGCCTTCGGGCAACTGGGTGGCGACGCGGACGTCGACGCCGACGTGGATGTCGATGTGGACTTCGACGGCGACGTGGGCGACAGCCCGGAGACCGAGTTCAAGGTCCTGTCGCTGAACACGATCTCGGCGTTCGCCATGGGCAGCGGGTGGATGGGCCTGGGGGCCCTCAAGCTGACCGACCTGGGCTTCGGTGGGGCCGCGGTGATTGCGATCCTCTCGGGCGCCGGCATCGCGTGGGTGCTCGTGACCCTTGTCCGATCGCTGATGAAGCTCCAGTCATCGGGCAACGTGCGGCTCGATTCGACGGTAGGGCGGAATGGGACGGTGTACGTGCAGATCCCGCCCGCGGGCGAAGGCTCGGGGCGCGTGACGCTGGTGGTGGACAACAAGCAGCGTGAATTCAACGCGGTGCAGCGCGGCTCGGAGCCGATCGCGTCGCGAACACGGGTGAACGTGGTGGACATCGATCAGACGGGGAACTGCGTAATGGTGGAGGTGGCTTCATGAATGAGGTTCTCGGTGTGGTGACGCTCGGGCAGGGTGATTCGCCGATTAGCGGGTTGGGTGCGCTCCTGCTCATTGGCGGCGCCATCCTGATATTCATCGTGTTCTTCGGGCTTGTCTTCTTTGCCAGCCGCTATAAGCGGTGCCCGCCTAACCGCGTGCTGGTGATCTGGCGGCAGGGTGACAAGACGTCGAGCCTGCGGTGCATCCACACCGGCGGCCAGCTCGTGCTGCCGGTGATCCAGGACCACGCCTACATGTCGCTCGAGCCGCTGGTGATCGACATCCCGCTCGAGGGGGCCCTCTCGCTGAACAACATCCGCGTCAACGTGCCGTCGACGTTCACCGTCGGCATCGCGACCGACCCGGTGCTCATGAACAACGCGGCCGAGCGTCTGCTCAACCTGCCTCCCCAGGCGGTGCGTGAGCAGGCGCAGGACATCATCCTGGGCCAGCTCCGCCTTGTCATCGCGACCCTGTCGATCGAGGAGATCAACAAGGACCGCGAGAAGTTCATGGGCCTGATCAACGAGAACGTGACGCAGGAGATCAACAAGATCGGCCTCGAGCTGATCAACGTGAACATCCGCGACATTACCGACGAATCGGGCTACATCCAGGCCATCGGTCAGCGGGCCGCCGCCGAGGCGATCAACCGCGCGAAGGTCGAGGTCGCCGAGCAGGAGCGCGAGGGTGCGGTGGGCGAGGCGATGGCGGTCCGCGAGCGGAACGTGCGGGTCGCCCAGGAGCGCAGCCTCGCCGAGCAGGGGCAGAAGGCCGCGGAGCAGGAGCAGCGCGTCGCCGTTGCCCGCCTCGAGGCCGAGGCGGTCACGGGCGAGGTCCAGTCGAAGCGCGATAGGGAGATCGCGACCGCCGAGCGCGAGGCGGAGACCATCGCCGCGAAGAAGCGGGCCGAGCAGGAGCAGCGTGTGCAGGTCGCGACGGCCGAGGCGACGGCGGTGGAGGGCGAGAACACCAACTCGGCCCGCGTCGCCGAGTCGGACGCCCAGCTCGCCGAGGTGCGGGCCGAGGCGATGCGCCGGGGGGACGTGGCGAAGGCGCTCGCGAAGACGGCGATTCTCGAGAAGGAGCGCGAGCAGGAGATGGCGAGGCTGGGCAAGGAGCAGCTCGCGCCCGCCGAGATCGAGAAGCAGCGGATCGAGATCGCCGCGGAGGCCGAGGCGGAGAAGCGGCGCCGCGAGGCGAAGGGCCAGGCCGACGCGGAGCTGGCGAAGTACCTCGCGGAGGCCCAGGGCACGCAGAAGGTGCTCGAGGCGAAGGCGGAGGGCTACCGCCGCCTGATGGAGGCCGCGGGGGCCAACCCGCAGGTCGCCCCGACGCTGCTGATGATCGAGCAGCTGCCGCTGCTGGTCGAGCAGCAGGTCAAGGCAATCCAGAACCTCAAGATCGACAAGATCACGGTCTGGGACTCCGGGGCCAGCCAGATCGAGGGCAAGGACGGCGGCTCGGTCCGCAGCGCCACCGCCGGCTTCCTCGCGGGGCTCATCGGCTCGCTGCCCCAGATCCACGAGCTGGCCAACCAGGCGGGGGTCGACCTGCCCTCGGCCTTGGGCAAGGTGAAGGGCTCGGACGACATCGTGGATGAGCCCAAGGGCGAGAAGCCAAAGAAGGGCTGACAATACCTCCCCCTCCTCACGACCCCAGAAGCCGCGGGACTAGCATCCCGCGGCTTTTCGTTGAATCGCAGCATGAACACCATGCCCAGCCAACCCCACGCCCTCGCGGTCGGAGACTCGGTCTGCCTCCGCTTTCCCGTTGAGGCTGATCGCGACGCGTACATCGCGCTTCGCCGCGATGGACGTGAACACCTCGAGCGCTGGGAGCCCATCCCGCCGCCTGGCTTCGACCCGTTCGGGCCAGACGCCTTCGACCGCGAGATCGCCTGCCATCAGCTCGACGAGCAGGAACGCTGGCTGATCGTCCGGCGCGACGACGGCGCTATTGTGGGCCGGCTCGCGATCACCGCCATCGAGCGGGGCCCGTTCCTCAACGGGCGGTTCGGCTACTGGATCGGCGATGGCTTCACCGGGCGGGGCTACATGACCGAGGCTATCCGGCTCGGAGTCAGGCGAGCGTTCACGAAGATGGGCCTGCACCGAATCGAGGCGAACATCCAGCCCCACAATGCCGCGAGCCGGCGCGCGGTCGCGAAGGCGGGCTTCCGGCTCGTGGGATACTCGCCCAACTACCTCCAGATCCGGGGCCGGTGGGTCGACCACGAGCATTGGGCGATCACGAAGGAGATGTGGGAAGCACTCCCGGCGCCGCGCTGAGGATGTGCCCCACAGCGGCTGGCAGGTCGGCCACGATCGCGGATTCGGGGAAGCGCTCCCGCACCTCCGCCTCGTGCCGCGGCCCATCGCCCGTGCGCACGAGCACCGTCCGGCACCCGGCCCGCGCCCCCGCCTCGATGTCGCGCGTCGAGTCCCCCACCATCCACGACGCGCCTAGGTCGAGCCCCAGTTCGCTCGCGGCCTTGACAAGCAGCTTGGGCGAGGGCTTGGCATCGGAGACGTCGCGGTACATTGGCAGCACGGCGTCGTCGCCGCCGCCCATCGAGAAGTAGACGGCGTCGAGGCGAGCGTCGTCCGCGCCGAGCAGGCGGTGCATCTTGTCGTGCACGTGACGGACCACTTCATAAGGCGCGAACCCAGTGCCCACGCAGGACTGGCGGGTCTGCACGACCGTCGCAAAGCCCGCCTCGTTGAGCCGGCGCACGGCAGGGCCGACACCCGGCAGCAGCTCAAAGCGATCGGGTCCGAACCAGAAACTCGCGTCGTGGTTGAGCACGCCGTCGCGATCGAGGAAGACGCAGGGTCGGACCGCCCGCTTCTCCGCCAGCGCGTGATCCTCCCAGGTGACCGGAGCGCCGGGCTTGACGTCGAAGACGCGGAATCGGTGTGGGTGCTCGCAGAAGCTGGGGGTCACGGCAAAGAGCGTCGACCCGTGCACCTCGGGGGGCGGCGGGTTGTGGTCGTGCCCGGAAAGACACAGCCGCACGTGCGGGGCGGCGCTGATCCGCCTCGTCATCTCCTCGTGCTCCGCGTAGTTGTGCGGGTAGCGGTGCCCGATCGTCGGCGCGATCACGTAGTGCTGGAGATGCACCTGGGGCGTGGTGGCGTCCGCGAGCGCCTCGAGCCAGCGGTCCCGCTCCGGGTAGAAACGCCGCGGCGTGTGGCCCGAAGCGCCGATGTGGTGCTCGCGATCGCAGAAACGGATGATCCGAACGCCGGAGATCTCGTGCTCGTTCGCCTCGGGATTGAACACCCGCCACATCGCGGGCTCGAAGTCGTGGTTGCCGGGCAGCACGAAGAACGGAAGCCCCGCCGCCTCGAGCACACCCCGGATGAGCCGGTAGTCCATCTCCGCCCGCTCGGCCCAGAACGCGGGCTCGTCGGGCTTGAATCCGGGGACGGGGTCGTACAGGAACGTCGGCACGTCGAGAAGGTCACCCGTGACGGCCACCGCGTCGCAGCCCAGTTCGGTCATCCGCGCGAGGCACTGGGCGAGCCGGTCGGGTATGTCGCGCGACAGCCTCCCGGGCTTGGGGGCGACGCCCGGCATGTGGGTGCGGGCATGGAGGTCGGTGACGTGGCCGAGCCGCATCGGGAACGGTAGGTAAGTCGCCTTGACGAGCCTGAAGCGCAAGCGAGGGACGCTCCGGGACATCCGTCCTTCGCTTGCGCTTCAGGCTCGTCGCGAACGCCCGCGTGCCTCACTCGTCGAAGTACACCTCCGCGTCGTCGGGCAGGTCGGCGAGCCACTTCTCGAGGTCGGCGTCGCCCGCGAAGCCCTGGGACTCCGCATCGGTCTCGTGCAGCCGGCCCTCCTTGATGTCGCTGCGGCGCAGCTTGCCCGCCTTGAGCATCGCCAGCTCGGCGCGCTTCCGGCTGCGGAAGATCAGGCGGATCGGGACCTCGCCAAACGGTAGCTCCTCGCGCAGGCGGTTCATCAGGTAACGCTCGTAGGCCCCCGAGAAGATCTCCGTGCGGTTGACGATCATCACGATTGTCGGCGGGTTGGTCTTCACCTGGCTCGTGAAATAGACCCGCCCGTGCTTGCCGCCGATCGAAGCGGGATGGTGCCGCTCGATGATGTCGCGCACGAGCCTGTTCATCTCGCCCGTTGGCACGCGCTCGCCCGCCTGGGCGTGCAGCTCGAAGGCGAGATCGACGACTTCGCGCACGTTGAACCCGTCCCTCGCCGCCATGAACGCGATCGGGGCGAAGCTCAGCCCGTTGAGCTCCTTGCGGATGTACGTCTCGTAGTCGGCGGGGGTGACCACCCTGCCCTTGTCGTTCTTGCGGCCCTCGGCGAGGTCCCACTTGTTGACCACGACGATCACGGGCTTGGAGCTCTCGATCACGATCGCCGCGATCTGCTCGTCGACCTGGCTGATCGTCGCCTCGGCGTCGATGAGCAGCAGGATCACATCCGCCCGCTCGATCGCCCGCTGGGCCCGGTCGAACGCGTACCACTCGATCTGGTCCTGGAAGCTCTTCTTGCGGCGCACGCCCGCGGTGTCGATCGCGGTGACCCGCCGCCCGTCGGGCAGCGTCACCCGCACGTCGATCGCGTCGCGCGTCGTCCCGGCGATCTCCGAGACGATCACCCGCTCGGCCCCCGCGAGCGTGTTCACCAGCGTGCTCTTGCCGCTGTTGCGCTTGCCGACGATGGCGAGCTTCAGGTCGGTCACCGCCTCGTCCGGGTCGTGCTCGTTGGGCCGCCAGAGCTCGATCAGCTCGTACAGCTCGTCGAGCATCTGCCGACGCATGTACTTGCTCTTGGCGCTGCACATGAGCGGCTCGCCGAAGCCCAGCCCCGCGAGCTCGTACGCGTGCGTCTCCCAGCTGGGCCCGTCGACCTTCGTCGCCATCACACGCACGGGGATCAGCTTGCCCGACCGCTCCCTGCTCCCCAGCTTCTGCTCGCGCAGCATCTTCGCGATCTCGAGGTCCTGCGGCGTGATCCCCGCCTGCACGTCGATCGCGAACAGGATCAGGTCGGCCCCCGACACGGCCTCGCCGATCTGGTGCTCGATGTCGTGCGTCAGGGTCGCCAGGTCGGCCCCCACGTCGTCGTACCGCCCCCCCTCGGCGACGTACACCCCGAACCCGCCCGTATCGGTGAGTTCGACCGGCTTCTCGGGTCCCTGCCCCCCGGGTGCTTCGAGGGTGACGACGACCGACAGCCGATCCCGCGTCACCCCGGGCGTGGGGTCGACGATCGCCAGCCTCGCCTTCGCGATGAGGTTGAGCAGGGAGGACTTGCCGACATTGGGCCGGCCGACGATGGCGATGCGCGGGACGGGCATGCAGAATCCTACGAACGTTCCCGGCAAGCAATGACCGGGATCAAGGCGGTGTTTGATCTGTCTCTGGAATCCGGAAACCGCTCCCTCACGGTCGCGGCTCGTTGGGATTGACGGAAACCCGGCGGGCCTACCGACCCCGGAACGTGATCCGTCCCTTGGTCAGGTCGTACGGGCTCATCTCGACCGTGACCGAATCACCCGGCAGGATGCGGATGTAGTGCTTGCGCATCTTGCCGGACACGTAGGCGAGGATCTCCGACTTCTGCTCGTTGGGGAGCTGCACGCGGAACATCGCGTTCGGCAGCGCCTCGAGCACGATCGCTTCCATCGTGAATTTGTCGTCGTCCTTCGCCATGCGGTCCGGTTCGCCTTTCAAGCTCCCGGGACGCATTACGAGAGCGGCGCCCGGGGTCCGGATGATAGGCGGGGTCGAGGCGGGAATGAGGACGGCAGGGTCCGTGCGGGGACCCATGGCTTGCTATCGGGGCGCTCCACGGGCTCGCGCCCGTGGCTCGCCAGATGCGGAGCCAATGCCCAGGCCCGTCCTATTCCGCCAGCCCCCCCGCCCAGAGCAGGGCCCCCAGCAGGTGCCGGCGGTACTCGGGCTCGCTGTAGCTCTCCTTCGTGTGCCCTCCCGCGGTGTAGATCGCCCGTCCGCCGTCGAACTCGTGGAACCACGCGATCGGGTGCTCGCCATCCATCTCCCCGCCCCGGTAGGTGTACTGGTCAAGGCTCAGCAGGCGGTGGACCGCCGGCACGGGCGCGGCCCGGAAGTCGTACCACTCGTCCGTCCGCGGCCAGGTGTTGAAGTGCGGGAAACCGCCCAGGTGGGCGGTCGCGGGGTGCTCGCGGTCGTCGACGATGATGCGGGCGGGCTGGATCGCCGGGTGGCGGTTGAAGTAGGCCCCGACGAGCTGGCCGTACCAGGGCCAGTCGTACTCGGTGTCCGAGGCGCTGTGGACGCCCAGGTAGCCGTGCCCCGCGCGGTACCACGCCTCGAAGGCGGCCTGCTGGTCGTCGTCGAGCACATCGCCCGTGGTGTTCAGAAAGACGACGACGCCGTAGTTGGCCAGATTCTCGCTCGTGAACGCCCCCGCATCCTCGGTCGCGTCGACGCTGAACCCGGCGTCACGCCCAAGCTGCTTGAGGCACGCGATGCCCTCGGGGATCGAGTCGTGGCGGAAGCCGGCCGTCTTGCTGAACACCAGCACCCGCAGGTCGCGGACTTTGTCGGGCGAGGCCCACTCGGGCTCCCGCGGCGTGCGAGGCGTTAAGAGGATGATGTTGCGATAGGCCACCGGGCCGTGGTCGCCCTGGAGGCGCAGCGGCCCGAATGGCACTTCACCGGCGAAACCGCCCCGCGTCGGCCCGGTCACCTCGATGTTCTCGTGGATCAACTGGCCGTTGAGCTCGACGCGTTCGAACTTCGCGTTGGCGATCTTGTGGCCCACCGGGTCGAACCGCGGCGCGCGGAAATCCACTTCGAGCGTCTGCCACTCGCCGGCGGGCTTGGCCGCGTTGACCCCAGGCGGCACGCCCTCATATCCCTCGTTTCCCTCGCCCCGGCTCGGGTCCCATCGTTGGTAGACACCCCCACAGTCGCTGAACGCCGGATTCTCCTTGCCGTACGAATCGAGGATCTGGATCTCGTAGCGGCCCTGGAAGTAGACCCCCGAGTTCGAGCCCTGGGGCACCATGAACTCGATGATCGCGTGCACGTCGCCGTGCTCGAAGACGGTCTCGAGGTCGTTCGTCCGCCCGTCGGCCCCGTTGACGATCACATCCTGGCCCATTCGTGCCCTGAGCTTGTCATCCATCGCGACCACGTCACCGACGTTCGCCCATGTTCCCCGGGGCATACGGAAGGCATTCAGCCCGCCCAGTTCGATCGGCCTGACGATCAGGTCCTCGAGGTCGACCTGATTCGATTCCCGTCGCGGGATCTGATTGAGCGTGTACCACGCCTCGCCGCTCCAGATCGACTCGCCCTGCTCGCTCGTGGGCTGGCAGCGGACATGCACAACCGCCCCCTCGCGGAGCCCCGGGATCGTCAGCGTCACGGCGTTGCCGCCACTGCTCGGCTGGGCCTTCACCACCGCCAGCCTCTGCTCGTTCCGCCTGGGCCCTCCATAGTCGGGCGTCGAGAAGTAGTTCCACTGCTCGACCGTGTAGTTGGCCGGATCGGCCAGCCAGTTCGGGTCGATCGAGCGCGTGAAGGTCACAACAAAGCCGCCCGGCGCCGCCGAGATCGTGTTCATCTCGAACGCGGTCTGCCCTGTTGGGCGGAGGCGCTGCAGGCCGAACTGCGTGCCTCGCCAGTTCCAGTTGCCGTCGGCTCCGATGCCACCCATGTAGAGGCAACCGTCCGGGCCCTTGACGAGCCGGTTGACGCCGCACTCGAGCCCCTGGGTGTGGCGGAAGACCGCGCCCTGGAGTTCGCCATTGACTTCCTCGAGGAACACCCGCCGGATGCCGCCCGCCGTCAACTCGCCCAGCCAGTACTGTCCGGCAAACGGGCCATCGGTGATCTCAACGGGCGTCGTCGGCGAGTTCGACACGTCGTTCTGGGGCAGCCACACCGCGGGGGGCCACTCGCCGTTCTCCATGTCGAGGCTCCGATGCCCCCCGTCGGGGTAGCGATCGGAACTCTGGAGCCCGTTGTAGTGCCCGTAGAACCGCCCCGGCACGATCACGTCGAGCCTGTTGGCCGGTTGCCACGCGCCCTGGTTGTCCGCGACGAGGATCCGGCCCTTCGAGTCGACCAGAATCCCGTTGGGCGTGCGCAGCCCGCCCGCGAGGAACTGGGTCTCGCGCGTGTCGATGTTGATCCGCCAGCACGTGCCCCGGTGCTCGGGGTTCGGGCCGTTCATCCCGATCACCTCGCCCTGAACGTTGTCGTGATCGAGCGTGTTCCCGAAGTAGATCGAGGTCGAGAGCGTTCCGTAGATCCAGTCGCCGTCGGCATCCTTGTGCTCGACGAGCCCGAAGGCGAAGTGGTGGTAGTTGTTGCCCACCCAGGGCTTGGCGAAGGTCTCGCGCGTCTCGTAGGCGCCGTCGCCGTCGAGGTCGCGCAGGCGCTCGATGCCGGGGCGGTGGGAGACGTAGATGTCGGTCCCCACGCACACGACGCCGCAGGGGTCTTGGAACCCGTCACGCAGCAGGATCGGGGGCCCCTTGGCGCGCCCATGCCCGCCCGCGACGCCCTTGAGGGCCCAGAGCGTGCCGTTGGGCTTCTCTCTGAACACGCCGTTGTTGACCGGCATGAACGAGGAGTAGACGAGCGTGCCATCGGGCAGGAAGTCCATCCCCCCCACTCTCGTCTCGAGGCCTTCGGGGCGCACGGTCTCGACGGTCCACATCGGGTGGACGCCGTCGACCGGCATCCCGTCGCCCGGGCGGAGATTCTCACGCCCGTCGAGCACGACCTTCTTGCCGGGGTTGACCACGCGCGTCAACCCCTTCTCGATCCGGAAGGCCGCGGGGGGGATCGCCTTGTAGACGTTCGCCCCGGGCGTCTTCCACTCGAGCGAGAGCGCCGACCCGCCATCGTTCTCGAACATCCGGACGTGGATCGGGTGCAGGCCCGCCGTGAGATCGATCTGGCCCTGCACCGCCTGCGGCGCGTGCAGCCCGTCGTCGTCGACAACGACGGCGTCGCCGATCGTCAGGCGGGAGCCGTCGTCGCTGACGAGGTTGAAAACGTACGTCCCCGCCTTGTCGATCTGGAGGTAACCCTCGATCTCCACGACGAAGTAGTCCGCCGGTCCCCCGAACGACGCGTCGTCGGGGAAGTTGATCGTGTCGATCTTCCGGTCGATGTTGGGCGTCTGGTCCGGGCGCAGCGGCGCCAGCCGGTCCATGGGCCGGCCCACGTCGAAGATCCGCAGCGTCAGCCCCTGCTCGAGTTCGCCGGTCTGGGCCGGGACGATCTGAGCCAGACCCGCGACCAGCGCCGCGGCGAGAGCGATCAATCGTGACAAGGCGACCTCCTCATTGGCCTCCGACGGCCCGCCCCGGATATTCACCAGAGTTCATGGTAACCCCGTATCCTTCAGAACCTCGAGGCCGGGTGCCGCGAGGCTTCCCGAGGCCGGTTGACGGCCTTCCACAAGTTCGTACTCTATGACCATTGCCGATCCGGGCAGGCCCCCGGCCGCCGCGACGAGCTTGGAGAACATTCAGATCACAAGGGGCGCGGCGTGGCTGAGCACACGACCGACACGGTGCGGGGATGGTCGACTCGTCGCGAGCTGGAGCGGGCGCCGGTGCTGGTCTACGCCTCGAGCGCCGAGGCGAGCCGAGCGGTGGCGCACGAGATCGCGGCGTTGATCCGCGACAAGGCGGCACGCGGTGAGCACGCCGTGCTGGGGCTCGCGACGGGCTCGACGCCCCACGCGGTGTACGACGAGCTGGTCCGCCTGCACCGCGACGAGGGGCTGAGCTTCGCGAACGTCGTGAGCTTCAACCTCGACGAGTACTGGCCCATGCCGCCCGACTCGCTCCAGAGCTACCGACGCTTCATGAACGAGTATCTCTTCGACCACGTCGATATCGACCCCGCGAACGCCCACGTGCCGGACGGCCAGATGCCGCAGGACCGGATCGCGGCGTACTGCGTCGAGTATGAGGAACGGATCAGGAACGCGGGCGGGATCGACTACCAGATCCTGGGCATCGGACGCACCGGGCACATCGGCTTCAACGAGCCGGGCTCGGGACGCGACAGCCGGACGCGGCTGATCACGCTCGACCGCGTGACGCGGATGGACGCGGCGAGCGACTTCTTCGGTGAGTGGAACGTGCCCCGGCAGGCGATCACGATGGGCGTGGGCACGATCCTCGACGCCAAACGGATCGTGCTCATGGCGTTCGGCGAGCACAAGGCCCCGATCATCCGCCGGGCGGTCGAGGGCGAGGTGACCAACACCGTCGCCGCCTCGTTCCTCCAGGGGCACGCGGGCGCCAAGTTCGTGCTCGACGGCGCCGCCGCGGCCGAGCTGACCCGCTTCCGCGCCCCCTGGTTGCTGGGCGGGCACGACGGCGCGGCCGATCTCGACTGGGCCGACCCACGTCTGGTCAAGAAGGCGGTCATCTGGCTCGCCCGCGAGGTGGACAAGCCCATCCTCAAGCTGACCAACGAGGACTACAACACCAACGGGCTCCAGGGGCTCGTCGCTGCGGTGGGCGGGGCCTACGACGCGAACATCACCGTGTTCAAGTCGCTGCAGCGCACCATCACGGGCTGGCCGGGCGGCAAGCCGGATCGCCCCCGATTCGTGGTCGGCAAGGGCGTCGACGCCTCGAACGGGCCCGACATATACCCCAAGCGGGTGCTCGTCTTCAGCCCCCACCCGGACGACGACGTGATCTCGATGGGCGGCACGTTCATCCGCCTCTGCGACCAGGGGCACGAAGTGCACGTCGCCTACCAGACCAGCGGCAATATCGCGGTGTTCGATGACGAGGCCGAGCGGCACGCCGACTTCGTGCAGGAGTTCTGCACAGTGATGGATATCGCCGCCGACGAGGCCCACGCGCTGGCGGGGGAGGTGCAGGCGTTCATCCGCGGCAAGCGGCCCGGTCAGATCGACAGCCCCGATCTGCAGACGATCAAGACGCTTATCCGGCGCACCGAGGCCCGCGCCGCGGCCCGCTACTCGGGTGTCCAACTCGACCGCATCCATTTCCTCGACATGCCGTTCTACGAGACCGGCACGGTCAAGAAGAAGCCGCTGGGCGGGGAGGACGTCCGCATCGTCGCGGAACTGCTCGAGCGCGTCCGCCCCCATCAGGTCTACGCCGCGGGCGATCTCTCCGATCCGCACGGCACCCACCGGGTCTGCCTCGCGGCGATCATGGCGGCTGCCGAGAGGCTCGCCGACCGCGACTGGATGCGCGACTGCGAGGTCTGGCTCTACCGCGGCGCGTGGCAGGAGTGGGGCCCCGAGGAGATCGAGATGGCCGTCCCGCTCTCGCCCGACGAGGTCGCGCGGAAGCGCAAGGCGATCTTCAAGCACGAGAGCCAGAAGGACACGGCTTTGTTCCCGGGTCCCACCGACACTCGGGAGTTCTGGCAGCGGGCCGAAGATCGCAACCGGGAGACCGCCGAACTCTTCGATCGGCTCGGCCTGCCGGAGTACCAGGCGATCGAGGGGTTCGTGAGCTGGAGTCCGACCGGAGCCGCGAACCCCGGGAGGGGAGGGGCATGAGCGGTGTCCTCGGCGTGTGCTCCTGGTCACTCCGGCCCGACTCGCCGGCCGACCTGGTCGACAAGATCGACGCCACCGGCTGCCGGGCGGTGCAGCTCGCGCTCGACCCGATCCGGCGCGGGGAGTGGAACGAGTCGGAGACCTTCGATCGCCTCGCGTCGGCCGGCGTCGCGATCCGCAGCGGGATGATGGCGATGGAGGGCGAGGACTACTCGACGATCGACGCGATCGCGCGGACGGGCGGCGTGCGGCCCGACGCGACGTGGCCGATCAACCTGGCGGCCGCCAACGAGCTCGCCGAGATCGCCGCCCGGAACGGGATCGGCCTGGTCACCTTCCACGCCGGGTTCCTGCCGCACGACGAGGGGAACCCCGAGCGGACGCGGATGATCGAGCGGCTCCGCGAGCTGGCCTCGGTCTTCTCCAACGCCGGCGTACGCATCGGGCTCGAGACCGGGCAGGAAGACGCCGAGACGCTGCTGGGCGTTCTCGACGAGCTGGGCGGACGCGGCGTCGGCGTCAACTTCGATCCCGCCAACATGCTGCTCTACGGCTCGGGAGAACCCATCCGGGCGCTCGAGCGCCTCGCCGCCGTGGTCGTGCAGCTCCACATCAAGGACGCGACCCGGAGCGATGCCCCCGGGGCTTGGGGCGCGGAGGTCCCGGTCGGCACGGGGCAGGTCGATTGGGAGTCCTTTTTCGACATTGTCTGCGGCTCGCTCACCCACGCCGATCTCATGATCGAGCGCGAGGCGGGCGAGCATCGCGTCGATGACATCACGACCGCCCGGGAACGTGTGAAGATGCACCTGCGAGAGCGGAGCCCGGCATGACCGTCGGCGTCGCCGTCATCGGGCTGGGTTTCATGGGGCGAACCCACGTGCGCGCGTACCGCAACGCCGGTTCCGCCTGCCGGCTCGTCGGCGTCTACGACATCGACCCGTCGCGCCTGACGGGCGAGAGCGGCGAGGCCGGCAACATCGCCACGGGCTCGGATGAGGCCCGGCTGTTCGATCCGGACGAGGTCTTCGCGACCGATTCCCTCGACAAGCTCCTCGCCAGCGACGAAGTCGACGCCGTGAGCGTCTGCACGCCGACCGACACCCACTGTGCCGTGGCCCGGGCCGCGCTGCGGGCGGGCAAGCACGCCCTGGTCGAGAAGCCCGTCTCCCTCGACCGCGCCGAACTCGGAGCGCTGGATGAGGAGGCGACGCGTGCGGGCCGCCTATGCATGCCCGCGATGTGCATGCGGTTCTGGCCCGAGTGGGCCTGGCTCGCCGAGACGTTGCGCCGCGGCGACCTCGGGCCGGCGCGCAGCCTCGCGTTCGAACGCGTCGGGGCCGCGCCCTCCTGGGGCGGGGGCTTCTACCAGGACGCCGCTCGCTGCGGCGGCGCGTTCCATGATCTGCACATCCACGACACCGACTTCGTGTGCCATCTGCTCGGCGCCCCGAAGGCCGTGACCAGCGTCGGCGACCACGGCCGCGTGACCACCCTTTACCACTTCGACGGGGGCCCGCGGCATGTCGTCGCCACGGGGGGCTGGATGCGCGGCGGGGTCGGTTTCCGCATGCGGTACATCGCCGAGTTCGAGCGCGGCACCGCCGATTTTGACCTGACGCGCGAGCCGACACTCTGCCTCGCGCGGGCCGAGGGGGGCGGGCCGCGGCCCGTCGGGGTCGGGCCCGGAGCCGGGTACGATGGCGAGGTCAGGGCCTTCGTGGACGCAATCGCCTCCGGGGGATCCGCCCCCGTCACCCTGCGGGATGCGGCGGAAACGCTCGCCGTGCTCGAGGCCGAGGCTCGGTCGATGGAGAGCGGGCGACGCGAGGCCATTGACATCTAACCTCGACTCGCCGTCGGGTGCCGCTCTGACCCGACGATGACAAGCGTGCGAGGGAAACCCGACGGGTAGGTGGTACCCGGATCGAGTGCATGCGGTGGTCTGACGGCGCCGGAATCACACATTCCGGGTGGGTCACATTCCACAAACCGCCGCGCGCCGCAAGGAAAAGCCTAGTTGGGACCGTGCGCCGTTCCATCGGGCTGATGCCCGGCGGATGTGATGACGATGTGTACATTGTGTCATTGAGGTCCCGATGACTGAGCGATCCGCAAGATCTCTCGGGCCACCCCAATGGTGGGGTCGCGTCCTGCCCGCCGCGTGCGGGGTTGTATCCACCTTGCTTGGTGGGACGGTCATCGCCGGGTGGCACACTGGTAACTACCACGTCGTGCAGATCCACCCAGCTCTGGGGGCAATGCAATACAACACGGCACTGGGGTTCGTGCTGTGTGGGGTGGCGCTCACCGGGTTGGCTTTCGGTCGCCGGCTGCTGGCGATCGTGCCGTCGGCGCTGGCCGCGCTGCTCGGCGTGCTGACCCTGTCCGAGTACATCTTCCGAGTTGATCTGGGGATCGACGAACTCCTGATGGCCCAGCCCATCACGGACGGTGTCTCTCACCTCGGCCGAATGGCGCCGAACACCGCGCTCTGCTTCGCGCTCACCGGGGCAGGCATCGTGAGCGGCGTGGTATGGAAGCGCGCGGCGCCGTGGCCCCATCTGCTTGGCGGGATCGTCGCCGCGCTCGCGACGGCCGCCCTGTTCGGCTACATCGGGCACGTCCCGACAGCCTATGGCTGGGGCCGAATGACCCACATGTCGGTGCATACCGCCTCGGGCTTCGTGGTCGCCGGGACCGGGCTCTACGCGGTCGCCTGGCGGTTGACGGGGTGGAGGAAGCGCACGGCGTTCGTTCCCGTGTCCGCCGGCTTGGCCGTTTTGGTCCAGGCCGCCCTGATCTGGCAGGCCATGCAGGCCCAGGAATTGTCCGAACGCCGAACGGTCGCGGAATCGATCGCCCATGACGCGGCGGCGCATACCGAGGAGCGGCTTCGGTTCAACCTACTCGCGTTTGAGCACATGGCGGAGTTGTCGGGGGACTCGGGCGGGCTCTCGCCGGAGATCTGGACCAGAAACGCTCTACGATACCTGGAAGGGTTTCCGAGCGTTTCGGCCATCGCGCTGCTCGACAGCCACGGCGCCGAGATCATGCGGGTCACGCGCGACGCAACGCCGGACGAGCAATCGGAGCAGCCCTTCTCCGGTGCGATCAGCGACACGATCGACCGGCTCCGTAGCGATCCCTCCCTATTCGCTTGCACTTCGGGTAGGGGCTCCGGGAACCCGCCCCAGATCGTCGCGGCCTACCCGACGCCCATCGACGGAACTGATCGTCGCGATGGGTGGCTCGTCGTGTTGCTCCCCGAGCGTGCGTTTCTGGATAGGGCGTTTGAGCCCTTCGCGAGGTCATGCGCGATTATCGCCAGCGACCCCAACGAACCGCCGCCGGGATGGGCGAGTTCGACCGGCGCCTCGGACCATGCCCACGCGCTTTGCGCCCTTGACGGCGTTGCCTGGCGCCTCGATGTCGAACTAACGCCGGCCTACGCCGCGAAGCTCCATTCGGCCTGGGTTTTCGCGATTCCCACTATCGGTGTGCTGGCCGCAATCTCGCTGTCGGCGGTGCTCACGCTGCTGCAGAGGAGCAACCGGATCAGGGCCGATCAGCGTGCGTTGCTCCACGAGCTCGGGCTTCAGAAGTACGCGCTCGATGAAGCATCGATCGTCGCGATCACCGACCCGGCCGGTGTGATTACCTATGCGAACGACAAGTTCTGCGCCGTATCCGGGTACAGCCGCGAGGAGTTGATCGGGAGAACGCACAAGATCCTGAACTCGGGACACCACCCCAAGGCATTCTTCACGGATCTCTGGCGGACGATCGCGAACGGACGGACCTGGATGGCGGAGGTCTGCAACCGGGCCAAGGACGGGTCGCTGTATTGGGTCGACACGACGATCGTCCCGTTCACCAATAACGCGGGCAAGATCGAGAAGTACGTCGCGATCCGGACCGACATCACCGAGCGCAAGCGTGCCAAGACTCTGATTGAAGAGGGCCGACAGCGCGAAGAACTCGCGATCAACGCGACCGGCCTGGGGATCTGGGCTTGGCACGTCGAAACGGGTCGGGTGCGGTGGAATGACCGGATGTTCCTTGTGTATGGCATGGCGCCGACGGATGACGGAAGCGTCTCATACGCCGACTGGCGCAGCGCCGTCGTTCCCGAAGACCTTGCGGACCAGGAACAAGAGCTGCAGGAGGTGGCTGGCGGCCACAGGGAGCCGGGCACGCGCCGTTTCCGGATTCGCCGGCACAGCGACGGGGCGATCCGGCACGTCGAGGCCATCGACGTCGTTCGCAAAAGCGCCGCGGGGCGGATCGAATGGGTCGTGGGAACGAACTGGGACATCACCGATCGCATCCGGGCGGAGGAAGCACTCAGACAGAAGAACGAGGAACTCGAGCGATTCGTCTATTCGGCGTCGCACGACCTCAAGAGCCCGCTCGTGACGATCCTCGGGTACTCGACCCATCTCGTTCGCGATGCCGAGCGACATGTGTTCGACGAAATCACGGGCTATGCGCAGCGGATCACGAGGGCGGCGGAGCGAATGCGTTCGTGCATCGACGACCTGCTCGCGATCAGCCGGGTAGGCAGGACGGATATCGAAATCGAGCCGGTGCGGCTCGAGGACGTGGTATGTGCCGTTCAGGAGGAGCAGGCGGCCTCGATCGAGGAGGCCGGCGTGAGCTTCGAGGTGGACCTGCAAATCGACGAGGTCATGTGCAACCGCTCCCACGTGCACCAGGTGCTGGCCAACCTGATCGGCAACGCGGTCAAGTACGGCTCGACGGCCACGCGTCCCGTGGTGTCGATCCGGAGCCGCCCGGGCGAAACGGGGCTCGTCGAGTTGGCCGTCGATGACAACGGCCACGGGATCGACGAACGGCACGCGGACCGTGTCTTCGAGTTGTTCCAGCGACTCGACTCCGACAAGGAAGGCACCGGAGTGGGCCTGGCGCTCGTAAGGCGGATCGCGGAGCAGTATGGCGGCCGGGCCTGGACAATCGCGACACCCGGCGATGGGGGGAAGTTCCGCGTACTATTGCCGCAATGCCCCGCACAGAACCCGCATGACGTGGGGCCTGGAGGATGCGATGAGCTCGTCGCCAGAGAGCAAGAGACCGGTTCGTTTTCTGCTGGTCGAGGATGATGAAGATCACGCGGACCTGATCCAGCGCGCGATGCGGGAGAATCGTGTCGCCAACGAGCTGGCTCACGTGGCGGACGGTGAATCGGCCATCGCGTACCTTCAGCGCGAGGGCGAGTACGCCTCCGCCACACGCCCGGATGTGATTCTGCTGGACCTGAAGCTGCCCCGCCTCGACGGGCACGAGGTGCTGAAGAAGATCAAGGCGAATCCCGATCTCACGTCCATTCCGGTGGTCATGCTCACCACGTCGGCGGCGGAGGTGGACAAGGCGCAGGCCTATTCACTGCACGTGAACAGCTACGTCGTGAAGCCCATTGACTTCGATTGCTTCAACGACATCGTCCAGAATCTCAATTTCTACTGGGCGGTTGTGAACGAGGCCGTCTGACGGCCGAATCCGGACCCGGTATTCTCGATCGGGCGCCATAGCCGTGGAAACCGGCACGCAGGATTCGGCCGTGCGCCACGGCGGCGACGGCGCTCTGCAGAACACACCCGACGGGGCGCCACGACTCGCCGTTTTCGGCGCAGTCGTGTCATCGCCCGAAGGACGATGTTCTTCCAAAGGCGCTGCTGCGCCGAGGACGGCGAGCGGTGGCACCCTCGGATGGACGTGCGAGCGCGCGTTTTCAACAGAGCACGGAGACGATCGTGGCAGGCGAGCGCCGGATTCACAGCGGGCGCTCCGGGGGAACGACGACGGGGGGCTTTCGCCCCCCGTCGGTGATGAGGTTCAGATCAGGGCCGGGGTCAAGGGCAGCCGGCGTCGACGTCGCCGATGATCTGGAGCACGTCGTCCGCGTCGGCGTCGCCGTCGCCGTCCACGTCGGACGGGCAGTCCGGCAGGCCGAGGAACTCGTTGGGGGTCAGGGCGGCGGCCGTGACGCGGAGATCGTCGATCACCGCGTTCAGGTTGTCCACCGGGTTGCCGTCCCAGAAGCCGCGCCCGACCGAATAGAACTGGCTGAACGGGTCGGTGACCGCCATGATGTTGTCCACGTCGGTGACCTGGCTCTCCAGCTTGCTGTTGATGTAGAGGGACAGTGTGCGTGCGGTCGCGTCATAGACCGCCGCGACGTGGTACCACTGCCCCGGGGCGGCGACGGTCTGCGACACCGCGCCGGTGCGGACCTCGGTGTACGTGCCGTCGCCGTTGTCGATCCAGCCAATCCGGTAGTCGCAGCGGAAGTGGTTGTCCGACATCTTCTGGAAGTAGAGATCGGCGCCCGCGCCGCGGAGATCGAGCAGGTCGCGGTCTCGGCCGAGAATCGTCTGGTAGCCGCCGGTGTCGGCGAACTTGATGAACGTCTCGATTGTCCAATCTCCGCCGGCGAGCTCGAACGCGTCGCCCTCGACCTCGAGGTAGCCGAAGCCGGGCGAGAAATCACCCGAGACCGTCGTCGCGGGGGCGTTCGCGCGGCGGTCGGTCGAGCCCGGGACGTCGGCGCTGCCCACGGGAAGCTCCGCCGTCGTGGCGGCGTAGCCGAACCAGAAGTTGCCGTGCTCGTCGACAAAGTCGATGTTCGACCCGACGGTCTGATCCTCGAAATCAATCAGGCTGAGGATGTCGCCCGGGTTGGGGTTGCCGGTGGGCGCGTCGCACCCGCCCTCGTCGTACACGCCGAGGTAGTCGAGCAGGTCGAAGAAGTCGGCCGACAGGTCGCCGTTGTAGTCGTTGCCGCAGGCATCGGCGGTCTTGACGATCTGGAAGCCCGCGATGCCGGCCCACTGGTCCTCGTCGCGCATCTGGACCTGGATGGTCTGCGTGTGGCCGAGGAGGCCGCTGAAGACGGCGTAGTTCGCGGTGGTCGCGTACGTCCCGGCGGTGTCGGTCGTCTGGGCCAGGACCGCGTCGGCGCCCGACACGCTCGCCGGGCCGACGGTGTTGAACGAGTAGGTCGTGGTGCCGTCGGTGATGTCGCCCGCACGCCCCGCGACGTCGGACGAGAAGTAGACGATGATGTCGTACTGCCCGTATGGGATGTCGCTCAGCGCGACCTCGGAGTAGGTGATCGGCGGGCCCCAGGGGGCGTAGCCGGCGTTGAGATAGCCGTTGAGCAGCTCGCGGTTGTAGGTGCCGTCCGAGTCCGGTCCGGGGTTGGCGGGGGTCGGTTCGTTGACGGTCCAGCTGTTGAACGACGAGTAGGTGATGTCGAGCGTTGTCGCAGTGCCCGTGTCGTCGATCAGGTCGGTCACCGGGTTGTCAGGCCAGGTGTTGTTCCAGTTGGCGACCGAGACCACGCCGGCGAAATGATCGGCCCCGGTGACCGTGCCGTAGCGGTCGTAGTTCCAGCTCACCACGTCGGCCTGCGCCACCCCCGCGAGGGTGGTGAGAACGGCGGCACTCAGAATCGTGTATCGCGGCATCGCTGACTCCTGTGTGTTCAAGCCCTGTCGGGACTCTCCATCAACTCCGGTCGATTCTCAGCCCACCGAGCGGCGTTCGTCAATCGGATCGGCTCCGGCCGATCCCGCTGCCCACATCGCTCGGCGCTGCGTCGCTCCATCGCGTCCGGCCCGCTCGCGTGGCCGGTGTCTGTGCAACTCCAGCCTGGACTCCACCAATCCACGAAACGGCCCCATAGGCAATCGCTTAACAATGATCTCAAACCACGGGTCCAATTGCAAGGGTCATTCGACCAGATTGTGCGAGAATTCGAGCGGGTGTTGAGGAATCCGCTTCGACTTACCGGCCACATACAGAACTCATGATCGTGATCGTCAGCAGACCGAGGGTCGCTCGACACCAGTCAAATGTACGGTATCTGAGCGATTCAGTTCTGCGGCTGCAGGAGCACAGAAGTCCGGCTATTCCCCGTTTCGAGGCTTGCATTGGGGGTTCGGACGCGGTATCTTGCGCCTTGTCAATCGCTTGCCTTAAGGTTGGCGGACAGCGCCTGTGGGCAACGGAGAGAGAGCTTTGAACCGAAGTACCAGAGGAGACTGAGATGAAGAGCATGATTCTGGTCGCGGCGGGCGCGACGACGTTGGCGGCCACGGCGCAAGCCTCGGTCGTCAGCTGGTGCTGGGACGACTGGGGCACGGTCACGGGCCCAGACCAGTACGCCGGCGTTGTGTCGGCCGCCAACTGGAACAACTCCTGGCCGACCTACCAGACCACCGACCTGTTCGACTCGAGCGGCGCGGCCACGACGCTGGACCTCGGCTGGGCCAGCTTCAACTCGTGGAACATCTCGGGCGCCGCGGTGCACCCGGGCCAGGACGCCGACGGGACCTACAACAGGGAACTGCTGCACGGCTACCTCAACGCGGGCTATGCCGACTGGGGCCCGCCGATCACCTACTCCGAGGTCGCGATCAGCGAGATCCCCTATACGGTCTACAACGTCATCGTCTACTTCTCGTCCGACGTCGCGGGAAGGGCGGGCGACGTGACCGACGGAACGACGACCTACTCGTTCAACACCGTTGGCCCCGACAGCGTGAGCGGCCCCGACGCGATGTTCGCGCAGACCACAGACACCGCGGGCACGTACGCCACGACAGCCAACTACGCGATCTTCGCCGGGCTGACGGGCGACGCGCAGACGATCCAACTCCAGATGCGCGACACCGACGCGTGGGGTGGCATCGCCGGCTTCCAGGTCGTCGAGGTCCCGGCCCCGGCCTCGCTGGGCCTGCTGGGCTTCGGCCTGTTCGTCGGGCGGCGTCGGCACTGAGCGGCCGGCGTGGGAATGCACTTCCTGACGGGTCACGGGGCGAGGCACCCGTGACCCGTTTTTTTAGCACGGATTGCGGATCCCGGGCCGAGACGGCTCCGATCCATGTGCATACGACCACCTGATCTGCTGACCGATCCGTCCCGGCTCGCCGCGCACGTCGGACCGGGCTCCACACAGGGAATAGAACGATGACGCGTCCACTCTCCCGGCCCCGGATCTCGATCCCGGTTTTCGCGTCCGCCGCGGCCCTGACCGGCGCCAGCGCGCAGGACTTCACCACCTTCGCCCCGACGCCCCCGATGGGGTGGAACAGCTGGGACTGCTACGGCTCGTCGGTGGTCGAGTCGGAGGTGCGGGCCAACGCGGACTACATGGCGGCGAATCTGAAGGAGTTCGGCTGGGAGTACATCATCGTCGACATCCGGTGGTACATCGGCAACCCGGGCGACCACTGGTACAACACGAGCAACCCCGTGGTGCACCTCGACGCTAACGGGCGGATCCTGCCCGCGCCCAACCGGTTCCCCTCGGCCGACGGGGGCAACGGGGTCAACCTGGGCTTCAAGCCGCTGGCGGACTATGTGCACTCGCTCGGGCTGAAGTTCGGCGTGCACATGATGCGCGGGATCAAGCAGGAGGCGTGGAACCAGAACCTGCCGATCGCCGGTTCGTCGTTCAGAACGCGCGACATCGTGCGGAACACCTGGGACAGCGGGCAGACCGACACCGGCGCCGCGTGGCTGCACGACTGCTACGGGATGGACAAGACCGACGAGGCCCAGGCCTATTACAACTCGCTGTTCAACCTCTACGCCGAGTGGGGGGTCGACTACGTCAAGGTCGACGACATGCTGCGGGACTACTCGCACCCGAACGATTCCTACTACGCCGACGAGATCGAGATGATCCGGGCGGCGATCGACCAGACCGGCCGGCCAATGGTGTTGAGCCTGTCGCCGGGCGACGCGCCGCTCGAGCACGGCGCGCACACGAAGCAATACGCCAACATGTGGCGGATCACCAACGACCTCTGGGACGACTGGAGCCCCCTCTACGTCATGTTCCAGCGGGCGTATGAGTGGACGCCCTTCCGCGGCGACGGCACCTGGCCCGACAACGACATGCTCCCGCTGGGGCACCTCGGCATCCGGGCGCACGTGGGCGGCGACCGCATGTCGAACCTGACCCACGACGAGCAGCGGACGCTGATGACGCTCTGGTTCATGTCGCGCTCGCCGCTGATGTTCGGCGGCGACATGCCCACCAACGACGCGTTCACGCTCTCGCTGATGAACAACCCCGAGGCGCTCGCGGTCAACCAGGCGAGCAGCAACAACCGGCAGGTGTTCCGCGTCAACGACAAGGTCGCCTGGGCGGCCGATGCGCCGGACGGCGGAACATACCTGGGCGTGTTCAATCTCGACGATTCCTCGGAGGGATTCGCGGCGCTGCTCGCTCAGGCCGGATTCCTGAGCGGCCTGATCACCGCATCCACGCCGGGCCACGCGACCGCGATCAACGCCGACGTCACGGGGGCCGACCGGCTGTTCCTCCTGGTGGATGCGGGCGACGGCTCGGGCCCTGACCCGGACGTGTTCGACTACGACTGGGCCGACTGGGTGAACATGCAGCTCAGCGGCCCGGGCGTGCCGACGATCTCGCTGACCGATCTCACGTGGACGACCGCCACGAGCGGCTGGCAGGGGCCGCGAGTCGGGCTCAACTGCGAAGGCAACGGCCCGCTTCTGATCAACGGCACGACCTACGCCGACGGCATCGGCACCCACGCGCAGTCGATCATCGAGTATCCGTTGCCGGCCGGCTACACCACGCTGACCGGTCTGGCGGGCCTGGACGACGCTGGCGTTGGGCAGCCCGGCGCGACATCATCCGTGCGGTTCGCGGTCGCGGCGCTGACGGGGCTGTCCGCCCAGTCGGTCGACGTCAATCTCGCCGACCTCGGCTACGCCGGCGACGTCGACATCCGCGACCTCTGGAATCGGGTCGATATGGGCACCTTCCAGGGCGTCTTCTCGACGGAGCTGGCCCCGCACGCCTCGGCGTTGTACCACATCAACCACTGCCGGTTCGACCTCGACGGGGACGGGGAGGCCGATTCCACCGACGTGCTTCTCTTCATCGATGACGTGCAGAACTGCGCGTCGAACTAGCAGGGCGGATCGGTTCGAATCGCCTCACGGCGTGGCGCGGATGATCGCCCGCCGGTAGGCGACCAGAGGCGGCGTCCCGTTATCCGTCGCTTGCAGGATGACATGCAGCGTTCCGGGCCTGTCGAGTCGCGGCAGCACGACCCGCGTTGACAGACCGTCGTCGCGTGTGAGCTTCGCGCCCCAGATGCTGCCCGCCTCGTTGTAGATCCACCACGACACGCCGACGGTCTGACCGTCATCCCCGGCGGTCGTGCCGATCGCCGACAGGTCGACCGTGGCCCCGGACTCGGCCGAGAACTCGAGCACGGCCGACGTGGTATCGCCGTTGAGGACGGGCCGCGGATTGTGGTTCGCGTCGTCGTATCGGTCGGCCACGCACCAGTCCATGCGTGCGGCGAAGTCGTTCTGGTAGTGCTCGCGCCAACGCCAGATCGTGGCCTGACTAGAGGTCTCGGTGCGTCCGTTGTCGGCGGTCACCGTGTCGCGCGCGCTGGAGTTGTGCGTCCACGTCGGCCTCGTCTCGCCGGCGGGCTGGTAGAGCTTGTAGCGTCCGCCCCAGCCGCCGTAGTCGGGCGAGATCGACGAGCCCAGCCCGTTGTCGATCAGGCCGAGGTAGCTCGGGGTGTCGCCCTCCATGATGTACTTGAGCGGTGGATAGAGCGCCCCGAGCGGCCCGTGTCCACGAATCACGTTATCGGTGAGCCAGGGGTTGTCGACCATCTCGAAGCGGTGACCCGGGCCGTTGCGGTAGTTGCGGTCGCCGGAGATGCCCGTCCACGTGGCGAGGTAGTAGTCCTCCCAGCTCGACGGGTTCGAGGGCGAGACGATGTAGACCAGCCCCGGAAACTCGCGTCGCATCCAGGGGCCGGCGTTGTCCTGGTCGGAAATGGAATACACGCGGATCTTCGAGACGAAACGCGCGAGCTCGGCGGCGGACCGGGATGCGCGGACGTCCCGCAGCGCCTGGGCCAGCGTGTTGGAACCACCCCAGATGGTGATCCAGAGCGGGCGTTCGTCCTCCCGGTCGACCGCTTCGGTGATGCGATGCGAGCCCGCGGTGGTCATCCCATCGCCGACGGCCGCCATGCCGAAGCCCGCCTGGCCGGTCGCGGTGACCGCGAGCAGATGCTCGACGCTCGGGAAGCCGTCGGCGTGCTTGAGCAAGTTGGTGCGCACTTCGCCATAGGCGTAGACCATCCGGCGGATGAGGTCTTCGCGAGTCCGGTCCTGGAGCCAGGCCGAGGTTGTGGCGACGAGACCCTCGATCTCAAACTGATTCGAGTAGACGAGCAGGCGCACCAGCGATTCCTCGTCGTCGGGCTCGTTGGAGATGTCGGTCAGGACCAGCAGCCGGGGCCTTGCGACGGGGATGATGTCGGAGATGGGGGCGGGCGTCGCAGAGGCCGGGGAGACGGTCTGGTCTAGCCCGGGCGTGGTTGCGCCTCGATCTGGCTGAGCGAAGGCGCCGGGCGAGGCCAGGCACGCGGCGAGACCGGCGAGGGACATCGTGAGATTCATGGCAGGTGACCTCCGCAGCGTCGGACACACCAAGGTAGCGAGCCGAGATGTTCGCGGGAACCGGTCGTCCCGCGAGTTTGACGCCGGCGCATGCCCGCGACGCGACCCGAGGGCGATTGGATCAGGAGGCTTCGAGGTTCGACGACGCCCGCGCGATCAGCTTCGCCTCGATCGGCGCTCGCTCGGGCACATCGTCGCCCTTGATGATCGCCAGGGTCGCCTCGACCAGGGCCTTCGACACCTCGGGGATCGGCTCGCACACGACGGTGAGCCCGCCGACGAGCCACGGCGTGGTCACGGTGTCGTCGTAGGTCGCCACGGCGATGTCCCGCCCGACCCGACGGCCCATGACCGCGAGCTGGTGGAGCACCGCCGGGGCGACGAGCGCGTTGTGCACGAGCACGCAGTCGATCTCGGGCTCGCGGGTCAGCAGCGCCTCTGTGGCCTTCGCCCAGTCGGCGAGTTCCGCCTCCTGCGAGAGCGACTGACATTGCGAGCCGCCTGAGTAGAGCCCGAGCGATGTCAGGATCTTCTCGTAGGCCACCGCGCGAGGAGAACGCTCGGTCTCCGGACGGGTGAGATCGTTCCGGGAATCGAGCAGCAACCCGATACGCCGCGCGCCCACCCGCTTGAAGTGCATGAAGAGATGCCGGATCGCCGGCTCATACTCGACCCAGACGGCGACGTTGACGGTCGCCGGGTCGTGCCGCTCGCCGAGCGATTCGGACCGGGTCACGAGCGGGAAGTCCGGCTTGCGGCCCGCGGCGAGGGACGGATCGGTTGTGTACTCGATCGCGATGACCGCGTCGCAGATCCGCTGATCGACCATGCCGAGGATGTCCTCGGCCCGCTTCGGATCGGAGTGGGTCTCGAACGGGATGGTGTGGAAGCTCGCATCCCGCAGCTCAACCTCGACGGCGCTGAGATACTCGGCGAAGAACTGGTTGAGCAGACTGTTGACGAGCAGGGCGACCGTGTTGGTCCGCTTGCCGGCGAGGAGCTGGGCCTGGCGGTTGGGCCTGTAATCCAGCTCGCGGGCGACCTCTTCGATCCGGGCCCGCATCGCCTTGGACACACGGTGGTACTGGCGGCCGTTGAGCACGAGCGAGACCGCCGGCTCGGAGATGCCGACGATCGCCGCGATGTCCTTGAGTGTTGCCGCCAACCGCCACGCCCTTTCCGAGAGGCACAACACTAGTCGCAAGGCTCGGTCGCCTCGACCTCGGCGTCGCCGTTGCTCCAGAGTGCCGACCGCTCCTGGGCTGAACAACCGCGACCGGGTGCACGGGCCGGTGTCGAGACGGCGTTGCGGGGTCGGCGTTGAATCTGGGCCCACCGGAACACAGACGCTATCGTCATCCGTGAATTAGACTATCAATACCCGTCTAAATACATCCGCATTTTTCAAGGCAACCGCTTGACTGGCGTGCTGGATTCTGTATGCTGCGCAATCGACACGTGAAGGTGCCGCATTTGGGCCGCCACAGGCGGCCAACAAGCCGATGAGCATCCGGATGGCATCCCGGGCGAAGCCCCGCAAGGAGAAACCCATGAAGACCTTTGGACTGACCGTGGCCCTGTTGACTGCTCTTGCGGGCACGGCCGCCGCCCAGAGCGCCAGCGTGACCGTTTTCTCGAGCGCCGCGACCGTCGCCCCGGGCGGCACGGTCTCCATCACGCTCGCAGTAGATTTCGACACGGGCGGCGCCGGCGGAGGGCTCTTCGGCGCGGCCGGCCTATACGGCTTCGGCGGGAACATGACCGTCGCGGGCGACGGCTCAGCCGACGTAGGCGGCTCCAATATCGCGGTTGACGCCCAGCTCGCGTTCGGCCAGACGGCCGCCACGCCGGGCGGGGGCGTGCTTGTCCGCGCTGGCGGCGGCCGCGGGTTCGACGGCGGGCTGTCGGGCAGCCCCAAGGACGTTCTGACCTTTGACCTGACGGCTGACGCCGGCGCCACCGCGGGCACGAGCGTCACCATCGATTTCGACGGCGCGGTCGTGCTGGTCGAGGGTTCGGACCTGGTGACCTACGCGACGGTGCCCGGCCTCAACCAGGCGACATTGCCGACTACCTCGGTCACGATCACGATCGGTTCCGCCGGCTGCAACGCCGCCGATATCTCGGCGCCCTACGGCCTGCTCGACCTCGCTGATATCAACACGTTCATCTCGGGCTTCCTCACGCAGGACCCGGTCTCCGACATCGACGGCAACGGCCTTCACGACCTGGCGGACATCAACCTGTTCATCTCTGCGTTCCTCGCCGGGTGCCCGTAAACGGTTCGACAACGCTCCCCGCGCCACGCACGCCCTTGTTGGTGCGGAGGAGGTATTCTCCCGCCATGCACGCCACGATGCCGATCGATCGCATCGACGTGGCGTGCGTGGTTGGCATACCGGTCGGCTGACTGACGGCCTTTCCCCACGGGTCGCGCCCCGGGCGCCCATTCGCAGAGGCTCCGCCACATGACCATTCTCCCGCAGACGCTCGCAGAGGCCGCGTTGCCTTCGCTCGTCGGGCTCGACTGGGCCGTGATCGCCCTGTACTTCGTGGGTGTCGCCGGAATCGCCTGGTGGTCGGGGCGGAAGCAGAACACGAGTGAGGACTACTTCCTCGCGGGGCGCAACGTCGGCTGGTTCGTCATCGGCGCCTCGCTGTTCGCGTCGAACATCGGCTCGGAACACCTCGTGGGCCTCGCGGGCGAGGGGTCCGACAGCGGCGTCGCCATGGCCCACTACGAGCTGCACGCATGGTGCCTGCTCGTGCTGGGCTGGGTGCTGCTGCCGTTCTTCATCCGCAGCCAGGTCTTCACGCTGCCCGAGTTCCTCGAGAAACGGTTCAGCCCGGCGTCGCGGTGGGTGGTCTCGCTCGTGAGCCTGCTCGCGTACGTGTTCACCAAGGTGAGCGTCACCGTGTTCGCGGGCGGCACCGTTGTTGCCACGCTGTTCCCCGAGCTCACACCATTCGGCATGAGCCCGTTCTGGAGCGGGGCCCTCGCGGTCGTCATCCTCACGGGCATCTACACAATCGTCGGTGGCCTCCGCGCGGTGGTCTACACCGAGGCGGCCCAGGCGGTCGTGCTCATCGGCGGCTCGCTCACGCTGACGATGATCGGCCTGTCCAAGCTGGGCGGCTGGGGCGAGATGACGCACACGCTCGATCCGGAGATGTTCAACCTCTGGAAGCCGGCGGACGACCCCAACTTCCCCTGGCCCGGCATGCTCTTCGCCGCACCGATCGTGGGCCTGTGGTACTGGTGCACCGATCAGTACATCGTGCAGCGGACGCTCGCCGGGCGCGACCTCAAGACCTCGCGGCGCGGCACGATCTTCGGGGCCTACCTCAAGCTGACGCCGGTGTTCATCTTCATCATCCCGGGCATGATCGGGGCGGCGCTCAAGCAGAAGGGCCTGATAGACTTCGACTCCAAGGACTCGGTCTTCCCGACGATGGTCGGGGCGCTGCTGCCCGCGGGCATCCGGGGCCTCGTTGTCGCGGGTCTTCTCGCGGCGCTGATGAGCTCGCTCGCGTCGGTCTTCAACTCGTGCTCGACGCTGTTTACGGTGGACGTGTACGAGAAGATCAAGCCGGGCCGGCCCGAGAAGGAACTGGTCACGGTCGGGCGGATCGCGACGTCGGTCGTCGTGCTCGCGGGGATCGCGTGGATCCCCGTGATGGAGAACGTCAGCGACGGGCTGTACAAATACCTCCAGAGCGTGCAGGCCTACCTCGCCCCGCCGCTCACGGCGATCTTCTTCCTGGGCGTGTTCATCCGGCGGATCAACGCGACGGGGGCGCTCGCCTCACTCATCGTCGGGTTTGTTCTGGGGCTGACCAAGCTGGGCTGCCAGGTCTACGCCGGCGGGATCAAGGTCGACGACGCGGCCCGGGTCGCCGCCGCGACGTGGTCGACCGACCCGGTCATCATGTTCGGCGAGATCAACTTCCTGATGTTCGCCGTCTATCTCTTCCTCGCCAGTTCTGCGGTGATGATCCTCGTCAGCCTGCTGACGCCCGCCCCGCCGGCAGAGAAGACCCGCGGCCTGACGGTCGGGGGCGGCCGGACCGAGCAGGCGGAACGCAGCTGGACGAAGTGGGACGTCATCCACACGGGCATCGTGCTGTGCATCATCGTGTCGGTGTACCTGTACTTCTCGGGGCTGTTTTTCGGGGGTGGGCCGTCGTGATCGGGGTCTCCAGAGGTCGGCTCGCCTTCCTGATTCTGGCGTTGGCCGCCGCGCTCGCGGGGGCTCAGCCTCGCCAGATGGAGAATCTGGGGCGGGGCCTGGTGGCCTTCCGCGACGGCAACTCGGTCTACATGAGCTGGCGGCTGCTCGCGACCGATCCGGACGACGTCAGGTTCGAGGTGTACCGGTCGACCGATGGAGGGCCGGAACTACGCGTGAATCACTACTCGATCTTCACCTCCACCAATTTCGTCGACACGGCGGTCGATCTCACAAAGCAGAACGTCTACACCGTCCGGCCAAGAATCTCGACGACATGGCTGAAGCCGTCGAAGCCCGTGACGCTCCCGGCGAACCCGCCGACGTTCATCGAGCAGGCGCACCTGCTCCTCCCGCTCGCCCCGCTGCCCGACCACTACGTCCACCTCGCCTGGGTGGGCGATCTGGACGGCGACGGTGAGTACGACTTCGTCGTCGATCGCATCCCGTCGGTCGACGGGATCAGCGAGAAGCTGGAGGCCTACCTGGCCGATGGCACTTTCCTCTGGCGCATGGATATGGGTCCCGGCAGCCTCAACCGGGACAATCTCGAGCCCGGCCCGACCGCGATCAGCACGGGGCACCAGGACGGTGTCGAGGTCTACGACATGGACGGCGACGGGCGGGCCGAGGTGATGGTCCGATCGGGCCCGGGCGTCACCTTCGGCGATGGCGCGACCTGGAGCGGATCGACGACGGACGTGCAGTTCATCAGCGTCGTCGATGGCATGACCGGGGCCGAGCTCAGCCACGCGCTCGTGCCGAACGAATTCATCGACATGGGCCCGGTGAGCGGGCACTTCGGCATCGGCTACCTCGACGGCGTGCATCCCAGTCTCCTGTACAGCGCCGAGAACCGCATCGGCGGCGCCGGAACAGGATTCAACCGGATCGAACTCGCGTACGACTACAGCAATCGGCTGCGGCTTCGCTGGCAATGGGACGTCGATGTCCCCGTCGACAAGTTCCATCAGATCCGGATCGGTGACGTTGACCGGGACGGCAAGGACGAACTGCTTGACGGCGGGTTCGTGGTCGATGACGACGGGACCCTGCTCTACCGCGTCCCGGGCATCTGCCACGGCGATCGCTTCCACGTCGGCGACCTCGACCCGGCCCGCCCCGGGCTCGAGGGCTACGGCGTGCTGCAGGACCACCCCGACGGGCTCGTCGAGTACTACTACGACGCGGCGACTGGCGAGATGCTCGGCGGGAATTCCATCGCCGGCGTCGTCGATAACGGCCGAGGTGTCGCGGCCGACGTCGACCCGAATCACGAAGGCTACGAGTACTGGTCGTTCTACGGCATGTACAACGCGCAGGACGGCGAGGAGTTGGCCGGGGGCGCCACGGTTCCCTGGCCCAACTTCCGCATCTGGTGGGACGGCGACGTCGGCAGCGAGAACCTCGACGCGACCAAGGTCGAGAAGTGGAACGCCGATTCCAAGACGATCTCACGCCTGCTGACCGGCTACAGAGAGGGCGCGACCGAAAGCTGGCGCAACGCGCCCGCGTTCTACGGCGACATTCTGGGCGACTGGCGCGAAGAGATCATGTACGAGGTCTGGGACCACTCGGCCATGATCATCTTCGTCACCACCGACGTGACCGATACGCGGCTCTACACCCTCGCGCACAACCCGATGTACCGCTGCGACATGACCACCCGCGGCTACTACCAATCGAACATGGTCGACTACTACCTCGGCTTCGGCATGGCCGCCCCGCCCCGCCCCGACATCTTCGTCCTCCCGCTTGTGATGGGTGATGCGGACGGCGACCTGCTCGTCACGACCGACGACCTGACGAGCGTCGAAGACAACTTCGGCCACACCGGGCCGGAGGGCGGCTCGCTGCTGGGCGACGCCAACGGCGACGGTGTCGTAGACGGACAAGACGCCTGGCTTGTGCGGAGCCTCGTCACCGACGCCTGCAACGCCGCCGACTTCGCCGAACCGTTCAACACCCTGGACCCGGACGACGTGCTCGCCTACCTGTCGGCGTTCTCGGATGACATGGGCCGGGCGGATGTCGGGCCGGACTGGGCCGAGCTGGATTTCTTTGATGTGCTGGCGTTTCTTGCGTCGTTTGATGCCGGCTGCCCGTGATGGCCCGGGACCGCGCGTCGCCCGACAGCGACCCAGCCGATCCGAGGGCGGTGTCCTCCCTTCTGAAGGAGCGAAACCATGAGAAGCGCGTTCGGAGTGCCGATCACGTGCCTCGGCCTGCTCGCACTCGCTGCGTCGCGTGCTCCAGGCCAGGTCACGTGGATCTCGTCGACAGCCGATGAACCCTGGCGCGAGATGAACGCACCAGCCTTCGTGGCAGCCGATCCCGCCACCCCGCCCGAGATCCGGATCGCGCCGGGCCGGACGTTCCAGTCCATCGACGGGTTCGGTGGCGCGTTCAACGAACTGGGCTGGCAGGCGCTCAACCATCTCAGCGCGAGCAATCGCGACCAGGTGATGCAGGCCCTGTTCGGCGACGATGGCTGCGCCTTCAACCTGGGCCGGATCCCGATCGGCGCGAGCGACTTCGGCATCGACTGGTGCTCGGCCGATGACACGCCAGGTGACGTCGCGCTGGAGCACTTCTCGATCGACCGGGACTCGCAGTACCTCATCCCGTACGTCCAGGCCGCGATGGCGGTCCGGCCGGGGCTGTCGTGCTGGGCGTCGCCCTGGAGCCCCCCCGCTTGGATGAAGGCGAACAACAACTACAGCGGCGGCTCGCTGCGCTGGGAGCCGGAGATCCTCGGGAGCTACGCGACCTACCTTGCCCGGTGGGTGGAGGAATACCGGGCGATCGGCATCGACATCTTCGGCCTGAGCCCGCAGAACGAGCCCAATACTTCAAACGTCTATCCGACGTGTACCTGGACCGGGCCGCAGCTGCGCGAGTTCATCGCCGGCTACTTGGGGCCGACGCTCCAGGCCCGCGGCACGGGGCTCGAACTGTGGCTCAGCCTGAACGGTGACCCGCCGAACGGCGGTGATCTCATCAACGGGCGGCTGGTAAACGTGCTGGACGATCCGGCCGCCAACGGGTTCCTGACCGGGGTGGCCTACCAGTACGACAGCCGAAACCAGATCGCCTCGGCGAGCAAGCTCTACCCGGACAAGAGGTTCATGCAGTCCGAGACCGTCTGCCACGGCGGCGCGAACAGCTGGAGCGAGGCCCAGCAGCTCTTCGCCCTGATGAAGCAGTACTTCGAGGGCGGGGCCAACAGCTACTTCATGTGGAACATGGTGCTCGACGAGACGGGCCTGAGTACCTGGAACTGGCGCCAGAACGCGATGGTCACCGTCGATCGGGGATCGCACACAACGCGTCTGAATGGCGAGTACTATGTCATGCGGCACTTCAGCCGGTTTGTGCGCCCCGGCGCCCGGCGGGCGCTGATGACGGGCGAGTGGGGCGATCAGATCGGGTTCGTGAACCCGGACGGCTCGCTGGTGCTCGTGATCGGGAACTCGCTCGACTGGGGGTACGACGTGCGCGTCTGCGTCGGCGGGCGAGAGGGGGGCGACACGCTCGTCGTGACGCTGCCGGGCCGGTCAATCAACACCTTCGTGGTCGACCACCCCGTGATCCCGGACGCGTGCAACGGGGCGGACCTCGCCGAGCCGCTCGGTTCGCTGGATTTCTTCGACGTCCTGAAGTACCTCGACGTGTTCGATTCCGGCTGCTCCTGATGAAGCCGGGCGCGCAACGCGCCATCTGACAGCGCCGCAGGGACCGGATCTACTGCCAGCCTGTATATTTTCAAAACCTGATCTTTTACCGATCAAATACCGCCGGAATGCACCGGGATGGTCAGGTCGAACAGTGTTTGAGGCTCCCGGCGTTCGGGGTCCGAGTTGTGCCGGAATGGTGGTCTGCGCTATCTCAGCCTGACCCTGTGTCGCGTCAATTTCGAGTCGACCCGCCGGCTGGTCCCATTTTCACGCGAGAAAGGTCGATTACCCCCTTGCATCGGCTGGCGAGGCTAGGTACCGTATGTTAACCGCTTGCCTTTGGCCATCCCGGCCCCGGCCATCCGTCGGACCGAGAGCGCCGGCCTGCGGGGAACTCGCCGATTCGGCGCGAGTCGGCATCCAGCGTGTGTGGCACAGATCTGGTCACACGGGACAAACCGGGAACGCCCTTTCCCGTACACGAGGAGGTATGTGATGACGCGACTCATCGTCTTCAGCGCAGCGCTCATCTGCGCGGGGGCCGCCTACGGGCAGGTCCTGAGCCACATCGATTTCGAGGGCCAGACCGTCGGGTCGGCGATCACCTCGGTTTCCGAGAACGGGAACACCTGGACCGGGTTCGCCGCCACCACGGGGGAGATGCCGATCGGCAGCGCCGATGTGCCGGGACCCGGCATTCGCACCGGCAGCGCCCCCGCCACGCTCCTTTCGGGCGACTTCTCGCCCGGGTTCGGCTACCTGGAGACCGCGGCGGGCGCCTTCGACCTGTCGACCTCCGACTGGACCATCGAGTGCTTCGTCAAGTTCAACGACGTCGGCGGGTTCCAGACCATGCTGGGCCGCGATAAGGATCCGCTCCAGACCGGCACCGCGTTCGCAGATATGTACTTCGAGAAACACAACGACGGGTACTTCATGTGCCAGCTCACGACAGCCGTTATCGACAACGGCGACGGCACGTTTACCTACGTCGACGCCACCGCTCGATCGGCGCTGCTCCCGCAGGCGGGCCAGTGGTACCACGTCGCCGCGGTCTACGACGGCACGGCGCGGACGCTGACGCTCTACGTCAACGGTCAGCAGGAGGCCCAGGTGACTGATGCGGACAACATCGTCCCCGTCACCGACCCGGTCGGCCAACTCTACTCGGTCGGCCGCGGGCAGTACAACAGCAACCCTGTGGACAGCCTGAATGGGCAGATCGACGACCTCCGGATCACGGCCGCGGCCCTGACGCCGGCGCAGATGCTCGTCGCGAGCCCGTGCACGGTGGATCTGAACGGAGACGGGTCGGCGGACATGTTCGACATGCTGGACTTCCTGGCGGGGTATGACGCGGGGGGCTGCAACTGAGCCCATCCACGCGAGGCGTATCCGCTCTCAGCGTCTTGAACACAGAGCACACGAGGTCGTCGAGGACGACCGGAGGACACAGAAGATGAAAACAACACTGACCATCGCCGCCTGCTCCGCCCTGCTCACGGGGGCCGTCCAGGCGCAGATCATGAGCTATATCGATTTCGAGGACCAGACCGTCGGTTCGAGCATCGACTTCATCGACGAGAACGGCAACTTCTGGTTCAGCTTTGCCGCCACCGCCGCCGAGTTGCCCCGGGGCAGCGCCGACATTCCCGGCGCGGACATCCGTAAGGGCGAGGCCCCTGCCACCACAGTCGCGGGCGACTTCTCGCCCGGCTTCGGCTACCTCGAGGTCGAGGGGGATGCCTTCGAGTTCGCCGGCACGAGCTGGACCCTGGAGTGCTTCGTGAAGTTCGCGGATACCGGCGGCTGGCAGACCATCCTGGGCCGCGACCCGGACCTGCTCGGCCCGACCACGCCCGCGGCGGACGTGTATTTCTCGAAGCACTTCAACAACCGCTTCCGTTTCGAGTACCGCACGGGCTGGACCGACAACGGCGACGGCACATTCACGGATAACCGTGCAGAGGTCTGGTCGCACACGATCGCGGCCACTCCGGATCGGTGGTACCACATCGGGGTGACCTATGACCAGGACACCCGCACGATGACGCTGTACATCAACGGTGAGATCGACGACCAGATCACCGACGTGGACAACGTCATCGCCGTCACCGATCCGTTCAGCCAGTTCTGGTCGGTCGGACGTGGATACTGGGACGGCAATGCCGTCGACAGCCTGAACGCGGTCATCGACGACCTGCGGATCACCGCGGCCGTCCTGTCGCCGAGCGAGATGCTCGTGGCGACCGAGTGTTTCTACGACCGCGACGGCGACGGCGATTCCGACACCGCCGACATTCTCCAGTACATCGGCGAGCTCGAGGCGGGCTGCAACTGATCGCTTCGGTGAGGCGCGGCGGCGGTCGCCCCTCACCATTTCAATCACCGAGCAGGGATAACCGGGCGTGTGGTAGACTCTGCTGAACCGGCGAGGGTTCTCAGGATGGGCACGATCTCGAAGAGACCAACGGGTTATCGGGTTTCTCCCCGGCCGCAGGGCTTCACCCTCATCGAGCTGCTCGTGGTCATCGCTATCATCGCGCTGCTGATCGGCATCCTGCTGCCCGCGCTCGGCAAGGCGCGCGAGACGGCGATGACGGTCGCGTGCTCGGCGAACATGCGGAGCATCGGGCAGGCGACGCACCTCTACGCGACCGACCACGACGACCACGCCTGGCCCCGCCGCACGTGGCTCAAGCACGACCCGGGCCAGCCCGATTCGTACACGCCCGACCTGGACCACTACGAACACGGGGCCCTTTTCGATTACGTCGACTTCGCCGACGACGTGCTGTCGTGCCCGAAGAACCAGCGGGCGGGCACGGGCCTGCGCCAGGACGGGGACCAGAGCGAGCTGTTCCGCGACAAGGACGTCGAGGTGGACACCGACTATACGCTGATGCGCGGCACGCAGGGGATCTACCTCTTCACCGTGCCGGACCTGGCCTATCTGGATCGGCCGCGGTACCGCGGACCCAATCCGCCGGGGATGCCGGACGCCGTGTTCGATCTGAGGCTGAAGCGGTTCGAGAGGATGCCGCTCTTCATGGAGGAGAGCGTGTACTTCCATAACGGCAACAACACGATCCCCGACGCCCAGGACGCCGATTGGTCGAACCCGGACCAGATGACCGATCGTCACAGCGGCAAGGCGAACGTCCTCCACCTCGATACAACCGTCTCGTTGCTCAAATTCGAGAACGGCAATCCCCTCGTCGAGGAGCCGGCGGTGGACTTCAAGGGGTGGGACATCTACGTCCGCAAGGGCAACTGGTGGACGGGCATGATGTACGACAACACAACGAGCGACGGCACGCCGAGGATCGTGGATTGGGGATACCTGAACTCGTATCCGCGATGAGGGCGCCGGTGGTGGGCTCCGGCTGGCGGCCCCATCGATGAACGACGCCGCCGCCAGCGACTTTCATTCGTTGGGCACGGAATCGCAGAGTGTTGAGGAGAGCAGCGTTTTCGGGAAGGACCTCTCACGATGAGCAAGCAACCAGCGGCGTTGGCAGTCTCCGGGCTCCGTGGACGGCGGCGGGCGTTCACACTGATCGAGCTTCTCGTGGTCATCGCGATCATCGCGCTGCTGATCGGCATCCTGCTCCCCGCGCTGGGTAAGGCGAGGGAGAGCGCCCGACGCGTGCAGTGCAACACGAACCACCGGACCTTGATGCAGGCCAGCTTCATGTACGGCAATAGCAACGATGACAGCCTGCCCGCGCCGAATTGGATCGGCACCCCGTTCTGGGAGGACTTCGCTCGCAATCCGAACGCCGCGTACGCCAACGGCTGGCTGTATCACCCGATTGTCATGCAGGCCATGATCGGGGGCCGGGCGCTCTTCGGCGACGGGCATCTGTACACGACCAAGGGGCCCGAGTCCGGCGTGCTCTGGGACTACCTCGACGGCCCGACCCCGTCTTACGACTTCGGCCGCAAAGTGACCTATGCGAATCGCGCCCAGGCGATCGCAAAGGTACGGGAGTGGGCCCGGCAGCCATCGGTGGGGCACGACACACCGGTCGCCGAGGTCTTCCGCTGCCCGTCGGATCTCGATGAGGACAAGTGGACCGGCTCGCAGAAGCTCACGAGCTACATGATGAACGGCGCGGTGCGGAGCTTCGGCAACGGGCATGGCAACCCCGACAGTCCTTACATCCCGTCGTACCGGTTCGACCAGATGCGGCCGGACTCGATCATCTTCTGGGGCGCCCGGGAGGAAGGCACCTGGGCGTGGAACGACGGCTCGAGCTATCCCTCCGAGAACGACACCGGTCTGACCGACCGCCACGGCGATGGCGCCCCGGTGGGCGTGGTGGATGGGTCAACGCGCTGGGTCTCGCACCTCGAGTACTCGCAGTGGTCCGCCCGGCGGAACGACGGGACCGACGCGCCGACACCGCTCTGGTGTGTTCCGTTGTCGAAGTCCGGTACAGGCTGGGATTGATCCCGAGCCGCCGCGGGGCGGGCACGCTCGCCGGGCCGGTCAACACCTGAACCTCGGGGGCTGACAGCGTGCGGCTCTGGTTTCCTCGGCCGCTGCCTCTGGGTTCGACAAACCGATTTCCGCTCATTTGTTGTGAGTCCAGCCATGCGATCCCGCGTCACACTGCTTCCCTGTGTCCTCGCCGTCGCCGGCTTCGCGACGCCGGGGGTCCGGGCCGCTGATTCGGGCATGACTCGGGATCGGCTTTTCGACGACGGCTGGCTCTTTCAGGCCGGGAACGATCCGGCGTGGCGGTTGCCCGCGCTGGATGACTCGGGCTGGCGCTCGCTCGACCTGCCGCACGACTGGAGTATTGAGGATCTGCCGCCCGATCCGGACGCGACGCCCGACATCGACGTGGTCACCGGCGACTGGCGCTTCCACGAGGGCGACAGCCTCGTCTGGGCGGCGCCGTTCTTCGACGACCGCGACTGGGACACGGCCACGCTGCCGGCGACCTGGGAGGCCCACGCGGGCTACACGCAGGACTACGTATTCGGCTGGTATCGCCGGCAGATCGACCTGCCGGGCGGCGCCGATCTGATGCTCCTGCTAGGCAAGATCGACGACGCGGACGAGGTCTACCTGAACGGCCAACTGATCGGTTCCAGCGGCTCGTTCCCGCCGAACTACGTCACCGCCTGGGACGTGCCCAGGCGGTATCTCGCGCCGGCCTCGCTGATCAATGGTGACGGGACCGACCTGCTCGCGGTCCGCGTGTTCGACGGTGTCAACGGGGGCGGGATCTACGAGTCGGGCGTCTCACTGAACAGCGTCGGGCCGTTCGACCCGGCCGCGAGCGTCGGAGCCGACAAGACCGGGTATGTCCTGGGCGGCGCGGGCTGGTACCGCAAGCACTTCGAGACGCCGATCGGCGAGCGGGTCGCGATCCGCTTCGACGGCGTGTACATGCTCGCCGATGTCTGGATCAATGGGAGCCTCGCCGGAACCCACACGCACGGCTACACGGGCTTCGAGTGCGACCTCACGCCCTATCTCGCGCCGACGGGTGGGGAGAACGTCGTCGCGGTCCGCGTCCGCAACGAGGGCAAGAACAGCCGGTGGTACTCGGGCTCGGGCATCTACCGGCACGTCTGGCTGACCGTGACCGACGCGGTGCGCATCCCGACCTGGGGCGTGTTTGTCACGACGCCGGAGGTGACGGGCGACCAGGCGACCATCAATGTGTCTGTCGAGGTCGAGAACGGATCGGCCGAGGCGATCGACGCGACGGTCGAGGTCACGGTCCGCGATCCGGCCGACGTGCCGGTCGGCGTCGCGACCGGCGAGGTCTCGGTGGCGCCCGGTGAGGTGATCACAACCGAGCGCTCGCTCGTCGCGCCCGAGCCGCGGCTCTGGTCGCCCGGTTCGCCCGATCTCTACACCGCACAGACCCGCGTGCTGGTCGGCGGCGTGGTCGTCGATCGCGTAGTGACCAGCTTCGGCGTCCGCACGATCGAGGTCGACTCGGTGAACGGGTTCCGGCTCAACGGCGAGCCGATGCTGCTCAAGGGCGGGTGCCTCCATCACGACAACGGCCCGCTGGGGGCGGCGGCGATCGACCGGGCCGAGGAGCGTCGCGTGGAGCTGATCAAGTCGCTCGGCTTCAACGCCGTGCGCAGCAGCCACAACCCGCCCTCGCCGGCATTTCTCGAGGCCTGCGACCGCCTCGGCCTGCTGGTGATCGACGAGGCGTTCGACCAGTGGAACGAGCACAAGCTCGACTGCACCGAGGACTACAGCCGCTACTTCGCGGCGTGGCACGGGCGGGACATCGCGTCGATGGTGCGGCGTGACCGCAACCACCCGTCGGTGATCTTCTGGTCGATCGGCAACGAGATCCCCGAGCAGTTCCGGGCCGAGGACACGCAGCTCATGCTGCGGAACGAGGTCCTCTCGCACGACCCGACGCGCCCCGTCACCCAGGCGGTCAGCACGGACTGGGGCACGGTCTTCCAGAACTGGGACACGATGTCCGATCCTGCGTTCACCCATCTTGATGTCGCGGGGTACAACTACCTGCCCCAGTTCTACGAGCCGGACCACGCCCGTCACCCGGACCGGGTCATGGTGTGTACCGAGTCGTTCCCGAAGGACGCGCTGGCGTACTGGAACGCCGTCGAGGACCACCCCTACGTCATCGGCGATTTCGTGTGGACCGTAATGGACTACCTGGGCGAGTCGGGCCTGGCGCACACCACGCCGAGCAATCAGGGGGACACGTTCTTCAAGTCGTGGCCCTGGCACAACGCCTGGTGCGGCGATCTTGACATCTGTGGGCTCAAGAAGCCGCAGTCGTACTACCGCGACGTGGTGTGGGGCGAGAGCCAGATCGAGTTGGTGGTGCGCACGCCGCGGCCCGCGGGGATCTTCGAGATCGTGAGCTGGTGGGGCTGGCCGAGCGAATCGCGGAGCTGGAACTGGGCCGGGCGAGAGGGCGAGCCGATCGAGGTCGTCGTGTATTCCCGTTGTGAGCGCGTCCGGCTCGAGCTCGACGGACAGGTCATCGGCGAGCAGCCGGTCTCGGAGGCCACGAATCTGACGGCGTCGTTCTCGGTTCCCTACGCCGCGGGTGAATTGCGGGCTGTGGGGTTGGTCAACGGTCAATCGGTCGCGGAGACGACGCTCGCAACAACCGGCGAGCCCGCGTCGATTCGGCTCTCGGCGGATCGCTCGGTCCTCGCGACGAGCCGGAATGACCTCGCGTACGTCACGGTCGAAGTGATCGATGCTGACGGGCACGTGGTCCCGGAAGCGGAGATTTCCGTTCAGTTCTCGGTCGTGGGTGCGGGCGAGCTTGCCGGGCAGGCGAGCGGGCACCCGTACCGGCCGGCCAGTTTCCGGGCGCCCGAGTGCCGAACGTTCAATGGTCGGTGTCTGGTGGTGCTACGGCCGACGGGGGAAGCGGGCACGATCACGCTCCAGGCCGAGGCGGATGGGCTTGGAACATCGGCTTTGTCGATCGATGTGGCCTGCCCGGCGGATCTGGCCGACCCGATCGGCGTATTGGACGCTGCGGACGTGTTCGCCGTCCTGGCCTTGTTCGACGTGCAGGATCCCCGGATCGATCTGGCCGATCCTGTCGGTGTGTTCAACTTCTTCGATGTCACCGCGTCCCTGGCCAGGTATGACCGCGGGTGTCCATGATCGGGGACGAGAGATGAGACGCGGAATGCTCATTCGTTCAGTCATGGCTTCGTCAATCCTCGCCTGCGCCGGGCTCTCGCTCGGGCAGCCGGCGGCGATGCCGGGTTTCGATGGCCGCGAGAAGCTGGGCGCCGACCCCCACGCGGGTCTCTGCACGGTCGACCGGGACGGCGACGGATCGCTCACCATCTTCGATCTCCTCGACTACCTGAGGGCGTACGACGCGGGATGCGATTTCGGGGCTGTCCCGTCGCCGGCGACGACCCTGCCGAACACGATCTTCTTCAACCACGCGGCCAACGGCAACGCGAACAAGTCGGTCGAAACCTGGGGCCCCGACACGTCCTGGGCGGACTCTCGCAACGTCCGGGTGTCCGTCCAGAACATGGGCGTTGAGAAGGTCGACGTGGTGCGGGTGAGCTACTTCCTCGACGTCCCACTGACGGGGAGCGGGGGACTCGGCTCGAGCGCCATCTCACGGATCAACGACCAGCTCGCCCTCGCCGCGATGGCCGACAACGCCCCGCTGACACTGACGCCGTCCGGCGATCCGGACCCGTACTACCGCACCAACAACGAGCCGAACGCGCACTGGATCGATGCCATCAAGGCCACCAAGGCGTACATCGCGCAGCAGACCGGCAAGCAGATCGCGGCGGTCGAGCTGTACAACGAGCCGGACTGGGCCAGCCAGGGCTCGCCCGCGACCCTGAACTGGCTGATGACCACGCTCGCAGCCGACCCGGATTTCAACGGCATCCTGCTCATGGGCGCGAGCACGCTGAACGCCGACAACGCGACGTGGTGGTACGACCAGATCGCCGGCCCGGCGACGGCGGGCTCGACGCACATGCTCGGCGGCACGCTCGCGAGCTACGCGAACTTCCTCCCCCACGTTGCGTCCAACGGCGACGCCCCGTTCAACCCCGAGGTCCACAGCCTCGCCGAGGCGATCGTGGGCGCCGACAGGGGGATGCAGGGCGGCATGTGGTGGGGCGCGATCGAGTACACGCGCGGGCTTTTCATCCGCTCGTCCGACGGGTCGCGGCTTGGGTACGCGGAGAACCTCGGCAACCAGGCCGCCGCGTGCGTGTACCGCGCGCCGGACGGCCAGATCCGCGCGTTCGCGGGCGGCATCGAGCGGGCCGGGTGGCCGACGCAGTTCCCGATCTACAGCGTCAATGGGTCGGTCTACTACGACGGCGTCGGACCGATCCGGTCCTACGCGCTCCGGACCGACCTCGACCAGCACACCCACGTCGATGTCGATACCGACCCAGCGGCCGCGATGCCACCGCTCGACGGCTACCGCTGGAAAATCGTCAACCGGCTCACCGGCCGCGTGCTCGAGGTCGCGGGCGGCGGCACGCAGGACGGCGACCCGATCCGCACCTACCCAGACACGGGCGGTCTGCACCAGAGCTGGGACATCCGCAGGCACTACCGCGCCTACGGCAACTACATCCATCTCGACGGCTACTTCGCCCTGCTCAATGCCAACAGCGGCTTGGCCGCCGAGGTCGCCAACTTCAGCCTTGACGACAACGCGTCCGTCCGGCAATGGGGCGCCTCAGAGAACATGACCCGCAGTTGGTACGTCGAGAAGACCGGCGACGGCTACTTCTATATCCGCAACGCCAATAGCAACAGCTACCTGACGGCCGCCACGTCCAGCGCGGTGCAGTTCGAGACGCCCATCCCGCAGCGGAGCGAGTGGAGCTTCGTGCTCGCCAACCCCGACCCCGCGAGCGGGTTGCGGGGCAGCTACAGCTTCGAGGGCGACAACGGCGATGCCATCTCGTACGGCGGGCCGGTCTTCGCCAACAGCGGCGTGTGCACGGGCCTGGCGCTCGAGTTCGACGGAACGAACGACTACGTGAGATTGCCGGTCACGATCGCAAACACAGACGACATCACGGTCGCGGCGTGGGTGAAGTGGGACGGCGGCGCGGCGTGGCAGCGTGTGTTCGACTTCGGCAACGACGAGACGGAGTACATGTTCCTCACGCCGATGTCGGACCAGAACACAATGCAGTTCTCCATCACGACCGGCGGCCTCCCGAGCGCGCTGAATCTCGAAGCCGACCCGATCCCGGTCGGCGTGTGGACCCACGTCGCGGTCACTCTCGGCGGCAACACGGCCGTGCTCTACGTGAACGGCAGGCCCGTGTGCGCCGGCCAGTTCCCGATCGACACGAGCGATTTCAACCCGCTCAAGGATTACCTCGGCCGCAGCCAGTGGTCGCAGGACCCGTACTTCGACGGCATGATCGACGAGTTCCAGGTCTACGGCTTCGCCCTCTCGCACGACCAGATCGGCGCCCTCGCCGTCGGTTGCTGCGACGTGGACCTCGCGCCCCCGTTCGAGGAACTGAACGCCGACGACATGCACAGCTACCTCGAGGCGTTGGACGCGGGGTGCCCGTAGCCGAGCTTGCAGCCGAGGATTGAAGGCTCGACGCGAGAGTGATTGCTTCCCGAGGTCAGGGCCGCGATCGACGTCGAGTCCAACACCGCGGCCTCGGAGTGCGACATAATGGGCTCCTCGGATGCCGCGTCCGCGGGTGCCACGCCCGCCGGCTCGGCGATCCGCAGATCGCTCCTGACCTTTCAAGCCCAAGGGAGCCCGGCATGCCGCGTCTCGACATCAAAACGCTTGCCCTCATGATCGCCTCGCTGCTCGGCTTCGCCCCACCCGCGTGCGGCGAAACAACTCCGGCGAACACGGCCCCCCGCCCCAACATCCTCATCATCTACAGCGACGACGTCGGATTCGGCGACGTGAGCTGCTACGGAACCGGGGACATCCAGACGCCCAACATCGATGATCTCGCCCGAACGGGACGCCGCTTCACCCGTGCCTACGCGAGCGCGGCCACCTGCACGCCGAGCCGCTACTCGCTGCTCACCGGCCGGTACGCGTTCCGCAACCCGCGAGCGCACGTGCTCGACGGGGACGCGCCTCTGCTCATCGAGCCGGGCAGCCTCACACTGCCCTCACACCTTCGTGAGGCGGGCTATCGCACAGCGGCGATCGGCAAGTGGCACCTTGGGCTCGGCGCGGGCGACATCGATTGGAACGCAGAGGTCGCGCCGGGGCCGCTCGAAATCGGGTTTGACGAGTCCTATCTGCTCCCGGCGACAAACGACCGGGTGCCGTGTGTCTATCTGGACGGGCACAGCGTCGAGAATCTTGACAAGTCCGACCGCATCGAGATCTCCTACGAGAAGAGAATCGGCGAACGGCCCACCGGGAAGGAACGCCCCGACCTGCTCCGATACCAGGCCGACGCGCAACACTCCGGCACGATCATCAACGGCATCAGCCGCATCGGATTCATGGCGGGCGGACATGCCGCCGAGTGGGTGGACGAGCAACTGACCGATCGGTTCACCACACGGGCAATCCAGTCCATCACACGGTGGGAGCACGAAGACGCCGATCGCCCGTGGTTCCTCTACTTCAACTCACAGCAGGTCCACGAGCCGCGCTTGCCCAATCCGCGCTTCCTCGGCAGGAGCGGCCACGGCGTGCGGGGCGACGGGATGCTCGAGCTCGACTGGTGTGTCGGCGAACTGGTTGCGACGCTCGATCGGCTCGGCATCCGCAACGAAACGCTCATCGTGTTTTCGAGCGACAACGGACCCGTGCTGACCGACGGCTACGCCGACGGATCACTCGAAGCCAACGGCGGCCATTCCCCGGCGGGTCCATTTCGTGGGGGCAAGTACACACTCTGGGAGGGAGGAACGAGGCTGCCCTTCATCGTCAACTGGCCCGGCCACGTACAGCCCGGGGTGTCCGACGCATTGATCAGCCAACTCGACCTGCTTGCATCCGCGGCGACGCTCTCGGGTCGACCAATCCCGAGCGAGGCCGAGGCCTCGCTGGACAGCCGCGACGTGTTGCCCGCCCTGCTGGGTCAGACCGACGTCGCAAGGCGCATCCTGCTCACCCAGGGAGCCGGCGGTGTCGCGATCCACGTCGGCGATTGGAAGTACATCCCGGCGGGCTCGCGCACACCGGCGTGGGTCATCCACAAGCACGGCGGACAGGGCAATCCGCTGAGCAGCCCCCCGCATGGTGAAGTGCCCTCCCTGTTCGAGCTCGCGAGCGACCCCGGCGAGACGCGCGACGTGCTGGCCGACCATCCTGACATCGCCGACCAACTCAGGAGCGATCTGGAGCAACTCATGGCCGATCCCTGTTCGCTCGAAATCATGCAAGCCGGTCGGCCTTAACCTGTCCCGGCAGCCCGTTCGCAGTGCGGGCCGCGGAGCCGCACCATGCACGGAAAGATGAGCAACCGGCCCCCGGGCAAGGGCCTATTCTGGGGCTGCGTTGCCCGAGGCCTCGGGCGGCAGAGCCTCTCGCGGAGACCGGGGGTTCCGAGCGATTGTTGCCCCCGGTCGACAACCAATGCTGGTTCGGGGCGATGCATCCCCGTACCGGAGTGACGCGGCGCGTGGGCGGCTCTCTCCCGTGCCTGCCCGCTGGGGGTCGTGAATGAAAAAGAAGCTGGCCTTGATCTGGGGAGCCTGGTTCGCGTTATTCGTGTGGTTCGCCGAGGGCGTGTCGGCCCGGATGGGCCGGGCCGATCTCACCGATGACCGCCGGTATCGAGACTTCTACGAGTTCTACGCCGGCTCGCACGCGCTGATGGTCGGCGACGACATCTACTCGGCCGGGGTTCTAGGGTATGTCTACCCCCCACTCTTCGCGTTCCTGCTGACCCCGCTCGCGGGGCTTCCCATCGCCACCGCCGCCTGGATCTGGCTCGCGGTGAAGCTCGTCTTGCTGGCCCTGTGCATCTGGCTGGGCGTCCGCGAGGTCGTCGACCGGCTCGGCACGCCGGCACGCGGGCACATCGCGGCAGGGGTCGCGCTGGTCGGTCTGTTGTTCGTCGTCGACAAGGTCCGGATCGAGATGAATATGCAGCAGTGCAACCTCATCCTGCTGCTGAGCTTCATCCTCGGGCTCCGGTGGATCGATCGTCGCCCGCTGCTCGCAGGCGTCGCGGTCGGGTTCGGGGCCAACTTCAAGTACCTCACGCTCATCTGCGTCCCCTACTTCCTGATCCGGGGCCGCTACAAGGCGGCCGTGTCGAGCGTCGTCTCGACGATCGGTTGGGCTCTGGTCCCGGCGATCGGGCTCGGGTGGTCGCAGAACATGGATCTGCTCCGGCGGGCTGTGCTGGGGCTGGGCAATCTCGGCGGCCCGGAAACGGCGAACGCCGACGCGGCGGGGGTGTTCCATGCGGCCTTCGGGCTGTCCATCCCCTCGTTCGCGGCGAGATACTTCGGCGAGAACGGGCACAACGCGGGCACCCTGACCTTCATCGCCGCCGTCGCTTTGGCGATTGCCGGCATCGCGTGGCTGTGTTATCGCGGGAGCGGGACCAACCTCTTTCTCGGCCGGAACGGGCCGGCTCGGTCGAGCGAGGCCTCGCGTCGGGCCGTGCTGCTGGAGTGGTGTGGGCTGATCGTCGCGGCCTTGGTCTTCGGGCCGCAGACCAACTCGCCCCATCTTTCCATGCTGCTGTTTCCGTGCATGGCGGCCGCGGGGATTCTCCTGAGTCCCACGTGCGGCGTCACGCGCAAGCCGCTCTGGATCGGCACCGCCTTGATGATCGCGGGGCTCGTGCTCCCGCCGGGGGGTGTGGTCAGCGACGAGATCGTGGAGTTGTGGCGATCGCTCAGCGGGGCGGCGTGGCTAATCCTGCCGTTCTTTATCACGCTGTTGTGGACCGGCTTGCGGTACGGCCGCGGAGCCGCGACGGGCGACGGGCCGGCTATGGCGGCGGCGGGCACGTGATCGAGGTGCCGGCCGGGCCTTCGAGGGCGGCAGGTCGAGGTCAGTGCGGAGACCAAGGGCTCCTGCCGGCCCGTTATACTGGCCGTTCCACGACGGAGTATGTGAGAAGAGGCTGCCCTGCACAGTGTCCAGTATGGCGAACGACGCGCCGCGGGCGGGGCCCGACCGGATTCTGACGCCATGAGCGACTGTTATCTCGGCATCGACATCGGGACCTCCGGCGTCAAGGTCGTCGCCGCGGACCGGCGCGGGAAGATCGTCGCGTCGGCCACCGAGGCGTTCGACTTCGACCGGCCCAGGCCGGGCTGGGCCGAGACGCCTCCCTCGCGTTGGTGGGCGGCAACCGCCGCCGCGACGCGTCGGCTGGTCGAGTCGCTGGGCAGACGGTCGATCGCGTCGATCGGGCTGAGCGGGCAGATGCACGGGTCGGTGTTTCTTGACGCGGACGCGCTGAAGAACGCGGGGCGTAGTCCGATCGGGGCGCTCCGCCCCGCGCTGATGTGGAATGACCAGCGCACCGAGCCTCAGCGGGCGGAGATCGAGAATCTGCTCGGCGGGCGGCGGGCGTGCGTCGAGGCGTCGGGCTGTCCCGCGCTGTGCGGGCTGACGGCGCCCAAGCTGCTCTGGCTCCGCGAGCACGAGCCGGACATCGCGGCCCGCATCGCCGGGATGTGCTTGCCCAAGGACTACATCGCCCTGCTGCTCACCGGCGCGTTCGCGACCGACGTGGGCGAGGGCTCCGGCACGATGCTCTTCGACAACGAGGCGAGGGCGTGGAATGCGCGCACGCTGGCGGCGCTCGGCGTCGATCGCGAGATCCTGCCGGACGCGGTCGAGGCGGGCACGATCATCGGGCAGGTCACCGCGTGGGCGGCCTCGCAGACCTGGCTCCCCGAGGGCACGCCGCTGGCGATCGGATCGGGCGACAATCAGGCGGCCGCGATCGGGGCGGGTGTGGTCGACCCGGGCGAGGCATTGGCGATCGTCGGCACGAGCGGCGTGGTGCTCGCCCCGAGCGAGACGCACACACCCGACCTCGCCGGCGAGACGCCGGGCCGGCTCAACCTGTTCTGCGATGCGACCGGGCGAGGCGGGCGGGCCGGCAAGTGGATGCTCAGCGGGTGCATGCTCAGCGCCGCGGGCAGCCTGGAATGGGCCCGGGGCGTGCTCGCGCCGGGCGAGTCGTTCGAGACGCTGCTAGGCGGGGCGGGCGAGATTGCCCCCGGTTGCGAGGGGCTTATCTTCCTGCCCTACCTCACGGGCGAGCGTTGCCCAATCCCCGACCCCGAGGCGCGGGGCGGGTGGATCGGGCTGACGCGGTCGCACACGAGGGCCCACCTCGTGCGCGCGGTGCTCGAGGGGGTCGCGTTCGGGCTGGCGCAGATCATGGACATCGTGCGCGAGGCGTGCGGACCGGCCGAGCGGGTGCTCGTGACCGGGGGCGGGGCGAAGAGCGCCGTCTGGCGGCGGATTCTCGCCGATGCGTTCGGCTCTCTGGTCGTGCCGTTCGAGGCCGACGAGGGATCGGCGCTCGGAGCCGCGGCGATGGGGGCGCATGGCGTCGGGGCGTTCGACGACATCGCTTCGCTGGCGCGCGCCTGGGTACGCCTCGGCGAGCCGGCCGAGCCCGACCCGGCGCCGGCGCTGCTCAAGGCCCGCGCGGTGTACGACCGGCTGTACCACGATCTCCACCCAGCCTCGGCGTCGCTCGCGGCGATCGATCGGGGCGAGGCCGACCGCTGACACGATTCACAGGAGAGGCACCGATGGCGTTCCTGCCCACCCCCGACGACAAATTCACCTTTGGCCTCTGGACCGTCGGCAACCCCGGGCGTGACCCGTTCGGCGAGCCGACCCGCGCGGGGCTCGCCCCGGCGGAGATCGTCGAGCTGCTGGACGAGGCGGGGGGCGCGTTGGGGGTCAACTTCCACGACAACGACCTCGTGCCGATCGACGCGACCCAGGCGGAGGCCGCGACGATCAAGAAGGACTTCGCCGCGGCGCTCGAGCGCACGGGGCTCCGCGTGTGCATGGCGACGACCAACCTGTTCGGCGATCCGGTGTTCAAGGACGGCGCGTTCACGAGCAACGACGCCGACGTGCGCGCGTATGCGGTGCACAAGACAATGCACGCGATGGACCTCGGAGCCGAGTTCGGGGCCGACGTCTACGTGATGTGGGGCGGGCGCGAAGGCTGCGAGACCGACGCGGCAAAGGACCCGGTCGAGTCGCTCAACCGATACCGCGACGCGGTGAACTTCCTCTGCGGCTACAACGCCGAGAAGGGGTACAACTTCCGCTTCGCGCTCGAGCCCAAGCCCAACGAGCCGCGGGGGCACATCTTTCTGCCCACGATCGGGCACTGCCTCGCATTCATCGCCTCGCTCGAGCATCCCGACATGGTGGGCGTGAACCCCGAGGTGGCCCACGAGCACATGGCGGGGCTCAACTTCACCCACGCCGTCGCGATGACGCTCTGGGCCGGCAAGCTCTTCCACATCGACCTGAACGACCAGGCCTACGGGCGGTACGACCAGGACTTCCGGTTCGGATCGGAGAGCCCCAAGGCGGCATTCTTCCTCGTCAAGCTTCTCGAGGACCACGGCTACTCGGGCTACCGGCACTTCGACAGCCACGCCTACCGCACAAGCGACCGGGCCGACGTGATCGAGTTCGCCCGCGGCTCGATGCGGACCTACCTGATGCTCAAGGACGCGGCGAAGCGTTGGAACGCAGACGCGAAGATCAAGGAGTTCCTCGCGTCGATGCCGCAGGGTGGGCTGTTGGGCAAGGGCGGAGCGCCGAGAACGTACTCGCCGGGCATCGCGGCTGAGTTGCACGGGCGGGCGTTCGATCGTGCTGCGTTGGCCTCCCGCCCGCTGCCATATGAAGCGCTCGACCAGCGCACGATCGAAATCCTGCTCGGCGCGTGACCAGCGCCGGGACCAGAGGCAAGGCGAGCGGCCTGTCTTCCATCGCCGCCCGGATTGGGATTCTCTGCATGACCACCAGCACGCACACCCGGCGCTCGTCCCTGCATCGCCCCTTCCGCCGCATGATGGTCGGCATGGCGCTCGCCTGCTCGATTCTCCCGGCTCGATCGACCTCAGCCCAGGGCGAAGGCATCTGGGCCGTGCCCCCCGCCATCGACACAAAGATCAGGCCGTTCGACCTCTCGCAGGTCCGCGTGACTGGCGGGCCGTTCCGGCACGCGCAGGACCTCGACGCCACCTATCTGCTCACGGTCGACCCCGACCGTCTGCTCTCTGGGTTCCGCAAGACCGCGGGACTCGAACCCAAGGGCGAGGTGTACGGCGGGTGGGAGTCGATGGGCATCGCGGGCCACTCGCTGGGGCACTATCTCACCGCCTGCTCGATCGCGTACGAAAGCACGGGGCAGAAGGCGTTCAAGGGTCGCGCCGAGTACATCGTCAACGAGATCATCGCGTGCCAGAACGCCAACGGCAGCGGCTATGCCGCGGCGATCCCCGATGGCAAGCGGATCTTCGACGAGGTGAGCCGGGGCGAGATCCGCTCGGCCGGGTTCGACCTCAACGGGGGCTGGGTGCCCTGGTACACGATGCACAAGATCATGGCGGGGCTGCGCGACGCCTACCTGCTCTGCCACATCGTGCCCGCCCGCGCCGCCCTGATCCGCATGGCCGACTGGGTGTTCGACACGACCGACCACCTGACGCACGAGCAGATCCAGAAGATGCTCGCCTGCGAGCAGGGCGGAATGAACGAGGTGCTCGCGGATGTCTACGCGATGACGAGCGACCGGCGCTACCTCGATCTGGCGCGCCGCGTGTTCTACCACGAGGCGGTGCTCGACCCGCTCGCCCGGGGCGACGACAGGCTGCACGGCCTGCACGCGAACACGCAGATTCCCAAGATCGTCGGGCAGGCCCGCCTTTTCGAGGTGACCGGGGACCCCGGGTCACGCGAGATCGCGTCGTTCTTCTGGGACGACGTCGCGCGCAACTACACGTACGCGAATGGGGGCAACAGCACCAATGAGCACTTCGGCCCACCCGATGAGTTCGCCGACCAGCTCGTCAACACGACCGAGACGTGCAACACCTACAACATGCTCAAGCTCACGCAACACCTCTACGCGTGGGACCCGTCACCCGCGTATATGGACTACTACGAGCGGGCCCTCTACAACCACATCCTCGCCCAGCAGAACCCCGAGACGGGGATGATGATGTACTTCGGGTACCTCGACCCGGGCACACACAAGACCTTTAGCACGCCGTTCGACACCTGGAGCTGCTGCCACGACTCGGGCATGGAGAACCACGTCAAGTACGGGGCGGCGGTGTATGCGCGCGAGGAAACCGACCGGGGCGAGGACCTGGTCGTCAATCTCTACCTGCCGACGACGCTCGACTGGGCTGAACGGGGCGTGCGAATCGAGCAGAACACCGACTTCCCGTTCGCCGATGAGTCGACGATCACCATCCACGCCGACAGGCCGGTCGAGATGAGCGTCCGGCTGCGCCACCCGGCGTGGGCGGCGAACGGCATGCGGGTCTGGGTCAACGGGACAGCGCAGCCCGACTCGTCGCCCTCGTCCTACCTGACCGTCAGACGGACGTGGAACGACGCCGACGAGATCCGCGTGCGGCTCCCGATGCACCTGCGCTACGAGCCGACGCCCGATTCCTCGAACCTCGGCGCGTTTTTCTTCGGCCCCCTGCTGCTGGCGGCCGAGGTCGAGGAAGGCGTCGAGCCCCCGGTGATCGTCGGATCGCCCGACGAAGTGGTCGCGGCGCTCGAGCCCGTCGAAGGCAAGCCCCTGCACTTCGTCGCGAAGGGTGTCGAGCGGTCGATCGACTATGACGATCTGGGCTCGCGACGCGACCTGCGCCTGCGACCGCTCTTCGGGATCTACAAGGCGCGGTACTCGGTCTACCAGACAATCCTCGATACGGAAGCATGGAGTGCCCGCGCCAACGAGATCGCGGCGAAGGCCCGGGCCCTGGCGGAACTCGACGCGCGGACGATCGACTCGATCCGCATGGGCGAGATGCAGCCCGAGCGCGACCACAATGTGCGGGGCGAGAAGACACGCGCCGGGCAGAACTGGGGCAAGAAGTGGCGCGACGCCTTCGACGGCGGCTGGTTTACCTTCGACATGAAGGTGAAGGGCGACACGCCGATGGGCCTGCAGTGCCAGTACTGGGGTGGCGACGGCGGTGGGCGTGAGTTCGATATCGAGATCGACGGGCAGGTGATCGCCTCGCAGGTGCTCGCGAACAACAAGCCCGGGGAGTTCTTCACCGTGCTCTACCGGATCCCCGAAGAGCTAACGCGGGGCAAGGATTCGGTCGAGGTGAAGATCCAGGCCCATCCGGGCAAGGTCGCGGGCGGGTTATTCGGCACGTGCCGGATGTTGGAAATGCGCCAGGACTGACCGGTCTGCCAATCCAAAAAACGAACCGGCCCGCCGAAGCGGGCCGGCTCGCACGCGATGATCCGCTGGCCGGGTTTCGGGGGAAGATCCCCGGGCCGCGGTGGAGACGGGCGACGAGCCCGAAGGAGGATCAGTCGTTGCCCTGCGAGTCGATCAGCTTGCGGAGGTACGTGTTCTCGCGACGGGTGGCCTCGAGATCGAACACCAGGTACTTGACGGTGAGGCGGAGCTGATCGAGCGACTCCTGGAGCTCGCCCAGCGTCTTCTTCATCCGCTCGTGGCGGTGCTGGGTCTCCTTGGCGAGCTTCTCGAGCTTGGGGCGCTCTTCCGGGGGAAGCTCGTTGATCTGGCCGAGAAGCTCGGTCATCTTGCTCTTGAAATCCTGCTCGTTCATGGTCCGCTCCCGTCTTGCGTGTTTGTGGTTGTGTGGACGGGAATGGGGAAACAACACGCGGGCCAGCGGGCCGGGCCGCGTGCCAAACACCGGCCCAATGCGGGCCGTCCGGATAAGAACCGCGTTCGCGTGCCCTGGGTCGGGATCACCCGCTCGGTCGTGCGGAGGAGGGTGGCGGCACCGCCTCGGCGGGACACGCGGCGTGTTGCCTCGGGTCAACGCCCGTGGTTGATCCGCCGCAGCGCCTGTTGAGCCGCGGCCGGGGCGGCGGCGAGACAGCGGGCTGCGTCGACGCCCGCCCGCTTCGCTTCGGCGAGCAGATCCCTGAGGTGGCGGTCGAGTCCGATACGGAAAACCCCGAACTGCTGCTCGAGCTCGTGCCGGCTCAGCACGGAGAGCGTGTCGCGAAGGCCGGTCTGGGCGGTGGCCCAGTCGAGCAGGGCCCGGCTCTCCGGGTCGTATCTATAAAGGCTCAGCGTCTCCTGCAGCCGCTCCTCGACCTTGCGGAATGGGTCCGATATCTCCTCGGGCAACGCGACAAGCCGGGCCCGGATTTCCTCAGACGAAAGCGATTCCTCGTTGGGGGGCGGCTCAGGCGCTGAGACGGGCGCGGCCGTGGGCTTGCGAGCCGGGGTCTTTTCCGGGGTCGCGACCGGCTGCTCTTTCGCCGGGTTGCCCAGCGGCCTGAGGTCCGCGAATGCTGTGGAAACCGTCTTCTTGCCCGCCTGGTCGAACCGGACGGTCAGCCGCTGGCACGGCTTGCCCTCGTGCGAGATATTCTGAGCCGTGAGGACGATGCCGGTGCCCCACTCGGGCTTGCCGGCGTGGCGGACGCGGTCGTTGGGGTTGAATAGACGTGCCATGTCGATCGGTCTTTGTGAGGAAACGGGCCCCGGTCCGGGCTATGATCCCGCGGTGGAAGGTGTTCCGGCGGAGATAGTGCGCATGGACGACGCGATCACGCGGCGCTAAGGTTCCGGCTCCGCGTTCGGCGAACGCCCAAGGTGATCCAAGTATATCGGGGAAACCATGATCGAGGCATTGAAGGACGATCAATTGGTCACGAAGTCCGGCGGCCGATTCAAGCTCTGTGCGCTGATTCAGCGCCGGCTTCAGCAGCTGCTCGATGGCGAGCGGCCGCTGATCGACCGCGGCGGCCGGTCTGACCTCGAAGTGGTCATCGAGGAAATCCGCCAGGACCTGATCACGCTCCAGTTCGTCGGCGCTGACGCTGGTGCGGGATCGTTCGATCAGAACGAAGCACTGCTGTAGACCGGTACTCGCCTCGCCGCAGTCAGGCAGGGCGATTCGACGGCCGTCTACGCTCGTGACCAGGAAGCATGGCGATACAACCCCCCGATGGCACGACCCTTGATCCAGCGGTCCTCGCCGATCGGGTATCGGGGCGGCGGGTGCTCGTGTGCGTGTCAGGCGGGATCGCGGCGTACAAGGCGGCCACGATCATCAGCCGGCTGGCCCAGGCCGGGGCAGAGGTCTCGGTCGCCATGACCGAGGCCGCGACACGGTTTGTGACTCCGCTCACATTTCAGGCGCTCTCGGGTCGGCCCGTGTACACGAGCCCTTGGGAGCACATCGAGTCGCAGGATCCGCAGCACATCTCGCTGGCATCCGCGGCCGACGCGGTGATCGTTGCGCCGTGCACGATGGACTGCCTGGCCCGGCTCGCGACGGGACGAGCCGATGACATTGTCTCGCTTCTGATCAGCGCGGTGGATCGGGCGAAGGCCCCGGTTCTGCTGGCGCCCGCGATGAATGCGACAATGTGGTCACAGCCCTCGACACAGCGGAACGTCGAGACGCTGCGGGGCGACGGATTCGCGTTCGTGGGCCCGGGCGAAGGCTGGCAGGCCTGCCGGCGGGTGGGCGTGGGGCGGATGGCCGAGCCCGAGGAGGTCGCGTCGGCGCTGGTCGGTTTGCTGGGTCGTCCGACCCAGTGACCGCACCTGGCCGTTGCACTGACGGCCCGAGCATCCCAACACGGCCGTCGAGCCGCTCGGCCCGGCCCCGGGTCGAGCGTCGCCGAACCTGAGTGTGGCCCATACGCGTAGCGATCCTGTCTCGGCCGGCCTAAACTTGCGGCCGCACAACCGGAGAGGTGGCAGAGCGGTTGAATGCGCCGGATTCGAAATCCGGTATGGACTTCGTGTTCATCGGGGGTTCGAATCCCCCCCTCTCCGCTTTCTTTGCGTCGCGCCAGAAGTGTTTGATGGCAATCGGTTTCTGGTCGCGGGCGGAACTCGCTGATTCCGATTGCGCTGCCATTGCGCCAGAAGCGCCTTTCTATCGCGTCTGTCGTCGCTCCGTTGCACGCGCTCCTTCGTCCCAGTCATGGGCGATGCTGTGCGTCGCCTTGGTGTCAGGCGGGGCGTCGCGGCTGGACTCAGCGTTTGTGGTCTGTGGCACGGACGACGCGGCCTCGAAAGCCGCAGGCGATGCTCGCGGCCGCAGGTGTGGATGTACCGGTCGATGACCGTCGAGTCCCGATACACTCGTCTCGATGCGTTGGAGTGGCCGGCCATTGACATCCGTAGGGCGGGGACAACTTTGAGGAGCTCTTCCGTCGACTCAACAAGGAGAGCTATGAGGAGACGGACGAGCACTTCACCCTCGCCACCGAAAGCGAGACCGCAAGCGGCTTGAAGAGGACATCGGCGAGGAGGTGCACTGATCCATGGCCACGCAACGCTACTCGGTCACGCCGCATCCGATCGAGACCCTCCTCACGTGGGTGAAATCGGGCGAGATCGCCATCCCCGAGATCCAGCGGCCGTTCGTATGGGAAGCCACGAAGGTCCGCAACCTGCTCGACTCGCTGTATCAGGGCTATCCCGTCGGCTATCTCATCGCGTGGCGGAACCCCACCGTCAAGCTCAAGGACGGCACTTCATCCGCCGGCAAGCGGATTCTCATCGATGGGCAGCAGCGGGTTACAGCCCTCATGGCCGCGCTGCTCGGGATGGAGGTCGTCACCAAGAGCTACAAGACCGTCCGCATGCGCATCGCCTTCCACCCGATCGAGGAGAAGTTCGAGGTTCGCAACCCGGCGATAGTGAAGGACACCCAGTGGATTGACGACGTTGCGTCCGTGTTCGCGCCGGACGCGAGCCTGACGGAGCTGACCGACACCTACACCGAGAAGAACCCTCTCGCGGATCGCAAGCGGGTGTCGCTCGTGCTGGAGAGGCTCCGGAAGATCATCAACAACCACGTCGGCCTGATAGAGCTTTCCGACGACCTCGACATCGAGACCGTCACGGAGATCTTCATCCGCGTCAACTCCGCGGGCGCCGAGCTCTCCCAGGCCGACTTCGCCATGTCCAAGATCGCGGTCAACGAGACCTTCGGCGGCAACGAGCTTCGCAAGGCCATCGACTACTTCTGCCACCTCGCCGTTGCCCCGGATTCGTTCTCGCGGATCGAGAAGAACGACAAACGCTTCGCGGCCTCCGAGTTCCTGCCGCGGATGAAGTGGCTCAGGGACGTCAACGATGATCTCTACGACCCCACCTACACCGACATGCTCCGGGTCGCATTCACCTCCGAGTTCGGCCGCGGGAAGCTCCAGGACCTCGTCGCCCTGCTCTCGGGCCGCAACTTCGAGACCAAGCAGTACGAGGAGAGCATCGCCGAGGAGTCGTTCGCCAAGCTCAAGAACGGCGTCAACCGCTTCATGAATCAGACGCACTTCGAGCGGCTGACCATGATCGTCCGGTCGGCGGGCTTCCTCACGAGCACCCTGATCCGCAGCCGCAACGCGGTGAACTTTGCGTACATTCTCTACCTCCGCGGCCGGGCCGAGAACCTGCCCGCCGCCGAGGTCGAGCGGGTCGTCCGCCGCTGGTACGCGATGTCGATCCTCACCCGCCGCTATTCGGGCAGCCCAGAGACGGCGTTCGACTTTGATATCCGCCAGATCGAATCCCGCGGCCTCGCGGCCTACGCCGACACGGTGATCGAGAACGAACTGCCTGATACATTCTGGACAGGCATGCTGCCGCAACTCATGGACACGTCCGCGGCGACGAGCCCCTACTTCCTTGCCTATCAGGCCGCCCAGGCCCGCCTCGGCGACCGGGGCTTCCTCTCCCGCGACATCACCGTGCGGGACCTGCTGCTCAACCGCGGCGATCGGCACCACCTCTATCCGCGGAAGCATCTCAAGCGGCTCAAGTACTCGCGGGGCCAATACTACCAGATCGCCAACTTTGTCATCGCCCAGAGCGAGATCAACATCGCCATCAGCGATCGTGACCCCAAGGCCTACTTCGCCGAGCTCGCCGATCAGTGCAACGGCGGTCCGCTGAAGTACGGGGCGATCAACGATCTGGAGGAGATGAAGGCCAACCTGGAGGCCAATTGCGTGCCGGCCGGCATGGTCGACGGCGAGATCGGCGAGTACGACGAGTTCCTGGCCGAACGTCGCAAGCTGATGGCTCAGAAGATCAAGGCGTGGTTCGAGGTGCTGTCATGAGTCGGGCGCTGATGCTCGCCGAGCGGGCTTGAAGCCGAGACAATCTCGCACAGGTAGTTGGCAAGCCCCCATCATCCGGTTCAGTCGTTCTGACAGCCCCCGCCTGGATCAATGAGGATCAAGGCCTGTCGAAGGCGCTCTCGTGGAGCCGATTCTGCTCCCGTCGCGAAGGCACCCTCTCGGCGGCGCGCTGAATCAGCAGTTGAAATCCGATCGCCTTTTCGCGCGCCGTGAGGTCGGCCAGGGCGGCAAGCCGATCCGCCGCGTGCGCCGCGTCGGGGTCGTCGGCGAGTATCGCGTCGACCTCTGGCCTGAGCCTGTCGGAGGCTAGGGCATGCGCGACTCGCTCCCGGGCGAGCTCGGCGTCGGAGAGCGTGCTCCATCGGCGCACCGTGTAGTCGTCGGAAGCGGAGAAGAACGTCTTGCCGTTCGGCGCGACGGCGATGGCGCGAACGGTGTCGAGATGGCCCCGCAACTCCGCGAGCTCGCGGCGGTGCGGGATGTCCCAGAGACGGATGGTGCGGTCCTCGGAGCCGGTGACCAGCAGCCGGCCGGGTTCGAGGACGGCGGCGGCGGTCACGGTGCCGGTGTGTCCATCGAACGAGCCAACGACCTTTCCCGTGCCGACGTTGAACATGAGGGCGCGGTCGTCCTGCGTCGCGACGACGACGCTGGGTCCGGTGTCGATGAACGCGAGCGGGAACCGCAAGGGCAGGTCGATCGGCCAGGCCCCGGCGATGCCCTCGCCCCGAAAAACCCGGAGCGTGCGTTCCGGGGGTGAGACGAGCACGAATGTCCTGCTCGGTACATCGACGAGGCCGCTGGGGGACGTCGCCGACTCGAGCGCAAAGCGTTCAATCGGGTCTTCCCATACAGCGTTGGTGAGCGAGATCTCGGCGTAACGCGGATCCATCGCGGGTGGGTCGAACCGAGGCCACGCCCGGACCTGCCCGGCCATGAGATCGATGTACCGCCCCTTGTTGATTCTGCTCCACAGCAGCAGGCCGCGGCCGTCGGGGCTGAACGCGAACGTGAGGATGTTTGCGTTGGCGTCGATGTCGGGGTACTCGGCGAGCTTGAGCCCCGTGGACACATCGAAGACGGCGATCGCCCCTCGCCCCGCGGCCGCGAGCAGCGAACCGTCGGGGCTCATGGCGAGATGCTGAACAAACCAGTCGTGCCGCCAGAGGACGTTCGGCGGCGATCGGAAGTCGACCGACCAGCGATAGACCCTGTCGGCGCTGGCGCTGACGATCGAGCCACCGTCGGGCGACACCGCGACGGCGAGGATCGGCTTGCGGTGCCCAATCCACGCGCCGAGTGGCTTGCCCTCGGGGGTGTCCCAGAACCTGAAAACTCCGTCCTGCCCGCCGGTCGCGATGTAGGCGCCATCCGGAGCAACGGCCCCCGCGAGGATCGCGTCTGTATGGGCGTTGTCGCGCGTCCAGGCGATGCGAGCGCCCCCGTTCAGATCGATGCGCATCAGGCGTCGGTCATTCCCCCCGGTGAAGACGCTCCGCCCGTCGGACGAGAAGGCGGCCCAGCCGAAACCCTCGGGGTGCGGGGGGAGATTGATCCGGCTCCTGTCGCCGAGTTGTTCCATCCACACGTCGCTGCGGTATTGGTAGATGACGTGGCCGGTGGCGGAGTCGACAGTGGCGTGCACACGCACGCCGGAATCTGGTTTGGTGCACTCATCCAGCACGGGCTCGAGGGCGGCCAAGCCCGGCGAATCGCCGTTGATCCAGACACGGTCCGGCATCTCACCTGGAGAATCGAATCCCGCGAGGACGGCACCGGATTTCGCATCCCGCTCGGCAAGGCGCCCGTCCCGCTCGCCGACGAGCAGGCGATCTCCGCGAAGGTCCGGCAGCATGAAGGAGGCCCCGTCAAGAGTCCAGTGCGACTTGCACTCGAGCGTGCGAGGATCGCGCCCCTCCACGAGCAGTCTTCGGGTGTCGCCCACGCGGGCAATCCGCGCCGTGTAGACAGGCTCGCCGTCCAGCGCGAACCAGATGGACACGCTCCCACGCTGGTAGTCGTTCACGCCGGGGGCCGGCTCGCCGTCTCCGATCGGCGCCGACGCCAGGCTCTGGTCAAGCCGGCTGGCGAGGTGACGCCAGGCCCAGTCTCGCCGCTCGAGAGGCGTCGCGTTGAGGTGGCGCTCGGCGGTCTCGATGTCGTTGGCGCGCAGCGCGGCGGCGGCGGCGGAGAGGTTCGCCCGCGCCAGCATCTCGTGAGAGACCAGATTGGCCCGGTGCTCGCCCACGGCGTACCAGGCCGCGACCGTTGTGCCCAGCAGCAACGCCGCCGCGGCGAGCACCGCACCGGTGACCAAGGCCCGATTGCGCCGCGCGAAGCGGCGGATCTGGTAGATGGTCGTCGCGGGCCGCGCCGCGACGGGCTCATTCCGGAGGAAGCGTCGCAGGTCGGTGGCGAGTTCGCCCGCTGTGCCATAGCGGCGTTCGCGGTCCTTCTCAAGGCACTTGGCGACGATCGGTTCGAGGTCGCCCCGCAGCGCCAGATCGGCCGAGCTAAGCGAGGGGGGCACGACCTCGCGGATCACGCGGCACGCCTCGGTCAGCGGGAGGCCGGCGAGGTCGAGCGGGGGCCTTCCGGTGAGGAGCGTAAAGAGCATCACACCCAAGCCATAGACATCACAGCGCGTGTCGAGTTGTTCGGAAGGGCCCGAGATCTGCTCGGGGCTCATCGCGTCGAGAGTGCCAACGAACTGGCCGGCCTGCGTGCGTGGCTCGGCCGCGTCCTCGCCCGCGCTCTCCACACACGCGATGCCGAAGTCGAGCACGACCGGCTGACCGACCGCGGCCCCGCCCCCGCTGCGGACGAGCACATTGGCCATCTTCAGATCGCGGTGGAGAATGCCCTTCTGGTGGGCGTGCTGTACGGCTTCGCAGACGGAGACCATGAGCTCGACGCGGTCCCGCGTGCCGAGGCGTTGTTCGTGGGCGTGCTCGTCGAGGCGGCGGCCCTCGACAAACTCCATCGCGAAATAGGGATAGTCGGTGTGCCCGATGCGGGCCGACCCCGCCTCGTAGATCGACGCGACGCCCGGGTGCTGGAGCCGCCCGATCAGCTCGACCTCGCGACGGAAGCGGCGTCGTATATCGACCGAACCGAAGCCCTCGCGGATGACCTTGAGCGCCACGCGGCGCCGTGGTGCGTCCTGCTCGGCCTCGTAGACGATGCCCATGCCGCCGCGGGCAATCTCGCGGATGATGCGGTAGCGCCCGATCTGGTCAGGAGGCGCCGAGCCCCCATCGACGAAAAGCTCGGCCGCGATCAGCCCCGCGCCCTCGCCCGGGTCGAGGCCCGCGGGGCCGAGTCCGCCGGAGTCGGCATCGAGCATCCGTTCGAGTTCGGCCCGCAACGGGCCGTCGCCCGCGCAGAGCCTGTCGAGCGCTCCGATCCGGTCGTCACGCGGAAGGTCGCACACCTCATCGAAGAGTTCCATCGCCCGGCGCGACGTCGACCTTGTCACCCCGTCGCCCCCTGTGCCGACTCCGTGGCGCCAGGGTCTCCCAGCCGGCTTCTTAGCCAGGCCCGGCAGCGGCGCCACGATCGCTCGACCGTCGAGAGCGAAACGCCCAGCACGCGCGCCGCGTCCTCGTTGCTCAGCCCGCCGAAGAAGCGGAGGTGGACCACCTCGGCCCCCTGCCCGTCGATGGCGGCGAGTTCATCGAGCGCCTCGTCGAGGGCGAGCAGATCGATCGCCGCGTGGCTGGATGGCGACTCGACAGATGTCACCGCGACCCGCCCCGCCGGGCCGCGCGGCCCGCCCCGCTTCGCGGCCCGCTTCGATCGGGCGTGATCGCTCAGAATCTGCTTCATCGCCTTCGCCGCGACGGCGCAGAAATGGGCCCGCCCCTCCCAGTCGTTGTCCGGGGCGCGGACGAGCTTGAGATAGGCCTCGTGGACGAGTGCGGTGGGCTGGAGCGTATGGTCGGCCCGTTGGGCCCGGAAGTAGCTGCCGGCGGTCGCGCGGAGCTGTTCGTAGACGAGCGGCAGCAACGCCTCGGCGGCGTCGGGATCGCCCTCGCGGATCCGGTGCACCAGCAGCGTGGCCTCCGTTGGAGACAACGCCGGGACACCGGGATTGGGCTCCCCTTCAGGCACCTGACCACTCTATTCGCCGGAATGCTCCGGCTGGTCTCGGTCAAATCGGTGATCCGGCTCCCAGGATACCCGAACACGGGCCTTTTTCAGAGGTCTTAGCGTATTCGGTGACGGGTTGCCCGCGTCGATGCCGTGATCGGGGTGCCCGAAGCCAACGCGCGAAGGAGTCCGCTCATGCGCCCCCCGATCATCGTCCCGACATCCTGCCTCGTTCTCACATTCTGTGCCGGCTTGGCGTCGGCCGCGATCATCAATGTGCCCGCCGACCAGCCCTTCATCCAGGCGGGGATCAACGCGGCTGTCACCGGCGACGAGGTCGTCGTCGCGCCGGGGACGTACGCCGAGATCATCGACTTCGCTGGCAAGGCGATCACGGTACGGTCGTCGGGCGGGGCGGACGTGACGATTCTCGACGCCACCTCCGTCGCCGACCCGGGCGACGGCCTCCCCGTCGTCCGCTTCGACAACGGCGAGGGGGCCGACAGCGTGCTCGAGGGATTCACGCTCACCGGCGGCACGGGCGATACGGCCACGATCGGCTCGAGCGGACACGGGGTCGGGGGCGGCGTCTGGATCTACGGCGCCACGCCCACCATCCGAGACTGCGTGATCGAGCACAACAGCGCTTTTCTGGGCGGCGGGCTGTTCGTCTACCAGGGCGGGCTGACGCTCACGGGGTGCACCGTCCGCCTCAACGACGCCCCGGGCGGCAGCGCCGGCGCCATGTCTTCTTTCCAGTGCGACGATGGGGTGACGGTCGACGGGTGCACCTTCGACGGGAACACCGGGCAGAACGGCGCGGGGATTCTGTGCGATTTTGGGGTCGGGGCGGTCGTCTTCACCGATTCGGTGATCGAGAACCACGCGGCAACAGTGGACAAATCCGCGTTGTTCGTCGGTGGCGATCAGACGGGGACGCTGACGATCGACGGGTGCGTCTTCCGGAACAACTCGACCCCCGCAGTTTCCTTATGCTCCGGAGCCCTGGCCACCTCAGCGAACCAGATCGCCCGGGTGACCGACTGCCTCTTCATCGGGAACTCGGGTGATCTCGGTGGAGCCGTGGCATTCCGAGGGCTGGGAGGCTCGTTCATAGCCAACTGCGTGTTCATCGGGAACAGCGCTGGTATTGGCGGAGCGGTCTACCTGAAGGCGCCCGGGCTGGCGTTGCTCAACTGCTCGTTCGCCGCCAGCACCGCGACGGAGGGATCCTCGGTGCTCTTCGCCGCGAACTCAATGTCAACCACGCTCACCAACTGCATCTTCTGGGATGACACGGGCGTGGACCCGATCTCGGTTGCGGGCAACAGCGGTTCTTTCCTGACGGTCAACCACTCCATCGTCCAGGGCGGGTGGAGCGGCAACGGCACGGGCAACCTCGATGTCGATCCGATGTTCACCGACGCCGCGAACGACGACCTCTCCCTCCAGGCCGGCTCGCCCGCGATCGACTCGGGCGGCTTCGACGCGTACCACACCACCTACGGCGTCGGGCTCGACGCCGCGGGCGGGGCCCGCTACATCGACGACGCGACGATGCCCAACCTGGGCGTCGGCACGATCGGCTACCTCGACCTCGGGGCCTACGAGTATGGGCAGGACGAGCCGCTCATCGAGCAGCAGCCCTCCTCGGCGGTCGGCGGCGCGTTTCAGAGCGTGTTCATCTCTGTGGACGCACCGGACGCCACGAGCTACCGGTGGTACTTCAACGGGACGCCGCTCGGAGACGACGCTCATCACTCCGGCACGGCCAGCCCCCTGCTGATCGTCCACGTCGACGACAGCACCGACCAGGAGGGTCTCTACCACTGCGTCGTCTCCGACGGCGTCCGCACCGAGACGAGCGTCGACGCCGGGCTCGTCGTCTACACCGACTGCACGCCCGACTGCCTCGCCGACCTGAACGGCGACGGGCTGCTCGATCTCCAGGACATCAACGAGTTCATCAACAGCTTCAACGCCGGCTGCCCGTGAGACGGGCATGTCAGAGGGGCGAGACCGTGTGCCGCATCTTGCAAACCGCGGGACACCGCCCGCCTCGGCATGAGTACACGCCGTCTTGTCAGATGCACCTGTCCTGGAACCCCAACTCGGAGACAACACGATGAAGATCCACCCATCGGCCGTAGGCGTGCTCGTTCTCACCCTGGGCGCGTCGCCCGCCTCCGCCCAGAACGACTACTACTGGGACGGCAGCCAGAACAACAACTGGGATAACGGACCCAACTGGACTGGTCCTTCCGGCTGGCCCAACTCTTCGAACGACAACGCCATCTTTGACTACAACTACGTCGGAGCGAACGACCTGGATGTCGACCTGCGCGGCGGGACGTTCGACGTCCGAAATCTTGACCTCGTCAACATGACCGACGACATGGTCTTCCGTTCCAGCACTTCAGCGAACGGAACGCTCCGCGTGTACGGAGACATCCTGTTTGACAGACAGCTGATCGTTCCCGCCGCCGGCAAGCACACATTCGACATCAACCTCGACATCGAGGGCGACTGCCTCTGGCGGGCGGGCCGGGTGCATTACCTCGAGATCAACGGGCAACTGGGGGGCTCGGGCGACATCACGACCGAGGTCACCTACGCGCCCGCAATCGGGCGCGAAATCGCCGCGCTCTATGGGGAGAATACCTACTCGGGCCACCTCACCATCAACGATGGCTACTTCGACATTCGCAACCGCCTCGCCCTCCAGAACGCCCGCGTCACCGTCAACTACGACAGTGGGCTCTATCTCGCCTGGCTGCTCAATCAGACGTTCCCGATTGGACCCATCGGCGGGACGGGCAAGATCGATCTCGATGGCGTCCAGCTCGTTACCACCAGCACCATCAACACCACGCTCTCGGGCGACCTGGTCAGCGCTGTCAGCGCCACGGCTAAGAAGCTCGGATCGGGTAGTTGGACCCTCGCCGGCGCGGTGCACAGCCCGTCGCTGGTCTGGAACGCCGGCACCGGCGATACAAATCTCAACGGCGGCGGCATGATCGGGAACGCGGAGGTCAACGCCGGCTCCCTGAACTTTGGCGGGGGAGATCTCGCCATCACCGGGAGCGGTACAAACGTTCTCTATGCCCACTCAGGTGGCATAGCGCGAGTCCGGACCGGCGCCCACGTCACGCTCACCTCCACCTCGGGCACGAATCGCGTGGTCGTCACCAACAACTCGGCCCTCGCCGTCACCGGCGCAGGCTCGCTGCTCACCACGCCACGGATTGACGTCGGCCCCTCTGGCGCCGGCACCGCCGTGGCCTATGCGCAGTCCGACGGGAGCATCGCCGCCGACCGGATCCGTGTCGGCGACGTTGGCAGCGACGATGGCGCCAGCGCTGAGTTCTCAGTCTTCTCAGGCGCGACCGTCAACGCGGGCGACCTGTTTCTTTACCGCCGCGGCTCGCTCAACGTGCTGGGCGGTTCGCTCACGGCCGATCGGATCGTCGAGGGCGACGGAGTCACAGCAACCCACTCGATCATGCTCTCAGATCCCGCAGGCGGTCCGGCACTCACGATCGGAGGCAACGGCGGCAGTTCGGTCATCGAATCGGTCATCGCGGACGGGGGGCCGACCCCGGGCTCGATCCGCAAAGTCGGCGCCGGCACGCTCGAGCTGACCGGCGACAACACCTTTGCCGGCAACACGACCGTCGACGGCGGCACGCTTCTTCTCTCTAACACGACGGGATCGGCGACGGGATCGAGCGACATCGAGGTGAACGATGGCGGCACACTCACCGGCGAGGGCTCGGCCGCGGGCGCCGTCACCATCCACGATGGTGGCACGCTTGATCCGGGCGACCCGGTTGGGCGGCTGGACGTGGGTGGGCTCGTGATGGAGCCGGGCTCGACGCTCGTGGTCGATATCGGCGGGACCGCCAACGCCTCGCATGATCTTCTTGTTGCGCCGAACAACTCGGCCTCGCTCGGTGGCACGCTCGTGGTGACCTATTCCGGCGCCTTCGTAGCAGCCCCGGGGCAGTCATTTCTCGTCCTCGGCTCCACCGGCATCAACGGCACGTTCGACAGCGTCGTCTACCCGGACGACCAGCACTGGACGATCAGCTACGAGTTGCTCGGCGTCAAGGTCGGTATCTGCACCGACAGCGACGGCGACGGCGTGTGCGACGAGAACGACATCTGCCCCGGATCTGACGACAACATCGACACCGACGGCGACGGCATTCCCGACGGGTGCGATTCCTGCAACGCAGCGGATATCGCCGAGCCATTCCAGGTGCTCGATCTCCAGGATATCAATGCGTTCACATCCGGGTTCCTGGGCGGCGACGCGATCGCCGATCTCTCGGGCGATGGGCTGTTTGATCTTCAGGACATCAACTTGTTCATCGCGCTGTTCCTGGCGGGGTGTCCATGATGCGATCACGGGCTCCCCAGGGGACACCCAGGCGCCGATGCATCCAGCGCCCGCCTGATCCGATGAATCACATCGGGATCCGCGCCCGAGCCGCTCCCGTTCGATTCAATGCACCCCGGCCGAAATCCGTGCCGCGTAGTTCCCCCGCAGCAGCCGGTCCAGGTCGGCCTCGATCGCCGCATCGCTCACGCTCAAGCCGGCCCGCTCGGCTTCGATGTAGCGCTCGGCGAGGCACTCGCCGATCAGCCGGCGCGACTGCCGCCACTTGTAGATCAGTTGCTCGAGCACGCGGGCGTCGGAGTGCTGCGGGATGAAGGCCGTGCCGAGCAGCTCGAGCCGCATCCTCGTGATCTCGCGGATCTGCGAGGTGGTGTTGAGGTACCACCAGCAGCCGAAAGGCAAGATGTTGGCGAACTTCCGGGCCGTGACGCAGAGCTCGTGCTGGTCCTCCCGGCTCAGCAGGGTGACGAGGAAGGTGACGTCCGGGTGTGTGCGCGCGATCGACACGAGCTGGTTGATGTCGGTCTTGCCCAAACCGTCACCCGCGATCTGCATCTCGGGGTGGATGCCCCGATTCGCGCCGATCATCAGGGCGAGCATCAGGCCGTGCTCGCGGGCGGTCGCGACGAGGCATTCGTCGAAGAGCCTGGCGAAGTCGTGCAACGCGGGGTCGTCGCTGTCGGGCTCGTGCCGATAGCCCGGCGAGAGGCTGCACGCGAGGTACTCGGGCCGGGCGCGTTCGATCCACTCATCCAGGAACCGGCGGACCTCGCCGATCGTGTCCCCGGACAGGTCGTCCGCCACGCCGTACCCCCAGGCCGCCAGCTTCCGGCAGGCCTCGGGCCAGCGTTCGACGATCGGGTCCACGCGTACGACCGGGGCAAAGCGCGGATCGTCGGCGACGCGCGGGTTCTCGAGCCAGCGCGATCGTTCGAGGTCGGTGAACGGCTCGTTGGTCATCACGAGCTTGGTGACGCCCGCGAGCCGCATCACCTCGTCGATGTGGGCGTCGATGTCCCGGGCGGCGAACCACGAGCGGTAGCGGGTCAGATCAGGCTCGTCCGGCTCGAGGCCCAGCGCCGTCAGCACGTCGACGACGCCGACGCAGGCCTCGCTGACGGGCGGCCGCTCGACGAACAGCTTCTGCCAGACCAGGTCGGCCCGGTCGGCGACCGGCATCGCCCAGAACTGCGCGGGCCCAAGCGAGCCGGGCTCCGAGCGAGCGGGCAGCACGCGGAAGACCTCGTCGACGAAGTAGTGGTAGGCGAGGAGCTCGTCGATCCCCCAGAGCAGCAGCGGGTCACCCCCCGGATCGCCCGGGCGGGAGGCGCCGAACGCCGGGGAATAGAGGTGGGTGTGGATGTCGGTGATCGGGATCGACGCGGCGATCTGCTCGACACGTTGTTGCAGCCCGTCGTCCATGGGAGGTCACCTCCGGTTGCGTGCCGCGGCGATCGTATTCCGTGCGACTCCGATGAACCTCAGGTCGCCAAGGATGCTCATGGGCGCAGGAAGGGCGACAGCCCCGGCACCTCGCTTCTGATCCCGTCGACCACCAGGTCCGCGAGCGAGGCCCCGCCGGCCTCGCTGAAGTGCGTGTCGTCCTTGATCGCCTCCGTTTGATCCGGATACGTCCCCGCCGCGACGTGGACGTACAGCCGCTTCGATCCATCTGGCCCCGCGGCCTCGACGAGCTTGCGGCTCATCGCGTTGAGATCGATGAGCGGGACATCCTCCGCCGAGGCGACGCGCCGGACCGCCTCGGCGTAGTCCTCGAGCGTGCCGAAGAAATGCCCATCGCGGTCGAAGCGGCGGCGGACCATGGGCGTGACCAGCACCGGGTGGCCCCCGGCCCGCCGAACACAATGGACGTAGTCGGCCAGGTCTTCTGAGTAGCTCTCGAACGGCCCGATGCCCTCGCCGCTCTCCTTCTGATCGTTGTGGCCGAACTGGATCAGGACGTAGTCGCCCGGTCGCAGAAGCTCGAGCAGCTTGTCGAGCCTCCGCTCGGCCCTGAAGCTACGGAGCGACCGGCCCGACGAGGCGAAGTTCGCCACCGCGACGTCGCGTGTGAAGTGCGACGCGAGCATCGCTCCCCAGGACGACCAAGGCGCCTTGGCCTGGTCCGTCACGGTGCTGTCTCCCGCGAGGAACACCGTCAACACGCCTTCACGATCGACCGGCTCGATGGAGACCGCGTCGATGCAGGGCGAGGAGGACTCGATCGACAGTGTGAGCAGCTCGTCATAGGTGTTCGTGCCGACGTCGTGATACGTCATCTTGATTTCGCCGCCGTCGGCGAGCTTCGGCGAGAGACGCCAGACGGTGAAGCTGCGGGCCGAGGATTCGCCCGGACCCAGCGACTGAGGCGGCAGCATTCGGCGTCGGGCCTCGGCCTCGAAGGTGAACGCGGCCGGCGCTTCGGCGGCGCTCGCGTCCACGGCAACGCGATAGATCCCCTCTTCCGCGGGGACACGGATGTCAACCCGGGTCGAGCCTGTTTCGGGGTTGCTCGCGACCTCCATCTCGGCCCCCGGGAGGGACGTGCGTACCCGCGGCGACGCCTCCGAAGCGCGGGCCGAGTTGAGAAAACCGACCGCCAGGAGCACCGCGGCGGTCAAGGCAAGTCTGCTGGTCATTCCATCTCCTGATTTGCACACGGCCCGGTGAGCGGCCCCGATGGGCAATCTCGCAGATCCGCATGCCGCGACCAGACGCACCGTAACGCACGGACGGTCACTTGCTCTGCGGCCGCATCACCTCGATCCCGTCGAGCGTGAGGCCTTCGACCATCTCGGGCTGGGCGATCTGGATGTCGAGCATCTGCTCCACCGACCCGAGCGTGATGTTCTGGAGGTGGATGCCCTTGATCGGCGTCAGCCGCCGCTCGACCGTCTCGACGAGATCACGCCACTGGTACAGCACGTCGGTGTTCAGCACCAGCAGCGAGCGGGCCGAGCCGCCCTTGATGTTCGTCACCCAGACATTCTCGATGAACCCGCCGCGGCGTTCGTTGGTCTTGATATGGGCCACGCCCAGATGCCCCTCGAGCGTGCAGTCGGTCACGTAGACGTTGCGGACGACGCCGGTCTGCACATGGATGTACCCGCCGCTGCTGACCTTAGCCTACACCGGACTTCGGCGGGAGGAGCTTGCCGCGCTGGATTGGGAGAACATCGACCTCGAGACCGGGCTGCTCACAGTCTTGCACCAGGCCCCTGCGCCTGGGCTGATACATCGGAAGACCACCAAGGGCAAGCAGACGCGACAGGTTGGGTTGCACAATGACGTCATCGCCGTCCGGAAGAGCCTGCCCGGGCCTCGAACCGGTCCGCTCTTTCTCACCCCGCTCGGCCACCGTCTGGACGGGGACCGCTTCCTGCTCGCCTTCAAGCGCGACGTCCGGGGCCCGCTGGCCCACCGATTCCCGCCCGCCGAGGGCGCGCTCGGCTTCAAGGACGCCGTGATCCACTCCTTCCGGCACTTCGCCTCCGACCGCGACCGGCGGGAGGGCGTGCCGGAGGAGATCAGGATGAAGAAGTTCGGGCACAAGGACCAGAAGACACACGCGATCTATCAGCACGTCACACCGCGAGAGGTGGCCGACGCCACGCGCGGGCTGCCATCGCTCGTCACGCCAGTCCGCCCCACAGATGCGGGGCCAAATCCTGACGCGACCACCGGGAACGTCCCCGGCGGCGCGTCGAATCCCAACCCGGCCAGTGGCCGAGAACGTGATCGCCAATGATCAACACACCACGATTTGACACAGTTTCGAGCGACGCTCGAACCGGACGTCAGCAAACCACTGCTTTTACAGGGTTTGCGACACCGGACCAACGGGAAACGGAGAGGGGGGGATTCGAACCCCCGAGGACGTTTCCGCCCCACACGAATTCCAATCGTGCGCCTTCAACCGCTCGGCCACCTCTCCGGCGCAGGTCCACTTTATCCACCCCGGCCTGGGATTTCCGGCCCTGTCCCACCCTGCTCGGAATCCCGGCCACGAGACGCGCGAGGCGCCGCCATTTGCACGAGCCGGGCAATCGCCCACCGACCCGGCCGACGGGCTGACTCGCGGGGCCCGCCGGCAGGGCGACCCCGAATGCAGGTCATGTGAGACCCGGTCAGATCGAGCGCATGGCGACGAGCCGACCCTGTCGTCGTGAGCGAGAATGCCCGTCTCTCGATCTCACCCGGGCCTATTGCCCGGCGACCTTGCCCTCAACGAGCAGGAACTTCGTCTCGAATGGCCCGAATTTGATTGTCGCCTCGGCGGCGCCGAATACCTCTTCAAGCACATTGACCTCGCGCACCCGCAGCGCGCCCATCGAGCCGCCCCAATCGTTCGCACCGAGGCGGACCGGCCGACCCTCAACCTCCCTCAGTTGCAGCACCACACCCGGCCCATACGCCGCGGTCCGAGCGGCGACCAGGATCAGGTTCTCGGCGCCGAGCTCGAGCAACGACTCGTTCTCGAGCGGGCGAGCCTCGCCACTCCCGGGCAGCACGCGCCCGAGCAGCGGGATGCGGTGACCCCATCCGAACCGCGTCGCGAACCCGTCCGAGGCGTCGGGCGAAGCCGTCATCGCGTAGCTCCAGCGGAACTCGCCCTCCTGGCTCGCCTTGTAGTTCGTCGTCCAGTAGTTGTTCATCACCCACGAGAACACGTGGGGCTGCTCGACCACCGCCTCCCGCCTGAACCGTCCCGTGTTGATGTCGCCGAACTGGACGAGCGGGATCTCGTCGCTGCTCAGCACGATCTGCCCGCCAGCGAATCGGGCGGCCGCGAAGCTCTGCATAGTCTGCCAGTCCGACGACGCCCCCGGAAGGATGTCGGTCGCCGGCGACGCAATGCCCCCCAGCGTCTCGTAGACGATCTCGCCTTCCTTTGGCGCGAACGGGAAGGCGACGTAGATCGCCTCCGGGTCGAAGTTGCGCCGCTTCTGGATCGTGTAGTGCCACTCGATGCGGGGCTCGGCATGAAAGAGCCTGATCTCGCACCGCACGCCGCCGGGGCCCTCGCAGAAGGGCAGCTCGCCCCGCAGATGCAGGGAGTCCGACACCGGGCCCTTCTCGACGCCCTCGACGACCGGATCGGTCCACGCCTGCCGGGCGTAGTCTTCGAGCATGAACGCCTCGAGCTGCTCGCGGTTGCCCAGCGTCTCGTACACAACCTGCCCCATCTTCCAGCGCGAGTCGATGTCGAGCAAATCTCGCCCCGTCCGCTTGTCGATCAAAGCTGTGACGGTCGCGCTCTCCGGATCGACAACGATCCGGTAGTAGGTGTTCTCGATCCCGCTCGCCGGCGCAATCAGTGTCCCGCGTTCGATCCGCCTCCCGGTATCCACCTCCACCCGGTAGCTGCGGGAGCCGAACGCCGGCACATCTGTCGCCCAGATCGCCCAGTAGCTCCCCTCGGTGCGGCTGCGAACGAGTTGTACAGGGAGTTCCTCGCCCTTCTGGTCGAGCAGCCGAAACGGGCGGTCGACGGGCAGCAGCTCGTGATCGACGTACAGCTCGAGCAGCCCGGAGCGCGGGAAGTTGAGCGTGTTGACCACGACGAGCCGGGGTGTGTCTGCCGGCGAGCCCGCCGATGGGAACCTCGCGATCGCGCCCTCGGTGAGCAGCGACACCCGCTTGACCGCGTCCCACGCGTACGCCGCCTTCTCGTTCCACTGCACGACGGAGTTCTCGCACAGCGGCTCGCGGATGCTCTCGGCGGCGCCGAACGTGTGCTCGCCGTAGAACAGCAGGTCGTCGCGGATCTCGTCGGCCTGCCGCAACAGCGGCGCGGGGGGCTCGATGCCCAGCAGCCGCTCCATCGCGAGCAACCCATCCACGGCCACGAGCTGAGACTGCGTGATCCTCGCCTCCGCCGACTCACGCGCCGCCGACCCGAAGCCGTCGGTCCACCAGTCGGGCCACGCGGCGCGGCAGACCTGCAACTCGTCGGCGTGGTTCTGCTTGACCCACTTCACGAAGTCGCGGTCGATCGCGGTCCGCACGTGGGGCCACGCGTACTTCTCGTTCCACTCGCGGACGAACTCGCTCGAGGCGGTCGAGGGCGGCGAGTTGTCGGTCGCGTACCCCGAGTGCTGCACCGCGACGCGGTCGAACGGATACCCGGCGCGCTCGAGCCCCTCCAGATAATGCAGCAGCCCCTCCTCGCACACCTCGACCTTGCCGGTATGGACGCCCCAGAAATTGCCGGTCATGTAGTGATCGGCGCGGAACGCCAGGACCCGGCTCCCCGAAGGCGACTCCCACCAGAAGCAGGTCGGCTTGTCGAACGGGACCAGGGCCCGGTGCCCGTGCTGGCCCATCGTGAGGTACTCGATGCCGATGTCGGAGAACGCATCCGCGAGACACCACGCGGCGCCGTTGATGTCGTTCTGCATGCCCGTCGTCACCGGCAGGCCCTGCTCGTGGAACAGGCGGACCGGCGCGAGGAACGCCGCGTAGCCCGCCTCGTCCATCACCTCGCAGACGTTGAGGAACAACCCCGTGACCTCGATGCGTCCCTCGAGCACGCGCCGCCTCAACCGCTCGATCTGGTCGGGTGTCCTGCTCTTGAGGTACTCGCGTACCGCCCAGGATGCCTCACAGGTCCACCGGAAGCGAGCATCGTCCGGGTAGTCGTCCGTCTGGTCGCAGTAGTCGAGCGCGGTGTCGATGTAGCGCAGGTGCTCCGGCAGGATCTCGGTCTGGGGGCGCGTGTAGCCCACGTCGGTGTGCGTGTGCTGCACGAGGTCGATCGTCCATTTCCGCACGGGCTCGAGCGTCCCGGTGAGCCGCTGCCGCACGTCCTGCCCGACCCGGACCTCAACGGAGAACCCGGTCGGCCCGCTCACCTCCGGATGGAGGAGCTGGACCCGGTTCCCGCCGAGCTGCAGCGTCGTCTTCAGTTCTGGCCCGAACGACGTGGACACGACCGCCTCGACCGGCGGGCCAAGGTGGGTGACCTTGAGCACGATCGGATGCTTGTTCCCGTGTGCGCCCCGCAGCAGCGCGGGCGGGGTCGTCACCGACGCCCCCTCGGCCACGGGCGACATGAACGTGATATACCACGTCCGGCTGCCGGCGCTCTCGCCGACCACCGACAGACGCAGGGGTTCGCCGGGCGTCAGCTGCGACTTCGGAACGCGGAGGATCGCGTACCCCATGAGGTCGTCGAACCGGTCGAGCATCGTCGCGCGGAATCGGAGCGTCGACCCGTCGGGCCCGCCGACCGTCCAGTCGCGGACATCGTCCGACTGCGGGCTGAAGAACTCGAACCACGCCTCGTCGTTCACGCGGAGCTCGAATCGCCGACGCTCGGGGTTGACGTCGAGGGCGAACATCCAGACAAACTCGACGAATTCCCCATCGATCCGGTCGGGGGCCGGGGCGGTCTCCCAGGAGATCGAACGGGCCGCGTCCAGCGAGCGGACCAGCAGCCCGTGCGTCACGTCCGGATCGGGCGAGTGGTAGTCGAGCACCTCGCCCGCCACCCGGCGGGCGTAGCCCGCGAGATTCGCTTCGACGCCCATGGCTCCAGCGTACGCGGAAGCGACCGCCAGAATCAGGGCGACGAACGCCGCCAAGCTCCGGACACCCCAACGTTCCTTGCCTGCACCGACGTGCCACATGCGCACGAAAACCTCCCTCGGTCTGGGTCAACGCCCGACCCGTATCAAGCGTTCGCGCCGGTCGGGCGACGATACCTCCCCATCACCGGCGCCGCGACCGCCAGCCCCAACGCCGCGCCGACGAGCACGTCGGACGGATAGTGCGCGCCGAACAGCACCCGGCTCACCCCCACCACCACCGCCATCAGGACCGCCAGGGGCCTGAGCCTCGGATAGACCGACGCGAGAAACACGCTCATCACCACCGCGTACACCGTGTGGCTCGAGGGCATCGACCAGAGATCGCTCGAGATCCCCGCCCAGAACTCCCACGCGTGCCGCACACCCACGTCGTGCCCCAGTGGGTACGCCCCGAACGGGCCCAGAAAGTAGCCCGGGTCGTCGAACTTGGGGCGGGGCCGGCCGATGAGCATCTTCATCGGCATGGTCACGACCGCGGCGAGCGCCACCGCGAGCAGCCAGTCGAGCAGGCGGCGCCGCTTGCCGGGGTCGCCCAGCCAGATCGCCCAGGCGACGAGCAGCGTGATCGCCCCCTGCCCGTACTGCTGGAGCGACTCCAGCTCCCGCTTGATGTCGCCTCCCACAACATGGTCTCGCAGGTTCGCCGCGGCCTGGCTGATCGGCCCGTCGAAGGGGATGCACGCCAGCCCGGCCGCCGCGAGCAGCCCGGCCCAAATCAGTGCCCGCCGACGCGAACCCCGCTCCGGCTCGATAGAGTCGGCGTCGGCGGGGTGGCCCCCGCCGCCGGAGGCCTGGTTTGTGCGCGCGTGGCTCGAAGACATGCTCGACGATTTCCGGCTGATGCTGACCGGCCCGATCGGTCGGTGGCGGGCGGTGCGCTGGGCGCGGGGCCTGCCGGGCGGGCTGGGGCTCGTGCTGCTGTGTGCGGCAGTCTATCTGCCCGGGCTCTTCCAGATCCCCCCCGTCGACCGCGACGAGGCCCGTTTCGCCCAGGCGAGCCGGCAGATGTTCGAGTCGGCCGCCCTGCCCGCCGACCAGCAGAACCCCGCCTTCCATGACGGCGGATGGGTCGTGCCCAAGGTGCAGGACCGCCCCCGCCTGAACAAGCCCCCCCTGATCTACTGGGTACAGGCCGCCAGCGCCTGGATCCTTGCCGGGGGCAACCCGCTCCACGATTCGATCTGGATGTACCGCCTCCCGTCGGCGATCTGCGCGATGATCGCCGTCTTCGCGACGTGGCGGGTCGGCGTGGGTATGTTCGACCCGCGGGCCGGCTGGGTCGGGGCGGCCCTGCTCGCGGTCTGCCCCATGATCGTGTGGGACGCCCACCAGGCGCGGGCCGACGAGCTGCTGCTCGCGTGCACGACCGTCACGATGTGGGCGTTCTGGCATCTCTGGCGGGGCAAGGCCGGCTGGCGATGGCCTGTCGTGTTCTGGGTCGGTGTCGCGCTGGGCATCCTCGCCAAGGGCCCGATCACGCCCATGGTCGCGGGTCTGACGCTGCTCGCCGTCGCGCTACTCACGCGCCGGTGGAAATGGCTCGCGCGCACGAAGCCGCTCGTGGGGCTCGGGATCGTCGCGGTGCTCGTCCTGCCATGGGTGATCGCGGTGATCCACAAGGTGGGCTTCTCGACCTACTGGGACACCATCTTCGGCGAGACGGTGGGCCGCTCGGGCTCGGCGCGGGAGGGGCACGCGGGCCCGCCGGGCTACCACCTGCTCTTCCTCGTCGTTCTTTTCTGGCCGGGCGTGCTGATGACGGCGCTCTCGTTCACGCGCGCGGTGCGCCGGGCGTGGGGCGTTGCTCTCCCGACTGGCGACGAGGACGACGACACCGAGACCGAAACTGAAGCACACGACGGCGAAGCAGTCGACAACGAGTCTCCGGGCGAGGAGAAGCCGAAGAAGCCACCGATCTTGGCGCGAATCCGCGCCGTGTTCACCCTGTTGCTGGGCCGACTCCGGGGCCGCCCCGGCGAGCTGTTCTGCCTCGCCTGGATCGTGCCCTCCTGGATCGTCTTCGAGCTCGTCGCGACCAAGCTGCCGCACTACACGCTGCCGCTCTACCCCGCGGTTGCCTTGCTCACCGCCCGGGGCCTGCTCGCCGCGGCCGACGGGATGATGCCGGGGCTCGCGAGCGGCTCGGTCAGGCTGGGCCACTGGGCCTGGCTGTTCATCGGTGTCTTCATCGTCGCGGGCGTCCCGATCGGCGTCTCCGTCTTCGGACCGATCCCCGTCATCCTCGCGGGCATCCTGATCGCGGGCGTGAGCGCCGAGTTGCTCCGCCGCTCGTGGCGGCGGCTGAGCATGGGGCAGGTCGGCGGCGCCCAGGCGTGGTCGGTCGCGGCGGTGGTCGTTGCCCAGGCCGGGCTGCTGGGCGTTGTCCTTCCGTACGCCAAGGGCCTCTGGCTCAGCCCCCAGCTCGCCGAGATCGCCGAGCACGCCGGCAAGGACCTACCCATCGCTTCGGTCGGCTACCACGAGGACAGCCTCGTCTTCCTGACGCGGGGCCGACTCGAGAAGATCGACGAGGCCCGGGATTGGCTCCGCGATCATCACCAAGGCATCCTCATCGCCCCACCCGAAGACACGATGGGCGAGAACCCCCGCCTGCCAGGGCTCGAGAAGATCGGCAACGTGCGGGGCGTGAACTACTCGACCGGGAAGATCACCGACCTGGGCGTCTACGAGGTCGGCCCTTGACCGACACCGACCCGATCGCGGGTGTGCTGCTCGTCGACAAGCCGCTGGGCCCGACGTCGATGGGCGTGTGCGCTCGCGTCCGCGGCGCCCTCAAGGCGGGCGGGGCGCCCAAGCGCATCAAGGTGGGCCACGGCGGCACACTCGACCCGCTCGCCTCGGGGCTGATGGTCGTCCTCGTCGGCCCGGCGACCAAGCTGTGCAACACGATCATGGCGGGCGAAAAGCGATACCTCGCGACGATCGACCTCGCCCATACTTCACCCACTGACGACCTCGAAAGCGAGCCAGCCCCGGCGGCGATCGACACCGAGCCGACGCTCGATCAGATCGAGGCGACGCTGCCCGCGTTCACCGGCCGGATCATGCAGGCCCCGCCCGCGCACTCCGCGATGAAGGTCGGGGGCCAGCGGGCCTACACGCTCGCGAGGGCGGGCCAACTCGACGCGCTCGAACCGCGTCCCGTCGTGATCCATGAACTGCGCATCGAGTCATTCGATTGGCCCATGCTCACGCTTGATGTCCGCTGCGGCAAGGGGACGTATATCCGGAGCCTCGCCCGCGATCTTGGAAGGACGCTGGGCGTGGGCGGCACGCTCGCGGGCCTGCGCCGCACGCGAGTCGGGAGGTTCGACGTCGCAGATGCGGTCGGGCTGGGCGACGTTCCGCGGACGCTGAAGCAGATCGACCTGCTCATCACGCCCGAGGTCGAAGCGATCCTGGCGAAGCGGCGGCCGGGTGGACAAGCATGAACAAGGGAGAAGGCAGAAAGACATCAACGCGGAGGTTCCAGAGGACGCGGAGGTCGCGGAGAACGGCAACGGGCGCGTGTTGAAAGAGCCCTGAGCGTGAGCGATGGGCCGGGGCGTGCCATCGCTTTCGAACGTGCCTTGACTGCGTTTCGTCGCCTACCGACGCATTGTCGGGCAAGGTGCTTGGATGCGAGCAGGTATCAGAGCGTGGAGCGCGAGCGACACGATTCTGTTCTGCCCGAGGACACCGGTAGTCGGAATCGTGTCGCTTGCGCTCCACGCTCTGACAATGCTGAACGTCGTTGCGCTCGGGGCTCCTGTCCGCCTCGTCCTTCGAGACCTTCGCGTTGAAACCCGTCTCTCTCCGCGCCCTCCGCGCCTCCGCGTTCAAGCCTGTTCCTCACAGCACGCTGTTGAGCACCAGCGCCAGCGCCCCCACCGCGATCAGCCCCGAGAACACCACCGCCGCGACCAGCCACTTCTGGCTGTTGGCGACCAGCTTCGCGAGCTCGGCCTCGCGCTCCGCGTCGGTCTCGCGCATCGCCGCGATCGTGGCGCCCAGGTCGCGGGTCGAGCCGGCCATCTCGCCCAGCGTCTCGCCGAACCCGCTCATCGACTGGGCCATCTCCGCGCTCGCCTCGCTCGAGCGGTGCAGCGCCGCCTGCACGTTCTGGAGCGCCGAGGTCTGCCGCTGGGCGGTTTCGAGCTGCTGCACCGCGTTCTTGGTCAGCCGATCCATCGCGAGATCGTTGCGCGTACGCGCATCGCGGGTCAGGTCGACGAGGTCGGTCAGGGCGTCGGCGACACGCCTGTTCTGCTCGGCCAGCTCGGGCAGCACGTCCATCCGCCGGGCCGACTGCTCGGCCAACTCCAGCAGCCGCTCCGACCGGCGTGACTGCTCGTCGAGATGGGTGTCGACCTTGCGGACCAGCCCCAGTACCTCGGTGTAGTTCTTCCGCAGCTCGGTGAGCAGCTCCTGGCGGTTCTTGGGAGCCGCGAGCGGGGCGTGCCCCGCCAACTGCTCGCTCGTGCCGTCGTCCTGGGCCATCTCGGCGTCGCTGATCACGTCGTCGTCCTCCGTGTAGATATCCACCGCGACGGGCTGTTCAGGCAGCGGCATCGCCGGGCGTTCGACCGCCGCACGTCCGTTGCCGGCGGCGTATTTGGCCTGCTCCCGGGGGGTCTTCGAAACGCCGAACAAACGCGCCAGTGCCTCGAACAAACCCATCCGTCGGCTCCTTCCGGTTCCCTCTGCCGGGCTTCGCGCGCCCGCGCCCTGCTCCGGTTTCGAGCGTACGGGTCGGCTCCGGGCCCGGCAACGGCAGGGGCGCGAATCGTGCGCGAAAGTTGGGCAGAAGGGCCAGAGACCTCCGGAACCGCCTTGGAAAGGAGCCCTGAGCGCGAGCGATGGGCCGGAGGTGCAAGTGCTTGCGGATGGCCCGGGGCTTCGGCCCGTCGCTCGCGCTCGGGGCTCTTTCTCGCGGCGCTTCGGTGATCGCTCGTCGATTCAGCGACGCAGCGCCGCCGCCACCCGCGCCACGAGATCGTCACTCGGCATGCGGTAGGGGCGGAACTTCTCGAGCGTGCCCAGTTCCTCGTTGAACAGCAGCCCGCGATTCATGCCCAGCTTGCCCGCCGCAGGTGAGTCGATCAGGTTCGACGAGTCGGCCGCGCTCATCTGGAACACCGCGCGCTGCTCGAACTGCCCGATGGTCGCGCGGTCGAGCGTGCGCGTCAGGCTCGAGCCCGTGTCGCACCAGGCGATCACGTGCAGGCCCAAGGGCGGACCATCGCGGAGCAGATCGGCGAGCTGACCCGCGGGCGAGTCACCGTCATCGTCGCCGTCATCGGTCGAGGAGAACGAGAAGGAGAAGTCGTCCTCCTTCTTGCGCAGGTCCCGGAAGCGCTGCAGGCCCAGCAGGATCAGGTACCACGGCGCATGCGCCGAGGCGTCGTCCGCCTCGCGCCGGCGCAGCTCCGCCTCGAACTCGCCGACCACGCCCGCCGCCTGCCGCACGCGCCCGAACGAAACGTCCAGCGACCCGGGCTCGGCGAGCCGCTCGACGATCCGCTCGACCGTCTCCGCCGCCGCGTCGTCGGGCGGGGTCGAATCGAGGAAGGCGATCTTCGCACCCTCGGGGCCCTTCCTTGAGTCGGGCACGTGCTGCGCGGCGAGACCCACAAGCGCCGACGAGAGCATCGCTCGCGACGTGTCGTCCTGCTGGCCCACGATGAGCAGGTTCGCCCCGGCCTGCCGACGCATGAACGCCCCGGTGGGCGGCTTGATCTCGACCGGGTCGCCGATCCACGCCTTCGCCGCCCGCGTGGGCTGGGCGTCGGGCGCGATCGCCGCGAGCAGGTCCTGATTGTCCGAAAGGTCGGCGGGCACGTTGCCCTCGAACACGATCGCCGGCGGGGCATGGTGGAAGGGCCTCTCGCCCGCGATCGTGCGCACGCGGGCGAGCATCGCGTCGCGCTCCGCGTCGGGCAGCCAGCACACCTGGAACGGGCTGTTGCCCTCGATCGTGCCGTTCGAGTCGTTGTAGATCGCCTCGCCCGGGCGGTTGAGCAGGCGGGCGGCGGCATTGTCCTCGCTCAGGATCAGGTACGAATCGGTCTCGGAGCACTGCAGCGCGATGCGCACCGCCATCTGCCCCACCGTGCTCCGCGCCAGCGAATAGGCCCCGCTCAGTGTCTGGCTGCCCAGCAGCACGTGCATGCCGAACGCGCGCCCCTGACGCACGAGCCGGTCGAGCAGCAGCCCCGCGTCCTGGGCCAGCTTGTCGTCCTCGGTGAAGAACTCCTGGAACTCGTCGATCACGAGCAGCACGCGGGGCATCGCGGCGTCCCGCTTGTGCCGCTCGATCGCCTTGCGGGCCGCGCCGATCGACTGCACCCCCAGCTCACGGAACAGATCGCCCCGGCGTTTGAGCTCCTCGTCGAGGCGGTGGAGGACGGAAAGCCCGAACTCACGGTCGGATTCGACCGCGACAGCGCGGACGTGCGGGATGCGGTCGCCGCAGTAGGCCTTGAACTCGACGCCCTTCTTAAAGTCGACGAGATAGAACTCGATCTCGTCCGGGCTGTACCACATCGACGCGGCGGTGATCAGCACGTGCAGCAGCGTCGACTTGCCCGAGCCCGTCTTGCCCGCGAGCAGGACGTGCTGGCTGGTGCCCCGTCCCAGCGTCATGTGCTGGAGCTTGGTCGCCCCCGCCCGCCCCAGCGGGATCTTGAGCTCCTCGTCGCACGAGCGGCTCCACGACTCGCCGTCGTCGGGGGCGAGCACGCCGAACGGCACCTCGACCTTGCCCGACACGAGCGAGGTGGCCCCGACGACGTCGAGGATCCTCGCCACCTCATCGTCGCGGGGCGGGCGCTCGAGCGTTAGCGGAAGGTGCTCGAACGCGGGATCGCGCACGACAAACCGGCCCTCCCCATTACCATCCTCAGACTCGCTCGGCTCGTGCTCGATCACGTTGCAGCCCGCGTCGATCTCCTCCTGCGTGATCGTCTCGGGCAGCTTGCCCCGCGCGTCCTGGTGGATGAGCACGAACACGCCGCAGCGCGGGCCCGACTCGATGATGCTCGACAGCCTCCGTGCGGCCTCGTCGGTGAACCCCGTCGGGAAGTCGGCGACGACGAGGAAGCGGTAGGGCTCGGCGATCTCGCCCGCCTGCTCGTTGTACGCCTCGATCGAGGGGAACTCGTTGCGGAGGTATTTCTGGATCACCGTCTCCATGTGCTCGGTGAGATCGGCGAGCCGCTGCTCGATATGGCGGGCCTCGGTCCAGATGCGCGAGCCGACAAGCCGCTCGTCGTGGTCGGCGAGGCGCATGAACCCCGCGAACGACTGGCCCAGCCCGACCGGGTCGACCATCGTCAGGCGAACCTTGCCGGCGGGCAGCGCCGTCACCATGCGCAGCATCGTGTTGCGAAGCACGTCGAGCGAGCCGTCGCGCCCGGCGGCCTCAGAGCGGAGCAGCAGCGACGCGTGCGTCGGGAAGTCGAGCAACGTCGCGGGCGAGAACGCGCCGGGCAGTCCCCGCATCATCTCCGCGTTGCCGGGCCGCCCGCCCGGGAGGCGGTCCAAGTCGGCGCTGAACGACCCGATGCGCACCGCCGGGGCCGCGACCAGGGGCGGACGCCACGCCGACCACTCGCCCCCGTCCCACGCCGGGCACGCGGTCACCATCGCCGCGTCGACCTCGCCGAAGCACGCCACGGCGTGCTCGAGCGTCTCTCGCCACGCCCAGGTCAAACCCTCGAGCGCCTCCTCGTATTCGGACTTGGCGCGGCGGACCGCAGCAGACCGAGCTTTCTCCGCCTCATCGTGGACACGCGACCTCTCGCGCTCGATCTCCGATCGCCGCAACTCGGCGTGTTCCTCCACAGACGCCAGCTCGACCTCGCGCCGCTTCCTGATCTCCGCGGCCATCATCGTGTGCCGCCGATCCAGGCGGGCGAGGATCTGGTCCCGCCGCAGCTTGACACGGGCGAGCCGGTTCTCGTACTTCGTCCGCCCCGCCTTCACCTCGTTCTCACGCCGCTCGGCGATCGCACCCTCGATCTCGAGCTTGTTCTGCTCGGCCATCCGCACCGCGACGCGCCCCAGCCTGCGGGCCTCACGCAGATCGACCGCGAGCGGCTCGAGCTTGCGCCTGGTCGCCCGCAACGCCAGCGTGCGTAGCGGCAGCGTCAGGATGAGCACGATGGCCCCCGCGCCCAGCGCCAGCCCGCCCGTCAGCGCGGGCTCGCCCAGCCCCGTTCTGAGCCCGTGCGTCAGCCCCACCGCCGCCGCCGCGATGAAGATCAGGAAGATCGGCCCGCCGATGCGCAGGAAACCGTGCAGCGTCGGCCTCCGCAGCTTCTGAAGCTGCGCAAAGGCCTTCTCGCGATGCCCGGCCAGGAGATCAAGCGGGGGTGTCGTCACGTCGCCCGGTCCAGGGTCGGTCTCCGACTCCTCCGGGGTCGTTCTGGGCATCTTCACGCGCGGCCCCGCCAGCCGCATCGCGTGGGCCTCGATCGAATCGAGCTTTCCAAACTCGGCCCGGACGAGCCCCCGCACGCGCTCGAGTTCCTGCTTGGGCTGCTCGGCGCCGCCCTCGTAGGACGCCTCGGCCAACCACGCCGCGTCGCGCAGGCCCTCCTCCGCCAGGCGCTGCGCCGAATCGAGCTCCGAGATCGCGTTGCCCCTCGCCTGCTGGTGGGCGTTCGCGGCATCGCTCGCCTGCCGGTCGAAGTGCTTGGTCAGCTGCTCGAGCTTCGTCCCGCGATCGTGGTCGGTCTGCGCCGTCGCCGCCTCGGCCTCGGCGTCGGCCTTGCGGATCGTCTCTTTGTACACCCGCCCGGCCGACTCGGTCTGCTCTTCAAGCCGGTCGTCGAGCGCCCGCTCGGTCTCCGCCCGGTGCTCGACCATCCGCACCAGGCGCAGCACCGCCTCGCGCTCGCGTTCCCCGAGCGACTCCGCCCCCGTCGTGTCTGCCATCGCGTCCGTGGTCATGTCCAGCCGCACCAGCCTAGCACGCTCGCCCATTTTTCGGGTGGCCGCGGGTCAGGCGCAGAGCCCACCCGGGGCCGAGAGACCCAACTCGCCCCGGACAGGCGTCTGTTCCGGGCCCGGTCAGGCGCAATCCCGCTCCGCCCGCGTCGTGATCGCCGAGAGCTTGTCCATCGCCTCGACCGCGTTGCGGATCTTGGGACTCAGGGGCTCAAGAAACTCGGTCTCGTACCACCGCGCCATGTCGTCGTCCCAGTCGCGGCGGGCGAGCTTCCAGGCCTCGATGAGCTGCTTCGAGGCGTCAGCCACCATCCCCTTGGAGGTCCCCAGGCTCACGACTCCCCCTCCTTCGCCGGCGCCCTGCCGCCGTCGCTTTCGGACGCCCTGGGCCGGCCCGCAGGCCGCTTGCCGCCCAGCTTCACATACTCCTCCAGGGCCGTCGCGATCCGGTCGAGCTCGGCCAACGCCCGCGGCATGTCGGTGTCCAGCGCCCGGCGGAGCACCGAGATCGATGACTGGAACTTCGTCTGCTCTCGCTCGAGCTGGCGGAGCCAGTGCTTGCACGTCCGCGTCTTCTCCTCGGCCTCGCTCACCCGCCGCTTGGCCTTCTCGACCGCCTTGCGCTCCTCGACCGTCGACCGCGCCTCGTCCGGCTCGCGCATCGCCTGCTTCATGATCAGCTCGGTCTTTGCCCGGTTCAGCTCGTCCTGCCGCACGCGGATCTGCTTCTTCCAGTACGGGTAGCGATCCGAGCGGATCTTGGAGATCGTCCGCCCCGCGTCCGCCTCCGCCGAGATCAGCGCCGTCTTGCACTCCTCAATGAACTTCACCAGCGTCGGCCGGAACCGCGCCGGGGCATCGATCGAGTGCACACGGGCCCGCTCGGCCATCTACTCCCCCACTTCAACGCTGGCGCAGGTACTCGTCGATCCGCTCGGCCTTGCGGAGCAGGAACGGGATGTGCGTCTCGGCCGCCCGCGTGAACTTCGACATCGCCCGCATGGTCTCGTCGAACTCGGCGGCGAACTTGTCGTGCTCCTGGTCGCGCCAGGTCTGCCCCAGGGCCATCATCTTGCCCTGGATCGCCGTCATGTCGGTGTTGAGCCGGTTCGTGAACTTCTTGAGCGCCATCGCGAACTGACGCATCTCTTCGGGGTCGACGACGGCCTTGGCCATGGGGAGTCCTCCGCGTTTGAGAAGGGTACGGTCGCGGAGGGGGCCGCGGTTGCTGGAAAACAGGGATCGGCGATCAGGCACCGGGCACCAGGAACGCGCGGCGCGGGCACGCCACCCTTACCCGCCGCCCCCGCCGCCCGCGGGTGGCCTCAGCAACTCGGGCACACTCGTATCGGGTGCTTCGGGCCCCGGCGCGGCGGGCGTCGCCGGCGCGTTCTCGGTGAGCAGATCGGAAGGCAGCCGTGTCAGGCTCTCGACCGCCGACTTGGGCAGGCGGAACTCGAACCCCGCCAGCCCGGCGTTGAGCTCGTCAGCCCCCGTGCCCTCGGCCGAGGCCCGTACCCACGCCCCGTCGTTGTCGGGCACGCTCAGCACCGTGACCGTCAGCCCGTCGAACGTCTCGAAGACCGCCTTGACAGGGTCGGTCTGCCCACCCTCGGCCTTGCGCACATCGCTGAAGTTGACGAACGCCAGAGCAGAACCGACCCGGTTCCGCGGCCCCTCGGCGACCTGCGACATGTTCTCCGGGATGCTCTCGACGGCGAAGTCGGCGTCCTTGTCGGGCCGCGAGAGCGTGACGGTCTCACCCGTGGCGTGGGTGATGGTCACACGCTTCACCGAATCGCGCGGCAACTGGATGAACTTCGCGTCGAGCCATCGCATGCCCGCGGTCGGCGTGTCGACCCGGGCCGAGACGAGCCACGACTGGCTCTGGTCGAGCAGCCTCGCATACTGCCGCGTCACCCCGCCGGTGTAGCTCGACTCGCCCAGCACGACCTCGGCGATCACCACGTCCTTCGGGTCCATCACCCGAACCAGCGTCGGCCTCGCCGAGAACTCCTGCGAGCCGGGCTCGCCGTTGTCGGGCCACTGCACGGAGATCAAGGGGTAGCGCTCCGGCAACGCCGTCTTCGCCTCGATCGTCCGCAGCTCGCTGAGCGACGTGACCAGCCCCCGCACCTTGGCGGGGTCGGCCGGGTAGCCCCCCTTGCTCTCGACGCGCCAGGCGTCGCCGTCCAGCGTCAGCGTCACCGTCTCGTCCTTCGAGCTGATCTCGATCTTCGCCGCCTCGCCGCCCCGGTCGGCCAGCGCCGGGATGAACCGCTCGCCCTCGACCATCGCCGCCTTCGACGCCGGCGCCGTGGTCGACGGATGCCGGAACGCGAGCAGATAGGCGCCGAAGGCCGCCAGCCCCGCGATCAGCGTCAGGATTCCCAGCATCTTCGCGCTCATCGCTCGCTCCCCCGCTTGCGATCGGCCCGCCGCCGCACGGCCCGGTAGCCCCCCAGCGAGAGGGCGAACACGCACAGCAGCACGGGCACCAGCCCCGTGTCGATCAGCTTGATCCGGTTCTCCAGCTTCTTGATGTCCTTCCGCAGGTTGAGCTGCACCTCGCGGAGCTCCTTGCGCTTGTCGGCCAGCACCTTGTTGAGCCGATCGATCTCCGCCTCCTGCTCCGGCGTGAGCACCAGCGAGGCCGTCGACGAGTCCGACCGCGCCGACTGGAGGTCGTTGATCCGCTGGCGCGTCTGGTTGATCTCGTCCTGGAGGGTCTGCTCGGTCGCCAGGAACTCCGCCTCGGCGTCACGCTGCATCTGCTCGAGCAGCTTGAACGGGCGGACAAACGTGCCCCGCCCCCGCACCTCGAGCAGGTCGGTCGAGCCCGCCATCTGCTCGGCCGCGTTGACCGCGAACGCGCCATTGTCGGCGTAGACGTTGTAACCCAGCAGCACGCCGCCGAGCCTCTGCTCCTGCACCCAGCCGCCGTCGGCGAGCAGGTCCGTGTCGGCCACCACGATCACGTTGATGGACTTGGAAGCCTGCATGATCTGGTCGGGCGACTCCGCGTCCTTCTTTTCTGTGTCGGCGGCCTTAGTGTCGGCGTCGGCGGTGCTGTCGTCGGCCTGCTTCGCCTCGGGCGGGCCGTCCGGGAACGCCGTCTTGGGCTCGCCCGTCAATCTCGCCGCGATGACGAGAGGGTGATCGCCCGGCACGAAGTCGCTGAGCAGTCCTTTCGGGTCGGGCGCCATCTCGGCCTTCGCCCTGTCGACCGGTCCACCGTGGTCGGTCGTCTCGATCAGGGGCTCCCACGTCACCGCGGCGTCGTCGGCCCGCTCGAAATACCCGGCCGACGCGATGTTCAGCCGCGTCAGGTTCCCCGTCACCGGATCGTCCTTCGCCAACTCGTCCGGCCCGACCGTCAGCCAGATCAGGTAGGGCACCCGCTCGGGCACGGGGCCCGGGAGCTGCACCTGGATCGCCAGGTCCATGTCGCCCGCCAGCTTGCCGTCGGCGAGCGTGACGCCCCACGCGCCGAAGAGCCCGGGCAGATTGCTCGACCGGTCTCGACCGAACTGCATGCCCATCTGCGACTGCTGATCCTGGTCGGCCTCGCACACGGGGTCGACGTAGATCACCGCCTTCCCGCCGCCCAGCACATACTGGTCGATCGCGTACATCATCTTCGGCGTGATGCCCTTCGGGTGCACCACCATCAGCGCGTCGAGGTCCCCCGGAAGCTCGTCCGCGGTCGGCTCGATCATCTCGACGTCGAACGACGCCTTCAGTTCGCTCAGCACGACCCACTCGCCCGTGGGACGCTGCATCCGCTGATCGAATCCACCCGTCATGGGCAGACCGGTCAGCAGGCCCAGCTTGGGCTTGTCGGGCTTGGCGAGCTTGGTGATGAGCTGCGCGATCCGGTATTCGAGGAACCGCTCCTCATCCGGCCGGAACAGCGGGATCACCTCGTGCCCGTCGAGCGAATTCGTCGCCACCAGCCCCATATAGAGGTTGTCGGTCGGCGAAATCGGCGTGGGCTTGAGCCCCTCCGCGACCGCCTCGTCCTCCGCGTCGCTGAACGGCTCGGGGTTGATCACATCGAGCTTGATCTTGCCGCCCGACGCGTGGCTGAACGACTCGAGCATCTCGAATACGTGGCGCCCAAACGACTCATACTGCGGGATGCCCCGCGCCAGGTCCTTCGAGTAGTAGAACCGGAAGCGGATCGGCTCCTCGGGGCTCTTGGCGATCCGCCCGCTCGCCGGACGCAGCGTGTAGAGCCGCCCCTCGGTCAGGTCGAGCCGCGCCCCCGACAGCGTGTGATCGGCCGCGACGTTCAGGCCCAGGAACAGGGCCGCCAGCAGCACGAGCGAGATCAGGCCGACGAATCTGGACATCTCGCGTTCTCCTTAGGCGCCCCGGCGCGTCTCGACGATGATCACGTTGGCCACCAGCAGGCAGCCGATCAGGCTCACGAAGAACACGATCGACCGCGCCTCGATCACGCCCCGGCTGAGCATGTCGAACTGGGTCATGAAGCTGAACGTCGACAGCGTGTCCATCACCGGCGCGGGCACCCAGCCCGAGAAGAAGTCCTGTACCGCCGAGAAGCCCAGCAGCAGCATCGCGAAGCACAGCACCACCGAGATCACGAACGCGATCACCTGGCTCTTCGTCGCGGCGCTCACCGTCGATCCGATCGCGAGGAACCCGCCCGCCATCAGCAGGCTGCCGAGATACCCGGTCAGGATCGCCCCGTTGTCCGGGCTGCCCAGCTTGTTGAGCGTGATCCACAGCGGGAAGGTCAACGCAAGCGAGATCCCCGCGAACACCCACGCCGCGAGGTACTTGCCCACCACCGCCCCCGCCGGCGTGATCGGCAGCGTCAGCAGCAGCTCGATCGTCCCGCTCTTGCGCTCCTCGGCCCAGAGCCTCATCGACAACGCGGGGATCAGGAACAGGTAGAGCCAGGGAAGGAAGCCAAAGAACGGCAGCAGGTCGGCTTGTCCCCGCTCGAACAGGTTGCCCAGTTGGAACGTCGCCACGCCCGCGAGCACCAGGAAGATCACGATGAACACGTACGCCACGGGCGTCACGAAGTAGCCCGTCAGCTCACGCCTGAACACAGAGCACGCGCCCTTCACGCCTCCCCCTTCCCGGCCCCCGCCGTCTCACGGGTCTCCGCCTTGCCAGTCGGCGCCTTGCCCTTCGACGCGGATCCCAGTGTGATCGCCCGGAACACCTCGTCCATCCGCCCTTGCTCGACGCTCAACGCCTCGAGCGTCAGGCCCCGATCGCGGACCAACTGGCCCAACGGGTGCGTGATGTCGTGCCCAGGCGAGGCGAAGATGCGACAGCGGAACACACCATCGGCGTTGACCGGGTCATCGATCCCCGCGACGCCCGGCATCTTCCGCAGCGCCTCAACCAGACCGCCGCGATCGCCCGACACCGCCAGACGGACCGCGTTGTGGTTCTTCGCTCTCGCCCTCAATTCAGCGGGAGTCTCGTCGGCGACGATCTTGCCCCTCGCGATCACCACCACCCGCGTGCACACCGCGTCGACCTCCTCGAGGATGTGCGTCGAGAGCACCACGCACTTCTCGCCCGCCATCCTCCGGATCAACTCGCGCACCTCGTGCTTCTGGTTCGGGTCGAGGCCGTCGGTCGGCTCGTCGAGGATCAGCACCTCCGGGTCGTGCAGGATTGCCTGCGCCAGCCCCACGCGCCGCTTGTAGCCCTTGCTCAGGGTCTCGATCGGCTGCCGCATCACGCCCTCGAGGTGGACCCACCCCGCCGCCTTGCGGATGCGCTCCGCCGCCTCGCGCCCCTTCAGCCCGCGCACGCCCGCGACGAACTTCAGCAGGCTCTCGGGCGTCATGTCCGGGTAGAGCGGCGCCCCCTCCGGTAGATACCCGATCGACCGCTGGGCGGCCAGTGTGTCCCGGGTCACGTCGTGCCCGCACACCGTTGCCCGCCCCGACGTCGGCGAGAGGAACCCCGTGACCATCTTCATGGTCGTGCTCTTCCCGGCGCCGTTGGGCCCCAGGAAGCCGAGCACCTCGCCCTTCCCGACCTCCATCGTCAGACGGTCCACCGCCACGATGGGGCCGAACACCTTGCGAAGCTTCTTCGTTTCGATCATCCGATATGTCCGTTTGTGCCTAGACCCCGGGGCCGGGCTCTTCGTCGGCCTTTGCCCCCGGCCTGTCAGGATGCAGGATATGGCCCGTTCCGTCGCCGAAACGGGCAACCCCCTCGGCTCACCCCGACATTCATCCTTCCCCGAGCGCCACCGTCCTGTACGCTCGGCCCCATGCTCCTCGCCATCGATCAGGGCACGACCTCCTGCCGGGCCATCCTGTTCGCGGATGGTGGAAGCGCCGTCCGGGCCGTCGCGCAACGCGAGTTCACCCAACACTTCCCCCAACCGGGGTGGGTCGAGCACGACCCCGCCGAGATCTGGGCGACCCAGCTCGGCGTCGTCACCGAGTGCCTCACCCGCGCCGGGGCCAAGGCCGCTGATCTCCACGCCATCGGCATCACCAATCAGCGCGAGACGGCCGTCCTCTGGGAGCGAGCCACCGGTCGACCCGTCTGCAACGCGATCGTGTGGCAGGACCGCCGCACCGCCGATCGCTGCGACCATCTCCGCCGCGAGGGCCACGCCGATCTGATCCGAGAGCGTACAGGCCTGGAGATCGACGCCTACTTCTCCGCGACCAAGCTCGCGTGGATGCTCGAGAGCGTCCCCCGCGCCCGCGAGCGAGCGCTCAAGGGCGAACTCGCGTTCGGCACGGTCGACGCCTGGCTCATCTGGAAGCTCACGGGCGGCCGGGTCCACGCGACCGACGCCTCGAACGCCTCTCGCACCATGCTCTGCAACATCCGCACGCTCGAATGGGACAATGACCTACTGGATCTGTTCGACATTCCCCGCGAAATCCTCCCGAAGATCGGTCCTTCCGCGGGCCCGATCGCGACCACGGCCCCGGGTCTGCTCGACGCCCAGGTCCCCATCGCGGGAGTCGCGGGCGATCAGCAGGCGGCCCTGTTCGGTCAGCGCTGCTTCGCCCCGGGCACAGCGAAAAACACCTACGGCACGGGCTGCTTCATGCTCATGCAAACGGGCGCCGAGCCCGTCGGGAGCAACAACCGCCTGCTCTCCACGGTGGGTTGGCGACTGTCTGGGTCAGCGGAGGCCTCCCCCGAGAAGCGTGCGGGCAGGGCCTACGCCCTTGAGGGGGCCGTCTTCATTGCCGGCGCCGTCGTCCAGTGGCTTCGCGACGGGCTGGGCCTCATCCGCCACACCGCGGATATCGAGCCCCTCGCCGCCACCGTGCCCGACAACGGGGGGGTCGCGTTCGTCCCCGCCTTCACGGGGCTGGGCGCCCCCCACTGGGACCAGCACGCCCGCGGCACGATCACGGGGCTCACCCGCGGCGCCACCGCCGCCCACATCGCCAGGGCCGCGCTCGAAGCGATCGCCCTCCAGGTCGCCGACGTCGCCGATGCGATGGCCGCCGATGCGGGGCGCGCCATGACCGAACTCCGCGTCGATGGCGGCGCCGCCTCGAACGACCTGCTCATGCAGATCCAGGCCGACGTGCTCGGTGTCCCGGTTGTCCGCCCCGGGAATCTTGAATCCACCGCCCTCGGTGCCGCCCTGCTCGCGGGGCTGGGCGTCGGCCTGTTCAGATCGCTCGACGAGATCGCGCGGGCCGATGAGCCCGAGCGCATCTTCGAGCCGGCGATGGACCCGACCCGATCCCGGGCGCTGCGAGACCAATGGAACGATGCGATCACCCGGGCTCGCTCCTGACATAGTTCAGGGACGGCCTCGCCCCCCTCCACCGCCCGGGCCTCGGCCGCCCATGCCCTGTCCCCCGCCCTCGGCGCAGCGCTTGAACGCGACGAGATGCCGCTCGCGCGAAGCCCACTGCAATCGCTTGAACGCGTCGAGCACCGCGTCATCCGTGATCGTCGGCAGGAGCTTGTCGTGGAGCGCGATGTTCTCTTCCTCGGCCCGGGTGCCGGCCTCGCAGCACGCCCTCAACGTCTCCGGCACCTCAGGGATCTCGACCTCCTCGGCCGGGATCGGAACGCCGAACCGCTCGAGCAGGGGGACGAGCATCGCCTGATGCCGCCGCTCCGCCTGGATGATGTTGCTGAACGGCCTCACCTCGCCGTGCTTGGCCATCACCGCCGCATAGAACGCCTCGGCCCGGCGCTCGTCGTTGTAGGCCAGGATCAGCGCTTCGACTGTCCTGTTGACCGGGGCCTCCAGCGTCGCCTGACCCTGGACCTCGGCGGGTGCCCCGCCGTGCATCAGGGCGGCGAGGTACAGCAGTGAGAGTGGGTTTCTCATGGTCCGGCAGAACGCCCGGGCCCGCCTGCCATTGCCGAGCAACAGACCAGAAAATAGGAATATTGCCTAGGTCTCGACGCCACCCATGGCCCGCCCGGTCCGATCCGCCGCACTCGCGTCGCCGGCTCGGTCAGTTTCAGGCCTCCGCGAGGCGCTCATGCCAGATATCCCCCGTGATCAGCTCCACCGAATTCCCCGCGGGATCGCGCACATAGATCGACTTCGACCCGTCGTCCCACACGTGCTCCTGCTCGATCTCGACGCCGAGCCGTGCGAGACGCGCCAGCCACGCGTCGTAGCCCGCTTCCTCGATCAGAAACGCGATGTGCCCGGGCCCGCGGCCGCCGTGCGTCGGCACCGACCGGCCCGCCGCCTCGCTCTCCGCCGGGTCGAACAGCAGCAGCACCGACTCGGGCCCGGTGCGGAAGGCTGTAAGAAGGTCGCGATCTCGATACACGCTCTCAAGGCCGATGACATCGTGGTAGAACCGTCCCGTCACCGCGAGGTCGCTCGCGTAGAGCACGGTCTCAAGGACGCCCAGAGTGCGTTCCATGCACTGAATGTATCAAAGACCCCGCGGGGCCGAGGCCGGATTCCGAAGGAGGCCCGAGCGCCTGCGCGGGTGTTCTCAGCTCACGGGAAGCTGAACTCCATCTGTCCGGCCCAGTTTCCCCAGAGGTGTCGGTTGTGCTGGAGGGTCTGCTCGTCCATCTGGCTGGTGAGGCTGAGGTCCTTCTCGCCCTTGGTGCCGGCCGAGCCGTCGAGGGTGGCGACGACGGCCTTGTTCGACCAGCGCAGATGGATCCGGCCCAGCGAGTTTGGGTCGTTGGGGTCGTAGGGCGTGTTGCTCGGCGTCACCGCGTAGTAGCCGTCGGGGAGGATGAAGCCGGTGGTCGAGGTGGCGGCGCTGTCGGCTTCATACAGCCCGTTGCGGGCCGAGCAGAAGACCATGAACTCGGAGGCGCCGACCACGTGGTCCTCGCGTTCGACCTTCTTGACGCCGAAGCCGGCGGGGATCATGCCGCCGAAGGAGTCGCCGGGCCGGCCGAAGTCGAACCCGGGGATGCCGCCGATGCAGGCGTTCATGCCGAGGCTGGGCACGAGGTTGGTGTTGTAGGTGTAGACGAGCTCGTCCATGTGGTTGCGGTCGAACTCGTGGAGGATGCGGGCCTGCTCGTTGACGAGGATCGCGCCCTCGACCTGGTAGTCGAAGTAGGGCGCCAGCCGCCACGGATAGCCCGAGGCCGCGGGCGAGTTGCCCCAGCCCGAGGGGTGGCTGTGGGTGCTCGCGTCCCAGATCTTGGTGCCCAGGTCGTTGAAGACGTCCTGGGTCCAGTAGGGGAACAGGCTCGCGTGCACGGCCGTGGTCGCCGAGTAGGCGGGCAGCAGCTCGCCGTTGTGGTCGAACGAGTAGGCGGAGTAGCCCATCATGAGCTGGCGGGCCGCGGCGAGCTCGAGCGACATCCGCGCCGTCTCGCGCGCCTTGCCCAACGCGGGCAGCAGGATGCCGATGAGCAACGCGATGATCGCGATGACCACCAGCAGCTCGATGAGCGTGAAGGCCCGCGCGGGCCGACGGGTCCAAGCCTGTCTGTTCATCGTCCGCTCCATCTGATCTTCCCCCGGTTCGTGCTCTAGAGACCGGCCAGCAGCCGCGCGATCGCGGTCACGTCGGCCAGGTCGGTGTCTCCGTCGGAGTCCATGTCGGTCAACGCCGCGGCGTCGAGCAGCCCGAAGGCCCGCTCGAAGCCCGCGGGATCGGTCAGGGCCATCAACGCCGGCCCGAAGTCGCCCCGGTCCACCAGCCCGTCGCCGTTGAAGTCGCCCGGCGGCAGCGTGAGGTAGTCGAACTCGAGCGTGCACGGGTCGAGGTCGAAGACGGGCGGCAGCGTCGCCGAGCCCTCCTTGGTCAGCCAGTACGAGTACGACCCGTTGAGCCCGATGTCGGCGTAGGCGAGCTGCGAGGCCATCAGCGAGATCCAGCCCGCCTCGAGGCCCGAACGCAGGTACCGCTGGATCGCCGGGTCATCGACCCGCACGTCGAACCGCAGCCGGTGGGCCGGCGGGATCTCGTCGCCCAGCGAGATCGGGTCCTGCCCCTGCCCGCCCACGCTGTGCCCCGGCGTGCCGTCGGGGATGAAGTAGGACTTGCCCAGCGCGAACACGTTGGGATCGAACCCGTCGACCGGGTCGGGCAGGAAGTTGCCGGTCGGGTAGTACGTGTCGTACGTCTGCCCGTCGTCGCCGACGTAGAGCCCGAAGACGAACTCCACCGCCGACTCGCCCGGCGAGAACAGCACGCTCCGCTCGACGCCGTTGTCGTCGAAGTCGATCGGCTCGGCGTTGTAGACGCCGTCGGTGTAGGCCGGCGTGCCCGTGCCCGTCTCGACCCAACTCGCCGCCGACCACCCGTTGTTGTACTTGACGCCGAACAGCTCGACCGGCTTGTTGCCGTCCTCGGCCGGCCCGAGGCTCACGTAGCGGGGCTCGGCGGGGACGTACTCCGAGCCCACCGGCGTCGAGCCGCCCCACACGTCGTAGACGATGATGTCGCCCCCCGCCCACAGCGTGTTCTGCCAGGGGTCCGGGCTCGGGTCATAGATCGCCCGCGGCCCGGCCGGGTAGGTGCACGCGGTGAAGACCATGCGGATGATCCTGATCCGCGCCGCGTCGGGCCCGGTGGGCACGCCCGCCGCACCGGTGTTGAACATCGCGACGAGGTTGGACTGGCGGCCCTCATCGGGGAAGGTGCTCATCCAGACGTAGGGCCGCGTGTTGCCCGAGGCGCCGATGTTGGAGTAGGTCGACGTGTCCTTCGTCGGCTGCACGAACACCGCCGAGTGCAACTCGGGCCGCACCGCGTGGGCCACCCCGCCCGACCACCGCGCCGACGTCCCCGAAGGACCCGCCAACGCCAGCGCGGGGAGGCAGATGACCGCCCCCGCGAAAGCCGTGGTGACAGCGAGCTGGCGCCTGTTCCCGGATCGCATGGCAGACTCCTTTGAACCCCCGCGAGCCGACCATGGTCTTCATTGAGACTAAGTCTCAGTCAACTGTAGCGGGGGTGCGGCGAGGCGTCCAGAATTCATAATCTCTGGATGTGAATATCTTCTGTAGCACTCCAGCCGGCGCGTGCCGGTTCCCTCTATTCGAGACGGATTGAAAACAGGATGCATTGATCGTCAAATGAACCCGTTTGCCCGAGCCCTGCCGCTGCACCAATCCGTCAGCCCGGGCCGATAAGCCGGCATGGACCCGAACAAATGGACGCTCGATCAGGTGCCCGCCGCCGACCGCGAGTCGCAACTCCGGACGGGCCGGGGGCTCGCGTTTGTCATCGGGCCGATGCGCGGGGGAACGACCCTGCTCCGCAAGGTCATCGACGCCCACCCGCGCCTGACCAGCCCGGCCGAGACCTGGTTCCTGTTGCCACTGCTGGGCCTGTGGTCTGGGCAGGGCGGGGCTGGCTCCTATCCCCCGAAGCAGATCGCCGCGGCGATCCGGTCGCACCTGAACCAGCAGCAGTACATCGACGCCTGCCGGGCATTCGCGGGGTCGTTCTACGCGTCGACCCTCCCCGAGCAATCCGCGGTCTTCGTCGACAAGACCCCGCCCTACATGGACATCGCTGGCTCGCTGCCGGTGCTCTTCCCCGAAGCGAGGTTCCTCGTGCTCTGCCGCGATCCGCGGGGGACGCTGTGGTCGCGGGTGTCATGGCAGCACACCAGGCCCGAGCCGGTCGAGCACACGATCCGGGGCGTCGCCAAGCACGTGCAGATCCAGGCCGCGTTTTACAAGCAGTGCGCCGACCGTTCGATGCTGGTCAGCTACGAGCGGCTGTGCACCCAGCCTGCGGATGAGGCCGCGCGAATCTGCGCTTTCCTGGGCGTCGAGCGGTGTGACGCGATGGTCGAGTACGGCGAGGCTGCCCACCACGAGGGCTACGGCGACGAGAAGAGCCGGCAGCACCGCCGCCCCCACGGCGACAGCCTGAGGCGATGGGAGGGCAAGCTGCCCGACGCGGCCCAGGGCGAACTCGCGCGGCAGTGCACGCCCGAGGCGCTCGAGTTGCTGGGGCACGCGGACCTGCTCGGGATGCTGCGGCAGGCGGCCTGAGCGGGCTGAACGCCGCGGCTCGCTGATACGCTTGGGCCTTGACTGAGGCACGCGCCAACCCCCGTCCCTCGCTCGCCGTCGTAAAGATCGGCAGCGCGGTCGTTGCCCCGGGCGGAAGGCTGGCGGTCGAAACGGTCCAGAGACTCGCCGACGAGATTGTCGCGGCGAGACGCAGCGGAACCCGCGTCGTGCTCGTCTCCTCGGGCGCGGTCGCGTGCGGGCTCGAGGGCCTGGGCTTCGAGCGCATGCCGGCGAAGATCAGCGACCGGCAGGCCGCCGCCGCCGTGGGCCAGCCCCTGCTGATGCGGGCCTGGACCGACGCGTTCGGCGAGCGTGGCGTCGCGGTCGCGCAGGTGCTGCTGACCGCCGACGACATCGACTTCCGCGCCCGGTTCGTCAACGCCCACCGCACGCTGACCACGCTGCTCGAGCGGGGCGTTGTCCCGATCATCAACGAGAACGACTCCGTGTCGTTCGACGAGATCAAGCTGGGCGACAACGACCGGCTCAGCGCCCTTGCCGCGGGCCTCGTCGGGGCGGGCCTGCTCGTGATGCTCTCGTCCGTTGACGGATTGCATGAGCAAGGCGGGTCGGGGGCGGTCATCGGCGAGGTGAGCGACATCGCCGCCGCCCGTACGCACGTCTCGGGCGATCGCACGAGCACCGGCGTCGGCGGGATGGCGACCAAGCTCGACGCCGCGGAGACGGCGAGGCTCATGGGGGCCGACGCGGTGATCGCCCGGGGCGAACAGCCCGGCGTGCTGGGGCGCGTGCTCAGAGGCGAGGCGGTCGGCACCCGGTTCCCCGCGCCCGCCGGCGACCTGCCGGCCTCGACGCGACGCAAGCAGTGGATCGCCCACTCGATCCGCCCTCGCGGCGTGTTGGTCGTCGATGACGGCGCGGCCCGGGCGCTGTGCGAGAAGGGCGCGAGCCTGCTGCCCAAGGGCGTCGTCGCGGTCGAGCCCAACGAGGCCGGCGGGTTCGGGATTGGGGCGGCGGTGGAGGTGCGCCGGCGGAGCGGCGAGACGATCGCCAAGGGCCTGGTGGCCTACCGCTCCGACGAGATCGAGCGGATCATGGGCCGACGCTCGGACGAGATCGAGCGGGTGCTCGGGTACACGTACTGCGATGATGTCATCCATAGGGACGATCTCATCGTCACGGATCGAGTCTGACATGGCGCACGATCACATCGAGCGGACCGCACGCCGAACGAAGGAGGCGTCACGCCTCGTCGAGCGGCTCGAGGGCGAAACCAAGGACGCCGTGCTGCGCTCACTCGCGAAGTCGCTCGAACAGCGAGCCCCCGAGATCCTCGCCGCGAACGCCGCCGACCTCGACGCCGCCTGCGCCGATGGCCTGCCCGACGCCAAGCTCCGCCGGCTCGAGCTCACCGGGGCCTCGCTCGCCCGGATGAGCGAGGGCGTGCGCCAGATCGCGGCGATGCCCGACCCAGTGAACCAGATCACGCGGGCCTGGGACGTGCCGAGCGGGCTGCACGTCGAACGCGTCCGCGCCCCGCTGGGCGTGATCATGATGATCTACGAGGCCCGCCCCGGCGTGACGATCGACGCCTTCTCACTCTGCTTCAAGGCGGGCAACGCCTGCCTGCTCAAGGGCGGGCGCGAGGCGAATCGCAGCAACGAGGCCCTCGCCTCGATCGCGCGCGGCGCCCTCGCCAAACACGGCGCACCCGCCGACGCTGTCTCGCTCATCACGACTTCCGACCGCGACGCGATCCGCCACCTCCTCACTCTTGCCGACGATATCGACCTCGTCATCCCGCGAGGCGGCGAGAGCCTCATCCGCTTCGTCCACGAGCACAGCCGTATCCCCACGGTCCAGCACTTCCAAGGAGTCTGCCATATCTACGTCGACGCGAGCGCGGATGTGGATCACGCCGTAGACCTGTGCGTGACCGCGAAGACGAGTGCCCCGGCAACGTGCAACGCCGTCGAGTGCATACTGGTGCACAACGCGATCGCCGGGGCCTTTGCCCCGATGCTGCTCGCGAGATGCAAGACCGACGGCGTCGAGCTCCGCGCCGACGAGCGATTCCGCGCCCTCGCCTCGGGGTGCACGCCCGCGACCGAAGCCGACTGGGGACACGAGTTCCTCGATTTGATCCTCGCGGCCAGGGTCGTCGATTCGATCGATGACGCGATGACGCACATCGCGCGGTATGGGTCGAACCACACCGAGTCGATCCTGACAAACGACCCGGCCCACGCCGAGCGGTTCTGCCGCGAGGTGACCAGCTCGTGCGTGCTGGTGAACGCGTCGACGCGCTTCAACGACGGCTTCCAGCTCGGCTTGGGCGCCGAGATCGGGATCTCGACCAGCCGGGTCCACTGGTATGGCCCGATGGGGCTGGAAGGGCTGACGACCGAACGCTTCGTCGTCCGCGGCTCCGGTCAGAAACGCTGATTCCGGGCTGGAATCGGCCCGATAGTCGGCAATACACACCAAAATCTCCCTTGGGTGTGGTGCCACAGAATCGGGAGTCGCCTAGAGTTCTTCGTCCGGGGTATTCATGTTTCACCCCGGGTTGAAAGGAGCGCGCCGTGAGCGCGGTGATCGACAAGGAGCCGAGGGTCAAGGGCGGAAACAGCAGCACCTACGAGCAGGACATCACGAAGTTCATGGAGATGGTGGTCGCCCGGAGCCCGGGCGAGCCCGAGTTCCATCAGGCCGTGAAGGAGGTGGTCGAGTCCGTCCTGCCATACGTGATGGATCACCAGATCTACCAGGAGCACAAGATCCTCGAGCGCCTCACCGAGCCCGACCGGATCTTCACGTTCCGCGTCGCGTGGCAGGATGACAAGGGTCAGGTCCAGGTCAACCGCGGCTACCGCATCGAGTTCTCCAACGCCATCGGCCCCTACAAGGGCGGCCTGAGGTTCCACCCGACCGTCTACCAGGGCCTCCTGAAGTTCCTCGCCTTCGAGCAGGTGTTCAAGAACAGCCTGACGGGCCTGCCCATGGGCGGCGGCAAGGGCGGGTCGAACTTCGACCCCAAGGGCAAGAGCGACGGCGAGGTGATGCGCTTCTGCCAGTCCTTCATGACCGAGCTCTGCAAGTACATCGGCGCCAACACCGACGTCCCCGCGGGTGACATCGGCGTGGGCGGACGCGAGATCGGCTACCTCTTCGGCCAGTTCAAGCGCATCCGCGGCACCTTCGAGGGCGTCCTCACCGGCAAGCCCATGGAGTTCGGCGGCAGCCTGATCCGCCCCGAGGCGACCGGCTACGGTGCGCTCTACTTCGCCCAGAACATGCTCGAGCACATCGGCGACTCGATGAAGGGCAAGATCTGCACCTGTTCTGGCTCGGGGAATGTCGCCCAGTACGCCACCGAGAAGGCGATCGAGATGGGCGCCAAGGTCGTCACGCTGTCCGACTCGGGCGGCACCATCTACGACCCCGACGGCATCAACACCGACAAGCTCGCCTGGGTGATGGACCTCAAGAACGTCAAGCGGGGCCGCATCAGCGAGTACGTCAAGAAGTTCCCGAAGGCCGAGTACAAGGCCGGGCTGAGGCCCTGGGGCGTCAAGTGTGATGTCGCCCTGCCCTGCGCCACACAGAACGAGGTCTTCAAGGACGACGCCGAGACCCTGGTCAAGAACGGCTGCAAGGTCGTCAGCGAGGGCGCCAACATGCCGAGCGTCCCCGAGGCGATCGACGTCTACCTGAAGCACGGCGTGCTCTACGGGCTCGGCAAGGCCGCCAACGCCGGCGGCGTGGCCGTCTCGGGCCTCGAGATGAGCCAGAACTCGCTCCGCCTCAACTGGACCCGCAAGGAAGTGGACGACAGGCTCAAGGGCATCATGAAGGGCATCCACGAGCAGTGCGTGGAGTACGGCACCGAGAACGGGAAGGTCAACTATCCCAAGGGCGCCAACATCGCTGGGTTCAAGAAGGTCGCCGACGCGCTCATCTCACAGGGCGTCCACTGACCCGATCCTCCCGTTGGCCTGACAGGTCGACGGGACACGCAACGCGTGTCAACAACGAGCCCCCGGCGCGAGCCGGGGGTTTTTCGTGCGCCGAGTATCAAGGGGCGTCGTGGGCGCCACGACTCGCCGTCCTCGGCGCAGTCGTGCGATCGCCCAGGGGCGATGTTCGTCCAAGTGCACTGCTGCGCCGAGGACGGCGAGCAGTGGCACCCTTCGTGGCACTCCCGCACTCCATCCCGTTACACTCCGCCATGCGCCGCACGCTCCTGCCGTTCACGATCTCCGCCTGCCTCGCGGTCGGCCTCGCGTCCTGCGCCGCGCCTGTGCGGGCGATCCCGGCCGATCGCCCGGCCGACTTCTCCATGCTGGTGACCGTGTTCCCGTCCGATGCGGCGGAGACCGCGTCCTGGCTCCGCCCCGCTAGATACGCCGTCGAGCCCGACGGCTACCTGCGGGCCGAGACGGGAGCCGGAGTCGCCAAGCCGGGCTTCCCCCCGATCGCTCGCCGGCTCGAGCCTTCACAGATCGATCGCCTGTACACGCTCGCCCAACAACTCCGGGATGAGGACGGGACAATCGTCCCGGGGGTCGAAATCTACAAGCCGCCCGCCGGCGAGCGTGTCGCGCTGCTGGAGATCGACGCCGCGGGCCATGACGTCGCAACCGTGCACAATCTGGGCAACGGGACACCGGCCGCCCCGCTCATCCAGGAGCTGGCGCACCTCGCGTGGCTGGACCGGTAGGCCGCTGAGCGATCCGTGCGCAATCTCCATATCGGCCCGACGACGAGAGAACGCCGCCAACTTCATTAATGACAGCAACTTGCGCCACAGCCCCCTTGGCGACGGGGCCCCCACCGCCCTCCAACCCCGAACATCTCTTGCACGCATGCGCCGGCGCTGCCACGATGTGTCGCCTCGATCCTGATTCCCACCCAGGTCCGGCCGAGCGGCATACTTCACGCGACCCAAGGAGAGATCCGTGAGCGAACCGATGCACCGCCGTCAAGTTCTCAAGGCCGCCGCGGCCGGCGCCGTCGCGCTCGGCCTTTCGCCGCGGAGCCGCGCCGAAGCCGTCCCGCCGCTTCGAGCATCCGGGGCAAAGCGGGCGCTGCGCGTCGCCCACCTGACCGACATCCACGTGCAGCCCGAACTCCGGGCGGCCGAGGGCCTCGCCGCGGCTCTCGCCCACGTGCAGTCGCTGGACGACAAGCCCCAGCTCATCCTGACCGGCGGCGACCACGTCATGGACTGCTTCAGCCAGGACGAGGCGCGGACGAAGCTCCAGTGGGAACTGCTCGCCAAGGTGTTCCGGGACGGCAACTCCCTGCCCGTCAGGCACGCAATCGGGAACCACGACGTGTGGGGTTGGAACAAGGGCAAGAGCAAGACGACCGGCGACGAGCCCATGTGGGGCAAACGCTTCGCCCTTGACCAGATCGGGATGGAGCGCTCCTACCACAGCTTCGACCAGGCCGGCTGGCACTTCGTCTGCCTCGATTCCATTTCGCACGATCCGAACAACGCGAACGGCTACCTCGGCAAGCTGGGCGACGAGCAGATCGACTGGCTGGCTAGGGACCTCGAATCAACGCCCAAGTCCACCCCGGTTCTCGTGCTCAGCCACATCCCGATTCTCACGGTCACCGGCATCCTCGGAAGGCCCGACAAGAAGAGCAACGACTACAACTGCAGCGGCGGCGTCATGCACACCGACTCTTCGCAGATCCGCGACCTCTTCGCACGCCACCCCAATGTCAAGGTCTGCCTGAGCGGGCACACACACCGCCTCGACCGCGTCGACTTCTGCGGCGTGAGCTACATCTGCAACGGCGCCGTGTGCGGCAACTGGTGGAAGGGTGTGCACTACGAGTGCCGCGAGGGATTCGCCGTGCTCGACCTGTTCAGCGACGGCTCGTTCGAGAACACCTACATCCCCTACGGCTGGCACGCGGAGAGCCAGGGCTGACTGACACCTGTGCTCGGCCTCGGTGCCGTGGATCATCCCGGAGGGTGATCCACGAAGGGATGGCGGACGCATGAGGGCTCCGCCTTCACGCTTCGCGATGAAGGCGGGCACATCGCCGGGGGATCCGCCCAAAAAAGACAACACCCGCCGCCATCAGGCGACGGGCGTCAAAGCGGGTGAGCGGATTCGAACCGCCGACATTCACGTTGGCAACGTGACGCTCTACCACTGAGCTACACCCGCAACTTGTCAAGCCCCCGGCGAGCCGGGCGGCAGGGGCAAATCTAGCCCGTCATCGGCTCCCCGTCAACGATCTTCGGGACCCGGCGAGGCTCCCGGACCGTGGAGGTCCGCCTCTGGGAGGATCCTGCGGGTCGTAGCGGGTCAGCCGCCCGCCGCGGAGACCGCCTTACCCCGGGCCTGCTCGATGGCGTGGACCACCTGCTCGGGTGTGTAGGCGCTCGCCACCCAGGGCTCGCCCAGCCCCGGGCCGAAGACGGCAAGGGTCGGGATGCCCGTCCGCCCCAGGTCACGCAGTTTGTCCCAGCCCGGGGCCTTGGTGCTCGTCAGATCGGCCTTGAGGGGCAGAACGTCGGTGCTCAGGAGTTCGCTCTTGACGGGGTTCTTGAGCAGCACCGCCGACTCGATCGCCTTGCAGTTCAGGCACCAGTCGGCCGTGAAATCGAGCACGACGACCTTCCCGCTCGCCAGCCCCGCGTCGAGGTGGGCTTGGGTGAAAGGCGACCAGATATCGCTGCGGGCCTTGAGCGTCTGATCGATTCCCGCGAGGACGCCCCCCGCGGCGAGCACGAGCCCCACCAGCCCGAAGACCACGCGACGGATCGGCTTGGGTGTGATCCGCACCGTTCGCCAGGTGAGCCAGGCCCCAGCCGCAACGGCGAAGACCCCGACCACCCACCAGTGCACCGCCTTGGTCCACCAGGGCAGCGAGGCGAGCCGCTGGGCGTCGCCCTTGAGATACACGAGCACACCTGATCCGGCGAAGTAGGCCCCCGCGGCGAGCAGCAGCAGACCCATCACCTGCTTGACCAGTTCGCTCGCGGGGCCCGTGCGAGGGATCTTGTCGACCCACTGCGGCTTGGCGGCGAGCACGAGATAAGGCAGGCCCATGCCCACTCCGAGCGAAAGGAAGATGACGAGCACGACCCAGCCCGGCATCGCGGCCGACCCCGCGAGCAGGGCCCCCGCGACGAAGCCGAAGCAGGGCAGGCCCAGCACGGCCGTCATCACGCCGAACATGAACGAACCCGGGGCCGAGTCGGCCTTGGGGTTGACCATGTAGACCTGCTTGGGCAGGTTGATGGAGAACGCGCCCATGATGCCGACACCCATCGCGAGGATGAGCACGCCGATGCCGAGTGTGACCTGCCAGTAGCCGAAGAGGCGCGAAGGGTCGGCGAACGTCGAGACGGACGACGCCAGCACGCCCAACGCCAGCCAGAACGCCACGACGCCCGCGAACATCCAGAGGCCCAGGTAGAGCGACTTGCCGGGCGAGCCCGCGTGCTGGCTGATCGTCATCACCTTGATCGGGATGACCGGCAGCACGCAGGGTGTGAGGTTGAGGATGAACCCGCCCAGGGCGCCGAACACGAACAGCAACGCGAGCCCGATCGGCTCGTCCCAGCCCGGGATCGTCAGGCCAAAGAACTTCCCGCCTCCCGCCGATGTCGCGGCGCCCGGCTTCGAGCCCTGATCGCCCCATGCCGCCGCGAACACGCTCGGGTCAAACCCGGCGAACAGATCGTCGGCTTTGGACTCGACCCCGACCTCAACGATCGGGATCTGGATCTGAGAGACATCCGAATCGGGCGGCAGGCACGACGTGTCGTTACACGCCTGGTAGCTCGTCTCGACCGAGAGCGAGAGCGTCCCCCCTGCCGTCGCGCCCGCCGAGACCCGCACCGGTACGTACGCCACCGCCTTGCCCGTGTACACCAGGTATTTCACGGGTGAACCCGTGAAGTTCACCTCCACGGCCTTCGGCTGGGGCCACTGGATCGGGCCCACTTCCGCCGCGTTGTCCGCGACCGTAACCGTGATTTCAGTCGCGATCGGCAGGAAGCCCTCCATCTCGGGGGGCACGACGGGCTCGTGCGGGTTGGTGTGGAAGTGCTCGGCGTGGTCGAGCACCACCGCGAGCACGAGCTGTCCCCCAGGCGTGACCGAATCGCGGCCCGCGATGACCCGGACCTCGACGGGCGGCTCATCGTCGCCCATCGGACCGCCAAAGGCACTGCCAAATGGGCTCTGCTTGCCGAGTTGGCCGACCGCCGACGGGGCCAGACTCGCCAGCACAAGCAGGGCCGCGAGCAGCCGCGGCAGGCCTGAGATTCTTGAAAGAGCAGGTGTGGACATGCGCGGCGGGTTCCTGGTGACCGAGGGGCCCCGGTCGGGGGCGATCGGGCAATCTCGTCGTGGTTCCTCATTGTTCCCGCGGCAAGGTCGAATGGGATCTGTTTGTATCAAGAAAACCATGATCGGCCGCCGATATCGCGGTGTTCGCGCTCGGTGTGCGCCCGGAGGTTGTGGTCCATGGCTGACGTGCTCGATCAGGGAGATGTCGATGCCCTGCTCGCGGCCGTGGAGAGTGGCGACATCGAGCAGGAGGACACCGCGGGGCTGATCTTCAGCCGTTCGCGAGCCGACGTCTCGTCGATCGAGGTCCGGGCGTACGACTTCAAGCGTCCCGAGCGGGTCTCGAAGGACCAGATGCGAGCGTTGCAGACGCTGCACGAGGCGTTCGCCCGAAATTTCGGGGCGGCGTTGTCCGGGTTCCTGCGAGCGATCGTGGAGGTCCGCGTCGCGACCTGCGAACAGATGACCTATGGCGATTTCATCAGCGGGCTGCCCAACCCGACGAGCTTCAACCTCATCAGCGCCGACGCGCTCCAGGGCCAGATGTGCCTGGAAATCAGCCCGCTGATCATCTACCCGATCATCGACCGTCTTCTGGGGGGCACGAGCCAGGAGCTGTTCATCCCCCAGCGCCCCATGACGCTGATCGAGACCCGCTTGATCGAGAACGTGACCCGGCGAGGGCTCGCGGCTCTTTCCGAGGCGTGGGAGAGCGTTCGGAAGCTGAAGTTCGCGATCACCGCGGCCGAGAGCAACCCCCAGCTCGTCCAGATCGTGCCCCCGAACGAGGTGGTCGTGGTCGTGGGCCTCGAGATGAAGCTCTCGAATCGCGCGGGCACGATGAACCTGTGCATCCCGTACAACGTGATCGAGCCCGTGATGGCCGACCTGTCGACACAGAACTGGTTCTCGGTAGGGGCCGACGAGAGCGTGCATCTTTCGCAGGAGCGCATGGAGGGCTCGCTCGAGCGGGCGACGGTGGGCGTCAGCGGGGTGCTGGCCGAGACGACGATCACGTTCCGTGATCTCGCGGGCCTGCGTGCGGGCGACCTGATCACGACCGACAAGTCGGCCGCCTCGCCCGTGGTGCTCTGCGTCGAGGGGAAGAAGAAATACCTGGGCCGCCTGGGCCGGTGCCGCCGGAATCGGGCGATCGAGATCATCCGGGCGATCGAGCCCTCCGACCGGTTCTGATCGGATCGGGGTGAGATTCGGATTGGCCGGGCGGGGTTGGGCGTTCTACAGTGTGGGCTCGGGCGCGGTGCGCCCGTGGATGGAGGCCGGTGGTGATCACGGTGGTCGTCGATGTTCGGTGAGCGTGGATGCCCGCGTGACGCCTTCGGCGTCACGAACGCGTCCGCGCGTCTCGACGCCGCGGAAGTGGGCCTGGGGGGTCGGATGACCTGACCCGAAAGGCCCATCCCGGATCTGGGTGGTTTGCCCACCCCGGCCAGCCGCGAGCACCCCGTCCGCTCGCGGTTCGTTTTTGTATCTCCCGGGCCCCGCGGGGCGTCCGGCGGCGTCGAACGGCGACGCGACAACCTGGGCATCGGCGACCGGCCCGACGGGGTCGGCGGAGGACACGACAGTGAACACACCAGAGATGATGCGGATTCTCGACTCGATCGCGCGGGACCGCAACATCGAGCGCGAGCTGCTGATTACCGACCTCGAGCAGGCGATGGTCTCGGCGGCCCGCAAGCACTACCAGACCCTCGACACCGAGGAGTTCGTCTGCACGATCGATCGGTTCAGCGGCGAGATGTCGCTGCTCCGGCACGGCGAGCCGATGGACCTGAGCCCGCAGGAGCTGGGGCGGATCGCGGCCCAGACGTTCAAGCAGGTCATGATCCAACGGTTCCGCGACGACGAGCGGCAGAGCATCCTCGACGAGTTCTCCAAGCGCGTCGGCACGATCGTGACCGGCACCGCGCAGCGGTACGACCACGGGGCGTTGATCGTGCAGGTCGACCGGGCCGAGGCGGTGATGCTGCGGAGCGAGCAGATCCCGGGTGAGCAGTTCGCCGCGGGCGACCGCGTGCGGGCGCTCATCCTCGATGTCAAGGACATGGGCAGCCAGGTGAAGATCTACCTGAGCCGGGGGCACCCGGACTTCATCCGCCGGCTGTTCGAGGTCGAGGTTCCCGAGGTCGCCGAGCGGATCATCGAGGTCAAGGCGATGGCCCGCGAGGCGGGCTACCGCACGAAGATCGCGGTCAGCTCGATCGACTCGAAGGTCGACGCGGTGGGCGCCTGCGTGGGCGTGCGCGGGTCTCGCATCAAGAACATCGTCGACGAACTCAATGGCGAGAAGATCGACATCGTCCGCTGGAACGAGTCGAGCCAGATCCTCATCCAGAACGCGCTCAAGCCCGCCGAGGTCCACGAGATCAGCCTGTGCTTCGAGCTGGGGCGGGCGACGGTGGTCGTGCGCGAGGACCAGCTCAGCCTCGCGATCGGCAAGCGGGGCCAGAACGTCCGCCTCGCGGCCCGCCTGACGGGCTGGGACGTGGACATCCTCACGCCCGAGGAGTTCAACAAGGGACTGGAGATCATGTCCGAGACGCTGCTGCAGGTCGAGGGCATGAGCGAGGAGCGGGTCGATCGGCTGGCGGCGCTGGGCATGGTCAGCGTGTTCGACATCGAGGAGGTCGGTGCCGACGTGCTGGCGGCCGAGCTCGAGCTGGACGACGAGGCCATCGAGCGGATCATCCAGCTGAGCTCGGAACGGGCCAAGATTGTCGCCGAGCAGCAGCAGAAGGACAAGGAAGAGGCCGAGGCGAGGCGTGCCGCCGAGCAGGAGGTCGCGCAGCGCCTGCTCGCGGGCGAGATCGGCGACGTCGACGCGGACACGGCGGCGGCGGCGATCCTGTCGGCGGGGTCGATGGGCTCGGCGCCGCGCACCGTCGAGTCTCCCGAAGAGTCGGGCTCAGGCGAACAGGGCGGGGACGTGTCCGAGCCCAGCGCCGAGGACGAGGCGCGCGCCGCGGACATTCTGGGCGGGGGATCGGCGTCAAAGTGAGCGTCGTCAGCATGGTGGGGTCGCACGAACGGGCCGAGCAGATCGGCCGAGACGGAGGGTCAGTTGGCCAGACGCGTCTTTGAGATCGCCAAGGACCTCGGGGTGAAGTCCAAGTCGGTGGTGGAGAAATGCCACCACGAGGGCATCCCCGAGTCGCTCATCAAGAACCACATGTCCACCGTGTCGGCCGGGCTGGAGGCGACGATCCGAGAGTGGTTCAGCGCCGACGACGGCGAGGGCGGAGTCGCCACGGCCGTCGAGACGAGCGAGAAGGTCGACCTCGAAGAGGTGAAGGCGGCGCCGCGGCGTCGGGCCCGGCCGAAGAAGGAGCCCGTCGAGTCGGAGCCGCAGCCCGAGCCGGAGCCCGAGGCCAAGCCCGAAGCGCCCGCGGAGCCAACGACCGCACCCGCTGTGCCAGCAGAGCCCGCGCCGAAGGCGAAGCCGGCGCAGCCATCGGCGGCAGAGATCCCGGCACCCCCAGCGGCCGAGGCCCCGTCCGCTGCGGTGGCCACCCCGCCAAAGCCCGCCCGTCCGGTCGTGGCCCCGGCACCGGCTCCGATGAACGTGCCGGACCGCCCGAAGACCATCAGGCCCGCCGGCCCGCAGCTCGACAAGAAGGCGCCGGTACGGCTCTCGGGCCCGAAGGTCGTGCGCGTCGAGGCACCCGAGCGAATCGAAGCGCCCCGCCCGAGGCGGGGGCCCGCTCAGGGCGGACCAGCGTTTGCTGGCGAACCCGGCGGGGACGACGGCGGCCGGAGCCCGCGTCGCGGCGGCGGTGGCGGCGGCGGTGGCGGCAGCGGCGGCGGCGGCGGCGGCAGCGGCCGGCGCCGGAGCCGGGGCGAGGGCGTGCCCGATCGCCGCCGGGGCGAGGCCGGCGGTCGCGACGGCGGGTGGTCGGAGCAGGACCTGGCCGAGCGTGCGGCCCGTCTGAACCGCTCGGGCGGCTACCTCAAGCAGCGTCGCCAGCAGATGAAGCGGGGCCAGCAGGCCCACCAGCAGACGCCCGCCCAGAAGGGCGGGAAGGTGTCCATCGCCGCCCCGTTCACGATCAAGGAGCTCAGCGCGGCGACGGGCGTGAAGGGCGCCGACATCGTCAAGCAGCTCTTCATGCAGGGTGTAATGGCGTCGATCAACTCTGGCATCGAGCCCGAGAAGGCGCAGGAGATCATGATCGAGTACGACATCGAACTCGACGTGACCGAGGCGAAGAGCGCCGAGCAGCAGGTCTCCGAGGCGTTCGAGCAGCGCGAAACCGTCGACGAGCAGGCTCGCGGCCCGGTGGTCACGATCCTGGGCCACGTCGACCACGGCAAGACGAGCCTGCTCGACAAGATCCGCAACGCCAACGTCGCGGCGGGCGAGGCGGGCGGCATCACCCAGGCGACGAGCGCGTTCCGCGTGCCGCTGACGATCGGCGACGAGGAGCGGACGGTCGTGTTCATCGACACCCCGGGCCACGAGGCGTTCACGTCGATGCGCGCCCGCGGCGCCAACGTGACCGACATCGTGGTGCTGGTGGTCGCGGCCGACGACGGGGTGATGCCCCAGACGGTCGAGTCGATCGCGCACGCGAAGGCGGCGGGCGTGCCGATCGTGGTGGCGCTCAACAAGATCGACAAGCCCGAAGCGACGGACTCGAACATCCAGCGCATCCTGGGCCAGCTCGCCGAGCACGAGCTCAACCCGACCGAGTGGGGCGGGGAGACAGAGGTCGTGCGGGTCAGCGCCCTCAAGAACCAGGGCATCCAGGATCTGCTCGAGATCCTCGATCTCCAGGCCCAGGTGCTCGAGCTCACCTCCGACTTCGGCGGCCCGGCGCGCGGCACGGTGATCGAGGCGAGGCCCGAGGAGGGCCGGGGCTCGGTGATGAACGTGCTGCTCCAGGAGGGCAGGCTGAGCGTGGGCGACTTCATCGTCGCCGGGCGCGCGTTCGGGCGCGTGCGCGACATCACCGACGACCGGGGCAACCGGCTCAAGGAGGCCTCGCCCCCGATGCCGGTGCAGATCTCGGGCATCGATCAGCTCCCCGACGCGGGCGACAAGTTCTACATCGTCGACTCGCTGAAGAAGGCCGAGCAGGCGGCCGAGCAGCGTCGCCACGCCGAGCGGCAGGAGCAGCTGGCCCAGCCCAAGATGACGCTCGACCGGATGTTCAGCCAGATGGCCGAGGCCGAGCTCAAGGAGATCCTCGTCGTCCTGAAGGCGGACGTGCAGGGCTCGGTGGACGTGCTCAAGCACGAGATCGAGAAGGTCTCGGGCGACGAGGTGAAGGTGCGCGTGCTGCACTCGGCGGTGGGCGGCATCACCGAGTCGGACGTGATCCTCGCCGAGGCGTCCAAGGCGGTGATCGTCGGGTTCAACGTCATCCCTTCGGGCAAGGCGCGTTCGACGGCCGACCAGAAGGGCGTGCAGATCCGTCCCTACAGCGTCATCTACGACATCGTGGACGACATGAAGAAGGCGGCCGAGGGCCTGCTCGAGCCGGATCTCAAGATGGAGGTGCTGGGGCACGCGGAGGTGCGTCAGGTGTTCAAGGTCAGCAAGGTCGGCACGATCGCGGGCTGCTACGTCACCGACGGCATCGTGCAGCGCGACGCGCTGATCCGCGTGACCCGCAGCGACATCGTTATCGAGAACGACCGGGTGCTCGACCAGCTCAAACGCTTCAAGGACGACGCGAAGGAAGTGCGTGCGGGCATGGAGTGCGGCATGAAGATCGTCGGCTACGACGACATCAAGGAAGGCGACATCCTCGAGTGCTACAAGCAGGTCGAGGTGAAGCGGACGTTGTGAGCGGAAGGCACACAGGGACGGGGGCACGCAGGCACGAAGGGCGTGCCGCCGCGGCTCTGTGTGCGATCTGAGACCCTTCGTGCCTTCGTGCCTCGTGCCTCGGTGCCTTCGTGCCTCTCCCCCATGATCATCGGCATCCTCCAATTCGAGCTGCTCATCCACGACGCCGAGTCCCTCAAGGACAAACGCCGCGTGGTCAAGTCGGTCAAGGACCGTCTGCACCGCGAGCACCTGGTCTCGGTCGCCGAGGTCGGGGCGCTCGAGACGCTCAACCGGGCCGTCCTGGGGCTCGGCCTCGTCGGCGCGGACGGCGCCCAGATCGGCGCGACGCTCGACCGGATCACCGAGAAGCTGCGGGGCCTGCACGACGCCGAGCTGGGCTTTGCGCGGCGTGAACTGCTCCGCCCCGGACGCGACGACACCCCGCAGGCCGAGGAGATCGATGAGGCGGCGCTCGCCGCGGAGATGCTGCACTACGCCGACGGCGAGCGGGAGGCGAACGGATGAGCCACCGCCGGGAGCAACGCGAGTCCACGCTGCTGCGCGCGTTCCAGGAGGTGCTCGGCCGTGGGCTGTCCGACCCGCGGATCCGCGGGCTGATCACGGTGACCAAGGTCCTCCTGACCGAGGACTCCAGGCAGGCGTTCGTGTCGGTTTCGGTGCTGCCGGCGGATCGGGCGGAGCTGACCATGCACGGCCTGCACGCGGCGACGGCCCACATCCGGCGGGACGTGATGAAGAAGGTGCGGATGAAGGAGATGCCTTCGGTCGAGTTCCGCTACGACGACAGCAGCCTGCGGCAGGGCGAGGTGCTGGGGGCGATCAACCGCGCGGTCGAGGAACGGGGGCTGCGGGCGGTGGAGCCGGACGGGCCGGACGCGAACGATGAGGGCGGGGCCCGGGCGGACGCCGAGGGGCCCGGCACTGAGGACACCGACGTTGAAGCGTGACGCCACCGAGCGCGACCAGGCCAGGTTCTTCGACGATCTCGCCAAGCGGATCGAGCTCGACGAGCATGAGCCCGCCGACCCCGCCCCGCTGCCGGGCGACGACCCCGTGGTGCATGAGCTGGTGCGGTCGTTCCTGATGTGGGAGGCGCCGCGACCGGGCGTGCCCGCGGCGCTCGCCAAGCTGCGCGAGTCGGTGGTCGACTTCAACGAGCTCCGCGTGAGCCTGTGCGAGGAGACCGCGATGCTGCTTGGCTCGCGCTACCCGCTCGCCCGCGAACGCTGCCTGCGGCTGCGGGCGGCGCTCAAGGAGGTGTTCCTCCGCGAAAACGGGCTGACGCTCGTCCACCTTCGCGACGAGCCCAAGCGGGCGGCGCGGGCCTATTTCGACTCGCTCCCGGGCATCACGGGCTTCGTGGCCGCCCGCGTGGCGCTGCTGAGCTGCGAGGCCCACGCGTTCCCGCTCGACTCGGTGCTGTGCGACGTGCTCAAGGCGGCCGGCGTGGTCGAGAAGGATTGCGACACCGACACCGCCTCGGCCCGGCTCGAGCGCGCGATCCGCGCGGGCGATGCGCTGGGCTGCTATCGCCGGCTGGAGCGGTTCGCGCTCGAGAAGCCCCAGTGGGGTGGGGGCAAGAAGCCGAAGTCGTCGCGTACGTCGTCCTCCAAAGCCGCCGGGAAGGCGTGATGCAAACTCGGACGCGCCGCAACGCCGCTTCGCTGCACCGTCTCGCGGGGCTCGCCGCGGCCCTCTCGCTGGGGCTGCTCGCGGCGTGCTCGCAGAGTCAGGTCGCGGGGGCGCCGGGCGGGGCGATCGCCAGGCTTGAAGAACTCGCGGCCCGGCCCGCGTCAGCGAAAGCACGCGCCGCCTCGCTCGTGCCACCCGACGAGGCGCTGACACAGATTCCGCGGGGGGACCTCGACGCGTTCATCCCGCTAGCCAACGAGATAGCATTTCAGCCCATATCTGTGGATGCGACCGACGTGCAACGGGCGCCAGAAGAGGAGTCTGAAGATCAGCCCGAGGAGCACACAGACAGGCAACCCGATGACCCAGATCGGGCGCTGAGGCTCTACGCCGAGGCCCGTCAGTTCACGGCCGCGGGCGATTCAAGCCGGGCGATCAGCCTGCTCGAGGAGGCCTCGGGGCTTTCGCCCGACGTCCCGGAGATCTGGCGCGCCCTGGGCGACGCGAGGCGGGCGTCGGGCTTCGAGGCGTCGAGCGGGGCGGCCTACCTCAAGGCCGCGGACCTGGGAATCGCCGAGCCCGAGGCCCTGCTGTTCGCGGGGCTCTACGCGCTCAAGCGTGACGAACCCGAGCGGGCCGCGGGCCTGTTCTTCCGCGTGTTGCGTGCGGACCCGGTGCACACCGACCCGCTGATCGTCAACGTCGCGGCCGCCCGGCTGGGCGTGGTCCTGCTCGACATGGGGCGGGTCCGCGCCGGATGCGAGGCGCTGGAGATCGGGCTCGACCTGCCCCGTGCGGCCCGCGTGCCGACCAATGTCGGGGCCGAGGCGGGAGCCGTGCAACGCGAGTCGGGCGAGCTCCACCGCCGGCTTGGGGACGGTTGGTGCCGGCTCGGCGAGTTCGATCACGCCGCGAAGGCCTACGGCGAGGCGGCGGAGACCACGGCGGGGTCGACCCCCGCAATCCGCGAACGAAGGGTCTACGCGCTTCGAGCGGCCGGACGGCCCGAGGAGGCGGCGCTGCTGCTCATCGACGACCTGCGCTCGGGGACAACTTTCGACGAGAGGTCGCTCGAGGTGCTCACGGGCGTGGCGAGAGCGGTCTCGCCCCGGACGCTGCTCGCCGACGCGATCGGGGAGATCGACGACGGGGGCTCGCCGACGCGGCGCGTGACGCTGCTGCTCGCCCGCGACGCGGCGCTTCCCAAGGGCAAGGACGAGATGCTGCTTGAATCGGCGCTCGCCGACCCCGCCGCCACGGCGACCCGTCCGGGGCGCCGCAGGCTGCTCGATGCCAGGCTCACGCTCGAGCGGGAGACCAAGGGCGACGGGTTGGTGAAGCTGACCGACCGGCTGCTGGCGTCGAACCCGTCGCTCGCCCGACCCGCCGCGGCGGCACTCTTCTCGATCGACCCGGTTCCCGGCACGCTCTGGGAGCGGATCACGGCCGAAGTCCCCGATCGCGGGCGGGCGCTGGCTCTGCACGCCGAATTGGCGCTGCTTCTGGGCGATCCCGAACGGCTCGCGGGGGTGCTCGACGCGACCTCCACAGGCCCGACCGACCCCGCGGCGCTGGCGAGGGCGGTGGCGGTCGCGTCCGCGGCCGGTCGGTGGGACACGGTCGATCATGCGGCCACCGGGTTGGAGGCGCTCGACCCCGACGACGGCGGGCCGCGTGACGCCGCGCTGCTCCGCGCGTGCGAGGCCTCGCAACACTTCGACGAGGCGCTCGGCGTCGCTCGCCGCCTCGCCGGTCGCGACGGCGCAACCACGGACGACCTTCTGCGTTTCTCCGCGTTCGCCCACCTGCACGGCGACGTCGATGACGCCGCGGGGGCGCTCGACCGGGCGCTCAAGGCCGACCCGTACGACGAGCGCGTCTACAAGGCGCTCATCGCGTTCTTTGGGCCCAACGGGCCCAGACCCGACGCCGACCGCACGGCCGAGATCGGGCGATCGCTCAGGGAGCACGCCCCGGCGGGCCGGTTGCTGCGGCAGCTCGTCACTTCAGAGATGTTGCGGCGTGGGCTGGTCGACGAGGTGGGCGACCGCGTCGAGCGGCTGTTCGCCGAGGACCCGGCCGACGACGACACCGACGAGCTCGTGCTGTCACGCTGGCGCCGTCTCGCGTCGGCCGACCGCACCAACGAGATCGACCTCGATCCGGTCCGCGATCAGGTCAAGGCCCACCCCGCGTCGGCCGGCCTGGCGAGGCTGCTCGCCGAGGGGCTGGTGCTGCTCGACAAGCCCAACGAGGCGATCGACGCCGTCAGCGCCTTCCGTGCCCGCACGGGCTCGCTGGCGCTGGGTCGAATCGCCGAGCGGATCACGCGCGAGACGCTCAAGGACCCGGAGGCCGCCGACAGGATGGCCCGCGAGCGGATCGGCCCGCCGCCCCGCTCGATCGACGGCTCGGTCGAGCTGGCGGCGCTCGAAGCTGATCGGCTCGACGGGACCGAACACGGCGATGGCGCGGTCGCCGCGGTGCGAGACGCGCTCACCGGCATCCCCGACGGATCGGGCCTCAGCGACGCGCAGCAAACCGCGGTCGCGGGCGTGATCGGGAAGATCGCGGGGCACCTCAACGGGCGGCGGGACAAGGCCGACCCGGAGCACGCGCTCGCCGGGAACGCGGTCGCGGACGCCCTGGCGTGCCTCGACTGGGCCGCGGCTCGCCATGTCCCCCTGGCGCCCGCGACGCACGACCTGCGGCTCACGCTGCTCGTTGAACGCCGGGCCTCGCTTCCGGCGATCACCGACGCCGCTGCGGCCTCGATCAGTGAATACCCCCAGTCGGCCCGCGCCTTCGCCCGCCGCGTGGTCGACCTGCTCTCAGCGGCCTCCCGCGAAGACGACGCGTTCAGGTGGATCGAGAAGATGAGCTTCGACGAAGACGGAAAGGTCCGCCCCGACCTCCTCGTCGAGTGGTTCCGGCTGGTGGTCATCACCGCGAGCCACGACCGAGGCAAGGAGCTGATCGACACGCTCGCGGCGCACGATGCGACCAACGACGCATGGGAAGCGCTGCGGCCCAAGGGCGGCATCTGGGACACCCGGGACGGGCATCACCCGGCCGAACTGGGTTACCTGCTCGCGCAATCGGCGGGCCTGTCGGCCAACTCCGATGCATCGGAGATCTTCCTTCGCCTCACGCTCGAATACGACCCACGGCACCCCTGGGCGAGCAACGACCTGGGTTACAACATGCTCGAGTCGGGCGGGTCGCTGGAGGAATCTGAGCGGCTGATCGAGATCGCGTACGAGGGCCTTCCCGACCGGGCGAGCGTGGTCGATTCGCTGGGCTGGGTGCGGTACCACCGGGGCGAACTGGAAGACCGGGCTGACCCGGCGACGGGCAAGGTGATCGAGGGGGCGATCACGCTGCTCCGGCGGGCGGCCGACACGCTCGGGGCCGACGACGACGGCACGGTGTACGACCACCTGGGCGACGCCCTCTACGTCGGGGGCCGCGTCGACGATGCCATCGACGCCTGGCGGCAGGCGGCGACCCGGGCGAACAACGCGCTCTCGAGGCTCCGGGCGGCGGGTCAGACCGGCGGGGTACGATTCCGCGAGTTGCAGGAACTGGCGACATCCGCGGCGATGAAGAGGAACGCGATCCAGCTCGGCGCCGAGCCCAAGATCGCGCCCCAGCGTGGCGTCGAGCCGGCCCCGAAGCCGGACGCCGGAGCGGGCGACGCCGCGGGTGGAGACGGGACCGAGCCGGGCGAATGATGCACGCCCGAGGGGCGGGCGAAGGAGCAACCGGTCATGGCCGGACACAGCAAGTGGGCGAACATCAAGCACCGCAAGGCGGCGGTGGACAAGAAGCGCGGCAAGATCTGGTCGAAGTGCAGCCGGGCGATCATGGCGGCGGCCCGCCAGGGCGGGGGCGACCCCACCACGAACCTGCCGCTGCGGTACGCGATCGACGAGGCGAAGGCCGCCAACATGCCCAAGGACACGATCCAGCGGGCCGTCGACAAAGGAGCGGGCAACACCGGGGGCGAGAACTTCGAGGAGATGACCTACGAGGGCTACGGCCCGAGCGGGGTCGCGCTCTACATCGAGGCGCTGACCGACAACCGCGCCCGCACCGCGGGCGACGTGCGGACCATCTTCAGCAAGAAGGGCGGCAGCATCGGCAACCCAGGCTCGGTGGCGTTCATGTTCCAGTCGAAGGGCCAGATCATCGTCGACGCCTCGACGACCAATGAAGAGACCGTCATGAACGCGGCTCTCGAGGCCGGCGCCGATGACGTGCAGGAGCCCGAGGGCGAGGATGGCGCGTGGGTGATCCTGACCGATCCCACGGCGTTCCTCACGGTGCGCGAGGCGTTCGAGGGGGCGGGCATCGAGATCGCCGACGCCGAGATCACCAAGATCCCCGACAACACCGTCGCGATCACGGGCGACGACGTGCGCAAGCTGCTGAACATCGTCGAGGCGCTCGAGGACTGCGACGACGTGCAGAAGGTGCACCACAACGCGGAGATCTCCGAAGAAGACCTCGCGGCGTACGAGGGGTAGTCACGAAGCTCCGCATCGCACCGCTGACCGCGAAAGCTGGGGTGCCACGACTCGCCGTCTTCGGCGCAGTCGTGCCATCGCACATAAGGATGATGTTCTCAGAAAGCACTGCTGCGCCGAGGACGGCGAGCAGATGGGGATGAAGACCTGCTACTCCCGACCGAGGCTACACACCTTGGTTGGTTGGTCATCCCATCAAGGAGTAGCAGGCATGGAGAAGATACGAGTCTGGGTCGGGCTGGACTACCACCAGAGGCGGACGCAGGTGTGCGTCGTGGACGAGCAAGGAGCGGTGCTCTGCAACCGGAGCGTGCCGAGCCAGATCGGAGAGATCACCCGGGCGGTCGGGCCGCTCGGACGCCCGGCGTGCGTCGCGATCGAGTCGTGCTCGGGGGCGGCCCAGCTCGCCCACGAGCTGATCGAGCAGGCTGGGCTGCCGGCCAGGCTGACGCACCCCGGCTACGTCAACCGGATGCGTCACAACCCCGACAAGTCCGACCTCTCCGACGCGCGTCTGCTCGCCGAGCTGGCCCGCAGCGGCTTCCTGCCGGAGGTCTGGCTGGCGCCCGAGCCGATCCGGGACCTGCGCTGCCTGACCCAACGCCGCGTCCAGCTGGTCCAGCAGCGTCGGCAGGCGAAGGTGCGCATCCTCGCGTTGCTCCGCGAACGCCGCGTGGCCGAGCCGCCGCTGAGCCGGTGGACCAGGGCCTGGATGGCCTGGCTCAAGGAGGCCGATCTCAACCCGACGGTGCGGTGGATCATCGACGGGCTGCTCGCGGATCTCGGCGGGCTCGGCGAGCAGATCAGGGCGGTCGAGGCCCGGCTCGACGAGCAGACGGCCGGGGATCGGGTGGTCGAGCGTCTGCGGTCGATCCGGGGGATCGGCCCGGTCACGGCGTGGATGCTGCGTGCCGACATCGGACGGTTCGATCGGTTCCGGACCGGCAAGCAGCTGAGCCGGTACTGCGGGCTGAGCCCGCGCAACGCGTCGAGCGGGGAACGCGTGGCCGACGCGGGCCTGGTCAAGGCGGGGCGTGGGGCGTTGCGTGCGGTGCTGATCCAGTCGGCGCACCGGCTCTGCCGCTACGACGAGCGTTGGCGTCGGCTGTTCGAGTCGATGAGAGAGCGGGGCAAGCCGACGAGCGTCGCGGTCGCGGCGGTCGCCAACCGCTGGGTGCGTTGGCTGTTCCACCGGATGAACGAGCAACCGGCCGCGGCGTGAGCCTGGGTCGGGCGGGGACGGGACCCGCGGAACAGGCGGCCGGCTCGGGTGCCACTTGGGCCCACCGCTCGGCGTCAGATGGGGCCGCCGCCTGCTTCGCTCGGACCACCCACATGGGCTACGCCACGGGCGTTCGCTCGGATAGAAGTCTGGGATCCCGAAACCCGCTTGACAAAACTCGGGTCTTCATAGAAGTGGCACCCGCACGCGCATGACGACCCGCCTCACCCCCACGCGTCGAGCGCCGCCCTCGCGCCCGCTGCCGGATCCGCCAGCCCCCGCAGATCGGTGACAACAGGGGTCGACGCCGCAAGCGTCTCGTGCAGCGCCCGGATCATCGCTACCTCGACGCGGCCCTTGCCCAAGGCCTTCCGCCCCGTGTCATCCGCGTCGTTGAGACGGAGCGTCGCGAGTGACGACGCGACCCGCGAGAACGCCTTGTTGGGCTTGCCGCCCCGCATGATCTCGCGCGCGGTGTCGAAGCCCGGACGGATCGTGTCGGCCAACCCGGTGGGCGTCTCGCGGGGCGTGAAGTCCTCGACCGCCACCCCCGCTTGGTCGGCCTTCGCCGCGATCGCGTGAGTCAGCGATTCGGGAGCCTCCTCGGGCAGCATGGTCGAGATCACCGCGAGCCCGCCCCCACACAGCGCATTCAACTCCGATGCCAGCTCGATCGCCCCGAGTAGTGCCCCCGCCGCCCGGTCCGCCGTTGCGGGCTCGGCGTAGTGCTCGGCGGGGATCCACAGATCGAGCCCCGTGAAGCCGAGATCGTTCCGCCTCAGCGTCGCCGCGAGGTCACGCCGGGCCGAGCGGTCGAGATCGCGCGCCCGCAACCCCGGGGCCGCGGCGTCGAGGTGGACCGAACTGAATCCCAGTGACGCGGCCCAGTCGATCGCCTCGCGAGGCCCGGCGCTCCAAGGGCCCTCGACCGCGTGCAAACCCGCGATGGACAGGCTCGGCGTCATGCGGGGTATTTGTAGGGCGGTCGCGCCCCGATGCCCCAGCGAGACGCCGAGTGTGAGTCCGCGAACGCTCGGACCCACCCGGCGCTTCGCGGGCTCAGCGCCGGCGTCCCGCGTCTAGCATCGCTCATGTTCACCAAAGCACCGGGCCTCGGACGCCCCCTCTTCGAGACCGTCCACGCCGTCAGCGCCGGGCTCTGGCTCGGCTCGCTCGTCATGAGCGCCGCGACCGCGGGCCTGCTCTTCGGCACGATGCGTTCGCTCGACCCCTCGTTCGGCTTCTTCAGCGCCTACACCGGCCCCCAGAGCGATCTCGGCGCGGGGTACATCCAGAACCGGATCTTCCTCGCGGGCGACGTCATGCAGTTCATCGGCGCAACCGGGTCGCTCGCAGCGACCATCGCGCTCATCGGGTTCTGTGGGCTCTCGCTGCGCCGCGTCTCGACCGGCATCCGCGTGTTCGCGCTCGGGGCGGCGATGGCGCTGGTGAGCTACCACCTGTTCGTTCTGGTGCCCCGGATGCAGACCAACGCCCACGCCTACTGGGAAGCCGCCCGGGCGGGCGAGATGGACGCGGCGACGACCGCCTACGACGCGTTCCAGGCCGACCACCCCACCGCCCGAAACGAGATGCTCGCGACGACGGTCGTGGTGGCGCTGATGCTCGGGGCGGGGGCGTGGAGCGCCGCGACCACGGGACGGCCCGACGAACCGATCACGAGGGATGATCGCTCGCCGCGTGCGAGGCCGGCGTCGAGGCTCGAGGAGCCCAAGCTGGCCCGCTCGACGCCCGGGGGCCGCGCTGGGGGGCGATCGTGACACCGACCCCGACGAACCCGCGCAGGCTCAAGGACATCCCGTTCGAGCTGCCACAGGTCACCGACGCCGAGAAGCGCCGGGCCCGCCGGCTCGCGAAGGCGCTCACGGAGCACTACCCCGATGCCCACTGCGAGCTCGACTACTCATCGCCCCACGAGTTGCTCGTCGCGACGATCCTCAGCGCCCAGGCGACCGACGCGGGCGTAAACAAGGCAACACCCGCGCTGTTCGAGCGCTTCCCCAAGCCCACCGACTACGCCAAGGCCTCGCCCGCCGAGATCGAGCCCTACATCAAGTCGATCGGCCTCTACCGCAACAAGGCGAAGGCCGTCCACGCGGCGATGACGACGCTGGTCGAGGCGTTCGGGGGTGAGGTGCCCAGAACGATCGAGGCGCTGACCACACTCCGCGGCGTGGCCCGCAAGACGGCCAATGTCGTGCTCGGCAACTGCTTCGGGATCAACGACGGGTTCGTCGTCGACACCCACATCCAGCGGCTCGCGACCCGGTTCGGGCTGGTCGAGGAAGGCTCCAACACCTCGCAGATCGAACGCCGCCTGATGGTCCTGTTCCCGCGTGACAAGTGGTGCGAGCTGAGCCATCAGATCATCTGGCACGGCCGGCGCGCGTGCCAAGCGCGGGGCGGCTCGTGCGACACCCACCCGATCTGCAAGTCGTTCGGCGTCTGCTGCGAGAAACGGACCGGATAGCCCGGCGCCGGCCCGCCCGATCAGTCGTCGCCCTTGGCCGCCGGGGAGTTGGCCAGCGCCTCTTCATAGGCGGCCTTGATCGAATCGGGCACGGTGTAGTCGTGCCCGTCGTCGACGTTGACCTCGATGCTGGTGTAGCGGTACTCGCTCGTGCGATCCGTGCCGACGAACTGCTGCTGGACCAGCGTCGGGTAGAGCACGCCCCCGAACTCCTGGTAGTTGCCGACGCGGACCATCATCTCGTGCGGCTTGTTGTCCTTGCCCGTCGTGGGCACGCGTGTGCCCACCAGCAGCCCCGTGTCACGGTTGAAGTAGAGCATGTGGGGACGGCCGATGTGGGTGATCGCCTGGACGACCCAGACGGGCTGCTCGTCGGCCTTGGCCTTGCCGACCGTCCGGTACTCCCGGTACCTGTTCTTGTAGTTGACTTCACCGGTGAAATCGGCGGTGTCGATCAGCTCGACGCGCTGCATGCCGCCCAGGAACGACGGGTCCTTGTCCTGCACCTGGACCCAGGTGTAGTCCCCGTTGCGCATGATGTTGAACCGCAGCCCCGCCGGCTCGCTGACGAACTGGTGGTACCGGCCGTCCTCCTCCCACCAGATCTTCAGGCTCGCCCGAAACTCGAACGGCTCACCCGCGAACGTCCCCTCGATCCGCCGGTTGTGGATCTGGTCGATCTTCTCCCGTCCGCCGATCGCCTCGATGTACCGCTCGAAGATCTCCTCGGCCGGGGGCAGGTCGGCGCTCGCCGCCGGGCTCGCCGGCGCCGTTCCCGGCTGGGGCGTCGCCGCCGCCCTGAAGGCGGCGCAGGCCAGCAAAGCAACCCCGATCGCGATCAGCCGTGCCACGTCACGCATCTGTCGTCCTCCGTTCGATCGGTATCGGGCCGAAGCCCGCACGGATCCACCCGCGGCGCGAACCGGGGGCCCCAAGGAGAATACGCCCGCCGCGATTCGAACGCGGAACCTCTGGCTTCGGAGGCCAGCACTCTATCCAGTTGAGCTACGGGCGCATCGCCGGTTGGGTTCGGGGCCCGTCCCGGCAAACGGACCACTGTACGATTCTCGGGCCCTCATGGCAAACGGCACCCACCCAAACATCGTGAAGCCCGGCATCGCCGCCGCCCCCATCGGCTCCGTCCTCGCCTTCACCTTCTTCAACAGCCTGGGCACGGGGGCGGTGCAGATCGGGATCTTCTTCCTCCTCCAGTCCGCCTTCGCCTACGGCCGCCGCGACAACTACACGTTCGGGCTCGTGCTCTACGGCGCCTACGTCGGCGGCGCCCTCGCGGCGGGGCCCCTTCTCAGGCGGCTCACCGAACTGTTGCCCGGCCTCTCGACCCGGGCCGTCCTGCTCGCCTCGCTCGTCTGCCAGGCCGCGGGGTCGCTCACCCCGCAGGCCGTCGCCTGGGCCACCGGCGCCGACGCCCCGCCGGAGTGGACCATCTGGATCGTCGCCATCGGCTATGGCGTGTTCACCGGCGTCATGTGGCCCATCGTCGAGAGCTACCTCAGCGGCGGGCGAAAAGGGCACACGCTCAGTGCCGCCACCGGGCGGTTCAACGTTGTCTGGTCCGGGGCCGTGCTCGTCGCGGTGTGGCTGATGGCTCCGCTGCTGGAGACCAATCCGCTGGGCGTGATCACCGCGCTGGGCGTCGTCCAACTCGCCAGCGCGGGCCTGCTCGCCCGCTTCGGGCCCGAGCCCGGGCGGCACCTGCCGCACGAGCACGAGCCCCACCCGGGGTCGTGGCGCCATTTGCTCACGGTCTTCCGCGTGCTGCTCCCGCTCGCCTATGTCGTTTCGGGCACCCTCGCCCCTCTGCTGCCCACGACGCTCGAGTCGATCGGCGTCCGCGAGGCCTGGCGCCCCCCGGTCGCCTCGGCGTGGCTCGTCACGCGCGTCATTGTGTTCTTCCTTTTCGAGCGCTGGCCGGGCTGGCACGGGCGACGCTGGATGCCCGTCGTCGCCGGCGGGTGTCTCGTCGCCGGCTTCGCCGGGACCGTCATCGCCCCCTGGTTGGGTGGATCGGGGCTGCTCGTCCTGATCGCCATGCTGGGCCTGTTCGGAATGGGCCACGCGATGATCTACCTCGGCGCCCTCTACTACGCGATGGAGGTAGGCCGAGCCGAGGTCGACGCGGGCGGAACCCACGAGGCGCTCATCGGGCTTGGCTATGCCTTGGGGCCCGCGATCGGGCTGGGCGTGCTCCTGGTTCCGGGAGGAGGCTCCGAGGCCGCGTTCGAGTCACGCCTCATCGCGGTGGTTGCGGTATTCGCGCTGGCCGCGGCGGGGATTGTTGCTCACAGATTGCGAACGCTGCCTGATCGTCCGGGGTCCTCCTCGGAATGATTCGCAAAAACAAACGAAACTTCGCCCGGTGGCGCTCGTAGAAGAGCCGTGTCTGCCACCTTGCTCGGCGAGAATGGAATCTCGGCGGAACAAACGGTTCGCGTCGGCTGCTCGGCCCGATATGCTCGGCGGCGGGAAGGAATGGCATCCTGTGTCAACCCCCGTTTCGTGCGGGTCGACGACCGGATCACGCCGCACACCGCGCCCGAAGGGCCGTGATGGGACGTGCCGGGCCGCGAGATTCCCGTTTTCCGACGGGCCGCTCGCGGGGGATCATCGAGGCATCAGACGGCCAACGGGCCGCGGAACGGAGATGACATGAAGGCAGCAGGTCGACTCGTCTCGAGGAGAACGCTTCGTTGGATGGGCGGGCTGACCGCGGCGGCGCTGGTGCTGGCGGCGCCGGTCCAGGCCGCCCCCGCCGACACGAAGCCCCTCGACCAGCTCGTCGCCCAGGCACGCAGCGAGGGCGACCTGACCAGGGCGCTGTCGATGCTGACGAGCCACAGCGGGATCGACGCCGATCTCCGCGAGTCGGCCGAGCGGTACGGGAAGAGTCTCGCCAAGCGCGAGGAGGACCGGGCGGCGAAGGTCGGCGAGGTCACCAAGGAACTCGACGAGGAGCTGGCGAAGGTCGACTCGGCGTCGGATCTCGTGACCCGGTCGATCGCCCTGGCCGACGCGATGAAGTCGGCGGTCGAGCTCCAGGTGCTCTCGACCGACGAGTCGGCGTTCATGGCCGACGCCAAGATCACCTCGCTCATCACGAACTGTGACGCGGCGGCCCACCAGGCCGAGGACGCGGGCGAATGGATGATCGCCAACGAGCTCTACGCGAGGCTGGCGGCGCTGCTCGACAAGGAGGGCAGCTACAAGGAGGACAGCGACCGGCTGAACCAGCGGCTGTCGATGATCCGGATGTACGCCCCCGAGAAGTTCCGCGAGCTCGTCGCCCAGCACCGCGAGCGTCACGGTGAGGACGCGCCGCCCCCCTACAACCCCTACGGCGACACCTACCAGGAGAAGCTCGCGCCGGTCAACGAGCAGGCCGTCGAGAGGGCGCTCACGCACGCGATGTTCAAGCACGTCGACTACGGCGGGGGCGAGGCGATGGGCCCGATGCTGGTCGCGGGCCTGAACGCGATCGAGACGCTGGTCACGACGCACGAGCTGGCCGACGTGTTCAAGGGGCTGGCCGACGACAACGCCCGCGGCGAGTTCCTGCGGTTCGTCCGCTCGCAGCGGTCGAAGATCCAGGACGAGATGCAGAACGGCGGCGTCGGGCTGACCGACATGAACATGACGCTGTCGCGCATGATGAGCGTCAACAAGTTCTCGGTCAAGCTGAGCGAACCCGCGCTGCTGCACGAGTTTGGCAACGGCGCGATGACGGCGCTGGACACCTACACCGCGATCATCTGGCCCGACGAGCTCAAGCGCTTCCAGCGCAGCACCCGCGGCGAGTTCGTGGGCGTCGGCATCCAGATCGAGATGGACGATCTCCAGAACATCCGCGTCGTCACCCCGCTCGAGGGCACGCCCGCCCAGCGGGCCGGCGTCCAGACGGGCGACCTGATCCGCAAGGTCGACGGCCACTCCACCGTCGGCTTCACGCTCGACCAGGCCGTCGAGGTCATCACGGGCCCCGCGAACACCAACGTGACGCTGACGGTCGAGCGCGGCGACGACGGCGACAGCCACGAGCTCGACTTCACGCTCAGGCGAGCGCGCATCGAGCTGCCCACCGTGCATGGCTGGCAGAAGGTCGAGGCCGGCGACGACACCAGCGCCTGGAACTGGTTCGTCGACAAGGACGCGGGCATCGGGTACATCCGCCTGACCAGCTTCTCGGACAACACGACCCAGCAGTTCGACGAGGCGATCGCGCAGATGCGCCGGAAGGGCCTCAACGGGCTGGTCCTCGATCTGCGATTCAACCCGGGCGGGCTGCTCGACGAGGCGGTGTCGATCGCGAACCGGTTCATCAAGGACGGCGTGATCGTCAAGACCGAGGACGCCGACGGGCACGTCGCCTCGCGCGAGTTCGCCCGCCGGCTGCCAGCCGACAAGTCGCTGGCGAACATCCCCGTCGCGGTGCTGATCAATGAGGGATCGGCGTCTGCGAGCGAGATCGTCTCGGGCGCCATCCAGGCCGAGGCGCACGCCAACCCGGCGCTGCGGGCCACGCTCGTCGGGCGGCGCAGCTTCGGCAAGGGATCGGTGCAGAACGTGTTCGGGCTCGACGACGCGTCGATGATGAAGCTGACCACGCAGTACTACAAGCTCCAGGGCGACAAGATCATCCACCGCCGCCCCGGCGCCTCGGTGTGGGGCATCGACCCGGACATCAACGTCGAGATGTTGCCCGACCAGATCGTCGAGGCGGCGAAGATCCGCCGCGACGCCGACGTGCTCGCCCTCGATGAGGACGGCCGCGTCGTCAACGACACGGACCGGCCCAGCCCCAACAAGCTCCTCGATGTGGGGGTGGACCTGCAACTCCAGACCGCTCTCGTCGTCCTCCAGGGCGAGATCGAGGGAAGCGATGTGGCGGTGACGGCCGCCGACTGAGATCTGTATGGGTACAGATGACGAACCGGTATCACAACGGTTCGTTGTTCGGCCCGCTGTCATGCCCTAAACTCGTCCCGGCCGGGGCCGGGGCGTTTTTTTGCGCGAACGGACCCCGGCGCCCCACCGGCGCATCCGATCTGGACTGTGACGCGATGCCCCCCGAGGAGCCAGACATGACCCAGGCGACGAGCAAACCGCGGAACGCGGACACCGCCCGCCTCTCCGACGCGCTGCCCAACGAGACGCTGCTGAAGTGGCTCTACGACATGCAGCTCATCCGCGAATTCGAGGCGCGGACGATGCAGATGTATCAGCAGGCCAAGATCGGGGGGTTCTGCCACATCTACTCGGGCCAGGAGGCCTCGGCCGTGGGGTGCACCGCGGCGGTGAACCACGATGACCCGATCGTGCTCGCCTATCGCGATCACGGGCACGCGCTGGCCCGGGGCATGCACCCGGCGGCGTGCATGGCGGAGATGTTCGGCAAGCTCGCGGGGTGCGCCAAGGGCAAGGGCGGGTCGATGCACATGTTCGACAAGCCCAACTGGCTCTTCGGCGGGCACGGCATCGTGAGCGCCCAGACCCCGCTGGGCACGGGGCTCGCCTTCGCCTGCCGCTACCAGTGGGAGGTGATGGAGACCGCCAAGAAGCGGGTGTGCCTGACGTTCCTGGGTGACGGCGCGATCGACCAGGGGGCTTTCCACGAGGCGCAGAACCTCGCGAGCGTCTTCGGCATCCCCGTGATCTACATCATCGAGAACAACGGCTACTCGATGGGCACGGCGATCCACCGCCACACCGCCAACTGCGACCGGCTGACGATGCGCGGCGAGTCGTACGGCATCAAGAGCATCGAGGTCGACGGCCTCGACATCCGCAACGTCTACGACCAGATGAAGCCGCTGGTGGACGAGTGCCGCGACCTGCAACGGCCCGGGTTCGTCGACCTGAAGACCTACCGGTACCAGGGCCACTCGATGTCGGACCCGCAGAAGTACCGCACGAAGGACGAAGTCGAGAGCTTCAAGGAGCGCGACTCGATCGCGAACCTCGCGGCCCATCTCATGGCCCAGGAGGACGACGGCGGGCGGGGCTGCCTGACCGAGGACGACTGGAACACGATGCAGAAGGACATCCGCCAGATCGTGATGGACGCCGTCGCGTTCGCCGAGCAGGCGGCCGACCCCGATCCCGAGAAGGAGCTCTCGACGGACACGTACGCCCTGCCCATGAAGAACCTGAGCCCGAGCGAGAACTATTCGCACGGGACGAAGAACCCGCTTCTCTAGTGAGCGCCTCGGGATCCGCGTTCAGTCGCGAGGGAGATCCGTATGCAAGGCAACGCCCTGGACATTTCGTCGATGATGGGAACCGTCATCGCGATCATCGTCGTCGCCATCGTGGCCATCGCGATTGCGAAGGCCGTCCGGCGAAAGAAGTAGACGAGCAAAGGACACAACCGCGGCCGTGAACCGAGTTCCCCCCGCGACCGAGGAAGCAGATGATGACCACCGCCTACACCCCCGACATGAGCCTGATCACCGACGACGTCCACCCGGCACTCGGGCACTGGGAGCTGCCCCACTTCGCCGAAGAGCACGAGCTGCCGCCCCGCGACGGCGCCCCCGGACAGGAGCGCGTCATCCAGTTCCGCGAGGCGTTGCGCGAGGCGATGAGCGAGGAGATGCGCCGCGACCAGCGGATCTTCCTCTGCGGCGAGGAGGTCGCGCAGTACAACGGCGCGTACAAGGTCAGCCAGGGCATGCTCGAGGAGTTCGGCGAGAAACGCATCATCGACACGCCCATCAGCGAGAACGGGTTCGCCGGTATGGCGATCGGAGCCGCAATGATGGGGCTCAAGCCGATCGTCGAGTTCATGAGCTGGTCGTTCAGTCTCGTGGCGGCCGATCCCATCCTGAACAACGCGCCGAAGATGCTCTACATGTCGGGGGGCCAGTGGGGCTGCCCGATCGTCTTCCGGGGCAACGACGGCGCGGGCGGGCAGCTCGGCTCGACCCACTCGTGGTGCGTCGAGGGGCTCTACGCGAACATCCCGGGTCTGAAGATGGTCATCCCGTCCAACCCCTACGACGCCAAGGGCCTGCTCAAGACCGCGATCCGCGACCCCGACCCGGTGTTCTTCCTCGAGAGCGAACGCATGCTGGGTGACCGGGCCCACGTGCCGGCCGAGGAGTACTACATCCCGTTCGGGCGGGCGCGTCGCGTCCGCGAGGGCGACGCGTGCACGCTGGTGAGCTGGGGCCGGCCCGTCAACTTCTGCATCGAGGCGTGCGAGAAGCTCGCGGAGAACGGGATCGAGTGCGACCTGCTCGACATGCGGACGATCCGACCCCTCGACATCGATTCGATCGTCGCGAGCCTCAAGAAGACGGGTCGGGTGGTCGTCGTCGACCAGTCGTGGCCGTTCGGCTCGGTCGCGAGCGAGACGATCACGCAGATCTGCGAGCACGGCTTCGACTGGCTGGACAGCGCGCCGGTGCGGGTGAATACACGGGACGTGCCCACGCCCTACGCGAGGGGGCTGGAGCACGCGTATCTGCCGAATGCGGAGCGGGTTGTGGAGGCGGTGCTGCGAATAGTCGAGGTGTGAGAGAACTCGGATCGCAGAACTCGGAACTCAGATTAGATGGGGCGGCTTGATCCGGACATCCTGGCTCGATCCGAGGCACTCTGCGACCGATGTCTTGATGTGGCCGATGCGCTCACGAAGCAGAACGGGCACCGCCGGGTCATCGACCAACTCGTCGGGTCAGGTACGTCGGTCGGCGCGAACGTCTTCGAGGCCGATGAAGCCATGAGCCGCGCCGATTTCACAAAGTGTCTCTGCATTGCCATCAAGGAACTGAGCGAGACCAGATTCTGGATTCGACTGATCGGCCGACGAGGCTCGCTGTCTCCAGACCGGTTCGATCCACTCGATTCCGATCTTGTCTCGATGAAACGCGTCTTGGGTACGATGGTGGCGAGAACACGCCACCCGAAGCCGGTGCTCCACTCCGATCCGAGTTCTGCCCATCCGAGTTCTGAGGTCTAAGCCATGCCAATCACCGTCACCATGCCCCGCCTCTCCGACACCATGGAACGTGGCACCGTCGTCAAGTGGCACGTGAAGGAAGGCGACGCGGTCAACCAGGGCGACATGATCGCCGATATCGAGACCGACAAGGCCACCATGGAGCTCGAAGCCTTCGACTCGGGCACCGTCGCCAAGCTCGCCGCCGCCGAGGGCGAGAAGGTGCCCGTCGGCGAGACGATCATGGTGATCGCCGAGAGCGGCGAGTCGGTCGAGTCGGCCGCGGCGTCGGTGACCAGGATGGCAGCAGCAGAGCAGAGCGAGGGGTCGGGCGTTTCGACGCCGGCCCCCTCCGCCTCGACCGCCGTCGCCGAGCCGGCCCAGACGCCGACGTCACAGCCCGACAGCACCAGCACCAACGGCTCGCGTATCTTCGCCAGCCCGCTGGCCCGCAAGGTCGCCGCCGAGCGCGGGATCGATCTCGCGACCATCCACGGCACGGGCCCCGGTGGGCGCGTCACACGCAAGGACGTCGAGTCGGCCGGGGTCGCTTCGGCCGGTGGCCCGGCTCGCCGAGCCGTGACGCCCGAACCCGGCTCGGCAAGCCGGGCCACCCCGAGCCCCGCTCCCGTCCCGATGCCCGCGGGCGCGCTCGAGGAGAAGACGGTCCCGCTCACCGGCATGCGCGAGACGATCGCCCGCCGGCTCGTCGAGTCGAAGACGACCATCCCCCACTACCAGGTCACCACGTCGGCCCGGATCGACTCGCTGCTCGAACTCCGTGAGCAGCTCAACAGCCAGCTCGAGCCACAGGGCGTCAAGCTCAGCGTCAACGACTTCCTCGTGCGGGCGTGCGCCCTCGCGATGCACGGCCACCCGTTCGTCAACTCGTCGTGGAACCCGAAGGGCCCCGCGATCGACCTGCACGCGCGCGTAAACATCGGCGTCGCGATCGCCCTGCCGGCCGAGCGGGGCGGCGGGCTCGTCGTCGCCACGCTCCGCGACGCCGACCGGACGGGGCTCCGCCAGATCTCCGCCGAGACCAAGCGTCTGGCAAAGAAGGCCCGGGACAAGGGCCTGACGATCGAGGAGATGAGTGACTCGACATTCACGATCTCCAACCTGGGCATGTTCGGCGTCGACCACTTCACCGCGATCATCAACCCCCCCAACGCCGCGATCCTCGCGGTGGGGCGGGCGGTCCAGAAGCCGTTCGTCGAGGAGGACGAGGACGGAGAGCCCGTGCTGGTCGTTGGGCACGAGATGTCGATGACGATGTCGAGCGACCACCGCGTGGTCGACGGCGCGATGGCCGCGGCGTATCTCGCGACGGTGAAGGAACTGCTCGAGAACCCGGCGACGCTGCTGGTGTGAGCGGGGTGGGGGTTCCGGCAATCCACCCGCCGCCCGTCCGAGAAATGTGGCCCGTTCGGGACATTCCTGCGTTTGTCGATCTCCGCCCCCTCCCGCGACGGAACACTTGGGCCAATCCGGCTGTTCGCATACCCTGATGGTGATGCCCCGCCCTCTTGACGACGCCCCGAACGAGTTCCTCGACCAGGCTCGCGTGCGCCTGCGCGCCGAGTACGAGGCCAACCGCTACGAGGAGCAGGGCCGCCGGCTCGCGAGGCGGATCGTCGTCGCGTTCGTCCTCGTCGTGATCACCGCGGTCATCTTCTTCATCATCGTGCCGAGCCTGAACGTCCACCTGCCGGTGTTCGTCCCGGTGCTCTGCTTCGCGGTCATCGTGCTCGGGTCGGTCCTCTCCCACACGGGCGACGCCCCCCCGCAGCGCCCGCCGCGGAAGCGGGACGACTGCGGGTGCGCGGTCGGGTGCTGCACCGGGCCGAGGCCCCTCAAGATGTTCCGCGACAAGGACTGACGAGAACGAGTCTGAAGTGCCAGCGAAGGACGTGCGGCACAGCGACCTCGGTCTTGTCCGCCTCGGTGTGCCACGGCCGTGTCGGCCGTGCCGTGGTGGGATGGCCGTGGCACACGAGAGGAGCACCCGCCAGCATCACGCCGCCCCTCCCGCCGGCACTTGAGCCATCGCCACGCTCTTGCCGATGGATGGAGCAAGGAGTGTCCATGCCCACCGCCCCCGGAATCCAAGCGGGCCCCCTCGACGCCCTCCGGGGCGACATCGCCCGAACCCCCGCCGACGCGCGGCACCTCCAGCGCCTCGAGCCCCTGCTCGCGATGCCCGAGACCGCCCGCCGGGCCCTCGGCGTGCTCTTCGAGTGGTATGTCCGTCAGGGCGTGCCCGATCAGGTGCGGGGGCTGCTCGTCTATTTCATCGTCGACGCGGTGCGGGCCGACGCCCGCCACTTCGACCCGCGCTCGCTGGGCGTCGACCCCGAGGCCCACGACGCCGCGGTGATTGACCCGGGGCTCTATTGCCACCTCCACCACGCGGCCGCGGGGGTCGACCTCGCCCGCCGGCTTGAAACGGGCCTCCCGCAGCGCGACGCGCCCAAGTTCATCGTCGCGGTGCAGAAGAGCGGCTCTTCGCTGCTCGCCGACCTGCTCGCGGGAATGGTTCGCCTCGATCGGGGCCTGCCGCTCGACCACCCCGCCCGCTTCCGGGGCTACCCCGCGTGGTGGAATCTGGGGCGTGGGCACGACTGGGATCTGCGGGCCGACATCGGGGCCGACCCGCTGTTCGCCGCCTACCCAGGCGGCGTCTACAAGGGGCACATCCCGCCGAGCCAGAAGAACCTGCGGATCCTCGAGATCTACCGCACGAGCCGCTACCTGGTCTGCCTGCGCGACCCTCGAGACCAGGCCGCCGCCGACTTCTGCCAGAGCCTGCGCGTGCGCGTGAACGCGGGGACGCTCGACGAGCCGCTCTCACGCGAGGCGGCCCACCGGGCCCTCGACGACATGCTGCGGGGCGGCACCGTGTTCGAGTCGCTGCACTTCGTCGGCAAGTGGCTCAAGGAGCGAGACCCGGAGCGGAGCCTCGTCGTGACCTACGAGCGGCTCATGACCGAGCCGATCGCGACGCTCCGCGACATCGCCCGCCTGTACGAGATGGACCTCGCCGACACGGCGCTCGAGCACGTCTGGTCGAGCCTCAGGCCCACGACCGACCGCCGCACAGGGGCCGACAAGACCGGGGGCGACCGGCGCATCTACCCCCTGGGCTGGACGGGCGAGATCGGGATCCACACGAAGTACTTCGACGAGACGAACGGGGCGAACTTCGACGCGGTGTTCCGTGGATTCGAGGCGGCGGGGCCCTGGGCGGGGGCGATCCGGGAGGTGTATCCCGCGCTGTGACACGCGGCGGACTCGGCCTTATCCTGCCTCGCTCCGCCGACGCTTGAGCTCCGCGTCCACGAAGCCGTGGATGTCCCCGTTGAGCACCGCGACCGGGTTCGCCTCGAAGTTCGTCCGGTGGTCCTTCACGCGGTTGTCGTAGAGCACGTACGACCGGATCTGTGCCCCCCACCCCCGCCGCTCGATCTTCCCGCCCGCGGCCTCGGTGATCTCGCGCTCCCGCTCCTCCTCGGCCATCTGCTCGAGCTTGGCCTGGAGGATCGACAGCGCCTGGCTGCGGTTCTGCGGCATCTCCTTGTGCGTGCTCGAGACGACCTGGATGCCCGTCGGCTTGTGCGTCACCCGCACCGCCGTGGCGACCTTGTTGACGTTCTGCCCGCCCGGCCCGCTCGACCTCGCGAAGACCACGATGTCGAGGTCCTTCTCGGGGATGACCACGTCGACCGCCTCGAACTCCGGCGTCACGTCGACGGTCGCGAAGCTCGTCTGCCGCTTGCCCTGGGCGTTGAACGGGCTGACGCGGGCGAGCCGGTGCGTGCCCCGCTCGCACGCGAGATAGCCGAACGCGAAGTCGCCCCGGACGTGCAGCGTGACCGAGGCGATGCCGACCTCGGTGCCGTGGCTCTTCTCCACCTCCTCCACCTTCCAGCCCATCTGCTCGAAATAGTAGAGGTACATGCGGAAGAGCATCTCCGCCCAGTCGTTTGCCTCGGTGCCCCCGTCGCCCGCGGAGATGGTGAAGAAGCAGTCGCGGTGGTCGTGCTTGCCGCTGAGCAGGCTCTGCATCTCGAGCTTGTCCATGCGGCCCAGCAGGTCGTGCAGCTTCTCGTCGGCCTCGCTGAGCAGCTCGTCGCCCGCGTCGTCCTTGCTCATCTCAAAGGCGAGGCTCGCCTCTTCGAAGTCGTCGAGCACGCCGGCCAGCGGCACCACCTGGGCCTTGACCCGTTTGAGGTCGGCCACAACCTTCTTCGCGTTCTCCTGGTCGTTCCAGAAGTCGGCGGCGTTCATCTTCTCTTCGAGCTGGGCGAGCCTGGCCGCCTTCTCGTCGTACCGCAGCGACTCGCGGATCGTACGAATCCGTTCGCCGAGTTCGCTGATCACTTTCTGATGGGCTTCGAGGTGCATAGGGGGTCCATGTCTACCGCCCCGCGTGCGGGGCACCGGGTGGTCGGGGAGTCTAGGTGCTGTTCACCGCATCAACGAGCCGCGAGCGTGAGGGAGCGGCCCCGCAGTGCGGCTCAGAGACCTCCTCCTCAGGGTCGCGGCTCGTCCGCGGCGGCAAACACGCTCGCCCACCTCCCGTACACTCCCGAGGTGGTAACTCTTCTGCCCACACTCGCTCAGGCAACCCAGCAGCAGGCCGTGGGCCGGGCCTTCCTGCTGCTCGTCGTTCTCATCATCGTGGGCGTGCTGCTGGTGCTGGGGCTCATCCTCGCGGGGTTCGCCCACTTCGCCCGCACCCACGCCGAGCAGCCCGAGCGGAAGGAACGCTTCGCGGGTGTCGACGCCTGGGCCGAGTCGGCCCGCCGGGCGACCGAGCCGCCGGACGTGCTGGATGACGACGAGGACTGGGAGGCGGATGAGGACGAGGAGCCGCCGCTGAGGTAGCCGCGGGTTGTCGGTGGGTGGGAGAGACGAGGCGGGCAAGAGACGAAAAGACCGAGAGACGAAGCGCATGCGGTGGGCGCTGATTCACCCTCCCAGACGCTCCACCACCGCCTTCGCCCGCTGCTCGCCCATCATCGACGCCTGCCTGGCCAGTTCGAGCGCCCGGTCGGTCTTCCCGAGCCGCTCGGCCCACAACGCCGCCTCGTACCGCAGCTCGGGCTCGCCCGGACGCTTTTCGATCGCCACCTCGTAGAGCGAGAGCGCGTCATTCTGCCGGTCGAGCATGCCCAGGCACTCGGCCATCGCTTTGACCACAGCCGGGTCCCACCGGTCGGGCTCGCCCAGCCCGCCCAGCAGCAGCAGCGCCCGCTCCGCCTCGCCCCGACGCTTGAAGACCCGCGCCTCGATCACTCGCCACGCGACGACGTTGGGCTCCAGCCGCCGGGCCTTGGCGATGTGCTGCTCGGCCATGTCGAGCTTGTTCTCGCGCAGCGCCAGCTCCGCGAGCATGCCCCACACGATCGCCCGCCCGTCGTCGAGCACCGCCGCCCTCGTCAGGCTCGCCTTCGCCTCGTCGATCTTGCCCAGCGCGATCTGGGCCTGGGCGAGGTGGATCGGATAGTCGGGGTTCGTCGGGTCGAGCTTCTGGGCCAGCTCGTGCTCCTCGGCGGCCAGCGCCGGGTCACCCAGCACGGCGGCGAGCGAGCCCGCCCGGAAAGCAATGTCAGCGGTCGCCTGCCCGTCGGCGATCAGTTTCTGGTACTGGGCGAGCGCCTCCTCCTTCTTGTCCTCCTGCACGAGGATCTCGCCCAGCGCCGCCCGCAGGCGGGGCTCGTCAGGATGCTGGGCGACGCTGGCCCGCAGCACGGTCTCCGCCTTGCCGGTCTCCTGGTTGGCGGCGTAGCGCCTGGCCGATTCGATCAGGGCCTCGATCGTCTGCCCGTCGGCGGGGGCGCTCGTGGGGCCGGCCGTGGGGGCAGGCCCCGCTTGGGTCAAGCCGCCAGAAGGCCGGCTCATCGACCGCCACGCCAGCACAACGACCACCGCCAGTGCGGCCAGCACGACGACCCAAAGCAAATGCCCCGTCCGCTTCATCCCCCAATCATCGGCGGATTACACTGCATGTTTCCAGACCCCGGATGACCCGAATCCAGGCCCAAGCCCATGCCCGAGACGACCGCACGAATGACCAACAAAGCAGATATCCAACTCTCGAAAGCCTACTGCCCCGCCGAGCACGAGCCGAGCGTCTGGCAGCGCTGGCTCGACGCGGGCGCTTTCCACGCCGACCCCGCCAAGATCCTCTCGGGCGAGAAGCCGCCCTACTGCATCCTCATCCCGCCCCCCAACGTCACCGCGGCCCTGCACCTGGGGCACGCCCTCAACAACACGCTCCAGGATGTCCTCGTCCGCGCCCACCGCATGAAGGGCTTCGAGACGCTCTGGCTCCCGGGCACGGATCACGCGGGCATCGCGACCCAGACCGTGGTCGACAAGCGTCTCAAGAGCGAGGGCAAGCCCGCCCTCGCCGAGCACAAGGAGATGGAGCGGGCGGGCGAGAACGGGCGGGAGAAGTTCATCGCGACCGTGCAGGCGTGGAAGGACGAGTACGAGCTGCGGATCACCGACCAGCTCAAGGCGATGGGCTGCTCGTGCGACTGGGACCGCCAGCGGTTCACCATGGACGAGATCTGCGCGCGCGCCGTCCGCGAAGCGTTCTTCCAGCTCTTCAAGGCTGGGCTCATCGAGCGCGGCAAACGCCTGGTGAACTGGGACCCCGCGACCCAGACCGCCCTCGCCGACGACGAGGTGGAGAACCGCGAGGTCGAGGGCGCGTTCTACTACCTGCGCTACCCCCTCGTGCACCGCCTCACCGAGGACGACGGGCCCGGCAACCACAACCCCGTGACCTGGGGCGAGCTCGAGGCCCGCGGCTACCCAGGGGCCGACCAGCACCCCGAGGACGACGAGGCCTGGCTCACCGTCGCGACCACCCGCCCCGAGACCTATCTGGGCGACACCGCCGTCGCGGTGAATCCGAGGGACCCCCGCGCCGAGTCGCTGCGGGGGCTCTACGCCGAGCTGCCGCTCGTCGGCCGCGTCGTGCCGATCCTCGAGGACGACTACGTCGTGCTTCCCGTCTCGCTCGGGGGCGACAAGGACGACGCGAAGGCGCAGATGGCGACGGGCTTCCTCAAGGTCACCCCGGCCCACGACCCCAACGACTGGCTCCTCGGCCAACGCCATCAACAGACCATCGAACGCGAGTGCTCCGCCGGCACGCATCTCATCAACATCATGGCCCCCGACGCCAGCATCTCCGCCGATCACGGCTGGCCCGACTTCGACCCCCACGGCGCCGCCCGCGTCTTCATCGGGCTGAGCCGGGAGGACGCGCGGCAGAAGGTCGTCAAGGAGTTCCAGGCCCATACGATCAACAACCAGCCCCTGCTCGAGTCGATCAAGCCGCACGTGCACAGCGTGGGGCACTCCTACCGCAGCCACGTGCCGGTGGAGCCTTACCTGAGCGACCAGTGGTACTGCCGCGTGACGGATGACCGGCTCAGGGGGAACGCGCAGCGGGCGCTGGTGACGGAACAACGGACACTGGAAAGTCTGGGGGCGTGGCCGGAGTCGGCTCCCCTTGGCACGCCCCCAGGTGGCACGGCTCGCCGAGCCGTGTCCGAATACGCCCAGCCTCGCCGAGCCGTGTCCTTCCCACAGCTTGACACAATAACCTTCACGCCCCATCGAATCCCGGGCTTCGAGCCCCGGGACCCATTCCCGACGGGCCAAAGACATCCCCAAGATCTCGAACACTCCCATCGCAACTTGCCGCATCTCCAACTGCCGACCGCCACGTACTTCATAACCTGGCGAGCAGCCGACGGGGTTGAACTCGACGAATCGGCCCGCGAGATCGTCACGGAGTCAATCTTGCACCGCGAGGGCGAATCGGCAATGACCTTCGCCTCCGTCGTCATGCCCGATCATGCCCACGTTCTTGTCCGCCTTCACGAGGGGGTCGATCTCGGCGATTGGATGTCCTCTCTCAAGCGATTCACCGCGTCACAAGTCAACAAGCATCTGGGGCGTTCCGGGTCGCTCTGGCAGGACGAACACTTCGATCGGATCGTCCGCGATGAAGCCGAATTCGCCGATCACCTGACCTACATCGTGCAGAATCCAGTGAAAGCCGATCTGGTCGTGCGGCCCACGCAATGGGCGCACACGCTGATCAGCCCGGCCGTCTTTGGTGAGGAGGCCGGACACGGCTCGGCGAGCCGTGCCACCCCGAGCCGTCCCACCGGGGCTTGCTCTGACGCCTCCATGACCTTCTACCCCGCCCGCTACGCGCGGACCTTCGAGACCTGGCACGACAACCTGCGCGACTGGTGCATCAGCCGGCAGTTGTGGTGGGGGCATCGGATTCCGGTGTGGCATCGCAGAATGACGATCGAGCGAGGCGATTCGGCTGAAGGAGGAGAGTTCGGGGCGTACGGACTCGACCACTTGGTGCGAAGCGAATACGGGCACGGCGCGATCCGCGTCCATGATGAAGACGGCACAGAAGTCGATGCCGCAGAAGTGCTGGCCGTAGAGAATTCGCGCGACCGTACATTCGACATCTATGTCTGTTACGACGGAACCAATCCGATTGATGAGACCAGACTTGAAAAGGGACTGTTCACCCAAGACCCCGACGTCCTCGATACCTGGTTCTCCAGCGCCCTCTGGCCCCTCTCCACGCTGGGATGGCCAAACCACGATCTGCCGCTGATCACACCCGAGCAGATCGACCCCGCGGGGGGCGACCACATCCGCTCGGTGTGGGTCAAGCGCGTCGGCTCGTTCCGCGAGTTCATCGGCAAAGAGGGCGAGCCCTCCGGTGATCTGATCGAACGCCTGCTCCACCTGCGCGATCACGCGACGACGGCCGACGAGATCCGGCCCCTGCACTACGAGCTGTTCAGCGAGGCCCACCTCCGCGAGCACGGCGTCAACGCCACGCCTCTGCGCAAGCCCGACGACATCGCGAAGTGCGACGATCTCGTCTGCGCGGTGGGCGTCAAGACCCACGACGCGGTCGCGACCGACAAGTTCGGCGAGCTGCATGTCCGCGAGCTGCTGATGGACGAGGGCTTCCAGGACACCGCGGGCCTGCTCGACGCGTTCAACCCCACCAGCGTGCTCACCACCGCCCGCGAGATCATCACGCTCTGGGTGAGCCGGATGGTGATGTTCAACCGGTATTTCCTGGGTAGGTCGGCTCTCCGAGCCGGGTTCAGGGACGGGTCCGTTGCAGGGTCAGACGGTGGATCGGACGAGGGAGGAGGTTCGGCTCAGGAACACGGTTCGGCGAACCGTGCCACCACCCCAGGCCCCGTCCCGTTCCGCGACGTCTTCATTCACGCGATGATCCAGGACGGCGACGGCCGGAAGATGTCCAAGAGCCTGGGCAACGGCGTCGACCCGCTCGACATCATCCACTCCCACGGCGCCGACGCGATGCGGTTCACGCTCGTCGAGATGACGACGCAGACGCAGGACGTGCGGATGCCCGTCGAGCCCGACCCCGAGACGGGCAAAAACACGAGCCCCAAGTTTGACCTGGGACGCAACTTCTGCAACAAGCTCTGGAACGCGGCGCGGTTCGCGTTGTCGAAGCTGGCCCAAGATGGTGGCACGGCTCGCCGAGCCGTGTCGGAAGCTGCCCCGCCGCGCCGAGCCGTGTCGGAAGCCGGTCTACCCGGCTCGGCGAGCCGGGCCACCATCGCCCCGGCCGACGTCCTCCTCGCCGACCGCTGGATGCTGACGCGACTCAGAGAAGGCATCGCGGAGATCGACGAGGCGATCGCGTCCTACCAGTTCAGCGCCTACGCGAAGGCCCTCTACGATCTCGTGCGGCGTGACTTCTGCGACTGGTACCTCGAGGCGGTCAAGTCGACGATCGGCGAGAGCCCCGCCCAGCAGGGCGTGCTCCGCCTCGTGCTCGACAGCCTGCTCCGCCTGCTCCACCCGGTCATCCCGTTCATCACCGAGACGATCCACGAGCACCTGAGCGCGATCCCCGCGCCGGAACTCGCCGGGCTCGAGCTTACCCCGCCGACCAAGGGCAACACGCTCGCCACCGCCGGCTGGCCCTCGGTCGACGCCTCGCTCACCGACGAGGGCGCCAAGCAGCAGTTCGAGCGCGTGCGCACGATCGTGGACACCATCCGGCAGGTGCGTAGCCAGCACCAGGTCGAGCCCCGCCGCAAGATCGCCCTGCACGCCGACGCGGCGCTCGCCGGCGAGATCGGGGCGGCGGGCGGCCTGGTCGAGTCGCTCGCCAACCTGCACACCGTGACGACCGACGCCCCCGACGGCGCGGCCGCGGCGTTCACGCTCGACGGCGTCGAGCACAGGCTGAGCGACCTCGCCGACGCGGTCGACGCCTCGGCCGAGCGCGAACGGCTGGAGAAGGAGAGGGCCGATCTCGAGAAATCGGTCAAGGCGCTCGAGGGCCGGCTCAACAACCCGGGCTACACCGAGAAGGCCCCCGCCCACCTCGTCCAGCAGACGCGCGACCAGCACACGCAGGCGCAGGCCGACCTCGCGGCGGTGGTCAAGGCGCTGGAGAACCTCGGGTGAGGCGGAACGCTGCTTCAACGAGCCGCGACCGTGAGGGAGCGGGGTCAAATCGCGGCAGGAAGTCCGCTCCCTCACGGTCGCGGCTCGTGCTGTGCTTTCTTCTCGCCCTCTCCGCGTGCGGCTCACCCAGGCCTGCTCAGCGCAACCCGACCCTACCCACGCTTGATTCGGTCCTGGATCATCGGGCCGACGCGTCGAGCACCGCCACCGCGACCTCACCCCGCGACGTGATCGTCAGTGAGGACGACTGGACCTTTGCGGGCCGCGCGGGACGGATCATCGCCACCCCCCACTTCAGTTTGCACACGACGATCGACAAGTCGCTGCTGATCGACCGCTTCCCCCGTTTCGTCGAGATCGCGCTGGCCGCCTACCACACCGAGTTGGGCGACCTGCCCGAGCCCGATGAGCCGATGAACACCTACCTCATGCGCGACCGGGCCCAGTGGGAATCGGTCACCCGCTCCATCGCGGGCCCGCAGGCCGAGATCTATCTCCGCATCCCGCGGGGTGGGTTCGCGGTCGGCGGGCGGGGCGTGTTCTACGACATCGGTCCCTACGACACGCTCGCGATCGCGGCCCACGAAGGCTGGCACCAGTACACGCAGTCGATGTTTAAGCACCCGCTGCCGCTCTGGCTCGAGGAGGGCATCGCGACCTACTTCGAGGGCTTCCGCTGGCACCCCAACGACCGCACGCTGCCGATCTTCCTGCCCTGGTCGAACCCCGAGCGGTTCGACACGCTCCGCAAGCTCGTCGCGACCGACACGCTGATCCCGCTCGACGAGCTGCTCGTCAGCCGTCCGCAGGACCTGCTCCGCACGCCGGACGGCAAGACGCTGGCGTATTACGCCCAGGTGTGGGCGCTGACCCACTTCCTGCACGAGGGCGCGGGCGCGAAGTACCGCGCGAGCCTGGCTCGCCTGCTCAACGACGCCGCAGCGGGCCAGTTGGGCCAGGCGCTCGCCCAGTCGGCGGGCCCGCGCGAGGCCCGGGCCGCCCTGAGCAGCCGCGTGGGCGATGCGGCGTTCCGTGTCTACTTCAACGACGACATCGCGGCGGCGCAGGCGGAGTATGAGCGGTTCGTCAAGGCGGCGACGCTGCCCGGGGCGCGCCAGGACATGACGGCGGGGCGGTCGCCGGTGAGCCGGTGAGCGGACTTCAGAGCGTGGAGCGCGAGCGACACGATTCGGATTCACCGCGGAGAAACCACTCTCAACCCCCCGCCGCCACCGCTTCGATCGGGGGCACGCCCAGGTAGCGAAGCGACCGCTCCATCACCCGCCGCACCACCGGGCCCGCGACGGCGGAGCCGTAGTGCTGGCGTTGCCGCACGCGGGCGGGGCCTGGGTCGTCGATCACGACGATCACGACGATCTGCGGGTCGTCGACCGGCGCCCCCGCGATGAACGACGAGTTGTACTGGTTAGCGTAGTAGCCACCCGCGCCCTTGGGCTTGCCCTTCCGCACCACCCGCCCCCGATCGTCGAGCAGGGGCTTGCCATTCTCGTCGCGCACCACGGGCGCGACCACCGGGATGTCCGCGGTGCCGCTCTTGCCGAACATGGCGTAACTGGGCCGGGGCTCGTCGGGGTAGAGCCGCCGCATGTTCTGGTCCATGTGCTCGGCCACGTGCACCAGCACACCCCGGGTCATCAGCGCGATGTCGGGGCGCAGCACGCGGATCAGGGGCTCCGACTCGAGCGTCTCGCGTGACGGGGCCGTCAGCCGCAGGTGGGGCAGTGTGCCCGCCAGCCCGTCCTGTCTCGCGTAGGCGCCGAACGCCCGCACCATCTGCACGGGTGTGACCGCGACCTCGTGCCCGATCACGACCGACGTCTGCGAGTACACGGTCCAGTCGTCGGCGCTCGTGATCAGGCCTGCGGATTCGCCGGGCAGGCCGATCCGAGTGGGCATGCCGAACCCGAACTTCTCGACGACGTGGCGGAGCTGGTCGTGCGTCAGCCGCTCGCTGAGCTTGACCATGCCGACGTTGGACGAGTTGATGAGGACCTCCTGCCAGGTCTCATGGTCACGCTTGGTCACGTCCTGGAAGTGCCGACCGAAGGATGTGGTATAGGGGCGGGTGTCGATCACCTCGCCCTCGCCGATCACGCCCAGCTCCCACGCGCTCGCCCACACGAAGCTCTTGAACGTCGAGCCCGGCTCGTAGGTGTCCTCGACGCAGCGGTTCCGCCCCATCGCGGGGTGGGTCTCGCGATTTGGATCGGCGGGCAGCGTGACGTAGCGGGGCCGCTTGTCCTCGGGGGGCAGCGTGAGCCACTTGTCCTTGGGCGTGCCGGGCTCGACCCACGGGAACGGCGCCAGCCCCGGCACGTCGCGGTAGCGGTCGACCATCGCGAGGATCTCGCCCGTCTGCGGGCGCATCATCACCAGCCGCCCGCCCGCGGCGTCGGCGTCCTCCATGCCCCGGTCGAGCTCCTCGATCGCGATCCGCTGGAGCTCGAGATCAAGGCTCAGGCGGACGTCCTCGCCGCGTTCGCCCGCCTTTGACGCGTCGACGTCGATCATCACGGGCCGGTTCTTCGCGTCGTGCACGAAACCGATCCGCCCGTCCTCGCCCCGCAGGCGGTCGTTGAGCGTCCGCTCGGCCCCCAGCAGCCCCTCGTGCCCGTAGCCCACCTTGCCCAGGATCGACGCGACCTCGTCGCCGCCCGGATACTTCCTGACCAGCTGCTCCTCGACCGCGACGCCCGGCAGGCCCAGGTCCTCGACGACCGTCGCGACAGGCCGCTCCAACACCGGGCCGATCGGCAGGTAACGCTTGAGTGGGCGGGCCGGCTTGATCGCGACGGGCACTTCGTTGCTCGCGTCGCCGGCGGCGCCATCATCACCCTTGATCGCGTGGACCAGGTTGGCGATGAACGCGCGCGCGCCGCTAGGCGCTCGCTCCGTGGTCGTCTGATCCTGCTCCGCCCGGATCTTCTCGTTCGATTCGACCGCCCGCACGAGCGGCACGCCGATCTGCTCGGTCGGCACGCCCAGCGTCTCGGCGAGCGACATGATCACGCGATCCATGCTCGCCTCGGCGGCAACCGGGTCGATCACGACGCGATACCCCACCTCCGACATCGACAGGGGCCGGCCCCGCCGATCGAGCAGATCGCCCCGGGGGCTGGGCTCACGCTCGCGCCCCACGCGGTCGGAGAGGTACCGGGACAGGTCGTCACTGGGCCCGATCTTGAGCTGGGCCACCCGCGCGACGACCACCGCGAACACGAGCGTCGCGAGCCCCGCGAACAGCCGGCTCACGATCACCGCCCGATCGGCCCGGGCGCGGGGCGGCGCCTGGGGCTCGGGGGTGTTGCGCTCGGCAACCCCATCAACAGGCCCCTCAGCGGGCATCGGCGATCCCCCCCTGGGGCGTCTGGGGCTGCTGGGTGTCGGCCTGCTCTGAATCCTCGGTGTACACGCGGTCGGCCAGCGGCGCGAGGTGCTCGATCTCCCCCGATTCCTCGAGCATCTGCCGCACCGACTCGGGCGTGACCAGCTCGGCGATCTCGGCCCGCAGCTTCAGGAGCCGCTCGTCGTGTGCGCGCACGCGGAGTCTCGCCGCGGTCACCTCGTGCGCGGCCTGCAGGCGCGACTGCCTCGTCGAGAGCAGCCCCGCCGCGATCAGCCCGAAGGCGAGGATCACCACGGCAAGCTTGGCGGCCATCTCACCCCGCCCGCCGGGCCGGCAGCACGAGAGTCTGGCCCACCATGACCTGGTCCTTGTTCTTCTTGAGCGAGGGGTTCAGATCGCGGATCTCGTCGAGATAGCGCACCGAGCCGACCTCGCGCTGCGCGATCTGGCTCAGCGTGTCGCCCCGCTTGACGGTGTACCGGCGGGTCTTCTCGTCGTTCTTAGCGGTCACCGGCGTTGCCGGGCGACTAGCCTCGGGCGTCACGGCCGCCGAACGGGCGCCGGGCATCAGCGTCAGCGTCACGCCCACGTAGACCGTGCCGTCGGAGCCGACCTTGCCCTCGTTGAGCGCCGCGAGCTCGTGCCACCGCTCGCCGCTGCCATAGAGACGCTGGCAGATCTCGTAGAGCGTGTCGTTGGGCTGGACGACGTACTTGCCGGCCGAGGGGATATGGCCGTCAACCGGAGTCTTCTCGCGGTCTGGATCGTCGGCGTGCGACCGGGCGACCTCGAGCAGGGCCCGGATCTTGCTCGTGTCGAGGCCCAGCAGGTCGGACCGGGCGCCGTGCGGATCACTCGGGCCACCGTTCTGGGCGATCTGCTCGGCCGCGGGTCCGTTGGAGAGCACCATGGGCCCGTCGCCCCGCCCCTCGTCCGACACCGGCACGACCGTCCGCGACGCGATCGCGTCGGCGAGGCTGGTGGTGCCGGCTGGCTCGCGGCTGGCGACCGTCGGGCCGCCGGCCTGGCGGTCGGTCCAGGGCTCGACGGCGGGCGGGGCCGACGCGTGCCGGGTCCCCTGGGCCGCCCGATCGTCGCCGTTCAGCGGCTTGTCGAAAAGCAGGCTCTCGTCGGGCAGGCGCGCGAGATTGTCCAGCCCGTCGGCCACCTGGTCGCGGGTCGCCTGCGACAGGTGGTCGCTGACGAGCACCGCCACGACGAGCAGCACGGAAAAACCGATGATCAGCGCGAGCTTGTTTTCACGTCTCACGTGGGCCGCGTCCTTGCTGTCGGCGCGCTCCCCGACAAGCGCGGGGGGCGCTCTTCCTCACGAATCAGCCGGGGCGAACCCCGGAAAGCCGTGCGGCCCCGCGCCGATCCATGGCGCGGGCCCGCGATCCTCGAATCGTCCCCGCCGGCTCTCGCCGACCGGGCCACAGATGTTATAGCAGATGATCCGCGATCCGGACCGCCCGCAGCTTCGCCGATCTCGCCCGCGGGTTGCCCCGCGTCTCGGATTCGTAGGCGGTGATGGGCTTGCGTGTCAGCCGCTCGGCCAGCCCCCGCTCGGCGAGGCGCACGAAAGCCTGCTTGACCGGCCTGTCCTCGAGGCTGTGGAACGAGATCATCGCCACCCTCGCGCCCTTCTTCAGCCAGCCCGACTCGCCAAGCCCTGAATCAGGGCCGGGCCCTTGAACCGCCCGGGCCGCGCCGCGCTCGATCGCGGCGAGCAGGGCCTCGAGTTGGCCCATCTCATCGTTCACCGCGATCCGCAGCGCCTGGAACGTCCGCGTCGCCGGATCGATCCGGCTCTTGCGCACCATCGCCGCCGGGTAGGCCGAACGCACGATCTCGCCCACCCGAGATGTGGTGGAGATCGGCGCAATCTGCCGTGCTTCCACAAGTTTTCGAGCGATGCGTCGGCTCAGCCGCTCTTCGCCGAATCGCCAGATCAGATCCGCCAGTTCCGCCTCCCCGATCCGGGCGAGCAGATCGGCCGCGGGCTCGCCGCTCGTCGGGTCGAGTCGCATGTCGAGCGGGCCGTCGCGCTTGAAGCTGAGCCCCCGATCCGGGTCGTCGACCTGGTTGGAGGCGAAGCCCAGGTCGGCGAGGACGAGGTCGGCCCCGATCCCCTGCTCCTCGAGGGCGTCGGGCAGGCGACTGAACGGCCCGTGGATGGCGATGACCTCGATGTCCGCCGCCGCACGCACCCGCTCCGCGGCCCGCTCGAGGTTCGAGCCGTCGGCGTCGTTGAGGATGACACGGCCCCCCGGGGCGATCAGGCGGGCCACCGCCTCGGCGTGCCCACCCAGCCCCGCGGTGGCGTCGGCGTAGGTCTCGCCTGGCTGGGGCGAGAGGACGCCGAGCACCTGTTCGGGCAGGACGGGGACGTGGGCGGGGTTGGCGTCCGAGGGCGGGGGCACGGGGGAGGGTAGTTCGGGGTGCCGTGGAGACGCGGAGCTTCTCCACGACGGGATGCCGCGGGTCGCGGAGATCGTGGAGACGCCGCGGACGGCGTCTCCAGGGCACCCGCCTTATCGCCGCATGTTCCTCACCGCACCGGGAAATGCCCGTTGATAACCCGGTAGAGCACCATGCCGACCACGCCGATCGGCACCGCCGCGATGTTCCCCACCACGTGCACGCCGATCGCGTGCCAGAGGCTGTTGGTCGATGACCGCACGCTCGCGGCCGCCCAGCCAAGCCCGAAGGTCGCGCCGACGACGATCCCGCCGCCCAGCACACCCGCGCCCAGCCACATCAGCGAGAGGTGCAGCGAGGCGAACAGCGCGGCCGACGAGAGCACGACTGCACGCCGCCCGCCCGCCGTCGTGACGCCCTCGCCCATCCACGACTGCACCAGCCCCCGCACGAAGATCTCCTCGGCGACGCTGCTGACGAACCAGACCAGCACCACGATCTCGGGGAACGAGAGCCCCTCGATGACCGGATGGTGTGAGCCGGTCAGGATCATCCCGATCGCGGCGCCGCCCATGCTCAGGCACGCAACGGCGTAGAGAACAAGCCAACGCCACCACGCGACGCGGTCGGGCCGCCGCCAGCCCATCTCGCCCATCGGGCGGCGCAGCGCGAACTTCCAGAACAACAGGCAGCACGCGACGAGCACGACCTTCAGGATCGCCTGGCGGACGCCGGGCGAGAACGACTCGGCGCCGACCGCCCCGAGCAGCCAGCGGAGCCCGTAGGAGAAGCCCTCGAACGTCAGCCAGCCGCCGACGATGCCCACAAGAATCCGGATACCGAGATTGCCAATCCGACGCATCGCCACTCTCGCCGCGGCATGTCGAGGCGGGCCTCGCCGCACAGGCGAGCCAGCATACCGGGGCGAGGCGGGGCTCAGCGCGGCGCGGGCCCGATGAAAACGGCCCCACCCCGGGGTGCGGGATGGGGCCTTGCGATGAATCAGGGACGGCTCGTCAGGCCCGATTCGGCGTGGCGGGGAACGTGGAGAAGCTTCGCGTCTCCACGGCACCGGATTGTGGAGAAGTGTCGCGTCTCCACGCCACCCCGCGTTATGGGCAGCCGGCCAGGAAGCTCTGGACGAACCGGTTGATGTCCTGCAGGTCGAGGATGCCGTTGCCGTCGAGGTCGGCGAGGCACGGCGGCGGCGTCAGGTCGAGCGGCGTGCGCAGCTCCATGTTCTGCACCGTCCGGTGCACGACCGTGGTCGTCCCGTCGGGGCGGGTGACCTCGAAATCGACCGGGATGTTCAGCCCCGAGGCGAAGTAGTGGCCCTCGCCGTCGGCGGTGAACCCGTCGAGCGGCAGGGTGGCGAGGAAGGGGACCGGGCTGTTGATGAGGTGGAGCCCCCAGTCACCGATGATGAGCCAGATGTTGGGCCAGCTCACCGTGCACTGGGCGGTCCCCAGCCCGTCGAGCACCTCGTAGGCGCCCATCACCATGTGCTGCTCGCCGTGGAGGTCGACCACGCCGCCCTGGCCGTCCGGGATGCCGAGGAAGTAGAAGTCATCGGGGTTGAACGGCCCCATGGTGTTGTACTCGATGAGGCCCGCGTGGGTCGCGGGGTCGTAGTTGCCCGAGGTGTTGGCCCAGATGATCTCGACCCAGATGCCCCAGCCGTCGCCGGTGGCGCAGATCCGGATCGAGTAGGCGTTGGCGGGGGCCGCAATGGCGGCCGCGGCGAGCGCGGCGCACGCGGCGCGGCGGCCGAACAGGCCCGTCAGGTTTCCAAGTTTCGATATACGCATCGCGAACTCCTTCTCATTCTGATTCGCTTGTTGAGCGATTCGCGGGAGCACGGAGGTGCTCCATCCACCCTGCACGCGAGGGTGCTTCACCATGAGTGGCACCGTCGGACGGGGGATCGGCTCACGAATTCCGTGTTTCTCTGCCGCGCACGGCGCCACGACCCGCCCGAAAGGCGTGTCGTGCCTTGTCGAACTTCGTCGGGAGAGCACCACGGGCCGCTGGCGCGGTTGGTGCTCACAGCGGATCAGGGCGTCGCTATTTCGCCCAACCCTCTACGAGGATCTCCCCGTCGCGGCTGAACACCTCGCCGTCGGCCTCGATCGTGCCGCCGGGCCTGCCCGTCGCCGGGTCGGGGCGCAGCTCGCAGACCATGTCCCAGTGCAGCCCGCTCTCGTTGGTGCTGCCGCTCTCGGGATAGCCCGCCCCCACCGCGGCGTGGAACGTGCCGCCGATCTTCTCGTCGAACAGCGTGTTGCGGCTGAACGAGGCGACGTCGTAATTGGTCCCGATCGCGATCTCGCCCATGTTGCGGGCGCCCTCATCCTGGTCGAGCATCTCGACGAGGAAGGCCTCATCGCGACGGGCGGTGGCCTCCACCGCGCGCCCACCCTTGAACTGGAGGCGGACACCCTCGACGCCGCGCCCGTTCTCGAGGGCGGGGTAGGTGTAGTTGACGTGCCCTTCGGCGCCCTGCGGGCCCGCGAAGACCTCGCCGTCGGGGAAGTTCTCCTTGCCGTGGCAGTTGATCCAGGTGCTTTGGCCGACGCTGACGCGAAGGTCGGTGCCGTCGTGCCCGCCGTGCGGGGGCACGAAGAAGCGGACCTCCTCCTTGCCCTGGAGGAACTCGCGCAGCACCTCCTGGCGCTCGCGGACCTCTTTCCACGCCGCAATCGGGTCGGGCAGGTGGAGCTTGCAGGCGTGGAAGACGAACCGCTCATACTGCCGGAGGCTCATCTCCGCGTCCTGGGCCATCGCCTGGGTGGGATAGGCGAACCCGCACCAGCGGAGCTGGCCCGCGTTGAAGCGCTTCATGAGCGTCGAGATCAGCGGACGCCTGGCCCGGGCGCGGGCGGCCTGTCGCTTGGGATCGACCGCCGAGAGCGCCCGCGTGTTGACCTCGGCCCAGGGGGCGATGCGCACGTCGGCGGTCTCGAACATGTGCTTGTCGAGCGGAGAGAGATAGTCGAGCTGGGTCTCGTTGCCCTGCTCGACCAGGATCTGTTCGATGGCTTCGCTCCTCGCGTGCCAGTGTGGATGCCCCCCCGCCGCGACGACCGCCTCGGTGATCGCCTCGATGATCGGCATCGCGATCGGGTCGGCGTGGATGACGACCAGGTCGCCGGGCTTCACGCCGGTCGAGTAGTTGACGATGATCTCGGCGAGCCGGCCCAACATGCCGTGGCGTTCGGACAAATCCATGTCGAAACCTCCTGGGGCCAGCGTATCGCCGCCGCCGGGGCGGCGTCGTGGGTGGTCCGCACGCCGGTCGGGCCCGCGCTAGAGTGGTCCGCCGGCGTTCGTCCGGGCGATCGCCAGGTCGCCGGCCCAGCATCCCCCGAACCTGATCGGAGCACCTATGCGCCGCCAGACCATCAAGCATCTCGCCGTCGTCGTCCTCCTCTTCTCGCTCGCGGTCTGGACCCACCGCGGGTGGGCCGAGGCCCAGACCGAGGCGGCGCCGGCCCACCGCGTGGCGACGATCGACATGCTCTCGCTGCTCGAGGACATGCTCCAGACCGACACGTTCAAGCCCGACCGCGACCAGTTCCGCGACGGCTGGGCGCAGAGGATCCAGGGCCTCGAGGACCAGCTCTCGCAGATCGAGAACGAGCTGCGGCTGGCCACGCCGACCGACCCCAACGTGCAGCAGCTCCAGCAGAAGTATCAGCAGACCGGCTACCAGTATCAGCAGACCCAGCAGCAGGCGAGCATGGAGTTCAACCGCTACAGCGCCGATCAGGCGGCGACGGCCTACTCGACGCTCTACCAGGAGGCAGCGGCGATGGCCAAGGAACTGGGCTATTCGCACCTCGTCGCGTCGCGGCGGGACGGCGAGATCGCCGACCGGGGCAACCTTGCGACGGTGACCCAGGAGATCCTCGCCCGGACGATGATCGTCGCCCCCGAGGCCGACGACCTCACCGATCGGCTCCGCGAGAAGCTGGCGATCCCGCACCGCCCGGCCCCGGAAGCCGCGCAAGACGTGACCGCGCCCGCCGAGGAGGCGCCGAAGAACGATCTGAACGACTGATTCTGTCAGGATGGTGCCACCACCCGCCGCGGCAGCGGCGCGTGGTGTTTCCCCTTTCGAGGATGGTCGACAGGGAAACCGCCTGTCGGAGCGTGGAGCGCGGGCGACACGATTCTGTGTGTCCACTATCGGAGAATCGTGTCGCTCGCGCTCCACGCTCCGACAATCACTCCAAGCCCAGCCCCCGCATCGGCAGCAGCGCCACCGCAACGCACGCGTTGCCCGCCCGGTCGTGGATCGGGCCGCACTCGATGATCGGCGTCCCGACCGGCAGGTCGCGGTCGAGCAGACGGTGGGCCATCTCCAGCAGGTCGTGCCGCGCGACGTCTTCACCCTCGGTAAACAGCACGACGACCGCGGCCGCGTGGCGGATGATCGTGTCGCACTCGAGCTTGGCGGCGTCGGACGCGGGGCCGTCGACAAGCTCGCTGCTGTAGGAACGGTTGGGCCCCGGCACGCCGTGGCGGTAGCGGTGCTGGGCGACGACCTTGATCTCGAGCCAGAGCGCATCGCCCGGCTCGACGGCGTCGCGCGAAGCGTCGGCCTCCATCCGATCGGCCATCGGGGCGAACAGCGTGCCCTCCGCCGCGGCGACTCGCCGCCCGGCGTGCACGGGATCTGCCAGGCGATCGGCGGGTGAGGGCGTGAGCACGAGGTCGCAGCGGTCGCGGTCGTTGTCGCCCCGCGCGGCGTCGGCGGGGTAGGGGATCTCCCGATGCACCCCCCAGCCCGCCTTCGCCAACCCGTCCGCGAGGATCGCGTGCAGATCGATCTCCCGGAGCGCATCGACACCCTTGACGGCCTGCTCGGCAACGGCCGACTCGTCGGCCGCGACCAGGGCGTCACGCAGCACACCGGCGATCTCGGAGAACGCGTACTCCACGCGTCCAGCCTATCGCCTGTTCCTATCGCCAGCAGGGGCCTGGGTTTGCATTCCGGGCCGGTTTCGGCGATGATCCCTCCAGCCCGGCGTGCCGGACCGGGAGGCAAGGGGAACCACCGACGATGCTGGACCAGATCGATAACTTCATCGGGAACCTCAACGCGGTCCTCTTCTCCAACTACACCGTCTACGCCCTGCTCGTCGTGGGCTTGCTCTTCACCATCTGGTCGGGGTTCGGCCAGTTCCGGGCCCTCACCCACGGCGTTGCGGTCGTCCGCGGCAAGTACGACGACCACAACGATCCCGGGGCGATCAACCACTTCCAGGCGCTCTCCGCGGCGCTCTCCGCGACGGTGGGCCTGGGCAACATCGCGGGCGTCGCGGTGGCCGTGGCGCTGGGCGGGCCCGGCGCCGTGTTCTGGATGTGGATGATCGGCCTGGTGGGCATGGCCCTCAAGATGACCGAGGTCACCCAGTCGATGATCTTCCGGAACACCGACGAACCGGAGAACCCGCACGGCGGGCCGATGTTCGTCGTCGCCCACGGCCTCGAGGGGAAGCCCGGGCTCCGCCTGTTCGCGGGCGTGCTCTTCACGATCGTGACGCTGCTGCTGACCTACCTCGCGACCACGGTGTTCGGCTCGTGGATCGCGTGGATCCCGGGCGGGCTGCTCGCGCTGGTATTCCTTGCGCTGGGCTTCTCCGATGGGCGGGCCCTGGGCGTGTTCATCGGGGGCGTGTTCGTCATCACACTGATCATCTCGGCCATAACGGGCGGCAACATGTTCCAGGCGTGGAACGTCGCCGACATCACCTTCACCTACTTCCAGGTGCCCCAGGTCGCGACGGGCGTGGTGCTCACCGTGCTCGTCGGCCTCGTCATCATCGGGGGCATCAAGCGCATCGGCTCGGTCGCCGGCAAGATCGTGCCGTTCATGTGCATCACGTACATTTTCGCGGCCTTTTACGTGCTGTTTGTCCACCTGGGCGACATCCCCAGCATGCTGGGGATGATCATCCGGTCGGGGCTTCCGGAGTTCCTGGGCGGCTCGGCGGCCGACGCGACCGGCGCCTTCCTCGGCGGCACGTTTGGCTACGCGTTCATGTGGGGCGTCAAGCGGGCGTTGTTCAGCTCGGAGGCGGGCCAGGGCTCGAGCCCGATCGCCCACTCGGCCGCGAAGACCGACGAGCCCGTCCGCGAGGGCGTCGTCGCGGGCCTCGAGCCGTTCATCGACACGATCGTCGTGTGCACGCTCACGGCCCTCGTCATCCTCTCGAGCGGCGCGTACAACCGCGGCCCCGAGGCGACCCTCGACGGCGAGAGCGGCATCACGATCGTCCAGGCGACCGACGCCGAAGGCCAGCCCATCGAGGACACATGGACGATCGAGACGCCGCCCCTGCCCAAGATGACGCCCGAGTCGCGCCGCATCCGCGCCGTAAGCGAGGGCCAGTCGGGCTGGCGCGAGGGCGAGATCGTCTTCATCGTGGTGGAGGCCGAGGTCGACACGAACACGGGCCGCGACCTGCGGCGGATCTCGGGCACCGTCGAGCGTGACGAGAACGACGTGTGGCACGTGAAATGGGGCGATCTCGAATCAAAGCTGGAGCCGAAGTTCCGCGTGCACGAGGACGGCACGCCCGACTTCGGGATCTATGGCGACTACGCCGGCGCCTCATTGACCGCCTATGCCTTCGACCGCGTCGCGCCGGGCCTGGGCAAGTGGATGGTCACGTTCGCCGCGTGGCTGTTCGCCGTCTCGACGATGATCTCCTGGTCCTATTACGGCGAGCAGGGCATCTACTTCATCTGCGGGGGACTGCGCGAGAAGACCGCCGACTCCGTCGCGTTCATCTACAAGATCGTCTACTCCGTGCTGATCCTGCTGACCTGCGCGCTCGCGATGCCGATCTTCGGCCCACCCGGCGACAAGGTGGCCCTCATTGGCACCGACCACGAGCTTGACAACTGGACCACGCTGGGCCTGGGTGTCATGCTCGTCGCCAACATCCCGATCATGCTCATCTTCGGCGCCAAGGCGATGAACACCTACCACGATTACTTCAAGCGCATGAAGCGCGGCGAGAACGGCCCCCACGAGGCCCCGAGCCTGACCGACGTCATGGAGGGCAAGGACGTCGAGTGAGCCGGCTCAATCGGTGTGGTCGCCGGGCAGATCTTCTCGCCGATTGATGTTCTGTGCGGTGCGCGGGGCGATCGGCACGAGCACGAGGTTCGCTTTGTCTATCGCCCGGCCGAGCCCACCCCCTCGCGCCGCCGAGGCCCGCAGCACCCCGATCGCGGTCGGCCTGTAGAGCCCGATGCAGGGCTCGGGGCGGCCGGTGAAGCCGAGGCAGGCGTGGGCGCCGGGGGAGTCCGACGCCGCGTCGAGGATCGATCGGACGACGCCGGGCGTGATCGCCGGCAGGTCGCCCGAGAGCACGAACACCGCCCCGCCCGCGTGCTCGAGCGCGGCGAGCACGCCGCCCGCCGGCCCCACGCCTGGATAGGGATCGGGGATGACCAGGTCGCCCAAAGCCGCGACGGCGGGATCGCACGCGCCGACCAGCCCGACACACGGGCCGAACACGGCCCGGAGCGCCGCGATCGGGCGGCTCACCAGAGCCTCACCCCCGATCGGCTCCCGGAGCTTGTCGCGCCCGAAGCGGCGACTCTTGCCGCCCACGAGCACGACGGGCTGGATGAGCGTGGGATCCATGCGGGATTGTGGGGGCGGGGCGCTCCGAAGTCGAGAAGCGGGAGATCAGAGCCCTCGCTCGCGGACCCGGTCGGGCTCGGCGTCCGGTTCTCTCGCCCTCCGGCGCACTAGCATCGCTGTACGGAGGCTTGTTTGGGGACCAGGGACCCATTCTCTCGCCGCGAGTTGCTGGGCGGACGCCTGTTCGGCAAGATCGCGCACCACCTCGCGGGCGAGGTCGAGAAACGGATCGACGCGGTCGACCGCTCGATGCGGCAGGCGACGACGCCCCCGCCAAAGCCCCCCCTGCCCGTGCTGCACCGCCCGCCCGGCGCGGTCGACGAGATCGCCTTCACGGCGCAGTGCACGAAGTGCGACGCGTGCCTGCGTGCGTGCCCGGCGGGCGCGATCAAGCACGCCGGGGCGTTCTTCGGGAAGGCCGCGGGCACTCCGATCATCGAGCCCCGCGACAAGGCGTGCGTGATGTGCGACGAACTGCCCTGCGTCGCCGCGTGCGTGAGCGAGGGCGCGAGCGTGCTGCACCCGGCCCTGCCGCCGAAGATGGGCACGGCGCGGATCATCAGGCCGAGCTGTCTGCCCTACAACGGCACGTCGTGCGACGCGTGCGTGCAGGCGTGCCCCGTGGAGGGGGCGATCGAACTGCGGGGCGGGGTGCCCGTGATCCACGAGCGGGTCTGCACGGGCTGCGGGCTGTGTCAGCAGGTGTGCCCCGCACCGCGGAACGCGGTGGCGATCATCCCGCTGGGGCAAAGGCCGCCGATGCCTGGAGAGACTGAACGCGGAGGCGCGGAGGACGCGGAGAGCTGACTGGCTTTCAGCGCGAAGGTCGCGAATGGCTCGAAGGGGATTCAGAAGGAGACCGGAAGCCGGCGACGGGCCGTACGCACGTGGGCTGATGTATCTCGTTGTACTTCAGCCCATCACTTGCGGAGACCTACATCGTCAGAGCGGGGAGCGCCAGCGACACGATCCCCGTCGCACATGCACAATGTGATCCCATTGCCTCCAGCTCCGCGCCCTCCGCGCCTCCGCGTTCAGTCTCATCCCTTCGAGCCTTTCGCGACCTTCGCGTTATGCCTCTACTCCCTTCCACGCGCACCGCGACTCACCAACCGTAGAACGCGAAAGGCCCGTCGCCCGCATCGCCGGGCGGGATCTCGACAAAGCCATCGCTGGTCGCGATCGATGGGATATCGCCCGAGCCCATCGTCTGGATCAGTTCGGCCTCACCGGCGCCGGTCAGCCGCACGGGCCGGTGCCACCAGATCGTGAGCGTCTTGCCGTCCGCGTTGGCCAGGCGGACGCGGGGCGCTGGGGCGAAACTCCGCCGGCCCGACCGCGCCGCGAGCGTCGGGAGAGCGAGTCGCCTCCCCGTCACCAGGACCGAGACAGGGTTCCCCGGTAGGCCCAGGATCGGCTTGCCGTCCTTCACCGCGCCGAGCGCGGGCTTGCCGGGCTTCTGGGGCAGGCGGTGGAAGACGATGTCGGCTCCCGCCTCCCTCACCACCGACGGCACGTAATCCTTGGCGCCCATCGAGACACCGCCCGTGCAGACCACCGCGTCCGACTCGGCGAGCGCGGCGTCGAACGCGCTTCGGATCGCATCCTCGTGATCGGGCACGCGGGGATGGAGAACCGCTTCGATCCAGCCATGCCGGCCGAGCAACGCGGCAAGCGCCGCGCCGTTGGAATCGCGGAGTTGCCAGGGCTCTGGCACGGCCTCCGGAGGCAGAACCTCGTCGCCCGTCACCAGCACGGCGACCCGCACACGCCGGAACACCCACGGCTCAACCACACCCACGGTCGCGAGCGTGCCGACGCAGGGCGGCGTGATCAGCGTGCCGGCGGGGGCGAGCGCGGCGCCCGCGGCGCAGTTCTCGCCCCGGTATCGGATGTTGGCGCCGGGTGTGGCGGTTGCCATGGCCCTGTCGGCCACCTCGATGTGATCCGCGTGTTCGATCACGTCCTCACGCTTGATCACCGCGTGGACCCCCGCCGGCACGGGCGCCCCGGTGACGATGCGGAGCGCGGCTTCCGTCGGCATCGCGGGCGGCTCGACGCCGATGGCGATGTCGCCGGCGACGGCGATCGGGCCGGGCTTCAGGTCGGCCTCGCGGATCGCGTAGCCGTCCATCGCGCTCACGTCGCACGCCGGGCTGGGACGGTCGGCGACGATCGGGTCGGCGAGCACGCGGCCCGCGGCGAGGGCAAGCGGGACGCGTTCGCGGCCGACCGGTTTGACTCGTGCGAGCAACGCGTCGAGCGCGGCGGCGGGCGAGTCAAACGCAAAGCCAAATGGCGAAGTCGAACAACAGCTCATTCGCGCGGCGCCTTGTCGATCACATCGTGCACCCAGCCCCGCGCCCGCATCATGTTTGGGAATCCGATCGTCGGGGCGCACATGAACGCCGCGTGGCGGAGTTCATCAGCGGTCCAGCCCGCCTCGAGTGCCTTCCGGCAGTGGCTGTGGGCGGCGCCTTCCATTCCCGCGCCGAGGGAGATGCAGAGTTTGACGAGCGCGACCGTCTTGGTGTCGAGCGGGCCCGCGGTGGCGCACGCGCCGTTGAACGTCTCGTAAGCCGACATCATCTCTGGGAAGTCGGCCTTCATCTGCTGGTAGGGCTTGGGGATGGTCATGGGTGGTTCCAATCTCCTCCCCCGTCGCCGACGGGGGAGGTGCCGAGCGGAGCGAGGCGGAGGGGGTGCCCCGGGAAACGGTGCGTTTGCTCTCTCGAAGACCCCCTCCGACCCGGTCCATCCTTTGGATGGCCCGGGCCACCTCCCCCGTCGGTGACGGGGGAGAAGAGTCTTACCCCCCGATCGCCGACATCGGGCGGTCCGGCTGGCGATACCCCTCGTCGTGGATACCGTGCCCCGCCTGTTTGCGCAGCGTCGCCGCGGCGAGGAAGCCGGCGATGTCGCCGTCGGTCGAGCGGTCGTCACGCAGCACGGCCCGCAGGTCGTACTCGTCGGTGCTGAACAGGCAGGGCATGACCATCCCGTCGGCGGTGATCCGCAGACGCGAGCACGCCCCGCAGAACGGCCGTGTGACCGAGGCGATCACGCCGAACCGGCCCGGGCCGCCGTCGGCGAAGCGGAACCCGGTCGCGGGGCTCGATGTCCGCTCACGCCCCGCTGCTTCGATCGGGAAGACGGCGTGGACGCGATCGACGATCTCGTCGATCGGAACGACCTTGCTCATCTCCCACTGCCGCCCCGAGTCGAGCGGCATGTACTCGATGAGCCGCACGTCGGCGTCGTATACCCGGGCGAGCGCGGCGAGATCGGCGATCTCGTCGTCGTTGAACCCACGCACGATGACCGCGTTGATCCGAACAGGCTCGAGCCCCACCCGCTTGGCCGCCTCGACCGTCTCGAGCACCCGGGCGGGTGTCGCGGCCGATCGGGTGAGCGCCCGGAAGCGGTCGGTCCGCAGGCTGTCGAGGCTGACGGTCAGGCGTTGCAGGCCCGCGTCCTTGAGCTGGGCGAGTTCGCCCTCATTCAGCACCGAGCCGTTGGAGGTCATCGAGAGGTCATCGAGCCCCACAGCCCAGATGTCGCGGATCAGCGCGTCGAGCGTCGGGTGGATCGAGGGCTCGCCCCCCGTAAGGCGGACGCGACGGACGCCGAGCGAGCGGGCAACGCGGACCGTGCGCACGATCTCGGAGTCGGTGAGCAACTCGATCTTGCGCTTAAAGCGGACGTCGGGTTCCATGCAGTACACGCAGCGGAAGTTGCAGCGATCGGTGATGCTGATCCGCAGGTCGCGGATGACCCGCCCGTGCGCGTCGTGCAGCTCGTGGATCGGCCCCGCGGGGTGCGAGAGGGGGGTCGAGCGGGATGTGGGGAGGACGGGGAGATGCATGGGTGCTTGTGGGTCGCGCCCTCGCCGGCGCTCGGGCCTCTTTCGGACAGACTACCCGGAAGCCCCGGGCATGACAGGCAGCGGGATGTCGCCGCACTCGCAGTCTCCCTCGTGGGGGTTGCAACTGGTCGCGGGCGCGGCCTTCCTCGGGAAGGGAAACAGGCTGAGCTTGAGCACGCCCCGGGGGCACACCTCGGTGCAATCGCCGCACCGGGTGCAATCGGGGTGCGTCACCGATCTCGCCCCCTTCATGGTGTACTCGTCCATAATGGGCACACCCATGGGGCACCGGGTGGCGCACTGCTTGCACGGCACCTTGCCGGCTTCGGCCGGATTGATCTGGATGCGGAAGAGCCCGAAGCGGCCGACAAGGTCGTAGAACGAACCGAGCGGGCACAGCGCCCGACACCAGAGCCTGGGCCAGACCCACTCCATCGCCACAATCACCCCGACGGCCGCGAGCCCAAGCAGCGAGCCGAACACGATCGCTCGGACAAGCAGATTGATCGGCGAGATGATCTGGAACAGCGGGAACCCGGCGATGAACGCGAACCCGATGAGCACGCCGAGAAGGGCGTACTTCGTCTCGCTCGAGACCGGCTTGGGGACCGGTTCCAGCCGACGCCGCTTCAGCACGTGCTTCCTGATGAATCGGCGTGCGGCGTGGTTCAGATCGAGCGTCAATCCCAGGGGGCATACCCAGCCGCAGAAGACCGGGCCCATCACGATCGCAAACCCGACCAGGATGGCGGCGCCGAGCAATGCAGTGGTCTGGAACTCACGCGAGGCGAGTGAGAGTTCGATCGCCGCGAGCGGATCGGTGAGCGGGACCACCTCGAGGATCTTGGTGCCCGATGTCGAGCCCCGGAAGTAGCGCTCGAACGCGCCGGTTGTGCCCGAATACAGCAGGGCGAGGAAGGCGATCGCCGTGAGGCGGCGGTAGGTGGACCAGCGCCGGTACCACAGGGGCCCTCGGCGCGTGCGTGGCTTCGTGGGCGGCTTGCTCACGGCTCACCCCCACCCTGCCCGCGGCGGCGGCCCTGGCCTTCTCCCCGGCCTTCTCCCCGGCCCTCGCCTCGCCCCTCACCACCACCCACGCCGTGCTCGACGCCGTCCTCCTGCCCGCCCTGGTGACCCGGGTTGTGCTGGATGTCGTTGTGGCGGCGGATGTACTCCACCGGCGTGATCGTCACGGCGCGTGGGTCGGTGGGGCAGGCGTGCTCGCACAACCCGCATCCAATGCAGTGCCGCCCGTGCACGCGAGGCCGCAGCATCTCGTCGAAGCGGATCGCCCGATCGGGGAATGGGCAAGCGTGCCAGCACGCGCGGCAGACCGTGCCGTTGTAGGCAAGACAGGTCTCCACACAGATGTGCGCCAAGCCGATGTTGATCGCCCCGAGTTCCACCGGCCCGAGGGCCGCCGTGGGGCACGCGTCGATGCACCTCAGCGAGTCCTTACCACGGCAGAGATTGCATGGGTTCTCCGCGGCGACGAAGTAGGGCGTGCCGGCGGCGGCGCCCTGGTCGAGGTCGGCGAGTTTGAGCACGTCGAACGGGCAGGCCTCCACACACTGACCGCAGCGGATGCAGGCCGAGAGGAACCCGTCCTCGGGCAGTGCCCCGGGCGGTCGGAGCATGGGTTCGCCACGCGCCACGCGACCCGTGGCCGAGTAGAGCCCGCCGAGCCCGATCCCGGCGATCATCCCCCCGCCGGCCGCGATGAACTGACGACGCGACCAATCGCCCATCGGCGACCTCCTTCAATGGCACCCCCCGTTCCTTCGAACGGTGGGCGCCCGCGGATTATTGCACATCAGATCATCCGATTCTGAGGCGTCACCAGTCCCAGGGCGACGTCTCGATCGAGCGGACCTGCACGTGGCACGAGCGGCACTGGACGATCAGCGCGAGCCGCGGGATCTGCGGGCCGTGCTCGACCTTGGGGGCGCCGCCCGTCCCGGTCTCGTGGCAGATCAGGCACTGATTCTTGCCCCAGGCGCCGCGGTGGTCGGGCGAATTGGGGATCATGGGGGGGAAGGCGTTCTCGGCGAACTGATCGTTCACCTCGGGCGGACGCGCCGACGCGGGGCGGGCCTCGGTCTTGCCCGGGATAAGCACGTGGCATGAGCGGCACTTGGCTTGGAGCGTGAGCGCCGGCAGGCCGCGGTGCCGCAGGATCGGGGCATTCTGCACGCCCGTCTCGTGGCAGGTCAGGCAGTCGGTACGGGTCCAGGCCTCGCGGTGCCAGTCCCGATCAGGAATCGTCGGGGGGAACGCGTGCTCGGCGAACCCGGTCTGCGGGTCGATCACCTCGGTCGTCTGCCTGACCAGCGTTGGATCGACGATCGCCACCCGGGCGTCGGCCGCGGGACCGGGGTCGGGCGCCGCGCCGGCGCGCGTCGCGTCCTGCCCCGCACCGAGCCCGAACAGCACACCGGCCGCGCCCGTCGCGAGCACCCCGGCGATGAATGGTTGGAACCTCATGTGAGCCTCCCTTCGTTTCACGTGGTGGGCGCGACTCACGCCTTGGCCAGCTTGACAGCGCAGATCTTGAACTCGGGCTGCTTGGAACCCGGGTCGTACGCGTCGATCGTCACATAGTTGATCAGGCTCGCCTCGTCGGCCCAGTGCCAGGGGACGAACACCATCCCGTCACGCGGGATGTCGACCACGCGGGCCGCGATCGTCGCCTCGCCGCGGCGCGACGTGATGCGGACCGGATCGCCGCTCCGCACGCCCAGCTTCTGGGCGTCGCGCGGGTTGATCTCCATGAAGCACGCGGGGTAGGCCCGGCGCAGCTCCTCGGCCTTCATCGTCATCGTGCCCGTGTGCCACTGCTCGAGCACGCGGCCCGTGGAGAGCACCCACGGATACTCGTCGTCGGCCGGCTCGGCGGGGCCCTTCGCGGGCCGCAGCCAGACGATCGCCTTGTTGTCCGGGGCCGCGTAGAACTTGGCCTCGCCCTGCTGGAGCGTGTGGTCGGCGTAGTGGCCCGTGTCGAGCAGCGGATCCTCGCCCTTGGTGAACCGGCGGGCCGTGCCCGGGCTGTCCTCGGTGGGGCAGGGCCAGCGGAGCCCACGCTCGACCTTCAGGCGATCGCGGGTCATGCCCATGAAGTCGTAGGGCGTGCCCTCGGAGGCGTGCCGCATTTCATCCCACACCTCGTCGACGTCGGTGAACTTCGTGTACCCCTTGGGCACGACGCCCCGCGATTCGAGACGCCGGGCGAACTCGAAGAGGATGTCGATGTCGGGCCGGGCCCCGCCCGGCGCGTTCTTCATCACCGGCTGGTACTGGTACCGCCGCTCCGACATGCCGAAGACGCCCGACTTCTCGCTCCACATCGCCGCGGGCAGCACGAGGTCGGCCAGCTCGGTCGTGCGCGTGGGGTAGGCGTCGAGCACGCACACGAACGGCTTGTTGGCCCGCGGCTTGCCCATCGCGTCGCGCGCGACGTGCAGGTTGGGGATCGACTGACCCGGGTTGGTGCACAGCACGAGCAGGGCCTGGATCTCGTCACGCCCCAATGCCTTGAACAGCTCGATCGTGTTCAGCCCGGGTGTCGGCTTGATCGTGCCGGGCTTGGCGCCCCAGAGCTTCTCCATCTGCTCGCGATGGTCGGCGTTGGCGACCACGCGCCCATAGGGCAGGATGTGGCAGAGCGAGCCCGTGTCACGCACGCCGCCGCACGCGTTGGGCTGGCCCGTCAGCGAGAACGACGTGGCGCCGGGCTTGCAGATGTTGCCCGTGATGAGGTGGAGGTTGTGCATGAGGTTGTTGGCCCAGACGCCGGTCGTGCGCTGGTTCAGCCCCATCGTCCAGAAGCTCATCGTCGGCCCCATCGCGAACAGCGCGGCCGCCTGCTCGATCGCCTCGGCGGGGACCCCCGAGAGCCTGCTCGCCCGTTGGGGCTCGAAGTCGTCGAGGAACTTGACATAGTCCTCGAACGACACCGAAGCGGGCTGGCCGTCCTGGACCGTCTTGAACTGCACGTTCTTCTCGATGAAGTCGCGGTCATACTTCCCGTCGCGGATGAGGCAATGGGCCATCGAGTGGAGCACGGGCAGGTCGAAGCCGGGGATCGGGTTGAGGTGGACGTGGGCCGCCGAGACGACCGGGCTGCGGCGCGGATCGAGCACGATGATGTTGATGTTGCGCTTCATCTGCTTGGCCGCGAGGATCTGGTCGAAGATGACCGGGTGACACTCGGCGGTGTTCGACCCGACGAGGAAGAACGTCCTGGCCTCCCAGATGTCGTCGTAGCAGCCCATCGGCTCGTCCTTGCCGAAGGTGGAGACGTAGCCGCCCACCGCCGACGCCATGCACAGCCTCGGGTTGCCCTCGACGTTGTTGGTGCCGATGCCGCCCTTGAAGAGGCGGTTGGCCATGTAGCTCTCTTCGCTCAACGCCTGCCCCGAGCCGTAGTAGGCGACCGAGTCGGGCCCGTGCGCACGGATCGCCTCGGCGAACTTGTCGGCCATCAGGTCGAGCGCCGAATCCCACGAGATCGGCTCGAACCCGTCGCCCTTGCGGACCATCGGCGTCGTGAGCCGGTCGGGCGAGTGGACGATCTTGGGCAGGAACAACGCCTTGGCGCACACGAGCCCCTTGGTCGTCGGGTGCTCCATGTCGCCTCGCAGCGCGACCAGACGATCACCCCGGTGCGCGACCTGCACGCCGCAGCCCGTGCCGCAGAACCGGCAGACCGTCTTGGTCCACGTGACCTCGTCCTCCTGCTCTCTCCCCGCGGCCTTGGCGCAGGCAACCCCGGCGACGGTGGCCACCGCGGACGCCTTGATGAACTCTCGCCTTGACGCTTCCATGACGTGCTCCTCTGCCGTTGTGCGGCCGCCCCTAGGCGGGCGACGATTCCTGATCTGATTCATCCTCGGTGTTGGCGTACACAGGCCACGCGCCGAGCACCCCAACTACGGCCGGGATCTGCCGCGTGATCACCCCGTGGGCGTCGTCGAGGCTCGCCGCCTCGATTAACAGCCCGATCTTCCCGGGTTCGTCGAGCGCAAAGGTCGAAACCCCTTCGAGCCCGCCGAGATCGGCCACGGCCTGATCGAATCCATCGGCCTCAATCCTCGCGAATGCTCCGACGATCGCCATGTGATCCTCCTGCGGGTCGACGCGCCGTCACCCGCGGACGGGCTCCTTCCAGATAGGCACGTCCTTCTTCATGCGATCGATGAACGCGTCCATCGCGGCCAACGCCTCCTTGCGATGGCCGGACGCGATGGACAATCTGAACGAGCACGCCCCGACCGGGACCAGCCCCCGGGAGTGCTCGACCATGAGGCAATCGACGCCGAACTCGGCGCGGACCGACTCGCCCAACTCGGCGAGCTGGTTCTGCGCCATCGGCTCGTAGGCGGTATAGCGGAGGGCGACGATCGGCCCGCCGCCCTCGTCGCCTCGGACTACGCCCTCGAAGACGACCCACGCCCCACAGGCGCCTTTGTCGGGCCGCGCGGGCGGCTCGCCGAGCGGGCCGTCGGTGATCGAGACCGAGATGGCGTCCATTGTGGCCATCGCCCCCTCAGCCCCCGCCGACGAGGCCGATCAGCGCGACTTCGTCGGTCTCGCCGATCTCGGTCTCATCGTCCGCGTACCGGCCGTTGACGGCGAAGCGGGCCCAGCCCAGCGCCGGCGCCAGCGCCGGGCTCCGCTCACGCATCGCCTCGCGGAGCGAGCCGCACGTCGCGGGCCCATCGAGATCGACCGCGAGGGCGTCGGCCCCCGCGGCCCGCGCTTCGGCGCCGAAGATCCTGATCTCGATGCGCAACGTGCTTCCCCTCGCGATCCCGTGTCAGAACTTGAACGTGGTCTCGAGCCAGAACTTCACGGTATCGGCACCGTAGCCGCCCGGGAACGTGAGCGCGATCCCGCCGTCGTAATAGGCGAACTTGGCCAGCACGTTCCAGTTGCGGCTGATGTCCTTGCTGAGCACGGCGTCGATCTCCCAGCCGATGTTGCTGTCGACGCCGGTCGGGGTGTCATCGAACCAGAACTCGTGGAAGTAGACCCCGCCCTTGACGTTCCAGGGCAGGTCGGCCTTGGCGTAGACGTAGAAGTCCTGGAGGCCCGCGACCGGCGTGGTCAGGAACTTGTCCGCCCAGCCCTGGAAGGCGTGGTTGGTGCCGAGCGGGAAGATGAACGAGTCCGCCCCGTTGTCGCTGCCCAGGAACTGGTAGCCGACACCGAGCGCGCCCAGGCCCTTCTTGGCCGCGTTGAGATCGAGGGCGAAGAAGTCCGCGTCATAGTTCGGGATGGCGCTGTTGCGGCCCTCGGTCTGGTGGGCGTAGTAGCCGTTGTAATTGAACGAGAAGGCATCCTCCTCGCCGAACGGGGCCGACCCGTAGAGACGCACGCCGTAGGTGTCGCTGTCGAGGGCGGCCGCCTGCTGCACGTCGACGAGGTAGACGAACGGGGTGATCGTGATCCAGTCCGCCGCCTTGAAGGCCAGATGGAAGATGTGCACGTCGGCGTCGAGGTCGACGCCGTTGCTGAAGATCCCCTGCACCTTCCACACGTGGGCATAGCTGAACGTCACCGGGTCGTAGCCGACCTGGGCGAGGACAGCGTCGTAGGTCTGCTCGAACTGCCGCCATCCCACGTTGCCGACGAACCGCGCGTCATCGAGAATGATCCGCTGGCGCCCGGCCTTGATCGTGAACGAGGCGTCGGAATCGAACAGGTTGTCGCGGTGATACTGGAGGTACGCCTGGTTGACCTCGGTGTCCTGCGGGTCGGCCACCACCGTCCGGGTCGGATCGCCGTCGAGCGTTGCCGGCACCCAATACAGCGAACTGTCGAACGAGGCGACGTTCTCCATCTCGATCATGCCGTTCAGGCCGTGCCACGCCTTGGTCTCGTACCCCAGCCGGATCCGGTTGGTGAAGGCGTACGAGGGCTTGACGCCTTCCTGATCGGCGTACTCGAAACGCAGGCGGTCGTTCAGGTGGAGCTTGCCGCCGGCGATCGAGTCCCAGATCGTCTCGGCGGGCGTGCCGGGATCGCTGAGCCAGCCCGCGTTCTTGGGCAACTCACCGAAGGCGAGCTTCTCGGCCGGCGCGTCGGCCTCGGGTTGAGCGAGAGCCGGCGCTGCCGTGGCGGCGATGGCGAGCACCGAGATCAGGCGTTGCGTGTCCATGCACATGTCCTTTCCATCAGTGGTGCGTGTGCGGTTGAGCGCCCGCCCCCGCGATCTCGTCGGCGAGGGCGCACAGCGCGTGGTAATACACGTCGATGTCCATGCCGAGAAGCGTCACCGCGAACAGCTCGGCCTCGTCGGCGGTCACGATCTCCCCGTAGTTCACCGAGGGGAGGTGATACGCAATGAGCAGCGGCCAGGCTTCCGGCCGCCGCTCGAAGTGCGGATGGATGAACAGGCAGAAGCCGTCCGAGGGCCTCTCGCCCAGAGGCATGGCCCAGGCGAACTCGCCCGGCTCGAGCGGCCCGGCGTCGAATCGCACCCCCACCGGGTAGCGGACCGCCGCCCGATCGTCGAGCAACCGCATGATCGACTCGGCGTCGATCACCGGGCCGTGCCGATCGCGGGCGCCGAGCGCGCGGGCCACGATGTGGTCCCGCAGCGCCAACTGGCCGTCCTTCTCGGTGGGGGTGTGCACGCTCCGGCTCCCGTTCATCCGCTCATCGCCCGGTCAGTCGTTGTACCGCGACTTGAATTCCTCTTGGCGTGCCTTGCGCTTCGCGGCCTCGGCGGGGTCGGTCTTGCCAAGGAACCATCTGTGGTCGCTGCTGTTGAGCACCTCGTCGAGCTTGGCCTCGAGCGCATCGGCCGCCGCGATCCGCCCGGCATCCCCCGACTTCCGCGCGTTCTCCATGAGATCCTGGAGCGCGGGCACGAAATGGGTGTAGAAGGTCTTCGCGACGTCGTAGGTGCCGTGCCAGTGGGTGTAGTCGGGCGCCATCATCGAGGCGCCGTGGCGGGCCCGGCGGCCCTCGTGGTGCCACAACTCCCAGTACGCCCAGTCCGCGTCGGTCGAGAACGGCGTCGGGTGGGCCTTGCACTTCTGGGCGAGGGCGTTCAACTCACCCGAGGGCTTGGCGAACTTCTCGTCGTAGAGATCAACGAGCGCGTCGTACTGCGTGTAGAAGTTGTCGACCCACTGCACCTGGTGGCAGTTCTGGCAGACGTCCTTCATGTTCTCGCGCCGAACCTGCCACGAGACGTTCTCCCCGGGCAGACCCATCTTCGCGTCCGCCTTCTCGGGACGCACCGAGACCGGCGGGCGGTTGTTCCAGCTGATCCGCATGCCGACATCGTGCGTCACCGACTGGTTCTTCGTCTGGCTCATGTGGCAGGTGGCGCACGTCGGGGCGGCCCAGTAGTCCTCGCCCACGACCCACTTGCTCGAATCCAGGTTCATCTCGTCGATGTGGCTGAAGAACGCGATGCCGTGCTTCGACTCCTCGTAGATCTCCTTCTGCGGGTGGTCGGGCCCGAGGTGGCACTTCCCGCACGTGTCCGGGTGCCTCGCCTGCGCCGCGCTGAACTCGTGGCGCGTGTGGCACGCGTTGCACGAGCCCTCCGTGCCATCAGGGTTGATCCGGCCGATGCCGCTGTTGGGCCAGGTCGCCGGGTCGAGCTTGCCGTTGGGGAGCACCTTGACCTCGGTGCCGTGGCACTGCCAGCACCCGTTCACGGCCGAGGCCGCCACGCCCTCGGGGTGGCCCGGGGTCACCATCCCGTGATTGCCCTCGACGACCTCGGCGAGCACGTTGTCGAGCGAGCCCAGGATCCGGCCCGCCTTGGAGTGGTGCGAGCCCTGGAACTCCTCGACCTCCTTGGAGTGGCACCGCGAGCAGTCCTTGGGCGTCACCAGGATCGCGATCGTGTAGCCCTGGTGCTCGAACGCGTCGATATCGCCGGGCTGCGCGCTATGGCACTCGAAGCAGCCGACGTTCGCGCGGAAGTGCTTGCTCGCCCCCCACTGCTGGTAGACGCCCACGTCGAGCTTCTGGTGGCACTGGAGGCATTCCTTCGTCTCGCGGCTGATCTCGCGCAGCCCGAATGCCTGGCCCAATGCAACCCCCGTCATCGCCCCCAGGCCGATCGTCGCGAGGAGCAGTGAACCCATCCCAAAACGTTGCATCGCGTTCTCCTTTCAGACCGTCCGCCGAGCGGCGTGGGTGTTCTCGCTTGGGTGCAGCGTGTCCACCGTGAGCTCGCCGTTGAGCACCGGCACGGTGATCCGCACCATGATGGTGTAAAGCAGCAATCCGAACGCCCAGATGCCGGTGCACACCAGGATCTCGTTCATCGTGGGCGTGTACTCGACGATCTCGCCGAGCGGCGTGGGGATGAACGCCGGCACGATCAGCCCCATGCCCTTCTCGATCCAGATCCCCACGATCATCAGCACGCACGCGACGTTGAGGATCCACAGCCCGCGCTTGCCGTGCGGGATATACAGCAGCACCAGCGCCGTCGTGTTGAGCCCGATCGCCGTCCAGATCCAGGGCACGAGCGCGTGATAGTCTCCGAGCCCGAAGAACAGGTAGTGCGTCGAGAGCGAGTGGCCCGCGCCCGTGTAGAACTCCGTGAACATCTCGCTGACGAGCAGGAAGACGTTGATCGTCATCGCGACGGTCACGATCTGCCGGAGCAACCGGAACACGCCGATCGGCACGCTGTGCGACGTGAACCGATCGATCACCTGGAGCGTCAGGATGATGAACGCGGGCCCCGCCGCGAACGCCGAGGCGATGAACCGCGGGGCGATGATCGCGTGGTTCCAGAACGGGCGCCCGCCCAGGCCCGAATAGAGGAACGCCGTCACCGTGTGGATGCTGATCGCCCACACGATCGCGATCAGCACGAAGGGGATGATGAACAGCTTCTTGTTGGGCTCACGCTTGCGGTAGGCGCTGAAGATCAGATAGCCCGTGATGTGAACGTTGAGCAGCAGGTAGCCGTTGAGCACGATCACGTCCCACGTCAGCATCGACAGCGGGAAGTTGAACCGCTCGAAGAGATGGATGAACCGGTCGGGCCGGCCCAGGTCGACCGTGACGAACAGCAGGCACATGATGATCACCGCGACGGCGAGCAGTTCGCCGAAGATCACCACGTCGTGCAGCTCCTTGTTGCGGTAGACGTAGGCCGGGATCACCAGCATCACCGCCGCGGCCGCCATGCCGACGAGGTAGGTGAAGTTCGCGATGTAGAGCCCCCACGAGACCTGGTCGGTCATCCCGGTCTCGCCCAGGCCAAACACGAACTGCTTGCAATAGGCGTTGAGCCCCAGCAGGCTCACGCATGTGAGCACGAACATCCAGGTGTAGTACTTCCAGTCGCCGACGAAGCTCAACCGGAAGGAGCGAACAAGGAAGCGGACATACTCGCTCATGACTCACCCCCCGTCGCGCTCTCGGCCGGCTCGTCGGCGTGCCCGCCGTGCTCCATCGCCGGCAGGTCCTGGGCCGTCGGGTCACGCTCGTCGAAGTAGTAGAAGAACCGGGGCAGCGTGCCGATCTCGGCCTTGAGCACGAACACACGCTTGGTCTTCAGGATGTTCGACACGTCGCTGTGCGGGTCGAGCACATTGCCAAACTTCCTCGCCCCGACCGGACAGACCTCCAGGCACGCCGGCATCCGACCCGTCCGCGTCCGGTGCAGGCAGAAGTGGCACTTCTCCATCACGCCCTTCGTCCGGGGGCGGTTGGAGAGGTAGCTCATCTCCGGGTTGAGCCGCCTGGCCTCGATCCCCGGGTCGGCCTCGATCTCCTCGGGGCTCGCCAGCCGCGGCTTGGTGAAGTTGAACCGCCGAGCCCAGTAGGGGCACGCCGCTTCGCAATAGCGGCACCCGATGCACCAGTCGTAGTCAACCACCGTGACCCCGTCCGGCTCCGTCCACGTCGCCTGCACGGGGCACACCTTCGTGCACGGCGGATTGGCGCACTGGTGGCACTGGATCGGCATGTAATAGTGGTTCTCGTCCGGCACCTTGGCCCGGTCGTAGTGGTGATTGCCCTGCTCGATGTCCGTCGTGCCCCGCGGCATCTCGAGCACGCGGATGTACTGGATCTCCGGATCGCGGCTCTGGTTGTTCTCGGCCACGCACGCGTGCACGCACTTGCGGCACCCGATGCAGCGAGAGAGGTTGAGGGCATAGACGAACTCGACCCCGTCCATCGGCTTGATGTCACGGATCTCGGGCCGGACGCCGTAACGCTGCTCGACCCGGGCGCGGATGCGGTCCAGGGCCGCCTCCATCTCCTGGGCGTTCATCTCCTTGTAGTGCTTCTGAAGGAACGTGTCGAGATCGGGCACATCGCCCGAAGCCAGATCCTTGAGCGGGCTGATCGCCGCCGCGAACGCCGCGAGCCCGCCGGCCGCGCCGACACCCGTGCGCAGGAAGCTCCGGCGCGTCATGCCCGGTCTCGCGCCCGGCCCGCCCCGCGACGACCCGCCGTGATCGCACGTGCACGCGGCGCCCAACCCGTCGCCCTTCCCCTCGTAGATGCGCAGGCTCATCACTCGTGCCCCCCAGGCTCGGACCACTGCAACAGCGGGTTGCGCTTCTTCTGGATTTCCGCATGGTGACCGTGCCCCGGATCACCCATGCGCAACGTGTGGGGCGCCGGCAGCGGCTCGATCGGGTCGAACATCGGGGCGTGCGGGTTGTGACACTGCACGCACGTCAGCCGATGGAAACCGGGATTCGCCGGGTCCCAAGCGCCCATCGTCTTGCCGTGCGCGCCGCGTGACCAGTCGCGGTACATCCGCCCGTGGCACTGCGCACACAGCATCTCGCTGTGCGTGAACGTCGTCGTCGATCCGTCGTGCAGCGCCAGCTTCTCGCGGTCCTTGCGATCGTGGCAGTTGTAGCAGTTGTTGTTGAGCCCGTGCTCGAGCTTGATGTCGGTGTGCTGCCGGAGATCGGCCTGGCTGTTCTCACGCGACTCGAAGATGCCGTGGCAGTCGTTGCAGCGATGGGCCATGCCGTTCACCACCGCCACCGGCGGATCGCCCAATGGCGTACGCCGCGGTGCGATCGAGATCGACGCGCGGTCGACCGCGGGAGTCTGCTGGATCGGGATCGCCGCCCCCGGCAATGCGAGAATCAGCAAGGCAATCAGGAGGAACGCCGGACCGATCAGATAGCCCGCAGCACCGGCCCATCTGGATCCGGCGCCCTGAGCTTCCCGCGTGGACGGCTGCTGCCCGGCCATGGCCTCGTCCTCGTCAAAAGAGGGATAAATGTCTCAAAATATCTGTTAGACACAGCGTAGTATCGGTCGTTCAAGTGGACAAGTCCATCCAGTTGTCTGATACATTTTGGGGACAACTTGCCGGCAATATCGGCAATATTATCCCCTATATTGGTATCTCCTCCCCGACCCCGGAGCAACTCACCATCCGGCTGTCGCGCCGCGCGAGTCCACGCCACCCGGCAACCCCTTCACCGCTGCGGCAAGCCCGGTCGCGCCCCGAGAGTCCAGCACCCCACCAGCCGCCCGCGAACGCGGTACACGACGCGCGTTCGATCGGATCGCGCGTGCGGCGCATCGACCGCCCGCGCCGCATCGCGAACTCGCGACCGGGCTCGGCGTCCAACGCATGACGACATGAATCAGGAAAAGCGGGCGACCGGACTCGAACCGGCAACATTCAGCTTGGAAGGCTGACGCTCTACCATTGAGCTACGCCCGCGTGCCGGCCATCATAGTCCCTCAAGCCGTGTGGCCGATCACCTCAGGCCGCCTCCTCACGGGCATCCGCCCGTGAAGCACACGACAAACCCGACGATGTCCGCAAGGTCGAATACCCCATACGGCTCGGCCATGTCCGCGCCCGGATCGCCCGCCAGCAACCCCTGGGCGAACCGGGTGATGTCCGCCAGGTCGAGCAGCCCGAACGGCGTGGCCACGTCGCACATCCCGGGCTTCACCGAAGCCATCTCCACCACCGTCAGCGGCGCCGCGCCGTCCCCCGCGTCAAGATCGGCCACTTTCGCGGTGTACACGACCTTGCCCGTGCCGTTCACGTCCACATCAAACTCACGCAGCATCGACTCGTCCTCGACATACGCGAGGTTCTCGTGCGGCGGCCCGAGCCGATCACCCGGCAGCACGATCGGCCAGATCGCCTCGCCCGGCACCAGCGCGAACAGCCCGATTCGACCCCCGCCATCCTCGGCGTCGGTCCACGTCGCCTTGAACACGACGATCCCCGGCTCATCCAGGCACGACCCGCACGGCCCACCAATCAACGGATGCTCGAAACCAACGCTCCCTGGAGCCGCGTCCACACCGCTCAACGACTCGATGTCCTGTTCGAGAACCAGCGGCGTCACCACCGCCGACCCCGGATTGCTCGCGGGGTTCGACTCTCGCTCCCACAGCCACAGCCCGTTCGTCCCGCCGGCCCGGGCGCGGAACACCACGTCTGGCCCGGCGCCGAACAGCTCGCCGACGTCGCACCCCTCCTCGTGCGAGAACGCCAGCGAGAGCGTCGCCCCGGGCATGCCGGGCAGGTTCGCGGGTGTGCCGTCCCGCGCCACCAGGCTCGACACCCCGGCTTCGTCCAGCACCAGAACCCGACCCGAAACCGAGGTCGGCGCGTAGAACAGCGTCTGCCCCGTATCGGCGTGCCGGGCCACCACCTGGTACGGACTGAACACGCCCGGGATGTAGTCCGGACGCAGGTACTGGCCCCCGTCCGGCGCCAGCCCACCGTCGCGCGCCACGAAGCACGAGCCATCGCCGGCTTCGGAGATCAGCCACGACAACACCCCGGCGTCGTACTGCACCTCGGGCTGCGCGTATGTCGCCGACCGCCGCCACCGCGCCGACCCGGCCGTCGCCCCCTGCCCGCCCAGGCACACGTCGAGCCCCTCGCGGAACAGCCGCTGCGGCGCGCCCGTGGTCACGCGGAACAGACCCGCCCGCTCATCGAGCGTCTCGCACGACTCCGACTCGATCACGACAAACGCCCGCACCAGCAACGACCCGTCGTCGGCCACCCCCCGGATCGCCGCATCCCCGGCGTTGAGCGGGTGCGGCACGTCGCCAGGCAGCACCGAAAGGAACGCCTCGATGGCCCCACAGTCGCCGGGCGCCTCGTCCAGCCACGCCTCGGGGTCGGGGATGATGTCACCCTCGCGGAGCACGCGCCCATACCGCCCCCGCGCCAGATCGAACGAGAGAATCCGCCCACGGTGCTGCGGATCTTCCAGCAGCGTCCCGCCCGAGTCGGCCCCGATGTCCCCGAACCACGCCGTGTCGTCCTCACCGACCGCGACGCCCAGGCCCAGGGCCGCGTAGTCGGGCGTCACCCCGGGCAACGGCGGCCGCTCGCCCTCGACCGCCAGCGTGCGCCGCGTAACCACCCGGAAGAGCACTTGCTCGCACTCGTCGGGCACCCCGTTGATGTTGCAGTCGCTGAACAGCCCGCTGGCGAAGTCGCAGAAGTCGGGCACGCCGTTCCCGTTGCAGTCGTCGCCCCCCTCGCACTCGTCGGGCACGCCGTCGCCGTCGCAATCGGTGCTCGTCCCGTTCTTGATGTCGAGGAAGTCGGCGATCCCGTTCGCGTTGCAGTCGTCCTCGCACACGTCGAGCACGCCGTTGCCGTTCAGATCGGCGTCCGGGTTGTTCAGCAGGTCGCAGTCGTCCGGCACGCCGTTGCCGTTGCAATCGGGCTCGCAGGCGTCCGGCACGCCGTCCCCGTCGCAGTCGGGCCCGCCCGAGTCTTCGCAGCCCGCCACGCATCCCGCGCACAGGGGCTGGAAATCCGCCAGCGTCGCCACCCGCGTCAGCGTCCCGATCGGCTGCGATGGGTCGAACGCCTGCCCCGAGGGCGTGTTGCAGATGTTGTTGAACAGGTCGGTCCGGAACGGGATCGTCTCGTCGGTCATCCCCGCGCAGATCCGCACCGGGTCGTCCGCCGTCCGCAACTGCCGGCAGCGAGACAGCACCCGCGTCAGGTCGGCGTCGAACAGCACCGTGTCGGTCAGGATCACCAACTCGCGGTCCGTGCCCTCCAGCGAGCCCGCGAACATGCCCGCCGCGAGGTCCAACCCGGGCAGCAGCCGCGTCGAGCTGTTGTACCGCACGATCAGGTCGAGCGCCTCACAGAACGCCTCGGCCGACGCCTGGCCGTCGAGCACCGTCAGCGGGATCTCGATCCGCGCGTTGAACGAGAACTGCACCACCCCCACCGCGAACGAGCCATCCAGAACGAGCGGCGCACCGGGCCCGCACACACAGCCGCGGATCGCGTCGAGCTGCATCTGGAACGTCGGCGCCGAGACGCTCCCGGAGCCGTCCACAAGGAAGATCACGTCCGAGGTGTGCGGCGTCGGATCACCCAGTCCACCCCCGCCCGCGCCGCGTGCCGGGAAGCACATCGTCAGGACAACCGCCGCCAGAACCACGAACCGCAGCATGACCGTGCCCCATCGCCGGGCCGCGGCACTCCTCCACAAGGCCGCGGGCGTCTCGTCCCAGCATACCAGACGGCCCGGTCGGCCCGGCCTGCAAAGTGCGATCGTGGCACGCCCCGCAATGGCGAGCGAGCACTTCACAAGGGCGTACCAAGCTCAGCGATCAGTTCCTCGCGCGTGGGTCTCCGCCCCGTGCGCACGAATCGTGACGCCGCGTCGCACCCGCACGCCAGGCTCTCCGCGAGCGGCAATCCGAGGATGCGTCCCGCGTTGTAGCCCCCGTTGAAGTGATCGCCCGCCCCCGTCGACAGCACCGGGTGCTCGACGATCCGCGTTTCGAGCGACACCCCGCCCGACCGGTCGGCCGCAGCCACCGCCCCGCGCGTGTGCAGCACCACGACATCCAGCGCCGTCGCCTCCCGCAGCCCGCACGCCGCGTCGGCCATCGCACCGGGCGCGCGTTTGATCAGAACGTCGCCAATGCCCAGCATCGCCCTCAGCCGCTCCGCCTCGGCGATGTTGAGCCCCAGCGCCACGGGCACCGCCGCGGGGAACAGGCGCAATTGCTCGAGCATCGCCCGGATCTCGTCGTCCCCGCGCTTCGCGGGGTCAGACAGGTCGACGAACAGACGCGGCGCGTCGGCCCGCAGGGGTCGCAGGACGTGCTCGCACAGCCCCTCCCAGATCGAGCCCAGCCCGCCCACGTTCGTCCAGTTGATCGTCGCGAGCAGGTCGGCGGCGCCGCACATCTCGCGCAGCGTCTCGGGCGGGACCTTCTCCGAGAGCAGATCCCAGTCGACCACGTCGAGGTTGGCCGACCAGTTGAACATGATCTTGCCGTCGTCGAACTCGAGCGCGTCGGTGCGAGCGCTCGGCGCGATCGACACCACCCGCGCGCACAACGACGCGACCTCGCCGTACGCCGGGTCGATCGACTCGGACTCCCCCTCGCGCCCCAGCGCCCCGATCAGCGTGACCTCGACGCCCAGCGCCGCCAGTGCCCCCGCCAGCAATGGCCCGTTGCCCCCGCCCCGCACCTCGCGCGCCCGCAGCTCGATGTTCGCCGACCGCCCCGCCGCCCCGCTGATCCGCCCGCCGAGCGCCCCGATCGCGCGCATCGGCTCGTAGTCGTCGGGCGCCATCGACCGACGCCGGTCGACCGCGCTCGTGATCGTGTCGAGGAACCCATCGAACCCCACCACGGCCTTCGGGGCCACGCCGCCCAGCGTCCGCTCCAGCAGGTCGGCGGCCGATTGTCTCACGTCATTCGCCATCGCCCCCGCCTCGCTCACAGCTCGGCCAGCGCCAGCCGGCGGAACATCTCCACGCCAACCGGGATCGCCTCGTCATTGAAATCGAAGTGGGCCTGGTGCAGCAGCGCCGGGTTCGTCTCCCCGGGCGGGCAGGTCCCCAGCACGAAGAAGCACGCGGGCGCGAACTCGCCGTAGTACGAGAAGTCCTCGCCGCCCAGGAACGGGCACGCCAGCTCGAGCGTCCCCGTTGCCCCCTCCGCCTCCGCCCCGATCGAGAGCACGTGGGCCGCCATCGCGGGGTCGTTGCGCGTCACCGGGTACCCGACGTGCCAGTCGACCTCCGCCGAGCACCCCAGCGCCGACGCCGTGCGCTCGACCACCTCGCGGAACCGCTTCGTCGCCATCGCCCGCGTTTCGTCGGTCACCGTGCGCACGGTCCCGGCCAGCCTCGCCTCGCCCGGGATGACGTTGTGCGTGCTCCCCGCGTGGATCTGCGTCACCGACACCACGATCGGGTCGGTCGGCGGCGCGTCGCGGCTCGGGATGGTCTGGAGGGCGCTGACGATCTGGCAGGCCGCGGGGATCGGGTCACGCCCCATGTGCGGGAACGCCGCATGGGTTTGAGTTCCCCTGACGGTCACCTCGAACATGTCCGTCGCCGCCAGAAGCGGGCCCGGGCGTGTGGCGATCATGCCGAAGGGCAGACCCGGCCAGTTATGCAGCCCGAAGATCCGCCCCACCTTGGGCCCCATACCCCCGGCCGAGTCACCCGAGAGCGCCCCGTCCTCGCACATGCGAAGCCCCCCGCCCCCGCCCTCCTCCGCCGGCTGGAAGAGGAACGTCACGGGGTTGGGCCTGTGCTCGGTCGCCGCGAGGGCGCGGACTGTGCCCAGCAGGATGGCGGTGTGCCCGTCGTGCCCGCACGCGTGCATCACGCCCTCGTGCACCGATGACCAGGGCTTGCCGGTCGATTCGGGGATGGGCAGCGCGTCGATGTCCGCCCGCAGCGCGACCGCGGGCCGGTCGAGCCCCGTCGTCGCGGGCAGGTGGGCCAGCACCCCGGTCCCCCCGGCGTAACCCGCCCTGAACTCGACGCCCGCGGCCGTCAGCTCGCGCTGGATCGCCTCGCTCGTGCGCTTCTCCTGGTAGCCCAGCTCAGGGTGCTTGTGCAGATCGCGCCGGAACGCGGTGAGGAGATTGAGTTCGGTGGAGGCAAGCGTGGTCATACGGGCAGTGTACGTCGGCGGCTCCCACCCTCTGCCCGACGGTCCCCTCACAGCCCCAGGGGCCGATGGTGCGGCGGCGCCTCGTCCCCCGGCGCGAACTCCGCCCGCTCGCCCTCTTCCCGCAGCGCCGGGTCGATCTGCCGCAGGTACTCCCACGTGTAGATCCCCGCCGAATGCCCGTCGGAGAACGTGATCTGGATGGCGTAGTTGCCCACCAACTCGGCGTCGACGGCCGTGATCTCCCCCGAAGCCGGGGCCGAGGGCAGCACCGTCAGCGGATTGCTCTTCATCGCCTTCCGCAATTCTCGCTGGTCGGCGGCGGGGCTCATCCTTCTCAGGTAGGCGATCGAGTAGTACGATCCGGTGCCGTCGGCCCACTGAATCGTCAGGCCGCGGTCCTTTTTGAGATCGAGATGCACGGGCGGCTGTGACACGGGGGATGCTAGGAGAACCATGACCGAATCACCCCACTTCGGCGACCTGCTCTGCTCGGCCATCGACCGCGTCGGCGCCCCCGCCTGCGTGGGCATCGACCCGGTCCACGAACGCCTGCCGGTCTCCGTCCGCAACGGCCCGGGCGTGGAGCCCGATCATGTCCGCGCGTTCTGCCTGGGCGTGCTCGAGACCATCGCCGGGATCGTGCCCGTCGTCAAGCCCCAGTCGGCGTGCTTCGAGCGGTTCGGGGCGGCGGGCGTCGCTGTGCTCGCGGACGTGATCGCCCGGGCCCGCGATCTTGGGTTCATCGTGATCCTCGACGTGAAACGGGGCGACATCGGCTCGACCGCCGCCCACTACGCCGCTGCCGCCGCGAGCACCGGCGCCCACGCGGTGACCGTCAATGCGTACATGGGCGAGAGCGCCGTGAGGCCCTTCCTCGAGGCAGGGCTCGGCGTGTACATCCTCGTGCGCACGAGCAACCCCGATTCGGACGAAATCCAGGCCCCCCGCCTCCAATCGGGCGAGACCGTCGCCCAGCATCTCGCCGGATTCGTCTCGAGACTTGGCGCAGAGATGGTCGGGTTCACCGGACTGTCGTCCGTCGGGGCGGTGGTCGGGGCGACCAAGTCCGCGGCCGATGGCAAAGCCCTCCGGAAGTGCATGCCCGCGGCCCCGGTCCTTGTTCCGGGCGTGGGCGTCCAAGGGGGAACGGTCGAGCAGGTCCGCCCGCTCGTCCGGCCCGGCGCCACCAGCCCGGGCCGGCTCGGCATGCTGGTCAACGCGGGTCGATCGGTCCTCTATGAGCCCCCGGGGCCCGGCGAGGCCTGGGAGGACGCCGTCGCCCGGGCGGCCCGCCAGTTCGCCGCGGACTGCGCCGGGCTGGCGGCCCAATAGGCCGTCCGGTCACAATGCAGCGGGCCTTTGTGAAGGTCCGCATAGCACCATCCCTTCGAGGACGGTCCCGTCGTGCCGCGCGACTTGGGCGATCCGCCCCTGATTCCAGGTGCCAAAGCGACGTGGTGGGTGCAAAAAACCTGCTCAATTCCCGATTCGGGTTGCCCCGGTTTCAGTCTTGAGGCCCCTTGTCCGAGCGTCCGTCGTGCACCCATTTGGGGCGCGTGCGGCTTTGTACCAGAGGGTCTGAGAAAGGAGAGATCATGGGGCTTTGGAAGCTGAGCGCCGCGGCCATCTTGGTGGTTGCCGGCGCCGCGCAGGCCGCCATCTACTTCGAGTCTGAGGACAACGATTCGCTCGCGCTGGCGAACGACATCGGCATCTACGGGGCTCCGGGAGATGGCATCCTTGTTGATGGCACCATCGGCAACCAGGACGTCGACTGGTTCCGGTTCACGCTGACCGACTACGCGACCCTGGTTGTTGCGTCGGTGTTTGATCGCAACAACTCCGGCGGCGACGGCATCCTGGGGCTGTTCAACAGCGCCGGGAATCTGATCGTCGAAGACGATGACGAAGGTATCGGACTCATGCCGTCGCTTCAGTACGCCGGTCTCGCCGCCGGGAGCTACTACTTCGCGGTATCCGGCTACGACGACTTCGGTTACGTGGGCGACCACCCCGAGCAGTTCGACTACAAGCTGGTCATCGGCATCAACATCCCCACGCCGGGCGTCATGACCTTCGCCGGGCTGGGTGGACTCGCGTGCATCCGCCGCCGGCGGGCTTGATCGCGATCACCGGAACGACACAGGCCCGGCGGATCTCGCCGGGCTTTTTCGTGCGCTCAGAGAAATGGCGACAAAAGAAGCCCCGGGTCGAACCCGGGGCTCTGGGTCACGAAACCGCCTATGGCCGCGGCTCAGCCGCGCCAGCGGCGTCCGGTGTAGCCGAAGTAGGCGAGGAACGGCACGAGAATCGCGGGCGAGGGGATGAGCAGCCCGTCGATGTTCGTGGTCACCTCCGCGAAGTCCTGAGTCAGGCTGGAGGCGTCGAACTCGAAGCTGACGGCGCCGGTGTAGAACTGCCCCTTCAGATCGTCGATCATGATCGCGCCGTCGGTGCCGTCGAACATGTCTCCGGCGCCCGAGAACGCGAAGTTGGTGCTCTGCCCGTTGAAGAACTGGGTCGATCCGACCCGCGTCAGCACGCCGTTGATGTCGGCCGTCAGCGTGTCCCCGTCGCCGTCGGCGATCAGCACGCTCCCCGTGGCGAGCGCCATGTCGCCCGCGATGTCGGTGATGTTCAGCACGACCTGCACCGCGAACGGGTCGAACAGCGTAAAGCCCGGATCGAACTCGCCCGTGCCGGGCCGATCATCGAGACGCGTGATATCCCCGTTGGAGACGTGCGCGTCGTTCGTCACGGCCGCGGCGGTGAAGGCACCGCCGCCGACCCCCGATTCGTAGACATAGTCGCCGCTGAGCTCGCCGAAGCGGAACGAGATGAACGGGTCCGCCTGGGCGGCGCCGGCCGCCCCGATCACGCCCACGGCGGCGGCTAGCACGACGATTGAAGCCGAGCGATCTCTGGTGCGCATCACGTGATCCCCCTCACGAATGCCGCGTTCCGTGCGTCAACAAGACAGACCGCGCTACACCGCGGTCTTGCCTCTTCCATGAATGGTCTGTCGAAACAACACCGGCACCGGGCCGGACAAACGATCAGTTGCGACGGCGGGCCGAGGTCATCAGCCCGAGGCCCGCGAGAGCGAGGACGCTCGGGGCGGGGATGAGCAGCCCGTCACCCTCGGTCGAGACCCTCGCGAAGTTGTGGCTGAACGAGCCGGGGCTCTGGAGCAGAAGGCTGATCGCGCCTTCGTAGGTGTTGCCCAGCAGGCCGGCCATGCTGAATCCGCCCGTGGTCCCGTCGAAGAACCCGTCCTGGTCGCCGTTGTCGGTGAAGACGTAGTTCTCCGTTGCGCCGCTGAAGAACATGAAGCCGATGGGATTGAAGATGTTCCACGAGCCGAAGAAGTCGGCGCTGAGCGTGTCGCCGTCGAGATCGGTGAGCACGACCTGCCCCACGCCGTCGGCGGAGGTCGAGGTGATGTTGGAAACGCTCATGATGATCGAGACGTTGGCGACGCCGGCCCCGAAGAAGCCGGTGTCGAACTGGGCGGTGCCCTTCGGGCCGGTCAGCAGGCTGACATCGCCGCCCGTAAAGAGCGTGCCGTTGTCGGTCGCCGCGGCCGAGAACGTGCTCGACTGCACGTCATACGAGCCGGCGAGGTCGGTGTAGCTGTACGAGGCGATCACGCCGGCCGAGGCGAGGCCCGCGGCGGCGGCAATGGCGGTCAGGGCGATGGACTTGGAGAGCACGGTGATCCCTTCCTCTCTTCTCGGACGTTCTCACTCCGACCGCGGCGATGCAGCCACGGCGTCAGAGCAACAGGTACACCAGGGCTTGGGAAGTGCCAGCCAATCGCGCAGAACATCTGGCAATTCGGACGTTGCGACGAATGGAGACGCACTTTGTTCGGGCTGTTGGCGCCATGACGGCGCACCGACGGCGCATGGCACAATCAACGGCCCGCGGGGTCACCCACCGCAATTGGGGGTCACATCGGCTTCTTGCCGATCGTCACATCGTAGATCTGGAGCAGCTTGTTCTTGTCGAAGATCATCTCGGGCCGGCTCAGGCCCACGATGTCGTACTCGGTGGTCAGCTCGATCGCGTCGACCGGGCACGCCTCCTCGCACATGCCGCAGAAGATGCAGCGGAGTTCGTCGATCTCGAACTTCGCCGGATACTTCTCGCGGTCATCCCATGGGCTCTCCGCCGCCTCGATGTGGATGCAATTGGCCGGGCAGAGCGTGGGGCACATCATGCAGGCGACGCAGCGCACCCGCCCCTCCTCGTCGCGGTTGAGGCGGTGGACGCCGCGGTAATTGCCGGCGTTCATGCCCCCCTCTGGAACGGGCATGTGCTCGCGGCGCTGCTCGGGATACTGCATCGTCCGGCTGGTCTTGCCCTGGCCGAACGAGGTGAAGAAGTGGCGGAGCGTGGTGCCGAACCCGTGGAAAACCTCTGGGAGATAAAGGCTCTCCGAGCGGTTCATCGGGGGGGTCTTGAGCTGGATGATGTCGTCGTCGCGGATGGCCATGCCGGAGTATAGAACCGCGCAGAGCACCGCTTTGTCGAGGTAGAATGAAGGCATGTCACCGCCCGGCAGCGGCAAGCCCCTGTTCGACCTGATCCCCAGGTCCACGCACCCCGACGACGCGCCCGTCAGCCGACCCACGGCCGACGCCGGCCGAATCGAGCCCCATTCGCCTCGCGGTGCGGCGTCGGGCCGCGTCGCGGTGCCGGTCACATGGCTTTACGTCGCGGCGGCGGCGGCCCTGCTGCTGCTCGTCCTTGCGTACGGCCTCGGCTACCGCGTCGGGGCGGCGGCCGAGCGGGAGGAGATCGGCCGCTTCGCGCCGCGTGAGAGCCAGCAGACACGCATCGAAGATCCGCTGACCGACGACCCCTCGCCGAAACAGGACCCCGGCGCCAAGCCCAGCCCCGGGTCGGCCACCGGTGCCGGCGCCAGGAACCCGGCCCCGGGCACGATTGTCACGGCGGCCGGACTTGTTCCTGTTGATCCCCGAATCGAGGGGTCGAATTACCTTGAGCTTGCGACGCTGCCCCGGGACCAGGCGGAGGCCGCCGTCCGATATCTGGCGAGTCAGGGGGAGGAGGCGATCGCGGTGCCGGTGAACGGGGTTGATCGGCGCGGGTCGCGCCCGAATACTTCCGACCGCTACCGGGTCATCGCGCTCGGGTTGGCGGTGCCCGGAGACCGGTACTCCTCCTCGACGGCTGAGCGGGAGCGGTTCGAGCGGCGGCTGGCGCGCCTAGGGAAGGCGTGGGCCGATCAGGGCGGGGCGTCGGACTTTTCCGACCCGCTCTGGCGACGCTTCGGCGGGTAGGTCTCGGGAAGACACGAAAGCGGCGGGACAGGGCCCGCGGGAGACGAACCATGAGCCTCGATCGCTCGCTGAAGACCTCCGGCAACCTCAAGGGCAAGCGGAACGTCATGACGCGCGCCGAGCGCATCGATGTCCTCAAGGGCGACAAGAAGTTCGACCCGAAGAAGGACTCGGCGCTCGGCCTGCGGAAGACGCGCGTGACCGAGTAGGCCGGGAAGTCAGCTTCCAACATCATTTGAATCCGAACGAGCCGCGGGCGCGAGCACGTGGAGTTGTGTCGTCGGTCTTGCGACGCTCGGAAAGAGCCCTGAGCCCGAGCGATGAGCCGAGCGTGCAAGGACTCGGGAATGCTCGTGGACTTCGGCCCGTCGCTCGCGCTCAGGGCTCCTTCGATCGGGCGATCGCACGCGAACTGGAATCCCCTCCGTGGGTCGCCCGGCGCGCCCGGTACACTGCGGGCCATGCCCTGCGACGCCGACACGCCGTGCTGCCCCGTGTGCGGGTATGACCAGAGCGGGCTCGTCGCGTCGTGGACCGATCAGTGCCCGCTTCGCAGTCCTTGCAGCGAGTGCGGGGCGGAGATCGATTGGGTCGAGGTGTTTCGGCCCGAGCTGTTCGAGGTCCTCCAGTTTTGCGAGCACGACGGGGCGACGTTCCCGGGCGCTTGCCTGCGCACCGGGTGGCGGGCGCTGCGCCCCGGGGCGTTCTGGCGCTGGGTGCCGCGGAGCCAGCCGCTGCGGGCGGGCCGGCTGATCGGGGCGGTTGTGCTGGGTCTGGTGGTTTGGCGGGTGATGGTGCAGGTGGCATGCCTCGCCGTGGTAATCGCGTTCCTTTTCGCAATCTACGCCACGGGAGGCGGCGGCAATTATGGATATAGCATCACGCCATTGGGCCACTTGGTCGAGTGGTTGCAGGATGCACCACCCGACGTGAGTCGAGTCGTCGCGGTGATCCTCCACTTCTCAGCCGGGATCGTTGCATTGACGTGGGCGGTTCTCGCGAAGCATCGGAGCGTGCAGGCCCGCCACATTGTCCGCGGGTGGTCCTACACGCTGGTCTCGTTGTGCGTGCCGTTCGCGATCGGGTCCGTGCTGCGATCTGCCGAGATTGTGTTGGACTACGACGGCTTGTGGTCCGCCTCAATCGTCATGTATTGGCTTGCGTGGTACGCCCTGCCCGTCCTCTACGCCTGCTGGCTCTGGCACTGCTGGTCCAGCTTCCTGCGGCGCTACCTCCGCGTGCAGCGGCCGCGGGCGACGGCGGCGGCGTACGGGCTCATCTCGGCCTTGCTCACCGCGCTCGTGGTGACGCTCTATTCGATCGTGACCAATCCGTATTCGTAGCGGTGCTGCATTCCGACGAGCCGCGGTCGCGAGCCCGCGAAGCTTCGTGAACATCCGACTCCACGGGCTCGCCGGATTAATGACCTATGTTGGGAGTGTGCTCTGCTCGCTGTGGGCGAGCAGGATCGTGGTCGCGCGGGGCGACCACGGCACACGCGGAAGAGGTCAACCGGAACATGCCCGCGCTGCGCGTGGGCCGGGTGCAGTGGAGACGCGGAGCTTCTCCACGAACGGGCGCACGGATCGTGGAGAAGCCGAGGACGGCGTCTCCACGGCACCCAGCATAGAGACCCTCGCTCGCGCTTCGGGCTCGTTCGGATTGGATCCAGCCGACGGGCTACAGCAGCCGCGCCATCGCCCGCCCCAGCTCCGCGAGCCGGTCCTTGCTCACCTCCACCGGCTTCCACTCCTTCCTGAGCCCCCCGCCCGCCGGCTTGGGGATCACGTGGAAGTGGACGTGCGGCACCGCCTGGCCCGCCGCCTCCCCGTTGTTCTGGAGCACGTTGCAGTCGGCGATGCCCGTGACCTTCTGCACCGCCCGGACCACGCGGGGAAGCACCCGCCCCACCGCCGCCGCGGCGTCGTCGCTGAGCTGGTCGAGCGCCTCGGCGGGCTCCTTGGGGATGACCAGGACATGCCCCTCGCTGAGCGGGGCGATGTCCATGATCGCGATAACGGCCTTGTCCTCGTAGATCTTCTGGGCGGGGATCTCGCCCCGGATGATCTTGCTGAAGATGGTGTCGCTCATAGGTGAATCGTACCTGTTGACACCGCCCGTCGCCCGATTCGGACGATCTTGCGTGAGCCCCACGGGGGCGGGGACGCTTCCGGTCGATCGTCGCCCCCGCATTCCGCGGAGAGGAGGTCCCAATGACATTGCCAGCCGCGTCCGGCCATCCGTTCGCACTCCCGGACGTTTGCAAGATCCCAGGGCCCGCCGCGTCCGTACCCATTCCGTACCCGAACATGGCGGCCGCTCCGATGCAGACGCCGTGGCAGACCACCAACGCGATCCAGCGCGTCGAGTTGCAGCGCAAGCACGGCATGACGAGCCGGAAGGCGGGTCAGATGACCGGCACGTCGGGCGGCAAGACGGGCGCGGAGGGCGGCAAGGCGGCGGACATGTCCATGAAACCAGCGAGCCACAGCGGTCTGGGCCCCGCCGGTATGCAAGTGGCGCCGTCGCAGACGAAGGTGCTGGGGCTGTTCTGATTCGCAAGCGTCGGCCAAGGCGTCCGGTCGTCTACCATACCCGGCCCCGCGGCAGATGGTCGCGGGTCCGTGCAGACACCGCACTCGGGGCGTCGCTGGGCGCCTCGGGAAAGACCGAGGGCGCCCATGCCGACGTTCGTGCTCAACGGAAAAACGATCGACTTCAAGCCCGGTGAGAAGATCATCCAGGCGGCCAACCGGGCCGGCGTTGAGATCCCGCAGTACTGCTACCACGACGCGCTGTCGATCCCCGCGCAGTGCCGCATCTGCCTCGCGGAGATCTGGGCCCCCAACCCCCGCAACGACAACAAACTCGAGCCCCAGATGGGCGGCAAGCTCCAGCCCACCTGCTCGACCCCCGCCTCGGAGGGCATGGTCGTCTACACCAACAGCCCCAGGGCCGTCGCCAACCAAAAGGCGGTGATGGAGTTCCTGCTGATCAACCACCCGCTCGACTGCCCGGTGTGCGACCAGGCGGGCGAGTGCACCTTGCAGGACTTCAGCTACCGCTACGGGCGGGGCGCGAGCCGCTTCGAAGAGAACAAGGTCAAGCAGCCCAAGAAGAACCTGGGTCCCAACGTCTACATCTACTCCGACCGGTGCATCATGTGCACCCGGTGCGTGCGGTTCGCCCGCGAGGTGCCCGAGACGGCCGAACTGATGATCGACGGGCGGGGCAACCAGAGCCAGATCGACGTCTTCCCGGGCGATGCGCTCGACAACGAGATCGCGAGCAACGTGATCGATCTGTGCCCGGTGGGCGCCCTGCTCGACAAGGACTTCTTGTTCACCCAGCGCGTCTGGTTCCTCAAGCGGACCGCCGCGGTCGACCCGCTCACCGCGTCGGGCGACAACCTGTGGGTCGAGCACAACCAGGGGAAGATCTACCGCCTCAAGCCCCGGACGAATCTCGCGGTCAACAAGTGGTGGATCACCGACGAGGTCCGCTACGGCTGGAAGTTCGTGCACTCCGACGACCGGATCGGCGGGCCGCTCCGCCGCCAGTACGGGACTCTCGTGGAGGCCGAGTGGGTGCGGGCGTACGAGCAGGCCCTGAGCGCCCTCCAGCCGCGTTCGCACGGCGAGAACAAGCGGCTGGCCGCCCTGATCAGCCCGATGCTGACGTGCGAGGAGGCGTACCAGCTCGCGACGCTGGCGCGCGAGATCGACGAGAAGGCGATCCTCGCGGTCGGCCCCGTGCCGTTCGAGGGCGAGGACAAGCACTTCCCGCCCTCGCTCGACCGCGATGACCCCGACTTCGAGAAGAAGGCGTACATCAAGTACGCAGAGAAAGCCCCCAACGCCCGCGGCGTGCGTCGCGTGATCGAGGCGGTGACGGGCCAGAAGGCGCTGGAAGCGGCCGACCTGCAGGGCGGGAAGATGAGCGAGGTCGGCGCGATCATCGTGACCGGCAACTACCCCAGCGCCTGGGCGACCGACGAGCTGCTGGGCGCCCTCGAATCGCCTTATGTCGTTCTCATCGACACGCTCGAGAGCCGGCTGCACGAGGTGGCCGACGTGGTGCTGCCGGGCGCGACCTTCGCCGAGAAGGCGGGGACGTTCGAGAACGCGAGGGGCCTGCTCCAGGCGTTCGAGCAGTCGATCCCGTGCCAGGGCTCTTCGAAGAGCGAGGGTCAGATCGCGACCGACATGCTCGCCCTGCTCGCGGGCCTCGAGCTCGAGGTCCCGCCGCTCACCGCGGCCGACTTCGTGGTTGATGAAGGCCCGGGCCAGGTGCCCAACGCGACCGACTCGGCCGCGCTGCCCCGTGCGAGCCTGTTCAACGCGGGGACCCTGCGGGGCGAGATGGCGGGGGCGCACGAGGCGCTCAAGGTATTCGCGACCGAGGTCGCGATGCCGCCCGCGGCGGAGAAGCGCGAGCTGGATATGGCGGTGGTGGAGCTGTAGATGCCCGCCATAAATCGCTGCGGCGCAGGCAGTTATCCTGAACGGCCGAAGGTCGCCAATAGCGGATTCTGTTCGTATTTACGTTTTCAATAAGATGTGCCGTCAAAAAGCCGAATTCCGAATTGACAAGCGAATAGTGTCGAAGTACGGTGTTAGTCTAATCCGCGGGAATAATTGACGGAAGGGGCATCATCTATGCATCGACGCGGCATTGTCGCGACGGGCTTAGCGTTGGGAATTGTCTCGGCTATGGCGCTCGCGGGGCCAGACTCGACAGTTGTATCGGGTGATCTTGCCGGATCTTCTCTTGTGGCAGACCGGACCGGCGATTGCCAAGTCACGGACATAGACATCGCCGTCACCGCCCTTTTGCAACTCGATCTGTCAGCGATAGGCGATTTGGACGGCGATGGTGACATCACCGCGAATGACAAGATCGAGGCAATCAAGAGGCTCATTCTCAAGAGCTACGGCGACGTGAACGGCGATGGAGCCGTCGATCTCGATGATGTGGCCCAAGCGATGCAGGACGCCGGCGTCGGCGCCGCCGTCGAGTCCGACGCGAACATGGACGGCAAGACGGATGGCGAGGACGTGTTGTACGTCGTAGATGCCCTCGGCGGAGAGACGCCCTGGCTTGTCGAGGACATCGCGGGCGAGTTGTATAGCGTCATGTCGCAGATCGAGGCGGAGGGTGGCGCCAACGCGTTCTTGAACACCGAGGCATGTGTTGGCGGGAATCCCGAGCACCGGGCGGCGATTTCTGATACCTGGTATGTCCCCGGTTCTGATCATCAGCGATCCCTGAGCCGACTGTGGCCCAACAACCACTTTGTTTCAATTTCGGTGTCATGGGATGACGTGGATCACAGCGTGGCGACAAGCCACAGCGACAAATGGCCCGCGGATCACGAGGGCGTGTATTCGTGCACATGGTCACACGCGCCCGACAGTGGCACCGACGCTACATGCCCAGACAGCGAGCACAGCTTCGCCGTCTCGCAGGCGCATCCGGGCGAGCATGAAGTGGCAAGGAGCGACCTGTGGCACAATGCGCCGGGGCATTACTACTCACGCAGCCAGACGTGGCCGACCGACATTGGTGAGCATGAACCCGCGATCTCTCGGACTTGGCCGGGTAATCATTTCTATGATATTTCGGATGGCGGTGGCGTCTCTAATCACCACGAGGAGTATTCCTACTACGATTGGCCTGGAGACCACGACACGCATCGATCCCAGAATTGGCCCCCTTCGCACGAGGAGAGCGTTTCGATCAGTTGGGCACCCGGTCATTCGGATCCGTGGAGCTTCCGGTGGCCGCCGAATCACACATCCTTCGTTTCGGCGACCTGGGATCCCGGCAGCTACCCGACACAATGGCCGCCGAACCACGTAGCCAGTTTCTCGGAGCAGCAAAACCAGCCGGGCCCATGGGATGAGACATGGCCCCCGGACCACTCTCGCTGGGATTCCGTGAGGGAGATTCTCGATCTCACCCCGCCCCTCCTGCCCGATCAGTGGTGGCCGCTTCCATGATATGTTTTCATCGCACGCGATGCAACGCCGCGTGCATGATGTCTGTGTGTGCGGTCCTCGCGGCTGGCGGATGTCACGCGCCGTGCCCCGAACCGCTTACCTCGGGATTCGTGACCGAGCCACGGTTCAACCAGAGGCTGCTCGAATACCAGTGGGATCCGACGCCGGGGAGGGCGGCCAGGCTGCCGTCGGACACGGATGTCATCGGCGGCGCGCCCGTGGATGTCGATGACCCAAAGTCCGTCGCCGCTTTCGTGCTGGGCCTCTGCCCCGAAGATCCGATCGTCTATCCGACCGAGCGGTACTACTACTTCGAGTTCTACGCGGGCTCCCGACGTGTCGCGGGGAACCTCCGATTCACGGACGCCGAGAAAGGCTTGCTGGACGTCGGGTACTTCGATCGGTATGACCCGACGTTTCTCCAGTCGGCGATGCTCGGGCCGGAGGATGGGGTCGACTTGGTCTGGGACAAAGCCAAGCGGCTTGCCCGCGTTTCTTTCCGGGGGAGAAGGCGGACTTTTCATCTCCCCCAACCGGAGGTCGCCGGGTCGGCCTTGCTGCCAAACGAGGATCTCGTCGCGAACGTCCTCGACGAATCCGGGTTCATCTTCCAGTTGCTTTTTCACGAACCCACATCGCAGTTCTACTTTGTGCTCGCACCGAGATCTGAACCGCCCGAGCAGTTCGTGCGCGTGAACGATGACCCGCCGGTGGATCTCGGCGTCCGGTCACGCTTTGTGTTCCTGACCGAACCCACGCTGGGGCGACGCGTGCTCATCGGGGTGTACGCGCCATCCGTGCGCGCCAATGACTATTACGATGGACCATTCGACCAAGTGCCCCCGGACCTGCCGATCCGGCCCAAGCTAGAGGCGTCGTACCCGTACGTCAAACTCCGGGGCGGGATCGACGAGCACGGCAACTTCCTCAAGGTGGATGGACAGCGCGTGGCGATCAGCCCCTATGTCGATTATGTGACCGTCGGGTCATTGTTGCGACGCGTCCACGATCAATTCGATGGCGATCAAGAATCGCCCGCGTGCTTCGCACCGCTGGTATACGAATCAAAGCGAGAGGCTCACCTCGCGCACACGACCGACGACACGGCCGAACAGCCGCGGATGCCCGCTCCGCACCAGACGGAGATCAGTCGCACGTGGCCGGTCGACCACTGGGCCCAGGTCAGCAGAACGTGGCCCAGCGACCACGAGCAAACTTCGAGCCTGCACGCCCCGGCGAACAAGCCGATCGACCACTGAAGGGCGATTGCGGGACCGCCTCGGCGGACGCCTTCCCTTCTCAAATCACGCTCCGGGACGCCCCGCGACACCGGACGCCTTCCCTCACCACAGGCTTGCGGTCCCACGTCCGCCCCTCAAGCTCTCTGCCGGCTGCCTTCTTGTTCACCCCGCCCCACTGCTTGAAGAAGAACGGCACGTCCCTCGCCAGGCACTGGTCCTTGATCTCGTGCACCCACTCGGCCCGCATCGGCCTCGCGCCGGGGCCAGACTCGCCGCCGACGATCACCCAGTGGATCCCCTTGAGCGGCAGCCGACGCAGCGGCCCCAGCAGGGGCTCGCACGACAAGAACCGCACGCTCGCCGGCACACGCTGGAGCAGGCGGATGCGCTCGTAGTAGGCGCTCGTCTCGACGCTCGTGCCCATCCAGACGTTGGCGGGCCAGGGGAGCGCCGACGCGAGTTCGAGCGTGCGTTCGGGCCGCTTGGTGAGCACCTGGAACGTGTGCTGGGGGCACTCGACCATGACCCGGAAGACACGCTCGATGAAATCGCGCGGGACGTCCTCGTGGAACAGGTCGCTCATCGAGTTGACGAAGATGATGCGGGGCAGCCGCCAGCGACGCGGGATGTCGAGCGAGGCCTCGTCGAGCGTGATCCGTCCCGAGAAGACGGGCCGCCCGTCGCGGGCCCGCTTCGCGGTGCCCCGGTACTTCCGCCCCGTGCCGTTGGGCATGTGCTCGAGCCGCAGGGCCATCCGGGCGGCGTAGCAGTTGAGGCACCCGGGCGAGACCGGGGTGCACCCCGCGACCGGGTTCCACGTCGATTCCGTCCACTCGATGGATGAACTCTGGGCCACGCGGTTTCTCCCTGGGCATGATAGCTTTTTATTCGGTTGCTGCAATCACGCGGTTGCAGATTCGGGAAGGGAGCCCCGACCGACCCACCGTTGGGGCACGCGCCGCTTTCCCGGAGGACAATGACGGGAGAGTCGGACGCAGCCCCGCTGCAGCGCTCAGCCGAGATCCAACGGGTTCGTCGAGTGCCGAGCAGCCTTGCCGCGAGGCATCCGACGCGGTCACAGCAGAACTCAATTGTGGTGTTTTGATGATGTTCGTATATGCTTCATTGCTGACGAAATGAGAGCCTGCTAGTCGTTCTTAGGGCTTTCGCTTGCAGACATAAATATCTCCTGATAATTTGGGTGTTTTCCGCGAACGACCGCCCGATTCGGGCCGTTCCGAGCGGTCAGCTCATCTGGCGCATTCTGCGCGCCGGGAGAGGGGGTTCCATTGAAGTGCTTCGCGATCGTCGCGGGCGTGATTCTGGTGGTGGTGTTCTCCCCGCTCGCGTCGGCTCAGCTGACGGACTCGATCTCGTACCAGGGCGAACTGCTCCTGGGCAACCAGCCGGTGAACGGGGCGGCCGACTTCGTGTTCCGGCTCTACGACGCGTCGGCAGGCGGGGCGCAGATTGGCGTCACGATTCCGATCGATGCGTGGGTGCTCGTCGACGGGCGGTTTTCTGTGCCGCTCGATTTCGGCGCGGGTTCATTCGACGGAAACCAGCGATGGCTGGAGATCGACCTGCGCTCGCCCGCGGGCTCGGGGGTCTTCCAGACGCTCACGCCGCGGCAGGAGGTGACGGCGGCACCGGTCGCCCTGTTCGCCCTGGCGGGCAATGAGGGGCCCGCGGGGCCGATTGGGCCACAAGGTGACACCGGGCCTGTCGGGCCACAGGGACCCGAGGGGCCGATGGGTCCGCAGGGAGAGACGGGCCCGGCCGGGCCGCGGGGTGACATCGGGCCACAGGGTCCCGAGGGTCCCTCGGGACCACAGGGACCCTCCGGCCCACAGGGCGACCAGGGCCCTCCCGGCGATTCGCACTGGCTGCTCAACGGCAGCGCGACCTACTACCTCGCCGGCAATGTCGGCATCGGCGCCAGCGCCCCCACCAATGCGCTGGAGGTCGTCGGCGCCACCGCCGCCGCGGGCTACTTCGAGAACAGGAGCACCTTCAATGGCCGAGGCATCTACGCAAAGACAACCTCGACAACGGGCCTGAACTACGGCGTCTGGGGCTCGAGCCCCAGCACCTCGGGCATCGGCGTGTTCGGCTGGGCCACCGCGCTCTCGGGTGAGACCTCCGGCGTGTTGGGTCAGTGCGACAGCACCTCCGGGCGCGGGGTCGTGGGCGCGGCGACCAATGCAACCGGAACAAACTACGGAGGGTTCTTTCATACCGACAGCAATCAGGGCCGAGGGGTGTACGGCGAGGCGATCGCCGCCTCCGGCTACACCTACGGCGGGTACTTCCTGAGCCAGAGTGTGGGTGGCCGTGGCGCGTACGCGGAAGCGAGCGCAACGTCCGGCGACTGCTACGGTGTCTGGGGGCTGAGCAGGAGCAACGCGGGCATCGGCGTGCTGGGGTCCGCGCCGGCGCTCGCTGGGTTCACCTACGGTGGCTTCTTCCAGGCCGACAGCATTAACGGCAAGGGCGTCTACGGCTGGGGCTCGTCAACCACCGGGGCGGGCCATGGAGGGTTCTTCCAGAGCGACGGCGTCAACGGCACGGGTGTTCTGGGCTGGGCCAGTTCACTCACCGGCACGACCTTCGGCGTGTTTGGCTCCGCCGCCAGCCCGGACGGCTACGCGGGCTACTTCCAGGGCGCCCGGAGCTACTTCGAAGGAGCGGTCGGCATCGGAACGCTCGAACCGATCGCCCCGCTCCATGTCGGTGCCATCGGCAAGTGGGGCTGGACCGTCGGCAACGGGTGGGGAGACCTCGCCCTGACCAACGGCGCGGTCGGCCTGGGCATCGGCGTCGCGACCAGCGGCGGGGGCACGGGCGATGTCCGCATATGGCCCAAAGGCGGGACGGAACGGATCTTCTTCGGCACCCCCACCGAGGGCACGGTCATGACCATCGACAACGGATTCGTGGGTTTCGGCGGATTGGGAACCCCGACCCACCCGATTGACGTCGCGGGCGGCGCGTACTGCACGGGCTCGACCTGGCAGAACGCCTCGAGCCGGGATCTCAAGGAGAACTTCGCCGAGCTCGACGCGCGGCAGATGCTCGACAAGGTGCTCAGCCTCGATGTCCTGCGCTGGAACTACAAGGAGGAGAGCCCCGAGGTCGCGCACATCGGGCCCATCGCCGAGGACTTCGCCGCGGCGTTCGGGCTGGGCGGCGACGACAAGGCGATCTGCACGGTCGACGCCGACGGCGTGGCGCTCGCGGCCATTCAGGGTTTGAGCGAAGTCGTCGCGGACAAGGACGCCGAGATCTCGGACCTCCGCGACCGAGTCGAAGAGCTCGAGAAGCTGGTAAAGCGGCTCTTGGAGAATCGGGCCGACGAGCATCGTGAATAGGGGCCGGAATCAGCGACACCTGGCGAGCCCACGAGCAGCCCGAACGAACCGCGGCGCGGCGACCGACGCCTCTTCGGCACACAATTCTTGGTGTTGCAGCCCTGCTCCGATAGGCTGATGGAGCCGCCGCGGGGTCGCGTCGCGGGCAGAGGAGATCGAAGTATGTCCCGTTCTGTGGCAACCGCCCTCACTGTCGTGCTCTGCGGGCACGCGTCCACACTCGCCGCCCCCGACGCCTACCGCGACCTTGTCGCGGCGAAGGACCCGATCCTCTGGTACCGCATGGGCGAGCCGGCGGGCTCGGCGACGGTCGCCAACGACGGCACGCTCGGCGCCTCGCACGATGCGACGATCTTCGGCGGCGTGACACTGGGCGAGCCGGGCGCATCGGGCGACACCGCCGCCTCGTTCGCTTACAGCGAAACGCCGTACCTCGAGTCGGCGGCCGACGCGCCGGCGTCGATGCTGGGCAACCCGGACTTCACGGCCGAGGTCGTGGTCTACATCCCATCGGACGCCGCCACGTCCTCCTGGCCGCCCTTCCTGCACTGGGGAACGGGCCTGACGGCCCACGAGGTCTACTTCTCGCTCGAGCAGAACCAGCGCGATCGCGTTTTCTGCGGGTTCTACAACGGCGGGATGATGGGCGTATGCACGCTCCGCCTCGATGACTGGAACCACATCGTCTGGGTCCGTGACTCGAACGGCGCGGCCAACGATGCCTACACCGGGTCGCGGCTGTTCGTCAACGGCGTCGAGGAGAGCCTCACGAGGTCCACCCACCTGCCCAACTTTGGCTACCCGCCCGACGTGGCCGCCGGGCCGTTCCGCGTGCAGCGGGCGGTCGATTTCTACCGCCATTTCGACGGCGTGATCGACGAGGTCGTGCTCTACGACACCCTGCTCACCCCGGCCCAGATCGGGGCCCACTTCGACGCCCTCGGGCTCACACGGCCCTGCGCCGCCGATCTCGACGGCAACTGCGGCGTACTCGACCTGACCGACGTCACGATCTTCGTCTCGGGGTTCCTCTCCCTCGACCCGATCGCTGACCTGAACGGCGACGGTCTTTGGGACCTGACCGACGTGCAACTCTTCGTCGTCAGCTTCCTCGCGGGCTGCTGAGGGCGCGGCGCACGAGGCGGCAGCGGACGGGTTGAACCGTGCCCGGGATCTCGGGAACCGAGCGGCCAACCGCCCGGTACCATGCCTGGACCGGGTCGAATGCTGCATCTCCGCGTACCTCGAGTTCCGACAGGACCAGATCATGCCCAGACCTACTCGCTCTCGCCGATCGCCGGCCCAGCTTGTCGCCCTGCTCGCCGCGTCACTCTCAATCGGCTTCACCAGCCCGGCCCTCGCCCACGACGGCGACGCGAACCACTGGCACAACCCCATCCTCCCCCAGCGGGCCGATCCGCACGTCAACCTCCACGACGGCTACTACTACCTCGTCGCCACCGCGCCCGAGTACGACCGGATCGAGCTCCGGCGGGCCCCGACGCTGGGCGGGCTCTCCGACGCCAGACCCGAGGTCATCTGGCGCATGCACGAGAGCGGTCCGATGAGCCATCACATCTGGGCGCCCGAGATCCACTTCATCGACGGGAAGTGGTACGTCTACTTCGCCGCGAGCCGAGCGGACGACATCTGGCGGCTGCGGATGTACGTGCTCGAGAACGAGTCGGTCAACCCGCTCGCGGGCGAGTGGAAGGAGAAGGGCCAGATCCGCACGCAGTGGGAGACGTTCAGCCTCGACGAGACCACATTCGAGCACAAGGGCAAACGCTACCTCGTGTGGGCCCAGAACGCCTCGGGCGATCGCGGGACAAACCTGTACATCGCGGAGATGGATGCGCCGTGGTCGATCGTCGGGCCCCAGGTGCTGATCAGCAAGCCCGACCTGCCCTGGGAGCACATCGGGCACTGGGTCAACGAGGCCCCGGCCGTGCTCCACCGCAACGGGCGACTGTTCCTTACCTACTCCGCGAGCGCGACCGACGCGAACTACTGCCTGGGCATGCTCACCGCGGACGAGAACGCGAACCTGCTCGCGGCCAACTCATGGGAGAAGTCGCCCGCGCCCGTCTTCGCCAGCTCGCCCGAGACAAGCCAGTTCGGCCCCGGCCACAACGGCTTCACGACCACGCCCGACGGGAAAACCGACATCCTCGTCTACCACGATCGGAACTACGAGCACATCGAGGGCGAGCCGCTCTGGAACCAGGACCGCGCGACGCGGGCCCAGGTGATCGAGTGGAACGACCACGGCACACCGCAGTTCGGCAAGCCCGTCGCGGACGGGGTGTACGAGATCCCGGGCGACTGATGTGGGGACGAAGCGTCGGACGGTGACGGTGCCACCAACCGCGGCGTAGCCGCGCGTGGCGTTCCTTCGCGAGTCGTCCGGCAAGCACCACGCGCCGCTCACGCGGCGGGTGGTGGCACCGGGTCCTTCCGTTCACGGCGTCCGGATAACGCCTCAGGTCGGGCTTGACGCGTCGGACCCGAACCGCGCCTATCGTCCGCCACTTCGCCGGGGGCTTCGACCGCCCGTCGCGCCGTCAATCCACGCGCACGGGGGTCCACGAAATCTGCTGGCACGGCTCGCGGCGTACTCCGCGGGCCGCCTTCACCAGCCGGCCCCGCTCCGTTCCAAACGCCTTGGTCCGTGGCAACCGTGCTTGTCCGCCGCGCGGTCACGGCCGCCGGCCTGTTCAGAAAGACGTCATTTGACCCGAAACCCGACCCACAGCTCCAACCAGACCTCCACAGAATCCTCCGACCACTCGATCCGCTTCGCGCAGCTCGAGCTCGCCAAGCCGATCCTCGACGCCGTCGCCCGCGAGGGGTACGACACCCCGACGCCCATCCAGGCCCGGTGCATCCCCCCCGCGCTCGCGGGACGTGACGTCCTGGGCTGCGCCCAGACCGGCACCGGCAAGACCGCCGCCTTCGCCCTGCCCATTCTCCAGAGGCTCCATACGACCAACCGCAAGGTGAACGGCAAGGGCGGACGGGTTCCGCCCCGCGCGCTGATCCTCTCTCCCACGCGCGAGCTGGCCGACCAGATCGCCGAGTCGTTCGCCGTCTATGGCTCGAACACCCGCATCCGCGGCACGGTTGTCTACGGGGGAGTGAGCCAGCACCGCCAGGTCCGCGCCCTCGAACGGGGCGTCGACGTGCTCGTTGCCACGCCGGGCCGCCTGCTCGATCTCATGGACCAAGGCTACATCGACCTGCGCGCGATCGAGGTCTTCGTGCTCGACGAGGCCGACCGCATGCTCGACATGGGATTCATCAACCCGATCCGCAGAATCGCCGGATCGATGCCCGCCAAGCGTCAGACGATGCTGTTCAGCGCGACGATGCCCAGGGCGATCGAGCAACTCGCCGACTCGCTGCTGATCAACCCCGAGAAGGTCTCCGTCGACCCCGTCGCCTCGGCCGCCCCGCTCATCGAGCAGTCGGTGATCATGGTCGACGGGGCCCACAAGCCCGCCCTGCTTCGGGGCCTGCTCGACGATCCCGGGGTCCGCCGCGCGGTGGTCTTCACCCGCACCAAGCACGGGGCGGAGAAGCTCGCCAAGACGCTGGGCAAGTCGGGCGTCGCGGCCGAGTCGATCCACGGCAACAAGTCGCAGAGCCAGCGGACGCGGGCGCTCGACTCGTTCCGGGCGGGGCGGAGCCGGGTGCTCGTCGCGACCGACGTCGCGGCCCGGGGGCTGGACGTCGACGGGATCACCCACGTGATCAACTTCAACCTGCCCAACGAGCCCGAGGCCTACGTCCACCGCATCGGGCGGACGGGGCGGGCGGGCGCCGCGGGCGTGGCGCTGTCGTTCTGTGATCGCGACGAGCGGGCCTACCTCCGGGCGATCGAGAAGTTGACGGGCACGAAGGTGCCCCCGATGCCGATTCCTGAGGGCCTGAGCATTCCCCAGCCGAGCGGGCACGATCCCGCGCCCGCGCCCGCCGCCAAGCCCGCGCCCAGGAATGCCCGCCCGCGTTGGAGCGGCCCGGCCCGGAACCGGGCGCGGGGCAGCGGGGCCGGGCGGCGCGCCCGCGCCTGAGGGCGTTTGTTTGCGTTCTGCTTGATGGCACGTAGCGGTGCCCGCCTTCATCGCGCAGCGTGAAGGCGGTTCGATCTGCGACCGCCGTCCTTTCGTGGATCACCCTTTGGGATGATCCACGGCACCGACGCCGAAGGTGGCTCCGGAATCCGCGTCCCCCCTCCCGGACCTCCCGCGGAGAATCCCCGTTTTCCGCTCACCAAGCGAATGAAAACGGTTACAATGAGCCGCCCCGCGCTAGGGTACGCCAGGGCCCACCATGCGAGACCACCACAAGACCGCCGCGCGTGACCGCATCCCGTGGGTGCAGCTCATCGCCTACGGGCTGGGCGGGTTCGTGCCCATCGCGCTGTTCAACTCGGTGGGCCAGCTCAGCGGGCTGATCGTCAACGTGGGGCTTGGGGTCAGCGCTGTCCTCGTGGGCGTGGCGCAGATGGTGCCACGATTCTGGGACGCGGTCACCGACCCGGTGATGGGCCACATCTCCGACAACACGCGATCACCCTGGGGCCGCCGCCGTCCCTACATCTTGCTGGGCGGCGTGCTGGTCGCGGCGACCTTCGTCGCGATGTGGGCGGTGCCCCGCTCGTGGGGCGCGATGCCGCAGTTCTGGTACTTCCTGACGATGTCGTTGCTGTTCTACACCGCGGTGACGATCTTCGAGATCCCCCACGGCGCCCTCGGCATGGAGATGACCGCCGACTACCACGAGCGGACCCGCCTGTTCAGCGCCAAGAGCTTCATCGGCAACGTCGGCGCGATGATCACGCCCTGGTTCTACATGATGGCCAACCTGCCCCTGTTCATGGCGGGGGGCGACGAGGTCGACGGCATGCGCCACGTGGGCTACCTCGCCGCGGGGGTCGTGCTCGTCTTCGCCTTCCTCTGCTTCGCGTTCTGCAAGGAGCGGCAGTTCGAGCGCGTCGCCAAGCAGGACCGCGTGCCGATGTGGACGCGCCTGCGGATGACCATGCGCAACCGCACATTCCTCATCCTCGTCGCGATCATCTTCGCGACGGTGCTGGGGTTCAACCTCGTCAACAACTTCGCCAACTACATCACCATCTTCTATCTCTTCGGGGGCGACAAGGCCGCCGCCTCGAAGCTCATGGGCTGGTTCGGCACGGCCTGGGGCGTCACGGCCGTGGTCGCGGTGTTCCCGCTCACCTGGATCAGCAAGGCGATCGGCAAGACGCGGACGCTGATGATCGCGGTGGGCCTGATGCTGGTGGCGCAGCTCAGTAAGATCGTGTGCTACAACCCACACGCCCCCTGGCTGCTGTTCTTCCCGACGATCATGCTCAGCGCCGGGATGCTCATGTTCTTCACGCTCGCCAGCGCCATGGTCGCCGACGTGTGCGACGAGGACGAGCTGCACACCGGCAAGCGCAGCGAGGGCAGCTACTACGCGGTCTTCTGGTGGTTCATGAAGATGGGCATGGCCGGCGCCTACTTCGTCGCGGGCGTGCTGATCCACCTGACCGGCTTCCAGGAGAAGGTCGACCTCCAGACCGACCGCACGATGCTGCTGATGCGCGTCTTCGAGATCGGCATCCCCATTCTGCTTGGGCTCGGGTCGTTCCTGCTCATCTTCCGCTACCCGCTCTCCGAGGCGAGGGCGTACGAGGTCAAACGCCTGCTCGAAGCGGGCAAGCGCGACCCCGCGTGCCCGAATTGCGGCTACAACCTCGGGGGCCTCGAGCCGGGCCGGCCCTGCCCCGAGTGCGGGCGGGTGCCCGACCCCGACGAGGCGCCGTGACGGCGGCAGGTTCAGAACGTGGAGCGCATCCGACACGATTCGATTCTCGAGGGGCGGTCAGGCAATCCGAAACGTGTCGGTTGCGCTCCACGCTCTGAAGGAGGCATCCTCGGCCACCCCAACGAAAAACGCCCGCCCCATGCACAGGGCGGGCGTCTCGGAATCCCGCCCCGGGGGACGGTCGAGGGAGAATGCGGCTAACGCCTCCGCCGGGACGCGGCCGCCCCGCCCAGCACCAGCATCGCGACCGCGCCGGGAGCCGGCACGAGCGTCTCGTCGGCGATCGTCGTCACGATGTCGATGTCGGCCTGTCCCAGCCCCAGACCCGCGGCGATGGCCGTGAGGTCGATGTCGCTGGTCGTCATGTCGTCGTAGATCGTGCCGTAAAGGATCAACGAGATCAGCAGCGCCCCGCGGTTCGAGGCATGGTAGATGTCGCCCGCGTAGAGGCTCAGGTCGAAGCTGCCGTTCTCGAACCCGTCACCCACGGGCGCATACTTGGCCGAGCCCGGGCCGTAGTCGGCGTTGAGGTTGTCCACGCAGAGGTGGTAGTTCGTCCGCAGCTCACTCTGCATGGTCGCCGGATCGGGCCACTCTGTTGGGTAGAAGAAGTGCCCCGGCCCGCGGGCCCACGTCTCGAACATCACCGCCTGCGCGTCCGGGCTGTGGTTCAGCGTGGCCTGATAGAGCCCGTCGGCGGCCGCGAGAAACGCCGGCACGTTGCCGTAGTTCGGGTTGAACGTGGGCCGGGTGCTGTACTCCTGCAGGACCACGTTGTCCCAATGATCGCCCGGCGCGATGCCCGAGGTGATCACGCTGGTCGAGTTGGCCAGGTGATACTCGAGCGTCACGCCCCCGATCGCCTGGCTGAACACATAAGGCCTCGGGTGCCCCGCCGAGACGGCGATGTCGCGGATGATCCGCTGCACGCCCCCGCCGCTCTGGGTGAAGCTATTGCCGAAGAAGAGCAGGTTCTTGGCCTCTTCCGCGTTCGCCACCGAGGCGCACGCGATCAACGTCATGGTGAGGCATGTTCTGGTGAACTTCATGGGTTCTGGCTCCGTTTCTGTGCCGTCGCGGCGATCTCACGCGAGCCGCGGGCGCAAGCCCGCGGAGCGGCCGAGACCATCCCGCGACATGTCCGCGGGCTCGCGCCCGCGCGTCGTGCTCGTCAACGCTCGGTCACACAGGATTCAGCGGCGACGACGCCCGGCGGCCAGGCCCAGCCCGACGACCGCGAGGCCCGCCGGGGCCGGCACGGCGTAGGAGGTCATCTCCATGAAGCCCAGGTAGTAGAACTTGAACGAGTTGTCGTTCATCGCGTCGGCGCCCACCTCGACGTAGACCTCGCCGTTCGCGTCGGCCGTGATGCCGGTCACCCAGGCCACGTTGTCGGTGTTGTTCGAGGTGTTGAGCGTGCCGCGCCCATTGTTGGCGCCGGTCACGTCGTAGTAGGTCCAGCGGTTGTCGCCCACGTTCATCCGCGAGCCGAAGAACATGAAGTCGTACGCCGTCATCCCGCTCGCGTCGAGACCGGTGAGCACGAACCCGCCCGTGGGCTCGGTGAACCCGCCGAACGCGACCTCCGAGCCGAACAGGTTGTCCACCGTCGCGGTGGTCGGGATGCCCGCGGCGTCGCCGCCCGGGGTGCTGGTGCCGCTGGTGTTCGACCCGGGCCAGAACGCGTCGAGGATGTCGATGCCGATGCCGGAGCCGGCGCCGGTGGTGTCGACGAGGTTGAACAGCGGGTTCTGGAGATGGGTGATGTTGTTCACGTTCCCCGGCGTCTGCTGGTTCAGATCGCCGAAATCGATCTGCACGGGGGCGGCGAGCGCGGAGCCGGCGGCGACGATGACGGTCAGGCTGGTGACGACGTACGGCATGGGAGACCTCCACAAAGACACGCGGCCGGCGAGCTCCGGACGTGGCACCGTGCGCACGATCTCACTCTCGCCGCCGAGCGCGGACCCAGGCTGTCGTCTTGCGATCTCTTTGCCAATCGCGCGGGACGCACCCCGAGCGATCGGCTCCCTCCCCTGAATGGCCGCCCGCGAGCTCCCACGCGAACGGCCAATGACTGTGTGCAACTAGTTCAGAACACAGGCATTGTTTACCCACCCGATGAAGATCGTGGTGTCCGCCAGACTGAACAGGCCATCGCCATCCAAATCCGCACGCGGATCTTGGGCGTTGAACCACGCCAAGAATGTTTGAATGTCGGTTGCATCCACATCTCTGTCGCCGTCGAGGTCGCCAGGTTGGAGAATGGCGAGCGCTTGCGCAATATCGCTCGAGTCAATAACCAGATCCAAGTCGTAGTCAAGTGCCATTACATATCCTGGTTCGCAGATTTCTATTGACAAATCACTGTCGTCCGGAAGGAGGTCAAAGTCGTCGCAGTCTAGATCACAATCACCGTTTGCGTCTCCAAACACGCCGTTGTCGAGCCCCACGGCAATCAGCGCCTCAAAAGCGCCTTCATAGTAGTCGATCTCGAAATCCTCAATAACGCCGTCGCCATCAAGATCAAATACAGGGAATGCCTCTGGATTCGTCGCAAGGGTCGCCCCGAGAAGATCGGGTAGGACCGCCAAGTCGAGGCAGTTCAATCGCCCGTCACCATCGAGGTCATAGGTGTCCGCAAGAAACACTCCTTGAAAAAGCACCAAATCAAGAGTATCTGTACTTTCCAACGATGTGCACTCGGTATCTCCATACTCACAGTACAGATCATTCGTGTTCTGAATACTTGCTACATAGCAGAATTGACCACTGTCTTTATCGTATACTAATGAAACGCTGGTCATTGGGCCGTCATAATGTTGTTCCCCAGGCCCCCCCCGGAATCGTGTTCGGATTGACATCCGGTATCACCAACCCTGCTGAATCCAGGTGCCAATCGCCGCCTCCGCTTCCGCCGCCAGATTGGCTGCAATCAACGGCAGCACTGATCGTGCCACCGACCGCCGCCAGCATCCCCCGATTGATCACGCACTCGGCTCCGGGGTATATGGCCCACTGGCTACCCATTCCCGCCCTGAACTCAACCTCGTTTATATTACATTCCGAGTGCGAGCTTGCCCCCACCCACGCGAAACCTGAAACTAGGTCGACATATCCGTTGATTGCGGCGCCCGCAGCCGCCGTTCCTGACCCCAGCGCCCATACCTCAAAGTCCGCGCAGGGGAGTCCCTCAATATCGGGATCGGGTTGACGCGGAAAACATGGCGGAGTATCGGTGACTTCGAGTATCATGGCCGTGCTAACCCAAGCCACCTCAAGGTTGCAGTCGAAAACGCAATCCTCCGCAGGAACCACTCGCACCAGCAATGTCCCACCGCCTCCGCCGGCGCTGCAGAAGAGATCGATCGAATCCCCCAATCCGACTGTCGAGACCGAGGCACCGGCTAGTGCCGCGACTATGGCGTTCTTGCACATCATTGCTCCATTCTGCCTAAAGGGCGACGTACATTGTAGCACAAAAAGAGATAAATGCACAAATAAAACCAGAAAAGATGATTGTCTACAAGCCCTTTCGTAATAGCGATTTATGCGAACAATTGCTAGTTGTGAATTCTTGATCCGCCGTCAGTTTCTGCCGTACCGCTTCTTCATCGCGTTGATGCGGTTCACGGTCTCCGTCCAGTCCTTTGTATCAACCAACACGCCGGTCGGTCGGCCATCGGCGAACTTGCTCGGGATACCCTGGGTCGGGTCGATCAGCCCATTTTGGCTCAGCAGCATGTGCTCGAAGTCACCCCGTCGCATGGTCCACTCATTCCCGGTCTCCGTGCAACGAATGGTCACCGTCTCGGAGAGCTTCTCGATGGTATCGGGCGCGTTCGACGACGAGCCGCGCATCAGGATGAACACAGAGGCGCCCAGACAGACCGCGGCGACCAGCCAACCGAGCCAGGGGTACTTCTTCAGGAACTCTCGCATTGCCTTCCCTTCCTAGTTGTGCGGGTAATGGTGTCCCCATTCGTAGAAGGGAGTCAATGACCCAAACTTGTCAGAGGCGTTGTAGTACTCCGCCCGGCCCATCAGTTGGACTCGCAGATCGCCCCGGAGCACATAGCTGCTACCTTCTGTGCCGTAGAAGCCATCGCCCGCGTTCCGATCTTGTACCGGCTTGCGATGCCTGGGAAACCAGTCCACGGCGTCGATCCCGATGACAACCTCATCGGGGTGCGGCACGACCCGGATTAGCTGATTGCTGATTCCCGGGGTATCGTTCGGTATCTCAAGATAGTCGTTGAACCAATACTCGCTGTATTCCTCCACGCCATCGTTGTCGAAATCCGAAACCTGGACCCTCCCGCCTCCCTCCATCGCGGCTCGCGTCTGATCGTCGAGCACGGATGAGGCACCAAACGCGAGCGGGCAATGGAATATCTCGTCTTGCCCTTCGTAGTAGTCGTTGAGCACGCGCATCACATTCTCTCGGTGTGCGCGGAAGTCGTAGTTGCCCGTGGCCGGGTTCTTCTCCTTGCCGGGAAGATACGGAAAAATGTCTATAAACCTAGCTTGACCATCCTTCTGATCATCCCAATAGAGCTGCATCGCCAACCCAATCTGCTTGAGATTGGTTGTGCAGATCAGATCCATCGCCGTCGTGCGTGCCTTGCCCAGCGCGGGCAGCAGAATGCTTATCAACAACGCGATGATCGAGATCACCACAAGCAGCTCGATCAGCGTGAACGCGCGGCCACGCCGCGCGACTCCCGTTCTCATGCCCGGCTCCTTTCCACCGAACGGACCTTGATCTCCGGCGTCGGCGACTCGACCCAACGCACACGGACCTCGATCTCCCCCTCCGGCGGCAAACCCGATTCTCCACTCAATCTGTCCAACAGCTTCTCATCGATCACGTTTCCTTCGATCTCGCGACCCGCCACCTCGACGACGGGCGACCGCGTCGGCTCGTAGGCCCGCGCGTCGTAGCGCACACGCACCGTCCGGTCCCGCCACAGCCGCGTCACCTCGACCTGGCCCATCTCCGCGATCGGGCAGGGGTCGATCTTCAGCCCTTCCCAGCAGGCCCGCACGCCCAACACCCACTCAACCGCGACGCGGTGCAGCCACGCGGCCGAGCCGGTGTACCACGTCCACCCCGCCCTGCCCGGCGTGTCGCTCAGCGGGCCGTCGACGTTGCCGGGCGTCACGTAAGGCTCGGCGACGTACGCATCGGCGTCCCGGGCCCGCAGCGGAGGGCTCACGCCCCGCCAGATCCGTTCGACCGTCTCGCGGTCGCGACGCTTGCACGCGGCGGCGAGGGCCCACGTCGCGGCGTGCATGTACACGCCGCCGTTCTCACGCGAGCCCGGGGCGTAGCGCGACAGGTACCCGATCTTGGCGTCGGGCACCGTGTACGCCGGGGCCAGCAGGAGTACGCCGTAGTCCTGCACGAGTTCGCGCCGCACCGACGCCCACGCCGCGTCGCAGCGCTCGCCGCTCGCCGCCCCGCCCAGTATCGCCCAGGTCTGGGGATTCAGGAACAGCTTGCCCTCGGCCGACTCGCTCGAGCCCAGCCAGCGCCCGTCGCGGTCGGTCGCGCGGCGGAACCACGAGCCGTCCCAGCCGTGCGCGTTGACCGCCTTTCGCATCTCGTCGCGCATCGCGCGGAGCTCTCGGGCGGTCGCCTTGTCGCCCCTGGCTTCGAGGGCCGGCGCGAACTCGTTGAGCACGTCGTGCAGGAAGAACGCGAGCCAGATCGACTCGCCCGCGTCGTCGGTCCCCACGTGGCTCAGCCCGTCGTTCCAGTCGTTCGCGCCGATCAGGGGCAGGCCCCGCTCGGTGCGCCGCGACCACGCCCGCCGGATCGACCGCAGGCCGTGCTCGGCGAGCGTGGCGCCCTCCTCGTCGTCAACGAACCGGATTCGTTCATCGAGCACCGCCGCGTCGCCCGTCTCGCGGATGTACGACGCGGTGACGAAGGGAAGCCAGAGATAGTCGTCGCTGCAGGCGTCGTGCTGGCCCGTCTCGGTGATCGGGTTCCACCAGTGGTAGACGCTGCCGTCGGCGAACTGGTGGGCCGCGTGCAGCAGGATCTGATCGCGGCAGCGCTCGGGGGCGTAGAGCAGCCAGAGCTGGCTGTCCTGCAACTGATCACGGAAACCGAAGGCGCCGGACTGCTGGTAGTAGCCCGTCCGCGCCCACAGCCGGGCGCTGATCGCCTGGTAGGGCAGCCAGTGATTGGCGAGCAGGTCGAGGTCGGGCATGCCCGTCTTCGCACGCGTTCCGGCCAGCAGCGACCGCCACGATGCCGCTGCCGTCTCGAACGCGCGATCCACCTCGGCCTGCTCGCTGTACTTCTCGATCAGACGCGTCACCGCCTCGGGGTTGTCGTCCACGGCGAGCGTGAAGCAGACCGTCCGCGACTCGCCCGGCGCAAGCGTCAGGTCGGCCCCCAGCGCGCTGCACGCGTCGACGAACCGCCCGAAGCGGCCCTCGGCCAATTCACGCATCCCCGCCGGGTCGCCCTGCGCGCCGTAGCGGCCCAGGAACGCCGCCTTGTCCGCGGTCGCCCAGTGGGAATCGACGCCGCTGATCGCGAACGCCGCGGCGTGGGGCCAGGGTCGGTTCCAGTGGTCGTCGGCGGTGCCGAAGGGCGCCTCCCACATGTTCTTGGTCGCGACGATCGCCCGGCGGGCCTTATCGTGGGTCGTCGTGAAGAACAGGCGGTGGAACTCACGCTTCACATCCGGGGCCGTGCCGCAGCACCACTCGAAGTAGGCCCCGAGACGGATCCGACGCTCGCGTCCCGATTCGTTGGTCAGCGTGACGCGCCAGACCTCGGCCGTGTCGTCGGGCGTCACCGCGAGATCCCACGCCGCCGCGATGCCGTTGCAGGCGGTCTCGAAACTCGTCATCCCCGCGCGGTGCACGCAGCGGAAGTGGTCGTAGCGGGGCCGGCAGGGCTGGGGTGAGAGCGACCACGTCTGGTGGTCGGCGTCGCCGTCGAGATCACGGACGAGCAGGAAGCGGCCCCGGTCGTCGCGGACGTGGTCCATGTCCCAGCGGGTGACGACGTTCAACTGGCAATGGTCGAGCCACGAGAACCCGCCGCCGTTCTGGCTGACGACGAACCCGTAGCGCCCGTTGCTGACCACGTTGGTCCAGGGAGACGGAGTCCCCGGGTCGGTGATCTCGTAGGCGGCGCCATCGTCGATGAACCCGCCGTACCGGTTGTTGAGCATGGCTACCCGTCCTTGATGCCCCGAAAGCCCAGCGCCACGGGCCAGGAAGGCCCGGCCGACGCTCCCGCGCCGGCCGGGCGAGTGGTTCATCCCCGCGGGCCCCTTGCCCCCGGGGGGATCGATCAGCGGCGGCGGCGCGTCGCCACGAGCCCGCCGAGACCCAGCAGCGCCAGCGAGGCCGGCGCCGGGATCATCATGTCGTAGAACTCGATGTTCGCGTGCCCGAGGGTCGCGTCGGGCTGGTTGATCTGAGCGCCCGCGCCGACGTAGAACGGGAAGCTGCTCGGAATGCCGCCCTCGTTGGTCGTGAAGTCGATCTCACCGCTGGTCACCCAGCCGGACCCGGTGGTGAGATTGTTGTACATGTACTCCATCGTCGACTTGTCGGAGAGGTTGCCCTCGCCCGCGCCGGGGCGGTGGATCATGCGCAGCATGATCTCGTCGCCCACGTTGTAGAGCCCCTGGCCGAAGCTGTGGAACGGCATGACCGAGCCGAACGCGGCGATCTCGCCGGTCGTGGTGAGCACGCCGAAGAGCCCGAATCCGAACAGGTCGAACTGGTAGCCCGCCTCGACGTTGCCGACGCTGTCGGCCGTGTTGACCCGCATGGTCATCTTCATGTCCCAGCCGTCGCCGTAGTCGAAGTCGACCTTGCTCGCGCCCGCGTCGCCGTACCAGGCCATGTGCCGGTTGGCGAAGCCGCCCGAGCCGTAGTTGCTCTCGTCGATCGACACCATGCCGGCGTTCGGGCTATAGCTGCTGCTGAACGCCAGCGTGCTGCCGCCGAAGTCGTTGTAGGTCCGCGGCGCGTCGACGAAGCTCGCGATGTCGCTCACGGCCGCCGTGGCGCCCGCCACCATGCCGCACACCGCCAGCAACGCGATCCCCTTCATACCAGTCATGCCTGTTCTCCCTCTTGGTGGTCTCCGGGCCGGCTTCCGACAGGCCCGCCGTCTGTGCGACCCCCTGCCACACGCGAGGGGGTCCATGACGCTGTAAACGTTTACATAGTGTCCAAATCCGACACCTGTGTCAAGACAAAACCACGCCTTCACCACACATTTTCAGGTGGGCCAAGTATCCAATGCCCTATCGAAATCCTAACGCCCTGAACCCGGCGTCCACGGCCGGGTGCGCCCCGAAGAGCCGCCAGATCAACCCCGTCCGGGCGTTTTCGATCAGCAGCAGCATCGGGCCCTGGTCGATCGCCACTGTCTCGTCACCGTGCCAGGGCGTCTCGCCCGTGCGGAACGAATCGACGAAGCCGAACCCGCCCGCATCGAGGCCCCGCCAGACAAGCGGCGAGCCGTCTGGTGACTCAAGCGATCTGTAGTGACGCATCGCCCGCAGCGCGAGCTCGGGTTCGAACGCGATCGCCGAGGCCGCGGCGTAGGGCGGCACCACCCCATCGCCCCAATCGTCCTTCGCCTTGAACACCGGATAGTCGCGCCCGGCCTGGGCGTCCAGCATCTTCACCGGCTCGGGGAAGAGCCCGGGCACGAGGTACCCGTCGGGCCCGTCGCACGCCGAGAGCCCCCACGCGTCGGGCCCCAGTGTGGGCAGGCCCAGCGGATTGGCGATCGCCTTGTCGCGGTGAAGGTGGATCGTGCGGCGCGTGTTCTCCCACCAGTCGACGCGGGCCCGGTGCGCCATTCCCCGGGCGGCGGGGTCGTCGGCGCCGAAGTGGGCGTAGTCGATCCAGCAGTGCGAGAACAGAGCGGTGAACAGGGCCCCGGAGTACGGGAACCAGACCAGTTCACCGTCCGGGTCGTGCCAGCCGACCTCCCGCCTGAGCCGGTAGTACAGGGCCGGATCCACGCGGTGCGACTCGGTCGGCGCGATCACACCCATCACCGTCGCAAGACGGTGCTCGTCGCCGCTGTCGATCCACGAGTAGGGCAGCAGCGAGCCCGGGCCGGTCGGGTCGGCATCCGAGGTCGGCCTCCACCCCAGGCTGATGAAGCCGCGCGCATATTCGTCGTGCGCGTCGTCGTTGACAAAGAACGACCAGTCGGCCTCGGCGAGCATCCGGTCGGCCAAGGCTCCCACATCGCCCCCGAAGTACTCACACGCGACGATCGCGCCGCTGAACAGGATCGCCGAGTCGATCGTGCTGACGACCAGCTCCGTCCCGATCCGCCTGGGTGTGCCGTCGGGATTGAGGAAGTGGTAGTAGAGACCCGCCTTGCGGTTGGTGGGCTCATCGAGCAGCGTGGTCAGGATCAGCCGGGCCCTGGCGCCGCCCTCGTCGCGCGTGATCCACCCGCGTTCGACGCCGATCGGCAGGGCCGAGAGCCCGAAGCCGATGCCCGCGACGCTCACCGTGTCGTGCCCGCTTCGATCGCGGATGAGCCCGGTGCCTGGCGTCGCGCCGTCCCAGAAGAAGGCGAAGGCGGCCCGCTGCACCTCGTCGAGCAACGCCGCGTCTTCGGCATCGAAATCGAACGGGGGCCGGGGCACGCCCGCGTCGGACTCGATCACGACCTCCGAAGCACGGACAGCCCGGGGTGTCGTCGCCTCCCCCGCGGCGTGGGTTGCCGCGCAGCCGGCCCCATTGAGCGTGGCCGCCGCAAGAAGCGAGCAAATTGGACGTACGACCCGGTTCAATCGTGGATGAACCTTCTCCGAAAACGTTTTCATCGTGTAAGATGATCCCCGATGAACCCGCCGGAAACAAGCCCAGAGCCCGCAGCCGCGAACGGAAAATCGAAGCCCCGGAGCGTTTCGATCCGCAGCGTGGCCGACCTGTCGGGGGTCTCCATCGCGACCGTGAGCCGGGTGCTCAACTCACCCGGGCTCGTTTCTCCTGCGACCGCCAAGAAAGTCCAGGCGGCGGTGCAGGAACTGGGGTACCGCCCCAATCTGTTCGCCAAGAGCCTGCTCACCAAGCGCAGCCGCGTGATCGGGGTGTCGCTGCCCGACATCCACGGCGAGTTCTACGCCGAGCTGATGCACAGCGCCGACCGCCGAGCCTGCGAGCGGGGGTACCACCTGCTGGTCAGCTCGAACGCCCACCACCCGGAGGAGGGGCCCGGGAACGGGTTCGCCCTCGACCTGGTCGACGGGCTGATCGTGATGCTCACCGAACGGTCGCGCGTCGACCTCGACGCGATCGCGGGCCTCCGGGTGCCGGTCGCGATCATCGGCGTGGACGAGGCGGGGGTGCCCGTCGAAACGATCACCTGCGACAACGCGATCGGCGCGCGCAGGGCGACCGAGCATCTGCTCGCCGGTACGCCGCCGGAGCGGTGCTTCTTCGTCGGGGCCCACCGGGGCAACCTCGACTCCGACCAGCGGGCCGCGGCCTTCGCCAACACCCTGCGCGCGCAAGGGCACGACCCCGCCGACCGCCAGCTCGCTTTCGGCGAGTTCGCCTTCGAGTGGGGCTGGGACTGGGCGATGGAGCGCATCGCCGCGGGCGAGCTGACCGACTCGGCCATCCTCGCGGCCAACGACGAGATCGCGATCGGCATCGCCAACGCGGCGCGCGAGCGGGGTCTCGACATGCCGGCCGACCTCCGCCTCGTGGGGTTCGACGACTCGCGGATCTGCTCGCTGCTGCGGCCGGAACTCTCGTCGGTTCGGGTGCCCGTGCCCGACATGGCGCGCGAGGCGGTCGACGCGCTGATCCGCCGGCTCGAGGAGCCCGACAGCGCCACGCGGCACGCCCGCCTCCCAACGTCGCTGGTCATCCGCGACAGCAGCCGGCTTCCGGTCGGGGGCGGGCTGTGAGACGGGGCTCCTCCATCACGATGCGTCGAGCGCTCCGCGGGCGCGAGCCCGCGGAGCGTGGGCGGACGGCGCTCCGCGGGCTGGCGCCCGCGGCTCGTGGGATCGCGGCGCTCGCCATGGGTGGACTCGCAACCGGCGCGCCGCAGATCAACGGCTGGCCCGTCGAGAATCCTGGACGCGTCGACGCCTGCTCGGCCGCGGCACTGTCGGGGATGTATTCAACCGCGGACACCGCGTCCGATGCCGTCGAGATCCGCGACATCCGGGGCGGATTGCTCCGCACGATCACGCGGGGCGAGCTCTCGAGCCTCGCCAACTGGATGAGCCTCGACGCGGGCGCCGATGGGCCATCCGCCCTCGCCTGGACCGACTCGGGGCGGGCGCTGTTCATCGTCGTCCACGATGACGAGGCGGGGGGAGGCGGGCTGGGGTCGGATGCGATCATGCGGTACGACATGACGCGCGATCTGCTCACGCTCTTTGCCCGCAGCGAAATCAGCGATGACGTGAGCGGCGCCTCCCACCCCGCGGCCATGCACTTCCGGGGCAAGCTCTACGTCGGGGGCGACGACGGGCTGCTCCAGATCCATCGCGCCCTGCGGAACGACACGTCCTCGCTGTTGCCGACGACCGTCGATCTGGGCGGACCTGTGCGCGGACTCACGGTCGATCGCGCGTTCGGCGTGCTCTACGCCGCGACCGACACCGAGTTGATGCGTTCCTCGCTCGCGCTCGACCCGCCCGTGTTCACACCCGTCGGCCCGATCGACGACGCGCGATCCCTCGCCCATTCCGACCACTTCGGTGGCGCTTCGACGACGGGCCTCTACGTGCTCGACCAAGGGGGCGACCGCGTCCTCCGCGTGCCCGACGTGCAGGCGATCGGCATCCAGGCATTCAACCCCGACGTCTATCTCACCCCCTCGGGCTGGCACGACCTCGATGCGACCGCCTGCGGCCGCCTGCTCGCGGCGACGGGCCCGGGCGCCGCGATGGTCTCAGACGACACCGACACCCGCCTCGGCTTCGAGGCCTGGCTCGACGACGAGTTCGGCCAGGTCGTCTTGTTCTGCAAGAGCCTCATCTCACCCAACGGCGAGCCGGCGGGATGGGTCATCGACACGAACGTGCCCGTGGGCAGCGCGAACAACTTCCCGGCGAGCCCCGACGGCGCCGCGTGGGTCGTGATGGCGCTGCTCATGAACGACCACGTCCACGGCGACCCAAACGCGCAGCCGCTCGTCCGCTCGATCCTCACCCGCTACGCCGGGCTCGCCGGCGACGGGATCGCCCCGCTCCGCTCGGCCGACGGGATCTACCAGCATTGGCTCAACCCCTGGACGGGCGGCGTCGCGGGCGGTGGGTCGGGCGAATACGCCACGCTCAGCACGATGAAGATCGTCCTCGCGGCCGACCGCGCCCGGCGCTACTACCCGCACGACACGCAGATCGCCGCGGCCGCCGACGCCATCATCGGGGGCGTGTCGAACTGGTCGTCATACCTCAGCGGCGACAGCGCGATCTACTTCGTGGGCAGCGCCGCGGGCGGGCCGCTCGGCGGGGCCGCGGGCGGATTCCACGAGGGGATCATCTTCGTCGAGCAGGCCGCGGTGTATGGCGGCGCCACGGCCGCGTTCGCACACTGGATCGACCGCAACTCGTGGCCCACCGCCACCTACGTCAACGGCCTTCCGCTGACCAGCAACGCACCGGGGCACTTCCTCGCCGGGTTCGTCTCGCTCTATTCGTGGATCGTCCAGCCCGACTATCGCGACAGCCCGGCGTGGCGGTCGCACGTCGCGAACCTGCTCGCCTCCAATGGCGGATGGACCGACGACGCGGGGCCCCGCTCCACGACCGTGTTCAGCGCGGGCACCACGCGCACCGATTGGAGTTCCTCGGGCTACAACGCCGACTCGCTGGGCGACCACCCGGGCGACATCGCGACCTTCCCCTCGCTGATGGCGTTCTGCGCCGAGGGCTCGACTGCCCCCGCCGTCGGGGCCTACGAGGCCTACCGGCACGGCGCCCGCCAGACGTTCGCCGGCGGCGCATCGATCCTCTACCGCCGCAGCCAGCAGATCCTCGCCTACACGCCCGACAGCGCGGGCCTGCCCGACGTCGTGCTGGGCGGCCTGGGGCTGACGGAACTCATCGCGCCGGGGTCGCTCGAGCGCGTGCTCGCGGTCGGCTACAACGAGACCTACTGCCCCGCCGACATCGCGCCGCCGGCCGGCATTCTCGACCTCGCCGACATCAACGCCTTCGTTGCGGCCTTTCTTGCGGGGGGGAGCGCCGCCGACCTCGCTCCGCCGCTGGGTGTGCTCGACCTCGCCGATATCAACGCGTTCGTGTCGTCGTTCCTGGCCGGGTGCCCGTAGCGCGACCGCCGCCCCTTCGCGGCGTGAATGGGCCGGCGACAAGGACGGGCCTCGCGACAGTGGTCCTATCTTTCAGAGCGTGGATCGCAAGCGGCCCGACGCATGGTTCGGCCCGATGGCGCGAAGCCCGGGCCCGTCGGCCGAGCGGACCGAGGTGAGCCTTGACCATGCCACGCGGCCCGACCCATGGGGGCCCTGACGGTGAAAGGAATGATGATGAGATCGCTCGTGTCCACCCTGGCGCTCGCCACGCTCGCCACCGCCGCCGGCGCCGAGCCGATGGTGCTCGACGACTTTGCCGACGCGGGCCGCTGGACGGTCGTCAAGACCGAGGGCGTCGAGCTCACGCTCTCGGCCGTGCCGGGCACGAAGGGCGACGCGACGCGGCTCGACTACGACTTTACGAAGGGCGCGGGCTACTGCATCATCCGGCGGGAGTTCGATCTGCCGCTTCCGGCCAACTACCGCTTCGACATCGACGTCAGGGGCGCGGGCCCCGCGAACAACCTCGAATTCAAGCTGGTGAGCCTCTCGGGCGACGATGTGTGGTGGGTCAACCGGCGTGCGTTCGAGCCGCCCGCAGAGTGGACGCACCTGCGCGACCGCAAGCGCCACTTCGAGTTCGCGTGGGGTCCCTCGGGCGGCGCGCCCCTCGCGAAGGTCGGTGCGATCGAGTTCGCGATCTCCGCCAACGAAGGCGGCAAGGGGCACATCGATCTCGACGAGCTGACATTTGAGCCGCTGCCGGATGTCGACACGACGCCGGCCGGCGGGCAGTACAGCATCGGAACAGGCGACAACGGGCGCCCGCTCGGCGCCATCGGCCCGGACGGAACAATCCCGTGGGGCGGCACACCGGCCTCGGTGCTGAACAACGCCGAGTGGGTCGAGCTTTCGTTCGGCCATCCGGTCGAGTTCGGCGCGGTCGAGATCGATTGGGGCGATGCGAACGGAGCGCCGCCCTACGAGATCCAGTTCTCAGACGACGGGCGGTCGTTCCGCACCGTGCGGGACCTCGAGCGTGGGCGCGGCGGGACGCACGCGTTCTACCGGCCCGAGAGCGAGGCCGAGGCCGTGCGCCTCGTGACCCACGCCGGCTTCGCGGCTCAGCGTCCCACGCGACTGCGGCTGGCTCCCATCGGCGAGGTGCCCGACGCCAATGCCTTCTGGTCGGCCCGGGCCGAGGCGTCTCGGCGGGGCCTCTACCCGGCCTACTTCCTTGGTGAGCGCGACGCCTGGACCGTCGTGGGCCTGCCCGACGATGACAACGAGGCGCTCATCAGCGAATACGGCGCGATCGAGCCCTTCAAGGGCGGCGGGTCGGTCGAGCCCTTCCTACATGTCGGCGATCGCCTCGTCACCTGGGCAGACGCGGAAATCTCACACACGCTCGGAGGGGGCTTCCTGCCGATCCCGACCGTCACGTGGGAGGCGAGCGATGCGCGCCTCGACGTCACCGCCCTCGCGACGGGCGAGGCCGGCCGGAGCCGCCTCCTCATCCGCTACCGCGTGTCGAACACGGGCGAGAAGGCCCAGCAGATCGTGCTCGAACTGACGGCGAGGCCCTTCCAGGTGTTGCCGTCATCGCAGCGGCTCAACATCGTCGGGGGCAAGGCCCATCACGCCGGCGCGATCCTCCCCGTTGGCGACGACACGCCCGCCGTTGATGAGAGCGTCGCGGACGCACTGGAGCGCGTCGGCGACCCCGACGGGCCCGTCTCCGCGTGGGCGACGTTCCCGCTGGCCATCGCGCCGGGTCGATCGAGCGAAATCGTGCTCTCGCTGCCGTTGCACGAGGAGGGTGATTCCCCCACGATCGCGACCCCCGCCGAGTTTGACGCCGCGCTGAACGCCGAACGCGACCGCTGGTCGGCCCTGCTGGGCTCGCCGGGCCTTGTGCTCCCAGATGCGCAGCAGGACCTGATCGACACCTACCGCGCCGCGATCGCCGACATCCTGATCAACGCCGACGGCCCCGCCATCCAGCCCGGATCGCGGACGTACGAACGCTCATGGATCCGCGACGGCGCGGTGAGCTCGCTCGCCCTGATCCACGCGGGCCTCGCCGACCGCGCCCGAGACTTCGTCAACTGGTACGCCGGCTATCAGTTCGACTCGGGCAAGGTCCCCTGCGTGGTCGACCGCCGCGGCCCCGACCCCGTCGACGAGAACGACTCGAACGGGGAGTTCCTCTTCTCGCTGCGCAACGCCTCGCTCGCCACGACCGACGCCGCCTCGGCCAACAACCTGCTGCAGCGCCATTACCAGGAGGTCCGCAAGGCCGTCAGCTACATGCAGTCGATCCGCGAGAAGCGGCTGAGCGATGCCGACGGGTTGGATCCCGACCCGATCCGGCAAGCCACGGTCGGGCTGCTCCAGAAGTCGATCAGCCATGAGGGCTACTCCGCCAAGCCCATGCACTCGTACTGGGACGATTTCTGGGCCCTCCGCGGCTTCGAGGACGCCGCCGACATCGCGCGGCGGCTTGGCGAGCAGCGTGACGAGCGGCAATGGACCGGCTACGCCCGCGGCTTCCGCGACGACCTCTACGACTCGATCCGCTTCGCCGCCGGCATGCACCACATCGACTACGTCCCGGGCTGCGCCGAATTGGGCGACTTCGACGCCACCTCGACCTCTATCGCGATCTTCCCCGTCGGCGAGCTGGGCCGGGCGCCCGAGCCCCTGCTCACCAACACGTTCGAGAAGTACTGGGACTTCTTCGTCAAGCGCCGCGACGGCGTGGAGCCATGGGACGGCATGACGCCCTACGAGTGCCGCATCGTCGGGTCGCTCGTGCGGCTGGGCTGGGCCGACCGCGCCCACGCGGTGCTCGGCTGGCTGCTCGATCGCCGCAGCCCCGAGGGCTGGGAGCAATGGGGCGAGATCGCCTACGCCGACCCGGACACCGACCGCTATGTGGGCGACATGCCCCACACGTGGGTCGCCTCGGGCTACGCGCTCTCGCTGCTCTCCATGTTCGCGTATGAACGGGGCGACGAGATCGTGCTCGCGCCCGCGATGCCTCGGGATTGGATCTTCTCGTCCACGGGGGTCGGCGTCGATCGCTTCTGGACGCCGTGGGGTCCGCTCTCGTACCGATTCGCGGGTCAGGGGAGCACGGCGGTGCTCGAACTGCATGACGTGCCCGACGCGCCCGGCGGGTTCTCGCTCAGGATCCCGGGGGGGCAGGTCGACGAGGTCCTGGTCGATGGCACGCCCCGGCGGCCGCAGGACGGGTTCATCCACCTTGCGGCGGAAGATCGGATCGTCACGATCCGCTACCGCTGAGCGGGGCGGCCATGTGATACGGATCGTGAATGATCGTTGCGCGTCACCGCATGGTGCCACCACCCATCCGCGGGTGGTGTTCCTGCGTGCCGGCGCACAAAGACACGACCCGAGGACGGGTCGTGGCACCGCCGTCCGCGCGACGATCAATCCCGATCCGTATGAGTCCATCGGCCCGATCACCGGCCTGAGCACGTCATCCCGTAACTCACGGGCGCCCGCGCAGACAAAGGGCCCGGCGTTGGCAGGCCGGGCCCTTGAGTTATTCGGTAATCCTGCTCAGCCCATCAGGGGCAGCCGGCCAGGAACGCATCGACGAACCCGGTGATGTCCGAGAGGTCCCAGACGCCGAACGGCTCGGAGTTGTCCGCCGCGTCCTGCTGGTTGAGGAACGCGTCGATGAACCCCGTGATGTCGGCCAGGTCGAGGATGTTGTACGGCTCGGCGATGTCGGCCGCGTTGCACCCGCCCGGCAGATCGCCCTGGACGTAGTACAGGTCGTCCCAGTAGATCGTGCCTGTCGGCAGCGGATCGGACGCGTAGTTGCCCGCGAAGAACCGCAGCGGCAGGATCGTCACGCTGGTCGCGTACGGCGGGAAATCGCCGACCGCGAGCATCATCGCATCGGTCACCGTCGCCTCGAAGGAATGCCACTGGCCGTTGGTCGCCATCTGGTCGACATTGAACTCGAACGAGGTGTACACCGAGAAGTTCGGCGGCTCACGCCGGAATTCGAGCTTGATGCCGACGACCGCGTCGTTCGCCAGCGTCTCGCCGTCGGGAACGAGGTACCAGCCCGTGATGTGCACGTCCCCGCCCAGGTAGGTGTAGTCGGGGTTGTACAGGTCGCTGCCATCCGGCACGAAGGTGTCGGTCGAGAAACCCTGGAACTGCGTGCTCGGGCCCGCCGAGGGACGCAGGCGGATCGACCTCGTGCCCGTGCGGGCGTACAACCCGCCGCTGGCGGTGTCGACGTAGTCGCTCGCCGTGACGTTGAATCCCTTCCAGCCCTGCGGCAGCGCGGGGCTGGAAATCCCGGGCTCCTCGAAGCTCGGGTTGTAGAGATCAGGGTGATCGCCCGGGGCGGCCATTGCGGCGCAGGCGGCGAGGCCGCAAGTGATCGTGATGCTCAACACTCTCCGTGACATCGTCGTCTCCTTCGTGCGAATGACCCGACCGCTTCTCGATGGTCGGCCTGCGCGGCATTGTAAACGTTTACATATCTGTGTCAATACTCTTTCGACCGATTCTCGCGGGGGAAATACCCCAATTCAAGGTTCGCACCCTGTTTTTGGGTAGCAAAAATAAACCAAACCATGAACCTGAGGTGCCGCGCCACCCGGTCGGCCGCCCCCAACAATCCTGCTTCATGCCACCGGAATGCACCCATGAGCCGGTCCGACCAAGCCCGCGAGCCGGGGCGGCCCGGTGAGTTTGGCGCTGGTCGAGGGCTGGTTCGCCTCGCACGGCTGGGAGCCATTCAGCTTCCAGCGGGACGCCTGGCGTGCCCACAGCGAGGGGCGGTCCGGGCTCATCCACGCGCCGACCGGCACCGGCAAGACGCTCGCGGCCCTCTTCGGCCCCGTGATCGATTGGGCCGACTCCGAGGAGGGGCGGGCGTGCCAGGAATCGGGCGAGGCCCCCCCGCTGCGGCTGCTCTGGATCACACCGATGCGCGCGCTCGCGAACGATACATACGAGTCGCTCCGCGAGCCGCTCGGTGAACTGGGCCTGGCGTGGACGATCGAGAAGCGCACAGGCGACACGTCGAGCAGCGCCAAGGCCCGTCAGCGACGGTCCATGCCGACGGCGCTGGTCACGACACCCGAGAGCCTGACGATCCTGCTGAGCTACGCCGAGTCGGCGGCGCTGCTGCGGGGCGTGCGCACAGTCGTCGTCGACGAATGGCACGAGCTGCTGGGCAGCAAGCGGGGCGTGCAGACCGAGCTCGCGCTCGCGCGGATGCGCACGCTCGCGCCGGGCGTCCGCCTCTGGGGGCTCAGCGCGACACTGGGCAACATCGACGAGGCGGCGCGCGCGCTCGTGGGCATCGACGCGGAGGAGCCCATGCTGATCCGGGGCATCAGCCCCAAGGCGATCGAGGTCGAGAGCGTCCGGCCCGCGGAGATAGAACGCTTCCCCTGGGCCGGGCACTTCGGCACCAGGCTCGTCGACGACGTGATCGCCCGGGTCGAGCGGGCCGGCACTTCGCTGGTGTTCACCAACACCCGCTCACAGGCCGAGGCGTGGTTCCGCGGGATCGTCCGGCGGAGGCCCGATCTGCTGGGCAAGGTCGCGCTCCACCACGGCTCGCTCGACCGAGAGGTCCGCGAACGCGTCGAGGCGGCGCTGCGCACGCGCGACTTCGGGCTGCGGTGCGTCGTCTGCACGTCGAGCCTCGACCTGGGCGTCGACTTCTCGCCCGTCGACCAGGTGATCCAGATCGGCAGCCCCAAGGGCATCGCGAGGCTCATCCAGCGGGCGGGGCGGAGCGGGCACCAGCCCGGGGCGGTGAGCCGGATCGCGTGCGTGCCGAGCCATGCACTGGAGTTGATCGAATTCGCCAGCGCCCGCGACGCGATCGAATCCAGCACGATCGAGCGGCGCGTCCCGGTCCCCAAGCCCCTGGACGTGCTGAGCCAGCACCTCGTCACGGCCGCGATGGGGGGCGGGTTCGACGAGGCGGCGCTGAAGCGCGAGGTGCTCGGTTGCCACGCCTACCGCGGCCTGTCCGACGACGAGTGGGCGTGGGCGATGTCGTTCGTGCACACCGGGGGCGAGACGCTGGGGGCCTACCCCGACTACGCGCGGATCACGCGCGAGGAAGGGCTGTGGAAGGTCGCCGGGCGGCGGATCGCGACGCGCCACCGCATGGGGATCGGCACGATCGTCGCCGACGCGGCCGTCGTGCTCAAGTTCGCCAACGGTCGCGTGCTGGGGTCGATCGAAGAGGCGTTCCTGTCGCGTCTGAGCCCGGGTGAGCGGTTCGTCTTCGGGGGACGCCAGCTCGAACTCGTCAAGCTCCGGCAGATGACCGCGACCGTGCGCCCCGCGAAGGGGCACGGGAAGATCCCCCGCTGGCACGGCGGCAAGATGCCGCTGAGCACGCAGCTCGCCGACGCGGTGCGCCGGCGGCTGAGCGACGCGGGCGAGGGCGTGTTCGACGGGCCGGAGATGGAGGCCCTGCGTCCCTTGCTGGAACTCCAGGCCAGGCTGTCGCGCCTGCCCCGGCACGACGAGGTGCTCGTCGAATCGATCGAGACCCAGGACGGGTTCCACCTGTTCTGCTTCCCCTTCGGCGGGCGGCTCGCGCACGAGGGGCTGGGGGCGGTGCTGAGCCTGCGTCTGAGCCGGCGGACGCCCGCGTCGATCACCGCGGTGGTCAACGACTACGGCATCGAGCTGGTGACCGATGAGCCGATCAGGCTCGACGAGGCGGCGTGGCGCGACCTGCTGAGCCCCGAGGGTATCGTCGACGACATGCTCGCCTCGGTGAACGAGAGCCAGATGGCGAGGCGGCAGTTCCGCGAGGTGGCGCGGATCGCGGGGCTCACGCATCAGGGCTATCCGGGGCGGGCGGTCTCGTCCCGCCTGCTCCAGGCGTCGAGCGACATGTTCTTCGACGTGTTCGACCAATTCGACCCCGGCAACCTGCTGCTCGCCCAGGCAAGGCACGAGGTGATCGAGGGCCAGCTCGAGGCGACCCGACTGCGCGACGTGCTCGACGCGTGCGGCTCGCGTAGGCTGGTGCTCGTCGAGCCCGAGACGGTTACGCCCCTGGCGTTCCCGCTGTTCGCGGAGAGCCTGCGGGCGACGACGGTGAGCAGCGAGTCGTGGGAGGACCGGGTGAGGAAGATGGCGGTGAGGCTGGAGGCGGAGGCGTGAACGGGGCTCCTTCAGAGCGTGGAGCGCGAGCGACACGATTCCCGTGCCGGGCGGTTGCGCCGGAAAGAGGTTTCAACGCGGAGGGCGCGGAGGGGCGCGGAGGCAGGGAACGCGTGGCCCATGTCGGGCGGCATGCCCAAGCGGAGCTTGGGCGATTTTCCGGAGCAGGACCGAGCCGGGGTGCCACTGCTCGCCGTCCTCGGCGCAGCGGTGCTCTCAAACGGACATCGCACTTCGTGCGATGGCACGACTGCGCCGAGGACGGCGAGTCGTGGCACCCACGAAGCCAGCACGCCCGGGGCGGGCGTGGCACACCGAGAAGAATCGTGTCGCTGGCGCTCCACGCTCTGAAAGAAGCCGGCGATTCATGCGGAGGACACGGGTGACGACCGACGCGCTCGAATCCGGGCTCGCGGCTTCGGTCGAGTTCGCGGGAGAGCGGCTGACGCTGCTCGCCGACCGTGCGATGTGGTGGCCGGCACAGCGCACCCTGCTCGTCGCCGATCTGCACCTGGGCAAGCCCGCGTCGTTCCGGGCCGCGGGGGCGCCGGTGCCCGAGCGGGTCACGGCCCACGACCTCGATCGGCTCGCAGGATTGATCGCGCGCCACGACGCCCGTCGACTCGTCATGCTGGGCGACCTCGCCCACGACCACGTCGCGTGGCAGCAGCGCACGCTCGACGCGTTCGCGGCCTGGCGAGATCAACACGACGCCGTCGAGATCGTCCTCGTGCGCGGCAACCACGACCGGTGGGCGAAGGACCCGCCGCCCGAACTGCACATCGACGCGGTCGACCCGGGCTGGCGGCTGGGCCCGATCGCGATGCACCACGAGCCGGTCGAGTCTGAGAGCCCGATCCTGTGCGGGCATGTCCACCCGGGCGTCGCGTTGCGGGGCCGGCGGGCGAGCGCGGGGCTGCGGGCGCCGTGCTTCTGGTTCACGCAGACCAGGGGCGTGCTCCCCGCGTTCGGCTCGTTCACGGGGTGCGCCGTCGTCCGCCCGGCGCGCGGCGATCGCGTCTTCGCGATCGGCGACGGGCGTGTGATCGAGATTCCGGGCCCAGCGTAAGCGGGCGACCAAATGAGCCCGGAGCGTGAGCGATGGGCCAATATGCAGCAACCTCCGTGAGCTCTTGCACGCTCGGCCCATCGCTCACGCTCCGGGCACCGTGTTGTCAGTGCGGCGCGCGGAGGATCCTCGCTACTCACACCCGCCCTGGAACATCACTACGAACTCCTGGAGGTCGGCGAGGTCGAACAGCCCGTCGATCGTCAGGTCGGCCTGCGGGTGGCGGGCGACGAACCCGGTGATCCAGCCGCTGATGTCGGAGAGATCGAGCAGCCCGTCTGCGGTCCAGTCGACGGGGCACGACCTGGCGGTGATCACGTACCGGCCCGCTGGGACGCCGGCGAGCGTGGTGGCCCTGCCGTCGGCCCACCGCACGCGGATCTCATCGGCCGTCGCGGCCGAGCCGATCCCGAAGTGCACGCTCAGCTCGCTCTGGCTCAGGTAGGTGCACCCGCCGTCGAGATACCGGAGCTGGGTCATCCCTAGCGCATCGAGCTCGACGCGTGTGCCGAAGCCGTCCGGCGCAAGGTCGGGCACGCCCGACGTGTCGAATGTCAGCGTGATCGCGTGCGCATCCGGGCCCGCGAGATCGTTGCGGTAGAAGGCCAGCGGCTCGTCGTTGCTCGCGATCAGGAGGTCGCGGTCGCCGTCCAGATCGGCGTCGAAGGTAAGCAGGCCCCGCCCCTGCCCCGTGTGCGACACACCGACCGCGTCGGTCACGTCGACGAAGCGGCACGCGTCGTCGTGCGTGTTGAGCCAGATCCGCGTCGGATCGTCCTCGAACGGGGGCGGGAACCCGTTGGTCGCCGCGAGATCGACCCAGCCGTCATGATCGAAATCGACCGCGTCGGCGCCCCAGCCCCAGCCCCCGTTGTTCACGCCCGCGGCGTGCGAGTCCTCGCCGAAGAACCCGCCCTGGTTGACGTAGAGCATGTTGCCCGAGCCGTCGTCGCCCGCGAGCTGGATGCGGCTCGTGACATACCAGTCGAACAGGCCGTCGTTGTTGAAATCGGCGACCGCCGAGCCCATGCCGTTGCTGTCGTGCCCCGCGTCCCACGCGCCGGTCTCGTTGGTAAACGTGCCGTCGCCGTTGTTGACATAGACGCGGCTCGAGAAGAAGTCGGCCGCGAGCAGGATGTCGGGCCGGCCGTCGCCGGTCAAGTCAACGAAGCGGGGCGAGAAGCCGCGGGGGATCTCGAACAGGTCGCCCGCGACGACCGAGTCGGGCTGCGCGGTGAACGTGCCGTCGCCGTTGTTGCGGTAGAGCGTGTTGCCCCCGGTCCACCCGGCGACGAACAGGTCGAGATCGCCGTCAAGGTCGTAGTCGCCGAACGCGGCGCCGAATGAATCGTTGAGCAGCGCCGGGGTCCGCTGCACGCCGGCCGCCTGCGCGACGTCGGTGAACGTGTGATCGCCGTTGTTGCGGTAGAGCCGGTTGCGGGCGATGTGGCCCTGCCCCTGCACGACGACCGCGGTGACGTAGAGGTCGAGATCGCCGTCGTTGTCGTAATCGCCGACCGCGGCCCCGTTGTGCCGCAGACCCGCGGCGTCGACGCCCCACGCATCCGCGCGATCGACGAAGGTGCCGTCGCCGTTGTTGATGTAGAGCTGGTCAACGCCCTCCGAGCCCCCGACGACGAACACGTCCTGATCGCCGTCGCGGTCGAAGTCGCCCACCGCCGCCCCGGGCGACATGGCCTGCATCCCTTCGAACGCGGGCGTGGCGTGCCCCCCGGTGAGGCCCACGTCGGCCGCGGATTCGACAAAGGTCAGATCCCCGGCGACCAGTGCCGGGGCCAACCCCGACACGCCGATGAGCGTGGCTGCGATGTGTTCGGGCTTCAAACCGGTGCTCCCGCTCGCGAGGCTGAAAGGATGCCCCCGCGACGCGGTCGGGAGCGAACGGAGCGAGTCTATCGCGCCCGCCGCCGGGCTCCAAGCACCGATCGTGAACGCCTGTCAGGGGTGCTGCTGGCGGGAGTTATTGGCAGCCGCTCAGGAACATCTGCACAAAGGCCTGGAGGTCGGCGAGATCGAACAGGCCGTTGGGCACGAGGTCGGCCTGCGGGTGGTGGGACAGGAAGCCCGAGATCCAGCCGGAGATGTCGGCGAGATCGAGCAGCCCGTTGGGCACCCAGTCGATCGGGCATTCGCGGGCGGTCAGCGTGTAGCGGCCCGCCGGGACGCCGACGAGCGTGAGCGTCTCGCCGTTGGCCCAGTGGACACGGACCTCGTCGGCGATCGCGGCGGCGCCCAGGCCGAAGTGCAGCGAGAGCTCGCTCTGGCCCTGGTAGTTCGATCCGCCGTCGAGGTGACGCACCTGGGTCGAGCCGCCCGCGTCGACCTCGACCCGTGTGCCGAACCCGCCGGGGGCGAGATCGGTCAGGCCGTAGGTGTTGAAGTCGAAGGTCAGCGCGTTGGTGTCGGGCCCGGCGAGGTCGTTGCGGAAGTAGGCCAGCGGCTGGTTGGTGCTCGCGATGACGATATCGCGGTCGCCGTCGCCGTCCGCGTCGAAAGTGAGCAGCCCCCGCCCTTGGAGGGTGTGCACGAGCCCGGTCGCCGCGGTGGCGTTGGTGAAGGTGACGGGGCCGGTCCCGTTGTTGAGCCAGACGCGGGTCGGATCGTTGGTGAACGGGCCGCCGCTGTAGCCGTTGGTCGCGACGAGGTCGATCCAGCCGTCCTGGTCGAAGTCGACCGCGTCGGCGCCCCAGCCCCAGTCGCCCCAGTTCACGCCCGCGGCGACGGAAACCTCGCTGAACGTGTCCCCGTTGTTCATGTAGAGCATGTTGCCCGAGCCGTCGTTCTGGCTGATCCGGCTCGTGACATACCAGTCGATCCGTCCGTCGTTGTTGACGTCGCCCGTGGTGTTGCCCATGCCGTTGGAGTCGAGCCCCGATCCCCAGATCTCGGTCGTGCAGGTGAACGTGCCGTCGCCGTTGTTGTCGAAGATCTGGCTGGTGAAGAAGTCGGCGACGAGGAGCAACTCGGGCTCGCCGTCGCCCGTGACGTCGCAGAAACGCGGCGCGAACCCGCGGACGGCCGAAAGATCGAACCCGCCGAACACCGAGGACCCCGCGCGGGTGAACGTGCCATTGCCGTTGTTGATGAAGAAAGCGTTGCCGCCGTACCAGCCCGCGACGAAGAGATCGAGGTCGCCGTCGTGGTCGGGGTCGCCGAACGCGGCGCCCAGGGCGTCGTTCATCAGGGCCGACGAGACCGCCACGCCGGCGGCCTGGGCGACCTCGGAGAACGTGCCGTCGCCGTTGTTGTGGTAGAGCCGGTTCATCGCCGTGTTCATCACACCGGGGGTGCCGATCGCGGCGATGAAGATATCGAGCCAGCCATCGTGGTCGTAGTCGCCTACCGCCGCCCCGGTCGACTTGATCGTGTGGGCCAGGCCCCACGCGGCGGCCTGGTCGGTGAAATGGCCGGCGCCGTCATTGATGAAGAGCTTGTCGACGCCGGTCGACCCACCCAGGACGAACAGATCCTGGTCGCCGTCGCGGTCGAAGTCGCCCGCGGCGATACCGGCCGCCATGTACTCCAGCCCGAGGGAGCCGTCGGAGTGGTGCGAGGTCTGGAGCCCCGCCCCGACGGTGGCGTCGGTGAAGGTGAGCGTTCCCGCGGCGCACATGGACGCAACGATCGACGCGGACAAGGCGGTGACGTACGGCGACATCCCGGATCCCCCACCGGCGCCGGCTGAGGCCGACACCGAACCAGTTTTTCAAGCAACCCCCATTGGACGAACGTCTCGGCTGCGGCGCGAGTATACCGGGCGGGGTCGGCTTCCCAAAGCGCTTTTCTGTTCCGCGATCAACGCCCATCCGGGTCCGTGGCGTCGTTGGGCGGCCCTAAACTCCCGCCCAAACGCTCCACAATGCGACCGCCCCGGCGCCGCGAACCAGCGAGACCGACATGTCCAAGCCCCGCATCCTCACAGGCGACACCCCCACCGGCAAGCTCCACTTGGGGCACTATGTGGGCTCGATCGAGAGCCGGCTCAGACTTCAGGACAAGTACGACTGCTATTTCCTGATCGCGAACATGCACGCGTTCACGACCCGGGCCGACAAACCAGACGAGATCCGCCAGAGCACGATCGAGATCGTCAAGGACTGGCTCGCCTGCGGGATCGACCCCGATCGATCCACCATCGTCCTCCAGACCGAGGTGCCCGCGATCGCCGAGCTGACCTGGTTCCTCGCGATGCTGCTCCCGTTCAACCGCGTGCTCCGCAACCCCACGCTCAAGACCGAGATCGAGGACAAAGGTCTGGGCGACTCCTACTCGTTCGGCTTCCCCATGTACGCCGTGGGTCAGTGTGCCGACATCCTCATCTTCCGTCCCGAGCTCGTGCCGGTGGGCGAGGACCAGGTCGCCCACATCGAGCCCTGCCGCGAGGTCGCGCGGCGATTCAATCAGCTCTACTGCGGCGTCGATCCGCACACCGAGGACGGGGACTACGTGGCCGCGGGCGGGCTCTTCCCGATCCCCAAGGCCGAGGTGGGCCGCGTGGGCCGCCTGCCGGGCGTGGACGGCAAGAAGATGAGCAAGAGCCTCAACAACGCGATCTACCTGAGCGACACGGCCAAGCAGATCAAGAAGAAGGTCGGCTCGATCTTCACGGGCCGCCAGACGATGGACGAGCCGGGCGACACGACCAACCTGCTGTTCGACTACGTCCGCGCGTTCATCCACGACGAGTCGCGCGTCGCGGAGCTCGAGAAGAAGTACAGCGAGGGCGACAACATCGGCGACGGGCACGTCAAGGTCGAGGTGGCCGAGGCGATCGAGAAGATTGTGGGGCCGATCCGCGATCGCCGCGCCGAGTTCGACTCACCGGCGGGCGAGGAAGAGATCGTTGAGATCATCAAGGCCGGGACAAAGCGGGCGAACCTGGTCGCCGAAGCCACGCTGTACGAGGCGAAGAAGGCGATGCGGCTGGACTTCGGGGGTCGATCGCTCGAACAGCGTTGACCGGGTGTACAGGAGCACCGCCGGACACCCTACACTCCGGGTTGGACTTCATTCCCCGACAATCCGTCGGAAACACCCGGACTGGGAGGCCCGCGATGCCGAACAACGCGTCCAACACGTCACGCCTGTTTCTCTGGTTCGTCGTCCTCGTGCTGGTCGTGTTCACGGCCGTGACACTCTGGCGGACAGGGGCGTTCACGCCGCCGCCCAGGCTCGCGCTCGTCGCCTCCGACGAGAGCCCCTACTGGAACGACGCGATCCTCGGCGCGAAGCACGCGGCTCGGCAGTACAAGGTCGAGCTCACGGTCCACCAGGCGAAGGGGGGCGAGCCGGACCAATCGAAGATCCTGCGCGACCTCGCGAACCAGGGGATCAACGGCATCGCGGTCAGCCCGCTCAACGCGGCCAAGCAGGCGGTGCTGCTGAGCGATATCGGGAAGAAGCTCACCGTGGTCACGTTCGACTCCGACAGCCCGCTCTCGGGCCGCCTGTGCTTCGTCGGCACCGACAACTACAGGGCGGGCCGGCAGTGCGCCGAGCTCGTCCGCGAGGCGCTGCCCGACGGCGGCACCGTCGTCATCGCGGTCGGCAGCCTGGACAAGGAGAACGGCCAGCTCCGCCGCCAGGGCGTCATCGACGAACTGCTCGAGCGTTCGTACGGCCCGGGGCGCCCCCCGGAGCCGCTGGGCCAGCCGCTCGTGGGCCCCAAGTACACGGTGGTCAAGACACTCGTCGACGAGAACGACGCGCAGCAGGCGCAGCAGAACGTGACCGACCTGCTCGCTTCGGGCCAGACGCCGAACTGCATCGTGGGCCTCTACGCCTACAACGGGCCCGCCGCGGTCAAGGCGATCGCCGACGCGGGGAAGACCGGCGAGATCGTCGTGATCGGGTTCGACTACACCGAGGAGACGCTTGCGGCCATCGAGGACGGACAGATCTACGCCAGCATGGCCCAGGATCCGTACAACTACGGCTACAACGCGGTCCGGATCCTGGTCGAGCACCTCAGCGGGAATGTTGTGGGCTCCGTCCCCATCAACGGCATCCTGGAAGTCACCTGCTTCCCGATCAAGGCCGAGGATCTGCCGCGATTCAAGGCCAGGCTGGCCGAACGCCGCTCGGAAGCCACGGAGTAAGGCGGCCGCCGCCTGATCGGGATTGCCGGGCCGCGCATTCGGCGCACGAGGGTTGCGCGGGCCTCCATCACGGGTCGGTGCGCGGCACGCGGGGCCGCCGGCCGCCCGCCCGGGTATCCCCGGAATCTGATACAATCTCTGTTTGTCGCACTCGCCGACTCAACGGTCTTCGCACGGAGACACGACATGGCGCCGCATCGTTCCGACACCCCCCGCCTGGTCCTCTGGCTGATCGTCCTGTTGCTCGTGGTCCTCACGGGGGCGACGCTCTGGCGGACCGGCGCCTTCGCCCCGCCGCCGACGATCGCCCTGGTCGCCTCGGCCGAGAGCCCCTACTGGAACGACGCGATCCTCGGCGCCCAGGACGCCGCGAAGCACTACGACGCGGTGGTCGACGTCTACCAGGCCAAGGGGGGCGAGCCCGAGCAGACCAAGATCCTGTATGAGCTCGCCGCCAAGGGCGTCAGCGGCATCGCCGTGAGCCCGTTGCACGCGGTGCGCCAGTCGCCGGTGCTCCGCGAGATCGGGCGCAAGATCCCCGTCGTCACGTTCGATTCGGACAGCCCCAACTCGGGCCGGATGTGCTTCGTCGGCACCGACAACTACACCGCCGGCCGGCAGTGCGCCGAACTCGTCCGCGAGGCGCTGCCCGACGGGGGCACCGTCGTCATCGCGATCGGCAGCCTCGACAAGGAGAACGGCCGCCTCCGCCGGCAGGGCGTGATCGACGAGCTGCTCGAGCGCTCCTTCGGCCCGGGCCGCCCGCCCGAGCCCATGGGCCAGCCGCTCGCCGGGCCCAGGTACACGATCGTCAAGACGCTCGTCGACAACAACGACGCGCCGCAGGCCAAGCAGAACATCGTCGACCTGCTCGCGTCAGGCGAGACGCCCAACTGCATCGTGGGCCTCTACGCCTACAACGGCCCGGCCGCGGTCGAGGCCCTAACCGAGGCGGGCAAGATCGACGGCGTGGTCGTGATCGGGTTCGACTACACCGACGAGACCCTCGAGGCGATCGAGAACGGCCAGATCTACGCGAGCATGGCCCAGGACCCGTACAACTACGGCTACCACGCGGTGCGCATCCTCGCCGAGGAGGCGCGGGGGCGGGGCGAGGCCAACCTGCCGATGAACGAGATCCTCGACATTCGCTGTTTCCCGATCAAGAAGGACAACCTCGAGCAGTTCAAGGCGAAGCTGGCGAAGCAACGTTCAGGGGACGGCGCGGGTTGAGGCGGGTCAGTCGGTGCGTGGCGCGACCGCCCTCCGCCACATCTCCCGATACGCCGCCTCGAGCCTGGGCACGAAAGAGCCGAAGTCGCACAGCCGCGTGCGGACGCGCTCGCGCAGCTCTCCCCGCAGCGCGCGCCTCCGCTCGATGTCCCTCGCAACCGTGACCGCCCGCCCGACATACCCATCGGCGTCCGGAGCGATCAGGTCGTCCAGCCCCAGGTTGCGCAGCAGGCTCACGCCCACGCGCGAGACGTGGCTGTCGCCCTCGATCGTCACGACGGGCACGCCCATCCACATCGCCTCGAGCGTCGTCGTCGTGCCGTTGTAGGGGAACGTGTCGAGCGCCACGTCGATGCGGGCGTAGAGCCCCATGTGCTCGGCGGCCGTCGGCGTCTCGCCCAGCAGCTCGACGCGCGACGCGTCGCCGCCCAGCCGCCCAAACCGCTCGCGGAATCGCTCGGCCAGCCAGGGGTCCTTGAGCCCCGCGTTCTTGACGAGCAGACCGGAGCCCGGGATCTCACCCAGCATCCGGGCCCACGCCGCGACCGCCTCGTCGGTGATTTTGGCGAAGGTGTTGAACGAGCCGAATGTCACCCACCCCGCCGCCTCGCTGGGGCATGGGGAAACGCCGGGCGCGTGGGGCGGGGGCGTGTAGCAGAGGAAGCACGGGTCGAGCCTGATCAGCCGCTCGGTCGCCAGTACGTCGGCCTCGGGGGCGGGGTCGGTGTGGGCATCGACGATCCGGTAGTCGATCGCCCCCAGCCCCGTCGTCGCGGCGTAGCCCATATAGGTCGCCTGCACCGGGGCGGGCTTGCCCGCCAGCACGCCCACGCGGTTGAGCCCCGTGTGCCCCGTCAGGTCGACCGCGATGTCGATCGCGTCGGACCGGATCTGCCGGTCGACCATCTCGTCGGTCATCCGGTGGATTTCGCGAAACCCCGCCGCGTACGCACGCACCCGCTCGGTCAGTTCGTCCACGCGAAGCCGATGTGAATAGCACCAGGGCTCCACCGCGGCTCGGTCATGGTGCTCGACGATCCCCTCGATGAAGTGCCCGGCCGAGCGGTTGCGGAAGTCCTGCGAGATGTACCCCACCCGCAGCGGGCGATCCGGATCGGGGTCGCGGATCGCGGGTGGCCTCGCGGGCGTGTGCTCCGCCTTCAGCTCGCCGTACAGCCGATGGGCCTCGAATACCTCCTGCGGGCTGAACTGCGGGCAGTAGAGCATGAGCAGCAGCGTGTCGCGCTGGAGATCGGGGTGCGTCGCCCGGTGGGCCGCCGTGGCCCGCAATACGTCGGCCGCCCCCGCGTGATCGCCCACGAACGCCCTCGCCGCGGCCGCGTAGCCCCCGATCCGCGCATCCTCCGGCGCCTGCTCGTGGGCCCACTCGCCCAGCTCGAGCGCCATCCGGTGCCGATCGTGGCTCAGCATGATCGACGAGATCGCCCCCGCGGGGCCCGCCGCGTCGGCGCCCAGGTCGAGCAGCCTCGCCCCCGCCCGCTCGGCCTCATCGAAACGCCCCAGATCGAGCAACTGCTCGGCGAGAGCGGCGACGGGTATCGCGTCGCTCGGGCGGGCCGCCACGACGCGCTCGAGGTGGTAGACCGCCCGCTCGAACTCGCCCGCCGCGATGAGCACACGGGCCAGCAGGCTGTTGACCCCCGGGTCGCCCGGCTTCTGGCGGAGCGATCGCTCGAGCAGCGCGCGCGCCCGATCCAGTTGCCCCGCCCTGATCATCGCCTCGGCCTGCCTCGCCGGGCTTTCACGCTTGGCCATCGCGAGCAGGATAGAGCGCCACAAGCCCGCGTATCCCCGCTTCCAGAGCGTGGAGCGCCAGCGACACGATTCCGCCCCACGCCCGGCGCCACGGGAATCGTGCCGCCGGCGCTCCACGCTCTGAATCGGGCGGTCCTACGAAAAAGGGCGGCCCATGTCGGGCCGCCCCTGAAGTCATCGATTCACCCGCGGGCGACTCACTCGCCCTTCTGCGCGTCCTGCCCGAAGAGGACAGACGGCATCATCAGCGAGCCGAAGTCGGGCATGTTGGTGATGTACTGCGCGTCCAGCGCCTGGGCGATGCGGGCCTTGACGTCCTGCAGGTGGGCCCGGCTGTACGGATCGAGGCGGCCCGCGTCCTTGAGCACCGAATCGACCTTGCCCTGGATGTCACGCAGGTGCATCGCCGCGAGCGTCGCGATGGGCTTGCTCGCCGCGTCGTAGGTGTTGTCGGCGACGGTGAGGTCGATCAGCCGCTGCAGGTGCTCGCGCTGGAGGTTCCGCCGCATGCTCGAGATCATGGGCTTGCGGTCGGTGAACCGCCCGTGGTCGGGCTCGTCGAGCTCGGTCCACGCCGCGTCGGTGACGTCGCCCATCAACTCGGCGAGGGTCAGCGCGTCCTGGTCGGACGGCACGATGTACTCGTTGTCGTACACCCGCCGCAGCGTGTCGGGGTTCATGAGCATCGTCATCGCCGACGCCTGCACGTTGAGCACCGTGTCGTGCACCGTGTAGGTCGGGTCGGTGAAGATCGTGCCCATGCCGCCCACGTCCCACCACTTGTCGACCGTCATGTGGTCGAGCAGATCGGGCGTGAGCCCGAAGGCCTCGTCCCTGAAGGTGTTCTCGATCACGAACTGAAGCGCCTCACGCTGCTGGGCCGCGTCGACCACGTCGATCGGCTTGCGCCCGTTCGGGTCGCCCTTCTTGTCGCGGTAGACGTGGGCCCCGCCGACCCAGTTGGCCATCATCGAGACGGCCTGCATCTGCTGGCTCAGCGTGATGCCGTAGCCGCGGCGGGCGCGCGACCAGCTCTGCCCGTCCTTGACGAACTTGTCGATCAGGATGCCGCGGATGTGCGTCACGAGCTGCATCACGTCGCGGGCGTAGTCGATCGGATACTTCGAGAGGTCGTAGCGGCGGGCCAGCGGGTCGGGGCCCCACGTGTCCTCGTCGGTCGCGTAGTCGAGCCCCGGCTCGCCCACGCGCTCGAGCACCTTCTTGGTGTCGTCCGACGTGTAGCCGTACTCGATCGCCCACTCGTCGTACGGCCCGATGTTGATCGAGCTGTAGTCGCCCTGCGCCGAGCCGGTCGAGCCGTCCGGCAGCGGCATGAAGATGTTGATCCCGTTGTAGTCCATCACCGAGGCCGACCAGGGCGTGTTGCCCTTGAAGTCCTCGCTGTTGATCTCCTTGAGCGTGTAGGCGCTCGAACCCTTGAAGTTGTGCCGCAGGCCCAGCGTGTGGCCCACCTCGTGCGACACGAGCTCGGCGAGCATCGGGCCCACGAACTCCTCGGGGACACCGTCGATCATGTCGCCCTGCTCGAGCTTCGGGTTGTCGCCGTCGCCCTCGGGCTCGGGCTCGTCCGCGGCGGCGGGCTCGGAGTCATCGGTGGCTTCGGCGTCGAGCATCCCGCGGTACTTCTCGGGCACCATCGCCATCAGATCGGGGTTCTTCTCGAGCTCCTCCTTGATCTTCTTGAGCATCTCCTCGGGGATCTCGGGCGCCTTGTCGCCCTTCGATTCCGAGAGAACCAGCGGCGCGATCGCACCGAGCAGGTCGAGATCCATCCGCGCCATCGCGAGCTGCATCGCCTTGCCCTCGGCCGCGTCACACCGGCCCGAGACCTGGCTCACGCGGCCCGAAAGCCCGTCGAACTCGTCGTCGCCGAGCAGCGTCGGATCGACCGACGCCGCCGGGTGGCCGGCGTAGCGGGTCACGCCCCGCCGGCGGTTCTGCTGGATCACGCTGTCGCGCTCGCCCGGGCTGGCGAAGCGCACCCGCGGGTCCCACTGCGGGTTCTTGTCGAGCCACGCCATCGTCTCGGGCCCGAAGCCCTCGGTCGCCAGGTCGCCCAGCATGTCGTACCAGCGGTAGTTGAACACGCGGATCCAGCCGTCGGTCAGCACGACGTCGGCGTCGAGGATCTCGCCCGTTTCCGGGTTCACCCGGCTCGGGCCGATCGCCGTCGCGACGTTGTTGTTCAGCCAGCGGATGAAGTTGTAGCGGACGTCCTCCGGGTCCTTGTCCATGTGGGCGCCGGTGGTCTTGTCCTGGTAGCGCACCTCGATCGCGCCGTCGATCCCGATCTTCCGGAAGGCCTCGTTCCAGTACTCGATGCCCTCACGCACATACCGCCGATACCGCACCGGCACCGTGTGCTCGACGTAGTAGACGATCGGCTCCTTCGGCGGGCTCATCTTGAGCTTGGGGTCGGCCTTCTCGAGGTTCCAGCGGTTGATGTACCGCGTGTCGACGTCGTCCCAGTTGTACTTCCCGTAGTCCTCGTAGCTCGTCGTGAAGTAGCCGATCCGCTGGTCCGCCTCGCGCGGGTGGTAGCCCGGCGAGCCCTGGATGTGGCTGATCGAATAGTGGAACGTCTTCAGCCGGCCCGATGCATCGGGCACGGTGTAGGCGATCTCGATGTTCTCGGGGAACGATTTGGCCTCGGCGATCTCCTTGAGATTGGACTGCAGACCACGCGCCGAGCGCCCGAAGAACGTCTGCGCGTTGTTGACGAGCAGATTGTCCAGGTCGATCACGGGCTGCCCGCTCGGGCCCTTGCCCAGGATCGGCACGTCGAGGATCACGCGGTCGGTGAACAGCATGTTCACCGAGTCCTTGCTCGTCTGCTCGCCCGTCGAGCGGATGCCCAGCTCCGGCGACACCAGCGCCAGGCGATCGTCGCCGTACTTCTTCCAGTAGACGTACTGATCGCCCGCCTGGAGACCCGCGAACTCCTCGCCGCCGGCCACCGTCATCGCGAAGAAGTGCTTCTGCCGCTCGAAGCCGCGGGGCAGCTCGGCGAGCATGTCGCCGGTCTCGTGATTGACCCAGACGTCATAGAACCCCGAGCCGTCGGTGGTCGAGACGACGTGCTCGTACCCCTCGCTCAGCTTGTCCCAGTCGGCCCCCTTGTCGGCCTTGCCCTCGCGCCCGCCGCCCCCGTTCATCATGCGCTGGATCGCGCCGAAGTCGAGGTTCTGCGTGCCGTCCTGGGCGGCCGGGGTCGCGGGCGTCTCGCCCGCCGTCGGGGCCATCCCCGCCGACAGCGCGACGGTGGTCCCAGCCACGGTCGCCAACATGATCCGACCCCTCCGGGTCACGTCCCATCCTCTGCGCTGCTCTGCCATGTGCGTGCTCCAAAAACCTCGAGACCGGGCCGAGATGCGGGCTCCCCGCCCGCCGCTCGGCTCGGCTTCACCACTCTGACGTCCCACACGGGACGGGCCACAATACCGGATCCGTCAACGTTTTCGGGCCCAAGTCCATTCCGGTCGTGGCGGTGCGATCGGGAGGCACGGGGTTCCACCACCCCGGCCGGCCCGCACGGTATCACCTACTACACGCTTTCGGACGTTGGGATGCAAGCACTTGCAAGCGTGAGCGGCACAGTTTTCTCGGAACCACTCGAACAGGGTTATCGGGCCGCCTAACCCCGACGCACCAACCAAAGCGCGATCATCAGCACGCCGAACAGCAGCGCCGACGCCTGGAAGGGTCGGTCGGACACCGCCAGGTCGGTCGGGTCGTCGTACTTCCCGTGTTCGAGGAGCAGGATCGCACGGAGCAACCCGTAGGTCGCCGGCAGCAGGCTGAGCCAGAGCCAGTTGAACCCGTACCAGGTGAAGTCGGCCTCGCGCGTGGTGACATAGCCCGCGTAGGTCAGCAGCGTGCCGACCGCGGTCACGACCAGGGCCATCCGCAGCAGGTCATCAGAGTACTGCTGCTGCACGCCCCGGATGCTCGACGCGTCGCCACCCATCGATCGCCGCTCGCCCAGCCGCTTGCCGAAGGCGAGCGTCATGCTCAGGAAGAGCACGACGTTGAGCAGCCACGTGGTGGGAGCGATGCCGATCGCGGCGCAGCCCCCGAACACGCGGAGCACGAAGCCCATCGACAGGCTCATCACGTCGGCGATCACCACCCGCTTGAGCCCCGCCGAATAAGCCATCACGTTGGCGACATACGCCGCGAGCAGCACACCGCAGAGCCACGCGGTCTCGGCCCCGATCAGGAGGACCAGCACCCCCGCCGCGACAAACAGCCCCAGGGCGTACCACTTCGCGACCGGCACCGGGACGACCCCGGACGCGATCGGTCGGCGACACTTGCGCGGGTGGCGGCGGTCCTCCTCCACGTCGGCGAGGTCGTTGAAGACGTAGCAGCCGCTCGAGGCCAGCGCGAACGCGACGCAGGCGAGCAGCACGTTGGCCGCGAACCGAGCCGCGTCGTCGGGCGCGTGGTCGACCAGCCAGTACGCCGGCCCGACCGCGACGAAGGCGCTCTTGGACCACTGCGCCGGCCTCGCCAGCTTGATCAGCCCCCGCCACAACGGCACCCGGGCGGCATCGACCGCGGCATCTTCCATCACAGCGCCCCCGAAATCGAGGCGCCCGCGAGCGACCGGTTGCGGTCCGGGCCCGGTCTGGCCGATCTGGGATTCCTGACGATCGCCATCAACACTCCGTCGCCCCGCCGCGGCGGGGACACAGGACCCTGATCGCCGATTCGATGTCAGGATACCCTGACCAGGGCCAGATCCCCCGAACATCGGCTCCGGAGCCGCGAAACGTGAACGCACGCCAGCACGACGCCACACAAGCTCCAAGTCGAACACCGCTCTGGCCCACGATGCTCGTGGTCGGCGCCTTCGTCGCCGCGGCCGTGCCGCTCATCGTCACCCAGTGCGAACGTGGGCGGGGCCGGTTCGACCAGATCAACTTCCACGAGCCCGCGATCCTCCGGTTCGCCGAGCAGCTCCCGACGCCCGACGTCTCGAACTACCTCTCGGCGACGACCCCGGGCTATCACCTCGTGCTCGCGGTTGTCGCCCGGACGGTCTCGACCTCGCCCATCGTGCTCCAGCTTGCCGGCTCCCTGTTTACGGTGGGGCTGCTCGCGTTGTTCACGCGGTGGCTCACCCCCAGGATCGGGGCCGTCCTGGCCGCGGTTCTGGGACTGGGCCTCGCCGGGTCGCTCTATGTCTTCTCCGCGGGGACGTTCCTGCTTCCCGACAACGCGGGTTGGCTCGGCGTGCTCGCGATGCTCGTCATCGCCCTGCGACCGAGGTTCGACCGGGTGACGCTCATGGGGGGCGGCGCCGTCCTGTTCGCGCTCGTGCTCGCCCGACAGAGCCACCTCTGGACGGCTGGCGTGCTCTGGGCGGCGGCGTGGCTGGGCGACCGGTTCGCGCCCCGAGTTGGGGTGATCGGGGAGATTGCCTCCCTGTTCGAGGGGATCGTATCGAGGCTGCGTCGGCTGGTGCTCGCGCTCGTCGCGGCGGCGCCCGCTATCCTCGTGCTGCTCTGGTTCCGCCACATCTGGGGCGGGGGTCTGACCGTCCCGCTCTACCAGAACTACATGCAGGGCGGCAATCCGGCGACGCCCGGGTTCCTGCTCGCCGAGATCGCCGTGATCGGGGTGTTTCACGCGGGCTTCTGGCTCATGCCGGGCTGGGATCTGCTCCGCACCAAGCCGTGGATGGTCGGGATCGCCGTGCTGGTCGGGATCGCGCTGATCGTCGGGCCGGCGACCACGTACGACATGGACGCCGGGCGGTACAGCGGCCTCTGGAACATCGCCCGCAAGTTCCCCACGATCGCTGGCCGGACGAACGCGCTGCTGCTGGTGCTGGCGCCCGCGGGGGCGGCGATGGTGGCGGCGTGGTTGGCGGCGATGGAGGCCCGGAACAGGTGGGTGATGCTCGCGGCCCTGGTCGGCTTCGCCGCGGCTGTTTCGATGATCCACAACGCCTGGCAGCGATATCACGAGCCGATGCTGCTGATGAGCACGGCGATCATGTCGGCGTTGGCGATCCGGCCGGAGGAGCAGCCGGGGGGGCTGATCCGTTTCGCCCGCTGGTCGGGTCCCGTGGTGCTGGGGCTGATGCTCGCGGGCGTGACGGTGCAGAAGTTCCGGGCCGAGCAGCCGGTGACGACACCCAAGGAGGTGCAGGAGGGGGTCGACACGCCACTCCGCACACTCTGGCCGGAGCATTGGGACCGGATCGGGCGATAGATGGTGCAGGGTGCCGCCCGGATGAACTCACCACACCAGGCGGCGTAGTGTTGGCTCTTCTCTTCGATGCGGGAGGAAGGGGAGTGCGTCTCAACCCGTCCGGCCGGGTGGCCGACACCGGATGGGAACACGGTCTCACATCGAGCCGGTGCTGTGTCGGTCGATGGATGCCCCCTGTTTTGGGGTTTGCAGATTCAGGGTGTCACGACGATGCACCCGGGAGCAGGAGTCGATTCGATGTCGCAAGTCAAGCCCAAGCGTGCCCTGATCACCGGCATCACCGGACAGGACGGGAGCTATCTCGCCGAGTTCCTGCTGGGCAAGGGATACGAGGTGCACGGCGTCATCCGCCGCTCCAGCTCGTTCAACACCGAGCGCATCGACCCCATTTATCAGGACCCGCACATCAGCGGGGCGAAGCTCAAGCTGCACTACGGCGACCTCACCGACGCCAACGTGCTCTCGAAGCTGCTCTCGGACGTCGAGCCGGACGAGGTGTACAACCTCGGCGCGCAGAGCCACGTCCGAGTCTCGTTCGACATGCCGATCTACACCGTGGACACCGTCGCGATGGGCGCGATGAAGCTCATCGAAGCCGTCCGCGACCAGCAGCAGCGCTGCGGCAAGCAGATCCGCTACTACCAGGCCTCGTCGAGCGAGATGTTCGGCAAGGTGCGTGAGACGCCGCAGAAGGAGACGACGCCCTTCCACCCGCGCTCGCCCTATTCGTGCGCGAAGGTGTTCGCGCACTGGATCACGGTCAACTACCGCGAGAGCTACGACATGCACGCGAGCAGCGGCATCCTGTTCAACCACGAGAGCCCGCGCCGCGGCGAGACGTTCGTGACGCGCAAGATCACCCGCGCGGTGGGCCGCATCAAGCTGGGCCTCCAGGACAAGCTCTACCTGGGCAACCTCGACGCCAAGCGCGACTGGGGATTCGCCGGCGATTACGTCGAGGCGATGTGGATGATGCTCCAGCAGGAGGAGCCCGACGACTACGTGATCGCGACGGGGCGGACGATCTCGGTGCGCGAGTTCGCCGACATGGCGTTCAAGCACGCGGGGCTGAGCTTCGAGGACCACGTGGAGTTCGACGCCCGCTACCTCCGCCCGGCCGAGGTTGAGCTCTTGCTGGGCGACCCGTCGAAGGCGAAGCAGCGGCTCGGGTGGGAGCCCGAGACGAGCGTCGAGGAACTGGCGGCGATGATGGTCGAGTCCGACCTCGAGCTGTCCCGCCGCGAGAAGACGCTGCGGGACGCGGGGCACGAGATGCCCGAGTTCGTGGGGCACGATCAGTAAGGGCGGCGTGGGTATGGCGCAGGGAGCGGTGGCATGAACTCGGTGATCCTCGCCGTCGCGCTGGCGGGGCTGTTCTTCGGTTCGATCTACACGCTGTTCAAGCCGCGGTGGGCGATCCTGTTCGTGGTGATCCTCTACCCACTCGAGCAGCTGCTGACGACCGTTTCGAGTTTCTTCGTCACCCATGGCAAGTTCCTGAACCTGCTGGTGGGCGGCCTGGCCGTGGTTGGCGCGGCGGCGGCCTTCATGGGCGGCAAGCGGCCGTTCAAGTGTTATCTGAACCCGGTCTCGATTCTCACGGCGCTTCTGTACCTGTGGGCGCTGATCGGGGTCGGGTACACGCCGGACATGCAGAAGGGGACCGACGATCTGGTCCGGGCGCTTCCCTATCTCGGCCTGTTCCTGGTCTTCCCCGGCCTGTTGATCAACGACCTCTCCGACTTCCGCAAGCTGATCACGCCGATGCTGATCTTCGGCGCGTTGATCGTCGTGCTGATCCTCACGAGCCCGAGCACGGCGATGCACGGGGGCCGGCTTGGCATCGAGAGCGTGGCGGGGGCCGAGAACGAGATCCAGAACCCGCTGGCGACCGCGACGCTCGGGGGAACGATCGCGATCATCGCGGTGCTCCACAAGCCGGGGCAGCACATCCTGTTCGGCAATCTCGCCAGGCTGGCGGCGCTCGGCGCGGGCCTGGCGATCGCGATGCTGTCGGGCTCTCGCGGGCAGTTGCTCGGCGCGTGCGGCATCTCGCTGCTGATGTTCCCGTTCGCGCGGCAGATCAAGAACCTCGTGCAGTTCGTCACGGTGTCGGTGGCGGGGTTTGTGGTGGTGTCGGTCGGCTTCGCGGTGCTCTCACTGGTGACCACGTCCGACGCCGCGGGCCGGTGGGACCAGGCGGCGCTTGACTCTGGAGTTGGAACGCGTTGGCTGATGATCAAGACCCTGCTCGACGCCTACCTGTCGAGCCCGCTGCACCTCCTGCAGGGTCTGGGCACATCGTCGTTCCTGACGTACTGGGGGCACGAGCAGCCCCCGTACATCCACAACATGCCCGCCCAGGTGCTGACCGAGAACGGGTTGATCGGGGTCGCGATCCTCGGGCTGCTGATGCTCTTCGTCGTCAAGTCGGCGGTGGGGCTGCTGAAGATGTGCCGCGACTATCCGGACGACCTGGCCACGGCGGCGATTCTCGTCGGCGTATGCCTGTACCAGCTCGTGCTGTCGTTCAAGCAGGGAAACTACGCGATCTCGGGGGCGCCGTTCTGGTGGTTTATGGTTCTCTCGAAGATCTACTATCGCACACACCACGAGGTGGTCGAGGCCCAGTTGGCCTATTCGTACGAGATGGCCTACGCGGAGCCCGAACTCTCCGGAGCCGTCTGATCCGAGTTCCATCCTGACCTGCCTGGCGTGGAGGGGAGCACGATGGTCACTGTGAAGCCGACGTTCGTGTGCTCGCGATGGGGCGCCGGGTCGGCGTCGTTCTCGCACCACGCGGCCTGGTTGTCGCGGATCGGGGCCTGCCGATGACCAGCGGGTTGGACACTGCGGCGGCGCCCCCGAGCGGCTCGCCCCAGGTCGGCAAGCCCGGCGGGGGCAACCTCGGCGACAAGGCCGCCGTCGGCTTCGTGTTCATGGTGGCGCAGACGCTCGGGGTGCGGTTCGTCCGGCTGGGCGGGCAGGTTCTGCTGGCCTGGCTCCTCTTCCCCGAAGACTTCAAGCTGTTCGCGCTCGCGGTCACCGTCCACCAGTTTGTCTCGGTGCTCAAGAACGCGGGTCTGCGTGACATCCTGATCCACCGCCAGGCCGGGATGCAGAAGTGGATCAACCCGGCCGTCTGGATGAGCGCGGCCATGGGGGTTGGAGGCGGGCTGTTGATTGTGGTCATCTCGCCCGCGGTCGTTTGGTTCTACGGCGGCGACAGGGCGCTGTACCCGCTGCTCTTCGTGCTCGCGCTCACGACGTTGTTCCAGTCGCTGGGGCAGGTACCGACCGCGATCCTCCACGCGGAGCTCCGTTTCAAGCTCGGGGCGACGATCGAGGCGGTGAACAACACGTTGCAGATGGTGCTGACGGTGTACTACGCGTGGGCCGAGCTCGGGCCGCTCAGCTTCGTGCTCCCGATGCTCCTGATCGCTTTCCTGCGGACCGCGTACATGTGGTGGCTTATCAGGCCGCGTGTGCGGCGTGATCCGCAGCTCCGCCGCTGGCGGTACATCCTGGGCGATTCGACCCGGCTGATCGGGGCGGACGTGGCGCGGACGATCTCGTACCAGGCGGACTACATGACGCTCGGCCGCACTTTTCCGAACAGCCCCGTTCTGGGTCACTACTACTACGCGTTCCAGATTTCGAGCCAGGCGGTGATGCTGCTGGGGCGGAACTTCGACATCGTGCTCTTCCCGGCGCTTTCGAGCATCAAGGACCACGCCGAGCGTCACCGGCGGGCGTTCATCCAGGCGATGCGCATGCTGGCGATCGTCGGCTTCCCGCTCTGCCTGCTCCAGGGCGCGGCGGCGGCGCCCACCATTCTGGCTCTGCTCCCCCAGCGCTTCCACCCCACGATCCCCTACGTGGTGGTGCTCAGCGTCGGGATGGCGCCCAGGCTGATGATCCCGATCTGCTCGGCGATGCTCCGCTCGCAGGGCCGGTTCGCCGTCTACTCGAAGCTGACGTGGGGCTTTGCGTTCGCCGTGGTCGCGTTCGCGGTCACGGCCGCGATCTTCTCCACCGCCATCGGCGTGGCGGTCGCGGTCTCCGCCGCGTTCGTTGTGTCGGGCCTGCTGCACGTCATCGTCACGCTCTGGGGCGGCGAGGCGCCGATCCGCAGCACGCTCCGGGTGTTCGCGGCGCCGACGATCCTCAGCATCGGGGCCTGCATGGCGGGCTGGTTCGCGGCGAGCGCTCTGCCGAGCCACAGCGTGATGTGGAACCTGGCCCGTGCCTCGGTCGTCGTCGCGGTCGTCGCCGCTGTCTACACACCGCTGATCTACCTGTTCGAGCGCGAAGCAACGCTCGAGATCGTGCGGCGGCTCACCAGGCTGCTGAAGCGTCGCGCCGGCCGACGGGCCGCACTTGAGGCATAGCACGCCGGCTGTGGGTCGAGCCCCGCGTTCGACCCGCGTAGGCGATCTGGGTCAACCATGCCGGGGCTATCGGCCAGGGCCGCGTCCCAGCGCGGCCATCAGCCGCTGCTTGATCCGTCCCGCCGCCTGCACGGTGGACGCGGCCAGCAGCGCGCGATCCCGCAGCGCGTTCGCGCCCGGCACCGGGGCAAGGAGTTCCATAAGCTGCGCGGTCGACGCACCGCGTGTGAGCCCCGGGATCTCGGCGATCTTCCCGGGAATCTGTTCGCGACGATCGGCGCTGAGAACGGCGTCGAACACACCGAGCAGGTGCCCGGTGAGGAGCCGGCCGTCACAGTGCTGGCGCACCCAATCGGCGGCGCCGTGGCCAAGCCTGACTCGCGTCTCGGGCTCTCGGGCGAGCCGCCGCATGGCGTCGGCGAAGGACCGGCCATCGCCGGCGACAAGCCCGCCCCGCTCGTGACCGACCACCTCGATCTGTGAATTGTCCCTGAGCGGCGTGCTGAGGGTCACGGTCGGGACGCCGGCGAGCGCCGCCTCGCAGATCACCATCCCGAACGTCTCGCCGCATTTCGCGGCGTGCGCGAAGACATCGATCGATCCGTAGCAGGCCCGCAGGGCCGCATCGCCGTGGAGGAAGTCGATCGAGACGATCCGCCGGCGGATGGACTCCGGCAGGCGGTCTCTTGCGGCGTGAAGCGTCGGGGCGAGCCCGACGGTGACGAGCCAGACATCGTCCCGTTCGCGGGCGACCTCGCCGAAGGCCTCGAAAAGGACGCGGGACCACTTCGGGCCGAGGGGCTGGGCCACTCGGCCGAAGACCACGGCCTCGGATGGGATGCCGTGCTCGGCGCGCCACGACGCCCGGGCGTCGGCGGCGACGGGGCCGAAGCGATCGGCACGGATGATGTGCGGCATGGCGATGCCGACCGGCGCGGGCGAGAGCCCCCGGCAGCGGCGGTGCCATTGCCACAGGCACCACCTCGACAGCTGCACGTGCACGTCGATCAGACGGCGCTGAGGGCTCCGGTCGGCTCTGGCGAAGTGGTTGGTCTCCACGACCGCCCTCGTGCCGGCGTCCCGCAGAGCCGCGAGGATCTCGTCGGTTGTCGGGTCGGCGAACCCGGGGCGATGGACATGCACCGCGTCGGGCCGCCACGCGAGGGCGGCGCGCAGCGCCTCGCCCGGGGTCGTCTCGTCGGCGACGAACACCTCGATCCCCTGCCCGCGCAGCTGCTCGAGCCTCGGCCCGCCCGCCTCGTAGGCGAAGACGGCGGAATCGACGCCCGCGTCGGCGTAGCACTCCGCATGGGACTGGGCGGATCGCTGTGTTCCGCCCGGGCCGAGGTTTCGGACGATGGTCAGAAGCCGCATGTGTTTCCACCGAGAAGCCGGTCTCGTGCCGCGTCGGACGCGGCGGTCATGATAGTCACCCGTCGACGCCGAGCGGCCCGGCGTCGCGCCGCCTCGGAGCCCTCGCCAGCCTCGACAATCTCAACGCGCCGATTCGGGCGTCGCGCCGAGATTCCAGTAGTCGGCCGGCTTTCCATAGTGTTCAAGGAATCTTGCGCAGTCCTCGGCGACCCGCTCGATCGCCCAGAGCCGCGTGGATTCGTCCCAGACGGGCCGGCCCTGGACAGGCTTCTTGAGCGCGCGCCTCACGCCGTCCCGGATCGCGAGCGGCATCGCGTCACGGACGCGGCTCATGAGCGGTACGCGGCGGAGCACGCCTGCGACGGGTCCATCGACGAGCTTGCCGACCGACTCGTTTCTGGCCTCGAGATCGGGGATCGGCGCGTCGGGATCGACGCCGATGTGCTCGAAGCAGCGTCGCAGCGTCGCCGCCGGATCGCGGCGGTACTCCTCGAAGAACAGGACGAGGATCTGCTCGTCGGCGAATCTCTCTCTGTAGGCACTGATCTGGAACCAGTATCTGCTCGCGTCCAGCATCCCCGGCGACTCCTGAAGAGACCGGCAGAAGTCGTCGCTCGCGCCCTCGTGGCCCATCGACCGCCACTGGATCCACATGGACTCGACCCGGTCCAGAGGATGGCGGGTGACGTAGATCAGGCGAACGTCCGGGAGGTCGCTGGCGATCCGCTCGGGGACGCCCGGATAGAGCGTCGCCTGCGAATACCGCACTGTGCCCTCCCCCGCGGCGCGGCACTCGCCCGCCCCGTCGAAGAGCCGTTCATACCAGCCCCAGCCCCGGTCATAGTGGGCCGAGAAGAAGCCAGGCTCCTTCGGGTCGGTGACGAAGACATCCGGGTGCTGCTCGAGTTGGGCGCAGATGCTGGTGGTCGCGGCCTTCTCGGCGCCGATGACGATGAATGTCGGCCTCATCCGGAACTTCGCTCCCCGCCTGATCTCTGATACGCCCCGACCCCGCACGCGTGACGATCGACACGCTCATGATACAGAGCCGGGTCACCTGACATCTACCCACAGGCCCAGGTGCCGCGCCCCGTCGCAGCGGATCCGCCCTGTCGCCGTCGCGTGGACGCCCTTGGCGAGACGGGCGAGGTCGATCTCGAACAGGGGCCAAGCCGCGGGGAAGGTGCCCGTCGGCCCCATCCCGGCGTCGGCCCGCGCGGGGTGCAGCCCCGGGCAGAACCGCGAGACCGACCAGGCATGCCCCGGCGTGTTGAAATCACCCACCACGATGTCGGGGGTGAACAGCGGATCGTTCTCCCGGCGCTTCACGAAACGCCACCGGCCGATCTCGTCGGATTCCATCACGCTCTCGATCTTCCGGATCCGCCGTGCCGCCTCTTCGAAAAGGGCGCGCCGCGACGCGCCGAGCGTCCTCGGCATATCGACGGCCCAGACGACCCGGGGGCCGTCGGGCGTCTCGATCTCGAACATCGCGATGCCCGCGCCGCCGCCGATGTCATCCTTGATCCAGGACTCCTGGGGCCCGATCGCGGCCGACGCTCGGCGTCGGACCGGCCAACGCGACAGGACACAGAAGCCGCCCTGCCTGACGAGGTGGACTTCCGACGGCGGCGATGACCCCGGCACGAGGCCTGTCGCACGCTCGAGCAGTTGCTCGGGCGGGAAGCCGTAGAGCTTCTCGAAGGAGATCCGGTTAGGGTGGACGTTGGAGAGGACGACCACATCGCCGCCGGCGTCGAAGAGCGGATCGAGGTCGACGTGCGCCGCTCCGTAGCTGATGTTCATGAAGGTGAGGCGGAGTTCGGGGTCGTCGGCCTTCGGGAGCACCACGCGGTAGAGCCTCCACTGACCCAGAAGCAGCCACGCCATCAGGCCAGCGACGATCAGCAGCGGCAGCCGCACCCGCTTGGCCTTCCGCCCCCGCAGCAGCCCCTCGATCAGCACAACGACAAGCCCCGAGAGCACGATCGCCTCGGTCGGGATCCAGTCGAGGTATTGCGTCCAGAGCAGGCGATCGCCGATGGCCCGCCCCACAAGCCACGCCGCGAGCCCGGCCAGCCACGGCGCGACGACGATCCATCCCAGGATCGATCGCACCCGGCCCGGGTGGTGTGTCTGCTCGCGTCGGCCCATGCTCCCTGTACGCCTTCCGTCCCCGTATGATCGGCCCGCAACCGAGGGGATCATCATGTCTTTCAACTGGTCGAGCAAGCGGATCGTGGTCACCGGCGGGGCCGGGTTCCTGGGTCATTTCGTGCAGGCGGGTCTCAAGGCCCGAGGGGTGCCGCAGGACCACATCTTCGTTCCGCTGATCGAGGACTACGACCTCACCGAGAAGGACCAGTGCGCCAGGCTGTATAAGAGCGCCTTCCCGGGCGAGCAGGTCGACCTCGTGATCCACCTCGCGGCGGAGGTGGGCGGCATCGGCGCCAATCGCGATAACCCGGGTCGCTACTTCTACGCCAACATGGCGATGGCGCTCCACCTGATCGAGCAGGCCCGCGTGGACGGGTTCGCCGGGCGCGGCGCCAAGTTTCTCCAGGTGGGCACGATCTGCGCCTACCCCAAGTTCACGCCGGTTCCGTTCAAGGAGGAGAACCTCTGGGACGGCTACCCCGAGGAGACCAACGCCCCCTACGGCATCGCGAAGAAGGCCGCGTGGCAGATGCTCGACGCGTACAAGATGCAGTACGGCATGGATGGGGTGTACGTGCTGCCGGTCAACCTCTACGGCCCGCGTGACAACTTCAACCTGCACTCGAGCCACGTGATCCCCGCGCTCATCCGCAAGTGCATCGAGGCCCAGGACCGGGGAGACGAGTTCATCGAGGTCTGGGGCACGGGCTCGGCCAGCCGCGAGTTCCTGTTCGTCGAGGACGCGGCGGACGGCATCCTGACCGCGGCCGAGAAGATGAACGACCCGACGCCGATGAACCTGGGCACGAACTTCGAGATCACGATCAAGGACCTGGTGCATCTGATCGCGCGGCTCACCGGCTTCGCGGATGAGTCCACGATCGAGCAGAAGATCCGCTGGGATCCGACCAAGCCCGATGGCCAGCCGCGGCGCTGCCTCGACGTGCAGCGTGCGAAGGACCTGATGGGCTGGCAGGCGAAGGTGGGGTTCGAGGAGGGGTTGGCGCGGACGATCGCGTGGTTCCGCGAGCACCGGGGCGACCCGGACGCGCGGATGTAGGGCCGACGAAGCTCCGGAAACAACCCGGGACGGCCCGGTGCGGTACGAACGGCGCCCCGCTTTCAAGATCTGCGGCTCAGGGCTTGTTTGGGTGCAGCCGATTCTGTAGCCTCGCCTGCGGTGTCCGTGCCGATTGGCGGCGTCAGCATCGGTGTGCTCCGGTCGACCCGGACCTGCGTTCGATGGTCCGAAACACAGGCGCGTGAGTGCCGGTCGAGACGAGGGTCGGTTCGCGGCGTCTGCACGTCGCGCGTCCGAGAGGTGGGTTCATGCTTCCGAGGGCCATCCTGCTTGTTTCGGCGATGGCCGCGGCGGGCGTCTCGGCGGTCGGAACCGCCCAACCCGCCAATCAGGCGGTCCAACGGATCGAGCCCACCGCGGCCCCCCCACTTGATCCACCGCCGAACATTCTGTGGATCATCTCCGATGACGCCGGATGGGCCGACCTGAGTTTCAACGAGTTCGGCGGCGGCCCGATCCCGACGCCGTCGATCGACTCGATCGCCGACCGGGGCGTCTGGTTCAGCGACGCCTACACCGGCCAGCAGTGCGCGGTGAGCCGGGCGCGGATGTTCCTCGGCCTGCACAACCAGCGGACCGGGTTCGCCGGCGACGAGGCGGATGATCTCGATCCCACCAACGGCGTGGTCGAAGGACTGCGGCTCGAGGACACGACCGTCTTCGAGGCCATGAAGGACGCCGGCTACGACGTGGCCTTCTTCGGCAAGTGGCACCTGGGCACGGAACTGGACGAGGTGGTCGATGGCCAGCTGGTGACGCCCGGCAACCTGCCGCCCCGGCACGGCATCGACTACTTCCTCGGCATTACCGGCGGGCAGCGCAGCTACTTCTTTGGGAGCAACTTCGACTACACCACCCGGTTCCGCGAGCTGACGCTCAACCCGCAGACCAACATCGTCGACGACATCGACGTCGAGGACGCGTACCCGGTGAACGCCTACACGACCGATGTGCTCGCCGACGAGGCCGCCAATTTCATCGCCGGTCGGACGGGTCGGGGCCGACCGTTCTTCGTCGTGCTCTCGTTCACGGCGCCGCACCTGCCGCTCCAGGCGATACAGAGGTACTTCGACTACGTCGATGCGCACATCCCGGGGCTCGAGGGTGATCGTCGCACCTACGCGGCGATGATGGTCGCGCTTGATTTCGGTGTCGGCACCATCCTCGATCGGCTCGACGATCCAAACTCGGATGGGGATCGCGCCGACAGCATGCTCGCCAACACTCTGGTCTGCTTCATCAACGACAACGGCGGCCGCGAGGACCGGGGCGCCCTGAACGACCCGCTCCGGGGCATGAAGGGCGACACATTCGACGGCGGCATCCGCGTGCCGATGTGCATGGCCGGGCCCGGCATCCCGCCCGGGCTCGGGCTCTACGCCCACCCGGTGGATTCGGCCGACCTCATGCCGACCTTCATGGCGCTGGCCGGGCTGGACCCGCCCGCGGTCAGCGACGGCGTCAACCTGCTGCCCTACCTCGACGGCACGCTCCAGGGCGAACCGCATCAGGCGATCATGGTCAGCTCGGGCATCCCCCGGGGGATCGGCCTTCGCGCCCAGAACTGGAAGTTCACGATCGAGAACGGTCAGTCAAACCAGTACGAGCCCGTGCTCTACGACATCGCCTCGAATCTCGAGGAAGACGTGCCGGTCACCGATCTGCACCCGGACGCGATGTCCATGCTGGTCGAGCGGGTCAACGGCTTCGAGGCGGAGTACGAGAGGCTGCGGTGGGGAGACGCCGGGATCAACCAGTTCGACGTGTTCGACTACCGCTCAACCGCCGCGGCCGCGGCGTGGGGCGACGCGGGCGTCTGGGCGGCCGGCGATGCGGACGCCCCCGTGGCGACCATGACTCGCTTTGACGGATACGCGAACCTGCATGTCCGCTTCCCCGCCCGGGACACGACCTATCGCGCGACCAATGACCTGCAGAGGAGCCCCGGATTCCCGCAGATGCTCAACAGCATCGAGCACTTCGGCCAGGCTTCAGGCGACGGGTCGATGGTGGCTTTGGACGGCCTACCCCTGGTGTTCGTCGACACGCTGGACGGACAGCCGCCGCGCATCTCAGAGAACGCCCTGTACACGGGCTTGCCCCAGACCCGGCTCGAACTGGCCTTCGACGTGTCCGTCTGGGACGACCTGACATTCGACGGGAGCGGCCACGGCGATGTCCTGGTTTCGGGCGACGTCGTCGAGGCGAGGGCGGGCCGAAGCGTATCGTTCGCCCCCAAGCACCGGCTCGTTCTGAGCGGAGATATCCGGCTGAGCGGCGATGTCCGGGTGCTCAAGGGAACAACGGTGCTCGCGCAAGGCGGGCGACTCGACGCGGCGTCGGTTCTGGTGAAGGCTGGAGCGGTGCTGGAACTCGCCCCCTCCGCAGCCTTGCCTGACTGCATCGCTGATGACGCCGCGGTTTCGTTGGCCTCGGGAGGCGGGACACCGGCGCTCGTGCTGAATTTCGCGGGGACTGAGGTGATCGGGTCGCTCGTGATTGACGGCATGGCGCAGCCGGCGGGCAACTACACCAGCGGAACGAACCCCGGCCTCATCGCCGGGAGTGGCAAGATCAGCATCCCGGCTGATTCGCCATGCAACGCCGCGGACATCGCCAGGCCGTATGGGCGCCTCGACCTCGCGGACATCTCGGCGTTCGCCAGGGCGTTTGTGGGTGGGGATCCGCTCGCCGATCTGGCCGAGCCCACCGGGGTGCTCGACCTCGCCGACGTCAGCGCCTTTGTGTCGGGGTTCATCGCCGGCTGCCCATAGTCGAGACGAACTGGCGGCCTCGATCCCCCGCCGGATGTCCTGACCGGGATCGCGCGAGGTTCGGTCACACACCCGCTCGATGTGGATACCCACTATTTGGGGGAGAGCGGCAGGAACGCCCCGTTCGGAAGCCGCGTTCGGACCGATCCCGGGTTTCGGCTGGAAACCCGTGAGTTGCATCAATCACCCCCCGCTTCCGGACCGAAGACCCCCTTCCGCACCCGATGCCATCGACAGGGGAACCACCCATGCAACGCGTCAGCAACGACCTCTGGATCAGCCTGGGACCCGAGGACAGCGACCGGCTCCGCTACGCGCCCGCGTGCGGCGGCGACGGCCACGCGATCCTCTTCCGCTTCCAGACCGACCAGTCACCCCCGGCCCCCCTCGCCGCGGGCCGCGACGTGCTCGTCTTCTTCAACGGGCCCAAGGGGTTCATGCAGCAGCCCGCACGGATCGTGCTCACGCCCGAGAACGCTCTCTACGGCCTCGAGACCACCGGCGACGCGGTGAGCGCCGAGAGCCGCGAGATGTTCCGCGTCGGCGTGACCTTGGCCGACTATGAGGCGATCGTCGGCGGTGAGCGGTGCAAGGTGGCCGACGTGAGCGTGCTGGGCTTCGCGTTCCTCAGCGACCGCGGCTACAAGCTGGGCGAGGTGCTCGAGGCGTCGTTCACGCTGGGCGGCGAGGAGTTCGAGGGCCGCTGCCGGGTCAAGAGCGTCAAGCCCCTGGCGAAGGGCGCCCGCTTCGGGCTGCTCTGCCTCAACGGCGACGACGCGGGCAACCTCGAACTGGGCCTGCGGAAACTGACGATGGAGGCCCAGCGGACCCAACTCCGCCGCCTGTCGCGCGCCGGCTGAACGCCCCGCGGTACAGTGCCCCCATGTCCCAGGCCGACCGCCCGCTCCCCAGCCCCCACTCGCTCAAGCACCGGCTCGGCCGGGCGGCGTGGGGCGTCGTGCAGGGCACGCTGTTCCGCTGGAGCCCGCGCCCGCTGTTCGGCTGGAGGCGGCTGCTGCTCGGCCTGTTCGGGGCAAAGCTCGACGCCAGGGCACGCGTCTACCCGCGGGTGAAGATCTGGGCCCCGTGGAACCTGGAGATGGACGCGTTCGCCACCCTCGCGGACGACGTCGACTGCTACGACGTCGACCGCGTCACGATCGGTCGGCGGGCGACGGTGAGCCAGTATTCCTACCTCTGCGGGGCCACACACGACTTTGAGCGGGCCGACCGCCCGCTGACGCCGAAGCCCATCACCATCGGCCCGAGGGCGTGGATCGCCGCCGACGTGTTCGTGGGGCCCGGCGTGACGGTGGGCGAGGGCACGGTCGTGGGCGCCCGGTCGAGCGTGTTCGGCGATCTGCCGGCGTGGAAGGTGTGCGTGGGCTCGCCGGCCAAGCCGATCCGCGACCTCACGCCGCCCGAACCGGCGTCAGAGTGCTGAAAACCGTGTGGTCTGAATTTGGCTGTTGTGCCCAAAACGCCGTGATTATCGGACAGACTCGGAAGTAAACGGTTACAAACATTGATTTCACTTTTCCCCGTTGCACGCGTGGAACATTTCCGCTCTGATGGTGTATCAACATGTTGAATCCCGCCGACCAAACGGCACCGGGCCGGGAAGCGGCGGGATCTGGACGGACGCTCAAGGAGGTGGACCATGCGGGCTTCACAGTTCTTCACCGCGACGATGACCATGCTGATGATCGCCGGCGCCGCGACGGCGGCCGATGCGCCGCGGCACGACCGCGACAGCCACGCCCCGAGCCCGCGTGTCCAGCACAACGATCGGGGCGACTCCCGCCGCGACAACGACCGGCGCGACTGGGGCCGGCCGGACAACAACCATCGCGACTGGGATCGAGGCCGGGGCTCATTTAGCCTGCACCTGGGCGACGGCTTCTCGCTCTCGATCGGCTCGGGCTCGAGCCGCTTCTCGCACTCGCAGCACTATTACCCGTCCACGCGCTACACGTGGAGCCGCTCATGCGACACCTGGCCCGCCTACCGCAGTTGGCCCCGCTACACGACGCCGCGTCCCCCGGTGGTGATCGAGCGGCCCGTCGTGCGTGAGGTGGTCCGCGAGGTGCCGGTCGTCCGTGAGGTGCCCGTGTATCGTGACATCCCCGTCGATCCGTTCGGCGCCAACCGCGTCGGCTGGTCGGCGCTCGCCGCCGGCGACCTCGTAAGGGCCCGCGAGTTCTTCACCGACCGGGTGACCTACCGCACCGACGACGCCGCGGCGAAGGTCGGGCTCGCGCTGGCGCGGGCGGCCTCCGGGCAGGACGACCAGGCCGACTGGGCGATGCGCCGGGCCGTACGGGCTGGGATGCCGCAGGCCCGTGCGGGCGTGCCGGTGGCCGACTTTGCCCAGCTACTCTCCGCGCTCGAGGTGCAGTACGAGGAGCATTCCTACACCTACCACGACCGCTGGTTCATGGTCGCCGCGATCCGCTACCTCGAGGGCGACTCGACCGGCGCCGCCTTCGCCGCCGACAAGGCCATGAGCCTCGACCCGCAGGACGATGACGCGAGGCGCCTCTACAACCTCGCCCGCTACGACGGCTAAGACCCGTCGATCAACGACTCTCCTCTCTCCGGGGCACGTGACCCTCTCTCGCCCGAGCGGGCGTCCAGCTGGACGCCCGCTCTTTTCTCATCGACGCCCCGTGCGCACTACCGTCTTTCGATGTACCGCGTCCGCCACTACGACAACCCGATCCGCGCCCGGCAGGCGGCGACCTGGCTCCTGCGGCACGGCGTGCTCGCCTCGGTCGTGGGAGACCACGTCTCGGCCCTCGGGCCCTACGTCGGTTTCACCACGCGGTCCGGCGCGGGCTCGTTCACCGTCGCCATCGCGCTCGAGCGGCAGCGCGATGAGGCCCACGAACTGATCGAACTTTTCGAGGCGATGCCCGCCGAGTATGAGGAAGGGTGGGAAGAGCAGAGCGTGCCCGACCTGTCCAGGCTCGATCCGGCGATGCTGCCCGCGTGCCCGGCGTGCGGCGAGCGATTGCCGGCCGACGCGACGATCGACCATTGCCCGGTCTGCGGCGCCGAGGCCGACGTGGTCGGCCTGATCGCGGCGGCGTACGGGCCCGAGGTTCTCGAGCCGCTGCTCACCCGAGCCGACGAGCCCGACACGCCCCTTGACTGGCTTACCGACGAACTGCTCGATCTCGTGGCGGCCGACTGCCCGAAGTGCGGCTACGCCCTCGACGGGCTGGCCGCGTCGGGCCCGTGTCCCGAGTGCGGAACGAGGTACGACAAGCGCGCGGTCATCGAGGCGTTGATGCGGGGTGACCCGCGCGGGTAGATCTGGAAACGCCCGGGTTCACCCGGAGAAGAGCCCTGAGCGCGATCGACGGACCGAACGTGGGCTCTGCGCCCTCAGAGAACGCCCGCTCTACGGGCACCCCTGATTGAACTGCGCGACAAACTCGGTGATGTCCTCACCCGTCAGCTCGCCGAACGGCTCGGCGAAGTCGGCCGATGGATCGCCCGTCAGGAACGCCACCACGAAGCCGCTCAGATCGGCCAGGTCGAGCACGCCGAAGGGCTCGGCGAAGTCGATCGGCCCGCACGGGCCGGGGCCCTGTGCCACGCCGTGGAATCGCAGCTCGAAATCCTGCCAGGTCGCCTCGATGCCGGCGCGGCGGTCGGCGACGTGGACGGTCCAGGTGCCGCCCGAGAGCTCGCCCCAGTGTCTCGTGCTCGTGAAGACGGTGTTGATAAGGTCGTCGCCCGAATCGTTCAGCCTCTGCACCGCGAGCGGGGAGGCCGTGCCGTCGGGGCTGGTGAGCGTGATCTCGAGGTCGCCCACGTACAGCGTCGTGGCGTTCATGATGAGCTCGACCGATTCGAGGCGCACGTTGTCGTTGACGAAGACCGTGCGGTCGACACCGTCGGCCGAACCGTCCGGGATCGCCTCGTTGACCGGGATGACACCCGTTGAGAGGCTGGTCTCGGGAGCCACGGTGCTCCAGCCCTGGGCGAGGGCGACCGCTGCGCTGGCGTCGACGACGCCGAACCCGTAGGCCTCGTTGACCATCCGCCCGTCGCCGTTGGGGGTCCAGCGTTCGTCGCCCGGGTCCACCATCCGGGCGGTGTCAACGAGGATGTGCTGCACGTCGCGCCAGGTCAACGAGGGGTTGGCCTGGAGCATGAGGGCGACGACGCCCGCCGTGAGCGGCGAGGCCGCGCTGGTGCCGCCGAACGAGAACGTGTATCCGCCGTTCAGGTTGGTGGAGGTGATCCCGAGGCTCCCGCCGTTCGAGTAGGCGCAGACGAGCAGCGACGAGCCCGGCTCGGAATAGTCGGACTGGATCTCGTCGTCGCCGATCGCGCCGACGGCGATCGTGTAGCGGCTCGACGCATAGGGGTCGTAGTCGACGCGGTCGTGCGCCCCCGCCCCGTTGCCGCCGGCCCAGACGTAGACCTCGCCCAGCCCGCCACGGCCCTCGGCGACGCCGGTGGCGATCGCATCCATGACCAGAGGCGAGGGCGGATCGATGTTGCCGTCGTCGATCGGGCCCCACGAGTTGTTCTTGACGTCGTTGATCTCGTTGTGCAAGCCGAGCGCCGCGGCAGTCTGGAAGGACGCGCCGATCAGGGCCTGGCTGAGCTGGGCTCCGTACGCGGTGCCCACGACGCCCATCCCGTTCCGCGCCGCGGCCGCGATGCCAGCGACGGAGGTCATGTGCGAGGACGGGAACGTGGTCGCCGGGCTGATGTCGGTGTTGACGTTTGCGACGAGGTCGGGGTGGTCGAGCTGGAAGCCGTTGCTCTCGACGATGCAGATCGTCACGCCCTCGCCGGTGATCCCCGCGTTCCACACCGGCACGACGTGGGCGTCGACGCCGGGGAAGATCGTGTCGTACAGATGCCACTGGAGGTTGAAGTAGTTGTCGGTCGGCAGGTCGCGCGTGGTGATCGGCGCCGCCGCGTCCAGTTCGGCCAGCGAGATCGCCGGATCGCCCCGCAGCCGCGAGGCGAGCGCGATGGCCGTATCGACCCGGCCCGTGCGGACCGCGAACCAGCTATGCACGCCCGGGACCGGCTCGAGTGACCCCCCGTCGCCGGCGATGGCCCGGGCCACCGCCGCGGCATCTGTGGCGCGGATCAGCACGCGGTCGGTCAGCGTCCACGCGCCGTTGAACGCCCTGGGCCCGTGGCCTTCGAGCGCCGCGATGTGCCCGTTCCGAATCGCCGATGGCCTCGCGTCGAGCCGAACGGCCGACGAGGAGACCGCGCCGGGGGCGTCGAGGTCGAACACCGCGATCCGGCCCGCGACGGGCACGGCCACGACCTCGGCCGACGCCGAGACCGCGAGTCCGGCGAGCAGACAGACAGAAACGGCTTTCCGCGTGTTCACGGCTCATCCTCCGACAGCAATCGCGCGGCGGTCAGCGCCGCCGACCCGGACAGATACGTTTCGAACCACCGGGGTGATCCCTTCCGTTCCCGGACCACATTCGGGCCCGGGAGTCCCGGCCACGGTAGGCTTGAACGGACTCCGGCGTCCGAGAACGGGGGGGCCGGACCGGGAACGAGCGATGACCAGGCACCCGACAGACCAGGAACGTCTCGCGAGGCTCCTCCGAGCCCGCCACCCGGCAATCTCGATCGTCACCCACGAGGAGCGCGAGGCCCGCCGGCTGGTCGAAGAGTCTGCCCGCGGGATCGGGGCGCACCTCTGGACATGGTCGCTCATCGAAGGTGTCCGCGACGGGCTCCGACCCGATTCCCGGCCGATCGACGACACCACCAACCCCGCCGCGGGCTTCTACTGGCTCTCCTCGCAGGACCTGCCCACGATGATGCTCCTGTTCGACGCGGGAGCCCACGCGGGCGACCCCCACGCGATGCGATCGCTCCGCGGGCTCATCGCCCGCGCGGCCGAGATCGGGGGGCACGTCGTGCTGATCGACCCCACCGCGTCGCTGCCGCTGGTCGTGCGCGATCACGCGACGCCGTTCGAGCTGAGCCTGCCCGACGACGAGCGGATCGAGGCGATCATCAAGGACGAACTCAAGAGCCTACACCGCGCCAAGCCCATCGTCGTCGATCTCAGGGCGAAGACCTACCGCATGATCGTCAAGAACCTGCGCGGGCTCGCCGCCCGCCAGATCGCCCAGGTCGTGCGCGACGTGGTCGCCGAAGACCGGGTGTTCGATGACACCGACCTCAACGACATCCTCGCCGAGAAGCGGCGGATGGTCAGCGCCGAGGGCACGCTCGAGTACATCCAGAGCCCCGCCTCGCTCGACGATGTCGGCGGGCTCGTCCACCTCAAGGCCTGGCTTGCGCAGCGCGAGAACGCCTTCGACGACGAGGCCGCGAAGTTCGGGCTCAAGCCACCCCGCGGCGTGCTCATGCTGGGCGTGCAGGGCGCGGGGAAGAGCCTGTGCGCCAAGGCGATCGCGACCGCCTGGGGCCGCCCCCTGCTCCGCCTCGACCCGGGCTCGCTCTACGACCGCTACGTGGGCGAGTCGGAGGCGAGGCTCCGCAAGGCGCTCGACCAGGCCGAGCTGATGGCCCCGATCGTGCTCTGGATCGACGAGATCGAAAAAGGCTTCGCCTCCGCCGCCTCGCAGAGCACCGACGGCGGGCTGAGCCAGCGCATGTTCGGCACGCTGCTCACCTGGATGCAGGACCACGAGGAGCCCGTGTTCACCGTCGCCACCGCCAACAACATCGACGCGCTGCCGCCCGAGCTGCTCCGCAAGGGCCGGTTCGACGAGATCTTCTTCGTCGACCTGCCGGGCCACGAGGCCCGCGAGAAGATCTTCGAGATCCACCTCCGCAAGCGGCACCGTGATCCGATGAAGTTCGATCTGCCCGCCCTCGCAGAGGCGGCCGAGGGCTTCAGCGGCGCCGAGATCGAGCAGGCGGTCATCTCCGCGATGCACGAGGCGTTCACCGCCCATGCAGAGCCCACCACCGAATCGATCGTCGCGTGCCTCGAGAACAGCCCGCCTCTGAGCGTGACGATGGCCGAGAAGGTCGCGATGCTGCGGGCGTGGGCGAAGAACCGCTGCGTGCCAGCGGGGTGAGCAGGGCTCGGATGGCAGAGCTCAGATAGCAGAACTCAGATTCGGAGTCCGCGCATGTCGCGGCTCCGATCCGAGTTCTGAGTTCTGAGCTCTGAGTTCTGAGCGCCACTCAGCCCGCCAGGAACTCGCTCACGAACAGGTTCACGTCCTCCATGTCGAGCACCCCGTTGCCCGTGAGGTCGGCCGACAGGTCGCCCGCGAGGAACGCCGTGAGGAAGTCAACGATGTCCGACAGGTCGAGCAGCCCGTCCGCGTTGCCGTCGGCCATGGTCACGCCCGCGACGAGGTCCGGCGCGGGCTGGATGACCACCGGGCCCTGATCGGTGTTGATCCGCACCCAGAGCTCGGTCTGCCCTGTGGCGCCCGTCGGCACCGCCGAGACCACCCAAACGCCGTCGGCCGCGGTCGGGAACGCGCCCTCGACCTCGAGCGGCACGGGCCGGCCCGGCGGCGCAACGATCGAGAACGACGACGCGTCGACCACCGTCGCGGGATGGCCCTCGTAGTCGAGCAGTTGCATGACGATCTGGTAGGGCCCGCTGTCGCTGCCGTGCACGTTGACGCGGTCCGGCGCCTGCGTGAAGTACGAGTTGGTGCTGTCGGGCAGGCCCGTGTGGGCGGCGCGCCACAGGTCGAACTCGTCGCGGAGCTGCGGCACCGGGTCGTCGTAGCCGGGGTCGGGCGCGTTGCGGACATTAAGCTCGAGGAAGTAGTCGCCCCCCGCGAAGCCGCGCTCGTCGAGCGGCGGCCCGTCACCCGCATTGACCGTCACCGCGAGCACCCGCCCGCTCGACGTGAACAGCTCGGGCAGCCCGTCGCCCGACACGTCGGCGGCGCTGAGCACGTCGCCGTCGAGCAGCCGACGCTGGTCGAGCTGGGTGAACCCGCCCGCGCCGTCGTTGATCGCCGAGCGGTAGCGCCCGTTGGTCATCAGCACGCCCACGTCGGGGTCGCTGTCGCCATCGAGGTCGGTCATCACCGCGTCGCGGATCGGCGCGTTGAGCAGCGTCGAGGTCTCGGTGAACCCGCCGGGGCCCGAGAGCACGAAGCTCACGCGCCGGTCGGTCCGCGCGTAGGCGTAGTCGGTCTGCCCGTCGCCGTTCAGGTCGCCCGCCATCACGTTGATCGGGATGCCCTGCACCGCGATCGCGTCTCCCGCCGTGAACGTGCCGTCGCCGTTGGACGCCAGCGGCACCAGCGTGCGATCGGAGAACGCGACCACCACGCCCCCGGGAGTTTTCGCCAGATCGACCGGTGAGGTGCCCCCGAGCGGCGTCGACGCCAGGGCGGTGACACCGGCAGCCGCATCGATGCCGAAGGTGCGCAGCTCGCCCGTCGCCGGCACGAGGGCCGCGAACTCTGGACCCGGCCCGTTGGCCGCATCGAACAGCCCCAGCACGCCCGCCGAGACATTCACGCCAAGGCTGGTCATGATCGGGTTGGCAAATGTCCCGTCGCCGTTCGAGAGGATCAGCACCCCCCCGCCCGACTGCGTCACCGCCGCGACGTCGAGGCCATGGTCGCCGTCGGCGTCGAGCGTGCCCTCCGCCGCCACCTGCGCGATCGTGGGCGTGATCGGCGTCGACGCGAATGACAGCGGGTCGCCCGCGTGCGCCGTCCTGTTCCGCCCAAACGTGATGGGCCCCGCGAAGGATGGCAAGACAAGCAGGTCGTCGCGACCGTCTCCATCCAGGTCGGCCACGCGCACCGCCGCCGCCGGCGAATCGGCGTAGAGAAACGACGACGCCACGTCGCGATCGCCCAGCCGACCGATGAGCATGTAGCCCACGTCGGCGGCGTTGGTGAAGTCGGCGGGCGGCACGCCGCACCCCGTCGGGTCGTTCACGGCGCACGAGCACCGCCCGTCGCCCCCCATCGCATCGGCTGCCTCCATCGCCGCCATCAGCTTCTCCGCCAGGTCGCCCGGCGTGTTCAGGATCGCGTCCTCCGCCGCCAGCACCACCGGCTCGCCCGTGAGGATGTTGCCCTGCACGGCGTAGACGATGTCGTCGGCCGGGCCGGGCTCGCCCGCCTCGATCCGCCCGGTCACGCCGCCCTTCCAGTCGGCGTCGTCGGTCCCGCTGAACGTCAGCGTGTTGCCCGTCGCGTCGAGCATGCCGTACTGCCGCGACTGGTGCCCCGGGTCGTTCGCCTCGAGGATCGCGAAGATCTGGTCGGGCGTCAGCCCCGCGGCGAAGCCCTCGAAGATGCGGGCCCGGTTGCCGCCGGTCGAGTCGACCGCCGACTGGGCCGTCGCCGCGCCCCGCCCCAGCAACAGCACGGGCGTCTCCTCCCGCAGATCGATGTTGGGCACGCACGTCGCCGACGCGACAGCGATCTCTCCCGTTCGCGTGTCGGCGATGAGGATCGACCATGTCGCAGAGGCGGTCGAGCCGGCGGCCGCGAGCAGAAGCAGAGCGGGCGTGGCCCGGGGGGCGGTCGGCCTTTGCGGATATTGACGCATCTCGGTCTCCTCGAAACTGGCGGAGCGGCGCTGACGCCGTGGCGTATGACGGCGGCGCCCCATTGGGCGAAGTTCTGATCGGCTCATCATCGCGGGTGTCGGACCCCGATTCCAGGGCCAATCCTCGATCAGGCCCTGATGTTCCCCAAATGTGCGGATCGGGGCCATTGCGGGCGGTCAGTCGACCGATCCTGGTTGACCCCCGCCCCGTCGGGGGTACGATCAGGACCCGCTCGGCTCGTCCGGGCGGTTATCGCGTCGGGACCGGGGTTTCTCGGCTCCCTGCGCCGCTGTAGCTCAGTGGTAGAGCGCACCCTTGGTAAGGGTGAGGTCGCGAGTTCAAGTCTCGCCAGCGGCTGATTCGGCGTCGCCCCCTCGGGGCCCGCTGCAAGCACCCATTCGACCGGGCTCGGCCCGGCACGAGCCGCACCGGGTGCATAATGTTGGGATCTGCCTGCCGGCCTCGTGGTCGGCACGGTTCGTCGGGTCAGCCAGGCCCGGCCGCCCCGCCTGCGTACGGCGGGGGGCACGCGGCGTCGGCGGCGCACACCGTCGGTATCCGCGATTCACCGGATTGATGTCGGGATGACGACGGGGGGCGCCCCGCCGCCGACCGACGACTCGAAACGCCGGCCCGAAACGGGCGGACAGACACGAGGGACACGCGATGGCCAAGGGAACGTTCGAGCGCACCAAGCCCCACGTCAACACGGGCACGATCGGTCACATCGACCACGGCAAGAGCACGCTGACCGCGGCGCTGTCGGCCCGCTCGGCGGCGCGGTTCGGGGGCGAGATCAAGTCCTACGCCGAGATCACCAAGGGCGGCACCGTCCGCGACGCCAACAAGACCGTGACCATCGCGTCCTCGCACACCGAGTACGAGACCGAGAAGCGGCACTATGCCCACGTCGACTGCCCGGGCCACGCCGACTTCATCAAGAACATGATCACCGGCGCCGCCCAGATGGACGGCGCAATCCTGGTGGTCGATGCGGCCTCGGGCCCCATGCCCCAGACCCGCGAGCACGTGCTGCTCGCCCGCCAGGTGGGCGTGCCCCACCTCGTGGTCTTCATGAACAAGATCGACCTCGTCGACGACGAGGAACTCGCCGAACTCGTCGAGATGGAGATCCGCGAGCTGCTCAACAAGTACGAGTTCCCGGGCGATGACGTCCCCGTCATCCGCGGCTCGGCCAACGTCGCGCTGGAGAACCCGAGGGACGACGCGATCTGCAAGCCCATCGACGATCTGCTCGAGGCCCTCGACAACTACATCCCCGAGCCCACCCGCGAGGTCGACAAGCCCTTCCTCGTCTCTGTCGAGGACGTCTTCTCGATCAAGGGCCGCGGCACCGTCGCCACCGGGCGTATCGAGCGCGGCGTCGTGAAGGTGGGCGACCCGGCCGAGATCGTCGGGCTGAGCTCGGCGCCGCTCGCCACCACCGTCACCGGTGTCGAGATGTTCAACAAGACGCTCGACCAGGGCCAGGCCGGCGACAACGTGGGCGTGCTCCTCCGCGGCATCGAGAAGGACCAGGTCCAGCGCGGGCAGGTCATCTGCAAGCCCAAGAGCATCAACCCCCACACCAAGTTCAAGGGCCAGGTCTACGTGCTGAGCAAGGACGAGGGCGGCCGCCACACCCCGTTCTTCAACAACTACCGCCCGCAGTTCTACTTCCGCACCACCGACGTGACCGGGACTATCCAGCTCCTGGGCGGCGCCGAGATGTGCATGCCGGGCGACAACGTCGAGATCGAGGTCGACCTCATGGGCAAGCCCGTCGCCATGGAACCCGGCCTCCGGTTCGCCGTCCGCGAGGGCGGACGCACCATCGGCTCGGGCACCGTCACCGAGGTGATCCAGTAAGCGACCGAACCCGCGGACGGCCGCGGCTTCTGCGAACCCGATCGGCCCGGCGGTGAGAGCCCCGGGCCGCTTTTCCGAACAACGCGGCGACGGACGGGTGTGGACCCCCGCCCGCCGCCTGACCGGGAGCCGACACATGGCCAAGAAGAAGGCGATGGCGCGGGAGTACGTCTGGCTCCAGTGCACCGAGACGGGCGATCTCAACTACCGCACCACCATCAACGTCAAGGGCGGCATCTCAGACAAGCTCAAGGAGGGCTTCAACAAGTACTGCCCGAGACTGCGCAAGCACACGCTGCACAAGATCAAGAGGAAGTGAGCCGGGCCCGATGGCCCGGCGGGGACCGGGCGCCAGGCACCGGGCACCAGTTGCCTCCACCGGAACCTGGTGCCTGATCCCTGGTCCCCGGTCCCTCGCGGCCCGCGATGCGAGCCGCGAAACGCCAGTAGCTCAATTGGTAGAGCAGCGGATTCCAAATCCGCAGGTTGAGGGTTCGAGTCCTTCCTGGCGTGTTCGATCGGGGCGCCGGCCCCGCCAACAAGGTCGGAGCCGCCCGGCAACGCCGGGCCGACACCGGACCGGAGGTCGCGGATGATTTTCAGTGTCTACAAGGCCGAGCAGGGCTACTGGGTCCGCGTGCTCACCGCCGTCTGCGCCGGCGTCATGGTGCTCGCGGCCTCGGCGTGGGCGTGGTCGCAGGCGGGCGCGGTCAACCTGCCGCCCAAGGCCTACCTCCTCGATCTTCAGGCGATCGACGGCGCGTTCAACCCGGGCGATTCCATCGAGCTCATCGGCACCGCCCAGGACGCCGTCGGCACCGAGATCGTCATCGCCCGCACCGGCGTGGTCGGCTACACGGAAACGGGCTCTCGCACCGCCTCGCTCGAGATCGGCGTGCCCGAGCTCGCCGAGGGCATGCGCGTCGACGACGCCGAGCGCATCCGCTCGTCCTCGGCCGCCGCGATCGTCCGGGCCCGGCAGTTGATCCCGGTGTTCCCGCTGATCTACCTCCAGGCGGGCGTCACCGGCGGCATCATGGTGCTGGGCTCGATCGCTGTCTACTGGTTCGTCGCGTCCAACCACCGCACGGTCGATTTCCTGATCAACACCGACGGCGAGATGCGGAAGGTCAACTGGTCGAGCCGCAAGGAGATCATCGGCTCGACGCAGGTGGTCATCGTCGCCGCCGTCCTGATCGCGGCTCTCTTGTTCATCGTCGACATGTCCTTCCAGCAGTTCTTCCAGTTCATCGGCGTGCTCGAGAGCTGATCGCCCGGCCCGCGCCCGCAGGAGCCGCCTCCCGTGACGAACGAAGCCACAGGCCCCCATGACGAGCCGTCCGACCAGGACGGGCCACAGGAGCAACCGATGGACGCCACCCCCGAGACCCCCACCCACGCCGAGGTCTCCGCCGACGCGATGGACGGCCGGCCCAACGAGAAGGTCGACATCCTCGACGACACCGACACCGTGCGGCAGGAGGGCATGGACTGGTTTGTGCTCCGCGTCGCGTCCAACAAGGAGAGCTCGGTCCAGAACACGCTGCTCCGCAAGGTGCAGATCGAGGGCATGACCCACCTCGTGGGCCGCATCCTCGTGCCCACCGAGAAGACCAAGACCATCAAGGGCGGCAAACAGAAGATCACCGAGACCAAGCTCTACCCGGGCTACGTCTTCGTCGAGATGCGCCTCGAGGACGACGGCCGCATCCCCCAGGACGTCTTCTTCCTCATCAAGGAGACCACCGGCGTCGGCGACTTCGTCGGCACGGCGGGCCGCCCCACCCCGATGGCCGAGCACGAAGTGGTGAAGATGCTCACCGACTCGAAGCGCCCCGATGAGGAGCCCTTGATCAAGCTCACCTTCGACAAGGGCGAGCACGTGCTCATCAAGGAGGGCCCCTTCGAGAACTACGAGGGCACGGTCGACGAGCTGCTGCCCGAGAAGGGGCTCGTCCGCGTGCTCGTCACGATCTTCGGCCGCCAGGCCCCGATCGAGCTCGAGGAATGGCAGATCGCCAAGGCCGACGAGGGCTGAGCCCGCGGCCGCAACGAGACCAACCCCGACCGCGGCCCGGCGCCGCGGTTTTTTCTTGCTCTCGATCAGTCCCCAGGGCAGCCATACCCTCCCTCTGCGGGGTCCGAGAACCCCGCCGGGAGGTGGTCGTGAGTTGGAACAAGGACGACAACTGGAAGAAGCCGGGCGATCGGTCGCACCGCAGGCCCCGCGACCGGGGCAAGGCGCCTCCCCCGATCAAGCCCGACTCCGGCGAGATGTCGACCTGGGAGGCCTCCAAGCACCGCTCCGAGAAGCGCCGCAAACGCCACCGGATCGCCTGGATCGGCGGCGGCGTGGCGATCGTTCTGTTCCTGCTGCTGGCGGCCGCACCGACCATCGCGGGCCTGTTCGCACCGGGCATCATCGCCTCCAAGGGCTCGGCGGCCATCGCGGGCCGGATCGACGTGGGCTCGGTCCATCTCGGCTGGTTCAGCTCGCAGCGCGTCGAGCGCGTCCGCCTCTACGACGACACGGGGACGCAGCGCGGCGACATCACCGCCAGGACCGACAAGGGCCTGCTCGCGCTCCTGTTCGCGGGCGGGAACTACGGCACGATCACACTCTCGGGTGAGATCGACTGCTCCACGGCCGCCGACGGACGCAGCTTCGTCGAGCACACCGTCAGCGCCCAAACCGGGCCCACCCCGCCCGCGACTCCCGCCGGCAAGCCGGTTTCGGTGCCCACCGGCCTGCACGCCACGCTCGACCTCGACGATTTCAAGGTCACCTACGCCGATCCCTCGCGGCCTTCGCCGGTCGCGGGCGTCCGGGTCGATCAGATCAACGGGCAGGTCGTGTTCGATGGCACAGGCCCGGCTTCGGTGCGTTTGTCGGCCCGGGTGCAGATGGAGCGGTCCGGAGCAAAGGTCTTCGATGACGCGGGCCGGCTCTCCATCGACGCCACAGTCACCGATCTGATCGACGCTTCGGGTGAGGTCAATGTCGACGCGGCGACATTCGAGGCCAAGGCCGATCTCACCGACATCGCCTCGGCCCTGCTCGACGTGCTGCCGGGCCTCGCGGGCCGGTCCGAGGCGGCGCTGGGCCAGACCGTCTCGGTGTCGCTCGAGGCCAAGGGGCCGGCGAGCGCGCTGAACGCGACGCTCGGCGCCACATCGGCCGCTTTCGAGGCCCATGCGCCGGTGACGCTTGATCTCGCCAAGGGCCGGCTCCACGCGGCCGCCCCGATCACCGCGGGCCTTGATCTCGCCCGCCTTTCCTTGCTGCTGCCCGACCGCGACGCGCTGCTGGGCCCCGACGCCGACCTGAGCGTGACCAGCTATCCGCGCGTCGACATCACGATCGAAGGGCTTTCGGTTCCGATTCCCCCGGCCGACACCGCCGACCTCCGCGGCGCCGGCGCCACGCTGACGGCGAAGATCGGCGCTCTCGCCGCCGCCGTGCGCGCGCCGGGCGACGCCGCGCGACGCGCCGTGGGCTTCGAACCCGCGACGGTCACGCTAGACGCGGCCGACCTCGCCGGCACGATTACCGTCCGCACCGACGTGAACACGACGATCGATGAGAAGCCGTCGGGCACACTGCACGTCGATCTTGCCGCCCAGGGCCTGCTCGACGGGGCCGGGGCGGTGTCCGTCGCAAGCCCACCCGCCGTCCGGGGCGAGGTGCGCGCCGAGAAGCTCGTGCTCGCGGCCTTCCAGCCGATCGCCAAGGCGGCGGGCTTTGATCTCACCGGGGTGGTCGGCGACCGGGCCGACCTCACGCTCACCGCCGCCCCGGCCGGCCAGCCGGGTGCGGCCGGGGCCTCCGCGACCGACCTGACCCTCGATGCGAAGGCCGACCACGCGAGCCTGTCCGCCGCCGTCCGGCTCGACGCCGAGTCGATTCGCACGACGGGCCGCGGTGTCATCGCCCGCTTCGATCACCTCGACCCCCTGCTCGCCGAGGTGCTCGCTTCATCGGGGATGAACCTCAAGACCGTCACGGGCGCGACGCTCCGCGTTCCCCAGCTGAGCCTCGACCTCGCGGCGCTGGCCAAGGGCGATCTCTCGGCCGTGCGTGTGGTCGCCGACGCCGGCCTCGAACAGTTGTCGGGCACGCTCGCCAAGTCCGGCGACGCGCTCAACGCCACCGGCTTTGTACTGCACGCCGAAGCCTCGCCCCTGGGCGACGGCGTGCACGTGACGGGCTCCGGTGCCTTCCGCCTCAACGGCGCCGACGCCGGCACGCTCGACGCCGACCTCCGCGCGACGGGCCTGCTCGACGCCGCCGGCGCCATGGCCGGTCTGCCCACGCAGCTCGCCGGCACGATCAACGCGAAGAAGGTGCGCAGCGGCGCGATCCAGCCCTTCCTTGCCGCGACCGGGCTTGACCTCGAACAAGACGCCGGGCCACTGCTCGACCTGAAGGTCGTTGCAACGTCGGACACGGGCGGCGCGGCCGCCGGCGGCTCGATCCCGCCGACGCAGCTCCGTGTCACCCTCGCCAGCGAGAAGCTCAACGCCGACGGCGGGTTCAGCCTCACCGAGACGCGCCTCGCCACCGCCGACGGGGGCTTCGCCGTCCGCCTCACCAACGCCGGGGCGCCGCTCGCCCGCTTCGTGCCCCTGAGTGAAAGCCTTTCGATCGGTCAGGCCGCCGGCGTTTCGGTGCAGATCGAATCGCTCGGCCTCCCGCTCGACCCCGCGACCCACGCCCCCGACCTCCCCAACGCGTCGGGCTCGATCCACGCGGAGATCACACAGCTCGCCCTCACCGGCGCCGACAAGCACACCGTAGCGGTGCCCCGTCTCACCGCGGACACGACGCTCACCCCGGGCGCCGACCCCAAGGTCACGCTCGACGGCACGATCGCCGACGGATCGAAGGCCGGGACGATCAAGGGCTCGATAGCGGTGAAGAACGCCTTCGAGGCCGTCGCCGCGGATGGTCGGCTCAACGCTCGCCCCGTTGGCTCGATCGAGATCACCGACGCGCCGGTCGCCCTGCTCGCGGTCGCGGGCGTCGATCTTCCTCGCAAGGAAGGCGGCCCGGTCCCGCTCGAGATCGTCGCGGCGAACACGATGGGGCCGACGCTCTCGCTCGCCGTGACCACCAAGGCCGCGGGCGACGACATCGCGCTCACCGCCGCGGCCCGCACGCCGTGGCATCGGTTCGAGGCCGGCGCGACGATCGCCACGCTCGCGGGCGGCGCTGTCGAGCCGCGCACCATCAACGCCGACGGCCAGCTGATGGTCTCGAAGGTCGTCGCCCGCCAGATCCTCGCCCTCTTCCTGCCCGCCAAGGACGCGGCGGTCGAGATCCCCACCCCCTCGCGGCTGATGATCTCCGCCAAGACCGACGACAAGGGCGTGATCCGCGGCACGCTCACGCTCGAACCCACCACGGTGAGCGGGCTCGAAGTCGCCGATGCGAACGGCAATGCTCAGCCGCTCGAGCCGGTGTCGCTCGACGCCGGTGTCACGTTCACCGCGCCGCTCGGCGTGCTGACCGAGCCCGACAACGCCCAGCCCGTCACGCTCAACATCACCGCCAACGGCTCGTCGACCAACAGCCGCAAGACCAGGGTGCTCGCCCTGACCGGGAATGTCGCGACATCGCTCAAGTCCTTCGCGCCCTCGGGGAAGACCACCGGCGCCCTCCGCCTCGCGTCGGCCGACACGGGCTGGCTCGACGCGCTGTCGGGCTCGGGAGGGTTGATCGCCCAGGCGATCGGCGGCACCATGCGCGTCGATGCGACGCTCGGCGCGACCTTCGCCGACGACGAGGCCCGCTCGATCACCGACGCCGCCGCGGACCTGTCTATCGAATCACCCCGCCTGAAGACCGTCAGCCCCGTCAAGCTGACCACCGCTGAGCACACGCTCGTGCTCGCAGAACCGTTCGAGGCCCGCTGGGACGTCGTGCCGCGGCTGCTCGATCTGCTCGCCAAGCCCGCGGACGGCCAGCCCGCCCCGCTCCGGCTCGCCGACACCGCGTCGGTCACGCTCAAGGCCCAGGAGCTCCGTATCCCGCTCGCCGGCTCGACCGAGACGCTGCGGGCCAGCACCTCGCTGGCCGCGCCCGCGATCCCCCTCGTTCTCCCGGATGGATCCCCCGTCGCTTACAATAACCTCGACGCGTCGTTCAACACCCTCCCGGCCGCGGGCACCGCGGGTCTGCGCCTCAGCGCCGCCGACGCGAACCGGCCGGACGCGCTCGCCGCCGACCTCACGATCGGCGGGTTGCCGACACGCGCCGGGGCGGTGAGCACCCCGACGGTCACGGGCACCATCGGGGTCAAGCAGCTCCCCTCGGCCATCCTCGACGCGCTCTCGGGCGGCGACACCGCCTCGGCCGTGCTCGGCGCGTGGGCCACGCTCGCGGTCGACGCGCGCGATTTTCCGAACGAGGGTTCGATCGGCACGCTCACGCTCGAGAGCCCGCAGACCGACGCCAGGTTCAACACGACCGTCCGCAAGGAATCGGGCGAGCGCGCGATCGTCGCCCGCGAGAAGCCGACCATCCGCGTCCGCGAGATCAACGAGAGCTTCAGCGGCAAGCTGCTGACGTTCTTCCCCTACTTCGGATCGCTCGCGAAGGACCCGGCCAAGGAAGAGCCCGCGGTGGTGACCATCAACGCGATGCACGTCCCGGTCGACCTCGTCTGGCCCCGCCTCGGCGAGCAGGCCCCGCCGGACCCCAAGGCGGCGGCCTCGCAGCGCCTGTCCCTGATGCGCCACGTGACGATGAACGGGGCGATCGACCCGGGCGAGGTGAGATGCCATCTCCTCTCGAGCCTGAGCGGCCGGGCGCCGGTCGACCTGAGCCAGATGGGGCTTCCCAGCCTCGACGCCGAGTTCACCATCGGGTCGAGCTTCGCGGACGTCCGCTTTGATGTCGCCGATGGCTTCGCCGACATGGCCGAGTTCAAGCTCCCGCTCGGCGGCGGCAGCACCCGCATCGAGCTGCCCGTCGACGGCGACACCGACTTCGCCCCGGGCCTCACCGAGTCGGGGGACGCACTCAAGCCGATCGAGTCGAGCTCGTGCCTGGTCTTCCCGGCCGATTCGCTGCTCCAGAAGGTGATCCCCGACAACAAGCTGGGGGGCCTCGTCGGCGTGCTGAAGCAGACGCCGCTCGGCGACGCGCTCAAGCCGCTGGCCATCGGCGTCCACAAGGTGGGCGACCAGAAGCCCGATGTCGGTTCGTGCCAGAAGCTGACGCGCCGCCCTTAGACCCTGTTTCAAAACCCCCGGAACGGGGCGCTTGCGCCCTCCCGTTGACGGCGGGATGATGCGCGTCGGCCAAGGAGGGCTGACGCATGAAACGGCGACTGGTCACCGACGAGTTGTGGAAGCGGGTCGAGCCGATGATTCCCCAATCGCCGCCGGACCCGCGCGGCGGCAGGCCCCGTGTCGACGACCGGCTCTGCCTCGCCGGCATCGTCTTCGTCCTCAAGACCGGCATCCAGTGGGGCGAGCTGCCCGCCGAACTCGGCGTCAGCGGGTCGACATGCTGGCGGCGGCTGCGTGACTGGAAACAGGCCGGCGTCTGGGACAGGCTGCTCGAGGAACTGCTCGCCGAGCTGAACGCGCACGGCCGGGTCGATCTCTCGCTCGCCGTCGTCGACTCGGCCTCGGTCCGGGCGCTCAAAGGGGGGCCGACACCGGCCCGAACCCCACGGATCGCGGGAAAAACGGCTCGAAACACCACACGCTGACGGATCGCCACGGCGTGCCGATCGTCGTCGAGACCACGGCCGCGAACGTCAACGACGGCACGCGGCTGATCGGTTTGGTCGACAAGATCCCGCCGATCCGCGGGCGCGTCGGAGGCCGCGTGCGGTGGTGGCCGACAAGGCGTACCACTCCCGCGAGCGCGTGGTCTCGCTGTGGATCCGCGGCGTCGAGCCGCTGCTGCCGGTGCGCGGCCGGACGGACGGGCGCGGTCTGGGCCGGCTGCGCTGGGTGGTCGAGCGGACGCTGAGCTGGCTGCACCAGTTCCGTCGTCTGCGGACCAGATGGGAGCGTCGGTCCGACATCCATCAGGCGTTCCTCACCCTCGCCGCCGCGATCGTCTGCCTCGGCAAACTCCCGGGGGTGGGGTTATGAAACAGGGTCCAAGGGCGGCGAGGCGCCGGGGACCGGGCACCGGGTTCCGAACCGAGGTGTCTTTCCCGGCCCCTGATCCCCGGTCCCTGCTCCCTGACCCCCGATCCCTGCTCCCTGATCCCCGGTCCCTGCTCCCTGACCCCCGATCCCTGCTCCCTGACCCCCGATCCCTGCTCCCTGATCCCCGGTCCCTGCTCCCTGACCCCCGATCCCTGCTCCCTGATCCCCGGTCCCTGCTCCCTGATCCCCGGTCCCTGCTCCCTGATCCCCGGTCCCTGCTCAGACATACCTCCCCCGCCTCGTCTCGTACCCCGCGTCGAGGTTCTGGATCATGTACCGCAGCGCATCCACCGCGTGGTCCGACCCGTCCTTCACCGGCGTCAGGCTCTCGGGCTGGTCCGACGGATACCGGTAGCGCTCCAGGCTCTCGATCAGCTTCTCGCACGAGGCGTGCACGAACAGCGTCGGCCCCCCGCTCGCCGGCTTGAGCCTCGCCCGCACCAGTTCGAGCCCCGCCGCGACGCCCATCTTCCGGTCGCGCACCACCAGCCCCGACTTGCGCATCACCTCGATCGCGCTCACGCCGGTCTGCTCGCTCCGCTGCCGCCCGGCCGGGTCGACCCCGATCCACGCCGGGACACCGAAGGGCGCGAGCGGGCCCGACCCACCCGACCGGATCACCTCGACGTGGCTCGCGATCACCTCCCCCGCCACCACCCGCTCGCCGACCACGCGCACCACGCCGCCGCCGTCGACCATCGCCCACAGGATCACCGTCGGCGCCCGGATGCCGAAGTCCATGCCGGCGACGAGCGTGCCCGGCATCAGGGATCGGCGATCGGCGACCAGGGTTGTTGGAGTCTCGCCCACCTCTGAATTCGAAACCCTGATCCCAGATCCCTGATCGCCGATCCCCCCACCGCACACATGTCTCCGCCGCTCGAACTCCGGCAACACGCAATCATCCCGCCGCGGCCGCGCACACAGCATCTCCGCCTGCCAGGTCGACTCGCCCACGCGCGACTTGAGCCGCACCGCGTCCGACACCGCCATGTGACCCGGAGCCCCGCCCGCGTCGTCCCTCCGCTTCGCCCGCCCCCCACACTCACCGTGCAACGCGCACGTCTCGCAATCGTGCTCGAGCCCGCACTCGTCGAGCACGTCGATGACGCCCCATTTGAAGAGCCGCCGCGGAGCGGCGGGCGGACCGGGCACCAGGCACCGGGCACCAGGGCCTCTTGCCGCCTCATTGCCTTCCCCTGGTCCCCGGTCCCCGGTCCCTGATCCCTGCGACTCGCGGACGAGGCGATACATCAACCCGTACGGCACGTGCATCGTGCTCAGGCACTCGATCGTCCCGGGCACCCACACGTCGCCGCACATCTTGCTCCGCGTCGTGAGCTGCGCCGCCTCCCACACGTCTGGGTCAAACAGCTCGACCTCGTCGCACCGCAGCTTCTGCACGCGCGTGCCCCGCACCGACGTCTGGCTCTGCGCCAGCAGCTCGACGTTGGAGCCGTTCTTCAGCCGCAGTCGCTTCTCGGTGATCCGCCCCTCGATCTCGCGGAACAGATCTGAGCCCTCGAAGAGCGCCCGCAGGTGCGCGTGCATGCGCTTCGCCTGCTCGAGCGAGCCCCCGAGCACCCTGATCTCGATCGTGGGCTTGAACACCAGGTCGAGCAGCGTCGCCACCGCAGCGAGAAACGTCTTGCCCCCGCCCCGGTTCGCCCAGACGACGGCGTCGGGGGAGGGATCGGGGATCGGCGATCGGGGATCAGGGGCGTCGCGCACCGCCTCATCCTCAGTTCCATAGCCCCGATCCCCGATCGCTGATCCCCGATCCCATCGCCCATCGAAGAACGCATGACACAGATAGTCGAACGGCGCGTCGTGCCCCGCGATCAGCGCCCGCGTCGGGATCCGCAGGTCCAGCACCTCGTCCAGCCACGCGTGCAGCGCAGGCGCCGTCCCGGGCCGCTCGGCCCCCTCCACGGCATTCGTCTCTTCCAAAGGTCGTCCCCTGGGGGGGAAGTGAAATGGCCAGATGGCAGATGGCCAGATCTCCAGATCAGAACCCTCCGAATCTGGCCATCTGGCGCTCTGCTATCTGGCCCTCTCCGCGGTCACTGCGCGCGCGATCCCCAACGCCATCCGCAGCGCCTCCGCCCGGTCGCTCGAATACCGCCTGAGCACGCGCAGCACCGCCGCCCGCTCATCGGCGGTCAGCGCGAACGTCAGCGTCCGGGGCAAGGCCCCGGGCTCCGGCGGCGGCGCGCACACCGGCACGCGCGATCGTGGTTTCGACATCACCCCTCCTCCGTCGGGGGAGAATCCGGATCGCGGAGCTCAGAACTCAGCTACAGGCACGCGCCCTCTCTGAATATGAGCTCTGAGTTCTGCGATCTGAGCTCCGCGAACTCCTCACCGCCCCCCACGCCACAGGCGGCGCACACAGCCTCCCTGCCGCCAATGGCGCCAGATCGAACACGTCCGTCCACCCCCGCCGCGGCTTGGGAATCGATGACGCCACCGCCCGCGCCCAGACTTCCAACTCGCGCCGCACGAAGGCGTCGGGCCTCACGCGCTCCACCCGGGCCGGGTCGAGCAGTTCCCAGGGCTCGACCCCCGCCGCGTGCAGCATGTCGTCCAGCCGGTCATCCGCCGCGCGGGGGGCCAGCGGATAGGTGGTCATCCCCGCCGCCTCGCCGAAGGGCGAGAGCCGACCCATCGCGGCGACGGCCTCTGTCGCGGGTGTGTCAGGATCATCGAGATACGCGCGCACGAGACGCCGCGCGATCCCCCGCCCCCGATCACGCGGGTCGATGACCACCCGGCTGATCCGCCGCAACTCGCGGTTGATGCGTCTCGCCACACGGGCCTTGTCCGTCCCCACATACCGCCCGGGCCAGATCGATTCCCGCCACGACCCGTTGAGCGTGGGGTGCGTTACCACCAGCACACCGGCCAGCCGTTCGCCGCCGCCCGACTTCACCACCGCGCGCAGCACCCGGCTCGGCGACGCGGGCCGGCCCGGGCGATAGTGGAACCGCGCGAGCGCCTTGTAGTCCGCCGTCGTCCCCGCCTCGATCCGCACGCGGGGCCCCCGCGCCACACCGGGCCCCGCCTCGAACCGCCTCGCCCCGCCCGCTTCGCACCGCACGACCAGATCTGGCCCGAGCAGCCCGATCAGGTCGGCGTGCGCGCTCGCCGCGATGACGCGCGTGCCCGTCCTCGTGGCCCACCGCCGCAGCGTCGCCGCGACCCCGGCCGCCGTCTCGCGATCGAGCGTCGAACAGCACTCGTCGACCAGTAGCCACCCGGAGCCCGCCGGACGGGGCGCACCGAAGCGCGACATCGCGACCGCCAGTCGCAGCCTCGCCCGCTCGCCGTCCGAAAGCCGCCCCGCGGGCGTCGCGAGCACCCTCGCGTCCGCGAGCCCCGCCATCGAGAGCAGACCCAGCCAGTCGTCGAGCGGCATCGAGACCCGATGTTCCGCCACCGCCCGCCGGGCATCGAGTCTCACCCGATGCGCCCGCACAACCTCAGCCCCCTGATCCCCGATCCCCGATCCCCGGTCCCCAAGCCGCCGCCAGACGGCGCCCAGGAGCACCGACTTCCCCGCCCCGCTCGGCCCGGTCAGCAGCGCCACCCGGCCGGGCGAGAGCGCCCCGATCAGTGGCTCGGCTCCCGCCGCAGCCGACGCCACCGCCTCGGGCCGGCCGCATCGATTGATCTCCAACCCAAACGGCGCCATGGCGCGGAGCAGCCGCGCCCCGTGCGTCGCACTCATCGACTCCCCCCGGCCCGCCTCGGCGTGCGGGCTCGCTCCAGGGAGGCCAGGTAGAGCGCTTCGACGGCGTCCATCTGCCGCCGCACGGAATGCAGGCTAAGCCCCAGCGCGGCCCCTGCCTCGCGCATGGACAGCCCCTGCACGACGCACGCCATCGCCACCCGCCGGCGCGTCGGCGCCCAGGCGCGGCGGCTCGCGATCACGAACGCGAACCGGGGCGAGAGCACCCGAGTCACAAGTCGACGCAGCCGACGCCGCTCGGTCCGGGCCGACAGCCGGGGCCCCGGGCCCCCACCCCGATGAAGATCGGTCCCCCGCTCGCGGCTCCGGCGGACGTACGCCGCCACGCTCAGCCCTTCTCCGAACACCGCCTCGACCAGCTCCCGATCGGACGCGGGCAGCCAGGCCGCCCGTTCGACCAGCGACTCGGCGTGCTCGCGCCGCGATCGCCGGCGAAGATCCGGGGTCTCCCCCGAACCGAATCGAACGTCGGCCGAGACCAGTGTCGAAGGGACACCGCGCTCGTCGCCGACCGTCGAGCCCCCCAGTTCAGGTTCCCGATCGAAAAAACCAGAAGAACAGGCTTCCAGGCTTGTTGTTTGATCGGTAGAATAACGTTTTCCGTTTGATCTTTGATCGATTCGCCGTGCTTTCCGACGCTCCATCACCCTCGGCTCGGCGGGCGAGCAGTTCCCCGAGCCAATCAAGCCGGCCCCAAGGCCCACGACCCCAGCCTCGCTCCCCGGAACACAGATTTGTGGTTTCATGTCTTGCATCTCCCGATTTGTGTGTACACTATTCTGTGAACGACACGAACAATGTTGTACTCATCGGTGAACGAATCGCAAGGCTTTTGTACGGAAGTGACACGAATCGGCGCACAGCACGGGCCATCCGAAGAAACCCGCTCGAAAGCGGGGGAGGAATCGTCGCGACCGGATTCCCCGAGCCGGCGGGCTGGCGACCGCGGCCGGGAACCCGAAGCTCAGCGCGCAGTGCCTGGAACGGAGCTGGCGCCGCCTCGTGTTGCGAGTTCCAAGCTCCGAGTTCTGGGTCCGCCTCACCACGCGAAGGGACCGGCCGTGAGCGGTGAGCGAGCCCCGCCCCCCCTCGGCCCCACCATCCGCGCCCACCGCGAGCGGGCCGGGCTGTCGCTCCGCGAGCTGGCCGACCGCTGCGGGTGCGTCAAGAGCTACCTCTGGGCCATCGAGCACGGGCGGCGTGGCCCCCCCAGCGAGGAGATCCTCCGCAAGATCGAGCGGGCGCTCGCGATCACCGACGGGCAGCTCGTCCGGCTCGGGGCCTGGGCCCACGTGCCCGCCCCCGTGCGGGAGGATCTTTCACGCGCCCGCTCGCAGGCCGAGGTGATCCGCCGCCTGGGCGAGATCCTCACGGCCGACGGGTTCGACGACCAAGGGCGCCCGCGCGGCTCGCTCGACGAGGCGCACCGCTCGGGCGAATTGCAGCGGCTGATCGGGCGGCTCGACCCCGAACTGGCCGGCGGGGGAGCTGGTGGCGGGGGGGGTGCGGCCCCGATCGATCTGCCCTTTGAGGTGCCGCTGATCAACAAGGTCGCGGCGGGCTATCCGCAGGGCTTCACCGATATGGGCTATCCCGCGCGCGTGGCCGACGAGTACGTGCGATGCCCCGACCTGCACGACCCCGACGCGTTCGCCGCCCGCGTGGTGGGCGACTCGATGGCCCCAGACTACCGCGAGGGCGACATCGTCATCTTCAGCCCCTCACACCCGATCGCCGACGGCGACGACTGCTTCGCCCGCCTTGCGCTCGACGACGAGACGACCTTCAAGCGGGTCTACTTCGAGCCGGGCGGGGAGGTCCGCGACCAAGCCGGGCGCATCCGCCTCCAGCCCATCAACAGCCGCTACGCCCCGCGCGTGCTCGACCGCGAGGAGGTCGCGGGGTTGTATCGGGCGGTGAAGGTGTTGAGAAGCGTCTAGCAGGCACCGGGGACCGGGCACCGGTCGACAGCGAAGGCACTTCCATTCGGCGCGCGTTTGATTGTCGATGGTTCTTGCAGGAACGGGCATACGTTCAGCATTCCTGCATACACACTACCGCCCAGCCACCGGCTCCTCCTGGTGCCCGATGCCTGGTCCCCGGTCCCTGCTCAAACCACCATCGGCAGCAGCCAGTTCAGCACGAGCAGAGAGAAGACGTAGAGCCCGATGATCCCGACGATGATCTGGGCGGAGAACAGGCCCACCTGCCGCCAGTACTTCTTCATGTCGGGCACGCGGACGGCCTTGTAGGCCACCGCGATCAGCACCGACAGCGGGATGAGCAGCCAGAACCAGACCTTGTGCAGGTTCAGCGGATCGATGAAGGGCGTGTAGGCGAGCACCCCCCCCACAACCCCGAGCGCCGCGTCAGCCATGGCCGGCCCCCCTCCCCCGCCGCAGGCTCGGGAAAAGCGCGTCGAGGATCACGATCAGATTGAGCATCCCCGCACACAGGGCGTAGAGCGTCCCGATCTCGTTCACCTTGGCGAGGCCCTTGATGTTGGGCGGGCCCTCGCCGGGCCCGGCTGGCACCGCCACCGGCAGCCGGCGGACCTGGGGCGGGCCCCCGGCGTTGGTGATCACCGAGACGTCCTCGACCTTGCGGGTCTCGTGCGGGAAGACGCTGCGCAGGCGGTGCTCGGCGAGCAGTTGCCGCTCAGACGTGCGGTAGACGGTTTTGCCGGTCGCGTCGGTCTCGGGCGGGATGCCGTAGGCCTTGAACTGGTGCTGGTACGCCCAGTCGACGCCGAAGGCGATGGGGCCGACGAACGCTTCGCCGTAGAACCACCACTTGTCTTCCCGGCTGTCGACGACGTCGATGCCCCCGATGAGCATGCCCCCGAAGAACATGCCGAGCACGCCTGCGGCGGCGAGCAAGCCCCGCTTGAACTCCCCCCGCTTGATGTGCCCGAGCCCCGGGAACAGGACGGCGAGGAGGCCGGCGGCGAGGTCGAGCCCGTGGGCGGGGTGTTGCGTCTGGGTCTGCGTCATCCGGGAGGGTGGTGTGGGTCGTGCGGACGGGCATGGTACCCGCCCCGTGGGAGGGGGGTGTCGAAATGAGCCCCGGGGAACCAAAAGTCCGGTTGACACGCGGCGGCGGACGGCTACGCTGCCGCGCATCGGGACGATGCCCGGTGAGCCAGAGGACAACCTGCGATGACCATGACTTGCTTGATCACCGTCGAGGAAGAGGAACTCCAAGAGACCCTTCGCCGGACAGACCGCCCCGACCCCGAGTGCGGTTATGACGAAGAGGAGGACGACGACGAATTCTTCGACGTTGACGACCTCGACGATGATGACGATTCTGAGGACACCTTCGACGAGTTCGACGACTTCGAGGAGGAACTCGACGAAGAGGACGACGAAGGCGCCGATGACGAGGATCTCTGAGCCCTCGGTCGGCGCGCGGTGAACCGCGGGGCCGGTCGGGGGGGCCGTTCGCGAGGCCGCCGCATGACCGACCCCAAGCCCACCGCCGCAAACGCAACCTCGCAGAGCGGCCCGAGTTCGGCCCGTGAGATGGGGGGCGTCGTCGACCGCCGCTCGGGCCTCGACCGACGGGAGATCGAGCGTTCCAACGGCCAGCCCCCCACCGGGCTCGAACGCCGCCGCGGCGCGGGCCGCCGCCTGAGCGATTTCCAGCGCGCCGCCGACGAGGGCGAGATGACGCCGGAGCAGTTCATGTTCCTCGTCGCCGTCGACGCGTTCAAACAGGCCAACCGCGTCACATTCCCCACGTGGACCGACGTACTCGAGATCGTCCGGCTGCTCGGCTACCGCAAGACGATGCCCAGCGAGCTGAATCTGCGTAACGCCGAGGACTGGTGCGAGCGGCCCGATGCGCCGTCGAACGTACGCCCCAAGGGGTGGGAGCGGCGGTTCACCAAGGGCGAGCTCAAGGAACTCGAGGAACTCGCGGACTATGTCCGCGAACGCGACGAGGCGGCGTGATCGACGCCGAGACGCATCGAATCAGAAGGCCGCGGGTTCATTCCCGCGGCCTTCCTCTTTCCGCCCACGCCGGCCGGTCCGTGCCCGCGGCCGCTCTTCGCCGGTCGATGGTCAATCAGGCACACCCGCCCAGGAAGGTCGAGATAAACACGTTGATGTCCTGGAGATCGAGGATGCCGTCGTTGTTCAGGTCGGCGGCGGGCTGCCCGCTCAGGAAGGCCTGCAAGAACAGCGAGATGTCGATCAGGTCGAGAATCCCGTCGTGGTTCAGGTCGGCCGGGCCGCAGCCCGGTTCGGTGACGAGCGCCGTCAAGGTGATGATCGCATTGCCGATCATCCCGACGTCCGCGGTCGAGACCGCCTGATCGCCGTACGACTGGTCATGGTAGAAATCAGGCGAGGGCTGGCTCGCCAGGGTCGCGCCGAGCACGAACTGCTGCTCGACCGGGCCGGACTGCGGCCACACGCCGCCCTCGATCTCGGCGAAGATCTGCCCCCCGCCATCGGCGGCGATCGGCGTGTTGAGGCTGACCGGCACGGAGAAGAGCTGGTCGTGCGGGACCAGGAAGTGCGACTCGCCCACGGGCCGCCAGGCCGACCCGCCGATGACTCGCTCGCCGTTCAGGTTGTCCGGCGTCCAGAGCCGCAGCGTGATGTCCTGCGCGCCCCGCTGTGGCTCAAACGACTGCTCGACGCCGAACTGGGCGCCGATGATGGCGAAGGCCTCCGGCGGGAGATCGAAGACCTTGCCGATCGAGTGGCGCGGCGTGAACCCAGAGCCGCCGAACGGGACGAACGGCGCGAACGAGACTTCCGGCACGATCTCTGATTCGTTGTCGACGACGTCGTCGGTGACAACGGTCACCGGTGGAGGCGGCGAGACCGTCGCGATGGCCTGCGATGTGACCCCGGCGCCTCCCCCGGACGCGATCGAGAACTCGATCTCGAACGTGTCCTGCCCGGGGTTGGCGTCGAGCAGATCCCGGATCGGCGAGCCCGGCGTGCTCGCGGCGAGGTCGAGCGCCGCGTCGAGTGTCCCCTCGACAGCGACCAGCACCCCCCACAGCGCACCGTAGCTCTCCTCCGGGTCCTCGCCGGGCTGCGGCTCGACCGCGTTCTGCGCCAACGACGGGAGGAGATCCTGCGCCCAGGCCGGCGCCCCGCTCGCGTCGATCGCCTCGCCCGGCCGAACAGGGACGAACGCGACGACGTTCGGCGAGTATCCGACCTGCGCCTGGCTCGGCGCGATGACCGAGAGACCCACCGCGCTCGCGAAGTACTCGTCGATCAGCTCCTCGTCTGTCTTCTCAGATCCGTCACCGTGATACCGGTCGACGACGAGCGGCCGCAGATCGAGCGCCGCGCCGGCGATCGTCAGTTCCGCGTGCGCCGCTTCGTCATCTCTCAAATAGGTGTTGTCCGCGTCGAGCGTGTCCAGTGAGTACTGAAGCCGACCATCAAGGCTTGCCGAGAGGCCGAAGAAAGGTCGGGGGTAGAGCGCGTTGGTCCCGTCCGAGGTGGCGTTGTCGTGGAACAGATCCACGGCGCCGGTCCCGACCGGTGTGACCAACGCCGCGTTGTTCAATCGACTGACCGTGAAGTCGCCCGAATTGAAGAACAGCCCGCCCGCGGCGTGCGACCCGATGGTGTCGGTTGTTCCCCTGAGACTCGCGTCCGCCCCCGACGTAGCCGTCCAGGTCTTGATGACACGGGCGCCCATTGCGAACAGGCAAACCGACGCCGCCGCCGTGTCGTTGGTGCTTCCCGCGACCGGCGTCGTGTCGGGCTTCGCCCACGCGAAGTTGTACACAAAGCCCCCGATCGTTCCGGCCGCGCCGTAGTCCGTGGTGTTCGGACGCCACGCCCCACTGCTGTAGACGTAGTGGACGTCGGCGTAAGTGATGTGAGGGTCGCCACCATTCGGAGCGGTATCCCGGCCGGTGTCGGCGTCGAGGTAGTACTCCAGATTGAACCAGCTGTCATTCTTGTCGTAGTCCTCGTCCGCCATGATGTCGTCGCCGTCGGGGCCGTCCGCCTGCACGCTCGCCCAGACCTGGGCCCGCCCGTCGGCCGCCACAGACCCGGCGATGCCCGTCAGGATCGAGGTGACAAGCCCCGCCGCTATGCTGGCCGTCACGGGATCGACCCGAGGCGCCAGCGGCGCCGAGTCCGAATCTGCGGGCCGTGGGTCGGGGGAACTCGCTACCGGCGCGGCGACCGCAAACCCGGCGGCGCAGGCGATCGCGATCGCCTCAGACCAATGTGAACGTGTCATGCGGACCCCTTTCGATTCCGCCGACTGTACAAAAACCGCATTGTGGAATCACGATGAATCTATCAATTGCGGAATCCGCCCTAGGTCGCATTTCCGAATATCGTGCGCGCGAACCGATGAATTGGAACGTGCGGCACGACCGTGCAAGGCGTGAATCTCGGGGACAGCAGCGGCTTCTCGAAATCCCCTCAGGACGCCGGCAAGGACCGAGTGGCCCGCGCGCAGATCCGAGCCGTTGCCGGGCAGTCCGAACCCGCCAGCCAGCCGCGGCAGAGATCTCGCACCCACTCGGCCCTCGTCTTCGCCGCGTCGTTGAGCCAGTTCGCCACGCTGTCCTGCACGTACCGCTCGGGGTCGGCCCTCAAGGGCTCCAGCAACGGGAGGCCCATCGCCGGGTCTTCCTTGAATAGACCGATGTGCCTCGCCCACACGCCGCGCGGCCGCGTCGCCTCGGTCGCGAACCGACGCAGATAGGCGCTCGGCTCACGCGTCCAGGGCTCGAGCACGCGAACCGACGCCGCCGGCTCGTGGGCGATCGACTCGCGGATGCCCAGCCAGGCCCACTCGCGCACGCCGAAGTGCGGGTCGTCGGCGAGCGGGCGGACGCACGCGATCCGCCGCCCGAGGCTCCACCCGGGCGCCAGCCCCGCCATGTAGCACGCCCAGCCCCGCACCGTGTCCGACGCGTGCGATGCGAGGGCCGCGATGCCGGGCTCGCCCAGGTGCTCGAGCCCGAGCTCGCCCGCGAGACGCATCCGCTTCGTGTACGACAGCGAGGCGCCCCCGCGCATCCGCTTCAACGCCGGCGCAGGCAGGCCCGCGTGCCGCATGAGCACGGCGAAATCGATCGTGAACGCCTCGACGAGTTCCCGGGTCTCGCGCTCGCCCCGGTTGAGCTTCTCGACGACCCCGGGCGGCACGTCCCCCATTCGGCGCGCCACGGCGCGCCTACTTGTAGTAGTCGACGTTGATCTGCGTGTACTTCGACCACTCCTCGGGCAGGTCCTCGTCCTGGAAGATCGCGCTGACGGGGCACTCGTCGACGCACAGCCCGCAGTCGATGCACGTGTCGGGATCGATGTAGAGCATCTCCGCCGACTCGTACGCCGCTTCGTCCTTGGTCGGGTGGATGCAGTCCACCGGGCAGACGTCCACGCAGGCGGTGTCCTTCGTCCCGATGCACGGCTCGGCGATGATGTGGGTCATGACTGGCCTTTCTCTACGCGGCCCCCGACAATGCCCGGGGCGGCGGGAATGTCTCTGCCCATTATTGCAGGGCGAGCCCGGGTTTGCAGATCCGCCGAACGCGAGCCCCCGGGCCCCGATCCCCGGCCCCCGATCCCTACTCTTGTGCCGATGACCCTCCACGCCGCCAGTTCGGGCCTGCGCCCCGGCCCCTTCGCCAAGCTCGCCACCGCCGCGGGCGACATCAAGCTGGCCCATTCCGTCTTTGCGCTGCCGTTCGCGGTGCTCGCGGCCTTCCTCGCCGGGCCCGGGTCGACACAGGCTGGCGTGTCGGCCGACCAGGCGACCGCTTCGAGTTGGCCGCGATTCGCGGGCCAACTCCTACTCATCGTCGTCTGCATGGTCCTCGCCCGCACCTGGGCGATGCTCGTCAACCGCGTCGCCGACCGCCGCCTCGACGCCGACAACCCGCGCACCGCCCGCCGGGCCTTCGCCTCGGGCCGGCTCAGCGTCCGCGACGGGCTGGCGATGCTCGCGCTCTGCGCCGTGGGATTCGCCGCCGCGTGCTCACTCTTCGGCGTGCTCTTCGGCAATTGGTGGCCCGCGTGGGGCGCATTTCCTGTGCTCGCGTGGATCGCCCTCTACTCATTCACCAAGCGATTTACAGCCCTTTGCCATCTCTTCCTCGGCTCGGCGCTGGCCACCAGCCCCGTCGCCGCCGCGGCCGCGATCGACCCCGCCTCGCTCGCCTCACCCACCATCTGGCTCCTGGCCGTCATGGTCCTGCTCTGGGTGGCCGGCTTCGACGTGATCTACGCCCTCCAGGATCTCGATCACGACCGGTCTGCCGGCCTGCACAGCGTGCCCGCCAGGCTGGGACCGGGCGGGGCGATCTGGACCAGCCGGGCCCTCCACCTCGTCTCCTTCGCGGCCCTCGTCGGGGCGTGGCAGTCCCAGCCCGGGCTCGGCGCCCTCTTCCTTGTGGGGGTTGCCCTCACCGGGGCCCTGCTCGTCACCGAGCACGTCGTGCTCGCCCGGAGGGGCAAGGCCGGCCTCGACATGGCCTTTTTCACCCTGAACGGGGTGATCAGCGTCGTTCTCGGGCTCACCGGGGTGGTCGATTCCGTCTTGTGAGAATCCTCTCGCGGTCGCTTGCACGGGCGAGTTCAAGATGATAATATCGCCAATTGATTGATCGCTCGGGGCGGCCCAGCGAGCTTGTTCCCTCCCATCCGCCCCCGGAACGGCGGCGAGTGAACTCCGGTTCCTCGCCGCCTTCATTTGCGCCCACCCCGGAACGAGTGCCGCCCGGGCGGCTCGCACGGAAAAGTTTCAGTATGTTCTGAAAGAGATGTGGATTCCCCGCGCGGCACGGGGATACTCGGGGTATGGCCCCACGCTCCAAGCCCGGCTCGACGATGCGCGACGAAGGCATCGACCGCTTCATCGAGGCGTGGGGCCGCATGGGCAGCGTCTGGGGCATCAGCCGGACCATGGCGGAGGTGCACGCCCTGCTCTATGTCACGGGCGAGGCGATGTGCACCGATGACATCATGGCCCGCCTCGAGATCAGCCGGGGCAACGCGTCGATGTCCCTGCGGGCCCTGCTCGACTGGGGCATCATCGCGCGGGCGCACCGGCGGGGCGATCGCAAGGAGTATTTTCAGGCCGAGCAGGATGTCTGGTCGGTCTTCCGCGCGATCGTCCGCGAGCGCATGAAGCGCGAGATCGACCCTCTGCTCGTCAACCTGCACGAGATCCGCGATCACACACGCGAGGACGGCGAGAAGGCGACGGCCGACCTGGACAAGCGCCTCGACGCGATGATCGACTTCTTCGAGACAGCGACGGGTCTGGGCAACCGCTTCATCGGCCCGAGCGGCCCGGGCCTGCGCCTCGCCGCGACGCTTCTCAGCGGACCGCACAAAGCCGACAAAGCGGCGAAGGGTCGCCGATCGCGGGAGCGCACCCGATGACCCACGCGAGGGCCGATGACAAGGCCGGGCGCGCCTGGTCGCCCCCCGCGGCCGCGAGCATCCGCTGGCGCGTGGGCGCCGCGGCGGCTCGCGCGGCGTTCGGCGTCGACGGCGGACCCTTCCGGGTCGAGCTGCTGCTCGGGCGGCGCGACGACGGGTCGTGGCGGGGCGTGGTTTCGCTCGATGCGGGCGGTGATCGCCGGGTGCTCCGTGAGGCAACGCCCGTCGTGCGATGGGCGCGCGATGGAGCCAGGGGCCTGGTCCACCTCGACGCGCCCGGTTTCCTGCACGCGACGTTCGACGCCGCGGACGGGTCGGTGCTGGTCTACGCCCGGACGCCCCTCATCGGCGCGCTGGGCCTGGGCGGGGGCCGCTACGAGCCCGAAGATGCGACCCTCGATTGCCGCGTCGACCGATCCGTCGCGTGAAGTTCAAGCGTCAACTCGTGCCATCCCGCGAGCCGGCGACGGTTTCCGTCTGTTGGCATCCCAAATCAACCGGGCGACATCACGGCTGCATGGCCTCGAACTCCCCGAATCCGCCCGGAAGATCGTGGACATAGCCCGCGAGCAGGCGCTTCATGGCCTCGAGCCGATCGGCGTAGGCGGGATCGTTGGCGAGGTTGTGCTGCTCGTCCGGGTCGGCCGTCAGGTCGTAGAGCTGATCGGGCTCGTAGTAGGCGGGGTAGTGACCGATCGCGGCGCGGTCGGCGTCGTGCCCGCCCGGGATGAGGAACAGGTGGCTAAACGGGGCGTTCGGGTCTTCGGTCAGCGGCTCGATGCCTCGCTCGCGGAGGCGGTCGTTCGTCTTCTGGAGAATCGCCGCCCTTTCATCAAGGCTCATGTCGAGCGCCCACTGCGGGTAGCGCAGCGCGAGGTACTTGAACCCGCCCGCGATCACCGCCCGGCTGTATCCAACCTCGGAGTAGATGGGTCGGGCTTCCCACCGGCCCCGCTCGTCGAGCAGGGGGCGGATGGACCGCCCGTCGAGGTCGGCACCGGTGTCGGCGCCGGCGAAGTCGAGGATCGTCGCGGTGAGGTCCATGAGCTGGATGTCGTCGTGGACCGGGCTCCGCGCGTCGAAGCCTCCCTCGCGCCAGACGAAGCCCGGCGTCAGCAGGCCCGCCTCGTAGCAGGTGCCCTTCGCCTCGGTGCCGTGGTCGCCCAGGAAGATGATGAGCGTGCGGCTGCCGATCCCCAGGCCGCGGAGCTTGTCGACGATCGCGGTCATCGCGTCGTCGAGCCAGAGCACGGCGCCCGCGTTGGGCGTGTGGATGCCCGCGGCTCGCAGTCGGGGTTCGATCGTGTCGCGCGGCGCCTGCACGCGAGGCACCTCGTCGAGCAGCCCCACCGGTGTGATGCGGGGGTCGGCCTTCCACGAGCGTTCCGGGGCGTAGGGGCCGTGCGTGAGCGTGGTCGCGATGTACAGGAAGAACGGGTGGCCGGCGTTCTGCTCAATGAAATCGAGCCCCGCGGCGGTGATCCACTCCTGGTTGTGCACGGCGAGGGCCTTGATGCCGTCGGCGTCCGGATTGCCGAAGTAGAGCGACTTCGCGTAGTCGAAGCCCGCGTTGTGAAACGCCTTCTCGAGGGCCTCGGCGTTCGCGAGCATCTTCGCGTGGACGGTGGGGTCTGTGGGGTCGGACTCGTACGCCAGCTTCTCGTAGCCCGGCACCGCGATGACGTGGTCCTTGCCGACGGCGCCGGTGGCATAGCCCGCGTCCCTGAGCATCATGGGAAGCGTTCGGTCGCCCTCGACGAGGAAGGTGTTGAACTGCACGACCGACTGGCCGTCTCGCTCCATCTCGCCCGTGAACCAGGGGTGCCGGCTGCGGCAGGCGTAGCGGCCCGAGAGCAGGGCGAATCGGCTGGGCGTGCAGATCGGCGACGGCGAGCGGAGGTTGCCGAGCACCGTGCCCTCATGGGCCAGGCGGTCGAGCGTGGGCATCAGCGCGCGGCCCTCGCCCTCGGGCAGGAACGTGCTCTGACGGCGTGAGAGATCGTCGGCGAGCACGAGGATGATGTTCGGTCGCTCGATTGGGGCGGCCTGTTCGCCGTGCGCGGGAGCGGCGTTGGCGTGCGAGCTCGGGGTGATCGAAGCGAGCACGAGGGGGATGAGAACGAGCAGGCGGTGTCGGAACGAGTGCATCGGGTTACTCCGATTTGTCGGGAGCATCTGCGGGTTGAAGGCGGACGTGGCCAACGGACAGGGGCGCCAGCGTGAGCGAGGTCGCGCCGGGTCCATCCGGCCTGAATGCGTGGATGTCGGGTGAGGCCGCGTCGAAGCCCTTGGCGGCGGCGATCACAAGCCGTTCGCCGGCACCATCGGTGAACGAGACTGTGGCGGCCGAGTCTCGCCGCCGGTTGATACAGATGGCATGAATCGTGCCGTCAGCGCCGACGGATGCGTAGACCGCATGATCGGGGGTCGAGGGCGTCTCGGCGAAGACGTGGGTATCCCCGAATCGGCCTACGGCCTCGTCTGTCTCTCGGAAAAGCCTGAACGCGGCGGCGATCCACGTGTCGCCGGTCATTGTCGGGCCGTCGCGGTGGTGGTAGGCGGCGAAGTGCACGCGGTTGGCGCCGAACGCGCCGAGGGCGTCGGCCTGCGCGATGCCCGACTCGACTCGGTCGTGCAGCAGCCAGTCGTACTCGCTGATGGCAATGGCGGTGCCCGGGCAGAACTTGTCGATCGAGGCGCGAAGCCGGGGCAGGAGCGGCAGGAACGCGGCGCAGCAGTCGGTGACCCAGCTCGGCTCGTGATAGGTCGGGTCGTGCAGCGATCGGGACGCGTTGAGGGCCGCGTCGCCGCCGCCCCGCTCGAGGAGCATCGCGTCGGCGTACCAGTGCACGTCGAGATCGTCGAGCAGGCGCACACCGGCCCGCTCCGAGGCGCGGCGCATCCGGTCGAGGTAGTAGTCGATGAACCAGTCGTAGCGATCGGACTCGGGTCGGGTCGACCAGTCGACCGAGCGGCTCAGGTCGCGGAACCCAGAAGCACCGAACAGAGCCGGGCCGAAGACGGCGATGGCCGGATCGGCACGCTTGACCGCGATCGCGGCCTGGATTGACCGGGTGACGAACGCATCGGGCTCGGCGGCCTCCCGGGCGTAGGGATGCGTCTCGGCCCAGAGATCGGGCTCGTTGTCGAGCGAGACCGCGTCGAGGTGGACGCCCGGGTGCGCGTCGCGCCAGCGCACCAGCCATCGCACCATCTCTCCCGAGGAGACGACGCGGTCGGTCGTATCGGGATGCTCGGGCACGGGGTCAGGCCCGTCGATCACGACGCGACGCCAGCGGGGTGCTGGGGCCGCTTCGCTCGCGGCAACGCGGCCGTTGAGATCGCCCGCGACGAAACCCGCGATCGGGATGGTGATCAGCGAGTAGGCCTGGCGGGCGGCCGATTCCTCGAGGAACGCTCGCACGCACCACGCCGTGGGGTCTTCGTGATCGGGCGGCGATCCGGTGGCCGACCACCACCCGCCACGCACCGCATCGGTGAGCCAGTCGTCGTTGACGTGGCTGGCGTCCTTCCCGGCGTTCGAGGCGTCGATCTCCCAGTTGTACGTCGAGAGGCGGTTGCCGCCCAGGCGGCGGGCGTCATCGACGCGGTAGCCGGCGAGGTCGTGGTTGGAGCCGTAGATGAGCGGGCTGATCGCCCACCGATCGCGGGCGGTGTCGATGCGGACGGTGACGGCGGCGGGCTGGGCGGTGCTCGCACTTGTGATCGCGAGACAGGCTGTGACGAGAGCGAGCCGGATCATGGCCTGGGGCCGGCGATCCTGGCGGAGATGTCGACCATCGCACCGGCGCAGGCGTCGTAGAACTGCGTGTAGGGCACGCAGAGCGCCTCTGGGTTCTCCGTCTCGCGCTCCACCAACTCGTGGGCGAATCGGATCGCGGCCTCGCCCACCGCCTTGAAAGGGATCATCATCGTGTCGATGCACAGCGACGTGTTGCCGTGCGCCTCGCGCTCGTTGAACACGATCACAGAAAGGTCCTGCGGCACACGCATCCCGAGCTTCGAGGCGGCGAGGCTGATCGCGATCGCCTCGGCCAGTTCGTAACAGATCACCGCGTCGATGCCGGGGTGATCCGTCAGGAAACGCTCGGCGCAGAGCGGGCCGTTGCCCGAACGGTCGCAGTACTCCTCGCAGCCCAGGCGGACGATGTCGTCGGGCAATCCGAGATGGGCGAGGGCGGCGACGGCGCCATCACGGCGGTCCCAGGCCGAATAGTGCGGACCGCTGTCGGGCGGGTCGAGCTTGAAGAAGCCGACGCGTCGGCGTCCGCGCTCGGCGAGCAGCTCGGCGGCGATCCACCCGCCTCGCCACTCGTCGGGGAAGACGGCCTTGTGGGCCATCTTCTGATTGAGCAGCACACCCGGGACGGGCTGCGACTCGAAGAACTCGAGAATGTGCGAGGGGAGCTTGGAGTCGACGTTGATGAGCAGCGCGTCGACGCCCGATTCCCTGAAGATGCGAGGGAGGGTCTCCGTGCTGTCGAGCTGGTCGGCGGTGACCTCGTTGACGAGCAGGCCGAAGCCACGTTCGTCGAGGCTCTTGTGCAGCCCGTGCAGGAGCGAAAGGGGGAGCCAGTCGAAGCCGAGGTCGCCGCAGGTGACCAGGCACATGGTGCCGAAGCGGCCCGTCTGCATCGATCGGGCGGCGGCGTTGGGGCGATAGCCCAGTTCGGCCGCGATGTCGCGGATGCGCTGGGCGCGCTTGGCGATCGCGGGACGGTTCTCCTTGTAGCGGCTGTTAAGCACGCGGGAGACGGTGCCGGGCGAGACACCGGCACGTTCCGCGATCTCGACGATGGTGACCGTCATGCCGTGCATGCCTCCGGTTTGGCGGGCCCGAGCCCGATTGTAGCAGACAAACGAGCATTTTTGCAAACGATTGCAGATTGAATCCGTGTTTCTCGATCCTCGCTCTCGCGGATCTGAAGGGTGTGTTATCGGTCTCACCTACCGAACGTATCGAGCGACATATATGTGCAAACGTTTGCATTTGTGTGGCCGAAACTGTTTCACTCCTCTAGACTGAGGCATCCTGATTCGCGCTCCGGCCACGCCGCGACAGGTCGAACGCCATGCCGGACGGGACGCGACCGCGACGTCCATGCCTCTCGGAGATACGCCCGGCGCGTGGTGCCGCCGGATGAACGCAGGAGCCTCTCGATGCGATCCCGACTCGTTCGTTTCTGGGCGCTCGCCCATGTGACCATCGTGCTCAGCCTGGGCATTGTCGTCGCCTCGGGCGGGGTTGCGCGAGCCGGGCTCGGCGCACCGGAGCTGACGCCCGATCAGGCACGTCGCGTCGATGAGTTGCTCTCGCGGATGACGCTCGACGAGAAGGTCGGGCAGATGATGCAACTCACGCTCGAGACCGTCGCGGCCCAGACCGCGATGGCGACGAGGCCCTTCGTGCTCGACGAGGCGAAGGCCCGGAGCATGATCGTCGACCACCACACGGGCTCGATGCTCAACGCCGCCGGTGTCGCGATGACGCCCGACCAGTGGCGGGACATCGTCGGACGGCTGCAGCAGATCGCGACCGGCGAGACGCGGCTGGGCGTCCCGCTCATCTACGGCATCGATTCGGTGCACGGGGCCAACTACGTCAAGGGCGCGACGATCTTCCCGCACAACCTCACGCTCGCGGCGACGTTCGAGCCCGGGCTGTCGCGGAAGGCCGGGTACTACACGGCGGCGGAGAGCCGGGCCTGCGGGCTGGCCTGGAACTTCGCGCCGGTGTGCGGGCTGGCGCGGATGCCGGCGTGGTCACGCGTGTTCGAGACGTTCGGCGAGGATCCGTGCCTCGCGGGTGCGATGGCCGCCGTGTCGGTCGAGGGGCAGCAAGGCGACGATCTCTCGGCGGCGACGGCCGTCGCGGCGACCGCCAAGCACTTCCTGGGCTACAGCGTCCCGCGGACCGGGCGCGACCGAACCCCGGCGTACATCCCCGACACCGAGCTGATGGACACCTACCTGCCCCCGTTCGAGGAAGCGTTCGCCGCGGGCGCGCGCACGATCATGGTCAACTCGTCGGAGATCAACGGCGTGCCGGTGCACGCGAGCCAGCGGATTCTGACCGACCTGCTGCGCGGACGCGTGGGGTTCGAAGGTCTCGTCGTCACCGACTGGGCCGACATCCAGAAACTCGTGAACTGGCACCGCGTGGCGGAGAACGAGACGGAGGCAACGCGGCTCGCGGTCGACGCCGGGATCGACATGGCGATGACCCCCCTCGACACGCGGTTCGCGGGCCAGCTCGCCGGGCTGGTCAGGAGCGGGGCGATCTCGGAATCGCGCATCGACGAATCGGTGCGCCGGATCCTGGCGCTCAAGATGGAGCTGGGGCTGTTCGAGCACCCGATGCCGGGCGAGGACGAAACGATCGAGATCGGGAGCGACGAGGCGCAGATGCTGAGCCTCGAGATCGCCCGCCGGGGCGTCACGCTTTTGCGGAATCGGGAGAACCTGCTGCCGCTGAGCGGACGCGAGAAGCTCCTCGTGACGGGCCCGACCGCGGACAGTGTCGTGCCGCTGCACGGTGCGTGGACCTACTCGTGGCAGGGGACAGACACGGCGCTCTATCCGGACACGCCGACGGTGCTCGACGAGATCCGCCATCGGTTCGGCGACGAGCGCGTCGCCTACGAGCCCGGGGCGTCGTTCGACGAAGCTGGTGATCTCGACGCGGTCGCTCGGGCGGCGGCCGACGCCGACGTGGTGATCCTCTGCCTGGGCGCCCAGCCCTCGGCCGAGAAGCCCGGGGACATCGCCAACCTCGACATCTCGCCGGCCCAGCAGCAACTTGCCGAGGCGATCGTCGAGACGGGCAAGCCCGTCGTCCTGCTGCTGATCGAGAACCGGCCCCGCATCATCACGGCGTTCGAGAAGGGCGTGGACGCGGTGCTGTGGGCGGGCCACCCCGGGCCGCACGGCAGCCGGGCGCTGGCGGAGATCATCGCGGGTGACGTGAACCCCAGCGGGCGGTTGCCGTTCAGCTATCCGCGCGATCCGCAGGGGCTGCTGACCTACGACCACAAGCACAGCGAGCGGTTTGACGCCGGCGGGCACGGCGAACGGGGATACGACCCGCTGTTTGCGTTCGGGGAAGGGCTCTCGTACACGACGTTCGAGTACACGGGGCTCGAGATCGACGTCCCGGCTTCATTCCCGGAGACCGGCAAGGTCGCGGTGCGTGTACGCGTGCGGAATACGGGGGCACGCGACGGGGCCGAGGTGGTCGGGCTCTACCTGACCGACGAGGTCGCCTCGATCACGCCCCGCGTGCGGCGGCTCAAGGCGTTCGACAAGATCGACCTGCGGGCGGGCGAGGAACGCACCGTGTCGTTCGACCTGGGGCCCGACGCGTTCCTGATGGTCGATGCCGGGGGGCGGCGAGAGTTCGAGCCCGGCGCGTTCGCCATCCAGATCGGCGACCAGAGCCAGACCTTCCGCATCCCCGCGGCGGATTGAGTCACTCCCGCCGGCCGTCCTCGGGGACGGTGTAGAACTCGCCCGGCGGGACGTGGTAGAGCGTCTTGAGCCGCTCGAGCTCCTTCTTGAGCTCGGCGATCTTCTCGGCGTAGCGGGGCTTGTCGATCGCGTTGGACATCTCGCCGGGGTCGGCGTCGAGGTCGTAGAACTCCCACTCATCGACATCGGGCTCGTAGAAGTGGATGAGCGTGTACCGCTCCGTGCGCACGCCCTCGTGCCGGCGGACGCTGTGCCAGCCCGGGTACTCGTAGTAGCGGTAGTAGAGGCTCCGGCGCCAGTCGTCGGGGGTGTGGCCCCGCAGCACGGGCAACATGCTCACGCCGTGCATGTCGTCAGGGACGCCGAGCCCGGCGGCGTCGAGCATGGTGGGCGCGATGTCGATGTTCTGGGTGAGGGCCGTGCTGGTCGAGCCCTCGGGGATCACGCCCGGCCAGCGGACGAGGAAGGGCGTGCGGAACGACTCCTCGTACATCCAGCGCTTGTCGAACCACCCGTTCTCGCCCAGGTACCACCCCTGGTCGGAGGTATAGATGACGATCGTGTTCTCGTCGAGACCGCTGTGGGTGAGTTCGTCGAGCAGGCGGCCCACGTTCTCGTCGACGGCCTGCACACACCGCAGGTAGTCCTTGACGTAGCGCTGGTACTTCCATCGCACGAGGTCGTCGCCCGCGAGGGCCATCGCGTTGAAGGCGTCGTTCTTGGGGCCATAGACGCTGTCCCACATACGCCGCTGCGATTCGTTCAGGTTCCAGGGGCGCTCGAACTTGAGGTCGCGCGGGAAGAGGTGCTCGGCGATGGTCATCTCCTGCGTGTGCGCGGGCGTGCCCCGGCCAGACCAATCGTCGAAGAGCGTGGCCGGCTCGGGGATCTGGACGTCGTCGAAGAGCGTGAGATGACGCGGCGCGGGGTCCCAGGGGCGGTGGGGGGCCTTGTTGTGCAGGAGCATAAGGAACGGGCGATCCGTGTCTCGGCGGTTCTCGATCCAGTCGATCGCCTTGTCGGTGATGATGTCGGTGACGTAGCCCGTCTCGGTGTACTGCTCGTAGCCGTCTGCGAGCCCGCCCCGCCGAAACTCCGGGTTGTAGTAGGTCCCCTGTCCGACGACGTGGTCAAAGTAGTCGAACGCTGTCGGCTCGCTCTCGAGGTGCCACTTGCCCAGCATCACGGTCTGGTAGCCCGCCGCGTGGAGCATCTTGGCGATCGTCCGCTGTGAGCCGTCGAAAACGGTGCGGTTGTCCATCATCCCGTTCGCGTGGGAGTGGAGTCCTGTGAGCATGGTCGCGCGCGCCGGGGCGCAGATCGAGTTGCCGACGAAGAAGCGGTCGAGCCTCATGCCCTCGCGGGCGAGGCGATCGATGTTGGGCGTCTTGTTGCGGTTGGAGCCGTAGGCGCTGATCGCCTGCCACCCGTGATCGTCGGACATGACGTAGATGATGTTGGGGCGGGAATCACCCTCCGCGGCCCGGGCTGCCGCCGGCGAGCCGACGAGAACGAAGAGCACGGCGAGCAATGAGGCGATTCCGGGGCGGGTCATGCTTTGTGCTCCTTCTCTGTGCTCGTTGATGCTTCCAGTCCACGATACCGCGCCGGCGGTCGGACTACCTCGCGCGCGGCGGCGCGGGTGTGCGGGCGAAAAAAAGGTCCGCGCCCGCTGGGCGGGCACGGACCGGGAGATGTCACGCGACGGGTCGCGCGGTGCAATCAGGGGCAACCACCGATGAAGGCGGTGACGAAGGCGCCGATGTCGGCGAGGTCGAACAGCCCGTTGCCGTCGATGTCCGCCGCCGGGTCCTGGGCCTGGAAGGCCGCGACGAAGGCGACGATGTCGGCGAGGTCAAGCACGCCGTAGGGCATGGCGAGGTCGGCCGCGTTGCACGCCGGGAAGGGCGGCTCGGCGGTGTTGCTGACCGAGAGGTTCAGGCCCGGGGCGACGCGGTCGAGCGCGTCCTGGCTCTGCTCGCCGTAGCGGACGTAGCTGGCGCGGAGCTCGTCGAAGGCGCCGTTGGTGTCCTGGGCGATGCTGACCATGTTGATCTGGTCGTTGCGGATCGCGATCTCACCGAACGGATAGGCGCCCGGGTCGCCGTAGTAGGCCTCGCCCTGGATGACCTCCTGGTTGGGGAAGGTGTCCAGGTTGGTGTTGGGCCCGCCAATAGCGAACTCGGGCACGATGCGCCAGAGGGTGACGACGTCGGTGGTGCCGTCGTCGGGGATCATGTCGCCGTTGAGGTCGGTGGGGGCGCCGTCTGCGGTGCGCTTCCACTGCACCCGCATGACGACATAGATCTTGTCGCCGAAGTACCAGTCGGTCGAGGTGGCGTCTGCGGGCGGGAAGGAGTCCGAGCCTTCCTTCCAGCCGTCGAAGAAGCAGGTCGGGCGGATGATGGTGTCGACGCCCTCGTCGGTGCCGGTGACGCGGAAGCCGAAGCCGGTGTAGTCGCCGAACGTGTCGACGCCGCCCTCGGGGAGGTTGCCGTAGCCGTTGGGCCCGTAGGGGGCGTTGGCGAAGCAGAGGCTCGTGTTGTTGCCGGTCACGGGCACGACGATCGGGTCACGCTCGTTGAAGTCGAGCGCGAGGCTGATCCAGGTCTCGCCGCCCTCCTGGAAGAGCTTGGAGGCGAGTTCAGGGTCGATCTCGCGGGTGATGCTCGAGGCGCCGGAGGTGCCCGGGCGCTGGGCGGTCCGCCCGTTGAAGACGAGTTCGGGCGAGCCGAAGAGCGGCACCGCCGGGAAGCTGATCGCGTCGGCGCGGATCATCTGCTCGTCGCCCGTGCTGTTCATGGCCCAGCGGCTGGCGCCGGAGGGATTGCCCGGGGCGGCCTCGCCCCAGCCCTTGCCCGAGCCCTGCTGGCTGACCGACTCGCCGGCGTTCATGTCGAACGGCTCGTAGAGGTCGGCCGAGTCCGCGTTGTAGGCGAGGTCGGGCAGCGGGGCGATGTCGAGGTTCATGCCCGGCGCGACGGCGTCGAGGCAGGCCTCGGGGTCGCCGCCAGAGCCGATCGAGGCGTAGCGCAGCTCGTCCCACGTGGTGTTCCCGACGTTGTACTGGGCGAGCAGGCCGAGGATGTTGGGGTCGATGCCTGTATCAAAGACCGACGAGGGGAGATCGACGAGATAGGCTCCGGTGTCGGTTTCGAGGACCTTCCAGACGGTGAGCCTGTCGGTGCCGCCGCCGATCTCGTAGCGCATGACGATGAGGAACTCCTCGTCGATCGCGACGGGGATGCTGGGCGCGCCGGCGCCGACGAAGCCGCCGCCCTTCCAGCCGCGGGCGATCATGTTCATCGCGCCGGAGACGGTGCGGATCTGGAAGCCGAACGTCTTGTCGTCGACGGTGCCGAACGGACGCTTCGTGTCCGGATCGAACGCCGTGGCCCCGAGGCCGAGGCCGAGCTCGGTGTTGTTGCTCGGCAGCTTGACGAGCACGCTGGCCCAGAGCTCACCGTTCCCGAAGAGTCCGCCGGCAAGAGCGGTCGGGTCGAAGGGCCTGGTGAGCGCGGAGGTGCCGGTGGCGTCGAGCCGCTTGACAGAGCGGCCGGTGGTGTAGCCGCCGTCGGTGTAGCCGTTGAAGTCGAGATTGTCGGGCGGGGTGCCGTCCTGGTCGGGACCCCACGACTCGCCGGCGCCGCGGCCGGTCGGTCCTTGGAGGCCGTCGAGGCTCAGGGTGAGTTCCCAGTCGCCGAGCCAGCCGGTGCCGCTCGAGCCGTCGCCGGGGCCGACGGGCTGGTTAAACGGGATGTCGAAGCCCTCGTAGAGACCCTGGTCGGGGATGATGGCGCCGTAGGTAAGGCCCATCCCGGGGGCGACCTCATTGAGGCCGTCCTGCGGGTCGCCGCCGGGCGCGAGGGTCGCGACGCGGAGCTCGTCGAAGCGGGTGTTGCCCTCGTCGTAGAGGGTCATGACGGCGAAGTCGGCCGGCGCCATGCCCGTCGAGAATGTGGACGATGGCAGTTGGGCGAGGTCGAGACCCGAGTCGTTCTCGGAGACCTTGTAGACCGTGATCGCATCCGCGCCCGCGAGGATCTGGTAGCGGACGATGACCATGAACTCCTCGTTCTGCGCGACGGGGATCTCGGGAGCGCCCCCGCCGATGAAGCCGCCGCCCTTCCAGCCGCGGGCGATCATGTTCATCGCGCCGGAGACGGTGCGGATCTGGAAGCCGTAGCCCCGCTGGGTGTCGTCGCCGGTGGGCAGCTTGGTATCGGGGTCGAATCCGGTGGCGCCCATCTGCACGCCGAAGCCGGTGTTGTAGCCCGGGATCTCGACGAGCATGCTGAACCAGAGCTCGCCGCCCTCGATGAGGCCCGGCGCGATGGCGCTGGTGTTAAGCGAGCGGGTGATCGACGCGACGCCGGCCCCGGTGCCCTTGCGGACCGACCGGCCCGTGGTGAACCCGCCGCTGGTATAGCCGTCGAAGTCAAGGTTGTCGGGCGGGGTGCCGTCCTGGTCCGGGCCCCACGAGCCGGTGGCGCCCTGCCCCTTCGGCCCGTCGGTCGCGTCGACGCTCAGGGCGGCGGCCCAGTCGCCGGCCCACCCGAAGCCCGACGAGCCCGTGCCGGGCCCGACGTATTCGTCGAAGGCGATGTCGAATCCCTCGTACACCGCGGGGGCGGCGAGAGCGTTCGGAGCCGCGAGGGCGGCGATCGCGATCGCCGACGCGGCGGTGGCGAGCCCGTGCGGGCGCGTGCTGTGGTTCTTCACAATAGTCTCCTCATTGAGCACCAATCGTTACCGTGCAATACATCAGTTTGCGTTCAGACCTTGCCGTTCGGGACGAGCGTTGCGAGAATGTCGTCGTTCCTTCTCGATCGCCGGCGAATCCGGGCCGGCAGGCCGGTCCCGCCTGACCCTTGAAATCCCTCATCGCGGGGGTGTCACGATCCCCGAAGAATAGCGGAACGCGATCTGTATGCCATAGATTTCTGCTGGTTTTGGGCCGATCATGCTTGTTTTTTCTTGTTTGTTCGTATATTGAGTGGTCTTTTTGCCATTTTTTTCTCAAACGTTTGCATTTTCATGCCGATAGCTGGTACCATCGGATGGTCGGGGGTGTGTGTCTGATCGATAATCAAGAGGGACGAGCAAGAACAGGCCGGATCAAGTTCCTGATCGCAACCCAATTCTGACGTCTGTGCGAACGATCCGCAATATGAGGTCTGACGCGCGCACGTGCGGGAGAGTATCGATGGAACCGAAGACGCGTGGCAACCGCCCAGGGGCCTTCACGCTGATCGAACTGCTGGTGGTCATCGCCATCATCGCGCTGCTCATCGGCATCCTGCTCCCCGCGCTCGGCAAGGCCCGGGCGACGGCGAACGGGATCAAATGCAGGTCGAACCTGCGGCAGATGGCGATCGCGTCGACGCTCTACATGGAAGACAACGACGAGTACTACGTCCCCACCTGGACGCTCAAGCCCGGCAAGGACGTCAACGACAGCGATGATTCCCGCTGGTACTGGTTCGACAACGAGCTCTTCCTCGAGAACATGTCCACCCAGGAGCGGTGGGTCACGCAGGGCAGCGGCGACAACTTCGAGTTCCACTCCTGGCCGGCCGACTACGCCTGCCCCCTCGCCGAGGCCGCGTTCCTCTCGGGCTCGGCCGACCGAGCCGACCGGGCCGAGATCCCCAACTCCTACGGCGAGAACACCCAGGGCTTCGGCTTCCGCACACACGGCAACGCTTCCGTGCGGATCAGCAACATCCAGCGGCCCAGCGACAAGCTCTTCTTCACCGACAACATCGGGTGGCGCTCGGGCCTGACGCGGAACAACGGCGAGGATATCGCCAATCCGGCGCTCTACGAGGAGTTCGGCGAGCAGCGGTTCAAGGACGAATCACAGATCGACCCCGATACGCCCCACCGCGTCGCCTACCGGCACGACGGCAAGGCGACCGGGGTCGCCTTCGACGCCAGCGCCGACACCTACGCCGGCGACGAGCTCTGGGCCCCCACCGCGGGCCGTGGCGTCGACACGTCGATCGCCGAGCGGATCAGGTTCATGCGCTGGGAGCTCTTCGTCGAGCCCGGCTGAGCCGCGGCGCGGGCCAGCATGAGGGAGTGCCGATGACCCGCCCGGGCGGTCGATCAGCGTGTGGACTGCGGATCGCGGCGCTCGTTGCGGCCTGCGGCGTCTGGGGTCTGACGCCGCAAGCCGACGCGGGTGTCCGCGTCCCGCCCAACATCGTCATCTTCTACGCCGACGACATGGGGCTGGGCGACTCCTCGGCTTACCAGGATCTGACCGCCAACGCCGACGAGCACCAGCTCTGCACGCCCAACATGGAGCGGCTCGCCGCGTTGGGCATCCGCTGCACCGACGCCCACACCGCGGCGGCCGTCTGCTCGCCGAGCCGCATCTCGATCCTCAGCGGCGTCTATTCCTTCCGCTCGCCGCTCAAGCAGAGCGTCGGCTACGAGGGGCAGGACGTCACGGGCACCTACTTCCCGGGCGACCGCCGCACGATCCCGTGGATGCTCAAACGCGTGGGCTACCGCACCTTCGGATACGGCAAGTGGCATCTGGGCGTGCAGGGCGACAAGTTCGGCACGGGGCTGATGACCGAGGGCCCGCTCCAGGAAGGCTTCGACACCTACACCGGCACCCCCGGCAACTTCGGCGGCGGCGGGGCGATGATCCAGGACGAGCGGTACATGTCGTTCGACGAGAACTGGGACCTCGTGCCCATCAACTCGCCCGACGCGATGACCTGGAACCCGACCGACGACCCCGAGTTCTGCGAAAAGATCCAGCAGATCAATCTCGACACGATGCGGGCGAACCTCGCCGACCATGTGGCGAACCACGGCGAGAAGCCCTTCTTCGTCTACTACGCCTCGCACGGCAACCACACGCCGTGGATCACCGATGCGCAGATCGAGGGCGTGCCGCTGACGACCGATGTCACGATCGCGGGCGGGCCGATCCCGGTGATCCTGGGGCCCGACGACGACGGGGACGGCATCCCCGAGCCCAACGACCCGCTCTACGACCCCGAAGAAGACACGCACTGGGACCCGTACTTCGAGTACCCGTCGCCCGGCAACCCCACGGGCACGAACGGCCCGACCGAGCGGGCGAAGATGGTGCTCGAGAACGACGTGATCATCGGGGAGATGCTCGACTTCCTCGAGCAGACCGACGATCCGCGCGTGCCCGGCGCGAAGCTGATCGACAACACGCTGTTCATCTTCACGTCGGACAACGGGGCCGACCTGCGGGCGCTCCCGCCGGTCGGGGCACTTCCCCAGGCGTCGGATGGCGTGATCACGCCGATCCGCGGCAAGAAGGCCACGCCCTGGGAGGGCGGCACGCGCGTGCCGTTCGTCGCGGTCTGGCCCGGGCGCATCCCGGCCGGTGTCGACAGCGACGCGCTGATCGGGCAGGTCGATCTCTACGCGACGATCGCGCAGATCACGGGCCACGAGCCCGAGCCGACCGAGGCGGTCGACAGCGAGTCGATCCGCGACGCCCTGACCTCGGGCGCGACCGGCGTGGTCCGGGCGACCGACCTGATCTACAAGCGCAAGGATTCGCTGCTCATCCGGCGGGGCTCGCTCAAGCTCCGGGCCGACGAGGCCGACTTCGCCGACACGGGCGACCGCTTCGGCGACAACCTCGACTTCCTCGACCTCGCCCCCGACCGGCTCTACGACCTGTTCGACGACTTGGGCGAGAACCTCGATCTCCAGAACAACGGCGCCTACGCCCTCGTGCGCCAGGACATGTTCGCCACGCTCCAGGCCGCGGTGGCCCAAGGGTACACCCGTCCCGGGGCCGCCCCGGCGGTGAACGGTGTGAACTTCAAGGGGGGCGACTTCCACACCGCGTCCAACTGGGACTGCTATACCGCCGACCTCGATGGGAAGATCCCGGGCGTGCAGACGAACGCGACCGCGTTCATCTTCGATGACGGCTCGGCCGACGCCGTCGTCGCCGGCACGCGGGTGATCCAGCGGGGCGGCGTGTTCGAGTTCACCAATGCGAGTTCGCAGCACACCGCGATCACCAATGGCACGGTCTGGCGGCTCGAGGGCGGCGTGCTCCGCGCGCCGAACGCGGCATTCCGGGTCGACGACGGCTCGAGCCTCGTCGTCGATGGCGGCGAAGTCGATCTCCAGACCACACCCAAGTTCCTGCGGCTCACCAAGGGCGACGGCTCGATCGAGCTCCGACGGGGCGTCGTCAACGCGAGCGTGCTCGCCTTCGGCGTGCTGTCCACCGCGACCCCCGGGTCCAAGGTCTTCACCTTCGGCCCGGGCGACGGCGTGGTGGTGCTGAGCGGCAACGATCCGATCCGCTTCGGCGATGACGGCGATCCGATCAACGACTGGATCGACTTTGTTCCTGGCACGCGGGGCCTGCTGATCACCAAACTCACCGAGGCCGATCTCGAAGCCCTCTGGCAGGCCGACCGGCTCCGCGTGGGCGGTCAGAACGCGGCGGCCCAGGGCGGGTCGTTCGCCGATAACTTCCGCGTCGACGATAACGGCGACGGGACAACGACGCTCTCGCTGCCGGGCGGGTCGTGCCCGCTCGATCTCTCGGGCGATGACGCCCTCGACTTCTTCGACGTCGCCGCCCTGCTGCGCCTGGTGGACGCGGACGACCCCGCGGCCGACATAGATGGCTCGGGAATCGTCGATTCCCACGATATCCTGGTGTATATGGGAGCCATGATGCTGGGGTGCCCGCAATGAGCCATGCCGCGTCCATCCGGAACGCCGCGGTGCTGGCGCTCGCCTCGCTGGTGGGCACCGCCCCCGGGCAGAACCTGCTCGAGAACCCGGGCTTCGAATCGGGGCTCAGCCCCTGGACGGGGATCGGCTCCACGCTCGAGCTGCTCTCCAGCGAGCCCTACGCCGGCGCCTTCGCCGCGAGGGCGACCGTGCGGAACAGCTGGACCTCGGGCCACCTGGGCGTGATCAACGGCTCGCACACCAGCGGCACGGTGCTGCTGTTCACCGGCGCGATGCGGCTCGACGGCCCCAGCCCCGACAAGGGGCAGGTGAAGATCCGCTACGAGTTCGGGCCGGGCGATACGCAGAGCTTCCTTATCGCCCGGCGATCGGCGGCCCAGGGCGAGTGGTTCACGCTCCGGGGCATCCACCCGTTCAGCTACACCGGCGCCCAGCCCGACATCAAGCTCCTGCTCCAGACCCGCGACGGCAACGAGGACTTCAGCGCCGACGCGTTCGGCGTCGAGGTCTACGAGGAGGACCCCAACTGGCTCGCCACGGCGAACGCCGGCATCGAGCAGCACCGCCGTCGCGACCTGGAGGTCCACGTCACCAACGTCTTCGGCAAGCCCCTGGGCGGCACGCTGGCGGTCGACCAGGTCCGCCACCGCTTCGCGTTCGGAGCGACGATCGAGGGGACCGAGCTCGAGGACAACAACCAGCCCTACATGGCGATGTTCCCCACGCTCTTCGAATGGGCCACGCCCCGCAACGACCTCAAGTGGCGGCAGACCGAGGCGACCCGGGACCACCTGACCTGGACGCGGGCCGACCTCTCCGTCGGCTTCTGCCAGAGCCACGGCATCCAGATCTACGGGCACAACATCTTCTGGGCCAGCGTCGACCACGCGCCCGACTGGGTGCCCGGACTCAACGACACACAGCTCATGGGCGAGATGACCGAGCGGCTCGACGACTTGGTGGGCCGGTTCGGCGACGCGATCGATCACTGGGACGTCAACAACGAGATGCTCCACGCCTCGTACTACCAGGACCGCTTCGGGCCGTCGATCCGCGATTGGATGTTCGAGCAGACGGCGTTGCGCGACCCCGGCGCGACGCTCATGCTCAACGACTACAGCGTCGTGGGCGGGGGCCTGCTGGGCGGCGAGGGCGAGTCCTACTTCGACCAGGCGCTCGACTTCCTCTCGAGGGGCGTGCCGATCGGCGGGCTGGGCGCCCAGTGCCACTTCGACACGCGCCCGATCATCGCCCGCTGGCTCCGCGACCGGCTCGACGTGCTCGCGGGGGTGGGCCTGCCGATCCGCCTCACCGAGTTCGACGTCACGCGGGCGGATTCCAACGAACGGGCCGACGAGCTCGAGAAGTTCTACCGCGTCGCCTTCAGCCACCCCGCGGTCGACGGCATCACGCTCTGGGGCTGGTGGGCGGGCAACCACGGCAACGGCCCCGACGCCGCGATCGTAGACCAGAACTTCGCCATCAACGCCGCGGGGCAGCGCTATCTCGATCTGCTCAGTGAATGGACCACCCACGCGGCGATGCCGACGGGTCGGCACGGGTTCATCACCCTCCGGGGCTATCACGGGACCTACGACACGAACTTCACGGCCGCCGGGTACGACGCCGACCTGGGCTCGTTCGAGGTGGAGCCGGGCGAGGGGACGCAGACCGTCAGCCTCGTCGCGGTAGGAACCTGCCCCGCCGATATCGACGCCAACGGCGTCGTGGACTTCTTCGACACGATCGGATTCCTGAAGCTGCACGACGCGGGCGACATGCGTACAGACCTCGACGGCTCGGGTGACATGAACGCAGAGGACATCACGCTGTTCCTGAACCTCGCGGGGAATGGCTGCCCCTGAGCCCCCTGCCACCGCACGCTCGACCAAGGGAGAATCGGGCATGGCTGACATCGGGATCTTCTTCCACGGCCTGCACGGGCGCGGGTTTGCCTCGTGGCTCGTGGCGGTTGTCGCCACGCTCGCGGCTTTTCCGACGGTCACCCACGCGGGCACACGCCCCAACGTCCTGTTCATCTTTGCGGACGACCTCGGTTCGCGCGATCTCTCGTGCTACGGGTCGACGTTCTACGAGACGCCCCGGATCGACAAGCTCGCCTCGCAGGGGATCAGTTACTCCAACGCCTACGCCGCCCACCCGCGCTGCGTGCCCTCCCGCGCCTCGCTGATGACCGGCATGTTCCCCGCCGCCCTGGGCTGTCCGGGCGGGAAGGCCTGGAACGGCGGGCTCGACCCCTCCTACACCACCATCGGCGAGTCCCTCAAGGCGGGCGGCTACGCGACGGGCTACATCGGCAAATGGCACCTGGGCGGCGAGGGGATGCTGCCCTCCGACCAGGGGTTTGATGTCTCAATCGCCGCGGGCGAGGCCGGCTCGCCCAGGTCCTACTTCGCTCCGTACGACGGCCCCTTCCCGAACGACCAGAAGTGGCGCGAGCGGAACAAGGCCCCGATCGGGCTGACCGCGAAATCAGACGACGAGTACCTGACCGATCGGCTCACCGACGAGGCGATCGGCTTCATCGAACGGCACGAGCAAGAAGCGCCCGAGCAGCCCTTCTTCCTGCTGCTCGCCCATTACGCGGTGCACCAGCCGATCGACGCGAAGGCCGAGCCCACCGCCCGCTACCAGGCGAAGCTCGACGCAATGGGCCCGTATGACGGTCCGGAGTTCCTGCCCCGCGACGGCGTGACCAAGGCGCGGCAGGACGACGCCGCCTACGCCGCCATGGTCGAGAGCGTCGACGAGAGCGTGGGCCGGCTGATGAGCACGCTCGAGCGGCTCGGCATCGCCGACGACACAATCGTGATCCTCTCCTCCGACCACGGCGGGCTCTCGAACAAGGGGGCCGATTCGCGGCGCGACGTCGAGACTTCCAATCTGCCCTACCGCGCGGGCAAGGGGCATGTCTATGAAGGCGGCACGCACGTGCCGCTGATCATCCGCTGGCCAGGCGTGACCCGACCCGGCTCGGAGTCGCACGACCTCACTGTCAGCACCGATCTCTTCCCCACCCTGCTCGAACTCACGGGCTCGCCAATCCCACAGAACCAGCACCTCGACGGCGTGAGCATCGCCGGCACGCTGCGGGGTGAGCCGCTCGAGGACCGGCCCCCGGTTTTCTGGCATTCGCCCCGCGCCCGTCCGAACTCGACGGGCGACCACAACGCCTCGGCCGTGCGCGTGGGCGACTGGAAGCTCATCCAGTTCCTCGACACGGGCGAGGTCGAGCTCTATCACCTCGGCGTCGACCCGTTCGAGACGACCAACCTCGCCCAGGCCGACCCCGACCGGGCGGCCGCGATGCTGGCCATGCTCGACGACTGGCGTGCCCGCATCGAAGCGACGCCGCCCAAGGCCAACGGGAAAGAAGACCCGAACGACTGATGCATCCGCCCCGGGAGAAGCACAGAATGAAACACCGCCTCCTCACCGCCCTGCTCGCCCTGGTCTTGGCCCCGCTGCTCGCCCACGCGGTCGACCGGCCCAAGAACATCCTCTTCATCGCCGTCGATGACCTCAAGCCCAACCTCGCGTGCTACGGCGATGCGCACGCGAAGACGCCCAACATCGACCGCCTCGCCGCCCGCGGCGTCATCTTCTCCAACGCCCAGTGCCAGCAGGCGGTCTGCGGGCCGTCGCGGGCGAGCCTGATGACCGGGCTCCGCCCCGATACGACCAAGGTGTGGGACCTCCAGACCCTCTTTCGCGACCACATCCCCGACGTCGTCACGCTGCCCCAGTACCTCATCGCCAACGGCTACACGACCACGGGTATGGGCAAGATCTATGACCCGCGCAGCGTCGACAAGCAGCTCGACCGCGTCTCCTGGTCGATTCCCTACCTCGAGACGTCGTGCGTCTCCGACGAGACCTTCTTCTACCGCGACCCGAAGCAGGTCGAACTCGTGCTCAGCAAGCTGCCCGAGGCGAAGGCCAAGGGAATCAAGGGCTGGAAGCAGGTCCAGGACTTCATCGGAGTCCGTCCCTCGACCGATCAGGCCGACGTTCCCGACGACGCCTATCCCGACGGCGTGATCGCCGACCAGGGCGTCGCGTCGATCCGCACGCTCGCGCCGAAGGACGAGCCGTTCTTCATCGCGGTGGGCTTCAAGAAGCCCCACCTGCCCTTCAACGCGCCGAGCCGGTATTGGGATCTCTACGACCGCAACGAGTTCACGCCCCCGCCGCCCACGACCGGGCTGCCGACCGGCGCCCCCGAATTCGCGTTCCAGGATTCTTGGGAGCTCCGGGGCGGCTACACCGATGTCCCGGGCCCCGGCATCCCGATCCCCGAGGAGGACCGCCTCCGCCTCACCCACGGCTACTACGCCTGCGTCTCGTACATCGACGCCCAGGTGGGCAAGCTGCTCGACGCGCTCGACGCCTCGGGCGAGGCCGACAACACCATCGTGATCCTCTGGGGTGACCACGGCTGGCACCTGGGCGATCACGGCATGTACTGCAAGCACACCAACTACGAGCAGGCGACCCGAGCCCCGCTCATCATCGCCGCTCCGGGCGAGGGCGAGCACGGCGTCACCCACGCCGGCCCCGTCGAATTCGTCGACATCTACCCCACGCTCTGCGACCTCGCGGGCGTCCCGATCCCGACGGACCTGCACGGCGTGACGCTCCGCCCCGCGATGGAGGACCCCGACCACGACGTCAAGGCCGTCGCGGTGAGCCAGTACCCCCGGCACGCCGAGGGCAAGGGCCAGGTGATGGGCTACTCGCTCCGCGATCGGCGGTATCGCTACATCGAGTGGCGCTCGTCTGGCAAGGAGGTCGGCCCGGGCACGGGTGAGGTCGTTGCGGTCGAGCTCTACGACTACGAGACCGACCCGGACGAGACGCGCAACCTCGTCGACGATCCGGCTTACGCCACGGTCCGCGATCGGTTCGAGTCGTACGCCCGTCGCGCCATCACCCTGGGCCGGCGCGAAGTGGAACAGAATCCATCAGATGTCGCGGCAGACCCTGCGCACGATGAGAATGTACCCGTGGCGATCGTCGAAACCGGCGACCTGCCGGTCCCCGAGCTTGCCGAACGGTGGCGTGAGCCGGATGTCCTCGTCACATACAAGCGCACTCCGCAGGGAGAGTTGAAGCTCCATGCCTTCCTGCCGGAAACGGAAACCGACGAACCGCGGCCGGCCATCGTGCTGTTCCACGGGGGCGGTTGGCGATCGGGCGATCCAAAGGCCTTCACCTGGCAGGCGAGCCGGTTGGCGTCGCTCGGCATGGTGGTGTTCAGCGCCGAATACAGGATCAACTCGACGCACGGCACGACGCCATTCGAGTGCGTTGCCGACGGGAAGAGCGCCATCCGGTTCGTCCGCGCGAATGCTTCGACGTGGAACATCGACCCGGCCCGGATCGCCGCCGGCGGCGGATCAGCGGGCGGCCACGTCGCGGCGGCCGCGGCGATCCTCGACGGGTTTGACGATCCGGACGAGTCGCCCGACGTCAGTTCACGCCCCGATCTGCTGGTGCTCTGGAATCCCGTGCTCGACACGTCGCCCGACGGGTTCGGATCGAACCAGATCGGCGACCGGCCCGAACAGCTCTCACCGCTCCATCATCTCTCATCCTCAACTCCTCCGACGATCATCTTCAACGGCACCGACGACAAGACGACCTCGTTTCCGACCGCGGAACGGTTCGCCGCCGAGGTGAATTCGCTCGGGGGTGAATGCACCCTGGTCGGCTACCGAGGCGAGGGGCACAGCTTCTTCCACAAAGGCAAGAACGACGGCCGTTGCTACGGCGACTCGATGGACAGGGCAGAGTCCTTTCTGCGACAGCACGGCTTCGTGGACTGAAACAGCGATGAGCGACTCGTGCTGATCGTCCCTCTCGGCGCCAGGTTCACTCTTCCTTCTTCATGATGAACAGGTAGTTGAACCCACGCAGGAAGAAGTTCTGCTCCTCCGCCGCCTTGTGCCAGTTGCCCCGCTTGAGCTTGGCGTTGTGGCGCACGACCGCGACGATGTCGACGGGCTTGAAGTAGTCGCGCATGATCGAGAAGAGCTCGAAGCCGATGGGCATGAACAGCCCGCCCTTGACGCCCTTCTGCTTCTTGAATGAGTCGCTGACGTAGAGGCCCAGGTAGCGGCGGTTCTTGAGCACGCGGTGGCACTCGGCGATGACTTCCTCCATCGCCTCGTAGTACGCCTCGCCCATGGGTTCCGGAGGCTCGTCGGGTCCCCGCTTGCGGCCCGTGCTCTTCTGCTCGCCCGCATCGAGCTTGCCGATGCAGCGAGGGTCGTCGGAGTAATCGACATGCGTCGAGTAGGGTGGATCGAGGAAGACGAAGTCGACCGACTCGTTGTCGAGCGGGATGTCACGCGCGTCGGCCTGAGCGATGTCCTCGCGCGACGGGGCGAGGTCGAAGCCGACCGGCTCGCGTCCCAGGTCGCGGCCCACGTCGATCGTCGTGCCCGATCCCACCATCGGGTCGAGCACCACGTCACCCTCGCGTGTGTAGCGCTGGAGCAGCTGCCAGATCACCCAGCTGGGTGTCGCGCCGACGTAGTCCTTGTCGCCCTGCATCGTCGCCCGCGCGATCCCGACGGGGCGGCCCTTGTGCTCGGGGCTCTGGCTGTCGTAGTGCTGGCTGGGGTACTCCCACAGCGTCGTCGTGAACACGCGGAGCGGCGGGCGCCGACCCGGGCGGACGGGGGGCTTGCGCGCCGGGCGATCGCTCATCCGACACCTCCCGCTCGAAGTGCCGCAACGAGGCCCTGGCGCAAGCCTGGGCTCTCGGAGTTGGCATGACCTAGGACGGCGAAGAGCCCAGGCTTGCGCCAGGGTCTCGTCCATGTCATGCTGAGTCCGATCCGCCTCACGCGCTCACTCCCAGCGCCTCGAGCACCTTCGTCCGGGCCTCGCCGATCCTGGTGCCGACCAGCCGCGCGCCCGCGGCCTGGGCGTGCCCGCCCCCGCCCAGCGCCATCGAGACCTTGTTGACGTCAATCATGTCGGGCCCGCCCTTGCTACGGAAGCTGATCTTGGTCACGACTCCGTCCCCGGCCGTCTCGACCTCTGTGAGCAGCACCGCGACCCGCACCGACTCGACCGTCTTGACCAGATCGAGGAAGCCCCCGCTCTCGCCCGGGGCGGCCCCCGCCTTCTCGAAGTCTGACTGGGTCAGGCTCAGCACCGCCACCCGCCCGTCGTCGTGCAGCTCCAGCGTGTTGAGCGCCCGCGCCAGCAGGCGGAGCCGTCCCGCCCGTTCGCGCTGCTCGACCAATTCGAACAGCCGCTCGTGCCCCACGCCCGTTTCGACGAGGTCGGCCGCGAGGCGGTAGACGCTGGGACTCACGTTCGAGTGGCGGAACCAGCCCGTATCGGTCGCGAGCCCCAGGTAGAGCGGCTCGGTGATCTCCACGGGCAGCTTCGAGGGCGACTCAACCTTGAGCAGCCTCGTGCACAGGCCCGCGACGATCTCGCAGGCCGCGGCGGCGGAGGTGTCGACGAGCCGCTTGTGGGCGACGTCGCCATCGCCGTTGAGGTGGTGGTCGATCAGGATGCAGCGGGCGTGCTGGTCGTCGAGCCAGGGGCGGTAGTCGGCGAGCTGGCTCCACGCGCCGGTGTCGAGCACGAGCACCGCGTCGGGGTCGTGCGAGGCGGGGGGCGGGTTGTGCTGGTCGATGATCCGCGTCTTGGTGTCCTGCGCGATCGAGCGCCACCAGCCCGGCATCGGGCCCGTGAACCATACCTCCGCCCTGCTCGCGACCCCGCTGAACCCCGCGGCCGAGCCCCCCGCGGCGATGTTGAGGGCGCGGGCGACGGCGAGTGTCGAGCCCAGCGCGTCGCCGTCGGGCTTGGAGTGGGTGATGACGACGACCGACTTCTTGGGGGCGAGCCACCGGTTGATCTCGTCGAGGGTCGTGTTGGACGTCCATTCGCTCAAACGCGTTCCTCCTTGCCGGCCGATTCGAACACTTCACCCACGCGCGCACAATCGCGGGCAAGCTGATCGACGAGCCGATCGATTGATGAGAACGGGATCGGGTCGCGGAGTCTCCGGATGAAGCGCAGCCCGCAGCGCCAGCCCGTTTCCGAGAGCCCGTCGATGGGGGACCACTCAGAAAGGAGCCCGGAGCGCGAGCGATGGGCCGGGTGTGCTTGGGCGTTTGTGTGGTCGGTGTGATTCGGCCCGTCGCTGGCGCTCGGGGCTCCTTCAGATGCATCGAAGCTCGTCGGGAGCCCCAGGATGTGCGCCTCGACGCGGTGCTCGCCGTCGCCCACGCTGGGGCGCTCGCCCACGTGGGCCGCCGCGGGGAGCGTCCGCCCGTCCGGCAGCGCCGCCTCGCACGCGTAGACGCCCGGGCCCGGGGTGATCTGCTCGGCGTTGATGTTGACGGTGGGGAACCCGATCGCTCGCCCGCGCCGGTCGCCCGCGACCACGGGGCCCGTGACCTCATAGGGCCGGCCCAGCACTGCCCCAGCGTCGGCGACGCGGCCATGGGCGAGCAGCCAGCGGGCGATCGAACTCGACGCTGTGACGATCGAGTGATCGCCCAGCACAGCGTCGACGGGCTCGACCACATCGACCCCGTAGCCCAACCGCTCACCGATCGCCCGAAGCTCGGCGACATGGCCCGACCGCCCCTTGCCGAAATGGAAATCGGCCCCCTCGACGAGCCAGGTGGGCCGGAAGGAATCGCGGACGTGGGCCAGGAAGGTCTCTGGCGACATCGAGAGCAGGGCCCGGTCGGGCTCGAGCCGCCGCACCTCGTCCGCCCCGGCCTCGGCGAGCAGCGCCGCCCGCTGCTCGAAGGTGGTCAGGCGGGCGGGCTCTGTGCCGGGCCTCAGGACGCTCGCGGGGTGGGGGTCGAAGGCGAGGGCGACGACCCGGCCGCCGGCGTGGGGGACCCCTGCGTGGGCCCGGGCCCGCTCGATGAGCGTGACGTGCCCCCTGTGCACGCCGTCGAAGTTGCCGATGGTGACCACCGTCCCGGGCATCGGGTGACGGTAGCCGATCCGCCCTCTCGACGCGAACCCGGGCGGGCTCCCACGTCAGAAGGGCCGGGGCGGCGTGCTCACCCGATGGCCCCTCCGCCCGAACGGATCACGCGTGCGGCTCTTTCGCCGGAATCTGACCGTCGGATTCACGATCCGCGATCCGGACCTGGAGGGGCGACAGGGTGTCGAGGTGGATGTCACGCTGCGGGAAAGCGATGGTGATTCCCGCGTCCTTGAACAGTTCGTTGATCCGCAGGCGGAGGTCACTCTCGACGATTCGGCGATCCATCATCCGGCGCATCCTGATCCAGAACACCAGCGTGAACAGGAGGGCGTTGTCGCCGAAATCCTCGAACAGGACGATCGGCGCCGGCTTCTCGAGCACCTTGCCGTGATCATCCGCCGCCTTCTTCATCAGCTTCATGACGTCGCGTGTCGGAAGGCCGTACGCCACGCCGACGCTTACGCTCGACCGGACACGGTCCTCGGTCAGGGTCCAGTTCGTGACGTTCGACTCGAGGAACGAGCTGTTCGGAACGATGATGTCGATGTTGTTGGGGGTCAGCACCCGCGTGGAGCGGGCCCCGATGTGCTGCACGATGCCGTGCAGATCGCCCACCTCGATCAGGTCGCCCACCCGCACCGGGCGCTCGGCAAGGATGATGAGCCCGCTGATGAAGTTGTTCATCAGGTTCTGGCTCCCGAAACCGATGCCGATCGCGAGCGCCCCGCCGAGCACCGTAAAGACCGTGAGAGGGATGTTGATCAGGCGGAGCGCGAACAGCGCGATGGTGACCAGCAGCGCGTAGAAGATCAGCGCCTGCACCGCCGCCGTCGCGCCCTCGTTCAGACCGATCCGCGGCAGGATGATGCGACCAAGCACCGTCGACGCGGCGCGAGACAGCCAAAGTCCGACCAGGAGAAGCGCGATCCCGGTGACCATTCTGCCAACAGTGATCGAACGCTCCTGCACGACGAACAGCTCGGTCCCCCAGAGCCCCGTCGAAACACCCCACGCCTCACGCAGCCAGTCGCCGATCGATCGGGCCCGGATCGTCGACGCGTCGGCCGCCGCGAGGGACACGAGCCGGTCGAGGTTGTCCAGCCGCCGGCGGTCCTGGTCGAGCACGTCAACAAGCTGGGCGGCGGCACGCCTCGATTCCTCCGACCAGCGCGACGCGATCGCGGTGGTCGACTCGCTCCGGTCCGAATCCGATCCGCTCAGCTTGTCGAGCTGGGCCCGGGCCTCGTCCAACCTGGGAAGCAGCAGCCGCCGGCTGCGCTCGATCTCGCCGGAGATCTCGCGGATCCGGTCCGCAGCGCGCCCCGACCGGCGATATTCCGTGTCGTTCGCGAGGCCGAACCGCATCTCCCACAGCTCACGCCGCAACCCGACTCGCTCGATCGCCTTCGCGACCGTCTCGGACTCGCGGCGATAGGTGTCCCGCCAGAGCACGCGGGCTCCCAGTTCGTCCACCAGCCCCGGGGTCTCGCGGCCCTGCTCGTCGAGGCGACGCCTGGCCGACATCAGCCTTTCGCTCGCAAAGTCAAGGTTGCTCTGGGCGCGCGAGAGCTGCGATTCCAGGTCCTGCCGGGTCCGATCCAGACCGGCGAGCACATCGTCGAGGTCCGCCTTCGTGAAGACCACCCGGTCCCGGCTCAGCTCGATCCGTGAGGCCAGCGCCGTGGCCCGTGACTCGGCCGACGCGGACTCCCGCTCCGCGATCCGCCGCTCCGTCCGGCGCACATCGAGCTCGGCCCGAGCCGTCCGCAACCGCATGGCCGCGATCCGAGCGGCCTCGCCGACACCCTCGGGGTCGGTCTCCTTCGCCGTTCGCAGCGCCCGCTCCGCGTCGGCGATCTTGGCGAGACTCTCCTCGACGGATCGCTGGGACTCCGAGATCCGAGAAGCCGCGGCATCCGCCGACGATCGCGTCGCCTCGAGTTCGGATCGGAGCTCATCGAGCTGCTGGACTGTGATCGGGCCTTCACCGGGCTCGGCGGCGACATCGTGCGCGTCGTGAGGTGTATTCAACTCGTCGACGAGCACGTTCTGCCGACCGAGGATCGACACCAGACGTTCAAGTTCGGCACGGAGGACGGGCGGGTCCTGATCAGACGTCCCCTCCAGTTCGGCCCGCGCCGACCCGAGCGCCTCCCCGATCGCCTCGGGCGTGGGCGGGCGCCACCCCTGGGCCGCCGCCTCGTCGGGGGTGGCCTGGCCCGCGGCGAGCATTGCGGCGACGAACAGGAACGCCACGGCCAGAACCATCTGTCTGAGGCGCGTGTGCAAGAAGAACTCCCCGGCCGATCGCTCCGAACGACAGAACCGTCCCCCGATTGTACAGGGACCGGCTCGGAACCCGGGTTCCACAACGCCTCGCGGAATGGGCCGGCGTCGCGGGCGACGACGCAACCCGAAGCGACGACATTGTGAAAACGGCATGTCGGTCGGTCTCCCCTCTCTCCCCGCACGCTGGACGAGGCGGGAGATGGGCTCGCGAACGTGTGTCGGCACGCCGCTCCACGGGCTCGCGCCCGTGGCTCGTTGGAGTAAAGCGGCCCGTCAGTCGTCGCGCCATCCCGACGTGTCGATCTCGTTCCCGCCCACGTCGACGCCCAGCAGGCCGCCCCGGGTCCAGCGGTAGGGGGCGCCGAACGCGTCGCCGTTGGAGTAGGTGGGGAAGTAGCGGGTGTCGATTGGGCGGTAGCGGATCAGGGCGTGGGCGTTTGGGTCGAAGGGGTGGGCGGTGTCCCAGCCCGGGTTGGCGTCGCGGGCTGTGACCAGGCGGACCGAGGAGTCGAAGAACTGCACGTTCACCCGTGCGTTGGGGTCGGCGTAGAACAGGCTGTTCTTGCCCTTGCCGTGCGTGTAGTCGAACTCCTCGAAGAAGAATGCTTTCATGCTCGGGAAGGCGATCTCGGTCATCTTCCGCCCGCCCAGGCTGGACGGGTCGCGGACCCGCAGCGTCGACGCGTCGGGGCCGGGCTCGACCGCGAGATGGCCGTCGTCGCCCGGCTTGTCGGGCGACCAGGCGGAGACCGTCGACAGGTAGCTCGACGCGTAGGGCCAGCGGACGACCGCCTGGGTGTCGGTCCAGTCGCCGAACGAGGTGGCCGGATCGCCGCCCGGGAGGGCTTCACAGTCGAGCGGATTCTCCTGGAAATCGAGGAGGTTGTCGTCCATCGGGCTGGCGGCGACGGGCTCGGGCTGCTGGCCGGTCATCGCGTCGATGAGCGGGACGTGCAGATAGCGGCTCTGTGCGATGTGCTTCATGTCGAGGTCGATCGGGTGGTCGGAAACCGGTGTGCGGCCCGTGGCCTTCTGGAGAATGAGCGTCTGCTCGATCTGGGCCGCGTGCACCGTGTGACCCGGCTCGATGCCCGACGAGGCGATGAGCTCGGGGTTGAAGCCGTAGCCCGCGATGGCGTCGTCCTGCATCGCGGCGATGTTGGCGTTGCCCTGGGCGAGTTGCTTCATGTTGGATTGTGAGGCCATGATGCGGGCTGGCGCGTGTGCCGGCGGGATGGCCGGTATCAGGACCGCGACGATGAGGGCAAGTACGAACAGAACAACGAGTGCCTCAACCAGCGTCAACGCTCTGCGATGGCTCATGCGGTGCTCCTTCCAAGGGCCCCACGAGCCCCGAGGTCGCACCCCCACATCCCCGATCCAGACTACCGAACCGCACCCCACCGGGCAAGCGTTTCGTGATTTGCCTCCCTCTCCCCCACGGGGCGAGGTGGGACGGATCGCCGGTGCCGTGGGTCATCCCGGAGGGTGACCCACGAGGCGGACGGCTTCCGCGGTTCGCCGCCGTCACCCTTCGGGATGACGGCGGGCACCGGGCGGATGGCCCGCCCCGCATGCTCTTCGGCCCGTTCCCCGGCGATTCGGCGGGCGCCGCGGATCTATGATGCCACAGCAACCCGCCGGGGAGGGCACGGGGCCGCTCGACGCGGCGTGCCGGCTCCCCGCCCCAGCCGCACGTCTGTCGTTTGGAGCCCCCGATGAAGCTGTTCAGCCAGAAGCCCAAGGCCGCCCGCCCCACCCCGGACGGCTCGCCGCATGCCTCCGGTGATCTCGAGCCCCGGATCCTCGAGATCGGCGGCGAGATCCTGCGCCACGCGAAGAGCCACAAGGCGGGGCTGCTGAGCGCGAAGTTCTACTCCGAGAAGCTGATGGACTGGGCGATGCAGGACCACGACTTCAAGGTCCAGCTCTTCCGGTTCGTCGACGCGTTCCCGGTGCTCCGCACCCCGGAGATGGTGCACGAGCACCTGATCGACTACCTCACCCAGCCCGGCGTCAGGCTCCCCGCGGGGATGGACCTGGGCCTCAAGATGGGCGGGATGGCCAAGGGCCTGACCACGAAGACCATCGCGGGCCAGATCACCTCGATGGCCAACAAGTTCATCGCGGGGACCGACGCGAAGACCGCGCTGCCCGGGCTCAAGAAGCTGTGGGACGAGGGCATCGCGTTCAGCGTCGACCTGCTGGGCGAGGCGTGCGTTTCGGACACAGAGGCCGACGCGTACCGCGAGAAGTACCTCGACCTGGTGAACAACCTTCCGGAGCAGGTGGGCTCATGGGCGGCGAACCCGACGCTCGAGAAGGACCATCTGGGCGCGGTGCCCCGGACCAACGTCTCGATCAAGATCTCGTCGCTCAGCGCCAAGTTCGACCCGGTCGATCACGACGGGGCGATCCGCGACGCGATGACCCGGCTCGTTCCGATCCTCGAGGCGGCGCGCGACAAGGGCGTGTTCATCAACCTCGACACCGAGCAGGCCGACTTCAAGGACCTCACGCTCGACCTGTGGTTCGAGGCCAACGAGCGGGTCGACTTCCACGCCGGGCTCGCGATGCAGGCCTATCTCAAGAGCGGGCCCGACGACGCCCGGCGTGTCGTCGAGTGGACGAAGCGCACCGGCAAGGTGCTGACCGTCCGCCTGGTGAAGGGGGCCTACTGGGACTACGAGACGATCCACGCCGAGCACGAGGGCTGGCCCTGCAAGGTGTGGCCCGAGAAATGGATGACCGACCGGTGCTTCGAGGAGATGGCGAGCATCTTCCTCGACGCGACACCTCGCAACGCCGGCGAGGGCGGGGTCAAGGTTGCGCTCGGGTCGCACAACGCGAGGTCGATCGCCGCGACGCTCGCGGCCGCGGAGAGGCGGGGCCTGCCCCGCAGCGCGGTCGAGCTCCAGATGCTCCACGGCATGGCCGACCAGCTCAAGCACGCGGTGGCGGAGATGGGCCTGCGGATCCGCGAGTACGTGCCCGTGGGCGAGATGATCCCGGGCATGGCCTACCTCGTGCGCCGCCTGCTCGAGAACACGTCGAACGAGAGCTGGCTCAAGGCGAGCGTGCTGGACGAGAAGGACACGTCGGTGCTGCTGTCCAAACCCGCACCGAAGGGCAAGCACGAGCCGAAGCCCGACCTGTGCGAGATCGCGGCCGAGCGGCACAGACTGAGCCCTTCGCACCCCGACGTGGGCGACGGCGAGGCGTTCACGAACGAGCCGCTGCGCAACTTCGCCGAGGCTGATCAGCGTGAGGCGTACCGGAAGGCGATCGAGGCGGCGGTCGTGCCCGACGGCGGGGCCCAGATCGATGAGGACGCCGCCGAACGGATGCTCTCCGAGGCCCACGCCGCCTTCCCTCGCTGGCGGGACACCGATCAGGTCTATCGCTCGAACTGCCTCGTCAAGGCGGCCGCGGCGATGCGGGCGAGGCGTGACGAGCTCAGCGGCGTGATGATCAAGGAGGCGGGCAAGACCTGGCGCGAGGCCGACGCGGACATCTGCGAGGCGATCGACTTCTGCGAGTACTACGCTCGTCTCGCGATGCCGATGTTCACGCGGAACCGGCTGGGCCGATTCATCGGCGAGCTCGATGAGGTGTGGTATCAGCCCAAGGGCGTCGCGGTCGTCATCAGCCCCTGGAACTTCCCGAGCGCGATCTTCACCGGCATGACCACGGCGGCGCTGGTCACGGGCAACTGCGCCCTGGTCAAGCCCGCCGGGCCGACCGTCGGCATCGCCCGCGCGATCACCGAGATTCTCTGGGAGGCGGGCGTGCCGCGGGACGTGCTCCACTTCGCGCACGGCCCGGGGCGAACGGTCGGCGCCAAGCTGGTGCGCGACCAGCGCGTCTCGATGATCGCGTTCACGGGCTCGAAGGAGGTCGGCCTCGACATCATCGAGGGCGCGGGCCACACCCACCCGGGGCAGGCGAATGTCAAGAAGATCATCAGCGAGATGGGCGGAAAGAACGCGGTGATCGTCGACGCGTCCGCCGACCTCGACGAGGCGGTGCTGGGCGTCCGCTACTCCGCGTTCGGCTACCAGGGCCAGAAGTGCAGCGCGTGCAGCCGCTGCATCGTGGTCGACCCAGACGGGCCGGACGGCGACGCGACGACGCTGTTCCTCAGACGGCTCGTCGAGTCGACCAGCTCACTGATCGTCGGCGAGGCGATCAACCCCGGTTCGGACGTCGGGCCGGTGATCAACGCGTCGGCGAAGAAGACGATCATGGAATACGTCGAGGCGGGCAAGGCCCAGTGCAGGCTCGAACTCGCGATGGAGACGCCGGCAGGGCTCGAGGAGAAAACGGGACGAGACTACGTGCCGCCCCACATCTTCAGCCGGGTGACGATGGAGCACAGGATCGGCAAGGAAGAGATCTTCGGCCCGGTGCTGAGCGTCTTCCACGCCCGCACGTTCGAGGAGGCGCTCGACATCGCCAACGCGAGCGAGTACAAGCTGACGGGCGGCGTGTTCACCCGCAAGCCCGCCCACATCGAGATGGCCAAGAAGTCTTTCCGCGTGGGCAACCTCTACATCAACCAGAAGTGCACCGGCGCGATCGTGGGGCGTCAGCCCTTCGGCGGCGCGGGCATGTCGGGCGTGGGCACGAAGGCGGGCGGGGCCGACTACCTGCTCCACTTCACCGACCCCAGGGCGTGCTGCGAGAACACGATGCGTCGGGGCTTCGCCCCCGAGTTGTGATCGAATACCGGGCGATGCACGACTCGACAACCGGGAGCGCATGAAAAAGGCCCGCTCGATGAGCGGGCCCTTTGCCTTGGTTGCGCGCGGATCACGGCGGGTTCACGCGGTCGGGGCGGTTGCCCTGGTTGGGCAGCCCGTCGAACCCGCAGTAGCCCGGAATGAACGGGGGTCGCGGCGAAGTCTGGTCGCCGTTGGGGATGTGCGGGAACAGCCCGTCGTCATCGCCGAGGATGAACACCTGGAGATCGCTGAGGTTGATCACCCCGTAGTCGGGGAAGATGTCGGCGCGAGGATCCTGGTTTTCCCACAGATCCATGAACAGGGCGACGTCCTGCGAATCCTGGATGCCGTTCTGGCTGACGTCGTGCGGGCAGTTCGGGTTCTTCCCGTAATACCACGCCGTCCCATCGTCCGGGCTCTCGGGCACGCACGACTGCAACTGGAACGCCACGATGTTGTTCGCGTCATCGCCCCGCGAGAACGCCTGAAGGTCGAGCGCATCGACCACACCGTAGGTCGGCACCAGGTCGGCACGGGTGTCCCCGGTGTTGTAGAAGCCCAAGTACAACTCCGAGTCCAGATAGTTCTGCACGCCGTCGTCGTTGATGTCGTACGGGCAGTCCGGGTTGCGGCCGTAGTACCAGCCGTTCTCGCCAGTGTTGTTGTCGCACGGGCCGAACGCAAAGGCCGTGATCGAAGGGGCCTGCCCGTTGAAGAACGCGTTGTAGTCGGCGAGGTCCACCACGCCGAAGGGCCGGACGATGTCACCGCGAGGGTCGGTGTTCACGAAATCAGGGAAGTCGGTGAACTGGGTGAACAGACCGGCGTCGGTGCCGTCGAGCACCGTGTCCTTGTTGATATCGTGCGGGCAGTCGGGATTGAACCCGTAGAACCAGGGCGTGCTCGGCGAAAGGGCCGGGTCGACACCCTCGTTCACGCACGTCTGGACCGCGAAGTTGGCGTTGAAGAACTCGAGATCCGCCTCGTCGATCTCGCCCCACGGCTGGGTGATGTCCGCCCGATCGTCGCCCGTCTGATACATCGTGAGGTACAGCAACGCGTCCTCACCGTTCTGCACCTGGTCGTGGTTGAGGTCGAACTGGCATTCAGGGTCGTCGCCCAGGAACCACGGCGCGTCGTCGGGGAGCGGCGGATCCGCCGGTCCCACGCAACTCTGGATTGCGAACGTCGTGTTGAAGTAATCGAGATCGAGCGGGTCGACCGAGTGGTAGGGCGGCACGAGGTCGGCCGAGATGTCTTGGGCAAGATACCGCTGGATGAACAGCGCCGCGTCGCGCCCATCCTGGATCTCGTCCGCATTGATGTCGAACGGGCACTCGACGTCGTCCCCGAAGTACCACTCGGGCTCGCGCGTATAGGTCGCCGTGAGCTGCGCGATGTCGCAATCGCTCAGGAACAGCGGGATCGGCGGGTTGACCACCCGGTCATCCGGCCCGCCGGGCGTCAGGTCCAGGATGCTGTCCCCGTTCAGATCGTCGAACCGATAGTCATCACGCACCGTGTAGGCTGAAAGAACAGTCGCGATGATGTACGGATCGATCAGCATCATCGAATCGAGGTCGAACGTGCAGCCCGCGTCCTCCATGAACGTGTTGCTCGCATCGATGTCGAACAGCACCGGCCCCAGGTCGGCGCCAGCCAGCGGGTCGTTGTCCCTCCCGGTGATCGTCAGGCCCTGCGTGAACGACCCGTCGTTGGGCGTGAGCGGCGGGGGGAAGTTGTACGGCGGGATATTCTCCGGGTGCACGATGATGTACGTGTCCCGGTCCGGGTGCCGCTGCTCCCAGTCAAGCCCCAGCACGAACCCGAAAGAACGGATCATCGACGGGAAATTCGACCACGTGCAGTGCGTCATCGTCGTCGGATCAACGGTGTCATCGACGTTGAGCTGCCGCGCCCGCCCGATCCGGCTCACCTGATTGGCGACGATCACCCCGGCCCCATTGTCATCGGTGAAGATGCCCGTGCCGGCGCTCGCCACCAGAAGAATCTGGCTCCCCGCGTCATAGTCGGGGTTGTACCCCTCGAAACGGACCGGGAGGTACTGCTCGAGCAGCAGCATCACCGCCAGGGTGTTCGCCACGCCCGCGACCGCGTTCTGGTCCTCCGCGCTCTGGTCCGGATTGGCCCGGTCCTGCCACGCGGCGATGACGTCGTCGCTGAACGTATAGGGCACGCGGGCCTTGCGGCCGTCCGGCGTGACATACGTCTGCCAGAGGTTCACGACCACGTGCGCCTCGTCGCCACCGTCGTCGCCGCCGACGTACGTCGGGGGAATCACCGACGCCGGGCCCGCGGCCGCCTTGCCCCGGCCCGGCTTGCCCCGACCCGACTTGCCCTTCAGGCCGAAGATCGCGCGGCGCTCCCGAGATGAAAGGTCCTGCAGCGCGTGCTGCGCCCGGCGGATCTGGCCCAGCCAGTCGCCGCCCGCCATGATCAGGTTCAGATCGTTAGGGCCGGGCCCCAGCCACGAGGCCTGGAGCGCGATCTCCTCCCTCATGCCGTAGATCTGCTGGTTGGCGATGATCGTGTCATCCGAAACGGGATGGTCGTTGCCGCCGTTGTCGCCGCCGTCGGGGGTGTCGTCGCCATAGAACGGGGCCGACCGCCCGCCGTCGCTGTCCGTGCCGCCGACGCGGGGGTTGCCCAACGCCAGGCCCACGATCGCGAGCAGGGAGAGCGCCGCCGAGCCCGCGCTGATGTATTTCGCACTCACCGTTGTCGCTCCTTAGGGTTCGCCGGTCTCAGCCCGGGTGTGGACGATCAAGGTTGTTGAATCCCACCGGGTCACCCCCGCCGACGCACTGGAATCTGTTCTGATAATCGATGAAGAACTGCAGCATGTCGAAGACGTCGATGCACGTGCTCGTGTCATCGTTGATGTCGATGACGTTGTCGTTGTTGGTATCGACGCACTCCTCCGGAGCGAAGTCCGCACGCGGATCGCCCGCGTTGAACCACTGCAGGAAGAGAGACAGGTCAAAGGTGTCGATCGTCCCGTCGTTGTTGATGTCCGCGCGGCACGGCTCGGGATCGCTGCCGTCGATCGGATCGGGCGGGTCGCCGTACAGGTTCTTCAGCGCGAGCCTGTCGCCCTGGCTGAACCCGTTGCGCCGCCCGATGACGTCCTGGTAGTCGATGTCGTTCGGGGGCAGCACCTCGATGACCTCGAAGCCCGGCGTGTTGCCGTAGATCCCGAACGCGTAGGTGCTGTAGTGCATGAGCGAAAGGAAGTCGTAGGGATTCTGCACGCGCACCCGGTCGATGCCAGCCTCGAGCGTGTCGTCGGTGCCGCTGTCGCGGGCGATGAACCGCAGAAGGAAGCTCGGATCGCGGTCGTCGCTGTCGTTGTAGTCGCCCACCGTGACCTCGGCCAATCGCCACACCTGGGCGCTGGTCGTGATCGTCGCCAGCGTGGACCAGGTCGTGCCGCCGTCGACCGAACTCTGCACGATCAGGCCGTCGCCCGAATCGATGCTCCCGTCGTGCGCCAGCCAGTAGGCGAACCGAATGGTCGCGTCCTCGGGGGCATAGATCGCATCGCTCGTGACGATCGTCTCGCCGTCAAGGTCCGTGCTCGCCGTGTTGCCCGTCACCAGGCACATGGTCGAAAGATCGTCGGTGTCGACCGCGTAATCCTCCGAAGGGGCGATATCGCCGGCCCCGGGAGCCACCGGAGTCGCGATCTCCCAGTCGCCCGCCGTCGGCGTGCCCGTCACCGTCCAGGTGATCTGGCCGGTGGAGGTGTCGAAGTTGTCGATCACGTTGGCGTACTGATCTGGTCCACCCGACGCGATCTGGAACTGGTCGACGGCGCCCGCCGCGATGTGCTCGATATTCACGTGCACGAACGACTCGCGATCAGGCCGCTGGTGCTCGTGCTGGAAACCCATGTGGTGCATGAGCTCATGCACGATCACGCCGATCGACCCGCCATCGGCGAAGTTCTCCGGCTCCAGGTTCAGCCGCTCACAAGGCACGCTGTCCCACGGATACGGCGTCGGGCTCGGCGCCGTTCCGCCAAACACGTTGTCGCCAACCTCGTCGCCGTCGAAGTCCATCTGCAGGTCCGAAGCGTCGTGGAAGTCCACACCACCGTCGCCGTTGGTGTCGGCGTAGGGAAGAATCGAGACCGCCCCTGTGGCGCCATCGTCGCCCGTGTCGATGATCGCGTCGGCACTCCCATCACCGTTCGCGTCAAAGGGAAGCGTGGGATACGGGAAGTTCATGCCCGGCCCGAGCGAGAGGCCCAGCGTGCGTGCGCTACCCGGCGTGGCGGAGAAGAAGCACGCGTCACTATCGTCAACGTCAACGTCGTTGTCGGCGTCCAGATCGAGGATGATGGCATCCGTCGGCGGCCCCAGCGTGGACAGCACGATCAGCTGGCCAGCGGCCACCAAGGGCGTGTCGGGGAAGCCGTCGCCATCAAAATCGATCAGGAAAGGCTGGTCGATCGACGGCGGTCCGCTGTCGTTCCGCGCCGCGCCAACCGTCGTGGCATAGTTCCCGTCGCCGGCTTCACTCGTGATGAGGATCCAGGGATAGTCGTCGTCGGGCTCGTACGGCATGTCACCACCGGGACCGCCGGCGTAGAACGAGCCGGGGTTCACGAGGATGCCCGAATTGTCCAGGGCGTACCCCTGGGCCGCGAACGGATAGCCGACGGCAAACCCGCCGCCGTCCGGGCCGGGCCGCTCGATGAAGATCACGTTGCACACCGTCTCGATCGCGTGCATCGCGTCCATCACGATGTTGCGGGCATCCTGGTCGAGAACGAGACCGCCGTCGAACGTGTTCTCGAACAGGTCATACCGCCCAGTCGGGTTCTCCGACCGCTGGTAGAAGCGCCAGACCGCTTCCGCATCGGGGTGCGCGCCCGACCCGAACCCGAAGACCGGCCGATCGTCGGTCCACGGGCTCAGACCCATTCTGGCCAGGGCCGCGAGATAGATGTCCTCGTACGTCGCCGCCGGATCGGCCGGCGGGATGATGTCCCGCACAACGCCGTTCTCGACCCACGTATCGCCGACCCCGTCCGTTTCACCCGGCGTGATGGCGTCGTTGAGATCGGTGACGCCGTTCATGTCGGTGTCCTCGGTCGGGATACCGAGCTGGTTGAGGTTGTCTTCGCCCCCCTCCCAGTCGAAGTCGATCATGTTGTCTTCGAGGAAGGCGTAGTAGATCACCACGGGCCGCTGCGGGATCGGGTCCTCCGCCTGACCGTCGCCATCCAGGTCCGGCGCGTCGAGCGCCAGCGGGAGCTCGGGCCAACGCTTGAACGGCGCCATGTCGACAAAGCTCCGCCCGCCGCCCTCGCCGTTGTTCATGAAATCAGGCGTCCGACACTGCGCCCAGCCCGCGCCCATGCCCGGGAAATTCGGCGCGTTCCAGTCGCTGTCGCCCGTGTGCGTCCCCGAGTTGGTGTGCTGCCCACTCGTCCCGGGCACCGACCCAAATCGACCACCGCCCGTGCCGTCCTGGTTGCCCCCGCTCCCCGGCGGGGTCGCGCCACCGGACCGCTGACGCATCAGGTCCAATGCCCGCTGCGTGGCCAACGCCTCGGCCTGGGCCACGGTCATGTTCGGATTGCGGAGCTGGACCGGCGCCACGGGCCGGCCGAGCCGATCGACGCCGCTCTTCGACGCAGCACGCGGGTCGGTGGCCTTCTGCTTCAACGCACCGGCATCGCGCTTGTCGGCCGCGTCGGCCTTCTGCGCCTTCGCCCCACTCGCCGGCTGCACCGCCGCGCGCCGCGTCGCCGTCCCCTGCGGGGCCGCCCCATCCGCCGCGAGCGAGACCACGGTTCCGGATGCGAAAACGACCAGCGAAGCCGCCGTCAACCGGGCCGCGACCGAAAGACCGCGATGAGAATGCGTGTGCGTCATATCTGATGTCCCGTGTTTGTGCGCGCCCTGCCCGCGCCTCCCGCGGCGAGCCCAGCACGGCCGGATCGTACCCGCCCGCAACCGTCTCCACCAGTCGCGAAACCCCCCGCCCGTGGTTTCTTCATTGAATGTACCAGATCCGCCGCGAATGTGTTGCGGGAATTGACAGATAAAGCGAAAAAAAGAGAGTCCAGACACCGCGACGGCCCATCCAAACCCCGTGTTTACAGTGGTTTGGAATCGCCTTCCGGCAGCGGTTCCTTGGCCGTGCGCCGCTCGGTGTACTCCTCGTCGCTTACAAAGCCCTGCAGCTTGCGCGCCCGAACGGGGTGCTGGAGCTTCCGCAGCGCCTTCGCCTCGACCTGGCGCACCCGCTCGCGGGTCACCTTGAAGATCCGCCCCACCTCTTCGAGGGTGTAGGTGTAGCCGTCCCCGATGCCGTACCGCAGCTTGAGGATCTCCCGCTCGCGGTAGGTCAGCGTCTTGAGCACGTGCTCGATGCGCTGGGCGAGCATGTCCTGGGCGGCCGAGTCGCTGGGCGTCTGCTGCCGCTCGTCCTCGATGAAGTCGCCGAAGTACGAATCCTCGCTCTCGCCCACCGGGCGGTCGAGGCTGACGGGGTGGCGGCTGATCTTCATCACGCGGCGCGTCTCGGCGACGGGCATGCCGGCGGCCTGGGCGAGCTCCTCCATCGTGGGCTCGACGCCCGTCTCCTGGAGCACCTTCTTCTGGATGTTCCGCAGCTTGGTCATCGTCTCGATCATGTGGACCGGGATGCGGATCGTGCGCGCATGGTCGGCGATGGCGCGGGTGATCGCCTGGCGGATCCACCACGTCGCGTAGGTCGAGAACTTGTAGCCCCGCTGGTATTCGTACTTGTCGACCGCGCGCATCAGACCGGTGTTGCCCTCCTGGATGATGTCCAGGAACGACAGCCCCCGGTTGCGGTACTTCTTCGCGATCGAGACGACCAGCCGCAGGTTGCCGCCCGACAGGTCACGCTTCGACTGCTCGTACTCCCAGAACACGGTCTTGAGCGAGTCGCATCGCCGAGCAAGCTCCTCGGGCTCCTCGCGGACCAGGCTCCGCAGCCCATCGAGCTCCTCGCGCATCACCTCGATGTCCTCGGGCTCGTGCTTGCTCGTCTGGTTCTCGGCCTTCCTGAGCTCCTCGGACAGCGCCAGCATCTTCTGGCTGATCGACCGCAGCTTGTGCATCAGCGGGATGATCCGCCCCGTCCGCAGGCACAGCTCCTCGAGCAGCGCCGCGAGGCGCACGCGCCGCGTCACGATCCGCGCCCGGAGCTTCTCCTGCGCCGACGCCGACATCCTCGTCGTCCGCCGTTGCTCGAGCGCCTCCCAGTCCTCGGCGTTCTTCTCGAGCAGCGCCTCGATCGTGCCCAGGTTCGATGGGATCCGGCGGGCGATCTTCTCCTTGTGGTTCTCCTCGGCCGTCGAGATCCGCATCGTCCGGTCGAACGGCATGTCGCCAGACTCGACCGACCGCAGGATCTTCGCCGCCTCGGCCGCGACGTAGTCGCACTCAAGGCAGCGGCGCCTGAAGATCATCCGCGTCGTCTCGATCTTCTTGGCGAGGCGGATCTCCTCGGGTCGCGTCAGCAGCGGGATCGAGCCCATCTGCGTCAGGTACATCCGCACCGGGTCGTCCACGCGCTTCGAGCCGCCGTCGGTCGACACCGCCTCCTCGATGTCGCGCTGCAGCGTCTCCTCGTCCATCCGCTCCGCCTCGGCCACGTCACGCTCGGCCTGCGAGGCGACGTCCGACGGATTCATATTCGCGTAGTGCGAACGGTTCATGCGGACCTGGATCGCCAGAGAGTCGGTCCGGTGTCCCGCGCTCCCGGCCACGCTCATCGCGCGGAAGCCGTTGCCGTGCTCGCCCGCCGCCTTGCGCGCCCGGAACAGGCGGGCCCGGAACTCGAGCTCGTCGATCAGCTCGACCGAAAGCGTGTCGACCACCGCCAGCAGCTCGTGGACGCGGTCGGGGTCGACCATCTCGTCCGGCAGCGCGTTGTTCAGCTCCTCGTACGAGAGCCAGCCCCGCTCGCGCGACGACTCGAACAACTCAACGAGGGCCGGGTGCAGCCCCGGCGTCATGGGCTTCGTCTTCGCCATCCTCACTCCGCTCGGCGCCCTGAACGGATTCGCGCCGATCGATTGACTCCGGGCCGCCGACGCGACCCTTGAAACGATAGGGGTTGGCCTCGCGGTTGCCCCCGTGCCCGGCGTGCAGCTCACGCAGCCGGGCCAGGCGGTCGGCCATCGCCCCGCCCTCACCCCCCGCGGCCCCAACAGAACCGGCCCCGATCCTAGCGCCCTTCGGCTCGGCCCCCGCGGCCAGCAGCGCGTGCGCCTCCAGCCGCTCCACGCCCGCGAGCAGATCCGCCTCGGTCGTGCCGGCCCCCGCGCGGTCGGCCGCCAGCCCACCCGCGACGAGCGCGGAGGCCTCGGGCGAGTCGATCACGGCGAGCAGAGCCGCGGCGTCGAGCGCCTCGCGGCGTTCGATCATTCCGCACGCCCGCTCGGTCACCGCGGCGATCGCTCCGGGAGCGCCGGCAAGATCAACCCGCAACGCACGCACGAGCCGGTCCGGGGCAATCTGGCCGATCCCACCCCCGTCCAGCAGGCCCGAGAGCAGGTGCAGGCGGAAGCGATCGACGGGACGGAGCTGCGGTGGCCCCGCCGATTCGCGCCGCTCGCCGGCGTCGCGCCGTCCGGGGCGTTGGGCGCGGGCGAACGTGTCCGCCATCACCCGGCTCGGCACGCCGAGCGCACTCGCAAGGCTCGCGAGCATCGAGTCCCGCTCAATGGCGCTCAGCGTCGCGAGACCCGACTCGGCGAGCCGGGCCACCTGGTCGTCGAGGAACCTCGCCCGCATCGCGGGGCCCATGTCGGCCTGCCGCTCGCGGACGCGCCTCGCCCACCGCTCGATCACGGGCTCGGCTCCGTCGAGGATCGCGTTGAGCTTGTCGGACCCGCCGGGCCGACCCAGCAACTCGTCCGGGTCCTTCGCGCCGATTCCTGTCAGCATCGCGACGCGGATGTCGACCCGGGCGCCGAAGAGCACCTCGATCGCCCGGTCGGCCGCGGCCTGGCCCGCGTCGTCGCCGTCGAAGAGCAGCACGATCTCCGAGCACTGCCCCCGCAGCTTCTGGGCGTGCCCGGATGTGAACGCGGTGCCGAGCGTGCCGACGACGTTGGTCAGACCCGCCTGGTGGCAGGCGATCACGTCGGTGTACCCCTCGACCACGACCGCCCGCTGCGCCTTGCGGATGCGGTCGCGGGCCATGGGCAGCCCGAAGAGCACCTTCGACTTGCTGAACAGGGGCGTCTCGGGGCTGTTGAGGTACTTGGGCTCCTCCTCATCGTTCACCCGCCGTCCGCCGAACGCGATCGGCTCGCCCGTCTCGCCGTGGATGGGAAAGATGAGCCGGTTGCGCAGCGCGTCGTAGGGCTCGGGTCGATCGCCCCGCTTGATCAGCCCGGTCGCGAGGAAGGCGGCGTCGCGGAGATTCTTGCTCCGGATCGTCTGGACCAGCCCGTCCCACCGGTCGGGCGAGGCCCCGATCTCGAACCGCTCGACCATCTCGGGGGCGATCCCCCGGCGCTCGACCAGGGCCCTCGCCGCGGCTCCCGAGGGGTGATCCCGCAGGATGGCGCGGAAGAACGAGAGCGCCGCCCGGTTGGCCTCGATCAGGTCCGCCCGCGAGAGGCGGGGCTCGTCGCGGGTTGCGCGGACGCCGCCCGGCCGAGCCTCGGGCTTCCAGGGGGTCAGCTCGATCCCCGCCCGCTCGGCCAGCATCCGCATCGCCTCGGGGAACTCGACGCCGTGATAGCGCTGCATGAAGGTGAAGACGTCGCCCCCCGCGCCGCAGACGAAGCAGTGGAACATCCGCTTGTGGGGCACGACGTACATCGAGGGGTGGTGGTCGTCGTGGAAGGGGCAGAGGCACGCGAACTCGCGCCCCTTGGGCACGAGCTTGACGTACTCGCCGATCACCTCGGCGATGTCCGAGGCCTCGAGCACCCGCAGCTTGTCGTCGTCGAAGCCGGGCATCGGAGACGCACCCTTCGGGCAGCGTAGGACCGGGAGGAGGGATCGGCGATCAGGGACGAGGGATCGGGGCCGTGTTCCGACGATGTATTTGCAACCCCGATCCCTGATCGCCGAACCCAGATCCCCTACAAATCGCCATGCAACGCCGCGAAATCCGGTACACAGGGCGGGTGCAGGGCGTCGGCTTCCGGGCCACGGCCCGGGCGGTCGCCCGGCGGTACGACGTCACGGGCTGGGTCCGCAACGAGCCGGACGGGTCTGTGCGGATGCACGTCCAGGGCGAGCCCGCCGAGATCGACCGATGCCTGGGCGAACTGGCCGAGGTGATGAGCCGGTACATCGACCACGCGGCGAGTCACGAGGCGGCGGTGGTCGAGGGCGACGCGGTGTTCGAGATCCGCCACTAGACAGAACTCGGAGAGCAGAACTCAGAGCTCAGATTCGGAATGGTCCCAGGGGCTCGGTGGCCCTCCTAGCCTGTCCGCGGCAGGTTCCGATCTGCCATCCGCTATCCGCGTTCCGCCATCCGGAGCCCCCATGCTCATCCTCTTCGACATCGATCTCACGCTCGTCAACACCCGCGGCGCGGGGCGCGACGCGATGGTCGAGGCGGGGCGGGCGGTGTTCGGCAAGCCGCTCAATCGCGACGGTGTCGACTTCGCCGGTCGGCTCGACCCGGTGATCCTCCGCGACCTCATCGCCGCCAGCGGGCACAAGGCAACGCACGAGGCGATCGCGGCGGCGCGGGCCGCCTACGCCGAACTGCTGCCGGGGTATCTCGAGGGACGGTCGGCGCCGCTCCCGGGCGCCCTCGAACTGGTTGACCGAGTCAACCGCGAGCCCGGCGTGACGATCGGCCTGCTCACCGGCAACTTCGAGGAGACCGGTCGGCTGAAACTCGAAGCCTCCGGGTTCGATCCCGACCGATTCGCCGTGCGCGTGTGGGGCGACGACTCGCCGCACGACCCACCCAGGCGCGAGGACCTGCCGCCCGTCGGCATCGCGAGATACGAGACACGGCACGGCCACCTCCCCACAGAGACCGTCATCGTGGGTGATACACCGCATGACGTCTCGTGTGCGCTCGCCAACGCCTGCCGCGTGCTGGCTGTCGCCACGGGCTACACCGACGCCACGACACTTCGGGCGGCGGGCGCCCACCGTGTCGCCGACGATCTGACCGATACCGCCAACCTCGCGGCGTGGCTCATCGGGGAGTGAACACACCGCATCGTGACGCACACCGATCGTCTGAACCACCCTCCGGCCCCGGCGCATCCCTTCTGAGGCGTCCCATTCGTCGATTCTCGTCGCCCATCGCCCCCTCGCCCCCCTTTTTTGGCCCTCAAACCCCCACCGGGTCGAAACCTGCAACAATCCGACGGCGTACCCACCGGGACCCGCACCAGGAGCGTGCATCCATGCCGCAACGCGTCTGCCGATTCCTCGCCATCCTGCTCGTCATGCCGATGCTCGCGCTCCCGGCTTGTCAGGGATCGGGCCAGGCCGGCGCCGCCTCGCCCGCACCCCGGCATGTCAGGCTCGACCGGCGGGCCGAGGCCCAGGACGCGGTCGCCAACGCCACCCGGCTCAAGAATGAGGGCAACACCGAGGAGGCGCTCGCCGAATTCGAGCACGCGATCGAGGTCAACCCGACGCTCACCATCGCGTACATCGGCGCCGCCGACCTCTATCGACAGCAGGGCGACTTCGACACCGCCGAGCAGCGTTACCGCAAGGCCACCGAGGTCGAGCCCTCCAACTTCGACGCGCAGTATGGGCACGGGCTCGTGCTCCAGCTCCTCAACCGCGTGGCCGAGGCGATCAGGGCCTATCTCCGGGCGCTGGCGATCCGGCCCGATGACTTCGACGCGAACCTGAACGTCGCGACCGCGTACATGCAGGTCAACGAGCCGCGTCAGGCCCGGCCCTACGCCGAGCGGGCCGTCCGCCTCGAGCCCGACAGCGGGCCAGCGCGTGTGAATCTGGGCGCGGTGTACGCGGCGCTCGACATGCACGACGCGGCGGTGATCGAGTATCAGCAGGCGGCCGAGTTGATGGAGCTGGGGCCCGAACTGCTGCTGAATCTCGCCGACAGCCTGGGCAAGATCGGCCGCTACGCCGAGATGGCCGCGACGCTCGACCAACTCGTCAAGATCTCCCCGAGCGCCCCGGCCTACGAGCGGCTGGGCTCGGCGCTGTTCCGCCAGAAGAACTACGACCAGGCCCTCGCGGCCTTCCAGCAGGCCACCGAGATCGACCCGGGCCACTTCCCCGCATGGAACGGCGTGGGTGTCTGCCTGCTCAATCAGTATCTCTGGTCAAACAAGGAAGACGGCCGCGCCCGCCGCGGCGCAATCGAGGCGCTGCGGCGTTCGCTCCAGATCCAGACCAACCAGCCCAAGATCATCGAGCTCCTCCGCCGCTACGACAGATAGAGGCTCCGGAAGTATTCCGGGCGTCACAAAGCAACCAAGGGCATGATCCACGAAGGGGCGGCGATCTCAGATCGAAGCCGTCGTCACGAAACGCCATGCTGGCGGGCGGTGCGCTCGGACTCAAACCGAACGCGCGTCACCCCCGCGGTGCGCTCAGGGGCACCCGCTCAGGAACGACGCCACGAACGCGTTGATGTCCGCCAGGTCGAGCACGCCGTAGGGCGCCGCCAGATCGGCCGCCGGATCGCCCGCGAGGAACCCGGACGTAAACGCGTTGATGTCCGCCAGGTCGAGCACGCCGAACGGTTCCGCCAGGTCGGCCAGACAGTCGGGGGCCAGGAACGTGAACGTGTAGCGGTTGATATTGAAATCCTGCGACGACGTCCCCAGGTTCTCGAAGCGCATCACGGTTTCCCCGGCGGGGAGGTCGACCTCCGCGGACCCGGTCGTCCAGGTCTGCCACCCCCCGGTGCCCGGCGCCGTGAAGTTCGCGCCCACGTCCTGCCCGTCAAAGAGCAGGCGGAACGTGCCCCCCGCCGACGCCGACGCGGTGCGCGCGTCGATCCGGTAGGTGCCCGCCTGCTGCGCGTCGATCGTGTACTCGATCCACTCGCCCTCGCGGACCCAGCCGATGTTGTACCCGCCCTCCGAGCACGCCTCGATGTCCACGCCCGTGTCGGTGCGGTACTGCCCGCCCTCGTTGCTCGCGGTCGTGTCGTGATAGGCCTGCCCGTCATAGCCCAGGTCGAAGTCCTCGGCCTCGATCACGCCCGGCACCGGGGTGGGAATGCCAGCGAACGGCGCCTGCGAGAGCTGGTAGACGCGCACCCAGTCGACCTCCATCGTCTTCGGGAAGGGCGAACTCGGCGTCGGGTCCTGCACGAAGTTGCCGCCCACCGCCATGTTGAGCAGCATGTGGAACCGCTGGTCGAACGGCGCGTTCTCGTCGCCCGGCGCGCCGGTTGTGAACCAGCTGCTGCTCGTCTTGAGGCTGAAGAGCTGGTCGTCCACGTACCAGCGCATGACGTCGGGCTCCCACTCGAGCGCAAAGACGTGCCACTCATTGCCGAATGAGCCGGTGATGATGCCGCCGGTGCTCTGGTTGTTGGGCCACAGGCCCCCGTAGTGGAGCGTGCCGTACACGCGCGAAGCGTCGGTCGAGGGCTCCATGATGTCGATCTCGCCGCTCGCCGCCCAGCCGCCGTAGACCGAGTCCTCGGGCATCATCCAGAACGCGGGCCAGAGCCCCTCGCCCACGGGGAGCTTGATGCGGGCCTCGACACGCCCATAGGTGAAGCTGAACCGCCCCTGCGTGCGCATGCGGGTGGAGGTGTATTGGAACCCCTGGTAGTTCTCTCGCTGCGCCGTGATATACAACGCGCCGTTTTGCGTGCCGACGTTGACGGGTCGGCTCGTGTAATACTCCAGCTCGTTGTTGCCCCACCCGGGGTTGCCATACTCGGCGCCGTTGCCGATCATGAACTCCCAGTTGCCGGGGTCCACGAACAGCTGGTCGAATTCATCCTCCCACACCAGTTCGTACCCGCCGGCGGCGAGTACCATCGGGGCCGAGAACGCCAGGATCGCCGCGGCAAGGTTGCGCATGTCATCCTCCAGGACAGGAAGATCTTGATTCGGGTAGCCCGGAACAGTTACAATCCACTTGCCGGGCCTTTTTGCGACATCATAGGAGAAAGCAGCCCGCTCATGCAACGTGTTTCGGCGAATCCAGCGGTGTTCTCCAGGCTCCGATCAAAGACCGATCTCGAGGAACGTGATGGCTGAGGTCACACTTGAAGGTGTCTGGAAGATCTACGAGGGCGATGTCGAAGCCGTCCGCGACGTCAGCATCGCCATCCCCGACGGGGCGTTCTGCGTGCTAGTCGGGCCTTCCGGATGCGGAAAGTCCACCACGCTCCGCATGATCGCCGGGCTCGAGGAGATCACCCGGGGCGCCGTCTCGATCGGGGGCCGGGTGGTCAACGACGTCGCCCCCAAGGACCGCGACATCGCGATGGTCTTCCAGAACTACGCCCTCTACCCCCACATGTCGGTGGAGAAGAACCTTTCCTTCGCCCTCCGTCTCCGCGGGATCAAGAAGGACGAGATCTCCCGCCGGGTGGGACACGCCGCCGAGATGCTGGGCCTCACCGAACTCCTGCATCGCAGGCCCGGGGCCCTCTCGGGCGGGCAGCGCCAGCGGGTGGCCCTGGGACGGGCGATGGTCCGCGAACCCGCGGCCTTCCTGTTCGACGAGCCGCTCTCCAACCTCGACGCCAAGCTGCGGGGAAGCACCCGCTCGGAGCTCAAGGCCCTGCACCGCCGGCTCGGCGCCACCACCGTCTACGTCACCCACGACCAGGAGGAGGCGATGAGCCTCGGCGACATGATCGTGGTGATGGCGGGCGGCGTGGTGCAGCAGACCGGCACCCCCCTCGACGTGTTCGACCGGCCCGCCAACCGCTTCGTCGCGGGCTTCATCGGCACGCCCCCCATGAACTTCATCCGGGGTTCGCTCGCGCGGGCGGACGACGGCCGAAGCTGGATCTTTACCGAACGCCACGGCGCCGCCACGCTCCGCGTCCCCGCCGACGAGGCCACCGAGCCCGCGTCCGACGCCGTGTTGGGGGTCCGACCCCAGGCGGTCCACGAGATCAAGGACGACAACGAACACCGCGCGTGCGCCGAGTCGGGCCGGCTGCTGACCGTCCGGGTCCACATGGTCGAGCCGCTGGGCGAGCAGATGGATGTGCACGCGACGATCGGCCCGGACACGCCCGCCGTCTTCCGCGTGCCGCACCACGCGGGTCTCGACCAGTCCAAGCCGATCGACCTCGCCGTCGACACGCCGCGCCTGCGCCTCTTCGAGCCGGGCGAATTCGGCGCGAGCCTCTCCGCGGCCGCTCAGGGCTCGGCGCTCACGGGCGCCGGACAGGAGTTGTGAAATGAGCAGTTTCCCCCAGGAGTTCGTGTGGGGCGTCTCGTCGAGCGCCTACCAGATCGAGGGCGCCGCCGACACCGACGGGCGGACCCCCAGCGTGTGGGACACCGCCGCCGCCCGCCGCGGCTTCGTCACCGACCACCAGACCGGCGCGTTCGCGTGCGACTCGTACAACCGCGTGGATGAGGACGCCGACCTGGTCGCCGGGCTGGGTGTCAACGCGTCCCGCTTCAGCCTGAGCTGGAGCCGGGTGCTGCCCGAGGGCCTGGGGCGGGTCAACAAGGCGGGCCTCGACTACTACGACCGCGTCGTCGATTCGCTGCTCGCGCGGGGCGTCGAGCCCTGGGTGACGCTGTTCCACTGGGACTACCCCCAGGTGCTCTACGACCGGGGCGGCTGGATGAACTCCGATAGCCCGGCGTGGTTCGGCGAATACGCCACCGTGGTTGCCGACCGCCTGGGCGACCGCGTCAAGCACTGGATGACGCTCAACGAGCCGCAGTGCTTCGTGGGGCTGGGCCACTCGGCGGGCGAGCACGCGCCGGGGCTCAGGCTCCCCCGCCGCGACGTGCTGGTCGTGCTCCACCGCTCGCTGGTCGCCCACGGCAAGGCCGTGCAGGCCCTCCGCGCCAACGCGGGCGATCACAAGGTCGGCTGGGCGCCCGTGGGCGTGACCGCCTACCCCGACACCGATCGCCCCGAGGACATCGAGGCCGCCCGCCGCTTCATGTTCGAGCAGTGCCCCCCGGGCCACGCCTGGAGCTTCTCCAACGCGCTCTACGCCGACCCGGTCATCTTCGGGCGCTACCCCAACAGCACCTACGGCCCGGTCGTCGCCGAGATCCCGGCCTTCCCCTCGTCAGACCTCGAGACGATCAGCCAGCCCATCGACTTCTACGGCGTGAACATCTATCAGGGCACCCGCGTCCGCGCCGGCGCCGACGGCACGCCGGAGGTCGTTCCCGCCCCGCCCGGCCAGCCCCGCACGATGATGGACTGGCCCGTCACGCCCGAAGCCCTCTACTGGGGCCCGCGTCTGCTGGCCGAGCGGTACAAGCTGCCCGTCTATATCACCGAGAACGGGTGCGCCACCTCCGACTGGGTGAGCCTCGACGGAGCCGTGCATGACCCCGCCCGCATCGACTACCTCGACCGCCACCTCCGCCAACTCGCCAGGGCGATCGACGACGGTGTCGACATCCGCGGCTACTTCCTCTGGTCGATCCTCGACAACTTCGAGTGGGGGTTCGGCTACACCAAGCGGTTCGGGCTCGTCCACGTCGACTTCGAGACGGGCCGGCGCACGCCCAAGGACTCCTACGCCTGGTACCGCTCGCTCATCGCGACCAACCAGCCGGCCCGGGCCTGAGAATCGGGGCGAGTGACCGAACACCCCGCACCACAACGCGAATCGCACCCGCGGCGGCGAGTCTGGCTCGTCGCCCTCGCTGCGGTTGTTGCCATCCCCACGCTGTACGCGCTGCTCATCGGCGGCTCGCTTTGGACCAGGCGTGGCGGGACGAACCGGCCGACGCCCGTATCCATCACGGCCGAGGCGACCTTCGTCGGCGGCGCCGCCTGCCGATCCTGCCACGCTGCCGAGTACGACGCGTGGAACGGCTCGCAGCACGACCTCGCGATGCAGCCCGCGACGGAGGCGACCGTGCTGGGCGATTTCGACGACGCCAGCTTCGAGCAGGACGGCTCGACCACGCGGTTCGTCAGGCGGGGCGACGACTTCATGATCGAGGCCGACGTAGTTGACAACAACGGGGCGTCCTCGCGGCGTGAATACAAGGTCGCCTACACGTTCGGCGTCTTCCCGCTCCAGCAGTACCTCATCGCCTTCCCGGGCGGGCGCTACCAGTCGTTGACGATCGCGTGGGATTCACGCCAGGCCGAGCAGGGCGGGCAGCGCTGGTTCGACCTCTACCCCGACGAGAGCACCCCGCCCGGCGATGAGCTGCACTGGGCCTCGCCCGCCCACAACTGGAACTACACCTGCGCCGACTGCCACTCGACCAACCTCGAGAAGAACTACGGCGCCGAGAGCGACACGTTCGACACCACCTGGACCGACATCGACGTCTCCTGCGAGGCCTGCCACGGCCCGGGCAGCCGACACGTGGCGCTCGCGCAGGCGGCGGCCGAGGATGCCGGCAAGGGCGGGGATGCGAACGCCGCCTACTCGGCCTCCGGCGGGCTCATCGTCCACCCCCGCGGCCCGGGCGAGTGGACGCTCGCCCCGGGCGCGAAGTTCGCCGTGCCCACGCGCCTCGCGGAGGGCGACAGCGAGATCGAGATGTGCGGGCAGTGCCATGCGCGGCGCACGCAGTTCGCCCCCAACGCCCCGGGCCGGCCCCTCGATGAGACCCACACGGTCGAGCTGCTCCGCGACGGGCTCTACTTCGCCGACGGGCAGATCGAGGACGAGGTCTACGTCTACGGCTCGTTCCGCCAGAGCAAGATGGAGGCGATGGGCGTGACGTGCTCGGACTGCCACGACCCGCACACCGCGAAGATCCGCGTCGGCGGCAATGCCCTGTGCACGCGGTGCCACGCCGCGACGGTGTACGACACCCCCGACCACCACTTCCACGAGCCGGGCACGGAGAGCGCCTCGTGCGTCGCCTGCCACATGCCGACGCGGACGTACATGGTCGTTGACCCGAGGCGTGACCACAGCATGCGCATCCCCCGCCCCGATCTGACGGTCGAGCTGGGCGTGCCCAACGCCTGCACCAGCTGCCACGACGATCAGACACCACAATGGGCGCTCGACGCCGTGGTGAAGTGGTACGGCGAGAACCGCATCCCGGGCTTCCAGAGATACGCCCACACGCTGCACGATGCCCGCGTCGGCGCCCCGGGCTCGACGGCGGCTCTTGAGGCCCTGGCGAACGACGCCGACGCCCCGGGCATCGCCCGCGCGACGGCGCTGGCCGAGCTGGGTGAGGTGCTCTCGCCCGCCGGGTTGCCGACGGTCCGGGCGCAGCTCGCCTCCCCCGATCCGCTGATCCGCCGCGCCGCCGCGTCGTCGCTCGCCTACGCCGACCAGGGCACGAGATGGCGGATGCTCCGGCCCGCGCTCGGCGACAAGGCCCCCGCCGTCCGCCTCGCGGCCGCCACGAATTTGCTCGACGTCCGCCCGGACGACGTCGAGGAGGCCGCCCGCCCGGTGCTCCGTGGAGCTCTTGATGAATACATCGCGGCCCAACGCTTCAACGCCGATCGCGCCGAAAGCTGGGTGAACCTCGCCCGCTACCACGCGGCCCAGGGCGATGCGGACGAAGCGATCCGCGACTACGCCCAGGCCCGCCGACTCAACCGCCTGTTCGAGCCGATCTACGCGAATGAGGCTGATCTCTGCCGTTCGCTGGGGCGCGAGGACGAGGGCGAGCGCGTGCTGCGCGAGGGGCTCGCGGTCAAGCCGGGGAGCGCCATTCTGCACCACAGCCTGGGGCTGCTGCTCGTCCGCACGCAGCGGCATCAGGAAGCACTCCGCGAGCTCGAACAGGCCGCGACGCTCGCGCCCGAATCCGCCCGGTTCGGCTACGTCTACGGCGTCGCGCTCGAGTCGCTGAAATCGGAGGCCGACGCGATCGCGGCGTGGGAGCAAGTCATCGGGAATCACCCCAATGACCGCGACACGCTGCACGCCCTGGCGGTGGCGCTCGCACAGGAAGGCGAGCCGAGGAAGGCGTTGCCCTACGCCGAGCGGTTGCAGGCGCTCGAGCCGCACGATGCGGGCGTGGCGCAGATGGTCGAGGCGATCAGGCAGATGTCGGACTGACGCGCAGGGCCATTCCGAGTACCCTCCCCCCATGAGCACGAGCAACGCGCGGAGTCCGTGGGTCTGGGTCGGAACGGCTATCGCCTGCTTCCTCGGTGTCGTGCTCGGCTTCGGTGGTGTCTTCGCCTACGCCTTCATCAACGTGGCGAACGGCGGGAACACGCTGCAGATCGACGGCGAGACCCGCCTGACGAAGTCGGATCTGGCCGACAACGTCACAATCTATCTCCGCGAACGATCCAACTTCACACCCGCGGACGCGTTCGCGGCCATCACCGCCCATGATGGCGAGGGGAACCCGATCCCGCTCGCCGCGGACATGTCGAGCACGCTCGAGATCCCATCGGGCAACTACAGGTCGGTCGCAACCGTCGATCTCTCGTCCTTCCCCGACAATGCGGAAATCTGTTTCGAGACAGCGGGCCTGTCCGGCAAACTCCAGAGCGGCGACCTCACCGTGATGCCGGGTGTTCTCTGGAAGCTGTTGATCGCGATCTTCAGCAGCTGTGCCCTGAACGCGATTCTCGTCCCGCTCGGGATCGTCTCGATCATCATGGCGGTCAAGAGATTCAGCGCGCGGTAACTCTGTCTGTACGTGCTTGTCGTCGCCACGTCACCAGCCGCGTGCCCGGTGCCCTCCCTCATCCCGAAGGGTGAAGGCGGCCTACGCCGTCCCTTCGTGGGTCACCCTCCGGGCTGACCCACGGCACCGACCCACTCCGTCTCTTCGTCTCTCTGTCTCTCCGTCTCTTCCTAGAACACCACCAGCAACACCCCCAGCCACACCCCCACCGCCGCCATCACCACGCACGTGTACCCCACGATCTCGCGGGCCTTCACCCCCGTGATCGCCAGCAGCGGCAGCGCCCAGAAGGGCTGGAGCATGTTGGTCAGCTGGTCCCCGTACGCCACCGCCATGATCATCTTGCCGGGCTCGATCCCCGCGGCCGCGCCCGCGTCCAGGGCGATCGGCCCCTGGATGCCCCACTGCCCGCCGCCCGAGGGCACGAACATGTTGACCACCGCCGCGCTCAGGTAGGTCATCAGCGGGATCGTCGACTGGTTGCCCGCCTCGGCGAGCGCCCTCGAGAACGAATCGATCAGCCCGCTCGAGACGAGCAGCGCCATGATCCCCGCGTAGAGCGGGAACTGGAGGATCACGCCCGCGCACCCGCGCGCCCCGTCCTCGACCGCGCGCACGTAGCTCGACGTCGAGGCGTGCATGAGCAGGCCCAGCCCCAGCATCGCCATGTTGATCTCGTTGAGCCCGAGGCGCCCCAGCCCGCTGACCGACGCGAAGCGGACCGCGCCCGCGATGAACGCGAGCCCCAATCCCCACGCGAGCCAGGGCGTCTCGTGCAGCCAGTCGGGGAAGGTGCGGGGGGCGGCTCCTGACGAGGCCCTGGCGCCAGCCTGGGCTCGTCCGCTTTCCGCATGATCGCAGTCCGTCGACGCGGAGCCCAAGCTGGCACTTGGGCCTCGTCCATCGCCCAGGCACGCCCCGATGCCCCGCGCCTCCTGCCCCTCACCGGGCGAGAGCAGCCAGAGCATCACCGGGATGATCACCAGCACACCCGCCGCCGCGATGAGATTCATGGGGCTGAACAGCGTCTCGCGCAGGGGGACGCCCTGCCCGAACCGCTCGAGCACCGACGCCGGCAGCACCTTCTCCGCCCCGGCCCTCGTCGTCATCGTCAGCGGGGCCGAGCCGCTCAGCCCGCCGTGCCAGACCAGCAGGCCCATGTACCCCGCCGCGGCGAGCAGGGGGTAGTGGGCCCGGATTCCTCGCGATTCGAGGGATTTCCCGACGTCGCGCGCCAGCAGCGCCCCGACGATAAGCCCCAGCCCCCAGTTGATCAGCCCGAACACCGACGCCACCAATCCCACCATCGCCGCCGCGGAGCCACCCGACCAGGGCGCGCCCGCGAGCACGCCGATGAGCCCGCGGACAGGCTTGCTGGCCGCGAGCGCGTGCCCCGTGACGAGGATGAGGCACATCTGCATGCCGAAGGTGAGGAACCGCCAGAGCCCGGTGTCGGCCCGCCACGAATCGAGCAGAAAGAGCACCCGGCTCTGGTCGTCGGGCTTGCCCGGGAAGGTGCCCAGCGTGAGCGCGAGCACCGCGGTGACCAGCGTGAGCAGCACCGCGAGCACGAACGGATCGGGCGCGGACCGCTCGAACACGCGGCTGATGGTCGCTCCGAGTCTCGATATCATGCGGGCAGCCTACCGCGCCGCCTCATTCAGAGCGTGGAGCGCGAGCGACACGATTCGCCGCCGTCGAGTGTCGGTTCGCGTGTGCCACGCCCGTGTCGGGCGTGGCACACCGACCCCTCCACTCCGTCTCTTCGTCTCTTCGCCTCTCAATCTCTCCGTCTCTTCCCGGGTGCCACGACTCGCCGTCTTCGGCGCAGTCGTGCCCTTGCCAGATGGCTATGTGCAACCAAGAACACTGCTGCGCCGAAGACGGCGAGCAGTGGCACCCTCGGATTGTCATTCGATCAGGAGTTGTCGACGGAGCACCAGCCCCGTTGTGCGATCGCAGTACCAACGCCTTTGGCATGCCGCACTGCCGACACGGGCGTGGCGCACGTCAAGATCGGTCGTACGCCTCGCCGGGCTTCCGCTCGGCGGCACCGTCTCCAACAACGGCGCCGAGGCGAAATACGTCCTTGACCGGGAGTCCGTACGCGATAAAGGAATCCGCAGCGATATGGGCGGGCACGTGGCACAGAATCGCCCGCAGCGTTCGAGCTGCCTGCTCAGGATTCCACGACGAACTCGCCAACAACGCGTTCAAACTGTCAAGGTCGTCCAGCCAGTCCGTCATGTGGAACGCGAACTCATCCGCCGCGGCTTCGTCGAGATCCCACTCCCGCATCGCGGTAGCACGGAGTCGTTGCCAGAGCTCTGAGTCGTCAACCCGACCGTCCACGCCCCTACCCCTCAACTCATATCGATATCGCGCACGCCCCTGATCTGCCGCATCCGCTCGGTTGTCTCGCGGAAGTACTCGCGCACCTGCGCCGCGTTCTTGATCGCCGGGAGCACGATCTGGGGCGTCCGCTCATCGGTGCTCGTCACCTCGATCGTTCCCAATCCCACGACGCGCTGGATGAGCGGCTGGACGAATCCCGTGTCGCGGACTCGGTAGAGCTCGACCTCCTCGGTCTGCCGCCCCAGGATGCCCCACTGCCATTTCAGCCGCTCGGTCGTCAGCGTGAACTTCGTCGACGAGACCCTCAGCCAGCGATACCCGTAGAACGCCAGCGGGACGACCGAGATCAGGAACAGCCACCACACGCCCCAGTAGAACGACGCGACGATGAACAGGATCGGTAGCAGCACCACACAGAGCGCAAACCAGTGGGCGTTCACCCACTGGCTGGGGCTGCCGCTCCAGATCTCCTCTTCGGGCCCCTGCTTGGGCGGGGGCGGCGGGGCCGGTGGGGCGGGCTGTGAGATGTCGTCGTTGGTCATGTCGTCAGGGTACACGCCATTGCTTGGGCAAGCACCTCACGGCCTTTCGGTCGCGATTCCCGCTGAAAATCCCACAATGAGGTGGCCATTCGCGGCGTTCGGTCGCATCGTGGGTACAGGGCCGATCCGGCCGAGCGCAGAATGGCCGACGTTGCCCGCGCCATTGGGGAGAACGCAGAGATGATCAGGACCGCCATCGCCATCGCCGCCGCCGCAGGGGTCGCATCGGCCGGCATCGAGATCACCGAGACCTGGACCGGCCTGTCCGGCGAGGACGGGACGCAGGACTGGATCGAGGTCACCTATTACGGCCCCGGGACGTTCGACACAGGCACGATCTACTACGACGACTCGAGCGCCAGCGTCGCCGACGGCGGCCTGCTCGACAGCTTCATCCTCTCCAACGGCGAGTCCGCGGTCTTCCTGCTCGACACCGCCCCCGTCGACGACCTGACCTACTCCACCGCCATCGAGGAGTTCACCGCCATCTGGGGCCCGGTTCTCAACCTCGGCCACACCAACGGCGGCGGCGGGCTTGGCCAGAGCGGCGACGAGGCCTACCTCCTCGACGCGGCCAACAACATCCTCGACGTCCTCGCCTACGCCGCCTCGGGCGACCTCGCCACATTCGAGAAGCTGGGCGGCATCACACGCCTCAGCGTCCTCGGCGAGAACGGAGCGTACGAGTCCAACCCCTTCTTCAATGACAATCTCGGCCTGCCCGACGACACCGCCACACTCATCGGCTCGCCGGGTGCTGTCCCGGCCCCCGCTACCGTGGCGTTGCTGGGTCTCGCCGGCCTGGGCGCCGCCAGCCGACGCCGCTGAGGCGAGGGCACGGGGCGCCGGCGCGTCGACTGCCTTTCGTGCGACGGTGCACACCGGTTGTTTTCCGCCCCATGCGCCGGCACAATGATGGCCGAAGGGGGCTCACCATGTCCATCATCGCACTCTGGCTGCCGATTCTCGCCGCGGGCGTCGCTGTTTTCGTCGTCAGCGGCATCCTCTGGATGGCCCTGCCCATCCACAAGCCCGACATCAGGATGCTGCCCGACCAGGACGCGTTCGACCGGGCCGTCTCTCCGCTCGGCCTCAAGCCCGGACTCTACATGTTCCCCAACTGCGCCGACGCGAAGGCGATGAAGGACGAAAGCTTCCAGAAACGCTGGGCCGCCGGGCCATGGGGCACGATCAACGTCATGGGCGTCCAGCCCAACTTCGCCCGCAACCTGGGGCTGACTTTCATCACGTTCCTCGTCGGCTCATTCCTGGTCGCCTACCTCTCCACCATCGCCCTCGCGCCCGGATCGGACGGGCACACCGTTTTCCGCTTCACCTTCACCACCGCCCTGCTCGGCTACGCCCTGGGGGGCCTGCCCAACGCCTTCTTCCTGGGCACGCCGACCCGGTTCATCCTGACCTCCACGCTCGACGCGGCCCTGTACGCGCTGACCACCGCGCTCGTCTTCATGCTGCTCTGGCCGGGCTGAACGCTCGGGGCCCGGCTCGCCGGCCCGATCGCCGGCCATCCGCCCTACGCTCACGGGTTGCTGATCCCGAGGACGACCATGACCAAGACGCCGCTCGCCCGTGTCGCAGCGCTCGCGCTGCTCGCCGTGCTCACCACTCCGCTCTTCGCGCAGCTCCCCAAGTCGCCGAAGCCCCCCAAGACGACCTTCGACACCCCGAAGTCCAAGGAGCCCGCCGAGCCCCTGCCCGAACTCGTCGTCACCCACGACGACACCGAGATCGACCACTCATGCCGCGTCGTCATCCCCGAGGGCACGATCATCCCCGATGCCAACGGTGACGGCGTGATCCACATCGCCGCCGACGGCATCACCGTCGAGTTCGCCGAGGGCTCGTCGCTCGTCGGCGCCGATTTCGACGGTCGCTGGGACCAGCTCACAGGTGTCGGCGTCCGCGCCCTCAACGCGAAGGGCGTCACGCTCCGCAATCTCCGCGTCCACGGCTACAAGATCGGCGTGCTCGTCGGGGGCGCCGACGGGCTCACCGTCGACACCGCCGACCTCTCCGACAACTACCGCAAGCACCTCGGCTCCACCCCCCTTCACGAGGATTCGAGCGACTGGCTCTTCCCCCACGACAACGACAACGACGAGTGGATCACCCGATACGGCGCCGCCCTCGCCGTGCAACGGTCGGACCGGGTCACCATCCACGACGTCCGCGTCCGGCGGGGCCAGAACGGCATCATCCTCGACCGCGTCGACAACTCGAGGATCTACGACAACGACTGCTCGTTCCTCTCGGGCTGGGGCATCGCCCTCTGGCGCTCGAGCCACAACACGATCTGCCGAAACGCGTTCGACTTCTGCATCCGGGGCCACTCCGAGGGCGTCTACAACCGGGGCCAGGACTCCGCGGGCCTTCTCTTCTTCGAGCAGTGCAACGACAACTACGTAACGCAGAACTCGGCCACCCACTGCGGCGACGGGTTCTTCGGCTTCGCGGGCCGCGAGGCCCTGGGCCAGGCCCCCAGGCCCGCCGACGCCACGTGGGACTACGCCTCCGTCGGCTGCAACGGCAACAAGTTCGTCATCAACGATTTCTCCTACGCCGCCGCCCACGGCTGGGAGATGACCTTCTCCGAACGCAACCAGCTCTGGGGCAACACGATGATCGGCGACGCCATCTGCGGCGTGTGGGCCGGCTACAGCTCCGACACCGACATCCACTTCAACATGTTCAAGGACGACGGCGGCATGCCCTACGGCGACGAGGGCGGCGCGATCAACATCGAGCACGGCTCCGGCAACTTCATCAGCGAGAACACCTTCGTCAACAACACCACCGCGCTGCGGCTCTGGTGGGACGACGACGCCCAGACCCTCGCCCTCCCGGGCGTCAAGGCCTCAGACAAGGGCGTCTCGGGCAACATCTTCGTCCGCAACCGCATTGCGTTCAAGGACGACAACTCCTTCACCGGGCCACGCCACAACGGCCGCACATTCCGCGGCATCTGGCTCGCCGACGCCGGGACGGGCCACTTCCGCGACAACTGCGTCGTCCCCAACCAGTGGGATATCGACGATCCGCGGTTCGTCCAGCACGACTTCGGCCCGAGCACCGAGCCCCCAGACGACGCGATCACCCTCCCGGCGATGGGCCGCGAGAACCGCATGACGCCCGGGAAGTCCAACCCCGTCGGCGCCCGCAAGGAGCTCGCGGGCCGGCAGAACATCGTCATGGGCGAGTGGGGCCCCTGGGACCACAAGTCGCCCATGGTCCGCCTCCACGAGCACAAGGCGGGCGCCGATGTCTACGACGTCTTCGGCGTCGGCACGCCCGCCGTCGGCGTCAACGCCACCCCGCCTACGAGCGTCAACGTCACCGAGGTCCACGAGCCGAACACGCCCGCCCACGCCCGCGTCACCATCACCAACACCGCCCCGGGCGTCCATGCCTACACGCTCAAGGTGATGAAGGACGACTGGTCGGCCCCCATCTCGGGCGTCCTCGTCAACACCACCTGGAACGTCCGCCTCTGGTCGTGGAAGGCCAACCCCATGACCGACCTCGCCGCCTGGCGAGCCGAGGCCGATGGCGACAGCGTCATCCACACCACGCTCGATGGGATCGACCTGTTCTACCAGGGCCGGGGCCCCGTCGACATGGGCGAGATCACGCCCGAAGCCGCCGACAACGCCGGCGTCACCGCCGACCACTTCGGCACCATCGCCACCACCACCGTCCACCTCGACGCCGGCAAGTGGCGCATCCGCACCCTCTCCGACGACGGCATCCGCCTCTTCGTCGACGGCGAGAAGAAGATCGAACGCTGGAACATCCACGGGCCGACGCCCGACGAGACGGTGATCACGCTCGACAAGCCCAAGGACGTGAATCTCAAGGTCGAGCACTTCGAGAACGACGGCTGGGCGGCGCTCGTCGTGTCCATCGAGCCGGCGGACTAGCCCACCCGTCTCTTCGTCTCTCGATCTCTCCGTCTCTTCCCCTACTCCGTCTCATCCAGCACGTCGAACACCCGCATCTCCGCGATGCGGCTCTTCCACTTCTCCACCAGGCTCAGATGCCGCTCGTTGTCGAGGTAGGCGGCGTAGGCCGCCTCTGTCTTGAACCCGATGTACAGCCCCACGTTGTAGTCTCCGTCGACCATCTCGCGTCCGACGTCGAGGGGCCGCCCGCCGGCGTAGGCCACCACGCCCGCGATCCGCGGCATGTTCTCGTCGCAGTCCGCGAGCAGCTCGGCCCGGTCGGCCGGGTCTTTCAGCGAGAACAGCACGACGTGGCTGATCCGCGCGGGCCTCAGCCCCGACCCACCCGAGGCACAGCCCACCAGCATCGAGCACACGCACACCAACGCAACGCCCCACCAACGACACCCGGGCGCGAGCCCGGGTGTTCTGCTCGACGCACCGCCGCTCACCATGCCGACCTCCCGCGTCACGCCATCGCCGCCGGGGCGTTCCTTGTCACAACATGCACCTCCGCCGCCGCGATCCTCGCGTCCACCAGCACCGGCTCGACCTTGCCCGAATACCCCGACACCTTGGGCTCGACCAGCACGTCGATCAACTCGCCGGGCGTGAACCGATCGAGCATCTCCGCCCATCGCCACCCGATCGCCCGCACCGAGGCCGACGTCCCGGGCCCGACACCCCGCAGCCGCACACCCAGGTGATCCCCGTTCTTCCCGAAGGGCGCGGGTCTCCCATCCACCCGCACGCCACTCACCAGCAGCCGCACCGACGGATTCGCCCGCCCGAACGGAGCCAGACGCTCCAGTCGTGCGACCGCCGCCGGGATCAGCTCGTCCAGCGTCGCGTCACAGTCATACCGCGCGGTGCGCACGAGGTCGGCCGGCTCCAGCTCGCCGCCCACGCGCTCGAGGAACCGCTCGGTGAACGCGTCGAGCCGCCCAGCCTCGAGCTTGAGCCCCACCGCCATGTCGTGCCCGCCGAACGTGAGCAGATCATCCGTGCACGCCCTGACCGCTCCGTGGAGATTGAACCCGTCGATCGATCGCCCCGACCCCACGCACAGCGAGCCGCCATCCCCCGAAGCCTGCACCTGCATCAGGATCGCGGGCCTCGCGAACCGTTCGACAAGCCGAGAGCAGACGATGCCCACCACACCCGGGTGCCAGTCCTCGTGCGCCAGCACGATCGCCCGCCGGTCGTCGCCGGTCATGCCCGCCGCCTGGGCCAGCTCCGCCGCCTGCTCGAAGATCCGTTTCTCGGTCCGCTTGCGCTCGTCGTTCAGCCGGCACAGCCCCCGCGCGATCTCGTCCGCCCGGGCCCGGTCCTCGGTGGTGAACAGCTCCACCGCCTCCGCCGCGTGCCCCATCCGCCCGCTCGCGTTGAGCATGGGCCCCAGCCTGAACCCGACACTCTCCGCGTCGATCTTCTCGCCCGATAGCCCGGCCGCGTCGATGAGCGCCGTCAGCCCCGTGATCTCCGTCGTCCGGCAGCGGCTCAGCCCGAACCTCGTAATCACCCGGTTCTCATCAATCAGCGGCACCACATCCGCAACGGTCCCCAGCGCCGCGAGCGCCAAGAGGTCGAGCAGCAGCGTCCGGATCGGACCCGCGACCCTTTCCGAGCCCTCGTGCATCGTCGCGAGCCGCCATGCGATCTTGTACGCGACCCCCGCCCCGCACAACTCGCCGAACGGGTAGGCCGAGCCCGGCAGGCGCGGGTGCACGATCGCGTACGCATCGGGCGTGGGGTCGCCCGGCGCCGGCGGGTTGTGGTGGTCCGTGATGATCAAATCCAGCCCAGCGGCCCTCGCCGCCAGCGCCGGCTCGTGCGCCGTGATCCCGCAATCGACCGACACGACGACCCGCGCCCCGCGCGAGGCCAGCTCGGCCATCGCCGCTGGGTTGAGCCCATACCCCTCCTCGAGCCGGTGCGGCACGTACGCCGAAACGCTCGCCCCGGGTTCGAGCGCCCGCAACATGCGGTACAGGATCGTCGTCGCCGTGATCCCGTCGACGTCGTAATCCCCATAGACCACAATCGGCTCGCGATTCCGCGCCGCCGCCAGCATTCGTCCACACGCCCGGTCGATGCCGGGCAGCAGACCCGGGTCGTGCAATTGATGGAGCGACGGGTCCAGAAACGCGGCCGCGTCGGCGATGCCCCTCGCCACGAGCACCCGATCGACGAGGTCGCCCCCGGCGAGCACTTCCCCGCGCGGGGCCCACACCATCTTCCAGCCCCGCATTGTCGCCCCGCCGCCCCGCTCCACGACGCCTCCCTGCATCAGAAGTTCACGATTGCCTCCCGATCCGCTAGGCTACCAGACGCACAAAGCCCTGTCGCCCCCGATCCCATGTCCCTGATCCCTGATCCCTGATCCCTGATCCCCACTCATGGTCAAACTCAACAAGATCTACACCCGCACCGGCGACGACGGCACCACCGGCCTCGGCACGGGCCAGCGCGTCCTCAAAACCGACCCCCGCGTCACCGCCTACGGCGAGGTCGACGAGGCCAACGCCGCCCTCGGCCTCGTCGTCATCGCCGCCGTCGACGACGCCCACACCCCGCACGCCGCCGAGATCGCCGACATCGTCCGCGGCCTCCAACATGATCTTTTCGACGTCGGCGCCGACCTCTGCATCCCACCGACCGACGACGAGCAGCCAAACGCCGCGCTCCGTATCAACGAGAGCCAGGTTCACCGGCTCGAAGCGCTCATTGACCGCGCCAACACCCACCTCGCCCCGCTCCATTCCTTTGTCCTCCCGGGCGGCACCCATCTCGCCTCGACCCTCCACCTCGCCCGCACCATCACGCGCCGCGCCGAGCGCGCCACGATCGCCCTCGCCGAGTCCGAGCCGGGCCGCGTGGGGCAGGCGGTCATCGCCTACCTCAACCGCCTCAGTGATCTCCTCTTCGTCCTCGCCCGCCTCGCCAACAACGAGGGACGCGACGACGTTCTCTGGGTCCCGGGCGCCAACCGCGACGAACCCGATCACCAGGAAAACCGGAAAGACTGACGTGAGCCTCCCGACCTACGGCCCGGAAACCACGGAGTTCCACCGCGAATTCGCGGCCCAGACCGGAACGCTCCTCCGGCGTCGTCTCCTCTGGTTCATCGCCGTGTGGGGTGGGCTGGGCCTGCTCGGCTCCTTGCCCCTCTGGCTCTCGATCATCGACCACTTCGTCGGCCTGGGAATCTTCAAGGAGTCGCTCGCCCACAGGCTGTGGGGCGGCGACAGCCCCTGGCTCTACCTCGGCACAGATCTCGCCTGGCTCGCCGGATACGCCGCGGCCCTCCTGCTCGCCCTCCGCCGCGACGTCCCGCGGCAGCACATCGTCTGGATCAGCATCGCGCTGATCACCCTCGACGGGCTCTTCGGCGTTGTGCTCCGGGCCGCGGGCGTCGGTTTCCCCGGCGGCCTGTTCTTCTTCACCGTCTCCCACCTCGTCGCCTCGATCGTCTTCCCCTGGTCGGCCCGCCAGGCCATCATCCCCGCCATCATCGTCCTCACCATCAGCGCCGCCAGCCGGCTGCTCATCGAGGTGGGCGTGTCCGACACCGGCAAGACCCAATACAGCCTCCAGTTCTTCGCCATCATGTTCAGCCTCTTCCTCCCCGTCCCGGGCTGCCTCATCGCCTGGATGCGCTACTCCCAACGCCTGGGACAGCACCGCCTCACGTTCGTCCAGAAACGCTACGGCTCGCTCCGCCAGGAGCTCGCCTACGCCCGCGCCATCCACGAGAGCCTCTTTCCGGCGCCACGCACCGGCGGAACCGTCTGCTTCACCTACAAGTACGAGCCCATGCGCCAGATCGGGGGCGACTACCTCCACGCCTCCACCTGCCCCACCGCTGACGGCCGCGACGAGTGCCTCTGCCTCGTCCTCCTCGACGTCACAGGGCACGGCATCCCCGCCGCGCTCACCGTCAACCGCCTCCACGGCGAGATCGAACTCCTCTTCGCCGACGATCCCCTCGTCGAACCCGGTCGCGTGCTCGCCCGCCTCAACCGCTACGTCCACCTCACCCTGGCGCGACACTCGATCTTCGTCACCGCCCTGTGCCTCCGCGTCGATCCGCTCGAGGGCACGCTCGAATACGCCAGCGGCGGGCACCCCCCCGCATTCCTCCGCGCCGTCGATGGCACCCTTAACAACCTCGACTCCACCGCCTTCGTGCTCGGCGCCTGCGAAGACGCCGAATTCGACCCGGGCCAGATCACCATCCCCTTCGGCCCCGGTGATTCGCTCATCGCCTACACCGACGGCGCCACCGAGGCCCGCACCGAGACCGGCCAGATGCTCCGCATCGAAGGCATGCGCCGCCTCCTCGCCGAACCCGGACGAGTCGAGCCGGGCGTCTGGCCCGAGCGACTCCTGACCGCCGTCACCAGCCACCGCGACGGCCGACCCGCCGAGGACGACACCCTCGTCGTCGAGATCTTCCGCTGCCTCCGCGACCGGCCGCGCGCGCCCAAGACCGCCCCGGCCGCGACCGCCGCCGCCACCAGGCCCCAGGGCTTCTGAGTTCGGCCCCTATCCGCCCCGCCGCAGGTCGAACCGGTCCCGCAGCGTCACCGCCGACCCGTCGGGCCCGACCGTCTTGAAGTACGCCTCGAGCACCACCCACCCGGGCCCGCCCGCCTCGCCCCGGGCCATCGCCGCACACCACGCGGGCAGCCCCTTGAGCGCCACCCGGTAGGTCCGCGTCGATGGGTCATAGAGCTTCGCGTTGCGTTCGAGATTGGTCAGGTCGATCGACCACTCCGACGCCTGCGTCTCGCGGTTCGCGGCGCCCCCCTCGGGCCGCGAGAGGTGCACGCCCAGCGTCCCCGCGCCCTTGACCGTGTCCCCCCACTGATCCTTGAGCTCGAGGAACACGAGGATGATCGCCTCACCCCGCTCGCCCACCTCGAAGTGCGTCAGCGGGTACACGCGAATCGACGCCGGCGAGAATGGCGACGCGACCAGCGCCCCGCCGGGCGGAGTCCGCACGGGTCCCGGCCGTTCGTCCTGCTGCCACGCGCACCCGGGGCACGCGGCCATCCAGGCCGCCAGAGCGACAAATGAAAGAACGGAGTGCGGACCGCGACGGACCATCGCGGCCAGTCTACACGCCGTCGCCGCGTTCTTCCTGCCCGCTGAACCGGCGAAGCAGGCCCGTCAGCCCGCGCTGCCCCACCTCGAGCGCCGTCAGCGCCCGCGTGTTCTCCCGCAGCGCCTGCACCAGCACCTCCAGCTCGGTTCGGTCCTGCATCAACCGCTCGTGGCTCTCTTCGAGTTGCCGCTCGCGCGCCGACGCCGCCCGCCGCTCGACGATCCACATGCACCCGATCAGCCCCGCGACCCCAAACTGCGTCAGCGACGCCACCGCCTGCGCCTCAACCACACCGACCCCCTTCATGTTCCGGCTGCACGCTCGCGGCTTACACGTCCTCGAAGTTGCGGAACCTCGCGACGTACCCGATCGACCACACCCGCCCCCGGTCCACCCGGTCGGCCTCGGCGTACTCGATCAGCCACATGTCATCGAACTCACGCCCGTGCTCGTCCTCCAGAGTCCCCGCCCCGGCGCTCAGCACCGCCAGGTCCGCAATCGCCTCGCGAAGCGTCAGCAGCGCCGATTCCGACGACGCCACCAGCCGCCCCGTCACCGTCACCTCGGGCTCCAGATCACTCAGCGGCAGCGTTCCGGTATCCGTCGGACTCCCCGTCACGCTCGACTTCGAGCGGATCGCCAGCCCCGCCGGCCCCACCGCAAACCTGTGCGGCCCCGAGCCAAAGAGATCCTCGCCCTTGTACGCGCTCGACATGCTTCAACTCCTTCCCCCCGTCGCGAGACGGGCATCGAGCCCGTCACTCCCTCTCCTACAAGTCGGCCACCGTCACCGGATCCTCGTCCCCGTCGTCCGCAACCGCCACCAGCGTCACCGTCCGCTGCGACCCGCCCTTGCCCGAGGCCAGGTACTTCACGCTCATCACCACCGCGGTCATCGAGACCCGCTTCCGGGCCGCCCCGCTTGCGTTCGACGCCGCCTCGAACCTCAGCGAACCCGAATCCCCGGGTGAGGACGATGCCAGGTCGTCGCCCGCAAGCTCCTGAACCACGGTCACGTCCACCCGCTGCTCGGGCACATCGGCCATCACTATGTGCGGCCCGTTGTCCCCGAACTCCACGACCGATCGGGCCGCGACGCGCCCGATCGCCACGCTCACCACACCATCCCAACTCGCCGACCCGAACGACACCGACCTCGGATGCAGGAACAACATGACGCCTCCAATCTCCTCCCCCGTCTCCGACAGGGGAGGTGTCGCCGCGAAGCGGTGACGGAGGGGGTGCCGCCCGCTCCATCATCTCCTCACGTCTCACCCATCCCCGGTCCCTATCCCCTCACAAGCCGCCCTAGCCCGGGCCGCCTCGCCACGTCCGCCACGCCGTCGCCGTCCGTGTCCAGCTTCGCGATCACCGCCCCGCGCTCGGCCGAGAACCGCGTGCGATAGAGCTCCGCCCGCAACGACGCCGGCGCATCCGAACCCTGGCCCGCCGACGCCCCCGCGTAGATCAGGTGCAGCGCCCCGAGCGCCTCCAGGCGCACCAGGTCCGCCACATTGACCACAGCGCTCTCGTCGAGTTCGTCCTCGGCCGCCTCCCCCGCCGGCTCGAGCCCCAACATCCGCAGCACGCGTCGGTGCACGTCCGCGATCTGCGGCGCGAACGTGTACACCTCGATCGAAACGTTCGACATCGTCGTCACCCCGATCGCGCCGTCCTCCGCCGACGCCCGCAACCTGGACACCGTCGCGGCGTCCTCGGCGCTCACCGCGGTGATCTCGTACCCATTGCCCGAGATCAGCACGATCGACCCCGCGCCGACGCCCTGGGTCGCGAGCCCGTTGTCCTGCGAGTCGAACGTCAGCGACGTCCCGCTCACGTCCCCGGTCCCGCTCACCAGCCGCTGCCCGACCCAGGCCACCTCGCCCAGCAGCCCGGGCTCGAGAACCAGCAGATCCCGATCCGTCGCGAACATGCCCCGCCTCCCGTCTCATTGGTGGCACGGGCCGCCGGCCCGTGTTCATCCGGAAAGCCGACGCGGGCCCCACGACCCGCGCCGACCGCCGCGCGCCCCCCGACCACGCGACATGGCCCACGCCTCCCTCTCCCCGCGTGCGGGGAGAGGGCCGGGGTGAGGGGCTCCGCCCCTCCTTCTCCTACACCATCGCCACCAGCGCCTGAGGCCCAGTGCCCAGCCTCACACCGTGAGGCCGCTGAGCACCCCGTGCGCGTTCTCGTTCTTGAACTCCAGCGTGTACTCCCCGATCACCTGGCCCGACACAGAATCACCGGTCGCCGCCAGCGGCTTGTAGTGGAAGCTCCGCCCCTGCAACGGCAGCACGCCGACCCGCGACGAATCCAGGAACAGCACCGTGTCCGCCGGCACCCACCGGCTCAGGATCACCCGCGCCACCCCGAAGTCGCTCTCGTACACGCTCAGCATGTCGCTGTACCGAGTGTCCTCGGGCAGGTAGGCCCGCGACCCCGTGGCGAACGAGTTGATCTTGCGCTTCTGCTTGCCGCCGCACACGATCGTGTCGATCGTCCCCGACGACTGCTCCCACACAGCCCGCATCGCCGCGTTCAGCAGCGCCTCGTCCAGCGCCCCCGAGTCGCCCGACGGCAGCCCGCCCACGCCGGGCTGGAACTGATTGGTGCTGATCGAGTGGATGATCCCGTTCATCGTCCGGCGCACCGTCCCCGAACCCTCCTGTGTCGAACTCGGCGCCACGCCGTTGATCACGGTGTTCTCGAGGTCGCGCAGCAGCTCGCGCATCCGCTCCTGCTTCTGATAGTCCACCTCGTCGACGATCCCGTGCTGCGCCGCGGCCTGCATCGAGCCCGAGACGTCGATCGACGCCGTGAAGATCTGCGTGTAGTTCTGCCGACGCACGCGGCTCGTGAACCGAGCCGCCGGCGCCTCGGCCCCTTCCAAAGCCGCGTTGCCCAGGATCGTCAGCGTCATCCCGTCGGCGAGCGTCGCCTGCGTCGTCCCGCCATACCCACGCGTGACCGTCAGCGTCGATGTGCTGATCGAGGTCACCAGCATCACCTCGCCCGACGTCCCCGGTCGGATCAGGTCGCCGACCTGGAACGGCGTGACGTCCGCGACATCGAACGTCGTGTCCCCGCCCGTCACCGTCGCATCGTCGATCGAATCGGTGTTGGCGATGAGCGCGTCCTCGATCCACTCGTGCACCGTGCTCATCGCGGGCCGCTTCGCGTCGCCCAGGTGATCCAGCAGCGGCGTCTCGTGCGGGCTCACGATCCCGATGATGTCCGAGACGTCCTCGACCAGTTCCGGCAGACTCGATCCCGCCCCGTACGTCGCCTTCCCCGTGAATGCCATCAGCTTCCCCTTTCTTCACCAGTGCCTGGTGCCCGATGCCTAGTGCCTTCTTGCTCTCAAGTACCGCAACAAGTCCCCACGATCCCCGCTGTCGCGAGCTTCCGAGGCCAGGTCGTCCAGACCGGGCCCGGCCGAGGCCGACTCGCCCGCCATCGCTTCGCTCGCCACACCCCCGCCGACGCCGCGGAACAGGAACGACTTGCCGGCGCGCACTTCGCGCACGGCCTTGCCGATGTCCGGCTCCTCCATCGCCGAAACCACCTCCTCCACCAGCGGCGTGGTGATCTCCAGATCAATCGCCCCGGCCTCCGTCAGCGCCCGCTCGATCTCAGCCCGACGCACCGCGGCCTCCGCCGAGGATTGCGCCTCACCCAGCGCCCGCTCGAGCTCGACCACACGGGCCTCCAGCGCCTTGATGCGCTCCGCGTCGCCGGTGTCCGATGGCTTCGCCGATGCCGCCTCCGCCGCACGCTCGGCCGCCAGCGCCTCCGGATCCACCGGATGCGGCTTGTCCGTTTCGAAGTCCGCCCCCTGCTTGCCGCCTCCCGGCGGTCCACCCAGTCCCATGCCGTCCTCCTTCCACTTGTGACACGGGCATCTCGCCCGTCCTTCCGCCCCCTCTCCCGCAGAGCGGGGAGAGGGCCGGGGAGAGGGGCTCCCCCTCTACCCCTACTTCGCCTCGTGGGACGGGCTTCCGGCCCGTCTCTTCACCTTCTCCACCTAGCTCACGCCCGCATCGCTCGGCCCATACCCCAACTCCGCGAGCACCCGGCTCTCGTCCACGCCCAGCTCCACCTTCTGCCTCGCCGCCACCAGCGCCGAGGTCGGGTCGATCGGCTGCGGATCGGGCCACACCAGCCGCACGCCGCGATCCGCCGGGTGCGTGCGCAGCACGCCCGCCGCGTCCAGCGCCGTCAGCACCATCCGGCACACCCGCTCGATCCCCGCGCCGTAGGTCACACGCTTCCGCGCCGTCTTCGCGAGCAGGCTCATCAGCGTGATCCGCAGCGCGTTCGCGCTCGACAGGTTCCCGATCTTCGCGCGGACCACGCCCCCCGCCAGCGGCGGCACGCCGCTCACCTTGTCCATCGCCTCGCGGATCTGCTCGATGTGCTCGCTCTCGCTCGGGCTCGAAGTGTCGCCGCCGAACGCTTCAATAGACGCGTCCGGGTCGTCGGTCACCCACACCCGTCCAGGCCCCACCGGCGCCGTCTCGAACCCGTCCAGCCGCTTGGCGAGGTACATCTTGAAGCTCGACATCGTCACCCGGCTCGCCCGATCGCTCAGCCGCGTGTTCAGCTCGTCCTGCAAGCCGATCAGCGGTTCGACCTCGCCCAGCCCCTCATAGCGGAACGGCTGGCTCAGGTTCTGGATGTGCACCACCGGCACCACGCCCGGAAGCAGCACGCTCGACTCCCGCCGCACCAGCTCGTTGTCGTGATAGACAACCCGCACCCCGGACCCGATCACCTCCGTCACCGTCCCCCGCCGACGCGTCGCGTTATCCTTCTTCTCTCCCCGCCCTCGTGGGAGGGGCTTCCAGCCCGTCACTCCTCCCGCTCCGCCCCTCCTCCCGAACAACCGCGCCATCCGCGCACCACCCGACGCCTCCTCCACCTCGTTCAACCCCCGCTCAAGGTGGATCACGTACGCGTCCAGCCGCCGGTAGTCATCGGCGCTGACGACCGGGATCCCGCGCCGAGGCTCCACCGGCTCGATCCGCACCAGACCGGCGAGCGCATCCCGCGCCCCGCTCTCGAGCGCCGCGATCACCGAGCCCCGCTGGATCAGCGCCCCCTCGTCGATCCGCACGAGCAAGTCGACGTAGCCGAACACGTGACCCAGCAGCGCCGTGTCCTGCAAGAGCCCGATCCCGCCCGAAGCCTCCCACACCGCGTCGAGCACAACCTCGATCGCCCGCCGCACCCCCGCGTCCGACGCCGTGCTGAGAATCTGCACGGGCTTGCCGAACATGAAGTCGACCATCGTCTGCACGCGCCAGGCGATGTCATTCTCGATCACGATCTCCTTGGCCTCGTCCCCCTCCAGCGGGTCGGCCCGGAACCGCTCGGGCAGGCCTTGGGCCTGACCCGTCCGCCACCGACGCGGACCCCCGGACCCGCCCGACGCCCCGACCGGCTCGCCGGGATCGCGGAAATACGTCCAAAGTCGATCCAGGCGGGGCAGCGCCCCGCGCCGGTGCTCGTCGATGACGAGTCTCAGGAATGCCTCGTCGAGGCCGACGTCCTCAATCCCTTCGAGCCGGTCGGGCATCGGGGCCCCTCCTTCCAACCCGGCCCGTGCTTCGTCCCCACGGGCCGTCACCCAGGGCCCGGCGGGCCGCCCACGCGCGCACCGACACCGCGATCGGCGCAGCCCGCGCCGCCGCCCGATCACCGCAAACCCACGGCTATCCCGCGATTACAAAAAGCAAAAAGCCCGCGCCGAACGCGGGCCCAACCTGCTCACGAGATGCGCACAGGACGCGCCACCCCGGTCGATCACCAGCGGCTCAACCCGCCGCGGGCGATTGCGCTGCCTCGACCGCCTCGACGTGGGTGTACTGGTCGAGGTTGCAGATCACCCGCTCGCCGTCGTCCTTGACCAGCTCGACCCGGTCGAGCCAGAGCTTGTGGTCCTTGCTGTGCGCAAACCACGACCCCGTCTTCGACTGCCCATACGACGCGACGACGCCCTCCACCTTGGTCGTCATCGTCCCCGACAGCCGCGGGATCTGCTGCACCACCCGGACGCGCCGGCCGATCTCGAACTCGAATGCTCGTTCCATAGCCGCCAAGTCTACGCCCCGTCCTCCCCCTCCGTGCCCCAGTGCCTTCGTGCCTCAGTGCCTTCCCCTACCCAATCACCCCCGCCACCTCCGCCAGCACCCCCACCGCCTCGGCCTCCGTCGGCGCCTCCGCGATCAGCCGCATGATCGGCTCGGTGTTGCTCGCCCGCACGTGCACCCAGACGCCCTTCTCGTGGAAGTCCACCCGCACCCCGTCCTGCCGATCCACGGTGGCCCGGCTCGCCGAGCCGGGTCCCTCCGTGTAGTACGCCGCGATCTTCTCCACCGCCGGCCCCGCGTCCGCCTTGCTCGCGATCGCCGCCTTCCGCTTCACGATCGCGTATCCCCGCCCTCCCGGTGAGTACGAGTCGATCTGCGCCACCAGCTCGCTCACGGTCTTGCCCGTCCGCGCCATCAGGCTCAGCACGAGCGCCATCCCCGACAGCGAGTCGCGCACGTACACCACCTCGGGCCAGATCACGCCCCCGTTCCCCTCGCCGCCGAGCACGACATCCTCACCCTCGGCCTTCAACCGCTTCATCACCTCGACGACGTTCGCCTCCCCCACCGGCGTCCGCACGACCCGCCCGCCATACCTCACCGCCACATCATCGATCATCCGCGAAGTGGAGAGGTTCGCCACAAGCACGGGGCACTCCGCTTCCCCCCCTCCGTGCCTTCGTGCCTCCGTGCCTTCGTGCCTTCCCGAAAGCACGCTCTCGGCGCACAACGCCAGCGTGTACTCCTCACCGATGTACCGCCCGTGCTCCTCCACGATCGCCAGCCGGTCCGCGTCCGGGTCCTGGGCGAAGCCCACATCCGCCCGCAGCCCCGGCACGGCGTCGCACAGCCCTCCCTCGCCCGACAGATTCTCCGCCGTCGGCTCCGGCGTGTGCGGGAAGAATCCATCGTCCTCCCCGTAGAGCTGCACGGCTTCGACGTCGAGCAGCCGCATCAGCCGCGAGGCGCCCTTGGCGCCGGAGCAGTTCACCGAGTCGAGCACCACACGCCCCGGCCGCCCCTCCGCCGGCCAGCCCAGTTCCTCGATGAGGTCGCACACCAGCAGCACGTGCAGAGCACACACTTCGGCGTCGTCGGCGTCACGCTCCCCGAGCCCCACCGCATCGCCCGACCACGCCGGATGACCACGCCGGAACCGCTCGATGATCTCCTCCGCGACTGACGCCGTCGGCGCGAACGCCTCGCCCTCCTCGACCAGCAGACACTTCAGACCGTTCCACTGCTGCGGGTTGTGGCTCGCCGTCACGATCATCGCCGCGTCGCAGCCCCGCTCGACCGCCACGACCCCCGCGCTGGGGGTCATCAGAACGCCGCAGTCCAGCACGTCGCACCCGACCCCGCGCAGCCCCGCGGCCGCCGCGTCCAGGAACGCACCCCCACCGTGCCGACCGTCGCGGCAGAGCAGCACCGTGGGTGCGCCGTCGCCCCGCTCGGCCAGCCACGCGCCGAACGCCCCTGCATACCGCACCGCCACCTCGGGCGTCAGGCTCTCGCCCACGATCCCGCGAAGCCCGCTCACACCCACGATCAACGGCGCGTCACCCATGTCATTCTCCGCCTCCCTCTCCCCGGTCGCCGGCGAGAGGGCCGGGGTGAGGGGCTCCCCCCACCTCCAAGCCTCGTTTGTCAACCCCCCCCCCAGCCAAGCCCAACTCTAGTGCCCAGTGCCCAGTGCCCAGTGCCCGATCCCCGATCCCTGATCCCTGATCCCCGATCCCTGATCCCTGATCCCTGGTCCCTGATCCCTGGTCCCTGATTCCTGCCCCCCTGTACCACCCCACTACAATCCGGATATCAAACTACACAGAAGGAGGTCCCCATGCCGTTCGACCCCATCCGATCGCTCGCCAAGGCCCGGCACGAGTTCGGTGAGCACGGCGGCGTCAACATGTCTATTGAGGCCTCCACCACCTTCACCGTCATGCAGGCCGGCACCATGCCCGACATCTTCGGCGGGCACGTCGGGCCCGAGACCGAAGGCGGGGGATGCTACCTCTACGGCCGCCACTTCAACCCCACCGTCTACGCCCTGGGCCGCTCACTCGCCGCCCTTGAAGGAACCGAGGCCGCCTACTGCACCGCCTCGGGGATGGCCGCCATCTCCGGGGCCGTCATCCAGCTCTGTCAGCCCGGCGACGAGATCGTCACGGCCCGCACGATCTACGGCGGCACCCACGCCCTGTTCGAGAACTTCCTCCCCGACCGGATGGGCGTCAAGGTCCGCTTCGTCGATGCCGCCGATCCCGCGCAGGTCGCGACCGCCATGACCGACAAGACCAGGCTCGTCTACTGCGAGACCGTCTCCAACCCAACTCTCGACGTCGCGAACATCCCCGAACTCGCCCGCATCGCCCACGCCCGCGACGCCAGGCTTGTCGTCGACAACACCTTCAGCCCGCTCATCGTCTCGCCCGCCCAGCACGGGGCCGACATCGTCGTCCATTCGCTCACCAAGTTCATCGGCGGCTGCTCGGACATCATCGCGGGCGCGATCTGCGGCTCCAGGGAGTTCATCACTTCGCTCATGGACACCCATCACGGCGCCCTGATGCTGCTGGGCCCCACCATGACCCCCGCCTCCGCCTTCGACCTCTCGCTCCGCATCCCCCACCTCGGCCTGCGCATCCCCGAGCACAGCCGACGCGCCCTCCTCTTCGCCGAGCGCCTCGCCGACCGCGGCGTCCCCGTCTGGTACCCGGGTCTGCCCGACCACCCGGGGCACGGACTGCTCAAGGGCATGATGAACGAGGGCTTCGGGTTCGGCGGCATCTTCGGCATCGACGCCGGCACCCGCGACAAGGCGTTCGCACTGCTCGACACCCTCCAGAACAAGCACCGGTTCGGCTACGACGCCGTCAGCCTGGGCTACTTCGAGACGCTCATGTCCTGCTCGGGTGCGTCGACCTCAAGCGAGCTCTCCGAAGACGAGCAACGCGCCGCCGGCATCCTCCCGGGCTACGTCCGTGTCTCCATCGGCTACACCGGCGATGCCGAGGACCGCTGGGCCCAGTTTGAATCAGCCCTCGTCGAAGTGGGCGTGCTCTCGAAGACGACCGCGTAGCCCGCTCATCAGAGAGGCGGTGTATCGCCGTTACTGAAGGGGCGGGAAGCCCACGGATGCGAATCCGTGGGAGCCGCTCCACGCTCACTCCCCGTGCACCCGCTTGATCACCCCGTTCATCGCGTCCAGATCAAGCCCCAGCTTGTGCCCGAACCGGATCAGCAGATCACACTCCTCCCGCGGCACCTCGCGCTCGATCCGCGCCACGCGATACAGCGTCTCGAACGACTTCGCCGGATCCGCGTGCACCATCTCGAGCTGATCGTCGCGGAAATGCTCGTCCGTCTTCGCCAGGTCCATCATCGCCTTGAGCGACGCCGCGCCGATCCCCGCCCGCTCCGCGAGGCGTTGCAGCACGGCTCGCTCCCGTTCGGTGACCTCGCCGTCGACGCCCGCGACGCAGCACGCCGCCCGGACCAGCTCGACTTCTTCCATCACCATGTCGGCCTCCCACCGTCATTCTCCCGCCCGCGCGCCGCAGAATCGACCGCTCCGACAGAATCCCGATCGACCGAGATGGGGTATGGTGTCCGAAAGGAAACCACCCACCACGCGGGCCTCACCGTTCGCCCGCCCGCAGATGCAGAGTCACGCCATGCTCAAGGGCCCGCTCGTTCATCCCGAACTCCTCGCCGCCCTCGCCGCCGCAGGGCACGGCTCGCGCATCCTCATCAGCGACTTCAACTACCCGCACGCCACCCGCCTGGGCCCCAACGCACAGCTCGTCTTCGCCAACTTCGCCCCGGGGCTCGTCCGCGCCACCGACATCCTCGCCTGCATCGCCCAGAGCGTGCCGATCGAGGCCGCGGGAGTGATGCAGCCGGCGACATCAGGCCCCTACGCGGTGCCGTCCGAACCCGAGGTCTGGGCCGATTTCCGAGCGATCCTCGCCCGGCACGCGGGCTTCACCGACGAACTCGAACGCATCGAACGCTTCGCCTTCTACGAAGCCGGCAGCGCCCCCGACGTCTGCCTGACCATCGCGACGGGCGAGACGAGTTACTATGCCAACATCCTGCTCACGATCGGGGCCATCCCGCCCAAAGCCTGATCGCGATCTATCGGAGCCAGCGAGACGTGCCGAACGACGACGCCCAGCACACCACCGTGATGGTCTCGGGCTGCTTCGACCTGCTCCACAGCGGGCACGTCGCGTTTCTCCAGGAGGCCGCGGCCTTGGGTCGGGTGTGCGTCTGCCTGGGCTCCGACCGCACCGTGTTCGATCTCAAGGGCCGCCCGCCGGTGAACTCTGAATCGGAGCGTGCCTTCATGCTCCGCGCCCTCGCCTGTGTCCACGAGGTCCGCATCAGCGCGGGCTCGGGCGTGCTCGACTTCATCCCAGAGCTCGACGCCGTCAACCCCGACATCGTCTTCGTCAACGCCGACGGCGACTCGCCCGAGAAGCGGGCGTTTATCGAGTCCCGCGGAATCGCCTACCGCGTCAGCGAGCGCGTGCCCCACGCCGATCTTGCCGCGCGCAGCACGACCGACCTGCGCACCGTCCATGTCGTCCCCTACCGCCTCGACCTCGCGGGCGGTTGGCTCGACCAGCCCTACGTCTCCGCCCTCTGCCCGGGCCCCGTCGTCAACATCTCCCTCGAACCCACGCACGAGTTCAACCAACGATCGGGCATGGCGTCGAGCACCCGCAAGGCCGCGATCGGGCTCTGGGGACCGCGCCTGCCCGCCGATGACCGCGAGAAGCTCGCGAAGACGATCTTCGCGGTCGAGAACCCGCCCGGCACCGTCGAGGTCGCGGGTTCGCAGGATCCGATCGGCCTCGTCTACCCGGGCGTCAAGAAGATCAACTACAACGGCGCCTACTGGCCCGAATCGATCGACACCGTCACCGATGAGCCCGTCCTCCGCTTTCTCGAGGACAATCTCTGGCTCGTCCCCCTGGGCCCACGCCGTCCGGGGCTCGACATCATCGGCACCAAGCACATCACCCCCGACGCCGCCAAGCGCCTCGCCGACGCGGCCAACGCGCTCTGGGACGCCACGCTCGCCCTCGATGCCCCCGCGTTCGGCGACGCGATGACCGCCTCGCTCGAGGCCCAGGCCCAGCTCTACCCCGCGATGCTCGACGACGACATCCGAGCCGTCTTCGCCCGGCACGAGTCCCGCTCGCTGGGCCACAAGCTCAGCGGCGCCGGTGGCGGGGGCTACGCCGTCTTCTTCGGGGGCGACCCCACCGACGACGCGATCCGCCTCTCCATCCGCCGCGAAGACTGACTGTCAGGGGCAGTTCGCCAGGAAGGTGTCAACGAACGCCTGCACGTCCGCGGTGTCCCACGTACCCCGCGGGTCGGCGAGATCGGACAGCGGATTCTGGTCCAAGTAGCCCTCGATGAACGCAACGACGTCGGCGAGGTCGAGGGTCTCGTAGGGCTCGGCGATATCCGCCGGGCACCACAGCAGGCCCCGCAGCCGCGTGTCGCGCACGCCGATCCGCTCGGCCCGGAACTGGAGGCCGGTCGGGACATACGACCAGTCGACGCCGCAGTCGGGGGTCACCTCGTAGAACTCGCCGGTCGCGCCGACGCAGATCAGCGTGTCGCCGTTGGGAAGGCGCTGCGAACCAGAGATGAACCCGGAGTAGAACGGCTCGCCCCCGATGTTGTCGCAGGTCCAGGTCAGCGCGTCGGGGCCGAAGGGCTGCCCCGGCTCACGGTGGTAGGTGCCATCGGGGTTGAGCGGGGGCGTGATCTGGTCGACCGATGAATAGGCGCCCTCGGGGCGGGCGACGCCGTTGTTGAAGATGAGGATGTCGCCCGCGCCGTCGAGGCCCGGCTTGATCCAGTGCGGGTCGTGCTGCTTGAAGAGCTTCTGGTCGGCGGCGGTGCCCATGCCGTAGGCGAGCGGATTGCCCCAGCGATAAAGCAGGTCGCCCGAGGCGCCCGGGGCGTGGGAGAAGACCCAGAGCTCGCTGAAGGAGTGGCAGCTCACGATGATCTGGTCGAGCTCGGGGTTGTAGTCGACCGAGTTGAAGTGGAGCCAGTCGAAGTTGATCGTGCTGGGCACGTAGTTGATGTCGATGCGCTCGGGGTGGTCGGAGGGCTCGCCGTAGTTGGGCAGGTTCGGGTCAACGTTCTGGACGAGGTGGTCCCACACGTGCCACGACCAGACGACCTCGCCCGTCGTCGGGCCCGTGGGCCGGATCTCGTAGATCGCCTCCGACCAGACCTCGGGGTCGCCCGAGCCGACGCGTCCCATCGCCTGCGCCTCCGCCCGCGTCTTGCTCTCCCACACCACGGCGAGGAAGTTGCCGTTGGGCAGCGGCTCGAGGTCGTGGTGCTGGCGGATGCCGGTGTCGGCGAGCACATAGTCCCACGTCACCGTGCCGTCCCACGCGATCATCTGGATGCGCCCGCCCGCGCCACCCGCGTTGGGGCCGGGGAGGTCGAGATCCTTCTCCGTGCGCAACAGCGTCCCGTCATCGAGCATGTAGAGCCAGGCGCCCGGGGTATAGCCGGTGTCCCACGTGTGCGCGATCTGCCCGTCGAGGTCGACGAGGCTGACCTGCGTGTCGTTGAAACTGTCGTAGAGCGTCCAGCCCGGATAGGGGTCGGCCTGCGCGAGCGCGACGGCGAGCCCGAGGGCCCCGGCGAGAAGTGCTTGATTCATCGATCTCCCTCCGTCCGAACAGCCCCCGAAGAGATCCGCCCCGGAGAGGGCGGGGCGGCAGGGACAGTGTAGAGGCTCACGGGGCGATCACCAAGAAAAGCCGGGATCGTTCGCGGGGTTGCGGGGCGTGCCTTCGACTTCTGATCGTGCGGCGTTCCGGTAACACCTGGGCCGGCGGCGAATCGGACGGATGACATCAGATCCATCGGGGATCAGCGAGCCGCGGGCGCGAGCCCGCGGAGTCTCGTCACCATCGTGCTCCACGGGCTGGCGCCCGTGGCTCGTCGGAGTCATGGCGGGCCCGTCTTGCACGCGACGAGGCGAGGTACCGCACGGCAGACATGAGCCCGGCGAAGCGGTAGACGGGGTCGATGTAGCGCTCGATGACGTAGAAGGCGAAGTAGTAGGCCCGGCAGAAGGCCCAGATGGCGAGGGCGAGCAGGGCGGCGAGCTTGAGGCTGGGGTGGTCGAGCAGGATGAGCGTGCAACTGATCAGGCCGATGGCGATGAAGAGGGCGGCCTTGAGGAGCATCAGGCGTGGGGAGCGGAGGTCGGGCATTGGAACTCCGCACATCGATTCGTGAAGGGTGGGGGCGCGGATCCAGGGATCTTGGGGGCGTAGGGAGACGGCAGTCCTCGACAGCATCGCGTCGTCAGTACAGCATGTTCTGCATGGCGTCCTCGAGGCGGGCCTTGTCGCGCTCCGTGGTCGATACGAACAACGGCAGACTGCCCACCGCGATGCGCAGGAACTGAGATTTGTCCGCGAGGATCTGCTCGACCTTCGTGGTGACGAGCGACGCGCGGAGCGGCCCGGTCATGTCGGCCCGGATCGGCTCGGCCTCCGCAAGCAGATGATCGACGTCCGCCTCGGTGAGCTTCTCCGCGTAGGGCGCGGCGCGTGCCGATACACACATCGCCGCCAGCCGCCGCTGCCATTCGTCGGGTGATGAGTCCCAGTCGCCGTAGGCGCCGCCCTCGGGTGCGAGATCGCGGATGAGCCCCGCGAGCCGCTCTCCGCCTCCTGGGCCGCGGACGTTGTCGCGGAGCCAGTCGATGTTCCGATCGGCCACCCGGGTTGCGTTGTCGAGCAGGCCACACGGATCGTTCCAGTCGAGTTCGAGGAGCCCCTTGCGCACGCGACGGCGTTGTTCGGCGTTGAGCTCGGGGAACGGAAGGGTGTGTCTCCAGACGGACCAATCGGTCAATTGACGGAGGTACAGATCGAGCACGGCGCCATCGGTCAGGCGGAACATCACGTACGGCTCGGTGGACAGTCGCTTGATGAATCGCGCGTGCAGCACGAGCCGGTCGACCGCGTCGTCGTAGCGGCCCGCCTCGTGGAGGCGATAGGCATCCCATTCCAGGAATCGTGACACTCGCCGCAGCGTCGCGCACTGGTCGACCGTGCGATCGATCGCCGCCTGCTTCTCCGGCGGGAGCCGGCTGCGCACCAGCGGCTCCATCTCGGGATAGAGGGGGTCGGTCTGGTCGACGAAGCGGCGGATCAGAACGACCGCCGGCGCCGCCTGCTCATACTTGAAGAGCACCCACTCGGCCCGGCGGTCCAGGATGACCCACCAGGCCTGATCGAGGTGCTTCAGCCAGGGAGGCACCTCGCGATTCGTTCCATCCGGCGCTGATCCCCCGGCAAGGAGTTGGAACGGTGGCAGCGCCTCGTCGATCTGTCGCAGAAGCTCGCGGCTCGACTCGGTCGCCGGCGACGGCTCGGCGGTTTCCGAACCTGGCCCGGCCGGCCCGGGCGGGGGCGCCGGGTCGGAGTCCTGAGCGAGGGCGAGTGACGGCAATGACAACACCAGGATCGCGGTGGCGCAGGGGATCGCCCGGCGGATGGCCATGCGGGATTGTTGGGAACGCGGCTGCGCCGATCTCACCCCTTCGCCGACGCCCCCACCGTCATCGCCACCGGCACATACGTCGGCTTCACCCGCGCCTCGAACTCCTCGCGGTACTTGCTCATGATCGTCCGCGTCGCCCAGTTGTTGCCGTCGGCGAGGCCGCAGATCGTCGTGCCGGGCATGGTGCCCATGCTCGTCGCGATCTCGAGGGCGAGGTCGAGGTCCTTGGTCCGCCCATCGCCGCTCTCGATCTTGCACAGGAGCTGGTAGAGCCAGCCCGAGCCCTCGCGGCAGGGCGTGCACTGTCCGCAGCTCTCGTGCTTGAAGAAACGCGAGATGTTGCGGCACACCGCGACCATGTCGGTGTCCTCGTCGAACACCGTGGGGCAGGCCGTGCCCAGGCCCAGCACGTTGTACTTGCGGCCGATATCAAAGTCGAGCTCGGCGTCGAACTGGTCGGGCCCGAGCACGCCCATGCTCACGCCGCCGGCGATGGCGCCCTTGAACTTCTTGCCGTTCCTCATGCCGCCGCAGAATTCGTCGACGAGGGTGCGGAGCGGGATGCCGAGTTCGCACTCGTAGACGCCCGGGCGTTCGACGTGGCCCGAGACGCCCATGAGCTTGGTGCCGAAGGAGGGCGGGCCGCCCACGCTGGACTCGACGCCGAGCTCGCAGAACCAGGCGGCGCCGTGGTTGATGATGTCGGGGATGTGGCAGAGCGTCTCGACGTTGTTGATGATCGTGGGCTTGCCGAAGAGGCCCTTGATGGCGGGGAAGGGGGGCTTGGTGCGGGGCCAGCCCCGCTTGCCCTCGATCGCCTCGAGCAGGCCCGTCTCCTCGCCGCAGATGTAGGCGCCGGCGCCGCGGTGGACGTAGCAGTCGACGCGGAAGCGGGGGCCCGCGGTGTTCTCGCCCGAGCCGATGATCCCCTTGTCGCCGAAGATGCCCTGCTCGTAGGCCTCCTTGAGGGCCTTCTCGAGCACGTGGGCCTGGTGGTGGTATTCGCCGCGGATGAAGATGTAGGCCTTGCTGAGCCGGCAGGCGTAGCAGCAGATCGCGATGCCCTCGAGCAGCGCGTGGGGATCGCACTCCATCAGGAGGCGGTCCTTGAACGTGCCGGGCTCGGACTCGTCGGCGTTGACCGCGAGATACCGCCCCTCGACCGGGACGTCCTTCCCGGCGTGCTCGTCGCCCACCTCGGTGCCGTCGGCGAGCTTGATTGGGGGCAGGAAGCTCCACTTGACGCCGGCGGGGAAGCCCGCCCCGCCCCGCCCCCGCAGGCTCGACTGCTTGACCTCGCCGATGATCTCGTTGGGGGTCATCGTCAGGGTCTTGCGCAGGCCCTGGTAGCCGCCATTCCCGACATACTCGTCATACGAAACGATGTGCCGAGCCTTGACATCCCCAAATGGGGGGGTCGGTATGTTCTTCAGAAGATAGTGGCGGTCGAGGGAGTTTTCATACTTGGCCTTGGGCATGGATCGACCTTCCCCTGACAACTTGGGTGTGCCACCTGGGCGTTCTGTCCCGGTGAACGCGATTCTAGCGGCCATGCCGAGCCGAACAGGGCCCGGGCGTTGGTGTTTATGTGGACCACCGCCTCGCCCGATCAGGGCCTAGTGGGCGCTCTGACAACGATTTGCGTCAAAAAGGTTCTGCGGTTTTCTGGCCGCACGCCAATCCCGAGGCATGTTGTCCTTGCCAGATGGTGCGCTGCGCCGCGAGGCACTGTGTTTGACCCCTTGAAGAGGTTGTCGGCCATACATGGGCCGAACAAGAGAATAGAGGAGTGGAGTGATGCAGAACCGCCTGATCTTTGCCGCTGGTGTCGCGGCCCTCGGCTCGATTGCCTCGGCCGATGTCGCGATCTCGACGTTCACCTTCAGTGACCTGAACTCTGAGTACTTCACGCAGGACGGCGTGACCGGTTACTTCACCGCCCGCGCCGGCGGCGACACCTCCGGCGATGTCACCCGCGTGAACATGCCCGTCGCCCAGACCGCCGAGTACTCGCCCGCGTTCGCCAACGACGACGCGAGCCTCGCCGATGTGGTCTTCGAGATGTCCGTCTCGAACATCACCGCCCTGAGCGCCGACGCGTCCGGCTCGTTCACGATCACCGACGTGGACGGCGACACCATCGGCGGCAACCTCGACGGTACCTGGCTCCGCGCCACCGCGGGCGCCCCGATCCTCTTCTTCAACGGCACGCTCACCGGCGTCGCGTTCACCGCGAGCGGCGACGGCATGTTCGAGGGCACCGACGGCGCGGGCTTCGAGTTCACGCCCTTCCTCCTCGGCAACCTCTTCTCGGGCGGCGTTGTCCAGGTCTCCTTCGGCCTCGACACCTTCTTCAACCAGTCCTTCGCGGGCTTCAACTCGCAGTTCAGCGGCACGATCGTCCCCACCCCGGGCGCGGCGGCCCTCCTGCTCGGTGCGGGCGGCGTCTACATCCGTCGTCGTCGCTGATCGACATCGACCTCATCCAAGAGGCGTGGCGGCCCGGCCGTCACGCTTTTTTCATGCGCGCACGCCGCGGCAATTCGGGAGTCCTTACCTACTCCTTCACACCCTCGACCCGCCCATCGACCGTGTACTTGGTTAGGGCTTTCTCGAGGTCGACGCCGTTGATGTTGGCGAGTGTCGCCAGCCAGGCGAGCACGTCGGCGAACTCCTCCTCGAGGTTCGCGCGCTCGCCCTCGGTCGGAGGGCTGCCGCCGTGCACCTGCTTGTTGCAGTTGTAGAGGGCGGTCGCGAGCTCGCCGAACTCCTCGGCGAAGAGCAGGAAAGTCGCGTGCGTGCCGCGGGCACTGTCGGTGGCGAAGTACTTCCCGCGGATGAGGGCCTGGAAGGCGGCGATGGTGAGGGGCATGAGGGGAAGGGTAACAGATGGCCAGATAGCAGAGGGCCAAATGGCCAGATCAAGAAGATGAAGCCCGTTCTCCGAATCTGCCTATCTGGCCCTCTGCTATCTGGTCTTCTGTCATCCCACCGCGTACCGCGTCGGGTCCGCCACCCCCGCCGCCTCGAAGCCCCTGCGACGCAGCACGCACGAATCGCACAGCCCGCACGCAAGGCCCTCGGGCGAAGGGTCATAGCACGAGTGGGTCAGCGAAAGATCAACACCCAGATCGATCGCCCGACGGATGATGTCGGCCTTGCCCAGCTCAGCCAGCGGGGTGTGGACGTGGATGTCGGCGCCCTCGACGCCGATCCGCGTCGCGAGGTTGGCCGTCTCGTTGAACGCTTCGATGAACTCGGGCCGGCAGTCCGGGTAGCCCGAGTAATCAATCGCGTTGACCCCCGCGTAGAGGTCCCGGGCCCCGAGCGTCTCGGCCCAGGCCAGCGCGATCGAGAGGAAGATCAGGTTGCGGGCGGGGACGTAGGTTACAGGGATGTCGGCCGAGATCGCGTCGGCGGGCCGGGCCTTGGGCACCTCGATCTCGTCGGTCAGGGCCGAGCCCCCGATCGTGCGGAGGTCGATCGGGAAGATGAGCCGTCGAGCAACGCCCAGGGCAGCGGCGGTGCGGGCGGCGGCGTCGAGCTCAGCCCGGTGGCGCTGGTTGTAATCGAAGCTGATGGCGCAGGCCTCGAAGCCGTCACGGATGGCGACCGCGAGCACGGTGGTGCTGTCGATGCCGCCCGAATGGAGGACGACGGCGCGGGGCCTGGCAGGGGCGTCGCTCGTCATGGCTCCAGATTAGCGGGTGGCGGCCCCTGGCGCGAAGGGGGGCCGCCGACGCCTTCGCAAGGCCCGGGCTTTCGGGTATCGTTGAACCATGCGACCGCTCGCCCTGCTCGTTTCGATGCTGATACTCGTGGTTTCACCCCTATCGGTGGCCCTGTCCTCGGCCGCGGAGCGGTACGAGCTCGATCTCCAGACGCCCGGCGGGCCGCTGCCGGTGCTCGTGGATGTCACCGCCCCGCCCCGTGTTCCCCGCTGCGAGATCGTGTTCCGGAACGGCGGGGAGGACCTCCACGCCGAGGTCGTGAGCGTTCAGGCCGGTGCCGACGCCGACGGACTCGAGACGAAGTACACCGTCCGGATCCCGGGGTTCGCGTCGACGCTCGAGTGGACCGTGGACAAGGACGCGGAAGGCGAGCAGGTCGGCTCCGGACAGTGGGTCACCCAGCGACGCAATGGGGAGGCGGTCGTGCCGCTCGTGGTCAGGCGGGGTCCATCTCCGCCGGCAGCGGGGGATCTCGCAAGGGTGGAGACCTCGATCCGGTCGGGCCGCTACCACGTCCGCTTCGGCGAGGACACCGACCCCGCGATCGGCATATTCGACATCAAGCCGGACGGCTCCGCGACCGGAACCTTCCTCACCCCCACGGGCGACTTCCGCTACCTCGCCGGCAGCGCGGCGGGCAACACGCTCCGGCTCTCGTGCTTCGACGGGGCCCACGCGTTCCTGTTCAAAGCCGAGCGGCAGGACAACGGGACGCTGAAGGGCGACTTCTGGGCGGGCAACTGGTGGCACGACACATGGAGCGCGGAGTTCGACCCAGGCGCGAGGCTGCCCGACCCGTTCGAACAGACGGCGGTTGTCGGCACCGGAGCCCAGCTCGAATCGCTCGTCTTCCGCAACCTCGACGGCGACCCGACGCCGGTCAGCGCCATTGCCCCGCCCGGCACGCCTCGGGTGATCATCGTCTTCGGCTCGTGGTGCCCAAACTGCCACGACGAGACGGCCCTGCTGACCGAGCTCGACAAGAAATACGGGCCGAGGGGCCTGCTGATCGCCGGGCTTGCGTTCGAGTACGAGACCGACCCCACGGCGGCGGGCGAGCGCGTGCGCCAGTTCGCGAAGGACATGCACGTCGACTATCCCCTGCTGATCGCGGGGGTGAGCGACAAGGGTCGGGCGACCGAGGCGCTGCCGGTGCTCGACAAGGTGCGCGCCATGCCCACGACGATGTTCATCGACGGCGAGGGCGTGATCCGCGCGGTGTACACGGGGTTCTCGGGGCCCGCGACGGGCTCGTCCTACGATCGCCTCCGGCACGAGTTCACCACGCTGATCGAGTCGATGCTGCCCGACCGCGCCCACGGGCCGGAGGACTGATGGCCCCACTCGCGAGCGAGCACGACCGCGCCCGGCGCGACGCCGTCGAGATCGTGCGCACGCTCCGAGACCACGGGCACGCGGCGTATCTCGCCGGCGGGTGCGTCCGCGACGAACTGCTGGGGCTGACCCCGACCGACTACGACGTCGCGACCGACGCCGTGCCGAGCGCGATCACCTCGCAGTTCGACCGCACGAGCGAAGTGGGCGCCGCGTTCGGTGTGGTGCTCGTGCACCATGCCCGAGGCCGCGTCACCGAGGTCGCGACGTTCCGCAAGGACTTCGAGTACGGCGACAAGCGCCGGCCCGACCGCGTCGAGTTCACCGACGCCGAGCACGACGCCCGCCGGCGCGACTTCACGATCAACGCCCTGTTCCTCGACCCACTCGAGCCCGACGCGGCCAGGCAGGTCATCGACTTCGTGGGGGGGCAGGACGACCTGACCCGGAGGCTGGTCCGGGCCGTGGGCGACCCAGATGAGCGGCTGGCCGAGGACCACCTCCGCGCGCTCAGGGCGGTGCGGTTCGCGTGCCGCCTGGGATTCGAGATCGACCCGCGCACGGCCGACGCGATCCGCGCCCATACGGCCGACCTCGCCGGCGTGAGCCGGGAGCGAATCGGCGAAGAGCTGCGCAAGATGCTGACCCATCCGGCGCGCGCGCGCGCGGCCAACTGGCTCCAGAACCTGGGTCTCGATGCCCCGGCACTGGGCGAGGCCCGCTCTGACGCGGCCCCCGACGTGCTGGGTGGACTGGGCGAAGCAGCCTCCTTCCCACTCGCCCTCGCGGCCTGGGCGATCGATCGGCACGGGCTCGGCGTGGCGTGCGGGCCGGCCTGGCGCGACGCGCTCTGCCTGAGCAACGACGAGCGGGACATGTTCGAGCGGATCCTCGAGACCCTGGGCGAACTCCGCGGGCCCTGGTTCGACCTCGACGTCGCCGGGCAGAAGCGAGCCGCCGCGGCCGGTGGGTTTGCCGAGGCCCGGGCTCTGCTCGGGATCATCGATCCATCCCGGGCCGCTGGTCTCGACGAGCGGATGGACCACCTCGCCACGATCGGGATGGGCATGTGGCCCCGCCCTTTCCTGGACGGAGCGGCCCTGATCGAGATGGGAATGCAACCCGGGCCCGTGTTTGCTCGGATTTTGAACGGTGTCTACGACGCCCAGCTGGACGGACGCGTGTCGGATCGCGCACATGCCGAGCGGCTCGCCCGGAACCTCTCGGACGGCTCGGGCGTCTAGTCTGTGGCATATTGAACTTTCGCATGGTCCGCGGGGTGCCCTCGGCACGCCCCGCCGGCGCTTGATGGAGGCGACACAAAGATGAAGCGATTCCGCACAGGCATCCCGCTGGCGCTGGCCGCCGCAATGGTCGGTGTGCTGGCCGCCGCCGCGCCGATCGGCGCCCTGGCATTCACCGCGACGGCGATCGCGGAGCCCGACGACACGGCGCAGGCCACGCTCGACAAGCTCATCCTCCGCAACGGGAAGGTGATCGAAGGGACGATCATCCGCGAGACCACCGACAAGGTGTACATCAACGTGGTCGTCGGGAACCTGAGCGCCCAGACGGTCTACGAGCAAGCCGACATCCTCCAGATCATCCACGGCGACCAGCCCGCCGAGGCCGACGCGGAACCCGGCGACGCCGACCAGGCTCAGGCGGGCGACACGCCCCGGAGCGAGGCGGGCGGCGAGGCGGCGTCGTCCGACGCGCCGTCGGTGTACCTGATCAACTTGGAGGGCCAGTTCGGGCGTGACATCTCCCCGACGCCCGTGCGCGACGCGATGGAGGCGGCCGAGAAGGAGCAGCCCGACTTCCTGATCGTCTACCTGAACAACAAGTGGGGCGACCTGTTCAGCGAGCTCCCCAACGACTACCAGGACAACTTCGACTGGTTCATGGTGGCCGAGAAGATCGTGCCGATCTTCACGCGCGAGATCGACCTGAACTGGGAGAAGAAGCCCAGCCTGGTATTCTGGGTGCGCAACGCGATGGGCGGGGCGGCGTTCCTGCCGTGGGTTGCCGACGAGATCTACATGCACCCGGAGGGACGAATCGGCGGCGTCGGAACGCTCGAGAAGATGTTCGAGGGCGTCGGCGACGAGATCGTGAGGCAGAAGCAGCGGTCGCTGCGGCTGGGCATGGCCCAGGGCGTCGCGATCGCGGGCGGCTACGACTACCGGCTGATCACCGCGATGGCGAGGAAGAGCTATGTCGCCAGCTACGACATCTACGGCAACATCTATGAGCGGATGCCCGAGAACCCGGGCGAGGAGGTCCTCACCGACGACGGCAAGGACAAGAACCAGGACACGATGCAGCAGCTCATCACCGGTGAGGGCAACGACGTGCTGACCCTCAAGCCCCGGACGGCCCTGCAGCTCGGCGTGTCGAAGGGCACCGCCAAGGACCTCGACGAGGTGCTCGAACACCTGGGCATCCTGCGGAACCACCGCCTGATCGAAGGGCGCAGCAACGACATCATGGACGATTGGCACCGAAACGTGGCCCGGGCGGAGCGCAAGATCCCCAAGCTCTGGCAGGAGTTCAACGAGGTGCAGGTGTCGGGCACGGTGCGCGAGCAGACGCAGGCGCTCTCCCACAGGATCTCGATCCTCAAGGAGATGCAGGACCTGTACCGCCGGTACGGCGAGGCGTTCAACCCCTTCGCGGGGGGCGTGCCCAGGGTCAACCAGCTCGACATGATGATCGAGCAGATCAATATCCAGATCACGCTGCTGAAGGCCTGAACCCGCGCGAACAAGAAAGCCGGCGCCGGGGGCGCCCAGACAGAGGAACGACATGCGGACACTGAATCAGAAGCTGGCCGTGCTCATGACGATGCTCGCCGCGTGCCTGGCGGCGCCGTTCGCCGCGGCAAAGGACGTGGTGGTGCTCGACGACGGGCGCCGCGTCACGGGCGACATCGTCCGTGAGATCGAAGGCAACGTGTGGATGCTGGTGTACTTCGGCGATATCAAGAAGCAGGAGTTCTTCTCCGCCGCAAGCGTCAAGGAGATCATCCGCGACGCGGTCGCCGACGTGGCCGAGCAGAAAGAGGCGCCCGACAAGGATGTCTCCAAGCCCGGCACGCTCCGCGGCGAGGTGATCACGCTCGAGGGCATGGTGGGCGTCGAGTTCGCCTCCAAGCACCTCGAGAGCCTGATCCCGCAGCTCGAGAAGGACATCGGTGAAGGCGGCATCCTCGTGCTCAAGGTGAACTCGGGCGGCGGGGCGCTGCTCGAGATCAAGCCCCTGAGCGACACGATCGAGAACGAGCTCAAGCCCAGGTTCGAGGTCGTGGGCTGGATCGAGTCCGCCATCTCCGCCGCCGCGATGACCAGCATGACCATGGAACGGCTCTACTTCCTTCCCGAGGGCAACTTTGGCGCGTGCACCGGCTGGTACGGGCAGCTCACCGCCGTAAAGGGCCGGGGGCTCGAGGAGACCAAGGAGCTGATGCGCATGATCACGGCCCGCGGAAAGCGGGACTACCGGATCATGGAGGCCATGCAGGGCAACCCCGACAAGGACACGCCGCTCAGCGCGACCGTCGACCCCGACGGCACGGTGCACTGGTATTCCGACGAGGACAGCGGCAAGGTCCTGGTCAACCCCGCCGGCGAGATCCTCACCTTCAACTCGGTGCAGGCCGAGAAGCTGCGTTTCTCGGAGGGCATCGCCCGCAACCTCGACGAGCTGGCCCAGGAAATGGGCTACGACGAGGTCGAGTGGGTGGGCAAATGGCAGTCCGACCTGATCTTCCCGGTGGGCCGCGCCGAGGCCGAGAATCGCCGGTGGCGCGACTTCGTCAGCCAGGACAACCAGAAGCTCGAACTCGCCGTCGCCAAGTACCAGCTCTACCTCGGAACGGCCCGGAGCGTGCAGGGCAAGGCCCGCGGCATCATGGTGAACAAAGCGCGCGGGTTTCTGCGCGACATCCGCCGGTTCTACTCGGAGAGCCCAAACTCCATCCTCTTCACGCTCAATCTCACGCCCGATGATTTCGAGCTCTGGTACGAGCAGCAGGACGAGATCCTCCGCGACCTGATGCGGCCGTGAATCGACGCCACCGATCCAAGATGGGCGGGCCAGAGCCCGCCTTTTTTCGTGCGCCTGACGAGCGATCCCCGCGTCCGGGCGCGCGTCGACATAGCCTTCGACTCCTCCGCCCAACGTCGCGCAGCCGCCGGGCGGCCCGATCGAACCCGACAGGCTCCCTGTCCGATTCCGGAGACGAGCGATGCCCACCGCGACCGAGCCCTTCGTGCCCGCCGAATTCGACGCCGCCGTGTGGGAGAACGTCGAGCCTCTCTGGCGGGCGCTGATGGACCGGCCCGTCGAGTCGGCGGGCGATCTCGAAACGTGGCTGCTCGACCGCTCCGAGCTCGACGCCGCCTGCTCGGAGTCGGCCGCGATGCTCTACATCAACATGACCTGCGACACGGCCGACACCGAGGCCGCGGGGGCCTACCGGCGCTACATCGAGGAGGTGGCGCCGAAGATGAAGCCCGCGGCGTTCAGGCTCGATAGGCGGCAGGCCGAGCTGGCCGAGCGGTTTGGGCTGACCGCCGACCGCTACGAGGTGATGCACCGCGACACGAAAGCGGACGTCGACCTGTTCCGCGAGGAGAACGTGCCGCTGCAGACCAAGCTCGAGACGCTGAGCCAGGACCACCAGACGGTGACCGGGGCGATGACGGTCGAGTTCGAGGGCAAGACGAAGACCATGCCCCAGATGGCGGTCTACCAGGAGTCGACCGACCGCGCCGTCCGCGAGCGGGCCTGGCGGGCGTGCGCCGAGCGGCGATTGCAGGACCGCGACACGATCGACGGGATCTTCGACGAGATGGTCGCCCTGCGGCACAAGGTGGCGCAGAACGCGGGCTACGAGACGTTCACGGGGTACATGTTCGCCGCCAAGCACCGCTTCGACTACACGCCCGAGACGTGCTTCGCGTTCCACAAGGGCGTGGAGAAGGAGATCATGCCGCTGTGCGCCCGCCTCGACGCCGAGCGGCGGGAGAAGCTGGGGCTCGACGAACTGCGGCCCTGGGACCTGGGCGTCGACCCGGCGGGCGCGGGCCCGCTCGAGCCGTTCGCGGGCGGGGCCGACCTGGTCGCGAAGACCCGCGAGGCGTTCGACGCGCTCGACCCCCAGCTCGCGGGCATGTTCCGCACGCTGGGTGATGGCTCCAACACGCACGGCATCGCGACGGGCGAGCTGCTCGACCTCGACAGCCGCAAGGGAAAGGCGCCGGGGGGCTACCAGTACATGCTCGACCGGCGACGCGAGCCGTTCATCTTCATGAACGCGGCGGGCCTGCACCGCGACGTGGAGACGATGGTGCACGAGGCTGGACACGCGTTCCACTCGATGCTGTGCAACGACGAGCCACTACTGCATTACCGCAGCGCCCCGCTCGAATTCGCCGAGGTGGCGAGCATGTCGATGGAGCTGCTCACCATGCCGCACTGGGGCGCGTTCTACTCGGAGGCCGACACGAAGCGAGCGAAGAAGCAGCAGCTCGCCGACCATGGCGTGCGGATCCTCCCCTGGATCGCGACCATCGACGCCTTCCAGCACTGGGTCTACGCCAACCCGACGCACACGCGCGAGCAGCGCACCCGGGCGTGGCGCGACCTCATCGAACGCTTCGGCCTTCGCGGCTGCCGCGTCGCGTGGGACGAGACGACGGCCACTGCCCGCGACACCGCGTGGCACGCCCAGCCCCACCCGTTCAGCGTGCCGTTCTACTACATCGAGTACGGCATCGCCCAGCTCGGGGCCTACCAGCTCTGGATCATGTCGCTTGATAAGGGCCCCGACGCCGCGATCGCGGCGTACAAGAAGGCGATGAGCCTGGGCGGCTCGCGCCCGCTGCCCGAGCTGTTCGCCGCGGCAGGTCTGGAGTTCGACTTCGGGCCCTCGATGATGGCGAGGCTGAGGGATCGGGTGGAGGCCGAACTCGATAAGTTGGGGTAAGTGTGTCGCGGATCCGAGCAGCGGTGCCCACCGGCGTCCGATTACGGCATCAACTCATCGATGTGCGACATCTTGAGTTGAGGCTCATCGACCCCCGTGACGAGGGCCCAGAACGGCTCGCCCAGTCCATCCGGAAGCCAGCTGCGGAACTGCCCGTCGGGCCGCTCGGCGTACTCCGCCAACGCCGCCCCGCCCACGAACACGCACCGCTGGATGAGCAGAAGATCCTCCGAGGCGTACTCGGCCTCGGCGCTCACCCCCAGCATCGCGTCCACCAGCCGGCCGAACAGATCCGGGTCGGCCCGCAGCAGCACGTCCGCGTCGTTCCAGACGATGAACCGGCACCGGGCGACGCTCCGCCCCCGCACGCTCTCCCGGCTCCGCAACGCGTCGGTCACGCTGTCGGTGCCGTCGAGCCTCCGCTCGAGCCGATCGACCGGGATCGACCGCTCGAGCTGATGGCAGAACGCCTCTATGTCCTTGATGAATCGCCCATACAGAGTGACCACATCGGTCTCGCGCTGCGAGCCCAGGAACTGGGCCAGACTCGCCGCGAAATGTGATCTCCGAGATTGCGCGTGAGACCAGACCCCGAGGTGTCGCTCATCCAGCAGCGCCATCACTTCGGGCTGCCAGTCCACCGCCGGGAAGGGCGCGTCGAACTGTCCGGCCAACAAACTCATCCGCACGGACTCCGTTCCTGCTCTCTACAACGGCAACGCCGGACTGTCTGGGAAGACCCCGCGGCCGATCCTGAACTCTGCTCCCCCCCGCTACCGGGGTGTACACTCTCTGTTGGGGTCGCCGACCCCCGCTCTGCGTTTCAATGTGCCCCAGATACCGCGATTTGCCAGCCGCTCAGGGCTTTTCGCCGCAGATTGGGGTAAGTCGTCTGTTATCAACGCCTTGTGTGATACGCGTTTTCGGAGTGACCGAGCGCCCCTGTTTGGACAGAGCGTTGCACCCGGAACTCGCGGCGAGTTCAGGTCACAACCCGATGGAACCACCGAATGCGGTGGGCGGATCGAGAGAAGAGCACGGCCCGTCTGTGGATGCGGTCGTCAGCGCAACGCGAAAAAACGGGCATTTTTGAGGCAGAAAGCTGTTGTTGACACGATCCAGATATCCTGAAAATGGGGGTATACTTGCCTGTACGCACTTCCCCACGTGTTTTGGGGTTTCTGTCAATGGAATTCGTCCAAGTGCCGATAAGAATGACCGAACCGTGTCATCAGCAGGAGTGTGAGGCAAGAGTCGTGGGTCTGCCTCACCGATGCACCCGACCGGATCGGGTGGGCGTGGGACGTTGGGGCGTCGGTGATGACGAGAGAATCCTCGTTTGAGGGGCCAACTATGAACCAGACCAACAATCCTCGATTCGACGCACTGCGGAACGCGTGTGACATCACCGAAGCCATGTGCCGGCTGCCCGCCGTCGCCACGCTCGACTGGCTCGACCGCGCGGCCGAGAGTCTCCGGGGAGTCGTCGTCCCATCACGGGTCTGCGTGCTCATCCTGAACGCCGGCCCGAGCGGCGCCGGGGTGCAGCTCGAAGCCGCGGGCTTTGCGGGCTTGCCGGCCGGCGGACGCCCGACGGACAGCGATGAGGGAAACATCGAACTCTCGGTGCGGTCCAGGGCCGAGCGGCTTGAGTCGCTCGGCTTCCAGTCCCCCGAGCGGGCGATGCTGGGCAACCTCGCCGACCTGCTTGGGGGGGGCGACTGGCGTATGCGGGGGCTCGGCGTGCTCTGGCACGGCGTGCCGGCGTCGGACGTGCTCGTCGCCGCGCAGCCTCTTGGCGCCGTCGAGCCGGGGAGGTTGCTCATCTCGCAGATTTCGCTGGCCGAGCCCGGCGCCGAGGCCAAGCCCGGGCAGCTCGAATTGCTCGCCGCGGTGCACCCGCTGCTGGTGCGCCGGGCGCTGATGGCGATCGGGGCGACCAAGGCGACCGCGTCGCGCTGGCTCACCTCGCGTGAGCAGGAGGTGCTCGACCTGCTGGTGGTCGGCAAGAGCGTCCGCGTGATCGCCGACGAGCTGGGCCGCAGCCCGCACACCGTGCACGACCATGTCAAGAGCCTGCACCGCAAGCTCAGCGCGTCGAGCCGGGGCGAGCTCGTCGCCCGCGCTCTGGGCCACTCGCCGCTCGCCCGGGTCGAGTCCAAGCCCGACTGGGGCCGGCCCGAGGTCGCCGAGATCCGCACGACCGCCGCCGCGACGCGGCTCCAGCCCAAGAGCGAAGAATCCGAGCACGCGCCGCTGCCCATCGAGGCCTACCGCTCGAAGATGGGCCGCGACTGAGCAATGACGCATCACGAATCGCAACCCGGGCGAGCGCCCGGGTTTTTTCTGCGCATCTGGACCGGCGTGCACCTGGCGGCGGGGCCCGGTCACTCTTCCCGTTCGGCGCTCAACCGATCGCGCACCCGACCCGCCAGTTCGCCCGCAAAGTTGTCGTCGCGTCGCAGGGGGACGAGCATCCCGTTCCGCACGCCGCGCTCGGCAAGGGCCGGGTCGATCCACACCGAGCTGGCGCGGATGGCCTCGGTTTCGAGCCGGGTCCCGGGGCGGTTCGTCCGCCAGATGACAACCTCGACGGTTTCGGTCACATCACCCACACCGGGTGGCCCGCCCGCGGCGTCGCGGAAGGTGACGCGCACCGTACGGGGCTGGCTGTTGAGCGTGTCGTCCGTCATCTGCCCGATCGAACCGGGCTCGGGCGCGAAGGGCGTCGCGAACCCGGCGACGGTTTTCGGCGCGGTGAGCAGTTCGCCGTTGGCGGCGTCGACGCGCTCGAGCGTGTATCCCGCCCGACGCAACTCGTCTCGCGTGGCGTCGAACGCCTCGCCGTAGAGCGAAGAGGAAACAACAAACGCCCGGGGTCCCCCGTGGCTGCGGCACCCGGCGAGCACGCCGGCCAGGCAGATCAGCAGGATCGATCGCATGGGCGCACGATAGCGTCCCGGCTGCGCAGGCGTCGGCTTGGCGCCGCTGCTCGTGCCGACCACGGCAACGCCTCAGCCACCAGCCTCGCGGGCGATGATCGCCCACGCCCGCACCACGTGCCGAAACTCGGTCAGCGACGATCCGGGCACGAACCGGATCGTGAAGCCGCCATCACCCGGGGCCGCGGTGTGGCTCAGCAGCACTTCGCCCGTCGCGTTCACCCGGTCGAGCAGGGCCCTGGTTGCGTCGTCACCCGCCCTGAGCCGGAAGCAGACGAGCGAAGCGCTCCGGGGGGCGACCAACTCGAACCGCCCGTCGGCGACCACTCGCTGCTCGAACCACTCGCTCCAGGCGATGTGCCGCCGGATGTGCGCGCGCAGGCCCTCGACGCCGTAGTGGCGGAGCACGAACCAGAGCTTGAGCGCCCGGAAACGCCGCCCCAGCGGGATCTGCCAGTCGCGGTAGTCGATCACGCCGCCGGCTTCGGTCGCGGCGTTGCGGAGATACTCCGGCGTGATCGAGAGCGCGCGAAGCAGCGCCGCGCGGTCACGCACCCAGAAGAGATCGCAATCGAAGTTCGTCAGCAGCCACTTGTGCGGGTTGAGACACAGGCTGTCGGCGTGCTCCAGCCCCGCGAGGCGGTGCTCGGGGCAGATCGCGGCGGCGCCCAGCCACGCCGCGTCGACGTGCAGCCAGCCCGCCCACCGGCCTCCGGGCGCGAGCGCGTCCAGTCGGGCGCGGATACCCGCGACGTCATCGATGGCGCCCGTACCGGTCGTGCCCACCGTCGCGGAGACCATCGCCGGCAGTGCGCCCGTTTCGTCGAGCAGGGCCTGCGCCTCGCGCTCAAAGCAATCGAGGTCCATCCGGCCATCGTCGTGTGTGGCGACGAGGCGGAGGCGTCGGCGGTCCTCGGGTGAGGTTGCGAGCCCGGCGATCATCGCGGCCTTGATCACCGACGAGTGGGCCTGCCGGCTCGTGATGAGTGAGACGTCACCGCCGCCCGCCCGGGCCCTCGCCGCGAGCAGAGCGATCAGCGTCGACTCGCTCGCCGTCCCCTGGATGGCGCCGTTCCCGCGGAACGTGTCGGGCAGCTCAAAGAGGTCAACGCACCAGTCGAGCACGCAGGTCTCGAGCTCGGTCGCGGCGGGGCTGGTCGCCCAGAGCATGCCGTTGACGTTCAGCCCGGCGCTTGCGATCTCCCCAAGGATGCCGGGACCCGAGGCGTTGCACGGGAAGTAGGCGAAGAAGCCCGGGTGCTGCCAGTGTGTGAGATTGGGGGCGACGATCTCGTCCAGGTCCCGGAACACCGCGTCCCATCCGGGGGCCGAGTCTTCCAGGCGATCGGGCAGCGCGGCGAGCACGTCGCCGGGCCGGGTGGCGTTCTTTACGGGGCGCTCGCCCAAGCCCGCCATGTAGTCGGCGACCCAGTCGACCATGCGATGGCCCAGCGAGCGGAACTCCTCGGCCGTCATGTGCGGAGGGACGTGCCCCGCGCAGGGATCGGGGATGGGAAGATTCTCGGGCATGCGGCATCCTTGGCCCGCATAGGCTGCGTCGGCAGAGACAAAGTCCACAAGGGAAGGAGGCCCGGCCGTGGCGGACGCACTGATCCTGATCGCGGAGGGCTCGGAGGAGATCGAGGCGATCACGCCGGGCGATGTACTCGTGCGCGCGGGCGTTGCGGTCACCTACGCGGGCGAGGGCGCGCTTTCCATGCGGGGCTCGCGTGGCCTGCCGCTCGGTGCGGACATCGCGATCGGAAGGCTCGGCGACCGTCTGTTCGACGCTGTAGTGATTCCCGGGGGCATGAAAGGGGCCCAGAACCTGGCCTCGTCAGCCGACGTGTCCCGGATTGTGCGGGCCCACGCGGCGGCCGGCAAGGTTATCGCCGCGATCTGCGCCGCCCCGGCCGTCGTGCTCACCCCTCTCGGTCTGCTCGAGGGCCGGCGGGCGACGTGCTACCCGGGGCTCGAAACGCGATTCGGCGCGACCACCGAACACGCCCCGGGTGACGTGGTGGTCGACCGCACGTTCATCACAAGCCGTGGGCCCGGGACCGCGATGGCATTCGCGCTCTGCCTCGCCGCAATGCTCGCAGGCGACACGACCGCCGAGAAGGTGCGTGAGGGCCTGCTGGCGGCGTCCTGAGGGCGGTTTCGGGGCCGGGAGCGGGTATCAAGTTTTTTTGGCTTGAGGTGGAACCGGCATTCCGGTATACCGGGTCATCTGCCCGGGTCTTCGGGCGCGCCGTGTGGGGATGCACGGCCATGTTGATCGCCGCGTTCAGCGGTGTGGCTTTGTTTCGTGAGGACAAGAGATGACCATCTCGATGGGGCGTGTGCGTGCCTTCTCGGCGTCCGCGTTGCTGTGCTCGTGTGGGATGTCGGTATGCGCTCAGACTCTGTTTTTCACCGAGGTGTCCGACCAGACCGGCATCGTGGTCAATCAGGAAACGCCGGTGGACATGCCGATGCGGCTCGTGATGGCCGGCGGAGCGGTGGGTGACTTCAACAGCGACGGCTGGCAGGATTTGTTCGTGCTTTCGGGGGGCGTGGAGCCCGACCACCTGTTCATCAACAACGGCGACGGCACCTTCACCGATCGGGCGGCCGAGTGGGGCGTCGCCCTGGCGCATTTCGGCGTCGCGGCGACCTGCGCCGACTTCAACGGCGATGGGTGGATGGACATCTCGGTGTCGAGCATGGGCCCCAGCGCCGGGCTCCCGAGCGCCGGGCAGAACATGCTCTATCGCAACAACGGCGACGGCACCTTCACCGACGTCGCCGTCTCGGCCGGCGTGGCGATGCGCGTGCAGGCGCCCGACTCGTTCGCGACGGCCTTCGGCGACTACGACAACGACGGCGACCTCGACATGTTCTCGACCGCCTACACGCTCGCGCACCAGGGCAACCGGCTCTGGCGCAACAACGGCGACGAGACCTTCACCGACGTGACCGCGATCGCGGGGCTGGACGCGATGATCCCGGAATCGGCGTCCGGGTACGTTCCGAGCTTCATCGACCTCGACATGGACGGGGCGCTCGACATCATCCTGATCGGCGACCACGGCACGAGCATGGTCTTCAAGGGCAACAGCAGCGGGACGTTCAGCAACTTCACGTCGAGCGTGAGCCGGCTGAACACCGCCAACGGGATGGGCCTTGCGATCGGCGATCTGAACGGCGACGGGCGGCTCGATTTCTACATCTCGTCGATCTACTTCTCGTTCCTCCAGACCTCGGGCAACCTGCTGTTCATCCAGCAGGCCAACGGGACGTTCCAGGAGCGGGCCCGCCTCTCGGGCGTGAACCAGTGCGGCTACAGCTGGGGCGTGCTCATGGTCGATCTCGATCACGACGGTCTCGAGGACCTTGTCGCCACCAAGAACGCCGACGGCACCCCCACGCAGATCTTCAAGGACCTGGGCGGCGTGCAGTTCGTCGATATCTCGGGCCCCTGCGGCTTCAACCACTTCGACGGCGGCCGCGGGCTGGTGAACTTCGATTACGACAACGACGGCGACGAGGACATCGTCGTGTTCACCAACAACGGCCGCATCGGCGTGTGGCGGAACGACCTCTTCGGCGATGACATCAACAGCCTCCGCGTCAATCTCGACACATCGGCCAGGCCGACGCTGGCGCCCGAGGGCTATCACTCGGTCGTGCGCCTCAGCCACGGCGGCGCGACGCACATGCAGGTGATCGATGGGGCGACCAATCACTGCTCGTCCGGGGAACACGGGGCCCACTTCGGGCTGGGAGCCGACACGGCGGCCGACTGGGTCCGCGTCGAGTGGCGGGACGGGACCTCGACCACCGTCGCCGACGTGGCGGCAAACCAGGTGCTCACCGTCCGGGCCCCGTTCCACCCGGGCGATTTCAACGGCGACGACCTGCTCGACCTGAGCGACATCACCGATTTCGTCGCGGCCTTCAACGCGCGGAGCCCGTCGGCCGACCTCAACGGCGACGGGCTGCACTCGCTCAACGACCTGTCGACCTTCGTCCGCTGGTATCTCGGGCTCTGACGGCTCATCCCCGGGGCCGGCGGCTAGCCAACGCGGTCGCCGGGTCGGACTCGGTCGTGTTCATCGGGCCCGATGAGCACGACCGGTCCATCCCCTTTCTCGCTGTAGACGCCCAGCACGAGCACCTCGCTCCTGACACCCGCGACGCGCCGGGGCGGGATGTTGACCAGCGCGAGCACGAGACGGCCCTCGAGCGACTCGGGGGTGTAGGCCTCGGTGATCTGGGCACTTGAAGTCCGGACGCCCAGATCGTCGCCGAGATCAACGTCAACGATGTAGGCCGGCACCCGGGCCCGCATGTTGGGCTCGACCCGCAGGACGCGTCCGACGCGGATGTCGAGCGCGTGGAAATCTTCGATGCTCGCTAATCCATCGGTCATGGCGGAAGCGTATCGCACGGCGGGGGGTGTTGGACGGGTCGATTCGAGAGCGACAAGGAACCAAGAGAAAACCGCGGGATCGTAATCCCGCGGTTTCCCGCAACGTGGAACCGGTTGTCGTGCTCAGCACCCGCCGAGGAAGCAGGTGATAAACGCGTTGATGTCGACGATGTCCCACACGCCGTAGGCCGGGGCGAGGTCGCCGCAGGGCAAGCTCCCGGTGAAGCAGGTGATGAACGCCCCGATATCGACGATGTCGAGGATGCCGTCGCCGTTGAGGTCGCAGGGGCACGGCGTCGGATCGCAGCCCGCGCTGTAGCAGAGCGCGTCGTCGTCGGCCGTGGTGTCGATGAGGAGGGCGGGGGCGTCGATCATCTTCACCAGGTAGTCGGGTGCGATGCCGTTCTGCTTGTTGAGCGCGTCGAAGTCGGCCGTGAAGCTCCATTCCAGCTCGTCGCAGCCCGTCTCGCCGGCGTCGTTGTTCTTGACGACGTAGGTCTCGCCGAACGCGAACGGGGGCGGCGGGGTGGCGAAGTCGAACCGGCCCGTCATCGCATAGCCGCAGTCGAAGTCGGGCACGACCGATTCGCCATGCGAGACGTTGCTCACGCCGTACGCCCACATCCACTGCGGCGTGCCGACGACATCCGTGCGCCACTCCACGGCGTGCTCGGGCCCGAAGCTGCGGTTCGTGCCGGCCTGGATGATGTTCATGTCGTTGTCGTAGCGCACGGCCGCGTAACCGGGCGAGACGAACGGCGTGATGCCGTCGGGCGAGAAGAAGCTGTATTCGCGCCCCCAGAGAACAAACCCGCCGGGATCGACCGCGACGAGGTGGGTGCCGGGCACCACGCCGGGCCCGCCGAAATCGGTGCGCCCATTCAGGATGATCCGCCCGCTCGGCGAGATATCGAGCCCGTCGCCCGTCTCGCGGACGTTGTACCCGGCCTCGCTGGTCGGGTCGAGATCGGCCGGGAAGTCGTAGTTCCAGACCCACATCGGCGCGCCGGCGCCGTCGACGCGGAGCAGGAACGCGTCCTGTGTCTGGATGACCGCCCCGCTCGGCGGCGTCGGTTCGTTGCGGACGGTCGTGCCCGAGACAACGAGCGTGCCGTTCGTCGGGTCCATCTTGATGTCGGTGAACGCGAACCGGGCGGCGATGTCGGGGTCGGTGATCGGGTCGGCGTAGAACGCGTTCCAGATCGGCGCCCCGCCCGGCCCGACATTCAGGATCAGCGGGCGGCCCAGCATGTTGCCCGTCACGTAGATCTGCCCGTTGTTGCCCTGATCGAGCGCCACGCCAGGCTGAGGGAAGTTGATCGGGTCGGTCATGAAGGTGCCGAAGTAGAACCTGTTCCACATCAGCGTGCCCGTGGCATCCAGGCGGAGAAGCAGGATCTGGACCATGGGGTCGGGCGACGATGTCGACTCGGCCGCGATGACGTAGCCCCCGTCGAACGTCTGCTGCACCGAGTAGCCGATGTCTCGCCCCGGGCCCGCCCAGCGGCGTTGCCAGGCGATCGTGCCGTCGGCGTTGTGCTTGGTGACCAGCACGTCCTCGTTGGGCGAGGCGGCGGTGCCGTAGTCGCGGAACCCCGCCGTCACATACCCACCGTCGAACGTGCGATCGATCGAGTAGGCCTGTTCGCGGCGGGCGTCGCCCTGGGCCCGTTGGAACACGTCCGCGTGGGCGGCCATGCCGGCACACAGCGAGAGCGCGGCGACAGCGAGAGATTGGGCGGTCTTCATCGTGGGTTCCTCCCGGAACAAGGTGTTGGTGGACGGGTCCCGCCGACACCCCTTGCACCGGCCATTGCCCGTCGATGTTGTCCCCCTCGGGGGGACGCCCGACCGTGTGGGTGACCCTTCGGGTCCAACAGTCGGGTGCTGTCCTTGAGAACGGGACGGCGGGTGATCTGTCACGCCGTTCATTGCCAATTCAGCGGGCGCCGGCGGAGAAAGGAAGCCGCGGGATCCAGATCCCGCGGCTTCATGCTCAGATCAGCGGATTATCGGCACCGGAGCGTGACCGCTCACGGGCAGCCCGCGACGAAGTCGGTGATGAAGATCTGGATGTCGCGCAGGTCGAGGATGCCGTCGCCGTTGAGGTCGGCGATAGCCTGCCCGTTGACGAAAGCGGTGATGAACGCGTTGATGTCCTGAAGATCGAGGATGCCCCAGTACGGGGCGAGGTCGGCCCGGTTGCAAGGCCCGGTGTAGCAGGTCGGGTAGTAGCAGAACTGCAGTTCCTGACCCTGGACCACCCGCAGCAGGTCGGGCAGATCGACGACCCCGAAGATCTGGAACGGCTCAACCGGCAGCGGCATTTCCATGCCCGGCATCTCGGGGGCCATGTCGATGTGCCGCTCGTTGCAGCCCGAGACACCGTTGTCCTCGGTTTTCACCAGGTAGTTGTCGCCCGCGCCCAGGAAGCTGGGGGGAGCCGTGAGCTCACCGCGGCCCGCGACGCCCCAGCCGCAGGTGAGATCGGCGACCGCGACCGACTCGCCCCAGGTGGGCCAGACCGGGTCGACGCCGCCCTGATCGCCGTACGCCCAGGTCCAGAACGGGATCAGCATGGGGTCGGTGAGCATCAGGAAGGCGTTGGGCACGAAGTTGTCGATCCGTTGCACGGTGCCCGCAATGGCGACGGTGAAGAATCGCTGGTCGAACTCGACCGAGGCGTAGCCCGGCGCCCCGTAGAGGATGCGCCCGTCCGTCTCGAGCGGCTGGTAGCGCATCATGTTGAAGGGCACGCCTCCCGGATCGGTGACGATGGTGATCACGCCCGAGTCGATGAACTCGCGGCCGAAATCGGTCTTGCCGGCGCTGTAGATGAACCCGTCGGGAGCGATGTCGACGCCGTGCCCGTATTCCTTGACGTTGGGGTCATCCGGGTCGTCGCGGTCGAACGGCCAGTCATACTTGAAGTACCAGAGGGGGAAGCCGACGTTGACGTCGAGCTTCATGAGGATGGCGTCGTCGTACTTCGTGTTCGTACCCGCGGGGTCGCGGTACTCGAGCGAGCCCGAAACGACCGCGGTCCTCTCGTTCTGGTCGATATCGACGTCGGTGAAGGCGTGGAGCGCCCCGTCGATCATCGGCGGGACGGGCGGCAGGAAGTACGACATTTGCCAGATCGGGTTCCCGTTGGGATCGGTGAACGTGAGCGTCGGGTGGCCCATGAAGTAGGCCGTCACGATGATCTCTTCATTCGGCACGAGCAGGTCGAGTGCGACGCCAGCGTGCGGGTGGTGGATCGTGTCGCCGGCGACCTGGTGGGGATAGGCCTTGGCCCACAGGAACTGGCCACTGGGATCGAGCCTGAGGAGGACGAGCTCCATGTTCTGCTCGAACGATTCGGTCTCACCCGCGATGATGTACCCGCCGTCCATCGTCTGCCTGATGGAGTAGGCCACGTCATCCTCGGGCCCGCCCCAGACGCGGAGCCACTGGAAGTGCCCGTCCTTGTCGTGCTTGACGATGTAGAAATCCTTGTTGTAGATCCCGCCGGCGTCTACGACCTTCCGCCAGCCGGCGGTGACGAACCCGCCGTCGTTGGTCTGGGCGATCGAGAGACTGCCCTCGTCGTCCACCGAGGCGAGTTCATACTGGTAATACTGGCCGTCGGCGGTGCCCGCAACGAGCGCGAGCACGGCGGCGCCGGTGATGATGATGTTGCGTTTCATGGCAACCCCTTCCGCTGCAATCGCCGAGGAGCCGCCGTGTTCCCCCAAGGAGCACGAGGCTCCCCGGAACCTTTCATTGAACCTCACGCCCCGTGTGACCACAAGGGCGTGGGGGGTCACGCCGCCCGATCCGCGGCGAGAATCAGGGTGTTCCCCTAGTGCCGCGGGAGGCGGGAAAGCCCCGCGGGGCTGTTGGGCCCGGCGGGGCTGGAGAATCTCCGGCTGCACGTGGCTCGCCGGTCCTTCAGCGGTGACTCACGGGCATCCGCCCAGGAAGCAGGAGATGAAGGCGCTGATGTCGCTGAGGTCGAGGATGCCGTCCCCGTTCAGGTCGCCGCACGGCAGCCCGCCGGTGAAGCAGCCGATGAACGCGGTCACGTCGGTCAGGTCGAGGATGCCGTCGCCGTTCATGTCACACGGGCAAGGCGCGCCGGGGGTGCAGTCGGGGTCGTAGCAGAGGATGCGGTCGTTGGTGTCGGCCGCGGTGAGGAAGTTCTCGGCCTGGATCAACTCGTCGCGATACTGAGGCTGGATCGGGGCATCGCCCAGCCGGGCCTGGAACTGCGGCTGGAAGTCCCAGCGGCGCTCGAGGCAGCCGGTCTCGCCGAGGTCGTTGTTCTTGACGAGGTAGGTCTCGCCACGGGCGAACGGGCCGGCAGGCGGGATGAACTCGAACTGACCCGCCATCGCGTAGCCGCAGGGATCGGGCGTCGGGATGACCGACTCGCCCCGCGAGAACTCGTCGCCGCCGTACTCCCAGAACCAGAGCGGGACGCCGCCGAAGCCGGTCAGCGACTCCCAGGCGTGCAGCGTGCCCGCGCTGTCGGGCACGCGCCCGGTCTGCACGACGTTCAGGTGGCTGTCCCAGCGGACCGCGGCGTACGCGGTCGCGGGCCGGCCATCGACGCCGTCCGGGCTGAAGTATGAGTACTCGGCCGACCACATCGGGATGCCAGCGCGGTCGGTCGAGATCAGGTGCGTGCCGCGGCGGGCGGTGTCGGTGCCGAAGTCGGTGCGGCCGTTGAGGATGAGGTCGCCGTTGGGTCCGACGTCGAGGCCATCGCCCGTCTCGCGGTTGTTGTCGCCGTTGTCGGGGTCGAGGTCGAACGGGAAGTCATAGTTCCACGACCAGATGGGCGCGCCCACCGGGTTCGTCCGCATCATGAACGCATCCTGGAGCACGATGCCGCCCGGCTGGTTGAAATCGGGGTGGGTGCTCGTGCCGCTGACGACGAGCGTGCCGTCGATGCGGTCGAACTTGATGTCGGTGAAGGCATACTTGAAGAAGCCGTCCGGACCCGCCGGGTCGGTGTAGAGCGCGGTCCACATCATGCCGCCGCCCGGCCCGACCGCGAGCACCAGCGGCACGCCGGCGACGTTGCCGGTGACGTAGATCTCGCCGTCGAAGCCCTGGTCGAGGGCGACGCCCGGGTGGGGGGTGTGGATCGGATCGCTCATGAATCCGCCGGTGTAGTAGCGGTTCCACACGAGCCCGCCGGCCGGGTCGAGGCGGATGAGCAGCAGGTCCATGCCGGGCACCGGCGAACTCGTCGACTCGGCCGCGACGATGTAGCCGCCGTCGAACGTCTGCTGGACCGAATAGCCGATGTCGCGGCCCGGGCCCTTCCACAGGCGCTGCCAGTCGACCGAGCCGTCGGACTTGTGCTTGGTGATCAGCACGTCCTCGGCGGGCGCGCCGGCGGCGTCGCCGTAGTCGCGGTAGCCGGTGGTGACGTAGCCGCCGTCGAGGGTGCGGTTGATCGAATAGACGTGCTCCCGGGAATCGTCGCCCTGGACACGCTGGAAGATCTCGGCGTTGGCGGTGGAGACGCTCAGCCCGGCGCACAGCGACAGCGCCGCGGCCCCGATGATGCGGGTGCTCGACATGTTGGTTTCCTCGTGATACGGGGTGTGGCTTCCGCGGGCGTTGCCGGCGGCTCTTCCCGTCCGCCGGCGCCCGTGCCCCCCTCGGGGGCGTGTCCCGGCCGTGTGGGTGACCTGCTTCGGTCCAACGGTCCGGGGCACCCGATTCGCTCGGGTGCAAGTCTCAAGCGAAGGACGCGGCGGATCGCTCACACATCAACCAAAAAAACCGATGCCGACCGCCCCCGCGCGACGGGGCCACAATGAAATCGGCCGGCGATCCCGTGTGAGATCGCCGGCCGAGGGGGAGACTTGGAAATGAACGAGATCAGCGCCGACGGCGCGCCGCGGCAAGCGGAACGAGCAGCGCGAGCGTCGCGGGGGCGGGGACGACCGAGATCGTGATCGACTCATATGCGTACTCCGCGCCGATGCCGCCGAACCGGCCGATGTACCATCCGTACACGCTGATGCCGTTCAGGTCATAGGTTCCAACCGCGTCGAGAATGTCGAGCGACGGGATGGTATCGGAGCTGCCGTAGGTCGCCAGGAAGTGCAGGTCATGCGTCGGGGTCAGGCCCGGGACATGCACCTGCACGTCCTGCGGGAAATCGATGTTCCGGGACAGCATGAAACCATCGGCAACGGGGTCGTTGTTGCGCACGACGAAGTACGCCGGCCCGAACGGCTGGGGGTTGTCGAGCGTGATGTACGACGAGCCAACCGTCATCTCGAACGAGGCCAGGTCAACGGTGTAGCCGCGAGTCGGGAAGCTGGCGCTGTTAACGTAGTTCTCGGAGTCGACAAGGAAACTCATGGAGACGGCGTCGCCCGCCTGCACGTTGGCGTGACCACCCCCGACGAAGTTGTAGTCAACGGTGCCGTTTACCTCGACCTTGACGATCGAAGCGCTGGCGGAGGCGACGGCGACGCCCGCGAGGGCGACGATGGCAGCGATGCGGTTCATGATCTGCTCCTCTGTTGTGCTGTTCAGGTCGTTATTGCGCAGCAGGCCGGCGAGCCGGCTCACGATTCCCACCGAAGGCCCACGCCCTCGGCCCCACAGACCGCAGAATAATGACCCCGGACGATCGCGTCAAGTTTCCCCTGGGAAGTTTTGCCAAATATCTTGTGGTCATCTTCCGGCCCGCATACACTTCAGCAGGCCGTCCGGTGGGCCGGTATGGTGCATCCCTCACCCCCGGTCGGCAGACATCCAGACCGCCCGATTCGTCGTTATGCAGAGCACAATCCAAACAGATCAATTCGACAACGCGCTCGACCACGCCTTTCAGGGCATCCGGGGGGCGCTGACCGATTTGCTCGTCTCCGTCAAGGCCGATCCCACCAAGCCGCAGGAGATCGCCCGCCGGTTCAAGATCAACAAGAACCTCGCGTGGAAGGTCTCCAAGATCATCACGGTCACCGACCCGCACGCGGTGATCTCCAACCTGCCCGGGACCGCGGGGATGGACACCATCCTCTCGGCCTTCGAGGCGGCGGGCGCCCCCGAGCCCCACCTGACGGCGGCCCGCGAGGCGTTCGGGTCGTTCGACCGGATGGTCGAGGTGCACGTGGGTGATCGCTCGACGCTCCAGCTCGTTCTGTCGAGCAAGGCGCCGCGGCGGGTGCCGCCCGAGCACCTGCACCAGACCCGCAAGATGGCCTTCCAGGGCAACTCGTGCATCTGGGGCATCCAGTCCCGCGTGCGCCTCGCCTCGTTCTTTCTCGCGCCCAATCCAAACGACCCCGCGATGCTCGACACCGCGAGCCTCAGCGGCATGATCGACGTCCGCCGCCTGCGCTCCAACGCGAGCGTGCCGCTGCTCGTCCGCTTCGCATACAACGACGACGGCTCGATCCGCCAGGCCCCGCCTGTCGATTCGATTGACCCCGCGTCGGCTGACGACCCGCTGCACCTGATGCCCGAATTCTGCTCCGACCCGCTCCCCGAGTTCGTCCCGGTCGAAGGCGCGGGGTTCATGCGTTATCAGCTTGCCCCGGGGCCGATCGGCAACTACGGGCTCAACACCTGGGTCTACGGCGAGTTCACCCGCCGCTTCGCGTCGATCTACCGCGACGAGCACAACCTCTACGGCGAGCACGCCGCGATCGTGCAGACACCCACCGAGTGGATGATCTGCGACCTCCAGGTGCACAAGAGCCTCGCGTTCGCGATGACACCCAGGGCGGTGCAGTACGCCCAGCACACCCCCAGCCCCCAGCCGGCCGGCTCGGACGAGTACGACCGCCTGCCGATGGCCGAGCGGATTGAGCCCATCGGCCAATGCCCCCCGGTCACCGCGACGCCCCTGCTGCCCGATTACCCGGACATGGTGCGCCGCGTCTACGATCGCCTGGGCTGGGATGCCACCGACTTCCACGGCTTCCGCCTGACGATGAAGTACCCGCCGATGAACACCTACGTAATCATCCAGCACGATCTGGCGGAGCCGAAGTGATCAGGGGCACGATTCCAGGAATAGCCCGATGAACGCGGCGCCAAACGTCATGATGTACTTGCCAAGCCGCAGATCCTCCGCCACCTCCGCCGATCCGGATCTGGACCACCCGCAACGGGCATGGTGCAGCCGCTCTGTATAGCCCGCGGCTCAGCCCCGTCTGGGCGGATCGAAGCACATCGCGACCTGGCTTCCGTAGACCGGATAGTCGATCCGGCTGCGGTGGACACGGAACGCGCTGCGCTCCCAGCCCAGTTGGTCGAAGACGTGACGGATCAGGGTGCCGTAGCGGGGGATGACCGACGAGCCGATGCGGTCGACGGTGCGGCCGAGCGGCTCGACCGACTCGAGCAACTCGAGGCGGTCGAGATCGCGCGAAGGGTCGTTGACGTCGGCCACGCCGTCGAGCGCTGTGTCGTAGACGTGCAGACGGGGTTCGGAGCCCGGGTAGACGTCGTCGTGCAGGATCGCGTCGAACTGGAGCACCTTGGTCGGCTGGGCGCTCTCGGCGAAGAAGAAGCCCTGACGGTCCTCTTCGGGGCGGAGATACCGGCGCATCTCGGCTAGGTTCACCTCGGCGAGCACGAGGTCCTGCGATGACTTGGGCCCGAAGCCGTCCGCATCAAGCGTGTAGTGCATCACCTCGCCGACGCGGTGGACCTCCATTCGAGGCATGGGCGTGCTGCTGAACGCCTCGACCGCGGCGTCCGCGTAGCCGTCGATCTCGCGGCCGTCGAGCGAGAGAGGCCGGCGTCCGTCTCCGTTGGCGATGAAGCGGCGTGTCGCGAGCTTGACAAGTGCCCCGGGGCGGAGCCGCTGGAGCCCAATGAGACCCGAGAGCCAGACGACGTCGAGGTGCTCGCCATCGGATGAAGGATGGATGATCGCGGTCGCGAGCGTCGCGTCGGCCCGAACGCCCTTGAGCTGGCTCATCGCCTTGTAGGCCGACTGCTTCCAGCGGATCTCGAAGTCGCGGCGGGCCTCGGGCACCCAGGCGGAGATGATCGCGTCGAGGGCGCCGCGGTCGCCCAGATCGTCGCGGATCAGGCCCGCGAAGCGATCGATCGCCCGCTCGGCCGAGTCGATCAGCCCCGCGTCGACCCCCACCTTCGAGGCCCCCTTGAGGACGCGGCGGAGCGGCTCGGGCCCCGGGAAGCGGTGGAGGGCGGACATCTCGTCGGAGCTCTTGACCGCCCGGAGGAGCCGGCTGGCAAGCACCTTGTCAACGTTGATCCTCTTGGCGAGGGCCTGGGGGCCCTGGGGGCTGTCCGGGACGGCGGAGAGGACCCGCCCCAGCGATTCAACGAGGTCGGACCCGGTCTGGATAATGCGGATCTCGATCTCTGAATCGGCAAGGCGGGTTGTTTCGGCTGGTTCTGGCATGGTGTGGGGTACACCATACCCGATGGCGACGGGCCTTGGATGGGGGCAAACAGAATTTTCCGGAAGTTTCCAGGAAACTTCTTGATTACTGGCCCCGGGTGTGGGATCCTTTGCTCATCGGGGTCCGACGCCCGTTCGGGCCCGGCCCTGCGAGGACATCACCACCCGGTTCAAGACCCTGAAGAAGGAGAGTCCAGATGAACAGCCGCATCATGTTCCTCGGCGCCGTCGCCTGCACCGCGATGATCGCCAACGCCGGCACGACGGTCGTCGATTTCGAGAACGGCACCGAAGGCTGGGAGGGGCCGCAGGGTTTCGGAGGCGTCTCCTACGTCGACCCGACCGGCGGGGTCGGCGGCGGCGCGGGCTATCGCACGCAGTTCCATGATTTCGGCATCGCCTTCACCAACAGCACCAATGCCGCGTTCGTGGGAGACTTCTCGCCGTACCAGGGAGTGACTTTCTCGGTCGATCTCAAGGTCGACCAGATCGGCACGTTCTTCCCGGTGCCCCGCCCGTTCATGCTCGAGCTGCGCGACTTCGACACGGCGCAGGGTGGATATCCCTGGTCGAGCGTGTTCTACCTCTTCGACTGGGTTTCCCAGGACACCTACGCCGACTTCACGACACTCTCGGTGACGATCGACAACACGACCTCTCCCGTTCTGCCGAGCGGCTGGGGCGGATACGGCTCGTACGACCCGAACACGTTCGAGACGATGCTCCCCGACGGCGTCACATTCGCCGACATCCTGAGCGGCGTCGACGAGATCGCGTTCAGCACGCTGCTGCCCGACTACTTCTTCACCGACGATGACTACGACATGACCATCGACAACGTCACGGTCACGACCGTCGTCCCGGCGCCGGCGGCCCCCGCCCTCCTGGCCTTCGGCGGGTTGCTGGCGAGCCGTCGCCGCCGCACGGCCTAGGCAACCCCGGGCTTGGCGCTCGATCAGTTCTTCCCGTCTGCTCCCTCAGCGGAACCGCCGCCCCGGCTCGATCCCGGGCGGCGGTTCTGCTTAGGTGCCCCCGCGCCACCCGTCTGGCCGATCCGCCCGCGGCTCGTCCCCACCTTTCAACTTGCGTGGTCGCAAGTGTTTGTGGTACATTGGGCGATTCGGCGCTGCGCGCCGGGTGTCTGATGCGGGGGCATGGACATGGATGAACTGGCGATCGGTCCTTTGGTGATGGGGATTGTGGGCGGGCTGTCGATCTTCCTCTATGGGCTCGAGCAGGTGACCGGCGGGCTCAAGGCCCTGGGCGGCGCCGGCATGAGCACCGTCCTCAGGAAGCTGACCAAGAACCGCTTCCTCGCGGTGCTCTCGGGCGGGGTGGTCACGGCGATGATCCAGTCGTCGACAGTCACGACCGTGCTGGTGGTCGGGTTCGTGTCGGCCGGGCTCATGACGCTCGAGCAGGCGATCGGTGTGATCATGGGCGCCAACGTGGGCTCGACCGTCACCGCCCAGATCGTCGCGTTCAACGTCTACGCCTATTCGCTCTGGCTCATCGCGGCGGGGTACCTCGTCATGGCCCTTCTGCGCCGGCGCGCGTGGAGCCGCTATGGGGCGATCGTCATGGGCTTGGGCATGATGTTCCTGGGCCTGGGCCTGATGAGCGAGTCGACCGAGCCCCTGCGGACCTTCCCGCCGTTCATCGACTTCCTCGGGCACATCCACAACCCGCTGTTCGCGATCCTGGTCGGGGCCGTGATCACCATGATGCTCAGCTCGTCGGGCGCGGCGATGGGGATCGTGGTCATGCTTGCGTCACGCGGCTTCATCACGCTCGAGACGGGAATCGCGGTGTCGTTCGGCGCCAACATCGGGACCTGCCTGCCCGCGATGCTCGCCGCGATGGGCAAGTCGCGTGAATCGGTGCAGGCGGCGGGCGTGCACCTGCTCTTCAACGTGCTGGGCGTGCTGATCTGGCTCCCGCTCATCCACGTGCTGGCCGACCTCGCCGTCGCGATCTCTCCTTCGCGGCCCGATCTCGACCACGCGGCGAGGATGGCGGCCGAGGTTCCTCGCCAGATCGCCAACGCCCACACGCTGTTCAACGTGCTCAACACCATGATCTTCATCTGGTTCGCGGGCCTGATCGCGAGGCTCATGAACAAGATCGTGCCCAGGTCGCTGGCCAAGCCCGACGAATCGCTCCCGGTCTACCTCCAGCAGGCCTATCTCGACACGCCGGACATGGCGTTTGATGCGCTCCGGCAGGAGATCGCGAGGCTGGGCAGGCGGACGATCGAGTACGCCGAGGCGTCGGTCCCGGTGTTCCTGAAGGGAACGCGGGCGGCGATCAAAGCACAGGCCCAGAAGAGCCGGGCGAATCAGCACCTCTATGAGGAGATCTGCCGGTACATCCGGACGCTTTCGACGTCGGACCTGGTGCCCCACCACTCACGCCGGCTCGCGGCGTTGACGGCCGTGGCGAGCTACGTGCAGAACGTCGGCGAGACATTCTCGGTGAACATGACCGCGATCGCGCTGGAGCGCGAGCGGCGGCGTGTGACGCCCGGACCCGAGACGCTCAAGGTCCTGGCCGGCCTCGCGAGAGAGGTGCGTGACGCGTTCGCGGTGTCACTCGACGCGCTGGGCGACCCGCCGCTGGCGCAGCGTGTGATCGAGATGAAGCCCCGCATCGCCCGGCTGGCCGAGCAGACGCAGGACCACCTGTCGCGTCGGCTGGTGTCGAGCGACCCGCACCGCTCGGTGCTGTACCGCCTGGAAACGCACGTGGTGGAGGTGCTGCAGCGGGAGTACTACTTCGCGAAGAAGATCGGCAAGGAGATCATCCGCCGGGACAACGAATCGGGCGAGGACACGCTGACGCAGGCCGAGATGAGCGACGACACGAACGGGAACGGCGGCGGCGGTTCCAACGGTGCGGGGGCGTCGACCGACTCGAACGGTGATCCGGGCGGGTGGGCCGAGCCACCCCCGCCGGACGATCAAGACGCGACAGACGCCCGTGACGGGGCTTGAATAGCCCGTGCAGAGCACGCTGCGTCTCGACAGGCTGCGGGTGGACGGGGTGAAGGAGCACAGGTGGCGGCGGCGCGCCCTGCGCGAGTGGTGCTTTTCGCTGACCGTCTTCCACCGGCTCAAGGTCCAGATCGCCGTGCTCATGCTCCTGCTCTTCGGGGGCGGGCTGCTGTTCCAGCACCTGGGCGAAGCCGGCGACGTATCGATCATCCGGGCGATGTACTACACGTGGAGCCTGCTCTTCGGCGAGCCGCCCGTGTCGTTCCCGGACAACCCCGTGCTCGAGTCGCTGTATTTCATCGTGCCGGTGATCGGGCTGACGGTGGTGCTCGAGGGGATGGTCGAGTTCACGCTGCTCCTGCGCGATCGGCGGCGGAGCGAAAGGGAATGGTGTCGGGCGATGTGCGCAGCGCTGTCTGGTCACGTGATCATTGTGGGTCTGGGTCGCCTCGGGTACCGCTGCTTCACGCTGCTCAGGCGGCTTGGGACGCCGGTCGTAGTCATCGAGAACGACCCGGATAACCAGTTCCTCGAGGACGTGCGTCGCGACGGCACGCCCCTGTTCATCGGCGACGGGCGGCGCGAGGCGCTGCTCGAGGACGCCAACGTGGCGCAGGCCACGAGCATTGTCCTCGCGACCACGAACGACCTCGCGAACCTCGAGATCGGGCTCGACGCCCGCCGGATCAACCCCAAGATCCGCGTCGTGCTCCGGATGTTCGACCAGAACATGGCCGACAAGGTGGGCGAGGGGCTGAACATCAAGCTGGCGATGAGCCAGTCGGCGATCAGCGCCCCCGCGTTCGCCGCGGCGGCGATGGACCCCGACGTGATCTCGTGCAGCGTGCTGTGCGATCGGCTGGTGGTGACCAAGCGCTGGCACGTCACCGCGGGCGGGCCGCTGTCGGGACAGACGGTCGGGCAGGTGATGGACGCGCACGAGGTGGCGGTGGTCGAGCACAAGCCGGGCGGACGCGAGGAGGGCTCGAGGATCTATCCGCCAACGACAGTGTTACTCGAGCCGGGCGACGAACTGCTGGTGCAGGGGCCGTTCGAGGTGCTCTCGGAGATGGTGGGCTCGAACCAGGCCGTCAGCGGCCGATGAAGGCGTTGGCGAACGTCTGGACGTCGTTCAGGTCAAAGACATCGACGGGGGCCGCGAGATCGGCGATGGGACGTCCCAGCCGGAACGAGTAGATGAACGTCATCACGTCGGACAGATCGTGGACGCCGTCCGCATTCATGTCGGCCAGGCTCAGCGGGTGGGGCAGTTCGAGGAGGCGGTCGGCCTCGGCGGCTCCGAGTTGTCGCACGGGCCGGTAGATATCGTCGGGATCGTCGAAACTCCCGACGTGCCAGACATCTAGGCGGGGCCACCCCCGGCTGTCGTAGGCCGTTCCATAGGGCACCTGATCGGCAAGGTCGAACTGGGTTTGGCGGACCGCCTCGACATCCTCGGGAGTTCGGCCAATGGCGGCGAGGGCGTCATCGTCGCCGTTGTAGTCGATGACAGTGATAACGAACGGGATGCGATGGTCGAGACCGTACGCGACCTGGAGCTTGTTGAGCATGTAGAAAAAGTGGCGCTGGTATATCGGGAGTTCGCTGTCGTGCCCGGTATCGGCTTCGCCCTGGAACCAGAAGAACCCGGCGATGTCACACCCGGCGCCGAACGCGCCGAGACGGTCGATGAGAGCGCTCAATTCGGCCTCATCGTCCGGGCTCCAGAGGTCCGTAAGGAAGTTCGGGCCGAGTGTTTCGTGGCCCCGCGGGCCGTCCACCCAGTTCACCATGCTGTTCCCGCTGTGCCTCTGGGTGAACAGCACGGGATGCTCCGAAGCGCCCGAGGCGACAAGTTCATCAAAGACGCCGCGCGCATAGCCGGGCCGGGCGTTGGACTGGCCGGTGACGATGTAGATGTCGTAGACGGGCTGGGCCGCTGCGGCCGACGTCGCGACCAGCAGGCAAAGTGTGGCAAGCCGGTGCATACATCCCCCCTCGGGCCCGATTCGGGCCGGAATCGACGCAGTATGGGGCTACGGCCCGGGTCGCGCCAAGAGAAAACCCGGAGAAGGCCCGGCGCCCGCCACGGGAGCCCCCCGGCCGGGTACGCTGGTCCGGATATGCGCATCATCTCGGGCCAGCACAAGGGCAAGAAACTGGTCGGGCCTCCCGACGCGAAGACGACGAGGCCCATCCCCGACCGGGTCAAGACCAGCCTGTTCAACCTGCTGCGGGGGCACTACGAAGGGGCCCACGTGGTCGACCTGTTCGCGGGGACGGGGGCGATCGGACTCGAAACCGCCAGCCGGGGGGCGGCGCGTGTCCTGATGGTCGAGAAGGACAAGAAGATCGCGCGGGTGCTGGAGACGAACATCGAGCACCTGGGCGGGCCTCCCGCGTGCGAGGTGCTGGTGGGCGATGCGCTGGGCCCCGCGGTGCTGACGCGTTGCCCCCGCCCGATCAACCTGCTGTTCGCCGACCCGCCCTACCCGCTGGTGCGCGACCCATCGGGGTGGCGGCGGGTGCGGGCCCAGTTCATGAAGCTGATCGACGAGATGACCTATGAAGGGTTCGCGGCGCTGCGCACGCCCTGGCCCTTCCTGCACAAGGCCGACGGCGGAAAGGGCGTCGACCCCGCCTCGGCACACAGGCCGATGGTGATCGACCTTGATGCGGCGAGCGAGGGCGACCTCGACGCGCTCGAGGACGAGCTGGCGCACATGACCGGGACGGCGAAGTTCGAGCCGGTCGACCTGACGCTCGAGAACGCCGAGGGACCCGAGACGCACGTGTACGGCTCCACCGCGGTGCACCTGTACATGCGAAAGAAGGCGTGATGGGCGGGCTGTTCGAGAGTTCCGGCGAGGGGCGAGATCCGCTCGAGGGACTGAACGACGCCCAGCGCGCAGCGGCAACGTACGAGGGTGGCCCGCTGATCGTCCTCGCGGGCCCCGGGACGGGCAAGACGAGGGTGATCGTCGCGCGGATCGCCCACCTGATCGCCCGGGGTGTCGACCCGAAGAGCATCCTCGCCCTGACGTTCACGAACAAGGCCGCGAACGAGATGCGCGACCGGCTGGCCGAGGCGATCGGGCCCTCGGCCGCCGAGGGTGTCGGGGCGTTCACCTTCAACGGGTTCGGGGCCCACCTGCTCCGCCGGTTCAGCGACCTCGCGGGCCTGCCCCACGAGCCCGGCCTGATCGACTCGGCCCAGCGGATGCGGCTGATGCGGCGCGTGGTGGCCGAGCGCGGGCTGTTCCGCGACGCGCTCGCGTCGGGCGTGGACAGCGCGATCGTCGACGCGGGGAAGCTGATCAACGCGATGCACTGCGCGGCCCTGACCGTGGATGCGGCGCGCACGCGGTTGGAAGAGATGAAGAGGGAGATTGAAGAGCGACGGGCTGGAAGCCCGTCCCACGAGGATGGGGAGGATGAGGGCATCGCCGAACGGGCGCGGGCAGCACGGCTGCTCGAGGTCGTCTCGCTCTGGGAGGGCTTCGACGAGGCGTGCCTCGAAGAAGGCCTGGTTTCGTTCGATGACCAGGTCGGGCGAACGAATCGGCTGCTGGCGAGAAGCGACGTCGCGCGGGCGTTCGTGCGGGCCGACTACCGCCACCTCGTCGTCGACGAATTCCAGGACGTCAACGCGGCCCAGATCGAGTTGCTCCGCCTCGTCGCGCCGCCCGACGCCAACCACGGCGAGGGGCCCGACCTGTGCGTCGTCGGCGACGATGACCAGGCGATCTACGGGTTCCGGGGCGCCGACGACCGGGCGTTCGAGCGGTTCGAGCAGACGTGGACGGGCGTGCGGACCATCCCGCTCGAGGAGAACTACCGCAGCGCGTCACCGGTGCTCGCCGTCGCCGCGAGCGTCATCGGGCGAGCCCACGCGCGGTTCCGCGACGACAAGGTCATCCGGCGGGCCGCTTCGAAGGGCACTGAGCCGGCGGGGGCGGTGGTCGAGGCGGTGCGGCTCGAGAACTTCCGGCAGGCGGGCGAGGTGATCGCATCGATGATCACCGCTTCGCTCGCGGGCACTCCCGCGCGAGCCCTGAGCTCGCACGCCGTGATCGCGCGGACGTGGGGTGAGCTCGACACGATCCGGGGGGCGCTGGAGGTCGAGGGGATCCGCGCGCGGATGGCGAGGTCGAGGCCGCCGAGCGAGGACGACGGCGTGCTCGACGTGTTGGCATGGGTCGACCTGCTGCTGCACCCGCAGAGCACGTGGTCGGCGAGGCGGATCCTGAGGCGGCCGCCCAACCAGCTGGGCGTGGAAGCCGTGGTTGATCTCGAGCGCCGGTACCGGGCGACAGGATCGCGGGTCGAGCAGGCCGAGCCTTTCGCGCTGTGGGCGGCGGGCGATGGGCTGAGATGGACGAAGAACGCCGGGTGCCACGACTCGCCGTCGTCGGCGCAGTCGTGTTCCCCCGGCACTGCTGCGCTGAAGACGGCGACCAGTGGCACCCAGCCTGTCCCACCAAGTGCGATCCTCGAGCGCTTCCGTGACACGTGGTCGGCGCTGCGGGATCTCGCGTCGACCGCGTCGGCCGCGACGGTCATCGGCGAGATCGTCCGCCGGACGGGCGTCGTGCACGCCGATCTGCTCGACGGGCGGGCCCGCGCCGCGCGCGTCGCGGCCGTCGTCGGGCTGCTGCGGTTCGTCGACGAGCGGAGCGACCGGCTCGAGCAGCCCGGCGATCTGCGGGCGTTTATGGACTACTACGACGACCTCGACGACAACGACCGCAAGCTCGCCCCGGATCGCCTGAGCCATGAGCCCGTCGACGGCGATGAGGTGGACGAGAATGGCGAAGACGCCGTGCAGCTGCTCACCGCCCACGGCGCCAAGGGGCTCGAGTTCGACACGGTGTTCGTCCCGCGTGTCGAGTCGACCCACGGCTATCCGTCTGTCCGCAAACCCGACGAGGCGACGACGCTGCCCGACTGGATGATGCCGGCGGTCGGGGGCGATGCTGGCGGGGGACGCACGACGCTCGAAGCGTTGCAGGACGAGGAGCGGCGGCTGTTCTACGTCGCGTGCACGAGAGCCGAGCGGCGGCTGGTGCTGCTGGGCAAGGTGCCGAAGAAATCGAGCTCGTTGAACTTCATGGTCGAGCTGCTCAACGAGGGTGGGCTGGTCGTCGAGCGAGAGGCCGCGGAGGTGCTGGGCCCGCACGCGGGCGATGACCTCGAGCGCCGGCCCCGCGTGCTGGCGTGGGATGCTTCCGAGCGGCGTCGCGAGACGCTGCGCTCCGCGAGGCGCCTCGCGAGGCTCGAGGCCGCGGCGGCGCTCGACGCGGCGGACCGGGCGGGTCTCGATGCTTCGTCCTTGGAGTCCACCGCGGCTCGCCTGGCCGACGCGTCGCGCCGGCTCGCGACGATCGCGCGGGCGGAAGCCGGCGAGGCGCTCCCCGAGTGGCTGGACGAGACCGATCTACGGACGCTGTACGAATCGATCGCAACGGCCGACGCCGACAGCCCGGCATTCGCCACCGCCGCCGACGCCGTGCTGCGGAAGCAGAAGCCCCCGTTCACGCTCAGCTACACGGCGATCTACGACTGGGAGAAGTGCCCCCGCTGCTATTTCGTCAAGAACATCCTCCGGCTGCCCGAGCCCGAGGGGGCGCCGATCGTGGTCGGCAAGGTGACGCACGAGGCGCTCGAGAGGTTCTACACCCTCGTCAAGCGTGCGGGCGAGCGCGGAGAGCGCGAGCCGGGCCTCGATCGGCTGCTTGCGATCGGCGACGAGGTGTTCGAGGCGCACTGGGACGAGTCGGAAGTGATCGATCATGAGCAGCGCGACCGCGTCCGCGCCCTGCTGACCAACGGCTACGCGAAGCTGCACGACGCGACCGTGAACGTCACCGAGGTCGAAAAGACGCACACCTTCATGTACGACCACCGGGGGCGGCACAAGATCGTCGCGAAGATCGACCGGGTCGACGAATCCGATGCCGGCTTCCGCCTCGTCGACTACAAAACTGGCGCACCCAAGAAGTACCAGGTCGAACCCGAGAAGGACGACCTCCAGTTCGGCATCTACGCCCTCGCGATCCGCGCCTCGCTCAACGACGGCAAGATCGACGGCGTCGACATCCCCGCGGGCGTCGCCGAGTACTGGGTGCTCTCGACCGGCCAGCGGGGGGTGATCGGATTCGACGAACTGGCGAAGGCAGAGAACAAGACCCGCAAGAAGATCGAGGCGGTCATCGACGGACTGCTCGACGGGCGCTTCGCGCGAGGGAAAGACTGCTGGGGCGCCTGCGCCGTCCTCGATCCGGGACATGTCAAGGAATAAGAAGGGAAGCCGCGGGATACAGATCCCGCGGTGAACTGGTGGGCATTCCGGGGACCGCGGGATTGGGATACCGCGGCTTCCAATCGGGGACGTCCTCCGCCGGTTCTCCGCGCCCAAACCGTCCCGCCCTATGCTCATGGGTCCCCGGAGGATTCCCCATGGCACGCCGCCCGCTCGCCGCCCGCTTCGCTCTCATCGTGGCCTCGCTCGCCGCCGCGCTGACGCCGCTCGCCTCGGCCCAGCCCATGTCGAGGCCCGATTACGGCGACAAGGGCCCCAACCCCAAGACGCCCCTGCCGACCGACCCCTCGCTGACGATCGGCACGCTCGACAACGGGCTGCGCTACGTCATCAAGCACCACGAGAACCCGCCCGGCAAGGTCGGCATCTGGCTGCACGTCGGCACGGGCTCGCTCAACGAGACCGACGACCAGAGGGGGCTCGCCCACTACCTCGAGCACATGGCCTTCAACGGCTCGGAGAACTTCCCCCAGGGTGAGCTCGTGAAGTTCTTCGAGTCCATCGGCCTCACCTTTGGGCGCGACCAGAACGCGTTCACCAGCTTCAACCAGACCGCCTTCCAGCTCTACCTGCCCGACACCGAGCGGGCCACGCTCGCCAAGGGACTGCTGTTCTTCAGCGATGTCGCGGGCCACCTGCTGCTGACGACCAAGGACATCGACGAGGAGCGGGGCGTCATCCTCGAAGAGCTCCGCACCGGCCGTGGCCCGCAGCAGCGCCTCCGCGACCAGTGGTTCGAGCGGCTCGCGCCGGGCTCACGCGTCGGCGTGCGGCTGCCCATCGGAACCGAGGAATCGATCAACGCGATCGATCGCGACAGGTTCCTCGCCTACTACGGCAAGTGGTACGTGCCCAGCAACATGACCGTGCTCGTCGTGGGCGATCTCGATCCGGAGATGGCCCGGGAGGAGATCGCCAAGGCCTTCGCCTCGCTGCCGACCGTGCCCGACCCGCAGGACATCGACCCGGGTGTCGAGCCCTATGCGCAGCGCCGCGCGATCGTGGCGCACGACCCCGAGGTAACCGACGCCGAGGTGTCGGTGATCGTGGTCGATAGGCCCGACGAGCCCACGGTCGACCTGGGAGGCCTGCGGACCGAGCTCATCCGCAGCCTCGCCGTCGAGGCGTTCAACCGGCGTCTCGCGGGCAAGATCGACCAGGGCGAGGCCCGCATGTTGCGAGGTCGCGCCTCGGTGCAGAACCTCTTCGACGCGATGCGCGACGGCGAGGTCTCAGCGACCGCAGAGCCCGCCAAGTGGGCCGATGCTCTGACCGATCTGACCACCGAGGTCCGCCGGGCCGAGCTGCACGGCTTCAGCACGCAGGAGCTCGAGACCGCGCGGGAGTCGCTGCTGAGCCGGTTCGAGCAGCGGGCCGAACAGGAGCCCACGATGCCCGCGCGCCGGATCCTCTCACAGCTCAACAACCGCGTGGAGGCGGGCGAGCCGTTCACGTCGGCGTCGCAGATGCTCGACCAGGCCCGCCTGCTCATCCGCTACGTCCGCGACGGCGAGGTGAATCGCTCGTTCGCCGCGCTGTTCGACACATCGCGCGCGACGTTCCTGCTGACGCTCCCGACCAGCGCGGGCGTGCCGGAAGAGGCGCAGGTGCTCGCGATCGCCGGCGAGGCCGCCGACCGCAGCCCCGAGCCCGACGAGGAGCAGACGCTCGCGGCCTCGCTCATGGAGGAGGCCCCCACGCCCGGCGAGATCGTCGAGCTCAACGGGCACCCGGACAGCGACGTGTGGACCGCGGTGCTCTCCAACGGCATCACCGTCCACCACCGCAGGATGACGCAGCGGGCGAACTTCGTTGACGTCCGCATCTCGCTGCTGGGCGGGACGATCGAGGAGGACGCGTCCGACCGTGGCATCACGATGGCCGCGATGCAGGCGTGGAACCGCCCCGCGACGAGCACACTCACCAGCGCCCAGGTTCGCCAGCTCATGGCGGGCAAGAAGATCCGCCAGCGCGCGATGGCCCAGGACGACTTCGTGCAGCTCAGCCTCACCGGAAGCCCCGACGACCTCGAGACGGGCTTCCAGCTCGCCCACCGCCTGCTCACCGACCCGCGACTCGAGACCGTGCCGTTCGAGCAGTGGCGAACGATGATGGTCCAGTCATTGCGGGCGGCGCGGCAGGATCCCGTCGGGACGCTCCAGCTCGCCATCCCGGAGGCGATCTTCCCGGCCGACGCCGCCCGGGCCCGCCCGCCGACCACCGATGAAGTCGAGAGACTCAACATCAGCGCCGCGCAGATGTGGCTTGATCGCCTGATCGCCGAGGCGCCGATCGAGGTCGCGATCGTGGGCGACGTCGACCGCGAGACGGCGTTTGACCTGGCGCGGAGCTACCTGGGCTCGCTGCCCGAGCGGCCCCGGATGAAGCCGGATCTGCTCACCGAGGTGGGCAGGATCCCGGTGCCCGAGTCCGATCGTGTCGCGAGCGTCGAGGTGGACACGCAGACGCCCAAGGCGGGTGTCGCCGCCGGCTTCTTCGCCTCCGACGCCTCGAACCTCCGCGACACGAGGCTGCTCCAGCTCGCGTCACGCACGCTCTCGAGCCGGCTGATCGAGAAGGTCCGCGAGGAGGACCGGCTGGTCTACTCGATCAACGCTTCGGTGCAGCCCGCCGAGGCGTTCCCCGGCTACGGCCTGTTCCTCGCCGCGTCGACGGCCGATCCCGCCAACGCCGACAAGCTGGCGGACGAGATTGCCGGCGTCTTCGACGGATTCGCGAAGGAAGGCCCGACCGACGAGGAACTCGAGACCGCCCGGGCCCAGGTGACCAAGAGCCTCACCGAGGCGTTCGAGGAGCCGAGCTTCTGGGCCCTCCAGCTCAGCCAGCTCGACAAGCAGGGGAGGAACCTCGACGACCTTGTCTCGGCCCTCCAGACGTATCTGTCCTTCACCGCCGACGACGTACGGGAGAACTTCGCCAAGTACCACGCCGGGCCCAAGGTCCGGGTCATTGTCAGGCCAATCCCCAAGACCGACTCCTGACCCGGAATCCTGTTGGCGGCCGGCCCGCCGCGCGGTAGCCTGAAACCCGCGTCCGCCCGCGGCGTGGCGGCGGGGCGCGGTTGGTCTCGCCTTCACGCGGGACATGTGGCTTGGAGAAGGAGGTTTGTCATGGGTATCGCATCATGGCGCGTGGGCGTGCTTGTCGGTTTGGCCGGGCTCGCGGCGTCGGCCTCGGCGGCGGTCGTTCCGGGGACCGTCGTGGTCATGGATGACGACCCGATCGACGGCTCGACGGTGGCATCGCTCAACACCCCGTTCACCAATGGTCTGGGCCAGGTCGGCACGGTTATCGCGCTCACCGACGGACGGCGGGCGATTATGATCGGGAACGCGATCGTGTTCACCTCGGACGACGCCCTGCCCGACGTCGCCACCGGCGGCGAGAGCACGATGGGCATCGGCGACGCCGGCCAGTTCATCTACAGCCCCAGCTTCAACTCGCACGACGCCGTGTACGGCGAAGCGGGCCTCATCGCACAGGCCACCGATCCCGCCCCCGATTTCGCCGCGGGCTACAACACGACGTTCCACTCGCGGCCCCGGATGCTCCCCGACGGGCGATCGTTCTGGGTCGCGGGCATCAACGACGGCGCGGGCGGCACCAGCTCGCAGAGCCGCATCGTCTACATGCGGGCCCTCGACGGCACGATCACCGGCGTGCTCCGCGCGGGCGACGTCGTCGACGGTGTAACAGTCGCTTCCAGCAGCGGCATCGACTTCGATGTGGCGATGTCGGACAACGGTGCCCACCAGATGTACGTCTTCGACAACGCCGTCACCCTGGCGACCAACGTGGCCGTCGACGGCACGATCGTCGCCCGCGAGGCCGCGCCCACCGGCGACGGCGACAACTGGCAGAACTTTGACTCGACCAGCGTCAACGACACGGGCCACTACGCCTTCACCGGCGACACCGACAGCGCCGCCGCCGTCGACGAGTTCATCGCCTACGACGGATCGATCGTGCTTCGCGAGGGCGACGCCGCCGCGGGCGGAACGATCTCCGGCTCGCTCAGCGCGATGTCGATCAACAATCTGAATCAGATGGTCTTCATTTGGGTCCTCGACGGCGTCGAGACCCTGCTCTACGCCCCCGACGCCTCGGACCCCCGTGGTACCTCGGTCGCCCTGCTCGCCGTCGGCGACACCATCACCACGCCCGACGGCGACTTCGTCATCGACGACTTCAACGCCTCCAACGCCATCGGCCCGGGCCTCGACCTCGCCGAGGACGGCATGGTCTACGCCGAGGTCGACATGACATCCGTCGCGGGCGGCGCCTCGCTCGAGGCCATCGTCGGCGTCTCGATCGGCGCGGGCCCCTGCAACGCGGCCGACCTCGCCGAGCCCTACGGCGTGCTCGACCTCGCCGACATCGGCGCGTTCGTCTCGGCCTTCATCAACCAGGATCTGCTGGCCGACCTGAGCGGCGACGGGATCCTCGATCTCCAGGACGTCAACCTGTTCGTGCAGAACTTCGTCGCGGGCTGCCCTTGATGTGAGCGAATGACACGTTGGACCGACGAGCCCCCGGCGCAAGCCGGGGGTTTTTCATGCGCAAACGCGGGCGCCGGAATGCACACGCATGCACCAAACCACCAGAGCGACAAATCGGACTTGCAAGGTGCGTTCCCTTCCGTTTCCGACTTGCTGCTTTGCTGATTCGTTGGTTCGCCGTTCTTACCCCAGCGCCGCCGCGCCCGAGACGATCTCCGTCAGCTCCGTCGTGATCTGCGACTGGCGGGCCCGGTTGAACTTCGTCTTGAGCGCCTTGCCCATCTTGCCCGCGTTGTCCGTCGCGGCCTTCATCGCGACCATCCGCGCCACGTGCTCGGACACGATCGCGTCGTTGAACGCCTGGAACAGAACCGCCTTCACCGCCGCGGGGAGCAACGCCCCCAGCAACTCCTCGGCGTCGGGGGTGAACTCATAGAGCGTCGCCGGCCCGGCCGGCCCATCGGCCAACGCCATCGCCTCGCTCTTGAACGGCAGGAGTTGGAGCACGTCGGGCGTCTGCTTGCCCGCCGAGAAGTACTTCATCGAGACGATCCGGACGGCAGAAACCTCGCCCGAGCCGAACATCTCCATGTAGCGGTTCGCGAGCGCCTCGACGTCGGCATAGCCGGGCTTGTCGCCGAACTGGGCGTGGTAGGCGGCAAGCTCGATGCCGTTGAACTTGAACGGCGTCAGCCCCTTCTTGCCGGCCAGCTCAACCGGTCCCGCCTTCGCCTTCTCCGAGCCCTTGATGTGGTGCAGGGCCGTCCGGATGATGTTGGCGTTGTAGGGCCCGCAGAGCCCACGGTCGGACGCGATCACCAGCGTCAATTCAGGCTTCGACTGGTCGTGCGTCGCGAGCAGCGGGTGCTCGATCTCGCCCGCGGCCCCGGCGAGCTGGGCCACCAGGTCGAACAGGCCCCGGGTGTAGGGCTTCGACGCGGTCGCGGCCTGCTGGGCCTTGGCGAACTTGCTGGTGGCGATCATCTGCATCGTGCGCGTGATGCGCTGGATGTTCTTGACCGCCTTGATCCGGTTCTTGATCTCGCGTGACTTGCCCATGGGGCGGGAGTGTAGGACGCGAGCAGGGATCAGGGACCGGGGATCAGGGATCAGGGGTCGGCGATCAGGGGATAACGCCGAAAGGGCGCCACCAACCGCCGCGGAGCGGCGCTTGGTGCTCCCGGGGGCGACCCGAGGCGCCCTTCGGGTGGATCGGGTCACCGACGGGGCGGCGGGGATGGCCACGGCCCCCAATTTGTAAAGGACACTTGACATAGTGTCAAGTTTGCTTTACATTTGGCCGACACGCATCCATCCGCGTGGGACGGGGAGGCCGGTGAAAAACCGCGTGCGTGCATTGCGAGCCGAGCACGGCTGGTCGCAGGCCGCGCTCGCGAAGGAGCTGGACGTGTCGAGGCAGACCGTCAACGCGATCGAGAACGGGCGCTACGACCCGAGCCTGCCGCTCGCGTTCAAGATCGCCCGGATCTTCGCGCTGAAGATCGAGGAGATCTTCGAGGACGAGGCCGGCTCCGCGAACGGGGAAGGGGCCCGCGATGCCTGAAGACCGCCCGCTCGAGCCGCCCGCCGAATCGCCGGAGGACCGCAAGTCCCGCCTCGGCTTCGGCGCCTGCCACGCCCAGGGCAAGGCCCCGGTGCTCTGGTCGCTCGCGACCGCGGGGGCGATGTTCGCGGCGGTGCTTCTGCGGAAGTGGTTCGAGTGGCCCCGTGCCGCGCTGGTGGTGCTCGCCCTGCTGCCCGTGCTTCCTCTGATCGGGATGTGCGTCGCGATGGCGCGAGCGTCGAGCCGGCTCGACGAGCTCCAGCGGCGGATCCAGCTCGAGGCGCTGGGCCTGACCGTGCTCGTCATGTCGGTCGTGCTCGTCTCGCTTGGCATGCTCGAGAGTTTCGGGCTCATCGGGCACTTCGACCCGACCATGGCGTGGGTCCTGATGGTCGCGATCTACGTCATCTCATTCTGGTGGATCGGGAGGAAATACAGGTCATGAACGGAGGTGGACCCATGGAGCAGTTCCCGACAGATCAGTACGAAGGCGCCCCGGGAGCGTGCGGCTCGAAGCCCTGGACGCTGACGCTGGCGCAGATGATCGGGCTGATGCTCGTCATCACGCTGGCGTACATCGGGGCCCACGCCGTCGCCGACGCAGCGATGGGGCGCTCGATGGACGGCTTCTGGGGCCGCACGCTCGACATGATCTGGCTTCCGGCGTCGATTGTGCCGATCGCGGGGTCATCGCGCTGCGGCGGCAAGTGCGCCCTGTCGCGGCTGTTCCGGTGAACCGGACGTGATCGGGTGCCGCTGCTCGCCGTCTTCGGCGCAGCAGTGCTCTTGGAAGACTGCCGCATTCCGTGCGATGGCACGACCGCGCCGAAGACGGCGAGCATGGCACACCCAGAAGGAGCCCGGAGTGTGAGCGACGGGCCGAGCGCGGACGGGCTTGCGAACGCTCTTGCACTCCGGCCCGTCGCTGACGCTCGGGGCTCCTTTCTGATCTTCGCGCCCTCCATGCGGGTGCCACCGCTCGCCGTCCTCGGCGCAGCGGTGCTCGCCCCACCAGATCGCACTTCGTGCGATGACACGACTGCGCCGAGGACGGCGAGTCGTGGCACCCTGCAATCCCACTTCACGAACCTCACCCCGCCAGCCGCTTCGTCAGCACGCGCATCAGCGTCGCCGGCTCCATGTAGTTGGGGGGTGGGCGGTAGTACACCTCGCACAATCGCTCGCCCGAGATCGAGCGCGCGTTGGTCTGGGCCAGATCCGCCTCGATCGTGCGCACGGTCCCGTTCGCGCCGTCCAGGGCCGCGACGACGGGGTGCGGGTCGGGGCAGAGGAACACGACGTCGGAGCCCCGGATCGTCACCGTCCGGGCCCCCAGCCCCGCGACCGCGGCCCGGAGGCGGGCGAGGTCCATAAGGCGCTCGACGATCTTCGGGGGTTCGCCATACGCGCTGGTCAGGTTCTCGCGCACGCGTTCGAGGTCGTCGGCGGTTCGCGCCCCGGAGATCCGCCGGTAGGCCTCGATGCGGCGCTGGTCCGAAGGGATGTACGCCTTGGGGATCACGCCCGTCACCCCGATGTCGACCACGGTCTGGCTCACCGGCTGCTCCTCGGGTGTGAGCGTCAGTTCCTTGACCGCGTGCTCGAGCAGGCGGCAGTACATCTCGTAGCCCACCGCCGCGATGTGCCCGGACTGCTCGGCCCCGAGCAGATTGCCCGCCCCACGGATCTCGAGGTCGCGCATCGCGATCTTGAAGCCCGCGCCCAGCATCGAGTACTGCTCGATCGCCTTGAGCCGCTTCTGGGCGACCTCCTTGACCGTCCGGTCGGGCGGCAGCAGCATGTAGCAGTAGGCCCGGTGCTTGTAGCGCCCGACGCGTCCGCGGAGCTGGTGCAGGTCGGCGAGCCCGAACTTGTCGGCGTCGTTGATGATCATCGTGTTCGCGGTGGGGATGTCGATGCCCGACTCGATGATCGTCGTCGCGACGAGGATGTCCGCCTGCCGGCGCATGAACGTGAGCATCACCGCCTCGAGCTCGCGGGGCGGCATCTGCCCGTGCCCCACGACGATCTTCGCCCCGGGCGCGAGCTTCTGCACCTCGTCGGCCATCGTCTGGATGTTGTGCACGCGGTTGTGCACGAAAAAGATCTGGCCTTCGCGCGCCAGCTCGCGCTCGATCGCGTGGCGGATGCGGTGCCCGTTGTAGGGGATGACCTCCGTCACGATCGCCCGCCGATCGAGCGGGGGCGTGGTGAGGCTCGAGATGTCGCGCAGGCCCAGCATCGCCATGTGCAGCGTGCGGGGGATGGGCGTCGCGCTGAGGGTGAGCACGTCGACGGTCATGCGCAGGCGGAGCAGCGATTCCTTGTGCTCAACGCCGAAACGTTGCTCTTCATCGACGATCACGAGCCCCAAGTCGGCGAAGCGGACGTCCTTGCTCAGCAGACGGTGCGTGCCGATGATCACGTCGATCTGGCCCAGCCTCAGGTCGCGCAGCGTCGCGTTGATCTCCTTGGTCGTCTTGAATCGGCTCAGCGACTCGACGCGGAAGGGATAGCCCGCGAAGCGCGACCGGAACGTCCGCTCGTGCTGCTCGGCCAGCACCGTCGTCGGCACGAGAACCGCGACCTGCTTGCCGAACTCGCACGACTTGAAGGCGGCCCGGATCGCGACCTCGGTCTTGCCGAAGCCCACGTCGCCGCAGAGCAGGCGGTCCATGGGCCGCTCCGACGCCATGTCCTTCTTGATCTCGCCCAGGGCGGCGAGCTGGTCCTCGGTCTCGGTGTAGGGGAACTCCGCCTCGAACTCGCGCTGCCACGCGGTGTCGCCCGGATACTGGATCCCTGGCATGTGCTCGCGTGCGGCGCGGACGCGGAGCATCTCGCCCGCGAGGTCCCGCACACTCTCGGCGACGCGCGCCTTCGCGTTCTTCCACTTCGTCCCGCCGACGTGGCTCAACGGGGGCTTGCCGCCGAACCCACCCACGTACTTCTGCACGAGGTCGATCTGGGCACAGGGGACGTGCAGCCGGCTCTTGCCCGCGAACTCGAGTGTGAGGTACTCCTCGGTCTCGGCCTTGCCCTTCTCGCCCTTGGGCTTCATCAAGGTCAGACCGACAAACATCGCGATCCCGTGCTCGGCGTGCACGACATAGTCCCCGGGCTGCACGTCGAGAAATGTGTCCATCGCCCGGCCGGTCTTGAGCCGGCCCGCGCCGCGCCGGACCTCGAAGCGGTGGAGGAGCTCGTGGTAGGGGACGACGGTAAAGGGCGCATCGCCCCGCCAGGTGAAGCCCCGATGGATGTAGCCCGTGAAGGACTCGACCGCACCTGCTTTCTCTGACGAGCCGCGGGCGCGAGCCCGCGGAGCGCCGTCCTCATCCGTTCCGCGGGCTCGCGCCCGCGGCTCGTTGTCGGATTCGGTGCCGTTCCCCCGCTCCGCCAGCAACTCGCCGAATCTCGACCGCTCGCCCTCGTTCTGGCAGGGCACGACGACCCGCCCCGGCAGCTCGGCCAACTCCGCGATCGCTACCGAGGCGTCGCGGTCGAACGACGGGATGGGCTCCACGGGCAGGTCGAGCCGCACGTCGGCGGCCGCGGCTCCGGCGCTGAACTGGTTGATCTCCGCGAGCCCCACACACTTCTCGCCCAGCTTCTTGAAGACCGAGGGCGGCCCGAAGATCCCCTTCGTGTCGGTCGCCCGCTCGTAGTACCCCCGCCCCTGCTCGGTCACCTCCAGCGTCTCGGCGATCAGCGCGAGCGACCCCGGGGGCATGAGGTCGAGCACGCTCACGCTGTCGTCGCCCGGGCGGGCGTGATCGGGGGCATTGGTGACGATCTCGACGGAATCGAGGGCCCGGTCCGACCCCATCGTCTCGAGGTCGATCTCGCGGATCGACTCGATCTCGTCGGCGAAGAAGTCGAGGCGGACCGGGGCCTGCACGCCCTCCGCCTTGCCCGATGCGACGACCGAGCCCCCCGCGGGGAAGACATCGAGGATGCCGCCCCGCATGGCGAAATCGCCCGGCTCCTCGACCGCGTCGAGCCGCTTGTAGCCCGCGTCGGTGAGCCACGCGGCGAGATGGGCGGGGTCGGCCCGATCGCCCGTCGCGAGCGAACGCACGAGCCGGCCGATCGCGTCGGGCCTGGGCACGCCCTGCATGAGCGCCTGGATCGGGCTGACGAGCACGGGCGTGCCGGTCAGATTCGCGAGGCGGCGGACCACCGCGAGGCGCTGGGCGAACAGGTCGAGCGCGACCCCGGTCTCACCCGGCAGCACCTCGAGGGCCGGCAGGCGGAGCACGTCCCGCCCCAATCCGCTCAGTTCTGCTTCGCACTCGTCCGCGTCGTCGAGGTGGGCGACGACGAGCACGACGGGCCGGCCCGCCCGGGCGGCGACGGCGCCCGCGAGCAGGTTGGTCGACGAGCCGTGGGCGCCCGTGGCGACGACACGCCGCCCCGCCACCAAGTGCGCGCACAGTTCCCCCACGACCGTCGAGGATTCGATGGGCCCCAGCAGATCCATGCGCGCACACTCCGGCCGACCGGCGCGTCCCAGACACGTCGGCTCGGCGGGTTGTCGATTCGCTCGATCGTATGAGCGCTACGCCGCCGCCGGATGGCCCCCGACCAGCCTCGGCAGGTACCGCTCGCCCAGCGCCCACAGCAGCAGCACCGCGAACAGCCCGGCGCCAGCCCCCTGGACGAGCGTGACCGCGCCGTGGTCCATTGCCACCCCCTGCTGGGCGAGATGGATCGTTCCGCCTAGGAAGGCATCGAACGCCCAGCCCCCCGCCACCGCGAAGAAGGCGATGGTCGCGAGGTAGATCACCAGCGCCTTCACACCCAGGTCCTTGACCACCCACGACATCGTCGCGGCGTTGGTCGCGGGGCCCGCGAGCAGCAGCACCAGGCCCGCCCCGGGGCTCAGCCCGGCGACGACGAGCGTGTACGCGAGGGGCGTCGTGCTCGTCGCACAGACGTAGAGAGGAAGCCCGACCAGCAGCATGAGCAACATCGGCAGGAAGCCCGTGCCGATCGTCGACTCGATCCAGCCGTCAGGCACCGCCGCGGAGATGAGGGCGGAGAGCAACAGCCCGATCGCGAGCCAGGGTGAGAGGTCGCGGAGCAGCGTGTTGAACCCGTAGTCGAGCACGGCGGTGAGCTTGCCCCGCAGCGACGCCTTCGCCGCGGGGTCGGCGGCCATCGCTTCGCTCTCCGACTCGCAGCAGCACGCGTGCTTCGGGGGCGGTGCGGTATGGCAGCATGATCCTGCCGGCGCCGGCGCAGCTTTCGCCGCCTCTTCCTCTTCGCAGCAGGACTTCTGTGCGTGCGCGTCATGCCCACAGCACGAACTGGCGGGCTCTGGCTCCTCATGGCAGCCGCACGCCTTCACGGCCGGCTCCTCGTGACAGCACGACTTCGAGGCGTGCTCCTCATGCCCACAGCACGACGAAGCCGCCTCCTCATGACGACAGGCCTTCGCCTCGCCCTGTGTGCCTTCGTGCCTCCGTCCCTCTGTGCCTTCCCCGCAAAGCACATCGATCAACGTGCCCGCGGTGAACGCGGTCAACACCGCGATCACAGGACGCGACAGCGCATAGACAGGCCCGAAGAGCGCCCACGTCAGCGGGATCGACTCCTCGCCCGTCTGGGGCGTCGAGATCGCGAACGCGGCCGAGGCCCCCTTCGACGCACCCGACCCCCGCAGCCCCGCCGCGACCGGGATGACGCTGCACGAGCAGAGGGGAAGCGGGATGCCCAGCAGGCTCGCCTTGACCACGGGGCCGATGCCCCCGCCCGCGAGGTGTTTCGCGAGGATCCGGCGGGGCACGAGCACGTTGACGACGCCCGCGAGCACAAGCCCCGCGACGAGCCAGACGCCTGTGTCGAGCAGCAGCGACCAGAGCGAAGTGACGAAGCGCGTCAGAAAGTCGATGACCATTACAAAACTATAGACATCGGCGGGTCGTCTATTCCAAAACTGCCGATCCCACCCGCACCTGCGAACGTCTTCTCAACCCACGCGCTGATCGAACAGCCGGCGGGCGAAATCGTAGAGCTCGTAGTCGGGCCCGCACGCCCGCCGGAGATGGGCGAGGATCGCCCGGTCGAGGTCGCCCGCCCTGGGCCTTCCCTCGGAGACATTGAGGTCGGACCACTCCGTTTCGGGCCACCGCAGCACCCGCCCGAAGTGGGCGACCGATTCCGCGAACCGCTCCGAGAGCCCGAAGGCCGCGCACGAGGCGAGGTTCTTGCGAGCCGAGGCTACGGCGCCGGCTGCGTCGGCCACGTCCGGATCGCGCAGGCGGTCGGTCATCTGGTTGTACTGTCCGGGGAAGATGCTCCGGCGCACCGCGTCCTCGAACGACAGGCCCGCAAACGCGTCGTGCAGCTTCGCGTTGGGGTTGGTCTGCTGGTAGTGGAACCAGGAGAGCAGCCGCTCGATCGGGTCGCGGAGCATGGTGATCACGTGGGCCCCGGGCACGATCGGCACATCGCCCCAGGTCATGTGCCCCGCCACGGCGTCGTAGGCGGTGCGCTCCTCGACGGGCCTCGCGCCGAACGCCTCGACCTCGCCGCGGGGCGCCTTGAGGAACGCGACACGATCGGAGCCGTACACCCGCTCGATGATGCTCTTGAGCGTCGTCCCGGCGGCCTTGGGGAGATGAAGGAACAGGATCGGGCGCACGGGGGAAGTCATCGGGCAACTCTACACGGAGGGCACGCGGATCGGGCGCTCCTAGCGCCCCTCCTTCAACCTCGACTCGAAGAGCCCAGCACCGAACTCATAGAGCGCCCGGTCCAGCTCGGTCTCCCGCCTGATCCGATCGAGCAACGCCGGGTCGATCTGCTCGCTCTTGGGTCGCCCCACGCTCACGTTCCGGCTCTCCCACGCGACCTCTGGCCATCGAAGCGCCCGCCTGAACAGCCCGACCGAATCCTCAAACCGCTCAGACAGCCCGAACACGCACTGCGCCAGATTCTGCTTCGCCGACTCGAATGCCTGCCGTCCCCCCTCGGCCTTCGGGTGCCGCAGCATCGCCGTCATCAGGTTGTACTCACCCGCGAGCAGGCCCCGCTCGACCACATCGGCCAGCGACAGCCCGCCCTCGCTGATCGCCTTGTGGTGAAGCGCCTCGGGCGCCCGGGCGTTGTAGTAGTAGACCGAGAGGAACCGCTCGACCGGGTCGCGGAGCATCGTGAGGGGTCGGGCCTTCGGGATCAGGCTCTGGCCCCCCCACGGAATGTGGGCCGTGGCGAGGGCGTACTTCGCCCGCTCCGCGGCGGGCCGGCGTGCGAACGCCTCGATCTCGCCCCCGAAGTTGCGGAGGAAGACGATCTCGTAGCCCGCGTAGGCCTGCTCGAGCACGCTCTTGAGCGTTGTCCCCGCGGTCTTGGGGATGTGGAGGAAGACAATCGGGCGGACGGGGCCCCGGGCCGGGTCCGATTTCAGGTCGGGGCTTGCATCAGAGTGCGGCGTCATGCCCCTGACGATACGCCCCCGCCCCCGGACAGCCCCCGGGGCCGGCCCCCGGACACCCCCCACCCGGGCCTCTATGATCCCCCCGCTCCGGCAACGAAAGGCGACCCATGCCGTACACGCTCACGCCCGACGAGGGCCTCACCGTCGACGCCGACACCATCGACTACATCAACGAGCACGTCGACACCGGCGACCGCTGGGTGCTCAACTTCGGGCCCCAGCACCCCGCCACCCACACCACGCTCCGGCTCGTCCTCGAGCTCGACGGCGAGCGGATCGCCCGCTGCACGCCCCACATCGGCTACCTCCATTCGGGCTTCGAGAAGCTGGGCGAGCATCACGACTACAACCAGTACGTCACCGTCACCAGCCGGATGAACTACCTCAGCCCGCTGGCCAACAACATCTGCTGGCACCACACGGTCGAGAAGCTCTTCGGCATCGAGATCACGCCGCGGTGCAAAGTGCTGCGCACCATCCTGGCCGAGCTGGCCCGCATCCAGGACCACCTGCTCTGCCTCGGCGCCGCCGCCCTCGACCTCGGGGCGTTCACGGGCTTCCTCTACGGTTTCAACCCGCGCGAGAAGATCAACGATCTGTGCGACTTCATCGCCGGCCAGCGGTTCCACCCCGACTGGACCCGCGTCGGCGGGGCGATGCAGGACCTGCCCGACGAGGAGATGTTCAAGAAGATGGTCAAGTCGTTCCTGTACGACGACCTCGTCATCGCGCTCGACGACCTCGACACCCTGCTGAGCCGCAACCGGATCTTCATCGACCGCACCCGCGGCGTGGGCGTGCTGACCCACGAGAACGCGGTGGGCTGGGGCGCGACCGGCCCCATCGGCCGGGCCTCGGGCATCCGGCGCGACCTGCGCAAGGACGAGCCCTACCTCTGCTACGCCGACAACTGGGACGGGCAGGGGGCCGAGGCGGTCAAGTTCTCCGTGCCGGTCAGCCAGGAGGGCGACGTCTACGCCCGCTTCCAGGTGAGGCTCGAGGAGTGCAAGCAGGCGATGAAGATCGTCGAGCAGCTCATCGACAAGATCCCGGGCGGGCCCATCGACACGTTCCCCGACGCCAAGCTCACCAAGCCCCCCAAGCCCGACGTCTACGGCTCGATCGAGGGGCTCATCCAGCACTTCGAGATCGTCATGTCCAACCGCGGCTGGAAGCCCCCGGTCGCCGAGGTCTACGGCGCGAACGAGACCGCCAACGGCGAACTCGGCTACTACATCGTGTCGGACGGCGGGCCGCGCGCGTGGCGGGCCAAGACGAGGCCGCCCAGCTTCAACAACTACTCGCTGATGCCGCAGCTGATCGAGGGGCACATGCTGGCGGACACGGTGGCGGTGCTGGGGTCGCTGAACATCGTGGCGGGGGAACTGGACCGGTGAGATTTCTCGTACGCGTGCGAGAGAACCTGGGCGTGTTCGCCCTCGGATTCGGAATCGGCGCGGCGTTGATGCTCGTCCCCGTCTGGTACCTGGCGAGCGGGTGGCTCTCAGCCACCTCGGGCCAAGCACGAATCGCTGAGACAGTCGCGCTCCGCTGAGGCGATGCGATCCGGCCAGACGGCACCGCCTACCACTCTTCGGACGCGCCGTATGGCATTCATGTTTGGGTGACGCCGCGGCGCAATTCGAAGCCGAACGGGCCGTACAACGTTCATGCGACGTGCTACATCGGACCGCCCGGGTGGATCAGCTACCTCGACCCGATCGGCGAGATCGGGACCGCCAACGACTGGGAGGACGCCTGCACCCGGTTCGGGACGATCCGCTTCACAAAGCGGGGTGTGTATGTCGGCGATGGATTGCCCGGCCCCGATGGGCAAGAGGATGACTACCTGTTTCCGACAGAGCGGATGACCAGCCATCGCTGATCGGCGGTGCCGGGTTGGCCGGATGCCCGCTTTCGTCGCGAAAGGTGAAGGCCGGGTGCCACTGCTCGCCGTTTGCGGCGCAGCAGTGCTTTCGAACGACAACCTGGCTCCGCACAATCACGCGAATGCGCCGAGGACGACGAGTTGTGCCGTCGCCGCTCAGACCAGGCGCGCGTTGTCGCCCCGAATCGTCGCCTCATCATGCTCGCGCACGAGGCGCATCGTGATCTCGTCGGACGGTTCTCTACCGAAGGTCTCGACAAGCCGGCACACGCCGAAGCCGGCCGAGGCTTGCTCGTACGACTCGAACCAGGCGTCCACCCTTTGCTTCATGCCCGGATCGATGCTCGTCAGCTTCTCGTAGTTCAGGTGCGGGTCGTTCATCCCCACCCGCCACGGCTTGGGCGTCAGCCGGGCCCGGTAGCACCGCTGCCCCTTGCAGAGCCTGGCGTAGATGGGATCGGCGTCCAATCCGCGTAGCACCCGCCGTGTGTCGTCGGCGCAGGGGTCCATCGCCTCGCCCAGCAGGATGTGGCGCAGCCCGCCCGCGGTCTCGTAGACACGCGCCCCGCGTCCGCCTCCCGCCCGCACCCAGGCCGCGACCGACTCGATCCGCTGATCGCGGGGTGAGGACGCCTCCGCCTTCTTCTTCCCGAAGAGTGCCCGGAACAGCCCACCCACACCGGGATTGTCACGCGGCAGATCGACGTCGACGATCGCGAGGCGGGCCGTGTTCAGGATCGTCGCGCCGTAGCGGTTGACGGTCAGCGCCCCCGCGACCTCGCCCCCGTCAAGAAACGTCTCGACGAGCAATTCCGGCAACGCGCGGTCCGGGTAGTCGTACCAATCCCTGAACTCGGTGTTGGGCTTGCCGGCGCGGCTCCTGTGCTCCTCAGATGAGAGGTAGCGTCCGCAGGCCACCCTCGCCCGCTCATCGGCGTGAGCCCGCGCTGCCTCGGGGCTCTTGTCCGAACAACCCCACGCGGAGCGCGTCAAGGTGCCCTGTCCCCACGGGACCGTCACGCTCGCCCGGTGCCAGTAGTTTGCGACGCGCAACGGCGGTCCTCAATGACCAAGTGGAACTGCATCGCGACAAACGGGGGCCGCTGCCTGATCTGCAGCAGAATCGTTTCGCTCGCGCTCCACGCTCCGAACAAGCCCGCTCAGAGGCTCCGCGTCGGCTTCACCCGCCCCTGCTTCTGCTGCACCACGTGCCACGCCTCGTGCGGCAGGTGCTTGTCCTGCCCCGGCCCGAGGTGGATGTTGTGGCCCGTCGCGTACGCCTGCGCCTGCACGCCCGTCGGCTTGTACGCCTCATGATGCACCCGCACATCGTGCAGCGACGGATCAGCGAGCTGCAGATTCGTGCCCTTGAAGGGCTTCGTGCGCCGCGGCGGCGTGGGGGTGTCGTGGCCTTCGTTGGTCGTGGTCTTCGCTCGAGCCATGCGGTGTCCCTCCGGAATGTTCGCAGTATACCGGCGATTCTCGCCGCCACGACCCCGAAACCGAGCGATGGCCCGCGGCGAGGGCGCTCAAACAGCGCCAGGTCACGCGGCCGTCGACGACCAGAATCGGCCCGAGGCGACCGCGCCGACCTGTCAAGCGAAAGCCGCGCCGATTGCACACGCTCGTTCGGGTGGGCGATACGATCCCATTCCTGGACACGCACCATCAGGACCTCAACATGCGCAAACTCATCCTCGCCGCGCTCGCCGTTCTCCCGCTCGTCGGCTGCGGCTATTCCGCAACGGTCCGCAACGACAGCCACAAGACGGTCGTTGCGATGATCCGGCACGACCGGTTCCTCGCGCCGGAGTCCAACCCCGCGATGCACGAGCTGCGCCCCGGCGATGAGGTCTCGATGGGCCCGTTCAAGATCGACCCGCTCGAGCCCATCTACCTCCGTGTGCGGATCATCGACGACGTGTTCGGCGGGTGGCAGGAGCAGCGGCTGGAGCCCGGCGACCAGTTCTTCATCGTCGAGGACGGCACGCTCGAATCGTGGGAGGCCGTGGCGCTGAGGCGGGCGCCGAAGGAGTGACTCGGGCGACACCCGGCATCGTCGAGTCGAACGCCACGAAGTTTCCGAGCCGCGGGCGTGAGCACGCGGGGTGGTCGTCAGAACAGACGTCGGCGTGTCCGCTTGCTCGCGCCCGCAACTCGGATCAGGCAGCTCGCTTTGTCTCAGCCGTCAACTGAAAGGGGCCCTCGCGGGCCCCTGTTGCGTTCCGAGCCCGAAAGGCTCAATCCTCTTCATCCACCTCTGGCTCGGCGATCGGCTTGCACGTGAGCAGCAGGCTCAGGCCGATGATGGCCGAGATGCCGGAGGCGAGCAGAATGCCCAGCTTGGCGTTGTTGAGGTAGTCGTGATGCTCCCGGTAGCCCAGCGTGGCGATGAACAGGGCCATCGTGAACCCGATGCCGCCCAGGCACCCGGCGCCGATCATGTGCCTCCACGTCACGCCCTTGCCCAGCTTGCCCAGCCCGGCCTTGCTGAGCAGCCAGCACGCGGCGGTGATGCCCAGGGGCTTGCCGACGACGAGACCGAAGATGACGCCCAGGCTGACGGCGTTGCCCACCGCCTTGGTGAAGCTGCCCTCGAGGTGGAGCCCGGCGTTGGCCAGCGCGAACAGCGGGATGATGAGGTAGGCCACCCAGCCGTGCATCGCCGATTCCATGCGGTGGAGCAGCGGGAGCACCAGCCGCCCGTTCTCGTTGATCCGCATCACCGCGGCCCGCTGGGTGCCGCTGGTCCGGATGTCCTGGGTCGGGTCGTTGTGCTCCTCGAAGGTGTCGAGCGCGGCCCGGGTGTAGCTGGCGTACCGCTTGCGGTCGACGCGCGGATTGACCGGAATGGTCGCCGCGAGCACGACGCCCGCGATGGTCGAGTGAACGCCGCTCTCGTAGAAGCAATACCAGAGCACGATGCCCGGCACGATGAACCACACCGCGCTCTTGAACCCGAAGCGGTTGAGCAGAACGAGCAGCAGCACCAGCGCGGTCGCGTACCCCAGATAGACCGGCTGGAGGTGATCGGTGTAGAAGAACGCGATGACCAGCAAAGCCCCGAGGTCGTCGGCGATCGCGAGCGAAGTCAGGAACACGCGGATGCTGTTCGGCACGCGGCTGCCCAGCAGCGTGAGGATGCCGACGGCGAAGGCGATGTCGGTCGCCATGGGAACGCCCCACCCACGGAGGCTCTCTCTTCCGAAGTTGAACGCCGTGAAGATCAGGGCCGGCGCGATCATGCCCCCCAGGGCCCCGGCGATCGGCATCGCGGCCTTGCGAACGTCGGAGAGCTCGCCCACGAGCAGCTCGCGTTTGATCTCCAGCCCGACAAGCAGGAAGAAGATCGCCATCAGGGCGTCGTTGATAAACGTCTGGAAGTTGATCGGACTCGGGGCCTCCCCGTGCGCCACGTGCTGCATGAGCACCGAGTCGCCAATCCCGATGTGCACCGGCGCCTCGATGACCTCGAAGTAGGTCTGCCAGGAAGAGGAGTTGGCCCAGATCATCGCGACCAGCGTGCAGAACAACAGCACCAGCCCGCCCGCCGACGAGAGCTGCGCGAATCGGGCGAACGGACGCACCAGCTTCTCACCCGTCATGGGTTCGAGTTCGTGCGTCGCCGGTGGGATGTGGGGGTGCACTGCCATGGACATCGAGGCCTCCTTCGGCCCTCGGCCGAGAGGGTAGGGTGACACTTTCCGGACGGCCCGCATCACCCGGAAACAGGCGTGTGATGCACGCCCATGCTCGGAGCCGAGCCCCTGCTTCGGGTCATTCCTTCGTGCACAGGTGCGGGAACCCCCGCAACGAGAACGCACGCGCAACGAACAGGCCCGGCTCTCGGACCTGATCGGCCAGCATCCGGGCCCGGAAAAGCGAGGCCGGCAGAAAGAACGGACATTTCTTCAGAAAACGCAACGGCCGGCGTCGGCGCCTCGGATTACCTTTGAGGAAGAGTGAGATTCGTGCTGGCGCTTGAGTGAGCACCGCCGATAAGATGAGAGATCAAGCCGTCCTTTTTTTCGACGGCAGGGGTACAAGACATGCACGCGGCCATCATCGGAGCCGGGCTCGCGGGCCTCACCTGTGCCCGAGCCCTGCAAGCCCGCGACCACCGAGTCACCCTCTTCGACCGGGGCCGGGCCCCCGGGGGCCGCATGAGTTCGCGCCGGCTCGGCCCGGACCGCCACGCCGATCACGGCACGCGGGCGTTTCTGGTCCACGACGAGCGATTCGCCGGGCAGGTCGACGAGTGGCTCAAGAGCGGCGTGGCCGCGGTCTGGACCCCGGAACTGGTCATGATTGACGGGCCCGGCGTGGCCCGGCCCAACCGATTCAAGTCCACACGGTATGTCGGGACGCCCGAGATGCGCGCTCCGATCATCGATCTGGCGAATCAGCTCGGCACAAGCGTCACGCTGCACAGGGGTCGGAACATTGCGGGGGTTCACCACTCGGGCTCGCACTGGGTGGTGCAGGATGATGAAGGCGAGGCCGCGGCGTTCGACGCGGTTGCGCTCGCCGTCCCCGCCCCCAATGCGGCGGCGTTGCTCACCGAAGTGCCCCACCTGCACGCGGTCGCGTCAGCCGTGCCCATGACGCCGGCCTGGGCGGCCACGGTCGTTTTCCCGAACCGCCTGCCCATCGCATTCGACGCGGCGAACGTCTCGATCGGCGCCCGGCACGAGCACGCGGGCGTGCTCGCGTGGATGGACCGCGAGTCGAGCAAGCCGGGCCGGACAAGCGACGAATGCTGGGTGCTCCACGCGGGAGAGGAGTGGACGCGGGACCACATCAACGACGACGCCGAGGCGGTCGGGGCGCAGATGCTCGATGCGTTCTTCAGCGCAACGGGCGTCACCCGGTCCGAGCCGACCGAGATCCACACCCACCGCTGGCGCTACGCGTTCCCGGTCGCCCCGCTCTGCGACGGCTGCCTCTGGGACGACCAGCTCCTGATCGGTGCGTGCGGTGATTGGTGCATGGGCTCGCGCGTCGAGGGGGCCTATCTCAGCGGGCTCGCGATGGCATCCCGCGTGATGGGCGAACGGAGCGATTTCCTCGAGCCCTGCCTGCCGACCCACGGGCGGGCGTAGACGCCCTCAGCCCGCCCCGGTCCCCTTGACGATCACGAACGTCACGTCGTCCAGACGTGCCGCCCCCGCCCGGAACGTGTCGAGATCCGCGAGCAGCGCCTCGCCGATCTCCCGCGGTGATTGCACGGTGTGCTCGCGGATCGCCTCGCGGAGCCGCTCCTTGCCATAGAACCGCCCGGCCTTGTCCCGCGTCTCCCAGATGCCGTCGGTGCCGATCACCAGCACATCTCCCGGTGCGAGCGGGGGCACCGCCTCCGTCGCGTACCGCTCCCCGCCGTCCACCCCGAGGGGCAGGCCACCCAGGGGCAGCTCGTCGAACACCCCGCTCTCGGCCCGGAAGATCAACCCCGGGTCGTGCCCCGCGTTCGCAGCGTGCATCTCGCCCGCCCGCGTGTCGAGCACGACGAGCTGGAGCGTGATGAACCGCCCCTGGTCGGCGTCGCGCGCGATCGCGGTGTTCACGATGCCCAGCAACTCGCCCGGGCTCTGCGACTCCCCCGCGTGGCTCTGGAGCAGCGCCCTCACCGAGGTCATCACCAGCGCCGCCGGAACGCCGTGCCCGGTCACGTCACCCACGACGAGCCCGAACCGCCCGTCGCCCAGCACGACGGGCTGGAGGTAGTCGTAGTAGTCGCCGCCCGTTTCGTCGCAGTAGTGCGAGACACCGAAGACCTCGTGCCCCGGAATCTGGGGCGGCTCCTTGGGCAGCAGCCCCTGCTGGAGCTCATTGGCCAAGGCGAGGCTTTCGCGGAGGCGCAACCGGTCGGCCAGCGCCGGCACCATCGCGTCGAACGTGCGCGCCAGCTTGCCGATCTCGTCCCGCCTGGGCTTGATCCTCACCCGCGCCGCGAGGTCGCCCTGACGCACCGCCTCGGCCGCGTCGGCCAGGCGGCGGATGGGCCTCGCGATCGTCCGCGCGAGCAGATACGCGCTCGCCAGAACGAGCAGCACCACGATCACCGCCGCGGCGGCCGTGGTGCGGATCGAGTCTTGCGAGAGGCTCCGCAGGTCCTGCCTCGTGCCCTCCACCATCGCGTCGACGCGGCGGCTCGGCACGATCATGACCACGCCCATGCCCTGGGAGAGCGAGCCGTAGGCCCACACGCAGGGCTCACCCTGATATGGGCACTGCATGACGCCGTCACGCCCCGCGCTCAGGTCGTCGATCAGGTGTGCGAGGCTCGATGGGTCGTCGGCGGTCAGGGGCGTCGGCTCGGGCGGCTCGACACTGTCGCCCCGGTCGGACTGCCTCAGGACGACCTTCGCCCCGCCCCCCTCATCGAGCATCACGACGACCGACGACGCGCCGAGCGACAGGTCGGGCGGCAACGCGAGCATCGACAACGCCTGATCGAGCGAAAGATCGACCCCGGTCACGCCCAGCAGCGTGCCGTCGTCGCGTTTCAGCGGAAACGAACAGGTGAGCCGGGGCTCGCCCGTGGGCGTGTCGAGGTAAGGGCCGGTCCACGCGATGCCGCCGGCCTCGACCGCGTTGGTGTACCAGGGGCGCTGCCGTCCGTCGAAATCGCCCCAGTGACCGTCCTTTCCCGGAAAGGAGAGGTGCACGCCGTTCTCGAGGCAGACGAACTGGCTGCGGACGCGGGCGCGGTTGCCATCCGAGAGCGCCCTCAGCAGACCGACACGGCTCGAGAGCGCATCGGCCGACGCCGCGTTGGGCTCACCGCCCGCCATGAGGACGACGGCGCGGTCATAGCTGACCATCGGCGCGGGCTCGGCCCCCACGGGCCATCCGGGCTGGGGCCTCAGACCGGCGACCCCCCCGTCCTTGAACGCGGCGGGGGTCGCCCACGCGGGTGGGCCGGCCGACCGCGATGGAGGCTGCGCCAGTGCCTCGGTGAACCCCTCGGCCTGAGTTCGGGCGACAAGCTCAGCACGGCTCCGCGCCATCTCCATGCGCAGGGCCGCCCCGTGCACGTGCTGGAGCAGCTCGTGCTCAACGCGACGCGAGACCGTGGCGGTCACCTGATCGACCACGCGATCGGAGAGCCTGCGGATCGCCCGCCCGTCGACCACCTTGAGCGTGACCAGCGGCACGAGCGAGACCGCCAGCAGCAGGATGGTCAGCTTCCAGCGGATCCGCATGTCGGTGCATCCTCACGGGTCAGGGCAAGAATACACACCACGCGCGCGCCGGACCGACACCCCGCGCCGCACCTCCAGCGGGAGTTCCCTCAGCTCGTCGCGGCGAACCGGCCCAACTCGATCGCCTCGGCCAGCTCATCGGGCCGGCGCGACCCCACGAGGAAGTGGTCCCGCTTGCCCTCGCCGAACCGCACGTGCACGCCCCGGTCGCCCGAGACGTTGTACACGCGGTAGAACTTTCTACTCCCGCGCACGCCCCACCCCCCCGCGTCGCCGATCGGGCTGTACTTGATCGACTCGACGCTCGTGATCGTCTCCAGCGGAACGTCTCGCGCCGGAATGACCCAGAATCGGGCCCACAGCCTGCGGTCGGTGACCACTGTGGTCAGTTTCAGGGTCATGATCCAATAGGGGAAGGCGAGGCCGCACACGATCATGACGAGCACCAACTCGACCCACTGCTGACGCGAAGGGCCCAACGCGAGCGGGAGGATGATCGCGACCACCATGATGCTCTCGAAGGGCATCACCAAGCGGACGATCATGTTCTGGTGCATGGGCTGCACCTCGCGGAACAGCTCACGTTCTTCGGGCTCGGCCATACCCCATTCTTCGGCGATTCGCGGCTCCGGTTGCCGCTCTAGACTGCACTGATGCAGGAGGGCGGCGTCAACCCGATGCGGAAGCTGGGTCGTTGGGCCGGGCGGATCCGTTCCGGGTTCCTCTCGGGCCTGCGTGGCGGGCCCGCGGCCGATCTGCCGGCGGATCGGAACCCGGGCCCGTCCGAGCCCCCGGACCCCAGAAAAAGGGTGATCGCCCGCCGCACGACGATCGAGGAAATCGAGATCCACGAGCCGGATCGCCGATGACGGGGGGACAGACTATGAACGGAGGGGCCTCATGCGACTGAACACGACCGCCGCCATCGCCTTCTCGGTGCTCGCCGCGGGCCTTCTGGGCGGGTGCCAGGCGACGCAGGCGACACGGATGACGGTGATGAACGAGACCGCGTCGCCGGTCCTCGTCGACGTCAAGACGACCGAGCCCGAGCAGATCATCTATCAGGACGAGCGGATCGACGCGGGCGCGGTCCAGGGCTTTGCCGTTTCGCACGAAGGTGACGGCAATGCCGCCTTCCGGCTGGGCGTCCGCCCCGTCGGGGTCGGGGCCAACGAGGCCCAGTGGCTCGAGTTCGGGGCCGACGGGCCCTACCTCGTCCGCGTTACGGGCGATGTGAACTCGTTCAAGTTCATCGTCACGCGCGACCAGGCCCCGCTCGAGGTCCGCGACCTGCCCGAGCCCCGTCTGCACCGCATCGGCGGCGAGCCCCCGGTCAACCCGAGCCACAACTGAGCCGGTACGCTGCGGCCATGCCGCAGCATTCCTTCAATCCTGCACAGGACGATCACTCGACTCCGTGGGGTGGATTCGGCGCCAGACTCGGCGGGCTCACGCTCCTGCTCATGCTGGTGATCTCGGGACTCGCCCACGCCGCGGATCGGCCCAACATCGTCCTCGTCTTCGCCGACGATCTGGGGCTGTACGAGCTGGGCTGCTACGGGCAGGAAAAGATCCTCACGCCCAACATCGATCGCCTCGCGGCCGAGGGGATGCGGTTCACGCGGTTCTACTCCGCGAGCACGGTGTGCGCCCCGTCGCGGTGCTCGCTGCTCACGGGGATGCACACGGGGCACGCGTTCATCCGGGGCAACAAGGAGGTAGGTGGGTGGGGCCCCGAGGATCACGAGGGACAGCAGCCGCTACCGGCCGAGATGGTCACGCTCGCCGAGCGGCTCAAGGACCTCGGCTACGACACCGCGGCGTTCGGCAAGTGGGGTCTGGGCGGGCCCGGCAGCACGGGGCACCCTTGCTATCAGGGCTTCGACCACTTCTACGGCTACCTCTGCCAGCGCGTCGCCCACAACTACTACCCGACCCACCTCTGGCGCAACCACGACGTCGACGTGCTGGGAGGCAACCGCTACTTCTCCGCCCACCAGCGGATCGACGCGCCGCTCGAGGACGAGGCGGAGTATGCCCGCCGCTTCGCGGGCGGCGACTACGCGCCCGAGCAAATCATCAAGGAAGCCGAGCGATGGATCGCCGATCGGGCGAAGGACGGCCGCGACGCGCCGTTCTTCGTCTACTACGCGAGCATCATCCCGCACGTTGCGCTCCAGGCGCCACAGGACTTCGTCGACCGGTACCCGCGCTCATGGGACGCCGAGCCCTACCTCGGCCGGAATGGCTACCTGCCCAATCCTCGACCCCGGGCGACCTATGCCGCGATGATCAGCTTTCTCGACGAGGCGGTGGGCAGGCTCAGGGTGGCACTCGAGAAGTCCGGTCAGCTCGACAACACGATCATCCTGTTCACGTCGGACAACGGAACGACCTTCGCGGGCGGCGTCGACCGGGTGTTCTTCGATTCGCTCGGCGACCTGCGGGGCTTCAAGACCAATCTTTACGAGGGCGGCATCCGCGAGCCGCTGATCGCGTGGTGGCCCGGGCATATCGGGGTGGGCTACGAATCGGACCTCATTGCCCAGTCGATCGACCTGCTGCCCACGATCATCGAGGCCGCGGGGGGCCACGCCCCGGTGGACATCGACGGCTTCAGCATTCTGCCGACGCTCGTGAGTTCGGGCGAGCAGCGCGTGCACGACGTGCTGTACTGGGAGTTCCCCGAGGGCCGGCAGCAGCAGGCGGTGCTCATCGGGGGGCGGTGGAAGGCGATCCGCCCCGACCTCAAGAAGGGGCTGACGCTCGAACTCTACGACATCATGCACGACCCGACGGAGTCAACCGACGTCGCGGGCGATCGACCGGAGATCGTCGCGCAGGCCGAGCAACTGATGCGCGAGTCGCGCTTCCCCTCCGAGTTGTTCCCGATCCCGGCGCTCGACCGGCAAGGCCCGTGACGCGAAGAGTCAACACCGCTCCACGGGCTCGCGCCCGCGGCTCATCAGGAAAGGACGCCGCTGCTCGCCGTCTTCGGCGCAGCAGTGTCCCGACGAGGGCTTGCACGCCGTGCGATCGCGCGACCGCGCCGCGGACGGCGAGTCGCGGCATCCCTCAGATCGATCCGCCGGCCTCCTTCGAACCGCTCACACCGCCGCGCCGAACGCCGCGCGCATGTCTCCTGTCTCCAGATAGGCCCGGTGCAGGTCGAAGCAGTGGCCGAGGTCGTGGCGGATGTGCCCCATCTCCGACCGCTCGACGTAACCATGCAGATAGTCGCGATACTCGGGGTGAGCGCACTTCTCGATGATCCGCTCGGCCCGCTCGACAGGGCCCAGGCCCCGCAGATCGGCGAGTCCCTGCTCGGTGACGAGCACGTTGACCGAGTGCTCGTTGTGGTCGACGTGCGAGCACATCGGGACGACGGTCGAGATCTTGCCGTCCTTGGCGGTCGAGGGCGCCTGGAGGATCGAGAGGTAGCAGTTGCGGACAAAGTCGCCCGACCCACCGATGCCGTTCATGAGCTGGGTGCCGCAGACGTGCGTGGAGTTGGCGCAGCCGTAGATGTCCATCTCGAGGATGGTGTTGATGCCGATGACGCCCAGTCGGCGGACGACGCCCGGATGGTTGGTCAGCTCCTGGGGACGCAGGACGATGCGCGGGCCGAAGAAGTCCATGTTGTCATAGACCGTGCGCATCATGCCGTCGGAGAGCGCCATGGCGCTGGTCGAGGCGCCCGTGAGCTTGTTGTCGCGCATCAGCGCGATCTGCGCGTCCTGGATCACCTCGGTGTACATCTCGAATCGCGGGATCTCGGGGTCGGCCCCGAGCGCCGCCATCACCGCGTTGGACACGTTGCCCACGCCCGCCTGCAACGGCAGCAGATCCTTCGGCATCCGCCCCGCGTGCATCTCATCGAGCAGGAACCGGACGATGTGCTGCCCGATCTTCGTCGAGATCTCATCGGGAGGGCTGAAGCTGGGAACACCGTCGGGCTCGTCGGTGTGCACCACGCCCACGATCTTCTCCGGGTTCACCGAGCAGAACGGCGTGCCGATCCGCGAGAGCGGGTACTCGATCGGGATCGGGTTGCGGTGCGGCGGCCTCGGCAGGCGGCGGATGTCGTGCATCTCCCACAGCCGCTGCGAGTGGTACCCGTTCAGCTCGACGATGATCTGCTCCGCGTGCGCGAGGATGCTCGGCGAGACGCCGACCGACGAGCTGAGATAGATCCGCCCGTCCGCGGTCACGTCCGTCGCCTCGACGACCGCCGTGTTCACCGTGCCCAGGAAGCCGTAGTCGAGCATCTGCGGCAGGTGCGAGAGGTGGATGTCGAGGAAGCTCGTCTCCTGGTTGTTAATCCGCTTGCGCAGCGTGCGGCTCGACTGGTAGGGCGCCCGCCACGAGATCGCGTTCTCGCGAGCGAGCGCCTCGTCGAGGTCGTCACTCGTCGAGGCGCCGGTCAGCACCCGCACGCGGAAGGGTTCGCCCCCCTGGTGCAGATCGTGGGCCCGCGATGCGAGCGCGCGAGGGACGGCCTTCGCCGACCCCGCGGCGGTGAAGCCCGAGAAGCCGACGAAATCGCCGTCGTGAATCATCGCCGCCGCCTCTTCGGGCGTCAGCACCGGAAACGGAACTCGCTCGTTCATCGAAGCACTTCCTCTCGCGGCGGGCGCCTACTCCAGCCCGCGGCAGCTCAGTTCCCCCGAAACGAATGCTCGGCGTTCACCGTCGATCTCCAGCAGAAGCTCACCACCCGCGCCGACCCCGATCAGCACGCCCGCGATCGGCTCACCCGCCCCCTCGAGCCGCACGCGGCGGCCGCGATCCGCCAGGCGTTTGTTGAGGCTCTTGCTGAGGTCGTCCGTCCAGCCCGACCCAAAGAACCCGGCCACCCTACGCGACACCCGGTCGGCCAGCGCGTCGACGAACGCGGGCAGATCGACGGGCCCATCCGCGTGCGCCGCGAGATTCACCGCGGGTGTCCGTAAGTCATCGTCAACCCGGTTGTTCACGTTGACCCCGATCCCGAGGAGCAGCGTCGGCCTGCGGTCGATAACCGCCGTCTCGCCCAGCAGCCCCCCCACCTTGCGGCCCTCGATCAGCAGGTCGTTCGGCCAACGGATCTTGGGTGTCGGGATTCCGGGGATCACCTGCTCGATCACCGAGCACGCCGCCACGCCCGCGACGAGCGCGGCCGGGCTCGCCACCCCTTGCGAAGGCGCGGGGCATACCAGTGTGATCCACGCGCCACCCTCGGGTGAGGCCCAGGCACGACCGAGCCGACCCCGCCCGGCCGTCTGCTCGCGGGCGACAACCGCGGCCCAGGCGTCGGGATTCTCCGCGGCCCACCGTCTGGCCTCGTCGTTGGTCGAGCCAACCATGCCGAGATCGATTCGACACGGAATGTCCACTGGCACGGCCTCGCTTCGGGGACCCGCAGATTGGGTCATCGACCCCGCGCACATCCGATCATACTCCGATCATTCGGTCGCCTCACGGCACCGGCCCGTCCGGTCCGCCGGCCGCGCGGCCCAGACAGGACTTCCTGATCCATATTATTCACTTGGACCGCCACTTTCTCGTCAGGGAAGGTGTACCGGGCCCTTGTTTGACCCCCCGGTCGGCCTGACCTAGCGTTTCCGCCTGATCGCGGCCGTTGGTTCGCGCATCCAGGTACCAATCGAGTGCGTATGTCGCGCCGGCCCGCGGGGTCGCGCCAACAGGAGTCTGTCCGCCATGCTTCCCGCCCAACGCCAGAGTCACGGCCGTTCGCGCCGGCGCCGCTCACACGATGCTCTCAAGGCGATGACGTCCACGGTGTGCCCGCTGAGCGGCATGCCCAAGCGGCACCACCGGGTGAGCAAGGATTCCGGGTACGTCCGGGCCGGTCTGCGGATCTCGGTGCCCAAGCTGGGCATCGGCGTCGACCGGGTCTGATTCCTCTTCGACCAGGAAGGCGAGCACCAATGCGTCTGGCCGTCGATGTCATGGGCGGCGACCACGCCCCCGACGCGATCCTCAAGGGCAGCCTCGACGCCCTGGACGTGCTCGCAGCCGACGATGAGTTGATCCTGATCGGTCCAGAGGGCGTGATCCGCGAGCACCTCGCCGAGCGGGGTGTTTCCGATCCGCGCGTGACGATCGTCCATGCGCCGGAGGTCATCCCGATGGACGAGGCCCCGACGCGGGCCGTCCGCCAACGGACCGAATCCTCGATCGTCAAGATGGCCCTGCTCGGCTCGAGCAAGGCGGACCAGGCCGTCGACGTCGTCATCTCGGCGGGCAACACCGGGGCCTGCGTGGCCGCGGCGATCATGCACATGAAGCGGCTGCCGGGCGTGCACCGCCCCGGCATCGCGGTAACCATCCCGGCCTTCCACGGGCCGATCGTGCTGTGCGACGCCGGGGCGAACCCCGAGCCCCGCGGGACGCACCTCTGGCAGTACGGCGTGATGGCCGATGTGTACGCACGGGAGGTGCTCGGCATCGAGAGCCCGCGCGTCGCCCTGATGAACATCGGGTCGGAGGAGGCCAAGGGATCGGACCTGGTCAAGTCGGCCCGCGACCTGCTGCGGGCAACCCCCGGGATCAACTTCACGGGGTTCGTCGAGGGCCGCGACTTCTTCGCCGGCGCCGCCGACGTGATCATCACCGACGGGTTCGTGGGCAACACGGTGCTCAAGATGGCCGAGGGGATGGCCAAGAGCCTGTTCCAGGCGATCGCCCAGGAGATCTTCGAACTCGACCCGAACCTGGCCATCCAGTTCGAGCCTGTGGTCAAACAGATCTACGCCAAGAACGACTACCACGAATACGGCGGCGCCCCTCTCCTGGGCGTAAACGGGGCGATGATGATCGCCCACGGCTCGAGCGAGGCGAGGACTATCCGGGCGGCGATCCGCAACGCCCGCGACTTCGTGGCCCACGACGTGAACCGGCACATCACCGACCGGCTGGGGGAACTGGACCGGGTCTGCGTGCCGACCGACGCCGACTGACCCGGCCCCGGCGCGCCTCCCGCCTAGACTCTCTGTCACGCCGCATTCCGCTGGCGCTTGGGGGAATCCCATGCCCGGACCGACCACGCCGATGGGTGTCCGCATTGCCGCGACCGCGCACTACCTCCCCGAGAGAATCCTCAGCAACGCGGACCTCGAGAAGGTGATGGACACCTCGGACGACTGGATCGTCCAGCGGACCGGCGTTCGCGAGCGTCACGTGTGTGCCGACGCCGAGTCGGTGCGCGAGATGTCCACCAACGTGCTCAAGGACCTGTTCCGTCAGTCCGGGGTCAAGCCCGCCGAGCTCGACCTGCTCATCCTCGCCACCGTCGGCTCGTGGATGTCCTGCCCGTCGACGGCCTGCCAGATCCTCGGTGATCTCGCGGCCGACCCGGAGTTCGGACCGACCAACGCCGGCGCGTTCGACATGACGGTCGCCTGCTCAGGTTTCGTCTACGGCATGAACATCGCCCACGACCTCATCAGGGGCGGGGCGTACAAGAACATCGCCGTGATCGGGACCGAGCACCTCACCCAGTATGTCGAGTATTCCACGCGCGGGCGGGGCACGGCGATCCTCTTCGGCGACGGCGCCGGCGGCGCGATGCTGAGCCCGACCGGCGACACGTCCAAGGGCCTGCTCGCCCAGTCGATGCGATCCGACGGGGCAAAGTGGACCGACCTCTACATCCCCCGGCACGACCGCGACTTCCCCGAGGGCGACGACCACTCGATCCTGCCGTTGGGCATCATGCGGATGAACGGGCGGTCTGTCTTCCGCTTCGCGGTGGGCACGTTCAGTGACCTGATCGGCGAGACGCTCGAGAAGGCCGGGCTGACGGCCGACGACGTCGACCAGTTCGTCTGCCACCAGTCGAACGTGCGCATCCTCGAGGCGGCCCGCGAGCGGTTCGGCATCCCGCCCGAGAAGATGGCGGTGAACATCGACCGCGTGGGAAACACCTCCGCGGCGAGCGTGCCAATCCTGCTGGGCGAGCTGTGGCGCGACGGCACGATCAAGGAGGGCGACAGGGTCATGCTCGTCGCCTTCGGCGCGGGGCTGACTTGGTCGAGCAGTCTCTGGCAGCTCTGATAAACGATCGAGCAATGAGTTTTTGCTTGAACAAGCCAGGGCGGCCCGGTTCAATCTCGCTTATCTGATGAGGGCACGCCGCGGTCGCCGTGGGCAGACCGTCCGATAGGCGATCCGCTTGCCCGGTGTGTGAGCCCGTGCCGACCGGAGAGGCGGAGGTGTGCCGTGAAGTGGCCCGTGTTCCAGGCGATCATCGTGGCGATGTGTCTCGCCGCGTCCGCGATCGCGTCCGAGACGTCGATCACCTACCAGGGTGAACTCAGGCGGGGCGGCTCCGCGGCCAGCGGATCGTTCGACATGGACTTTGCGCTCTGGGACGCGTTCGAGGGCGGGAGCCAGGTCGGGTCGGCCGTTGAGGTCTTGGGCGTCTCGGTCGACGCCGGGGTGTTCACCGTCGAGCTCGACTTCGGCGCCGCGGCGTTTGATGGCGCCGACCGCTGGCTCGAGATCAGCATGGGCGAAGCCGGCGACCCGACCCGGTTCACCCTGACGCCTCGGCAGGCGATCACAAGCTCGCCGTACTCGATCCAGACGCGGGGGATCTACGTCGACGACGCCGGGCGGGTGGGCATCGGCATGACGAGCCCGCAGGCGGATCTGCACATCGAAGCCGAGGCGCCGTCGCTGCGTCTGACCTCGACGGATACCAGCCCGGCTACCACCTCGACGATCGAGCTTCAGGACGGGCGTGCCCCGGGTCTGGCCCGGCCGATGGGGCAGATCAACTTCCTCGATCCGGACGGCGTAAGCCAGGCGTCGATCACCGGCGCCGTCCTGGGCGGGGTGAGCGGGACGCTGACATTCAACGTGACGCCGGGGGAGGTGTCACATATGTACATCACGCCTTCGTATGTGCGTGTGCGTGACAACCTCCAACTGGTCCGGGGCACCGACCTGAGCACCGCCGGCGAGCTGCACGCCAACGGCGCCGACAGCTACCTCCAGATGCTCGGCGGCAACCTCGGCATCGGCACCGACACGCCGACGCACAAGCTCGATGTGCAGGGCGATGTCGGCTCCGAACGATTCACGATCGGTCATCCATCCGGATACATCTCCTCGATGGAGCCCAGTGGAAATCATCTCTGGTTCAGCAACTTCGCGGGTGGGTCGATCTCGCTCGCGACATATACAGGCCCCCTGGTCGCGCTCCCGCGTCTCACCGTGACATCTTCTGGGAATGTTGGGATCGGCACCACCACACCGTTCGATGGTCGTTTGCATGTCGTTGGAGACGAGAACGAGCCGAATGGCATCCACGCGTTCACCGATAGAAGCGGCGGCACAGCGATCTACGGACATTCCGGCGCGCCTTCAGGTTTCAACTCAGGCGTGCTGGGTGAGTCCAACTCCCCTGATGGGGTCGGCATGTACGCGTACAACAACGCCGGTGGCATCGCGCTGCTTGCACAGGCATTTCAGAGCGGTTCAACGGCAATCAAGGCGATCGGAATCGCAGGGGGCAACGGCGTAGAAGGGTACGGCGATACCGGCGCATACGACTTCTTCGCAGGTGGCGCAGGAGTCAACTACGGCTCATCCTCCTCGATCCGCTGGAAGTCCAACATCGAGCCGATCCCCGACCCGCTCGACAAGATCGCACAGATCCGCGGCGTCTACTACGACTGGGACGAGGCTCACGGCGGGCACCACGACGTCGGCATGATCGCCGAGGAAGTCGGCCAGGTCCTCCCCGAGATCGTCAACTACGAAGAGAACGGTGTCGACGCGGTCGGCATGGACTACTCGAAGCTCACCCCGCTGCTCGTCGAGGCCGTGAAGGCGTTGCGAGCGGAGCACGCCGCCGAGGTTGAACGCCTCGAACGGCGGATCAGGCAGCTCGAAGAGATGATTGACCACCCCGGCAGTGTCCGAGAGGAATCCGCACAATGAACAAGTACATCCAAGTCGTCTTCGTCATTGCCGTCACCGCGATCTTGGCCCATGCCCGCGCTCAGAGCGACACGGCGTTCACCTACCAGGGCGAACTGGCCGAGGCCGGCAGCCCGGCCGACGGCAGCTTCGACTTCCAGTTCGGGCTGTGGGACGCCGTCTCGGGCGGGACACAGATCGGGACGATGCTGACCCACAACGGGGTCGCGGTTGCCGACGGGTTGTTCACCGTCGAGCTCGACTTCGGGACGGTGGCGTTCGGGAACGGTGCTCGTTGGCTGGAGATCGTGGTCAACGGGACGACGTTGACGCCGCGCACGCAGATCACGGGCTCGCCCTACTCGGTCCAGACGCGAGGGATCTATGTCGACGACGCCGGGCGGGTGGGCATCGGCACGACAAATCCCCAGGCCGACCTCGCGATCGAGAGCGGTGGCGCGTCGTTCGACCTCGTGACGACCGACAGCAGCCCCGTCACAAGTTCGACCATCAGGTTGAAGTCTGTCGACGCCTACGGCATCAACACGCAGCTTGGCAGCCTGAGTTTCGTCGGTGAGGACGACACGGTCTGGGCGTCTGTCTCCGGTTCGCACGCGGCCTCGACGACGGGCTCGATGTTCCTGCGGGTCAATCCGGCGACGTACGCCCAGCTCAGGATCATGACGAGCGGGATCGAGGTGACGGGCGATCTCAAGATCCGCGAGTCGACCGGCCTCTTGGAACAATCCGCCTTCATCAGCAGCAGCGGCGCCGACAGCTACATGCAGGCGCTCGGCGGCGATCTCGGCATCGGCATGACCTCGCCGCGCTACCGCCTCGACGTGCTCGCCAACGGCGGGACACCGGCGATCCGCGCGAACGGCAGCGCCGACGCCTCGCTCGCCGGCGGCGGGCTCCTCCTCCTCGGCGACACGGTGGCGAGGAACATCGTGGCCGATCAGGACGAGATCCAGGCCCGATACGATGGGGCCGAGTCGACGCTCTATCTCAACCCCGCGGGCGGGCCGGTCAGGATGGGCCCGGACGGGATCAGCGCGCCGATCTCCTACGGCAAAGTCGCGGCGGACGGGACTGTCACCAGCCCGAACCTCCGTGCCGGATCCTACCCCGGCTGGTACCACATCGATAACGCCCTCGGCTGGTCGCTTCAGGAGACCGACATCGTCATCGCCACGGCCGAAGGCGGGGTGCCGTGGAAAGTCTCGATCGTCGAGTACGAGATCAACGGCTCCAACGTGATCTTCAACACCGGGGCGATCGGGAATGACAGCCTGGGCCGGATGGATTGGTCGCCCGTGGACAGGCCCTTCAGCTTCGTCATCTACAGGCCCTGAGCCGCGATCCGCAGCCCCGGCGTCCTCCCCCCGCGACCGCTACGATCGCCGCATGAGTAGTCCGATGACCATCCTCTGCCCGGGGCAGGGCGCCCAGGCCGTCGGCATGGGCAAGGCGTGGGCCTCGTCCCACCCCGAGTCCAGGGCCGTGTTCGACCGGGCCGACGCCGTGCTGGGCGACACATTGGGGATGCCCCTCAGCGAGTTGTGCTTCAACGGGCCCGCCGAGCGGCTGAACAAGACCGACGCCGCCCAGCCCGCGATCTATGTTACCTCCGTCGCCAGTTGGCACGGCGTGTGCGCCGTCGCGGGGCATGACCCCGCCGACGCCCCCCTCGCGGCGGCCGCGGGGCTGAGCCTGGGCGAGTACACCGCGCTGCACGTCGCGGGTGCGATCTCGTTCGAGGACGGGCTCAAGCTCGTCGCCCTGCGGGGCAGGGCGATGCAGGACGCCGCGGAAGCCTCGCCTTCGTCGATGGTCGCCCTGATCGGGGCGGACGAGGACTCGGCGAGCGAGCTGTGCGAACGGGTCGTAGGCCGCCTCAAGGATGAGCCCGAGAGCGACCGCGTGCTGGTGCCGGCGAATTTCAACGCGCCGGGGCAGGTGGTCATCTCGGGGTCGGTGGCGGCCTGCGATCTCGCGGAGCAACTCGCGGGCGAGGCGGGGCTCAAGGCGACGCGATTGACCGTCGCGGGCGCGTTCCACTCGCCCCTGATGGCCCCCGCGGCCGACCGCCTGCGGGCGGCGCTCGAATCGGTCGAGATCACGACACCCCGCTGCCCGGTGCTCAGCAACGTGACCGGCGCCCCGCACGCGACGGAACCGGCGAGCATCGCCGAGCGTCTGATCGAGCAGCTCACCAGCCCCGTGCGGTGGGCCGCGGACTGCTCGTACATCAACGAGCACATCCTTCCTCGATCGGGCGCGGTGCCCTACGAGCTCGCCCCCGGGAAGACGCTCGCGGGGCTGATGCGCCGGATCGACCGCGAGGTCAAGGTCACGAGCCACGACACCCCCGCCTGAGACCAGCAAGACAGGGTGAACACCGTGAAACGCACGCGAAGCAAACGCATTCTCACGATCGGCCTGACGCTCTTCGCGCTGGGGGCGCTGCTTCCCTCGGGCTGCGGCAAGCCCCCGCCGCCCCCGCCCCCGCCGAAAAAGGCGCCCCCGCCCCCGCCGCCGAAGCCCCCGCGCGTCTCGGTCGCGGCGTTGATGGCCGACACCGACAGCCGGCTGCAATTCCCAGCCGAGAAGGCGCCGTACGACAAGAGCCTGGCCCAGGCCGTGATCAACTTCGCCGAGGCGCTGGCGGCGGGCGACGACACGGCGTTCGGCACCATGCTGAACATGGACAGCCGGGGCATCCTCGACGGGATGGTGGGCGACGGAACCTGGTTCGAGTCGACCGGCGACATCCAGGCGGTGCGTCTGGTCTTCCTCGAGCAGACGCCCGACGAGGACGAGCACCCGACCTCGGCCGACTTCGTGCTCGCGGTGCAGTCGCCCGACGGGGCGTACACCCTGGGCTGGGAGGCCCACGCGACCGACGGCGGCTGGGTGATGAGCCCGCTCTCCACGGCCGACGGGACTCGCCCTCGCGCGGCGGACTGGGATGGGGATTCGATGACCGCCTATGCCTCGGCGGCGGGCTGGGGGCCGTCGGACGCGGCGGGTTCACCGGCGCCGAGCACCGATGCCTTCCCGGGCGGGCCCGACGCGGCGGTGGCGGCGTATTTCTCGCAGGAAACCATGCGGAACCTGCTGGGCCGCGACTACGACAAGCTCAAGGAGCAGACCGACTACGCCGCGATCTCGAAGGCCGCGGGGATCAACATCTCCGAGGATATGGTCAATAAGCTCCTTGACCAGGGAAAGAAGCTCGTCGAAGACGGCTCTCGCCCGAGTTCGATGGTGGTGAAGATGCTCATGATGCAGATCAAGACCGCCGTCGGCCCCTCGTTAGGGAAAGCCTGGGACGACGACGAGATCCTGGACGCCATGGCGAAGGCGCTCGGCGTCTCGCGGGAAGAGATGCAGAAGATCCACGACGGGTGACATTGCCGGATCGCCGGCGACCTCGAACAGCACACCCGTCCTCGTTTCGGAACAACCAGAGCCCCGATCGTTAGCGACGGACCAAAGACCAAGTGCATCCGCACGCCCCGGCACGCCCCGGCACGCCCGGCCCGTCGCTCACGCTCAGGGCTCCTTTCATGAGTCCGCGAACGCGGGCCTGACGCCCAGACCAATGGAGATGCCATGACCGAACAACGCGTCGCCTTCGTCACCGGGGCCAGCCGGGGGATCGGGCGGGCCATCGCCGAGCGGCTCGCCGCCGACGGGCGGCACGTCGTGCTCGCCTCGCGCAGCCAGGCCCCGCTCAACGACCTCAAGTCGTCGATCGAATCCAACGGCGGCGCCGCGAGCGTCTGCGCCGTCGACGTGGGCGACGGCGAAGCCCTCGCGGGCGCGATCGAGGGCGTGGTCAAGGACCTGGGCCGGCTCGACATCCTCGTCAACAACGCGGGCATCACCCGCGACAACCTCATCCTCCGCATGAGCGACGAGGAGTTCGACGAGGTGATGCGCGTCAACATGCGATCCGCGTTCGTCGCCTGCCGGGCCGCGGCCCGCCCCATGATGAAAGGCCGGTTCGGGCGGATCGTCAGCATCGCCTCGACGAGCGGGCTGGTGGGCAACGCGGGTCAGGCCAACTACGCCGCGAGCAAGGCGGCGCTGGTGGGCTTCACGCGCACGATCGCCCGCGAGCTTGGCACGAAGGGTGTCACCGCGAACGTGGTCGCCCCGGGCTACATCGAGACCGACATGACCAAGGACCTGCCGCAGCCCGTGGTCGACCACATCAAGGGCCTGCTCGCGGTGCGCGACCTGGGCAAGCCCACCGACATCGCGGCCGCGGTGAGCTATGTCTCCAGCGACGAGGCGGGGTATCTGACGGGCCAAGTGATCACGGTGGACGGCGGGATGACGATGGTGTGACCAGGGACCAGGGACCAGGGACCAGGGACCAGGGACCAGGCCGGAATGCAAGGCGGAAGGTGGCCTGAGCGCCAGCGACGGCGCCAAGGCCCCTGCGATTCTGACCCGTCGCTCGCGCCCGGGGCTCGTTCAATCCGTGAGGGAGGGCGGTTCGCTCAGCCTCGCCAGGGCGTTGTTGCGGAATTTGGCATCGCCCGTGACCTCCCGCCCGAACCACTCGGGCGGCTCGAAGGCCTTCGCGGCCTCTTCGCTCTCGAACTCCACCTCGGCAACCAGCAGCCCCGAGAGCGCCCCGCCATAGACGTCGATCTCGACGCGATGGTTGAGATACGGGCGGATGTACCGGCTCTTGCTCAGCCGGCGGCCCTCGGTCAGGGCCCACAACGCCTCGGCCTTGTCATCGTCGATATCGATCTCGATCTCCGTGCGGACCATCCCCCCGCCCCGCTTGAACGCGAGGGTGTTCAGCCCCGCCTCGCGGCGCAGGCGCACCTCGGTGCCGTCGGCGTCGAGGGCGATGTAGCCCTGGAGCATCACCCGCCCGGGCCCATCGAATCCGAGGGGCCCGTCGACGAGAAACTTGCGTTCGATCTCGGTCGCCATGGAGTATTGAAGGCTAACTCTCCTCCCCCGTCACCGACGGGGGAGGTGCCGGAGTCCATCCGCAGGATGGGCGGAGGCGGAGGGGGTGCCTCGAAACGAAAGCCCAAGGACGACCGAGGAACCCCTCCGCCCTCGCTTCGCTCGCCCACCTCCCCCGTCGGTGACAGGGGAGGAGATTTCACGCGTGGTGCAGCACCCCCTCGCACGCGGCCTGCCCCCGCGCGAACGCCTCCTCATTCAGGTCCAGCACGGAGCAGTTCGCCTTGAGCGCCTGCCGCAGCGTCGCGAGGAAGCTCTCCGCCGGGAACAGGTCGGTCGCCGCCTGCATCGCGCCGAGCGCCACCACGTTCTTGACCATCCGCTTGCCCAGCTCCTGGGCAATCTCGGTGCAGGGCACGCCGACGAGGCGGATGCTCTTGTCGAGCTCGGGCGTCTTGTCGATCACGCTCGAGTCGTAGACGATCGTGCCGCCTTTCCGCACGGTCGGCCCGAACTTGTCGAGGCTCGGGGCGTTGAACGCGACGAGCAGGTGCGGGTGGGGCGACGACGGGCTGAGCACCTCATCATGCGCGATGTGCACGTCGGCGTAGGACGTGCCGCCGCGAGATTCGGGGCCATAGCTCGGGATGTGGGTCGAGTCCCACCCCTCATTGATCGCGGTCCTGGTGGTCAGCATGGCGATGGTCTGGGCCCCGTCGCCGCCCGCGCCCGCGAACTTGATCTCGATGTCCCGCTCGTCAACGTGGGCGGGGAAACCGTCGCCGAAGCGAGTCGGCTTGGTGTTGGTGCCGCCGAGGACCCGGACGACGTCGTCCGCCTTGAACGTCGGCGTGCCGAGGTCGAACCAGGGCTCGACCGTCTCGTCCTTCTTGACGCCCAGCGGGAAGTACCTGGTCATCTCGTTCTTGACCCATTCCTCGGCTTCGACGGGCGTCATCTTCAGGTGGGTCGGGCACTCGGAGAGGATCTCGACGAACGCGAGCCCCCGGTTCTCGACCTGGAGCGTCAGCGCCTTCTTGATCGCCTTCTTCGCCCGCATCCGCTGCTTGGCGTCGAAGAGCGCACACCGCTCCACGTAGATCGGCCCGTCGATCTGGCTGACGATCTCCGCCATCCGCAGCGGGTCGCCCGCGAGCTTGCCCCGCCCGTCCGGCGTGGTCGTCGTCTTCTGGCCCGGCAGCGTCGTCGGCGCCATCTGTCCGCCGGTCATCCCGTAGATCGCGTTGTTCACAAAGATGAACGTGATCGGCATCCCGAGCTGGCAGGCCTGCATGATCTCGGCCAGGCCGATCGACGCGAGATCGCCGTCGCCCTGGTAGCTCAGCACGATCGCGTTGGGATTCGCGACCTTGTGCCCGATGGCGACCGCCGGCGCCCGGCCGTGCGCGGCCTGCGTGTTGCCCACGTCGAGATAGAAGTAGAGGAACACCGAGCACCCCACGGGCGAGATCGCCACGGTGCGGTCCTGGACGCCCAGCTCATCGATCGCCTCGGCGATGTACTTGTGCACGAGCCCGTGCCCGCACCCGGCGCAGTAGTGCGTCGCGTGCCCCTTGAGCCCCTCGCCGTGCGCGTGCCGCTCGAACTTCTGGTAGAACGCGTTCACGCCGCACCCCCCCTTCTGCCCGCGGTCTCGGCCCAGGTCCCGGGTCTCGTGCCGAGCCCGACGATCGCCGGCTCGCCCCGCGTCATCGATCTCACCGCGGCCATGATCTCGCGAGCCTGCGGCAGCACGCCCCCGCCGTGCCGGACGCGGCCGACGGGCGGCAGGTCGAGCACGCCCGCGTGGCTCAACGCGAGGCGGATCTCGTCCTCGAGTTGCCCGGGCCCGCCCTCGATGATGACCAGCCCCTTGGCCTGCGGCAGCAGGCTCTTGAGCGCATCGACCGGGAACGGCCAGAGCGTGACCGGCTTGAACAGCCCGGCCTTGATCCCCTCGTCGCGCAGCGCCTCCACCGCGCCCTTCGCCATCCGCGCCGGCGTGTTGCAGGCGACGAGGATCCACTCGGCGTCGTCGCAGCGGAACAGGCTGGCCCGCTGCTCGTCCCGCTCCATCGCGGCGTACTTCGCGAGGATGTCCTCGTTGTGCGCCTCGAGATCAGGCTCGATCAGGTTGATCGAGCAGTTCAGATTCCCCCGATGCACCTCGTCACCCCAGACCGCCCATTCGGGCAGGCCCGGCTTGACCATCGAATCGGGCAGCTTCACCCGGCCCGACATCTGCCCCAGATATCCGTCGCTCGCCAGGATCACCGGGTTGCGGTACTTGAAGCTCAGGTCGAACGCGAGCATCGTCAGATCGAGCATCTCCTGGGGCGTCGACGGCGCGAGCACGATCGCGTGGGTGTTGCCGTGCCCCAGGCCCCGGCACACCAGCTTGATGTCCTCCTGGGCCGGGGCGATGTTGCCCAGGCCCGGTCCGCCCCGCATGACGTTGAAGAACACGCCGGGGAGCTCCGAGCCGATCATGTAGCTGATGCCCTCGAGCATCAGGCTGAATCCGGGTGAGCTGGTCAGCGTCATACAGCGCAGCCCGGCCCCGCCGCAGCCGTACATCATGTTCACCGTCGCGACCTCGCTCACGGCCTGGACGAACACGCCGTCGAGCTGGGGGAGCACCTTCGCGAGCAGCTCGGCCCCCTCCGTCGAGGGCGTGATCGGATACCCGAAGAAGTGCCGGCATCCCGCCAGCACCGCCCCCACGGCCGAGGCGTAGTTGCCCTTGAGCACCATCGGCTCGAGCGGGGGCAGGGCGACCCGCTCGTCGGGAATCGCCACCGGCGTCGGGGCCGTCGTCTGACGCGCCCCGAAGAGCTTCTCGGGGTCCTGCAACTCGAACTCCGGCAGCTCCTGCGGCATGGGCATCAGCCCGTGCGGCTCGGGGCACGCCTCGAGGCACAGCCCGCAGCCGTTGCACAACTCGGTGTCCACCACGACCGGGGTCAGCCCCGTCCGCGGGTCGATCTCGTCGGACATGTGGATGCAGTCCTTCGGGCAGGCGGGGATACACCGCCCGCACGATTTGCAGAACTGCGGGTACAGGAACGGTCTCGGCTTGGCTTTCTTGCCGTTTTCGCTCACCATCGCCCCCGCCTTTCCGGCCGCGCGGCTCGTGTCCCGCGTCCCGCGGCCCTTGCTGATCCCCCGCCCCCCGAATCGGTCCGGGCCGGCCCGCAAGAGCCGGCGATGACCAGAGGCTATATCGGATAATCATAGCGCTAAAAGGGGTGTGATACAACAGATACGGGAACCCGGGCGACCCGGTTCGCGGGCCGCGATCAGGCCGCAAGCGGCGAGGCCGCGGCGGTCAGCCAGTCGGCGGCGAAGCGGTCGAGCAGCGCGATTGCCACGCGACCGGCCGCGGCGAGCCTCGCCTCGACCAGGACCGTCAAAGGTCCGAGAACATCCTCTCCCGGACCGATGGCCGCCTCGTCGAGCAGGCGCTTGGCGACGACGAGATCATGGTGGTCACCCATCCCATCGTGCAGCGCTTCGAGGTCATCGAGCAAGGCGCGAGCCGCATCGGGCTCGAGACAGTGCCGGAAGATCTCGACGGTGTACCGCAGCTGTTTCGCCTGGATTCTCGCGGCGTGCAGGGCTTCGTGTGTGGCCGGGCGGGCCCGGATCTGGTCGGCGAGCTCGGCCGCGACTCCCCCGAGTTGCTTCTGCGCGAACGGTCCCAGCGGCCCGACATCGCCCTCTTCCGGGCGGGCGTGGTGGGCCGACTCGACCAGCCGATCACGGATCTCCCGCAGCCGGCGCGGGCGGCACTCCGCCCGGGCCCGCTTCAACTCGCCCCGGGCCGCCTCCCGCCGGGCCCGGCTGCGCGCGAGCATCACCCCGACCGCACGGTCGACCCCGGGATCGGCGTCGCCCAGGCGACGCCAGAGCGCGTCCTGCACGTCCAGGTCGCGGGCAAGCCCCGCCGCCCGCCTGAGCCGCTTGAGATGCTTGGTCGCCTTCGCGACCGCCTTCTGGTCCAGGCAGGGGGCGAACGCGTCGAGCGTCGCGCCGGCACGCCGGCACGAGGTGCGAAGCTGGTGCACCAGTTCCGGGTCGCCGTCGGGGTGCCTCACGGCCGATCGCAACCGCTCGATGACCGCGTCGAGGCGCACGATCACAGCGACCCGGGCCGCCGCCTTCGTGGTCAGCCCGGGCGTGAGATCACGCATCCGCCCGGCGGGCGAGGCCATGATGGTCCTCCCCGGGCCCGGCCGAGACCGGGCCCCTCATTGACAGGATACACCACCGCCCGGATCGGCGATCCGGGCCCCGCGGTGCTGGCCCCTGTCGAGGGCCGGCCCTATCCTTGCGGCCCAGCCACGCGGTGGCAGATGACCAGAGCGCCGATGGCCAGAGGGCCAGGCTTCCCGACCGACGAATCTGGCCATCTGGAACTCTGCCATCTGGCGATTTGGAAAGGACCCCGGACCATGGCCGCAGGCACGCAAGGCACGATCTCCCAGGTCATCGGCTCGACCTTCGACGCGCAGTTCCCCGAAGACCAGCTCCCTGAGATCTACAACGCCCTCCACATCGACTGGGACCAGGACGGCAAGGCGATGAAGCTGACCGGCGAGGTGCAGCAGCACCTGGGCGGGGGGCGCGTCCGCGCCGTTGCGCTGGGCTCGACCGACGGCCTCAAGCGGGGCATGACGATCAGCGACACCGGGGCCTCGGTCTCGGTGCCCGTCGGCGAGAAGGTGCTGGGCCGCGTGTTCAACCTGCTCGGCGAGCCGATCGACAACCGCCCCGCGCCGGACATCAGCGAGCGCCGCCCGATCCACCGCGAGGCGCCCGAGTTCACCGAGCTCAACCCCAAGACCGAGATCCTCGTCACCGGCATCAAGGTCATCGACCTGCTCTGCCCCTTCGTCCGCGGCGGCAAGATCGGCCTGTTCGGCGGGGCGGGCGTCGGCAAGACCGTCATCATCCAGGAGATGATCGCCCGCGTGGCCCGCGAGTTCGGCGGCTACTCCGTCTTCTGCGGCGTCGGCGAGCGCACCCGTGAGGGCAACGACCTCTGGCGCGAGATGCAGGAGGCCGAGTACACCGACGAGAACGGCAAGAAGGCCCACGTCATCGACAAGGTGGCGATGGTGTTCGGGCAGATGAACGAGCCCCCGGGCGCCCGCCTCCGCGTCGCCCTCTCGGGCCTCACCATGGCCGAGAACTTCCGCGACGAGTCGGGCAAGGAGACGATGATCTTCGTCGACAACATCTTCCGGTTCACGCAGGCCGGTTCCGAGGTGTCCGCCCTTCTGGGCCGCATGCCGTCCGCGGTGGGCTACCAGCCGACGCTGGCGACCGAGATGGGCGAGTTGCAGGAGCGGATCACGTCGACGAGCAAGGGCGCCATCACCTCGGTGCAGGCCATCTACGTGCCCGCCGACGACCTGACCGACCCCGCCCCGGCCACCGCCTTCGCCCACCTCGACGCGTTCGTGGTGCTCGAGCGCGGCATCGCCGAGAAGGGCATCTACCCCGCCGTCGACCCGCTGGCCTCGACGAGCCGCATCCTCGACCCGGGCGTCATCGGCGAGCGGCACTACAACGTGTCGCGCCAGGTGCAGCAGATCCTCCAGCGATACAAGGACCTCCAGGACATCATCGCCATCCTCGGCGTCGACGAGCTGAGCGAAGAGGACAAGCTGGTGGTGGCCCGCGCCCGCAAGATCGAGCGCTTCCTCAGCCAGCCGTTCTACGTCGCCGAGGTGTTCACGGGCTTCTCGGGTGTCTACACGCAGCTCGAGGACACCATCGACAGCTTCGAGCGCCTCGTCGCGGGCGAGGGCGACGACCTGCCCGAGTCGGCGTTCATGTACGTCGGCACGCTCGACGACGCCCGGGCCAAGGCGGAGAAGGCCGCGGCGAACGCCTGATCGAATACAGGACCCGATTCCTCGAAGCCGCGTCGCGAGTCGCGGTATTCTCGTGCGCGTTCAAATCAGCGCACAGAGTGTCGAGACGCGTTTTATCGGACGCTGCGATACCCCAAGCACCCGAAGTCAGTCTTGCCTGTCATCCACCCGCGCAGTAATCTCGATGCCGCCGGGGTTGACTCGCTCGGCGCGCCCGCCGGTCGATACCCGGCGTCACCGCTCGCGCGACGCCCAGACAAGAAGCCACCACCATGTCCACCCCGATCGCACCCCACGGCCTTCACCGCGCCGCCTCCTGCCTCGCCGCCGTCGCCCTGCTCGGCCTCGCCTCATCGCCGGCCGCGGCCCAGCTGGACGGCCCACTCGTCATCTACGGCAACGATACAAACACCCAAGACCTGCTTGGAGCCTCAGTAGACATCGACGGGGGCACGATCATCGCTGGCGCACCGGGCGACACGCCCCACGGGAACTTCTCCGGCTCTGCCTATCTCTTCGACGTGGCCACCGGCGCCCAGCTCTTCAAAGTCGTTCCCAGCGACGGCGCGAGCCAGGCCCAGTTCGGCGCCAGCGTTTCCATCTCGGGCGACCGCGCGATCGTCGGCGCACCGAACGCCAACAAGGTCTATGTCTTCGATGTCCAGACCGGGCAGCAGGTCCGCGTCATCCAGGGCCCGGGCCCGTTTGGCTTCGGGCAAGCGGTCGATCTCGACGGAACGACCGCCATCATCGGCTCTCCGTTTACCAACAACTTCCTGGGCGCAGCGTATCTTTACGACATCGAGACCGGGCAACCGATTTCTACCTTCGGGGGCGCTGGGGGGAACTTTGGCATAGGCGTTTCGATTCGCGGCGATCGTGCCGCGGTCGGCGCACCGAACGGCGTCAATCAGGTTCGGCTCTACGACACAGGCACCGGCGCGTTGATCACAACCCTTCAGAGCGCCCAGTCGAGTGGCTTCGGTGAAGATCTGGACATTCAGTTCGGGCAGGTCGTCGTCGGCGCACCTGCGACAGTGGCAAACGGGTTCACCACGGGACGCGTTGCGACGTTCGATGCGCCGTCAGGGACAGCGCACATCTTTGCGTCGTGGCCTCCCTTCGCCATCGGAAGCACCGTTGCCGTGAACAGTGCCGGTTACCTTGCGACGGGCACCGAGTTTGATCCGTTTCAGGGCAATCCGGGCCAGGGTACGCTGGTCTCGTACGGCTCCGATATGTCGGTCTCTGCCAACGTATTCCTCTCTGTGCCCGCGTCGAGTCTGGCCGCGTACGACGAGTATGTCGTCGTCGGCCTGCAAGGCGACCCTGGTTTCGGTTCCAGCGCTGGCGCCGTCAATGTCTACACGGATGCCCGCACGCTCGTTCTCCGGTTCCTGTCTCAGCCCGAGAGCGCGATCGTGTCCGAGGGTGGCCAGGTCGCGTTGTCCGTTGTGGTGGGCGGGGTTCCGCTCGATTACCAGTGGCGGCGCAACGGCACCCCTTTGAGCGACGGCGGGAACATCAGCGGAGCCCGAACCGACACCCTCACCATCACCGATGTCTCCGTCGCCGACATCGCGACCTACGACTGCGTCGTCAGCGACAGCGGGCCCGACTCGATCACCAGCAATCCCGCCGTGATCGCCGTCATCGCCGACACGAACCCCTGCCTCGCCGACCTCAACGACGACGGCCTGCTCGACCTCGCCGACGTCACGCTCTTCGTCTCCACCTTCCTCGCCGGCTGCCCCTGACCCCCACACCCGCCGAGCAGGACAAACCCACCCCGCGACCCACCCGTGTGCCCGCCTTGGAGCCGGGTGCAGTGGCAACACCGCGCAAGCGGTTTCTCCACGATCTCCGAGAAGGGATCGCGGAGAAGCGGCGTACACTCACGCCGCCGGCCGAGCGCCTCGTCACGGGCGAAGGCGGAGAAGGCCGCGGCCAACGCGTGAGCGAGCTTGGCACTCCGATTACGAGAAGCCGCGCCGGATGGCGCGGTACTTTGTCATGCATGTGAACCGGGCCCGCATGACGCTCCGCTCCGTCGCATCGGCCCGGTTTGTCGACATGTTTCGTACAGAAGTACGAAAGTTCGGACATGAGTGCGTCGTGGGCACAAGGGACTGGCCACCATTGGCCGTTTTCGCCGCCCTTGGCCACGGGTGGAAGAGTTGCCCACGCTGCCCCAGCCCTGCTCGCGGCTTGCCTTCCGGCACGCCGCTTGTATTCGATTTCATCGTCGCCTCTCGCGCGTCACGCACATAGGACTACAAGTCCAGGGGAATGACCATGAGACTTAATGGCGTTGCACCGGTCGTCGTTCAGCTGTCCCTTCTTGCCGCCCCCTGCGTGGCGAGCCTCCCGGCGTTCAACCGGATCGACCTCGCCGCGGGCTCGGGCCCCGTCGACGCCGCCGCCGGCGACTACGACGGCGACGGGGACCTCGATCTCGCGATCGTGGATCACGGCGTGTTCGCGGGCTCGTGGACCAACTACGGCGTGCGGATCATGGTGAACGATGGTGCCGGCGGATTCACCACGTCGTCCTACCTGCCCTTCCCCGCGGGCATGGCCGAGCCCAACGCGGTGGTCGCGCGAGACTTCGACAGCGACGGAGATCTCGATCTGGCCGTCGCGGTCGGGTACACGGGGTTCAACCAGAGCGCCGTGATGATGATGCTCAACGACGGCGCGGGCGGGTTCGCGCAGATGACGCCGTTCGGCACCGGCTATGGCCCGGTCTCGGTCGCCGCGGCCGACGTCGATCTCGACGATGACTACGACCTCATGACCGCGAACACGGTCTCGTCCACCGTCACGATGCTCTACAACGACGGGGCCGGGTCGATGAACACGTTCATGACCTACGGCACCGCGACCAACCCCAAGCGGATCGAGTTCGCCGACCTCGACGGGGACGGCGATCCGGACGCCGTCGAGACGTGGCTGCACGGCGTTGTCGTCGCGCGCAACGACGGCACCGGTCTGCTCACCGCCTGGGGCACCTACACCGCCGGCATCCGCCCGGACGGCATCGCGTTCGGCGACCTGGACGGAGACGCCGACCCCGAGATGCTCATCGCCGACTACACGGGCGGGCACGTCACCGCCTTCTTCAATGACGGCGCAGGCCTGTTCCCGAGTTCAACGTCCTACACGGTGGCCACCGGACCGGCGGACATGGCTGTGTTCGATCTCGACGGCGACATCGACGCCGACCTGGCGATCGCGTCACGGAGCACGAACCAGGTTGAGGTGCGCCTCAACAATGGCGAGGCGGGCCTCGGTGAGACCCACTTCCTCGCGGTCGGGGCGGGCCCGTCCTCGATCCTGGTCGCCGACCTCAACGCGGACGGCTCACCCGACATCGTGACCACGAACGCCGACGGAGATTCGATCTCGCTGTTGCTGAGCGACGCGGGCTGCCCCGCCGACCTGGCCCCGCCGTTCGGCACGCTCGACCTCAACGACATCCAGGCCTTCATCGCGGGGTTCATCGCCGCCGATCCGATCGCCGACCTGACCGGGGATGGGATCCTCGACCTCGATGATGTCAGCGCGTTCATCGCATCCTTCCTTGCCGGCTGTCCGTGACACCCACGCCCGCGGAGTAAGACCATCTCAATCGGCGACCCGTCGTGCCCTTCCGGGGGCGACGGGTCGCTTGCGCGAGGGCCGCATCCGCCAGATCGCAGAACAGAGCCGCCCGGCGCGGCGAACACACCGGAAAGCCAATCCCGCGGAACTACGCCGTGGCTGTGTACCCGAACGACGTGTCCCGCCGCCGCCTCAGCTCGCTGTGGTACAACCGCCCCAGTGTGTCGGCGTGCTCGCCAACCCAGTCGGTCAGCCGGATGCGCCCCGTGCTCCCCGCACGCGAATCCAGAAAGCCCGCCGTCAGCGCCGCGATCTCGTCCCGCGTCAGGACGACGTCATGCAGCAGGGGCCCCAGCACCGCCGAGGCGATCACGCCCGTCCACTCCGGCACAGGCACGATCGCCCGCCTCACCCCGATCAGCCCCGCGATCCGCCGCACAAGCTCGCCGAATTCGAACCGCTCGGGCCCCACGGCGTCGGTCACCGTATCGGTGTCCTCGAACGCGACGCGCACCGCGAGGTCGGCGAAGTCGTCGACGTGCATGGGGCGGATGCCGTACCGCCCGCCCCCGAACAGCCCGAAGACGGGCAGATGCCGCAGCACCCACGCGATGTTGTTCACCAGGATGTCGTGCCGCCCGAACAGCACGCCGGGGCGCAGGATCGCCTGCGAAACCCCGGTCTCCCGCAGCGCATCCTCCAGCTCGGCCTTGCCGGCGTAGTAGCTCAGCCGCGAAGCGAGGGCTTCTGAAGGCGACCGACGGACGAGGTCTCCCCCCTCTCCTCCCCCGTTTCCAACGGGGGAGGTGGCCGAGCGAAGCGAGGTCGGAGGGGGTCTTCGCAAACCAACCACGTCCGCATCAATCCCCCTCGGATTCAGAATGCTCACGTGCACCACCCGCCGCACACCCGCGGCCTTCGCCGCCTCGAACAGCGCCTTCGTGTTCGCCACCGCCTCCACGTGGCTGAACCGGACGCACTGCCCGCGGCTTCTCCCCGCGTAGTTGAACCGCACCCAGTACGTGTTGAACAGCACCTCCGCCCCCCGCAGCGACCCGACCAGCTCGTCCGCCCGGTCGAACCGCAGGGGCCTGATCTCGAGGTCCTCCCCGAACGGGTTGGGCCGCCCCGGCGAGTTCGTCAGCGTCCGCACGAGGCACCCCCGCGCCACGAGCCGCTCGGCGATCGCCCGCCCCGAATACCCCAGAGCCCCGGTGACGGCGTGGATCGGTTTCATGATCACACTGTAGTTTCAGAATATTCTGAAATCAATGCGTTTGTCGGATTCCCCGGACGCCGAGGTGAACTTCCAGGTGCCGTAGAGACGCGTCGCTTCTCCACGATCGAACGTCGTGGATCGTGGAGAAACCGCTTGCGCGGTGTCTCCACGGCACCCGGCACCCGGCACCCGGCGAAGCGTTCAAGTGGGCCGGATCAAGGCGTGAGCGTGGGTCACCGCGGCCGCCAATCGAACATCCATACGAGGGGGCGACCCGGAGCAAACAGTAGAGGTAGGAGCAGGGTCGGTATTCCGGCGGCAACAAGACAAGTCAGCAAGGCCCAGAACCGCCTATCACCCCGCAATCCGATCCGGATGCGCCAGTAAACGAACACCGGAAGCAGGACCAGCAAGCCGAAGACCGATCCGAGTGAACCGAGCAGGCAAAGTGCCAGTCCCTTCTCAAGCAGATCGAGCACAGGATGCCCGCCAGGGTCGATGGGCGTCCGGCGGGGAATCTCCAGGGCAACGTGGGCGATAACCCAGCCTGCCAGCGAGACGACGAAGAACGCGGCAGAGGGCAACTGGCTCAGAAGGTAGAGAGCGACCGTCTGCCCGGTCCACCACCGGCGATGCCAGATCTCACCGCGTGTTTTCAGCGTCGATCCGCACTCGGGGCAAATCGCATCATGCCCGAGACGCTCGAGTGAGTAGCCGCAACACTCGCATGCGTTTGGTTCCGTTTTCCCGAGCATGGTCGTCTGATCATCGCCTGGATCGGGTTACCCCAACCCCACCAGCTTGTCGTTCGTCTCGAACCGCGCCATCGCCGCGAGGAGCTGCTCGATCTGCTGATCGGGCCGCATGTTCATCATGCGGCGGCGGAGGGCCGTGACGGTCGCGAGCGTCTTCTCGTCGAGCAGCAAGTGCTCCTTCCGCGTGCCGCTCGCGGCGAGGTCCATCGCGGGGAAGAGGCGCTTCTCGGAGACCTTGCGGTCGAGGATGAGCTCCATGTTGCCGGTGCCCTTGAACTCCTCGAAGATGACCTGGTCGCCCTGGCTGCCCGTGTCGACCAGGCACGTCGCGAGCATGGTGAGGCTGCCGCCCTCCTCGGTGTTGCGCGCGGCGCCGAAGATCTGCTTGGGGATCTCCAGCGCCCGGCTGTCGATGCCGCCCGACATCGTCCGCCCGCTGTTGGCGTGCTTGTTCGAGCGGTTGAACGCCCGCCCCAGCCTCGTCAGCGAGTCCATCATCACCAGCACGTGCCGGCCCGCCTCGACCATCCGCTTGCAGCGCTCGAGCGTGAGCGTCGCGAGCTGGATGTGCCGCTCGACGTCGTGGTCGTTGCTCGACGCGAGGATGCGGATGCGATCGCGAGCCCAGTCGTGGGGCCACTCGTCGTCGGCGCGTGTGACCGCGAACGTGCGCTTGAAGTCGGTCACCTCCTCGGGCCGCTCGTCGATCAGCAGCAGGATGACGTGCATGTCCGGGTGATTGCGCAGGATCGACTCGGTGATCTGCTTCATCAGAGTCGTCTTGCCCGCCTTGGGCGGGCTGACGATCATGCCCCGCTGACCCCGCCCGATGGGGCAGAACAGGTCGACCAGGCGGCATGCGTCGGGGCAGCCCGGATACTCGAGCGTCAGCCTGGGCTGCGGGTCGATGCTCGTCAACTCCTCGAAGGGCTTCGCGTTCGCGAACGCCTCCGGGTCCATCCCCTCGATCGCGACGAACGACTCGACCACGGGCCGCACGTTGCGAGGCCCCGGCTTGCCCCGCCTCCGCCGGCTCTTCTTGTGCCCCACCGACACCGTCACCTCGAGCCCGTTCCGCAGCGGCAGCACATCACCGAACGACACCGGGACATACGGATCGTCCGCGTGCTGGAGCACCACGGCCGAGTCGGAAATCTGGCGCACCCGTCCCTCGGCGCGTTGCGGCCACTCGAGGATGCCAGTCAGCGTGTTGTCTTCCATAGGTCCTTCTCTACCCGGCTCCTCCGCCGGGCGTCCGCGGGCGCGGTCTCAAACTCATCGCGTCGAGATTCGGCCCGCCGGACGCGGCCCCCGGCTCTGGGGAACACCCACCACATCCGTCACCACAGCCGTGGCGAGAGCCGAGGTCGCTTGGTTTCACTCTTCCGCCCGGGGCCCCGGCGTCTTGTGCGTCCGGGCCCGGCTTTCGGGCGCACCGATTCGTGCGCCGCGCCGGTAGTATGGTCGAACCGGGCCGTAGAAGTCAAGTCCGATTTCGTATCACCCCGTACATCGGGCGGTGAGGCCCGCCGCCCGCACCACCTTGTGAAGATTGTGTCAACCCGTTCACGCTACCATAGCACCCGTTCTCGGGCCTCGGGCAGCGCATGAAGATCCTCAAGGGCATCCCGGTCTCTCCTGGCATCGTCATCGGACGGGTCCACGTGCTGGACGACGCCCGGGGACGCCGTATCCCCCTTCGCCGGATCATCGAGGACCAGGCCGATCCGGAGGTCGACCGCTTCGAGGCGGCCCGCGGCGCGTCGATCGGCGACCTGGGCAAGGTCCACGCGGTCGCCGTCGACGAGATGGGCGAGGAGACGGCGAGGATCTTCCTCTTCCACATCGGGGCCCTCTCCGACCCCGCGCTCATCGAGCCGATCCGCACGATGATCCGCGAGGAGCACGTCGGCGCCGAATACGCCGTCGCCGAGGTCTTCCGCCGCTGGACCCAGCGCTTCGCCGCCCACGACGATGCCGCGTTCCGCACCAAGGTCAACGACCTCCAGGACCTCGCCGACCGCCTGCTCGTCCACCTCCAGGGCGGCGGGCGGACCTCGCTCGCGCATCTCTCCGAGCCCAGCATCGTCGCGGCCCGGGACCTCACCCCCAGCCAGACCGCCGGCTTCGACCGTGAGAAGATCCTCGCCTTTGCCACCGATCTGGGCGGGCCCACCAGCCACACCGCGATCGTCGCGCGGGCCCTCAACCTCCCCGCCGTCGTCGGCTGCCACACCATCACCGCCCTCGCCGAGGACGGCGGCACGATCATTGTCGACGGTGATCGGGGCCGCGTCATCCTCGACCCCGACGAAGAAACGATCGAGGAATACCGCGTCCTCATCACGCGCAGCGAATCGCACATCCTCAGCCTGCGCGAGATCGCCGATCTGCCCGCCGTCACGACCGACGGCGTCACGATCGAACTCGTCGGCAACATCGAGTTCCCCGAGGAGGCCCAGGCCGTGCTCGAACTGGGCGGCGTGGGCGTGGGCCTCTACCGCACCGAGTTCCTCTACCTCACCGGGCTGACCGAGCCAAGCGAGGAGGACCACCTCCGCGTCTACAAGAAGTGCATCGAAATGCTCAAGGGCCGCCCGCTGACCATCCGCACGGTCGACCTGGGCGCCGACAAGTACACGCAGGCGAGAGCCGAGATCCCGGAGCGCAACCCCTTCCTGGGGCTCCGCTCGATCCGCTATTGCCTGCAGCACATGACGATGTTCAAGACCCAGCTCAGGGCGATCCTGCGGGCCAGCGCGCACGGGCCGATCAAGATCATGTTCCCCCTGATCACGACGCTGCACGAATTCCGCCAGGCCCGCCACCTGCTCCACGACGCGATGGAGGACCTCGAGGAACTGGGCATCGAGCACGATTCCAAGGTGCCGGTGGGCATGATGGTCGAGGTGCCCTCGGCCGCGGTCATGGCCGACGCCTTCGCCCGCGAGGCCGACTTCTTCAGCATCGGGACCAACGACCTCGTCCAGTACACCCTCGCGGTCGACCGGACCAACGAACGGGTGGCCTCCCTCTACCAGCCCACCCACCCCGCGGTGATCAAGCTCATCCGCGACGTGGTCCGTGCGGGAAAAAGACGGGGGATCCCCGTTTCCTGTTGTGGAGAGAGCGCCGGCGAGCCGATCTATGCCCCGTTGCTGCTGGGGCTCGGGCTGCGTACCCTCTCCCTGACAGCCTCCGGCATCCCGGCGCTGAAACAGCTCATCCGGGGCCTGTCGATCCCCCAGTGCGAAGCGATCGCCAAGAAGGCGATCAGCCTCGATTCGGAGATTGAAGTCGCGGCCTACCTCCGCGACAAGGTCAGAAAAATCGTCCCGGAAGCGTTCGAGGGCTGGGCCGACGAACGCTGAAAGCGGGCTGCGGGCCCGCGCGGGAGACAGAACACCAACCGGCCGCGAGCCGAAGCTCGCCGCCGGGCGGACCGACCGAGCATCGCCCCCAAGGGCGGCCGCCGAAAGGCGGCGCACACATCGGGTTCCTGCAAGGGACCCTCGCCCCCGCCGAACCTAGCCGGCCGGGGCGCACAACACGGGGCATCGGGAACGGTCCGCGCACCACATTGCGGGGACACATGGCAGAAGATCCACAGACGGCCGACGCCGTCGAAACGCCGAGCGACAACGAAGCCAGCGAGACAACCAACGAGTCGGCCGCCGTCGAGTCGGAAGCGAAGACCACCAAGAAGACATCCAAGAAATCTGGCAAGAAGCGCAGCCGCAAGAAGACCGCCAAGAAGCCGGTCGCCAAAGCGAGCGCGCCGCCGGAGGGCGATCGGTCCACGGACGCGCCGGCGGCGGCGTCTTCCGAGAATGAACCGGGCGACGTGTCGCCCGGCGATGACACGCCGACCGAGGACGCCTCGACCGAGACGCCCAAGCCAGCGAAGAAGCGGAGCCGGCGCAAGAAGACCGCGGCCAAGTCGGGTGACTCGAAAAAAGGCGACTCGACGTCGGCCGACTCCAAGTCGAGTGACGCCAAGAAGTCGACGGGAGCCGCGCCCGTCGCGGTCCCCGTCTGCGAGATGATCATCAACTACTCGCCGGGCGAGGAGTGCCGCATCGCCATTCTCGAAGACGGCAAGCTCGAGGAGTTCGATTCCGAGCCCACCGAGCACGTCAGCCGCGTCGGCAACATCTACGTCGGCAAGGTCGTCAACATCGAGCGGAACATCCAGGCCGCGTTCGTCGACTTCGGCGTCGAGGAGGCCGGCTTCCTCCACGTCTCCGACCTCCACCCCCGCTACTTCCCGGGCGCCGACGAGGACGAGACCGAGCGCGTGGGCCGCAAGACGCCCCGCCGCCAGCGTCCGCCCATCGAGCAGGCCCTCAAGCGAGGCCAGGAGATCGCCGTCCAGGTGCTCAAGGAGGGCGTGGGCACCAAGGGCCCCACGCTCACCAGCTACCTCTCCATCCCGGGCCGCTTCCTCGTGATGATGCCCGACATGGACAAGGTGGGCGTGAGCCGCAAGGTGGAGGACGAGGACGAGCGGCGCAAGATGCGCCAGGTGCTCGACCAGCTCGAGCTGCCCGACGGGTTCGGCTTCATCCTCCGCACCGCGGGCTTCGAGCGCACCAAGACCGAGCTCAAGCGCGACCTCGCCTACCTCTCCCGCCTGTGGAAGGACATGGAGCGCCGCCGCAAGAAGCGGGGCGGCTCACGACTTCTCTACAGCGAGGCCGACCTGCTGCTCCGAACGCTCCGCGACCGCGTCGGGGGCGATGTCGCGCGGATCGTGATCGACAACGAGGCCGCGCTGCGGCGCGCCAGCGCGTTCATGAAGATCGTCTCCCCCCGCGCCTCGACCAAGCTCTGCCACTACCGGGGCAACCGCCCGGTCTTCCACGCCTTCGGCATCGAGACCCAGCTCGACCTCATGCACGCGACCGAGGTGCCCCTGCCCAGCGGCGGCCGACTCGTGATCGAGCAGACCGAGGCCCTCGTCGCCATCGACGTCAACTCGGGGCGCAGCCGCGGCGCCCGCGACGCCGAGTCGAACGCCTTCCAGACCAACGTCGAGGCGGTCGACGAGATCTGCCGCCAGCTCCGCCTCCGCGACCTGGGGGGCCTGGTCATCAACGACATGATCGACATGCGGCACGCAAGCAACCGCAAGGAGATCGAGAACCGGTTCAAGGAACGGCTCAAGCGCGACAAGGCCCGCAGCACGATCCTGCCCATCAGCCAGTTCGGCATCCTCGAGATGACCCGCCAGCGCATGCGGGGAAGCTTCGAGCAGCAGCACTTCCAGACGTGCCCCCGCTGCTCGGGGCGGGGCCTCATCCAGCGGCCCGATTCAGTGGCCGCGGGCGCCCTGCGCGACCTCGCCGCGCTGCTCGAGCACGAGCGTGTCCACCGCGTCGAGCTCGTGGTCAGTCCCCTCGTCGCCGGTGCCCTGCTCAGCACGCGCCGCACGACGCTCAGCCGCATCGAGCGCCTCAGCGGCAAGAAGGTCGACGTCCGCGTCAGCGAGACCATCTCGGCCGGGCGCGTGACGATGTACGCCTATGACGCCAACGGCTCGGACATCGACGTCGAGAAGCTGCCCGGGCCCAAGGCCGTCCCGGACCTCGCGGAATGGGAGGACACCGACCTCGCGCCCGCGACCGACTCGTGGGCGGTCGACCTCGAGGAGGAGGCCGAACTCGTCCGTGCCGAGATCGAGAGCGAGGCCCGCGCCCACGAGCAGGCGGTCAACGAGAAGATCGCCCACCTCGATCTGCCGGGCGATGAGAGCGAGGAGGAGGGCGAGGGCAAGAAGAAGCGCCGTCGTCGTCGACGCAAGCGTAAGGGCGACGCCGAGGGCAAGGACGAAAGCAAGACCGACTCCAAGGCCGACGCCCAGGACAAAGGCAAGCAGACGGCCGAGAAGCCAGAGGCGACCGTCGAGCCCAAGCCCCCGGCCACGCCCGAGCAGAAGGACAAGCCGGAACCCGGCGAGTCACCCGAAGGTGAGCAAGCGGCCGAGAACGCCCCCAAGAAGAAACGCCGCCGCCGTCGACGCCGCCGGGGCAAGGGCGGCGAAGAGGGCGAGCCGGTCGCCCCGAACGACGCCGGCGAACAGGCGTCCGCCGGCACACCCAACGGCGAGCAGACGGCCAGGCCTGAGCCCCAGCCGGGACCCAAGCCCGAGCCTGAGGCACACGCGACTCCCGAATCCGAAGAGTCCGCCAAACCCAAGCGCAAGCGCCGCTCCCTTTACGGCGCCGCACGCCGCACGCTGTCAGCAAGCGAGAAGACCCGCCTCGACCAGGAGTGACCCGGCATGCCCCACGCCGGCGACCAACCACGACGCCTCGTCCTCCTGGGCTCCACGGGCTCGATCGGCACCCAGACCCTCGACGTCGTCGAGCACGTCAACCGCCTGCACGACCGGGGACTTTCGCCCATTCGCTTCGAGGTCGTCGCCCTCGCCGCCGGTTCCAATGCCGACCTGCTCGCGCAACAGGCCGACCACCTCGGCCTCCGGCACCTCGCGCTCGGGAATGAGGGCTCCGAGTACACGGGCCCCGGCTCGCCCCGTCGGGGGCCCGATGCCGCCGAGCAGCTCGTCCGCGACGTCGACGCCGACCTGGTGGTCGCCGCGATGGTCGGGGCGGCGGGCCTGCCCGCCACGCTCGCCGCGATCGAGCTGGGCCGCGACGTCGCGCTCGCCAACAAGGAGACGCTCGTCACCGCGGGCCCGGTGATGCTCGACGCCGCCCGTCGCCGGGGCGTGCGCCTCTACCCCGTCGACAGCGAGCACGCGGGCGTCTGGCAAGCCCTCGCGGGTGTGCTCGAGCCCGCCCAGGCGCCACCGCTCATCGCGCCAGACACCGTCCGCCGCGTCGTGCTCACCGCCTCGGGCGGGGCCTTCCGCGACCGCACCGCCGACGAGGTCTACGAAGCGACCCCCGAGGAGGCCCTCGCCCACCCCAACTGGTCGATGGGCGCCAAGGTCACCATCGATAGCGCCACGATGGTCAACAAGGCCCTCGAGCTCATCGAGGCCCACTTCCTCTTCGGGCTCGGCAACGACCGCCTGGGCGTGCTGATCCAGCGGCAGTCCGTCGTCCACGCGCTCGCCGAGCTCGCCGACGGCGCGATCATCGCCCATCTCGGCGCCACCGACATGCGCCATCCGATCCAGGCCGCCCTGACCGCGCCCCACACCATCGACGCCCACGACGGCGCCCGCCTCGATCTCGAATCCCTCTCACGCCTCGATTTCGCGCCGGTCGACCCCGCCCGTTTCCCCGCCATCGACCTCGCCCGCCGCGTCATCGACATCGGGGGCACGAGCGGCGCCATCCTCAACGCCGCCAACGAGGCCGCGGTCGACGCGTTCCTCCAAGCCCGCATCCCATTCGGCCGGATCACCGAGCTGATCTCAGACACGATGGACGCGATCGAGCCGACGCCCCTCGCCGATCTCGCGACCGCCCTTGAAGCCGATCGGCGGGCCCGCGAACACGTCGAGCAGTGCATCGCTGGTGTGGCATGGCCACGCGCAGCGTGGCCATGAGACCCGGGATCATGCTCGCGCTCGGCGTGAGCAGGCCAACCTCCCGATCCGAGCCGCGGGCGTGAGAACGCGGACTGCGCGTCACCCCAATCGCCGGCGAGGGTGCCACGACTCGCCGTCCGCGGCCCCCCCCCCCCCCCCCCCCCCCCCCCCCCCCCCCCCCCCCCCCCTCCCCCCCCCCCCCCCCCCCCCCCCCCCCGCCCCCCCCCCCCCCCACCCCCCCCCCGAAACCCAGTCCCGGGCCGCAATCCGTATCATCCGACTCGCATGCCCCCCCGCCCCCGCAAGCCCGACCGCCACGCCGAGGCGATCAAGCAGGCGATGACCCGCTTTATGCGGGGTGACCGCGCCGCCGCCATCGACGCCCTTCTCCGCGTCCTCAAAGCCGACCCGAAGCACGCCGAGGCCCACCGCCTCGCCGCGTTCCTGTTCCACGACGCCCGCAAGCACGAGCGGGCCCGCTACCACGCCGAGCGTGCGGTCGCGCTCAACCCCAACAGCTCGCAGGCGCACACGATGCTGGGCATGGTGCTCGACGCACTGGGCGAGTCTGACGCCGCGCTGGCTTCAATGCGCCATGCCGTGGAGCTCAACCCGCGCGATGCTGAGGGCTGGACGACGCTGGGCCTGACCCTCGACGCCCACGACCGGACGGACGAGGCGATCGAGGCCCACAGGCGAGCCCTGGTCGCCCACCCCGACCACGTCGCCGCCGGCAACAACCTCGCGCTCTCGCTGCTCACGATGGGCGAGGCCCGCGACGCGGTCGACCTCACACGCCGGCTTGCACTGGCCCACCCCGACAGCGAGCACGCCGCCGAGCGGCACGCCTACTGCCTCAACTACGACGACCGCGCGACCCGCGCCGAGATCAACGCCGCCCACCGCCGCTGGGGTGAGCTCGCGCAGCGCGCCCGACCGATCTTCCCGCAACGGCCGATCCGCACCGACCGCCCGCTCCGCGTCGGCTTCATGTCCTCCGACTTTCGCCGCCACTCCGTCTCCCACTTCATCCGCCCGGTGCTCGGGCACCTCGACCGCGACCGCTTCGAGGTCCACGCGATCTTTACCTCCGCCCACGCCGACGAGGTCACCCACCGCCTCCGCCCCCTCGCCGACCGCTGGCACGACGCCGCCCATCTCGCCGAGCCCGCGCTCGCCCAGCACATCGCCGACGCCGGCATCGACGTGCTCATCGAACTCAACGGCCACTTCGCGGGCCACCGCCTGGGCGTCATGGCCCGCAAGCCCGCGCCCGTCCAACTCACATGGCTCGGCTACGCCAACACCACGGGCCTTACGCGCATCGACGCCCGCCTCGTCGACACGCTCACCGACCCGCCCGAACTCGACGACCGCCCCGAAGCCGAGCGCGAGACCGAGCGCCTCCTCCGCCTCGACCCCTGCTTCCTCTGCTACACCCCGCCCGCCGACGCGCCGGACCCGGCCCCCGCCCCGCCCTGCACAACAGGCGAACCCTTCACCTTCGCCTCGTTCAACGACAGCAAGAAGATGAGCCAGACCACGCTCGACATGTGGGCCGCCGTGCTCGGGCGAACCGAGGGCTCGCGCCTGCTGCTCAAGTGCGGCGCCTACGCCAACGACGCGGTCCGGGCGCACACACTCACCGCGTTCGAGAAGCGGGGCGTCGACCCATCACGCATCGAACTCGCGAGCCACACGCCAGACCCCGCCAATCACCTCGCCATCTACCGCCGCGTCGACGTCGCCCTCGACACCTTCCCCTACCACGGCACCACGACCACCTGCGAAGCGCTCTGGATGGGCGTCCCCGTCGTCACCCGCGTCGGCGAGACCCACGCCGCCCGCGTCGGCCTGAGCCTGCTCACCGCGATCGGCCTCCCCGAGCTGTGTGCATGCGACGAGCAAGGCTTCATCGACCTCGCCGCCTCCCTCGCCGCCGATCGCGACCGACTCGCCGCGCTCCGATCGGGCCTGCGCGGCCGTGTCGCCGATTCCCCCCTCACCGACGCACCTGCCTTCGCCGCCCGCTTCGCCCATGCCATCCTCACCCTGATCCCCGATCCCTGATCCCCGAGACCCCCATGCCCATCACCTGGCTCGCTTCCTATCCCAAGAGCGGCAACACCTGGCTCCGCTTCCTGCTCGCCAATCTCCTGGCGGGCGGCCCGCCCGAGAGCAGCCTCGACGTCTCCCGGCGCATCCCCGACATCCACCGCCCCGACGACCCCTACGACCCGCCCGACGACGGGCGTGAGTTCATCAAGACCCACTTCATGCGCTCGGAATCCCACCCCCGCCTCGCCGAGACGGCCCGCGTCGTCCACGTCGTCCGTCACCCGCGCGACGTCCTGCTCAGCGCGCTCAACTACCGCCGCATGGAGGGCGTGATCGAACCGCTCTCCGACGCCCAGTACACCGAGATGTTCATCCGCAACTCGGGTGACGCCCTCTGGGCCAGGCTCGGCTACGGCACGTGGATCCAGCACGCCGCGAGCTGGGCCCAGGCGACCGCCTGGCCCGTGCTGACGATCAAGTACGAAGACCTCAAGGCCGACACCGCGGCGGTGCTGCGCCGGGTGCTCGCGTTCGTCGAGGTCGACGTGGGGGAGAACGAGATCGAACGCGCGGTCAAGCAGTCGACCTTCGACAACCTCCGCGCCCTCGAGATCCGCGAACGCACCGCGAGCGCCAAGACCCTCTTCCCGGGATCGGCCAGGGACACCAAGGCCAGGCGTTTCTTCTTCAACAAGGGGGCGACGGGCCAGTCGCTCGACCCGATCAAGCCAGGGCTCGACCGAGCCTTCGAGGCCCGCTTCCGCCCCGCGCTGGACATGCTGGGCTACGCGTAGGCCCTGACACGTCACCTTCGCATCGCGGAACGATACGGTGCGGCCTGATCCGAGCCGCGGGTGTCCGAAGGAACGCCGAGATCAACCGGAATCCGCGCTACTTGTGCGCGTCCAGGTATTCCTGGATCGTCTTCGCCACCTGCTCCACCGCGTCCTTCGCCTCGACGCCCGCCTCGTGCTCCTTGTCCGCGAGCACCTCGCTGTCGAACCCGATGACATAGATCGTCGGGACGACCCGCACCTTGTAGGCGCGCGCCGTCGTGTCGCAGCTGATCGGCTTGCCGCCCGGGTTGAGCAGCAGCGTGTGCTTGTACCCCTTCATCGCGTCGCGGACCGCCTGCTCGTCCCGCTCCCGGTACGGCAGCCCGAACACCTTGACCGGCTCGCCCTCGAACCGGTCGACCAGGTCGCTCACCAGCGGGCTGAACTCCTTGCAAGGCATGCACCACGTGCCCCAGAAGTAGAGCACCGCCACGTTGCCCTTCAGACTCTCCAACGACACCGGGTTGCCGTCGGCGTCGACCAGCTCGAACCCGTGCGCCGGGAGCTGCTTGGGGAACGCCTTCTCCTTGCTCGCTCGCCTCGCCGCCACCTGCTCCTTCGACACCGACGCCGCCCGGGCCTCCGGGTCGACCTGCCTGGCGGCCTCGGTCCGCGTGTAGCCCTCGGGCGTCTCGACGGCCAGCGAAGCCGGGTCGATCTCCGGGTTCACCTCCACGTCCGTCAGGTCGAGCACGATCGTGAACGACAGCATCCCCTCGTCGGTGATCCGCTCCACCCGACGCGGCAGGTGATCGTCGACCCCGAAGAACCACTTCGACGCCGGCGTGCGAGTCATCGAATTGCCCCGGCCCCGATCCCCGGCCTTCAACATGTCGTAGCGGACCTCCACCACGTCGCACGACATGCCGTTGACCTTCTGCTGATCCAGCTTCTTCCACGAGGTCGCGAACCGAAGCTCCCGGCTGAACGGCTCGGGCTCGGTCAGTTCCGGAAGTCCAAACAGATCGAGGATCGAACGCGACTGCACCCGGTCCTCGTTGTAGCGGCGTTCCTCGACCACCTTCTTGTCGTTATCGACCCACACGAACGAAGTCGGCGTCTGCAGGATCGTCACCTGCTGCTCCGGGTCGTCCTTCTTGTGCACATAGCTGCTGTCCAGCCGCGTGTTCCACGCCCGGTCTTCGACCGGCTCGGCCTGCCGCGCCAGCCTGAGCGTGCCCTTCCCGGTTGGGATGTACGCCTGGAACATCCCGCCCCCGGCTCCCGACAACTCCACGTGCGCTCTCATCGACTTCAACTGCTTGGCCGCTTCCACGGCTTCGAGCAACGCGGGCTTGCCCGATGTGTCGACGACCTTGGGCGCCTCCGGCTTCTCGGTCGGGGCCGGCTTGTCCTGCGCCACCGCCACCGCGCCGATAAGCAGCGAGACGCCCGCGACGAGCACGTTGATTGGACTCTGTCTGGTCATTCGTGGCATGTCTGCCATCTCCCTTGGATCGTGTTCGCACGGCTCGCGTGCGGCTCTGAGTGTAGGTGTGGTCCCGAGTGGAACCGGTGTGCGCTTCATCGGGTTGCGGGCCCGCTCAGGCCAGCAATTCCCGCAACGCCTCGCCGGGTTGTTCGTGACGCATCAGGTGCTCGCCCACCAGCACAATCCCCACACCGACCTCCCGCAGCCGCGAAAGATCCCCGGCCGTCCTGATCCCCGACTCGCTCACCAGCACCGACCGGTCCTCGACCAGGTCCGCGAGCCGCAGCGTGTGGTTGAGATCGGTGGTCATAGTCGTCAGGTCGCGGTTGTTGATGCCCAGCAGGCAGTAGGTGGGGTGGGGGAACCCCACATGGGGCCTCACCCTCAACAGGTTGTCCAGGCTGTGCACTTCGAGCAGCACGGTCATCCGCAGCTGCTGGGCCAGGATCAGCATGTCCACCAGCGTCGATTCCGTCAGCGCCTCCGCGATCAGCAGCACCGCGTCGGCCCCCGCCGCCCGGCTCTCCCACAGCTGCCAGGGGTCGATCAGGAAGTCCTTGCGGAGCACCGGCAGGCCCACCGCCTCGCGCACCCGCTCGATGAACGACAGCCGCCCGCCGAAGTACCGCTCGTCCGTCAGGCACGAGATCGCCGACGCCCCCGCTTCGGCGTACTGCTTGGCGATCACGCCCGGGTCGAACCCGTCCCCGTCGTACGATTCCCGGATCAGCCCCGCCGACGGGCTCCGGCGCTTGATCTCGGCGATGACGGCCGTTTCGTTCGAGCCGTGACGCGTCACCGCCCGAAAGAAGTTGCGGGGAGGGTCTGCCTGGGCGACGGCGGCCTCCAGTTCGGAGAAAGGAACCCCCGACTTGGCGCGCTCGACCTCATCCCGTTTGTTGGCCAGGATCTCGGCGAGTACCGGGGGATGGTCGTGCGGGTCGGTCATCGCCCCCATTGTTGCGGGCGCCGCCCTGGCTTTCCTCACCACCGCCGCGAACGCCGCCGACGACGTGGGCGACGCCAAGCTCGGGGATATCGCGGGCTGGCTGGTTGAGAACCAGAACGCCGTGCTGGGCGTGCTGACGATCATCGCGACGTTCATCCTCTGGCGCTTCCATGCCGTGCGGGCGCACGGGCTGGACCACGGCGGGCGGGACGTCACGCCGATCCCGCCCATCCTGTGGGTTTTCGCGGCCGGGACAACCCTCTTCGCCTACCAGCTTGGGGGCGCCGCCGCGGTCGAGCTCGGCTTCGCGACCGACACGGTGCACGACCGCGCGATGCAGACGCTGCTCTCCGGTATCGCGGGCACGATCGTGGGCGGCGGCCTGCTCTGGTTCGCGGCGCGTGAGGCGAAGGACGCGGGGTTGATCCCCAAGTGGGGCGACTGGCCGATCGGCGTCGGGCTCTTCCTGGTGCTCTACCCGATCGTCTCGATCGTCGGGCTCATGGGGCTGTGGACCGTCCGGGGACTGAACACCGTGCCGCAGGACCGCATCGCCCACGACACCCTGCAACTCATCGCCCAGCACCAGGGCGACTCGTGGGTCTGGGTGCTCTCGGGCGTCGTGGTCGTGCTGGTCCCGATTGTGGAGGAGCTGGTCTACCGGGTGTTCCTCCAGTCCGCGTTCCTCCGCGTCTTCAGGAGCCGCTGGGGGGCGGTGCTGCTGACGAGCGTGATCTTCGCCGGGATGCACTGGACCGTCCTGCCCGACGGGGGCAAGTACGCCATCGCGCAGATCTTTGCATTGTCCGTGGCGCTCGGGGCGGCGTACGAGCGGACCGGCAAGCTGGGCGTGCCGATCGCGATGCACGCGTCGTTCAACGCCTTCAACCTGCTGGTCACTTTCCTGGTCGACCCGATGGTCCAGGGCTGATCGCACTCCCGCGGGAACACACGGGGAGCTGAGCGAGCCGGGCCGTATCAGCCCGGTCGCGGCCGGGGATCGGCCACCCCCGATCGCGGGCGAAAACCGGGCCGGCACGCCCCCGCCCACTGGTTTGTGCTAAGAATCACCGATGGCCAACGCCGACGAGTTCATCAACCGCGACCTTTCCTGGCTCTCGTTCAACGAGCGGGTCCTCGCCCAGTCCGAGGACACCCGCGTCCCTCTGCTCGAGCGCGTCAAATTCCTCGCCATCTTCTCGTCCAACCTCGACGAGTTCTTCATGAAAAGGGTCGGGCTGCTCAAACGCCGACTCGCCGGTCATGGCGGGGCCGAGAAGACCACCCACGAGGGCATCACGCTCTCCCGCCTCCGCCACGAGATCCGTGAGCGCGTCGTCGGCCTGCAGACCCGCCAGGCCGCGTGCTGGCTGGGTGTGCTCAAGCCCGCCCTCGCCGACGCGGGCATCCGCGTCCGCCGCTACGACGAGCTGGGCCTCACCGAGCGCGGCGTGATCGACCAGTGGTTCGACACCAACGTGTTCCCGATCCTCACCCCCCTCGCCGTCGACCCCTCCCACCGCTTCCCGTTCATCTCCAACCTCTCCGAGAACTTCGGCCTGCTCGTCTCCACCCCGGGCTCGACCCGCCGGGCCTTCGCCCGCGTCAAGATCCCGGGCGTCGTCACCCGCTACGTGCCGCTCAAGACCGGCGAGGAGGATGCCCACGAGTTCCTCGCCCTCGATGACCTGATCGCCCACAACCTGGGCCGCCTCTTTCCGGGGCTCAACACCCGCGCCATCACGCCCTTCCGCATCACGAGGTCGGCCGCGCTCGATGAAGAGGACGAGGACGTCGACGATCTGATGGAACAGGTCGAGGACGAGCTCCGCCGGCGCCGTTTCGCCGACGCCGTCCGGCTCGAGGCCCCGCCCAACGCCTCCGACGAGGTCATGCAGTTCGTCGTCACCCAGCTCGGCCTCGACGAGCACGACGTCTACCTGCGCGAGGGCCCGCTCGAGTTCGCCGATCTCTTCCAGATCGCCTCGCTGCCCCGACCCGATCTCCGCGAGACGCCCTGGCGCCCGGTCATCCCCAAGGCCCTGCGGAACCTCGCCCCAGTCGAGGACGGTCGGCCCCGAGCCGAGCCCGCGCCGGGCGACGCCGACGGGCCCACCGAGTCGATCTTTGCGAGAATCCGCGCGGGCGACATCCTGCTGCACCACCCCTACGAGTCGTTCGAGCACTCCGTCGAGCGGTTCGTCTCCGAGGCGGCCGACGACCCCGACGTCGTCGCCATCAAGCAGACGATCTACCGCACCACACCCGACTCGCCGTTCGTCCGCTCGCTCATCCGCGCCGCCGAGAACGGCAAAAACGTCGCCTGCCTCGTCGAGCTCCGCGCCCGCTTCGACGAGCAGCGCAACGTCACCTTCGCCCGCCAGCTCGAGCACGCGGGCGTCCACGTCGCCTACGGCGTGCTGGGCCTCAAGACCCACTGCAAGTGCTCGCTCGTCGTCCGCCGCGAGCACGGCGAGGAGGGTGCCGGCATCCGTGTCTACGCCCACATCGGCACCGGCAACTACCACCCCAAGACCGCCCAGCTCTACACCGACCTGGGCCTGCTCACCGCCAACCCATCGCTGACGGGTGACGTCGTCAAGATCTTCAACACCCTCACCGGTCACGCCGCCGACCAACGCTACGAGAAGATGATCGTCGCCCCGGGCCGCATGCGCACCGCCTTCGAGGAGCTGATCGACCGCGAGATCGAGAACGCCAGGGAGGGCAAGCCCGCCCGCATCATCGCCAAGATGAACCAGCTTGAAGACCGCGGCCTCACCCGAAAGCTCTACGAGGCCAGCGCCGCGGGTGTCGAGGTCCGCCTCATCGTCCGCGGCTTCTGCTGCCTCCGCCCTGGAGTCCAGGGCCTGAGCGAGAACATTCGCGCCCGTTCGATCATCGGCCGCTTCCTCGAACACTCGCGCATCTACCACTTTGCCAACGGCCAGGCCGACCCCGAGCAGGGCCTCTACCTCATCGGCTCGGCCGACTGGATGTACCGCAACCTCAACGCCCGTGTCGAGGCGACCGTCCCCGTCGAGGACCGCCTCGCCCGACGCCGCCTCGCCCGCGTCCTCGACATGATGTGGCGCGACCGCTTCAACGCATGGAAGATCGACGCCGACGGCTCGCACACCCGCCTCGACCCCGACCCCAACGCCGAGCCCGACACCCCCGAATCCTCCGGCACCTTCGCCTCGCTCATGGCCGACACCGTCGCGTAGCGGGTCTTCTCTTTCAGAGCGTGGCGCGTGAGCGACACGATTCTCGGTTCACCACGGAGACACGCAGAGGACCACGGAGGGAGAGCCCGGTCGGGCCTTTCCGCGGATTGGGCGCGAATCCGGAGGCCGCTGCCCCGTTGTCTTTCCAAAGGGCTCGCGCTCCCTCTCCGCGATTCTCCGTGTGTCTCCGCGGTGAATCCTGATCCAGACGACGCGACGGAGAATCGTGTCGCTCGCGCTCCACGCTCCGAAAGACGTTGACGCGGCCGGATCGGCGTGCGATACGATTCAATGAACTCCGGGCCCGGGCCGACACATCCCCCGGCGCCCCTTATGCAAAGCACCGAACGCATCTCCACCAAGCTCGGCAAGTTCGCCCCATCGCTCACCCTCGCCCTCAAGTCGGTCGTCAGGCATCGCCGGGCCGAGGGCCTGCCCGTCTACGACTTCGGGCTGGGCGAGACAAGGGGCGAACTCCACCCCGCCATCCGCGCCGCGGGCGAAAAGGCCTTCCGCGAGGGCCGCACGATGTACGCCGACCCCGCCGGCACACCCGAACTCCGGCGCGCCGTCATCGACTGGCTGGGCCTCGCCGACCACTACGGCCCGGAGAACGTCGTCATCACCACCGGCGCCAAGCAGGCCCTCTTCAACGTCTTCCTCGCCACCTGCAACCCCGCCGACTGCGTCCTCTTCGACGCGGCGCCGTGGGTCAGCTACCAGCCCCTCGCCGTCGCGGCCTATGCCTTCCCTGTCGCGGTTCTCCCGCTCGAGGGGCATAGCAACTACCTCAAGGTCTCCCCCGCCGACCTCGAGCGCAACCTCGCCGCCCGCCCCCACACCCGCCTCTTCCTGCTCAACAACCCCTGCAATCCCACGGGTCAGCTCTACAGCGCCGCCGAGGTCGAATCCCTCCTCCGCGTCTGCTGCCGCTACGGCGTCTACATGGTGCTCGACCGCCTCTACTGGCGCATCGTCTACGAGGCGGGCGGCTACCCCGAGCCACCCATCGACGACGAGACCCGCCCCTGGCTCCTCCAGGTCGACGGCATGAGCAAGAACTTCCGGTCGACCGGCGGCATGCGCATCGGCTGGTCGGTCGGCCCCGACGACGTAACGAAGGCGATGATCAACCTCCAGAGCCACTACACCTCGGGCCCCGCCGTGCCCGATCAGGCCGCCGCGGTCGCCGCACTCACGCACGACTACGACCCCGAGATGGTGCACGACCTCCGCCGCAAGCGCGACCTGCTCCGGCTCCATGCCGAGGGCATGCCGCACGTCGAGATCTGGCCCACGCCGGCGAGCTTCTACTCGTTCTGGAACGTGGCGGGCTGCCTGGGCAAGCGCACACCCTCGGGCGAGACGATCGCAGGGGCCGACGACGTCAGCCGCTATCTGCTCGAGGAGGCGGGGGTGGTCACCGCCAGCGGGCGGGCCTTCCTCCAGGAGGGCTTCCTCCGCCTCAGCTTCACCACCAGCGACGAAGACATCGTCCAGGGCATGGCGGCGGCCCACGAGGCGCTGGGCAGGCTCATCTAGTCTCCTCCCCCGTCGCCGACGGGGGAGGTGGGCCGCCGAAGGCGGGTCGGAGGGGGTGCTTTGGAATGATCGTCCGGTGCCGTGGTTCATCCCAAAGGGTGAACCACGAACGGACCGCCTCCGCCTTCACCCTCCGGGTTGAAGGCGGGCACCGCCGCTTTGATCCGAGCCGCGGGCGTGAGCACGCTGAACGGCGTCACGCACAGCGCCCCGAACAACGAACCTACTATCTCCGCATGACCTGGACCAAACAAGAGCTGCTGTCGAACCCCGTCGAGCACGTCGACCTCACCGCCTTCGACGCCCGCCCCATCATCGACGCCTGGGCGAACACCGCCTACCAGGCCCGAAACGCGGCCCGCGCGGCCCAGATCTACTCGATGATGCTCGCCGACACCGGGTGCGCCGTCATCCTCACCCTCGCCGGCTCGCTCGTCAGCGCGGGGATGAAGAAGGCCATCTGCCAGCTCATCGAGGCCAACGCGGTCGACGCGATCGTCTCGAGCGGGGCCAACATGGTCGATCAGGACTTCTTCGAGGGCCTGGGCTACAAGCACTACATCGCCCCGGGCAGCCCCGAGAGCCCGCCCGTCGATGACCCCACGCTCCGCGACCTCGCCATCGACCGCATCTACGACACCTACATCGACGAGGACGAGCTCCGCATCTGCGACGACACGACCAAGGCCATCTTCGACTCGCTCGAGCCCGGCGCCTACTCCAGCCGCCAACTCCTCGCCGAGTTCGGGCGCTACCTCGACGAAAAGCACCCGGGCAACGAGTCGATCCTGCTCACCGCGTATCGCAAGGGCGTGCCCGTCTTCTGTCCCGCGTTCAGCGACTGCTCCGCCGGCTTCGGCATCGTGATGCACCAGGCCGAGCGCGCCCGCGACGGCAAGCCCACCGTCTCGATCGACTCGGGACGCGACTTCTGGGAGCTCACCAGGATCAAGCTCCACACCATGGAGCAAGGCGGCGACACGGGCCTGCTCATGCTCTCGGGGGGCGTGCCCAAGAACTTCGTGCAGGACATCGTCGTCTCGGGCGAGCTGCTCGTTGAGAAGGGCCTCGCCGACATGCCGAAGGACACCGAGACCCCGATGCACAAATACGCGATCCAGCTCACCGTCGCCGACGCCCGCGACGGCGCCCTCTCGGGCTCCACCCTCCGAGAGGCGTGCAGCTGGGGCAAGGTCAGCGTCGTCCACGAGCAGATGGTCTTCGGCGAGGTGACGACCCTCTTCCCGCTCATCGCGTCCGACGCCTACCACCGCGGGGCGTGGAAGAAGCGGCCGGAGCGGCGGCTCAGCGAGATCTTCGCAACGGCGGCGGTGTGACCAATCGAGCGCGGAACACGCCAAGAAGACCGGGCTTCAACGCGAAGGCCGCGAAGGGCTCGAAGGAAGAGACTGAACGCGGAGTCGCGGAGGACGCGGAACAGAGACGGAGATCAGGTGTGAAGGAGGCCCGAGCGCCAGCGACGGCGACCGGCGCAACTAAGGGGATGACCGGCAACTGGGTCACTTCCCTTTCACCGGAATCCCCGCCTCCCAACACGCCTCATCCACGATTCGCAAAACGTCTCCCCTCGAAATCTTCAGGTCATCCAGCGTGATCGGGCGCGCGCACTCCGGGCACACGGCGTGGCGAAGCCCGCGGCAGTCGTAGCCGCAAGCCGGACATGTGAACGATCGGTCGGCCAGCAGCGAGGCGACGATCTGCGTCGCCCGATCCTTGCCGCCGGCGTGCCGTGCGAAGAGCGAACGCAGCATCGCGAGCTGTTCCACGGACATCGAGCCCGGCGGGAAGATCGGCCCGGTCCGATCGGCGCACACCAGCATGGTGAATCCCGCGGCCTCATTGAACTCAACAACCTCCGACCAAGGCAGACGCGTGGAGCGCAGCTCGCGCCCCCACTCGATGACTTCCCGGTTCGCGCTGAACCTGACGCGGCCGAACATGTGGGGGTCGAGTTGTTCAAACGACTTCGTGACCGTCGATTGCGCAATGTCCCGCCGGCGCTGCGCGAGCGGCAACGATCGCACTATGACGTACGCCGTCACGATGCCGAAGCCGCCGCCCAGCACCCACCAGATCTCCGGAGCATCAGATGCCATACCTGTGCTCAGGATGAGCAAGCCGCCCGCGAACGCGGCCGATAGCACGCCCACCATGGAGGATCGAATCATCTTGAGCCGGTAGCTTTTCGCAAGCCCGATGTACTCGGAGTCGAGCGCCGCCGCGGCGACAAACCGCACGTACGACTCCATCGTCAGTTCATACGCGAACTCGACCACATCCTGATCCGGATCATCGGACATATCGCGAGTGTACGGGACGATCACACGTCAGCGTGAAGACTCACAGACTCAGTCCTCCGAGCCCTCCGCGTTCGGTCTCTTCCTTCGAGCCCTTCGCGACCTTCGCGTTGAGATAGGTCTTTGCGTTTCCTGATCCGCCGAATCTCACGCCGAGCGCAGTGTCTCACCCGCCGCTCGCAGCGCCTCGCGGATCGCCGCACGCTCGTACCGCGCCGCGTGCATCCGCGTCGTCCCGAGCCGCTCGGCCAGCGTCGTGATCGTCTCGGGCGCCCCGCCGTCGAAGCCGGTGCGCCGCCCCAGGATCAGCCGGTCGCGCCCTTCGAGCGAGCCCAGCGCCCCGCGCAGCACCGGCAGAGGCGTGAGCCACGCCGACCACGCGACCGAGGGCCGCATCAGCGTGAAGTCGGGCACGCCGTGGCCCGTCGCGGGCCGGCGCTTCGATTCGGCGAACGGACCCGCGGGATCTTCGATCGCCGCCGTGATCGCCTTCGACAGCCGCAGCGACACCGCCGCCGCCAGCCGACCCCCGTGGAACGGCGCAAACCGATCCGCCGCCTCCCCGATCGCCCGCAGCCCCACCACTAGCAGCGGCCGCAGCCGATGCGGCGGGATGCGATCCAGGCCCCGCCCCTCCCCCCGCTCGATCGCCGGGCCCAGCAAACCAAGCTCGGCCCGCACCAGTTCGACCCGCAGCAGCGCCGCCCAGCGCAGCCTCGTCTCGATCTCGTCCAGACGCGTGGGGTTGGGGTCGGTGTCGGACAGCTTCTCGAGCATCCTCCTCGCTCGGAAGCGCAGATACTGGTGCGCCACCGCCCGCGCCGACTCGTCGGCCGCGGTGGGCGGGGGCGTCTCGCGGATCATCCGAACGAACGACTCGAGATCAGTGACGCTCGGTCCGCCGCCAAGTCTTGTGCGCACCACGTCGGGCGCCAGCAACACCTCGTCCGCATCGGCCCTCGAGAACGCCGGGCTCACCGGACCGTCCAGCCGCAGCCGATGGAGCAGCTGCGCCCGAACCTGCCGGATCAGCCGCGTAGCGCGCCGCTTGTCGGCCCTGGGTCCGAAGATCTGCTCGGCGATGTCGCTGGGCTCGGCCCCCGCCCGCGCCAGGCTCAGGGCGACCACCTTGGTGTGCGCCGAGCGGTCGGGCCGCTCGTCGAAGAGTGGCTCGCCCCCGCTCTCGCGTTCCCGCGCGTCGTGCCGCTCGAGCAGCTCGCGGATGCCCTGGTGACTCCGGTCGAACCGCTGGGCGAGCCTTACCGCCGCCTGGTTGAGCGTGCAGTGGAATCGCCTGCGATACCGTGCCGCGCGCCGGATGACCTTCGCCTCCATCTCGGGGCCGAGCCTCGTGAACTTGCCGGCGCGCTCGATCGCGTCCCCCTGCCGCCCCTCATACGACTCGATGGACTCCTGGGTGAACACCAGCGTCGCGCGACCACGCTCGTTGCGCACGCGGCGGGCGATCAGCCCCCTCCGCCTCGCCCGGTCCACGGTCTTCCGGCTCACGCTCCACTTCTCGCACAGCGCCTCGGCATCAACCGCGGAATCGGGGACATCGCCCAGATCGAGCTGCGCCGCCTCGCACAGCCGCTCGACGAACGCCGAGAGATCCGCGAGCACCGCCGACCCCGTGTGGGCGGCGGTCGAGCTCACGCCCTCGGGCCGGTGTCCCGTGATCTTGAAGACGATCCAGTCCTCGGGATATCGCTCCGCCTCTTCGAGCCCCGCCGCAAGCCCCTCCGCCGACTGGATCTGCCGCAACAGCGCCGGCCTGGACGCATAGCGAAGCTGGTCGGCCAGCTCGGCCAAGGCGGTGATCTTGCAACGGGCCAGCGGGGGCATGTTCGGATCCGGTTCCGCCGGACTCGGCGGGAGCGACAGCGCAAGACAGAACGGCACGCCCGCCACGACGCCCGGGAAGCCGAGCCATCATCGGGACAATGCCGATACGAGCACAATGATAGAGCGGTTCATCCGGGTGTCGGAACAAAATCCCCGATTTCGACGAAATCAGGGTCGGCTTGTGGGGTCAGCCCCGCCTCTGACGCCATCCGGAGAAACGCCCGAGCCGCCTTCCGGGCCCGATCGTCGAGATCGAAAGCCAGCAGGTGGCCCAGGTACTCGCGGGCCAGGTCGTTTGGCCAGCCGTGCGCGCCCGCCTGGTTCGAGACGATCCGGTCCAGCCGACCCCGATTCCGGCGTCGGGTGCGGTCGAGCAGGGTCGCCGCGGCGTGGATGTCGGGATCCTGAGCCCGATCCGCCCGGCAGGCCCACACGGCGTAGACGAACGGCAGCCCCGTCAGGTCGTGCCAGGCCTTCCCCAGATCGAGTTGGTGCGGGTATCGGACCGCCGGCGGGCAATCCGACACCACCTTGTCCCCGATCAGCAGCACCGTTTCGGGCCACGATTCGTCGGGCGTGTGGGGGTGGCCGCCGCCACTGGTCATCCGCTCCCGCGCGTCGTAGTCCACGAATTCGGGCGTCAGCCCGTGGAGCTTCCGCAGCAGCACCTTCGCCAGGGCCACCGAAGTGTGGCTGTCGGTGTCCGCGTGCACGCGCGCAATCCGGTCGATCGGGACGGCCGAGAAGAGCCGGACGGTCAGCGTCGGGCCGTCACACCCGATCATGCCGGCGGGGAGGATCGACACAGGTGTCGGGGCGCGTGCGGCGTCGATCAGGGAGATGAGCCCCACGTCGACGCTCCCGCCGAGCAGCAGGCCCACCAGCCGGCTCGGCACCGCGCGGACCAGTTCCACTCCCCTCGTCTGAGCTAGGCCCTCGATCAACGGAACGGTGTTGAGGTATTCAACGACGCCGAGGCGGATGGTCTGCATGGCTGAGGGTACACCCCGGCGAGGGGGTCCAGAGAGGGCCGGGCGGTTTGCCTATGAAAGTACAGACCGATTCGGCGATTCGATGGCCATCCCCAGAATCGACGGTATGTTGGACGAGCAGCCAGACCGGACTGGTCGATGTGCCCGCCGTTCTCGCTGCACGATTGTGGCCGGTCTGGTATAAGCTCACCGGCCCTGCTGCGGCAGAGCCGCCACCTGCGATTGCGGGTGCTTCTGTGTGCCTACCCACCTGGCGTCGGGCTACGCCACGGCCCGGCGTCACTTGAAGGCCCTCGCTCCTCCAGCGGGGGCCTTTTTCATGCGCCCCGCGCACGAAAAAGGTGCCCAGAGAAGCGAGAACCCAGGGTGTCGGGTCACGGGGAAATCTGAAAAACGCACGGAACAGACCCTCGACCCCGGCCGCCACTGCCCTTATGAAAAAGCCCGGGGCGATCTTGAATCGCCCCGGGCCGGGGAAACTGCAATCGGGCCGCTGCGAGCCGGCTTTGGGGGCGTCAGCAGCCCGAGTTGAACGACTCCACGAACGCGACGATGTCGTGGAGGTCGAAGACACCGTTGAAGTCGAAGTCGACCCCCCACTGCTGGTTGATGAAGCCCGTCACGAATGCCTGGATATCGAACAGGTCGTGCAGACCGTCGTTGTTCATGTCCGAGGGGCACTCGTACCAGATCTCGTTCATCGGGGCGTAGGTGCGGAAGACATGGACGACCGTGAATGGGTCGGAGAAATCAACCATCGAGAGATCGTGCCCCGGGAGCAGCTCGGGCAGCTGGAAGATCGGGACCGTCATCGCCTCGCTGGCGAAGTAGAGGCCGCCCTGACGCGTCTCGATGACTTCGTCTGAGACGGGGACGTACTCGGGGTTGGCGGGGCTGAGCCCGGCGAGCCTGGGCTCGAACTCGCCGTGATTCGCGTCGTGTCCGTACACCGTGGTGATCTGGGCGGTGGCGTTCGGCTCGTCACCGATCGAGTCGAGGAATCCCCAGGCCATGCCGTGGGTGACCGCCGAGAAGACCTGGATGTCGATCTCGATCTCGATACTGTCGGAGATCCAGGGCCGTCGCCCGAACGGCCATCGGAAGCCGGTGTCCCACTGAAGAACGATCGGAACGCCCGGCTGCGCGTCGAGTTCCTGGAGATAATCGAGCGCGCCGCCGACCGGGGTCTGGGCCGAGGCGAGGGGGGCGAACATGGAGGCGGCGAGCGCGCACGACAGCAGCATGGTCTTCATCGTGGTCCCTTTCTGATTCACGGAGCCGCGCGGGGCGGCGTGGTCGCGGCCGGCGTTTCGACGCTGGCCGCGAGGCGTGCGGCCCAAGTCTTCAAGCCGAGGCCGGCCTCAGCCATGTGAACGCGACAGAGGTTCCGATACTCACGCGGGCGGTGACGAATTGTGGTGAGAGCGGGCCATGTTGCCTCGTTGCGTGTGGGCCACGACCATCCCGGCCGTGCGGGCCGGGACTGGAGTTCCACACGTCAAGAGCTCGTGATGGACGCTAGTCCGCCTGATCGGCCGTGGCGGCCGGTTCGACGCGTTCACTGAGCTCTCGGGCCCGGTCGATCAGCTCGCCCCGCAGCGTCGCGGGGTCGGTCGTCGTCTCGAGCGCGGGCCGGAGCTCGAAGTGCCACTCGACGACGTCGTCGAACCGCGCCGGGATCGCCTCGGCGATCAGGTCGGGCCCGGGCCACTGCCAGAACGGGGCCGACGCTTTCTGGCTCGTCCAGAGCGGCTCGTACCCGTCCAACTCGAGACGGACGTCATACGTGCCGTAGTACATGAAGTCGGCCTCGGCGGGCGTCTGGCCGATCTCGACGTCGTTCAGCCAGACGGTCGCGCCGGGCGGGTCGGACGTGACGCGGATCTTGCGGTCGATGCAGCCCGGGAGGACCAAGATCGGGGCGAGCAGGATCAGGACGTGCGCCCTCGCTTGCGCTCGGGCCTCCTTCGTGCGGGCTGGCGGACGCGTCTGGTTGCTCATACCGCCGCCTCCTGCGACACGCCGTTCGGATGGCCGTTCTGCATGTGCTCGAACTCGTCGCCCTTGAACAGGCTGCCCAGGTAGACCCGCCGGACCAGGTCGTTGTTGATCAACTGGTGGGGCGTGCCCTCGGCGAGCACGCGGCCCTCGTTGATGATGTAGGCCCGGTCGCACACGCTGAGCGTCTGCTGCACATTGTGGTCGGTGATCAGGATCGCGATGCCCCGCGCGGTCAGCCCCCGCACCTCGCGCTGGAGATCCTCGACCGCGATCGGATCGACCCCGCTGAACGGCTCGTCGAGCAGGATGAGCTTGGGGTCGGTCACCAGCGACCGCGCGATCTCGAGCTTGCGCCGCTCGCCCCCCGAGCAGGTGCGGGCGGGCTCTCTCGCCTTCTTGGTCAGTCCGAACTGGTCGAGCAGCTCGGCCGCCTTCTGCCGGCGCTGACGGCGTGAGAGGTCACCCCGCGTCTCGAGGATGGCCAGCAGATTCTGCTCGCAGGTCATCCGCTGGAAGGCGCTGGGCTCCTGGGAGAGATAGCCCATGCCGGACCGGGCGTGCCGGTACATGGGCAGGCCCGTGACCTCCCGCCCGTTGAAGTGCACCTCGCCCTCGTCGGCCTCGATCATGCCGATCGTCATGCGGAACGACGTGGTCTTGCCCGCCCCGTTCCGCCCCAGCAGGCCCACGATCTCCGACTCGTTGACGGCGATCGAGACCCCGTTGACGACGGTCCGCCCGTTGTAGGCCTTGCGGAGGTTCTTCGCTTCGAGCAGGGGCATCGAGGGGAGTTTACGCCGGGGGCGGGGCGGCCGGGGGCCCGGGCGCCTCGAACGCGGCCCGGGACGGGACCATCAGGATCGCGATCCGGCGCGCCAACAGCATGGAGGCGGCCGCAACCAGCAGGCCCAACCCGGCGACGATCACCTGTATCAGCAACAACACCCGCTCGTCGTGGTACCGGGCCTCGAGCAGGAGGAACGACAGGGTGACCGTGAGCCAGATGGCGAGCGGGATGCTGACGAGTTCGCCGACGCTCCGGATGATCATCATCGAGATCTGCCGAAGCAGGACGGTGTCGGGCTCGCGCCGCTCTGGGCCGAGATCGGGCGAGAGATACTCGGGCGTGAGCATGAGCCCGCACTCGGGGCACTGCGGCGCGTTGAGGCCCTGGAGCTTGTAGCGGCAGCCGGGGCAGGTGTTGACGCGGGGCACCGGGATCGCGCGGCGGGCGGCCCACGGCGCGAGCGCCCAGATCAGCAGCCCCGCCCCGAGGAGCACCGCGATGATGATGCCGAACATGATCATGTCGCCGTCGTTGCGGTAGTCCCACTGCGCGCTGTTGAACAGCGTGTTCGCCAGAAAGGTGATCGGAACGAGCGAAATCAGCCAGGGGATGAACGAGAAGCAGCGGAACACCAGCGTGGCGGTGACGCGTCGGCGGGCGATCTCGGCGGCGTTGGGGATCATGCGGTGCTTCCCTGTGTCTCGGGGCCCCTGTCTGGCACGGGACCAGGATCGTCCGCTTCACTCCCGGTAGGTGTTCCCGCGATGGGCACTGACGACTGCCGCGGGCGCTGCGCGATCGGGAACGCGGCGACAACGAGGCCGCACCCGACGAGCAGCATGACGACCGGGAACGGGCTGCCCTTCTCGTCGGTGAGAAGCCAGAGGGACGCGAGTGCGAGCAGGCCGCCCGCGAGGCCGACGCACACCCCCAGGGCCCGCCTGGAATCCGGCGCCCGCATCGAGCCCCGGTCGAGGACGATGCGCGAGGCGAGCGGCGGCGCGAGCAGGTAGAGCGGCGCGGCGGCGAGGATCGCGATCACCGGGCCCGCGTATTCGGACCACTGGGTGTAGCCGTAGGTGACATGCACCACCGCCATGAAGGCGATGGAGATGAGCATGATGAAGGCGGTGATCGCGGCGACGACCCGGAGGATGGCGGCGACGATCTGCCGGAGGTAGACGGTGTTGCTCGCGTGGCGTAGCTGATGGAGGGGGCGTGTGTTCGAGAGAAACTCGTCGGTCAGACTGAGGCCGCACTCGGGGCACTGGGGGGTGTTGAGCCCCTCGATGCGGTAGAGACAGGCCGGGCAGACCTTGTTCCGGGGGACGGGCACGCTGAGCCGGGCGAGCCAGGGCGAGACGAGCCAGGTGATCGACGCCACGATGAAGATGAAGACGGCCGTGACGAGCGGGTACATGTAGTAATCGAGCTCGAACAGATCGCCGTCGATGATGCCCGGGATGATCCACGCGCCGATCGGGATGAAGGCGATCAGGAAGGCGGTGATGGCCAGCAGCCGGAGAACCGTGGCGGCCGTGACGCGTCGGCGCGTGATCTCTGAGGCGTCCGGGATCATCTGCCACAGAATACGGAGCGGGGCGAGATCGGTTGCCGCATCACCGCCCCGAGAGGAACCGGATGGTCATCGGATAGCGGAACAACTCGCCCCGGTTGGCGGCGATGGCGCCCATGATCATCCCCACCAGCCCCAGCACCGGGATGAGAATGAGGAATGGGATGCCCACCAGCACGAACGAGAACGCGCCCGCGACGAGCATGTAGATCAGCAGCGAGATCTGGAAGTTGATGGCCTCGCGCCCGTGATCGGCGATGTAGGCCGACTCGTTCTTCTTCATCATCCACAGCACGATCGTCAGGATGATCGCAAACCCGGAGATGACCGTGTGGGCGAGGATGGAAAGGTGCACAAACGTCGCCCACGTCCGCTCGTCGGCGGTGGCGGATTCGTCGACCCATCGCTGGCGCTCGTTCATGTGCATCGCGGCGTCCATTGTGTCATCCCTTCACCCGTCGCGCCGGTTCCGCGCGGTGCGGCGGCCCCAGGGGGAGTATTGGGCGATCGGGCCGATCGATTTCAGCGCCGATTCACTGAGCCCCACGGGGAGAATCGACCCTGACGCGGCCGGATGGCCCCGGCGGACGACCGGCGGCCCGGCACCCCTCTCAAGAAAGGGGGTGACTCCCGGCCGCCGGGGTGTACATTCGGGGTGTTCAGCGCCCCTGTTCATGGGGCGAGCGTTGGCGTGCGGCCCGGCGCCAGGCCAGGCCCGGGCCTCAGAAGAAACGGCAACCGACCGGGCCGAACGTCCCGGCGGGATTGACGGCCTGATGTCGTGAAAGGGGCATGTGATGAAGAACCCGGCTCTTATCGTCGCGGGAGCGATGTCGTGCTCGTTCGCGCATGGACAACTCATCCTCACCGCCGACAACCGGACCACGATCGTCGAAGTCGAGATCGAACTGACCGACCCGGACGACGGCGTGACCCAGCATTTCTTCGATGACTTGGACACGCAGACCCCCGCCACGCCCTACGCCGACTTCCAGGCGGTCGTGAGCGCCCATGCCCAGGACATCCCGGCGAACTACGGCAGCTCGCTCGCATCGCAGATCTCGACTGCCGATGCGTTCACGCTGGGCGGCCAGGGGACCGCGTACGCGGAGGGCGGGTTGGCGTTCGCGGTCCCGCCGTCGCTGCTCACCTCCAACGCGACCTCGGACTACCGGATCTCCTTCGACGTCGAGGTTCCGACACTCGTCCGCGTGCAGGCCGACCTCCACTGCGACTCGCCCGACCCGGGCTCGGGCACCTTCGCCCTCTCCCGCGCGAGGCTCAAGAAGATCGTCAACGGCGTGCCGGTCGAGCCCGTGATCCTGGTCGCGGTGCTCAACTCGGGTGTCGAGCACGTCGACCAGACCGTGCTGCTCCTGCCGGGCCGCTACGAGCAGGAACTCACCGCCGACGCCAGCCTCGCGACGCTCAACGGGACACCCGGCCCCGCCAGCGCGTCGTTCTCGGGCGTGCTCACGGTGCTCGGCTCGCCGTGCAACGCCGCCGACATCGCCGAGCCGTTCGGGGTCCTCGACCTCGCGGACATCCAGGCGTTCGTCTCCGCCTTCGTGAACGCCGAGCCCGCCGCCGACATCGCCGAGCCGTTCGGGGTATGGGACCTCTTCGACGTGCAGGTTTTCATCACCCAGTTCGCGATCGTGGGCTGCCCGTAGCCGGGCGGCGCGACGGAAGCGGCTCGTGTCAGGCCGGGATCGCGGCGGCGGCCACACAGCCCAGGAGGCTCACCGAAAGCCGCCGCCCGGCCCCACCTATGGGACCCGGCCGGCGCCGATCCGCGTGCCCGCCGCCGCGATCCGGTAGGGGTGTGATCGCCCAATAAAGCGCTTGACGCTTTCATCCCGGGGCGACTCGCGGTAAGGTGTGGCTGTTCCTGGGATGGGATCCATATGCACAGACCACATCGGCCCCGCGGTTTCACGCTCATCGAACTGCTCGTCGTCATCGCGATCATCGCGCTGCTGATCGGGATCCTGCTCCCCGCGCTCGGCAACGCGCGCGAGACCGCGATGGGCACGGTGTGCCGCGCGAACATGAAGCAGCTCTACCTGGCGGACTTCATGTACGCCCAGGACAACGACGACATTCTCATGCCCACGCTAGTGATCCCGGAGCCGGCCGAGGGCACGAACCACTGGGTCAACTGGTGCTACCGATTCAGCGGCCCCACGCGCGTCGACGAGGGGTTCCTCATCGACTACGTCGAGGAGACGGTCGACATCGTCGCCTGCCCCAAGAATCAGCGTGAGGATCCCTGGTCGGTGGACAGCGACCCGGACAACCAGGGCAACGAGCTCTATCCCGGGGCCGAGCTCAATTTCGACTACACGTTCGTCGCCGACACGGGTTGCGCCCAGTCGTACAAGAAGTGGCTCGCCTACGCCCTGACGAACACCTGGGGCAGCCGACCCAACAAGATCACGGCCTCGCAGGCCGACTCGTGGATTGACAGCGTCGGGCTCCAGCCCTTCCCTGATCTGCCGATCATGGTCGAGGAAAGCTCGATCTGGTACAACAACAACGCCGGCGGGGGCGTCACCGACGGGCTCTGGGGCAACGACGATCAGTGGACCCTCCGCCACAGCAAGGGCGGCAACACCGTCTACATGGACGGACATATCGAGCTCTTCCAGCCGCCCGAGGCCTATGACAACGAGAACATGCGGTCCGGCTCGGGCGGCGCCGGCTTCACGGCCAACGACTGCTACATCCTCAATCCCAGGACGGGCGACTATCTCCAGCTCGACGGGCAGCGAACCAAGATCGGCTGGGTCAACAACCACGCGCTGTGAACCCCAACACCGGTTCTTCAAAGGAGCCAACCCGCGCTATGGTCTGCGCGGAGCCGCCCCGTGCACCAGCCCCCCCGCGAATCCGAACTGCTCGCCCACATCCGCGATCGGTCCACCGACCTGCACGGCCTCGCGGGCGCCTTCGGCGAGATTGTGGTCGGGCCGGGGGACGACTGCGCGGTGATCCGCGAGCCCGGCGGCGGCCTGCTTCTCATCGGGGTCGACCAGCTCGTCGAGGGACGCCACTACCAGTCCGGTACGGATCTCGACCTCATCGCCCGCAAGGCGATCGCCCGGGCGGTGAGCGACATCGCCGCGATGGGCGGCCGGCCCTGCTGGGGCCTCGCGACCGGCGTGCTGCCCGCAAGCTTCTCACGCGGCGACGAGCTGTTTGACGCGATGGCGAAGTGGGCGCGGCACTGGGCCTGCCCCTTGATCGGGGGCGATATCGCCTCGGGCCCCGCCGGCTCGCCGCTCAGCCTGACCGTCACCGTCGCAGGCCGGATGGAGGGGGGCGCCCCGCTGCTCCGCTCCGGGGCGCTCGAGGGCGACGTAATCTGGCTCACGGGGCAGATCGGCGGCAGCTTCGAGAGCGGCTGGCACCTGCGCTTCGAGCCGCGGATCGACGCGGGCCTCGCCGCCGCCACGAGCGGGCGCGTCCACGCCGCGATCGACCTCTCGGACGGCCTGGGGCGTGACGCGGCGCGGGTCGGCGTCGCCTCGGGCGTGCGTCTGGAGATCGAGGCCACCCGCCTGCCGATCAGCCATCGCAGCAAGGACTGGCTGACGGCGGTCTCGGAGGGGGAGGATTACGAATTGCTTCTCGCGGCGAGGCCCCGGCATCCGGAGGTCGACGAGCCGCCGTTCGCCGCCGATCCACCGCTGATCGGCCCGATCGGGTGCGTCCGCGCCTGCCGCGAGGGCGAAGCGCCCGGGGCGACGATCGTCGATCCCCACGGCGTGGAGCACGACGCGGAGCGGCTGGGGTGGGATCACGGGGGATAGTGCCGTGTCAACATGGTTCCTCCGTGAAAGGACCCGGATTCACCACAGAGACACAGAAGGCACAGAGAGAAGCCCCGGAGTCAAAGCCGCGGCGACTCGACCGACCACTCTTCTCTGATCCATCACGTGCTCTTCTCTGTGATCTCTGTGTCTCTGTGTGAATCCGCTTCTTCACACGCCGGCCCCACTTCGCGTACACCACCCGCCCACAAAAAAACCCCCGGCGAAACCGGGGGCTTCCGAGGTGTCCGTGGCGTCGCGATCAGGCGGCGCGGCGGATCGAGCGGCTCGAGCCGCCGATGCGGGCAATGGTGCCGCGGGCGGTGGAGCGACGCTTGATCGTGCTGCGGGTGATCGGCTTGCGGGCCGTGGTCTTGCGGGCAACGCTCTTGGCCTTCACGCTCTTGCGAGCCGTGATCTTGGGCTTGCTGGCCTTGACGACGCGACGCTTGGCGGTCGTCTTGGGAGCGGTCTTCTTGGCGGTCGTCCGGGTGACCTTCCGCTTCGCGGTGGTCTTGGGCGCGGTCTTGCGGGCCGTGGTCTTGCGGGCCTTGACCGTGCTCTTGCGGGCGGTGGTCTTGGGCTTGCTGCTCTTGACGACGCGACGCTTGGCGGTCGTCTTGGGCGAGGTCTTGCGGGCCGTGGTCTTCTTGGCGGTCGTCCGCTTCGCCGTGGTCTTGCGGCTCTTGGCCGGGCTCTTCTTCACCGACTTGCTCGCGGTGGTCTTGGGCTTGCTGCTCTTCACGGCCTTGCGACGGGTGGTCGCCTTGGCGGTGGTCTTCTTCGCGACGGGCTTGCGCTTGACGCTCTTCCGCTTGGCGGTGGTCTTGGGGGCGGTCTTCTTGGCCGTGGTCTTGCGGCTCTTGGCCGGGCTCTTCTTCACCGACTTGCGGGCCGTGGTCTTCTTCGCACCGGTCTTGGTCGTCGCACGACGCTTGGTCCGTTTGGTCGTGGTGCGGCCGGCAGAGTGCCGGCGGGTGGTGGACTTGGTTGCCATATCGATATCTCCTGTGTATGCACGGTTGGAATCCGTTCCGGCGACGTATCGACCGTGGGTATCCACAAGATCACTTTCAGCCCAAAAGAAGTGACGAATCTCTCCATCACGTCAACAAAGTCCGGCGTGAGGCCGAATTTTCAAGCTCGGGAGGCCTTCCGCCCGAGCCCCGCGGGCCAACGATGGGGCGGAGAACGAACCGCGATGACCCAAACCGCCTTGTCAGACTGGTCGCCGGCCTCCTGGAAGGGCAAGCTCGAAGCCCAGCAGGTGCGCTACGAGGATCGCGAGGCGGTCCAGATCGCCGCCGCGAAGCTCTCCAGCTTGCCACCCCTGGTGACTTCCTACGAAATCGAACGGTTGAAGGGCGAGATCGCCCAGGCCCAGCGGGGCGAGCGGTTCATCCTCCAGGGGGGCGATTGCGCCGAGACGCTCGCCGACTGCCGCCCCGAGGTGATCACCGCGAAGCTCAAGATCCTGCTGCAGATGAGCCTGGTGCTGGTGCACGGCCTGAAGAAGCCCGTCACGCGTATCGGACGATTCGCGGGTCAGTACGCCAAGCCCCGCTCGAGCCCGACCGAAAAGGGCACACTCGCCGGCAGCGAGGTCGAACTGCCCAGCTACTTCGGAGACCTCGTCAACCGGGCCGAGTTTGACCCCGAGGCCCGCCGCCCGGACCCGCACCTGATGGTCCGGGGCTACCAGCACGCCGCGATGACGCTCAACTTCATCCGCGCGCTCATCGACGGCGGCTTCGCCGACATCCACCACCCCGACCACTGGGACCTCTCGTTCATGTCCCATGCGGGGCTGAGCCCCGAGCGGCGCGCGCAGTACGAGCACATGCGCGACACCCTCGCCGACGGCCTGCGGTTCATGGAGGCGCTGGGCGAGAAGAACGTCGAGGAGCTCACCCGCGTCGAGTTCTTCACGAGCCACGAGGGGCTCAACCTTCTCTACGAGTCGTCGCAGACCCGTCGCGTGCCCCGCCGGACCGGCTGGTATTGCCTGACGACCCACCTGCCCTGGATAGGGGAGCGGACGCGCCAGGTCGACGGTGCCCACGTCGAGTTCTTCCGGGGAATCGAGAACCCGATCGGCGTCAAGATCGGGCCCAAGGCCGACCCGGAAGGCGTGCTCGCCCTGCTCGGCACGCTCAACCCGGAGCGCGAGCCCGGCAAGATCGTGCTCATCGTGCGCATGGGAGCCGAGAACGTCGGCTCACGCCTCGAGCCCATCCTCGCCGGCGTCGCCGCGTCGGGCGAGCCCGTCCTCTGGTCGTGCGACCCGATGCACGGCAACGGGATCACCACGCGCCACGGCGTCAAGACACGCAGCGTCGACGCGATCCTCGCCGAGCTCGAGCAGTCTATTGACATCCACGCGCGTGTCGGCACCCACCTGGGCGGTGTGCACTTCGAGCTCACGGGCGAGGACGTCACCGAGTGCATCGGCGGGGCGGCAGGGCTGGGCGAGGACGACCTCGACCAGAACTACGCCTCGCCCTGCGACCCGCGGCTCAATTACCAGCAGAGCCTCGAACTTGCGTTCCTGCTCGCGGGCCGGATGAGGTCCGAGTAGTCCCCTGATCGGGCGAGGAACAGTCACAACACGCCGAATAGGCGCCGACGCCCGGCGCGCGCATGATCGGGCGCGCCCGGCCGACCGATCTTCCTTCCGTCACGGCCGCGGACTGGGAGGTCCGCGCCCGCTCGGCCCTGGGAAGCCGGGCGTGTCCAGGGAAGGACCGGCATGCAGGCAGCATCGGGATCGGCCGCCGTCATCGGGCGGGTGTGGGATGCATCGAACGGCGTCGAGCGTCGCCGGGTGCCTCGGTACGAATCCAGCGGCTCGGCGGTCGCCGACTTCGGCGGCGCCGACGGCGGGCACGTGGTCGCGGGCGTTGATCTCGTCGACTCGAGCGCCAGCGGGCTCGGCTTCGTCAGCCCGACACCCGCGACCCCCGGCCAGAGGGTGCGGATCTTCCTGGGTCACAGCCCGGTGCCGGGACGGTCGGGCCGCGTGGCGCGTTGCTTCGCTCTCCCGGGCCCCGACGGGCGGCCCCGCGGGTATCGGATCGGCCTCGACACGGGCTACGCGCGGGCGGCGTGAGTACGCACCGATCGTCGCCTGGTCACGACCCGGACTTGTCGATCACCGCCCTGTACCGCTTCGCCATCGCCTCGAGCGAACTCGGGATCACACGGACCTGTCCCACTGTGGTAATGAAGTTCACATCGCCCCCCCACCGCGGCACGAGGTGGACGTGGAGGTGGCCCGGCACGCCCGCCCCCGCAGCGTGCCCCTGGTTCACGCCGATGTTGAGCCCCTGGGGTGAGAGTGCCCGCTCGACCAGGTCGGCCGCGCGGTCGACCAGCGACCAGAGCCACGCCCGCTGCTCGGCGGTGTAGTCCACGAGCCGAGGTCGGCCCTCGCCCAGCGCGACCAGCAGATGCCCGTTGGAGTAGGGGAAGGCGTTGAGCAGGATCAGCCCGTGCTCGTCGCGGTAGATCACATGGTGGGCCTCGTCGTGCTCGGGGTGGCTCCAGTAGCGCTCGAGGAAGCAGGGCTTGGCGCCCTCGCTCGCGCTCGGGCCTCCATCTTTGGAGCTTCCCGGCCCGGGCGTTGGCTCATCGAGTGATTCGAGGTATTGAAGCCTCCATGGGGCCCAGATCGCGTCGGGGCCGGCTGAGCGGTCGGACGGCTCGTTCGGGCGGGTGGGCGTCATGGACGGAGTGTAGAGGACGGCTAGTTCGCCCGTTCTCCGGGGTTCGGTGATCGGTGACTGTGCAACCGGCCGTTCTACAGGGCGTCTCTGGCTGCGCGACCGCGCAGGGGGTGCCCCATGCTCATCCGCGACGTGATGACCAAGCACGTGATCTCGGTCTCGATGGACTCGACGCTGCACGACGTGCGGCAGGTCTTCGAGGCGGCCTCGTTCCATCACCTCATCGTGACCGAGCACGGCAAGGTGGTCGGCGTGATGTCCGACCGCGACCTGCTCAAGCACATCAGCCCGTTCGTCGGCAAAATGGCCGAACGCCGGCAGGACGTCGCCAGCCTCGACCGCAAGGTGCACCAGGTGATGAGCCGGGGCGTGCGGACCATCGGCCCGGACGAGACGGTGGCCGAGGCGGGGCGGCGGATGATGCGGGACAAGATCGGCTGCCTGCCCGTCGTCGACGAGGACCGCCACCCGATCGGGATCATCACGATCCGCGACGTGGCGAAGATGGCGATCGAGATGCTGGGCGACTTCCTCCAGGACGTCGACGAAGCGGCGTAAGGCGCGCCGATCCGGTGCCACGACCCGCCGCGCCGCGGCGCGTCGTGCCGGCATGGCAGCAGATGACTCGCAAAGCACCATGCGCCGCTTCACGGCGGGTGGTGGCACCATTGCAGGCAACGTGCCGGGCGCGGGCCGCCGGGCTATCGTGATCTTCCAAACCAAGGAGATCACGATGTTCGAATCCGTCCGAGTCAGCGCACGGGGAAACGCACAGGTGCTTGTTGTCGGGCAGTTCAAGGGCGAGAAGCTCGATCGCACGACCGCCCGCCTCGACCCGGACGGCACGCTCAAGAAGACCGCCGCCCGGAGCGAGGCGACCGGCGAAGTTGGCGCGATCGCGGAGGGCGTGTGCGCCAAGGGCGACCACGAGCGCGTCATCGTCGTGGGCCTGGGCGACAAGGACGGGTTCAACCAGGCCGGCGGGCCCGCCCGCCTGCGCAGCGCGACCGCGGCTGTCGCACGCCGGCTCGCGGCGATCAAGGCGACGAGCGCCCGGTTCGAGCTCGCCGGCGTGCTCAACGCGGGGCGGGGCAAGGCGGGCAAGGTCGACCCGGAGGTTGGCGGTAACGCCGTGGGCGCGGCGCTGGGGCTGATCAGCTGGACCTACGACGACCTGCGGGGCAGCGCGACCACCAAGGCGACCCGGGCGAAGCTCAGCGTCTGCAGCGACGACGCGGCGTTCACCAAGGGGCTCAAGCGGGGGCTCGCGCTCGCGGAGGGCTCGAACCACGCCCGGCGCCTGAGCCAGACGCCCCCCAACATCGCCACACCCGCGTGGATTGCGAACGAGGCGAAGGCGATGGCCCGCAAGGCGGGGCTCAAATGCACCGTGATGCAGGGCCAGAAGCTGCTCGACGAACGCATGCAGGGCCTGATCAACGTCGGTAAGGCGAGCATCAACAAACCCTGCCTGATCCGCCTCGAGTACACGCCGAAGCGCGTCAAGCGCGGCGCCAAGCCCATCGTCCTCGTCGGCAAGACGATGACCTACGACTCGGGCGGCCTTTCCATCAAGGTCAACAACGGCATGAAGGGCATGAAGCGCGACAAGGACGGCGGCTGCGGCATGTTCGGCGCGATGTACAACATCGCGACGGTCATCAAGCCCGACGTGCCCGTCGTCGCCCTGCTCGCCAGCGCCGAGAACTCGATCAGCGACGAGGCCTACCGCCCCGACGACGTGATCACCTTCCGCAACGGCGTGACGGTGGAGGTGACCAACACCGACGCCGAGGGCCGGCTCGTGCTCGCCGACGCCCTGTGCTGGGCGTGCGACAAAGAGAAACCCGCGGCCATCATCGACATGGCGACCCTGACCGGGGGCGTGGTCATCGCCCTGGGGTCGGTGTACGCGGGGATGTGGTGCGACGATGACAGGTTGCGGGGCGTGCTCGAGTGCTCCGCCGCGGCGACGGGCGAGCGCGTCTGGCGCCTGCCCCACGACGCCGACTACAACGCGATGATGAAGAGTCCGATCGCGGACATCGTCAACTCGGCGCCGGTCAGAGAGGCCCACCCGATCCAGGGCGCGGCGTTCCTGAGCTACTTCGTCGAGAAGGACGTGCCCTGGGCCCACCTCGACATCGCGGGCGTCCACGAGGCGAGCAGCGACAAGGGGCCGTACATCGCCGGGCCGACGGGGTTTGGGGCGAGGCTTGTTGCGGAGGCGGTGGAGATGATGGGGAGTGCCAAATGAGGTGGCCGATCCTCGCTGCGACTGTCATCTGCTGCGCCGGGTGCGCAACCACGCATCCCGCCATCCGAGGAACCGATGCGGATCGGTGGGAGACAATGCGCCCAATGGTGGCCGGAATGAACTCGTGGATTCCAGATGGCATCGAGCTAGTCCCGGACAATCAGGTGCAGGCAGCGATGGCGAAGCTGGACGATGCGGCTGCTCATGAGGACTGGTCGGCGTTCACCCATGTGTGGGACGAGAGCGAGATCATCGGAGGCCTTTTCCAGTCCATCAACTTCAGGTTTACTGGTGACTCAGGTCAGGCGTCCCGCGACGACTTTCGAAAGCGAGTTTGGGCTTTCGAGGAACATCTTGATCGGTATCGGAAGTAGCGCGCCGCTAGCCCGGTACCCGCCATCATCCCGAAGGGTAATGGCGGAGGAACTCCCAACGCCGTCCCTTCGTGGATCACCCTTCGGGCTGATTCGCGCCACCGGGCGAATCCTGGAGGATCGAACCCAACACGAACGGCCCCGCCGTGCCCGAGACCGGCGTCCCCTCTCCCTCGCCCGTGTCATCGGGACGGAAGTACAGGAACTCGACGCTGTACTCCCCGTTCGGGATGGACGCGCCGCGTTCGACGAGCCGCCCCTGGATCACGAGCCAGCGCTGCGTCTCGCCGCGCGGCGTGAGCGGGTACATCCGTCGGTCGGTCGGCGCCATCTTGTACATCGTCCCGAACGGCGCCGTCGGATCCCAGCACCACTTGACGCGCGGGGGTTTCATCGGAACGGGCTCGTCGCCGCCACCCGGCACAACGAGACAGCGGATCTGGGCCATCTTGTAGAGATCAGGCTCGGGCCTGCCCGGTGGGGTCTCCCAGAGCAAGTCGATGTGCAGGCCTCCTCGCACGCGCCGCAGACCCACCACGTCGAAGGCGAGACCCGGGCCGATGTCTGTGGTTGCGATGCGATCGGCGTAGGCGTCGAGCGGGACGGATGTTGGATAGGCGGGGTAGGTGCCGCACGGAACCGAGCCGCAACCGACCAGGCCGGCGAGCGCCGCGAGCAGGACAAGGCACTGGGCACGTCCCCGCATGGGCTCAGTATACAGCAATGGTGCCCGCCATCATCCCGAAGGGTGATGGCGGCGGACTCCTGAAGCCGTAGGTTCGTGGATCACCCTCCGGGCTGATCCACGCCACCTCTCCTCCCCCGTCGCCGACGGGGGAGGTGGGCCGCCGGAGCGTCGGAGACGCGCAGGCGGGTCGGAGGGGGTTCTTCGAACGTGCTTTGTCGTGCGCGCCGAGGCACCCCCTCCGCCTCGCTTCGCTCGGCACCTCCCCCGTCGGTGACGGGGGAGGAGACCTGGGCCCGTCGCTCACGGGCCCTTTGCATTGTCGGAGCGTGGAGCGCAAGCGACACGATTCCCTTCGCCCGGATTCCCCGACAGAATCGCATCGTGTCGCTTGCGCTCCACGCTCTGATACCCGCCCGACGTCCAACTCGTTGCCAACTGGAAGCTTGCAGACCGTAATGCAAAGGGCCCTGACGCTCAGGGCTCTTTCTGACCCCTCCGCGGCCCTCTGCGTGTCTCCGCGTTCAATCCCCTCAATCCACTCGCCCCGGCTCGCGGACCCCCGCCCCCTCCGTCTCCGTCGCCGAGTCACCCAGATCCGCCCTCGCCTTGTCCGCCAGCGCCTCCAGCCTCGCGACGACTTCCGGGTGCTCCGCCGCAACGTCGTGGAGTTGCCCCACGTCGGCGTCGAGGTCGTAGAGCACGAGCCCCGTCTTCGCCTGCTCGTATGGCACGGGCCGCCCGCCCGTCCCGCCCGGCCTGCCGTTGAGCGTGCGATAGGGGTGCGGGAAGTGCAGGCTCCATCGCCCGCTCCGCACCGCCTGGAGGTGCCGGTTCCAATAGATGTAGAGCGCCTCGTGCGGCGACGGGGCGCCCCGCGTGATCACGGGCCAGATGTCGAGGCCATCGATGGGGTGCGATGCGGGGTCGGGCAGGTCGGCCCCGATCAGGCCCGCGATCGTGGGCAGGATGTCGATCGTCATCGCCGGCTCGTGGATCTCTCGCCCCGCCGGCACGTGCCCGGGCCAGCGCATCACGCAGGGCACGCGGACGCCCCCGTCCCAGCTCGTGCCCTTCGCCTCGCGGAGCGGGCCGGCCGAGCCCGCGTGGTCGCCGTAGCTGATCCAGGGCCCGTTGTCGCTGGTGAAGATGACGAGGGTGTTGTCGGTCAGGCCCAGGTCCTCGAGAGTGTCAACGACGAGCCCGACCGACCAGTCGATCTCGCTGACCACGTCGCCGAAGAGGCCCCGCTCGGTCTTGCCGGCGAATTTGTCGGACACGAACAGCGGCACGTGGGGCATGGGGTGGGCGATGTAGACGAAGAAGGGGCCGCCCTTGTGCCGGCGGATGAAGTCGACGGCCCGCTCGGCGAACGTCGTCGTGAACTGGGCCTGGTCGGCGCCGGTGATCTGCGGGTTGGCGATCCGGTCGCCCTCGAAGAGCGGCAGGTCCGGGTAGCCCCGCTTGCGTTTCTCCGAGTCGGGCGGCAGGTCGACGTAGTCGGGGTGGAAGGGCCACATGTCGTTCGAGTAGGGGATGCCGCAGTACTCGGCGAACCCGTGGTGGGTGGGCAGGAACTTCGTCTGGCATCCCAGGTGCCACTTGCCGTAGGCGGCGGTCGCGTAGCCCCTCGACTTGCAGACCTCGGCGAGCGTGGTCTCGTCGGCGTCGATGCCGATCTTCGAGTTCGGCCCCAGGGCGCCGAGAATGCCGACGCGGTTGGAGTAGCACCCTGTGAGCAGCGCCGCTCGCGACGCGGAGCAGACCGCCTGGGCGACGTAGAAGTCGGTGAAGCGAACACCCTCGCTCGCGAGCCGATCGATGTTGGGCGTCGTGTAGCCCTTGGCGCCGTAGCAGCCCAGGTCGGCGTAGCCCATGTCGTCGACGTAGAAGAGCACCACGTTCGGAGGGGCGGCGTGGGCGAGCGGGGCGAGCAGGAGGGCGAAGAGGAGCGTGAGCCGGTGCATCGGGGTCTCCAAGCAGAGCGTGGAGCGCGAGCGACACGATTCGGATGATCGCGAATCGACAGAGACCAGAATCGTGTCGCTCGCGCTCCACGCTCTGAAAGACGCTCTGAACGCAGGACAACCTATCAGGACGGGGCTGAGGCCGCCATCTCGTCGGTGCCCGCCATCATCCCGAAGGGTGATGGCGGCGGACTCCAGTACCGCCCCTCCGTGAATCACCCTCCGTGCTGATCCACGGCACCGGCGCCCATCCGGTCGATCTCGCCTCCCATCACCTCGGCCACGCTCGTCCACTGGAAGTCGCGCAGCAGCGACGCGAAGCGGCTCTCGCCCTTCTCGAGGTTGTTGTAGTGCCGGAAGCGGTGGCTGCGCCTGAGCCCGCTCATGCGGGGCTGACCCGGGTCGATCTCCCAGGGGTGGATGTAGAACACGTAGGGCTGGCCCGCCTTGAGGATCTTGCTGACCCCCCACTTGAACAGCGGGTAGGGGAACAGGCGGAAGTATCCCCCGCCCGCCCAGGGCAGGCCCTTGGGCCCCAGCCGCAGCACGCTCACGCACACCTCGTGGAACCCCGGGCGGATCTCGGCCACGGGCTTGCCCGCGTCCATGCCCTTGAGCTTGCCGTAGCGGTCGTGGGCGACGGTCGGGAAAGCCGACGAGTCGTAGGTGAGGCCGTGCTCCTGGAGGATGTCGATCGCCCAGTCCGTGATCGAGAAGTTGGGCGCGCGGTAGCCGCGGATCTTGTGCCCCGTCGCGTCCTCGACGAGCCCGACGCCCCGCTTGATGTCCTCGCGGAACGCCTCGGGCCCGATCTCGTAGATCAGCTCGTGCCCGTAGCCGTGGCTCGCGATCTCGTGACCAGCGCCCGCGATGCGCTTCACGAGCGCAGGGCACTTCTCCGCGACCCACCCAAGGATGAAACAGGTGCACCTCGCGCCGTTCTCGGCCATCAACTCGAGCATCCGGTCGGTGTTCCGCTCGACGCGCAGCTCACGTTCATCCCACGTGTCGCGCGCGACGACCGACTTAAGGTTCTCGACCTGGAACCAGTCCTCGACGTCGATCGACATCGCCGCACGGGGGGCGGGCTTAGCTGGATTGGCGGCCTGCTCGGTCATCTCTTTCCCGTCTCGTCGAGGCCCGCTCAGAGCATCTTGTGACCCTGGCGCCGCAGCGCCCTGATGTCGGCCGGCTTGGGGAAACCGAAGTACTTCTTCTCGCTCATGTCCAGCGGGGTGGGCGCGATCTCGCCCAGGCGGATCTTCCGCATCACGTCGATCATCAGCCGGGCGCCGTCCTGCTTGGTGCCCGTGATCACGCGGTGGAGCACGTCGCGTTCCCGCAGGGGCCACTCGAGCGTGCCGAGAATATCCCCCGCGTCGAGCTTGGGCACCATCTCGTGCACGGTCACCGTCGCGGTCTTCTCGCCGTGCAGGAGCTGCCAGAAATTGGGCATCATGCCGCGGTAGATCGGCAGCCGGCCCGAGTGGATGTTGACGCACCCGATCTTCGGGACGCTCAGGATCGGCTCGCGGAAGATCTCCGGGGCCGCGACGCTCGCGATCACATCGGGCTCCATCGCCCGCACGCGCTCGATGTAGGCCCCGTCGTTCACCGACGCGCAGGGCACGAGCGTGAAGCCCGATCGCTCGGCCAGCCTGGGGATCGACACGCCGCGCAGTTTGGTCGTCGCGTACCACGTGCCAGCGCGCACGAAATCGACCGGGCCGTAAAAGCCCCACATGCGTTTCGCGGTCTTCCAGATCGGCTCGTGGAACGCGTCTTGGACGCTCACGCCGATGATCTCGATCTCGTCGCGCGGGTACTCGGCGAAGAAGACCTCGAAGAAACGGATGACGTAGAGCGGGTCGTCCTCGGTGACGAACAACACGCGCAGCGGGCGGCCACCCGTGCCCATCGACCAGCGGCCGGCGTCGGTGCCCTCCATCACTTCGCCCCCGCCTCGGCCGGCACCGGCGCCACCTCATTGACGATGCCGCCCCGGTCAACCACCGTGTCCTTGGGCGTCAGCGGATGGGCCGCCCACAGCACCTCGGCGTAGCGGCCCGCGCACACGCGCTTGGTGAACGAATTCTCGAAGCTCGCCCGCGCCCGCGCCCCCAGCCGATCGGCGAGATCGGGGTTGGCGATCAGCTCGCGGATGTTCGCCGCGAGGTGCTCGGCGTCGCCGATCGCCGACCAGCGCCCGATGTCGTGGGCCTCGACCAGCTCGCGGAGCTCGCTATCCTCCTCGCTCAGCGCGAGGATGGGCCGCCCCACCGCGAGCGAGGTGTACAGCTTGCTCGGGAAGCTGATCCCCTCGATGCCTCTCGCGATCGTGACGAAGCTCGCGTCGCTCGCGCCGAGCGAATCGCCCAGCTTGTCGTAGGGCTGGTAGGGCAGCAGCATCGTGTTGTTCAGCTCGCGCTTGATGATCTCGTCGGCGAGCCAGTCACGCTTGCCGCCGGCGCCGACGAAGACCAGCTTGAACGGCTGGTCACGCAGCAGCTCGGCCGCGTCGAGCAACGTCTCGAACTCGTAGTAGAGCCCCAGATTGCCCGAGTAGAGCCCCACGAAATGGTCCAGCAGATCGTGCGAAGCCGCAAACTCGCTCTCCGGCTTGCGCTTCATCACCAGCGCCTTGCTGTCGGCCCAGTTGGGCACCACGTGCACACGGTTCGCGGGCACGTGGTACGAATCGCACACCAGGTCCTTCGCCTTCTGGCACAGCACGATCGCGTGCCGCGAACGCCCGTAGCTGATCTTGTTGACCCAGTGCCACACCCGCTCGGCGATCCCGCCCCTGCGGATCGTGCCGACCCACACCGCGAGCTGGGGATAGGCGTCGTGCAGCAGCTTCACATAGGCGTGCCGGCGGACCAGCGACACCATCGCGCCCACGACGCCCAGGAACGGCGGGTTGGTGGTGTAGAGATAGACCGTGTCCGAGCGGCTCGTGAGCAGCACACGGAGGAAGAGCTGGCCCATGAACGTGATGTAGTTCGTCGCCCGGCCCAGCAGGTTGTCCTTGCTGAACCGGGTGGTCCACATCCGCTTGATCTTCACGCCATCGACCGTCTCTCGCATCGGACAGTCGACCCACGTCGCCCGGGGCCCGTAGCTGGGCCGGCTCGTCAGCACCTCGACGCTGAACTTCAGCTCGGCCAGCTCGGTCGCCAGCTCGTGCAGCAGGTGCCCCGTCGACGCGACATCGGGCATGTAATACTGGTTGATGATGACCACGCGCAGCGGCTCGTGCGTCTCCGGGTGCAGTCCGATCGGGTTCTGATCTGTATCGGGCCCGCCGCTCATCCGGCTCCCTCCGCCGACCACGATTCGTCGGGCTCGTACCCGAAATCGACCAGAAACCGCCCGATCTTTGCCTTATACAGGTCGCACAGCGCCGGGGTGAAATGATTGCGCCAGTCGCCCGCGACGCCCTTGCGCACGAAGTTCGAATCGCTCGACTCCCCCCGGGACCGCCCGCCGCTCATCCGGCTGAAGCTGTTCTTCTCCGCGATCTCGCGGATCGTCGCGTCCGAGGCGTCGAGCTCGAACAGACTCGCCACGCGGCGGAGGCAGGTCTCGACGTCCACGAGCATCTCCTCGTAGCGCAGGATGACGCTCACAACCGGGTCGGCGTTCTGTGCCCACAGACGGACCCAGTTGGCGTAGTCCTCCAGCGTGCGCTCGGCAAAGACCGCGAGGCAGTCTGCAACGTCCTTTCCCGCATAGTGGGGGTGCTCGGGGTGCCAGGGCGTGTTTCGGACGTAAAAGGTGTTGCTCACCGCCACGTCGCGCAGGTCGCGGAAGAGCACCACGTAGCGCACCCCCGCTTCGCGGAGCACCCGCGCGTTGTGCTCGCTGCCGTGCACGTGCATCTTGGTAAGCACGAGCATGTTCTTGAAGCGAGCGAAGATGTTCTCGGGGATGTCGTACCTGTCGCTGCCGCCCTGGCGCATCTCGTGGGCCGCGACCTCGGGGATGAGCACCTCCCCGAAACCGGGCCAGCTCGAGAGCATCTTCTCCAGCCAGGTGGTGCCGCTCTTTGGCAGCCCCGCGACGAAGAGGATCTTCTGGGGATAGCGATCGCCGTAGGTCCGGAAACCCTCGCGGCAGCGCTTCGCCTGCACCGCGTACCGGGGGTAGACCGCCAATCGCTTGGCGAAGCGGGCCGCGGCGGGAGGGAGCGCCCGGCGCGCGATCTTCTCGAGTTGCTTGGTCGTGCTCATCGACGCGGGCCCGGGGTGAAGAATCGGTTTCGGCGCGGATTGCTAGGATAGACCGACAATTGCGCCGAAACCCCGAGATGTCGACGACCCAACCCGCTGCCAGCCCTCCATCAACGCCGCGGCCCGAACCGGCCCGGAGGTCGGTGTGGACGCCCCGGCAGAAGCTTGTTCGGCTGGTGTGGGACACGGCGGGCCGGCTGCTCTGGGTGCTTCTTCCCGCGGGCCGCCCGGGGCTGCTCCGCCTGTTCGGGGGCGCCTGCGGACCGGGGTGCGTCTTTGCGCGTCGGGTGGCGATCATGATCCCGTGGAACCTGCGGTGCGGGGCGCGCGTGCGTGTGAGCGACGGCGCGATCCTCTATGCCCTCGGGCCCGTCACGATCGGCGACGACACCGTCATCGACCGCGACGCGCATCTCTGCGGCGGGACGCACGACATGACCGACAGCCGCTTCCCGCTCGCGAAGACACCGATCACGATCGGGGCGAGGTGCGTGATCGGGGCGGACGCGTACATCGGCCCGGACGTGGTGCTCGGCGATGACTGCCGGGTCTGGCCGCGGGCGAGCGTGTACCGCTCGTTCCCGGATGGCTCGCGCCTCCGGGGCAACCCCGCCAAGCCGGTCGAGCCAGGGGAGGCCCCGGCATGAGCGGGACCGCGGGCCAGAAGTGGCTTTGGATGCTGTTGCGGCCCGTGTTCCGGCTCAGCCCGACGCCGACGCAGGGGATCCGCCGGAGGATCCTGAACCTCTGCGGGGCCCGGCTCGCCCCGGCCACGAAGATCTGGCCCACGGTGCGGATCGACAAACCCTGGAACCTCAGCGCGGGCCGGCTCACGATCTTCGGGCAGGGCGCCGATCTGCGGCTCGACGAGCGGCTCGACATCGGCGAGCGGTGCGTGATCAGCCAGTATACGATCGTCGCGACCTCCTGCATCGAGCCCGATCAGGGGCCGGGCGTGCCCGATCCGGCCCGGGTGCGGCGTGGTCCGATCGTGATCGAAGACGACTGCTGGATCGCGACCGACGCCTTCGTGATGCCGGGGAGCGTCGTACACGCCGGGACGGTCGTCGGGGCCCGGGCCCTGGTCGACGGCGAAGTGACGGGATGGTCGGTCGCCGTGGGCGAGCCCGCGCGGGCGATCAAGCCCCGGACGTTCGCCAACGCCGCCGAATGACGCCGATCAGAAACCCGCGGTCACGGCTTCGCGTCACTGCTGGCGACGGTCTGGCCGCCGGCGAGCGTGGTCGGGGTGCCGCTCGTCTCGGGGGCCGAGGGCGAGCGGGCGAAGAGCACATAGACCCAGAGGCTCGCGGACCAGAAGGCCGTCCAGCACGCCAGCCAACCGATCGCCGAGCGGACCTTCGCGTCGCGCTTGGAGAGCGGCGACGCGATCGTCGTCGCGGCCTGCAGGAGATAGGGCTCGGCGTGGCGGGCCTTCGCCAACAGCCAGCGGCCGACAAAGACCGTGAGTGGTGGCAGGATCCAGACCGCGTGCCGCCAGGCGGCGATCAGCGGGCGCCAGCGGCTGTAGACAGGCTCCCATGCCGGCTTGGCCGGCAGCCAGCCCCAGCGGGCCGGGGCGGGCCTTGCCTTGGGCCGGGGGGGAGGAGCGGCGTCAGGCTCAGGTTCCGGCTCCACATCCGGCTCGGGCTCGGAGGGCGACTCCGGCTGGGACGGGGCCACGACAATCGGAGCGGATTCAACCGGCGCCGCCGGCGCTTCTGCGGCCGGTGGGGGCTGATCGAGGAGATCCTCGTCCAGGGCGTGCGACGCGAGCGCCGCGAGCTCGTCGTCGAGCGAGTCCATATCGCCGTACTCGGGAACCGGCAGTTCGCCCTCCGGTTCGGTCGGCGTTTCATCGCCGTCGACGGCGGCGATCGCGGCCTCGAGGTCGGCCTCCAGAGCCCCGATCGCCTCGAGTTCCTCGTTGTCGGCGCCAGCCTCGTCCTGGTCATCGACCGACGGTTCATTCCCGGTCGCCGGTTCGGGCGACTCGGCCATCGATGTCTTCTCCTCGCCGGCCCGGGCCGCCGCCGTGGGCGGCGGGGTTCTGGACTCGGCGCCGCCGTCGCCCAGTGCGGCTTCTTCGTCGGGCTCCTCATCGGGCCCGTCATCGAGCTTGCGGTTGATCTCCTCGACCGTCTGCATGACGTCGGACAACAGCTCCTCGACCTGATCTTCCAGGTTCGGCTCGGTGTCCTGCGGGGTTGGCGCATCGGTAGCCGCGTCCGACATATCTACCCCGATCATCGGGGTTTGGAGCCCGGAACTCAAGCCCTATCGACCCGGCCGATAACGATCAAACCCTGTACACGAGCACATTCCGTCCCGCGTGCAGACCTCCCTGGTCCGATGACTCGCCAACGATGACGCATGAAAGCTCTATTCCTCGCCATCGTGCTGGGGCTTCTTCCCGCGGCCGCCCGGGCCGCTGACGCCGACACCCACCGCCTCGCCAGGCAGACCGCGCAGCGGGCGATCGACTATCTGCGTTCGACCCAGGATGCCTCGGGGGGATGGGCGGTCAACCCGGACGGGCCCGGTTTTCCCGCGATCACCGCGCTCGCGGTCGAGGGGATGCTGCTCGACCCGCGGATTGACGGCAACGACCCTGCGGTGCGCGCGGGCGTGGCCCACGTGCTCTCCTTCGCGCAGCCGGACGGGAGTATCCACGACGGCGTGCTCCAGACCTACAACACCGCGATCTGCGTGTCGATGCTCAGCCAGGTGCGCACACCCGAGGCGGCCTCCGCGGCGCAGCGCGGCATCGGCGTGCTCAGGCGGATGCAGTGGGGCGCGTTCGACCCGAGCGAGACCCCCAACCCCGAAGCGCCGGGTTGGACCGAGCCGATCGACGAGAGCCATCCCTTCTATGGCGGTCTGGGCTACGGGCGGCATGGCCGACCCGACGCGTCGAACACGCAGTTCTTTGTGCAGGCGCTGCACGACGCGGGCGTGAGCACGGCCGACCCGGCCTACCAGCGGGCGCTCGTGTTCCTGCGCCGGGTGCAGATGGACGAGCGGGTGAACGAGATGCCGTACGCGAGGGGCGACCGGCAGGGGGGGTTCATCTACGCGACGGTGCCGGACGCCGAGAGCGTGGATTCGATCCCCGGCCACAGCGAGGCGGGCACGTTCGAGGAGACGCTCGGGGACGGGACGAAGGTGACGCGCCTGCGTGCCTATGGATCGATGACCTATGCCGGGTTCAAGAGCCTGCTCTACGCCGACCTGCCGCCCGACGACCCACGGGTCACCGCCGCGGTGACCTGGATCGCCAAGAACTTCAGCGTGAGCGAGAACCCCGGGCTCGGCGAGCAGGGGCTCTACTACCAGTACGCCGCGATGGCGCGTGCGCTGGATGCCTGGGGCGGCGACCGCCTCGCGGGGCGCGACTGGCGGGCCGAACTCGTGCACGCGATCGCCGATCTCCAGGAGGCCGACGGCGGCATGCGATCGGTGAACGACCGGTGGATGGAGAACAACCGCGACCTCATCACGGCCTATGCGCTCGTGGCGTTGGGGAATGCGGCCCGGTAGTCCAACAGCGGGCCGACGGAGCGAGCGGGTCGCATGGTTCGCCCGAATCGCCCTTCGGGCCGCGGCCCGGCCTGTTCTTGCCGGTCAATCCTCGTATTCGGTGGCAGCCAGCCCGATCGGGGTCATGCTTCCATGCGATCAACCCCGCATTGGGTGTACCGGTCTTTCGCGGAAAAGAGGAACAAGATGTCCAGCCCTGCCAGAGCCGCCCTCGCAGCATCCACGCTTGCCGGATACACCTTCGCCGCCGGCGCCGCGGTGATCACCTCCATCTCGTTCCCCGATTCGGTCAATCTCAGCACCTGCACGACACTCGTCGGCCCGCGGTCGGTGACGGCGCCATTCGACTACTCAGGTATCGGCAACATCATCAACCCCAGCGTCGCCCCGCCGGGCTCATCCATCAACCCCGCCGACTTCACGCTCCACCAGACGATCGGCACGGTCAACCTCAACAACGTTGTCGTCACCTACGAGTTCGATGCCGCCGTGCTCATCGACGCGTTCGATGTCGTCCAGCACCACAACGGCGTCCGCACGTTCGAGGTGCTCGTCGGCGACTCGCTCGACAGCATGACCTCGATCGGCACGACCTCGATGCCGGAGAACGAGACGGAGTACCTCCTCTATCGATTCGAGTATGACACCTCGCTTGCCGGGAAACTCGTGCAGCTGCGCGTCGCCGAGCCCGAGCTGCCCGGCCAAGGCGGCTGGGCCTTCTACCGCGCGCACCCGATCTACTCCGACGTGCCCGCGCCGTCGGCGTTGGGCCTGACTCCCGCGTGCCTGCTTCTTGTGTCGCGGCGGCGGCGGTGACAGCGGGATCATGTTCTTCGGTGCGGCGCCTGTCCGTCGCGACTGTGCGGTTCGGGCGTTTGCGTTCTGCCCTGAACGGCCCTTGCGAGCAGCGTCAAGGCCACCCGCGCGGCACACATCTCGCACCCGCGCCTTTTCGACTGCAGGATCTCGGCGCGGCCCGCTATGCCCGTTCGATCAACGGGAAACGCAGCACCGTCGTCGACGGCATCGGGGGATAATCCATCACGAGCCGCAGGACGTGGAAGTCGGCGTGGTCCCAGCCGCAGCGGGACTCGACCGCGGCGACGATCTCGGGGTAGTTTGCGACAAGCGGGGTCGCGACCGGGGCTCCACGCCCCAGGTCGATCACCTTCGCCGCGCAGGGCAGCGGCGCAACGCGGGCGCCCGAGACGATGCTCTCCCACAGCCGACCGTAGAGCATGACCTCGGGAGCGAGGGCCTCGGCCAGGTCGCGGTGAACAATCGCGTCGAACAGCAGTGTCTCCGCCGGCAACGCCACCGTCGAGATCAGCTCGCCGTGGTGGTTCTGCTCGTCGCGGAATCGCGGGTAGAGAGTGAAGTCGATGAAGCCGAAGAAGCAGGTGAACTCACTCGTCTTGCCGACCGGGTTGTCACCGAATTCGTAGGACCGCCCATGCGCGATCGGGACTGCCCTGATCGGCGGCAGGGCGCCCTCGCAGAACGAGCGGAGAAGCCAGGGGTCGCCGCTTCCGTCGTCGACGCCGTTCTCGATCGGGTGGCGGTTCGGTGAGGCGACCGCCTCGCCCGCGTCGTCATAGCCCATGACCTGGAAGACCGGACCGATCGGGCCGGGGCGGAGCTTGCGGACACGCGTCACGCCGCCGATCAGCGCCATGTCGAGCATGCCCGGATCGTCCCGGTTGGCGGCCATGAAGTGCGTCGTGACGCGCGTGTGCACCTGGATGCCGTGGATGCCGCTGTTGCCCCGGAACGCGAGCTTGCGGCTGCGCTCGAGGGGCTTGTCGCCCCCCATCGAGTCGAGCACGAGTTCGAGCGTGGCGCGGTCGCCCACGTGGATCTCGATCATCCGCTCGATCTCGTCGGCCGCCTTGCGTGCACGATCGACCGCGTCGCTCGGCGCCCCCGCGGCGGCAAAGCCGTCGACGAGGATGCCCATGCCGCTGGTGCCCGGGATGAGGGCGGCCGCCTCGAAGGCATCGTTGGCCTGGATGATCTTCGCGGCCCTCCAGGTCAGGTTCTTGTTCAGTTTGAACCGCCGCGCGACATCCTGGGGCTGGGTTGGATCGGCCTTGGCGCTGCGATAGAGGTCGAGCAAGGCGGCGCGGAGCCGGCCGACCGCCTCGCGGCAGTGGGTGTCGAAGTCTGGCGGGGCGAGTTCCGGCAATGACAACTCCTGTTTGGTTAATCGTAACTTCGGGCTGGGGGTTCGACATCCGAAGTTACCACAATTTTCCCCAGGGAAATTGGCACGCGTTCAATTCGGGGGTAGGTTGTGATTGGTCGTCCGTATCATCGGGCGAGAATATGCGAACACAATATGTACATAAGGGTGTGGGGCCCGAAGGGAGATGGAACAATGAAGGTGCGTGCATTGGCCGTGCTTGCGGGTGTGGCCGCGATGGCGACAGCCGCGTCGGCGGGATTCTGGACGACGGGTGCCCAGACCGGGCTGCTCGAGGGCATCAGCAACAACGGTGTGGGCAGCGGGTCGTACAACCCGTTCGACACCAACGGCGGGTACTTCACCTGGACCGTCGCCGACGGGTACAGGGCGATCGGCGGTGTCTCGCCCGGCAACGGTGTGGGCGGGCAGGGCAAGATCTCGAACGATGGTCGCTACATCTGCGGCACCACCTACAACGCCGCGATGGGTTACCACGAGATGAGCCGCTACGACCGGCAGACCGGCCTGTGGACCGGGTTCGGCATGATCCCGGGTGTTGGCGCGCAGGTCGACGCCGAGGTCAGCTCGGGCTGGGCGGTCTCGGGCGACGGGCACACCGTCGGCGGGCTGGGCTGGACGAGCCTTGGTACCGCGGACACCCACGCGTTCCTCTATCGGGACGGCGTCGGTCCGATCGACTGGGGCACGGCTTCCACCGGCCATTCGGCCCGCATCAACGGGCTCAACGGCGACGGCACCGTCGCCGCGGGCTGGCAGGACGGCGCCGGGCGCCAGGGTGCGGTGTGGGTGAACGGCACGCAGGAGCTGATCTACAAGACCGACGGCGTGACCGCCGCGTCGGAGGCGTATGAGGTCTCCAACGACGGGCGCTGGGCCGTGGGCCTGGGCCTCGGCAGCTTCTTCAGCGCCGGCATGGCGTATCGCTACGACATCGAGAACGACGTCTACTACGACATCTCGAATCTCGCCACCGGTGCGCAGCGGAGCATGGCCGCGGCGGCCATCAACGGCGACGGCACGCTGATCGGCGGCGGGACCTGGGGAGTCGGCCCGGCGACGTGGGGCAACGGGTTCATCTGGGCCGAGGGCGTCGGCACGATGACCGTCGGTGAGTACCTCGACATGCAGGGCGTCAACTACGACGAGACGTTCCACTTCGCGTTCGTGTCCTCGATCTCGGAGGACGGGCAGTGGATCGCGGGCTGGGGCAACTACGCCGGCCCCGCCGACACCCAGTCGTTCATCATCCACATTCCGACCCCCGGCGCGGCCTCGATGCTCGCCCTGGGCGGTCTGGTCGCGACGCGCCGCCGCCGCTGAATGAGCGCCCTCCCGCAACTCGGTGCAACATCACGCCGGCGGGCGCCAGCCCCAACAACCCGCTCCTCGGAGCGGGTTTTTTCTTGGGATGGCTCTATGCTGGGGCCATGACGCAACGATCGGTACCTCGCTGGATGGCCGTTCCCGCCGTTCTTCTGCTCGCCGTCGTCCCGGTTCTCGCCGGCGACGAACCCGCCTGGGGCGGCGACGTGTCCTCGCTGCTCGACGGCGTCGCGAGCGTTCCGGCGCCGGGCGTCCCGGGCACGCTCGTCGCGTTCGGCGAGCAGGCCTTCCCGATCCTGCTGGACAAGCAGGGCGAGACCGTGCTCGCCGGGGCGAGGGTCGGCGCGGGGCGCGTCGCCGCGTTCGGGCACGGCGGGCTGACCGGCTCGAGCGACGGGGACGCGGCACGGCTCCGGCTGAACATCGCGCGATGGCTGCTGGGCGATCACCGACGCGCCACTGTGTTCGGCGTCGACGCCGCGGCCATCGAAGCACTGCGGGCCGATGGTGTGGAGATCGATATGCTCGATCGGCTGCCGAAAGAGCTCGACGAAGTCGGACTGATCTTCGGAACCGTGGAGAACCTCGTCCGCGATCGCGGCCTGACCGTTGACCAGATCAGGCAGTGGCTAAATGCGGGCGGCGGGCTGCTCGCCGCCGACACGGCCTGGGGCTATCTCCAGCTCAAGCACGCCGAGACGATCGACGCGCTGCCCTGCAACCGGCTGATGATGCCCGAGGGACTGGCGTGGACAAACACGCTGCGCGACGCGCCGGATGGCGTGGCGTATGGCGTGCCGGACGGAGATGCCCGCATCCCGCCGACGACCGCCCACGCGCTGCTCGCGGCGAAGCTGCTCTGCGATGGCGAGGGGGGTCTCGACCAGGAGACCTCAGCCGCGGCGGTCGCGACCGTTTCGGCCGCGATCGACGCCGTGTCCGACCTGGGCCCGCTGGAGCAGTTGCTCGACCGGGAAGCGGGTCGTGCGGACATCGAGGCCGCGTTCGCGGGCATGGACAAGCACCCGCTCGACCCGAAGACCCAGCCCCTCGCCTGCCTGCTGCTCGATCTCGCGTCGAAGCGCTGGTCGACCTCGGACGCCGGGGAGATCAGGGCCCATCCGTCGGCGGCGGCGTTCCCGGGGTCGGTGCCCGGCGACGCCGATCGGGGGCGGGCCGATCTGACGCTGGAGACAAGCCTGTTCGGCTGGCGCTCGACGGGGCTGTACGCCCCGCCCGGCGAGGTGGTCACGCTCGAGTTTGACGCGGGGCGCGTGGGCAGGGGCATCGCGGTGCAGATCGGCGCGTGGCGCGACCCGCAGCAGTTCCCGAAGCGCGTGCGGATGCGGCGCGTCCTTCGCCGGTGGTCGGTCGATGACACGACGATCCGCGTCGCGTCGCCCGTCGGCGGGCCGATCTACATTGACCTGCCCGGGGACCTCGCGTTCGGCTCGTTGACGGTCGCCGTCACGGGCGCGGTGCGGGCCCCCCACTTCCGGCTCGGCGTCACGAGCGAGCAAGACTGGCGCGAGGCGATCCGCAACGCGCCGGCGCCATGGGGAGAGCTCGAATCGGACGAGGTCGCGCTGACGCTCCCGAGCGACACGATGCGGAATCTCGACGATCCGGCGGCGCTGATGCGCCACTGGAACCGGATCCACGAGGCGATGCAGGAGCTCGAGCCCAGGCAGGCCTCGCACTGGGCCGACCGGCAGTTCCGCTACGTCGCCGACCGCCGGCTGAGCTGGGGCTACATGTACTGCCCCGCCGACGGCCCGATCGTCGTGCCGATGTCGGCGGCGCACGAGGCGACCGACCTCGCGTTCATCACGCGCGCCGAGGAGAAGCCGACGATGTGGGGCTGGTACCACGAGATGGGGCACAGCCACCAGGACCCGATGTGGACGTTCTCGGGGCTGGGCGAGGTCACCGTGAACATCTTCACCGTATACGCGCTCGACCGCGTGCTGGGCGTCGACCCGAACGACGACACGAGGGCGCGGATGGGCCCCCGCGAATCGTGGAAGCGCTACGAGGCGTTCAAGGCATCGGACGAGAAGTTCCCGGGCGACGCGTTCACGGGGCTCGCGTGCTATGCGCTGCTGTGGCAAGCGTTCGGCTGGGAGCCGTTCCGCGACGTGTTCGCGGAGTATCGCGGCCTGCCGGCCGACCAGCAGCCGCGGGACGACCAGGCGAGGCGAGACCAGTGGCTGGTGCGGATGTCGCGGGCCGTGGAGCGGGATCTCGGGCCCTACTTCGAGAGCTGGCGGATCGGCGCGTCGGAGGAAGCGGAGCACGAGGTCGCCGACCTGCCGGCGTGGATGCCGGAGCCGCCCGAACCGGATTGACGGCGAGCGGATCATCCCGGGCGTGTCGAACTGAAACCTGCCGGTACACTCCGTTCGATGATCCCCGAGCCCGGCCATCCGCAGAACCCCCTTGTCCAATCGCGCATCATCATCGGCGCCCTCGCGTCCGGCTGCGTCATCTTCGCGGCCGTCGCCATCGTGATCTCGCTGACCCAGGGACCGTTCATGCCTGATCCTCAGATGAGCATGATCCTGGCCGGCCTCGCGGGCGCGGTGCTGCTGGGCGCGCTCGTCGCGTCATTCGTGGTTGCACGGGTCTTCGCCAGGCAGGCCGGGCGGGCCGCGGCCGATCAGCCGACCCCCGAGGAGGGCGAGCGAACGATCGCGGCGCATTATGCCCAGTGCCTGGTCATCCGGGGCGCCCTGGCCCAGGGGCCGTCGTTGTTCTGCATCACCGTATTCATGCTCACGGGGATGTGGGGCGTGCTCGCGGGAGCATTGGTCGGCCTCGCCGAGTTCGCGATGCTGTTCCCAAGTGAGGGCCGGCAGCGTGCGTTCATGTCACGCGCCCTCGAATAGGCGGCCCTGTGGCGTGGTGTGTTGGTGGGCCCACCGGCGTTGGGTACACTCCGCCCATGGCCCTACCCGTTGACACCAAAGCCGCCCCCCACCGCGAACTCCGGTTTGCCGCGTTCGACGACATTCTCGCCGAGGTCGAGCGGATCGAAGCGGGCGTTATCGCCGGGACCGCGACCATCACCGGCAACTGGTCGGTTGGCGAGATCGGTGAGCACTGCGCGGAATTCATCGCGTTCGCGTGCGACGGGTTCCCGAAGAAGCTTCCGTGGCCCATCCGCGTGATCGCGCGCGCGATGATCCTGCCCACCTTGGACAAGGACAAGCCCATGCCGACGGGGATCACGCTGCCGAAGGGAGCGGCGTATCTGCTGCCCACGCCCGGGATCTCCGACGCCGAGGGGATCGGCGAGCTGCGCAAGGAGCTCAAGCGCGTGCTCGCGGGCAGGGAGATGACCCAGCCCAGCCCGCTGCTGGGCCCGCTGACGCACGAGCAATGGACAAGGCTCCAGTGCAAGCACTGCGCGATGCACCTGGGCTTCGTCCGGCCCGACGGGACGGGCGATGCCTGAGCTTGCGTACCGCGCCGTCACACCCGACGAGCCGATCGAGCTCATCGCGAGGCTGCCCGCCCTCGCGTTCGGCGTCGAGAACGACAAGTCGGCGGAGTGGTTCGAGCAGCGCGTCGGGCGCGAGAACGTGCGCGTCGCGGTGCGGGGCGAAGACATCCTCGGCTGCGTCGGACGTGTGCCGATGGGGCTCTACCTGGGCGGGCGGGAGGTGGCCCAACTCGGCGTGCTTGGCGTCGCCGTCGCGCCCGAGGCGCGGGGCATGGGTGTGGCGAGGCGGATGATGGCCGACTGCGTGCGCGAGATGCACGCGGACGGGTATCCGCTCAGCGCGCTCTACTCGGCGATGCACCCTCTTTACCGGAGCGCGGGCTACGAGACGGCGGGGCTGCTGCTCGACGCGACCATCCCGGCCGGGATGATCGAGCCCGTCGGGCCCCGGATGGGAGACGACTCGGGTTGGCGCGAGGTGACCGAAGCCGACCTCCCGGCGATCGGGGCGTGCTATGCGGCGTATGCGCGCCCGATCCACGGCATGCTCGCGCGGACCGAGTACATCTGGCGGCGCATCCGCGAGTCGAGGTACGGGCTCACACGCGGGTTCCTTTCAGAAGACCCGGCGGGCGTGGTCGATGCGTACTGCTTCTACGTGCAGGCCGCCTGGAGCGAGACCGACCGCCGGCTCGGCACGTCGGCGGGATCAGAGATGAAGATCACCGACGCCGCGTGGTCGTCGCCGCGGGGCTTCGCGAACCTGCTGGGGTTCCTGCGTGGGTTCGCTTCGATGGTGGGCGAGATCCGGGTGACCGTGCCACCGGGGTCGCCCCTGCTACTGGCGCTGCCCGATCGGCGGTACGGGCTGCGGGTGCGCGACTCGTGGATGCTCCGCGTGCTCGACGTGAGCGCGGCGCTCGAGCAGCGCGGCTATCCCGCCGGGCTCACCGCGGAATTGACGCTCGAGATTGAGGACGACCTGATCGAAGCGAACTCGGGCCGGTGGCTGCTGCGCGTTAGAGACGGGTCGTGCGAGGTCACGCGGGGCGGCCGGGATGAGGCGCTGCGGTGTGGCGTCCGCGAATTCGCGGCGATCTACACGGGGCACGCGAAGCCCGCCGCGCTCCGCGGCGTGGGACGGGTTGCGTGCGACGATCGCACGGCCGAGGTGGCGGGAACCGTGTTCGGCGGCTCGCAGCCCGCGATGGTCGACATGTTCTGATACGGATTCCGAGGGTCCCTGTGTAACGAGCCTGTAGCGCCAGCGAAGGACTCCGGGGCCTTCGTCATTCGCTGACGCTTCAGGCTCGTCAGAAGAGCGTCGATTTCAATTGAAATACGTGTCGGCGGGCTCCAACGCCGGGGCACCGGCGGCCGGCGCCACCCGTCAACGGTCAGGCCCCGATCTCCGTCGCGGGGCGGGCCGGCGTTCCCGGGCGGCGGGTGCCCCGGTAGACGTCGAGCAGCGGGTGCGTGTCGATGCAGGTTTCGACCTCGTCCATCTCGGCCCCCGTCCACTCGACCGAATCTCGCGACGACGACGGGCTCGGGAAGATGCCCTTCCCGACCGAGGCCCAGTCGAGCCTTTCGGGGTTCAAGCCGATGAATTCGAGGCACGATCCCAGAACTTCCCTTGGCCGCTCGATGAGCTGCTCGTGGTAGACGTGCCGGATGTCGGCGGGCCGCTGCGATGCGATCGCTTCGTTGATCGCGACGAGATCGAAGAAGAACTTCGTCGCGGCGGCGACGCCGGACCCGTACGGATGTGGTCCGCGCCGTGCAATCGTCGCGATGGCGTCGAACGGGTCGCGGATGTGGTGGATGAGGCGGAGCTGGAGGCCGACCGATTCCGCGAGCCGGTCGAGCAGTTCGGGGGCGTGCGCGAGACGGGCGGTCGTGCTGGCGCCCTTCTTGTCTCCAATCACGGTGATCTCGCGACGCGGCTTGCGGGCCGCGGGGCCGAAGTCGTATTGGTACCCGGCCCACTCACGCCCCCGCCGAGCGAACCAGCGATCGCGGGCCTCGATCCTGTGGAGGATGGTCCGGCCCGGCTTGCCGGCCTCGACGAGGCCGAGGACATCGAGCTCGTGCGACACGATGGCGCTCGGGTGTGTGTTGATGAGCGCGCCCATGAGTGAGTGCCCGCTCCGCGGATAACCGACAAACAGCACGAATGTCCGCAACGCGGGCCAGCGTCCGCCGATCGGGACGAGACTCCCGAGCCTTTCGAGCAGGGAGAAGGCCATCGGCGGGTCCGGATCGGTCGGCCGGCCCGGCATTCGGTCGGTCAATTCAGGTGGCGTGGCGGATTGCACAACCATAGTATGGCGGTTCGGTGGGACCACTCGATGGAGCCGGAGGGCCTTGCATGGAGACGCGCGGAGTCGCGACCGGGTTGACGGTCAACGAGCGGGCGTACCAGGCCCGGGTGCAGGAGGCCGCCGCCGGCGTCTATGTCGACTATCCGATGCGTGTCGGCGTGGAGACCTACGCCGTCTGCAACGCGGCGTGCGACTTCTGCCCCTACCCGACGATGGAGCGCAAGGGTGACCGCATGGACGACGCCACGCTCGCCAAGATCCTCGACGATCTGGAGGAGATCCCGAGCGAGGTCGAGTTCGGGCTCAATCCCTCGCGGGTCAGCGAGCCGCTGCTCGATACGAGAATCTTCACGTTCCTGGAAGAGCTCAACAAGCGCTTCTCCAACGCGGGCATCATCCTGTTCACCAATGCCTCTGCTTTGAACGGCCGGAATCTGGACCGCGTCATGGCGCTCGAGCGCTACCAGCTCTTCAACGTCAGCTTCAACGACCACCGCAAGGCGGAGTATGAGCGGGTGATGCAGCTGGACTTCGACCGCACGACCCGCAACCTCGACCGGCTGCACGGCGCGGTGCAGGCGGCGGAGTTTCCGGTGCGCCCCAGGATCAGCCGGGTGGGCGACGGGACCGACGCCGACCAGGGGTTCTGCGACTGGGTGCGCGATCGGTGGCCCGGATTCGAGCCGATGGTCAGCCCTCGGATGGACTGGATGGGCCGCGTCGCGTGCTCGTTCAGCACGCTGATCCCCGACGTGCCGTGCATGCAGTGGTTCACGATCCAGCTGCTCGCGAACGGCCGAGATGCTTTCTGCTGCACCGATCACGACGCCGCGTACGGCTACGGGTCGATCCACGAATCGTCGCTCCTGGAGCTCTACAACCACCCGGAGCGGCGAGAACTGCGGCTGCAAACACCATCCAGGCACGGGATGACCCCGTGCGGCACCTGCCCGCTGCTGGCGTAACGGTGCGAACGGTGATCGCGTGCTGCGGCGGCCCCCCCGGGGCCACGCTCGCCGTCTCACCGCTCACCACCACTTGAGCCCTCGCTCCTGGAGCGAGGCAAAGTGGAGGTTGTAGCGGGAGAACGCCCGCCGTCCGATGACCAGCTTGATCACCGGCGCGACCATGCGGCAGAGCCGCCGCACGCCCGCGGTCGCGGTCGGCGGGTCGTCGAAGGCGCCCCGCCGGTCGAACGCGTAGAGCAGGCGGTAGGCTGGGGCGACGAGCGCACCCAACGGCGCGTGCCGCCGCACCACGGTCAACCCCTCGTGCATGTGCGCCCGGCCGGCCGCGCTGGTCTTGTTGTCATCGGTGAAGTAGTACAGGCTCATGGTGTAGTCGGTGGTCGCGAGGCGCGCGCCGGCCTTGCGGAAGCGGGCCCAGAGATCCCAGTCGAACGCGAGGCCCATCGAGGTGTCCATCTCGCCGACCCGCCGGTGCAGCGAGGCGCGCCAGTACGTGCTCGGCTGCTCGACGGGATTGAAGTAGCCGTTGTCGCGCCAGGCCTCGCTGGGCGCCGGCGTCGTGTAGGTCGCGCCGTCGGCAAAATGCCGCTCGCACCGGCCGATCAGCACATCCGTCTCCGGCTCGCGTGCGAACGTCTCCCCGACGCGCCGCAGCGACCCCGGGAGCAGCTCGTCGTCGGCGCACAGCCAGCCCCAGATGTCGCCGTCGGCGTGGCGGAACCCCTTGTTGAGCGCGTCGGCCTGCCCGCCGTCGCGCTCGCTCACGCACACACCGATGTCGTCGCTCAGCCGGGCGAGCACCTCGGCCGTGTCGTCTGTGCTCCCGCCGTCCATGACGATGAGCTGGAGGTTGGGGTAGCCCTGGTCGACGATGGAGCCGATCGCCCGCCCGATCGTCGGCCCCGAGTTGTAACTCGGAATCACGATCGAGATCCGCGGGAGATCGGCGTCGGAGATCGGGGCCGCGGGATCTCCTCCCGGCGCGGCCCCGTGGTCTCGCAGGAGCTCGTCGCACCATTCCGGCTTCAGTCGCAGGCCCAGCCCCCACGACCACCGCTCCCACCGCGACGCCAGCACTTCCTTGAGCCGCGTCCTGAGACCGTCGTTCTCGGCCTTGTAGGCGTAGACGCCGGGGTCGTCCGGCTCGCGGAGGCGCAGCTCGTGGAATCGCATCGCCCGGCGTTGGCCCGCGGCGTCGGGCTTCGACCAGGTGTGATAGACAAGCTCGAGCCGGTTTGCCCCGGCCGAGAGGTGGAGCGGGACGATGAACCTCGCCCGCTCTCGCGGCACCGGCGCCGACCAGACCCGCCGTCCGTTCACGTCCAGCGACACGCGCTGCTCGTCCACTTCGGACGCCACGTCGAGCACGAGCTCACGGACGCCGGGGGTCGGGCGATCGGCATACATCCACGACGCGGGGGCAAGGCCCATGATCGGCCGGCGAAGGTCAGACGCTCCGCCTTCGGGAGGCGCTGTGTTCGTAAGATCGCGGATCCCGGCGAAGCGGGCCGCGGCGAACGCGGGCACGCCGCTGCGCAGCAGGGCATCGGGAAGATCGCGGGGCCATTCGGCGAGCCCGTCTCGGCGGAGCCGGCGCACCTGCCCCGCGATCGAACCGCCGGCCAAGATCCCGTGCAGTTCGCACGCGTATCCCACGTCCCAGTACCACCGCACCGACCCCGTGCGGCCCTCGGTCTCGACGCGATGTCGGTAGCTGTCGGTCAGCCAGGCCGAGAGCCGATCGATCGGCACGGGGTCCAGAGGCTGATCGAGCACACGGTGCAGGATCACGTAGCTCCGCCCGAACCCCTCGATGAGCCGCCTGAGATACTCGGACTTCAGCCGCGGAGCGGTGATGAAGTGCTCGAGACGCAGCGAGGGCTCGTAGCTATTCGCATAGCCGAGCTCGTTGGCGCACCGGGCCATCAGCGTGTCTTCGCCGCACAGCAGGCCGCCGCCGGTGCGGCCGAGTGTTCCGGAGAGATCGTCCAGCCGCTCGGCGAACCGCTCTGCGGCGTCACGCCGGATCACCATCCCGGCGCCGATCGGCTCCCAGGGTCCCCAGCGGGGTTCGCGGCTCGATATGGGGCTGTCGCCGTAGTTCCTCACGCCGAGGGTGTCGACGAGCGGGCGTTTCCAGGGCTGGAGCGGTGTCTCGAACACGCCGACGCTGACGCATCCGAATGCGCCGGTCTCGGGCTCATCGCGGCCGAGCCGCAGCGCGTTCTCGAGATAGTCGGGGGCCAGGAAGTTATCGTCGTCGACGAAGACGAACAGCGGCGCTCTCGCCTCGGCGATGCCCTTGGCCCGCGCCCAGCCGAGCCCCTGCCTGAGCTGGCGGACGATGCGCAGCGGCGTCGATCGATCCGGATCGATGTCGTCTTCACGGACGCTCGGAGACGAGTTGTTGTCGACGACGATCAGCTCCCACCGAGATTTCGTGAGCGTCTGGCCGGCGAGGCTGTCGATGACACGCCGCAGCAGATCGAGCCGGGGGTTATAGGTGCAGATGACGACGCTCAGGTCGGGCGTCGCCGTCCCGGTAGCGCCGCGGGACGCCGGGCCCGGCACGCTTGGGGTTGGCGATACGGCCGTCACCCCCGCGCCCCCGCCCGCAGGAAGAGGGCCTCGGCGCTTGCGGGGAGTGTGAGATCGGCCGGTTCGATCGCCGTGAGGTCGGCCATCTCGAACACCGGGGCAAGAAGACCGGCCGCGGCGTGCAACTCGGGGGGTGAGGCGACGACAAGCACCGCATTCGCCCGCTCAAGGGCGTGTCGCGCGCCCCTGATCGTCTTCTCTGTCCAACCGGGGACATCGACCCGAAGTAGCATCGGCGCCGAGACTCGTCCGACCTGGACAAGCGTATCGAGGGTGACACCGCGACCGTCCGCCTCGTCCTCGGGGTCGGTCACCCAGGCGCGATCGACCGCGAGGTTGGGCTCTGATTCCGTTAGACCACCGATCTTGGCAGCAAGCACTTCATCGGACTCGATCCCGTAGACACACGGCACCGAGGGCCCCCGGCCCACCAGATGCCTGGCGATCGCGATGCACCACGCCCCCTCGCCCGCGCCGCACTCCACGACCGGCCCATCATGGGCAACGGCGAGCGCCCGCGACGCGAGACGACCCGCCCCGATCGAAAGGCCGTGGACAGGGATCACGACGCGGGTCGGCGGCGCGGCGATCTGGAGCATCGTGTAGAGCACCGCGAGCGGCCGGCCCTGCTCGACCCGGTAGTGGGCGTATCGGAGTTCAACCTCATGCTCGCCGGGGGTGAGTGGCAGCAAGACGAGGCGAGACTCGAAGACGCCGGGCGACTCGAAGTCCACACGCGTCAGCTCCCGCCCCGCCGCGATGATGGTCAACGACTGATCGGGCACGTTCGTCTTGGCGCGCAGAGCTAGGAGCAGCTGGTGTCCATCGGGCACAGACACCCGCAGCGTCGACCGGTCGCCCAATCCCCAACGAATTGTCGGCAGCGCGAGTTGTGGATAGGGCCCCTCCGGCGCGTCCAGCCCGGTGGCGCCGACGAATCCACCGAACGCGTCCTCGGGCCGAGCCGCCAGCGGGCCGTCATCTTCGGCGATGAGGTCCTCGAGACACCGGACCTGCGCGGCCAGACTCTCGGCCCTCTCCTCGGCGCGGCTGGCGCGTTCGCACGCCGCGATCGCACGCCGCTCCTGCCCCCGGATCGCGGCGAGGTAGCGCCGCACGGCCTGAGCCTCGATCGCCGCGGCGGGGTCGTCTCCCTGACCCCGCGAAGATCCACCTGTTCTCGCCTGAATCTGGTTCATGGTGTGCACGCACGAGCGCAAACGTCTCCGCGACGGCCGCCTCCCTCTCCGCGGCTAGAACTCCCGCACCGTGGCGCGAACGGGCAGCCGGAAGTGCCCCACGAAGTCCAACGCACCCGGCGTGGCCGGAAGCACATCCAGCTTCAGAGCGCCGGTCAGGCGATCGTACACGCGCCGGGCGGCCTGGCAGGCGCCGAGGCCGAGGTCAATCGTGTACCGCCCCTCGCCCAGGTCGACGCCGAGCTCCCACACGACGTGCGCCCAGCGGCCCGCGGGGAGTTGATAGCCCCGCCCATCGAAGAGCAGCGTGAAGTGGGTCCCCCAGAGCGGCACGCCGTGCGGGTTGACCAATTGGATCGTCCCGTTGACGGGCGGCGCGTCCTCCCGCGATTCGACGAGCAGGTGGATGTGGGCCGTTTCTCCGAAGCCGAACGCGCCGCACGGTTCATCACGATCGTTGGTGATCGTCGCGGCGCGGATGCGCATCCCGCCGTCGCCGGGCCGGGCCGGATCGCTCGCGCCGGGCAGATCGAAGGTGCTTTCGACGAAGATGCCTCGCGAATCACCCGGGAGCGCCTCCCGCCAGGCGGCGATCTGCCGGGCCGTCGTGTGAACGCCGCCACCGCCCACTTCCCACGACGGCGGGATCCGGGTCTGGGTCTCCGTGTAGAGATCGGTGGCGGCGAGCGGGTCGCCCTTGTAGATGCACCGGCCCTTGTCGATGTACATCGCCTCGTCGCAGTACTTGCGGATCACCCCGATGTCGTGGGTCACGAACACCACCGTGCAGCCCTTCGTCCGCATCTCGTCGAGGCGCTCGAAGCACTTTCGGCTGAAGGCGTAATCGCCCACGCTCAGGGCTTCGTCGATGATGAACACGTCCGGGTCGAGCGACGCGAAGATCGCGAACGCGAGCCGGACGGTCATCCCGCTCGAGTAGTACTTGATCGGGAGGTTCTCGAACTGCCGCTGCCCCGCGAACTCGATGATGCGGTCGTATCGCTCCGCCACGAACCGGTCGTCGTAGCCCAGAAGACGGGCGGACAGAAAGACGTTCTCGCGGCCCGTGAGGTCGGGGTTGAAGCCGGTGCCGAGTTCGAGCAGGCTGGTCACCTGCCCCTGCAACTCGACCTCCCCAGCGGTCGGCATGAGCACCCCGGTCAGGATCTTCAGCAGGGTGCTCTTCCCGGCGCCGTTCGGCCCGAAGATCCCGTACCACTGGCCACGCTTGACGTCGAGCGAGATGTCGTCCAGCGCCACGAATGAGCTATGCCGGCTGACCTTGCCGAGAGTCGCCCATTCGACGAGGCGATCGCTCGGACGCTTGTAGATCCGGAACGTCTTGTTGAGGTTGCGAACGCTGATCTTGGTCGGCTCGCGGCTCAGCCTCTCCACGCGGGCCGCCCAGGCCGCGCCGCTGGGTCTGGCCCCCCGGCCGCCCCCGATGGTCTCCCCCACAGCCGTCACAGCACGTCCCTCACGCTTGTGCGGAGCCTCGCCGCGATGGCCCAGCCGCCGATGATCGCCGCGGACGAGAAGCCGATCGCCCCCTCCCAGCACCACAGCGCGGCCCCGCGCCGGATGCCGATGACCGCGCCCGCCGCATCGAGCACCGGCGCCCCGTAGATCGCTTCACGGAAGCCCTGGGTGAAGTAGTACGCGGGGTTCAGCATCATCAGCGTGCCGGCGATGGGGTGCTCGTGCGCGATCATCGAGATGTCGTAGATCACGGGTGTCAGCCACATCCACGTCATCAGCGTGACGCCCAGCAGCGGAGCGACGTCGCGGAAGAAGACGTTCAGCACGCCCAGCCCGAGCCCCATGCCGAACGCGAACGCGTGGAAGAGCACGATGAGGGGGATGATCTCGAGCCAGCTCCAGCTCGGCTTCATCCCCGCGATGCCGACGCAGAACAACAGGAACAGCGAGAACGTGATCATGGTCGAGAGCGCCCCCGCCATCGCCTCCTGCGCGACGAAGATCTCCTCCCGCGTCCTGATCTTCTTGAGCACGTTGCGGTTGCCCATGATCGACGCGGTCGATCGGCTGAGCGTCTCCGCAAACCCGTTCCACGCCAGCAACGCCGAGCACAGGAACACCGTGAAGCCGAACCGATCGTCCACGCCCGGCATCGGCTTCATCCGCCACTTCATCAGCAGCCCGAAGACCAGCGCGAAGACAACGATCTGCACCAGCGGCACCGCGACATTCCACACGATGCCCATCATGCTGCCCGCGTACCGCGCCCGAAGCGTGTGCAGCGCGCCGAGAGCGATGAACCGGCGGTTCCTGACAAGCGTGGAGATCATGGCGCGCTCCCCGCGGCTTCGGGAACGGGCGGGTCGAGCGGCCGAACGCGACGGAGCACGGGCTTGATGGTGCGCCGGTAGATCCGCTTGGCCCATTCCGGCGTCAGGAACGGCAGATAGATACACGCGAGGACCGGCAGCCAACGCGTCACCGGCGCGTGCCGCGAGAGCGTCGTCCACACCGCCCGGGCGTTGAGGTCGCTCTTGCGGCTCAGAAGCAGATCGGCCACATTGTCCACCAGCGGCGTCGTGTTCACGTGGTTGTAGATCGCCGCACGCAACGCGATCACCGGCTTGAAGCCCGCCTTCGCGGCGCGGAGCACCAGGTCGCTGTCGGCGTGATACTGGGGCATCGATCGCTCGTCGTAGAAGCCGACCTCGTCGAACACGGCACGGGGGATCAGCACCCCGTTCCCCGGCATCGTCTCCACCGGATAGGGATCGGGAAGCCGCCCCTCCAGTTCCTTCCAGGTGCGCATGCCGAAATTCAGCCGGTACAGGTGCACCCCGCTGAAGACGCAGCTCGTGCCGATGCCCCAGAGCAGGCCCGGCTCGTCCTGGCAGTGGATGCGGCAGCCCACGATCCGCCGGGGGTCTTCCATCGCCGTCTCGACCATGCGCCGCAGGAACCCCGGGTCGTAGGTCGCGTCGTCGTTGATGGTCAGGATGTAGTCCGTGCCCGGCTCATCCAGGGCGTAGCGGATCGCCGCGTTCGTCGCGCCCGACCACCACAGATCCCCGTCTCCCGTCAGCACGGTCACCTCGGGGTACCGCTCCGCCACGGCTTCGCCGGTCCCGTCGGTCGAACCATCGTCGACAACGACGATCCCGAGGTTCGGATAGTCGATCTCGGCGGCGTGCTCGAGGAACCGCAGCGTCCACGCCAGCCGATTGTGCGCCGGCACGCACGCTACCACCCGAGGCCAGCACACGCCCGCCCGACCCATGAGCGTCGGCTCGCCGCCGTCCAAGGGCTCGGCGTGCAGGCAAGGCCTGCCCCGGTTGCTCACCACGACACCCATTCAGCCCACCACCTTCGAGAACCAGAGCGAGCGGCCGCGCTCCCACAGGGCGCCCGGCACGAGCGGCTTCACCCGCTTGAGCATCGGCTCCACGCGGTGGGCCATCGCCTGCCGCGGACGGCCCGAGGCGTCATAGAACCTGGTCCGCCCGTGCTCGCCGTTCGGGCCAACCGCCCCGGGCCTGACGTCGGCCAGCAACCGACGCGACGTGAAGACGCCACCGGCTGTTCCCTCGCCCCGCCGGCGGGCCGCCGCCACGAGCGACCACCGCCATCCATCAGGCGAGCGCCGATCGTGGTCGCCGACGCGCGCGGCCAGAGCGGGGAGCGAACCCGCGCGATAGAGGACCATTTCCTGGTACAGCGCGCCGCGGACCGTCCAGACGCCGTCGTGTATCGTGCGGGGGAACGCGATCGCGCCACGCGGTCCGTCGGCTTCGAGCACCTCACCGAGGATCACGGCCACCCCCGGCGCCGCCGAGGCCGCCCAGCGCACGCTGGCCAGCGCCGTGGGGCGGAACACGTTTCCCGCGAGCACCTCCATCACCAGCCCGACCTCGCCCGCGTCGACCCGAGCCGCGGCGGCGATGGACTCGAGACGAGCCAGCGGGCAGGCCGCCGCCCCCATGGCCGGCTTGAGGCACCCGGCCCTGAGACCGAGTTCGCTGCACTGCTGGGCCGTCGTTTCCCACGCCTCGGGCCGAATCCCGTCGAGGTGCAAATGGATGGCCTTCCGGTCGGCCTCGGGCAGGGCCGCCAGGGACGCGAGCGTTTTTTCCAGTGCAGGCGCCGGACCCGCCGCGTGCAGAAGCACGTCGAGCCGCACGGGATGGTCGGAGTAGAAACGCCCCGACGCCCTGACGAACGCGTCTCGCATTTGCTCGGCCGACCGACGCCAGCTGAAAGACGCCCCGCGACGCAGGCCGCCCTGCACCAGGCGCTCACGCAAGGCGCGATCGTCCCGCACCGAGGTCATGGCGTCGAGCAGCGCGCCGGCGTCGCACGCCGGGACGAACACGGCGTCTTCGCCCGCGATCTCCCGCAGCGCAGGGATGTCGGAGCAGACGACAGGACACCCACACCGCATCGCCTCCACCACCGGAAGACAGAACCCCTCGTACTCGCTGGGGATCACCGCCGCGGCCGCTCGCGAGTAGAGCCAGCGGAGCCTCGCGGGAGACACGCCGCCCATCACCCGGCAGCGGTCGCCCAGCCGGCGTCGCTCGATCTCCGCCCGCAGCGGGAAGCCCCCGTTGATCTCGCTCCCCACGAAGACCAGGTCGACGGGATCGCCCGCGGCAGCCGCACGTTCCGCAACGTCCAGCAGGACCCGGTGGTTCTTGTGCGGATAGGTGTTCGCCGGAAAGAGGAAGTACGGCGACACCGGCGCCGGCCCGTCCGCCTCGTCGGTCGAGGCCCACGCGGCGTCGGCGGGGGCCGGCTCGTCCACCCCGCCCTGCGCCGCGTTGTGGATGACCTCGACCCCGGCGGGGTCGATCGCGAAGTGGCGGACGAACGAATCGCGGCAGAATGCGCTGATCGCCACCAGCACCGTCGCGGCCCGGCAGATCTCGGGGTAGAGCTCGCGGCGCGCGGCGAGGTCTTCCTTCGCGAAATACTGGGGGTACTCCTGCTCCTGGGCGTCGTGCAGGATCGCCACGCTCGGGCGGTCATACAGCCTGGGCTCATGGTTGTTGAGCGGGCCGAAGAGCAGGTCGAATGAGTCCTGATGGGCGATGATCTCGTCGGTCGTCTCGACCTCGACCACCCGCACGCGGGAGGCGGCGGCCGCGTCCGAGCGCGCGATTGCCGCTACCAGTTCGTCGACAATTGAACGCCCGAGCGGATGAACGAACAGCACGAAGCTGAACGCCGCGTCCAGCGGCACCAGCTCGGCCATCAGCGAGGTGAACGCATACCTCGCCCCGCCCCCGTCGAGCCGCAATGCCCAGAGATTCACACCCACCCTGAGTGGTTTGGACATGCTCAGATCACCCGCTCAAAAGCAGAAACTCGACAATCTTCCCTCAGCCGGCTCTCTGGGCCCGTGAAGGCACAGCCCTGGCGTTCCGCCGAGTATGACCACGGCGCCCCGCCCCCCACGGACGGGCCAAGGCGCTGTCGCCCGCCGATTCTACCCGGGTCCGCCGGCTCGGGGAACGCTCGCGCCGCCCGGCCGGCGACCGTTCGCAGCGCACGGACATCGCGGCGCGAGACCAAGTTCCGCCAATGCAGGCGTTAATTTCTTGTTTGTGAACGCTGTCTGTAATTAGTACGTTAGTAAATCGTCCCCAAAGCTGATCCGTTGGCCCCGCGTGGTCTCGGCCTGCCTGGACAAGGCAGGATGGTGCCCGCCCAACGCCACCGCTATACTGGCCGGCTCCCGTGTCCACCAAATGGCGGTGTGAAGCACGACAAGAGAGGATTCCTGCGCTCCTCGGCCTCCGTCCAGCCAGTTGGGCCGGTGCCAACGCCGGGCGGTCGGCCGCCAGGGACACCAGAAAATGGACAGCACCGGACCCAATCACGAACCGGCAATGGCCCTCGAGCCAAGGCCGCATCCGACCCTGCTGTCCGTCGTCATCCCCTGCTACAACGAGGAGGCGGTGCTGCCGCTCCTGCGGGAGCGGCTGATCGCGTTCTTCGAGGCCCTGCCGGGCCGCGCCGAGGCCGTATTCGTCAATGACGGCTCCCGCGATCGCACGCTCGAGATGCTTCTCGCGTGGTCGCGTGACGATCCTCGTATCAAGGTCGTTTCGCTGGCGAGCAACTTCGGCCACCAGATCGCGGTGACCGCGGGGCTGGACTACGCCGCGGGTGACGCCGTCGTCATCATGGACGCCGATCTCCAGGATCCCCCGGAGGTTGTGCTCCAGATGATCGATCGGTACTGCGCCGGGTACGACGTGGTCTACGGCAAGCGGGTCGAGCGAGCGGGCGAGAGCGGCTTCAAGCTCTTCACCGCGTGGGTGTTCTACCGCCTCATGCGTCGACTCGTGCACCGCGACCTCCCCGCCGACGCCGGCGACTTCCGCCTTGTCTCCAGGCGGGCCCTCGACGCGATACGGGCCATGCGCGAGCAGCACAGATTCCTGAGGGGGATGTTCGCCTGGATCGGCTTCCCGCAGACCGCGGTGGAATACAAGCGAGCCGAGCGCGCGGCGGGCGAGACGAAGTATCCGCTCCGTAAGATGCTCCGGCTCGCGCTCATCGCGGCGCTCAGCTTCGGCCCGTCGCCGCTCCGCCTGGTCTTCGTCATCGCGGCGCTCGTGGCGCTCTTCGCAGTGGGCTACACGGCGTACACCGTGCTCCTCCCGCTCATGGGCGTCGCGGCCGTTCCCGGCTGGTCGAGCCAGATCGTGCTTACGTGCCTGATCGGGGCCTCCGTGCTCTTCGGCATCGGCATGGTGGGCGAGTACGTCGCGCGGATCTACGAGGAGGTCAAGGGACGCCCGCTCTACCTGGTCGCCAGGTCGGCCAACATCGAGGCCGGCGTCCTGCCCCCCGGGCCCGCGGACAAGCCCCAAGCCTCGACTGAGATCGAAAACAAACCCCGCGGCCCTCGACCGCCTCCCGAAACCCCCGGGGCTCGGCGTTTCACCGATTACAGGGAAGGCGTGGTATGACCCCCGGAACGTCACAAGACCTTCACGACGCGCCCGCGGTGGCGTCGCCGCACGACGACGGCGCGCACGACGTGCACGACCGCGAGATTGATTTCCACGACCACTGGGCCGACAGCGTGCCCATCGCCGATCGTCTCGTCCGTGAGTCGTTCGAGGCGCCGACCGCGCCGGAGAACCGGTTCATCGTCCAACTGATCAACCGCACCGTCGGGCCGCTCAACGGTCTGCGTGTGCTCGACATCGGCTGCGGGCTGGGCGAGTCGAGCGTCTATTTCGCAACCCAGGGCGCCGACGTCACCGCCACGGATATCTCCCCGGGCATGGTCCGCACCACCGAGCAGCTCGCCCAGGCCCACGGCGTGAGCGTCCGCGGCGTGGTCTCCGAAGCCGAATCGCTCGGCATCGAGGACAACAGCTTCGACGTGGTCTACATCGCCAACCTCATTCACCACGTCACCGACAAGGACGCCCTGTGGCGGCAGGTCTCCGCCGCCTTGCGTCCCGGGGGCCTGTTCGTCAGTTGGGATCCGCTCCGCTACAACCCGGTCATCAACGTCTACAGGCGCATGGCCACCGAGGTGCGCACCGACGACGAGTTCCCGCTGGGTTTCGACGACGCCCGCCGGGCCGCCGAGCACTTCTCCGAGGTCGGCCACCGCGAGTTCTGGATCGCGACGCTCGCGCTGTTCGCCAAGTACTACGCCATCGATCGCGTACATCCCAACGCCGATCGGTACTGGAAGCGCATCCTCAAGGAGAGCCCCGCGAGCCTGTGGTGGTGGCGGCCGCTCGCGCTCGCGGACAGTGTGCTCACCCGGCTCCCGCTCGTGCGCCGGCTCGCGTGGAACATGGTCATGTGGGGACGCAAGGTGTGAGCACCTTCAGCCCGTTGTGGCGCAGCGCCCGCGACGAACAGACGCCCATCGCCGAGCGCAGCCCGCTCTGGTCCAGGCTCGCCGTCGCCCTCGCCTTCACGGTCCTGTTCACCGCCGCCCAGGTCCGGCATTCGCTCGAGGTCGGCCGGCTCGCGGTCGTGCCGCAGTACGACGACATCGTCTATCACATGCAGGCCATCGCCAGGCTCGAGAGCCTCCGCCACGGCGGGGTGCTCGGCCTGCTCATCGATCTCCGTGACCATCCGCTCTGGTCGCCCTGGTGCGGCCTGCTGTCGACCTTCGCCTACGCGATCTGCGGCGTGCAGCCCTGGGCCCTCTACGCGGCCAACGGCGTGCTGGTCTTCGCCATGCTCTGGCTCATCGATCGGCTGACCGTGGGCGCCACGCTCCGCGTGCGCATCGCGTGCTGGGTGTTTATCCTCTCGACCGCGATCGCCGCCCACGCGGTGACCGAGTTCCGACCGGACATCGCCTGCGCGATCGCCACCGCCGCGGCGGTCTTCGCCGTGCTGCGACTCGACGCGAACCGCGGCGGCTACCGGGCCGCGGTGATCGCGGGCGGCTGCGTCGCGGCCGCGCTGCTCGTCAAGCCCACCGTGTTCGCCGCCACCACCGTGTTCATCGGCACCGCGGGGATTCTCATGGTCGCCCGCGAACTCGTCCGCTGCCGCGTCCGCGAGGACGCGTCCATCCGCTCGCTCGTCGGCAAGGTCGCGGTGTGCGCGGGCGTCGGCGTCGGCCTCGCCGCCCCCCACTACGTGTGGCAGGCCATCCGCGCGGCCCAGACCGGCGGGCAGTCCTACTTCCAGTATTTCTATCTGAACATCTTCGGCGCCGACAAGCAGATCTGGGACAAGGGCCTGCGGGGGCTCGACAACATCGCCTACTTCATCGACGGGCCCGCCGGCCAGCTCATGTTCGGCCGGGGCGTCGCCCTGATCTTCGGCATCGCCGCCCTCGGAACAGTCAGCGCCATCGTCCGCCGCCGGCGAACGCTCTCCGTCTTCATGCTCCAAGCCTGGGCGGTCGCGGCCGTCTGCCTGCTCATGCCCGCGTCAAACCCGGTGAAGAACCCGCATTTCGGCGATGTCTTCGGCATGATCACCGTCATGATCGCGGCCGTCGGGCTGCGCCATCTGCTGACGCCGCTCTCCCGGCCCGCGGGCCCCGTCCTTCGGTACGCTGCGCTCGCCGTCCCGCTCGCCATGCTCGTTGGAACCGCTTCGGTAGCCGATTTCGCCCGGGCGACGCCAGGTTCGCTCAACCCGACCTCGCGACCCGGCTTCGACCCCGAGCCCGTGGAAGCGATGCTCGACCGCGTCGTCGACGCGATGATCGAGGCCCGGCGCGTCGCCGAGGACGCACGCCGGGCCGACGGACAGCGCGGCCCGTTCATCGTCTTCTTCCCCACCTCGGGCTACATCAACAAGGACACGACGGCCTACCTCATCGCCCGCAAGGGCCACGGACTCTGGTCCATCAGCCACGCCCACAAGGTCGCCGATCCGGTGCGTCACGCCGAACTCACCGCCGCGGCGTCGGTGGTCGTGGTCTACGAGCCGGGCACGGCCGACGCCTCCGGGATGCCGATCGCCCACGAGGTCTTCCCGTCGACCCCCATCGCGGGGCTGACCGCGTCGATGGCGGCCCACGACGGCGGCCTCACGCTGATCGATCGCGTCCCGTCGCCCGCCGGCCCCGCGGTCTGCGTCTACGCGAGAACAGGCCCGAGCAACATCAATCCCGCGGACTACGCCCAGCCCCGGCCCACGGACGGAGATCAGACCGACGCGAGCGGCGGATAGCCCCGCTCACTCATCCACACCGCGAAGCGGTGGTCGATCTCGTCGGCGGTCGCTTCGTCAATCGAGCTCCGCCATCCGCCGCGGCGGCCGTCGGTCACATGCCCCGGGTGCATCAGCGTCACCGTGTCCGCCCCGCTCGACCCGGGATGCACGGGGCGATTCGGCAGGTCGGCCAGTTCCTCGGTGATGCGCTCGAGCATCCGGCAGTCGAGGGGCTTCCCGCGGGGCCGCATGACCGACGCGAGCCGGGCCAGCTCGCGCTGGGCATCTTCGAGCAACGACTCATACCGCAGGTCGTACGCGGCGTGCACCGCCCACTTGAGGTACTCGTCCAGGATAAACGTCGCCAGCTCGATGTCGGGACGGACCCCGAACTTGCGCGCCATGCTCGCGACCACGTCGCGCAGGTCTCGGTGGCTCGTCAGCACAAGGTCGGCCCGCAGAGCCAGGTCGTGGTGGTATTCGTGCACCTTGATCAGCGCGGGCCCCAGCAGCAGCTTGTCGGGCAGGTCGATGTCGTGTATCCAGCCCGCGTACGCCGGCCGCAGACCCCAGTGCGTCATCAGGAACCGAGCCGCGTTGTACACCCAGGTGCTTCCCGAGCGGTTCATCCCGGCAACAACGACCAGCATGGACTCCCCTTCACACGACATCCGCCGTCCGCTATCCTACCCGTCTGCCCCCGTTCAGCCGCGAACGCCGAAGTCGCAGCGACGGGGCGGAGCAGCCGATGCACACCCGGCGCGCCGCGCCCGCCGGGCCGATCACGTCGCCGCTCGGGAGCACTTCAAGGCATGACGCACGGGCCTCAAGCCGTCCCTCCCTTCCGAACACCAGCGCCGGAGCCGACGCCCGGCGGACCGTTCCCGCTCGTGAGCGTGGTCACGCCGAGCTACAACCAGGCCGCCTACATCGAGGACACGCTGCGATCCGTCGCCTCGCAGGACTACCCCGCCGTCGAGCACATCGTCATCGACGCGTGTTCCGATGACGGCACGGCCGACATCCTGGAGCGATGGCGCCCCAGGCTCGCCCACGTCGTGATCGAGCCCGACCGCGGCCAGGCCGACGCGATCAACAAGGGCATGGCGCTCGCGCGGGGCGACATCCTCACCTGGCTCAACAGCGACGACCAGCTCGCCCCGGGCGCCCTCGCCTCCGCCGTCCAGGCGTTCCGGCAGACGGGGGCCGACATGGTGGCCGGGGTCGTTGAGGTGGAGTCCGGGGGCCAGACGATCGAACGGCACCTCACCTGCGCCGCCGACGGTTCGGGCCGGGCTCCGCTCGACATCGAGGGCCTGCTCGATCTCACCCACGGGTGGCACGCGGGCAAGTACTTCTATCAGCCCGAGGTGCTGTTCACGAGAGATCTCTGGCTTCGCGCCGGCGCCCGCGTCGACGACAGCCTGCGCTGGTCGATGGACTACGAGCTGTGGACGCGCTTCGCCGAGGCGGGCGCGCAGCTCGCCGTGATCGGGCGGCCCGTCGCTCGCTTCCGCGTGCACCCGCAGCAGAAGACATCCGACCGGCCCGCGTTCGAGGCCGAACTCGAGGCGCTCCGGCCCGGGCTCGTGCAGCGCCTGGGGCGCGATCCGGCGCCGCACACGCCGGCCCGGATCGACCACGCGACCATGGTCTTCCTGAGTGACGCGGCGGGGGGCACCGGCGCCTCAATCGCGCACGAGCGGCTGGCCCGGGCCTGCGCCGCGGCGGGCCACCGGGTCCACCTCCTCGCGTGCACCGACGGCCCGACCTACGACACCAGCCCCAGCGTCGGCGCCGATCGCGTGCTCGAAGCCATCGCGTCACACGCCCCGGACCTCGTCGTGCTCGGGCCGATGCACTCGGCCGCGCTCCAGCCCTCGGTCATCGATCGTGCGTGCCGGCGCTGGGCCACGGCGTTCGTCCTGCACGACCAGTGGCTCTTCACGGGCCGCTCGCCCTACACCGCCGGGCGACTCGACCCACGCGGGGGATACGCCGAAGACTGGACCGATCCGTCCGCCTATCCGGCCGCCGACCCCGCGAACATCCGCGAGGCGTGGCTCACCAAGCGGCGCGCCCTGCACGGGGCGCACGCCCCCCTGCTCCTCGCCGGCAGCGCGTGGATCGCCGAGTTCGCCCGCGAAGCGCTCGCGCAGACGCCGGCCGAGATCGCGAACGCGGGCCCCGTCGCGCCGGTCGCGAGGTTTCCGCTCGCTGTCCCTACCGACACGTTCCGGCCCGAGCGGCGGGACGCCGTCCGTCGCCGGCTGGGCTTGCCCACCGATCGGCCGATCATCGCCACCGCCACCACCGATGCCCGCGACCCGCGAAAGGGCCTCGGCCTCCTCGTCGAAGCGATGGGAAGGCTCCGGCACGACGACGCGATCCTCCTCCTCCTCGGCGCCGCCGGAGGCGACATCGAGGATCTGGGGCCCAACGTGCGAGCGGTCGGTCACATCGAAAGCCCCGGCTCGCTCGCCTCCTGGTACGCGACCGCCGACCTGCACGTGCACCCCGCCCGCATGGAATCGTTCGGCCAGACGCTGATGGAGGCCGCCGCGTGCGGCGTGCCATCGGTCGCGCTGGCGAACACGGGGATACCGGATTCACTCATCCATGACGTGACCGGCGTGATCGCCGAGCGGCCCGACGCCGGCGCGCTGGCCGACGCGATCGACGGGCTCCTCGACGACGATGACCGCCGCGCCCGCGTCGCCGCCAGCGCCCGTCGATACGCCGAGTCACGCCACAGTCTCGCCGCCGCCTACGCCGGCTTCTTCGGCGCCCTCGACCGCTCCGGGTGGCGCGAGCGCCTCGGGCTTCGCCGCAAGATCGGGCTCAGCCCCGAGGACCCCCCGCCGCTCGATTTCCAGCTGATCCCGCCCGAGCGCCCCCGGTGGGAGGCCCGCTCGGGGTGGACCCCCTGGGAGGGGCCGTATCCGGATCACGGCCTGCCCCGGTGCCGATGGACGCTCGGCCCCGTCGCGAGGTTCGTCTTCCGCGGCATCACACCCGGGCCCAAGACGGTTGTGGTCCATTGCCACAACTACTGGGCCGGCCAGCGCGTCCGCCTGTGCATCGCGGGCGATGCACAGCCGCAGGGCGAGCACCGGCCCGAGCCCCTCGGCGACGCGTCGCCGCAATCCCTGGGCTTCCGCCTCACGGCGCTCCGCAACACGATCGAACTCGAGCTCCATTGCTGGGTGTGGGACCGGCTCAACGAATCCAGGCCGGTAGCGCTTCTGGTCACCGGGATAGACTTGCTCGACGGGTTCAGGCCGGTCCGCGCCTAGCCCGGTCTCCGGCAACAAACCGGCCGAGCGACCGCCCGGGAGCCCACGCGACGACATGGAAACGATGATCCAGCATCACCCGCAGCAGCCCGGTATATCGCCCGTGGGGCCAGAGTGCCTCACTGATCTTCTCGGCGAGCTGCTCGCCCCACCACAAACGGGGCCCCTGCGCGTCGAGATCTGGACCGACGACGTGTCCCGTCTGGCGCCGACGCTGCGCACAGCGAGGCCGGACGCCCGCCTCGACATCCATCTCCGGACGCCGAGCGGCCGGGGTGACGCCGGCATCGACGCCGCCCAGCCCTTCGCCGCCGTCTCGCCGAACCGCGACGCCGTCGTCGCCTGGGAGCTCACGGTCGACCGGGCGGGCATCGCCCCGGTGGTCGACGCGATCTCCGCCTGCGGGGGTGAGGCGATCATCGCGCTGCGCCCGCCGCCGGGCACGCAGGGCGCCCGGCTGGTCGCCTGGCGGACCCGCCTCGCCCATGCCGTGAGCGAGGCCGGCGGCGACGCGGAGCATCTGGGTGTCACCGTCACCGGGTCGGACGTCTATCGCATCCGCCGCCTGTCCACCCGGCCGCTGCTGGTGCACATCCACGTTCCCAAGTGCGGCGGGCAGAGCATCCACAAGCACCTGTGGGACACCTGGGGCGACGATCGCTTCCGGTATCTCCAGCCTTTCCACGTCTCGAGCAGCGCCACGCTCGAACGCTGGCTGAGCCAGCACCCCGAGGCCGACGCCATTTCGAGCCACACCTTCATCCGCGCCCATCCGAAGCGGCTCGCGGGCCGCACGTGTCTCTACGTGACGACACTGCGTCACCCGGTCCGCCAGCTTGTCAGCCATGTCCGGTATGTCGGGCAGAACTACCAGACGTTCCCGCCCCGCTTCAAGAAGCACCTGCCCGCCAAGGCCGACGAGCTGGCGCCCGCCGACCTGGCCAGGGCCCTCATCGACGGCGAGACGTACAGCTTCCAGCACGTGCTCGCGAGCTGGTACCTCGCCGTGCAGCAACGCTACACCCCACTTCTCACCGCGCTGCTCGAGCGCTTCACCCTCGTCGGCATCACCGAGTACATGGACCTGAGCCTGCGTCTGCTGAGCCGACGCCTCGCGCCCTACGGCCTCGACCTGCCGCCGCCTGAGCGGGCGCCGCAGGTCAACCGGTCCGCGCGGGGCCCGGGCGAGGTCGAGGTGGCCCTCGAGCGGCAGATCCGGCGCTACCTCGACACCCGCTTCCCGGCCGAGTTGGGTCTTTATTCCTGGGCGCTCGCGCGGTTCAAGGAGGAGATCGCCGAGGCGTTCGGCGAGGACGCCGCCGAAACCATCGACCCGCACAACGGCGATACGCTGGGCCTGAAGCCATGACCGGGCCCGCCCAGCACCCCGAGACCGACGCCTCGCGGCGCGAGCACCTTCGTGTCCGCAACGCCGCTTTCTGGCGCACCGTGGCGCTGGCTGTTGTCGTCATCGTGGCCAGCCACGTGATCGAACGCCGCATGAGCTATTCGCTCGCCGACAAGCCGATGATCGTTCACGGCGGCTACGGCCTCTCCCTGGCCCGGATCCCGCCCAAACGGCCCGGCACCTTCCGCGTGCTCATGTTGGGCAACTCCGTCTATCAGAAGTGCGGCATCTGCCAGCAGTACCGCGCCGACGCCGAGGCGGAGCACCGGCCCATCGAGTTCATCAACCTCGCCCAGATCGGCGCGAGCATCAACGACTATCCGCTCGAACTGGGCTGGGCCCTGGCCCAGGACGCCCGGCCCGACGCCGTCATCGTGAGTCTCGGCTCGTTCACATTCTCCGACCTGGGGTTCACGTTCAACACCGACGCCGATCAGATCGCCTATGTCCCCTCCGTGCACCGCCTCATCCCCGAGTCGTTCTACGAGCGGAACTTCGACCGCACCGCGGCCGTGCAGCGCACGATCAGCGCCATCGCGCCGCTCCGGCGGATCGACACGATCCTCCAGTACGACGCCACGCAGGCGATACAGATGGACCTCAAGGAGCGCGGCGTCGATATCGCCTGGCTCACCGGCACGCTGCCGCTGCCCAGGCTCAATCTCGTCGTGAACCAGTTCGACGCCGATCGCCGCAGGGGCCGGCGGCCCGAGGGCGAGGCCTGGCTCGCCCGCCCCTTCAAGCCCGACGCCGACCAGACGTTCAACGAACTGCTCGACATGATCGACCACGCCGGCGTTCCCGCGTTCGTGATCCGCCAGCAGTGCGGCCACAAGCCCATCTCCGAGCAGGCTCTCGCGCTGATCGAAGAGGCCGTGAGCCGCCCCAGGGCGGTGCCCGTGGGGTTCGTCGATCTCGAGCATCTGTGGACACCCGACGACTTCGGCGATGACATCCACCCCACGCGCGAACACGCCCCCGCGTACACAAGGAGTCACTACGACGCGTTCATCCGCTTCATCGAGTCCACCGCCAGCGCCGCGGCCATCGCCCCCACGACCAGCGGGGCGATGACTTCCCAGAGGAACTAGAGGCCGTGCTCTTCCACTCGTGGGTGTTCTGGTCCTACTTCGTTCTGGTCTACCTCGCCTACCTGCGGCTGGGCCGGCGGGGGCAGAACCTCCTGCTGCTCGGCGCCAGCTACCTGTTCTACGCGGCGTGGGACTGGCGGTTCTGCGGCCTGCTGCTCGTGTCGACCGTCGTCGATTTCTGGGCCGGCCATCGGATCGCGACAAGCGAGGGGCGTCGCCGCCGCGTCTATTTGCTCATCAGCCTCGTCACCAATCTGGGCCTGCTCGGCTTCTTCAAATACTTCGACTTCTTCGCCAAGAGCATGGCGGCCATGCTCGCCCACTTCGATATCCAGGCGAGCCCGGTCCTGCTCAACGTCATCCTGCCCGTCGGCATCAGCTTCTACACCTTCCAGACCCTCAGCTATTCGATCGACGTCTACCGCGGCGTGACCAAGCACACCCGCAACCCGCTCGACTTCGCCCTCTACGTGAGCTTCTTTCCCCAGCTCGTCGCCGGCCCGATCGAACGCTCCGACCGGCTCCTGCCCCAGATCGAGCACGAGCGTCGCCTCACCCACGACCACCTCCGGCAGGGATTCTGGTGGATCCTCTACGGCATGTTCATGAAGGTTGCGGTCGCCGACAACCTCTCCGTCTACGCCGACGGCCTGTTCGGCGACCCCGCACCCCAGGGCTTCGAGGTCTGGACCCGTGTCCTCGCCTTCACCTTCCAGATCTACGGCGACTTCGCGGGCTACTCCGCCATCGCCCGCGGCGTCGCCAGCCTCATGGGCTTCTCGCTCATGGTGAACTTCGACGCCCCCTACCTCTCGTCGAGCCCCAGCGAGTTCTGGCGACGCTGGCACATCAGCCTCTCCACCTGGCTCCGCGATTACCTCTACATCCCGCTGGGCGGCAACCGCGGCGGCGTCATAGGCACCTGCCGCAACCTCGCCCTCACCATGCTGCTCGGCGGGCTCTGGCACGGCGCCGGCTGGAACTTCGTCCTCTGGGGCGCCTACCAGGGCGCGCTCCTCATGATCTACCGGGTCGTCCAGCGCCCCGTCGTTCGCGCCGTCGACCGATTCATGGGCTCCGACCCCGCCACGCCCACGGCCCCCGTCCCCGCTGCCGCCAGGCATGTCCTCCGCTGGATCATGACCCTCTTCTTCTTCCTCCTGACCATCTACGGCTGGCTGCTCTTCCGCTGCCACAGCTGGGAGCAGATCGTCACGCTCACCAGGGCCGGGCTTGATCTCAATGCGCTCTGGGAGGCCCGCGACGCCAACCTCCTCGCCACGATCGCCGTGCTCATCGCCCCAGTTCTTCTCCTCGATGCGCTCAACTACCGCACCGGGTCGGTCGACTTCGTGCTCCGGTGGCCCAAGGCCGTCCGTTGGCTGTTCTACGCCGCCATGGGCGCCTGGATCTTCCTGCTCGGCCACCGCGGGGGAGAAGCGTTTATCTACTTCCAGTTCTGACCCGCCACCTACGGCAGCAGTTCCTTGAACAAGGCCGCGTGCTCGGCCGCGCACCGGGCCCAACTGAACGCCCCGGCCCGCGCCCGCCCAAGGTCGGCCAGCCGCGCGCGCTCGGCCTCGTCACCCGCCAGTGTCGCGAGGATTCCCGCCCACGCCGCCGCGTCGTCCGGCGCTGCCACCAGCGACGATCCGCCCGCCACCTCGACCAGCGAGGCCGCCGACGAGATCCCGGTCGGTGCCCCCAGCCGCATCGCTTCGAGCAGTGGAAGCCCGAACCCCTCGTACAGGGACGGATAAACGAGCCCCCGCGATGCGAGCAGCAGAGCCGCGGCCTGAGCGTCATCGACATATCCCGGCGCGATCACGCTCGCCGCCATCGGGTGCTCGGCGAGCGACGCCCAGAACGCCGACCCGCCCCAGCCCGGCCGGCCCGCGAACACCAATTTGAGACCGCCCCGCTCGCTCTCTGACATCTCGCCCAGCGCGTCGAGCAGCACGCGGTGGTTCTTCCGAGGCTCGATCGTCCCGAGGCACACGATCAGGCGGTCGCCCTCACCGAGACCCAGCCGTGAGCGCACCCCCGAAGGCGTCCAGTCCGCCGGGGCCTCGGGCCAGCGAGGCCCAAGGTGGATCACGCGCGCGCTCGCCGGGTCCAGGCCCCGAGTCGCGAGGTGCGGCCCCAGCGCGTCCGCGGTCGCACGCGACACGCAGACGAACGCGTCGCTCCAATCGAGCCTCGCCTCGAATGCCCGACGCCAGTGTTCCACCCGGTGAGCCGGATGGTCACCCGGACGGTCGAGCACGGAAAGATCGTGCACGGTGGTGACCACGCGCCGCCCACGCGCCGCCGGGATGTGGTTCGGCTCCCAGAACAGCCCTGCATCCAACGCCGATACGCGTTGAACGCACTCCAGGCCCGCCTGCAACACTGGCCTGAAGGCCCCCGCCGCCCCGCCTCGCCCGCACGCCTCGGCGTGCTCGCCGGCAAGGCGATCGAGCGTCGTCATCTTCACGGGGTCGATCTGATCGAGTGACCCGAACCGGAACGGCTCGGGCAGCCGCGGGTAGCGCGACCGGGTCCAGCGCCCGATCCCCCCGACGGGAATCGTCACCTCCTCGCGAGGCCAGTGCGAGAGCACCTCCGCGAGGTAATGCCCAACACCGGTCCGAACTCCGATGAGCGGGCGGTCGTTGAACACCACGCCAGCCATGCGAGGCGGATCGTAGCAGCCCCCGCGTCGGCCACCCCACAGGCACCCGACCGACCGTCGACCCAGCCGCGATCGGCCGCGGGCTCAACCTGCCGCACAATGGAGCGGAGCGGACTCGAACCGCCAACTTCCAGCTTGCAAAGCTGGCACTCTACCAATTGAGTTACCGCCCCAAGGCCGGGCATGATAGCGCCCCGGCCCGAAAGCCCGGGGCGGCGTCGCGGCATCCGAACCAAATGGGAATACCCCCCGAAGGACTCGAACCTTCAACCCGCTGATTAAGAGTCAGCTGCTCTACCGATTGAGCTAGGGAGGCGCCTGAATGTCAGACAACGCCATTATACCGCAGCCCAGCAGCCCCGGTCCGCCCCGCACGGCAAGAATCGCGGCGTGAGCGATCATGCCAGAATCGCCGTCATCGGGGCCGGGGCCGCCGGGCTCATGGCCGCCATCGCGGCCGGGCGGATACTCCGCCGCTCGGGCGGCGGACGGGTTGTCGCGCTCGACTCCGCCCGCACCCTCGGCGCCAAAGTCCTGGTTTCCGGCGGCGGCCGCTGCAACGTCACCCACGACCACGTCGACGAGCGGGCCTACGCCGGCGGCTCGAAGAACACGATCCGCACCGTCCTCCGGCGCTTCGGCGTGGCCGACACCGTCGCCTTCTTCCGTGATCTCGGCGTCGAATTGACACGTGAGCCCACCGGCAAGCTCTTCCCCACCACCGACACCGCCCGCACAATCCTCGATGCCCTGCTCTCCGCGGCCCGCGACGCCGGCGTCGAACTCCGCCACCCCGCCCTCGTCGCCTCCGTCGAGCTCGTTGCAGACCGGGGCGACTCCCCGACATTCGCCCTCCATACCGATCAAGGCACGCTCACCGCCGATCGCGTCATCCTCGCGACGGGCGGCCGGTCGCTCCCGAAGACCGGCTCCGACGGGCACGGCTACGCCATCGCCCGCGCCCTGGGTCACACGACCACCCCGCAGATCCTCCCCACCCTCGTCCCGCTCACCCTCGACGCCGCCTGCCCACTCCGCGCCCTGTCGGGCCTCACCCTCCCCGTTCGCATCGAGCTTCATTCGGGCACGTCCAGACGCGTCGTCTCGTTCTCCGATTCCACCCTCTGCACCCACTTCGGCCTCTCGGGCCCCGCGATCATGGACATCAGCCGGCATTACCTGCTCGAGCGCGCCGCCGACCCGGGCGCCCATCTCGTCGCGAACTTTCTTCCCGACGCCGACCGAGAGGCCCTCGAACACGAACTCGTCGGGCTCGGCCCCCGCCGCATCGCCGCCTGGCTCCGCGACAAGCTGCCCGAACGCCTCGCCGATGTCCTCTGCGACCACGCCGGTATCGGCCGCAACACCACCGGCGCCACCCTCCGCAAGGACGCCCGCCGTCGGCTGATCGACGCGGTTTTCCGGTTCCACCTCCCGGTGACCGGGAGCCGCGGCTTCACGCACGCCGAGGTCACCGCGGGCGGCGTCATGCTCGATGAGATTGATCCCGCGACCATGGCGTCGCGTCGATGCCACGGCCTGTTCTTCTGCGGCGAGATCCTCGACGTTGACGGGCGAATCGGCGGGTTCAACTTCCAGTGGGCCTGGGCCACCGGCCACCTCGCGGGCCTCGGTGCGGCGAGGTCACTCGCGGCGGACTAGGTGCCCGCCGAGGCCCTGAGCCAGATCGCCCGAGCCGGGCCGCTCCAGCCTTCATGTCAGGATGCGCCGATAGCGACGCGTTGGTCCCCGGATACGACGGGGTGCGGACTTCCAACCAAAAGAAAACCGGGGACAACCGCCCCCGGAGCGCAACATCGCCGTTTGATTCACACGATGAGCCGCGGATCAGCTCAGATCATCGATCATCGCGTCGACCGCGAGATTGAACCGCTCGGGCGTGTCGTACGTCCCGTTCTTGATCTCGTTCTTCACGCGATCGACAAGGTCGGTCCTGATCTCCGGCATCGCATTCATCCTCGCGAGATACCGAGCCGCCTCGGACACCTCGACGCGGTCGTCCCCCCGGCGTGGCTTGCCGGGTCTCCGCTCATCCACCCGTTGCGACGGCTGATCGTTCGGGGTGACACGACCAACCGCCCCGGCTTCGATCGGCGAAAGATTCGTCATTCCAACGCTCCTCAAGTCCTCGTGGGCGCGCCCCCCGGGGCACGCCACAGATGGCATCTGGCGGTTGGGCCGAACCGCCGCTCTGGCGGAGAGTATCGACGGGAGGGCCGATGGCGCTGCAAAATAGCCAGACTTCCTCAAGAGGCATTAACATGTTTATTGTCAAAGGTTTGCAAGCGATAACAATGAGCCGGACGCCAATCTTTTCGTACAAAGATCGGGTGTGGCGGACCGTTCGTAACGCGATGAACCCGGTTCTGGGCAGCCACCGCCCCGACCGGTGTACGACCCGATCCCGATCAGCCCGGACCGTTCTGGCACTGGGTCTCCTGCTGGTCGGCTTCGGGTGCTCGAAGCCCGAGCCGAAGGCGAGCAAGCCATCCGACCAGACCATCAATGAGGCGCTCAAGTTGTTCAAGGAGACCGAGGCCGCGCCGTCCACACCGCAACCAGAGGCCGACGAATCGACCCCCGGATTCGCGATCCTGCTCACACGCGTCCCGCCCCGGCTCGCGTCGCAGCCCGAGCTGGCCCGCCAACAGGTGGCCGACGCCTTCGGGACGGAGGCCGGTCGTGTCACGCTGCTCAATCTGGATGCAGACCGCCTGCCGCTGATCGTCTACGGGCGCTACGGCGATCCGGCCGCGCCCCGGGCCCAGGCCGATCTGGCGAAGATCCGAGCGATGGAGGTCGACGGGCGGGCACCGTTTGCGCGCGCGATCATGGTGCCCACGGGCGAGAAGCCGGTCGCCGATGCCAAGCTCGCCCGCTACGACCTGCGCAACGCCAAGAAGATGTTCGGCGACAGCGCGGTCTACACCCTCCAGATCGGGGCCTATGCCCGCGAAGATAACCAGAGGCCCACGCCCGCCGACTTCGCGGCTTTCCGCAAGGCGGCAGAAGAGGCCGTCGCGCAGCTCCGCCGAGAAGGCGAGCAGGCGTTCTTCTACCACGGCCCCAACGGCAGCATGGTGACGGTCGGGATCTTCGACGACACCGATCTGGACACGAGCGTGACCCCGCCGCTCGAGAGCGCCCGCCTGAATGAGGTGCGCGATCGGCACCCGGACAACCTGCTCAACGGGCGCGGCGTGCGAGAGATGATCCGCGGCGAGGACGGCAAGACGGTCCCCCACATGCAGGAGAGCCGCCTCGTCGTGATCCCGGGGTGATGTGGATTCGGATGCCGGGTGCCACGACTCGCCGCCCTCGGCGCAGTCGTGCCATCGCACATAAGGGTGATGTTCTCAGAAAGCACTGCTGCGCCGAGGGCGACGAGCAGTGGCACCCGCATTGACCCCGAGCCGGGCGTCAGGAGCCGTACGCCAGCACCCCGCTGATGAACAGGGGTTCGATCTCGATCGCGCGCCACTGCCCGTCGGGGTCGAGCCGCCATGCAATGGCGAACCAGGCCCAGGTCTTGCTGAAGTCTTGGGGCTGCACGGCGAGGTACACCTGCGTGCGCGCGGCCCGGGGACCATCGATCACGGCCTGCCGCTCGATGATGCCCGTGCTCGCCACGGGGTAGCGGTTCCCGAGCGTCGATTCGACCAGGTTGATCAGGGCCCCGCGGTCGATGCCCCCTTTGAGCATGGGGAGACCGGGCGAGCGGGCCCTCGCATCGGACGCGAGCAGGGGCTCCAGGGCCGCGATGTTGGCGTGGGCGGTGGCTTCGATCAAACGGTCCTGGAGCGCGAGCAGATGCTCCCGCTTGGTCTCGACCAGCGAGCCGGCGGTCCAGATCACGCCGGCGACGCCGATCGCCGCGGCGCAGGCGATCAGCCCGGCCCTGGTCTGGTTCCGCGACCGCAACGCGATGAGGATGACGATGCCTCCCAGGATCAGGGCCACCGCAGGCAGCGTGGGTGATTCGAGCACAAGGTGCTCGAGCAGGGGGGGGGAGGGGAGAGCGGGGACACTGGGGTTGATCCAGTCGCCGAGCTGCGCGAGTGTGGGCGTCATCAGAACCGGTCCCCGTTCGGGGTGAAGTTTGCAGGCCCGGCGTGACGGGGGCCGATGCGAGGATGTTCGGCGCTGCGCTCCTCGCGGCGCCCTCGGAGAAGGTATACCCCCGCCCGGGCCGAACGGTTCGGGCGGGGCTCGAGGCCCGACGGAGGCCGGGGAGCGACGCATGGACGCGTTCGACAGCGATTTCATCTTCGACCTTGGCCCGTTGGATGGGGTGCCGGCGGACAGCGGCGTGCTCGACCGCAATCTGCGGGCCCTGGCCCGGACGTGCCCGGCGACGGCGAACAGGATCGCCTCGTCGCCGGCATCGCCCGACCTCGAATGGGTGGACAGCGAGGAAGGCCAGCCCGGGCTGGTGCTGATCGAGCCACCCGATTTCGCCGACCCGTTCGGGCTGTCGGCCCAGTCGGGGCCCACGAAGCGGGTGCTGGCGAGCCGGCGCCGCCCCGTGACCGAGGCGAAGCGGCTGGCCGAGTCGGTGGACATCCTCGAGCACGGCGGCGTGTGCGTGATGGGATTCGGCGCGGGCTACCACTGCGCCGAGTTTGCGGAGCGGATGGGCGAGATGGGGGCGATCGTGTGCTTCGAGCCCGACGTGCCGCTGCTGCGCGCCGTGTTCGAACGGATCGACCACAGCGCGTGGATCGAGAAGACCAACTTCGTGCTGCTCACCGACCCGGACGATGGGACCGCGATCGGCGCCGGGATCGGCGGGATCGAGGGGATCCTGGCGCTGGGTGTGAAGATCGTCGAACACCCCGCGAGCCGACCCAGGCTGGGCGATCAGTCGACGCGGTTCGGGGAGAGGTTCGCCAACGCGATGAAGTCGCTGCGGACAACAATCATGACCACGCTGGTGCGCGCGCAGGCGAGCCTGCGCAACATGGTCATGAACGCCGACTACTACGCCTCGACAGGGGGCCTTGAGCCGCTGGCGGGTGCGGGGCACGGCCGCCCGGCGATCGTGGTCTCTGCGGGTCCCAGCCTCGAGCGGAACATCGACCTGCTGAAGGCCCCGGAGGTTCGCGAGCACGCGGTGATCATTGCGGTGCAGACAATGCTCAAGCCACTGCTGCGGCGGGGGATCAAGCCCCACTTCGTGTGCGCGCTCGACTACCACGAATTGAGCCGGCGGTTCTACGAGGGACTGTCGGCGGAGGACGTCGAGGGTGTGACGCTGGTCGTCGAGCCCAAGGCCAACCCCGCGATCCTCGACGCTTTCCCGGGACGGATCGTGTGCGTGCAGGAAGAGATGCTCGATCGCCTGTTGGGGCCCGAGCTGGCGGGGCAGAAGTGGCCCCTGAAGGCGGGGGCGACAGTGGCGCACCTGTGCGCCTATCTGGGGCGGCACCTAGGGTGTGATCCGCTGATCCTGGTGGGGCAGGACCTGGGCTTCACCGACGGGCAGTACTACGCCGCGGGGGCCGCGATCCACGACGTGTGGGCGGGCGAGCTGGGCCCGATGCGGACGCTCGAAATGTTCGAGTGGGAGCGGATCGTGCGCTCCAAGAGCCTGCTGCGCAAGGCGACCGACATCCAGGGGCGGCCCATCTATACCGATGAGCAGATGGCGACCTACCTCTCGCAGTTCGAGATCGACTTCGCCGCCGACGCCCGGGCCGGGCTGCGGGTGATCGACGCGACCGAGGGTGGTGTGCGCAAGGCGCACACCGAGGTGATGTCCCTCGCCCGGGCGCTCGAGCTCCATGCGAACGGGGACAGGCTTGCGCTGGACGAGATCCTTGAGAAGAGCCCGGGCGGACGCGAGCGGGCCTCGGTCGTCCCGCTGGTCGCGGCGAGGCTCGGGCAGATCGCCGACCAGGCCGACGAGGTCGAGGCGTGCAGCCGCAAGGCGTCGTCGATCCTGGCGAAGATGGCCGAGCCCGGCGTGACGGCGAAGCGCGTGGACCGGTTGATCGGCGAGGTGTACAAGGTGCGCGACGAGGTCCGGGTCTATGAGCCGGCGTACGGGCTGGTGCAGTTCATCAACCAGGCGGGGGCGCTGCGGCGGTTCCGGGCCGACCGGACGATCGACCTCGACAGGGAACTCAAGGACCGCGAGCGGCAGGTCAAGCAGATCGAGCGGGACATCAGCAACGTCGAGTGGACCGCGGACGCCGCGGGCGAGCTGGCGGCACTGCTGCGCGAGTCGGCGGCGGCGATCCGGGGCGAGCGGGCGAGGCAGACCGACGAGCCCACGCCGCGGGATGTCGAGGTGGGCGCGAGCCCGACGCGCGTCGCGGCGCTGCTGATGTACGACGAGAAGCTCAACGGGCTGGGGCTGGCGAGGTCGGAGTCGGTCGCCGGCGAGCCGGCTATCGCCCGGACCGTGCGGCGCCTGCTTGCGGCGCGGGAGCCCGACGAGATCATCATCGCGACGGGGGCGGTCGATGTGGTGAGGGGCCTGCTGGGCGAACTCGCGAGCGACAAGCGGGTCGCGATCGAGCCGGTCGACGGCGAGGCGTTGCGGCGTCGCGTGCGCGCGGTGGGTCGGGCCAGGCTGCTGAGCCCGGACGCGTGGCGCGGCGCGCTGGGCGGATTGAGCTGCTACGACGAGTCGTTCGAACCCGCGCTCGCGGCGGGCGTGCTGCGCAGGCGGGGCATCGACGCGGCGGTGATCGTGGGGGCCGACTGGGCGCTGGTCGACCCGACCCTGATCGATGCCGTGGTGTTGCGACACCGCGAACAGCCCGAGACGGTCAGGCTCTCGCTCACGCAGGCGGCGCCGGGCCTGGCCGGGCTGCTGCTCGACACCGAATCGATCGAGCGGCTGGGCGAGGCGATGGGGCACGCGGCCAATTTCGCGACGGTGGGCGGGCTGCTTTCCTACCTGCCCGTCGCGCCCCAGGCCGACCCGATCGCCAAGGCCTTCTGCGTCCCGCTGCCCCACGCGGTGCGGGACGCGGGCCGACGGTTCATCCCCGACACTCTTGAGGGCGAAGCACTGATCGAGGGTGTGCTGGAAGCGTTGGGCGACAGGTGGATCTCGGCGGACGCCGGAACGATCGTCGCGGCCTCGCCCGCGCCGACGCCCGAGGCGCCCCGCCACCTGGAACTCGAGCTGTGCACCGGTCGACTCACCAGCGGGCTATTCGGGCAGTGGCTCCGCGGGGCGGGCGGGGCGGAGCGCCCCGTGCTCGCGGTCGACGCCGCGTCGCGGATCATCGAGTCGTTCGCCTCGGGCCGGCCCGATACGGTGCTGACGCTGCACGGCGTGGGCGACCCGCTGATGCACCCGGGCGTGTTCGACATCGTGGCCGCGGCGCGGGCGGCGGGCGTAGGGCTGGTCCACCTGCGGACCGACGGGCTGAGCGACGCGTTCGATCCCGATCGGCTCGCCTCGAGCGGGCTCGACGTGGTGAGCGTGGACCTGCTCGCGGCCTCTGAACTGACCTACACAATCATGGCGGGCGTCGACCGCTACGAGACGGTCAAGACGCGCGTCGAGGCGCTGCTGGGGGTGCGGGGCACGGTCGCGGGCCTGCCCGGGCTGTGGGCCGTGCCGCGGATCACGCGGTGCGACGAGGTGTACGAGGAGATCGAGTCGTTCTACAACGGGTGGCTCATGGCGGCGTGCAGCGCGGTGATCGACCCGATCCCGGATGGGGCGGCGTTATCACCCTCGGCGCGGATCAGGGCGCTGCCCCTGCCGGCGCTGGCGAGGGCGAGGCGGTCGCGCGAGACACTTATCGTGAGAAGCGACGGCTCGGCCTTCGCGGCCGACGGCGCCGAGGCGGGCGACGTGCTCGCGGACGGCCTGGAGAACGTGTGGCGGGGCGAGGTGCGCGTGGCGGCGTAAGGTCGCGGCATGCGATCGGAGGTGCCTACTCGCATGTGCACTCGCTCGGCGGCACGCCGATGTCTTCGTCCCACAGTTCGGGGCGTTCGGCGACGAACTTCCTCATCAGATCGATGCACCGCTGATCGTTCAGCAGCACGACCTCGACGCCCTCGGCCTTGAGCCAGTCCTCGCGGCCCATGAACGTCTCGTGCTCGCCGATGATGACGCGCGGGATGCGGTGGAGGACGGCCGTGCCGGTGCACATCGCGCAGGGGCTGAGCGTGGAGGCGAGGGTGAGGGTGTGCCAGTCGCGGCGGCGGCCCGCATTCCGGATGCAGACGGTCTCGGCGTGGGCGGTAGTGTCGCCCGACTGCACGCGGAGGTTGTGGCCGCGGGCGATGATCGTGCCGTCGGGGGCGGCGAGGACGGAGCCGATGGGGATGCCGCCCTCGGAAGCGGACTTGAGGGCCTGTTCGTACGCGGCGTCGAGGAGGATCTGGTCGTGGCTCATGGGGAAAGCGTACGCGACGGGGGAGTCTGTAAGAGCGTGGAGCGCGAGCGACACGATTCGATCGGCCGGACCCGCGGGCCTCCAGAATCTGTCGCTCGCGCTCCACGCTCTGAAGGAGTTAGACTCACGGCATGTTCGACCACGGCTATCCCAACCTCGTCGTCTTCGACCACCCGCTGATCAGCCACAAGCTGTCGTACATCCGCGAGACGTCGACGAGCCACCGGGCGTTCCGGGCGCTGATGGCCCAGGTCGCGGGGCTGATGGTCTACGAGGTCACGCGGTCGTTCGCGACCGAGCCGATCGAGATCGAGACGCCCATGCAGAAGACCTCGGCCCGGCGGCTCGCGCACACGATCACGGTGGTGCCCGTGCTGCGGGCGGGGCTGGGGATGACCGAGGGTGTGCTCGACCTGATGCCCGAGGCGAGGGTTGGGCACCTCGGCTTGGCGCGCGACGAGGAGACGCTCGAACCCGTGGCTTACTTGAACAAGCTGCCCCGCGATCTCGACGCGGGGCCCGTGATCCTCGTCGACCCGATGCTCGCGACGGGCGGATCGGCTGTCGCGGCCATTGCCATGCTGCGCGAGGCGGGGGCGAAGGACTTGCGGCTCGTGTGCCTGGTCGCGTCGCCCGAGGGCGTGCTCCGGCTTGGAGCGGACGCGCCCGACGTGCGGATCTACGCGGCAGCGCTCGACGAGGGTCTCAACGACAAGGGCTACATCCTGCCGGGGCTGGGCGACGCGGGCGATCGGCTGTATGGGACGGTCTGACACAAACCGGGGTTGTTCCGCGCGAGTCGGCTTCGCGGAGGGTGAGGAGGAGGGGTAGACCCCTCACCCCGGCCCTCTCCCCGCAAAGCCGGGGAGAGGGAGGCAGGTGGACGCGCGTCCTTCAATCTCTCCGCGTTTGAGCAATCACGCGGAGCGGCACGCCGGGATGGCGCTCCGCGGGCTTGCGCCCGCGGCTCGTTGATGCGCCCAAGACTCGCCGGCTTATCCGCACCCGGCGAGGAACGAGTTGATGAACAGGTTGATATCAGCGAGGTCGTAGAGGCCGTTGCCGTCGAGATCGGCGATCGGGTTCTGGGTCGTGAAGCCGGTGATGAATGCGTTGATGTCGGCGAGATCGAGCACGCCGAACGGGTCGGCGATGTCCGCGGGGCCGCAGTCGATGTTCTCGCTGTGCCTCAGCGCCGAAAGGGGCACGACGCCCGAGACAGTCGGGCCGACCCAGCGGAAGATCAGACCCGCGCCGCCGTCATATTCGAAGTACTCGATCCGCATCGCGTGGGCGCCCTGGGCCAGCGCGATGTCGCCGATGCGTGTCTGCATGCCGTGTAGGCCGTCATTCTCGACGACCATGTCGTCGCCGATGTACATGCGCGAGCCGTCGTCGGATTCGAGGCTGAAGGTGTAGAGCCCGTCGGCGGGCACGACGACATAGCCCTGGAAGACCGCGCCCATGTGGTCGGCCAGCGGGCCGCCGACGGGGTTGCCCGTCGTCGAGGCGAAGTTGATCGTGCCGACCAGCGTTTCCTCGATCGGCGTCAGCGTCGAGAAGTCGGGGAGGGTGCTCACGCCCGGGTCGAGCTGGTAGTACGACGCCTGAAGTCCGATCGCGGGGTTGGGGATCGTGTCGGCCGGGCGGAGCGGATAGACCGAGACGCGGACGAGGGCGCTCTGGCCCGCGGTCGTGGTGTAGCTGAAGGTGTCGAGGCCCGTGTAGCCCGGCGCCGAGGTGTACCGAATCGCGTGCCAGGTCGGGTCGCCCGTGGGGTTGCTGATGCCCGCGATGACCGCCGTCCCGCCGTGCGGCGTGGGCGACATCACCGAGGCGAAGTCGACGGCGTCGCAGTTGGGGCCGACGTCGTTCTGCAGTGCGTAGATGTCGACGGGAACGCTTGTATATGTCGTGACGATGTCGTTGGTCGCTCCCGGTGTTGGTTCGAGATTGCAGGGCGCGGTGTACTGGAGGTAGTCCTCGATCATGGTCTGGACCTGATCGTGGAACCGCATCGCGATGTTGTTCATCCCGCCGCTGCAGGTGTGGCAGTAGGACATGATGGTTCCGGCGTGGCTGCCCGAGCAATCGATGCCGCAGTAGTCGAGGGGCGGGTTGAACTCGTGTGTGTGGATGGCGCCGAAGTTGTGTCCCATCTCGTGGGACATGACGTAGAGATCCCAGTTGCTCCCGTTGTAGTTCACGAGGGGATAGGGGAACCAGCCGGTCATGTGGCTCGACACGCCGTAGCCCCACCACGAGTCGCACATCGTGGCGAGCCAGGCGACCCCGCCGTAGGAGGGGACGCTCCCGGTCAGGAAGTGCGTGATGTTGCGGTTGACGCCGCCCATGTTGGCACGCCAGTGATCGGCGACCTGGTTCAGCGGATCGGGTGAAGCGGTGCCGGTGTAGGGATCGACGTTGGCCGACCATGTCCTCACGAACGGCACGACGAGGCGCACGTTGACGTCACGGCGGTAGATCTCGCTCGCCGCCGCCGCGAGGAACAGGGCGTACTCGCCCGAGGCCTGGGCGTTGCCGCCGAAGAGGTTGGACGTCCACTCCCAGTCCGAGTCGATCGCGACGCGCACGACGCGGCAGGGCGCGTCGCGGTCGTGGGGCTGCGAGGGGTCGGGCGGCACGGGCACGCCGTTCGGCGCGAACGCCTCGGCGTCGGCGCCGTCGATCCCGCACACGAAGCCCTCGGGATCGAACCTGAAATCGTCGAGGTCGGTGATGCGGGCGTCGCCGCCGGCGAGCCCGCCCGTCGAGACGCTGTAGACTTTGCCGCCGGTCTCGATGAAGCCGTTGGTCGCGAACCGGCCCAGGCCCAGCACGACGCGCGATTCGTGATCGCCCGCGACTGTTCCTGTGAGCAAGATGATGTCCGGCTTCTCGCTGATCTGATCGTCGATGAAGAACACGCCGTCGTCGGTCCAGACGTCGAAGCGCTCGAGGTCGAGGTCGACGCGCGTCCCGCCCACGGGCAGACCCGAGATCGTGATCGGCTCGCCGACGGCCAACTGCTGATACTGCCCGCGCTCGAACGCCTCGGCCGGCGCCCTGTCAGGCTCGACCGAGCCGACGCGGATCGCCGGGCCATCGGCCGTCGCCGGCGAGACTCCCGCCGCGACGGCGCCGGATGCGGCAATGGCGAGCATGAACCAGCTTGGCCGGCGGTTTCCGTGGTCGCACATCGAACACCCTGTCTCGGCCATGGGCCGTGCAAGCGCGGCTCACATCTGAGCCGCAGCCGTGTATTCTCGGCTTTTGAGTCAAGCGGTCAACTTGAATCCGGCTGATGCTCCGATCTGGTTGTTCCGAGAGGTATTTGTTCGTATTCTGAAGCTGTCTTCTGGCGAGATCGGGTGCCCGCCGCGGCGTCGACAACGCAAACACAAATCGCCGCGGGCGGGGCGGCTCGCTTGGCATTGGTCGTCGTCCGGACTACTCGCAGCCCGCAAGGAACGACTCGATAAAGGCCGAGAGGTCGTCAAGGTCCCAGACGCCGTAGGGCTCGGCGATGTCGGTGGCCGGCCAGTGGATCTGGAACCCGACGACGAAATCGGTAATGTCCTGGAGATCGAGGATGCCGAACGGCGCGGCGATGTCCGCGGGTCCGCAGGTGAGCCCGGCGTGGCGCAGGGCGCTGGTCGGCACGACGCCCGAGCCGCCCGGCCCGGCCCAGCGGTAGATCAGGCCCGCGCCGCCTCCCGCCTCGAAGAACTCGATGCGGACGGCGTGGTCGCCCTGGGCCAGCGCGATCTGCCCGGAGGCCGACTGCATGCCGTGCAGCCCGTCGTTGTTGACGACGAGGTCGTCGCCGATGTAGAGCAGCGAGCCGTCGTCCGACTCGAGGCTGAAGGTGTAAAGCCCGTCGGCGGGGGCGCGGACGTAGCCCTCGAACACCGCGCCGACGTTGTCGGCGAGCGGGCCGCCCACGGCGTCGCCCGTCGTCGAGGCGTAGTTGATCGTGGGGGCGTAGGCCTCGGCCACCGGGGTCATGCCCGAGAAGTCGGGCACGACGCTGTGCCCGCCCCCGATGTCGTAGTAGGCCGCGTACAGGCCCGGCTCGGGGTTGTTGATCGTCTCGGCGGCGCGAAGGGACACGATGGAGACGGCGACGTTCGCACTCTGGCCCGCGGTGGTGGTGTAGCTGAACGAATCGGCGCCCGTGAAGCCGGGAGCGGGGGTGTAGCGGACGAAGTGTCCCGTGGGGTCGCCCGTCGGGTTGTCCCACCCCGCGACCACGGCGGTGCCACCGTTCGCGGTGGGTGACTGGACCGAGGCGAGGCCGACAGGGGCGCACGCGTCGCCATGATCGTTGCCCAGCACGAACAGATCAACCGCGCTGTCGACGAAGGTGGTGGTGGAGTCGTCGTTGGCGCCGGCGGTGGGTTCGAGGCTGCACGGGGCGTCGAACGCGAGGTAGTCCTCGATGACCGCACGCACGAGCGGGTGGAAGGTGAGGTCGATGTTGGCCAGCCCGCCGCTGCAGATGTGGCAGTAGGACATGATGGTGCCGTCGTGGCTGCCCGAGCAGTCGATGCCGCAGTTGTCGATGGGCGGGTTGTAGCCGTCGTGGGTGTGGAGGGTGCCGAAGTTGTGGCCCAGTTCGTGGGCCATGACGACGAGGTCCCAGTTGCCGTTCGAGTGGGTCTCGAGCGGGTAGGGGAACGAGCCGTTCATGTAGGACGAGACGCCGTAGCCCCAGTCGGTGTTGCACATGACGCTCAGATAGGCGACACCGCCGTAGCTGGTGTTGGCGCCGGTGAGCAGGTGGGTCAGCTCGCGGTCGACCCCGCCCATGTTGGAACGCCAGAAGTCGCGGACCTGGTCGAGCGGGTCGGGCGACGTGGTCCCGTTGTAGGGGTCGACGTCGGCCGAGAAGGTGCGAAGGTAGGGCACGACGAGCCGCACGTTGAGGTCCCGCTGATAGATTTCGCTGATCGCGGCGGTGACGAAGAGCGCGTACTCGGCCGCGGCCTCGGCGTTGCCGCCGAACCGCTCGGACGTCCATTCCCAGTCGCTGTCGAGCGCGATGCGCGCCACGCGGCAGGGGGGCGTGCCGCGGTCCCAGCTCTGGGCGGGATCGGGCGGCACGGGCAGACCGAACGGGGCGAGCTTGGCCTCGTCGGGCCCGTCGACGCCGCAGGCGTGAATCGCCGCCTGATCGAACTGGAAGCCCGCGAGGTCGGTGATGCGGATGTCCTGGGGTTGAGCGGCGCCGCCCTTGTACGAGCCGGCCGAGACGCTGTAGGTCTTGCCGTCGGTCGCGATGAATCCGTTGGAAACGTGCCGTCCCAGACCCAGAACGACCTCGGAGTTCGCATTGCCCACGACAGCGCCGCGGAGGAGCGTGATGGCGGGCTTCTCGTGCGACGCGTCGTTGATGAAGAACACACCGTCGCTCGCCCAGATGTCGAAGCGTTGGAGTTCGAGATCGACTCGCACGTCGCCCACCGGCACACCCCGGAGCGTAGTCGACTCGCCCACGGCGAGGCGTGCAAGCTCGGCGTCGCCGAACGCCCGGGCGACGGCGGCGTTGGCATCGGCGACGTTCCGCACATCGACCTCCAGAGCCCACGCGGCACCGCAGGTGAATGCAACGCCGGCGAGCGCCGCGAGCGCGGCACGGGAAAAACCTGGTTGTTGCATATCCATCCCCATTCTGAGAACCCACTCTTGTTCGGGCTGTGGACAGTGATCGCGCAAGCCGCGCGAGACCCCGCCTCTGTTCGGCCGGTCGTTGGGCGGGGTTCCACCCGATTCCGAATGAACGCTGCCGACAATCCCGATGCCGTGGCGCCGGGCCCGGATCAGCCCCCGTACGCCACGCTCGCGATCGTGAGATCGTCGGAGAGCGCATCGGTCTCGGCGTGGTCGCGCACCGCCTTGGCGAGCGCGACCACGTCGTCGCGAGGGGCCCGGCTCGATCGGAGTGCGGCCATGGCGCGCTCGAGCCCGAACTGCTCGCCGTCCGGGTTGTGCTGCTCGAGCAGCCCGTCGCTGAAGACGACGAGCCGCGAGCCGCGGGGGAACGCGACTGATTCCCGCTGGTAGTCGGCGTCGGGCTTGACGCCCAGCACGAGCCCGCCCTCACATTCGATCGAGCGGCACTCGCCGGCGGGCGAGACGATGAACCAGAGGCCGTGCCCCGCGTCGACGAACTCGAGCGTCTCGGTCTCCGGGTCGAGCACGCCCAGCCAGAGCGAGACGAACTCGCCGTCGGCGCTGCGGGCGTAGAGCGACTTGTTGGCGGCGCGGATCGCCTCGTCGGCGCTGTCGCCGTGCGTAAGCGCCATGCGGAGCTCGGCCTGGGCGGTGGCCATCAGGATCGCCGCGGCGACGCCCTTGCCGATCACGTCACCCAGGAAGAGCGCGAGCCGTCCATCGCCCAGGGGGACGGCGTCGAAGAGATCGCCCGCGACCGTCCTGCCCGGCTTGTTCTGCATCGCGTACTCGAACGCGCCGACCGTGTCGAGGGCCTTGGGCATCAGGCGCACCTGCGCCTCCCGCGCCGCCCTGATCTCGGCCATCAGCCGCCCGCTCTTCTTCTCGTGCTCGATGCGCTTGAGGTTGCCGAGCGCGAGCCCGCACATCCGGCTCACGGCCTGGCAGAACGCGGCGGCGTCGTTGGCGATCGATTCCTCGGCGTCGCGCGCGTCGAGGTAGAGATAGGCCTCGACCGAAGAGCCCAGCATGATCGGGGCGCACAGCGCCGCGTGGATGCCCAGGCGGATGATGCTCTCCCCGTAGTTCACCCCGCTGTCGCCGGTCATCCGCACGATCTCGCCGTTGCTCGCGGCGTTGATCAGCGAGCGCGAGAAGGTGAACTTGGGCGCCGGGGGCTCGCCACCCTCACGGTGCGTCGGGTCGTCGGGTCCGACGAGACGATCGGTCTCGGGGCCGGCTGCGCTGATCACCTGCACGTCGCCCGAGCTGCTGACCTGGCGGATGAACGCCGCCCGGCGGAAGCCCGTTCCCCGCGTCACCGCGTCGAGGGCCTTGTCGCCCAGGTCACGCTCGCTGGTGGCGGCGTTGATCGCCGCGGCGCACTCGATGAGCAGGTCGAGCCGCTGCTGGGCGACCGAGCGCAGCTCGCGAACCGGCACGCGCTGCACGCGGTGGCTGGTCGTCGCGAGGTCGTTGGTGGTAGGCATCGACGTGCTGCGGTCGGCGTCGTCGATCACGCGGAGCGTCCAGGGCCCGACGCGGACGAGGTCGCCGTCGTTGAGCGGCGCGGGCTGCTCGGGTTCGAGCCTGATGCCGTTGAGGAACGTCCCGTGCCGGCTCTCGAGGTCGGTCAGCAGCCAGTCGCTGCCTCGCCTGAGCACGCGGCAGTGCCGGCGGGAGACGGTCTTGTCGGCGAGTTGATGGTCGACGTTGGAGGACCGCCCGATGACCACGGGGGCGTCGGGGCGGACCGCGATCTGGTCGATCGGCGGGCCGGCGATGGCTTCGAGGCGGAGCCTCCGTGTGGGCTCGGCCGCCTCGCCCGGATTCGGGGCGAATGAGGGCATGGATGAAGCGGGTGCTCCGGTCATGGTGTACCCGGTGCCGGAAGAGAGCCGGCCCCGGAATACCAGCATAGCCCGAACCCTTCTGGTCAGGACATGATTTACGCGCGCCAGACCGTAAACTAGGGCGACGGGAGGATACCGTGACGCCAAACGAGGACATGCTCGGGGAGTTGCTCGATCGCGCGCAGGCCGGGGAGCGGGAGGCGCTCATTGAGCTGCTCGAGGCCGCGGCGCCGCGCGTCCGGGCCCGGATCGGCCCCAAGATCAGCCCGCATCTGCGCAGCTCGATCGACGAGGACGACGTCATGCAGGTGACCTACCTCGAAGTGGTCACCCGGTTCGACACGTTCCACGGCGGGGGGTCATCGGGCTTCATCGCTTGGATGGCCAGGCTCGCCGAGAACAACCTGATCGATGCCATCCGGATGCTCGAGGCCGAGAAGCGGCCCAACCCCCGCAACCGCGTCGGCGCACAGGCGGTGGCGGGTGAGGAAAGTACCTACGCGCTGATCGACCTGATCGGGGTGACCGTCACCACACCAAGCAAGGCGGCCGTGGCGGGCGAGATCCGCGAGGCGCTCAACAACGTGCTCGCGAAGCTGCCTCCCGACTACGCGACGGTGATCCGGCTATATGACCTCAAGGGAAAACCCGCATCGGAGGTCGCGGCCGAGTTGGGGCGGAGCGAGGGGGCGATCTACATGCTCAGGGCCAGGGCCCACGATCGGCTGCGGGAGTTGCTGCCGGGTGAGTCGAGGTTTTTCTCCGTCGGGGGCTAGGCCGCGTGACGCTCCGCCCTCGGTTCCGTTCTCCGTAGGGCGGATTCCCGAGAGGGGCTCAAGACCGAGGGCAGGGATTTGGACACGTCGGACCCTGGAAACAGCCAGCACCGAACGGCCGACCGGCCGCGCCCGCGAAGTGTCTCTCCCACGGGGTCGGATCGGGCCCTGATCCTCGGCGCCTTCGAGCAGGCCGACCGGGCGGCTGGGTCCGATCATCCCGGAGCCGACGAACACGCTCCCCCGCCCGATCTGCCCGCGGGCCTGTTCCCGGGGTACGAGCTTCGGCGCGAGATCCACCGGGGCGGGCAGGGGGTGGTCTACAAGGCGACCCAGCTTTCGACCAAACAAACTGTCGCGCTGAAGCTGATGCACAACCGCACGGCGATCGGCACCGCCGGGCGGGCCCGGTTCGAGCGCGAGGTGCACGTGCTGGGCCAGCTCGACCACCCGGGGATCGTCAACGTGCTCGACAGCGGCACGACCTCGGACGGTGGGCTGTTCTACGTGATGGACTACGTCGGGGGCAAGCCCCTCGATGCGATCCTGCGCGAGTGGCGGGCAAGGGCGGAGCGGATCCGGTCGGGGTCGAGCACGTCGCGCGCGTCGTCGCGCACCTCGGCGCTGGGCTCGACCGAGCTGCGCGACCGGCTCATGCTGTTCGCGAAGGTGTGCGAGGGCGTGAACGCGGCCCACCTCAAGGGCGTGATCCACCGCGACCTCAAGCCCGCAAACATCCGCCTCGACTCGCGGGGCGAGCCGGTGGTGGTCGACTTCGGGCTCGCGAAGGTGTCGAGCGGCGAGGGGTCGAGCTTCGACGCGCGCGAGATGACGACCACAGGGCAGTTCATCGGTTCGATGCCCTGGTCGAGCCCCGAGCAGGCGGAGGGCGCCCACGACGCGGTCGACACGCGGTCGGACGTGTACAGCCTTGGTGTCGTCCTCTACCAGATCATCACGGGGGGGCGGTTCCCCTACGTGGTCGTCGGGACGATGCGGGAGGTGATGCACAACATCGTGCACACCGAGCCCGAGCGGCCCAGCCTGATCGACCGCGGGATCAACGACGAAGTCGAGACGATCGTGCTCAAGGCGCTGGCGAAGGAACGCGAGCGTCGCTATCAGACGGCGGGCGAGCTCGCCCGCGATGTGCGCCGGTATCTGGCTGGTGAGCCGATCGAGGCGAAACGCGACAGCGGCTTGTACCTGCTCCGCAAGGCGCTGCGCCGGCACCGCGTCACGGCGGGGTTCATCGCGGCGATGGTCGTGCTGACACTGGGGTTCACGGCGACGCTGGCGGCGAAGTACGCCGAGGCCAACGGGCTTCGGATCAAGGCGGTCAGCGAGGCGACGGCGGCCCGGCTGGCCGAGCAGAACGCGGAGAACGAGCGCGAGCGGGCGGAGGCGAACTTCGACGCGGTACGCGACCTGGCGCATACGTTCATGTTCGGTTTCAGCGACGAGATCGAGCACCTGGCGGGGGCGACGAGCGCGCGGGCGATGGTGGTCGCCAAGGCGGCCGAGTATCTCGCCAGGCTCCAGAGGCAGATCGACGCGGAGCCGACGCCCCGGCCCGCGCTGCTCGCCGATCTCGCGGGGGCGTACGACCGGCTCGCGGATCTCCAGGCGGCGTTCGCCGAGGCAAACCTGGGCGAGTCGGATGAGGCCGGCGCGAACTACGAACGGGCGCAGAATATCCTCGCGGGGCTGCTGGCGGACGACCCAGGCAACGGGATGCTCTGGCTCGGCGCGGCCCGGAACGCGATGGCCCGGGCGAGATTCCAGCAGACGAATGGGCAATTCGACGACGCGATCGCGACGGCGCTCGACGGGCTGGCCGATCTCGATCGGGCGGTCGAATTCGGGGCGCGGGCCCTCGATGTCGGCCGGGAGAAGGCCGCGTGCTGGGTGATCCTGGGTGATCTTCACCAGCGCCTGGGGCGTGCGGCGGACAACAGCAAGTCGGCGGGCGAATGGATCGCGCGGGCCCTGTCGTGGTACGACCGGGCCGACGCGTGGTGGCAGGTCGCGCCTGCCGACCTCGACCGCGAGGCGAGGCTGGCTCGGGCCGAGCTGCTCAAGCTGCGGTCGCGCTCGATCGGCGAGCGGGCCAACTGGTCGCGGCGCGACGCGGGTGATCCGGGCGACGAGAAGTACGACGACGCGGAACGTGACGCGCAGGAGGAGCTGCGCCTGGCGACCGAGTCGGCGGCGATGTACGAGGCGCTGCGGAACGGCGACCCGGCCGACCGGGACGCGCAGCGGGGGCTCGTGACGGCACGGATGGAGATCGGGCAGGCCGCCGAGTCGCTCGCCCAGATCCGCAAACAAGCCGGACGGCCCGAGGCAGAGGTCAACGACGGGCTTTCCGAGTCGCTGGCGGCGTGCCAGTCGGCGTACGCCGCCGCCCAGTCGCTGGCTCGCGATCTGCCCGACCTCGACGCCCAGCGGCTGCTCGGGCTGGCGATGAACAAGGTGGGCAACGCCCTGCGGTCGCTGGGCCGGCTGGACGAGTCGGAGTTGCTGTATTCAGAGATGGTCGCCCACCGCGAGGGGATTGTCCGCACCGACCCCACCCCGATGCACCGGCGGGACCTGGCGCTCGCGCAGGGCAAGCTCGCCCAGATCGCCCAGTTCCGCGGTCGTCAGCAGGAGGGGGAGGCGCGGGCGGCTTCGTACCGGGAAGCGCTCCACGGCTTCCTGGCGGCGTTATCGGGCTTCCGATCGCTCGACGCCGACGGCGTTCCGATGGCCCGCGAGATCGAGCAGACCGAGCGGGTGATCCGCTCCCTCCAGGCCGAGCTGGGTGAAACGCCGTGACGCGGTCGCGGCCCGACCCCAACCCGAGCATTGACTGTGGGTTGCGGGGCTTGTCAGGCAGGAATCGTGTGCATGGCTGATGGATTCACACCGGAACATGGGGTACCTTGGGCAGGCGAATCCCGTGCCGCCCAGTGAGAGAGAGGGGCCCGTCGTGAGCAGATCGATCGTGCGTGTCGTCGTGAGCCTGTGCGGCTTGGCCGCGGGGAGCGCCTTTGCCGCCCCCCAGACCGTGACCTGGCAGAATGCGAGCGGGGGGCTGTGGTCGGTCGCGACCAACTGGTCGCCCAACATGGTGCCGAACAACTCGGGCCCCAGCACGTTCGTAGCCGAGATCAGCATGGCGGGCCCGTACACCGTGTCCGCCGATCTCAACGTGTCGTTGTCCGGGTTCACGCTCACCGGCGCCGGCGCGAGCCTGCACCTGACCGGCGTGGGCCGGACGCTGAGCACCAACGGCGTCAACCTGTTCGACGGCGTGATGATCTCGGGCGACGGGAGCACGACGGTCAACGCGTTCGGAACGACCACGATGAGCCACGGCGGCACGGTCGCGGGCGTGTCGTCGCTCAACTTCGGCGGGGGCGTCGCGTTCATCGACAACGATGACTGGGATTTGTGCGACACCGACATCGGCATCCACGCCGGCGGCTCGTGGTCCGGCACCGGCGGGTTCAACCTCGACGGCCTGGCTCCGGGGACGCACAGCGAACTCGTGGTCGAGAGCGACGGGAGCCTGACGCTGACCGGCGCGGGCGATCGGCACGTCACCGCGACCGACTCGGCCAATCTCTTCATCAACCGGGGCGTGATCAACATCCAGCTCGCGTCGGCGTCCAACGCGCTCAACGTCACCGGCGCGACCATGATCAACGAAGCGGGCGGGAAGATCAAGGTGACCACCGGCAAGGTGATCACCACCGTCTTCGGCTCCGGGCCGCTCACCCGGCTGGCGGGCGGCGACTGGCTCGTCGAGAACGAGGGCACGGTCGATCTCGTGGGCCGGCAGATCAGCGAGCTCGAGGCCGCCGTGGAGTTGAACGGCGCCGGCTCGTCGTTCGCCTCGCTCGATTCGGTGGCTTCGGTGCTCGCGGGCGGGGCGCTGGCGGTCAAGGGCGGGCGCGAGTTCACCACCGACGCGGCGGCTCCGCAGTTCGACGTGCAGGGCTCGCTCGAGGTCGGCGCGGGCTCGACGTTCACCGTCTCGACGCTGCTGACGAATGTGCAGGGCAACGCCCTGCGAGGCGGGAAATTCACCGTGGGAGGCGACCTTCTGCTGGGCTCGGGCGACATCAATACCCTCGGATCGGACGTGACGCTCGACGGGGCCGGCGCGATCCGGTCGTCGGCGACGAGCACGAACCTGCTGACCAACCTCAACCAGATCGAGACGGCGGGGTCGCTCGAACTCAAGGGCGGCGCCAGCTTCACGACCGTCGGCAACCTGACGCTCGACGGGGCGCTGAAGGTGCGGTCGGGCTCGGTGATGCAGGTGATGGGCGACCTGAGCGCGTTCCAGAACGGCACGCTGGGCGGCGCGAACCTGGAGGTCGGGGGTGACCTGATCGCCGCCAACGCGCGCGTCGAACGGGTCGAGGGCCGGCTGATGGTGGGGCTCAACGGGCGCGTGCTGTTCGACGACGGGAGCGGGCCGACCGATGGGCTACTCTCGCTCCAGCGCATCGAAACGGGCGGCACGTTCGGGCTCACAGGGGGCCGGACACTCGACCTGACCGCGATGAGCAATACGGTCTCGATCGCCGGGACAATGGTCCTGAGCTCCTCGGGGACGGAAGGACCAGGCAACGTGGGTTCGAGCCTCGCGGCGGCGGGGATCGCGCAGGAAGCGGGCAGCACGCTCACGATCGGGATCGGTGGCCTGGGCGACTTCGGGCACATCGACACCGACCTGGTCACGTTCGGGACCGGCACGCCGCCCGACCTCGCCGGCGAGCTGCACCTCGTTCTGCTGGACACCTACACAGCGGCGCTGGGCGACGAGTTCGTCATCATCAAGACGACGTCGCCAGGGGCGATCTTCGGGATGGGGTTCGCCTCCCTGAGCGTCGACGGCTCGATCGGGGCCGGGTTGTCGTTCGAGCAGTTTGTCACGCTCGACGAGGTCGGCGTCCGGGTCGTGCCCGCGCCGGGCGTGGGGATCGCGCTGCTGGGCGGGCTGGTCGCGACGCGGCGTCGCCGGGCCTGACGGCTACCATCCCCGCGAATTGATCGGGGCGCGGGGTCATGGGCAGCGGCGTTTCCAACCTTCTCAGTCAGAGCCTGCGGCTGGAGCCGCTCGTGGGCCCGCAGATCGACCCGATCGAGGTCGCCCCGGGCCACAGCGCGACCATCGGGCGCTCGATGCAGAACGCGCTCGTGCTGCTCGACGGTTCGGTGTCACGCGAGCACGCCGTGGTGCGTGAGCGCGGCGGGCGGTGGCTGTTGACCGACCAGGGCAGCCGGCACGGCACGCTGCTCAACGGCGTGCGGATCGAATCGGGCGAGCCCTCGCCCATCGCGTCGGGTGACCAGATCCGCATCGGTCCGTGGACACTGCGGGTGCGGATCGGCGACGAGCCCATGACGCGGTCGGGCCTGCCCTCGACGGGCGCGTCGGCCGCGGTCGCCACGGTGATCACGAAGCGCAGCCGGGGCGAGGTGGTCCAGGAGGTCGACGCGGAGAGCCTGGGCCGGCTGGCCCAGCACCGGCTCGAGCTGTTGTTCGACTATGCGTCACAGATCAACGCGGCGCCCGACGAAGCGGGCCTGGGCGAGGCGGTGGTCGAGTCGGCGCTGGCGGGCAGCGGGTTCGGGCGCGGGGCGCTGCTGCGGGCCGAGGCGGACGGGTCGAACTGCGAGATCATCGCGGCGAGCGTGCGGTCGGAGGGCCCTGAGCGTGCGATGGGCGCCCCGTCGCGCTTCGACATCAGTGCGTCGCTGCTCGCGAAGGCGTCGGGCGGCAAGCCCTCGCTGCTCGAGTCGCTGGGCGGCGGGTCGATGCCCGACTACGGCCAGAGCGTGATGGACCTGCGGATCCACTCGGCGTTGTGCGTGCCCGTCGTCGTGGGAGACGAGATCGACGCCTATCTCTACCTCGACGCGCGCGGGCGCGAGGCGGGTGTGCAGCCCGACGCGACGGGGTTCTGCGTCGCGCTCGCGAGGCTCTGCGGGCTGGCGATGTCCAACCTGGTGCGCCGCGAGCTCGAGAAGCGCCAGGCGGAGCTGATGACCCAGCTCGGCGCGGCCCGCGAGGCGCAGCAGGTCATCCTGCCGCCCCAGGTGGGCGAGGTGGGCGGGCTGCGGTACGCGCTGCGGATGAGGCCTGGTCTGTATGTGGCCGGCGACCTCTTCGACATCGTCGAGGTCGGGCCCGGGCGCGTCGGCGTCTTTCTGGGCGACGTGACGGGTGAGGGGATCGGCGCCGGCATCCTCATGGCCAGCGGGCAGGCCCACCTGCACGCCCTGCTGCTCCAGCATTGCGACCCGGAGCGGGCGGTCAACGAGGTCAACCGATACCTCGCGCTGCACTCGCCGCCCGACCGGTTTATCTCGTTGTGGGTTGGGCTCTTTGATCGGGCCTCGGCCACGCTGACCTACGTCGACGCGGGACACGGGCATTGGGTCACCATCCCGAACGGCGGGCCACCCGCGAAGGCGCCGGCGGGAGGCGGCATCCCCGCGGCGATCGACCCCGACATCACCTACACGGCGCGGACCATGCCCTTCGGCGAGGGCGATCGGCTCGTGGTCTTCAGCGACGGCGTGATCGAGCAGAGCGGCGAGGGCTCGACGCGGTCGGCCAACCAGTTCGGCATGGCCAACGTGCTGCGCGTGCTGGCCGCGAGCCAGTCGCCCGAGGCCGACACCGAGTCGGTGATGCGGGCGGTGATCGATCATGCCGGGGGCGACGCGCTGGACGACGACACGACGATCGCAAGCGTGCAGTGGGGGAATTCGGGCGGAGAGTGGATCGACCCCGAGAAGCCCACCGTGCGGTGAGCGAGCGGTCTATGGAGGAGCCCGGAGCTTGAGCGCTGGGCCCGGCGTGCAAACACTCGCGAAGCCCTTGCGCTCTGGCCCGTCGCTCACGCTCAGGGCTCCTTGGCGATCATTCTGCCCACGAGTTCAGTCGCACCCGGACGTGAACTGGTCGATGAAGACGCTGATGTCCCGGAGGTCGAAGATCGTGTCTGCGTTAAGGTCGGCACGCGGGTCGGCGTTCTGTCCGAAGTACGAGAACCGGACGATGTCGCCGAGGTCGAGTCTTCCATCGTGATTGAAGTCGGCGAGGCACGGGCGGCAGCCGGGGTGGATGATCTGGGCCTCGATCGCATCACGGATCTCGAAGAAATCGGGTCGGACGAGCGTGCCGAGGCCTTCGACCATGAGGATGCCCCAGTAGCCGTCCTCGACGTCGATCCAAGGCGTCGTGCCGAAGGCGCCGGGGCTGGTGAGCACTGTGGGCTGGCCCTGGTCGTCGCGGTCCTCGACCCACATGCCGAAGGCGTAGCCCCATCCATAGGTCTCGGCGTCGGCTGGCACGTCGCCGTAGGGAAGGCCCACCGTGCGCTCGACCTCCTCCATGCTCGCGACCGCCTCGGGGCTGAGCAGGCGGACGCCGTCGAGCTCTCCGCCCCGCAAGAGCATGCGGAGGATCCTTCCGTAGTCGCGCGCGTTGCACTCGCCGGCGCCGGAGGGGCGGAAGTTGAGCGTCGGGCCCAAGCCGAACCAGTCGATGCTGGGAGTGTTCAGGGGCACCGACACGGCGTCGGCGTAGAACTCGTCGAAGGGCTGTCCGCTGACGAGTTCGCAGAGGTAGCCGGTGACCTCCATGCCGAGCCCGGTGTAGTTGATCTCGGTCGACGGGAACGCGGCGGGGACGACGGTCGTCGCGATCAGGTCTGAGGCCTGTTCGAGCGTGATGCCGTGGTCAGAGAGGATGGGGTCGGAGGCGTCGCCCGCGAGCCCACAGGTCATGGAATACATCTCGTCGACGGTCATGAAGGGCTTGATGATCCCCGCGCGGTCGATCGAGAACATGTCGGGCAGGTAGGCGATGATGGGCAGGTTGGGGTCGATCGCGCCCGAGTCGACGAGCGTCATCACGCCCACCGCGGAGACGAGCTTGGAGGCCGAGGCGAGCGGGATGACCGAGCGGGGCCCATAGGACCCGAAGTAGCCCTCGTAGAGCAGGCCGTCGCGGTCGCCCACGAGCAGGCAGGCGCCGTCGAGCAGGTCCGGGAAGTCGGCGAGGAGCTGGTTGACCGCAGCGTCGATCGGCGATGGATCGCAGATCTGGGCCCGTGCGGGACTTGTCGTGGTCGCAAGAAGGGCCGCCAGCAGGGCGGCGGCGGGAGTAGTTCGGTGTGTCATGGCGGACGGCCCAACGGAAGATCGGAAAGGGTATTGCCCGCCCGCCGCCAAACCGTAAAATGGCTCTTGATGTCCAATTATGCGGCGTGCTGGTTCACGCCGAGGGGAGGCGGCTATGGCCGGTGCAACGCGGACGCTTCCGCTGACGACAACGACAACCGAAACCCGGGGCGGGTATGACGTGACCGAGGCCGACATCCGCCGGCTCGTGGTGTCGTTCTACGAGACCGCGTGCGAGGACGAGATGATCGGCCCCATCTTCAGGAAGGCCGTCGACGACTGGGAGGCCCACTACGACAAGCTGACCGCCTTCTGGTCGACGATGGTGCTAGGAACGGATCGGTATGCCGGCCGCCCCGCGGCCGCGGCCCACATGCCGCTGCACCTGACGAAGCCGCAGTTCGAGCGGTGGCTGGCGATCTGGGCGTCGACGGCGGAATCGCAGCTCGGCGCGCGCGCCCACCCGTTCGTCGAACAGGGCGGGAAGATGGCGCGCAGCATGTCGCGGTATGCGCCGCGGAAGTGAGATTGAACCGCGTGTGGACGTTCTGATCCGAGCCGCGGGCGTAAGCGCGCGGGGTGGTCGTCACGGCGGGCGCCCGTGAGTCCGCGTGCTCACGCCCGCGGCTCGGAATCTGTTGGCCTGACGCGGATCGCGTGCCCGCACTCGGGGCAGGTGTCGGAGGCCAGGCCGTCGAGTTTGTAGCCGCAGCGGTGGCAGCGGTTGGTGAGGCGTCGGCGGGCACCCGAGATGCAGGCGGGGATGGAGAGGAGGGCATAGGCGGGGAGGGCGTAGAAGAGGGTGTCGAGAAGGAAACCGCGCCCGTGCGGCCCGAGCGGAACAGGCCTGCCCGTCGTGTTGACGGACCGTGGCCATCCCACCGACGCCATCCACGCGCTGGTCCACGGGTTGTTGCCGCGCCCGTCGCGTGCCTGCCGCGCGATGAGAGCCACAGCGGGCCAGCCATATCCGAGTTCGTTGTGGCTCTTGACCGACATCCCCGGGTGGCTTCTCTCAGCCAGCGCCAGCCCTCCGACCCAATCAGGCCGTCGATCCGGATCGATGCGGTGCCAGTCTCTGGCCACGGACGACTGTTCCATCAGAGAAAAGACCGTCGCACGCTCGCGTTCGCTAAAGACAAACACAAGCCCACCCTTATCGCTGATAAACGTGACTTCCACGGTGTCGTCATGCCCGACGACCGCGTACTCGAGCAACCCGGATCGCGGCTCGGGAAACAACCGGACCGATCCGGGGGCTGTCGCAACCCACCATGCGATGAGGATCGTAATAGTCGCGCCGAGGACGCACGATACGACGAAGCGCACCGGCCCCACGATCTTGATGGCGCGTCGGAGGCGTGTCATCCCTCGTTCTTCTTCGGCTTGACACGGACCGGGTTGCCGCACTCGGGGCAGGTGTCGGAGGTGAGGCCTTCGAGCTTGTAGCCGCAGCGGTGGCAGCGGTTGGTGAGGCGTCGGCGGAGGCCGGAGAGGCAGGCGGGGATGGAGAGCAGGGTGTAGACGGGGACGGCGTAGAAGAGGGTGTCGAGAACGAAGCCCATCGGGATCGGCGAGGCGGGGGCATGGGTGCCGGGCGACGCGAACGGAACGCCAATCAGCATGAGTGTTCGAGCGACGCGATCCGGCAGGCGGACGAGGCCGGTTTGGATGACGGGGCGGTGCGGTGCAATGGCAGTACCGAGGTACCATGACTGGTCGGCGGGCCATTGATTCGTGTCAATGCCGTAGATCTGCCGGTTTGCGAGCGCCTTGAACGGGTACCCGTAGGCGGACTCGTTCGTCGACACGTACATGTAGCGGGCACCGAGCAACGCCTCGCCATACTCGACGCCGCGGATCCACGCTGGGCGCTCGCCGGGCGGTTGCTCGCTGAGCGGAGTCTGGCTTGTCGCGGTCTCCAGTTTGATGAACTGCTCTTTCGAAGAGCGCCTCGACCATGCATTCGCCCATCCGCGCACCGAATACCAGGTTGAGATGGCCGGATCGCGAGGGTCTCCGGGCGGTGGGTCTGTGCAGCAGAATCGCGAATTTGAGAACCCGGATTGCCCGACCGGGAACTTCGGCAGAACGCCCGGGTGGAGCGCGATCCACCACGCGACGAGCACGGTGAGGGCCGCGCCGCCGACGAGCGCCACGGCCACGCGTACCGGTCCGATGATCTTGATGGCGCGGCGGAGGCGACGCACACCTGTAGCGTACGACGGAATGAGCCGCGACCGTGAGGGAGCGGTTTCGGGAGTGAATGCGGAGACAAGGACCGCTCCCTCACGGTCGCGGCTCGTTGAGTCACTTCGCCTCGTACCAGTTCCCACTGATGCCGCTGTCGACGATCAGCGGGACGTCCAGATCCATCGCGTGCTGCATGCGGTCGACGATCACGGCGCGGGCCTGGTCGGCGGTGTCGGCCGGGGCCTCGAAGACGAGCTCGTCGTGGATCTGGAGGAGCATGAGGACGCCGGCGAGGTGGCCCGGCTCGCCGAGCCGGGTTCCGAGTTGAGCGTTGGACTCCTTGGGGGGGGCTTGATTCTCTGACGCGGCTCGGCGAGCCGCTCCACCCGGGTTGGCCAACCGGATCCTCCTGTGCAGGTCGATCATCGCCAGCTTGATCAGGTCGGCGGCGCTGCCCTGCACCACGCTGTTGATCGCGGTGCGCTCGGCGAGGGCACGCCGGTTGGGCTGGCTGGCGTCGATGTCCGGGATCAGCCTCCGCCGCTTGAGCATCGTCTCGACGTAGCCGTGCCGTTTCGCTTGGGCGACGCACTCCTCGAGGAAGGTCGTGATACCGGCGAAGCGTTTCTTGTAGCCCGTGATGATCTCGTCGGCCTCGGTGTTCGAGCAGCCCAGGCGTCGGGCGAGCCCGAAGGGCGTGATGCCGTAGACGATGCCGAAGTTGACCATCTTCGCGCCGTTGCGCTGCTCGCGGGTGACCTCGGAGAGAGGCACAGCGTGGATCTGGGCGGCGACCGCGGCGTGGATGTCCTCGCCGTTGATGAACGCCTCGGTGAGCGCGGGGTCGCGGGAGAGGTGGGCGAGCAGGCGCAGCTCGATCTGGCTGTAGTCGGCGGTGATGAGCACCCGCGCGGGCGGGGCGACGAAGGCCCGCCGGATCTCGCGCCCGATGTCGGTGCGGATGGGGATGTTCTGGAGATTGGGGTCGGAGGATGACAGGCGGCCCGTCGCGGCGACGGTCTGGTTGAAGCTCGCGTGGATGCGGCCCGTCTCGTCGTTGATCTCTTCCTTCAGGGCGACGAGGTAGGTGCTGACGAGCTTGGCGAGCTGGCGGTACTCGAGGATGAGCGCGGGCAGGGGCGAGTCGATGCTCGCGTCGTCGACGAGTTTCTGGAGGACTTCCGCGTCGGTCGAGTAGCCCGTCTTGGTCTTCTTGATGGGCTTGAGGCCCAGGCCCGGCTCCTCCGCCCCTGGCTTGTTGAACAGGATGCCGCTGAGCTGCTTGGGCGAGTCGATGTCGAACTCGCGGCCCACGGTCTCCATCGCGGTGTCGGCGACCTCGCGCTTGAGCCGCTCGATCTCCTTCTCCAGCCGCTCGCGCTGGTGGTCGAGCTCGTCGGGGTCGACCGCGATGCCGTTGTACTCGAGCTCGGCCAGCACCTCGACCAGCGGCAGCTCGACGCCGTGGTAGAGCTCGCCCAGCCCCATCGCCCGCAGCACGGGGTCCATCCGCTCGTGCAGACGCAGCGTGATGTCCGCATCCTCCGCGGCGTATGGGGCGGCGAGGTCGAGCGGGACCTCGTCGAACCGCTTCTGGTTCTTGCCGGATCCGATGAGGTCCTTGATCGAGATGTTCTCGTGCTTGAGCAGGGCGAGGGCGAGCGCGTCCATCGAGTGGCTGGAGCGTGATGAGTCGATGAGGTAGCTCGCGACCATGCTGTCGCCCGCCTGGGCGTGGTCGAAGCCTCTGAGATCAACGCCCGCCCGGCGGAGGATGATCAGGTCGTACTTGATGTTGTGCCCGATCTTGGCCTTTGTGTCGTCTTCGAGGATGGGGCGTAGCGCGTTGAGGACGGTTGATTCGTCGAGGTGCTCCTCGCCCTCGGGCGCACGCACGGGGACGTACCAGGCCCTGTAGGGCTCGACGGAGAACGAGAGACCCGCGAGGTGCGCCTTCATCGGGCGCAGGGCGGTGGTCTCGGTGTCAACGGCGAACCGCGTCGACTTCTTGAGGGCCTTGACGAGCCCGTCGAGGTCCTTCTTCGTGCGCACGCAGGTGTACTCGCCGTCGACCGCGATCGCGAGAGGCTCGTCGTGCTGCTCGAACAGCGAGCCCCCGAAGCCCGCGGCTCGGGATGCCTTGGCCGGTGCCGATATCGATTCGCTGCGGCCGCCCTCCTCGCCCGCCCCCGGCGCCATCCCCAGCAGCGCCTTCACCTCGTCCTGGTAGCGGTTGAAGCCCAATTCCTTGAGGATCGGCAGGAGGGCCTCGAGATTGAGCGTGTCGCGCCTCGCTCCATCGAGATCCAGCGAGACGGGCGCGTCGGCCCGGAGCGTGACGAGTTCTTTCGACAATGGCAACTGGTCGGCGAAGGCCGCGATGTTTTCGCGGCGCTTGCCCTTGATCTTCCATTCCTTCGCGGGCTTGTCGGCCTGCACCTCCTCGACCACCGCGTCGAGCGAGCCGAACTCGCTGATGAGCTGGGCGGCGGTCTTGGGCCCGATTCCCGGCACGCCCGGCACGTTGTCGACCGTGTCGCCCATGAGCGCGAGCATGTCGATCACCTGGGCTGGCTCGAGCCCTGTCTCTTCTTTCAGCGTCTCCGCCGTGATGAGCGCCTCGGTGTGGATGTCGTACATCTCGGTAGGAGGCTGGCCCGAGCCGAGGAGCTGCTTGAGGTCCTTGTCCTTGCTCACGATCCGCACGCGGACGTCGGGGTGGGCCTCGCTGTAGTGCGTCGCGATCGCGGCGATCACGTCGTCGGCCTCGAAGCCCTCGGCGAAGACGATCGGCACACCGATCTTGGCGAGGATCTCAAGGCAGCGCGTCACCTGCTCGCCCAGGCCCTCGGGCGGCTCGTCGCGGTTGGCCTTGTAGGCGGGGTAGATCTGGCTGCGGAACGTGCCACGATCGCCCCCCACGTCGAGCGCCACCGCAACGTGGGTGGGGGCGCCTTCGCCCTGGAGGTGCGTCCCCTCGGCGCGGAGCAGCTTGAGCAGCATGCCCACGAAGCCGAACGTCATGTTCGTCGGCTCCTTGGTGACCGGGCTGGTCATGGGCGTGCGGATGGCGTGGAAGGCGCGGAAGAACTGGGCGTACCCGTCGATCAGGTAGAGCGTGGGCATGGGGGGAGGGTATAGGAAGAGACGCAGAGAGGGAGAGACGGAGAGACGAAGTGTCCGTGAATGGGCGTCAGACCTTCACGGGCTCGAAGGTCATGCCGTCGGGGACGAAGCGGGCGAAGAAGGTGTCGACCTGGTCGAGGCCGGTGACCTCATGGACGAACTCGGTCGCCTTCGCGAGGTCGGTCCGCTGCATCTCCTCTAGGGCCGGTTCCTTGAGGCCCAGGCGGGCGGCGTAGAACGCGCAGCCCTGGTGGGCGATCAGCACGACGCGCTCGAGGCGGTGCACGTCGACGAGGAACTTGAGCTCGTCGACCACGCCACGCTCTTCAAGGTGGGCCTCTGGATGGCCGGCGAGGCACGCGGGCCCACCCGGGATGCAGAGCCGGTCATAGCGGGGCAAGGACAGCCCGGTCTGCAGGAAGTCGTCGAACTGGAGGCCCACGCGCCCGTCGGAGCAATAGAGTGCCGCGGCGTGCATGCGCTCGGGGTTGTACGGCAGGGGGGAGTGGTAGGTCATGGGGGCACTCTATCACGCCTCATCGGCCACGCCCCGCCCACCCACTTGATGAGGACCCATCGGTCTCAAAACGCCTGCGTTGAGGCGGAATCCCGGGTTGCGTCGCCTCTGCAAAACGAACTTGGAACGGGCGGGAGCCGGTGTTACGCTCATCTCACCCGAGGAGCCACACCATGCCGAATCGCGCGACGCTCATCCTCCCGCTGTTGGTCCCGCTGTCCGCCCTCGCCGGGCCCGACGTGATCGTCGGCGATCTGACCGGCAGCATCGTCCACTATGGCGAGGTTGGCGGCATCCACGCGTACTCGTTCGGTGTCACCGCCTGCAACCCGGGCGATGCGCCCGTCGACTGGTTCGCGAGCACCAACCGCCACCCCGTCTTCGCGACGCAGCTCTACCGCCTCGACCACGGGCGGTTCGAGCAGATCGGCATCGCGTGGGCGATGCACGAGTTCGCGGCGCTGGCGAGCAACTTCTGCGGGACGTGCACGCCGCCGGGCGACGTGTCGCACCTGGGCATCGGGTGCTCCACCGTGGACAGCGCGGGCATCACCGGCTCGCAGTTCCAACTCGGACCGCGCACCGAGATCGACCCGGCGACCGGGGACTTCCCCTACCCGTTCGGTGGCGCCGGTGGCACGGGCGACGCGATCTACAAGCGGCTCCAGGCCGGCACCGCCGATCTCTCCGTGCCGGCGGCTCGCTACTTCGTCGAGGGGCTCTTCGTCGCATCCGACGACGCCGCGGCGGGAAACACGGACAACAACGCGACGTGGCGCGAGGTGACGTTCATGCCGGGCTCGCTCAACGCGAGCTTTGTGGGTGGCAGCGTCGCACAGCAGCCCGCGATCGAGGCGTGGCAGCAGGCCGATCCGGGCGTGCGGCTCACCGACCTCGTCGCCCCCGATGGCGGGCGGCTGATCGTGGGCTCGCGCGCGACCGACCTGGGCAACGGCACGTGGGCGTATGAGTACGCGGTGTACAACATGAACTCGTCGATGCCCGCGGTGCTGTTCAAGGTGCCGCACGGGGGACGCTACGACGTCGCGCCCGCGACCGACATCGGGTTCCACGACGTCAACGACCACTCGGGCGAGCCCATCGACCCCGCCGACTGGACCGACGAGACCCGCGCGTTCAGCGTCGTGTGGACCATCCCGACCCCCGCCCCGGGGCTCGACGCCAACACGCTGCGGTGGGGCACGCTCAAGAACTTCCGTTTCGTCTCGTTCTACCCCCCGGCTGATTCGTCGGTCGTGCTCCATCTCGACGACCACGGGTCGGACGTGTCCGTCTCGGCCTCCGCCGTCGCACCGGGCCCGCTGCGTTGCAACGAGGCCGACTTCGCGGCGCCCTACTTCGTGCGCGACCTGGCGGACATCCAGGCGTTCCTCAACTCGTTCCTGACCCACGACGGGCTGGCCGACCTGGCGGCGCCGTTCGGGGTGTACGACCTCGCGGACATCCAGCGTTTCCTCGCGGCGTTCGTGGGTGAGTGCGATTGAGCGGGGGAGTGAGGCATCGGAGTTTTTGAAAGGGTGCCACGACTCGCCGTCCTCGGCGCAGTCGTGCCATCGCATGGAGTGCGATGTTCTCCCGGAGCACTGCTGCGCCGAAGACGGCGAGCAGTGGCACCCGAGTGTCGAGGTTTCACGTCAACCCGGACGGCCTACGGCGGGATCGATGTGGAGTTGACCCTCCCGATCCCCCGAGTACCGGCGTGCCGAAGACCACGCCCAATCGGTGGGCCGGGAAACAAGGCCCCGCCGGACCGGGTTCTCGTGGATGTAGCCGACCTTCTCGTCGAGCTCATCTCCCCCGATGATGTTGCGGTCGTAGCCGCCGCCGGGTTGCCAGAACCGGATGCGCCCATCGGGTGATCGGAGCCGATCGAGGATCGGTGCGCCGAGTTCGCGCCACCGCCCGATCACAGTCCGCGCGAAGCCACGCCTGAGCGTCCACGTGACCTTCGGTACCGGGAACTCGGGCAAGTCTGGCCAGATCATCATGTGGACATGCTCGGGCATGATGACCCACGCGTGGAGCAGGAAGTTGGTCCGGGCCCGGCACGCCCCGACGTGCTCGACGAATGCGTCCTTGATCGAGTCATTGTCGAATAGCGGGAGCCGACGGTAGCAGGAGAACGTGAGGAATCGAACGTGATTCGGATGCTCGATCCGTTTCAGGCGTTTTCGGTGCTCGCTCACGGGATCAGGATACATCGGAATCCAGGGTGCCACGACTCGCCGTCCTCGGCGCAGTCGTGCCGTCGCACGGAGTGCGATGTTCTCCCGGAGCACTGCTGCGCCGAAGACGGCGAGCAGTGGCACCTGGCTGATCGTCGTTGCGGACGCTCTACCTCAACACAAACGAGCACCGGGCGCTAGCCCGGTGACTTTTGAGCCGTAGATGCCGACTTCGCGGGCTCGCGCCCGCGGCTCGTTGGGGCACAGCGCCCGGTGCCGTGGTTCATCGCGGAGCGTGAACCACGAAGGGACGGCGTCGGCGGTTCGCCGCCGTCACCCCTCGAGATGACGGCGGGCACCCGGCGTGCTTGCGGGATTTCGCTGTCGGTTCCAACTACCCCCACCACGCCTCGGCGCCTTCGTCCGTCGCCGAGATGATCCAGTCACTGCATTTTCCGAACTGCTTTGTCCGCTCGGCCTCCTCGATCTTCCATGTCGGTACGTCAGTGCCGTCCATGATGACGGACACGTATCCGAGCCGCCTGGCTTGCAAGATCACAGCAATTGCCGTCTCGGGTTTGCCGAACACCTGAACCACGATCGGAAACCGCATCGGGCTGTCGATGATCTGATCGATGAATTCTCGTACATGGTCCATGAAGTACGCCTGTTTGCCTCAACACAGCAGTTCAATCCCCCGCCCCACACCCCGCACCTCCACAACCTCCAACCCCCCGATCTTCATTCTCCCCCGCATCGCCGGAATCACCGCCCGCCGCGCCCCCAGCCTCGCGGCTTCTCGCAGTCGCTGCTCGATCTGCGACACGGGCCGGACTTCTCCTCCCAAACCGACCTCGCCCACCGCCACCGTCCGCGGCTCGATCGCGCGCCTGTAGTGCGCCCCCGCGATCGCGAGCAGCAGGGCCAGATCGCTCGCGGGCTCGACCACGCGCACGCCCCCCACGGCGCTCGCGAAGATGTCGCGGTCGGCGAGACGCAGCCCCGCGTGCTGCTCGAGCACGGCGATCAGCATCGCCAGCCGGCTCGTGTCCAGCCCGCTGGACTTTCTCTTCGCGGCGCCCAGGAACCCCGTCGCCGTGAGCGCCTGGATCTCGACGAGCACGCAGCGGGAGCCGTGGATGACGGGGCAGACGACCGAGCCGGGCCCGGTCTCCGAATCGTCGAAGCTCGCGCCGCCGCCGTCGGTGACGGGCACGAGGCCCGACCCGCCCATCTCGAACAGGCCCAGCTCGAGCGTCGTGCCATAGCGGTTCTTGACGGCGCGGACGATCCGGCCCGCGTGGAAGCGGTCGCCCTCGAAGTAGAGCACCGCGTCGACGAGGTGCTCGAGCACACGTGGGCCCGCGAGCTGGCCCTCCTTGGTCACGTGCCCCACCAGCAGCACGGCCGTGCCCGAGGCCTTGGCGAGGTAGACCAGCTCGGCGGCGCACCGCCGCAGCTGCGTGACCGAGCCGGGCGAGGCGTCGAGGTCGGCCTTGTAGATCATCTGCACCGAGTCGATCACCAGCACCGCGGGCTTGACCTTGCGCACCTGCTCGACGATCCGCGCGAGATTCGTGTCGGCGAGCACGTAGAGGTTGGGCTCGCCCGCGATAGAGAGGCGGGCCGCGCGCCGCTGCACCTGCTCGGCCGATTCCTCGCTGGTGACGTACAGCACCCGGCGTGACCAGTCCGGGCCCCGCTTTGGATCCACCACCGACGCCCACCCCGCCGCGGCCTGGAGCAGCAGGGTGCTCTTGCCGATGCCGGGCTCGCCCCCGATGAGCACGGTCGAGCCCGGGACGAGGCCCAGGCCCCGATCCGGCCCCTCGACATTGCCGCCCAGCACGCGGTCGAACTCCCCGATCCCCGTCGCAAGGCGGGCCGAGGCGGCGGGCTCGGGCGCGACTTCGTCGATCGGCGCGGCCTTGGGGGCTCCCCTGAGGTCGGAGGCCGGTTCACCATCGACCGCGTCGGTCCAGTGCTCGATCAGCCCCTTCTGGGGGTCGGCGGCGGTGTCGGGCTTCTGCTCGACGAGCGAATCCCACGTCCCGCAGTCGGGGCACTTGCCGGCCCACCGGGCCTGGGTGGAGCCGCACGTGGTGCACAGGTAGAGGGTCTTCCGCTTGGCCATGACTCAGGGTACCCGGGTTGTGCGGATAGGTTCGGGCTCTGGTCATAGGTGCCGGCTCACCGGAACCGCGCCCGCGATCCGAAGGTAGCATCGTGGACGCGCACTCCATGGACTCTCCGCCCACCAACACGCAAACACCGCCGCAGCGAGGCCAGAAGAAGGATCGCAAGCCCCTGACGGCCCGGCGCCTGCGCCGCAAGATCTGGCGCGGGCTGCTCTTCTGCGTGTTCCTGCTCGCTCTGACCGTCTTCGTGGTCACCCGCACGGGCGTGACCAGGGCGATCATCCTGCCGCGACTCGAAGCCGCGACCAATCTCCGGATCGACGCCCGCAGCGTGGTGGTCGCGGCTGACCTTTCCGTCGTCATTCGCGACGCGCGGATCCGCATCCCGGGCATCGACGGCGAGGCGGGCGAGATCCTCTCGGTCGGCGAGATGACGGTCTCGCTCGATTGGCTCGAACTCCCATCGCCCATGGCGGTCAAGGTGATCCAGCTCGAATCGCCCCGCCTGCGGATCAGCCAGTCGACCGACACGGGGGACATTACGATCGCCTCGCTCGCGCTCGTGGGCCGGGCGCGCGGCGGGGAGATCACCGAGATCCCGTCGGTGCGTGTGCACAACGGCGCGCTCGAGATGGGCGAGTATGGCGCCGCGGGCTACACCCGTCTCGCCGAGATCCCATTCTCGGGCGTGCTCGCCCCGCAGCGCGACGTGAAGGCGGGCCGGTCCGACTTCTCGCTCACCCCCCTCGCGGGCGAGAGCGGGTTCAACCTGACGGGCTGGATCGACGACTCGGGCGTGACGTTCTCTGTGGGCGGGCTTGCGCTCGACGAGTGGCCGGCCGACGCGATCCCCTCGCGGATGCGCGAGCTATGGGAGCAGCTCGCCCTCGACGGGCGCATCGTGCCGCGCTGGGTGAAGCTCTCGGCCTCGGGCGACGTGGAGATCGTCGTGAACGTGGACCAAGTGGCGGTTTCGCTCCCGTTCACCGCCGACACCGCGCGGAGCGACGAGCGCGTCCGCCTCACCGACGTGAACGGGTCGTTCACGGTCACCGAGCGCACCGTCTCGGCCGACCTGATCGGGCGGGTCTCGACGCTCACCGAACGCGTCGTCTTTGACATGTGGGGGTTCGACCCGGAGACGAGCCCGTTCGCCGCCCGGCTCACCACCGAGCCGTTCCGCCTCGAGCGCGACCTCGATCTGCTCAAGTACGTGCCCGAGATCGCGCACGAGCAGAACGAACGATTCGGTCGCCCCGAGGCCGACGTCGAGGCGACGATCTGGCTGGCGCAGGGCAACCGGCCCGACGGGATGCCCGCCCCCATGACCGGCACGCTCGATCAGCCCGACCGCATCGCGCACCGGCCCGACGACGAGCCGCCCGACGAACTCCGCCTCGACGGCGTGCTCGACTTGAGCCACGGCACCGCGGCCTTTGAGGGCTTCCCCTACCCGTTCCACGACATGAGCGGCGCCTTCCGCTTCACGCAGCACACGCTCACGGTCGACAACGTCCGCGGCGTCGGGCCGACCGGGGCCGTCCTCGTCGCCAACGGCACGATTGGCCCGCTGGGCGACATCGCCAAGGTCGACCTAGCGATCCTGGTCCATGCGCTGCCGATCGACGACGCGCTCAAGCAGGTGCTCAGCCCCAGCCGGCGCGACCTGCTCGACGCGCTGATCAGTGAGCGGCAGTATGAAGGGCTCGTCACATCGGGGCTGCTCAGGTCGCGGGCCGAGGCTGAGCAGATGCGGCAGCACCTCGCCGCCCTCGACGCCGAGGCTCAGGCGTGGACGGCGGGCGGGATCGCCGCGGGCGAGATGCAGAAGCTCGAGGCCGAGCGGGCGCGCATCCGGGCCGAACTCAGCGAGCGGCCCGGCTTCGACCTGGGCGGCGTCGCCGACGCGACGATCGAGGTGCATCGCGCCCTGGGCGAGGTGAGCCACTGGACGCGCACGGTCCGGCTTCATCTGCAGCAGATCGGCCTGCTCAGCGAGTACTTCCCCATGCCGACCACGGGGCACGAGGTCGACTTCACGATCGACGACGGGCAGACCACGTTCACGGTCACCAACGCGCAGACGATCAGCGGCGGGCGCGTGTCGATCAACGCGCAGGTCATGTTCGACGACGAGACCCCGCCCCTCCCGACCGTCGACATCAACGCGAGCGACGTGCCGATCGATGACATGCTCATCCACGCGATCGCCGGGCCCAACGACCGAGGACGCGGCCCGGACGAACTGACCCGCGTGCTGGGCAAGCTCAACCTGTCCGGGACGCTCGACTGCTCGGCGAAGGTCGTCCCTCGAGACGGTCACGTCAACTACCACATCGACGCGAAGCTCGTCGAAGTGGCCGCCTCTGTGGCCGATGCCTCGATCGGCGCGAGCGGCATCGCCGGCGAGGTGACCGTCGAGCCGTCGCGCGTCGCGCTCGACCTGGCGGGCGTGGTCGAGCCCGCCGATCTGCCGGTGAAAGTCGAGGGAGCCCGCCTCGCGGCGTCGATCACGCTGCCAGAGGGCCGCACGTGGGGTGACCACGACGCGGATCCGGCCGAACCTCGCATCGAGGCCTCGGTCACGCTGCCCTCGGCCGACGTGCGTCTGCCCGCGGAGCGGCTGATCGAGGTTTTCGACAAGGCCACCGCCGACCGGGTCGCCGAGCTGCGCGCGAAGCACCACCCCCAGGGCGTCGTTGACGCCGCGTCGAGCCTCTCGGGCCGGCTCGGCGCAGACGGCATCGATCTCGACAGTGTCTTCGTCTCCGTGACCCGCATCGACCGCCTCGCCTTCGACGCCGAGGGCCTACATCTCGACGCGACCGACGGACAAGGCGCCGTGACGCTCGACCTCGCGGGCGACAAGCGGGCGGTCTTTGACGGCTTCTCGGTCGACCTCACGGCCGACGGCGTGCCCTCCGGGCGGCTTTCGGTCTCCGACACCATTCCGCTGGGTGACGAGATCGGGACAGGGGCCGACTGGCGACTCGCGCTCGACCGCGGAAGGTTCGAGTCGCCCCTCACGCGTACCGCCATCGCCCACGCCGGCGCCGCGGCCGTGGAGGGACTGTTCGATCGCTATCGGCCCGGTGGCGTGTTCGACCTGTCGCTGCATCACCGGGCCGACGAGGCCTTCGAGGGGGAGGTTGCGCCCGCTTCGCTCGCGGTCGAGACGCCGCGGGGTCGCGTCGAATTCGAGAAGGCCGAGGGCTCGGTCGCCTTCGGGCCCGGCGGCGGGACGCTGAACGGGCTGAAGCTCTCCTCACCCGGCACGACGATGCGGGCCTCGGGCGGCTGGCAGGTTACGGATGGAACGACCGGCCTCGACTTCACATTCGGCCTCGACACCCAGCAGTTCACCGATGCCCTGCTGGGGCTCGCGCCCGACGAGGTGGGTTCGCTCTTCGACGCGTTGGGCGTGGGAGTCGACGGACCTGTCAGCATCGATGACCTCCGCCTGGTCGCCGACACCGGCGACGCGGGCGGCATCGGGCGATTCCTGACGACCGGCGCCGCGACGCTGACGGGCGGGCGGCTGAACATCGGCGTGCCCGTGACCGATCTCGACGGCACGCTCCATTTCGAGGCGGGGCGCAACGACCCCGACACCGCACCAACCTACGCGCTCTCGCTCGAGGCCGACCGCTGGCGTCTGCACGGGCTCCGCATGACGAACGGGCGTGCCGAGGTTCTCAGCGGGCGCGAGCCGGGGTCGGTGCTCGTCCCCGTGCTCACCGCCGACGTGCACGGCGGGCGATTCACGGGCCGGGTGCGCATGGCCCAAGAGCCGAGCGCTGACGCGGACCTGGGGGCCGACAGTGACCGCCGCTATTGGTCCGACTTCCAGCTTGCCGAGGTGCGACTCGCGCCGCTGCTCGAAGACGTGCGCGTGGGGGGCGATACTTCGCTCGCCGATGAGGTCCGCGAGGACGTGAGGGAGGCCTACGACGCCGACCTCTGGGACCAGTCGGCCGACCGCTCCAGGGGGCTCGTCAACGCCTCGTTCTCGCTCACCGGTTTCGTCGAATCCAAGACGGGCCGGCGGGGGAGAGGACGGATCATCGCCAGCGGCGGGCCCGTGGTGATGCTGCCCCTGCTCACGCCGCTGATCGAGTTCTCCAACCTCCGCCCGCCCATCGGCGATGAGTTGGGGATCGCGCTCGCCGACCTGCACCTCGACGACGCGGGGGTGACCTTCGACGACATTGCCGTGTTCGGCGACAGCATCGAGCTGTTGGGGTACGGCGACATGACCTGGCCCGACGGCCGCCTCGATCTGCGCGTCCGCTCCAAGGCGGTCAGGCGCATCCCGGTCGTCTCGGCGATGGTCGAGACGGTCCGCGACGAGCTCCTGACCACCCACCTGACCGGCCCGATCGGCGAGCCGACGATCAGCGCCGAGACCTTCGCCGGCACCCGACGGGTGATGGGCTCGCTGCTGGGCGGCGAGAACGGCGGCGGAGACCGGCTCCGCGAGATCGGGCGCAGCGCCGAGGCGGCTCGCCAGCGGCTCCGCCTCGCCTCGCAGATGCTCGACCGGGTCGGGGCCGAAGCGTTCAGCCCGCGACCGGCGAATGATGTGCCATGACCAAAGAACACCACAGACAGGAACTCGACCCCCCGGAGCGGCTTGACCCCGCCGACGAATCGGCGGCGCCGCCCGAGCGGGCTCTGCAGAAACGGGCGGAATTCCCCGACGTCCAGGGTGAGATCGACGCGCTCGTCAGCCGCTGCGCCGGCGCCGAGCCCGACGCCTTCCACGCCAAGCTCGTCCGCGAGCTGATCACCGCGGCCCTCAAGCTCATCCCCGACGGGCGCGACTCGGGCGAGCTCAAGCTCATGACCGCCGCAATGAAGGAGCTGCGCTACGCCTACCGCGTCTTCGGCGCCTACAGCCAGCCGCACAAGGTGACCATCTTCGGCTCGGCCCGCACCCCCGAGGACCACCCCGACTACCTCTCCGCGGTCGAGTTCAGCCGGCGGATGGCCGAGGCGGGATGGATGTCGATCACCGGCGCGGGCGATGGCATCATGAAGGCCGGCCACGTGGGCCCCGGCCGCAAGGCGAGCTTCGGCGTCGCGATCCGCCTGCCGTTCGAGACCACCGCCAACGAGGTGATCGTCGACGACGAGAAGCTCATCCACTTCAAGTATTTCTTCACCCGCAAGCTCATCTTCCTGAGCCAGGCGGAGGCGGTCGTCTGCTTCCCGGGCGGCTTCGGCACGATGGACGAGGCGTTCGAGACGCTCACGCTCGTGCAGACCGGCAAGGCGAGCATGATCCCGATCGTCATGGTCGAGGGCCAGGGCCCGACCGCGGGCTACTGGGCCGGCTTCCGCAGGTTCATCGAGCAGGAGCTTCTCACGCGCGGCTGGGTGAGCCCCGAGGACCCGGGGCTGTTCTACAACGCCGAGTCGGCGGATGACGCGGCCAACCACGTGCTCCAGTTCTACCGCAACTACCACTCGTCCCGCTACGTGCGCGACGACATGGTCATCCGCGTCCAGCACCGCCTGACCGACGAGGCGATCGAGCGGCTCAACGACGAGTTCGCGGTGCTGGTCAAGTCGGGGCGCATCCACCAACGCGGCGCCTTCGACGAAGAAACCGACCACCGTCGCCTGCCCCGCATCGTCTTCGCCCACACCCGCCACAAGTTCGGCCTCATCCGGCGCCTGATTGAGCGGATCAACGCGCTGCCCACCGCCGACTGAACGAACCGACATGCCGCGGCCGGCCTGGCTCATCCTGATGCTCGCGTGCACCGCAGGATGCGGCGGGCCGAGATCGGAGACGGCGCCCGAGCCTCTCGTACCGCTGGCGCCGTCCCGGGTTGGATTAGAGGCGCGCGTGTGGAAGATCGACGCGGTGGGCGGCCCCCTGCTCGCCGCGCTCGCCCCGATCGCGATCGCCGACGAGGACCGGGCCGACCTGGGCCGCGATCGCTGGCGGCGGGCAGGGTTCCGCCTGGTGATGGTCCCCGCATCGCTCGCCGAGTCGATCGAGGCCGACCTGCCGCACGCGGACGCGATGCGTCGGGTTGAACTGGGTCAGCCGACCCGCTGGATGCCACTCGCATCATCCGCGGTGCCCCCCGGCACGCCGCTGCGGACCGCGAGCGGCGACCGTCGGGCGCCCGACGGCCGGCTCGAGCTGCTCGTCCGGGCCTGGGCCGAACCCTCGCTCCGCGACGACCGGGCGTTTCGGGTCGAACTCGCGGTCGGGTCACTGTCCCCCCAACCCGCCCGGCCGCGCGAGGTCTTCGCCGGGCTGCTGCGCAGCGTTTCGATCCCTGAGGGCCTGGCGCTGGTGGTGCTCCCTGCGCCGCCCGAGGAAGAATGGACCGAGCCCGCCCCGATCGCCGACTCCGACGCGGGCGAGGTCGGCCCGGAGCAGGCGGCCCCGGTGGCGCCCGGCGGCCTCGCACCGCTCCCCGTCCCCGGGGCGAACGACAGCATGCCGACCCAGGGCCCCGCGCCCCCTGAAGCCAGGTCGGTTGGCGAGACGCTGCTCATCACGCCCCCTGTGCTGGGGCCCAGGCCCCTGCCCGCCCGGCGTGAGGTGCTCGTGCTCATCCCCCGCTGGCCCTGAGGGGTCCCCCGCCTCCCTACCGTTGCGATCGCGCCATGCCGAAGCTTGTCCCCGTCATCCTGTTCGCGCTCACGCTCGCGCTCGGCGCGTTCATGGTGATCGGCGTTGAGGATGAAGGCCGGGTCGCGATCAGCACAGCCATGCTCGCGGTGGCGCTTGTCCTGCTCGTGTTCGGGGCCGATTTCCTGGTTCACGGGGCCGTCGTGCTCGCCCGCCAGCTCGGCGTCTCGGCGTTCTTCATCGGCGTCACCGTCGTCGCGTTCGGCACCAGCGCCCCCGAACTCGCCGCGTCGGTCGGGGCGGCCGCCCGCGCCAAGGGCGAACTCGCGATCGGCAATGTGCTCGGCTCCAACATCGCGAACATCTGCCTCATCCTGGGCGTCACCGCGCTGATCAAGCCCATCCCCGTCGACCGATCGATCTGGCGTGTCGACGCGCCGATCATGCTGCTCGTCACCGTCCTCGCCTCGTTCAGCGTGCTCGACTACTACATCAACCCGGCCGCGACGATCGGCCGGATCGATGGCGTCCTTCTCGTGCTGGGTCTGGTCGCCTACGTCTGGTACAACGCCAAGGCGGGCAAGATCAACCCCGAGGAGGTCGAGCACGAGGTCGAAATCGAGCTCTCCGGCAGCACGGGTGAGACGCCCCCCGGCGCCCGGCTGCTCACGAAGAGCGTTCCGGCGCTGCTCGTCGCCTTCGGGCTCGCGGGGCTGATCGTCGGGGCCGAGCTGCTCGTCGATGGCGCGACGACGATCGCCTCGGAGATTGGCGTCTCCGACGCGATCATCGGGCTCACCGTCGTCGCCCTGGGCACCAGCATCCCCGAGCTCGTCTTCTCGGCCCGGGCCGCGATGAAGGATCACCCCGAGATCGCCATCGGCAACATCATCGGGTCGAACGTCTTCAACCTGCTCAGCGTGCTGGGCATCGCAGCCCTCGTCCGCCCGCTCGCGGTTCCGTCCGAGGCGGCCCACCGCGACATCTGGGTCGTCATGGGCGCCACCGCCCTCTGCCTGCTGATGATGAAATCGCAGCGACGCGTCAACCGGCTCGAGGGCGCCGCCCTGGTGCTGGGCTACGCGGTCTACACGGGGTACCTCTATCTGGCCTGATTGGCGGGGAAAGCGGCGTATCCAGGCGATCCCTGTCCTGGCGGAGCGACCGGTACGAATCGCGCCCGTGCCGTACCATCCTCGCATGACCGAAGGCGAGCCCATGACCCCGGAAGAACGAGCGAGCGTCGCGATCGAGTCCGTCCGCCTCGTCGTCGGCATGGAGATCCACGTCGAGCTCGCCACCGCGAGCAAGATGTTCGCCCGCGTCGCGAGCCCCGCCGCGCCCGTCCTCGCAGGAAACGCCGCGGCCGAGCCCGCGCCCAACACGCTCATCGACCCAATCGTCCTCGCCCTGCCGGGCTCGCTTCCTGGGCTCAACCGCCGCGCCGTCGAGCTGTCCATCCTCGTGGGCCTTGCGCTCAACTGCCGCATCGCCGACGAGACCAAGTGGGATCGAAAGAGCTACACCTACCCCGACCTGCCCAAGGGCTATCAGATCAGCCAGTACGACCTGCCCCTCTGCTACGACGGGCACGTCGAAGTGCCCCCGCTGGGCGAGCGGGGCGAGTTCGACCCCTCCGGCGAGATCACACGCGTCGGCATCATCCGCGCCCACCTCGAAGAGGACGCCGGCAAGCTCAGCCACGAAGCCCCGGGCGGCGTCGCCATCGACGGGTCCCTCGTCGACCTCAACCGCGCCGGCACGCCCCTGCTCGAGATCGTCACCCAGCCCGACATCCGCTCGGCCGAGCAGGCCGTCGCGTTCTGCCGCCTGCTCCGCACCGTCTGCCGCTTCGTCGGCGCGACCGAGGGCGTGATGCAGCGGGGGCACATGCGGTTCGAGCCCAATATCAACTGCGTGCTCATGCTCGAGGGCGGGCGGACCGTCACGACCCCGATCGTCGAGGTCAAGAACCTCAACAGCTTCCGCGCCGTCGCCGCCGCGATCGAGCACGAGCTGGCCGAGCAGCCCAAGCGCTGGCGTGCCGACGGCCGGGTCATGGGCCCCGGCGCCAAGACCACCCGCGGATGGGACGACGCCAAGGGCGTGACGTTTACCCAGCGCGAGAAGGAAGACGCCCACGACTACCGCTACTTCCCCGACCCCGACATCCCGACGCTCGAGGTGAGCCGGGTGTGGGTCGGCGAGATCGGGGCGACCCTGCCCGAGCTCCCACTCGCCCGCCTGCGCCGCTGGCACGACGACCTGGGCCTCGACCCCGCCGACGGCATGACACTCGTCGAGGAGCGCCGAGATGCCGAGCTGTTCGATGAGGCTGTCAACGCGGCGGTGCAGGCTGGCCTCGCCCGCGACCGCGCCGGCAAGGCGGTGTCCAACGTCGTGCTCCAGCACATGGCGAGGCTGGCCAACGAGCGATCGAAGCAGATCGGGGACCAGGCCGAGGACGGCTCCGGCGGTGGGCCCGTTCTGATCTCGGGCCTGGGCTTGTCCGCGAAACAGATCGCCTCGATCGCCAAGCTCAGGGAAGACGACGCGATCCAGGCATCGAACGCCGGCAAGCTCGTCGAAAGGCTCGCCGACCCCGCCTATGCCGACCGCGACGCCGAGGCCGTCGCCGAATATGAGGGCTGGCTGATCGTCCGCGACGAGGGGGCGATGGCCGCCTGGATCGACGAGGTGATCGCCGCGAATCCCTCAATCGTCGAGCAGATCCGGGGCGGCAAACAGCAGGCCGCGGGCCGGCTCATCGGCGAGGTGATGAAGAAGAGCGGTGGCTCGGCCGATGCGAAGGCGGTGCGGGAGATGCTGCTGGAGCGGATCGGTTCGGACTGATCCTCCGGCCGCGCCGCGTGGCTGAATCACACACGACGAGCCGCTCGCGACCGATAAGGCTTCGATTTCGCCCGCCCAACGCTACACCCTCAAGTCGATCATTGACACACCAAAAGGTCCTGGATAAATTCGTGCTTTTCTGCATGAATGCGCCGGCCAGGCCGGCCCGCGAGAGAGGGACAACAGATGAAGAACGCTGGATTCGCCGGGCTCGGCTGCTGTGCTTTTGTTCTGGCCGCCACCGGTCCGGCAAACGCCGGCGAGATCTTCCCGACGCCCACCGCGACCGTCGACGTCGTTCCGACGCAGGTTTTCGTCCCGGTCTTCCGCCCCGGGGCGCTCCTTGCCGACGAGGCCATCATCCCGCCGAGCCATCCCCCGTTCGACCAGATCCCGCCGATGCCGCTGCCCAACCCCGACTGGGACATCCCGGACAACCTGGGAGGGCCCGGCGATGCGGTGATGTACGACCAGCGGACCGGCCAGACCTTCGTGACCCCGTTCTACGCGCTCGGCCTTGTCGGCGGCGAGCGGGGCGGATCGAACTACGTCGGGGCGGACGGCGACGCCGGGTGGGAGGACGTCTACGGACTCCGCGGCTTCAGCTCGATGACCGTCATCCCCGACTCGACCATCAACCTCCATCCCTGGCGCATGAACACCAAGCTGGTGATGGAGTTCGTCGACTCGGGCAATGGCGCCCGCTCCTACTTCGTCGGCTCGGGCGGGATGCAGGACGCCGAGGTCGTGCTCACCGCCGGCCACTGTGTCTATGAACGGGGCAACGACTCCACCGGCGCCGACTTTGGCTTCGCCAGCCGCATCTGGGTCTACCCGGGCTGGGACGGCGAGGGCCAGACCCTGGGAACGCCGGGCGTGCTCCAGTGGTACGGCTGGGGGCAGAGCGAGGGCCTCGCCACGTCCACGGGCTGGACGGTCGACGGCAATTTCGACTGGGACATGGGGCTCATCCGCATCGACCGGGCCGTCGGCATGCTCACCGGGTGGTACGCCTGGCGCTGGGGCAACGACTGCACGACGCGCTTCTACTACAACGCGTCGTATCCCGCCGAGTACTGCGGCCAGCCCGGCCTGCACAACGGTCGCGACATGTACTACTGGGCCGGCCACTTCGATTCCTGCCCCGGCAACCAGATGCGCCTCAACACCACCGCGGGCTGCTTCACCACCGGCTGGGGCGGCATGAGCGGGTCGAACGCCTACGACCTCGAGGGCAGCACGCGCAGCGCCCACAGCGTCTCGTCCAACAGCAACCGCGCCGACGAGACCAACTACTGCACCATGTGGGAGAGCTTCAAGAACTACATCGTCGACACGTTCGAGCCCGTCGCGCGCGGGACCTCGTTCGATCTCCAGTCGCTCCAGACCCGCTACGCCGAATCCGTCGTCGACGCCGGCGGGCAGCTCACCGGCGGCGGCTGCGAGATGCCCAACCCGACCAACGCCGATCCGGGCAGCGGCACCTACTCCATCACCATCTACCTCTCGGCCAACAACAGCATCACGACCGCCGACACGCCGCTCGGGTACGGCAACTACACGTGGGACTACGCGCCGATGCAGAACGTACACCTGAACCTGGGCGGGATCACGATCCCGTCGAACACGCCGTCGGGCACCTACTGGATCGGCGTCATGCTCGACAACGGGCAGGACGCCAACAACGCCAACAACGACGCCAGCCTCTGGGACGCCCACCAGGTCGTCGTCACCGGCTACGCCGACCCGAGGGCCAACTCCTGCACCGCCCCCAACGGCACGTTCTACCACGGCGACACCATCGGCGTGGGCTACAACGTCACCAACTCGGGCGGCGACCCGTCGAACAACGTCACGGTCGACGTCTACGCGTCCACCAACACGATCATCACGCCGATCGACATCCCGCTCGGCTCGGTCGACATCGGAACGCTCACCGCCGGCCAGACGAAGACCGGCACGCTCGATGTGACCCTCCCCGCGGCGCTGAACGGCAACTACTACATCGGGTACATCGTCAACTCCAGCGACGACGCCAATCTGGGGAACAACACCGCGTACGACAGCACCGCGATCTCGGTCAGTGGACGCTCCGATCTCCGTGTGGTGAGAGTCCTCGTCTATTACACCTGGGCTGCTCAGGGCGGAACGCTCCAGTTCGAGGTTGACCTCATCAACGACGGCACGATCGGCTCGGGTCCGTACATCGTCGACGCCTACGCCTCCACCGACACGACCATCACGCCCGCCGACACGCCGATCGGATCGTTCGACTATTACAGCCTCGGGGCCCACGCGACCTATGTCAGCGCCCCCACGGCCGACATCCCCCCCGACCTCGCGCCGGGCGACTACTACCTCGGCGTCATCGTCTCGCCGGGGATCAACGAGACCAACCTCTCCAACAACACCATGGGGGAGAACTTCACGTTCGAGGTCATCGAGTGCCCCGCCGACCTCAACAAAGACGGCCTTCAGGATCTCCAGGACATCATCCTGTTCGGAAGCATGTTCCAGGGACAGGGCCCCGCGGTCGACTACGACGACAACGGCGTCTGGGATCTCCGCGACATCATCGCGTTCATCGACTACTTCCTCGCGGGGTGCCGGTAACGGTCGGACTCGCGGCTCGTCGCCGCGACGTTGTCATCCAGGGTGGGCGGGGCGGAGCGCCATCCGCGGTGGGGCAGACCGGCATCACGCCGCCACGCGGCGGCGGCGGCAATCTCGCTCGATGCCCTCGCCGGCCCCCCCTGTCCATGTGTCAAGTATTTGATGCCGACGCCACGGTGTGGTACCTTGAGCCGTCATCGGCACGGCATTCGTCGGATCGCCGGCTCGGGCACATATCCGAGGGCCCAGTCATGCGGCACAAGGGTTTCACCCTCATCGAACTGCTCGTCGTCATCGCGATCATCGCGCTGCTCATCGGCATCCTCCTCCCGGCGCTCGGCAAGGCGCGCGAGTCGGCCCGACGGCTCCAGTGCAACACCAACCACCGCACGCTCATGCAGGCCACCTCGATGTACGGCGACTCCAACGACGGGCACCTGCCCGACTGCAACTGGGCCGGCACCCGGCGGTGGGACGACAACTCCTACGCCCGCGGCTGGCTCTACCACCCGATGGTCCTCGAGGTCGCCGTGGGCTATCGCGGCCTGCTGGGCGACGGGCACAGCTACACGCTCAAGGGCCCCGAGTCGGGCGTGATCTGGGAGTACCTCGACGGCCCCACCACCACCATCGACTTCAACGGCGACTGGGACGAGGGTCAGCAGCACGTCGACGCCTTCCGACGCGTCCGCGACTGGGCCCGTGAACCCTCCGTCGGCGTCGGCACGCCGATCGCCGAGGTCTACCGCTGCCCCTCCGACATCGATGAGGAAAGCTGGGTGCGCCTCCAGAAGCTCACCAGCTACCAGATGAACGGGGCCGTGCGCAGCTTCGGCGAGAACATCCCTTCCTATCGCTTCGATCAGATGAGGACCGATTCGATCATCTACTGGGGCGCCCGCGAGGACCCCGACTACTCGTACTCATGGAACGACGGTTCGAGCTTTCCCTACGAGAACGACACGGGTCTGACCGACCGCCACGGCGAGGGCGCCCCCGTCGGCGTGGTCGACGGCTCGACACGCTGGGTGACCCACCAGGAGTACTCGACATGGGCCGCGAGATCTCCAGACCCTTCCCTGAATAAGCCCAACCCGCTCTGGTGCGACCCGTTCTCGCCGACGGGGGAGTGACCCCGGCCGGGTGCGCCCGACGGAACAACACACACCGCGCTAGGGTTCTCCGAAAACCAAGGAGAACCCCATGCCGCTCGACCACTACGTCACCCTGGGCCGCTCGGGCCTGAAGGTCAGCCCCCTCTGCCTCGGCGCCATGACCTTCGGCCTCGACTGGGGCTGGGGCACCGACATCGCCGACGCCCAGAAGATCATCGATGCCTACATCGAAAAGGGCGGCAACTTCATCGACACCGCCAACATCTACACCAAGGGGCACGCCGAGAAGATCATCGGAGACCACGTGGGGCGCGACCCCGCGAGGCGCGACCGCCTCGTCATCGCGACCAAGTGCACGGGAAACCTCTTCCCGGGCGACCCCAACGGGGGCGGGGGCGGGCGGAAGAGCCTGGTGGCCGCGGTGGACGAATCGCTCCGCCGGCTCCAGACCGGCTACATCGACCTGCTCTGGGCGCACTTCTGGGATCAGAACAGCCCGATCGACGAGCTGATGCGCACGGCCGACGACCTCGTTCGCGCGGGCAAGGTGCGCTACTTCGGGCTCAGCGACCACCCCGCGTGGGTGTGCGCCTCGGCCCAGTACGAGGCGAGGCTGCACAACTGGTCGCCCGTGATCGCGCTCCAGATCGAGTACAGCCTGCGCCAGCGCACGGTCGAGGGCGAGCTGATGCCGATGGCCCGCGAGCTGGGCATGGGTGTCACGCCCTGGAGCCCGCTCGCGGGTGGCGTGCTGACGGGCAAGTACACCCGCAACAGCCGGCCCGAGGAGGGGCGTTCGACCTCGAGCTGGATCAACCCCAGCGACCGCGACTACCGGATCATCGACGTGCTCGTCGACGCCGCGGCGAAGATCGGCGCGACGCCCGCCCAGGTCGCGCTCAAGTGGGTGCAGGACCGCCCCGGCGTGACAAGCACGATCATCGGCGCCCGCACCATGAAGCAGCTCGAAGACAACCTGGCCGCCCTCGATGTCGAGATCCCCGATGACCTCCGCGCCGATCTCGACGAGGTCTCGGCCCAGCCCCAGGCCTTCCCGCACGACTTCATCAACAACGTGAAGACGGTTGTCCAGAACGGCACGACGATCAACGGCGAGCACCGCGACGTCTGGGAGCTGGCGCCGCAGAACGACGCCGAGCGGCACTGACTCCCGTGCGATATACATCGTGGTCGCGGAAGCGATCAACCTCTGATCGGTGCCAACGGCGGCTTGATCGCCGGTGCGGGGGAATCACTGGCGGACGAGCCGCCGGTGGCACCCCTGGGCCTTGGCCTCTTGAGTGCGGGCGATCTCGCGAACCCGCACGCGATATAAGATCTACTCAACACACCACGAAGTCCGCCGTGCCGGGCTCCCCTTGCCCGCCTCCACCCATCTGGTATGCTGCGCCCTCACCATTCCAAGAGAAGGGGATGCAATGGACCATGTCGTGACTTTGGCGCAGCAGGGCGGATCGGGCGGCGTGACCGCGGGGATCGGCGCGATGGTGTTCCTGGTCATCTACCTCGCGATCATCGTGCTCGTCATCGCGGGCGTGTGGAAGACGTTCTCGAAGGCAGGCCAGCCGGGCTGGGCGGCGATCATCCCGATCTTCAACGTCTACATCATGCTCAAGGTCGCCGGGCGGCCCGGATGGTGGCTGATCCTCTTCCTCATCCCGGTCGTCAACTTCATCGTCGCGATCATCCTCTACAACGACATCTCCAAGTCGTTCGGGCACGGCATCCTCATGACGCTGGGGCTGATCTTCCTCTCGCCCATCGCGTTCTGCATCATCGGGTTCGGATCGTCGCAATACCAGGGCCCCGCCGCGGCGTGACGTGTGGCGCGCGGCACCCCGACCTCGTCGCTTCCGTTTCCGCACATCGTGCCGTTCCCGGCGCGATGCCCCGCGTGCGGGTATGACCTTACGGGGAGCCAGAAGTTTGCACGCTGCCCCGAGTGTGGCACGCCCGCGGCCGTCGGCGAAGACTGTCTCGCCATCGCCGCCGTGCCCCGCCGTTCGCCCGGTCCCGTGTGGCGACGCGTGGCGTGGGTGTTCATCGGGATCGGCTTCGTAGGGGTCTGGCAGACCTGGCCGTTGCTCCTCTTCCGCTGGCCCTGGTTGCTCGGTTTGCTCTTGCTCGCCGATGTTGCCGCGGCCGCCGCGATGGTGTTGACCGGCACGCCGGTCTCCAAGGCGACCGAGCGCATCGCCTTCACCGGCGCCGGGTATATCCGATCGATCTGGGGGGCGGAGGGCGCGAAGGCGACACAGACGACCTTCCACCCCTGGACCGGCAACGACCGCGTCCGAATCAGACGGGTCGGCACCGTCTGGCAGCGCCTGGTCATCGAGCAGCAGGGGCGGGCCGCCCTCGACTGTGGGCTGCGCTGCCCGGAGGACAAGATCGAGACGCTCGCCGCGTGCATCCGGTACTACGCCGAGTCGGGCTTCCGCGCGGGCGGGCCCGAAGCCAATCCGATTGATTTCATGGCGGCCGAAGGCGACGAGACGCCGGATCGGCCGGCCGAAGCAAGAGACTGAGCGAATCTCAGCGACGGGGGCGCGGAACGAGGCCGCGGGCTCCGGCTCGGAGTGGCCCGCGGCCCCGGTTGTTGTCGGCGGGATCGATCAGTCCTTGCGACGGCGGACGCACGCGAACACGCCCGCGGCGATCAGGCCCATCGTGCCGGGCGCCGGGACGGTCTCGACCGTCGTCACCCAGCCCCACTGGAGGCCGGGGCGATAGAGCGTGACCAGGCCGGGCGAGCCCGCCGCCGGGCCCACGGCGAGGAACAACTCGGCCTGCCAGAACATCGTCTGCGCCGGGTCGCGCCAGGGGCGGTCATAGAACTCTCGCCCGTCGGCGGCGAAGCCGTCGTCGTAGTAGGGCGAGGTCGCGGTGCTGTGCAGGTCGACCACCCGCTCGTTGTGCCCCGGCCCGCGATCGGCGGCGTTGGGGGCGGTGATGTTCCAGTTGTCGTTGACGACCTGGATCCAGTGGACGTTGCTGGTCGGGTCGCCCTGGCCCGGCACATACTCGATGTGCAGCTGCACGCCCTGAAGGTCCACGTTGTGCAGCGCGTCATAGGTGTGCACCTTCAGGCTGTTGTCGCTGAGCATGTGGACCGCCGAGGCGAACGTCCAGCCCGCGTGCGCGTTGGCCCAGGTGCTGAGCGTGTTGAAGAAGAAGTCGCCCGAGGTGTTGGGGATCTCGCCCGGCGTGGGCGGCGTGAGCGTGGTCGTGTACTTCTGGTTGCCGACGGTATAGGTGGCGGTCCTGTTGTTCTGGCCGCTCGTCCGATGGCCGAATACATCGTTGTCGGCGTGGAGATCCATGACGACCGCGCCCGCGTTCGCCGCCGCGGTGCCCAGCCCGCACGCGAGACCCGCCGCGACGATCGCCCACACATGCCCCTTCGTTGCCCGGCTCTTCATCTGATATCCCTTTCGTTTCACTCGGGCTCCGAGTCTGTTCAACGAAGGGATGTCGCGTTGCTCACGCCGCTCGCGCCGGCTCCGCGAAAATCAGGGCCGGATGCAGATCTCGATCGCGTCGCTGACAAGATTGAGGCCGCCCGACCGAATGATCGCGCGCAGCACGAGCAGGCTCTCACCGGCGTCGACCGGGCCGAACCACCATTGGGCGCCGGTGGGGTCCTCGCCCTGCAAGCTGAAGCCCCCGGACTCGTTGCGGCATCGAGCGGCGAGATCGACCCGGACCGACCCACCCGGGTCGATCGCGACGCGATGAGGCCCGGGTCGAACGCCGTTCTGCCCCCGGCTCCAGCGAACCCATGAGCCGTCGGCGAGGCGGCGTTCGAGGGTGATCGTGTCGGCGAGATCAACCTCGACCGGTGTGCCGCCCGCGTTGGAGAGAACGAGAGACAGTTGGACGGGGGCCGACCGCCCCTCTGGAGGCAGCGTGATCTCCGCCGGGGCGGAAAGCCCGAGTGTGACGGGCGCGTCGATCATCCGGGAATCCTTGGCAGCATTGGCGCTGGCATCGCCGGACCCGCCGGACGGGGCGCAGCCGCACGGCCCAATCACCCCCGCAAACGCGGTGAGCATGGCTGCGATCGATCTGGCTCGTTTGGCGGCCATGTCACAGGGCAGCGCCCGCCGCCCGCACTTGTGAACGGGGTGGGACGCCCCCACTCACGCGGATCCGGCGATCCGCGTACGGACGACCAGCCACACCACCGCCCCGATCTCGATCCCCACGCAGTTGGCCGCGAAATCGCTCCACGCGACGGTCCGGCCAAGCCCCGGGAGGCCCTGGCTGAGCTCGTCGAGCCCCGCATAGGCGATCGCCAGCGGCATGGCGATCGCGAGGTTCTTCCACGCCCAGCGGCGATCCAGCCAGCCCGTCGCCAGCAGCAATTGCATCCAGCAGAAGAACGCGATCATGTGGTAGAGCTTGTCCGATTGCGGGATCGGACCCTCGACCTGAAGATTGGGCCAGTGCGTGAGCGTGACCAGCACAAGGGCGCACACCACAAACCCGATGCGGGCGAGATTGTCGAATCGTTCCTGGCTCAGCATCTCTCCCCGCGACAATCCCCGAAGAATGCCGCGGAATCCGAATCCCGCGGGACCCCGACGCACCCTGAACACCCGGCAGAGAGGCTACACGCCGGCATCACCCGCAACACCCGTGTTGTGCGTCACCACGACGTGGACCTCCGGAATCGGTTCCCCGGCCTCCCGGTCAACGACCTCCGGCCCCGCGCCGCCGAACACCGTCTCCGCCAGCGCCGCGTAGTCGAGCGCCCCGTTCGCGTCTGGCGCGTACTGGAAGATCGTCTGCCCGAAGCTGGGACACTCGGCCAGCTTGATGTTCCGCCGGATCGCCGGGCTCAGCACGCGGGCGCTCGACCAGGGCAGCCCGGGCAGCTCAGCCGCCTCGGCGAAGAACGATTCCAGGTCGTCGACCACCTCGCGCGTGTGGGCCGCCTGGTGGTCGTGCATGCACAGCACGACGCCCGTGACCGTGAGATTCGGGTTGATCGCGTGCTCGCCCGCGGTGAGCAGCCGGATCGTCTCGAGCAGCTTGCCCACGCCCTGGAGCGCCAGGAAGTGGGCCTGCATCGGGATGACCACCTCACCCGCGGCCGCGAGCCCGTTGAGTGTGAGCAGGCCGAGCGAGGGCGGGCAATCAATGAACACCGCCCCGAACCGCCCGCCCTGGGTCGCCAGCGCGGCGCGCAGTCGCGTGTGCCGGTCGGGCTGGTCGCCCAGCTCAAACTCCGCCGCGGCGAGGTCGGTCTCGCTGGGCAGACACCACAGGTTCTCGCCCACCGGCACGATCGCCTCGTGGATCGGCGCGTGCTCATGGTCTGTGGGATCGAGCAGCACGTCGTAGACCGACGCGTCGTCCATCCGCTCGGACGGGTCGACGCCCAGATGGAGCGACGCGTGCGCCTGCGGGTCGAGGTCGACCAATAGCGTCGCGATCCCCCGGGCCGCGGCCGCCGCAGCGAGGTTGACGGTGGTGGTGGTCTTCCCGACGCCGCCCTTCTGGTTCATGAAGGCGATGCGCCGAGACTCGTGGCCTTCCGTGGTCATGGACCCAGTATATGGGGGTTGGAACGGTAGGCTCGCCCTCCCTCTCCCCGGCCGCCGGGAAGCAGCCAAGGGCTGGCGAGCAGGGGTCAGGGGCTTGCTCTTCTTCAAGCCTCCTTGCTGACGAACGAGTGAATCGGCGAGCACTGAGCGATGCCAATCCGATTCGAGCCCCTTGTGCGAGCGAGGGGACTCCGCGTCTTCGCATCCTGCTCCTCTTTCCCCGGGGCAAGCGGGAAAGGAAGCGAACTCCCTCGCTGGCGCGACAGGCTCGAATAGGATTCCGAGGGTGGCACGGCTGTTCCACCTCTTCGCGCCTCGGTGCCACGAGCGACGGAGAAGCGAAGATGGAGGAGCCCCTCACCCGCCCCGCCTCCGGCGGGCCGACCTCTCCCCGGCGACCGGGGAGAGGTGGGGAAGGCCGGCGCCTGTTCTCCACCGGCGGGATCACTCACATCTTCTGCACGAACTGCTCGTCCAGGATCTCCTGCACCGCGATCAGCTTGATCCACCGCCCCGTCCGCTTGTGGAACGCCGCCGCCTCGTGCTCCGCGTCACTCGTGTAGCCGAACGCGACGAAGAACCCGCGCTGGCGGTCCTCGCGTTCCATCACCGCCTCGAACTGGTCGATGTCAGGCCGCCCCGCCTTGTCCTTCTGCTTGACCTGCACGGGGAACCAGTCGCCCGCGAACATGCTGTGCTGGTCGTCGGGCCTGGAGCCGACGGGGAAGATCCGCCCGTCGATGCCCATGTCGCCCACCTGCACCGTGTTGGGCACGCCGCCCAGCGCGATCACCGCCCAGTTCTCGAACTCGAACGGCGGGATCTTGTGCAGCTTCTCGATCGTCCAGGGCAGGTCGCGGACGATGAACGCGTCGGTGCTGTGGGCGAGCCAGTTGGGCTCGCTCTCCTTCATCTTGCACACGTCGCGCAGGCGTTTTCCCATCACGCGGCAGGCGGTGGGCGAGACGTCGATCCCGATCCACTGCCGCCCCAGGTTCTGCGCCGCGACGAGCGCAGTGCCGCACCCGCAGAAGGCGTCGAGCACGATGTCGTTGGGATTGCTGGAGGCTTTGATGATGCGCTCGAGGAGGGCGATGGGTTTTTGAGTGGGGTAGCCGAGACGTTCTTTCGACCTGGATGCCAATGCAGGCATGTCGACCCATACATTCTGAAGTGATACCCCAGGCATCTCATCCAGATACCGCTTGAAGTTCGGCATACCCGATCTGCTGTAGACTATGCGGCCGTCACGCTCAAAGGCCTCCATCTTCTTCCTGCTGTACGCCCAGTACCTGCCCTTGTACGGTCGCACAGATCGCCCGTCTGGTGTCGGCCAGTCGTAGCTCGTGTCCCCACCAGGCTTGGAAGCGGTCAGATTATCAAGCCTGTAGCGGCGCCCTGTACCTTCCTCGACATGCCGGTACATACTCTCGACGTATGTCTCGTCATAGGGTTGGTACTCAGGATTGAATGTCCATTGCTGCGACCCGCCGGTGTAAAAGAAAATAGAATCAGAAACGACTCCAAATCGCTTCATTCCCTGCTTGGTGTCGCTGTGGGCACCGCTTCGCCTCCACACAATCTCGTTCTGGAAACTGTTCTCTCCGAATGCCTGATCCAGCATCACCTTGACGTAGTGGCTCGCGTGCCAGTCGCAGTGGTAGTAGAAGCTCCCCGTGTCCTTCAGCACTCGCTTCAGTTCCACGCACCGCGGCCGCATGTAGTCGATGTACGCCTGCGTGCTCGCGTGCCGGTCCTCGAAGGCCCGCTTCTCCTTCGTCTCGCCCCAGAAGACCTCGTAGTTCCGGTTCGAGTTGAACGGCGGATCGATGTAGATCAGGTCGACGCAGCGGTCGGGCAGGTCGGCCAGCTTCTCCAGGCAGTCGCCGCAGTACACCACCCGCGTGTCGACCAGCGCGCTGGGCCGCCCCGCCGGCGGGGCCTTGCGCTCCGGGGCCTTCTTCGCGCCGGCCTTCCTGGTCTTCTTCTTCGCCGCCGACTTCTTCGCCGCGGCCTTCTTCTTCGCCATGTGGGGCAGGATAGCCCGCGCTGGATCCGCGTGCTCACGCCCGCGGCTCGGATCAGCGCGACATGCCCAATCCGAGGTTGCCACTGCTCGCCGTCCCCGGCGCAGCAGTGCTCTCGGGCCAGCATCGCCTTGCGGGCAATCGCACGACTGCGCCGAAGACGGCGAGTCGTGGCGCCCGGTGTGGATTCACCTCACACCGTCGCCGACTCCGGCTCCGACGCCCGCTCGGCGGGCGCGGGTGCCGGCATCGCCCGCTCCATCGCCTGCTGTTCGAGTTGCTTGCGCCTGGCGATCTTCATCGAGTAGACCACGATGAACGACGCACACAGCAAGGCAAGCGAGTAGACGAACTTCGCCCCGGACGCCGCCAGCACCACGCCGATCACGGCGAACGCAGCGCCCATGCCGTACATGATGAACACGGCGCCCTTGACCCCGAACGAGCGCTTGAGCATGTGGTGGAGGTGGTCCGAGTCGGGGTCGGACATCGACTTGCCCTCCATCTTCCGCCGCACGATCGCGAGGACCGTGTCGAGGATCGGGATGGCGTAGACGATGAGCCCCGCGATGACGAAGTCGGTCCGCCCCGTGTCGCCCAGCGTGAGGATGATCACAATCGTCGAGTAGCCCAGCAGCAGCGAGCCGCAATCGCCCAGGAAGATCGTCGCGGGGTTGAAGTTGTGCGGCAGGAATCCCAGGCAGGCCCCGAGCACCGCCATGCACAGGATGATGCGCTGGGCGTCGCGTGGGCCCGGGTGGGTGAACGCCATCAGCAGAGCGATGGCGAGCAGGCCCACGGTGGCGATGCCCGTCACCCCGCTGAGCAGCCCGTCGAGCCCGTCGATGAGGTTGGAGGCGTTGCACGCCCCGAGCACGAAGACGGCGATGACCGCGGTGCCCGTCCAGTAGATGATGTCGACGTTGATCGCCGAGCCGATGAGCGGCACGTCGAACCCGAGCGGGATGGAATAGAACAGATCGGGGTTGTGCAGCAGCTTGCCCAGCGTGGGCATGAGCACGCCCTGGGCCACCTTCACGCCGATGTCGCCATAGGCGAGGGCGGCCGCGGCGAGGAGCTGGCCCCCGATCTTCACGCGCGGGCTGATGCCCGTCACGTCGTCGATCAGCCCGATGACCATGATGATCGTGAGCCCCAGCAAGATCCACGGCGGCACCATGCGGTAGTCGAGCACGCCGAAGGGTGTCTCGGGAAGGCTGTCGTGGAAGCTGATCAGCGACGGGTGATTGATCCCCACGTAGCTCGTGAAGATGCCCGCCATGATGCCCAGATAGACCGCGACGCCGCCCAGGTAGGCGATCGGCACCCGGTGCACCTTGCGCGGGTCGGACGGATGGTCGATCACACCGTTGGCCAGCGCGAGCCGTCGCATGATCGGCGTCGCGATCAGCGTCACCAGGAACGCGATCACGAGCACGCCGACGTACCCGTTGAAAACCTCGATCCAGCTCTGCGTGCGCGAAGCCGAATCGAGACCGACCAGGTCGGCCAGCCGCGCCTGGTCGGCGGCCATCTGCTCGATCTGCCGCCCCAGGTCGGCCACCCGGCTCACCACCTCCGGCGCGAGGCCTTGCGTGGTCACCTGGTCGAGGCTCGCGGGGAAGTCGGGGATCATGCGCGGGCCCCCCCGATCGCCTGACGCTCCAGCGCCGCGGCGATATCGACGATCGTGCGCTCCAGCCCGATCGCGGCCTCGAACCCGATCGCCTCACGGACGCGCGCCAGGTCGGGCCGACGGAATTGGAGATCCTCATAGCCCGCCGGATACGCCTTGTCGTAGGGCACCAGCACGACCTCAGACGACGAGCCGAGCACCCGACGCACGAGCTCGGCCAGTTCGCGGATCGTCACCGGCACGTCCGACCCGAGGTTGAACACGCGCCCGTGGCAGGCCGGGTCGGCCAGCAGGGCCGGCAACGCCCGCACGGAATCCCGCACATCGCAGAAGCAACGCGACTGCGTCCCGTCGCCGAACACGCGGAGCGGCTCGCCCCGCATCGCGGCGCGCACGAACCGGGGCAGGACCATCCCGTATTCGCCTACCTGTCCCGGCCCGACGGTGTTGAACAGCCGGACGATCACGCACCGGGCCGATCCCGCGCCGTGGTGCCCGAGCGCGAGGTACTCGTCGATCGCCTTGGTGCACGCGTACGACCAGCGCGTGACCGACGTGGGGCCCAGCGTGACGTCATCGTCCTCGCTGAACACGCGCCGCGTGGCCTTGCCGTAGACCTCCGACGACGACGTGATGAGCACGGGCCCCGAGCCCTCCGCGGCCACGAAGCGAAGCAGGGCGGCGGTCTGCTCGATGTTGGTCTCGATCGCCCCGATCGGATCACGCATCACCAGGTCGACGCCGACCGAGGCGGCGAGGTGGTAGACCTCGTCGAACCGCGGGCCGCCCCCGAGCCGGCTCAGCGCGTCCGCGACCGAGCACTCGATGAATTCCGCCTCGGGCGCGACGTTGCCGCGCCGCCCCGTGGAGAGATCGTCGACGATCGTGACACGGTCACCCCTCGCCGCGAGCGCGCGAACGAGGTGCGAGCCCACGAACCCGGCGCCGCCGGTCACGAGGACGCGGCGAGCATGCCCGGTTCCGCGCTCGCCCGCCGACGGGTTCACGCCGCACCGCGCTCCTTCTCCCCCTCGGCCGGCCCGCCCTTCGCCGAGCCCTTGGCGGACGCGGCGGGGCCGTTGTGGTAGGCGGCGCTGGTGCGGATGTTCCCCTTGAGGTACCCGCCGGCGGCGGAGCGAACCGCGTTGACGATCACGCCGAGCAGCTCGGCGGGGGCGTCGTTGAGCTCGTTGTTGATGCGGGCGACCATCCCCCGCTTCTCGGCCATGGCGCGGGTCACCAGGATGCTGGCGTGGCAGCGCTGCGCCAGAGCCTTCGCGTCGCCCGAGACGACCGCGGGGGCCGTGTCGAGGAAGATCAGGTCGTAGCGGGCGGTCAGCTCGGCCAGCAGCTCGGTCATGGGCTGCGTGCCCAGGCGCTCGAACACACGGCGTTCGGGCGATCCCGCGGTGATGACCTGCAGGCCCTCGCTGCCGGCGACGGTCTGGATGACGTCGTCGATGCTCCTGTCACCGGCGAGCACATCGCCCAGGCCCGGGCGCTCGTCGAGCCCCAGCACGCGGTGCAGCCCGGGGCGGCGGAAGTTCGCGTCGACGAGCAGGACCTTGCGGTCGACGCTCGCGCAGGCGAGGCCCAGGTTGGCGACGACCGACGTGCTCCCCGAGCCCGGCATGCAGGACACCACCGCGCACGTCTTGTTCCCCGCTTCGTCCATCCGCTTGAGCAGGCCGGTGCGGATCTGCCTGAAGCTCTCGGCGACGACGCTCTTCTGGGCGTCGCGGAAGATCGTCTCGAAGCGGCTCGATGCCGTCGGGTCCTCGTCGGCCAGCGGGATCGTCCCCAGCAGCTTCGTCCGCGGCATTGTTGCCACGTCGCTGGCGCTCTTGACGCGCTGGTCAAGGAATTCGGCGGCGAAGATGACGCCGCCGACAAGGCCCGTTACCAGCACCATACCCAGCGGGATCATGAGGTAGATCTTCGGCATCGTCATGTGGTCGGCGATACGAGGCCGCTCAACGACCGCGATGCGCGACGCCGACGCCAGCGACGAGGTCACGTCGATGTCCTCGAGATCCTTGCGGCGGTCCGCCATCGCCTCGTTGAGCTGCCTGATTTGGTCCGAGATGTCGTTGATCTCACGGATCGTCCGGGTCAGGTCCTGGAGCGTCGTCGTGAGCTTCTGCTCCTGCCCGGCCATGTCGGCGTCCTGCGCCTGGTACTGGCGGAGCTGCGTCTCGTAGGCGTCCTTCTCCGCGTCGAAGATCTTCTTGAGCTCACGCTCGATCGTGACCGAGATCTGCTGCTCCGTCGCGTCAACCAGGGCCTGCGTCTGCTTGCACTCGCGGTGGCTCGGCAGGAATCCCGATCGCCGCAACTGCTTGAGGTGCGCCTCGTACTGCTCCTTGGTCGCCTTCATGTTCTGGACGATGCCCGAGTTTTCCGCCAGCGCCCTCTGTGAGTCGGAGTAGCGCACGCCGCCCTCGGACTTGATCATCTCGTTCATCTGGTCGAGCAGCACCTCGATGTTGCGCATCTCGAGTGTGATGTTGTTCCGTTCCTTCGCGATGATGCTCAGCTTCTCGCGGGTCGTCGTCGCCTGCTCGACGATGCCGGTAACCTCCTGGTCGCGGATCAGCCGCCCGCGACGCTCGGTCAGGCTGTCGATCTCCTGCTTGAAGTCGTTGATCGATCGCTGCACCGCGTCGCGCCGCAGGTTGTTGTCGGTGCTCTTGAGCTGCGTCAGGTCCTTGGTGTACGCGTCGCTCAACAGGCTCGCGATCGCCGCCGCGTCCTCGGGCTTCTTCCACGTCACCTTGAGACGGATGTAGTTCGTCCCGTTGACCGCGTGCGCGCCCGCGAGGTCCTTGAGGTCTTCCATCGCGTTACGCCAGTCGAACGTGCCGTCCGACTGCCCATACTGCTTCGACCAGGCGGGGGCCTCGTTCAAGAGACGCGGATCCCGCGCCACGCTCTCAAGGATCGTGTCGCTGAGCATGCGGTCGGCCTGCGTGGCCATGAACCGCTCCATCTCTTTCTCATCCGCGTCGCTGCTCTTCTGGATCAGCGACGGGTCCTCGGGCGCCAGCGCCTCGTAGGTCACCGTCGAGTCATAGAACGGATAGGTGAAGGCCCACACGTAATTCGCGATCACCCCGATCACCGCGCCCACGACGACCGCGATCATCAGCACATACTTCCACTTCTTGAGCAGCTTGATCGGGTCGATCGTCGGGCCGCCGGTCGGCGCGGTGCCCGCACGCATCGGCGCGGGACTGATCGGTTTCGGGGGCGCGGCACTGCTCATCGGGCGTCACTCCATCTTGCTGGCACGCGGCCTGGTTGGCTCCTCATGGCCGCGTCATCTCGGTCGTGCAATCAGTCGTTCCAGATGCCCCCCTGGCCGGGCGGGAGAATCTCCACATGGACCCAACACGCCCGGAAGGTCTCGATTCATCTGGTTTTCGGTCAGTCATGGCCTCGCTTTGAGTCGATCTGCGCCTTCACGTCGTCAAGATCTTCCTGAACCTGATCCCTCATACTGGGGAGCGTGTACACCGCGGTCTCCGCGTCCGTCCACACCCGGATCGCCTCGTCGAGACGCCCCTGGGCCAGACGCAGCCGCGCCTTGTTCAGCAGCACGACCACACGCTCCCGCTCGGTCTGCAACCGCTCGTCAGCCTTGAAGAGCGCGTCCTCGGCCTCGTCGAGCTGACCGGTCCGCAGCAGCAGGCCGCCCAGCGTGTCATAGACGTCCGCCCGTCCGTCGGCGAGTTGGGTCGCCTGCCGCGCGAGCGGGATGCCCTCCTCGGGCTTGCCCATGTCAACGCCCAGGCAGTAGGCGAGGTTGTTGTGCATCTCCCAGTCGTCGGGGAAGGCCGCGATCCCGGCCCGCCAGGCCTCGGCGGCCCCCTCGAAGTCCTTCCGGTCGTACCGCCCCGACCCCAGCAGCCGGCTCGCGAGCCTCCGGATCACCTCGCTCTTCGACCCGCTGATCAACGCCTTGAGATCGGTCTCAGCGGCGGGGATGTTGTCCTGGTCCTGCGTGCGCAGCAACGCCGCGCCGTAGGTCAGCCAGTCCCGCTGCTCGGTGCCCTCGGGCATCTTGTCACGCTGAGCGAGCATGAAGCGGGCCCCCTCGCCCTCGTCCGCACCGTCGAACACCATCTTGACGTCGCGGAACCACTGCATGATCAGCCCGGGATTGGCGAGCGCCTGCTCGTAGGCCCGCGTCAGGAACCCCTGGGCCCGGGCCGGCTTGCCGGCCTTCTGCTCGATCTGCGCCCTCGCCCCCAGCAGCACCGGGTCCTCGTCGATCTTTGTGCCCAGCCGCTCCAGGTCGGCGATCACACCGGCCGCGACATCGGTCTTGGGCGGCGTCGCGGAGAGCAGCGTGTTGATGAACGCCAGCCCCACCCGCTCGTCCTTGGTCAGCCTCCAGGCCCGCTCGAACAGGGCGGCGGCCCGAGCCCACCGCTCCCGCTGCGTAAACACCCGCCCCGCGATGAGCATCAGCGTCGCGTCCGTGGGCCGCTTCTCGATCACCGCGTTGGCCACGTCGACCGCCTCGCCATCGCGGTTCTGCTCGAGCAGTTCGATCAGCGTCGCGACCAGCAGACCGTCCTGGTAGGGGTTGCACTCCAGCGAGGTGCGCAGCTCCTTGATGGCGTCGTCGGTCCGGTCGTTCCGGAAGTGCATCGTCGCCATCAGCTTGTGCGCCTGGAAGTCGTTCGGCGAGATGCGCAGCGCCTCCTCGAGGTTCCGCTGCGCGTCACGCCACCGCGTCGGATCGGGCATCAGGATCTGCGCCCGCTTGATGTAGGGCAGCGAACTCGTCGGGTGGACCTGCATCGCCCGGTCGACCAGCTTCTGCGCCGCCTCGACCTGGTCTCGCGCCATCGCGATGTCCACCTTCTGCATCAGAACCGTCAGGTCGTCGGCGTACGAGTCGCCCAACGCCGCGATCTGCTTGTCCGCCCCGTCGAAGTCGTTGATCCGGAGGAGCATCTCGATCAGCAGCTTGCGGTACCGGTCGTCCTTGTCGTCGGCGCCCGCGTCAACCACCTTCTCGAACGCCTCGGCGGCCTGCCGGGGCATGTTCCGCTGCATCATGATCTCGCCGAGAAGCTTCTCGGGCCGCAGCTTCATCGGATCCTGATACTGCCGGGCCTCCTGCACCGCACGGAGCGCCACGTCGTCGCGGCCCCGCGACATCATGAATCGCGCCATCGCGATGTACGCGTCGACGCCGACCTCCTTCGGATCGTGCGAGACGATGTAGGTGATGAACGCCCCCCGGGCCAGCTCGATCCCGTCCTTGAAGCCATCCGCGGTCCGAACCTTGCCCTGGTCGGCGTACCACTTGGCCAGCACCTCGACCCGCCGGAGCGAGTCGGCCGCGTCGCCCTCCAGCCCGTCGATCAGCTTCTTGGCCTCGTCCCATTGCCGGTTGTCGATGTACAGCTCGGCCAGCTCGAGCTTGTTGTCCGTGTCGAACGGACGCTCCCCGAGCAGCTGCTTGCGGCGTTCGATCGCGATCTGTCGACCCTCGGTGCCGCCGACGCCCGCCTCGAGCTTGAGGTAGATGTCCAGGAACGCCGGGTCCTTCGCCCCGTAGTCGCGGAGGCGGCGGGCCTCGGAGAGCGCCTCGTCGTTCCTCCCGGCGCTCGCCAGCGTCGCGATGTAGCCCCGGATCGTCGTCGGATCGTCCTCTGTGATCTCGAGCGCCCGCCGGAACGATTCGACCGCGTCGTTGATGCGCCCCAGCTCAACCTGCTCGGAAGCGAGCAGTCGCCAGAGCGGCGCCTCGGTCGTGATCCGCGCGACCGCCTCACGCAGCAGCTCGACCGCCTGCTGATGCTGGCCGCGAGCCGCGAGCAGGCGGGCCTGGAAGGTGATCCCCTCCAGCCGGTCCGCGTTGACCCGCTTGGCCTCGTCGGCGATCGTCGACGCCGAGTCGAAATCGCCCGCCACCAGCTTCTGGAGGAACCGCTGCTCCAGCACGTCGGGATCATTCGGCGCCAGCTCGGTCGCCTCGGCCAACAGCGCGTCGGCCTTGTCGTTCTGGCCGTACCGGCGATAAACCTCGATCTCCTTGAGCACCTTGCCCAACCGGGGCGAGTCCGAGTCCTCGATGTCGCCGATCAGGATCTCGACCAGGCTCGTGGCCTCAAGGCGATGGGCGAGCTTCGCGACGGCTTCGTCGTCGGGCAGGCGCTTCGCGGCGTCCCTGATGAACGCGCGAGCATCATCCAGCCGATCGCTCAGAACCAGCACGCGGACGAGCTGGCGGATCAGTTTCGAGCTGTCCGGGTGCGCCTTCAGGGCTTCGCGGATCACCCGCTCGGCCCCGATCGCGTCGGGCGTCTGCCCGTCCGAACCCGTCGCCAGCCGCTCCGCCTCGAACATGGCGGCCTCGATCGGGTCGTCGGGCTGCACCTGGCCCACGAGCTGCCTCAACCGGTCACGCCGGGCGCGGATCGCCTCGCTGCTCGGCCTCAACTCGAGCGCCTGCCCGACCAGCAGCAGGGCCTCGTTGTAGTTCGAGGCCGTCCCGAGCTGCTCCTCGACAGCCGCCAACGCGAGCAGCACGTCGGGATTCTGCGGATCGAGCTCGCGGAGACGCTCGAATCGCTGGCGGGCGAGCCCCGTCTTGTTGAGCATGATCGCCGTCTGCCCCTCACGCCACAGGCCGTCCTTGTCCTTGTACTCCGTCACCTCGTTGTACTTGGCGAAGTGGTTCAGGGCCTCCTTGTACGCGTCGCTCGCCGCCCGGTCGTCGTTCTTGCGGGCAGCCCGCTGAGCCTCGGCGATCGCGATCTGCCCGTCGAGCATCTCGACCGTGGGGCTGTCGGTGCCCACCTTCGAGACGAACCGCTCGCGAGCGTCGTGCGCCGCCTTGAGCAGCGACGCCACCTCCTCGTCGCTCTGCGCCTTCTCGACGCGCATCACCGCAAACTCCGCCAGCTGCCGCGGCGCCTGCGCCTTGTAGATCAGCCGGAGCCGACCCTCCACCGAGATCGGCAGCGTCGGCTGGTCCTCCACCTGCCGGATCAACGCGACGGCTCCGTCGTAGTCGTCCTTCTGAAGCCGGATCGCCGCCAGCTTGAGCAACAGGTCGCTGCGGTTGTTCAGGGCCTCGGCCGCCTTCTGGAACAGGCCCTCGGTCCGTGTCGCGTTCGACGCGGGGTCGAGCGCCGCCTCGAGCACGCCGATTCGATCGATGACCCCCGTGTCCGTCTCCGCGACGTGATCGCCGACCCAGCCCACCAGAGAATCAAGGTCGGCCAGCATCGACTGCATCTTCACCGCACGCTCGGCCTCGGGGAGCTTCAGCGTCGGCTCGAGCGCGAGCTCCAGGCGGCTGACACGCCCCCACGGATCTTCAGGGTCCGCCTCGAGCAGCGCGTCGACGGCCGCCCGCTCCTCTTCGTTGAACGCGGCGACCCGCTCGGGCTGCTTCGCCTGCGTCGCGCGGTCCTTTTCGGTTTCCAGCAGGCTCAGCAGGGCGCGGAGAGACTCTCCGTCACCCGGGTTGGCCGAGAGCGCGGCCCGAAGATCCTCCTTCGCCGCCTTGATCTCATCGGCCGTCAGCGGGCTCGCCGGGCCGCTCAACGCCGACCAGGCGATGCCCCGGTAGCGGCGCAGCCGGTTGCGCTGCTCCGGAACCGTCGTCTCAGGGAAGTTCGCGAGCATGGCGTCCAGCTCGTTGACATACATCTCGACCTGCTGCCGCCCCGCCCCGCCCAGCCGGCGGAAGAAGACCGAGCGAAGATCGAGATACTCCGCGGCCTCGTCGGGGTCGGTCCGCAGCGTCGCCGCGATCTGCTTGGTGATCATTACGTACCGGCTGAACAGGCCCTCGTATTCGGTCTGCGTATCCGGCGCGATGTGCCCCAGCGCGTCCCGCCACGACCGGAGCCACGGGATGTTCGTCTGCTCGTGGCCGACCGCACGCTCCCACGAATCGGCGGCGTTGGACCAGTCGCCGGCGGCCTCGAACTCGCGCGCCTTGGCCGCGTGCGTCTCGCCCGTCTTGTTCACGATCTTGTAGAACAGCCCCAGCCCGGCGCCCAGCACCACGACCGCGGAAACGACAAGCACGACGACGAACTTGGTGTTGACCCGACCCGCCATGACAACAGCCCTTTCAAGCCTCTCGCGACGGGACCATCCCCGCCCAGACGATCCCGGCGGGAATCAGCCCCGCCCCGGCCCCTGTGCCCCGTCCGGCCCGTTCCGATTCCCCCGGGGGTTGTCGGCCGGGTAAACACCGGTCTCCACGTCGATCCAGTCCGGCACGCAACGCATGATCTCCGGCAGCAACTCGCCCACGAGCGAGCCGGAGACTTCCATCAGCTCTTCCTTCGATCCCACCGCACCGCTCGTCGTCTGCACCTTCAGGTAGTACGCATAGTCGCTGGTCAGATCGAACGCCAGCGTCCGCACGCCCTCGGCGCTGGCCACCGTCCCCCCGTTGGCCACGAAAAAATAGCCCGCATACAGCCGGGTGTCGCCGCTCCCGGCGAACTCGCTGACCATCATCCGGATCGGCTTCTCCGGGCCCACCCCACGCGGAAGCCGGATCCGCCGGCCCTTGAGGTCCGAGTAGCGGAAACTCGTCGGCGCGGTGTAGATCTCGCCCAGCGGCCCGCGGAAGTCCTTGGGGACCGTCGGATCGGGGATCCACTCGGCCGCGTCGATCGGCAGATCGAGCACCTCCGAGGCGCTGACCTTCTGCATCCCACCACCCACGAAGCAACGCTCCGGGACGTGGGGCACCGTGTCGATCATCCCCGTGTAGTACGCCGCGTGGAAGCTCACCGTGCGGGGCGGCCGCCCCTCCGGCGGGTGCTTCTCCATGTACACGCGTGACACCGAGTTCTCGGTTCCCAGCGTGCGCATCACCTCGGGGTCCATCACCTCGTCGACGCCGATCTGCTCCCAGTTCTCCGTCTCAGCCGGCAAGGTGACCAGCAGCCGACCATCGGCCGGCTGGATCGGCTCCTTGCGCAGGTGAAACCCGTACGCGGTGATCAGCCGACCAAAGCCCGCGGCGCTGATCGCGAGGACCGCGAGGGCCACAAAGAAGGCGGGGGTGAAGATCCCGTTGCGGTTCATGCCGCGGCCTTCCCGTCCGCGTCCTCGCGGACGATCCGGTTCAGCGCCCAGGCGATCCCGAGATAGAGCCCCAGCGACGGGATCAGCAGGACCGTCCCGATCAGCGTGTGGGCCTGGCCCGCCGAGAGGTTCGGATCCCACAGCGAGAGCAGCCCCAGCACCGCGATCCGCAGCATGTTCATCAGCACCGCCACGGGACCGGCGCACAGGAACAGCGCGATCCGCTGCCACCACTGCCGACACCACGTCAGCGCCACCCACACCGACAGGGCGTAGAACGCCACCACCATGCGCATGCCGCTGCACGCCTCGGCCACGTTCAGCGGGATCAGCTCCCCGCCGTGGAAGATCTTCAGCGTGTTCCCATCCAGGTCGACCGTAAAGTCGAAGACCGACCCGATCACCGCCAGCATCACCCAGGCGCCCTCGCTCGCGAGCAACTGGAGCTGAAAGGTCACCTCGATCATGATCCGTTCGGCCAGCGTGATCCCGAAGAACAGGTAGCCGATCGGGATGAACAGCCAGCGCATCACCCCGGGGCCCAGCAGAAGCAACGCCAGACCGAACAGCGCCAGCAGAACCGCGAACCCCTCGATCATGTGGCTCTGGATCGCCACCACGCCGTAGAAGTACGACATGATCCCGAGCAGGAACGGCGCCAACCCCGGCCAGAACACCGCCGGAGCGGCCCGCTTGAGCTGCTCACGATTCCGCCACACGAAGAACGTGCTGATGACCGGGATCACGAACGCGTGCCCCCAGTCCTCCATCGCGTGCGAACTCAGCAGCCCCTGCCGAAGGTACCACCGGAAGAAGAGCCCGAAATAGGCGATCGCCAGCAGCGCAACACCCACCCCCAGCGAGGGAGTCAGCCGGGGCCATGCTCCGGCCATGCGTGCTTCTGCTGTGCCCGTCGCCATCCGATCCGACATCCCGTCTCGACCCCCGCCCACCAGGCGGGAGAACATCACAGATGGGTCCTGATATCACACCATCAGATCCCGTTTTACTCTGAACAAGCCGTTGCCCGCCTCCCCGACGGAGCGGCCGTTGATACGCCCCCCGCCGGGCGCGTGTTCATCGGACGCTCGATCCTCAAGCCGCATTCGGACTCGACCGCCGCGGGGTCCATGGCATCAGGCCCGGCCTTCCGAATCAACGCGTGATGTTCGTCGGCGGAGCGCCGAACACGTCGTTGCCGAAGTTCCTGTCCAACAGGAACCCGAATCCGTACGATGTCCGGAATCCGTTCCGCACCACCGCGAGCGGCAGCGCCCAGAAGTTTGTGCCGATGTTGACGTGGTCGTCCGGCTTGAGGAAGACATCGGGCTGGGTGCCCTCTTCGATCGCCCGCAGGTCGAGCATGATCGTCGCCTGCCGGTCGGGGCCGACCATCCTGGTCAGGTCCACCCGCTCCGGGATCGCGAGACCCGAGAGCCCGCCCGCCGCCGTCACCGCGCGGGTCAACGTCAGCCGGCCGACGATCGGAATCTGGTACACACCGGGCCGGGCGAACTGCCCGCCGAGGTACACGTTGCCCTGCTCAGGGTTCGGCACGCTGATCACGTCACCCGGGCGAACGATGATGTTGTACCGGGCATCGCCCGCGAGCAGCGGCTTCACCGGGATGCGGATCACGCGCTGCGTCATCAGCGGCGCCTCACCCGCCACGGCCGCGGGGCCCCGTCCGGGCTTGGTGCGCTGGTCATCCTGGGGATAGCCCCGGACCCACTCGCCGTTGATAAACATCCAGCGGCCCCCGCCCGCGGCGGGCGCGGGGCGATCGATCGTGTTGGGCACCACCGGCGTGGTGTCGGGCTCGACCAGGTCGATCAACGGCTCAGGCTGATCCTCCGGCGCCGTCAGCGCGATACCCACACCGCCCTCGAGCACCGCCGGCGATCCGCCACCCCCGTCGCCCTTCTTCTCGGCGTCCTTGTCGTCGGTAAGGTCATTGATGATGTCGATCAGGTTCTCGCCACCGGGCTCCGAGAGCGGGGTCTGGCCGTGCTCGCCCGTGCCGGCGGGCGACTCGGGCTGGTTGGGCGAGGCCGTGTCGCTCAGCGCCACCTGCCTGATGACGTGCACGTAGTCGATCAGGTTCGGGTCCACGCCGCCGCCCGCGATCAACGCCTCGAGCAGGCGGTAGTCGGACGACGGGATCTGGTACCGCCCCGGCCCGGCGACCGCGCCCTGAAGGTGGAACGACTGCGCCCTCCGCCCGACGATGACCACCGAGACCAGCGGATCTGAAACGAACTGCCCGAAGCGGCGCTTGAACAGATCCGTCGCCTTGTCTTCGGTCAAACCTCGCACGAACACGCGGCCGAGCTGGGGCACCTCGAGGTACCCGTTCTCGTCGACCGTGCGCTGATAGACCTCGGGCTGGCCCTGCGCCACAACGTCGTAGACCGTCAGCTCGATCTGGTCGCCCGCGCTGATCGTGTACTCCTCGGCCTGCACCTGCAGGTCCTCGGGCGTCACGTCCGTGTACTCGACCAAGGCGCCGCCGTCCGACTCGATCGGTGCGAGTTGCTCCAGGATCGGCACCACCGTCGGCGTCTCTTCCCACCGCCCGACGACGCTCGGATCGAAGAACGAATCCCAGTGACAACCCGGGAGCGCCGCCGCCGCGACCACGCAGAACAAGGGACCGACGAGGCGGCGTGCGTTCAACGAACGGCCCGGTTGTGCCGGAGTGGAATGTGAGCAGGCCAACCCGAAGCTCCTTCCGTACCCATCTTCATCTCGGTCCGATGCGGGCTCGCGCCCGCCGGACCCGGCCCGAATCGAACGCCCCGGGCCGAGACGGTAGGACCGGATCCGCCCGGTTCCAAACGTCCCGGGACCATTCCCGGTTCGGTCGAGAGGCCGCCACGGCCCGAATTCTCGGCCCTGCTGCATCGGCCATTCTCGGCGGCGGGCTGAGCAAACCGCCCGCGAAAGCCGGTTGCTCGCCGGTCTTTTCTCGCCGCCCACCGGCCCGGCCGCAATCCATGCCCGGGCTACAGTCGATCTGGAGATTCCATGCCGATCGATCGCGCTCCCACGAACAGGGCCCAGCAGCGGCATCCCAAGCCGCTCGGCGGCGATCCCGCGCGGAATCTGCGCCCGCTCGTCAGCCTGTCGGACATGGTGCTCAACAACCAGGCGACCCCCGTCCATCATCTTGATATCAAGAGAAAGCCCGACTGGCTCCGCGCGAAGATGCCGGGTGGGACGGGCTATCGCGACACCAAGGCCAACATCGACGGCCACCGTCTGCACACCGTCTGCGAGGAGGCCGCGTGCCCCAATCTCGGGGAGTGCTGGGCCCGCGGTGTCGCCACGATCATGATCCTGGGTGACACCTGTACGCGCGCCTGCGGGTTCTGCAACGTCAAGACCGGCAAACCGCCGGCAACCGATCATGGGGAGCCCGAACGGGTGGCCGAATCGCTCCGGGGGCTCGGGCTCCGGTATGTCGTGATCACAAGCGTCGACCGCGACGATCTGCCCGACGGCGGGGCGTCGATCTGGGCGGAGACAATCCGGCGGGTCAAGGACGCGTGCCCCGAGATGAAGCTCGAGGTGCTGATCGGTGATTTTCAGGGCGATCCCGACGCGCTCCAGATGGTCATCGACGCCAGGCCGGATGTGATCGCCCACAACCTCGAAACCGTCCGCCGCTGCCACCCCGCGGTGCGTCCCAGCGCCCGCTACGAACGCACGATGGAGCTACTCCGCCGCGTCAAGGCGGCGGGAGCGGTGGCCAAGACCGGCCTCATGGTCGGCATCGGCGAACGCGACGACGAGGTCGTCGACTGCCTGCACGAACTCGTCCGCCTGACCGGCGACCACGATGGCCCGCGCGACCCGCGGGCCGCCTCGGCCGGCGGCACGGGTGCGGGCGACCCCTGCGACATCATCACGATCGGCCAGTACCTCCAGCCCACGCGGAACCATCTGCCGATCGACCGCTGGGTGCACCCGGACCGGTTCGCCGAGTATGGGCGGATCGGCAAGGAGGCCGGCCTGAAGGTCGTGTTCTCGGGGCCCCTCGTGCGCTCGAGCTACCTCGCCGACAAGCAGTTCGAGGGGTTGGGGTTGTAGAACTGTCGCCTGCCGGGTGCCGTGGACGATTCCTCGTGAACCAGACGATGGACATCTGACAAGCGCTTTCATGGCAACTGGTTGCATGGGTGCCACTGCTCGCCGTCTTCGGCGCAGCAGTGCTTCTGCCGCTGTTCGTTGAGGAGCACGACGGCGCTGCTGCGCAGCGAGTCGTGGCACCCCTTTCGTGAAGGCGTCGTGAGAAAGCACCCGTGGAGACGCCGTCCGCGACTTCGCCACGACACGGCACGGCCTCAGCGGGTGCCCGCCGCGGCCTTGGCCTTGGTCGCGTGCCGTCGGAGGTAGCCCACGACGGTGTCGACCACGTGCCGCTTCTGCTCAACCGCCAACTCGGCGTAGATCGGCAACGCGATCGTCTCGCGGGCCGCCGCCTCGGACTCCGGCAGATCGCCCTCGGGCTGGCCGAGATAGGCGAAGCACTCCTGCATGTGCAGGGGCACAGGGTAGTAGATCTCTGTGCCGATCTTCGCGGTGCTCATGTGCTCGCGGAGGGCGTCGCGATGCTCGGCCGGCACCCGGATGACGTACTGGTTGTAGATGTGCCGGGCCGGTGCGGCGGGCCGCTCCGGGATGCGCAGGGCCAGGTCGGCGGGCTCGCCCAGCGGCGTGGCCGTGGTCGCCGCGCCGGCCTCGAGGAAGGCGTCGTCGTAGAAGTCGGCGTTGGCGATGCGGCCCGCGTGCCACCCCTCGAGGTAGCGCAGCTTGACCCGCAGGACGGCGGCCTGCAGGGCGTCGAGCCTGGAGTTGACGCCGATCATCGAGTGGTAGTACTTGGGCTTGCCGCCGTGGATGCGCAGGACCGCGAGCTTCTCGGCCAAGGCGTCGTCGTTGGTGGTGATGATGCCACCGTCGCCGAACCCGCCGAGGTTCTTCGAGGGGAAGAAACTGAAGCACCCGATGTCGCCGACCGTGCCGGCCATGCGGCCCTTGTGGTCCTTCGAGCCGATCGCCTGGGCCGCGTCCTCGATCAGGGGCACGCCAAACTCGTCGGCGATGGCCCGGTAGGCGTCCATGTCGACGCACTGGCCGAAGAGGTGGACGGGCATGATGGCGGCGAGGTTCGGCGTGCGCTTCGCCACCTCGCGCACCTTCTCGGGGTCCATGTTGTACGTCACCGGGTCGATGTCGACGTAGACCGGGACGGCCCCGAGCCGAGCGGTCGAGCCGCCCGTGGCGAAGAACGTGTAGGACGGGCAGATGACCCGGCCGTTCTCCCCGCCGTTGCAGCCGATGTCGAGGCCCATGAGGGCGAGGAGCAGGGCATCGGAGCCCGAGGCACAGCCGATGGCGTGCTTGGCGCCCGTGTAGGCGGCGATCTCGGCCTCGAGGTCGCTGACGTTCGGGCCCATGACGAACCACTGGGCGTCGCACACCTCGTCGATCGCGGCCCGGATCTGCTCGCGCATCTCGCCGACGTACTGCGCCTTCAGGTCCAGCAGCGGAACATTCACTTCGGTCAACATTTCCACCTACCTCCGACTTGCCTCTGTCAGCCCGCGGCCCCCGGGGCGGCCCCCCCCAAGCCCGGCCGACACGGGCCAGGAAGCCCGCCGCAGACGCGGAGTCGCCCGGCATCCAGGGCCGCGGCGTCCGTCGCCGCAGGAGCAACGATAGCCCAGCCCGATCATCGTGTTCGTCAAGGGGCCCGCCCCGGACTCTATTTCAACCCCCAGTATCGGGGTAAACAGCGGGCTTGTGACAAGACCGGCGAATCTCGCCGCAATCGACACACCGTGGCGAGAGCTGGCCTCGATGTACAACGACTGAACTTCGCGACGCTGTCATGCTCGCCTGTGCACCCCCGCCCAACGTGGTCGCAGCATTAGAGACGGCGGTTGGCCAAGCCACGGTGCCGGCGGCGCCGGTGCTTCGATTCGGCAGCGGATGGCGTTGCCATCCTGTTTAAAGGCGAACATAAATCGATCAAATACCGCTTCGTGGCATCTTTGACCGGCTTGCGAACATGTATACTTCAGGCTATACTTGCTCGTGTGACTGACGATAGAGGTGATGAGGTCGACGCGTTTCGAGTATTCAGCTCGAGGCGGAGGCATGGAGGCCGCGGTCGACCGTCGCATCCTGTTGCCGGCAGATGCCGCAGCGGGATACAGGCGGAGCCACGGAGTCATCAATGCCACCCGAAAGAGACTTTGGGTCCATCAAGAGGCTTCTGCAGCGGCACGGATGGAGCCTCCAGCGCATCAACGGTTCCCACCACATCTTCACCGGTCCTGGTCGGCAGCCGATCAGCATTCCGGTCCACCGAGGGAAGGTGAAGGATGTCTACCGCAGGCAAGTCGAGAAAGCGATCCGTGAGCAAGACGCCCAGGACCACAAAGAAGGCAAAGAGTAAAGCGAACAAGCCCGCCACCGATCGGCCCTTCACGCCGGCGATACTCCGGGCCGCGCGAGAGCTCGCGGCGTCGTACCGCCTGCTGATCGAGCCAGACGCCGAGGTGGGGTACTTGGGCCGCACCGTGGAACTCCCATATGCCATGGGCGACGGCGAGACTATCGAAGCATGTGTCGCGACAACAATGGAGGCGACGGTGTCGGTCGTCGCGACCCTTCTTGAGAACGGCGAACGCCCTCCCACTCCCGCGTCCGAGGCGAGGCGCGACCGTCAGGTCAACATCCGCCTCACCGCCGACGAGAAGGAGCGGCTCGATGAGGCCGCCCGCGCCGCCGGGTTCCGCAGCGTGTCGGACTACATCCGCCACGCCGCCCTGAAATCGGCGTGATCGGACCCGGTTTCTCCGAATTCCCCCCGACGATGTTCCCAACCATCCCGGAACGGTTTACGCTGTGGCGTCGGCCCGAGACGGGCCGGGGACGGGGTTGGCTTGGACCCACGCGTCATCGAGAACATGGTGCAGCAGATCGAGGCGAAGGACCTCTCCACCGCCGCCCACACCTGGCGGGTGGTCCTCTACCTGCGTGCCCTGCTCGAGGCGAGGGGGGCGTCGCACGAACAGATCTTCGCGGCGACGCAGGGCGCCGCCCTGCACGACGTCGGCAAGCTCGACATCCCCGACGAGATCCTCCAGAAGCCCGCCCGCCTCACCCCCGAGGAATTCGAGGTCATCGAGCAGCACGCCGTCACGGGCTACGCCCGGATGATCGCGCTCGACGTCGAGGACGAGACGATCCTCGACCTCGTCCGCTACCACCACGAGAAGATGGACGGCTCGGGCTACCCCTTCCACCTCAAGGGCGAAGAGATCCCCCGAATCGCCCGCGATTTCGCGGTGATCGACACCTTCGACGCGATGACCAGCCACCGCCCCTACCGCCACAAGGTGGGGGCCGACGCGGCCGAGCACGCCCTGGACGTCCTGATCGAGGCAAAGGGGACGAAGTACGACCCGGAGTCGGTCGAGCTGTTCGCCTCGCTCTACCACTCGGGGGCGCTGGACTACATCCTCAGCTACTTCAACGACGCCGCGGCCCTGCCGGCCTACGGGTCGGTCGAGGACGAGGAAGTGACGCGGTCAATCCGGGTCGACTAGCCGCTCCTGGGGCCCGCGCGGTGGGGACTCATCCAGGGTTGGTTAACCGCTCATTTTGTCAGAATCGCGGTTTTTTGGGATCGCGATCGTCGAATCTGGCGTACAAGTAGCCATGCGCACCACGCCGACGAAACGCCTCCCCTGGGCGACCGCCCTGATCGCCTTGCTGGCCCTCGCCCTGCCCGCCTGGGCGAAGACGGTCTACTGGCCGAGCCAGTTCAACCAGTACCCCGAGGTCTCCTACGACCGATCGGCCGAGTCCGACAACTTCGTCGTCTTCTGGGGCACGCTCGCGGGGCTCGACCCGACCACGGCCCCCGCCGACATCCGCTTCGACCCGGCCAGCGTGCTCAGCCAGCTCGAGAGCGTCTACACGACCTACATCGACCAGCTCGGTTACCTCGACGACACCGTGGGCAACCTCGCCCTCTACAAGATCATCGTCGTGATGAACGACACCTGGAGCAGCGCGCCCTGGACGGGCTGGGCGTTCGGCGGGCCGTACGACTCGACGATCGGGGCGATGTGGGTGCACCCGGGCGCGGTCCACGAGCCGAGCTGGGTGCTGGCCCACGAGTTCGCCCACTCGCTGCAGAACCAGGTCTGGATCGACAACCCGGGGCACGGCTTCATCAACTTCGAGCCCACCGGCTTCTTCTGGGAGACGCACGCCCAGTTCATGGCCGAGCAGCACTACCCCACGATCCTCGAGGGCACCGACTTCATCCGCTTCTTCAACACGGCCCACTTCCACTGGGGGTCGACGCGGCATCACTACGGCAACACGCTCTTCCTGCGCTACCTCCAGGACACATTCGGCATCGAGCTGGTCAACCGGCTCTGGCGTGAGTCGATCGCCGGGAGCGAGACGCCCATCGACACGCTCAAGCGGATCGAGGGGTGGAGCCAGCAGACGCTCAACGATCAGTTCGGCCACTACGCGATGAGGAACGTCACGTTCGACTACTCGAACGGCGCCGAGATGCGGCACACCGTTCAAGACGAGCTCGACCACAACCTCATCGCCCGGATGTACACCGCGCTCGAGCCGATGCTCGGCCAGCCCGGAGCATACAAGGTGCCGGCCTACACGGCGCCGCAGGACTACGGCTACAACATCGTCCAGCTCATCCCGGATTCGCCCGACGCGACCATCCACATGACCTTCTACGGGCAGGAGAACACGCCCGCGGGCGGCGCGGGCTACCGCTTCGGCTTCGTCGCGGTTGATGGCGACACCCCCCGCTACAGCCCGCTCTACAAGATCGTTGGCGGTATCGAGACGGACGTCAGCTTCACGATGCAGCCGAACGAAGACTCGCTCTATCTCGTCGTGCTCGGCGCGCCGCAGACGCACCACGACTATGTCTGGGAGCCTGGCTGGCCCAAGATCTGGCGCTATCCGTGGCAGATCCGCCTCGACGGCGCGACGCCCACCGTGAACAACCACAAGGGCATCGCGGGGCACACCCACGTCAACGGCGGGGGCTTCGTCGCCGCGACGGCCCACGTCACCTCGAACGTCTACGTCGGCCCGAACGCGCAGGTGCTGGGCAACGCCCAGGTCTCCGGCAACGTGCGGATCGAGGACCAGGCGAGCGTCGTGAGCTACACCAACATCTACGGCGACATCACGATCCGCGACGCGGCGTACGTCGGCTGGGCCACGCTCCGCGATTCGGTGCTCCTCGATGAATCCGCGATGCACTTCGGCGACGCGAGCGGCACGTTCCACGCCGGGGGCGATGCCGAGGGGCCCTCGCCGTGCAGCGAGGGCTACTACCGCCAGGTCCCGCACCCCAACAACGGGCGCGAGTGGTGCGACGGTCTGACTGATCACCCCGCGAATATCGATATCAACCCCGAATTCCCCGACCACGTCTTCTCGCCGAGGGGGTGCAACCCGGCCGACCTCGCCGAGCCCTTTGGCCTGCTCGACCTCGACGACATCTCGGGGTTCATCTCGGCCTTCATCGGGGCCGATCCGGCGGCGGACCTGAACGGCGATGGGCTGCTCGATCTGGGCGACCTGCAGGTGTTCGTGACGAGCTTCCTCGCCGGGTGCCCGTGACGCGGCCCGTGGGATCCTGAGCCCGCCTCGCCATTCTCAGTCCGTGCGTTCGCTGTAGTCGACGAGCCCCTGCCGGTAGATACCCCGCAGGCCCTTGATGTCGCCGTCGCCGCTCCGATCGACCTCGAGACGGAATCCCGGCACGCCCTCGAGGACGAACGTGTCCTCTCCCACGCAAATGAGCCTCCGCCAGCCCGCGGCCGCGACCGCGCGCGAGTACCAGAGCCCCCCGTCGCGTACCTCGATCTGCCGTTCGCCGTAGTCGCCCGCGATCTCGCGCATGGCCGGTTCGTCGATCGGCTCGCCGCCCGCGGCCACGCGACGGCCGATGAGCCCCCACGCGGCCCGGTCGGCGACGACGGGGTCGTCCGACTCGCTGAGTGTTTCGAGCGCCAGCCCGATCGCGGTGTCGAGCGCATCGCCCGCGGGCACCACGACGTCCGGCTCGATGCCGGTGCCCTCCCAGTCATCCCCGGTCACCGGGTTGATCGCCCGTCCGACCGGGATCATCGCCACGAACGGGCCGCCTTCGAGCCGAACGGGGTCGACCGGGTGCGCCCCGCCTCCCGTGCGTTCGCCGACGATGGTCGCACGCTTCCGTGTCTTGAGGTTGTAGGTGAACTCTTCGGCCCCCGAGAAGGTGAAGTTGCTGGTGAGCACCCAGACGGGCGTGTCGGGCATCGCGTCGCACTTCAGGATCTCGGGCTGCGTCCAGAACTCTCGGGTCGTGTCGGTCGGCCTGTTGTAGAGGCTGTTGAGGTGGACCGGCTGGCCCGGATCGAAGAGGTAGGTGCACATCGCCTGCACCGTCTCCGGGTCGCCCCCGCCGTTGCCCCGCATGTCGAAGATCAGCGCGTCCGAGCCTTGCAGAAGCTGCATCGCGGCGTGCACCATCGGCTCGGCGAACTGGCGCCGGGCGAACTCGGTCATGTCGACGTACCCGATGTTCCCGTCGAGCCGCTCGATCCGGCGGAATCCCAGCGGCCCGGTCGGGGCGGGTTCGTCTTCCGGTTCGCTCGCGGGGCCCGCATCGGGCGGGGCCGGGAAGACGCGGAAGTGGCGGTCGTGGGTCAACTGCTGCAGGTCGGTGGTGAGCCGCTGGGCGAGCATGATGCCGTCGATGTCGTCATACGCCCCGGATTCGAGGTTTGCCTCGAGCATCGCGGCGGCTTTCTCACCGACCTCGGGGAAGACGTAGTTCTCGCGGACACTCCGGGCGAGGTCGCGCACCGTGGTCTCGACGTCGGCCCGGGCGCCCGACACGATGGTCGCCAAAGCCGCGCACGCGGCGAGCACGACCGACGAAGTTCTCCGGCTCATGTCCACTCCCTTCGATCTCGCCGCGCGGGCTTCCGTCGCGTGTTGGCCCTCGGCGGGGACATGGATGCGCCGCACGCGATGGGCCGTCACCGATTCCGGATGATCGGTCCTGGCAACGCGGGTGGAGCGCGGCCGACTTCGGCGAGCTGTACGGCGTGCTCGCCCTCGCCGAACCGCCGCGATTCGCGGTCCTGTCGCGGGTTGTCCCCGACGTGGCCCGATCCCGGGCCTAGAGCCCCGCCATCTTCCTCAACACCCCCGCCAGCTTCGCCGGCACCTCCATCGCGCCCAGCCTCGACTGCCTGACGAGCGCGAAGTCGGCGAAGCGTTCGTCCGCCTTGATGTCCGCGAGCGTGACGGCCTTGGTCGCCGCCTTCACCGGGGCGACGTCGACCAGCACGCGCTTCGGGTCGCCCTTCGCGGTCAGGCCCGGGTGATCGGGGTCGGGGTAGGCGCCCCGGACCACCTTCGCGAGCCCCGCGATGCGGCGTTCATCGCCCGTGTGGTAGATGAACGCCTCGTCGCCCGTCTGCATCGCCCGCATCGCCTGCTGGGCGGCGGGGTTCGCGACGCCGGTCCACGCGGTGCGCCCGTCGCGGACGAGATCGTCATAGGCGTAGTCGCCCGGCTCGGTCTTGAGCAGGTATGTGGTCATGCGTCGGCTCCGGGCCGGAGGGTGAAGGCGAAGGCGTGAGCGGTCGAGGCAAGCTCGTTAATCGGCAGCGTGGTCACGCCGTCCGCCATCCCGGGCGAGCCGAAGCCCCGGACGGGCGAGATCTCCAGCCCCGGGCCGGGGCGGCGGAGCAGATATGCCCCGGCGAGTGGCTGTGGCTCGCCGAACATCACGTCGAGTTCGACAAGCAGCGCGTCGGGCGTCAGCTCGTAGCGAATCGTGATCGGCCCCGATTCCGTGTCGAGCCGCAGCCGGGCGGAAAGGGGCGTGCGGTCCAGAATTCGCCACACCGCATCATCCGCGCCCGCGATCCCGTCGAGCCGCAGGCGCCCCGCGAGCCAGGCGGGGTCGTCGATCTCGGGCGGGGAACGCTCGAGCAAGGTCTCGGGTGTCGCGCCGGTCAGTCGCGACAGGTCAACGAGCCCGCCCCCGAGCGGGCTGACCCAGGCGACGAGCGCGCCGGCTTCGATTCGGCAGTGGTGCACGCGGGCACTGTACCCGGCGGGCGCACAAAAAAACCCGGGGCCGAAGCCCCGGGCTCGCGGTGATTCATCTGGATGCGATCAGCCGTTGTTGGCGGCGGGCTCGTCGGCCTTCTTGGCTTCCTCGCCGTCCTTGGCCAGCGGGCAGGTCGCCGGGTCGCATTCGGTCTTGTCCTTGCACTCGGGCTTGTCGGCGCAGCAACCGGGCAGCTCGGTGACGGCCATCTCGACCGTGGACTCTTCGCCCGGCTTCTGGCACTGGGTCATGGACCCCTCGCAGGAGGCCTTGCCCTCGCACTGGGCGGCCATCGCATCGGGGCACTGGCCCATCTTGCCCTCGCACTGGGCGGCCATCTCGTCGGTGCACTGGGCCGCCATTTCCTTGGTGCAGCCCGACGCCGACTCGCCGGCGCAGAGCGGGCAGTCGCCCTCGGCGCTGGTCGCCGTGACCGCCGCCTCGCCCTTGTCGTCGCAGCTGCCCAGCGGGCAGCCGGTCATCGAGTAGTTGTACGCCCCGACCGCCCCGACGAGCACGCCGCCGACGATCGCCAAAGCCTTGCCGATTGCCATAGTCCATTCCTCCAGATCTGTGTGTTTCGCCCGCAAGCAGGTCGGCGGGTATCGGTTCAAATGCTGACAGGGCTGAGGATAGCGGCGACCGGACTTGATTTCGAGCAAAATGCCGCCGCTGGAATCCCGCCGCGCCCGCCAGTTGTGGGGGAGTTATCGGACACACGGACAGGCGCCGCCCCCGAGCACGCTCAGGCGAGCTTCACCTCCGCGATGAACAGCAGCCGCGGTTCGGCCTCGTCTGTCATGATCGCGAGGCGGATCGGGCCGGTCTGATCGATATTCACGTCGATCCCGCGGAGCAGCTTGCCGTCGGACGCGAACGAGATCACCTCGCTCGTTGGATTGTCGTTCTCGTCGAGCACAACGAGCTTGTAGCCCGTGCGATCGGGGAAATTCAGGACGTAGAGCCGGGCCTCCCGGCTGTCCGGGCTGTGCCAGAGCATCGCCTTGGCGCGCCCGAAGTCGGCGACCGGCTTGAACTGCGCCCGCTGCGAGGCCGGATCGAAGAGCGTGGCCTCGAGGTGGTCGATCCCGATCCGGTCGATCAGCAGATCGAGCTGGGCGCTGTTCCGCACCCCGTTGAATTCCTGCTTGAGCTGGATGTGCAGCACGCCCAGCACGACCACCGCCACCGCGAGGGCCACCGTGGCCACGCGCCAGCCGGCGCTCACGCGGCGGGCGCGTTGCAGCCGCGGCGGACGCGAAACGGGCTCGTGCGCCACCGACCGCGCCGCGGTCGGGGCTGGGGGGGCCTTGCGGCGGGCGCTCTCGCCCGCGATCCGGCCCAGCACGCGCTCGCGGAGCGAAGCCGGGGGCTCGACATCGGGCAGCAGGTCGCCGCTGGCGGCGATGCGGGCCTGCTCGGCCCGGATGAGCTCCTGGAGCGTGGCAGGGGCGGCGCGGAAGCCCGCGTCGAACGCGGCGCGGTCCTCGTCATCGAGCAGGCCGAGCGCGTCGGGCCCGACGAGCTCGAGCAGCTCATCGGTCGGCATCGGCCTGAGGTTCGGGTTGTGGGGGTCGTCGGGTGTCATCCTGAAACTTCCTCTCCGACGCATTCTCGGAGACGGACCAAAGCTCGACTGAGTGCCGACTTGATGGTGCCGAGCGGCGTGTCGAGCTCCTCACTGATCTGCCGGAGTGTCTGTCCCCCCAAGTAGGATCGGATCACAACGGTCCTCTGCAACTCCGGTAAGGCGTCGACGCGTTTCATCAACTCGCCGAAGCGTTCGTCCTGTTCGAGAGGGCTGGGCTCAGGGGGTATCGCCCCCGAACCCCTCTGGCTCTCGTCCATCGATACGGTCGAAACCCGCGAGCGGGTCCGCCGAAGTCGATCAACAATGTGCCTTCTCGTGATCAGCATCACCCAAGTCACCAGGGCCGCCCGATCGGCGTCGAAACGGTCGGCTGTGCGCCACAGACGAACAAAGACTTCCTGCACGGCGTCCTCGGCCTCCGGGCGGGTGGGCAACGTCTGATAAGCCATCCTGAACACCAGCGAAACGAACCGGTCGTAGAGCTCGGCGATGGCCTGCTGGTCGTCCGCCGCCACGCGGCGCATCAGGGCCGCATCCTCGTCGCGCGTGCCGCCGGAGTCATTCTGTGGGGCTGAATCGGGCATGTCTGGGCGTGGTTCGTGCACGGCTCGGCATCCGCCGGATGCGGCAGCATACCAGAATCGCCAGAACCTCCCCAAAGAACCTGTGAGATGAAATCCGGTTCCATCGCTTACAAAGACGATAATCATGGTGGCGTGACACGGGCCGACCCCGGCGCAGATGATCGGAGAATAGTTGGGGATGCACGTATTGTGTCACAACATCTCAGAATCAGGCGTTGTGCCTAGTTCCCTGTTGCGTTACATTGGCGGGGTGGGGATGAGCGGTTTCGGGGGTTTCCCCGGACGCGAAGTCCCGGCGGAGACTTGTGGTGGGATCACCGCGTGTCCATCTTGACCGGGTGGTTGGCGGGACCGGCGGGCGACGCGGGTTCACGCTGATCGACCTGCTCGTCTCGATCGCGGTGATCGCGGTGCTGATTGCGATCGCGCTTCCCTCCCTGAAACTGGTGCACGACACCTCGCGGCGTGTGGTGTGCGCCTCCAACCTGAGGCAGGTCGGCCTCGGGATCCACATGTACGCCACCGAAAACAACTCGGAGTTGCCGTACAGCAGCTACACCCACGGGGACTGGGGCACCGACCCGATGGTGATCCGCATGGTCGCCGACGTGCGCGGAGAATACGCGTCGTGGTGGGACGGGCTCGGCGTGCTCTATGAGCAGGGCTATCTGAGCGACGGCCGGATTTTCTACTGCCCATCGCACACCGGAACCCACACATTCGACACGTACGCCGACCAGTTCGCCGGCGAGCAGGGCGAGGTCCTGTCGAACTACGGGTACCGTGCCCAGGTGCTGGACGACCGCGGGCGCCCGCACGATCGGCTCAACCAGATCGTCGACTCGGCGGCGCTCGTCTCGGACGGCTTCCGCGAGATCGCCGACATCAACCACGCCAGGGGCATGAACGTGCTCCGGGCCGGGATGTCGGTCGACTGGTTCGCCGACACGACGAACTGGATGCTGGACACCGCCAGCCAGGCCGGCGAGGGGCTCGACGACCCGGGTTGGCAGGAACGCTGGCGCCGGCTCGACCACCCGACACCGACCGGGGGCCTGTTCGGCGGCTTCTTCAACTGAATCTCGCGAAACCATCGCCTCATCCCTGACGGCCCGCGGGTGGTGTCGTTGTCCCGGCTCGGGGTGTAAAGTGTCGGCATGACACAATTCCCCCTGCTTCGTGCCGTCCGCCACGCGGTCCTGTGTTTCATCCTCCTCGCCGCGTCTGTGGCGCGGGCGCAGCTCACACCGAATCGCCTGTACTACGGGGTGAACCGGACGATGCCGATGACGGTGAAGGCCGGGGGCGGCGACGTCGAGATCAGGCTGTGGACGTTCGGCGGGGCCGAGCCGGTCGCCAAGGCCGCGGCGATGGCGGGCGGGGTCGACCTCGCGGCGTTGTTCCCGGTGTTGTGGAGTCGGGACAGCTACGAGTTGCTCTATGCCCAGCTCTACGTCGATCAGAAGCCGGTGGGGCCCGCGGTGGTGCTCGACCCGATGGTGACGGTGGACAAGGCGACGATCCGCGACCCGAACACGATGTCGCCGATCGGCGACGAGCGGCGAGGCCGGCCCGTGTTCGATTCCGACTTCCGCCGGATGACGAGCCAGCCTGATCGGCCGGGGGTCTACTCGGGCATTCGGGCGTACGTCGACAAGGACGTGATGCTGGAGACGTCACTGGGCGACATCCGCATCCGCCTGCGCCCGGACGAGGCGCCCAACTCGGCGTGGAACTTCCGCCAGCTCGCCGAGGGCGGCTTCTACACCGACATCATCTTCCACCGCATCGTGCCCGCCCAGGCGGGGCGGCCCGGGTTCGTGGTGCAGGTGGGCGACCCGACGGGCGAGGGCAGCGGCGGGCCGGGCTACCAGATCGACCTCGAGAACTCGAAGCTCCCGCACGACTTCGGCGTGCTCTCGATGGCGCGGAACGGGAACGACCCCGACTCGAATGGCTCGCAGGTGTTCATCTGCCTGAGCCGCGAGGCGACGGCCGCGCTCGACGGGCGCTACACCGCGTTCGGCCAGGCGATCAGCGGAGCGGACACGATCGCGGCGTTGGGCAACGTGAAGGTGAACGGGCAGACACCGGTCGATCCGCCGGTGCTCAAGAAGGCCTATCTGGTGGACGCGGCCCCATTCGGAACGGGGGCGCCGCCGGTGACAGCGCCTGGGGGTACGGCGGCGCCGGCGGGTCAGCGGTAGGCGCGGCGACTGGCGCCGGGCGGTGGGTGGATTTCGATGAAGAGACGTCCACAGCAGAGGCACAGAGAACACAGAGAGGGATCATGGATCTGCGGGGTGCCGGACCCGCGACGAGGAGTCGCCACGGTGTCCTGACCCGGCTCTCCCTCTGTGACCCCTGTGCCTCTGTGGTGAGTTCTTTCGGGTGGCGGGATCAGAACGCGATCCGCACATTGAAGCCAACAAGGAAGTTGGCCCCGAGATCCGTCGAGGCGATCTCGTCGCCGTTCGAGTTGTTGAAGTCCATCGAGCCCGAGACCTCGGAGCCGACGCGCCCGGTGATGATGACGCGGTCGGACGGGTTGTAGGTCAAGGCGACCGCGATCGGGATGCGGCTGTCGGTGACCGAGCCTCCGGAGATCGCGTGCGCCTTGGCCAAGCGGTACTCGTAACGGTCGTAGCCCGCGCGGAGCGAGACGTTCCACGAGTTGGCGAACCAGTATTCGAGCGAAACGCCTTCCTCAAGCGTGCGGAGCGTGATGTCGTCGGTGATGTCCCACTCGACGATCGGGATCGGGAACACCCACACGCCCCCCTCGAGCCGCGAGTTGACGTTGATCGCGACACCCAGGCGGAAGTTGTCGGTGATGTCGTAGGATGCGCCGGCGATGCCGCCCCCGATGATGGTGTCGCCGAAGTCGGCGTCGGGCTCTCCGGCGCTGCGGACTCGTCCGCCGATGAACCACTGCCAGCCGTGCTCCGGCAACACTCGGAAGATCGGGTCGAACGTCACCTCGTAGACGTCGTCGAACGGGTCGGCGAGGGCGGGCAACGAGGGCACGACACCGGCGGCGTTGCTGAAGTCGTAGAACGAGAAGCGGGCGTTGCCCCGAAGGATGAAGTCCGCGGTGTCGGTGACGCGGAAGGCGACGCCCCCGCCCGCGAGCAGGCGGGTGACCGACACATCGCCCGGGCTGTTGTCGAGGTCGGCTGCGGACGACCACCAGGCCTCGCCATCGACGAAAAAGCTGACGGGATCGCGGTTGGCCCGCGAGTAGCGCCACTTCTCCTTGCGGTTGAGGGCGAGGAAGTCCTCCTTGCTGTTGACGACGGGGACGTCGCTCGGAGGCGTGGCATCCTGTGCGAGCGCGGGCAGGGCGAGGACGGCGAGCGAGGCGAACGCGGCGTAACGCATGTGGGTCCCCCGTTGGGTGGAACTGGTCAGGTCGTCATTGTGACGGATTGTCGTCGTCCTTGCTCGTCGATTGACCCGGAATCGGCTCGTCGTCGAAGATCGCCCGGATGGGGGGCGAGTCGAGGTCGTCGAACTGCCCGCTCTTCACCGAGCGGATGAAGAGCCAGACGAAGAACCCCGCGATGCACAGGGCGATGGGGAGCATGATGTAGATGACGGACATGGGGGATGGTACGGGGGAGTCGAACGCGGAGGTCCCGACGGTGGTGGTTGTGCTTTGAGCGGTGAGGGTCGTGACGCACGAGGAGCCCCTCACCCTGCCCTCTCCCCGCGGGCGGGGAGAGGGTGGAGACAAGTCGCTGGAATCCCGGGCATCGCTGCACTTCTGCGCATCGGCGTGGGCTGTATCCTCTTCGAGCCGTTCGCGTCCTTCGCGTTCGAATCTGGTTCTTCTCCCGCGAAGCCGCCACGATCAATGCTTCGACCGCACCCCCGACGCCGCGATGGCGACGACGGTGATCGAGCTGGCGGGCATGAGCACGGCCGCAACGAGGGGGTGGATGAGACCCACCGTCGCGAGTGTCGCGGCGGCGGCGTTGTACGCGAGCGAAACCGCGAGGCAGAGGCGGATGCGCCCCATGCTCTCGCGCGAGGCATCGATCAGGCCCATGATCGGGGCGAGGCCGGGGCGCTGGATCGAGACGTCAGCCGCCTCCAGGCTCGCCTCGGCCCCGCCGTGCACCGCGATGCCGACATCGGCGGCGGCGAGAGCGGCCGCGTCGTTGACCCCATCGCCGACCATGACGACCGGGCCGGCGTGCGCACCATGTTGTTCAAGGATGCGCCGGACGTGGGCCAGCTTGTCCTCTGGGGTCTGGGCGCCGAGGGCGTGCTCCTCGTCGATCCCCAACTCGCGTGCGACGGCGCGGACGACCTCGGGGCGATCGCCCGAAAGGACCGTGATCGACCAGCCCGAGGCCCGGGCTTTCGCGAGCATCTCCGCGGCGTCCGGGCGGGGCTGATCGCCCAGGCTCGCCGCGGCGGTGAGCACGCCGTCGGCGGCGATGAAGACGGGCGTGCGGATCGCGCCGGTCGACTGATCGGCGGCCCAGGCGAGCAGGCGGTCATCCAACGCGACGCCCCGCGATTCGAGATAGGCGGCGGTGCCGACGACGAGCGAGCGGCCCGCGACGACGCCCGAGATGCCGGAGGCGGATTGCTCGACGCGTTCGGCGGCCGGTGCTCCGCCGGGGGTTTCATCATCGATCAGCTCGGCGAGGGCTCGCGCGGCGGGGTGGGCCGAGTGCTGTTCGAGCGCTGCAACGAGAGGCTTGAGCGATTCGTCGCCTTCCCATGCCGCAACGTGCAGGCCCCCCACGGTGAGCGTGCCCGTCTTGTCGAGAAGCAGCGTGCCGGGCCTGGCGAGTCGTTCGAGCGCGTCGGCGCCCTTGACCATCGTGCCCCGACGCGCGAGCCGACCGGTGACGACGCTCAGCACCAGGGGGGTCGCGAGGCCCAGCGCGCAGGGGCAGGCGACGATGAGCAGAGCCGTCGCGTGCTCGACGGCGCGGGCGGGGTTGATGAAAAGCCAGGCAACTGCGGTGATCAGCGCGAGACCCGAGACGGCGACCGTGAAATAGCCCGCCAATCGGTCGGCGAGTCGGACGACGGGGGCCTTTCGCTCGGCCGCGTCGGCGACAAGGCGCATGAGCCGGCCCACGCGGGCCTCCTCCCCGGCGGCGGAGACGCGGATTCGGATCGCCGCGGCGAGGTTGACCGTGCCCGCGGCGACCGTGCTCCCGGGCGCGACAGGGACGGGCACACTCTCGCCCGTGAGCACGGCTTCGTCGACCCGGCTCTCTCCCAGAAGCACCTCGCCGTCGGCGGGGATCGACTCGTCGGCGAGCACCTCGACAACCGCACCGGGCTCGACCGCCTCGATGGGCACGGTGCGGCGGCGCTCGCCCTCGGTTGACTCTTCGACCAGGCGGGCACGCGTCGGGGCCATCGTGAAGAGCAGCTCGATCGCGTCGGCGGCTCGGCGTTGCTGGCCGTGCTGGATCCATCGCCCCACGAGCAGGAGAAAGACGAGGGCGCTGAGCGAGTCGAAGTAGATCTCGCCCGTGCCCCGGATCGTGTTGGACAGGCCCCACGCGCCTCCCACGGCGAGGGCGAGCGCGATGGGTACATCGAGGTTCGCCGCGCGGGCGCGGATCGCACCGATCGCACCGCGGAAGAAGACGGCCCCGGGCCACGCGAGGCTCAACAGGCCCAGCCCCGCGCTAAACCACCGGAAGAGCTGCTCGAACTCGCGCGCGATGCCGCCGAAGAGGCCGCCGTACAAAGCGATCGCGAGCAGCATGATGTTGCCGGCAAGCGCTCCCGCGACGCCGACGCGGATCCAGTACTTGCGATCCTCGGCCCGGCGGAGTTGGTCCTTCTTGAGCCCTCGCGGGGGGTGGGGGGGGTAGCCCAGGTTCTCGAGGCCCTTCGCGACCGCGGAGAGTGGGGCGGCCGCGGGGTTCCAGCTGAGCGTCACGGTAGCGCGGCGGAAGTCGAGACGGCTCGTGATCACGCCCGGCACGAGGCGGTCGAGCCGCTCGACGAGCCAGACGCACGCGGCGCAGTGCACGCCCTCGAGCAGGAAGGCGGTCTCCATCAGCCCGCCCTCGAGGGGGCGTGCATAGGTGTTGAGATAGATCGGGTCGTCGAACTCCGCGTAGTCGCTCTCGGTCGTGCGCGCGGGCTGGGCGTCGGGGTCGCCCACGGCGTCGCGGATTCTGTAGAACTGCGCGAGGTTCGAGCCGTGGATGATGTTGTAGACGGCTTTGCACCCCGAGCAGCAGAACTGGTGCTCGGCGCCCTCCTCGATCAACCCCGGGGGGACGGGCAGCGAGCAGTGGTCGCACAGCACGCCCCTGGTAGGTGGGCAGGCGGCGGGTTGGTCTGATTCGGCTGCCCCGGTGCTCACGGGTCGATCGTACCGGGCGGGGCGTTGCAGCAGGGCAGGTCGCTCGAGTCGAGCGACCGCACCTGGTCGATCGATTCACGCACGCTGGTGGGCTGCATCCTCGCCACCGACTCGGGCACGAACGAGGGCAGGCCGATCCGGCCCAGCACCGTCAGCAGCCCGACGGCGATAACGATGAGGGCGGTGACAAACGGCAGACGCGACCGCAGAGGTCCGGTGAGGGCCTGGAGCCCCGCGCCGAGCGTCACCATCATCGGCAGCGTGCCGACCCAGAATGCAAGCAGGACCATCCCGCCCCAGAACGGGCTCGCGGTGCCGGCGGCGGTGATCGCGAAGGCGTAGAGCCAGCCGCAGGGGAGCAGCGTCGTGAGCAGGCCCACGGCCCAGGCGCGCTGGATGGGGGGCAGCCCCAGCGCGAAGCGGTGGCCCTTCTCGACGAGCTTCGTGTAGCGGGCGGGGAGCTTCGCGTGGGCGAGCTTGAAGCCCAGGGCGCGGACGAGGGCGACGAGCCCGAAGACGATCATCGCGCCGCCCGCGATGAGCGAGGCGGATCGCTGGAAGCCCGCGAAGCGGCCTGAGAAGTCGACCGCCGCCCCGATCGAGCCCGCGACGACGCCCAGCAGCGTGTAGGTGATGCCGCGCCCCGCGTGGTAGGCGGCGTGCAGGGGGATGTGCCGGCGCAGCTTGCCATCGGCGCCCACCGCGAAGAGGACCAGCCCGCCGCACATGCCGGCGCAGTGCGTCGAGCCCAGCACACTCGCGACGAGCACGGCCCCGGCGAGCGTCAGCATGTCGAAGGGCGTGCCCACGTGTCCCCCGCGCCTCAACTCCCGGCGACCTCAACCTGCCTGACGATCCGAGCCCGCGTCTCGGGCGTGGTGACCTCGACGCGGACCTCCCACAAACCCGGACGGCTCATGTCGGCCCTGGCGAGCAGGAGCCCGCCGCCGGGGCAATCGAACGTCAGCGGCAGCCGCTGGTCGGCGTGGGCCTCGTGGAAGCAGACGCCGGTCGCGCTAGTCACCTCGACGGGTTTCCCGTCCAGATCGATGACAATCACGCTGATGGCGCCTCCCGCGGCGCTGGCCTTGACCGTCCAGCCGAGCGTGTCCGGGTCAGCGAACGTGGCCCGGTCCTCGTCCCAACCGAGGGCCCGCGTGTAGTAGTCCGGCTCCACGCCCTCCGGGGTCGACACCGCGTAGACCACGGTGATCGCGCAGACGGCAATGTTGAGCCCCAGCAGGCCGACGACGATGAGCGGCCAGCCCCACCCCGGTATCAGCGGCTTGGCGGCGTCGTCGGTCATCCCTCGCCCCCCGTCTCCGCCTCGGTGTCGTGCCCGGTCTCCGGCTCGCCCGGCGTCGCCGGCGTCGCGACGTTCACCGGGCCGATGAGCTTGTGCCGGATAGTCTTTGTCTCGCCCTCGTCGTCGGTGATGGTGATGCCGATGATCTTGTAGCCCGGCGTGCCCGCGAAGTAGCCGTGCGGCAGAACGATGTCGACCCGCTCGCTGACGGTCTTGCCGGGCTCGACCGTGAGCTGGTCAGACTTGGCCTTGAACACCAGCTTTCCCGCGCCGAAGCCGTAGGTTCTCGTCTCACGCGTGCGGTTGGTGATCCGGATGCGGCACTGGTTGGCGATCTCGCCCGTGGGAAGGACCGTGAAGGGCTCGCCCTGGCCGCGGAGGATCAACGCGTCGAACCCGCTCTTCGTGCTCACGACATAGGTGAGCGCGGTCAGCACGATGACGAGCACGAGCGGATAGAGGATCACGCGGGGCCGGAGCATCTTCCACTTGCCCGACTCGAGCGCGGCCTGCGTGGTGTAGCGGATCAGGCCGGGCCGGCGGCCCAGCTTGTCCATCACGTCGTTGCAGGCGTCGATGCACTGCGTGCAGTGCAGGCATTCCATCTGGAGCCCGTCGCGGATATCGATGCCCGTGGGACAGACCTTGACGCAGTTGCCGCAATCGACGCAGTCGCCCAGGTCGGGCGTCGAATCGGTCTGGATGTCGATCGTCGCGGCGCCGGCGTGGGCCCCGTCGATCACCTTGAGCGACACGTCGGGCTTCTCGGCGGTGGCGGGCGTCGCGGCCTTCTTCGTGTGACGCACGTGCCCCCGGGGCTCGCCCCGGTTGAAGTCATAGCCGACGATCAGCGAGTTCTGGTCGAGCATCACCGACTGGAACCGGCCGTAGGGGCAGCCCACGATGCAGAACTGCTCGCGGAAGAACCCGAAATCGAACAGCATCGCCGCGGTGACGACCAGGACCACGGTGAATCCGAGCGGGTGCTCGGCGGGGCTCGACGTGATCCACTGGATGAGCTGCTCGGACCCGACGAAGTAGGCCAGGAACGTGTTGGCGATGAGGAACGAGAAGATCGCGTAGGTGATCCAGCGCAGCAGCCTTCGGGGCCCGGCGGGCAGAGCCGAGAAGACCTTGAACGGCCCCCACTTGTTCTTCTTCCCGTCGAACAGCCGCTCGAGCGGACGGAAGACGTACTCAAGATAAACGGTCTGGGGGCAGGTCCAGCCGCACCAGACGCGCCCGAACAACGCCGTGAGCAGGAAGATCATCACGAAGACCGTGATCATCAGCAGCGCGAGCAGCAGCGTGTCGGTGCGGAAGAAGGTCTTGCCGAAGATGGTGAACTCGCCCGCGGCGATGTTGAGGAAGAAGATCTGTCGGCCGCCGACGTGGATGTAGGGCAGGGCGACGAACAGCGCGATCAGCGAATAGGCGACGATCCGACGCCGCTTCCAGAACGCGCCGGCGGAGATCCGCGGCGTCAACCACCTTCGCGAGCCGTCGGCGTTGAGCGTCGAGAGCACGCGATCTTCGGATTGCAACAGCGTCGGCATCACATTCTCACGGATTCAGATCGCCCGGCTGGCGTGCGACCGCCGGGCCCCGGGGTCTAGCCCGCCGAGGCCCCCGCCCCCGCGGCGGGCACGACCTCCCCGGCGTCATTCAGCGTAGGCCACGGCGCGATCTTCTCGCCTTCGGGCGCCTTGGGCGTCACACCCTCGGGCAGGGGCGTGTCGCGCATCGAGGCCATGTAGGCCGCGACGAGCGCGATCTCGTTGTCGCTGAGCGGCCATCCGCCGCCCGGGGGCATCGCGCCGCCGCCCGCCCCGTTCTTGATCACCTTGGCGATGTCCCCCAGCGACTGCACGTTGGCCGGCTTGTAGTAGTCGTCGTGCATGTTGGGGCCCAGGTTCGCCATCCCCTCGCCGAACTTGCCGTGGCAGGCGTAGCACACCTTGTCGAAGATCTCCTGCCCGCCGGCGAGCCACGAGGGCTGGGCCATGATCTTCAGGATCTTCGCGTCGCCCATCGGGATCTTGTCGACCTCCGAGAACTGCTTCTTCAGCGCCGCGGCCTCGACCTCGGCGTAGTGCTCGTTCCGCGTCTTCCACACCGACTGCGGCGTGAGGTGCACCAGGCAGACGTAGAACACGCTGAAGGCCACGCAGCCGTAGAAGATCAGGTACCACCACCCGGGCGTCGGGTTGTCGTACTCCTCGATCCCGTCGTAGTTGTGATCGGTGAGCTCGTCCTTCGCCGGCTCGGCGGCGACTTCGCCCCCGGCATAGCCCACGCCGGGCGCGGCCGGCATGAGCTGGATGGCCGCGAGGTCGCCGTGCGGGATCGCCCGCAGCGCCTCGAAATAGGCGGCCTGGGCCTCGATGTAGCGCTGCGTCACCTCGCCCAGGTGAACCCCCATCGCCTCCATCTCGGCGGCCTTCTGGCGCTGAAAGTCCTCGGAACGCATCACGTGCGTCCCGCCCACGGTCCAAGTCTTCGGTGCGTTCGGGTCAGACATGGCGCTGCTCCCCGTTGGTGATGCGGTCGGTCGGCTCGCCCCCATCGAGAGGCAGCGAGGCGTAGCGGGCACAGTCGGCTTTGCGGGTCCGCAGGGCCCGCACCGACACGGCGGCGAACACGATCAGGAAGATCACGAGCCCGACGATCGGGTAGACCGTCAGATCGAGATGGCTGATGACGTCACTCAGTCGCATCGACGCCCTCCTCCCCGCCGACCAGGGCCTGTTGCTGGCCGGGGGCGACGAACACATCGGGCTCGGTCTTGTACAGATCGACCCCAAGCCGCTGCAGATACGCGATGATGGCGATCACCTTCTTGTTCGCGTCGAGGAACTCGGTCGCCTGCATCTTCGGCGTGCCGTCGTCGTTCATCACGGGCGCGCCCGACGCGTCGATCACGGGCTCGAACTTCGTCGGGAATCGGCCCCCCTGCTGCGCCTCGAGGCTCGCGAGGATCTGGTCGGCCTGGGCCCTGGCGTGCCGGGTCGCGTTGTCGCCCTCGATCAGCGGGCCGTAGGGCTGGCCCAGCATCGCCAGCGCGTCGATCCTCGCCTGGATCTCGTCGAACTTGAGATCCTGGTGGAACAGCCACGGATAGGACGGCATCACCGACTTGTCGTTCAGCGACCGCGGATTGAGCATGTGCTGGGCGTGCCACTGATCGCTCCGCTTGCCGCCCTCGCGCTGGAGATCGGGCCCGATCCGCCGGCTGCCCCACTGGAACGGACGGTCGTAGACGAACTCGCCGGGCTTGCCGTAGTCGCCGTACCGCTTGGTCTCGGCGTACATGGGCCGGATCATCTGCGAGTGGCAGTTGTAGCAGCCCTCGGAGACATAGATGTCGCGCCCGGCCTGCTCGAGCGGGGTGTAGGGCGTGACGGTCTTGATCGTCGGGATGTTTTCCTTGATCAGGAAGGTCGGGATCGCCTCGATCAGCCCGCCGATCGCGACGGCGATGAAGACCCACACGCTGAACCGCAGCGGCAGCCGCTCCCAGCGGCGGTGCCAGGTCATCTGGGCCAGCTTGTCCATCGCGTGACCCGCGCCCACGACCGCCTCGCCGAGCCGGCTGGGGGCGTGCGCGTCCTCGGGGGCGATCCTCGAGAGCGCCGGGGCCTTGATGATGGGCTTCTCGTAGGTGGCGGGTCGGCCCTTCCAGGTCATGACGAGGTTGACCAGCGCGAACGTGACGCCAACCACATAGAGCGAACCGCCCAGAACGCGGATCCAGTAGAACGGGATGATCTGGGTGACGGTCTCGACGAAGTCGGGATAGGCGAGGCGGCCCGCGCTGTCAAAGGCTCGCCACATGAGGCCCTGGGTGATGCCGGCGGCGTAGATCGGGAAGATGTAGAAGATGATGCCGAGCGTGCCGACCCAGAAGTGCCACTCGGCGAGCTTCTTGCTCCACAGGTTGGTCTGGAAGAGGCGGGGGAGCAGCCAGTAGACCATGCCGAAGGCCATGAACCCGTTCCACCCCAGCGTGCCGGAGTGGACGTGGGCGACGGTCCAGTCGGTGTAGTGGCTGAGGCTGTTGACGAGCTTGACACTGAGCATGGGCCCCTCGAAGGTGCTCATGCCGTAGAACGTCACGCCCACGACGAAGAACTTGAGGATGGGGTCCTTCGCGACGCGGTTCCACGCGCCGCGGAGGGTGAGCAGCCCGTTGATCATGCCGCCCCACGAGGGCATCCACAGCATGACGCTGAACAGCATGCCCAGTGTCGAGGCCCACTCGGGCAGGGCGGTGTAGTGCAGGTGGTGCGGGCCCGCCCAGATGTAGATGAAGATCAGGCTCCAGAAGTGGATGATCGACAGCTTGTAGCTGAACACGGGCCGCTCGGCCGCCTTGGGCAGGAAGTAGTACATCAGCCCCAGGAAGGGCGTGGTGAGGAAGAACGCCACCGCGTTGTGCCCGTACCACCACTGCATCAGCGCGTCCTGCACGCCGGCGTAGATGGGGTAGGACTTCAGCAACAGCTCGAGCGAGGGCATCTGGCCCGTCTTGAAGAAGTGGACCAGGCCGACCGGGACCCACAGGTTGTTGAACACGTGCAGCATCGCCACCGTGATGATCGTGGCGATGTAGAACCACAGCGCGACGTACATGTGCCGCTCGCGACGCCTCGCGAGCGTGCCGAAGAAGTTGACCCCGAAGAACCCTACCCAGACCACCGCGATCGCGAGATCGATCGGCCACTCGAGCTCGGCGTACTCCTTGCCCTGCGTGATCCCGCTGGGCAGGGTCAGGGCGGCGGAGACGATGATGAGCTGCCAGCCCCAGAAGTGCAGCAGGCCCAGGGTGTCGGAGAACACCCGCGCCTTGCACAACCGCTGGGTCGAGTAGTAGATGGCCGCGAAGATCGCGTTGCCCGCGAAGGCGAAGATCGCCGCGTTGGTGTGCAGCGGACGCAGCCGCCCGAAGGCGAGGAACTGCTGCTCGTAGAGCTGGCGGAGCGTCCACGTGAACGCGCTCGCGCCACGGTGCAGTTCGAGCCACTCGACCGCGACCGGCAGCACGAGCTGGAGGGCGACGACGACACCCGCGAGGGTGGCGACCAGCGCCCAGATCACCGTAGCGGTCATGAACATCCGCGGGAGCGTGTCGTTGTACGTGAACTCCTCGAGCGGGGCCGACCCGGCGGTCGGGGGGCTCGCGGCGCCGGTGGCGGCGTGTTCTGCCTGCGAGGTCATGGGCTGGGGTCCTCCACGATCTGTTTGGTCTGCTGATCTGCCTACGTGGATCGTCCGATCAGTGGGCGGGAGTATAATCGGAATAGATGATCTGGTGATCTATTACTCGCGGATTTTTTGCGACACCAGATTCTCGCCCGTTCAGCGAGAATCAACCGTATGTATACAAATTAAAGCCGTACAAAATCCGCGACCATCAAATCGGCCACACTGCTTATCGGACAGAATCGGATCGGCCCTTGCTCAGCCCCACGACCGGATACGCCGCCCTCGCGCTGGCCCTGCTCGCCAAGGCCGGCGGTCAGTCGGTGCGTGTTCAGTATGTCGCCGACCGATGCGGCATCCCTGGGCCCTATCTGTCCAAGATCATCCACACCCTTGCTCGGAACGGCCTGGTTGGGACCCGTCGGGGTGTGGGCGGCGGAGCCTGGCTGGCCGCCGACGCTCGCGAGATCACACTCTTGCGGCTCTGCGAACTGCTGGACGACCCCGTTCTCGAGCGGAGCTGCCTGCTCGGCCTCCCGATGTGCCGGCCCGACGGTGCCTGCTCGGCCCGTGAGTTCTGCGGCCCGCAGCGAGATCACCTGGTCGAATACCTGCGGGGCGTGACGCTCGCCGACTTTGCCGAACGGATCTTCGGCGACGACGACGCCCGCCCCGACGGGGCAGGCGGCCAGTGGCCGAGGGTCATCAGATCAGATCGGTTCGGACCTCGTCAGCCCCCGCGGGCATGATGGGCGTCCCGTGAGGTGGGCGGGCTCGGTGCCCGCCTTCATCGCGAAGCGTGAAGGCGGCGCCTGCGCGTTGGCTGTCCCTTCGTGGATCACCCCTTGGGATGATCCACGGCACCAGCACACATCATCTTCCCGTGATGCGGATGACTCGGTCAGTCGTTCCGACCAGTCTCTCCCGGCTTGGGCTTGTCACCCGCCTTCGGGGCGGCTTGGTCATGCGCCGGCGCGCCGGCCGGATCTGTCGAGGGCTCGGTCTTGGACGGGGCTTCCTTTGCCGCGCCCTCGGTCGGGGCCGGCTTGGGCCCGGCTTCCTGGGCCTGGCCATCGTTGCCGCCCGGCTTGGATTCCGGGGCGGCGGACTTTTCGGCCTCGGTTCCGCGGCCCGGGCGGGTACCCCGCTGTCCGCGGTTCGCCCGGCCCGATTCGCCGCCGCCGGGCGTCCCGGCCTGCATCCCCGCGGGCATGCCCGCCTGGAACATCGCGGGGTTGAATCCAGGCGCCACCGGCTTGCCGTCCTCATCGAGCGTGTAGCCGGCGTCGGCGAGCTGCGCGGGATCCCATGGCTTGTCGACCACCTCGCCCGCGCGCGGCTCGCGAACCAGGACGCGATCGCCCTCGCCGAGCCCCTTGGAGATCTCGGCGAAGAGGTCGCTCCGACGCCCGAGCTGGACCGGCCTCCGATCGAGTCTGGCGCCGTCGGGCACGAGGACGTAGCGGACGGGCCCGTCGGAGAAGACCGACTGGACCGGCACGCTCAGCGCGTTCTCGACCGTGCCCAGCGTGATCTCCGCCTGGCAGCGCATGGATGGCTTGAGGCGTTCGGCGTGGGTATCCGCCTCTACAGCAATCCGGACCGTGTACTCGCGGCGGTTCGGGTCGCGCCATCCGCCGCTCTCGGCGAGCAGCCCGATCGACTCGACGTGGCCCCGCAGAACGAGCCCGCCGATCGCCTCGACGGTGATCAGCGCCGACTGGCCCGGGCGGACGCGCCCGGCCATGCTCTCGTGGACCTTGACCGACGCCACCATCTCGCTTGTGTCGGGAAGGGCGATGATCAGGTCGTTGTTGCGGATCTGCCGCCCCACCGCGATCGGGCCCTCGCTCTGCGAGCGCCAGTCGTCGCGCTGGGTCGTCGAGCCGTAGACGACCAGCCCCGCCTTGGGAGCCCGGATCGTGCACGCCTCGAACTGCTTCTGGAATTCGGCCAGCCGTTCCTGCCGGCGGCTGAGCAGCACGGCGCGGTTCTGCCGCGTGGAGTCGCGGTTCTTGAGGTTGATGTCATTGGACTTGATGACGCGATCGAGCTCCTGCTTCGCCTCCTCGAGGTCGCTGCGCTTCTGCTCGCCGTCCCGCTTGATCTGGTACTCCTCGTAGACCTTCTTGTCGAGCTTGGCGGTCTCGTACGAGGCCTCCGCCTCGAGCAGCGAGATCTCGTCCCGCTTCCACTCGTCGTAGCTGATGAACTTCTTCTTATACAGCTCGTCGCTCTTGGCCTTCTTCTCGTTGAGCCGGTCCAGGTCGCGGCTGGCCTTCTCGATCGCCGTGTCGAGCTGCTTGAGCTGCTTGACCTTGTCGCCGCTCTCCCACTGATCGAGCGCGAGCTTGGCGAGGTCGACCTTGAGCTGCGCCTTGCGAAGGTCGGCCGCGTTGTCGGAGACCTGGATGTCATAAGCGGTCTGGGCGGCCTCGAGGTTGAGCTGCGCCTCGGCGACCTGGAGTTCCTCCTCCTCCATGTCCTTCTTGATCTCGTCGCTGTTCAGACGGACGAGCACCTCTCCCGCGTCCACCCGCGTGCCCTCGGGCACGATCTCCACGATCGTCGTCTGCCGCTCGACGCCGCTGCGCAGCTCCACCCGCTCCTTCGCCTCGAGCTCGCCCGACGAGAGTGTCGAGATCTCGAATGTGCGCACCTCGGCCTTGGCGAACTCGACGGAGGCCTCCGTCGTGCCGGCCTTCTTCTGGCCGCAGCCAAAGGGGGCTGCGAGCAGCAGCATCGCGGTCAACCCGGCGAGCACTCGCCGGTGGGCGCCGTACGGCATGGCAATGCACATCCTCGTTCCCTTCTGCGGGGTGTCGCATCGAGCGGAGCCGCCACGGTCCAGGCGGTCCCGCCGCGCGGTAAACAGCCGCGGCCGCGGTTCTGTTCCACCCGCGTCGTTCCTACCACTATTGTTCAGCCCAGAACGCCCCCGATCGAGGGCAGGAGAAGAAAGAACCCATGCCCGCAGAAGCCCCCAGCCCGGCACGCGTCCTGATCGCGGTCGCGGCCCCGCGAGAGGCCGAGGCGGTCAGGGCGGCGATCGGGAGCCGTGAAGAGGCCGGGCCCGGGTGGGCGGTCGAATCTGGCGATCGAGGCTTCGACCTGATCCGGACGGGCGTGGGGAAGGCCCAGGCCGCCGCGGCGGTGGCGTGGGCCTTCGATCCGGCCCGGCACGCGGGCGTGCTGAGCATCGGCGTGGGCGGCGCACTGCCGGGAAGCGGACTGCCGCTCGGGGCTGCGGTATTGGCGACAACGAGCCGATTCGCCGACGAGGGGCTCGATACGCCCGAGGGCTTCCGCCCGCTCGAATCGATCGGCTTCTCGGCCGGCGCGTTCGGGGAGGCCGGCCGGGCGCCCACGCCGGCGTGGCGGGACGTGCTCCGCCCCATCTGCGACGCCGAGGGCCCGGTCGCGACGGTCTCCACCTGCTCGGGCGAGAGCCGGCGGGCCGAGCGGGTCGCCCGGCAAACCGGGGCCGTTGTCGAGGCGATGGAGGGCGCCGCCATCGCGGCGTCGCTCGCCCTGATCCCCGCGGCCTCACCCGCGTTCGCCGAGGTTCGTGTGATCAGCAACACAACGGGCGACCGGGCCTCGCAGCGATGGGATCTCGACGGCGCGTTGGAGCGGCTGGGCCGCCTGATCGCGGGGCTCGACGGTGGGGCGCTGGCCGCAGCCGCCCCGGGCCGGGCCTGAGCGTTTCTTTGTGTCATCCCCCCTCGTTGGGTATGCTCGCAGACCGGACCAGGAGCCCCTGGAGGATCTATGCCAACCGAGCAGAGCGCGATCGAATCGGTATTGAACGAGACCCGCCGCTTTCCGCCGCCCGCGCCCGGCGAGGTCGGGGCGGCCCGCTGGCTGATCGACTCGGCCGACGCCTACCGGGCGATGTACGAGCGATCGCTGGCCGACCCGGACGGCTTCTTCGAGGAGGTCACGGCCGATCTGCACTGGTTCCGACCCTGGGAGCGGGCGGTCGAGTTCAAAGCGCCCGACGCGAAGTGGTTCCTGGGAGGCAAGACCAACCTCTGCTACAACTGCCTCGACCGGCACGTGGAGAACGACCGGGGCAACGAGGTCGCGTTGGTGTGGGAGGGCGAGCCGATCCAGCCCAACGGGCAGCCCGAGATCGTGACCTACACCTACCGCGAGCTGCTGCGAGAGGTCTGCAAATTCGCCAACGTGCTCAAGAAGCTGGGCGTCCGCAAGGGCGACGTGGTGACCATCTACATGGGCATGGTGCCCGAGCTGGCGATCGCGTGCCTCGCGTGCGCCCGGATCGGGGCGGTGCACAGCGTGATCTTCGGCGGGTTCTCCAGCCAGGCCATTGTCGACCGGGTGGTCGACGCCGACAGCCGGGTGATCGTCACCTGTGACGGCGCGTGGCGGCGGGGCCACGTGGTGCCGCTCAAGGAGAATGTCGACGCCGCGGTGAACGAACTGCAGGCCTCGGGCGGGGCGGGCGCGGGCTCGCTGCTGCGTGACCAGCAGATCGATTACGTCGTGTACCTCAAGCGGACACGCAACCAGATCGTCTGGCACGCCGACCGCGACTACGCGTGGCGTGACCTGATGGTGATGGCCGACGAGTGGTGCCCCTGCGAGGAGCTGGACTCGGAGGACGACGCGTTCATCCTCTATACGTCGGGCTCGACGGGCAAGCCCAAGGGCATCCGCCACACGGTGGGCGGATACATGGTGCACACCTACCTGACGAGCAAGTACGTCTTCAACCTGATCCCGGGGCTCGCGACCCCGAAGCGGCCCGACCCGTTGCCCGACGGGCAGCTCTTCTGGTGCACGGCCGACGTGGGCTGGATCACGGGGCACTCGTACATCATCTACGGCATCCTCGCCGCCCGCGTGCCCTCGCTGATGTACGAGGGGGCGCCCAACTTCCCGGCCGAGGACCGGTTCTGGGCGATGGTCGAGCGGCACAAGGTGACGCAGTTCTACACCGCGCCGACCGCGATCCGCGCGTTCATGAAGTGGGGGCAGGAGCACGTCGAGAAGCACGATCTCTCGAGCCTTCAGGTGCTGGGCACCGTGGGCGAGCCGATCAACCCCGAGGCGTGGATGTGGTACCGCGAGTTCATCGGGCGCGGCGTCTGCCCGATCGTCGACACCTGGTGGCAGACCGAGACGGGCGGGCACATGCTCACCACCCTGCCCGGTGTGCATGACACCAAGCCCGGCTCCTGCGGCGTGCCGTTCTTCGGCGTTGACGCGGCAATCTGCGACGAGCAGGGAAACGAGATCAGCGGCGGGGGCGGGCTGCTCGCCATCCGCAAGCCCTGGCCCAGCATCCTGCGGGGCGTGTGGGGCGACCGCGACCGGTTCGTCTCGACCTACTGGACCAAGTTCAACGTCGACGGCGCCTTGGACAACGGCGACGGCGTCAGCCCCTACTACTTCCCGGGCGACGGGGCCCACCGCGACCCCGACGGCTACTTCTGGATCCTGGGGCGCGTCGACGACGTGATCAACGTCTCGGGGCACAGGCTGGGCACGATGGAAGTCGAGAGCGCCCTGGTAAGCCACCCCTCGGTGGTCGAGGCGGCGGTGGTGGGCATGCCCCACGAGATCAAGGGCACCGGCATCGCCGCGTTCTGCACGCTCGAGCCCAACGAGATGCCGAAGGACGCCGCGGGTATGGACCGCCTGCGAGCGGCACTGACGGCCCACGTCGCCGAGCAGATCGGGGCGATCGCCAAGCCCGACCAGATCCGCTTTACCGATGCACTACCAAAGACTCGCAGCGGAAAGATCATGCGCCGCCTGCTCCGCGATGTGGCGGCTGGGGTGCAACAGATCAAACAGGACACGACGACGCTCGAGGACTTCACTGTGCTGGCGAGGCTGCACGAGAGCAAGGAGAGCTAGGGCCTCCCTCGGGCGCAGAACTGTAATCGAACAGATCGTCGCCATATGAGATTCGGCCTGAGCCGTTGGCTGCGTTGTGCGCGCCAAAATATGCACTTTGCGCCAGTTTTCCGCTTCACCAGCCTAATTTCGCTCGGTATCTTCCGCGCTTTCAGGGAGACCGCGCGATGCCGAACCACCGATTGATCAGACGCTCGGCAATGTTCTTCATTCTCTCCCTGGCGGGTTCAGCCTCGGCGCAGGACGTGGCCGGGCAGCTCGAGGCCGCGACGACCACGGTGCAGCAGCAGATCGAGGCCCTCCAGTCTCAGCACGACGCGCTCGCGCTCACCGCCAACAACATCTGGATGCTCGTCGCGACCGCCCTCGTGTTCATCATGCACCTGGGCTTCGCCTCGATCGAGAGCGGCCTCACCCAGGCGAAGAACACGACGAACGTGCTCTTCAAGAACGTGTCCATCGTGGGCATCGGGCTGCTGACCTACGCCTTCTGCGGGTTCAATCTCATGTACCCGGGCGAGGCCTACGCGGGCGGGTTCTTTGGCTTCTCCGGGTTCGGGATCGGGCTGCCCGAGGGGTATGACCCCGTCGCCTACGCCGGCGGGGGCTACACCTACTGGACCGATTTCATCTTCCAGGGCATGTTTGCGGCGACCGCGGCGACGATCGTCTCGGGCGCCGTCGCCGAGCGGGTGAAGCTGCTGCCCTTCCTGATCTTCAGCACGATCTACGTGGCGATCATCTACCCGATGGTCGGCATGTGGCAGTGGGGCGGGGGCTTCCTCGCGGCGGCGGGCTTCCACGACTTCGCTGGCTCGACGATTGTCCACTCCGTCGGGGGCTGGGCGGCGCTCGCGGGCGTGATCGCCCTGGGGCCCAGGCTGGGCAAGTACATCCCGATCGCCGGCGGGAAGGGGACGATCCTCCGGCCCATCATGGGGCACAGCATGCCGCTCGCGGTCATCGGCATGCTGCTGCTCTGGTTCGGGTGGTTTGGGTTCAACGGGGGCTCGGTGCTCAGCGCCGACCCGGATTCGGTGAGCAAGGTCTTCGTCACGACCTCGCTCGCGGCGGCCGCGGGCATCTTCGGCGCGATGATCCCGAGCTGGATCATCGCGAAGAAGCCCGACCTCACCATGATCCTCAACGGCGCCCTCGCGGGGCTGGTGGGCATCACCGCGGGGGCCGACGTGGTCTCGCCCGGCGAGTCGATCATCATCGGGGTCATCGCGGGCGTGATCGTCGTCTTCAGCGTGATCGCGCTCGACCGCTTCCGGCTGGACGACCCCGTGGGCGCCGTCTCGGTGCACCTGGTCTGCGGCGTGTGGGGCACGCTCGCGACGGGCCTCTGGGGCATCGACGCCGACGGCAACGCGATCAGCTTCCTCGCCCAGCTCGAGGGCGTCGGCGCCACCGCGGTGCTGTGCTTCCCCGCGGCCCTCGCCATCTTCTACGGGCTCAGGGCGACCGCCGGCATCCGCGTGAGCAAAGAAGAGGAACGCGGCGGCCTGGATATCGGCGAGCACGGCATGGAGGCGTACAGCGGCTTCCAGTTCTTCATCACGCAGTAAGCACGGCCCGAGCAGGAGCACACGACATGAAACTCATCATCGCGTACATCCGCCCGGCCGTGTTCACCGAGGTGAAGCTGGCGCTGATCAAGGCGGACGTGACCAAGATGTCGATCACCAACGCCATGGGCTGCGGGGCCGAGAAAGGCTACCACGAGTCCTACCGCGGGGCCGACGTCGAGATCGACCTGTACAAGAAGGTGCGGATCGAGATCGCGGTCAACGACGACTACGTCGAGCCCACAATCAACGCCATCCTCGAGCACGCGCGCACCAACGGCGGCGGGCACACCGGCGACGGCAAGATCTTCGTCGTGCAGCTCGCCGACTGCGTGCGGATCAGAACCGGAGAACGCGGGGGCGAGGCGATCGGATGATCGCCCCGCGTCAATCCCGGCATCAACAGCGTCAGTTGAGCACGATCACGCTGACGTAGCCCCACTCGTTGTTGTTCCAGTTGCCGTTGCCGTCGTCGTCGCCGACCATGCCGACGTCGTAGGTCCCGGCGACGAGGTTCGAGATGACCGCGCTGATGCCCATGGGCACCCGCGTATTCTGCTGGACCCTCAGGTTGAAGATGCCGCCACCCACGGTCGTCGGGGTCGCGCCGCTGCCCGAAACGCGGTAGCCGATGAAGATATCGAGGTTGTCGGCGCCCCCCGCGATGGTGCTGCCAAAGGCGGCATTGGCGCTGACATAGATCTTCTGCCCGGCGGTGATCGTGACCGTCGCGGTGGGCGTGAGGAACTGCGTGTTGACGGTCGGCGCGGTCGTGTTCCCGTTCACGTAGGTCGCGAACGTCGAGTTCGACGCCGGCGTCACCCACGACGCGTTGCCCGCCGCGTCGCTGGTCATCACACGCCCGGCGGCGGCGCCGGTGGTCATCTGCAATCCCGTCGTCCGGGTCGTGCCGGCAACATCGAGCGCGGTCGCGGGGGAGGTGATCCCGATGCCGACCCGGTCGCTGAAGTACCCGCGCCCGGTGAAGTAGCCGGCCCAGCTGTTCGCGCCCGAGGCATAGCCGTTGATGGCGTAGCTCGATTCCCCGGTCGCCCAGCCGCGGACGCCGGAGCCGCCGATGCCGTCGGACCGCCCGAACGTGCCGGTGGCGCCGTCGCCAAAGGAGTATCCGAGCACACCGACGTAGGTATCGCTGAGACCCAGCACGCCGGCGCCGATCGAACTGATGGATTCCCCGCGAACGCCCGCGGCATCAGAGAAGTTGAACGTCGCGGGCCCCTCCTGGACGCCGAGCAGGCCCGAGGAACTGCCCGAGGTGTAGGTGTTCATGATCGAGAAGACGCTGGCGCCCGGGTTGGATCGCGCGCCTGAATAGGGAAGTCTCAGGCCCATCGCGTAGGGCGCCGGGTTGAGCGCCTGCCGCGGGCTGAGCGTCGTATAGCCGCCGCCCACGTCGCAGTTGCCCGCCGCGCCGCCCGGCCGGACGGCGATCTCAAGTCGGCGCTGGTCGCCGTTGAACACGAACCCGAAGTCGAGATCGGCGGTGAACAGGCCGCCCGTGACCGCGACGTTGTCACGGCAGATGGGCCCGGCGACCAGCACGCCGAGGTCGTCGTAGAGCGTGAACTTCAGGTCATACGACCCGGTCGCGGGCGATCCGCCATCCTCCAGCCGCCCCTGGTAGGTGAACCCGGTCCCGAGCACCGTGGCCCGGGGCGCCTGGTCTATCGGCCCGCGCTGGGACGCCACCGGCTCGGCCTTCCCCGAGACGATCACCTGCCCATACCCGGCGCTCGCGAAGACTGCACAGAACAACCCGCAAGCCAATGCACAACGCTTCATGGTCGACGCCTTTCGTGATGTCGCCCGGGGATCCCCTCTCCGGCTCGGTGCGCAGCATCATTATGGTGGCTCGGACGGCGCGATGGTAACAAAATGCACAAATTGGGGTGATGCCCAGCACATATCGGTTTGGCGGCGGTGAGTATCGGAGCACCCGAACCGGCACGGCAGACCACCGACGCGCCCGGGAGCAAGGCCCGGGCCGACACGCCGGCCGTTCGGATCGCTTCCGGGTATCCTCGTGACGATGCCGCCGACGCCCGATGACAGCACGCGTCGGCCCGTGAGCGCCCGGGGGCTCGCGGTGATGCATCGCGCCGCTTCGAAACTCGGCGCGGCGGGTGTGGTGCCGAATGCGGTCTCGTTACTCAGGGCCTGAGACGAGTCGCGTGTGACACCCCCGCGCACGGCAAAGCCCCGGCCAACTCGGCCGGGGCTCCACCGGAAGCCACGTGCACCGTCGAACCGGTCGTCCGGCCGGTCCGCCCCCACGAGGTGGGCCGGACCATCGCCGGACGCCGGGATCGTGTCGAGATCCGCTCGGCCCCGGAGGCAACAGGCGGGTGACCCGGGGGGCCGGCGGGTCGCTGCCGATCGGATTGTCGTGTTCGCTCAGGTCCGCGAGATGCGGGATTGAATGGTCTGGACACATAAGTGAGCGCGAAGCGGGCGGGAGACTCACGCGGCTTGAAGAGAAGTTCTGCCGGGAAGCTCGACCACCCGGTCGGCTCACGGAACAAAGAAGTACCAGAGCGTCGCACCCGTGAACCAGAGGTATCCGGCGGTGATGAGCAGCGCGATCGCCCACGTCGCGTACGCGCGGGGCTTGGGCACCTTCCCCTGCCGCAGCACGAGCCCCAGCAGCGATGAAACAACACCCACCAATAACCCGGGGGAATAGAACACCACAACCGCCACCATGAACGGGTCCGGAGGATGAGCCAGCCAGGAGTCTGGGAGCAACCCCGGCACGAACGCCGCCGCGACAAGCAAAACAAACGAGCCGATGAGGGCCGCGAGTTGGAGCCAGAAGGCGCGGTCGCGCCCGGGGCGCCGTCGCCGGCTGAAATCGATGCCGACGCCGCACTCGGGGCAGTGGCTGACCGGCGAACGCCGCAGGCTCGTCAGGTCATAGCCGCATTGATGGCAGCGGATCGCCACGCAAGCAGTCTACCGGCGTCGCTCTTTCTGTCAGAACGGCTTCTTGGTCGGATTCACCAGCAGGTTGTCCCGCCCCGGCACGAGCAGGTCCGCGATCTCGATCGCCTCGACGAAGCTCTCCTTCGCCTGCTCGCGGTCCTCGCAGTTCGGCAGCACCTTGCCCTGCTCGACGTGCTCGGCCGTCGCCACCGCGTCGCCGCAGATCAGCGTCGTCTCGCGCCCGGAGAGCAGCAGCCCCGTGCAGCCCGGCGTCACGCCCGGCAGCGGGAAGACGTCGACCCCCTCCGCGATCGTGTCGGGCGAGGGCTTGCACCGCTGCAGAATCGCAACATCCCGTCGCAGCACCTCGAGCATCGTCGCCTGGTCCTCGTCGAGCTCCTCCCCCGCGGCCTCCGCGGCCCGCTGCGTCTCGGCAAGCCGCCCGAGCGACTGGGCCAGCGGCACGCCCGCCCACTCCCGCTCGCGGGGCGAGATGAGCCAGACCGCGTCCGGGAACGCGGTGATCGCCCGCCGGGTCTCGGGGTGGAATGTCGTCAGAAAGACGTGGGTGATCGACTCGGGCCCCAGGCCCGTCCGCTCGCGCAGGCGGGCGACGAGCGCCGGCTCCGGCAGGCCCGGGTCGACGAGGATCAAGGCCGACGAGCCGCCGGCCCCCTTCGTGCGCACGAGGGCCGTCGTCGCGTGCCCCGTGCGGGCCGGCGTGCGCTCGTTCCAGAGGTGGTTGGCCGCGAGGGCCCCGATGCTGATGACGGTGCAGTCCATCCGGCGGATGGTAGAGACGGTCGCGCGTGCAGTGCGGATTGTGCGGGCGTGGACCCGGCGCGAACGGCCCGATCGACTGGCCCGCCCCCACTCCGTATTGAACATTGTGGGTGCCTCGCGAGCAGCCGCCCGCGGGAGGAGAGAGTGCGAAGGGAGCCGAACCGGATTGGACCCCGGCTGAGTTGAACGGCATCCCCTGCGAGAGCCCCGCGCCGGTCGCCTCATCGGTGCGGGGTTTTTCGCGCGCGCCGAGCGGCAAAGTCCGGGAATCTCGATCTTTCACACCTTCTTTGCGCAACCCGGCGGCCCCCGGCGTTGCCGGGGGCACCCGAACGGGCGACAATCTCCGCGGCAGAATCCGAATCGTCTTTGGAGCGGAGGCCATGTGCGCGCCCGGCCCAGGCCGCGGCGGGGGAGTGGGTGCGATGAACGACCGGAACGGCACCACGACGGCGGCTCGGTTGCTGGATGACATCCGGGACGAGGTTCTCACGGAGTGGGCGGCGGGAGTCACCCGAATGGACGCCCATTGCCACTCGTGGGCCTCCGACGGGGCGGCGGCGGCGGCGCTGGGGTTCATCGGCTGCCCCGAATGCTACAGCCCGCCCGAGAAGGTGTACGACCAGGCGATGGCCCGGGGCATGGACCTCGTCACCATCACCGACCACGACACCATCAAAGGGGCGATGGAACTCGTCGAGCGGCGGTTCGAGCGCTTCGTCGTGGGGCAGGAGGTGTCGGTGCGGTTCCCCGAGGACCGCTGCCTGCTGCACGTGCTGGTCTGGGGGCTCACGCCCGAACTCGATGAGCAGATCGACAAGCTCGACCTCCGGAGCGACGTCTACGACTTCGCGGCCTGGCTCCGCGAGCGCAACCTCGCCCACGCCTTCGCCCACCCGCTCTATGTCCAGAACGGGCGGCTCACGCGGTGGCACGTCGAGCGGGCGGCGCTGCTGTTCAAGGGCTTCGAGTGCCTCAACGGCGCGCACGCGGCGACGATGTCCGACAGCGTCGTGCGGTTCATCAACGGGCTCACCCCCGCCCGCATCGCCGACCTCTCGGTCCAGCACAACCTCGACCCGATCTGGCCCCGGATGTGGGAGAAGGCTCGCACGGGCGGCTCGGATGACCACGGCCTGCTCAACATCGGGCGCACCTGGACGCAGGTGGGCGGGGGCAAGAAGATCGCCGACCCGCGCGAGTTCCTCCGCCGCGTGATGGCGGGCGAGAGCGTGCAGGGCGGCGCGGGGGGACACTCGGCGCTGCTGGCCCACCAGTTCGCGACCGTGGGGGCCCACTACTACACCGACCGGCTGCACGACCGGCAGACGCCGACGGGCAAGTACATCAGCGCCAGGCTGCTCCGCTTCGCGGGGATCGCCGCCGATACCCCGAGCAAGAAGCGGGTCGGGGCGTACAAGATCGCCCGGAAGATGTGGCTGGGCAAGAAGGCGCCCAAGCCCCTGCCGGTGCTGCGATCGCTCAAACGGAGCATGAACGAGGTGCTGGTGCACTACCCGCGGATCGCAGAGCGGCTCAGGCCCGAGGCGTGGGACAGCGGGGCGCCGCTGAGCGAGCACGAGGACATGGCCGACTTCGTGCAGGACCTCTCCGCGGCGCTGAGCCGGGCGATGGGGCCCGGGGCGATCAAGGCGATCAGGAAGCGGGACCCGGCGGGCATCGCCGAGCATCTGGTCAGCTACGGCATCCTGCACCTGGCGCAGCTGCCCTACCTGTTCAGCCTGTTCCACCAGAACAAGGAACGCAACTTCCTCGAGCAGTTCGAGCACGAGATCAGCGCGCCCGGGTCGGGCGTCAGCGTCCTGGAGCGACCGATGCGCGTGAGCCTGTTCACCGACACCTTCTACGACGTCAACGGCGTCTGCCGCTTCATCCAGAACGTCGCCGAGCGGGCGCACGAATCGGGGCGCGACCTCGAGGTGATCACGTCGACGAACAAGCCGGGGCAGACGCTCCCCAATGTCTACAACTTCGCGCCCGTGTTCGCGATGAAGCTGCCCAAGTACGACAACCTCGACATGTGCCTGCCCCCGGTGATGAAGATCCTGCGGCACCTCGACCAGCACCAGCCCGACGTGATCCACATCTCGACGCCGGGCCCGGTCGGGTGCGTGGGCTTCCTCGCGGCGAAGATGCTGCGGATCCCCGTGCTGGGCGTCTACCACACCGACTTCCCCGCCTACATCGACCGCCTGTTCGACGACTACGGCATGACGACGATGTGCGAGAAGTTCATGCGGTTTTTCTACAAGCCGTTCAGCGCGATCTTCACACGCAGCGACGACTACGTGGACAGCCTCGCGAACCTGGGCCTGCCCCGCGAACGTGTCGTGAGCCTGATGCCGGGCTTCGACGCCTCGGTCTTCCACTCCAAGCACCGCGATCCCGAGATCTGGCGCCGGCTTGGGCTCAGCGAGGACAGCGTCAAGGTGCTCTACGTCGGACGTGTGAGCGTCGAGAAGAACATGCCCTTCCTCGTCGGCGTGTGGAAAGCCGTCCGCAAGCGGCTCAAGGAGATGGCCAAGGACGGCGAGGGGGTCAAGGCCGAGCTGGTCGTCGTGGGCGACGGCCCCTTCCGCGAGAAGATGGAGAGCGAGCTCGGCAAGAAGGGCGCCTCCTTCCTCGGCTTCCGCCACGGCGAGGAGCTCAGCGCGATCTACGCCTCGAGCCACATGTTCGTCTTCCCGAGCACGACCGACACGCTGGGGCAGGTGGTGATGGAAAGCCAGGGCTCGGGCCTGCCGGTGGTGGTGACCGACAAGGGCGGCCCCAAGGAGGTCGTCGAGCACGGGCGGACGGGCTTCGTGCTGGGTTCGACCGACGCCGACGCGTGGGTCGAGCACGTCGTCACGCTCATCACCGATCATGCGAGGCGGGCCGACATGGGCATCGCGGCCCACGAGTCGATGCAGCGGTACGGGCTCGAGCACTCCTTCGAGCACTTCTGGGACGTGCACAAGGACGCCTGGCACGAGCACCTGGGCCGCCTGGGCGTGACCCGCGCGACCGCAGGCTCGGCGGGGGGCAAGAGCCCGGGTGAAGCCGACGAGTCGTCCGAGTCGGAGACGGCGCCGGTCGAGGCGGCGGGGTGAGCGGGCCGAATTCGGCAGGTGGCTTTCGACCCGCAACTCGCGCCACTGTTTGTGCGAATGGCCTTCTGAGTGGATAAGCAATCGGTGACAAGGCCGAGCCGTGTCGCTTAGAGCAAGGTGGGGCGTCAAGACTCGCTCACAGACGAAGTACTACGACTGCTGCTCAGAGTTCGCGATGACCGCGGGCGGGTGCATCGGGTGGTCACCAACGAGGTCAAGACGCTTTCGAGTGCCCCGTACATCGCGAGATTGGTGCATTTGCGGAGGCAGGCGGTCAGGTCAGCCAAGCGTCGGCGACATTTCCGAGCCGCCAGGCTCGTGGTGGCCTCCAAAGGCTGCGCCGGTGGTCTGATTCTCGGTGTCGAGTCTGCGTACTTCTTCTACATTGGGCGTGACTTGGGTGGAGATCCATTGATCTTCGCGGTTGCGTTCCTGCTTGGTGCCGGGGCTATCGCAATTTGTGGGCTTGGTTTCCGAAGCCTCTTCCCGGCGCCACGGAGCCTGCTCCGCACGATGCGTCGATACCGGATCGAGCGTCAGTTACTGGCCCATCAGTTTGTTTCCTGCGGCGCGTGCGGCTTTCCGCTATTCGACGTCCCCCCGGCCGACGACGGATGCGTCGTGTGCCCCGAGTGCGGCGCGGCGTGGCAGATCGGGGCGATACCGGCGACGCCGTCCAGTCCAGCGGAGTGAGGCGAGAGAACGAGCCTGAAGCGCAAGCGAAGGACGCGCCGGCTTTCGGTGCTTAACGAACCGGAGCGCATCAACGAGAAACTAGAGCGTCCAAAGTGATTTCATAGCGCAGTTCGGCGCATGCTCGGTGGCGCGGAGGCGTGGTCTGCCGTAGCTTGTCCTGATCGGCCTATCGGGCCGGGAAGGAGCCATGGATGGCCGCGCCGTACGCGCAGGATCTGAGGGACAAGGTGCTCGCCGCGAGCGACCGGGGCATGCAGACCCAGGAGGTCGCCGAGGTCTTCGGCGTGTGCAAGTCGTGGGTCCGACGCGTCAAGCAACGCCGGCGAGAGCACGGCGAGACGGCCCCACGCAAGCAGGGCTCGCCCGGCGTCCGCAAGATCGACCGCGACGAGCTCGCCCGCCTCGTCGCCGAGCAGCCCGACGCCACCGCGTCCGAACTCCGCGAGCGGCTCGGCGTCGAGTGCACCGATGTCGCCATCTACGCCGCGCTCAAGCAGCTCGGTCTGACCTACAAAAAAAGACGATCCACGCCGCCGAGCAGGACCGGCCCGACGTCGCCGAGCGACGTGTCGAGTGGCGTGCGTCCCAGGGCGGCCTCGACGCACGCCGGCTGATCTTCATCGACGAGACCTGGGCCAAGACCAACATGACCCGTCTGCGCGGCCGGGCCCCACGCGGCGAGCGTCTGATCGACAAGACGCCGCACGGGCACTGGAAGACGACGACGCTCATCGCGGCGTTGGGCGTCGGTGGTGTGCGGTGCTCGACGGTCGTCGACGGGGCCGTCAACGCGGACATCTTCGAGGCCTTCGTCGAGCATGTGCTCGTCCCCGAACTGCGCGAGGGCGACGTGGTCGTGATGGATAACCTCTCGAGCCACAAGCGGTCGAGGACGCGTGAACTGATCGAAGCGGCCGGAGCCGAGCTGGTCTTCCTGCCGCCCTACAGCCCCGATCTCAACCCCATCGAGATGGTCTTCAGCAAGATCAAGCAACTCCTCCGTGGGCTCGCGTGCCGTACTCGACGGACGCTCTGGGCCGCCATGCAGTCCGTGCTCGATCTGGTCACCCCGACCGACGCGGAAAACTGCTTCGAACACTGCGGGTACACGCTACGTGTTCAGTGAGGACGCTCTAGGCGTGTGTGCCACGGCCGTGTCGGCCGTGCGGCATGCCATGTGCGCTCGTCCTGCAATCGCACGGCCGGAACGGCCGTGGCACACAGGGAGACCACCAACGCAACCCCGGGGTCGCCCCTCGGCGATCTGAACGCTCTTGAGCATTCGGAAGCCCGGGCTTCCTTCGCTGGCGCTTCAGGCTCGTTCGGATCGGCGACACACACCGACCCGCACGAGGGCGCACGAAAAAGCCCGGGCTCGCGCCCGGGCCTCGTTCGCACGTATCAACTGGTCCCTGGTCCCCGCTCACCCAAACTTGATCGCCGCCTGCGCCGCCGCGAGCCTCGCGATCGGCACGCGGAAGGGCGAGCAGCTCACGTAGTCGAGCCCCGCCTTGTGGCAGAAGCCCACACTGGCCGGGTCGCCCCCGTGCTCGCCGCAGATGCCGACCTTGAGCGTCGGGTTGGTGCCCCGGCCCTTCTGGACGCCCATCTCGACGAGCTGGCCCACGCCGGTCTGGTCGAGGCTCTGGAACGGATCGCCCGCGAGGATCTCCTTGGCGATGTACTCGGGCAGGAACACGCCCGCGTCGTCGCGTGAGTAGCCGAAGGTGAGCTGCGTGAGGTCGTTGGTGCCGAAGCTGAAGAAGTCGGCGACCTCCGCGATCTCGTCGGCCGTGATCGCGGCCCGCGGGATCTCGATCATCGTGCCGATCTTGATCTCGATGCGGCCCGCGAAATCGAGGTCCTGGCGGGTGTCGCGGATGGCCTGCTCGCACTGCTCACGGAGCATCTTCAGCTCGCTCTTGAGCCCGACCAGCGGGATCATGATCTCGGGGACCGCCCGCACCTTGCGCTTCGTGCACTCGATGGCCGCCTCGGTGATCGCCCGGACCTGCATCTTGAGGATCTCGGGGTAGGTTACCGCGAGCCGGCAGCCGCGGTGGCCCAGCATCGGGTTGGCCTCGTGCAGCCGCTCGACGCGCTCGCGGACCTTCTCAGCCGGCACGCCCAGCTCGCCCGCCACCTCGGCCTGCGAGGCCGCGTCGTTGGGCAGGAACTCGTGCAGCGGCGGATCGAGCAGCCGGATGGTCACCGGCAGGCCCTTCATCGCCTCGAAGATGCCGATGAAGTCGTCCCGCTGGAACGGGAGCAGGCGGGCCAGCGCCTTCTCGCGGGCCTCGGTGGTCTCCGCGAGGATCATCTCGCGCATCGGCAGGATGCGCTCGCCCTCGAAGAACATGTGCTCGGTGCGGGTCAGCCCGATGCCCTGCGCGCCGAACTCGCGGGCCCGGCGGGCGTCGTCGGGCGTGTCCGCGTTGGTGCGCACACCGAGGGTGCGGTACTTGTCGGCCCAACGCATTACCTTGGCGAAGTCGCCGCCAAGTTCGGGCTCGACGCGCTCGACCGCGCCGAGGATCACCTCGCCCGTTGACCCGTCGATCGAGATCACATCGTCCCGGCCCACCGTCTGCGAGCCCACGCGGAAGGTGCCGTTGGCCGAGTCGATCACGACCTCGCCCGCGCCCGCGACGCAGCAGGTGCCCCAGCCCCGCGCCACCACGGCCGCGTGGCTGGTCATGCCGCCGGTGCTGGTCAGGATGCCGACCGCGGAGTGCATGCCCTCGACGTCCTCGGGGCTGGTTTCGCGACGGACGAGGATGACGTGCTCGCCGCTGGCGGTCCGCTCGACCGCCTCGTCGGCGGTGAAGGCGGGCTTGCCGACCGCGGCCCCGGGGCTGGCGGGCAGGCCCTTGCACAAGATGTTCGCGGTCTCCTTCGCCTTGGGGTCGAAGCTGGGTAGCAGCAGCTGGGTGAGGTCGCCCGCGGGGATACGGAGCAGCGCCTCCTTCTCGGTGATCAGCTTCTCCTTGACCATGTCGCAGGCCACCTTCACCGCGGCGGCGCCGGTGCGCTTGCCCGTGCGCGTCTGCAGCATGTAGAGCTTGCTGCGCTCGATCGTGAACTCGATGTCCTGCATGTCCTTGTAGTGCTTCTCGAGGATCGACTTGATCTTCATGAGCTGGGCGTACGACTTCCTGTCCCACGCGGCCATCTCGTCGGCGGGCCGGGGCGTGCGGATGCCGGCGACGACGTCCTCGCCCTGGGCGTTGACGAGGAACTCGCCGTAGAACTTGTTCTCGCCCGTCGAGGGGTTGCGGGTGAAAGCGACGCCCGTGCCCGAGTCGTCGCCCATGTTGCCGTAGACCATCGTCTGGCAGTTCACCGCGGTGCCCAGCAGGCCCGTGATGCCGTTGATGCGCCGGTAGGAGATGGCGCGCGGGGCGCCCCAGCTCTTGAACACCGCCTCGATCGACAGCTCGAGCTGCTTGAACGGGTTCTGCGGGAACGGGTCGGCCACACGCTTCTGGTAGACGTCCTTGTACGCCTCGCACAGCTCGACCATGCCCTGCTCGGGCACCTCGGTGTCGACGCTCGCGCCGTACTTCTCCTTGATCTCGTCGAAGGCCTTCTCGAAGTGCTCGTGGTCGACGCCCATCACCACGTCGCCGAACATGTTGATCAGCCGGCGGTAGGCGTCGTAGGCGAAGCGGCGGTTGCCGGTCTGCTTGGCGAGGCCCTCGACCGCCTCGTCGTTGAGGCCCAGGTTGAGCACGGTGTCCATCATGCCGGGCATCGAGATCGCGGCGCCCGAACGCACCGAGACGAGCAGCGGATTGTCATGGTCGCCGAAGACCTTGCCCGTTTCCTTCTGCACGCCCGCCATGTGGCGGTGGACCTCGTTCATCAGCCCGTGGGGCAGGCGCTTGCCGCCCTTGTTGTACTTGTCGCAGGTCTCGGTGGTGATCGTGAAGCCCGGGGGCACGGGCAGGCCGATCGAGGTCATCTCCGCCAGGTTGGCGCCCTTGCCGCCCAGCAGTTCCTTCATCGTGCCGTCGCCCTCGGTGCGGCCGACGCCGAACGAGTAGACCATCTTGCCCGGCTTGATCTTCTTGGAGACCGCCGGTTTCTTGGCGACCTTCTTCTTGGTCACCTTCTTGGGGGCCGCCTTGCGGCCCACGGTCTTCGAGCGCGAGCCCGCCGCGTGCGTACGCGTCGTGGCCTTCTTGGCGGTCTTCTTCACCTGCTTGGACGCCTTCTTGGAGTTCTTCTTCGCCATCTGGGATAGCACCTTCCTGGGCAACGGCCTGTGCGGCTGTGGCGGCGCGCCCTCCCCGGCGACACCGCCCTTGTGCGGCCCGACCCGCCGCGCAAGGGGCGAAACAGGTCAGCGGGAGGAACTTTAGTGCTCACCCAAGTCCGCGACGACCCGCTGGCCCTTAGCATCGCCGATTCATGCCACAAACCGCCCCGTTGCCATCTGGTACAGCACAAGTCGCCCCACCAGACGCCATTGAGCGGTGGCCGGCCCATACCCCGCTCGCGGTGCTGACCGCGGGGTCGGGACGCTGGACGCTGCTCGCCACGCCAGCGGGGCTCACCGAGATCCGCTCCGCGGGGGATCTGGCGGCCGCGCTGGCACCTCGCGGTCGGATGCACGAAACAGCCCCAGGTGGTGCCCCACCCCTCAGATCCGGCCGGATGCTGCTGCTGGGCTACGGGCTGGGGGCGGCGATCGAGCCCGCGGCCGGCCCGATCAGCGGCCCGCTCGGCGCCGTGCTCGATATCCCGGGCGTGCTCGCCCACGACTGCGTGGCCGATCGGTGGTCCCGCTTCGGCGACGCCCCTGATCTGCCGGACCCGCCCGGACCGCCCGCGTCGTTCCGGGCGGGCCCCCTGCAAAGCACGCCGGAGCGGGACGGCTACCTCGGCATGGTCCAGCAAGGGCTCGACGCAATCGCGGCGGGCGATGTCTACCAGGTCAATCTCGCCCACAGGCTGTCCGCCGCGTTCGAGGGCTCCCCCCGGGCCTTCTTCGCGGCCCTCGCTCGCCTCGCGCAACCCCTGCACGGGGCGTACGCGGAGGTGGGGGGGGCGATGGCGGCTACCGCTGGTGAGCCCGAAGCGCACGCGAGGGAGGATGGCCCGGGTCACCCCTCGCTAACGCTTCGCGCTCGTCAAGACACTGGGTGCCACGACTCGCCGTCCTCGGCGAAGTCGTACCTCTCGCAGAGCACTGCTGCGCCGAGGACGGCGAGCAGTGGCACCCAAGCGAACTTCCTCGCCGTCTGCTCAGCCAGCCCCGAGTTGTTCCTGAGGTATGACGCTTCCACCCGGCGCGTCACCACCCGCCCCATGAAGGGCACGCGACCAATCTCCGCCGATCCCGAGGAACTCAGGCACGCGGCGAAGGATCGGGCCGAGCTCAACATGATCACCGACCTGATGCGGAACGACCTGGGCCGCGTCTGCGAGTTCGGCTCGGTCCGTGTCGACGCCCCGCGGTCGATCGAGGCCCACGCCCAGAGCGTCCTCCAGGCGACCTCCACCGTGTCGGGCGCCCTGCGGCCCGGCCTGTCGCACACCGACCTCATCCGGGCCACCTTCCCGCCCGGGTCGGTGACCGGCACACCGAAGATCCGGGCGATGCAGCTCATCGACGAACTCGAGCCCACCCCCCGCGGCCTTTACTGCGGGGCGATCGGCTGGCTCGACGACTCGGGCGACATGGAGCTCAACGTCGCGATCCGAACGGCTGTGGTTGAAGGCGGCCAACTTCACTACCACGCAGGCGCCGGCATCGTCGCCGACTCAGACCCCGAGACGGAGTGGGCCGAGACACTGGACAAAGCCGAGGTGCTGCGGCGGACCATTCACTGATGGCCCGGCATTCCGCCCCCCGGATTTCTGGATCAGCACGTCCGCCGACTCTGCGGCCGATCTTGTCGCCAATCCGCCAAACCAACGATCGACCCGCGACGTAGCTGATCCGACCGGCACGCGGCCTCGAGCGGAGGAAGAACGACAGGCCCTCGCCCCGTGAGGGAAGCATGGCGGGAGGGCGGCCGCGGCCGGCCGGGACTATTGTCGTGCCATCTCCGGTCGTTCGCCGCCCATGACACCCGACGTCCTGATCGTGATCGTGGCGGTGCTCGGGGTGCTGGTCCTGCTGGCCACCACCCGGATCGCCGCCGATGCCATCCTCGCCGCGGCCCTCGTCCTCCTGCTGGCGGCGCCGGTCCCCTCGAACGGGGGTTGGCGCATGGGCGTGATCCCCGCGTCCGACCTGCTCTCGGGGTTCAGCAACACGGGCATGCTCACGGTTGGCGTGCTCTACATCGTCGTCGCGGGCCTGCGCGAGACGGGCGGCATCGACTGGATCGCAGCCAGCCTGCTGGGCCGGCCCCGGGGGGTGCGATCGGCGATCGGGCGGGTCATGGGGCCCGTGTGGGCCATGAGCGTCTTCCTGAACAACACGCCGGTGGTCGCGATGATGATCCCGGCGGTCCAGGACTGGTCGCGTCGGCTGCGCCTTCCCGTGTCGAAGCTGATGATCCCGCTGAGCTACGCGTCGATCCTGGGGGGCACGTGCTCACTGATCGGGACGAGCACCAACCTCGTCGTCGCGGGCCTCGTCATCTCGCAGACCGACCTGGCGCCCCTGAGGATGTTCGACATCACGTGGGTGGGACTTCCCGCCGCGGCGATCGGGGCGGGCGTGCTCATCCTGCTCGGGCCAAGGCTGCTGCCCGACCGACGCGCGGAGGGGGCGGCGCTGTCCGACCCGCGCGAATACACCATGGAGATGCGGGTGCCCGACTCCGGGCCCGTCCCGGGAAAGACCGTCGAACAGGCGGGCCTGCGCAGCCTGCCGGGGTGCTTCCTCGTCGAGATCGAGCGTTCGGGCGAGATCATCTCCGCGGTGGGGCCCGAGCAGGTGCTCCACGCGGGCGACCGCCTGCTGTTCGCCGGCGTGGTCGAGTCGATCCGCGACCTGGCCAACACCCGCGGGCTCGAGCCCGCGACCGACCAGATCTTCAAGCTCGACTCACCCCGCCTGCGCCGCCGCCTGTTCGAGGCGGTTGTCTCCGAATCCTCGCCGCTCGTCGGCAAGAACATCCGCGAGGGACGGTTCCGCAACCGGTACAACGGGGCGGTGATCGCCGTCGCCCGCAACGGCGAGCGGCTCCGGGGCAAGGTGGGCGACGTGGTGCTGCGAGCCGCCGACCTCGTGCTCGTCGAGGCCGATCCGGGCTTCGCCGATCGCGCCGGATCGTCGCGCGACTTCCTGCTGATCAGGCCGCTCGAGAACTCGACGCCCAGGCGCCACAACCGGGCGCCGATCGCGCTGGTGATCCTGGTCGCGATGGTCGTGCTCGCCACCGCCGGCGTCTACCCCATGCTCGTCGCGGCCATGCTCGCGGCCGCCGCGATCGTGCTCACACGCTGCTGCACGATCACCGAGGCGAGGCGGAGCATCGACTGGTCGGTGCTCGTCGTGATCGGCGCGGCGCTGGGGCTGGGCAAGGCGCTCGACGCGACGGGCGCGGCCCAGCTGGCCGCCGACGCCGTGCTCTCGGTCGCGGGCTCGCACCCCTGGCTGGTGCTGCTGGCCATCTACGTATTCACGTCGTTTATGACCGAGATCATCACCAACAACGCGGCGGTGGCGCTGGTCTTCCCGATCGCGGTGGCGACCGCGACCTCGCTCGGGGTGAACCCGATGCCGTTCATCATCGCGGTGATGATGGCGGGCTCGGCCAGCTTCGCCACACCCCTGGGCTACCAGACCAACATGATGGTCTACGGCCCCGGGGGCTACCGCTTCGGCGACTTCCTGCGCGTCGGGCTGGTGATGAACGTGGTCATGTGCATCTCAACGGTCCTGATCACCCCGCTGGTGTACCCGTTCTGAGAGCGCGGCGCCGCCGCCTGCCGCGAAGCACCGGCCGATCCCGTGCGGGGAAGTGGGGGTTTCCCTGTTTGGTTGAAAAACACCTAAACATCTACAATAACCAAGTTTGTGGTTTTGGACGGCGCCCGGGCCGGGAGCGAAGAGAGGTGCGCCGGAGGGAGGTTCACCATGAACAGAATACTCGCCGTTCTCGTGGCGGCCGCGGGTGTCGCGGCCCCCACCGCCGCCCAGGTGCAGGTGCTCGAACTGGGCTGGGTGCTCGAACGCGAGATCGCGTCCACCGACCCGATCTCGGCGCTGATGAACCCCGTTGATGGGCTGATCTACGCGGGCCAGCGAGGCCAAGACGTCTACGTCATCGACGCCGACGGCGTGCGCACAAAGGTGGTCGACACCGACGACGTGGCCGGGCTGTGCGTCGTGCCCCAGACGGGGGACCTCTTCATGTCCGAGGACTATCCGGGCAACATCAGGAAGATCGCCTTCGGGGCGACGACCGCCCAGACCTGGGTGACCGGCTTCGACAGCGGCGACGACGACCCCATCGGCATCGCCTGTGTTCCCGAGACCTACGCCGGCACGCTGCTCACGCCGGGCGGGATGGTCTCGACCGACCGCGGCTACGGCTCGGACGACGAGGTGTGGGCCTGGAGCCCTGTCACCCCCGAGGGTGAGATCGAGATCTACAACGCGGGTTCGGAGATGGTCGACCCGGTCGACATCGCGGTGCGCGCCGACGGCGAGATCGCCATCGCCGACATGGCCAACGGCATCAAGCTGCTCCACGACAACGGCACGCTGACCGATCTCGCGACCTCGGTCGCGCTTGGAACCATCCAGGGGCTCGCGTTCGACGGGCGCTCGGACGACCTGTTCGCCCTCGACACCGACTCGGGGCTCGTGCTGCGGATCGACATCGCGACCGGCCAGGCGACACCAATCATCGCGGGCCTCCCCACGGGCGGAACCAACTGGGGCGGGCTGAACGTCTATGCCGGGTCCGACACGCAGCGGATCATCGTCAGCTCGGTCAGCGCCGACAGGATCTACGTCTTCGCGGCGGTGCCGGGGTGCAACATCGCCGACCTGTCCGTGCCGTTCGGACTGCTCGACCTGTCCGACGTAACGCTGTTCGTCTCGGCGTTCACGGGGCTCAACCCGATCGCGGACCTCAACGACGACGGGCTGTACGACCTGACCGACGTGCTGGGGTACGTCGACGCGTTCCTGGCGGGATGCCCGTAGGCGCCGGCGGGCGATCGGCCTTTGGCGCTTTGTGCCGGCGGCACGGGCTGGTACACTCGCGGCATGCGCGACCCCATGTCCCAGAGCGAGCACCGCGAGATCCGCGGCCTGCTGCGCACGCTCGGCCCGATCCTCATCGCCGCCGGCGGGCTGTGCATCGTCATCGCCTTCGTTGAGTTCTTCTCCAAGTTCGGCGGGATGGAGCCGCCCAGGCTCTTCTGGCTCTTCTTCATCGGTGGGCCGATGCTGATCGCCGGCCTCGCCATGACCAGCGCCGGATTCGCCGGCAAGATCGCCCGCTACTACGGGCGCGAGTACGGGCCCGCCGCGAGCACGACCTTCAACGAGATCGCCCGGGACAGCCGCCCAGGGATGCGCGAGATCGGGGGCGTGATCCGGGAGACGCTGACCGGGGAAGTGAGCGCACCGACCGCCCTCCTCTGCCCGGGCTGCGGCGAGCCCAACGACCTCGACGCCAAGTTCTGCCGGTCGTGCGGCGAGGCGATGCCGGGCGAGGTCGCCTGCCCGGCGTGCGGCCACCGTTCGGCCGGTGACGCCCGGTTCTGCGACGAGTGCGGCACGAGCCTCGTCTAACCGGACGCCGGCCCTGTAAGGCCACGGCATCGTTATCGGGCCGGCTTACCCCTCGGCTCTCGCGTCGTCGATCCCGAGAGACCCCGCGGACAGGCGACACTGAATCGCGCTTGTCATCCGGGCGATGATCGGATACACCCTGTTCGCCGTGCCGGACCGCGACGCGGGCGGCCGACGCCCCGCCCGCACAGGACCGGCCGCCCGGAGAATCGGACCATGAACGCCCCCGACATGTACGACGTGGTGATCGCCGGCGGTGGTCCCGTCGGCAGCACCGTCTCGACGCTCATCAAGAAATACAACCCGGCCCTCTCGGTGCTCGTGCTCGAGAAGCTCAGGCATCCCCGCGAGCACGTGGGCGAGAGCCTGCTGCCCGGCGTGTGCGGCGTGCTCCACGAGATGGGCTGCTGGGACAAGATGGAAGCCCAGAACTTCCCGATCAAGATCGGCGCCAGCCTGACCTGGGGCAAGATGGGCGACAAGTGGGAGTTCGACTTCTACCCCGCCGAGGAATTCGTCGACCAGCCCCGCCCCGCGAAATACGAGGGGCAGCGCCAGGCGACAGCCTTCCAGGTCGAGCGCGACCGCTACGACGAGATCCTCTTCCGCCACGCCGCCGAACTGGGCGCCGAGTGCCGCGAGGAGGTCGGGGTCGACGAGGTGCTCATCGACCCCGGCAACCCCGATCGGATCGACGGGCTCAAGCTCAGCACGGGCGAGATCGTCCGCGGCAAGCACTACGTCGACGGCACGGGCAACGTCGCCCTGCTCCGCCGGGCGCTCGGCGTCGAGAGCGAGTCGCCCAAACTGCTCCGCAACGTCGCGTTCTGGGACTACTGGGACAACGCGAAGTGGAAGGTCGAGATCGGCGTGGGGGCCACCCGCGTGCTCGTCCGCAGCCTGCCCTACGGGTGGATCTGGTTCATCCCGCTCGGCCCGACCCGCGCGAGCTGCGGGCTGATCTGCCCGTCCGACCACTACAAGGACCAGTCGGTCCCGCCGCACGAGCTCTACCACCGCGCCATCAGCGAGGAGCCCGAGATCCGCGAGCTGCTCGCCGATGCGACCTGCGACGGCAAGAAGGAGAAGGTCTACACAACCAAGAACTGGTCGCATCTCGCGACCCGGCTCGTCGGCGAGAACTGGTGGCTCGCGGGCGAGACCGCGGGCTTCGCCGACCCGATCCTCGCCGCCGGGCTCACGCTCACGCACAACTCGGCCCGCGAGGTGGCCTACTCGATCCTCGAGATCGAACGGGGCGAACTCGACGCCGCCTGGCTCAAGCGCCGCTACGACGAGAAGCTCCGCCGCAACATCAACCAGCACATCCGCTTCGCGGAGTACTGGTACGCCACCAACGGCTGCTTCACCGATCTCCAGGAGCACTGCAAGGCAATCGCCAAGGACGCCGGCCTCCGGCTCGGCCCCAACCAGGCCTGGCGCTGGCTCGCCCAGGGCGGCTTCGCCAACGAGGACACGGGGCGGGCCTCGCTGGGCTCGTTCGACCTCGGCGCGTCCAAGGCGATCATCGAGCGCTTCCTGGGCAAGGGCCAGGACCTGCAGATCACCAAGGCGAACATCTTCGAGCTCAATCTCCGCAACGCGGAGGAGGATTTCATCGGCGAGCTCGAGAACGGGCGGATCACGCGGGTGCCCTGCTACAAGCGCGGCACGAGCTTCCTGCCCGTGTCGGGCCGCTACAAGGCGATCGTGCAGATCCTGGGCCAGCACTCCGACATCCGCGACATCGTGGCGGTGATCGAACGCGAGGTGAAGGCGCAGGTGATGCCGGCGATGGTGCCGGGGCAGGTCTTCTCGTTCCTCCAGGCCCTCGAGGCGATGGTGCTCGACGGCTGGGTGCTGACCAAGAACGACAAGAAGCGGCCCAGGCTCCGCTTCCAGGCGATCGGCGGCCGGCTCATCCGCAGCGAGGCCGACGCCCACAAGGCGCTCGAGGAGGCGAAGGGGTCGATCAAGTTCGCTTGACCAACGGCCTCAGAACCCCACCGCCTGACCGTCGCTCCGCAGGTCGCTCGCCGCGAGATACCCGTCCTCGAGCGCGTAGATGATCTGCCCACGCCCGTGCGCCACGGTCCGCGCCTCCGCCCGCACCACTTCGTGCCCCAGGTCGGCCAGGCCCTTGTAGACGGTCTCGTCGAACCCCGGCTCGATGTTGACCGTCAGCCCGTCGTCCACCCGCCAGCGCGGGGCGTCGAGCGCCGCCTGGGGGTTCTGGCCAAAGTCGGCGATGCGCACCATCACCTGCGCGTGCCCCTGCGGCTGCATGTAGCCGCCCATCACGCCGAAGGACATGAGCGGCGCCGCCTCGCCGTCCCAGCCCGGGGCGGTGACGAAGCCCGGGATGATCGTGTGGTAGGGCCGCTTGCTGGGGCCCGGGGCGTTGGGGTGCCCGTCCTCGAGCGTGAAGCAGCAGCCGCGGTTCTGGAGCGAGATCCCCGTCCCCGGGACGACGATGCCCGACCCGAACCCGGTGTAGCACGACTGGATGTAGCTCACCATCCCACCGCCCGCGTCGGCCGCGGTGAGATAGACCGTGCCGCCCAGCTTGGGCATCCCGTGCTTGAAGTCGGTCGCCCGGTCGCGGCGGATCAGCTTCGCCCGGCTCGCGAGGTAGTCGGGGTCGAGCAGGGCGTCGGGGGTCGTGTCCATGAAGGCCGGGTCGGCGATGAACCTGTGCGCATCGCGGAAGGCGAGCTTCATCGCCTCGATCTGGAGGTGCTGGCACTCGACCGAGTCGGGCTCAAACCGCGTCAGATCGAAGTGTTTGAGGATGCCCAGCGCGATGCACGCGGTGATCCCCTGCCCGTTCGGCGGGATCTCGTGCAGCGTCATGCCCTTGTAGTCGAGCGTGACGGGGCGCACCCAGTCGGCCCGGTGGGCCGCGAGGTCGGCCTTGCGGAGCAGCCCGCCCTGGGCGCGCGCCGCGGCGTCCATCTTCTCGGCCAGTTCGCCCTCGTAGAACGACTTGCCGTTGGTCTCGGCGATCGACTGGAGCGTGTCGCCATGGTCGGGCAGTCGGATCCGCTCGCCCGTCCTTGGTGGCTCGCCGCTCGGGGCAAAGGTCTTGTGCCAATCAGGGAACTTCGCCGGGTCATACGCCTTCGCGCCGCGGGCCCAGTAATACGCCGTCTGGGGGCTGACGAGGAACCCGTCCCGCGCGTAGCGGATCGCGGGCTCGGCCAGATTGATCATGGGCATCGTGCAGTGCTGCTCCGCGAGCGTCACCCACGCCGAGACAGCGCCCGGCGTCGTCACGCCGCCCCAGCCGTAGTACGGGATGCTCTTCATCCCCGCGAAGCGCGACTTCACCTCGCTCTGCGTCAGCAGCGCGGGCGACCGCCCCGACGCGTTGAGCCCATGCAGGCCCCCGCCGACCCACGCGAGACAGAACGCGTCGGCCCCAATCCCGTTGCTCGTCGGCTCGACGACCGTGAGGCACATCGCCGTGGCCACGATCGCGTCGAACGCGTTGCCCCCCTTGGCGAGCATCTCGAGCCCCGCCTGGGCGGCCAGCGGCTGGCTGGTGGCGACGCAGTTGCGGGCATAGACGGGCTCGCGCTGGGACGGATAGGGATGTTGGTCTGAGAATGGGGGCATGGGGAAAGCGTACACGGAGATCGGCGCCGGACCCACCCCAGGTGTTCGGGTTTGGTGAGCGGCCATCGCCGAATAAACTCCCCCCGGCCGCCGTTCGCCACCCCGAGCCCGCAAGGGCCGCCGCGCCTCGCCGACCCATTCCCCGGTGAACGCGCGATTGGAGCGACCATGACACGACTGCATACATTCATCGCGATCGGGCTCGTGGCGGTCGGGGCCGCCCTGGCCTACCGCGTGGGGCACGCCGAGCCCAAACGGCCCGACATCCCCCTCGTGATCAACACCTCCGCGCCGACCGGCGCCCCGGAGACGAAGAGCATGACCGAGTATTCCAAGAGCGCCTACCGCATCGCCGCCCTGCCCAGGGACGAGGTCGACAGGCTCGCCTCGAAGCTCACCGACGAGCAGCGCCGCGTCATGCTCGACCAGGGCACCGAGCCCGCCTTCTGCGGCGACCTCGTCGACAACAAGAAGGAGGGCGTCTACATCTGCCGCCTCTGCGGCCTGCCCCTGTTCTCCTCCGACGCCAAGTTCCACAGCGGGACGGGCTGGCCCAGCTTCTTCAAGCCCTTCGACTCTGACCACATCCGCGAGATCGCCGACCATTCCCACGGCATGACCCGCACCGAGATCCGCTGCGCCCGCTGCGGCGGACACCTGGGGCACGTCTTCCAGGACGGCCCCAAGCCCACGGGCCTGCGCTACTGCCTCAACTCCGCCTCGCTCGAGTTCATCGAGAAGGGCGAGACATGGCCCGAGCGGTCCAGACCCGTCGCCGCCGAGACCGCCTATTTCGCGGGCGGATGCTTCTGGGGCCTCGAAGACCACTTCCAGCACGTGCCGGGCGTCATCGACGCGATCAGCGGCTACCAGGGCGGGCACACGGAGAACCCGACCTACAAGCAGGTCTGCACCGACCGGACGGGCCATGCCGAAACGGTCCAGGTGGTCTTCGACCCCGCCCGGGTGAGCTATCGCGATCTGCTCATCAAATTCTTCGAATTCCACAACCCGACCACGATCAACCGCCAGGGGCCCGACGTCGGCACGCAGTATCGCAGCGCGATCTTCCCCGCCAACGACGAGCAGAAGAAAGAGGCCGAGGCCGTCGTCGCCGAGCAGAACAAGGAGGGCCGCTGGGCGGGCCGCGTCGTGACGAAGATCGAGCCGTTCTCGACGTTCTACCGGGCCGAGGACTACCACCAGGACTACGACGCCCGGCACGGGCGGACCTGCCCACTGCCGTGAGCGGGCGAACATCGGCCCACAAGGAGAGCCGCTGAACCAGACCCGGGCGCAACCCCGGGTGTTCTTTGTGGTTGTGCCCATGAACACCCGGGCTTGCACCCGGGTCTCGCTTGTGCGCGACGACCATCAGCCGCCCTGGTTCGCCCGCCCTACTTCCGCTTCTTGTAGCTCCGCGTCCGCGGGTCGGGCCGGCCCGAGGTGTTCTGCACCTGCTTGCGGCCCTGAGCCTTCTGCCGCTCCTCGGCCAACTCAGTCAGCCTGGAGATGAACCCGCCCCCGCCCCCGGCCCGCCTGGCGGCCTTCTCGGCCTTGATCTTCTCCGGGTCGAGCAACCCCTGCTTCTCCGCCGAAGAGCGGATGTGCTTGTTCTCGATGATCGCCAGCGTCGAGTTCGTGATGAAGTAGATGCACAGCCCCGACGGCGCCGCGTACATGAAGATCGGCATCATGATCGGGAACATGATCTTCATGATCTTCTGCTGTTGCTCCTGCTCGGGCGTCATCGACGCCGACGACGGCGGCGAGAGATACTTCTGGTGGGCGTAGAACAGCACCGCCATCAGGATCGGCAGCAGGTTGATCGACGTGACCTTCCCGTAGATCGACCCCACCAGCGGGGGCGTGAAGTGCATGAAGCTCGGCAGGGGCAGGGCCGCGTCCGGGCTCGACAGGTCGTTCAGGAAGTGCCAGTGCCCCCCGCTGATCGCCTGGAAGACGCCCCAGAAGCCGGGCTGCTGCCGCATCTCGGCGGCGAAGTACAGCGTCGCGTACAGCGCGATCCACACCGGGCTCTGGAGGAACATCGGCAGGCAGCCCAGCGCCCCGGCCGGGTTGACGCCCTCCTCCTTCCAGAGGCGGGCCATCTCCTGCTGCATCCGCTTCTGGTCGTCCTTGTACTTCTCGCGGATCTTCTGCTGCTTCGGCGCCATCCCCTGCATCTGCTTGCTGAAGCGTTGCAGGCGGATCTGGCTCCACCGCGTGATCGGGTGCATCGACGTGCGCACGATCAGCACCAGGATGATGATCGACGCCGCCCAGTCCCGCGTCAGCGAGTGGGCCGCCCGCAGCACGAACAGCAGCACGTGCGTCAGCCAGCCGAACGTGCAGAACGAGCCGCACGCGCCGCCGAAGTTGTACGCGATCAGCCCGTCGAGATTGAGCGACTTGGAGAGCTCATCGATGTTCAGGTCGTCGTCGAGCAGGGGGCCCGCGTACAGCCCCGTCGAGGCCTCCGACGCCGCCCCGGGCCCGATCGTCTCGCGGGCCGAGGTCACCCGCAGCACGATCACGCCCTCCTTGCTCTTGTTGCCGCTCTGCGCCGCGATGTATGGGTTGAGCACGAGCCGGTCGAGGCGCTCCACCCCGGTGAAGAGCTTCTCGTCGCCCCCGGGCTGGACCGTCGTCGGGTCGTACAGCGGGTGGAGCGCGACGCCGAAGTAGCGCGACGTGAACGCCGCCCACACCAGCCGCTGGCCCTCCTTCTCGGTCTTGGCCGTGGGCCAGATCGGCTCGGAGCCGCTGACCCGCTTGGCGCCGCTCGGATCGGTGATCAGCCCGCCCAGCCGCAGCAGCGACGGATGGCCCTCGAGCTCGCTGTCCGCCGTCACCGTCTCGCTGCCCGCCTGCTGCTGGGGGTTGAGCAGGTAGCCGAACCGCACGCGACGCTTGTCGCCGCCGTACCCCATCGTCGGCACGGGGAGGTCGATCGGGCCCGTCTCGATCCAGCGCACCGTCAGCGGCTTGTCGGTCAGGTTCTCCGTCCGCCGGCGGATCTCGAGCCGGAACGTGCTCGGCACCAGCGAATACCGTCGCTCGAGCCGCAACACCGGGTTGCCGCTCTCGTCGTCGATGAACGCCTCGAACGCCCCCGCCTCGCTCCCAACCGGACGCCAGAGGTTCGGCGACGCAAGCGCCACCGACTTCCCGTTCACGCTGATCGACAGCGCCGCGAGCGGCACCGCGGTCAGGTCGCTCATCCCCTCCCGCTTGACCGAGCGCTCCGCCTGGAGTTCGACGTGCTCGGTGCTGTCCACGGCCGTGAAGAAACCACGCCCCAGCTTGAGCGATTTCACGCCGGCGCCGTAGTCGCTGAACTCGACCTGCATGTGCTGGCCGCCCACGCCGTCGAGCGAACCGATGGGCTGCGACGCGGCCACGTCCTCGAACACCCGCGCGCGCAGCGAAGGCGTCTCGGCCTGTGGCTGGGTGGACTGATCCGAAGCCTCGTCGGACGCTCCCGCGGGCTCGCCCCCGGCATCACCGGCCGCCGGCAGGGTCTCCTGTGTCGACTCGGGCTGGGCCGCAATCGGCTCGGCGTCGTTCGCCCCCCGGGCCTGCTCGTCGCCGGCCGGGCCTGTGTTCTCCACCTCGCCGGGGGGTGACGCGGGCTCGGGTGACTCATCCGCCGCCTCGGCTTGGGGCTGGGCCTGTGTCTGGGAAGCCGTGGTCTGCTGCTTGGCGCCCTTCGTCGTGTTCGACGAGTTCACCGCGACGGCCCAGACGACGCCCGCGCCCACGAGGATCGCGGCCAGCGGGATGATCGTCCGGAGGAAGGGGTTCTTTTTTCGTGCCATGGGAGAGGATGGGCCCTAGCGCCCGTCGTAGAGACGGTCGCCCAGCCAGTCGTGGAGCTCGGGGATGCTCTTGATCTTGTTCGCCGTCGCGTCGATGTCGTACTCCAGCCGCACGAACTCGACGGCGTCGTCGTGCAGGATCGCGTAGCTCGCCCTGGGATCGTTGTCCCGCGGCTGGCCCACCGACCCCACGTTGATCACGATCTTCTCGTCCTCGCTGTAGGAGTACCGCGGCGGGCTACCCAACTCGCGGGGGGGGAAGAAGTCCGGGTCGTCGGTGAACACCCCCGGCACGTGCGTGTGCCCGCACAGCGCGATCCGGTCGACGCGCTCGAAGATCGACGCCATCTTCTCCGGCGCCTCGCTCGCGTCGTCGGGGAAGATGTACTCGTTGATGGGCCGGCGGGGCGAGGCGTGCACGCACAGCACGCCGGGCGACCCGTTCTGGCCCCCCGCGAGCATCGGGTCGACCACGCGCACGCGGAGCCTCCCGAGGAAGTCGTAGCGGGCGGCCCGCTTCTCGTCATCGGGCTCCTGGTCAAACTGGTCGCGCGTCCAGTAGGCCGCAGCCTCGGCCCCGGGGTTGAAGTTGGTCGGCTCATACAGGACGCCGAAGTCGTGGTTGCCCATCAGGCTCCACGCGCACTTCTCGCGCACCAGGTCGACGCACTCGAGCGGGTCGGGCCCATACCCGATGATGTCGCCCAGGCAGATGATCCGCTCGATCCCCCGCGAGGCGATGTCCGCCAGCACGACCCGGAGGGCGACGGCATTGCCGTGGATGTCGCTGATAACCGCGGTCGGCACTGATGGTCTTTCGTGGTTCGGCGTCGCGGGTTTCCGCCGCGGCCGGTGGGGGCTGTCCGGTCGGTGGACGCCCGATCGGGCGGGCGGCCCACAGAATCGGACATGCTAGGAAGGGTCCGGCCAGACCGGCAACGGGGCTCCCTTCCACCCCGAGTCGCGGGATCCGCTTCAGCGGGGGGTATGATCGCACGATTCACCCACCGGGGCCCACCGGCCTCGGGGAGACCGCCGGGGGCGACACCGAAACCCGCAGGGGGAACCATGCCAGCCGCACAAGTCAGCTACCAGCGCACCCGCGAGATGACGATCGACGAGCTGCTGCTCGAAAACCGCATCGTCTTCCTCATCGGGGAGATCAACTACCAGACCGCCAGCCGCGTCATGATGCAGATGCTCTACCTCGAGAATCAGCGTCGAGGCCAGGAGATCAACTTCTACATCAACTGCGTGGGCGGGGCCGTCGACGACACCCTCGCCATCTACGACACCATGCGGTTCCTCTCCAGCCCCGTCGCCACCTACTGCATCGGCCGGGCCTATTCAGGGGCCGCCGTCCTGCTCACCGCCGGCGAGAAAGGCAAGCGCTACTGCCTGCCCCACGCCAAGGTCATGATCCACCAGCCCTACGGCGGCGTGACCGGCCAGGCCGAGGACATCCGCCTCCAGGCCGAGCAGATCATCAAGTCCAAGCGGATGCTCAACGAGATCCTCGCCCAACACACGGGCCAGTCCTACGACCGCGTCGTCGCCGACGGCGAGCGGGACAAGTACTTCTCGGCCGAGGAGGCCAAGGAATACGGCCTCGTCGACGAGGTGCTCACCCGCGCGCCCAAGGGGGCCGAGGGGGGTGCGTCGTGAGCCAGATCTACTCCATGTCCAGATCGCCCGTGAACACCAACACCTGCAACGGGAGCCAATCCGTGAGCCACGCGGTGAACCAGCTCGTCCCGATCGTCATCGAGAAATCAGGCTCGGGCGAGCGGGCCTACGACATCTTCAGCCGCCTGCTCAAAGACCGCATCGTCTTCGTGGGCGGGCCCATCATGGACGACATGGCCAACCTCGTCGTCGCCCAACTCCTGTTCCTCGCCAACGAGGATTCCAAGGCCGACATCCACATGTACGTCAACAGCCCGGGCGGCTCGGTCTCGGCCGGGCTCGGCATCGTCGACACGATGCAGTTCATCAAGCCCGACGTCGCGACCTACATCATCGGGCAGGCCGCCTCGATGGGCTCGGTCATCGCCACCTGCGGCTCCAAGGGCAAGCGGTACGCCCTACGCAACGCCCGCAACCTCATGCACCAGCCCCTGCTCAGCGGCGTCATGGAGGGCCAGGCGACCGATCTCGAGATCGAGGCCCGCGAGATGCTCCGCATCCGCGAGCGGCTCTACACCCTCTATGCCGAGCAGACGGGCCAGAATACGGACAAGATCCTGAAGGATTGCGATCGAAACCTCTGGCTCGACGACCACGAGATGAAGGAATACGGCCTCATCGACGCCGTGCTGTCGAGCATGCCCACCAAGCACGTCGACTGATCCCGCACCTCGTCCGATAATTGTCCAAATGAAGCCCGCGTCGAGAGGGAAAATGCCGCAATGTCGGTATGTTCCTGCAACACGGACGCTTGTGTAATAACGATCTTCCCGATACAGTACTCTTGTTTACCCCGATTACGGGGAGGTAATCTGCTGACTGCGGTGAAGCCGGAAGGGTGAGATCGGACGGCGCGCGTGCCGACGCCCGATCCTGGGCCGGCTCATCCCAAGCTCGAAGGGTCCCGACATGAGAAAAGAGAGGTTGATGGCGTGCGTCGCGGCCGCCGGGATGGCGCTCGCCGGCGTCTCGCTCGGCAACGACTTCGTCAAGCCGACGGCCGAGACATTCGATTCGATCCCGATCGCGAAGCTGCCCGCGTTCAACGTGGGCGCGATCGACGTCCAGGCCGCCGCCCTGCTCGGCGACGCCGAAGAGCAGGCGGGCATGCCCGCCCGCTTCGCGCTCGAGCAGCCCACGCGGCTCACGCCCGACAACAGCGGCGCTTGGGAGCAGGTCGACCAGGACACGGTGATGTGGCGACTCCGTGTCACCTGCCCCAACGCCGTCTCGATGAACTTCGGCTTCACCCGCTACATGATGCCGGAGGGTGGTCGGCTCTACATCTACCAGACCGACGGCCAGTCGGGCATCCGCCCGTTCACCGCCGCCGACAACGACGCCCACGGCGAGCTCTGGACGCCGATCGTCGCGGGTCACGACGCGATCATCGAGGTCACCGTACCTTTCAACCGGCAGAACGACCTCCAGCTCGAGCTGACCTCGATCAACACCGCGTATCGCGGCTTCGGGCTCGATGAGCACGCGCCCCGCTCGGGCTCCTGCAACGTCGACGTCGTCTGCCCCGAGGGCGACGACTGGCGGGCCGAGATCCCCTCGTCGGGCGTCTACACCCTGGGCGGGACCTGGTACTGCTCGGGCTCACTGATCAACAACACCGCCGAAGACCAGACCCCCTACTTCCTCACCGCCTACCACTGCTCGGTGACCTCGTCGAGTGCCTCGAGCGTCGTGGTCTACTGGAACTTCGAGAACACCACCTGCCGCGTGCCCGGCTCGGGCGCCTCGGGTGGGCCCGGCGACGGCTCGCTCAGCCAGTTCAGTTCCGGCGTGATCTTCCGCGCCGCCCGCAGCACGAGCGACTTCACGCTCACCGAGATCGAGGACCCGCTCGACCCCGCGTGGGAGCTCGCGTTCTCCGGGTTTGACGCGACCGGCGCCGACGCCAGCAGCGCCGTCGCCATCCACCACCCCAACTGCGATGAGAAGCGCATCAGCTTCGAGTACGACCCGACTTCCACGACAAGCTACCTCGGCACCTCGTCCCCCGGTGACGGCACCCACGTCCGCATCTTCGACTGGGACCTGGGCACCACCGAGCCCGGCTCGTCCGGCTCGCCCCTCTACAACCAGGACCATCGCATCATCGGCCAGCTCCACGGCGGATACGCCTCCTGCACCAGCCAGACCTCCGACTACTACGGCAAGTTCAGCGTCTCCTGGGACGGCGGCACCACCTCAACCACCCGCCTCCGCGACTGGCTCGACCCCACCAACACCGGCCTGCTCGTCATGGACACCCTCTGGCCCGCCCAGACCGGCATGTCCATCCGCGGCACAGGCCTCGCCGCCGAGGGGCCCCGCGGCGGCCCCTTCGTGCCCGACTCGGCGATCTACACCGTCAAGAACAACCTTGACACCCCGCTGTCCTACAGCGTCTCGACCGCGGCAGGCTGGCTGACCATCACCGGCGCCGACGGCTCCGTCCCCGCCGGCGGCGAGGACCAGATCACCGTCAGCCTCAACAGCGGCGCCAACAGCTTCCCCAACGGGCACTATGAGGCCGTTGTCTCCTTCGTCAACATGACCGACCACGACGGCGATTCGGACAAGATCGTCAGCGTCGACGTCGGCGTGCCTGCCCCGATCTACTCCTACGACCTCGCCACCAACCCCGGCTGGTCCACCGAGGGCCAGTGGGCCTACGGCCAGCCGACGGGCGGCAACGGCGACCACGGCAACCCCGACCCGACCTCCGGCCACACCGGCGCCAACGTCTACGGCTACAACCTCAGCGGGGCCTACACCAACAACATGGGCGAGTACGACCTGACCACCACGGCCATCGACTGCTCGCAGCTCACCAACGTCTCCCTGCGCTTCTGGCGCTGGCTCAACGTCGAGCAGCCCGCCTATGACCACGCGACCATCCGCGTCTCCAACAACGGCACGACCTGGACCGATGTCTGGACCAACGACGCGACGATCACCGACTCGTCCTGGCAGCAGTTCGAGTACGACATCTCTGACGTCGCCGACAACCAGGCCACCGTCTATGTCAAGTGGGTTATGGGCTCGACCGACTCGTCCTGGCTCTTCTCGGGCTGGAACATCGACGACGTCGAGATCCTCGGCGTCGCGCCCGACACGTGCCTCGCCGACCTGAACGGCGACGGCATCCTCGATCTGGTCGACGTCCAGATGTTCATCGCCGCCTTCCTGGCCCACGACGCCCCGGCCGACCTCGCCGAGCCCTTCGGCGTCTGGGACCTCGCCGACATCCAGGCCTTCATCGATTCGTTCATCGCCGGCTGCCCCTGAGCCCGCGTGACAACTGAATCCAAGCGAGGGCGCTCTTCGGAGCGCCCTCTTTCATGCGCCGGCCTGGTGCTCTGTGGATGCCCCGCCCACCCGAGCCCAACGCGCGGCACCTGTCTCAAACGAGTCCCCCCGGCATGAACCCGTTGTGTTGCCATACGAGTCGGGATTGACCGCCGCGTGTTCTTCTGCCTCCCTCTCCCCGGTCGCCGGGGAGAGGGCGGGGTGAGCGACTGTGTTCGATGTCAAGGCGTATCGGCGGTCTGCCGCCATGTTTTTCCGTCGCGGAGCATGGCGTTGAGGATGACCAGCAGCTTGCGCATGCACGCGACCAGCGCGACCTTCTTGGCCTTGCCCGCCGCGAGCAGGGCTTTGTAGTGGGCCCGGACCCGCGGGTTGTGCCTCGTCGCCGACAGCGTGGCCATGTACAGCATGCTCCGCACGTGCGGGCGGCCACCGGCCGTCGTCCGCCGACCACGCATCACGCCGCTGTCGCGGTTGATCGGCGCTACGCCCACCAACGCCGCGATCTGGCGACGCGAGGCCCGCCCCAGCTCGGGCAGCGGGCGATCAGCGTCAACGCCGTCCGGTCGCCGATGCCCGGCACGCTCTTGAGCAGATTCTGCTTCTCCCGCCACACCGGGCTCGAGGCGGATCAGGTCGCCCAGGTCCTCGTCGATCGACCGGAGCTCGGCCTCCAGACGCTCGATCACGCCCACGATGCTCCGACGCACACGGTCGCTCCGGGCCGTGTAGACCCAGTTCCGCTCGGCCACGTGCATCTGCAGCACCTGCCGGCGTCTGGCCAGCAACTCCTCCAGCTGCACGCTCTGCTCGTCCGGGATCGGGCGGACCTCCGGACGCACCGCCTCGCCGAACCGCGCGAGGATCGCCGCGTCGATCCGGTCGGTCTTGGCCAGACGCCCGGTGGCACGCGCGTAGTCGCGCACCTGACGCGGGGTTGACGACCACGACCGGCAGACCCACGGCGGCCAGCTCGGCCACCAGCGACCGCTCGTGCCCGCCGGTGGCCTCGACGACGATGCCGGCCGGGGTTCCGGCGTGCTCGATGACCGAGCGGCGTCCCTCGGGGTGTTGGGGAACCGGACCGGATCGCCGCCCCGGGTCGAGGCGACGTCGAGCCACTTCTTGGAGACGTCGATGCCGACGAAGTACACGTCAGATGCCATACCGTCCCTTCCTTGCAGATGCGGGCTCGAGGCCCCGGCGACTGTTCGGGCTCGGACATGACCGGGCCGGGACCAGGCTCACCCACGGTCTCGAAGACCAAGGGGCTGACGGTCTCGCGACCCGAACCGGTGATCGCCTCCGCTCGCGACGCTCGCTTCGACGATCACCGGATGAACGATACTTCTACAACATGGGGAACATACAAGGGGCTCCATCTCGTCCCATTCTTCATGCCTCGTCAAGATCGAATGTGGCGGAGCAAGGATGCTTGAAGAACGGGGAGCCCCTCACCCCGGCCCTCTCCCCGGCGGCCGGGGAGAGGGGGGCGGATTGCGTTTCCCCTGGTGCCCGATCCCTGGTCCCTGGACCCTATCCTCCGGCATGATCCACCCCTGGCACGACGTCACCCCCTCCGTCCCGGGTCTTTCGCTCCCGCAGCACTGCCGCGCGGTCATCGAGATCCCCAAGGGCTCCTCCAACAAGTACGAGCTCGACAAGCAGACGGGCCTGCTGCGGCTCGATCGAGTGCTGTCGAGCGCGGTGTACTACCCCGCCAACTACGGGTTCGTGCCCCAGACGATGGCGGAGGATCACGACCCGCTCGACATCCTCGTGTTCTGCGCCGAGAAGATCCCCACGCTTTGCGTGTGCGACGTGCGGATCGTCGGGATGATGACGATGATCGATGACGGCGACCCGGACCACAAGATCATCTCGGTGATCCACAACGGCCCCGAGTTCAGCCATTACAAGACGGCCAGCGAGTTCCCGCCCCACACCATGAAGATGCTCAAGCGGTTCTTCGAGGACTACAAGACGCTGGAGGGCAAGGTGGTCGAGGTGGATGACCTGCTGCCCCCGGAGGCGGCTTACGCGATCCTGGAAAACTCGATGCAGCGGTATTCGGAGATGAGGCAGCGGGGGGAGTTGAGGCATTAGGGACCGGGGACCGGGCACCAGGGACCAGGAAAGGCAGGGGGCGGGGGAGACGGCGGAAGTGAGCGACGGGATCAAGTCGTACGAGGATCTGGTGGCGTGGCGACTCGCGGTATCTGCGTGCATCGACGTGTATCGGGTCACACAGCGGTTCCCGTCGGACGAGCGGTTCGGGCCGACGCAGCAGTTGCGCCGGGCGGCGGTGTCGGTGCCGAGCAACATCGCCGAGGGGTACGGGCGTGGGAGCCGGCAGGAATACACCCGGTTTCTGCGGGTTGCTCGCGGATCGTTGAACGAGGTCGAAACGCAGCTGTTGATCGCGGAAAAGCTCGGCTATTTCGGAAAGGCCGAGCACGACGAGACACGAGAGAAGCTGGCCGAAGCCGGTCGTGTCCTAGCCGGATTGATTAGGAGCCTGGAAACCTGAGCCCCGGTGCCCGGTGCCTGGTCCCTGGTCCCTATTGTCATCTATGTTCCGCGATATCGAACGTGTGCTGATCGACCGTGACCGGATCGCCGAGCGGGTGGGCGAGATCGCCGATCGGCTGGCGGCCGACCTGCGGCGGGAGTTGGCCGCCGAGGGGGCCGGCGAGGAGGAGCACCGGGTGGTGTTCATCCCGATCATGACGGGGTCGATCGTGTTCGTCTCCGACCTGATCCGCCGGTTGCCGATGAAGCTGAGTATGCAACTTGTAACCGTCTCGAGCTACCCCGGCGAGACGATGGAGTCGAAGGGGGCCCACCTGCGGGGCGAGCTGCCGGCGGCGCTCGAGGGCAAGCACATCGTGCTCGTTGACGACATTCTCGATTCGGGCCGGACGCTGCACTTGGTGCGGTCGCTCGTGATGGAGCGATCGCCCGCGTCGGTGCGCACGGTGGTGCTGCTGGACAAGAAGGCGAGACGCGAGGCGCCGATCGAGCCCGACTACTTCGGGTTCGACATCCCCGACGAGTTCGTCGTGGGTTACGGGCTCGACTACAACGGGTATTACCGCAACCTGCCCGACATCGGGACGCTGAACCCCGAGGCGGCGATCGGCTCGCCTTCGGGCTCCGGCGGGGGAGCCTCGGGATGAGCGGGCTCGGGCCGACCCCGGTCGACCTCGGCGTGGGCTTCGTGCTGCGGCCCCATCCGCTGTTCATCCTCATCCGCCCGCTGAGGCACGTGGTGCTGATCGCGTTTGCCTGCGTCGTCGCGGTGATCGGCGGCAAGACCTGGCAGTGGGCGGGGCTGGGCGCCGGTCCGAGCGTCGGGATGGTCGCGCTCGTCGGTGGGCTCGCCGTGCTCACCCGCCTGCTCTGGTCGGTCGCCGACTGGGCGGCACGGATCTACGGGCTGACGAACGGGGTGATCTGGGCCGAGCACGGCGTGCTGAACCGCCGGCGGGACGAGTTGAACCTGTCGCGCCTCCAGTCGATGGCGCTCGATCGCCCGGTGCTGCCGCGCGTGCTGGGGCTGGGGTCGATCGGGTTCGCGACCGCGGGGACGGGGGGCTACGAGGTGGTCTGGCTGCTCATCGGGCGGCCCTCCGAGCGGCTGCGGCGCGTGCGGTCGGCGGTCGGCGGGCTGGAGGCGGCGGCGTGAGCCGGGCGAGGGTCCCGGTCATCGGGCTGGCGGGGGGGATCGGCTCGGGCAAGAGCACGGTCGCCCGGTTTCTGGCCGATTTGGGCTGCGTGGTGAGCGATTCGGACAGCGAGGCGAAGGCCTGCCTGCAACAGGTTCCGGTCAAGGGCTTGTTGGTCGAGCGATGGGGCGGGGGCGTGGTGGAGGCGGACGGCACGGTGAGCCGGTCGGCGGTCGCGAAGATCGTGTTTGCCGACGAGGAAGAGCGGGTGTGGCTGGAGTCGGTGATCCACCCGCGGCTGAAATCGACAAGGGTGGCTCTCTATGAACGCGCGGTACAGGAGGGGGCGGCGGGGTTCGTGATCGACGCACCGCTGCTGTTCGAGGCGGGTCTGCACGCGGAGTGCGACGCGGTGATCTTCGTGGATTGCCCCCGGGCGGAGCGTCTGAGGCGGGTTTCGGGGTCGCGGGGGTGGGATGAGGCGGAACTGGAGAGGCGAGAAAAAGCGCAGCTGGACCTTGATGAGAAGCGTCGAAGGTCGGATTATCTTGTACGGAACGCGGGCGACCCGGACGCCCTGAGGGCCGGGGTCCGCGAGGCCTTTGACCAGATCCGACGCGTTTCAGGTTCCCGTTGACAACTCCGATGTGTCGACCGCCGCGGCGGCCGAGCCGCGGCCTGTGTCGGCCCGAATCGGGTGCGGGGCCGAGCGTCACGGGACATCCCCATCCGCATTACGAGACTTGGCTTGGCGCGTGGGGTTTGGCTGAGATCGGCCCGGGGACGGAGCCCGGAGCCCTGTGCATCCCGAAGGGAATCCTTCCATGGCGGAATCGGAGACTGAGGCGGTTGTCGACAGCGAATCGAAGGCGAAGAGGCCGCGTCGAAAGACGGCGAAGAAGCCGGCGGATGCGGGCGTCGAGGCGAAACCCGAGCCCAGGGCCGAGCCGAAGCCCGAGCCCAAGGCCGAGGCGGCGCCGGAGCCCAGGCCGGAGGCCAGGCCCCAGGGCGAATCTCAGGGCGGCCCGGCGCCGAGCGACGGTGAGGCCGAGCGGCAGGGCGGCCTTCCGGGGGGTGGAGAGGGCCGCGAGGGGCGTCGCCGCAAGCGGAAGAAGCGGAAGGGCTCGTCGGGCAACCCGGGTGGCGGCGGCGGTGGCGGTCACGGAACCCGCTACGGCAGCAACATGCTGCCCAGCGACGAGGAGTTGGAGCGCGAGGCGGCCGAGCTTGAGCGGATCGCGGCGGAGATGGGCCCACTCAAAGAGGGGGACCAGATCACGATCGGCGAGCTCCAGCGGATGGAACTCGACGAGCTGTTCAAGGTCGCCGAGAAGGAGGGGCTCGAGGACTTCAAGGACACGCCCAAACAGGAACTGATCTTCAAGGTGCTCAAGGCGCGGGCGACGCGCCAGGGCATCATGTATGGAGAGGGGACACTGGAGACGATGTCGGACGGGTTCGGCTTCCTTCGCAGCCCCGAGCAGAGCTACCTGCCCGGTCCCGACGACATCTATGTCTCGCCGAGCCAGATCCGCCGATTCGGGCTGCGTCGCGGGATGACGGTGCGGGGGGCGATCCGCCCGCCGAAGGAGAGCGAGCGGTACTTCGCGTTGCTGCGGGTGGAGACGGTGAACGGGCGTGACCCGCACGAGATCCACGACCTGGTGCACTTCGAGGACCTCACGCCGCTGCACCCCGAGCAGCGGTACGTGCTCGAGACCGATCCGAAGCAGATCGAGATGCGGATCGTCGACCTGGTGGCGCCCGTGGGCAAGGGGCAGCGCGCGCTCGTGGTGGCCCCGCCCCGGACGGGCAAGACGGTGCTGCTCCAGAAGATGACGCAGGCGATCACGAAGAACTACCCCGACGTGCACATCATCGTGCTGCTGGTCGACGAGCGGCCCGAGGAAGTGACCGACTTCAAGCGGAACACCGAGCCGTCGGTCGAGGTCGTCGCGAGCACGTTCGACGAGCAGAGCGACCGGCATGTGGCTGTCGCTGAAGTCGTGATCGAGAAGGCCAAGCGGATGGTCGAGTTCGGTGATGACGTGGTCATCCTGCTCGACTCGATCACGCGTCTCGCGCGCGCGTACAACGCGAACATCCCGCACTCGGGCAAGATCATGTCGGGCGGCCTCGATTCGAACGCGTTGCAGAGGCCCAAGAAGTTCTTCGGCGCCGCCCGGGCGATCGAGCGGGGCGGCAGCCTCACCATCATCGGCACGGCCCTGGTCGACACGGGCTCGAAGATGGACGAGGTGATCTTCGAGGAGTTCAAGGGCACGGGCAACAGCGAGCTCCACCTCGACCGCCGCCTGGTCGAGAAGCGCATCTACCCGGCGATCGACGTCGCCGCCTCGGGCACGCGTCGCGAAGAGCTGCTGATGGACCCGAAGGAGCTCGAGCTGGTCTACCGCCTGCGCAAGGTGCTCGCCGACATGAACGTCGTCGAGGCGATGGAGCTGCTCAAGAGCCGGCTGGGCAAGGTGAAGTCGAACGCCGAGTTCCTGATGACGATGGCGCTGGGGTAAGACCCGGCGGCCCGCATTCCGGGGCTATCGGTCTGCCTTTATAGGCCGGCGGGAGCGCGGGGCGGGGCTTTGCCTCGCGTTGGGCCCTCGGTTCGCTTTGGCGCACCAACCCGACCAAGATTCTATGAATGTTCGGAATTCGACTTGTGCCACTCTGGGTTCTCCCCTAACTTGGGCGAGGACGGATCGGAAGCCGGCTCTTCCCGCGGGGTATGGGCGGGCTTGTCCGCGTCCGTTGGCGAAAGGAGCAGTTGTGCCGAATCGCAGCGCGTCGCTTGTCATCATCACTCTTCTGGTCGCGGCCCTGCTGACGGGTCGGTCGGTCGGTCAGTGTGATGCGTTGCCACCCGAGATGAGCGTCGAACTCGGCTGGACCAATGGTCCGCAGTACTTTCATTACCCATATAATTTCCAGACTATTCACAAGACCGATGTCGGGCCTGCGCAAGTCGTCGCGCTCGACACCGGGTGGACAGAGTTGCGTCCGACGGTCAACGACAACGGCGATGCCCTGCCCCTCCGTGCGCGGCTTGATACCGTCTCGCTCAGTGCCGTGCAGCGGCGGGTGCGGCTGACCGTTGAATCAGAGTCCGGGCCTTTTCCCTGGGAAGCAGGCGCCTTTTCGTGCGGCAATGGTGGCGGCGTGGTGGCGCCCGGGGGATACATCGCCGGTGTTCGGCTTCAGCGTGTCGGCACGCCGCACGCGGACGAATCCCGTAAGTTCGATCTTCCCGGCGCGACGCAGTTGCGGTCGATCAAGTCGCGGATCTACCAGGGCAGCCAGGAAGTTCTGATTGGAACGGATTCTGACGATCTCCTGACGACCTACACCAACGTTGGCCTAAGTCAGTTCTTTCTCAGCGACGGGTACGCAACGCCAAACGGCGACGTGAAGGTGTTCTACAACCCGAACGATCTGTCTGATGCCGGCTATCCGGGCTACAGACTCGTCGGCACACCAGACGACGCCACAGTCAACCCCGCCGATCCGGGCGACCCCAACTACTCGGGGGTCGTGCTCCACCTATTCGATGCATGCGACTACGACAACATCGACCGCTTCGAGATCGACTTTGTCTTTGACCTTGCGGCAACTGGCGACCAGAATGGTGACCATTTCCTCGACGAAGGGGAGTACACATCGCTCTTCGGCGCCATGCCGGCGGCGGGTTCGGAATCCGGCGCCGGTTCAAGCCCATCCCTCTTTGATGGGCTAACTGCCCAAACCGACCTGCACCCTCTTGCTGTTTCAACACCGAACGATGGGGATGGCTTCGACCCCTACCTTGCTGCAGATGAACTGCAGGACCGTGACGATTTCTATCGCACCGCCGAGGGGTTCCTTAACACGATGGCGGAAACATACCTCGACAGAGTTCTCAAACCACTTCTTGAAGAGACTTTCCAGGTATCCCGGTTGCGCTTGCTGGAGTTCGAGGAGACCCGCGAACTCATCCGCTACCAATCCATCTTCGTGGAGAACACGACTTACCTAGAGATTGATTTTGGCGATGGCGGCCCAACAATGAAGATGCGCTACGTTGAATCTTATGAAGCTGTGGAAATATGGTATGAAAGAAGAACAACGACAACAACACAGTATATCTACGAAGTCGACAATATACCTGTTTCCGATGTGGTTGGCCCGGAGCTCCATTTTTGGGTGAATCAAGCCACGGAGATCTGCGGCTGGATCGGAAAGGGTCTTGGGATTTATAACATCATCGTTGGATACTGCGACTTCTTGAATGAATGGAAGGAAGTCTACAACCCGTACGATGGCATCAGCGGCGACTTTTGCGAGAATGGCTGTGTCAATTTTTATAGTTACTTTACAGAAGCGACCGGAATTCTTAGTGAGTCATTTGGCACCTGGGGCGGGTTAATCCTCATTGTTTCTCCTGCATACTGCTTCAATACTTGCTCTGATTTACATGAACCGGCCTACCCCGACAATGTGCGGTTTCGTAGACTAGAGGGGGCGTACGATTTCCTTCTTACACAGAGAAACAACTGTTATACTGGCGGATAATATGTGTGGAACAACAGGTATTTTTGTCCGGCATTCATTGTGGTCGCTTTCGGTTGTGGTGGGGATGCTTTGCGAGTCCGCCTTTGGCGGATACTCGATCGCCGTTGGGGCAACAGGCGCCATCGACGCGGCGGTCTACTATCCGTCTCTCGTTGGCTATCCGGGAAACGCCGTCTTTGTCGATCGCCTGGGGGCCCTGTCGCTTGGCGATTCCGTCGCAATGAATGCGGTGTTCGCGGTCGACGACGATGGGATGATCTCGCCGGACTCGTTCGGCGGGAGCTTTGTGACCGCAACCTACTCGGGGACATTCGGAAACAACTTTATCGAGATCATCTTCGAGGCGGAGCACACGGGCTACTTTCTCGCGCCCGGCGAATATGTCTACAACACCGATATCATCCAGTTCACCGGCATCGGACTCCTCGACAATTCATTCAATACGGTTTCGGCGATCCTCACTCTTTATGGCGACGCGGGCGCGCTCATCAATCCGGACGGAACGGTTCGCCCCGGAAGCGTCTCGGCGTTTCGAGATGCCGTGGGCGGCATGCAACTGACGCTCGACGTGCCGAATGAGAGCTTGAGCGACACGTTCGTGACGGATCCCACGTACACCATCGCCCCGGCCCCGGGCGTCCTCGGCGCGATGGGGCTGGGGGGGCTGCTCGCCGCGAGGCGGCGGCGCACCGGAGAAAGGAAGACCGCATGAACCGCACCTCGTGCATCGCTCTTCTCGCGGCCGCGTCGGTGGCGCAGGCCCAGCACGTCGACCTCTCGCTGCTGGCGGTCGGGTCGGACCTGAACGAGCCGCTGGCGTCGAGCGTGGAGATCAACGGCGGGCGTCGGCTGACGTGGGAGCTGAGCGCGAGCGTCACCGACTCGTCGCTGGGGCTCGCGTTCATCGCGGTGGATCTGGGGGCCGACGGCGCCCACCCGGCGCCGCTCACCTTCGAGCAGGGCGTGGGGGGCGCCGATTTCGCCTCGTTCGAGCCCCCGCTCGGCTTCGCCCGCCTGAACCAGGACGACACCTCGGCGTTCGGTGGGGATGCCGGTGAGTGCGGCCTGCGCGACATCGGGGGCGGGCAGAACACCGCGGGGCTCGCTTCGACCGATCTCCGGTTCGGGCAGACCATCGACCCCGAGACCGACGTCGGGCTGTCGGGCTGGGCGACCGTGGCCGACGGGTCGCTCGTGATGCCGGACATCACCGGTGACTACGTCATCAGGATCGACCGGGCGGGGGCGACGGTGCTGGGCTCGACGCCGATCGAGGACTTCGCGACCCCGGTGCGGAAGGCGGAGACAGCGTGGGCGGCCGGCGAGGTGACCATTACGGTGTACTGCAGCGCGGACCTGGACCGCAACGGCCTGCTCGACCTGGCGGACATCACGATGTTCGTCGAGCAGTTCCTTGCGATGAATCCGGTCGTCTCCGACGTGAACGACGACGAGCTGTTCGACCTGGCGGACATCACCGCGTTCGTCGGGGCGTTCGTGTCTGGCTGCCCCAGCGTGCCGGGCCATGCGCTCACCCAGGAAGAGCAGGACGTGCTCGAGCAACTGGCCCAGCAGATGGCCCAGGCCGGGTCAGGGGGGCTCTCCGCCGCGTCGATGTCGTCGATCAACGTGAGCCTGGTGGACACGGTCGAGCCGTTCGGCGTGGTGAACGCGGCGGACATCGCGGCGTACATCGAGCGGTTCGCGGCGAGGTCGCCGGATGCCGATCTGACGGCGAACTCGACGGTGGACGTGCAGGACGCCCAGGCGTTGCTGAACGCGGTCGAGAACGCCGACGCGGCTCAGACGCCGTAGGAGCCTGCCGGGCCCTACCCCCGGGCCTTCCCCCGAAACCCGCCCCCCCGAACCCTGTCTGGCGCGGTCTCGTACACTGTGCCGACAGAGGTTTGCGATGGCGATGCCGCGGAGTGTGAGCCTGTTGATGCTGGTGACCGTGGCGGCGCCGTGGTCGGTGCTGTTCGGGGCCGGCGGGCTCTGGCTCGTGTTCTCGGGCCCTGTGGTGTGGCCCGAGGCCCGGATGATGTGTCTGGTCGGCGGGATCACCCTGTGTCTTCTGGGACAGCACGTGTGCTGCGTCCTGATCGCCGATCGAGTCTTTCCCCGCGGCGGACGGTCCGTGGGCTGGCTGGTGGAGATCCCCTCGTGCCTGATGCTCTTTGCCGGATGTTTCTGGTTCTGCTGGGTGGTGTTCGACGCGTTGGCCGCCACGCCGGCTTCCTGATCGCCCTGGTCGTCGCCGCGGGGCCCGTCGCGGCCCAGGCGGATGACCCGGTCGCGGCGGCCGCGGCGGACGACGCGGCGCGGGTGGCGCTGATCGACCTGCGGCTGCCCGAGTCGCCCACGCCCGAGGACTACGAGATCGCGGCCCGCCTGCTCGGGATCGCCAGCGAGCTGGCGCCCAAGGACGCCGACCTCGCCCGCCTGGAGACGGCCGCGGCGTTCGGGACGGGCGAGCCCGGGCTGCTGGCCGGTGCGACGGCGCGTGTCGTAGCGCTCGATCCTTCGGATACGGTGGCCCAACTCAGGCTGATCACGGCGCGGATCGCGCAGAGGCAAACGGCCGAGGAGAGGCTCGCGCTGTACGAGAAGCTGCTGGGCCCGGCCGGGGTGTCGATCGACCACACGGTGCGCAGCCGGCTGGCGGTCGACGCGGCGCTGATCGAGCGCGAGCAGGGCAACCTCGACAGGTTCCTGAGCTTGTTGACGCTGGCCTCGAGCCTCGACCAGACGAACAAGGAGGCGAGGCACCTCGCGTCGAGCTACTTCGCCGAGTATGCGGGCGAGGACCCCGACAGCCTGACGGGCGAGCTCGAGCTGAACCTCGAGCTGATGTGGGCCGACCCGATCGACCCGAACGTGCACTTCGGCATCTCGCGCGAGCTCGCGGTCGAGGGGGCGATGCGGGAGGCGCTGCGGTTCTACGAGATCGGCATGACGATCCTCTATCGGGCGGGGCTCGTCCAGCCCCGGCAGAAGGTGGAGGAACTCGCGATGCGCTGGCTGCTCGACGGCCCGCGGTTCGTGCTCGACTCGATCGAGCAGGAGCTGAAGCTGGCCCGCGACAACGCGCGGATCAAGTATGAGCTCGACAAGCAGCGAGACGTGCCCGACCGGCTGCTGACGCCGCCCGACGAGGTGTTCCTCGACCCGCTGTACGAGAAGATCCGGATCATCGCGGCGATGGACGCGATGGACAAGAGCGCGGTTCTGGAGGGCCTGCGCGAACTCGACAAGTACACCGAGCACGAGTTCAAGAAGATCCAGGAAGCAACGACGCTGGACGACGAGAAGTCGCGGGCGAAGGCGTTCGAGGAGTTCACGTCGACGCTCGTGTCGGCCCAGTTCATGCGGATGCTGGCGAACGTCGACGTCAGGCAGACGCAGTCGATCATCCCGCAGATCCCCAAGTACATCGGCGAGGAGAAGTGGAATCAGTTGCGTCGGCCCCTGGAGGCGTGGGTGGCGCTGCGCACGGGCGACCTGGACACGACTCGGGCGATCCTCCAGGAGATCGGGGCGAAGACGCCCGCGATGCGGGTATGCAGGGCCGAGTTGCTGGTCGCCGAGGGCAAGGACGCCGAGGCGGCGGCCGAGTATGAGTATGTCCTGAGGCACGAGTCGTTCGTGCCGTTCGGGGCGTGGGCCCGATCGCGCGCGATGGAGTTGACAGGCCGCACGGATCCTGTCACGCCGGCGGGCCGGCGGATGCAGCGTCTGGTGGCCGAGGTGCCCGCGTCGCTGGACCATTTCATCAGCGACCCGGCCGAGATGCTGTCGCTGAAGATCGAGCCCGTGCAGGACGACTTTCCGCCGGGCGAGCGGGCGAGACTGAAGATCACGGTGATGAACACGACGCCCTGGCCTTTGTCGATCGGGCCGAGCCGGACGATCTCATCGCGGTTCCTGCTCGGCGTCGACGCGGACGACGTGGACGAGTTTGGCGCCCCGCCGCAGCCGGTGGTGGTCGACATGGACCGGAGGCTGCGCCTTGACCCCACGGAAAAGCTGTCGGTCGAGGTGGGTGTCGAGGCGGGGCTGAACGGGATGATCTTCGACGCGGCGAACCGGGGGATCATCCGCCAGCGTTGGCAGGGGTGGCAGTCGCCCACGCTGAACAGCGACGGGGCCTACGTCGCCGGGCCCTACGGGCTGAGCGATTCGAGTGAGAAGTTCACGCGGTCGACCCGGCCCGAGGCGAGGCTTCCCGGGCCCGACCTCGCGGCTTTCGTGGGCGACGCGGCCTCGCCCGACACCATCGTTGCGGCGGTCGAGTCGGCGGCGGCCTGGCTGCGGCGGGGCGATGGCGACGAGCCCGCGCGGGTCGTCTCGGCCCTGACCGAACGGTATCTGTCGGCTGGGCCCACTGAGCGGGCGTTGATGGTCTCGGCGCTGCCCACGGCAAGCCAGGTTCCGGCGATGGCCCCGTTTGACGAGATGGTGCGCCGGGAGACGGGGCTCGAGGCGGTTCGGAAGGTGTCGACGCCCCGCGTGGTGGCGGCGATGGTGCTGGTCACGCGCGTCACCGACGCCGATGACCCGCTGCTTGCCGCCGCGGCGGGGAGCGGGGACGAATCGCTGGTGAGGCTCGCCGCGCTGGTGTCCGATCGGCTGCGTGAGGGCCGGCCCGCGTACTCGAAGACGGGGCGGGGGCTCGCGGCGCTCGCGGGATCGAGCAAGGCGACCGCGGCCGGTCGCGGGGGGCCGTGATCACGCCGCCTCTCACCGACGAGGGCGCCGTCCCGGTCGGGCCGGCGTCGATGAAGGCCCATCGCCTGCGACGCCTCGTCGGGTTCACGATCGGGCTGGGGCTTTTCGGCGCGGCTGTTTGGGTGATCGCCCGCGGCGGGGCCGACTTCCGCTCGGCGCTCGACGCGGCCCGGCACGCACCCTGGTGGCTGGGCGCGGCGGTCGTCGTGCTGCCTCTCGTGAACTGGCTGCTGGTCGGCACGTCGTTCTGGGTGCTCCAGAACCGCTACGGCTCGGTCGGGTGGCGGGAGATGCTGGCGCTGATCGCCAGCGCGTGGCTGCTGAACTATCTGCCGCTGCGGCCCGGCATGTTCGGGCGGCTCGCCTACCACAAGCACGTCAACCAGATCCGCTACGCCGACTCGGCGCGGGTGCTCGTCTACTCCGTTTCGCTCACAGGCGTGTCGATCGGGCTGCTGCTCGTCATCGCGATCCTGGTGCGCTTCGGCGGGGCGTGGGGATGGGTGTGGTGCGTGCCCGCGCCGATCGTGATGGGGGCGGCGGCGATCGCGCTGCGTCCGCACGGGCCGCTCTGGTGGCGGCTGGCAACGTCGGCCCTGCTCAAGTACCTCGACATGATGGTGTGGATCTGGCGATACGCCGCCGCGTTCGCGTTGATCGGCTCGCCGCTCGACTTCCAGACGGCGCTGTTCGTCGCGGCGGTGAGCCAGGCGGCGTTCCTGATCCCTCTGGCGGGCAACGGGCTGGGCATCCGCGAGTGGGGCGTGCGGGCCGCCTCGGCGGTGCAGATCGGGCTGCTCGCCGACGTGGTGAATCGGGCGGCGGAGGTAACCGTGTCGCTGCCGCTCGGCCTCGTCGGGACGGCGTGGGCGGCCCGCCGGATGGCCCGTTTGCGTGCGGAGAGGGGGATCCTCGCCCGGCCGACGCCCGAACAGGCGGCTTCTGGTGGACCGGACCCGGAATCCGGCCGATGACTCGGGTCGTATGTTTGTAGAGAGGCGCTCCGCGGGCTTGCGTCCACGGCTCGCTTGCGTGCATCGACGTTTCGGGTCGGGCTGAAGGCACGGTCGCATGGTCAGCAAGATCGAACAGGACCACCAACGCTTCCGCCAGATTGTGCGGGGCAAGATCCGCAAGGACCTGCGGAAGTTCCTCTCGCGCGACGAGCTGATCGGGCGCGAGGGCAAGAAGCTCGTCTCGATCCCGGTTCATGACATCGACATCCCGACGTTCCGCTACGGCGACAACTCGACCGGCGTTGGCATGGGCGAGGGCGAGGAGGGCCAGAGCGTCGGCCAGCAGCCCGGCTCTGGCGACAACGCGGGCGGCGAGGAAGAAGGCAAGCACATCACCGAGGTCGACATCAGCCTCGAGGAGCTCGCCGACATCCTTGCCGACGAACTCGAACTGCCCCGCATCGAGCCCAGGGGCAGCCACCGCCTGACGACGGTCAAGGACAAGTACTCCGGCGTCCGCCCCGTGGGCCCCAGCGCGCTGCGGCACTTCAAGCGGTCGTACAAGGAGGCGCTCAAACGCCAGCTCGCGATGGGCGAGTACGACCCCGATGATCCGATCGTCGTCCCGGTGCGCGACGACATGCGGTTCCGTTCCTGGAACGAGGTGAAGGCCCCGCAGTCGAACGCGGTGATCGTCTACATGATGGACGTCTCCGGCTCGATGGGCGACGAGCAGAAGGAACTCGTCCGTCTCGAGGCGTTCTGGATCGACACCTGGCTGAGGCGCAACTACGAGGGCATCGAGAGCCGCTACGTCGTCCACGATGTCCGCGCCGGCGAGGTCGACAAGCAGACCTTCTTCTCCATCCGCGAGGACGGGGGCACGCGCATCTCGAGCGCGTTCAATCTGTGCAAGGATCTGCTCGCCGAGAGCTACGACCCCAACGACTGGAACATCTACCTCTTCCACTTCTCCGACGGCGACAACTCCTCGGAGGCGGACAACAAGCTCTGTGTGAAGCTGCTCGACGAGCACCTGATCCCGTCGAGCAACATGTTCGGCTACTGCCAGGTCGCCTCGGCCTACGGGTCGGGCAACTTCATCAACGTCCTGCACGACGCGTTCCCGAAGGGGTCGCCCGACAAACAGGGCCCGAGGATCATCACCAGCCGGGTGAACCGCAAGGACGACATCTATGACTCGCTGCGGACGTTCTTCAGGCAGGGGCGGTGAGAAGAAGGCACTGATGCACGCAGGCACAAAGGCACGGGGGGCAGAAGCCCGGGTGCTGATTGTGTGAATGCGCGAGGGGATTCACTACGATGGGGTGTTCCCGAGGAGTGCCCCGTGATCCCCCTGTTTGTCGGCTATGCCCTGGTCGTCTGGGTCGCCGCCGCCCGTCATCGTCGGCGGGTCGGGGGGTTCTTGGCGGTGCTGATGGGGCTGGCGGGGCTTGTGGGGCTGAACTATCTCCACGGCCTGCTCAGCGACTGGTCGGGCGGGACGATCTTCCTTCCGGTTCTCCGCAGCATCATGTATCCCTACACGGCCCTTGTCGTCGTCATCGGGTTCTACATCGCCTGCCTGCCCCGCACCTCGCTCGTCGGGTGCGCTCATTGCGGCTACAGCCTGCACGGGCTCTCGCCTCGCTACGGCATCTTCTTTTGTCCCGAGTGCGGCGGTGGCACGCCCGTGCAGCAGGCCTACCGGCGGTCGGGGGCCGACCGGCCCGATCTGCGGGGCACCGATCGTCGACTATCCGCGCATCACGCGGTGGGCGCCGCCCGCAATCAGGATCAGCAGCGGCAGCCCACCGATGAGCCCCCATCGGATCGCGCCCAGCGTCCCGGGTGAGATCGGGCGGATCAGGGCGATCGGCCGGGCCGAGGGGCTGGGGGCGATCAGTTCGTCACGCCCCGCGAGCCAGAGCACGGCGGCGTCGAAGAACTCGACGTTGCCCGGGTTGACGAGCAGGGGCCGCCCGTTGACGACCTGTTGCGAACGCCAGGCGCGATCGAGGAACCAGGTGTTGGCGCCGACGACGACGGCGCGGGGTCGCTCGCCTCTGGTCGACGGCCCGCGCCCAGCGGCGGCGATGATCCAGGGACCGCGGGCGTCGCCCTGGTCGGCATCGAACCGCGGCTGGTCGGGCAGCAGGTGGCGCTGGTTGGCGGGCGTGCGGAAGTAGCGGAGCCACTGCGTCTCCGCCCAGCGGTCGTCGGAGGCGGGCAGGGTGAGCAGCGCCATCGCATCCCCATCCAGCGTGAGCGGGACGGGCCGCTCGATCGCCATCGGCAGGCCCGCGATCGCGTCGGAGATTGCCTGGTCGTTGCGCTCCGGGACGACTCTGTGCAGCGTCGAGGCGATCGGGCCGTTCGCCCCGGGCGTGCTGGCGAAGATCGGGGTGCCGGATTGCGCCGTGATCCCGTAGGACGCGAGCGGGTCCGCGACCGGGTCGGCGTCGCCGAACGTCGGGAAGACCGACGGCGCGAGGTTGACGAGCACGGGCTTGCCTTGGTCGACGAGCCCCCTGACCACCTCGCCGATGCGCTGGGCGATCTCGGTGCCCGACTTGCTGTTTGGGTCGCTCGGCCGGGCGGTCGTGGTCGAGTCGGGCCCGATGATCGCGTAGACCACGGGCCGTGTGCCGGAGGGGTCGATCTCGGTGAGGTCGGGCGGGCTCGGCTCGATCGCCGCGGCCCACTCTGCGTAGTCGATCCCCTCATGGGCGAGCCGCTCGAGCAGGCCCGTCAGCGCCCCGGCCTGGCCCACCCACCGCTGCATGACGCCGTGCACGAAAACAACGACCGGGCGAGCCGGGTCGGCGAGCACCGCGAGGGCCGAGGAAGCGAGCTGCTCGGCGCGGTCAGCGGTGGCGGCCTCCGCGGCGGCGCCCCCGACGTCGAACAGCTCCGAAGGGGGATACAGCTCGTCGAGGTCGATCGCGACCAGGCCGGGTCCGGCGTCGCGGGGCGGGCCGATGAGCAGCGCCGCCTCGCCGGTCTCGAGCGCCTTGGACACACGGTCGAGGTCGGTCTGTCCCAGGTTTGCGCCCCGTTGCGCCAACGCCGCGGCGTGGCCGCGGATCGAGTCGGCCACGCGAGCGGCATTGCGGACACGGAGGCGAGCCTCGTCGCTCGGCGGGTCGCCCTCCATCTGGCCCAGTTCGCCCACGACGACCTCGAACTGCGGGGCGAGCTTGCCGGCGACCCCCGCCGCGGCCCGGGCCTTCTCGGTGTCGCTCGCCGCCGCGTCCGCCGCCTCGCCCAGTTGCTTGGCCGCGACGCGGGCGAAGGCGGCGAACTGCTGGAGCCGCGGCGCGTGGGCGGTCGCGACCCCCGCCGCGGTGCTCGCGGCGGTGTCGAGCGATCCCAGTTCGGCTTCGAGCGAGTTCGCATCGGCGATCAGGCGGGCGGCCTCATCCTCGAGCTGCTGACGCCTGGGGGCCTCGCGCACGCGGAGTCGGGCGAGCAGGTCGTCGTAAAGCTCAGGTCCCCTGGGCGAGCCCGTGTCAATGAAGGTGACCGAGAGATCGGGCGACGCGTGGTCGAACGCGGCGAGCACGTCGTCGACCCGGTCGCGGGCCCGCCGGTCGATCCGGCGCCGGTCGACGGCGACCACCAACTCCAGCGGCTCGTCGAGCGTGCGCAGGCGGGCCATGGTGCGCTCGCCCAGCTCGTGCCGGCGAGCAAAGGTGAGGTCGAAGCGGGCATTGGTGTTCGAGCCGAGCACCGCGAGCGAGACGGCGATGACAGTCGCCGCGAGGGCGAGCACACCGGCGCGTATGGCGAGCGTCGTGCGCATGTCAGCGGCCCTCCCGGAGCATGAGCGAAACCCAGGCGAGGGCGAGCATCCACCCCGACGCGGCGAGCAGAGCGACCGCGTCCTTCGTCTCCACGACCCCCCGGGCGAAGTTAGCCGCCCGCCGCGGCACGGAGAACTCCGCGAGGATCGGGGCGAGGCGGACCGGGGCCCGCAGCGCGCCCGGACCCGAGGCGATCATGACCAGCAGCAGCACGATGAGCGTGACCAGGAACGCGAGCACCTGGCTGTCGGTCGTCGTCGAGACCAGCGTGCCCACCGCGAGATAGACCAGCGCGACGAGCACGAGCCCCACGTAGCCCGACGCGACCGCCCCCCAGTCGATCGGCCCGTCTGCGGCCCACGCGAGCAGGGCGGGGTAGGCGAGCGTGGGGATGAGCATGCAGACGATGAAGGCCGCCGCGCCGGCGTACTTGCCCAGCATCACGCCGAGGCGGGAGACGGGAGCCGTGAGCAGGGGCTCGACGGTGCCGGAGCGGAACTCCTCACTGAACAGGCGCATCGAGACGGCGGGGGCCACGACGATGAGCAGCCACGCCGAGGGGGCGAAGAACGAGCGGAGCGTCGCGGGCTCACCGGGCCGGACCTCCTGCATGGTGAACACGACCGCGGTGAGCAGCGTGTAGAGCGCGGTGACGATCCAGCCCACTGGGGTGCGGAACATCGCGCCGAGTTCGCGTCCCGCGATGGCGGCGATAGAACGCATTAGGCCGATCCCCCGGCGGCCTTCTCCGCTTCGCTTCCTGCGTCGACGCAGGTCTCGGCCGAGTCGATCAGGCGGACGACCCGCTCTTCGAGCGAGGAGCGAACGGGCGCCAGCAGGCGGACGCCCCGGCCCGCGTCGGCCGCCGCCCGGTGCATCGCCTCGCCCTCGACGCCATCCCCCGAGGCCTCGACGCGCACCCAGCCGGGGCGTTCATCGTCGGCGAGCCTTGTTTCAATCCCCGGGAGATAGCGAGCGATCGACTCGCGCAGCGCCGGGTCGGCGGGGCCTTGGCAGACCATCTCGAACCGGTTTGCATTCCCGCCCGCGAGGCGTTCGGGCGTGTCGTCGGCGACGAGCCGGCCGGCCGCGATGACCAGTACGCGGGCGCAGGTGCGCTCGACCTCCGGGATGATGTGGGTGCAGAGCAGCACGGTCCGGTCCTGGGCGAGTTCACGGATGAGATCGCGGGTCGAGCGGATCTGGGAAGGATCGAGCCCGTTCGTCGGTTCATCGAGGATGAGCACCGGCGGGTCGTGCAGCAGGGCCGAGGCCAGACCGACGCGTTGTCGGTACCCCTTGCTGAGCACGCCGATGCGTTTGTGGGCCATGTCGGCGAGCCGGCACCGGTCGATGGCGCGGTCGACGGCTTGTCGCCGATCTGTGCGCCCCAGATTGAAAAGCCGCGCCCGATAATCGAGGTAGTCCCGCGGCGTCATCTCCGGATAGAGCGGCGCGGACTCTGGGAGGTAGCCCAGTTGGCGTCGGACGGACAGCGAATCGGCCTGGACATCGTGCCCGGCGACGGTGATCCGGCCCTCGTCGGGCGTGAGGAAGCCGGCGATCATGCGGATGGTGGTGGTCTTGCCCGCCCCGTTGGGTCCCAGCAGGCCCGTGATCAGGCCGGGCTGGAGTTCGAAGCTCATGTTCCGGACGGCCCGTGTCCGGCCGAAGGATTTGGACGCTTCGTGCACGTGGATCATGAGAATGGTTGAGAGCGTATCAGGGTTGAGCCGATCGTGAGGGGTTACAGGGACGTGTCTGTTCTGAGGGACCCTGGGCCCAGCTAGACTTTGACGGGGATGGATCCGAGGTCGTGACGACGAAGACCACGAGCAAGGTGCTTCTGATCGGGGGGCGTCGCCTGGATGACGACGCGCTCGCGGTGCTGCTCGGGGATTCGTACGCCGAGGCAGCGCCCGGGGGTCGGGCCGAGGCGCTCGAGGGGCTGCTGCACGTTCTGCTCCGGGGCGGGCTCGACGCGGAGTTGGTTGACGCCGACTCGGAGGGGGCGCGGCCCGCGGCGCCGGATGAGGATCAGGGCCGCCTGCTGTTCGAGGCGATCGGCGAGGGCGTGTGCCTGGCCGACCGGCAGGGGCGGGTGCTGTGGTCGAACGGGTTCTTCCGCCGGATCGATGAGGCGTCGCGGGCGGAGATCGGGGTGTGCCTGTGCGAGGCGCGTGACTGGTTCGACCAGCACCACGCCTCCGTCGCGCGTCGGGTGGCGCAGCGGGAGGTCTGCCGCTTCGAGGTCGAGGCGACGGGCAGCGAGGAGATCTACGAGTTGGAGATCACGCCCGCGCGCGTCTCGCACGCCGAGGGCCAGGGCGAGCAGATCGAGCGGCTGGCGGTGGTCGTGCGTGACATCACCGCGTCGCGCCGCTCCGCCCGCAAGCTCGACGCGATCGACAAGGCGGGGGTGGAGCTGGTGCGCCTGGACGCCGCCGCGGTGCGCGAGCGGAACACGTATCAGCGCCTCCAGCTCATGGAAGAGAAGATCGTGCGGGTGATGCACGACGTGCTCAACTACGACCACTTCGCGATCTTCTTGATCGACGAGCCCCGCAAGAGGCTCGAGCTGGTGATCTCGGCGGGTCTTCCGCCCGAGATCCACGACCTCGATCTCTCGCCCGAGAAGGAGGGCAGCGGCATCAGCGGCTACGTCGCCGCGACGGGCCGGAGCTATGTCTGCCGCGACGCGTCGAGCGACGAGCGGTTTCTGCCCGGGCTGCACGGGGCGCGGTCGAGCTGCACGGTGCCCCTGCGGATGCACGACCGGATCATCGGGATCATGGACGTGGAGAGCAAGCAGGCCGAGGCGTTCGACGACGAGGAGAAGCAGTTCCTCGAGATCTTCGGTCGCTACATCGCGATCGCGCTGCACATGCTCGACCTGCTGGTCGTCGAGCGGAGCGCGACCAACCTGACCGCGAGCGACCGGATGGGCGGCGAACTCGAGGAGCCGCTCGCGGACATCGTCAAGGAGCTCGATCTGCTTGGCGAATCGTCGCTCGACCCGGAGACGGCGAGCCACCTCGGCCGGATCCGCGAGGACGTCGAGGCGATCCGCGGGCGCGTGGCGAACGTGGCCGCGGGACCCCAGACGCTGCTGGGCGTCGACCGGGCCCTGGAGGTCCGCGGGCTCGATCCGGTGCTGTCGGGCAAGCGGGTGCTGGTGGCCGACGATGAGCCGAAGATCTGCAAGGTCATCCAGGCCGTGCTGAAGGCACGCGGCTGCGATGCCGACGTCGTGACGTGCGGCCGCGACGCGATCGGCCTGCTCGAGGGGATCGCGGCGGGGGGGCAGGACTACGACATCGTGATCACGGACATCCGTATGCCCGACCACAACGGCTACGAGGTATTCAGCGCGGTGCGCAAGCACTGCGCGAGGGCCCCGGTGATCTTGATGACCGGGTTCGGCTACGACCCTCACCACTCGATCGTGCGGGCGAGCCAGGAGGGGATGTCGAGCGTGCTCTTCAAGCCCTTCGACATCGAACAGCTCATCGACGCGATGCATAAGGCATTGGCGGAGAAAGGGTGAGCGAGTTCGCCCTGGATGCGGGTGCCACGACTCGCCGTCCTCGGCGCGGTCGTGACGATGCACAGCGTGCGATCGTCTGCTCGGAGCCCTGCTGCGCCGAGGACGGCGAGCAGTGGCACCCCACCCCGCATCGTTGACCGAGGGCACACCTCAACGCCCCGCCCAACCCAATCTCCCTCCGTACGGCAACCAGAGACCACCCCGCGACGTACCATCGCCCATGCCGGTGATCCTGCGCTGGTTCCTGAGGCTGGTGCCGCTCAACCCGATCGCGGTCCGGCTGGTTCAGAACGGGTCGAGGCGGAAGAGCCACAACCTCATCCGCTCGGCCTATCTCGCCGTGCTGATCGTGGTTCTGCTCTGGTCGCTGCTGCTGGGCGCGGGCGGTGGGGGCGGGGCGCCGAGCTATCGCGAGTTGGCGGAGGCCGGGGCGTCGAGTTTCACCAGGATCGCCTATCTCCAGATCGCCCTGATCTGCATCCTCGCCCCCGTGTTTATGGCGAGCGCGATCGCCCAGGAATCCAACCCCAAGACGTGGGACATCCTGCTGACCACGCCCCTGACCGCGGGGCAGATTGTCCTGGGCAACCTGCTGGGCCGGCTGCTGTTCATCCTGGCCCTGCTGCTCGCCAGCCTGCCTCTGTTCGCGACGACGCAGTACTTTGGGGGCGTGCCCGCGTCGTCGATCTTCGCGAGCTACCTCGTCGCGGGGTGCGCCGCGCTGCTCGTGGGCTCGATCGCGATCGCGCTCTCGGTGAGCCGGATCGTGGGGCGGCGGGCGGTGTTCACGTTCTACGTCGTGGTGGTCAGCTACCTCGCGATCACGGCCGCGCTCGACACGCTCTCGCATTCCACGGGGAAGTCGGGCGTGACGTGGTGGACGGGGGTCAATCCGTTCCTGGCGCTGCGGGCGCTGCTCAACCCGGCGAGCTATCCCAGGGCCGAGGCCGGGACGCAGACGGGCCTCACCGCCCTGTTCCTCGAGCACCCGGTGACGGCGTGGTGTGTCGCCAGCAGCGGCGTGAGCCTGGTGCTGCTGGTGGTCAGCACGTTCACCGTCCGTGCGGGCGGGCTGCAAAGAGCCGCGACGCGGACGAGCGGCGTGCCGTGGTATCGGCGGATGATGGGCCTGGGCGCCTCGGGCAGCGAGTACCGCCCGCCCCGGACGGTGTCGAGCAATCCGATCGCCTGGCGCGAGGCGGCGGCGCGGAACAGCACGTTCTGGAAGATCCTGGCGCGCTGGTCGTTCGTGGTGCTCGGGGCGTTGGGGGGTGTGGGGCTTGTCGCCGCGCTGCATGGTGGGGGGATCTCCAAGGCCGAGTTCCGCCAGATCATGCTGGCGGTGGTCTGGACCGAGTCGGCGGTGATCACGCTGATCGCGATCAACATGGCGGCGACGGCGGTGAGCCGGGAGCGAGAGGACGGCACGCTCGACCTGATCCTGACCACGCCGATCACGCCGGCGATGTACCTCTCGGGCAAGCTTCGGGGGCTGATCGCCTACCTGCTGCCGCTGCTCGCGGTGCCGATCGGCACGCTGCTGGCCGCGGGGCTCTACGTGCTGACCGACGGGCTGGGCAAGGGCGGGGTGACGGTGCCGGTGCGGTTCACCACGGTGCCGACCGACGTGCCGATGGTGCTGCCGTTCGCCGGACTGACGGCGGCGCTGGTGCTCATCCCGTTCATCGCGTTCTGCGTCATGATCGGGCTGCACTGGTCGCTCAAGAGCAAGGGCACGATCGGCTCGGTCGTCGGCACGGTGGGCGTGGTGGGTGTCATCGCGGGCATCGTGGGCCTGTGCGGCTGGAAGAGCGCCGACATCCAGGGCATCGGCCCGATGCTGGCGGCCCTGAACCCGGCGAGTTTCTTCTTCGCGTCGATCTTCCCGGAGGCCGCGATGTCGGGCACGCTCGACACCGGGCCGGGCGGCGTGGCGTGGGCCCGCGTCGCGCTGGCGATCGGGGCGGCGTGCGCCGGGGCGATCCACATGGGCGTGGTCGTCGGCATCCGGGCGGCCCTGGTGCGTAGCTTTGATTTCACGGTGCGGAAGCTGGCGGGGACGAGGTAGGCGGAAATCAGAGCCAGGAACTCAGATCGCGGAGCAGCAGTTCGGTGCCGGCGGTCTTTGCTCGATGCGGCGGCATTCAGAACTGCTTGCGCATCCGTGCCCCCGGGATGTCGAGCTGGCCGCGGTACTTCGCGACCGTGCGCCGCGCGATCTCAAAGCCTTTGTCCTTGAGCGCCTTTGCCAGGGCCTCGTCGCTCAGGGGCTTGGACTTGTCCTCGTTGTCGACGAGTTCGCGGAGAACGGCCTTGACCGCGTTGGCGCTCACTTCTTCGCCGCTCTCGGTCGAGAGCCCGCCCGTGAAGAAGCCGCGGAGCGGCAGCACGCCGTGGGGGGTGAGCAGGTGCTTGTCGGCCACCGCCCGGCTCACGGTCGCGACGTGCACGCCGAGTTGCTCGGCCACCAGCGTCATGGGCAGGGGTTTGAGGGCCTCGATGCCGTGGTCGAACGCCTCGCGCTGCGCATCAACGACGGCCCGGACGACGCGGAGCAATGTGCCGCGGCGTTGCTCGACCGCGTCCATCAGCCACTGGGCGTTGGAGAGGTTGGTCTTGAGGAAGTCTCGATCGGGCTTGGGCACCGCCCGGTCCTTGCTCATCAGCGCGTACTCGCGGTTGATCCGCAGGTTGGGCATCCGCGTGTCGTTGAGGTAGGCGACATACCGGTCGTTGTCCTCGTCGTACTCGACGATCGCGTCGGGGATGATCGGCTCGCTGCGTTCTTCGACCAGGCGACGGGCGGGCGCGAGGCTCAGGCGGCGGAGCGCCTCGAGCGCCAGGCGGATCTCGTCGAGATCGAGCCCGGTCTCGTCCGCGATCCTCGGCAGGCGGTTCTTCATCAGGTCGTCGAGGTGGCGGTCAACGATCACGCGTGCGTGGCGGAGGATGGGGGCCGGGGCGACGGCGCGGGCGGCGTCGTCCTCGGTGTCCGCCGCGTCGGCCAGGCTGTCGAGCTGGGCATCGATCTGGAGCAGCAGGCACTCGCGCGCGTCCCGCGCCCCCACCCCCGCCGGCTCGAGCAGTAGTTGCACCGCCTGGAGCCCCAGCTCAAGATCGTCCATCGAAGGTGGCCAGGTCTCCACGCCCTCGGGACGGGGTGCCTTGTCCGCGATTTCTTCGAGCGGCACACGCAGGTAGCCGTCCTCGTCGAGGAACGCGATGATCGCCGCCCCGATCGGGCGCAGCGGATCGATGACATCGGCGACCGCCCACTGGTCGGCCAACTGCTCGCCCAGCGAGGCGCCGCGCGCGGGCGCTGACGCCATCGCCTCCATCCTTGCGTTGGGCTCGCCTTCGAGGCGCGAGGCCGCGCGCCGGTCGGGCATGCGGTCGAACAGGTCGGTCTCGCGGGACGCGACGCCGTCGTCGAACGTGTTCTCCGCCGCGTCGGGGTTTGATTCCTCGAACGTGTCGAGGCGTGCGAAGTCGGCCTCGCCCGGGTCGGAGAGGTCGAGCACGCCGTCGGCGTCCGCGTTGGCGTCGCGCCGCTCGGATTCGTCGGGTTCGATCTCGACCAGCTCGAGCGTGGGGTTGCTGGCGAGCTCCTGCTCGATGCGCTCCTGGAGCTCGGCGAGCGGCATCTGCAGGATCTCCATCGACTGGATCATCCTGGGCGCCAGCTTCATCTGCTGGCCGAGCTTCATGTGTTGGGAGGTTTCGAAGCGCATGGCTAGGGACTGGCGATCAGCGATCAGCGATCGGGGATCGGGGTGGGCTTGCTCAACCCTGATCCCCGATCGCCGATCCCTGATCCCCGACTACATCCTCTGTCTCCCCTCGATCGCGTCGGCCAGCACGGCCTTGTTCGCGAATTCCAGCGACCCGCCCGCCGGCAGGCCCCGGGCCAGGCGTGTGACGCCCACGCCCCGGCTCGCCAGTTCGTCGTGCAGGTACATCGCGGTGCCGTCGCCCTCGAGGGTCGGGTTGAGGCCCAGGATCACCTCGCCGACCGCCTCGCCCCCCGCGTTCTTCGTCGGGTCGGTGATGCGGGCGAGCAACGCCGAGATGGTCAGGTCGTCGGGCTCGACGCCGTCGAGGGGGCTGAGCCGGCCCATCAGCACGTGGTAGAGCCCCTTGTACATGCCGGTCTGCTCGATCGCGATCAGGTCGCGGGGCTGTTCGACGACAAGCACCTTGGAGCGATCACGCCGCGCGTCGGCGCAGATCACGCAGGGGTCCTCGTCGGTGAGGTTGTAACAGACCGAGCAGTGCCGCACGGTCTTCTTGAGGTCCTCAACCGCCCGGGCCAGCCCCATCGCTTCGTCCGTCGACGCCTTGAGAAGGTGGAACGCCAACCGCTCGGCCGATCGCCGCCCGATGCCGGGCAGGCGGCCCAGCTCAACGATCAGCCGCTCGACCGGGCCCGGATAGGCCGATCCGCCGGGTCTCGGTGCGGCGGACCTTGGCCCCCTGTTCCGGGAATCCTGGTTGGCACTCAGATCGGGCATCGGTCGCTCTCTTCCGCCACGGCCGTTGCCGGGCCACTCCCCCTAGCATACGCCATGCCAATCGTCTCATCGGCCCATGGCCCTGCATCGGATCAGGCACAGACCGCCGGCGGGTGGTCCTGGATCCGATTTGGACGGAACGCCGGTTTGATCGCGGGTGTGGCGGCCTTGCTGGCCTGGTTTGCGGTCGAGGGCGTCGTTCCCAATCTCGTCCCCAAGAACTTCGGCGTTGTCGCAGAGGGCCGGGTCTACCGATCGGGCGAACTGACTCCGGAGGCGCTCCGGTCGGTCATCGAGAGCCGCGGCATCCGGACCATCGTCGATTTCGGCGCGTTCGACCACGACCCCGCGGGTGAACGTCGCGAACAGTCTGTGGCCGACTCGCTCGGTGTGGAGCGTCGGGTGCTGTACCTCAGCGGCGACGGCACAGGCGATCCGAATCGGTACGTCGAGGCGCTGCGGCTGATGACCGACGCGAGCGCGCAGCCGGTGCTTGTCCACTGCGCGGCCGGGGCGCAGCGGACGGGGTGCGCCGTCGCCCTGTATCGCAATGTGGTTGAGGGGTGGAACGACCAACGGGCCTTGGACGAGGCGACCAAGTACCGCCACGATCCATCAGAGAACCCTCGGATGCCCGAGATGTACCACCGCTGGCGGGACGAGATCGCCGGTGCGTTACGTGATGGGGGCACGATCGACGTACAATCCCCCTGAAGCCGAGGGCGGAGCACGATGTGTACGACCGCCGCCCGGCGACCCAACCAGGCCGGGCCGGGCGGCCCGATAAGCTCACGCGTTGGCCCGGTCGGACGGTCAATCTGCATGGTGCGGACGATGGTTTTCTCGCCCATTCCAGGGGCCGGGAGCGTGTGTTTCTGTGGATAACTCGGCGGATGGAAAGGTCCACAAGTTCAGAATACACCGGAGTTTGTCGCGTATTACCAAGGTTCTCGGACTTGGGCGGGGGGGGTGGTCAAAAAACCGACGAAATCCCCCGGAAAATGGTGCGCAGCGGTTGCGGACCAGATCGTTCGCGGTATGCTGCGAGTCCGCCCGTTGAGGGAGGCCAAACACCCGTTCCGGGTTGTGTTGGAGCCTCTGAGAGGGAGGCGAGAGAGCAACTTGCCGGGCAACCGGCAGGAGACAAACAATCAGGAAGAGGCTGGAGGAGAGCCTCTTCCTGTGGTACACCCCGACGAGGGGGAAGGACGAGGGCCAATGGCTCTCGTCTTTTCGTGCGCCCGGGCCCCATCGCGTTTTCGATGGGCGCAGGACGAGCGTTTCCCACAGGCGAAAACCCGTCGCGTGCTCCACTCGGCGGTTGCCGCGGGCCGATGTTGTGGTTCTCGGACCGATCGCGGGGAGCGCCATGCGTGTGATGATGATGGTCCAGCCGGGCCGGAACTCGCGGGATGTGATGCTGGATGTGGAGGCGGGCTTCCGCCAGGCCGGGCATGACGTGATCCGCTGGGAGTTCGAGCCCTTGTGGCAGCGGATGGCGGGCGCGAGCCAGCCGAGGCAGCGGGCCATGGTCGCGGCCTCGGTTGGCAAGGAGGTGTGCACGCGGGTCCATTCGGAGGGGATTGACTTCACGATCGCGATGTGGGCGAACGGTGTGCTGACGTTCGGCCTGGTGCCCGGGGCGGAGGGGAGGCCAGCGACCAGCATCTTCGAATGGGCGAAGGTGCGGCACGTGCTGTTCTGGCTCGACGCGCCACATTGGGCCCACCAGGGCGACGCGACCCAGTTGTACCGCACGCCGATCGTCGCCGAGCCGAGCCTGTTCCATGTGATCAACAACGAGGGTCTTGCCCGCGAGATGCGCGAGGTGATGGGGTTCGGGCAGGTGCTCGCGAGGCGGTACGGCGTGAACCCAGAGGTCTTCAAGCCCTGGCCGGGCCTCGCCGCCGCCCACGACATTGTTTTCAACCTCGGGGCGGGCGACCCCGAGCCGACCGATGCGATCAGGCGCGAGCTGGAATCGGACGACCCGGACCTCGACGCGATCCGGCGGGCGTCGGTGGACGAGGCGAGGCGGCGCATGGGTGCCGCGGCCGCCGAAGCGGGCGACCTCGGTCCCGGTGTCGACGGACTGCTCGACGCGTGGGTCGCCTCGCAGATAGAACGACCCGGGACGCCCCTGCTCGATCGGCTCGCCGTGGTGGCGGAGAAAGACCCGGGACTCGCGGCCCCGCTCGAGGCCGTGAAGCGCACGCCGACGGCCTTCGTGCAGATCGCCGAGCACGCGAGGTCGATCGAGCGATGGCGTCGGGCGTTCACGATCGCGTACCTGTCGAGGCACTTCAACTGCGCGGCATTCGGCGCGGGCGACCTGTCGGGTTGGCCGCATCAGGCGAAGCTGTACGGCCCGTCGCCGTACCACGGGATGTCAAGGGTGTACGGCCTGGGTCGGATCGGGCTCAACGCGATGCGTTGGCAGGATGACGGGGGGCTCAACATCAAGCCGTTCGAGATCACGGCGAGCGGCCGGGCCTGCCTGTGCGACCGGCGGGGCGGGCTCGCCGATCTGTTCGAGATCGGGACCGAGATCGCGGCGTTCGGCTCGCCGGGCGAGGCGCGTCGCGTCGCGGCGGAGTTGCTGGCCTCGCCCGTGAAGCTGGCGGCGATGGCCGAGGCGGGGCGGGCGCGCACATTGCGCGACCACACCTGGGCGCGTTGGGCCGACGATATCTGCGACTTCGTGATGGGTGGCGCATGAGCGCGCGGTCGGACATCTGGCGGCGCATCGCCGAGGGGCTGCTGCTGGCCTATGTCGCGACGCTGCCGGCGGGGGCTCTGCTGCCAACGGAGGTGCGGAACGCATTGATCTACGGCGTGGCGCTGTTCGGCGTGCTCGACGCGGCGGTGGGGCCACCAGGCCCCGGCCTGCGTGGGGTGTGGCCCGTCGGGGTCTTTCTGGGTGTTCATGTGCTGACGATCTTCACGTCTGAACACAGGTCACTCAGCCTCGGTCTCTCGGTGTTCATGCCGGTGGTCGCGATGATGTTCGTCGTGTCGCAGCGGGTTCTGGTCGGCCCGAGGGCGATCGGGAGGCTGTATGCGGCGTTCGGATTCGTCGCGGCGGCGATCGCGATCGATGGCGCCGTGCAGGCGGTCTTCCGCGTGGATCTCTTGCGGATGCAGCCGACGCCGGACGCCTTCGATCGCGTGCACGCGTCGCTGCCGCACCCCAACGACCTTGTGATGGTGCCCATCCTGCTGCCGTTCCTGTTCGAGTCGCTGCGGGCGCTGGGCCGGAAGTGGCTCGTTGCGGGAGTGCTGGTCATCGGGCCCGCGGTGGCGATCACCCTCGTCGCGAGCAAGAGCCGCAACGCGTGGCTGACGATGGCGGGTGTGCTGATGGTGTGGTCGCTGCTCGTGCTGGGGTGGCGTTGGGCGCTCGGCCTGATGGGCCTGCTGGGCGGGGCGGCGGCCCTGCTCTACGCGCTCGATTTCTGGGGCCTGCGTGCCCGCGTGAACGACTTTCTCAGGCTGCGCCAAGATGGGCGTGTTGGCCTGTGGCTCGTCGCCTGGGCGATGTTCAAGGACTCCCCCTGGCTGGGCAAGGGCGTCTTCACGTTCGGCGAGTATTACCACCCGCGTTGGTATTCGCTGCACGTGCGTTTCCCCAGGTGGTACACGCCGGAGCCACTGATCATCCCCTGGGCGCACAACCTGGTGCTCGAGATGCTCGGCGAGCGGGGCCTCGTGGGGCTTGCGTCGTTCGTGTGGATGATCGGGGCGGCGGTTGCTTCCGTCGGGCGACGCCTGCTCGAGCCTCGCACCGCGGCCGCGGCGACGGCGCTCGCGGGCTTCCTCGGCGCGGGTCTGCTCGACCTGACGCTGATGAAGGACTGGGTGGCGTTGCTGCTCTTCCTGCTGCTGGCGCTGCTTTGGCGGCTTGGGGCGGTGGATGAGCAAGATGTTGAGAACGGGACCGAATCGGCTACGCCTTGAACTTCATGAAAAACCCCCGACAAGGGTCGGGGGCTGGTTCTGGTTCATCGGCGGGCTTGCTCAGGGATGGCGGCGGCGGTAGGCCGTGAAGCCCAGCATGAGGCAGGCGCCGCTCACGGCGATGCCGGCGGTCAGCGTGCCGTGCCGACCGAGAGCGTAGGTGGGGTTGCCCCGATCGAACTCGATCGCGGCCATACCCCCGCCGTAGGTGTAGCAACTGTAGTAGTAGCCCGGGGGCGGCGCCTGGTTGCACGCGGCGGACTGGAAGGCGGTGACGAAGCCGAGCACGTCGGAAAGGTCGAACAGCCCGTTGCCGTCGATGTCGGCGAGCGGGTTCTGGCTGCCGAACCCGGTGACGAACGCGAGGACGTCGGAGAGATCGAGCAGGCCGCAGGGCTCGGCGATGTCGACCCGGCTGCACGGGGGAAGCAGGTTCGGGTTGAAGGTGAACTCGGCGGTGATGTCGGCGGCGAGGTTGAGGTGGGTCTCGACGAGGGCGGTCTCCCACGGGACGGTGAACTCATCGAGGATGAGCAGGGCGTGGAAGGTGACGGTCTGCCCGTCGAACGAGTAGAAGATATCGGTGATGATGGCGTTGGCGTTGCCGAACGTGTCGAGCGCGGGCCCGGGCGGATCGATGGTGACGGGGCCGAGGCCGATGAAGTCGTAGATCGCCGAGGCGTTGCCGAGAAGGCGGACCGGGACGTTGCTGAACTGGAAGATGCCGCCCTTGCCCTCAGAGGGAATGCCGTCGGCGTTGATGGGCGGCGTGCCCGCCGGCAGCATGACGCCGTCGAGGTCGAGCGTGAACGTGCCGCTTCCGAGGAACTGGCCGGCGTCGATAGAGCCGGTCGTGTCGGCATCGCCGGGCGGCGAGACGTCGAACGTGAAATCGTGCAGGGTGAATGTGGTGGGTACGTCGAGGTCATCGACCTCGATGGTGATCGAACCAGTGAGGCTCGGTCCGGCCAGGGCGCTGTCGGCGCCGAGGTAGGTGTCGTAGTCGGCCTGAATCTCGGCGCTCGAAGGCGCCACAAGGTCGAGCGTAAGCGTGTTCTGGGCGGCCGCTACCGAAACCGCGGCCGCGAGAGCGGTGGTCGCAAAGATGCGCATGGCGATCCTCTCTTCTTCCTGCCTGCAACGAAAGGTCGATGGGCGACCTGTTCCTCCAACGCGAGTATAGCAGAATCGACCGGCCCGGCACCCCAGAATCATGGGGGACGTGGTGGTGGGCGGGCCGGCGGACAGGCGCTGGCGCCGCGCCCGCCGATTCTCGGACCGCTTGGGCGCCTTATGGGTGTCTGCCGAAGGGGATCAGGGGCATCCGCCGGTGAACGCGGAGATGAACGCCTGCAGGTCGGCAAGATCGAAAACCCCCGCGGGGGGTGCGATATCGGCCGCCGGATCGTGGGCCAGGAACGCGGTCACGAACGCGCCGATGTCGGCGAGGTCGAGCACGCCGAAGGGCTCGGCGATGTCGGCGGCGTTGCAGCCCTGGGGCTGCGGTGCCTCGCCGGTGGCGACGAGCGTCGCCGAGCCCGTGAGCGTGAGGTCGGCGATGCCCGGGATGACATTCTGTGTTCCGTCGATGGCGAGTGTTCCGGAGAGGGTGACGGTCGTGCCGTCGCTGGTGATATTGCCCGAGATGGGCGAGGCGAGCACGCCGAAGTCGGCCAGGTTGCCCGACCCGTTGTCGGAACCGACGAGAAAGAAGCTGTAGGAATACGAGTATGTGCCCCCGAGCACGGTGGGGACATCGGCGAAGGAGAACGCCGAGCCCGCGAGCCCGACGGGGCCGACCGGCGTGCCCGGGTTGGCGTACATCGCCATGGCGTTCAGGAGGTTGGCGTCGGCGCTGCCCAGGAAGCCGTAGTCGAAGTGGAGAGCGATGTTGCTGTCGAGCGCGATGATGAAGTCGTGGAGCGTGATGGCGGCGGGGGCGCCGTAGTCGTCGAGCTCAACCTCGATCGTGCCGCTGACGGTGCTGAACGCGGAGTCGCTGTCGGAGCCGACGGGGGTGTCGAGCGTGGCGTTGACGCTGATGTTCGATTGCGTGTTGTCGATCGTGAGGACCACGGACTCGGCATTCGCCAAGCCGGCGGCGGCGAGCAGGCACGCGGCGGTGATACGAACCATGCGATCTCTCCTTCTCTCGGATCGGGACGGCCGGGCTCGACTTCCGGGCGATTCTCGGAACATCGCCGGCGGCACGAGCATACCAGACGCGGCCCCCGATCCCGAGAGCCGCGTCGCCGTTTTTCGGCGCCAGCTATCCCGGGGGGACGATCGGCGCCTCGGTGTTCGGAGAACGCTCTGGTTGGCCCGGCCCGGTCAGGGGCAGCCCGCGAGGAAGTCGGTCAGGAAGAGCGAGATGTCATCGAGGTCCCAGAGGCCGTTGCCGTCAATGTCGGCGAGCGAGATCTCGCCCAGGAAGTAGGTGACGAACCGCACGATGTCATCGCCGTCGAGTTGGAAGAGCGGCTCGGCGAGGTCGGCGGCGTTGCAGCCCGGGTCGGGCTCCTGGATGATGTAGTCGTCGGGGCCGTGGAGTTCGAGGCCCTCGGCTTCGGGGCGGAGCGTCCAGCCCACCGAGACATCGGTGACGGGGATCCACACGTTCTCGGCCGTCCAGAGCCCGGCGTTGACCGCCTCCTGCGAGCGTTCGTCGGCGTGCTGATTGTCGCGGCCGTCGATCGACCACTGTACGTGGTCGACCATGTCATCGGGGTCGGAGAAGATGAGCTGCCCGCCGTTGGGCCAGAAGAGTTCGAGGGCGTAGGGCCGCCGGCTGAACGGTGTCGCGAAGGGGCCCAGATCGGCCTGATTGACCTGGTCCGGTTCGCCGGGCAGCGCGTCGTTGTTCATGTGGATGAAGAGTGAGGCGCCGGGTTCGAGGACGACACCGTTGAGGGCGTCGGCGAACGAGTACTGCAACGAGATGTGGTAGTTGTGGGTGCAGGTCCGCCAGCCGACGAGTGGCATTGCGGCGTCCGAGTAATTGTGCAACTCGATGATCCCGTGCACGAAGTCGACCGAGCGGTATTGGACCAGCCGCTCGGGGATCGAGGGCGTGCCGGCCATGGCGGATTGGGCAGGCAGGAGCAGCGGCGCGGCGAGCAAGAGTTGCTTCATGTTTGGGCTCCGGTCGACGGGGCGAGAGCGCGAAGCGGGCCGACGGCTGACGGGCCCCACTTGTTTGTCGCAGATCTTGCGGTCTCCTGCAACGGATTCGTGAAAAAAAGACCGCCCCTTGCGGGGCGGCCTGGCGAATCACGGAATCAGGATTGCTGGTTACGGGCAGCCGGCCTGGAAGAGTTGGATGAACATGAGGATGTCAGAGAGATCCCAGAGGCCGTCGTGGTTGAAGTCGACCTGCGAGTTCTGGTTCTGGAAGAGCGAGCCGAAGGCGAGGATGTCGGTCAGGTCGAGCAGCCCGTCGCTGTTGAAGTCGACGAGGCAGTCGAGGATGGCCACCCTGGTCGGGTCGTAGGCCGTGTTGTCGGTCGTGTGGTTCTCGTTGGCGCCGGCGCCGACGATCATCCCGATGTAGTAGTTGCCGGGGTTGATCGCGCCGGGGATGCCGACAGAGGTCACCACGGTTGACCCTGAGCCCACAGCGAGGCTCGGGCGGACGAACGAGCCGAGCAGTGTGTCGGCCGTGGAGATGGTGGTGTTGGTCGAGGCGTACACGTCGACGGTGTAGTTGCCCGACGCGACGGTGCCGTTGTTGACGACGTGGTAGCGGATGCTCAGGTCGCCGCCCTGGTAGACGCTCGACTCGAGGCTGGTGAGATAGTCGGCCTGGAGATCGGCGCGGCCGTCGACGGTGAGCGCGGTGGCGTCGTAGGCGGTGTTGTTGCCGCTGTTCACGTCATCGCTGGCGCCGATGATGTAGCCGATGTAGTAGTTGCCGAGCAGGTTCGTGGGCAGGGCGACGTTGAGCGTGCCGCTCTTGGTCTGGCCGCCCGTGAAGGTGCCGATGTTGAACGAGCCGAGCAGGGTGTCGCCCGTGGAGATGATGGTGTTGGTCGAGGCGTAAATGTCGACCGTCACGGCGTTGGACGGATCGCCACCCTGGTTGGTGACGTTGTATCCCACGCCGATGGTGTCGCCGTGATAGAACGTGCCGCTGGGGGCCGAGCAGGAGTTGGCGAGCGGGTCGGCGACGCCGTTGACGGTGAGCTGGTGGGCGTCCCAGTAGCTCGAGTCGTTGTTGCCGCTGTTGGCGTCGATGCCGCTGTCGAGCAGCACGCCGACCCAGTAGGTGCCCGAGGGCGTGCCGATCGGGACGGTCACGTTGTAGAGGCTCGGGATGGGGTTCTCCATCGCGGCGTAGTCGCGGGTGTAGGAGCCGCTGCCCAGGTTGGTGTCGCTCGCCGAGATGAAGTCGTTGGTCGAGAGGCGGACGGACAGCGGGTAGGTCGCGCTGCCCGGGTTGTTGTTGGTCGGGTTGGGCAGCGCGACGCTGCCACCGGTGAGCTGGTTGCCCGCGGTGATGACCGACTCGGCGTAGCGCGTCTGGAGCGACTGGAGGTCGAGCGCCGTGCCGCGAACCTGGGGCTTGAACGTGTCCTCCATGTAGTTCTTGGCGGCCTCCCACAGGTTGACGTAGTTGCCGCTGGTGGTGCGGTTGGAGTTCGAGCAGGGCCCGTGCGAGTAGCGATCGGAACCGACGATGTCGTAGGCGTTCGATCCGCTCATGCCGCCCCAGACTGCGGTGAAGCAGCCCGCGGTGGTGTTGAGGTGCATCTGGTTGCCCGGACAGGAATCGAAGTTCCCGAACCAGTAGTACATGTCACGCCCGTTGTGCAGGCCGGGCGTGCCGCAGCCCTCGGAGGGATAGGAGGCGTTGTTGTGGGTGAGCGAGGTGCAATCGCCGCCCCAGCGCCAGCCGAACCAGCCGGTGAGCATGCCGACGGCGCGGTCGACGCCGACGAGGCCGAGGTCCCAGTCGAAGTTGCCGTCGACGCTCCAGCCGGTCCAGGTGACCATGTTGGTGCTCACGCCCCAGCCGTACCAGTTGATGATGTCCGGGGTGCCGAGGGTCAGGCCGCTGCCGTCCCAGCCCGGGTAGACCCAGATGCGGTTGGCGAAGCCGTAGTCCTGCCCGGTGGAGTCGTTGTCACGGTTGTAGACGCAGTGGCCGGCGGTCATGATGACCTCGGGGTCCTGCATCGCGCCGGAGCAGACGTAGTAGGCCGCGTTGCCGTTGCCCGCGTCGACGAACTCGAGCACCATCTTGCAGTTCACGCGCCAGGGGTAGCTGTTGATGGTTCCCACGGCGATCTGGCTCATGGTGCCGAAGTTACGGGGCCCGTAGAGGTCGTCCCACGAGATGCGGTTGTCGGGGCCCTCGTAGATCAGCCCGCCGAACCCGCCGTCGGAGCGGCCTTCGGCGTAGCCCGGGATCTCGCGGATCTCGCCGGTGAGCTGATTGAAATGCACCGCATTGCCCGGCCCGCCGAAGTTGTCGGGGACGTCCCAGTCCGGGTTTGGCAGCGGCATCGGCGGGATCTGGTCGATCGGCGGATGGGACGGCGGCAGCGGGGCGACGTCGGCCTGGAACGCGTCGAGCCGGAACACCGGCACGAAGTCGGACGTCTTGACGACGACGCCATCCGGATTGGCCGGGGCCTGCCCCGCGGCCATGGCGATGGATGCCGCGGTAGGAACCGCGACTGCGCACCATGTGCGCACAATGTTCGTGCTCTTCATTTCAGTTCTTCCTTCTCTCTGACACGCGATGGATGGGGCTTCTCCCTCTGGACGCCCCTTGGATGACCCTCAAGGCTGGCACAACCACAAGCCTGTGTCAAGACAAAGCGAAAAGAAAACCGATAACTCACATCCGTTTCGCTGGGACTGGTCGTTGGGCCACGCGGAGTCAAGCGGTCCCTTCGGCCCATGTGCGTGCATAGCCGGTGGCCACCAAGAAAAACCGCCCCCAGAGGGGCGGTTTGTGGTTTCGTGATCGGGGCTGTCTGTCGGGGGCAATCGCTGGTGAAGAGGATCAAGAATGAGGCGATGTCCTACAGGTCTCAGTGGTTGGTGAGGTCGAGGCCTGCAAGCGGGCTATTGGCCGGGAAGAGGACTGCGAACAGGATGAGGTTGGTCAGATCGAGCGGTGTCTCGCCCGTGCAGTGGGGCGGACATCACCGTCCGATAGCGCGATGGGTGACGGATCGAGAGGTGCGTCATCGGCCGTGTTCTGCTCGTCGATTCCGGGCGTGGGAATGTGTATGCGCAGAGCGTGTGTGCGTTTGTTCGAGATTCCGTCGGCGTGTCTCCGCGGGGCTAGGGGCAGCCGTTCAGGAACGCGTCGATGAACATGTTGACGTCGACCAGGTCGAACACGCCGTCGGCGTTGAGGTCGGCGATGGGGTCGGAAGCGAGGAAGCCGTCGACGAAGGCGTTGATATCGACCAGGTCGAGCACGCCGAACTGCGGCGCGAGGTCGGCCGCGTTGCACGGCGTGGGGATCGTCAGGTGCATCCCGAAGAGCACGCCGCAACTCTCGTTGCTGTCGTCGATGTTGAGGTAGAGGTGGTTGGTCGCGTTCGGCGAGAGGTAACTCTCGGCGTGGTCGATGTCGATCGAGCCGGTGGTGAAGAAGTAGCCATGCCCGCCGTCGGGGCAGAACGAATCGGTGCTGTGGGGGACGGGGATCTCGTTGATGTACAAGCCGGGCACGGGGGGGAAGCCGCCCAGGAAGTTGTCGGCGGTGTATTCGATGTGGATCGTCGAGCCGAGCAGCGGCATGTCGGGCACGTCGAAGGCGACGGCGAACAGCGTGGACAGGCCCGCGAGGTTGTACGACGCGTTCACGCCGGTCCAGGCGGGGTCTTCGAGGCGCTGCCAGCACCCGCCGCCGACGTTGATCGTGTCGGGATCGACCACGGTCGCGGCGGGTCCCGCGAGCGCGGCGGCGAAGTCGGCGGCGCCGGGCTCGTGCGAGGCGAGATCGCCGAACGAGAAGTAGGTCACGAGCGCGTCCGGGTCTCCCGCGGGCGCGTTGCCACTGGTGACGGCGACCTCGATATCACCCGGGGCGAGGCCGGCGGTGCACGCGACGACGACCGCCGCCAGAGGCCGGCAGATTGACGCACTCGGTTTCATGGTGATTCCTCCTCGCGGCGCGGCCGGGCCGCACATGGGCATTCTACGGGCACCCCCCGAGAAACGACTGGATGAACAGGTTGACGTCGACGAGGTCGTGCAGGCCGTCGTGGTTGAGATCGGTGTCTGGGCTCATCACAAGGAACCCGATGACAAAGGCGTTGACGTCCATCAGGTCGAGCACGCCGAAGGGCGGGGCGACGTCGGGGGGACACGTCAGGACGCGGTAGACGCCCTTCTCCGGTCCCGAGACCAGGACGATGATCGACGTCTCGTGCTCGACGACCGCGTCGAGAATGGCCGAGCCCGGGCTGGACACCGTGATGAACGGCGCCGGCACGCCCCCGGGGCCGAGCCTGTAGAGCGCGGGGGCGCTGTATTCGCGGGCGTAGATCTTGCCGGCCGGCGAGACGACGACGCGGGCCGATTCGCTCAAGCCGGACGAGACGTCGACGCGTGTCGCGGGCGGCGTGACCCTGGTGATCTCGCCGTACTCGATGTCGGACGCGAGGACGCCGCCGCCCGGCGCCGACGCGAGGTCGGTGGTGTCCGACAGCCCACCCACTCCGTCGTCGAAGTACACCGCGACCGAGGCGTCGTCGCGCCCGAAGCTCAGGATTCCGCCGTCGTCGATCGGGAGCAGCGGGGGGGTTCCGCTCTTCTCGGCGACGAGCACGCGCGTCGGATCGGACGGGTGGGGCAGGAGCCCGCCGGGCGACGAGAGCGGCCCCCCGCCGGTGTAGTTCCCCACGAACAGGACAGCCGGCGACCCGTCGCCCGCGGCGCGCCAGATGACGCCGTCGCCGTCGTTTGTCTCGCTGCGTGGGCCGGCGTCGGCGATGAACAGGGCGCCGTCGGCGTCGCGGACGACGCCCTGCGGGTTGAGCATGCCGGTGGTGACGGGATAGGTCGATCCGTTGGGGAGGATGCCGAGCAGGGCTCCGTCGAAGGTCAGCGTGCCGTCGACGCCGACCGCGCCGACTTCGGAGATCACGAGGCGTCCGTCGTTGAGCAGGGCGATCCTGGCGGATGAGACGAAGTCGCTGGTGAGCAGGACGGTCTGCGACTGTCCCGGGCCGCTCGGCGCGGCGAACGCCCGGGACAGCCCGCCGAGCGCGATGAGGGCCAGACAAGCAATCGCCGCGCGTGCGTTCAAGGGCACCCTCCGAGGAATGAGGTGACGAACAGGGTGACATCGGTCAGGTCGAACAGTCCGCTGTCGTCGAGATCCGCGAGCGGGTCCGAGGCGAGGAAGCCCGCGACGAACGTGGTGACGTCGGCGAGGTCGAGCAGGCCGAAGGGCGGGGCCAGATCGGCGATCCCGCAGGTCCAAAGGCTCAGCGAGACATCATCGATCGCGTAGTCATTGCCGGAGAAAAGCCGGTTGGTATCCCAGATCTCGGCGCTGACGGTCGTGCGTCCACCCGAATTGAACGACGCGGCCTTCCGCACCCAGACACCCGCGACGCCGGTCTCGCCGGCGTCGAACGGCTCGCCGACCAGAACGCCATCGACGCGGAACTCGAGCGACGCCACATCGACGGGGTACGCATTGGCGAAGTACGCGGCGAGCGTGTACTCGCGTTCCGGGGCGACGCTCACGGCCTGGGCCCAGGCGGGTCCCGCGCCGGCGTCCGAGCCGTTGACGATCATGTAGAAGCCGCTCGCGTCGCCGAACGTGTTGTCGTAGAAATCGTCCCACGCACTATTCAGGGTGTCGAACGAGACGATATTCCACGTGTCCGGGGGCGCCATCGTCGCGGATGGCGTGTAGTTGCTGATCGACGGCGCGAGAGCGCCGGTCTGAAAATCGCCGTTGACGACGAGATTGCTCCCTGCGGCCGCGGATGGCGCGACGACGAGCAATGCGGCGAGCATGACACGAGCGGGGGAAGCCGAGGCGGGACGCATGGCGAGCCTCCTTCGTGCGAACGAAAGTCCTACGGGCAGCCCCCGAGGAACGAGTCCACGAACAGGATGACGTCGGACAGGTCCAACAACCCGCTGCCATCGAGATCCGCGATCGGGTCCGAGGCGAGGAAGCCCGCGACGAACGTGGTGACGTCGGCGAGGTCGAGCAGGCCGAAGGGCTCGGCAAGGTCGGCGGGGTTGCAGCCGGATGGCGGGGCAGGAACCGATGCGAGGTCGCCCCGGCCCGAATTGAACGTCGAGATTATGTTCGGGATCAGCAGCGAGGCGTGGAAGCCCGAGTCGCTGCCGTAGGTGAAGATGTCGTCCGGGCCGTCGATATCGAATCCGTACAGACGCTCCGCCGGGGCGTCGGCGCAGAAGGTGATCCCGGCGAGGTTGGACGACGGGTCGCCGATGGCCTCGCACAGGCCGGTCGACCCATCGACCGTGTAGAATACACCGAGCGACGAGATGAACATCTGCCCGTCGGCGCGGATGGCCAGATCAGAGTAGTTGACCAGATCGAACGACCCAGCCGACCTGTGAAGCGAGACCGACGAGAGCACAGCGCCCGTGACCGGGTCGACGCGCAGCAACTCGTCGGACTCGGAGTCGATCACCCACAACCGATCGGCGCCATCGAATGCGGCACCGCGGATCTGGCGGCCGACGAGATCGTCGCCGATGACCGCGGCGTTTGCCCCGGCGGTCTCGAGGCGGATCAGCGTCGAACTGCCCGGCTCGATGCGGTAGGCAAGCAGGCCGTGCGTGTCGGAGACCGCGAGGGCGTCTGCGTCGATCTGCGCCGCGAAGAGCGTGATGGCTCCGAAGTCGGTGAAGCCGGCTCCATCGGAGTCGAACGAGAAAAGGTGGGCGGGCGGTGCCGAGGGCGGTCCGGTTCCGGGCGCGAGCGACTTGATGCCGTAGATCAGGCCGGCGGGGGCGACGCCACCGAAGCCGAGCGACGCGATCGCGGCGAGGACGAGCGATCGGTTCATGGGCACCCCCCGAGGAACGAGGACACGAACAGATTGACGTCGGCGAGGTCGAACAACCCGTCGGCGTTGAGGTCGGCGATGGGGTCGAGGCCGACAAAGCCGGTGACGAAGGTGGTGACGTCGGCGAGGTCGAGCAGGCCGAAGGGCGGGGCGAGATCGGCGGGGCAAGTCCATTCAAGGGCGATGTTGTCGAGGCCGCATTGGTCGTCCGGCGGGTTCAGATTGCAGAACATCTCCATCGCGATGTTGATATCTGACACATCAGCCATGAGTCCAGGCCAATCACCGCTTTCGATGTCCCAGTACATCGGGTCGACAGGAACGATGATACGGACCCAGTCGGTGATACCCACGGGCGGGTAGGCCCCATGCCAGATCGCGACCCCCCCCGGACCGGAGAGCGTGACGGTGTATGGGGTGTGCCCCCCGCTGCAGAATCCGTTTCCCGGGTAGATGACCCGATGGTCGTACCGGAGTTGGGCACGCCCTGTGAGCGTGGTCCAGTCTCCCAGATAGGACGCCGGGGGAAAAACGCGCGGAGGATCTTCATCCTGGTTGCCTTGGCCGATCAGAAACCCGCCGGAGTTGCCGCCGGCCGCCGACCAGCTGGTGGCGACGTCCGAGACGACCCAGCCATCTGTGCTGTCGTCGAATGTCGAGATGACGGGGATTGCGGGCGTCTGGGCGCGGGCGCCGTGGGCCGCCGCCGCACCGAAGAGCGCTGCCAGAAAACACGTGGTCTTCATTCTTGACACTCCTTCGTGTCGGTTACGGGCACCCCCCCGTGAACGCGATGATGAACGCCTGGAGATCCGCCAGATCCCACACGCCCGCCGGCGGGGCGAGGTCGGCGGCGGGGTCGTGGGCCAGGAAGCCGACGATGAACGCCGAGATGTCGTCGAGGTCGAGCACGCCGTAGGGCTCGGCGAGGTCGGCCGGGTTGCAGGGGCCGTTGAACGACACGAGGACGGCCCCGTCGCCCTGCGGGGCGGGCATCACCGCGGTGTTCCCCGCGGCGTCCATCGCGAGCGCGGATGGTGCGTAGTCGAGGTCGAGCGTCCCGGTCGCGTCGAGCGTGGCGGGGTCGATCATGGTCAGGCGGCCGTTCTCCGAGTGCGTCCAGCCGAACTGGCCGCCGAGTGTGGTCGCGGCCGTGCCGTCGGCGGCGTAGAGCACGCCGCCTCGGAGTTCGAGGCCCGTGACCTTGTCGGTCATGGGCAGGTTGTCGGCGAGGACGGGGATCGAGAGGTCGATCACGCCCACGCGGGTGTCGCCCCACATGTTGACGAACAGGCGGTTGTTGGCGAGGTCGTGCACGAGGTGCCAGGGCGAGGTGCCGGCATTGACGGTGTTGATCACGCCCGGCACCGGGGCGCTCATGTCGATGACCGAGACGTTGTTGCTGTTGCGGTTGGCGACGAACAGGCGGGTGCCGTCGGCGCTGAAGGCGACGTAGGTCGGGAAGTCGCCGACGGCGATGGTGCGCTCCACCGTCCACGAGGCGGTGTCGATGATGGTGACGGCGTTGTCGAAGGAGCCCGCGACGGCGAGCTTCGAGCCGTCGGCCGAGAGGTCGATCCCGCTCGACTGGTTGTAGGAGTAGCCCACGCCGCCCATGTTGCCCGTCGGCAGCTTGAAGCCCTCGACGCTCAGGGTGTTGAGGTTGATCCGCCAGACGCCGTCGCCGCTGGCGACGACGGGGATGTAGGCGTACACGCCGTCGGGGCTGATCTCGACCTGCGAGCCGCGGGTCGAGATGTTGATGTTGGTCGTGGTCGCGGTGGCGAGGTCGACGACGCTGGCGAAGGACGAGTCGAGGTTCGCGACGACGGCCTTGGTCCCGTCGGGCGTGATCGCGACGCCGCTGGGGCGCTCGCCGAGGTGGGCGTAGCCGGTCACCGCGCCGGTCGCGGTGTCGATGATCGAGAGTGTGTCGGAGAAGATCGATACACCGACCGCGACCGTGCCGTCGGCGCTGATCGCGGCGGTGCGGCAGCGGTCGCCCTCGGGCGCGGGCCCAGAGAGCTGGAAGGCCTCGAGGCCGGCCCCGCCGCCGCCGTTGGTGTTGACGACGACGAGGTCGTCGCCGAAGGTGGTCGAGCACATCGCGGCCCGGTAGTCGACGGGCGAGACGGCGCCCACGTCGCAGGACACCGCGTTGTTCGCGTTGGTGACGAGCGTGCCCGCCGCGAAGTTGATCACCGAGCCGCGGAAGCCGATGCTCACGGCGTACTGGCCGTCGTAGGTGGGCAGGAGGTCGTTGTTGCTCGCGGTGTCGAGCGCGAAGCCGATGGGCAGGCCGGTGGTCAGGTCGATCAGCTGGGCCGCGTTCTGGATGCCGACCACGGCCCGGGTCGCGTCGGCGTTCACGGCGACGGGGCCCCACAGGTCGGCGGTGGCGGTGATCGTGCCGGTGACCGTCTCCGACGCGAGATCGACCCTCGTCAGCGTCCGGCTCGGGTAGTTGTGGGCGACGATCGCGGTCGTCCCGTCGGCCGACATCCCGAGGCCGAAGGGGGCGTCGGCGACCGCGAGCCGATGGACCGCGCCCGTCGCTGCGTTGATGAACTGCACCTCGTCGTTGCCCAGATCGATGTTGATCAGACGCGTGTTGTCGATGAACACCGGGCCGCCGTACTGGACGTTGACCGCGGGCGCCTCGAACGAGAACGAGAGGCGTGACCAGGTATCAATGCCAGGGATGGTGCGTTCGACGCTCGCGGTCGCGATGTTGATGATGTAGGTCGTGCCATCGAAAGCCGCGTGCACCGCCGCCCTCGCGCCGTCGGGGCTGATCGAGACCGAGCCCGGCGCGTTGCCAACGGGGATCACGGCGGTTTCGGCCAGCGTGTTCAGGTCGACGATCGAGACGGTCGCGGTATCGACGCAGGCGACCACGGCGGCCTGCCCGTCGGGCGTGATGTCCAGCGCCTGGGCCGCGCCAGAGACGGGCGCCTCGCCCTCGAACGTCCTGGTCGCCGCGTCCCAGAGGATCAGGTTGCCGCTCTCGCGGTGGGCGATGACGATCGTCGAGCCGTCGGGCGTGAAGACCACGTCGGAGGGCGCGTCGCCCTCGGGGTCGCTGCCGGTGAACACGAACGCGCCGGCGCCGGAGCCGCGTGTGGCGTGGCCGAGGTCGGGCACCTGGAGTTTCGAGGCGACCTCCACACGGGTCGTGAAGTCGGCGTCCCCGTCGGGGTGGACACATTCCGAAGCCAGACCGACGGCGGACCCCGAGCACAGAACGAGCGACATGATGACGGCGCGCATGGATACCCCTCTCTCGATATGTCACGCGGCGGCGGAATCCGCCGGGACACCGATTGTACAGGAAGGGGTCGCCTTTCCAAACGAAAACCGAGTCGGGCCGCTCAGATACAGCCGGTCATGAACGCGTCGACATAGAGCAGGACGTCGTCGAGGTCGAACAGGCCATCGGTGTTCAGGTCGGCGATCGGGTCGCCGCCCAGGAAGCCCGCGATGAACGCGTTGACATCGGCGAGGTCGAGCAGCCCGAACGGCTCGGCGAGGTCGGCCGGGTTGCAGGCCGGGATCTCCACGATTCCGCGGAGGATCCGGTAGAGGGAGTCGGGGTAGTTGTCCCAGACCATCGTGCCGTTGTGCGGGTTGTTCACGGCGATGTACCGATCTTCTGCGGACCAGAAGTCCGGCTGCCCCGGGCGCCAATTGGTGAACGAGACCGCCGAGCCGTCCACCCACTCCCAGTTGTCGGGGTTGAGGAAGTCGAGCGGCGCCGGGCATGTGAACCCGACCCAGAAGTCCTCGCCGGCTCCCGCCCCGGTCAGGAAGGCCTGGCGCAGGAACTCATTCTCCTCGGTGGTGTTGACGCTCGCGAGGTGGCCGCCGCGCGAAGCGGCGAAGGCCTCGGTCGCCGTCCACGGGGCGGGGGTGTCGGTCAGCGCGTAGCGGTGGCCGTTGCCACCATCGGCGACCGGCCAGACGACAGAATCGACAAGCGAGGACTGGGCCCCGGCTCCGCACGCGGCGGCACCGAGCATCGCGATCGGGCAGGTCATACGCATCGTCATCGGTCCCCTCCCCCCCGGTGAAGGTGAGCATAACGCGACCTCCGCCCGTCTCCAAGCCTCTTCTCTACCCTGGAGGTTCTCAGGGACACCCGCCCGTGAAGGCCTCGATGAAAGCGCCGATGTCGCCAAGGTCCCACACCCCGTTGCCGTCGATGTCGGCCGCGGCGCCCTGGGCGATGAACGCCGAGGTGAATGCGGCGATGTCCGCGAGGTCGAGCGTGCCCAGCGGGTCCGCGATGTCGGCCGCGTTGCAGCCCTGGAACTCCGGGTCGTACTGGAGCACCATGAACCCGTACGCGGGGATCGACAGCGTCGCCCGCTGATCGAACCCGTCGCGGGGGACCGCCTCGGTCTGGAACATGCCGGCGGTGCCGACGCCGTGCCCACCGTATTGCGTCGCGTCGTTGTTGATCAGGACGCCCCAAGCGCCCGCGCGGGGCAGACCCAGCAGGTACTGCGGGTACGCAACGTTCGAGATATTGGCGACGATGACGTACGACCGCCCGTCGTCGCCCCAACGCCCGAACGCCATCACGTCGCCCCCCTCGTTGACGTGGTAGACACTGATCGGGCTGTCGGCCCAGAGCGAGGGCTTGGACGTGCGCAGGTGGATCAGGTCGCGGTAGAACGCGAACACGCCGGCATAGGTCGTCTTGTGCGACCAGTCGATCTTGTTCGCCTCCCAGCCCTCGTCCTCGAGCCACGCGGTGCCTTGAAGGATCGCCGGCACGCCTTTCGCCGTCAGTGTCAAGCCGTTGGCGAGCGTCTGGAGCCCGCGCGACTCGTCGCTGCCGGGGCTTGAGGGGTTCCACTCGGTCACCGCTCGCTGGTGCCCATTGAGGGGCCATGCGTCGTCGTGCAGTTCGAAATAGTTGAGGGCCTTGCTGCCGACAGATCCGCCCGTGCCGTCGAGGGTCGCGGCGAGCGATCCCATGTTCGGGCTGCCGCCCCCCGCCTCGGCGTAGGCCGCGGCACGGATCGCGTTCTTGAACGCGTTGTGATACTGCGCGTCGAACCCGAGCCCCCCGGGCGTCGCGCCCACGGTCCACGTGTCGTCGTTGTACTGCTCGGCGATCACGTGCCTGTCGGCGAAGCGGTTGTCGACATGGTCGTTGAGCCTCCGCATCAGCGTCTGCCCGCTGCCCCACTGGGGCGTCCAGCCCGAGTCGGTCATCGCCATCACCGCGTCGACGCGGTAGCCATCGAGGCGGTAGTCGCCCAGAAACAGGTCGATGCTGTCGGCGAAGTAGTCGCGCACATTCGCGTCGTCGAAGTCGTGCTGGTCGCCCCAGGGCGTCGAGACCGCGGGGCTGTCGTAGTAGATCTGCGTTCCGTCGTAGTTCCAGAGGTAGTTCTCGTTGCCCGCGAAGTGGTTCCACACGATGTCGAGCAACACCGCGATGCCGGCGCCGTGCAGGGCGTCGACCATCGCTTTGAAGTCGTCGACCGTGCCCAGCTTGCTCTCGACCGCCCATGCGCTGATCGGGTTGTACCCCCCTGAGAAGTCGCCCGGGAACTCGTTGATCGGGTTGAGCATCACCGCGTTGACGCCCAGCTCCTCGAGGTGATCGACGCGGTTGGCGACATCGATGTAGCGCGAAGGGTTCGGGGCCGAGCCGTGCGGATCGTTGCGCCCAGAGAACGACCCGACGTGGAGCTGGTAGACGACCATCTGCTCCAGCGGCGCGGGGCTGAAGCCCTGGGTTTGCCACGCGTAGTCGTCCTGGTCGACGATTACGCTGTTGTAGTTGTCGGTGGGCACGAGCTGTTCGGCCCGGGCGTCGGGCTTCCAGATCCCGCCGCTGAAGTAGTACTTGTACATTTGCCCCGCGTGCGCCCCGGGCACGAAGCCGACGAAGTCCTCGCCGACCTTCGCGATCGGGTTCGCGGTCGACCAGTTGTTGAACTCGCCCCTCACAGCGCACGTCGACCGCGACGGCGCCCAGACGCGGAAGACCGTGCCGCCATCGACGGGGGTCGAGCCGTAGGGCGCGTGCGTGAGCGTCGCGAAGTCGAGCGTCCACGCGTCCGGGGGCGGGTTGTCGCGCACGCCCGACGGCCCGAGGTAGTCCGCGTCGGTCCCGTCGACCGCCTCGATGACGTAGCTCAGCGTGGTCGTGGCGGTCGACGGGATGCTCGCCTGCCAGATGTCGTAGGGCCCGCGTGTCGCGACGACCGTCGCGGCGGCCGCGTGGCTCGTCCCGTCGTCCCAGAGCGCGCTCGCGGAGGTCAGATCGCCCCGGTAGGCCTGGAAGCGCACGACGAACGCCTCGCCGTCCATCGGCACGCGGGGCGAGCGGTCCTGCCAACCAACGTGGCTCAGCCCGTCCCACTCGACGTTGTTGTCATGCGTCGCCGCGAGCGCATGGCCCGCCATGGCGCCCAGCGCGCACACACCCAGGGTCTTCAGCATCGCGATCCTCCCGGATCGGCGTGCCCCCGCCACGCGTCACCGTGTCCTAAGCGTATCGGGGCGGCGGGGTCGCTTCGAGGGGGAATCGCGAAGTGTCGAGACCGAACCAGGTCCGATTACGGCGGCGCCCCGACCCGCGCATCGGGCCCAAAGCCCGATGCGCCCTTCGGGCGGATCGGGGTACCGATTCACGATTGAACGACGCCCGTTACGGGCAGCCGTTGAGGAACGCCGAGATGAACGCCTGCACGTCCAGGAGGTCCCAGATGCCGTTCCCATCAAGGTCCGCGATCGGATCCTGGCCCAGGAAGCCCGCGATGAACGCGGTCACGTCGGCGAGGTCGAGCACGCCGCAGGGCTCGGCGAGGTCGGCCGCGTTGCAGCCCGCGACGGGAATCCACTCGATGAACGCGTCGCCCAGCGAGGCGCCGGTGTCGGGGTCGCGCAGGATGACGAAGGCGAGCACGCGGCCGTCGTCGGTCAGCGCCACGTCCTCGGGAGAGAACGACGATATCGCGACGTTGGTCGAGCCGTCGAGCGCGATCACGTCGCCCTCGCGCGCGATCACGGTCTCGCCATTAAGCACGAGCACGCTGTCGAGGTTGGTGTCGGGGTTCGACGTGTTGCCCGCGAGCAGGTAGTCGTTGTCGTGCCCGTTCATCGCCGCGATCGCGTCGCCCCACGTCTCGGCGTTGCCCGTGGTGATGGGCGTGCCGGTCATCGCGATCACCGCGCCGTCACGCACGACCCAGTCGGTGTCGTCGGTGAAATCGCCCCGGGCGAACCAGTGGCCCGCGTTGTCGACGTCGACGGCGAACACCGCGTCGATCGCCAGGGCCGAGCCGGGCAGCGTCCCGCCGTCGTGCAGCTTGACCTCATTGTTGACCAGCACGGCCTCCTGGCTGCTGATCGAGGGGTCGATGTCGGCCTCGACAATCCACACCGAGCCATCGGGCGACGAGCTGAACGTGTCGCCGCTGAGCCCGATGTACCCGTCGATCACCTCCCCCTCGGCCGCGTTTGTGCCCTCCTGCGAGACGACGGTCGAGCCCTGGTAGAGCGCCGATTCGTAGGCGGAGTTGATGTTCTGGATGAGGTCGGCCTTGAAGCACACCGTGCCGTCGTTGAGCACGTGCGTCGAGTTGAGGCTGTTGCCGAACAGCTCGTTGCCCGCCCCGTCCGGATCGAACAGCCCGGGCGCCGCGTCGGACTCGACAACCGCGGCCGACTCGGTCGCGCCGTCGTAGTAGAAGATCACCTCGTCGGTCAGCGTCGTGGCGCCGAGGAGGCGCGAGCCGTAGGCGTACTGGCCGGCGTCGTTGATCCCGCAGTCGGAGTCGACGAACGAATGGGTCGTGCCCGGGATCGCGGTCGCCCCGCCCTCGATGGCGACGACCGAGCCGGTTTCGTCGGTCCCCGCGAAGATCACGTCGATCGACGCGCCCACGAAGCCCTTGCAGATCCAGTTGTGTCCGTTCGGGCTGGTGTAGAGCGAGAGGAAGGCGGTGAACTCCTGCCCGCCCGTTCCCGGCGCCTGGGCCGTGGGGTGGCCCGGGATCTCGGTGTAGAGGATCTGCGCGGTGTAGAGCCCGCTGCAATCCGCCGGGGCCAGACCCGCCGCGCCCGCGAGCGCCGCGGCGCCGAAACAAAAGACCTGTCGCATGGAACTCTCCTTCAATCCCGCGCACGCCGGCCCGGGGTCGCACCAGCGTACCGCGCGGGGCCTGTGGGCCCAACACAATCGCGCGTCGAGTCTGGAGGATTCAGGATCTCCCCGAGGGCGAGCTACCGCATCACGACGAGCGGGTCGCGGTCGGTCCGGCTGATGCGGAATTCGACGCCGTCGAGCATCGCTCCGAGTTTCGTCGCCAGGCGGGGCAGATAGCCCCGCTCGGTGTTGGTGTGGCCCGCCAGCAGCACGGCCATGCCGAGCGCCGTGGCCGCGAGGACGTTGTGGTGGGTCATCTCGCCCGTGATGAAGAGCTGGCAGCCGCTCCCGACGGCGATCTCGATGCCGCTGCCCCCCGAGCCGGGCACGACGCCGATCTTGTGCAGCCGTGTGTCCTCGTCCATGCCCTCCGGCAGGGCATATTTCAGCCGGCTGACGCCCAGGTGGGCCCGCAGCTTCGCCCCGATCTCGGGCACTGTCAGGGGCTGGTCGAGCACCAGGCGGCGGCCCATGCCCGTCGCGCGGTTGGGCTTGGGCTGAAGCTCGTAGATGTCGAACGCGGGCTCCTCGTAGGGATGAAACTGCCGGAGCGTCTCGATCGCCAGCGGCAGCGCGAACCGCGAGCAGACCATCTCCAGCCGCACCTCGCGCACCCGCTCGAGCCTCCCCGCCTCGCCCACCAGCGGGTGCGAGGCCTCCGAACCCAGGAACGTCCCTTCGCCCTCGCTCGCGAACGAGCAGACGGCGTATTCGCCGATCTGGCCCGCCCCGGCCGTCGCGAGAGCGCCGCGCAGGTGCTCCACCGCCTCGGGCGGGGTGAACACCACCAGCTTCACCTCTTGCTTGCGGTCCAGCGTCGCCTGGGACGCGAGCGCGCGCACGTCGCAGGCGATCCGCGGGTCGTCCTCCGGGCCGGTTGTCCCCGCGATGCCCTCGCACAGCCAGTCGGTCACGCCCCCCCGGGCCGAGTCGATCGCCGTGTGCGGGCTGTAGATCGCGATCCCTGCCTCGATCGCGCCGCGGATGATCCGCTCGGCCGTGGTCGCGCTGGCCAGGCGGGTGAGAGGCTCCCAGATCGGCGGGTGGTAGGCGATGATCGCCGAGGCGCGGATGCCCACGGCCTCGTCGAGCACGCGCTCGGTCAGATCGATGGTCAGCAACACCGGGCCCGCGAGGTCACGGGAAGGATCGCCGACGTGCAGGCCGACACGGTCCCAGGGCTCCGCGCCCGCGAGCGGGGCGATCCGCTCGATCGCGTCGACGAGGCCGGCCACGGTGTTCGGCATTGGTGACCCTTCCATCGGTTTCCGAGTCTACGCCGGGGGTCATGGCGCCGCCGAGTACGATGCGGCGGTGCCCCCCCGAACCCTCGAACTCCGAGCGCACGCCAAGATCAATCTTGCCCTGGCTGTGGGCCCGCCCATCGCCGAGGGCCCGGGGCTTGGCCTGCACCCGATCGCGAGCTGGATGCACGCGATCGATCTGCACGACCGCGTGGCGCTCACGCGCCTCGAGCCCGGCTCACCCTCGGCATTCGAGACCACCTGGGCCGACGGGTCGGCTGTGGGCTGGCCCGTCGAGTCCGACCTCGTCTTCCGGGCCCACGGGGCGCTCGAGGTGATCGCGGGCCCGCTGCCGGCCCGCATCGTGGTCAGGAAGTCGATCCCCGCGGGCGGCGGGCTCGGGGGCGGCTCGAGCGATGCCGCGGCGGTGCTGCGGGGGCTCGATTGGTTGTTCGGCCTAGGGATCGGCCATGCCCGGCTCGCGGCGCTCGCCCATGAACTCGGCAGCGACATCCCGTTCTTCATCGATGAGGCCATCGAGCCCGGCGAGCCCCCCAGGCCCGCGCTCGTCACCGGCCTGGGCGACCGGATCGACCGGCTCGGCGGCGTCTCCTTGGGTGAGTGGGCGTGCCTGCTGATCTGCCCCCCGTTCGGCTGCCCGACCGGCGCGGTCTACAGGGCCTTCGACGCACGGCCCGACCCGGGCCCGTTCCGCGCGGGCGAGGTCGAGCGCGTATCCGGTGCGGCCGTGCTCGACCCCTCTTCGCTCTTCAACGACCTTGCGACCCCGGCCGAGACGGTCGAGCCCCGCCTGGGCGCGCTCCGGCGGGGTCTCGAATCCCGCCTGGGTCGGCCTGTCCATGTTTCGGGCAGCGGGAGCACGCTGTTCGTGTTCCTGCCCGCCGACGAATGCGACCGGGCCGGACAATCGGCCGAGAACCTCGAACCGGGCTCGATCGTCATCCCCGTCTCGCCGACCTATGTTCACGTCTGACTCCGGGCGGACCCATGTCCGGCCCCATGAGTTCGGGAGAAGTGATGGCCAAACCGAAAGACAGCGGCGTGTACCTGGGAATCGACCTCGGCGGGACCAACGTGCAGATCGGCGTCGTCACCGACGGGGGCGAGGTCCTCAGCCGGGCCAAGCGGAAGACCGGGGCCGAGGAGGGTCGCGACGCGATCCTCGACCGGATCGTCGACGGCACCAACGAGGCGTGCGAATCGGCGGGCGTCACGCTGGATGAGATCGGAGCCGTGGGCATGGGCGCCCCGGGCCCGGTCGACCCCAACACGGGCGTCGTGCTCGAGGCCGTCAACCTGCGCTGGCTCGACGAGCCGATCGCCGACCTGCTCGGCCGCAAGCTCGGCAAGCCGGTCTTCCTCGACAACGACGTGAACGTTGCGGTCTACGGCGAATGGAAGCAGGGGGCCGGCCGCGGCGCCCGCAACCTGATGGGCGCCTGGATCGGCACCGGCGTCGGGGGCGGGCTGATCCTCAACGGCGAGCTCTACTACGGCCATTACCTCACCGCGGGCGAGCTGGGCCACATGATCCTGCTGCCCGACAACCCGCCCGGCGTGCGGTCGGTCGAGCACAACTGCTCCCGCACCGCGATGTGCCACCGGGTGCGCCAGCTCGTCGAGGCGGGGCGCGATTCGGTGGTCCCCGATCTCGTCGACGGCAAGCTCAACAAGATCAAGAGCAAGACCATCGCGGAGGCCTACTCGCGGAACGACGAGCTCGTGATCGAGGTGGTGCACGACGCCGCCAACCGGCTGGGCACCATGCTGGGAGGGCTCGTCACACTGCTCTCGCTGGAGAAGATCGTCCTCGGCGGCGGGCTCACCGAGGCGATCGGCGGGCCCTGGGTCGAGCAGGTCCGCGGCGCGGTGCATCGCGTCGCCTTCCCGGCGATATGCCGGAACGTCGAGGTCGTCGCCAGCCTGCTCGAGGACAACGCGGGCGTCGTCGGCGCGGCGTTCATCGCGATCGAGCGGGCCGGGAAGGCCTGATCGGGGTCGGCGCGAGCGGGCGATTGCGTCAGGCCCGGGCCGCGCCCAGGGGCAGCAGCTCTCGCAGCGACTGCACCACCATGTCGGCCCCGTGGGCCGCGAGTTTCTCGGGCGGCGTCAGGCCCGCCACCCCGATCGCGTACATCCCCGCCGCGACCGCGGCCTCCATCCCGCTCTCGCTGTCGTCGAGCGTGACGCACCGCGAAGGCTCGACACCCAGCGCCGCCGCCGCGTGCAGGAACAGCGCCGGGTCGGGCTTCGACTTGCCGATGTCGTAAGCGCTGAAGATCAATGGGCTGTCGAGCCCGCCGAATCGCTCGGCCAGGCCGGCGCTGTGCATCGAGATCGCCATCTTCCGGCGGGGGCCGTTCGACGCGACGCAGACCTTGGGCGGGCTCGGCAACGCCGCGAGCGCGTCGAGCAGCTCGGCTGCCCCATCGATCGGCCCGATGCCCCCCGCCTCCATCTCCGCGTACATCCGCTCGCGGTAGATCTCGGCCAACTCGGGGCACGCCCGGCCCAAGTGCTCACCCACGCGCCCGCAGATCTCGTCGAGAGGCCGGCCCTTGAAATGCTCGACCGCATAGTCCTGGTCGATCGCCCAGCCCAGTTCGGTGACGCACTTTGCCATGAGCCGCGACGTCAGCGGCTCGGTGTCCACCAGCACGCCGTCGCAGTCGAAGATGACGAGATCGCAGTCGTTCAGCATGGGTCTCTCAACGAAAACCCGGGCCGGTGCCACGACCCGTCCGCGGGCCGTGCTCTGCAAACGGTGCCAACCGTAGCGGGTGCCGTGGAGACGCGGAGTTTCTCCACGCCTTGGCGACCGGATCGTGGAGAAGCCGAGGACGGCGTCTCCACGGCACCCGGCGATTCCACGGCATTTTCTCTCTCCTCCCCCGTCACCGACGGGGGAGGTGCCGAGCGGAGCGAGGCGGAGGGGGTGCCTCAAGCCGCACGCCGAAGAACCCCCTCCGACCCGCCCCATCCTTCGGATGGACCGGGCCACCTCCCCCGTCGGTGACGGGGGAGGAGATTCGATCATTCGCCCCCCGACGCCCCCGGAGCCCCCGGCGCCGGCTCGGCCGGATCCGCCCGCATGAACAGGGCGTCGCCCTTGCAGATCGTCGTCCCCGGCTTGAGCCCCCACTGCGGATGCGCCCACGTCGCCAACTCCGCGAGCGGCGCCTTGAACCCCGAGTCGGGGTCGTTGGGGTCGTTCAGCGGCGAGCAATCCCAGTTCCGCCAAAGCTCGGCCATCTTCGTCGGCATCGCCGGCCAGAGCAGGAGCGACGCGATGCGCAGCGCCTCAGCACATTGGTACAGAACGACGGCGAGTGCTTGGCGGTTCTTTAGAGATGTCTTGGATGGGCCCTCAAACTCTGCGTTGGGATCGAGCTTGGCCAGCGAAAACGGGCGGTAGTCATTGATGAATCGATCAACGGTTGCAGCCAGCTTGATCGCTTCTTCACAGAATCGGCGCAGGTCAATCTCATCCACCCAGTCGGAAGCGATGCTCACAGACTGCTCACAGCGTTTGTTCCAGTGATAGTGCTCTGTAACGCTGTCGCCGACTCCAAACCAATGGTTTTCGCCGCCTGTGTCCGGCACCTTCCCCTCAAAGTACTTCACGATCATGTTCCCGACCCGGCTCGCCGCGTTGCCGATGCCGTTGGCCAGGTCGGCGTTGTACACCTCGACAAACCTCGCGTGCGCGAAGTCCGCGTCGGTCGCCCCCAGCGGCCCTTGCGTCGTCAAAAACCACCGCACCGCGTCGAGATGGAACTTGTCCGCGTACGCCCGCAACTGATCGATCTCGATGAAGTTGCCCAGGCTCTTGGACATCTTCCGCCCCTCGCTGATCCAGTACGCGTGCGCGTACACAGTCGCGGGGGGCTGCTCGCCCAGGGCGTGCAACATGCACGGCCAGATCACCGCGTGGAACCAGAGGATGTCCTTGGCCATCAGGTGCGTGATCGATGGCTTCGAAGCACCCCCTCCGACCCCGCTTCCAGCGGGGCCACCTCCCCCGTCGGTGACGGGGGAGGAGAGTTTGGGCCAGTACTTCCGCCGATCGGGCTCGTCGACGATCGTCAGGTAGTTGCACAGCGCCTCGATCCACACGTAGATCCGGTGCTCGGGGTCATTGGGCATCCGGATGCCCCAGTCCGCGTCGCCCTCCTTGATCCGGCGCGACACCGGGACCTTCTGGAGCCCCTGGCGGATCCGCCCCAGCACCTCGTTCTTCCGCGCCTCGGGCAGGACGCGGATGGCATCGCTCTCGATCTGCGTTTTCAGCCAGCCCTCGTACTTGTCGAGCCGGAAGAAGTAGTTCTGCTCCGTCCGCTTCTCCAACGGCTTGCCGGTCACCGGGCTGTTGTAGTCGTGCTCCTTCGCGGTCGACTCGGTGACGTACTCCTCCTGGCTCGGGTCGTACCAGCCCTCGTAGTCGCCCAGCTCGATGTCGCCCGAATCCACCAGCTTCTGGATGTACGCCGACGCCCGCGTCGTGTGGCGGTCCTCGGTCGTGCGCACGAAGTCGTCGTTGGAGAAGCCCATGAACGCGAACGCCTCCCGGAACCGCTCGGCGTTCTGCGTCGCCCACTCCAGGGGCGAAAGCCCCCGCTCGGCCGCGGCCTTGGACACCTTCTCGGCGTGCTCGTCCGTGCCGGTCAGGAAGAAGACGTCCCGCCCGATCAGCCGCTGGGCCCGCGCCGCCACGTCGGCCAGCAGGGTGGTGTAGCAGTGCCCGATGTGCGGGCGGTCGTTGACGTAGTAGATGGGGGTCGTGATGTAGCAAGGTCTGGTGGCTGATTCGGGCATGCCGCGATTCTACGGTCCCCCCGAACGGAGGCCATCAGGCCGCGTATGCTCTTCGTCCGAAGGGGTGGATCGGGAAGGGAAGGCGCATGGAACGCAACGAGTTCGAGCAATCGGCGCTCGAGCACCTCGACGCGGTCTATCGCATGGCCTACCACCTCACCCGCAACGCCGAGCGGGCCGAGGATCTGGTCCAGGAGGTCTACGCCCGGGCCTTCCGGCCCAAGTCGATAGCCCGGTTCGAGGACAACTCGGCCGAGGGCGGGGGTGGCATGAGGGCGTGGCTGTTCGCCATCTGCCACAACGTTTTCTACTCCACGATCAAGCGCGAGTCGCGCCAGCCCACCGCCGTCGAGTCGTTCTTTGAGGAGTCCTCCACCGAGCGGCCCCCCGACGAGCCCCCGCCCCAGTGGGACGGTGAGCGGCTCGACTTCGAGCAGGTCGACTCGACCCTCAAGGACGCGATCGAGGAACTCAAGCCCGAATACCGCGAGATCCTGCTCATGTGGGGCGTCGAGGGCCTGAAGTATCGCGAGATCGCGGCCGTGCTCGACGTGCCCATCGGCACGGTGATGAGCCGCCTCCACCGGGCCCGCAAGCTCCTCGCCGACCGCCTGCTCGCCGACGAGCAGGCCGTCGAACGCCTGGGCCTCAGGCAGGGGGAGGGGGCATGAGCGGTCAGCGCCGCCGGCGGCGGTTATCCGGGTCAGATCCCCGCCCAGGTTGGAGTCGGCGTGGAATAGGATCGCGCTGTACGGTGTTGACCCCGGCGGGGAAGGTCGATTCCCCGGATCAGGCGCCGAGACTGGTCGGTCGGCCGGCCGGTGCCGATGGTCGGGTCGGCGAGCAATGGGTTTGCGGCAAACAGCACGGGTCGCGGCCGGGAAGGGGCGCGATCTCACCGAAGAAGGGCCTCGAGCGGGCAACGCGCGATGAGTGACCACAACGCCCACAACCTCTTCCCGAACGGGATCCCGGCCGACGCCGAGGGGCGGGCGGCGGCGATCCGCGCCGCCGTGGACGGCGAGTTGGATCCCAGCGAGATGGATGCCCTCCGGGACGGAGCGTTCGAACGCCGGATCGCCTTCGAGCACGGGCTGCGCGCGGCGGTGGGCCGGGCGATGGTCGACGTACGCATTCCCGAGGGCCTGCGCGATCGGGTGCTCGCCGCGGCGCGAGATCCCGGAATCGACCGCGACGAAGCCGAGGAGCGGCTCGCCGAACGGCTTGAGGCACGGGCCGACGAGACCCGCGACCGCACTTTCTGGGTGGGCCGCCGCCCGATGGTCGGTGCGGCGGCGGCGGTGCTGCTGCTCGCACTGGGGTGGACATTCGTGTCGCGTATCGCCGGGTTGGGCGGCGCGGGCGGTGCCACGGCCTATAGCGCCAGCCTGGTTCAGTTTGTCACTGACGAGCACGAGCGCACCCTCGACGACAGTTACGCCAAGCAGAAGTACGTCTACACCGCCGTCGACAAGGCCATTTCTGAGCTCGGCGGCAAGCTCCAGCACAAGCCCCGGATCCCCACGTGCGGCAAGCACACCAAGTTCCGCGGCGCCGCCCCCTGCGGCGTGCCCGGCAAGGGCCCCTCGGCCCAGTTCCAGTTCGACCTGCCCAACGACGAAGGCCCGCCCACCACGGTCTCGATCTTCGTGAAGCAGGACCACGGCGAGCTCAACCTTGAGGACGACGCGGCCTACCTGCTCAACACAGGGCACTGCGGCCACAAAGACGCCTTCGCCTGCGTCTGGCGGCGTGACGGGCTGCTCTACACGATGGTGTCGAAGTCGTGCCACGAGGCGGCGTGCCTGGGCCTGCTCGACAGCCTGGGGGTCCGCCAGCCGGACCCCGACCACCACCTCTGATCGCACCCTGTTCATGGGGCGTGCCAGCCGAACCCGCCGCGCCCCGCTTTTGAGTGTTCCGGGTGGCTTGGGGGAAGGTCCGATTCGGCGTCCAGCCCCGGGCGGGGCGGGCCGATGTGAGAACCAGTCGGCACCTCGCCGCGTACGATTCTGAGTGAGGAGTGTGTCATGTTCCGCCATCACACAAGGCTGATCGCACTGCTGGCCCTTGCGGGCCTCTGCCCGGCCGCGTCGGCCCAGAATGCCCTCGGCGACGGCCGGGCGCTGGACAACAGCCTGAACGTCCGGGGCCGGTACAACCAGGCCCGCCCCAGCCTGGCCGCCGAATTCGCGTTTCGCAACGCGGTGGTGACGGGGAATGCGCCGGGCGGGATGTCGTTCCGCGACGATGTCGGTTACCTCGCGCCGGGCGAGTTCGGGGGCGAACTGGGCTCGAATGACCTGTTCGCGTTCCGGCGGGACTCGCTGCGATCGGGCATGGCGGGCATGGGCATCCGCGGCACCGAGGCGCTGCAGTATCAGCTCGCGTTGACCACGGGCAATCGTCCGCCCTCGAACCTCATCGGGGAGTACAGCGTCAACCGATCCGGCACGACGCCCTCGGCGGGTCAGATCTCGACGCTCAGCAACCCGGCCGATCAGGAAGGCCTGCATCAGCGGCCCGCGCTCGACCCCGATGCGGACGAGCGTGGCACGATGCTCTGGATGCTCCGGTCGCCCTCGGCGTACATCTCGAACAGTTCGCTCCAGACCTCCGCGATGAGCCAGGTTCGCGGCGTGGACCACAACCTCTACACCCTGACCGCCTCGCCGCTCCGCGGCGTGCGCCTTTCCCCGGTGCCGGAGCTCGCCACGGGAGAGAAGGACCAGGGTGATCAGAATGCGGAATCGTCGGACGGCTCGGATACCCCCCCGGCGCCGCAGACGCCGGGTCAGCCCGGCTCGGCGCCCGGCGGCGACACGGGCGGCGGCACACAGGGGGCCGCGCCGATCAAGACGATGCACAGCGAGATTCTGCGTCGGCTGATCGAGGAGGACCGGGCGGCATCGGAGGGCGAGGATCGGGATCTTCTGAAAGATCGGCCCTCGGTCAACGATCGCATGCGGCGTGTCCTCCAGGCGCTGGGCGCCCAGCCCGACACCCGCCGCGGCGCCGACGAAGACGAGGCCGACGACCGCAACATCGCGACCGATCTGATCACGTTCGATCCGGAGACGATGCAGTTGTTGCGGGGCGACGGCACGCCGCTGAGCGACTACGTCGACCCCAGCGCCGCGACGCGCGACGTGTACGCCGAGCACCTCAAGGCCGGGCAGGACCTGATGGCCCGGGGCCGTTACTTCGACGCCGAAGAGCGGTTCGCGCACGCGTTAGCGATCCGCCGTGGCGACGTGACGGCGCAGGTGGGCCGGCTGCACGCGCAGATCGGCGCCGGGCTGTTCCTGAGCGCGGCCGTGAACCTGCAATCGCTCGCGACGACGCGGCCCGAGGTTTTCGCCGCGAAGTTCGGCGAATCGATGCTCCCGGACCGGGACCGCCTCGACGACCTGGTCACGGTGCTCGGCGAGACGATCCAGGACGGCACCGAACTCTCCCGCAGCGCGGGCCCGCAGGTCCGGCAGGCGGCGGGGGTGCTGCTCGCCTACATCGGCTACCAGATCGACCGGCCTGACCTGGTCAAGAAGGGCCTCGATGACTACCGGGCCCGTTCGCTGGCGGGTGTCGGGCCGAATGGTCCCCTGCCCATCGAGGCGAAGCTCGCCGCGATGTTCCGTGCCATGTGGCTGCCCGCAGACGCGAGCGCGCCTTCTTCCGCGGTCCCGGCCCCAGCGGATGACCCCGGCCCGACAGGGGCCGACGAGAAAGACGATGGCTGATCCGAGCGCCGCCGGGCGGGGCCCCGGCCACACCGGCGGCGACGTTGCGGTTCCATCACCCCGAACGGGCGATTCCATTACGGATTTTCTGACCGATGGCTCGGTGGTCCGGCTCTGCGCCGCGATCAACGCCATGGTTTCGTCGCGGGTGATCCTGCTCGACAGGCTCGGCCGGTGGGTCGTGCCATCGCGCGAGCGTGACGCCCCCGAGCCCTGGACCATCGAGCCCGCGCCGCCGGATATCGGTCCGGACGCGATCCGGGTCCCTATCCGGCTCGAGGGGCGCTCGATCGGCGAGTTCGTCCTGATCCCGAACCCCGAAGCCCCGCCCACCCAGATCCGCCACATGCGCGAGGTGGCCGACCAGCTCGCGGCGCTGAGCAGCGAGTTCTGCCATGAGGCGGCCGCGATGCGCAGCCGCATCCGCGAGCTTGAGGCCCTTTTTCGGCTCAGTGCGCTGCTGGCCGAGGAGGGTGATTCGATGGATCGGCTGCTGGGCGTCGCGCTGCGGCTCGCGCTGGGCGTGCTCGATCTCGACGCGGGCTCGATCGTGCTCTTCCCCGCCGATGCCGACGGCGTCGGGGCCGTGCCGGCGGTCGACTCGGAGGCGGACGTGGTGACGACGACCTCGGTCAACCTCTCCGAGGGGTGGCTCAACAACCCGTTGCCGCTCAGCGCGGGGCGCGTCTTCGACCGGCTCGTGATCGAGGGGCACACGCTCGCCATCCCCGACCTCATGGCCGACCCGCGCGTGCTCGCCCCCGAGCGCTGCGCCGACGAGGGCGTGCGGAGCTTCCTCTCCGCGGCCCTCGTGCATCGAGATCGCCCCATCGGCGTGGTGCGGGTCTACGGGCGCGACGTGCGCTCGTTCGGCGTCGCCGATCAGCGGCTGCTCCGGTCGATCGGCGAGCAGGCGGCGACCGCCGTCGCCCAGGCCCGCCTGCTCGACACCGAGCGCCGCGAGCGGGCGATGGAGCGCCAGCTCCGCCTCGCCTCGGACGTGCAGCGCCGCATGATGCCGCACGACCTGCCCGCCTTCCCGGGCCTCGACGCGGCGGCGCGGAACGTGCCGACCAGCGAGTTGGGTGGGGACCTGTATGACGTGTTCAAGCTCGATGGGCCGGGGGGCTCCTGCCTGGGGCTGGTGGTGGGCGACGTCGTCGGCAAGGGCGTGCCCGCCGCCCTGCTCATGAGCGCCGTGCGGGCGAGCCTGCGCGCGCACGCGACCTCGGCCGGCCGCCTCGCCGAGACCGTCGGGCGCACCAACCGCGACCTCTGCCGCGACACGCTGCCCAACGAGTTCACCACGCTCTGGTTCGGATCGGTCGACCCGGCGACGCGGACGCTGACCTATTGCTCGGCGGGGCACGATCCCCCGCTGGTGATCCGGGCGACGCCGGAGCGGGCCCCGACGCGCGACGACGTCGTGTCGCTGTGCATCGGGGGGCTTGTGCTGGGCATCAATCCGGGCGAGATCTATGGGGCGGCTTCGATCAACCTCGGCCCGGGGGATGTGCTGGTGGCCTACACCGACGGGGTGACCGACGCGAGGAACTTCCAGGACGAGAAGTGGGGCTGGGGCCGGATGGCCGACGCCGCTCTCGACGTGCTCACCCAGCACCCCGGCGCGAGCGCGTCGACGGTGCTCGACAACATCCTGTGGTCGCTTCGTCGGTTCGTGGGTTTGAGGCCGCAGGTGGACGATGAGACGCTGGTGGTGCTGCGGGTCACGCCAGAGGGGTGAGGCGGATTCAGGCTTGCGCATCCCACGAGCCACGGGCACAGGCCCGTGGAGCCGCGTGCCGAGTAGCTCCGCGGGCTCGCGCCCGCGGCTCGTGACGACCGGCTCCGACGGCAAGCGTGTGCCGGATCAAGGCGGCAGACCAACAAAGCAACAAACCGGAGCCGATGCCGACTCCGGTTTGCTGCTTTGTTGCATTGATGATCTGCGCTACGCCGCCCAGGGGCCGTCGTCGTCGTCGCGGCCCGGGAAGGGCAGCGGGTCGCACAATAGCTTGTCGAGCTCGTCGAGCTTGGACTGCACGCGCTCGATGGCCTGCTCGGCCATGCGGGCGGAATCCCGGCGTCCGGGAACGTCGCGCCGGGTCACCCGCTCACGCGGGAAAGGGATCGGACGCAGCCGTTCATCGACGGTGTCGTCGTCGAACACAATGTGCAGCATGGTGAGACCTCCGTTCCTTCGCATCCTGCACGGACACTGTCGGATCGGGGAGGTCACCCACTTCCGCTGGACCCCGAATTCGGGGTCGTCGCGCATCCACTGCGCGGTCTGCACCGGATAGAGCGGCGGGCCTCCCTGCCCGACGCAGATCTATCGGCCCGCTTGTGCGCGCGCAATGAGTTGAAGATGGCGATGTCGTGACGATCACCCGCCGCCGTTTTCGGACGGGCGCCGCGAACCCGAGCCGAGCTTGGGCTCGGTCCCCGCGGCGAGCCGGGTGAGATTGCCCCGGTGCTTGTAGATCACCAGCCCCGCCAGCAGCACAGTGACCAGCAGGAACGGCCATCTGGCCGGGGGTTGTACCGGTGCGTCGTCGGGCACGCCCCGGTCGAGCAACTCGAAGAAGTACCACACCCAGAGCGGGAGGCTGGCCGCGGCCAGCACGCTCGAGAGCCCGACGTAGCGCCAGATCGCGAGGATGGAGCCGAAGACCACGAACGCCCCGCAGGCGGGGAGCGTGAGCATTGGGTAGACGCCGAGCAGCGAGCCGAGCCCGGTGGCGACGCCCTTGCCCCCCTTGAACCGGATCCAGGGGCTGAACATGTGCCCCAGAACGGGGCAGGCCATCACGCCGAGCCAGACGAATGAATCGGCGGGCGGGAAGCCCTGGGCTCGGGTGAGGCCGGCGATCGAGCCGTAGACGAAGGTCGGGGCGAACCCCTTGCCGGCGTCGAGCAGGAAGCAGAGCACGAACCAGCGGAATCCGATCGTGCGTCCGAGGTTGGTGGCGCCGGGGTTCTTGGAGCCGACGGTGCGGATGTCGACGCCCCGGGCCAGCCCGATGAGCAGGGCGAACGGGATCGACCCGAGCAGGAAGCCGCCGAGCGCGAACAGGGCGGGCATCATGGGTTTGTCCTCGAAGTCAGCAGTGCTCCTAAGCGAGTGTCGAGCGTCGCGATGAGGTCGGCGAACACACGGTCCTCGTCGCGCATCGCGTTGACGAGAACGACGTGGTCCGGGTCCTGCTCCGCCTGATCGATGTACCCCTGCCGCACGCGGGCGTGGAAGGCGCGTCCCTTCGCCTCCATCCGGTCGAGCAGGGGGCTGAGGCGGGAAGCGGCGGTGTCCTCGTCGGCGTCGAAGATCACGGTCAGGTCGGGGCGGTACTTGCCGCAGGCGATGAGGGCCGCCTGGAAGATTTCCTCCGCCGGTACGCCTCCCGCGGTGCCCTGGTAGGCGAGGGTCGAGGAGTAGAACCGGTCGGCGAGCACGAACCGGTTCGATGCCGGCCCTCCCTCCAGGGCCGGGGCGATGCGGTGGGCGACGAGTTGGGCCCGGCTCGCCATGTAGAGCAGCATCTCGGTGCGGGCGCCGATGTCCTCCTCGGAGTGTTCGAGCAGCAGTTCGCGGATCCGCTCGCCCACGTGCGTGCCGCCGGGGTCGCGGACGACCGCGGGGTCGAGCCCGGCCGCCCGGGCGGCCTCGGCGAAGCGCGTGATCTGGGTCGTCTTGCCCGAGCCGTCGGGCCCGTCGAACACAAGAAACCGCCCCGGCAGCGCGCGGACGAGACGGTCGGGCAGGGCGTGTTCGGTAGGCGCGGGCATCGACGGGCGAGTGTAGGGGGAGGGATCGGGGATCAGGGATCGGGGACCGGCGATCGGGAATCAGGGATCAGAGAACGGGGATGCTCAGACGAGCCGCGGGCGCGAGCCCGTGGAGCAGAATGCGGACGGCGCTCCGCGGGCTCGCGCCCGCGCCTCGTTAGGGCATGGGTCCATCGCAACATGCCTCACTTCACGAGCGCCTCAAGCCTGCCGCGCCACGGCTCGCCGCCCAGGTCCGGGTGCAGGCGTTCGAGTCGCGCGACCTGGGCCTTCGCGGCGGTGCGGGCGTCGGGCCCACCCTTGGCGGCGCCGAGTTCGAGCCACACCGTCACCGCCTCCCAATACATCGCGTCCGCCTCGGGCTCGCGCCTTGCGGCGAGGTCGCGGGCGGTGTTGAACGCCTCCGCATCCCAGCCCAGCGCCAGGCGGGCGCGGAGACGGAGCAGGTCGGCCGCGTCGGCGCTGGCCGACGCGGGCTTGACCACGGCGAGCGTATCGAGCGCCTTGGTGGGGTCAGACTCCAATAGGCTCCGCGCCAGCTCGATCCGGCGCGTGTCGGTCATGCCGCTGCCCAACCGCTCGGCAAGGGCGGCGGCCCGGGCGAGCAGGTCGCGGTCTCCCGCGGCCTGGCCCGCGAGGAGTTCATCGATGATCTGGAGCTCGAGGCGGGCGGATTCGTCGTCGGGCTTGGCGATCTGGTCGAGGATCTTCAGCCCCGCGGCCCCACGCTCCATTTCCGCGAGCCGGAGTCGCCAGCGGTCGGCCAATTCGTGATGGGGCGCGATATCGAGGGCCTCGGCCAGTTGGTCGGCCGACGCCCCGGGCTTGGCGAGCGCGAGTGTGAGCGCGTGCCGGGCGTCGGGGTCGCCCGGCCGCTCGGCGGCGAAGCGGAGGAACAGCGCCCGGGCCCGGGCCTCGTCGCCGGGATCGCCCCTCCGGTCGAGCAGCACGGCGGCGTTCCGCAGCGCCTCGCCCCGCTCGGCGGGATCGGCCGTCTTGTCCGACAGGATCAGGAAGGTCTTGACCGCTCCGTCAATATCGCCCGTCCACGACGCGCACTCGGCCATGGCGCGCAGAGCCACGGTGGGCGGTTCGGCCAGTTTGCGGGCGATGAGCGCGAGGCGCGGATAGACCAGGGCGCGCCGCTGGTCGATCGGAAGGTCGCGCTCATCGAGCATGGCGAGCAGCGGCCCGAGAGCGGTGTCGGTCGGGGCGCCCCCGGCGAGGAGGCTGCGCGAGAGCGTTGCGGCGGCGACGGCACGCCAGGCGGCGTCGGGCCAGGCTCCCTTGTCGCCGGGGCCGATCTCGAGCGTGCGGGCCAGCGTGTCTCTCGCCTGCTGGGCCTTTGGCGAGCGCGGGCGGAACAGGTCGGCGGCGGCGACGAGCGCGAGGCGTGCGACGCCGACGGTCGTGCGGTCCAGGCCCGCGTCGTCACGGTTGCGGATCAGGGCGAGCAGGTTGTCGCAACCCTCCTCGGCGTGGCCCGTGTACGCCCGGGCGAGCGCGAGCGTGATGTCTCGCTGGGCATCCGCTCCGGGGTCGACGATCGGCAACGGCTCGGCGTCGGCGATCGCCCGCCGGGCGAAGTCGAGCCGGCGGGCCTTCCCTGCGGCGCCACTTTCGGACTCGGTCGCGGCGGCGAGCAGGGCGGCCCGGGCGCGGAGCAGCTGGGCCCGCCCGTCCGAGGTGCGGGGCGTCGCGGGCGGGGCGTCCTCGAGCGCCTCGAGCGCTGAGCGGGCGGCCAGCCCCACCTTGTCGACCTCTTGCTGTGTCGCGACGCCCGAGAGCACGGCGAGCGACGAGAGATCGCGGTCGGCATCAGCGAGCGCGCGCGCCGCGTTGGCGATCGCGTGCTCGATCGGCTCGGGCAGCGATTGGGGCGGGGGCGGCGGGGCGTCATCGCCCAGTGCCTCGGGGCGGAGCAGGCGGTACGAGCCTGCCCCGTCACCGTGGATCTGGGCGATGCGCTGCATGAGCCCGGTCGGGTCCTCGTCGACGAACTGGATGGTCTTGATCACCGTGGCGCGGAGCCCGGCCTTCGGGTCGACCGGGTTGAGCTGGTCGAGACGGGCGAGGACGGCGTCCGTGTTCTCTTCGGGCGAGATGTCGGTGGCGGTGCGCTGGATGCCTCGCGCGAGCACGAACACCAGGTCGGGGTGAAGATCGAGGGCGGCGCGGAGCCCTTCGATGGGATTGGGCCGTCCGCCCGCGACGATGGTGTTCAGCCACCTCTGGGCCGCCACGCGATTCGTGGGCGTGGCGCGGATCAATCCACCGCTGTCCGCGTCGATCGGTGGGCTGCGGACCGGCGGCTCGTCGGGTCGGTCGGCGAAGAGGACGATCTGGAACGACTGCGTGGGCTGGAGCCGCGAGACCGAGCGGGCGAGCTCGTCGAGGATGAATGAGAGTGTGTTGACCATCGAGCCCGAGGAGTCGACTACGTAGACGATGCGCATCGCGGCCTGGGCCTTCAGCCCGCCGAACACCGCCGCGGGCTGTTCGGGAGGGCGCGCTGCGACGGGGGCGGGGGCGGTGACCGGCGCGGCGAAGGACGGGGGCGTGTCGAAGGTGTCGGCTCGGGCCATCGCGGCCGAGGCGTCTTCGCGGGCGGCCTCGGCGGCGGGGTCGGGCGCCTGCGTGGGGGCTGCCGGCGATGGCGCCGTGCCGGGAGGGGCTGGGCTCGGCGTCTCGGGGCTGGGCGCGGGGGCGGGGGCCGAGTCGAGTTCGAGGAGCGTCTGGCCCCGCTCAACGGGGGCGAGCTGCTCGACCGTGACACCCACGATGAGCAGCGCGAGGCCCCCGTGCAGCGCGAGCGAGACCGCGCCGGGCAGCAGCGATCGACGGATGGGCCTGAATCTCGCGGGGCGCATCAGGCGTCGGCGTCTTTCTCGTCCTCGTCGGCCTCATCGAAGTCGTCGTCGCGTTTGCGGCCGCCCGCGCGGTCGAGGGCGAAGGCGCCCGGCCCGGCAAAGAGCAGGGCGATGGCCGATCCGACCAGGGCGGCTTGCCAGAGCATGGTCTGCCAGGCCCCGATATCCCACAGGTCGTGATGGGGCAGGAAGCCGAGCAGGGTGTCGCCGGACTGGATGGCCGGACCGATGCCGGTGAGCCACATCGCGGTGGCCATGATGCCGGCAATGACGAGCGAGGAGAGGCGCGTGAGCAGCCCCACAAGGACGAACACACCCGCGACGACCTCGGCGACGGCGACCGCCCACGCGAGCGTGATGGGCCAGTGATCGCGGGCGGCCCAGTCGGGCCAGATCGGCTGGGGTGTCGAGCCGGCGTTGGCGGCGGGGTGGGCGGCCTGATAGGTCATGATCGCGATCCCGTAGAGACGGCGGACGCCGATCGGCTCGGGAAACTCGGCGGCGGTGTGGGCGATGGCCGCCTGGGCGCCCGACGGCGCGGGCTGGACGAGCGGGACGGCCGCGGGCGGGGGCGCGTCGTCCCCGGGTGTCGCATCGGGCTTGGCGTCGGGGTCGGCGGGCGCGTTCGGCGAGTCGGAACCGTCGGGCTTCGCCGGGTCACCGGGCTTGGCGGTTGGCGCGGGCGGCGCCGCCTTGGGGAACGAGTAGCCCATGTTGGCGAGCAACGCGGCCTGGTCGCCCTGCACAGGGAACGTCGCGACCATCTTGCCGAGCCCCGCCCAGATGAAAGTCAGCGCGAGCACGAGGCGGAGCGGCACGGGCGCGGCGTAAACAGCAGATGAACGGGCGAGGTGCATGGTCTACCCCTTGCTCGGGTGCGTCGAGTCGTGGCCCGGAAACGGATAGTATCGGTCTGCGCCGGGCGGGCCGAGCAGGTGGGTGGTGAGTGTTTCTCCCCGGAACGGGCCATTCATCGCGGGTGTGGCGGAACTGGCAGACGCGCGGGGTTTAGGTCCCCGTGGCCCTTATCAGGCCGTGCAGGTTCGAATCCTGTCACCCGCATTGTCGGCCCGGGTGGTCGAGGCGGGCGGGTCGCGGATCGGCCGGCGATCGGATTCGCGGGCCCTTCGGCAATCCTGAGTGAATTCCGATCGCGATGGGGCAAGTGTCGCGTCCGCATCGCCGATGGTGACTTCCGAATCCTGGCCGAAGGAGAAACAGGGCATGAGCATCAATGCAGCCGCACGCGAGCAGAAGGTCCGGGAAGCGCTGAGCGAGATCAGCCACATCGCCACGTTGCCCGAGATCACCATGCGGATCATCAATCTCGTCGAGGACACCTCTTCGACGGCGCAGGATCTGCAGAACGTCATCTCGAACGACCCGGCGTTGTGCGCCCGGATCCTCAAGGTCGTGAACTCGTCGTTCTACGGGCTTCCGGGCCAGGTGTCGTCGATCAACCGGGCGATCGTGATGCTCGGGCTGAACGCGGTGAAGAACATCGCGATCGCGGCGAGCCTGGCGAAGCTGTTCCGCGGCGGCGATCTGACCCCGCAGTTCTCGGCGAAGATGCTCTGGAGCCACTCCAACGCGGTCGCGATCGCGAGCAAGATGATCGCGAACGAGCTGAACCTGGGACTTGGCGACGAGGCGTATCTGGCGGGTCTGATCCACGACATCGGGATCATGCTCGAGATGCAGTATGACCGCAACCAGCTCATCGACGTGGTGTCGCGAACTGGCTGCGACAGTTCGGGCGTGCCCGCCAACGACATGCTCGAGGTCGAGCTGGGCGTGTTCGGCGCGACGCACGAGGACTTCGGCCGCGGGCTGTGCGTGCAGTGGAAGTTCCCGGTGTCGTTCGCCGCGGTGTGCGGATATCACCACAACCCGGCGGGCGCTCCCGAGGAGCACAGCAAGCTGGTGAACCTGGTGGCCGTGGCCGACCGTGTCGCGGCGAATCTCGGTTCGCACTACCGGCTCGACCTGATCTCGACCGAGGTCCCGAGCGAGGCGATGGACGCGATCGGGCTGACCAGCCACATGCTCGAGCAGTTGATGCCGAAGATCGAAGAGGCGCTGAGCGTCGGCGAGATCTCGCTGACCTGACGGCGCACCGCCACGGGGCGGCTCACGGATCTCTTTCTCCCTCCGGGCGACTGCGTTCGTATGCAGTCGCCTCTTTTCTGCGCGGGCGGCGGCTCATTCTGGCTTCCCTGTGCCTTGTGCCGCGGAACAGAGGAAGCAGAACTCGAAGGCGAGGCGGCCCCGTCGTTTGCGGGCGCTCTGCACAAAGGTCGCCCAACTTCCAGTTGAGAGAAGGGTGGATACCGAATCGGGATTCGTCGACGCGCGTGCGAGGCCGTGGCCCCACCTCGCCCCGGTCGCTGTGGAGAGGTCGACGACGCGGAGCGTCGGCGGGAGAGGGGCTCGGTCTCTCCTCCTGCTTCAACGGTCGTTGCGACGGGGGCGAGGAGACCGGGGAGCCCCTTGTATGTTCCCCATGTTGTAGAAGTATCGTTCATCCGGTGATCGTCGAAGCGAGCGTCGCGAGCGGAGGCGATCACCGGTTCGGGTCGCGAGACCGTCAGCCCCTTGGTCTTCGAGACCGTGGGTGAGCCTGGTCCCGGCCCGGTCATGTCCGAGCCCGAACAGTCGCCGGGGCCTCGAGCCCGCATCTGCAAGGAAGGGACGGTATGGCATCTGACGTGTACTTCGTCGGCATCGACGTCTCCAAGAAGTGGCTCGACGTCGCCTCGACCCGGGGCGGCGATCCGGTCCGGTTCCCCAACACCCCCGAGGGACGCCGCTCGGTCATCGAGCACGCCGGAACCCCGGCCGGCATCGTCGTCGAGGCCACCGGCGGGCACGAGCGGTCGCTGGTGGCCGAGCTGGCCGCCGTGGGTCTGCCGGTCGTGGTCGTCAACCCGCGTCAGGTGCGCGACTACGCGCGTGCCACCGGGCGTCTGGCCAAGACCGACCGGATCGACGCGGCGATCCTCGCGCGGTTCGGCGAGGCGGTGCGTCCGGAGGTCCGCCCGATCCCGGACGAGCAGAGCGTGCAGCTGGAGGAGTTGCTGGCCAGACGCCGGCAGGTGCTGCAGATGCACGTGGCCGAGCGGAACCGGGTCTACACGGCCCGGAGCGACCGTGTGCGTCGGAGCATCGTGGGCGTGATCGAGCGTCTGGAGGCCGAGCTCCGGTCGATCGACGAGGACCTGGGCGACCTGATCCGCTCGAGCCCGGTGTGGCGGGAGAAGCAGAATCTGCTCAAGAGCGTGCCGGGCATCGGCGACCGGACGGCGTTGACGCTGATCGCCTCGCTGCCCGAGCTGGGGCGGGCCTCGCGTCGCCAGATCGCGGCGTTGGTGGGCGTAGCGCCGATCAACCGCGACAGCGGCGTGATGCGTGGTCGGCGGACGACGGCCGGTGGCCGCCCGCACGTGCGGAGCATGCTGTACATGGCCACGCTGTCGGCGACGAGGCACAACCCGCGGGTCCGGGCCCACTACAAAGCCCTGCTCGCGGCGGGCAAGGCCAAGAAGGTCGCGCTGGTCGCGTGCATGCGCAAGCTGCTGGTCATCCTCAACGCCATGCTCCGCGACGGAAAAACATGGCGGCAGACCGCCGATACGCCTTGACATCGAACACAGTCGCTCACCCGCCAGCGCTCCGCGGGGCAAGTTGGGAAAGCCCGCACCGATCGCGGAACCTCCCAAGATGCCTCGCTCGCTCAGGATTCGTCTTGGATGTCTCGCCGCGTGCCGTGGAGACGCGCCGCTTCTCCACGACCGACGCCCCAGATCGTGGAGAAACCGAGGACGGTGTCTCCACGCCACCCAAGTGCCTTCTTACCCCAGCGCCTCCCGCGCCTCCTCGATCAGCTTGTCCACCTGCGCCGGGTCGGTGTACCAGTAGAGCCCGATGAGCCGCCGGTCGGGCCCCACGAGCATGAGCCGTGTCGGGTGCAGGATGTTGTTCATCGCCGTGCCGTCGGGGGCGGAGACCTGCACGTCGGCCTGCTCGCGCACGTCGAAGCCCAGGCTGTTCTTCACCAGCTCGCGCACCAGGTCGGGGCCGCCGGTCAGGAACCGCCACCGCGTCGGGTCGGCCCCGTACGACTCGCCGAACGAGCGGATCACCGCCGGCGTATCCCTTCCCCCGTCGACGCTGATGCTCAGCAGGCGGAGGCTCTTGGGGCCCAGCTCGGCCGTGCGGTCCTGGATGTCCCGCATCACCTTCGCGATCTCGGGGCAGGGCCCGTTACAGCTCGTGAAAAAGAACGTCAGCACCGTCACGCGCCCGTCGAGAAGCGACTGGTCGACCGAAAGGCCGTCCTGATCAATCAGGTGGAAGTCGGCGACCCTGAACGACGCGTAGGGGTTCTCCTCATCATCATCTTCATGCGGGGCCGGCTCCAGCAGCGAGGTCTCGCCTTGGGGCCCGCGCTCCGGCGTCGGCCGATTCGAACGCGCAAAGTAGCCCGCGATCAGCCCCGCGATGATGCCCATCCCCACCGCCGCCGCGAACATCAGCAGGAATGAGCGGACCGCCCCGCCCCGCTTGGCTGGTTGTGGTTCGTCCATGCCGACCTCCGTTCAGAACGCGGGGCGCGAGCGACACGATTCTCCCCGCGATGGCGACCCAAAGCGCGAATCGTGTCGCTCGCGCTCCTCGCCCTGAAGGGTACCACCCTCAATCGTGCATGATCGTCCGCAGCGGCACACGCCGCTTCAGCCGCTCGCTCTCCGCCTGGGGCGTGTCGGCCGACCCCGGCGCCCGGCTGTGGAACAGCGACGAGTAGGCGAACAGCACGAATCGCTTGTCATCGTCGTGCATCTTCACCTGCCCCAGCGTCTGCCGGCCCGAATCGTGCTTGTAGACACCGATCCCGGGGGCGATCGCCCCCCGCCGATGCACAGCCGCCTCCCACGCCCGGAGGTCGCCGCTGAACTGCGCGTCGTTGTCGGTGTACAGCATGGGCATCAGCACGTCGACCCAGCCCAGGTTGGCCCACCTCGCCGCGTCCTGGAGCTGCTGGTCCCTCGCCATCTCCGGGCGCCGCCACACCGCGGCCGAGAGCGTCACGCCCTCGCGCGTGTTCACCGCCTCCTCGCGGATCCGATGCACCAGGTCGCTGATCCGATCACGCACCCACGCCCGCATCGCGGCGGGGTCGACCTTCGCGTCGGCCGAGAGCCCCTTTGCCTGGCGGAACAGCGCCCGTGAGACCGCGTCACCCGGATACCACCGGTCCTTCTCCAGCGACTCGCTGATGAAGCGGATGTAGTCGAGATGGATCCCGTCCACCTCGTACCGCGACACGATGTCGCGCACCACCGACACGATGTGGTCCTGCACGTCCTCGAGCACCGGGTTCGCGATCACGTACTCGTCGCTCAGGGGCTGCTCGACGCCCCGGTCGTCCTTCAGCCGCCACGAGCGGTGTGACCGCCAGGGGTGCGACGCCGACACGGGCTCGACCTTGCCCTTCCACAGCGGCATCACGTTCATCCACGCATGGATCCGCATCCCTCGCCGGTGGGCCTCGCGCACCGCCACCTCGAGCGGGTCGTAGCCCGGACCCTTGCGCACCTCCGCCTCGGTGGGCGGCGTCTTGTCGTCATTGCCGTCGCGGAACAGTTCCTGCCCCCAGGGCTCGAGCCGGCTCTCGTAATAGGCGTCGGCCTGCCCCCGAACCTGCCAGAACACATCGGTGAACCCCATCTGTGAGGCGTCCCGCATGATCGTGCGCACGTCGTCGGCCGTGATGTAGTCCCACCGCGTCACCCACACGCCCCGCAGCGGGTCGGCCATCCCCAGCCGCTCGGGAGCCGCCGTGAAAACCTCCCCGATCGTGTCCACCGCCCGCTCGGCCGCGCGGCAGCCCGTGACGCTCACCACGCCGCACAACGCCGCGGCAAACCACACCATCCGTGTCCAGCTCAGCCTCATGCCGCCTCTCCGGGGTTGTCGGCCCACCACCATACGCGAAGCCGCGCCCCTTTACACTGCCCGCATGCCCGATACCACACCCGCGATCTTCTTCGACGACGGCCGGGGCTCGCTCGCGCCGCTCCGCGACCTGAGGCCCATCTTCGACGTGCGCACGGGCGCGCTCACCATCCTCGATCGGCTGACCAGGGCCCTTTCGCTTGAACCGATCGCCCTGTTCGTGCAGCCCGCGCTCGCCGACCTCGCCGCCGAGCGGCACGACCAGCCGATCAACGCGCTGCCCCAGGTTGAGGGCCCGGTGCTGCTGATCAACGGACGCTGCCCGCTGCCGCTCGATGTGATCGCCGCCCTCGAGCCGGGCCGGGCCGCGGTGGAGACCGCCTCGGGTGACCTCATCGCCGCCTATGCCGACGTCGAGACGATCCGCGCGCTGCTCGAGGGGGGCGCGCCCGATCTCGACACGATCGACGTGCACGACCGCGTGCTCATGACCAGGCCCTGGCACACGCGCACCTTCCGCGACCCCAGCCTCGACCTCGATCTGGGGCTCCTGCTCGCCGAGCTCCGGGGCCCCGAGCCCGAGGGCTGCTGCCTGATCGGCGACCAGCCGCTGCACGTCGCCCCCGGCGTCACCATCCACCCCGCGTCGGTCTTCGACACCAAGGCCGGCCCCATCGTCATCGCCCCCGGCGCGACCGTCCGCCCCCGGGCGACGATCATCGGGCCGGCGTACATCGGCCCGGGCTCGACCGTCCTCGACGCCGCCCTGATCAAGCCACACACCGCGATCGGCCCGGTCTGCAAGGTCGCGGGCGAGGTCGGCGGAACGGTCATCCAGGGCTACTCGAACAAGGCCCACGACGGGCATCTGGGCGACAGTTGGCTGGGAGAGTGGGTCAACCTCGGGGCCGCGACGGTCAATTCCAATCTGCTCAACACCTACGGCGAGGTCACCGCCGTCGCCGAGCCCGGCGCCCCGCGCGAGCGCACGGGAGAGACCTTCTTCGGCTGCGTGCTCGCCGACCACACCAAGACCGCGATCGGCACGCGGATCATGACGGGCTCGATCGTCCACACCGGCGCGATGTGGGCCGCGACGGCGCCGATCTCGGGGTGCGTCGACCGGTTCACTTGGGCGACCGACGCGGGCGTGCGGCGGTACAAGCTCAACAAATTCGTCGATGTGATGCGGGCCGCAATGGCGCGACGAACCGTCGAGCCAAGCGAAGCGTACACCCGCCGGATTGCCCAACTCGCTGCGCCGGGAGACTGATGATGCCCATCCGAACCGTCTTCCTGGTGGCCGTGGTCGTGATTCCGTGCCTTGCGCTCTACCAGAACGAAACCGATCCTGAAGCCGACCGCGAGGCCCAGATCCAGCGGTTCCGCGAACAGCTCGCCGACCTCGAAAATCGAATCCCCGAGATCCACACTCGAATCAAAGAGGAAATCGACGCACTGGACAAGCGTCTGTCGCGCGATCGGGACTATGCGCTCGCGTTTCCCTGGGCCGAGGAATGGGCTGGCGCCTACTACGACGGCGACGGCCTGGGCGTGAACCGAACGATACTGATCGCCCCGGAGAACGGCCTGCTCTACACCTGGTACGGCTGTCTGGGGCTCTATGACGCCAACAGTGGGCCCATCGTGCGGTTCGACGACGACAGCCTTTTCGTCAGCCCCGCCATCGACCCAACAACCGCGGAATTGTGCTTCCTGTCCGAGCGAATCTACCTCGTCCGATGGGGCCTCTGCCACTATCTCGTTCCCGAGGAGCGGATGCTCGATTTCTGCAACGACTACAACCAGCAACGGAACACCCCGTGGTTCTTCGGCTACCCGCTGCGCGAAAAGGACAAGGGCCTGGATCGCCGCGGCGTTCCCGAGGTGCCCACCGAGTACGCCCGGTTCCTGCTGCGCGAGCCGATCAGCGCCGAGATCGTCGAACTGTCCGAGCCCCAGGAGTGCGAGAACGCCTGCGGCAACAGCCTGGCGATTGTGGAGGTCGCTCTCGATGCCGGCCGCGACAAGGACATCTACCTGGGCATGACGTGGAACATCGGCTGGAACGATGGTCTGGCCCACCAAGGTAGCTTGACGATCACGGAGGTCTACGAGAACACCTCAAAGGGCCGCCTCGTCATGTGGGAGAACCTAAAGAAGGCCGTGCTTCCAAAGGTCGGCGACACGATCTGGTCGACCTCCACGCCGCCCGATGCCACATTGGACGATTGACGCCCCTCAGCCCGCCTTCACCGCCTCCACCGCCCCCTCCAGCAGCTTCAACGCCGACTCCGCGCTCTGCCGCCCGATCATGATCGTGTGCACCGACGCCTGCTCGAGAATCTGATTGCGCACCAAGCTCGACACCTCAACCGCGACGACGGTGTCCTCGATCCGCGAGATCGCACCGCTCACGTTCTCGTACTGCTTCGCGAGCGCGGTCCGCTCCGAGTCGAGCCCCTTGAGCCGCCCGCCGATCCGCCCCCGCTCGCCGTTCACAGGCCCGCCGCGTCCCGAACTGAGCGCAGCGCCCGGTTCACGCCGAGCGGCCGAGCCATGGGCGAGATCCGCATGGCGACCGGATCGACCCGAAGACCGCCCGAATGATCCCCGATCGGCCTAGGGTCATCCGTGTCCAATGACCTGTACGACGACGCACCCGATTCGGAGGACGACCTCCACCCCGAGGGCCCATCCGCCGCCGACCTCGAACGATTCGGCGACGAGTTTCGTACCTGCCCCGAATGCGGCTCGCAGGTCTACGACCAGGCCCCCCTCTGTCCGGAATGCGGCCACGCGTTCGAGGAACGCACCAAGGCCCCGCTCTGGCTCATTCTCACGGTCGTGGTCGTGCTGGCCGCCTTCGCCCTCGTCTTCGTGCTCTGAGTGGCCCGCAATCCGAATACAACCCGGCCGGACCCCGCCTGAGTGTGGATTCCGGCCCAGTAGCCGGGAAAAATCGCCGATGAACCGCGGCCTCAGGCCGCCCCGACCGTAAGGTTTGAGTCGAACCGCCGCCTCGGGAGGGAGCGGCGATATCACACCGCTTCAGGAGACCCGCGATGCTGTCACGCAAACTGTTCCTCGCGATCACCGCCGTCGGCCTGGTCCTGGCGCCGGCCGCGGCCCAGGTCGCGCCCCCGCCGCCCCCGCCGAAGTCGCCCGAGCCCGAGTTCGTGCCCCCGCCGATCCCCACGCCCGCGCCGGCGCCGAAGCGTGAGTTCAAGGCGCAGAAGACCCCGGCCAAGGTCCAGCAGGATCTGCCCGATATCCCCCACCCCGACCTCTGGGAGTTCTGCGGAACCGAAGACCCCGAGGTCGACGCGGTCTGCGAGTTCGACGACAACATCCACTACGTCGCGCTCCGCCCCAACCCGACGATCTCGCCCGGCCTGGTCCCCGCGATCCAGTCGGTCATCGTCGCCCGCCGGGCCCGCTTCGAGGAAATGGTCATCGAGCACCTCGACGTCGCGATGCAGGTCGACGCCGGCCTGATCGACGATGTCTCGATCACCGACCCCGAGGCCCTCTCCGAGCTGCTCGAGATGATCAAGCCGCTCACCCCGCCGACCAACCTCACCCAGGAGCTCGAGAACCGCGGGATCATCACCAAGACGATGGCCAAGTTCAACACGCAGATCATCGCCGACTACCAGCGCGCCTACGGCCGCTACCTCCGCCGCGCGTTCCCCGAGGACGCGACCAACCGCTTCATGCGCTCCATGTTCCGTGATTCGCTGATCGAGGCGATGCAGGCCTACACCGGGCTACTGCACGAGAGCCGGCTGCACGTCGACGAGATCGTCGACAAGATCGACGGCATCCCCGCCGACGCGGCCCAGGCCCTCAAGGCCCTGAAGATCGACAAGATCGAGGCCGACCCGGACGCGATGCACGCGAGCGCCGAGGCCGTGAAGCTCGCCTGGCGGCCCCTCTCCCTCGAGCAGAAGCGCCAGTACCTCGCCCTGGTCCGCACCTTCCGCGCCAACGAGGCGGTCCCGCCCGTCCCGGTCATCGACGTCATGTGGGCCGGCAAGCGGGTCGTCGAGGGCGTGGGCGCCACGCCCGCCGGAGCGGTGAGCACCGAGAAGATCCGCGAGTCGAGGGAACAGCGCCGGCTGCAGAACCAAGAAAAGAAGAAGGACGGCGGCGACGACTGATCCCGCGGTCCCCGTGAACCCGGCACACCACCCCAACCCGGCGCCCCGCGCCGGGTTTTTTCGTCGCACGGCGCCGTGATCGGGCGAGCGCCCGACCAAGCGAATACCGCCGTCAGGCCTCGGGCCGCATCAGCGGGAACAGCACCACGTCGCGGATCGTCCGCTGGTTGCACAGCAGCATGACGACGCGGTCGACGCCCAGGCCCATCCCGCCGGCGGGGGGCATGCCCACCTTGAGCGCCCGGACGAAGTCCTCGTCGAAGTTGCGGAACGTCGACTCCTCGTCGTCGATCCCCGCGAGCTGCTCGCGGAACTTGGAGGCCTGCACGTCCGGGTCGTTCAGCTCGGTGTAGTGCGGCGCGATCTCCATCCCCCCGATGAATAGGTCGGCCCGGTCGGCCACCGCCGGGTCGTCGCGGTTGGGCCGCGTCAGCGGGCTCAGCTTCGAGGGGTAGTGCGTGATGAAGGTGGGGCGAGCGTGGTCGAGCGAGCCCTCCGCCACCGCCTCGAACACCTCGTTGACCACGAACACGTCGTCCAGCTCGACGCCCTTCTCGTCACGCACCCTGAGGCCCAGCTCCTCGGCCCTGGCGCGTACACGCGATGTGTCGCTCATCGGGAAACCCAGCGCCCGCTCGAACAACTCGCCATAGGCCACCCGCTCGAAAGGCCTGGCATAGTCGATCTCGAGTTCGCCAAACGGGAGCGTCAAGCCTTCCGCGCCCTGGGCCGTCGCCGCCACGCGGGCCAGCTCGCGGACGAGGTTCTCGGTCACCCCCATGACGCTCTCCATGTCGCCGTACGCCTCGTACAGCTCGATCATGGTGAACTCGGGGTTGTGCTGCTTGTCGAGCCCCTCGTTGCGGAAGTTGCGGTTCACCTCGAACACGCGCCGCATCCCGCCCACGAGCAGTCGCTTGAGGTAGAGCTCCGGGGCGATGCGCAGATAGAGTTCAATGTCGAGCGCGTTCATGTGCGTGATGAACGGCCGCGCTGCCGCCCCGCCCGCCTGGGCCTGGAGCATCGGCGTCTCGACCTCCATGAACCCCGCCGCCTCCAGATGCCGCCGCGCCGCCGACATCAGTTCTGACCGCAGGCGGAACACCCGCATCGACTCCGGCGTCGCCCACAGGTCGACGTACCGCTGGCGGTACCGCGTCTCGACGTCGCTCAGCCCCGCCCGCTTCTCGGGAGGCGGCACCAAGCACTTCGACATCGGGCGAACAGACTCAGCCCAGACCGTGATCTCGCCCGCCTTGGTCCGCATCAGCGGGCCCTCGGCCGCGATGATGTCGCCCAGATCGGTCACCTTCGCGACGCCGAACCCCGCCTCGTCGCACTCCCGCTTGCTCACCGCGATCTGGAACGACTCGCACGTCTCGTCGCGCAGGTTGATCCACACCAGCTTGCCGTTGTCGCGGTGCAGCACCACCCGCCCCGCCACCCGGACCCGCGGGCGACCGTCCGTGACCACCGGCAGATCGGGCTCGGCGGCGCCGGGGTGGTCCTTCTGGGCCTGCTTGCGGGCCGCGACGCCCGCCTGGTGGGCAACGTCGGCCGCCTCGTCATACCGAGCCGCCGCCCCGGCGAGGCTCAGCGCGCCGTCGTAGCGCAGGCCATAGGGATCGAGCCCCAGCGCCGCGATCTTCTCGCGGTTCTCGCGCCGCTGCTGCTCCAGGTGATGGATGTCGTCGCAAGCCGTCGTGGTCTGGTCGTCTTCGCTCACGCGGCCATCGTAGCGGGCGGGCCCGAGCCGACCCGCGTCACGACCCGCCGCCGGCCGACCGACCGTCCACGGTCAACGAGAGCTTCTTGGCCAGCTCCGTGTCGCACAGCGGCCTGTTGCCGCCCGAATCGGCGACGAGGTCGCTCAGCTTGACGCCCTTGAACGACTCGATGAACTGCCGGGCCGCCCGGTCCACGCACGTGTGCAGGGCGCACAGGTTCGTCCCGTGGTTCGGCAACCCAAGGGGGCAGCTCTCGATCGGATCGACCGGGTCGATCGCGTTCACCACGTCCAGCAGCGTGATCTCGTCCGCCGGCCGCGCCAGGCGATACCCCCCGCCCACGCCACGCCGGCCCGTGATCAGGTCGGCCTGGGCCAGGGATTGCAGCACCTTGGCCAGGTAGTTCGGCGGCACCAGCGTCTGCTCGGCCAGCCGCGGCGTTGGAGTCAGCTCATCCGGTGCATAGGCCAGGCAGGCCATGGCCCGAAGCGCGTACTCAGTGGTTTGCGACAGCATGTCGATTCCCTTCGAATGATCGTGCCAGCCGTTACGCGCCGCCTGTGGGCCTCGCCAGACACCTCGGTGTCCGGCGCAAAGAATACCAACCGCGCGGATCAACGCGGGCCAAGAGCAGAATATACACCTCTACATATCCACAATCAAGCGAAAAACGCCGGCTTTTCCATCAATACCGAACAATACCTATTCACTGGCGGCCTGGGCCGACCCCCGGAAGGCCTCGTCCATCTGTGATCGGACCTTCGCGTCCGATCCCTCGACTGGAACCGCCTCCAGTAGCCCCGCCACCACTCGTTCCGTCGTTACCTGGTCGGCCTCGGCGTTGAAGTTCAGCAGCACACGGTGACGCAGCACCGGCGCCGCCACCTCCCGCACATGCCCGGGCGTCACATGCGTCGAGCCCGACAGCAACGCCCGAGCCTTCGCGGCGAGCACCAGGTTCTCGCTCGCTCTGGGGCCCGCCCCCCACGACACGTAGTCCCGCACGATCTGCGGCACGTCCCCCTCTCCCACACGCGTCGCCCGCACCAGCCTCAACGCATACCGCATCACGTGCTCAGCCACCGGCATGTGCCGCACCACCGTCGCCACGCGATCGATGTCCTCGGCGTGGATCACGTGCCCGATCTCGACCTCGCCCTTGTGGGCGCTCCGCCGGATGACCTCCAGCTCCTCGTCGGCCGTCGGGTACTTGATCAGGATCTGGAACATGAACCGGTCGAGCTGAGCCTCGGGCAACGGATACGTCCCCTCCTGCTCGAGGGGGTTCTGCGTCGCGAGCACGAAGAAGGGCTTGGGCAGCTCGTGCCGGACGCCCCCCGCGGTCACCTGCCGCTCCTGCATCGACTCCAGCAAGGCCGCCTGGGTCTTGGGGGGCGTGCGGTTGATCTCGTCGGCCAGGATCACGTTGGCGAAGATCGGACCACGCACGAACCGCAGCTCGCGGTGCCCGGTCGTCCGGTCCTCCTCGATCACCTCGGTCCCGGTGATGTCGCTGGGCATCAGGTCGGGGGTGAACTGGATCCGGCTGAAATCAAGGCTCATCGTCCTGGCGATCGTCGAGATCAGCAGCGTCTTCGCCAGCCCCGGCACCCCCACCACCAAGGCGTGCCCCCGGCAGAAGATGCACATCAGGATCTGCTCGACCACCTCGTTCTGCCCGACGATCACCTTGGCGATCTCGCCGCGGAGCGCGGTGTAGGTCTCGTGTACATGCCCGAGCGTGGCGTCGGCGGCCGGCCCGTTTGATTCGCTCATCCATGCTCCCGTCGGCGGGCCGCCGACATCGCGGGCGGCCCCTCCGGGCCATCCTACCGCGTCCAAAGAAAAAAGGCGGTCGCGTGGGGTCTCGACACGCGACCGCGGGGCGAGCCCGGCGGGGAATGCCGGCTCGCGAGGGGATGTCTGTTTTCAGGAGCGGCGTTCCGCCCCATTCTCCTTGGGGCCCGCCCGCCGGTGGTTTCACCGGGTTCTACCGGGAGGCCCCGCAGGCGTTGCAGATCAGTCCTTGCCGTCCTTCTGCTTCGTCGCCTCGTCCAGCCGCTTCAGGAGCTTGTCGAACATGTCCTGCATGTCCTGCCACCGCCCCTCGAGCTTGTCGAGGCGATCGCTGAACTTCTCGTCGAGCTCCTGGAGCCGCTTGTCCATGTCGCCGCCGGCCATATCGCCGAGCTGACGCTCCACGAGACGGCCCTTGTCGTCCAGCCATCGCATGGCGCCCAGGCTCCGATTCTGGAGATCGAGCTGCCGCATCGCCTGCTCGAGCTCCTGGATCGCCTCCTGGTTGCCCGCCTTGCCCTGGGCCGACTCGATCTTCCGCTTCGCCGCCTCGAGCGCCTTCTGCAACGACTCCTGGTCGATCAGGCCCTGGAAGTTGTACGAGGGAGCCGTGGGCGCCGCCACCGTCTCGTTTCCCAGCGCCGCCGCGTCATAGGCCTCGAGGTCGATCGACAGCTTGACCTCCTTGTTGTGCCGCAGCACCACCAGGTCCAGCTTGTCGCCGGGCTTGCTGTCCATCAGGATCTTGTGCAGCACGCCCTCATCGTCCAGCGAACGGCCGTTGATCTTCGTGACGATGTCCCACTGCTCCAGCCCCGCCTTCGCCGCCGGCAGGTCATCGAGCACCTTCTCGATCACCACCGCGTAGGGGCTCACGCCGAGCTGCGACTGGAGCACGTCGCTCGGGTTGTCCAGCAGCACGCCCAGCATCACCGGCGGCCGCTCCATCTCGACCGCGACCTGCGGCGCCACCGTGATCATGGGAGAGGTCGTGAACAGATACCCGCTTGAGCCGGCCTCCGGGACGCCGCTCGGGCCGACCGAGAACGATCTGATCACGTTCCCATCGTCGTCGAGCAAGGCGACCCGGTTCCCGTCACGCCTGATGTGGTCCGGTGCAATCCGCAGACCGTCCACCCGCGCGTCGACCTTCCCGTCCTCGATCGTGATCTGATACTGCTTGCCGTCCTCGTGCGAGATGATCTCGATCCGCTGGTCCTGCTGATCGTCCTTCGCCTTGGGCGCCCCGTCCGCAAACGCGGGCGTGATCGTCCCGGCGAGCGCCAAACATGTGATCAGAGCGCTGTGTCTCATTTTCGTTCTCCTTGGATCGTTGCTCCACATCTGGATGCGCCGCGCCGGCCGGGCCGTCGGCTCCCCGCGTGAATTCTGCGACCATCGCTCAGTACGACGACTGCGGCCTGACGGGCTGCGTGTTCGGCACCAGCGTCGTCTGCCCGAACTCATCACGACCGAGCCTGTACGACATCGTGGACGAGACGACCTGCTTCTCGATGATCTGACGCAGGTAGACCACCTCCACGCCGTCGCCGCCCGCGATGGGCCTGGTCTCGAGCACCACGCGCTGCGGCATCTGCCCGAGCACCTGACCGGACTTCTGCCCCGCCTCCATGTACCGATCCAGAATCCCCTCGGGCGTCTTGGGGAACACGTCACCGATGTTCCCCACCCCTCCCGTTTGCGTCCGGTCTCCCGCGGTCGGCGACGGCAGCCCCGTGAACCACACCAGCAACACCGCAGCAGCGGCGGCCCAGCCGCCCCACGTGCGAACGCCCGCCATCCGCCGCTCAAAATGTTCCACCGGCGTCAGCAGCGGGCCCACCGGCAGCTCCACGTCGTCCGCGATCAGCCCCACCTCGTCGACCAGCGCGCACAATGCCTCGTGCTGCGCCTGTGTCTTCGTCAGGTCGGTCCACACCGTCGGGTCGGCCTCGGCCAGCGCCCGCAGCGCCATCCAGTCACGCTCACTCGCCTCCCCATCGATCACCCGGCTGATCAGCTCATCCCGCCGATCACCCGAACCCGTGTTCTGCTCGATCTCGTCCACGGCACACCTCCCGATCACGCCCCGGCGGCAACGCCCGATTCGGAGCGGTCCTTCGCCGAGTCCTGCTCGGCCAACTCGCGGAGCATCCGGCGTCCCCGGGCGATCCGCGTCTCGATCGTCGTCTCCGGCAGATCCAGCACCGCGCCGATCTGCCTGTAGCTCATCCCCCTCACGCACCGCAGCAGCAGCGGCTCGCGGTAGCCCTCGGGGAGCGTCCGCGCCAGCTCCATCAGCCGACGAGACTCCTCGCCCAGCTCCACCGTCCCGGCCGCGTCCGCGGACCCATCCGGACCCGGGGCCTCGCCCCGGTCGCGGACCAGCCGCAGTTGCCGCCTCGACCGCTTCACCTCCCGGCCCGAGGCCCGGGCCGCATTGATCGCGACCGTCCGCAGCCAGGGCCTGACCGCCGACGGGTCGCGAAGCTCGCCGATCTTGCGGACCATCGCCATCGCGACGACCTGGAGCAGATCCTCCACGTCCGTCTCGCGAGGCTTGTGAGCAAGCAGAATCGCGGCGACCCATCGCCTGTTCTCCCGCCAGATCCGCTTGATCTCGTCCGGACCGATCGCAGCCCCCTCGGGGGGTTGCACCATGGTGAGGCCCGGTTGGTCATTCCCGGCACGCGCCGGGTTCTGTTCGTCCATCGCGACCCTTGCCCCTCTTACCTGGATGCGCTGTCGGGAAACATCCGTCAGCCTTTCAGGCCGAAGCCGCGGCCCGCCGTCATCACCCCTCGCTGCCCCCCCAACCGATCTATCGTCCGATCACATGGCCGACGACGCCCGTTCCAAGCACGACCGCCGCGAGATGTCCCTGGGTGACCACCTCGAGGAACTCCGCATGCGGATCATCCTCGCCCTGGTGGGCGTCGTGCCCATCTTCGTCGTCGCCCTCGCGTTTGGCAGGCCTGTCCTGGCCTTCCTGATCGAGCCCCTGCGCGACCAGCTCCGCGCTGCCAGCCAGCCCTCGGGCCTGCTCGCCACCGGGCCGCTCGAGACCTTCGCCGTCTACTTCCAGATCTCCGTCATCGCCACCGTGCTCATCGGCAGCCCCTGGCTGATCTATCAACTCTGGCGCTTCGTCGCCCCGGGTCTCTACGAGAACGAGCGCCGGTTCGTTCACATCCTCGTCCCGCTCAGCACCGTCCTCACCATCTCCAGCGCCGCCTTCCTCTACTTCGCCGTCCTGCCCGTCTTCCTCGCCTTCTTCATCGACTTCGGCTCGCGCCTGGGCGAGAGCCCCACACCCACCGTCGATCCGCCCGCCGGCATCGTCTACCCCATGGCCCCAGTCCTCGACGGCGATCCGCCCGACCCCCAGGCGGGCCAGATGTGGATCAACCGCGACACCATGCAGATCCGGGTCGCGGTGCCCACCAGGCACGGCAAGATGGCGATCATCGGCGCCGAGCTCGTCGCCGGCGCCGGCATCACCCAGCAATACCGCGTCAGCGAGTATGTCAAGACCGTCCTCAACCTCGCCCTCGCCTTCGGCGTCGGGTTCCAGACGCCCGTCGTCGTCCTTCTGCTCGGTTGGGCCGGCCTGGTTGATCGTGCCTGGCTCGGGAAATACCGCAAGCACGCCATCGCCGTCTCGGCCATCCTCGGTGCCGTGCTCACGCCCGCCGACCCGTTGTCGATGGTCCTGCTCGCCGTGCCGCTCTACGTCCTCTTCGAGCTTGGCATGATCCTGCTGGTCATCTTCCCACCCGGAGACCGGGTGAATAAGAAGGATGGTGAGAGCCAAGCCACGAAGGAGCCGCCCGTCGCCGCCGACGAGGACGAACCGGTCGCGAATCAGCCCGAGCCTCCGGCACTCCCGGGTCCGAGCGATGATGACGAGTGACCCGTCAGGTGAATCCCAGTCACGGGCCCCACACGAGGGGCACGACGAGGCCATGATGCGCCGCGCCCTCGACCTCGCCCGCCGGGCCGCCGCGATCGGCGAGGTGCCCGTCGGCGCGGTGGTCTACGAGACCGAATCGGGCCGCATCCTCGCCGAGGCCTTCAACCTCCGCGAGCGCGACGCCGACCCGAGCGCCCACGCCGAGTTCCTCGCCATCCGCGAGGCCTGCCGCGTGATCGGCGACTGGCGGCTCAACCACTGCTCGCTCGCCGTGACGCTCGAGCCCTGCCCCATGTGCGCCGGGCTGATCGTCAACGCCCGCGTGGGACGCGTCATCTACGGCGCCAACGACCCCAAGGCGGGCGCCGTCCGCACGCTCTACACCCTGCTCGAAGACGACCGCCTCAACCACGCCTGCGAGGTTCGCGCAGGCCTGCTCGCCGAGGAGAGCGCCGCGCTCCTCCGCGCCTTTTTCCGCGATCTGCGGGGCTGACGCGATGCCCGAACTCCCCGAGGCCGAAACCCTCCGCCGCTCGCTCGAGCCCGCCCTCCTTGGTCGCACCGTCGAGCGCGTCACCGTCCGCCGGCGCGACGTCATCGTCGCCCCGGGAGATCCGGCGGGAGGCTTCTCCCGCCAGCGCGCCGACACCAAGCCCGTTCGCTTCCCTCGCGAACTCCTCCTCGCCCACGGCCGCATCGAATCGCTCACCCGCCACGGCAAGCAGCTCGCCATCACCGACCACCGCGGCCATGCCGTGATCGTCCATCTGGGCATGACCGGCAGCGTCACGTGCGCCGCAAGCCCGAAGCACCCGCCCCATACCCACGTCACCTGGCAACTCGACGACGGCTCGACGCTCCGGTTCGCCGACGCCCGCCGCTTCGGCCTCCTCCGCCTCGCGCCCGACGGACCCGCCGAGCACTGGGCCCGATTGGGCCCCGACGCGCTGACCATCCGTGCCGCCGCACTGCATGGGCAACTCACCGACACGCTCCGCCCGATCAAGGCGGCCATGCTCGATCAGCATGTCCTCGCGGGCGTGGGCAACATCTATGCTGATGAGGCCCTCCACGCCGCTGCGATCCACCCCGCCCGCATCGCCGCCAGCCTGCATTGCGACGAGGCCCGCGCCTTGGCCCGCGCCGTCCGGCGCGTCCTCAGCGCCGCGATCAGCCAGGGCGGCTCGACCATCCGCGACTACCGCGACGGCTCAGGCCGCCCGGGCTCGTTCCAGTCCCGCCACCGTGTCTATGGCCGAGCCGGCTTGCCCTGCCTCGCCTGCGGATCGGCCCTTGAGCGGTGTCTGCTCGCCCAGCGGACCACCGTCTTCTGCCCGAACTGCCAGCCCAGCCCCCGTACCGCCGCACCGGCGTGATGTCAAGCGGAGAACGGCGACATGATCGCATGTCGTCCACAAATCCGGATGCTGGGATGCGAGTCCCTCGACGTTCGGCCGAGGATGCCGGTTCCAAGAAGTATACAGAACAGATGAAGCTCTGATGATGATGGGAAAGAGGCCTGTCGGTTTGTGGATCACGGTTCCCGATGCGCCGCAAACAGCTTGAATCACAGGGATTTGAAGCGAGGCTCCGTGTGCGGACAACCTGTCGCACTGCTGTCGGGTCGCGCGCCCTGGCGCTCAATCGGCCATTGCGGCCCGGTCGGATCGCCGACGGGGCCCGACAGGGCGAACCCGCCCGCCGAGCGCCCCCGCGCGCTTTTCCACAAACTATCCACAACGCCTGTCAATTGGCCGGCGAGCCGTGCAGCAGCTCCGTTTCGAGCCGCTCGACAGTCTGTTGGAAGCCGATGTCCTGCTTGCGTTTGGATTTCACCGACTTCACGGCGTGGATCACCGTCGTGTGATCGCGCCCGCCGAACTGGGCCCCGATCTCCTCGAGCGACAGCCGGGTGTGCTGGCGGGCCAGCGACATACAGACCTGCCGGGGCAGGCTGATCGACTTGTGCCGCCGCTTGCCGAGCAGGTCGATCCGCTTGACGTCGTAGAACGCGCAGACCACCTTGATGATCTCCTCGATCGTCGGCTGGGGGGCGGCCGCCCTCGGCTCATCGCCCAGGGCCTCCCGGGCGAGCTCGAGGTCAATCCCCCGGTCCTCCACCGTCGCCCGGATCTGGAGCCGCGTGATCGCCCCCTCGAGCTCGCGGATATTCGTGTCAAAGAGGCCGGCGATGTACTCCGCCACGCCCCGTCCCAGTTCAATACCCCGCAGCCTCGCCTTGGTGAACAGGATCGCCACCCGCGTCTCGAACGTGGGCTTCTCGACCTCCGTCACCAGCCCCGAGCGGAACCGCGACACCAGCCGGTTTTCAAGGTGCGGGATCTGCTCGGGCGGGGCGTCGGAGCTCAGGATGATCTGCTTCTTCTGCTGATAGAGACTGTTGAACGTGTGGAAGAACTCCTCCTGCGAGCGCTCACGCTTGGTCAGGAAGTGGATGTCGTCGATCACCAGCACGTCCACCTCGCGGAAGCGGTGGCGGAACTCATCGGTTTCGTTGTTCTGCACCGCCTGCATGAAGTTGTTGATGAAGCCGTCACACGAGATGTAGTGCATCACCCGATCGGGCCACCGCTCGCGGATGCGCAGGCAGATCGCCTGGAGCAGGTGTGTCTTGCCCAGGCCCACGTCGCCGTGGATGAACAGCGGGTTGTACGACTGCCCCGGGCTCTCCGCCACCGCCACCGACGCCGCGTAGGCCCAGCGATTGCCGGGCCCCACGATGAAGTTGTCGAACACGTAGTCGGGGTTCAGGAGAACGATCTCCGAACCCACCGACCCCGCCTCGCTGGACACGTGCACGGTCCGGTGCACGAACGGTGATGGCGGCGGCATGCGGAGCATCGGTTGTGGCCCGCGCGCCGCCGACCCCCGCATCTCGTGCTCGCGCGAATCGGCTCCGCGTGAACCCGCCGCCGCGTGCGGGAGTGACTCCACCGACGCGTCCCGACCCGGCGCCCGCGCCGGCACGGGACCCCCGTCGCCGGGCCCCAAGAACCGGACCGCCAGCAAGCTGTTCGACGCCGTCTGTGCCGCGTCGACAAATGCATCGACACACTCCCGCCGCAGGTAGTCGCGGTGCACGTCCGAGCTGGCGCGCAGGTGAACCGAGCCCTCCGCGATCCCCACGGGCTCGAGATCCGAGAACCAGTGCCGGCATAAGGCCGGGTGATGCCGCCGCAAGTGCGAGAGCATCCCATCCCAGATCACGCGATCAGGGTCGGTCATCTTCCAACAACCTCGTGCTGTGTCGGGCGAGGACGCGTGCGGCCGGCCCGGGTTCGACGGTCAGTTCACCACCGCAGGCTCCCTTGTCCTCCCTCCGATGGTGGTTCGATCAACGTAGTTGCCAATCACTTCGCTGTCAACCGATCTCGCCGCTCGACGGCAATTTCCCTTCATCCGCCGCGCGATTGCAGCTCGCGCTCGCGCCGCTCGGCCTCGGCCGCCTGCTCCTCGTACCGCGCCCGATTCGCCCTGTGGTCCATCAGGAAGAAGACCTTCTTCGCCAGATCGCCCGCCACCGCCTCGAGCCGCTCGCGGGCATACCCCAGATTCGTCCGACGCGAAACGTGCGTGAGCACCATCGCCTCGCACTCCACGACCCGCAGCCACTCCGCGATGTCGTTCACGTGCATGTGCTGCCCCACCTTGGCCCGATCAACATGATCGGGCTCGAAGAACGTGCACTCGCACACGATGATCTTCGCCATGCGCACCGAATCGTGGATGAGGTGGGGGCCGGGCAGCGTATCCCCAAGATAAGCCACCAGCGGCACCTCCAGATGACGAACGATCTCCGTGCCCCGCTCCTTCAGCTCGCGCAACTTCTCCTGGGGGAATTCTCTGAATTCCTCCTTGAGCTTCGTCCGCTTCTCCACGATCACGTAACCCACCGCGGGGCACGTGTGCTCGACCTCGAACAACCGCAGCGCGATGTTGTTCTTGACCCCGAGTTCCTCGCCGGGCTTGAGCGTCAGCAGCTCGAAAGGCGTCTTCTGTCGCTCGAGGTTCACGAACCCGGTCATCATCCCGCGGATGTCCTTGGCGATCCGCTCGTCGCACACGATCGTGCCCGGGCCCATCCCCTGGAAGTTCCGCTGGCTGCACCAGTACGCCAGCCCGCCCACGTGGTCCATATGCCCGTGGCTGATTGCGGCGTACTTGCTCGCCAGCGCCGCGCGCGGGCACGAGCCCATGTCGAAGCACACGTCGAGCTCTGGGATCTGGATGCTGGTCGCCTCGCCCGCGACGGACAATCCCTGCACGCGATAGGGAGGGAAGTAGAGGAAGCCGAGCGGGCTCTCACGGGGGGGCGGCTTCGGGATCATCACCGACTCCGGAAAGCGCGACGAACGGCGTGGGCCGCCCGCCGGCGTGGTGCGACTGTTCCCGAGATCGTAGGAGGCCCGCCCTCGACGGGCCTTCGTCACGACACCCGTTCGGATAACCTCCCCCCATGGCCGAGCCCGCACACCCCGAGTCCTTCAGCGCCATCTTCAAACGCCTGGGCCCCGCCGCCTGGCTCGGAATCCTCTGGGCACTCCTGCCCGCCATCGGCGGGTTCACGCTCCTCGCCTTCGTCGGCCCCGTCAGCGAGTGGCTCCGCGCCCACGAAACCGCGGGCATCGCCGCCTACGTCGCTATCTTCATCGCCGCCGCGGGCCTCGGCTTCCTGCCCACCTACGCCCAGGCCTTCGTCGGGGGCTGGGCCTTCGGCCCCGTCACCGGAACCATCGCGGCGCTCTCTGGGTTCGTCGGCGCCGCCGTCGTCGGCTACTTCATCGCGCGCACCGTGGGGCGCGACCGCGTCGAGAGCGAGATCCAGCGCAACGTCAAGGCGAGGGCCGTGCGCGATGCGCTCGTGGGTGCGGGAACGGCCAGAACACTGGGCATTGTTACGCTTGTGCGCATCCCCCCCAACTCGCCGTTCAGCATCACCAACCTCGTTCTCTCAACCACCGGAGTTCCGCTCTGGATCTACATCGTCGCCACCGCGGTCGGCATGCTGCCCCGCACGGCCCTCGTCGTCTGGCTTGCCTCGCAGGTGCAGGGCGCTCTCACGCGCGAAACGATCAAGGGCGCCCAGCCCAAGTGGGTGCTCTACGCCTCGATCGCCGTCGCGGTCGGCGTGCTCTTCCTGCTCGTTCACATCGGCAACAAGGCGATCGAGAAGGTGACGGGCGGGAGCCAGAACCCCGAGGAGCCGCAGGCGACGACGGAAGAAGCGACCGCTGCGAGTCCGGGCGATCCCTGACGACGCCCTGGCGCAAGCCTGGGCGTTCTCCTCGACGACTCACAGTGACCTGAGCCCAGGCTTGCGCCAGGGCATCGTACCGATTCGGCGAAACAACGAGGTCCGCGCTACTCCTTCTCCAACTCCTCCTCCAACGCCCCCGCGAGGCACGCGTACTGCGCCCCGCTGTTGTAGAGCTGCGCGCTCAGCCGGATCGAACGCCGTCCATCGAACGCCGCCCCGGGCTCGCCCATCCGCCAGATCGGCACCTGGATCCCGTGGTTCGCGAGCAACGCATCCTGCAGCCCGTCTGAATAGGCCGTGGGCCTCGACGCGACCCGCTCCCGATCCGCCTCCGCGACACGCGGCAGCTCGATCATCGCCAGCGGCCCGATCAGATCATCCTCGTACGCCTTCGCCAGCCCCAGCCGCTCGATCAGCACATCCCGACCCCGCAGCGCCAGCGCCCGGTTCCGCGCCGCGATCCCCGCCCAGTCCGTCCCCGCGATCGCCGGCAGCGTCTCCAGCGCGTCCCTCACCGCGCACATCGGCGTGTAGTCGTCCGTCCCGACATAGTCGAACTCGAGCGCGTACCGGCTCCGCCCGTGCGTGCCCGCCCCCGCGAACGCGAAGTTGCTCAGCACCAGGGGCCGGAACCGCTCCTGCAGGTCGGGCCTCACCCACAGCAACGCCACCCCCTTGGGCGTGCACAGCCACTTGTGGCAATTCGACGTGTAGAACGACGCGCCGAGGCTCGGCAGATCAAAGTGGACCGCCCCGGGCCCGTGCGCCCCGTCTACCAGAGACAGCACGCCGCGCGCGTTCAACTCCGCGCAGATCCGCTCGATCGGCAGCACGACCCCCGATGGGCTCGTGATGTGGCTGAGCATCACCAGCTTTGTGCGCTCGGTCACGCGCAACATGATCGAATCGAACACATCGCCTTCTGAGATCGGCGTGTCGTGTGTCGCCGGCGTCGGGAACGGCGCGACGACCATCGCCGCCCCGGTCCGCTCCGCCGTCCGCCAGAGGTTGTGTTTGCAGGCGGGATAATCGTGGCTCGTCGTCAGCAGTTCGTCCCCCGGTCCCAACGCCCGGCCGAGCCCCACACCCTGCGCCACGTTGTCGAGGATCGTCGCGACCGCCGTGGTCGCGTTGGGCAGGAAGACGTAGTCCCGCGACCGCCCCCCCACCACGCCCGCCAGCGCCGCCCGGCTCTGCTGGAGCAGGTCCCAGAGCTCGACGCAGAAGAACGACACCGCCTCCCGCTCCATTCGGTCGCGGTAGCGCCGTTGGGCCTCGAGCACCTCGCGGGGACACGCCCCGAACGAGCCGTGGTTGAGGTAGACGACCCCGGGATCGAGGTCCCAGTGCCGGGCGAGTTCGGAAGCGGCGGGCTTGTGCATGGCGAAGTATGGCATGCCCTGGGCAACGGATCACGCCCGAAGAGCTGGCAGAGCACCGGAAGCACAAGCGAGCCACGGGCGCAAGCCCGTGGAGCCGGGTCGCCAACGTCGACCGCCGCTCACCCGCTCGTATCGACCACCCGCCCCAGGTTCACAGACGTCGCCGCCGCGTTCTTGTCCGCCGGGTGGCGATAGAACGGGATCGTCTCGGCCGTGGGTCTGGGCGAATCGCCCTCGAAGCTGACCCCGCCCGGCACGACGCCCGCGACCAGGCGGGCCGTCCGCGCATCGCTCCTCGCCGCCTGCTCCGAACCCTGCACCGCGGATACCGGCGTCACGGGCCGCACGCGCACCGTCGACTGGACGCCGTAGGTCTTGGCGAGCGCGAACGGGAGTGTTGGGGGGATCGCTTCCATGCGTGCCGCCATTCTACAACAAACCGCCCGCGCTCGGAAAGCCGGACCGACCCGCGATCACGATCCGGAACAGGGGGGACGCCGTCACAGACCGCCCAGAGCGCAGGTCCGGCGCGGGCCTCTCTTTCAGAGCGTGGAGCGCCGGCGACATAGTTCCGCCCGCCGCGCGGGCCCAGGATCGTGTCGCCTGCGCTCTTGCTCCGAAAGTCGTGGTCCGCTACCGCAGATGCGGCGCAATCTGGATCACGCTCAGCCCCTGCATCAGCGCCAGCAGCCCGAACACCGCGAGCGCCCCGATCACGAGGATGATCCGAAGCCTCCACCGCTCCACCCTCGGCGTCAGCGCCTTGTTCGCCCGCCGGCACGCGGCGAGATACTCGCGCTTGCCCTCGATGCGGTCGTACCGATCCTCGTGCACGATCTTGTTCCGCACCGTCGCGACCAGCCGCAGGTCACGCACCGCCCGTTCGGGCAGGTCGTCGCCGACGCTGTCGATCTTCTCGTGGAGCCCCCGGCCGAGGGCACCATACCGCCGCTCGAGCAACGACTCGAACCGCTTCGACCACATTACCGCGGTGTCGAGATCGCTCGCCACGGGCTTACACCCCCGCCGCCGCCAGCCCGCGCCTCTTCGCCTCGAGCAGGCCCTTCGCCTCGCCCGCGAGCACGAACGACCCCGTCACGCAGATCAGGTCGTCCCGCTGCACCGCCCGCGCCGCCGTATTGATCGCGTCCTTCAGCGTCGGCTCGACCTGGCTCATCTTGCCGTGAACCTCCTCGAACCGCCGCTGCAGCTCGTGCGGGTCCTGTGCGCGCGGGTTGCCCGACGCCTTCGTGAAGATCACCTTGTCCGCCCCGCGCCCGATCTCCTCGAGCATCGTGTCCACGTCCTTGTCGGCCGCGCACCCGAAGATCACCACCATCGAATCGCAGCGGACGTGCGCCCCGATCGCGTTGATCAGCCGGCGGATGCTCTCACCCGTGTGCGCGCCGTCGATGATGATCCGCGGCTTGTCCCACACGCGCTCCAGCCGCCCGTTCCGCCTCGCCGACGCCAGACCCTTGGCCACGCCCCGCTCGCTGCACTCGAACCCCAGCTTGGTGAGCTGGTGCAGGATCGCCAGCGCCAGCCCGCAGTTCTCGGCCTGGTGCTCGCCCTCGAAGGGCACGGGCAGGTGCTCGAAGACCAGATCGCCCGTCGTCACGCAGATCCGCGTGTGCGGCCCCATCGCGTGGGCCGACTCGAACCGCTTGGTGTACTCAACCTCACGCCCTAGGACGAGCAGCGACGCGCCCACCGTCTCCGCCGCCTTCTCGAACACGCCGATCACGCCGTCCGTCTGGGGCACCGTCAGGCACGGCACGCCGGACTTCATGATCCCCGCCTTCTCCGCGGCGATCAGTTCGAGCGTGTCGCCCAGGATCGCGGTGTGCTCACGCTGGATCTCCGCGATGCCGCACACCACGGGCGTGATGATGTTCGTCGAGTCGAGCCGGCCCCCCAGCCCGACCTCGACCACGGCCGCGTCCACCGCCTGCTCGGCGAAGTAGAGGAATCCCAACGCGGTGACGCACTCGAAATACGTCGCCGCGCCCAGCTTCGCCGGCAACCCCTCGGCCGCGTCGCGCACGAGGCCGAGCAGCCGGGCGAACGCCGCCTCGCCGACAGGCTCGTGCCCCAGGCGGATCCGCTCTTGCACCGAAACGAGATGGGGGCTGGTGTACACGCCGCACGCGTACCCGTTCGCTCCCAGGCAACTCGACAGCATCTCGCACACGCTGCCCTTGCCCTTGCTCCCGGCGATGTGCACGATCGGCATCGTGCTCTGCGGATCACCCAGCGCCGCCATCAGCGCCCGCATCCGGTCGAGCTTGAACACCGCGGGGTCGATCCGCTGGTGCCGCGTCCGCTCGAAGTTGACCCGCTCGTCGAGCCACTTCTCGGCCGCCGCGAACGAGGAGAACGCGCGCCGCCGGCGCCCCTTCGCCTCGATCCCGCTCGCCGGCTTGCCCCGCTGCGGCTCACGCTGCGTCATGCCGTCCGCTCCGTCTCGAACACGCCCGCGGCCAGCCTGGCGCGGGTCATCAACTGCTTCATCTCGTGCACCGCCTGCCGAAGCCCGACGTACACCGCCCGGCTCACGATCGCGTGCCCAATGTGCAATTCCTCCACCCCGGGCATCGCCGCGATGGGCTCCACGTTGTGGTAGTTCAGCGCGTGCCCCGCGTTGAACCGCATCCCCACCGCCCGGATCGCCGCCCCCGCGGCGCTCACCCGGGTCAGCTCCGCGGCCAGCTCGGGCCGGCGCGGATCGCCCCCGCACGCGGCGAACACGCCCGCCCAGGGCCCCGTGTGCACCTCGCACACATCAAACCCCGCCTTGGCGCACGCGTCGACCTGCCCCCGCTCCGCGTCGATGAACGCCGAGACGATTAGCCCCGCGTCATGCAGGCGGGCCACCACATCGGCCATCCGATCGGCCTGCCCCGCGACGTCGAGGCCGCCCTCGGTGGTCACCTCCTCGCGTCCTTCCGGCACCAGCATCGCCGTGTGTGGCCGCAGCTCGGTCGCGATGGCGACCATCTCCTCCGTGGCCGCCATCTCGAGGTTGAGCTTCACCTTCGCCAGCCGCCGCAGCAGCCGCACGTCGCGATCCGTGATGTGCCGGCGATCCTCGCGCAGGTGGACGGTGATCCCGTCCGCACCACCCAATTCCGCCTCATGGGCCGCCCGAACCGGGTCGGGCTCGCCGATGTCGGCCGCGTCCTGGCCAGCCTGGGCCACGTCAGATCCGCGATAGCGGGCCTGCCGAACGGTCGCGACGTGATCGATGTTGACCCCCAGCTGGATCATTCCGCGAGTCTAGGCCAAGGCCCGGAAACGCCATACAAAGAAAACGGCCTGTTTGCAACATGATTGGTTGTGGGGGCCGAAATCCAAGAATCCCCTTGCCCAAATAAATAGTTAGTACTAACTTACTTATGGCGGGCCCAGGGCCTTGACGAGGCCCGCCCCGCCGGAACGAGGCCCGTCATGCGTCTGCTCGTCGCCATCAACCGAGTCTGCTACGGCTCCTGCCTGCTCAGCATCATCGCCGGCGCGTTCGTCACCGTTCTCGCCATCTGGACCGAGCAGCAGGACGCGGGCTGGAAGGGCGTCTCCACCGCGGCGGTGCTCATCTTCGCCGCCATCCTCGTCCTCGCGACCAATGGCGTGATCGGCACGAAGGTCATGAACGACGACGGGGGGATCGACGCCTTTCGTGGCCACAGGCCAAGCCGCGACGCGACGCAGCCCCTCGCCGAGGTGCCGCACGCCAAACGCATGTCCGCGCGAAGGGCCGATCCGCCGCACGAGCCGCCGTCCGACACGCCGGCGAACTAGGGGCACCCGCCCAGGAACAACTCCACGAATGCCGACACGTCTGTGATGTCCACCACGCCGAACGGTTCGGCCAGATCCGCCGCCGGGTCCGCGAGTTCGAACAGCCCGGCGAACGACACCACGTCCACGAGGTCGAGCACGCCGAACGGCGCCGCCACGTCCGCGAGCGAGCAACCCCCGCCCTCGAGCGGCGCCCCCGTGAACGTCGCGAGCCCATACCCCGTCGGGAACGACAGTCGGAAGTCCGAGCGCCGCCCGTCCGTCCAGATCACCTCCGCGTCGTACGCAACCGGGTCGCCGAAATCGGCGGGGTAGTCCACCGGCGAGCCCAGGCCGACCGGTTGCCCATCGATCACGAGCCGGTAGACCGCCAGGTCGACATAGCTTTCTTCGATCGACAACTCACCGACCACCGGCGTGTTCGACATCGCCCCTTCGCTAAACGGCCCGATCATCGCGCCGCCGTACAACTTGGTGCCCGACAGAACGAACGACTCGCACAACTCCATCGAAAGCCGCCCGAAGATCGTCGAGCCTTCCGGGGCCCACGACTGCGAGTCCAGCCGCACCGTTCCCAACACCCTCGAATCCGCCAGCGCCCCCTGCACTTTCGAGTCGATCGCGCTGAAGTTGCCACGAACAATCGACAACCCCGCCACCCGGCTGCCGATCGCATTCCCCCGCACGTCCGAACCCGCAACGTCGCACTGGCGGACGCTCCCCGAGACGATCGAGCCGCGGATCGTCACGCCCTGGCCCGAGCCGATCGAGCAGTCGTCGACGACGACCGAACAGAGCGGCCCCGCGCTCACCTCGCCGCCGACCTCGCTGCCGCGGACCTCCCCGCCGCAGTCGGTGTCGAAGAAGAAGCCCGCTGCAAGGCCGCCCATCACGGTGCTGTCGGTCACGCTCCAAGAGCCCCGCCCCGAGACCGCGATCGACCCGATCACGCTCCGGTCCACCGTCACGCTGGCGGGCGACTCGTCGAACGAGATCGAGCCGGTCACCTCGGCATCCTCGGCGACCACCGAGCCCCCGAGCGAACCGAAAGCGCCCGTGATCCCCCCCTCGACGCGGCCGCCCGTCATGTAAAGGTCGCCACCGTCGAGTTCGACGCCGCCCGCGATCACACCGCCCGTCATGGTCCACGCCGCCCGCTCGTCGTCGGAGTATCCCTCGAGCCGAACGAGACCGGCGATCCTCCCACCGGTCATCGTCACCCGGCCCGGGTACACCACGACCACCGAGTCGTAGGAATCCCCATTCCCGATGTGCACCTCACCGGAGTCGACCGTCACGTCCTGACCAGCCCCGACCGGCACGGCGAAACCAACCACGAGCACGCCCAGAAACCGCTTCTCGAACATTGTTTGCTCCTCTTCCCCAAAGAGGAATGTGACAAGGTCCGCAGTCTACCGATCGCGCCGACGCACACACACAACAAGCTTTCGTTTTCTTGAGAAAAAACAATAGAATTGTGATTCGGTCCTGATAACAGAACACAATATACACATTCTTGCGCGGGCGACACCCAGAACCAGGCACCCCGTTCTCGCTACCCGCAGGGACGTGCGCCGGCCGACGCTCAGCCGAACCCCGGCGCCGGGCACTCGGGCTTCTCGCCATCGAGCACGCGCATCACGTCGCGGACGACCCAACTCATGTTCGTCTTGGCCAGTTCCGTCGCCGCCGCGATATGGGGCATGAGCCTCGCGTTGGGCACACCCAGAAGCGGATAGTCGGGCCCGAACGGCTCGGGCTCGTGCACGTCGCACACCGCCCGCGCCCCGGCGTTCGCCTTCAGGAAGTCGGCGAGCGCCGCCGCGTCGACGATCAGCCCCCGCGCGCAGCTCAGGAAGAGCACGCCGGGCTTGCACCTGCCGAACTTCGCGGCGTCGAGCAGGTTTCGGTTCGCGGGCCGGTCATCGACGTGCACCGTCAGCACGTCGCTCTGGGCGAGCAGCGTGTCGACGTCGACCGGTGTCGCGCCGTGCCGGACCTCCTCGGGCATCTCAAGCAGATCGTTGTAGATCACGCGCATGTTGAGCGCGCCCGCGATCCGCGCCACGCGCTTGCCGATCCGCCCCAGCCCGTAGATGCCCAGCGTGAGCTCCTCGAGCTGCCGGGGCGTCATGAGCCCGAAGCGGATCCGCTCCCACTCCTCCAGGGCGACGGCGTGGTCGATCTCCTTCCGCACCCGCGTCGCGTCGTAGATCAACGCGAACACGTACTCCGCCACGGCCGAGGCGTTCGACCCCACGGCGTGGACAACCATCAGGCCCTTCTCCTGACACGCCGGCAGATCGAAGTTGTCGAGCGCGACCCCCGCCCGCCCGATCACCCGCAACCTCTCCGCCTTCGCGAGCAGGTCGCGGTTCACGACGGTGTACGTGCGCACGACCATCGCGTCCGCCTTCGAGATATTCGCCTCGAACTCCGCGTCGCCCGGCGCCGCCTTGATCACCTCCGCCCGCTCGCGCAGCCACGCGAGCGGCTCGCCCGCCAGCGCCTCCGTCACGATCACAACCGGATTCGCCATGACTTTCCCCACCAGTGCCTAGTGCCCAGTGCCTAGTGCCTCTCGTCGCCGAACGCGTCCTCCGCCAGATCGATCGCCCGGCCCAGCGCCGCCGCCTTGTTCACCGTCTCCATGTACTCATCGTCCGCCCTGCTGTCCGCGACGATCCCGCCGGCCGCCTGGATGTGGTAGGTCCATATGCCGTCCCCATCCCCCGGGCGGTGCGTCGCCACCGGCACGACCATCGTCCGCAGCGCCAACGCGATGTCCATCTGCCCGTCGAGCCCGATCGCACCCATGCCGCCGCCGTAGGGCCCGCGCCGCACGGGCTCGAGCTCGTCGATGATCTGCATCGCCCGGATCTTCGGCGCCCCCGAGATCGTGCCGACCGGCAACGCCGCCCGCAGCGCGTCCCAGCAGTCGAGCCCCGCGCGCAGCTCGCCCGTCACGGTGCTCGATATGTGCATCACGTGGCTGTACCGCTCGACCGTCATGACCTTGCTCAGCGCGATCGTCCCGGGCTCGCACACCCGACCCACGTCGTTGCGTCCAAGGTCGACCAGCATGATGTGCTCCGCCCGCTCTTTCTGATCAGCGAGCAACTCAACCTCGAGCGCCCGGTCCTCCTCTGGTGTCCGCCCCCGCCGGCGCGTGCCCGCCAGCGGCCGATTGGTCACGAGGAACCGATTGGCCTCGGTGCGCTCCACGCGGCACAGGATCTCCGGGCTCGACGCGATCAGGATGCACGCCCCCGCCTGCATGTACACCATGTACGGGCTGGGGTTCACCGCCCGCAGCGCCCGGTAGACATCGAACGGGTCGACGGCGCTCTTTCGCTCGAACCGCTGCCCCACCACCACCTGGAAGATGTCGCCCGCGGCGATGTACTCCTTCGCCTGCGCGACCATCTCCGCGTGCCGCTCGCGCGTTATGTTGCTGGGCATCGGCGCGTGCTCGCCCGTCGGGGCGGCGCCCACCAGGCCCGCCGGCAGGGGCTTGCTGTGCCGCTGGATCTCGTCGACCCGACCCCGCAGCTTCTCGACCGCCCGGTCGTACGCCTCCCCCGCGTCCTTTTCCTCATCCACGATGCACAACTGCACCACGTGCACCAGCCGCTCGACATGATCGAACACGATCACGCCGTCGTAGAACCCGAAGTGCAACTCGGGCAGGCCCCGGTCATCGGGCGGGGCGTTCGCCGGGTCGAGTTTCTCGGGCTCGGCGTACCGGGCCGTGTCGTACGACGCGTATCCGACCCAGCCCCCCCAGAGGCAGTCGGGCAGCAACCCGCGGTCGACCGACTCGGTAGGACGAGCCAGGCGGATCGACGCGGTCAGATCGCGCAGCGTGTCGGCGGGGTCGTCGCACGTCTGCGTGCGGGTTTCGTCGCACCCGCTCCGCCGGTCCGTCGTAGTCACCTCGTTCCCGCGGGCCACCACCTCCATCACGGGGCGGGACCCCAGAATCGAGTGACGCCCCACCCGGTCCCCGTTCTCGACCGATTCGAGGAGGAAAGACGGGGCCGTGCGTTCATCAGGCGCCACCAGACGCCGATAAGCGAGCACGGGCGTGAGTTGGTCGGCCAGAAGACGCACCCCCAGCGGCACGGCCAGCCGCCCCGGCGCCGCAGCCCGTTCGGATGCAAGGAGCGAGATGAAGCTGTCACGATCGAGATTCGCCATGAGCAAGCGAGTGTATGCGGAGCCCGCACGCCACCCATATCCTCCCCGCATGCACAACCGCACCGCGCTCGCTCGGGTTGGCTTCGCCGCCGCACTCCTGTTCGCCGTACCGACTCTCGCCCAGGACGCCGAGCCGACAACGCCGCCAGTGCCGACCCCCGAGTCCGCGCCGGAGGCCAAGCCGGCGCCGCAGGCCCAGGTCGAACTGGGCGACCTTCTGGCCCGGTGCGACGGCCTGCCCCCGCAGGTCCGCGCCGGCGTCAGGGCGAGCGTGGTGCGCGAGTTCCAGGTCGTCGCCGACACCGTCGTCCTCGTCGAGACCCCCGAGGCCGCCGCCGCCGCGATCTCCAAGTGGCGGGGCCTGGGCCGCTACCCGGTCCTCATCGATGACGGCTCCATCGAGGCCACCGAAAACACCGCCCGCTTCGTCCGCGCCTTCCGGCCCTCCCGCGTCGTCCGGTGGGCCCCGCTCGACACCGATCCCTGGCCCGACGACACCAACCAGCGCGCCCTCCGCATCATCCAGGCCGTCGGGGGAATCATCGAGACCGAAGACACCCCCCAGAACGTCCACGATCTGCTCCAGACCATGCGCGACAAGCGCGTCGGTCCCCAGGGCGCCGTCGCGATCGATCCCGACGACCCCGCCTGGCCCGCCGGCCTGGCCCTCGCCGCCGGGCGGTTCCAGATCGTCCTCTTCTTCAAGGGCGGAGGCCGGGTCAACCGCGTCATGCCGGGCCAGGACATGCGGGGCTTGGCCGACTTCTTCCAGAACCAGCTCAACACCATCGGCGCCAACTGGGGTGCGCTCGGCGACGAGATCGACGTCTTGACCCTCGCCGGCAGCACCGAACTGCGAGTCGGGCTGGGCGAGGACGGCAAGGACGAAAAGGCCCTCACCGACCTGCTCGGCCGCAACCGCGGCGGCATCGGCACTCGCTGGGCCTGGGCCGGCGTTGTCTTCGGCGACGCCCAGACCGCCCTCTACCGCGCCATGTCCGCCATGTTCCTCAACACCGATTCCGCCTGGCTCTTCGACGGGTACGGCCGCGGCGACCCGTGGGACCTCTACGACGCCACCAGCGCCGGCCGCATCCTGGACGAGGCCGGATACAACGTCGAAGTCCACGACACCCCAAACAACCGCGTGGCCGACTGGCGACGCGCCTGCCTCCCAGGCGTCGACGCCGGGCTGATCCTCATCAACTCCAAGGGCCCGATGAGCGCCTTCGACCTCGCCGGCGACACCGCCTACAGCGGCGACATCCCCCTGCTCGATCGGCCCGCCGCGATCCACATCGTCCACTCGTGGTCGGCGCGCATGCCCGCCGCCCCCACAACCATCGCCGGCCGCTGGCTCGACCACGGCGCTTATCTCTACTACGGCTCGATCGACGAGCCGTTCCTCAATGCGTTCGTCGAGACTCCCGCGGTCGCCCAACGGCTCATCGCGGGGGTCCCGTTCGGCGTCGCCGTCCGCCGCGACGACAGCCCCGCCTGGAAGCTCAATGTCCTGGGCGATCCGCTCACGACGTTCATCCCGAACGCCAAGGCCGGACGCCGCGCCGGGCCCGATGTGCCCCTCGCCCCGCTCGATGATGTCGGCGAGGGGGCGGCTTGGCTGCTCAAGAACAAGTCGTATGCCCCCGCGATCCACGCCCTGGTTCTCTCGAACCGCGACAACGACGCCGCCCGTCTCGCCGCCGCCCTGGTCCGCCAAGAACCCGACGCATTCGGCAACGAAGCGGCCCGGTGGTCGATCATGCCCCTCTACCGCGCGGGCAACTACGACGCCCTCGCCGCCGCCTACGCGATGCTCGCGCCCGATGACCAGAAGACCCTGCTCTTCCAGGATGCGCTCTGGGAGGCGGGCCGCTCTGTCCTCGCCCGCGGCCCGGACACGCGCATGGAGGGCTTGCTCCGCCGCAACCTGCGAGACGGCCAGCAGGACCAGGACGCGATCGAACTCGCCGCCCACATCGCCAGCCGCGCCGGTGCGCCCGAGGCCGTCGCCTTCCTCGAGGGCGTTATGCCCGATCTCAAGAACGACCGCCAGCGAGCCAACCTCAACAAGGCCGTCCGCGTCTACGGCGGCTCATCCACCGAACCCTGATCCTCAGTCCGGTTCGCGCCTTTCACCCCGCACACACCCGCTCCGCACATCCCCGGTCTCCAGCACCTCCGCCCACGACGCCCCATCCCGTGCCGTGATCCACCACGCGCCGCCGCCCCCCTTGACCGCGCGCCGCGTCTCGTTCCAACGCCGATCCCCCAGCCGGCCGGGCCCGGTCGATTGCAGCACCACCCGCGGCCCAACCGCCCCCACGAACCGCTCGGCCTCCTCGCCGTGACTCCCGTGATGCGGCAACTCCAGGATCTCCGCCGATATCGGCGTGTCTTCGGCCCCCAGCATCAGCATCGCGGCCCGCCCGATATCGCCCGTCAGCAGCACGTGCCGCTCGCCCGCGAGCGTCGGAACACCCAGCCGCCCCACCGCCGACACGTCGTTGTCCGTCCGGATCGTCGGGGGCGGGTCGGCGGGAGGCCAGATCAGACCGAGCCTCCCCCACCCCATGTCGAGCGAGTCGCCGCGCGCGATCGGCTCGACCCGCACCCCCAGCGACCTCATCTTCTCCAGAAACAACGCCTCCGGCGAGCCCTTCCCCGCCGCCCGCATCGACCCGAGCGCCGGCGCCGACACGTACACGATCCGCAGCCCCATCGCCCGCGCCAGATCCGGTAGCGCGTCATAGTGATCCACGTTCGCGTGCGTCACCACGGCACGAGTCACCCGCGGCGCTCCCAGCGCCCGCAGCGCCCTCGGGATCTCTGTCACCCCCAGCCCGGGCCGCAGCGACCCCGCGTCCCAGAGCACCGCATCGTCTCCGGCCCGCACCAGCAGGCACGACCCATCCCCGACACAGAGCATGTCGACGCGCGCCGCGACGCCCCGCCCGAGCCGGCCCGCCATCGACTGCTCGACCATCAGCCACGCGACAACCACCAGCAGCGCCAGCCCGGGCCGCGGATCGCGTAGCCGGGCCCGCCGCAGGGCATACATCACCACGCCCACACCCGCCGCCATCCACGCCACCGACACCGGCGCGAGCATCACCCGCGCCGGAACCGCATCGAACGCCGCCGCCACCGCCGCGAGCAGGCCCGCGGGCACCGCCGCCGCGTGAATCAACAGGCTCCCCACCTCGGGCGAGAACAGCGCCGCGATCAACCCCGCCATCCCCACCGCCTGCACAGCCACCGCGATCGGCGTCGTGACCACCACCGCGATCGGCGCCAGCGGACTGAAGGACCCCGTGTGCAGGATGATCACCGGTGCCACCGCCAGCCACACGATTACCGAGCCCACCACGAGCGACCGCGCCCACCCCCAGACCGCCCGTCGCCACGACCGCCCGGGCTCAAGGTCGACACGGCCAGGCCTCCCCGCGATCCACGGATGCCGCGCGCCGTTGATCCACAGCAGAAGCGCGGTCACGCCCACGGTCAACTGATACCCCAGCGTGAACAGATCCAGGGGGCGGACCACAAGCAGCACCGCCGCCACCCACCCGAGCAGCGCCAGCTTGTCCCATCGCCGTGAGAAGAAATGCGCCACGAGCAGCGATCCGACCAGCAGTCCCGCTCGCACGATGGGCGATCGCGCCGGCACCACCGCGAGATACGACACGATGAACACCAGACCCACCACCGCCTCGGTCCGCGGCCGGTCCCCCGTCAGCCGCACCACGCCCACCGTCAGCAGCACCAGCACCGCAAGATGAAACCCCGAGATCGCCAGCAGGTGGGCCACACCCGTGCGAGCGAACATCGCCCGCTGCCGCCCGTCGGGCCCGCGATCGCCCAGCAGCATCGCGCCCAGCACCTCCCTCCCGGGCGTCACCTCGCTCGACCCGGCGTCCAGCCGCCCGGCGGCCGTGCCATGCATCGCCGCCATGAGCCGGGGCCACCACCCCGCCGCGGCGTCCAACTTGCCCCGTGGCTCCAGCACCCCGATCGATCCCGCGTTCGTCCCGATCCAGCCGACCCGCCCCGATTGCGCGGCCCACGCGCCGGGCTCCCCCTCCCCCGGGTTCATCGCGGGCAGCGGCCTGTGCAACAGCCCCACCAGCCGAACGCGGCGGCCGGGCCCGATCTCCCCGCCGATCCCCGACACATAAACCGTCACCCGTCCCGACACGGCCCGGGGCCCGCCATCGGCAATCCACGTGTCCAGGCTCATCGGGAAATGCGCCGTCGGCTCGTCGAACCGCGCCAATGCCTCGTCGAGCGTCCCCGCCCGCACCGCCTCCAGAGAGGTCGAACCCGTGACGCGACCCTCGACGCGCACGAGCACCGGGGGGCTTCCCGGCGCGCCCGGCCCCAGGAGCCGCAGCAGGTCATCCCGGGGCCGCTCGCACACCCGCGTCCAGTACACCGCCGCCCCGAGCCCGCCCGCCGCCGCCAGCACAGCGGCGCGCCCGCCCCATCCCGGCAGCAGCAGGATCAGCGCCGCGGCGAGCCCCGCCACCCCGAAGAGCAGGGCCGACACGGCAGTGTCGCCTAACACCTCGTCGATGGCCCTTGTGTTGTGCGAGGCGAGCTGCGCGAGGCACACACCGGCCGCGAACGCGGCGAACGAACCCCACGCCCGCCACCGAGCCGCGACGACAACCCGCGATTCACCGATCGATTCACGGTCCTCGATCACACCGCCATGTTGCCGAACATCACCCGCTCTGGCAAGCCCCTCGGGCGAGGCTTCCGCACCAAACCTCTCCGCCCCGTCGCCGACGGGGGAGGTGGCCCGCCGAAGCGTCGAAGACGCGCTGGCGGGTCGGACGGGGTTCTTCAGACGCTCTGCGAGGTGCCTTTCAAGGTCTCCCGGTCGCACGCACCCCGCGATGAGTTCCCCCGAAAGCGTCCGACGCCAGAATCCCGATTCTCACTCACTCACGACCAGGTCGTCAAACCCGTCGAGGAAGTCCGCGGTCACCGGCTGGCCGTTCTCGCCCTTGCGACGATCCCCGCCGGGGCCCGCAAAGAAGTCGATCCCGTAGCGCACATCCATCGAGCCGGGCCCGACCATGCCGGACGACAGCACGCGGCCCGCCCGTTTGTCGTCGGCCGCGAGGTACATCGCGTCCGCGCCCGCCGAGTGGGCGATGAACCCGCCCCGCGCCCGCTTCGGGAACACGTCGTCGTATCCCCCGCCGTGCAGCGTCGCCTCGTCCGGGTAGCCCGGATGGCCCAGCATCGCCGCCATCACGCCCTCGATCGGGTGCTCGCCGAGGTCATAGGCGGCCACGCCGATCAGGCTCCCGCCGTTCGCGGGCTGGAGTTCCATGCTCAGCCCGTGCTCGCCCAGCGAGTGCGACGACAGCATCGAGCCGTTCGCCGTCCAGTAGAACTTGGAGGTGTGCACATCCGACGAAGGAGACGCGAAGTCGTGATCGTCGGTGATCGTGTCCGGCACGCTCGGGTCCTCGATCCATGCCAGCACGGGGGTTTCGAATGAATCGACGAGATCCGGAAGCCCGTCCGGCAGCGAGGCGTTGTTCGGCTGATTCGACGTGATCGTGCCGAGCTGCTGCTCGATGTCGGCCCGCATATGCACGAGCGAGCCCGCGTCCGGCAGGAAGTAGTTGCCCTCGTCCGAGCCGATCAGGTCGGCTTTCACCCAGATGTCACGTGACGGGTCGCCGGTCGGGTTGACCACGACCCAGTCGCTCGCGTTGCCGCCGTTCCACAGGTCCGGGTTGTCCGACGGGCCCTCGGTGCGCACCGCACCGGCCCCCGACAGCTCGAGCAACGCGTTCTCCATGTACGTCAGGCCCGGGCCGCTGCCATTCGCGAAATTCGTCTCCGAACCCAGCTCGGACATCGCGAAGTAGCCTGGCTTGCGCCGGTTGTCGAGCTCGAACTTCGACGCCGCCGACACCAGTTCGGTCAGCAGGCTCTGTGTCGCGGCCTTGCGGCCGGCCGTCCGCACCCCCGCCAGCGTCGGGACCAGGATCGCGATCAGCAGCGCGATGATCCCGATCACCGTCAGCAACTCGATGATCGAGAACGCGCGCCGGGCGCAACGGGCGGTCGCAGGGCGTTGGGTCTGCATGGCGGCTTCCCTCGCTTGTGCCGTTTCTCGGGCCCGCGGGCCGGGGCGGCCCGCTCGCGCGGCCACACCGGTGGGGTGATGCGACCCGCGTCCGAACACTCTATACGCCCGCTCGACGGGCCGGATTCATACTGTCGTGACACGGCCCCCATGTCAACGGAATATTGAAACGCATTCTGTTTGGTGTTGGCTCGTGCGATCCGTTTGCCACCGGCGGCTCTGGAATAGATACTCCCCGGGATGCAGACCGGTGCGGTGCCATGGAAGGAACTCGACGAGGCCGAGCGGCGCAACACCGCCCGCGCCGCCGGGGCCGTCCTGCGCGACGGCGGGCTCGTCATCACCCCCACCGAGACCGTCTATGGCGTGATGGCCCACGCGGGCTCGGCCGCCGCCGTCGAGAACCTCCGCCGCCACGCCGGCCCGGGCCGCCCAGACGCCCCTCGCTTCACCTGGCACGCGCCCGACACCGACGCGGTCCGCGACACGATCCCGCTGCCCACCGCCGTCCACCGCCGCCTCGTGGATCGCCTCTTGCCGGGCCCGATCCGCTTCATCATCGAACTCGACGAGACCGCGGTCGCCGCGGTGCTCAAGGCGCTCAAGATCGGCCCGGGCGTCATCGATGACGGGGCGCGCGTCTCTGTTCGCGTTAGCCCGCACGAGATCGCCCGCGAGGTCATCGAATGGGCCGCGGTGCCCATCATCGCCGAGCGGCTCGGGGCGACGCACTGGGGAGATCCGTCCCACCCCGATCACGCCGTAGGCGACACGTCCGATTTCCTGGGAACCGTGATCGACGCGGGCGAGTTGCGGACCCCGGGTCCGTCGGCCACGATCCGACTGAAACCCAACGGCGCGTTCGAGGTTGACCCCGCGGGCTGGATCGACGAGAAGGATGTCATGGAGGCCCTCCGCAAACGCATCCTCTTCGTCTGCACCGGCAATACCTGCCGCAGCCCGATGGCCGAGGCGCTCGCCCGGAGCATGGTCGCGGCGAGGCGCGAGGACGGCGTTGAGATCATCTTTGAATCGGCCGGCGCCGCGACGGGCGACGGGATGCCCGCGAGCCCGGAGGCCGTCCGCGTCGTGCAGGCGATGGGCGGCGATCTTCGCGCGCACCGCTCGCGCCGCCTTACCGCGGCGATGATCGACCGGGCCGAGCACGTCTACGTGATGACGCGGGGGCACCGGGCTCGGGTGCTCGAACTCTCACCCGGCGCCGACAGCAAGGTGGAACTGCTCGATCCGACGGGCGACGTGCCCGATCCGATCGGGGGCCCTGAAGAGGTCTATCGTGAGACGGCCGATCGCCTGCGCCGCGCGATCGCCGCAAGGTTCGAGGAGCGTGGGCTATGAGGATCGCGATTTCCGCCGACCACAGGGGCCGGGGCATCGCCGAGCAGATCGGGCGGATGCTCGCCCAACTCGGGCACGAGGTCCTGAACTGGTGGCCCGGCGAAGGCGAGAAGTGCGACTACCCCGACGCCGCGGCCCGCGTGGGCAAGGCGGTCGCCTCGGGCGAGGCCGACCAGGGCATACTCGTCTGTGGCACGGGGATCGGGATGTCGATCGCCGCGAACAAGATCGCGGGCGTGCGGGCCGCGCTGGTCCATGACGAGTTGACCGCGGGGCTGGCGCGGAGCCACAACGACGCGAATGTGCTGTGCCTCTCGGGCGACCTGCTGGGCGAGCGGAAGGTCTCGGCGATCGTCGAGAAGTGGCTCAAGACCGAATTCGAGGGCGGGCGGCACCAGCGCCGGGTCGAGAAGATCGCGGAACTGGAACGGGGCGAGCCGGGGTAAGGGGTTTCCCTCGAAGTGGGGCTGGGGCGGCGACTCCGTGGTGCGGGGATTCCCCCCGGGCAACTGAAACAGGATAATAAGGGACGGTGAATACGGTCCGGTGTGGGAGGGCGTCGTTCGCCGGTCCACGCATGGGCGAGAGGGCATGTCATGCGCTCCGGCTTGTTTGTTCTGGCCGTCGTCGGCGGGCTCGCGGGTCCGGCCGTGTCGCAGTGTGACCCCGTGTTCGTGGGGAGCTACCCCCTGTCGCTGGCGAGCGCTGTCCACCTGGAGGGCACCACCGCCTACGTGACGAATTCGGCGTTGGGGCTCTACCTGATCAACGTGGCCGACCCGGCCCACCCGAGCCTGATCGGTTGGGTCGACCCGTCGAGCCAGGCTCGCAACGTCGACGTGCAGGGTGACCTGGCGCTGCTCGCGGGCGGGTTCAGCATCGAGGTCGAGTGCATCGGCCTCTCGAATCCCGCGGCGCCCTCGATCCTCGGCAAGCTCGACGCGCCCGATGCGCACTGGTCGGGCAACGACGTCGAGATGATGGGCGGCTACGCCTACGTCGCCGAGCAGAACGACACCGCGCCGCCCCACGCGCTGCGGGTGCTGGACATATCGAGCCCCGCGTCGCCGGCCCTGCTGAACACGGTCTACACGCCAGGCCAGCCCAAGGCGCTGTGGCGTGAGGGCACGCGGCTCTATCTCGCGGACGGCGGCGGGGCGTTCCAGTCGGGGCTGCTGGTCTACGACATCAGCGTGCCGACGGCGCCCGCGCTGCTCGGCCGGTTCAACACCTCGGACTACGCGATCGACGTCAAGGTGGTCGGCGATCTCGCCTACGTCTCCGACTACGAGGACGGGATGGACATCATCGACGTCTCCGATCCCGCGAACATGAGCCTGGTGGGCAGCATCGACTTCACCTACTACTGCTACGGGCTCGGCGTCTCGAACGGCGTGGCGTACATCGCGAACTGGAGCAACGGGCTGCGCGTCGTCGACGTGTCCGACCCGACGCACCCGACGCTGATCCGCACGATCGACCTGTCGGACATCCCGCTCGACGTGCAGATCTCGGGGAACTACCTCTACGTCGCGTGGCGTTCGCTGGGGCTGCGGATCTACGACATCTCGGGGTGCGGCACGCCGGCCCCCTGCAACGACGCCGACTTCAGCGCGCCGTTCGGGACGCTGGACCTCGCGGACATCACCGCGTTCGTCGCGGCGTTCATGGGACAGGACGCGGCGGCCGACCTCGAGCCCGACGGGCTGTTCGATCTGCTCGACGTGCTGGCGTTCGTGGGGGCGTTCTCGGGTGGGTGCCCTTGAGGCGCGGGCGGGCTGGTTGGAGAGTTCCCCGGGCCGGGTTGAGTTGAGGAGGCTGGTGGCGGCCTTGCGGCGGGTCTCGGGGGAGGCGCGGTCGTTGATGGCGATGTGACGCAGGGCGTCGGCGGCGTCGGTGCGGGCCTGGGCGGTGATGAGCCGGGCGCGGACGGCGTCGATGCGCTCGGCGGCGCGGAGGAGTTGCCGGACGTCACGCGATTCGAGCAGGTCGGCGAGCTGGATTGGGTCGAGGTCGAGGTGGTCGCAGAGCTGGGGGATGGTGAGGCCGGCGTCGGTGAGGAGGTCGAGGAGGGCGCCGCCTTTGGCCGCGAAGGGACCGGGGGCCGGGCACCAGGCACCGGGGGGGAGGCATTCGCGCGGCGCGGAGGCCTTGGTGTTTGGTTGCCATTCGAGCGAGGAGGCGTTGGAGACAGAGAAGCCCCTCACCCCGGCCCTCTCCCCGGCGACCGGGGAGAGGGAGGAAGATGCGTCGCGGTTTGCTGGTTCTGTGGCGTGGGGGGCGAGGCGTCGGGCGGCGAGTTCGGCGGAGAAGGCGTCGAGGATCGGGTTGGTCTGGACCATGAGGCCCATGATGCGCGTGCGGGGGCGGGGTGCAAGGGGGAATGGGGGGAGGTGCGGGGGTTTGCGCGCGCGGGGGGTGGATGGGGTCAATCAGTGGGTGCGTCGTGCGCGCGGGGCAAGCGGTGGGGGAGGTGAGGGTCAGCCGGTGACGGGCTTCGCCGGCGGGATGTGCCAGACCGCCTGCTCGTCCTTGCCGCCCTTGAGGTACCACTGGACCATGCGGTCGATGCCGACCTTGAGGGGGACCTTGGGGGTGTAGCCCGTCGCGAGCACCTTGTCGGCCTCGAACTTGGTCTGCTGGCAGAAGAGCTTCTTGATGCGGGCGGTGGAGATGGGGAGGTTCTTGCCGGTGAGCTTGATGACGACGTCGAAGGGCAGGCCCGCGGCGAGGCCCAGCCAGAGGGGGAAGGTGAGGGGCTTGGAGCCCTTGCCCAGGCATTCCATGATGACGACGGCGATGTCGCCGCTGGTGAGGTCGGGCTTGTCGATCCAGTTGTAGGGGTCGTAGTTCGCCCGCTCGGGGTAGTCCCAGAGATGGAGGGTCGCGTCGACGATGTTCTCGACGTAGGAGAGGCTCTTGAAGTTGGAGGCGGGGCCGAACTGGGCGTACTTGCCCGAGTTGATCTGGCGGATGAGCGAGTACATGTTGGCGAAGTTGTTGGGGCCGAAGGTGACCGTGGGGCGGATCGTCAGGCAGCGGCGCGGCTTGCCGGCGCCGTTGGGGCCCTTTTCCGTCCAGGCCTGGAAGACCTGCTCGGCGGCCCACTTGGAGCCGCCGTAGGGGGTGAAGAACTCCTTGGGGCTGTCTTCGGTGACGGGCGCGGGGGTCTCGCCGTAGATGGCGACGGTGGAGTAGAAGGTGAGCTCGGGGACGTGGTGCTCGTCCATCGCTTCGGTGATGACACGGGCGCCGTTCTCGTTGACGTCGTAGTAGGTGTCGTGGTCGATGCCGAAGTCGTGGTGGGCGGCGGCGAGGTGGACGACGTGGTCGATGGGCGTGTCGAGCGTGGCGAGGGCCTTGCGGACGGCGGCGGGGTCGCGGACGTCGCCCTTGACGTAGGGGACGTCGGCGATGGGGCCGGTGGGGTCGACGAGGTCGAGGTTGACGATCTGGTGGCCCCGCTCGGTGAGTTCGCGGTGGAAGTAGCCGCCGATGAATCCGGATCCGCCTGTGATGAGCACGTTCACGCGAGACCTTTCGGAGCGTTGTTCCCGGTCTGAATACGCATCCCGCGGGAGTGTAGCGGGGCCCTGACAGAAAACTTCCTTGTGACGGTGGGATGGAGGGTGTTACGGCGTGTTGGGCGCGGGGGTTCAGTGCATGCCGTAGACGAGTGGGGCGAGGGCGATGCAGATGATGGCGGCGAGGATGGTGAGGGGCCCGCCGAAGCGGGTGTAGTCGATCCAGCGGTATCCGCCCGGGCCCATGACCATGAGGTTGGTCTGGTAACCGATGGGTGAGGCGAACTCGCATGAGGCGGCGATGGCGAGGATGACGACGACCATGAGCGGGTTGAGGCCGGCCTGCTGGGAGATGCTCATGGCGAGGGGGAACATGATGACGGCGGCGGCGTTGTGGGTCATGACGGAGGCGAAGATGAAGGTCATGCAGTAGATGGCGGTGAGGATGGCCCAGGGGCCCAGGGGGGTGGCGAGGTCAACCACGGCGCGGGCGACGATGGAGGCGATGCCGGTGTTGTCGATCGCGTCTCCGATGCCGAAGGCGGCGCCGATGGTGACAAGGACCTGCCAGTCGACGTTGGCACGCGCCTGCGGGCCGGTGCAGCATCGGGCGATGATCATGAGGCCGGCGGCGACCATCGAGGCGACGAGGGGCGGGACGCCCAGTGAGATGGTGGCGACGAGCATGGCGAGGATGCCGATGGCGGCCCAGGCGCGGTCGTGGCGGGGGGCGGCAGACTCGGCCCGCTCGGTGACGAGGTAGAAATCGTGGCTGTCGCGGTTCTTGCGGACGAAGTCGGCCTCGGCCTCGAGGAGGAGGGTGTCGCCCGCGCGGAGGACGATCTGGCCGATCTTGCCCTGGAGGCGGTGACCCCGACGGTGGACGGCGACGACGACGGCCTCGTAGCGGGTGCGGATGCCGCAGTCGCGGATGCTGCGTCCGATGAAGGTGCTGGAGGCGGCGACGACGGCCTCGACGAGGCGGAGCTTGGTGCGGTTCTGCGAGGCGGCCTGCTCGTCGGTGATGGGCAGCAGGCCCCTCATGCGGGCGAGATCGACGACGGAGTCGAGGTTGCCGACGAAGTTGAGCACATCGCCTGCGTGGAGCACCTCGTCGGGGCCGACGGCGAGAACGGTGGCGTCGAGGCGGTCGATGCGGGCGAGGAAGAGGCCCTTGAGGTTGCGGAGGTTGGCCTGTTCGACGGTCTTGCCAGCGAGGGCGGAATCATCGGAGACGCGCATCGCGACCATGTACTCGCGCTGGCCGGCGGTCTCTTCGGACTGGTTGGAGTCGCCCGGCAGGAGTTTGCGGCCCAGGACGAGTATGTAGACGATGCCCGCGGCGGCAATGGGCAGGCCGACGGCGGTGAGGGTGAACATGCCGAAGCGGAGAGGCTTGCCCTCGTGGGTGAGGTCGCTGGCGTTGAGGAGGTCGGCGACGACGATGTTGGTGGAGGTGCCGATGAGGGTGCAGACGCCGCCCAGGATGGAGGCGAAGGAGAGGGGCATGAAGAGCTTGGCGGCGGGGAAGCCGCCCCGGCGGGCGACGCCGGAGAGGACGGGCAGGAACATCGCGACGATGGGGGTGTTGTTGACGAAGGCGGAGACGCCCGCGACGGGAATGGTGAGGCGGGCCTGGGTCTCGAGGACCGATTTGGGCCGGCCCAGCAGGCGGGCGACGAGCATGTTGGTGGCGCCGGTCTCCTGCATGCCGGAAGCGACGACGTAGAGCAGGGCGACGGTGATGAGGCCGTGGTTGGCGAAGCCGTGGACGGCCGCGGTGGGGTCGACGAATCCGAGGAGGACGCAGGCGGTGAGGACGCCCATGAGGACGATGTCTGGCCCGAACCGCCCGGAGACGAGGGCGCCGACCATGCCGAGGATGAGGACGAGCATGGCCCAGGGGTGGAGGGGATCTGGGAGGATGGAGGGCATCGGTGGGGTCTATCGGACCGATGGGCGGTTTGGTTCAAGGTATGCCGGGAATCGGGGGCTGCTCTGACAGGCTCTATCGGCGACAAGTCGACACAGGCCCTTTCGCTGGCGAAAGTCCGGATTCTGCGCAAATTCACTGCGCTTGACAGGAAAAAACGAGCGAATTGCGGACTAGAACTGTGCTGAAGCGCAGAATTACTGCGCCGATACCGATATACTGGGTACCAGCAAAGAGGAGGGTGCCTTGCTAGTCAGACTCTTTGCGGAGAACTACGGGGTCTTCCGGGATGGATTCGATCTGTCCCTCGAGGCGACAAATCTCGGGAGTGATCGCGACCGCGGTTACTTCGAGGTTCCGATCGCGACCGAGGACACACCGCTTCGCTTGCTGCGGCTTGCGGCTATCTATGGGCCGAATGGGTCCGGCAAGTCGACCGTTGTTCGCGCTGCCGAATCGCTCCACAATCTGGTCGTTCACTCTGGTCCGAGCCTTCAAGAGGGCAAGCGGATCGCGGGCTATGACCCATTTCGACTTGATGCCGCTACGCGGAACAAGCCGAGCACGCTCGGCTGCGAGGTGGTTGTCGGCGATCGCGTGATGGAGTACGTGATCTCTTTTACTGCAGAAGAAATCACCGAGGAGCGGATTGTCGAACGGGGACGATCCGACGATTTTACCTGGCTCCGGCGTGGCCCAGCCGGCACAATCGAGGTCAATGGCGAGAGGCTGCCGGCTCGCATGTCGATCGATCTCTCGACGGTGACGAGGCGAAACGCCGCGGCGATATCGGTCGCCGCCCAACTCAAGCAGGATGCATTCCTGGGCGTCTACCGCGCGATCGAGGCCTCACTCCGCACGCTTGTCTGGGAGGGGCCCGGCTTCGGGGCAATGGGATACTCGCTTCGTCGCTTGCACGACGATTCGGCGTTTCGCACTTGGACCCTTGACAGGATTCTCAAGCCCGCGGATTTCGGCATTACGGATGTCCTCACAGAAGAGCGGGAGATTCCACCGAGCCTCTTCGATGAATTGTCGTCGATGATCGATGCAGGCAAACTTGATGAAATGCCGAAGTCGCTCGAGGCGGTCCTGTCCCATCGTGGCGTGGGTGGTGAGTACCCAATCGATCTCGGTGACGAATCGACCGGAACACAGAAGATGGTGGCCCTCGCGGGACCATGGTACGATGTTGTTCACGGGCAACTCACGGCGTTTGTCGACGAATTGTCGGCGAGCCTCCATCCATCACTCCTTATGGCCCTGCTTGATGCTCTCAACGCGGCGCCGAGTCGGCCGCGCTCACAGCTTGTCTTTACGGTTCACGATCCATCGCCGCTTGAGCAATCGTTGCGGCGCGACCAGGTCTACTTCACGGAGAAGGATGACGAAGGCGTCGCTCGTCTCTTTCCGCTGGCCGAATTCAGCGATCGGAATGTGCACAACATCCGGAAGCGGTATCTTGAGGGTCGGTATGGTGGACTTCCCAGGCTGCTTGACTTCGGTTCGCTCTTTGATGAAGTCGAGATAGGCGATTGATGTGGCACGTCCGCGCCGCACGTTCCGCGAACGACGACCCAAGCCGGTGTGGGTCATTGCTTGCGAAGATGCCGTTTCTGCGCAGGCGTACTTTCAGGCGCTGAACAGACTATTCTCGTCGACGGTCAGTTTGATTCTGGCGAAACAGCCGGGTCACAAGTCCTCGCCGGCGCAGGTTGTGGAGCGGGCGGCCGGCAAGTTTGGCGACCTCAGCCCATCTGACCACAATGACGATCGTGCGTGGGCGGTATTTGATGCCGAGCCCCAACGGGGCAATGAACACAAGAACACGATCGACCACGCGGTAGCCCTTGGGCGGAAGATGCGGGTTGCAGTTGTGGTTTCGAATCCATGCTATGAGCACTGGCTTCGTCTACACATCGGATGCTGCGACGGGGGGTTTGGGTCGTCAAGAGAGGTCGTCGAGGCACTCAAGTGCGAGTGGCGCCGCGAATTCCGCAGTGAATACGTGAAGGGCAGGACAGATCCATCTCGCCTCGTCACGGTGGAGCGCCTTGATGCGGCTGTCGAACGCGCGCTCGCACAACATGCCCAGCAAGACAAGAAACGAGCGCATCGATGTCGGCCATGTGTTACCGAACTCTATCAACTCGTTGAAGAACTCAAGAAACTCGATGAGGCGGGGCCGGAATAGGCCTCACGACGCCCCGATGCCCAACGCCTTGATCGCGCCGAGCAGCAGGCCGTGCAGCCTCGGCGGGGCGCAGATGACGCCCTTGTTCTTCTCGAGGCCCCGCCCGTGGGTGAAGTCGAGGTCGTGGCCGAAGATGTCGGTGACGGCGGCGCCGGACTGCGAGGCGATGAGCGAGCCCGCGGCGTGGTCCCAGATGCGCTCGACGTAGCCCGGGCGGGTCGGAAGTCGGAGGTAGGCGTCGGCCTGGCCCCGCGCGACGACGGCGTACTTGCACTGGCTGTCGAGGCGGACGGGCTCGCCCACCTGCTCGCCGTGGTTGTCGCGGAGATACTCGAGCACCTGGCCCACGGCCCCCAGATCGGTGTGGGCCTTCTCGACCGAGGCGCAGACGCAGATCTCCTGGCCCTCCTCGTGGTCGAGGCGGGTGATGTGGATGGGGGCCTCGGTCTCGTCGGTCGCGGAAGCCTCCCAGACGCCCTCGCCGCGGATGGCCATGTAGAGGCAGCCGTCGGGGTCGGGCACGTCGAGGGGCTCGGACATGTCGCGGGGGAGGTTGGGGCAGCCCATGACGCCGACGGTGGGGACGCCCGATTCGACATAGGCGAGGGCGACGGCGTACTGCTGGTTGCGGAGGAAGCCCTTGGTGCCGTCGATGGGGTCGAGGGTCCAGAAGCCGCGGCCGTGGGCGTCGCCGGCTCCCAGGTCGATCGCCTCGAGCATCGCGTCCTCGTCGGCGTCGGGCCAGACCTCGCGGACGGCGGCGAGAGCAGCGTCGAGATGGGGCCGGTGCTCGTCTTCACGGAGGAAGGCGCTGGCCTCTTCGGCGACGAGGGTGAATTCGCCGAGCCGTTCGCGCAGCACATGGGCGACGATGGCCTGGCTGGCGAAGTCGGCGACGGTGACCGGGCTCTTGTCGTCCTTGGTGATCGAGCGGACTTCTTCGAGGGCGGCCTGGACCTGCCGGCAGACGGCGGAGGCGCTGGTGACGGCGGCCCGGGCGGTCGCGAGCATCGCGGCGTAGTCACTCATGGGCGTTGTCCCCTGTTCGGGCGCGCGGCCCGGGCGTGGTGAAAAGTGCGTGAAACCTGACGGACAGTAGGGCGTGGTGCGTCCGGGTGTGGGAGGGCCGCTCGGCCCACGATGGCCCTTGTGAGGGGCCGACGCATCGTCATCGAACCTTGGGAGGCGCGGGCATGGATCCAAAGGCAAGACTCATCGGGGCGTCGGTGCTGGCGGTGGCCGGGGTCGGCGTGGCGGGGTGGCTCGCGACCCGATCGCTGGGCGTCGGGCGGACGGTGCGGTCGGCGTCGCAGGCCGCGGCCGAGCAGGACCGCGCGGCCCACGAGGCCGACGCGCCGGATGGGGGAGGCACGCAGCGTGAGATCAAGCTGGACGGGCCGCCGCCGGCGTGGGTGCAGGCGAGGCAGGAGACGATGTCGACGTACAACAGCGAACTCGACTACCCATCGAAGGGCGACGCGATCGATTCCTTCGATTCGGGCGTCGGCGATCTGTCGATCGCGGCGGAGCAGGACGGGGCGCTGGGGGCGCTGGGGCTGCCCGCGCGGCGGAGCCTGATCGAGTCGTACCGCACGTTCATGCGCCCGCTCGTCGCGGCGGATCAGGCGGCGTTCGAGCAGGCGGTGGCCGACCTCGGGGGGGAAACGGGCTCGGGCGCTGCGGGCGACACGCCGGCGGCGGCGTTGTTCGGACGGCTGAGCGGCTACCTGGAGAACTCGCGCGTGGCGCTGTCGTCGGCGCGAGTGACGCCGCGAGACGGGACGAATCCGCAGGAGGTGCCCGCGGGGCCGCCGCCGATGGCGGTCGGGAAAGGGAAGTCCAAGACGGGCGTGGTGGCGATCCCGATGATGGTGGGCGTAGAGAAACAGATTGATGACGAGGGCAAGGCGGTGACGACCCGCGACCTGGCGGTGCCGCTCTCGGCGCTCTTTCCTGACGCGGCCGCCCTTGCGGCCGGGGGGGCCCAGACGATCGAGGTGTGGGCGCCGGCGAAGCTGGCGGACACGGGCGGCAAGAAGGCCGACTTTGGCCCGTCGGTGTACTTCGTGCACGACGCGGGCCGCGGGACGTGGCAGCCGGTGGCGATGCGTGTGACGCTGGTGTCCGACAAGGCGGCGGCGAAGCTGGACGAGATGATGAAAGCGGCGAGGAAGCGGTCGGTGCAGGACTGAGCGACGGGCGTGGGCCGGGACTTGCGTGTGGAACCGAGGGGCGTGGGTCGGCGCGACGGGAAGGAGCATCGGCGATGAGGCGTGTCAAGGCCGGGTTTACACTGATCGAAGTGCTGGTGGTGATCGCGATCGTCGCGTTGCTGATCGGGATCCTGCTTCCCGCGCTCGGGAAGGCGCGGATCACGGCGGCGCGGACCAAGGCGCTGGCGAACGCGAGGACCGTCGCCTCGATGTTCGATGTATACGCATCGAGCAACAGCGACGGATACCCGTTTGTCGAGCCCGGGTCGGAGCCGAACGGCGTGCCCGGCATGCAGTTCATCACGCTGAACTGGTATCCTGAGAACACGATCATCGCGACGAACGACCTGTTCATGCTGGGGTGGGGCTGGCCCAGCCCGCTGTCGGACGTCGCGCCGTGGGAGGAGAACTACTCGACTTGGGTGTCGCCCGGAAAGGACACAGAACTGCCCGAGCCGGACGACTTCGGCGACGAGCACCACCCGGACGACGACATCTCGTGGCGATTCAGCCACTCGTTCCTGGCCGACCCGGCGCTGTGGGACGAGACGCCGCCGGCCGATCCCTCGGCGCTACTTCGGGGGGTGCGGTCCTACGAGGTGTCGTTCCCTTCGCAGAAGGTGATGCTGTGGGACACGCACCTGGCGTTCCTGCCGACGGAGCCCGAGGTGGTGGATGGGCACTGGAACGCGCCGACGCCGATGGCGTTCGCCGACATGCACGCCGAGAGCCGCAATCCGCTGGATGCGACCGAGGGCGTGGCGAACGCGCTGCGGGAGGGGGCCCACGAGCGGCTGAACAACACGCCGAACGGCGTGCGGGGCGTCGATTACTGAGATTGGCTACGCTCCGCGGCGGCGGGCGGGCCCCGTCGGAGAGCGCATGCCCCGGATTCTGCACAACACGGCGAGCGGGCTGCTGAACGCGATCGTGCGGGCGGAGTCGGCCGTGCTGGAGAGGCCGGCGGGGTCGCTGGACGGCGTGGGCGTGCCGATCGTCGTCGCGAGCCACCGGCGCTCGGGCACGCACCTGACGCTCGACCTGCTGCGTCGGAACTTCCCGGCGTGCCGACCCCGGATGCTGCCGCTGGAGAACCCCCACCACGCCTACTTCAACATCGATCGGTTCGAGGCGGACACGACGATGCCCTGCACCGAGGCGGAGGCGCTGCGGATACTGAGCAAGGCGGGGCGGCCCAGCGTGAAGACGCACGCGGAGCCGGCGTTCGCGGATGTTCCGGCGTCGCACGCGGCGTTCGTGCGCGCGTTGTTCGAGCGTTCGAGGGCGATCTACGTCTGGCGTGATGGGAAGAAGGTGATGTGTTCGATGTGGACGTGGCGGCGGGTGTTCGACCCGGCGGCGCGTGTGCCGTTCGGCGAGTTCCTCCGGCAGACCGATGCGGGGGGGCGGTCGCGGCCCAGGGCGTGGGCCGAGCACGTGGCGGCGTGGCGGGCGATGGATGGCGTGCTATCGATCGAGTTCGAGCGGATCGTGAAGGACACGCGGGCGCTGCTGGAGGAGATCGGGGCGTTTATCGGGGAAACGCCGGTGATCGCCGATCCGCCCCTGCCGCGCTCGAACACGACGCGGCTAGAGAGCTACGTCTCGCGGCTCACCGGGAACCTGACGAGCACGAACCAGCACGCGGCGGGGGATCGGCCCCCGAGGCCGGAAGACGTGTTTTCGGACGAGGATCTGGCGTTTTTTGAGCGAGAGGCCGCCCGAGCGGGGTAACGAAGGCCGATCGTTTTGGGAATCGCCCTTGGGAACTGCGGGCGGTCTCTGGTAGGCTGCGCGTGGCTTCCAGAAACCGGGGGATATCCAATGAGAAACAAGCTGTGCGCCGCGATCTTCGCGGGAACGTTGTCGGCGGTGGCGATGTCGGGGCGGGCGGCCCCGGTGTCGCAGGCCTTCACCTACCAGGGTCTGCTTCACGAAGGGGGCGGGCCCTACACGGGCAACGCCGACTTCAAGTTCCATGTCTATGACGCGGCGACAGGCGGGCTGGAGCTGACCGACCAGGTGCTGTGGACGGGCCCGGTGGCCGACGGGGTGTTCACGACCGAGGTCGACTTCGGATCGTTCGTCTTCCTGGGCGATGCGGTGTGGCTGGAGGTGGAGGTGCGGACGCCGGCGGGGGGTGGCGGGGCGTACACGACGCTGACGCCCCGGCAGCGGATCGCGGCGACGCCGTACGCGCTCTACGCGCTGGCGGGCAACGAGGGGCCGCAGGGGCCGGTCGGGCCCCAGGGTCCGCAGGGCGCGGACGGACCGCCCGGCGCGCAGGGGCCCCAGGGTCCGCAGGGCCCGGTGGGTCCGGAGGGTCCCGCGGGGACGACAAGCTGGCTGGGGCTGGCCGACGTCCCGGCGGGCTTTGCCGACAACATCGACAACGACACCACGTACACCGCCGGCACCGGGCTGGGTCTCTCGGGCACGCAGTTCGGCATCGCCAACAACGGCGTCGGGTTCACCCAGCTCCAGACCGACAGCAACATGCTGAGCAAGGTCAGCGGTCAGGTCATGGTCGTCTCCAACCCTCAGCAGATCACGCTGCTCGACGCGAGCGCGAAGCTCGGTATCGGCGCGCCGATCAACAACACCGCGACCTTCCAGGTCTTCCAGGGCGCCGACGCCGCCGCGGGCGGTCAGGACGGCTACGCGGTGTTCGGCTACGGCAACGGCCCCAACATCGCCATCGACAACGACGAGATCATGGCCCGCAACGCCTCCTCCGCGGCCACGCTCACCCTCAACGCCGACGGCGGGAACATCCTCCTGGGTAATTCATCCGCCGACGGGCTCGTCGGCATCGGTGTCGCCGGCCCCTCCGACCGCCTGCACATCAACTCGGCACTTGGGCAGGACGCCATGCGCGTCCAGATCAACGGCACCACCCGATTCCGCATCGGCGCGAGCGGCGGCGTCGCGATCGGGAACAGCAACACGACCGTCGCCGACGGCGACCTTTACGCGGCGTACAACGTGGGCATCGGCACGCCCACGCCCAGCAACCGTCTGCACATCGCGGCCGACAGCGCCCTCGCAAGCGGGCTGCAGCTGACCTACAGCATCTGGGACACCACCCTCGCCCCCAGCCTCCTGCTCACCAACCGCGACTTCAACTTCCAGTCCAGCGCGTGGTTCCGCTTCATCTGCGGGACCGATTTCGTCGTCGCCGCCGCCGCCGCCGCCGACATCACCGCCGCCCAGGCCATCACCCTCGACAGCGGGACCACGCTCACCCTCGACGGCACGACCGAGGTCGAGATCAACTCGAATCTCGTCGACATCAACTCGCTCGGCGTCGTCGAGATCGACGGCGGCGGCAACGTCAACATCGACTCCTCCGGGGGCATCGTCAGCGTTGAGGGCACCAACTTCACCGGCAACGCCGTCAGTGTCGGCACCACGTCCACCGCGTTCAGCCTCACCGTCAACGGCTCGGCGGGCAAGCCGGGCGGGGGGCTGTGGGGCACCTTCTCCGATCGCCGGCTGAAGACCGACATCCGGCCGCTCGCGGGCGTGCTCGACAGCCTTCTCGCCCTTGAGGGCGTGACGTTCGAGTACAAGGACCCGGACCACTTCTCCTACGCGCCGGGTCTCCAGCGCGGGTGGATCGCCCAGCAGGTGCGGGAGGTCTTCCCCGAATGGGTCGAGACGGCCGCGGATGGCTACCTGTTCGTCAACCCCCAGGGCTACGAGGCGCTGGTGGTCGAGGCGATGCGCGAGCTGCGGGAGGAGAAGGACGCGGCGGACGTGGCATTGCGGGCGCGCGTGAGCCAGCTCGAGGCGGAGAACGCGGCGCTGCGGTCGGCGCTGGGGAAGTTGCTCGGGCGCGTCGAGGCGCTCGAGGGGGCGGGGGTCGAGTAGAGAGGGGTGTTGCGCGAGGCGATCGCCTTGGCGCGGCTACGCGGTTGTCGCGGGGCGCTCGATCGAGCGGAACATCGCGCGGCGGCGGAGGATGATGAGCACCGCGCCGACGAGATAGAGGACGAACTCGATCGCGAGGCAGATGGTCATGGGGAGATAGTCGCCGAAGGGGCCGCCCGGGTAGGAGCCGTAGTTCACGATGGACGAGTTCTGGGTGGCGAAGCCCCCGTCGGGCTCTCCGTCCGGGGCCGCCGGTGGGAGTGAAGCGGGCGGCGGGGTTAGATACAGCGTGAGGTGCGGGCCCGGGCTCGTCTCGGCGTCGGCGATCAGGCCGGCGAGCTCGTCGATCCCGTCCCTGACATCGGTGTCGGCGTCGGTGAGGCCGGCCTCGTTGCGGGCGGCGAGCACGGCGGCGTGGTGGTCGCCCACCTGGAGTTCGCGTTTCTGATCGCCGTGCTCGAGATGCACGGTGTGGGCGGCGGGGTCGTAGTCCATCTCGACGGGCCATCCGACGCTGGGGCTGAGGGTGAGGTGGACATGGGCGAGCGCGTGTGTGTCGTCGTCGGCGAACGCGAGCGCGATGCGGCCGCTGAAGCGGGGCGCGTGGTGGGTGGGATCTGTGACGACGGACTCGAACTGGTACTCGGCTTGGCCCAGGGTGGTGCGGCCGCTCGATGTGACGTCGAGCGAGAAGGGCTGCCAGGGGATGGGGCTGAACGGGGTGGTCGGCTGGAGTTGGGACGGGATGAGGCCCATGTTGTCGCTGCTGGTGGTCATCGGGTCGTTGCGGAGGGCGACGATCGAGCCGGCGAGCAACTGGGCCTCATGCTGCACGTAGGACGCCGTGACGTCGATGCCGGCCGAGGCGAGGAGTTGTGTTGCGGCCTGGTCGTCGAACACCTGGCCGTTGAGGGGCTGGGCGCCGCCCGTGGCCTGCCAGGCGCCGGTCGCCAGGTCGATGGTGGCGACCACACTGGGCCCGTGGTCCGGGCGGACTGAGATCGAGAGCGTGCCGCTCTGGAGGCTCATGTAGTTCTGAACGGTGAGATCGGCGTCATAGCGCACGGTGTAGCCCGCCACGCCGGTGGGGGCGCCGGCGTCGTCGCGGATGGCCTCGAAGGTCTGGTTGCAGGTGAACTGCGAGGCGCCGCCGCCCATCGCGTAGCCCGCGGACATGACGAAGCCGAAGACGATCCCGGCGAAGATGGTGTAGAGCACCGTCCATGAGACGAGGACCGACCAGACGCTCGGCCGGGCCTGCTTGGCGAGCGACTTGGTGAGGATACCGCCCCGGAGGTAGGGGTTCCCGCACTCGGGGCAGGTGTCGCGGTGGCCCGGGGTGACCTCGTAGCGGCAGACGCCGCAGACGGACTCAACGCGGCCCCGGAGCTGCCTGGGGAGGGTGAGGCCGCGGACGAGCGTGCCGACCATCGTCGCCAGCACGAGGACGACAATGGTGGCCCAGATCGCCATGGCGAGGAGTTCGAAGCCCATCGGGCCCAGTGTATCGGGTTTCGGCCGGACTTCCGAGGGACGAACGGGCGGGGGTCCACATATGGTCAAAATGCAAAAAGTGGGGTTACCCACCAATTTATGGACAATACTTTCCTTTGTCTGGAATCCTGGTAGTTTGTGGGTTGATGGAGGGCCCGGGAAACCGGGTCGCGTTGGGCCGGTGTCGCCGGGCTGTGCTGGTTCGGGCCGGGCCGCAACGGGGAGACGCCGTTTCGAGAGGAGACAGACATGAAGACGGTTTCCGCATTGGCATTGGTGTGCGCGGCTGGCGCGGTGTATGCGCAGCCGGCGGGCACGATCGACCTCGGCGCCCTGACCGGCGACATGGTCGTCTCGGGCTTCTTCGACGCCGGGCAGGTGGCGTGGTACAGCTTCACGGTGGGCGACATCAGCGCCCCGATCTACCTCGACCTGTCGACGAACGGCTCGACCAACCCGGACGGCAGCACGGCCGACACCGAGCTGGGCCTGTACGACTTCGCCGGCAACTTCATGATTACCGACGACGACGACGGCATCGGGCTGACGTCCGTGCTGACGTTCGGCGCGGGCTCGGGCCTGCTGCTGGGCGACTCGTTCAACCTGGGCGGCGACGGCATCGCCAACGGCGAGGACGGCAACCTGGGCGCGGGGACCTACTACCTCGCGATCGGCGAGTTCAACACGATCTTCGGCACGGCCGGCTGGGGCATCGACCAGTACGGCGACGAGGGCGTGAACTACACGCTGAGCATCTACCACAACGTCCCGGCCCCCGGGGCGCTGGGCGTGCTGGGCGTGTGCGGGCTCGTGTCGCTGCGTCGTCGGCGCTGAGCCGCAAGACGATTCTGATGTGCGCAAGCCGGCCCGAGGGGGCCGGCTTTTTCATGCGACGGCGTGATCGCGGGCGCCCGTGTCGGCCCGCGGGGGTGGGGCGAAGAGGCGCGCTCGCCGCCTGAAGATCATCACGATCCCGGCGATGTACACGCCGAGCAGCACGAGCATCGTGCCCGCGATCGCCACGGCGAGGGCCACATCACCGAACCCGGCCGACCCCAGCACGGCGAGAGCGACGCTCGCAAGGCCGAGCACGACGAGCATGACGAAGGTCCAGCCGGCCACAACGGTGCCGGCGGTGGGGCGCATCTTCTTGGCGAGGACGGGCGTGAGGATGCCGGCCTCGGCGTGAGGGCGGCCGCACTCGGGACAGATCGCCTTGTGGCCCCAGGTGACGGGGTAGCCGCAGGCGCCGCAGACGCCGGCCGCCGAGTGGGCACGGAGTTCCTTCGGCAGCGTCAGCCCGTGCGCCATGGATCGGATCGCCGAATAGAGCAGCAGGAACAACAGGAAGGCGGGAAGCAGCGAGGCAAAGAAGAACGGCGACACCATGGTGCGATGATAAGGGCACGTGGCTTCACGCGATGATGTGCGCGGGCGGTGGCATCTCGTCGGTGATCTTCTGCACCTTGGCGTCGCCGTCGGGGCTTTCGAGCGTGGTGAGCGTCATCTCGTCGTTGACGCGGGCCTGGAGGTGGACGGGGCGGCCCCAGATCATGCGCAATCCCCGCAGCACGTCGACGGCCTTCGAGGCGTCGACCTCGAGGCCGCTGAATTCGTGGGCGAGGTAGAGTTCGCCCCGGTTCAGGTAGTTGCCGTCGGCGACGTGGACGAAGGGCTGGCCCATGTTGGTGATGCGGTAGAGCAGGGTCTGCTTGACGCGGTTGAAGTCGCGCGTGACGACCTTGACCTCGCCGGTGCGGGGGTCTCGCCTGAACTGGTACATCTGGTGCTTCTCGACGAACTCGGGGGTGAGATACTCGTCGATGAAGTTGACGTCGTTGTAGATTCGGCGGACCTCGAAGATCTTCTCGCGGCCCTTCATGCTTCCGTCGTCGAATTTCTCCTTCTCGCCGATGCCCTCGAGGCGCTCCCACTCGGGGCCGTGCTGGCCCCGGTTCCAGCGGCGCTCGATGTCCTTGAGGATCTCGACGCCGATCTTGTAGGGGTTGAACCCGCCCGGGGGCATGTGGACGACGCCCGAGTGCTGCTCGGCGTAGTCGATGATCTCCCTGTCTTCGAGGAAGTGCTCGGTCATGAGCTTGGAGTGCCAGTAGGTGGCCCAGCCCTCGTTCATGATCTTGGTCATGCCCTGCGGGGCGAAGTAGTAGGCCTCGTCGCGGATGATGCCCAGGATGTCGGCCTGCCAGTCCTCGAGCCTCGCGTGGCGGAGCAGGAAGAGCAGCACGTCACGCGTGGGGCGGGCCGGGAACGCCTTCTTGCTCGCCTCCAACTTCGCGGCGTGGGCGGCCTTCTGGCGCTCGAGCTCGGCGGGCGGGTTGATGAACGGGTCCATGTAGTCCTTGGCCGGCAGCTTCTCGGGCTCGAAGGGCTTGGTCGCCTCGGGCCCTCGCTCGCGGCGCATGAAGGCGGAGTGGGGATCGATGAGGTGCTCGATGGCGGTGCAGGCGTCGAGGAATCGCTCGACGGCGTCGGAGCCCTGCCGCTCGATGTGCCGGCGCACGCGGGTGGCGTGGTTGGCCATCTGGTCCATCATCTTGCGTTCGGTCTGGCTGAACCAGAAGTTGTTCTTGAAGAAATCGGCGTGGCCGTAGACGTGGGCCATGACGAGCTTCTGGTCGGTGACGGAATTGGATTCCTGGAGGTAGGCGTAGCAGGGGTCGTTGTTGATGACCATCTCGTAGATGCGGCCCAGGCCATACGCGTCGCGCTTGGAGAGCTTGTCGTACTCCATGCCCCATCGCCAGTGGGGGTAGCGGACGGGGAAGCCGCCGTAGGAGGCGATCTGGTTCATGGTGTCGAAGTCGAGCTTCTCGTAGATGACCTCGAAGAAGTCGAGGCCGTACTCGATCGCCTTGGCCTTGATGGCCTTCATGTGGGCGAGGAGCTCGGGGCCCAGGTCGGAGCTGTTCATCGTGGGGGGCATGGGGCCTCCGTGGGCGCGGACCGAGAGCCGGCCCTGCCCACACACTATCGGTCCATACGACCAGCACCTTTGTGGGCCGCCCCGGATTCTCTTTTTTCCCACACACGGCCCGATCGGGGGACAAACTCTTTGCCGGATGGTCTTCGGGGGCTACATTGGCGTCCGTTCCGGAGGATGACCCATGCCCAATTCGAGAATCGCGCTCCTCGCGGGAGCCTGCATCGCCGCTGTGGCCGTCGCCGATGACTTCACCTGGCTCGGCGGCCCCCTTGCGAGAAACGACGAGTGGAGCGACCCCGACCACTGGGACGGCCAACTCAACCTCTACCCCAGCACCCGGCAGGACCACGCGATCATCGACGGCACCACGGTCTCCAACCCGGTGCTCGACATCGACGTCGCGATCGGCGCGGTGACCATCTCCGGCGGCGGCACGCTCGACACCAACGGATTCCAGTACAGCATCTTCAACTCCGGCGGGCTCTCCGGCGACACGATCGTCGGCGGCGCGGGCTCGCTGCTGCTCATCGTCGATGACCCGAACAACCCGACCGACGCCGGCAGCGGTTTCATCATCAACAGCGGCGGCACGGTCCGCCTCGACACCGCGGTGCCCCCGGTCGTCTCGGCGCGGAGCCTCGACGTCAACAGCGGCGGCCTGTTCGAGGGCGCCGGCACGCTCGATCAGCTCGGGCGCACCGGGCCGGTCTCGATCGACGGCACGCTCCGCGTTACGGGCGGCACGCTCACCTGCAACCCGTGGGATTCCGGTGTCGTGTTCGACTGGGACGGCTCGTCCAGCCACGGGACGATTGAGATCAAGGACGACTCGTCGCTCGTCTTCGCCATGCCCGTCGAGCCGCAGTTTGACGGCATCATCGAGCTGGGCGACAGCGCGATGCTGGACGTGCAGAACACCTGGAGCCTGTCGGGCAACGCGGTGCTCAGAGTCTTCAGCGCGCCCGCCACACCGGCGACAATCAGCGGATCGAGCCTGACCATCAACGGCACGGTCGATCTGGCGACCGGCTCGCTGGTCCTCAACGCCCCGACCACGGTGAGCCCGGGCGCGACCATCCTCCTCCTCGCGGGCAAGTTCCTCCGCTTCGACAGGCCGGCGACGATCGACTCCCCCTCGGTCTTCTTCCCGAGCACCACCCGCGGCACGCTGATCGTCAGGAACGATGTGACCATCGGATCGGGCACAGGCGCCTTCGACATGGACGGCCTCGCCGAGGACGGGGCGATCGAGATCGACGGCTCGTTCAGTTGGCTCACGATCGACGTCGGCCAGCTCGACCTGTCCGGCGACACCTTCAACGGCTCGCTCGCCATCAACGGAGGCGAACTCGATGTCACCGTCGCCGACGGCGAGTGGGAGATGGCGGGAGACCTGCTCTTCTCCGGCAGCGGGGGCGGGGATATCCGCGGCGGCGACCGCGTGCGGATCAGCGGCACGGTCGAGACAGCCGCGTACGGATACATCAGCACCGATGTCGTCTTCGCCCCGGGATCCGTGGTGACGCTGGGATCGGGGCACGGGCTGGAATGCCAGGGCCCTCAGACGACGCTCGACGGTGTCACGGTCACCGGCGCCATGAGCAACCTCTGGCTCCGCAGCGAGAATGTCGATGTCATCGGGGCCACCACGATCAGTTCCGACGAGCCGGTCGTCCTCGCTGACGATACCACTATCGACATCTCGGCCCCCTTCATCATCTCCTCCGGCCTCCAGTCGTGGCCCTCGGGCCCCGCGATCCAGGGAACGACGATCATTCGGGCCGGCGGCGTGCTCGATGTCGACGATCCGAACGATCAGACCCAGACCGTCGCGGGCGTGCTCGAGCTCCACGGCACGAGCGACGCCGGTGGGGCTGTGCTGCTCCGCGGTGAGCGGTTCAGCCTGCAGGGCCCGACAAATGTCTCGGGCCTCGTGATCGTTGAGTCGTCGATCGACCTCGCCGGCACGCTGACCTTCGGGGCCAACTCCGGGCTCACGCTCCGCGGCGGGACGACGGATGAGCCCAACGTCGTCGCCGCGAGCGCGGTCATCCCGTTCAACCCGCTCTTCCCGTTTATCAGCATCGAGGCGCCGACCCTCGTCGAGGCAACGGCCTCGCTGGGCCTGGGCACCGGTGTGTACGTTCAGACCGATGGCGAACTGACGCTCGAGGCGGAGACCGACGCCGGCCTGCAACTCGCCAACAAGGGCCTGCTCCGGCTCGGTGAGCCTGGCCAGCCGATCGGCACGGTAGACGCGGGATCGTTCCTGCAGTTCCCCACCGGCACACTCGTGGTCCGGGTCGGGCCGGGCGGCGCGAGCCTGCTGCGGGTTTCCCAGTCTGTCCCCCTGGTGCCCGCGACCGCGACCGTCGACGGCGAACTGGTCGTCGAACTCGAAGACGGCTTCGTGCCCGGCGGAGGTGATCTCTACACCATTATCACTTCAGACATGAACATCGGCTTGTTCGATACGGTCACGGGGCCGGCCAACATGACGGTCCTCTACGGGGCGACGAGCGTGGTGCTGCTGTTCTCCGACGCGGGCTGCAACGCCGCCGATATCGCCGAGCCGTTCGGCATCCTCGACCTCGCCGATATCGGCGCGTTCGTCGCCGGGTTCGTCGGGAACGAGCCGATCGCGGACCTGAACTCGGACGGCGTGTTCGACCTTGCTGACATCGGCCTCTTCGTCGCCGCGTTCACCGCCGGCTGCCCATAGGCGGCTTTCGCTGGTTCCTTTCGGCGAGAGCGAGCCGCCGGCATCCAGGAAATCGGGCTCCCTGCCGGTTGGCGCCGCAGTCCGTGCGGCGCGTCTCGGGAGACCGCGGACGAATCGAGGACAATGGATGATGAAGATTCGGGGGTGGCGTGCCACAGCGCGTCGACCGTGGAAGAAAGCGAGGGCGTGTTGCGCGGGTGGCCGGCGTGCGGGCCGGCCACGTCCGAAAATGTGAAGAAACTCGACGACCTTCTTTCGGAATCGAGCCGGGCGCTTGGCTCGCGGGCATCGCCTGGGATGATGGGGGGCGCTGAACCGGCGCCTGTATTCGTCTGGAGGAGAAGCCGATGCGCCGCATGACCGTCTTGCTCGTCGTTTCCGGCTCGATGCTCGCGGGGTCCGCCCACGCCGGCCCCGGAGACCTGCTCCACCGCCTGCTGCCCGACACCGGCTACGACGCGTTGCAGTATGGATCAGATGTGAGCCTGAAGGGCGGGCTTGGGCTGATCGCGGGCGAGGGGATCTTCTCGACGCCCACGCCGGGCGGGGCGTGGCTGGTGGATGGGGCGACCGGCGTCCAGCTCGCGACGTTCGGGCAGCCCGTACGGCCCGAGGGCGGGGACCCGGTCGACGCCCAGTTCTTCGGCGTGGGGATCAGCGGGCCGATCGCGCTGCCTTCGGGCACGGCCCCGGTCGCGGTGATCGGCACTGTGGAGATCGCGCCGTGCAACTGCTACCGCGACCTCGTCCGGGTGTTCGACCTCGCCGATCCCACGAATCCCGCGTTGCTGTGGACTATCCGGCCCGACGATTATCAGTACGACGACGACTTCAGCAGGGCCATCGCGATCGATGGATCGGTGGCGCTGATCGGGGCGCCTTCGAATGATCAGAACGGCGCGCTCGCGGGCGCGGCCTACCTCTACGACCTCACCACGGGCACGCAGCTCTCCAAGCTGGTCGCGAGCGACGGCGAATCGCTCGACCAGTTCGGCTACTCGGTCGACCTCGACGGGGGGCTCGCGATCATCGGGGCGCGGTGGGAGAGCCAGGTGGCGAGCCGGGCGGGGGCGGCGTACCTGTTCGACGTTTCCGATCCGCAGCATCCGGTCGAGCTCGCCAAGCTGGTGCCGGCGGACGGGACTGAGCAGGACTACTTCGGGTGGAGCGTCGCGATCAGGGGGACGGTCGCCGCCGTCGGCTCGATCTTCGATGATGATCTGGGGCTCGACTCGGGGGCGGTGTACACGTACGACGTGTCGGACCCGGCGAACCCGGTCTTCGCAGCGAAGGTGCACAACGAGAACGGCGGCGCGAACGACGACTTCGGTTGGGCGGTGGCGCTCGACGGAGCGGGCGACGGCACGATCACCGCGGCGATCGGCGCTCGCACCGACGATCAGGTGGGCCCGGGAGAGGGGTCGGTGTCGATCTACAACCTGACCGACCCGGCGAGCCCGGTGTTCGCCGGCAAGGCGTTGCCCAACCCGGTGACCAACAACGACGTGTTCGGCTGGTCGGTGGCGCTCGACGGGGGCGTGGCGCTGATCGGGGCGCCCGGGGCGGATGACCAGGGCAGCTCGTCGGGCGCCGCCTACTTCGTCGACGCGGCGCTGGGGCCGCCGCCCTGCAACGCGGCCGACCTGGCCGAGCCGTTCGGGCTGCTCGATCTGGTGGATATTACGACATTTGTGTCCACTTTTACCTCGATGGACCCGGCCGGCGATCTGGACGGGAATGGGCTGTTCGATCTGGTGGATGTCACCATGTTCGTGGGCGCGTTCACCGCGGGATGCCCCTAGCTCATCCCGATCGGGGCGAGCTCTCGCTTTTCCTGTTTGGGGAGCCCCCCCTGTTCTGATATCATCTCCCAACGGGCTGTTTGTGTGCCCGCGCCATGGAAGGGGTGGGATCGATGGTTCGCCTGATGACAATCACCGCGGCATTGGTCACGTCGTCGGCCCTCGCGGGCCCGGACTATTCGATCAATTGGTACACCATCGACGGCGGCGGCGGCACGAGCGCCGGGGGCGGCTACACGCTCAGCGGCACGATCGGCCAGCACGACGCGTCGAACGCCATGACGGGCGGCGCCTACACGCTGACCGGCGGGTTCTGGGCGGGCGTGGGGGCGGGCCCCTGCAACGCGGCCGACATCGCCGAGCCCTATGGCATTCTCGATCTCGTCGACATCACCACGTTCGTGTCGGGGTTCCTCGGGACGGACCCGATCGCGGACCTCAACTCGGACGGCCTTTTCGACCTCACGGACATCAACCTGTTCGTGACGACGTTCCTCGCGGGCTGCCCATAACAGAGCGATTGTCGCGTGCCCTCGGCGCCGGCTGCACCTGCGTTCACGCGTGGGCCGGTGGCGGCACGCATCCGTCTTGAGTCCCCTTATTCGTCCGGCCGCACTTCGCCGCCCGAGCCAGGAGTAAAGAGAACATGAGCGCACAGATCACCCCGCGGATCGGGGCGGTTGTCATCGCCGCCGCTTCCGGCCTTGTCGCCCCCGCCGCGGCCCAGACCGTCGCGACGGCCGCGATCATCAAGATTCAGTTCTACCAGCAGACCTCGGCGACCGAGGTTTCGCTGCTCCCGGCGGCGGCGGTTCCGTTCGGGTTCAACGCGGACGTGGAGGGCGAAGACATCGGGCTGTTGGATCCCGCCCCCGCTATCACGGGGCCGATCAGCGTGCCCGAGCCCACCCACAACGGCGGCGTGCTGGGGTACAACGCGGGCGACGACGTGTGGGCGTATGGCGCGCCCGATTTCAACGACTATGGCACAGAAACGCTCGTGGAGCTCGACGCGCTGTTCGGCGAGGGGGACTACACCTTCACCGTCAGCGGGGTCACCATCCCGCTGCACCTGGGTCCGGTGTCCTACCCAGCCGCGGCCCCGCTCATCACACTGACCGGGGGTTCCTGGGACAACGGCGTCTACCGCATCGCGCCGGACACCGAGCTCACGCTCACCTCGAGCACATTCACCGAGTTCGACAACGGCGCCGACGGCGCGGCCTCTCTCGAGATCTACGGCGACGACTACGGGGACGGGCTGTTCGTGCTGTCGACCGACACCTCGGCGAGCGAGCTGACGATCGTCGTGCCGGCGGGGTCGCTCACCGAGGGGATGACCTACTTCGCCGGGGCTTTCCACACGCTTGCGACCGATTTCACCGACGCGATTCCGGGGTTGCCCGGGGCGCTCGCCGCGGCCGGCTACGAGAAGGACACCGAGTTGATGATCGTCGTCGGGCCGGTCAATGACTGCGCCGCCGACTTTGACGGCAATGGGCTGCTCGATCTCGCCGACATCATCGCCTTTGTCACGGCCTTCTCGACGCAGAGCCCCGCCGCCGACTTCGACGGCAACGGGCTGTTCGACCTGGCCGACGTGATCGCGTTCGTCACGGCGTTCCAGGCGGGGTGTCCGTAGGGCGGGGCTTCGGCGGTGAGGGTCGGGCGTGGACCCCGGGGGCCGCTTTCGGGCGAGGCGAGCGCGGGGGGCCTTTGTTCTGCGCCCGCCGGGCGGATTTGTGTTGTTCGGCGTGCACCCTTGATGTAGATTGCTCCATCCCGCCGGCCACGGTGGGGATGGAGGGACCCGTCCATGATGTCTGTGTCGCGCTGGGCCGCTGTTGGTCTGTCTGTCGTTGTGTCCGCAGTCGGGGCCGGTCCGCTCGACCCGCCCCCGGGTCCGGTCGCCCCGACCGGCAAGCCGCTGGCGGAGATCGAGCCTCGCATCGCCATCAACGCGACCAACACCCCGGGCGACAACGACTCCACGCCCTCGCTGTTCCAGATCGCGCAGCCCGGCTCGTACTACCTGGCGGCGGACACGGTGGTTCCGGAGGGGCTGATCGGCATCGAGGTCGCGGCGACCACGGGCTCGGTGACCATCGACCTCAACGGCTTCCGCCTGCAGGGGACGGGCGTGGTCGCGGGCGCCCACGGGATCGACTTGGGGCGCGCCAACAACGTCACCATCCGCAACGGATCGATCATCGGATTCGGGGGATACGGGATTCTCGGCCCCAACAGCGACAGCTGCCGGCTCGAAGATCTCCGCGTCCAGCAGTCGCGCGAGGCGGGGGCCCGCCTTGGGAGCGGCGCGATCGTCACTCGGTGCGAGTTCTCGTCCAACGGGCTGGGGAACGGCGCGAACACGGTCGGCTGCGAGGTCGGCCTCACCTCCGTCGTCTCCTCGTCGATCTTCCGGAACAACCTGGGCGACGGCCTCCACGCCGACGACGGCTGCACCGTGACCGACTGTGCCGCCCGGTCCAACGCGCACGCGGGGATCGCGATGGGCGTCGCCGGCACGGTGCGGAACTGCACCGCGCGCGAGAACCTCATCAACGGCTTCGCCGTCGGGCCCCACAGCACCGTCCGCGACTGTGTCTCCTACCTCAACACCGGGTACGGATTCGGCGGCGGCGCCTCCATCACCTTCTCGGGATGCAATGCGCGCGACAACACGGGCAACGGCTTCTCGGGCGGCGCCGGAACCAACTTCCACGACTGCATCGCCGCGGGCAACGACGGCGTCGGCATCAACGCCAACCTCCAGGCCGTCGTCGACGGATGCACCGCCTCCAACAACCAGGGCGCCGGCATCAGCTGCGGCGGGACCATCACCAACAATCACGTCCAGTTTAACTTCGTCGACGGCATCGTTGCCAGCAGCTCGGCCCTCGTGAGCGGGAACTCCTGCAACAACAACGGCGTCGGCACGGGCGTCACGACCGGGGCGAACATCCGCGTCACCGCCTTCAACGTCCGCGTCGAGAACAACACCTGCACCGGGGCCGACCTGGGCATCGCCTCCGACGTCTCCAACTGCATCATCATCCGCAACACCTGCTCATCCAACACCACCAACTACAGCGTCCCGGCCGGCGCGTCCATCGGCACCATCATCAATCTCTCGGGGGGCATCGACATCACCACGTCGAACTCGTTCGCCAACTTCGAGTACTAGCCCAGCTCCGGGTACGAATCATGACACGCCACGCCACCACCGCCCTGATCCCCGCCGCCCTCGCCTGCCCGGCCTTCGCCCAGGTCCCCATCGACCCCGACCACGCCTTCGCCTGGAGCGAGAACACCGGCTGGTTCGGCTTCGCGGGCGCGCCCGCCCCCGACGACATCGTCGTCTCCGCCACCTTCCTCACGGGCTTCGTGTGGGGCGAGAACGTCGGCTGGATCAACCTCGGCAACGGCGCCGGGCCCTACGCCAACACCGGCGACACCGACTTCGGCGTCAACATCTTCCCGGGCGGCGACCTCGGCGGGCTCGCCTGGGGCGAGAACGTCGGCTGGATCAACTTCGGCACCGCGCCCACCCTCGGCGCGTTCGCCCAGCAGGCCCGCTATGACGCCACGGCGCGGCGTTTCCGCGGCTATGCCTGGGGCGAGAACATCGGGTGGATCAACCTCGACGACGTATCGAGCTACGTCGGCACGCTCGGCGCTCCCTGTCCCGCCGACCTCGCCCCGCCCATGGGTCTGCTCGACCTCGCCGACATCGTCGCGTTCGTGACGGCCTTCACAAGCATGCAGCCGCAGGCGGACCTGTATCCCGACACCCTCTTCGATCTCGCCGACGTCGTCGCGTTTGTGACGGCGTTCCAGGCGGGGTGCCCCTAGTCCGCACACAACCCTCTCTTGAGAGGGGTTGGCGGCCACCAATCGCGTGCCAGACTCCCGGTGTCCTTGTGGACCGAAGGAGATCGAGTTCGTGCGATTGTCTGCATACGCCCCCGCCGCGCCGAACGACGCTTGGGATCTGTGTGGTCTTCTGGCGTTCGTGATCTCGCTCACGGCGGGCTGTGGGTAGAAGTCGCCCGGGTTCCCCACCCCGGAGTTTCAGGAGCGGCGGGCGCGTAGCCCGGTCGGGAGAGCACCGCTCCGACAGCCCGCGCCGAGTGGCGCGGGCTGTTTTCTTTGATGGCGTTGCGAGATCGAACGCGGGCCTTGAGCGAGGTCTCCATGGAAGCAGGCCCCCGACGCTTGCGAGTCGTCAGGTCAGAAGGAAGAAGAGCGTCGCCGAAACGGCCGTGCACGACCACGAGAACACGGCCCACGCCAGCTTGGCGGGCCAGCCGAGGCGGCGGAACGGGTTGCGGTGCTTGAGCAGGTAGCCCATACCTGCGGCGAGCACGAAGGTCGACACGATCGGCACCGAGAGCACGCGCAGCCCGAGGTGGTAGCCCCCGAAGAGATGCACCACGCCGTACCAGAGGATGATCGTGGCGTGGAAGCCGAGCCCGACGGCGGGGCCGATGACGCAGGCGATGAACAGGCCGAGCCGGGGATCGCTCAGGTTGACCCTCAGTTCGATCCGGTCGCCGCACTCGGGGCAGCGGTCGGCCTTGAGGTCGCGCAGGCTGTAGCCGCACCCGGGGCAGCGCACGTCGCGCCCCGCGACGAAGCGCTCGAGCATCTCGCGTTCGAATTCATCCGCCACAAAGAAGTCTAAGGCCGGGCCGAGGGCGGGAAGAGGACCCAGTCGCCGCGGGGCGGGTCGGCGGTGTCGGCGGTCGAGCGGAGCGCCTTCCCGGGGCCGACGTCGCCCGGGTCGCCCCCGTCGTCGTTCAGGTCGGGGCCGATCGAGTAGAGCACGGGCCGGCCCTCGCGGATCGTGAGCTTGAGGGGCTTGCCGTCGAACGGGTCGGCGGGCGCCGAGGGAAGGTACCTGGGCACGAGTTCGTCGGGCGTGGCGGGCCAGTCGCCCGTGTCACGCCGGTAGAGTTCCATCGCGACCGCGGTGAGCGTCGCGTCGAAGCGGACGCGGAGCGTGTTCTCGCTGTCGACGCAGCGGCCCAGCGCTGGTGCGAGCATCTGGACGAGGGCGGTGTCGATCCGGCCGAGGCAGCGATCCTCCCAGAGGGCGAGCGCCCGGGGGCGGCCCTGGTAGATCGCGTATCCGGCGTCCTCGTCCTCGCGGGCCGCGGCCATCATCGAGTCGTAGGCGTCGTGTTGCCGGGCGCGCGAGGCGAGGCCGACCAGGCTGATGAGCGACTCGACGCCGAGGTCGAGATCCGAATCGGTGACCGATTCCATGTCGCGGATCAGCCGGATGCCCTCGTCGGTGATGTGCCCGTCGCCGTGCCCGTCGTCGGTGAAGGCGCGCTGGAGGAAGTCCTCGAACATCATCTTCTCGCTGTCGAGGGGGAGGCGTTCGAGGGTCATCCGCTTGGCGCCGAGCTCGTGCGCGAGCAACGCCAGATCGTCGCGCGTCCACACGTCGGCGTGCGACTCGAGTGCTTCGTCCACGGTCTTGAGCGCGATTGAGTCGAGCGCGTAGGCGACGAGCCCGGAGATCAGGAACGGCTCTCGTTCGAGCTGGTCGGCGATGCGGAAGATGGCCACGATCGACCGGGCCGCCCGCTCGCCGTCGCCGGTCCGCAACGCGACCTCGGCGTCCAGAACCAGCCACCGCGCGAACGTGCGTGTCGGGGACAGGTGTGGGAGCAGCGCCGCGATGAGGAACTCCTGCTCGGCGGGGTCGTCGGATTCGGGGATTGCGTCGCCGATCCAGCCGGGCTCGGGGCTGTCACGGGTCTCGACCCGCGACGAGACGAGCCGGCCGATCACGGGCCTTGTTGATCCTTCCCGGATTTCATCAAGGGCCGGCTGCAACGATTGCAAGAGGCCCAGCATGGCCGGGTAGTCCGGGTGATCCGGTGTGATCGCGTTGGCCATCTCGACGCCGGTGTAGGTGACGCCGAGTTCGCGCTGCTGGTCGGTGATCTCGCGGCCGAGCCATTGATCGGCTCGCGGCTTCATCAGCTCGTTCGCCGCCTCGCTCTGTTGAATGATGGTCTGGTACGCGTCCTTGTACAGTGGCCAGGCCTTCTGGTCATCGTCCAGCTTGAGGATGGGCGCGTTGAGCTCGGCGTAGAAGTCTCGCTTGGGGGTCGGGTGGCCCAGCCAGGCGCGCGCCGCGACCAGCACGACCAGCAGCACGGCCGCGCCGACCACGCCGCCGATCGAGCGAAGCAGCCAGACACGCGTGTGCCAGAGCCACGAGCGCTTGCGTCGCACGGCCCGGCGGATCAGCCTCGCGACGGGGCGCGGCTCGCCCAGGCCTTCGACGATCTCGGTGGGCGCGACTTCCTTCTCGATCGCGGCGTGCGCGTGGGCGATCAGTTCCTTCGCGACGTCAAGGCTCTCGCGGTTCCACAGCCTTGCTCGCCGGACGATCTCGGCGATGCGCCCCCCCACTTCCGCCGGCAGCGCCGCTTCCTCGATGGCCGCGGGCCAGACCTTGGGGTGGCGGAGCCGGAAGACCTCGGTCTTCATGACGGCGGCGACCCGGTCTCGTGTGTTGTTGTGTGATTCGCTCATGCCGGCGCCTCCGGCTTGTTTGGGGTCAGTGTTCCGTACGCTGTGGGCGGGAAGAGGATCCAGTCGCCGGCCATGGCCGCCTCCGGGCGATCACGCCATCACCCCCGCGGGCGCCCCTTCGAGCACACCGAGGGCGGCCATCGCTTTGGCGAGCGCCCGCCACGCCTCGGTGTCCTTGCTCAGCTTCTTCTTGCCCTTGCCGGTCAGGCGGTAGTACTTGCGGTCGCGTCCGCTGTCGCTCTCGCGCCACTCGGCCTCGACGAGCCCCTTGGCCTCGAGGTTGTAGAGCATCGGGTAGAGCGTCGACTGGCCCATCGCGAGCACGCCGTCGCTGCGGCGGCTGAGGGCCTCGACGAGCTCGTAGCCGTACATCTCGCGGGCGCTGAGCAAGTGGAGCACCGCGACGGGCCCCGCGCCGCGCATCAGTTCACGCTCGATCTTCATGCCGGACCTCCTGCTGACCCGAGAATACTATGGTACACAAAGTATGTCAAGCAGAATATCGGTGCGGGGCGGGGGGATCTTGAGGGGGCCGGTTGGTGGCGGGCCGGGATTGTTGGGACCGGGGGAGATCGGAATGCGGAGGAGACCGGCCCGGCACGGGCCGGGTCGCTCAGCGGAGCGTCAGTCGCACACGCGTGAGCGCGACGCGGGCCCTCGCCCGAAGCTCACGCTCGCCGCCCGATCGCAGCCAGCGGTCGAGGGCGAAGCGGTCGGGGGCCGAGCGGCAGCGGACGGTCAGCACGCCGCCCCGCAGCCCCACGATCGCCGCCCGTCCCCGCAGATGGTCGGGCACCAGCCCGTCCCAGGCCGAGACGATGTCGCCGTCGTCGCGGGCGGCCCGTTCGAGCCGGGCGCGTTCGCGGGCGACGGTGTCGGCGATGGCGGGGTCGCGGCCCCCTACCGCTCGGTATCGGCGGATCAGGCTGAGTCGCGCTTCGGGGTGCACGCCCACAGGGTACACGGGGCTCGCGGGGCGGGCGGCACAGCCGTCGTATGACGACCTCCTTGTCTGTGGACGAGCGCGACTTGCCACTCCCCATGAATCGTGGTCAACTCTCGGCGTGAGCCACGCCACGCCCAAACCGATCGCCGAGAGGCAGCGTTTCGAGACCATCGACGCGGTGCGGGGATTCGCGCTGCTGGGCATCCTCGGCCCCAACATCGTCGCGTTCGGCTGGCCCGAGGAGGCGATGTCCTGGGCCGGCGCGATGGGCGGGGGCGCCTGGAACGAGGCCGGGCACGCGCTCACCTCGATCTTCTTTCTGGGCAAGATGATGGCGCTGTTCTGCATGCTCTTCGGGGCGGGCGTGGTCATCTATGCGCGCAAGTTCGACGCGCAGGGCCCGGGGACCGGGCACCAGGCACCAGATGCTGATGCCCGTTCCCTGGCCCCTGGGGCCTACCTCTGGTACCGCCGCGTCGCCTGGCTTCTCGTCATCGGGCTCGCCCACGCGATCTTCCTGTGGTTCGGCGACATCCTCGTGTGGTACGCCGTGGCGGGGATGGGTGCGGTGTGGTGGGTGCGGCGGATCAACCCGCGCTGGCAGATCGGGCTGGGGCTCATCCTCCACCTGCTCAGTTCGGCGCTGCTGCTCGGCCTTTCGTTCATGATGGTCTTCGCGACCGACCAGGGCGGCGACGCGATGGCGTCGGTCCATCGCGAGATGGACGCCTACACCGGCGGCTACCTGGACACGTTCGGCGTGCGCCTCCAGTCGCTCATGGGCATGTGGTTCTTCCTGGGGCCGATCTTCTTCCCGGGCGTCACCGGGCTGATGATGATCGGCATGGGCCTCGTGCGGCTGGGGATCCTCACCGGCGAGAAGCCCACGCGCTTCTACGCCGACCTCGCCGTGCTGGGGCTGGTGGGCGGGCTGGGGCTCACCGTCACGCTCTTCTTCGGGCATGGCCTGATCTCGCCCGACTACGGCGAGGCGCTCTGGCAGTGCTTCGGCCAGTTCGTCGGCATCCCGATCTCGCTGGGCTACATGGCCCTGATCATCTGGATGATCAGGCTCGGCGTGCTCCGCGGCGTCACACACGCGCTCGCGAACGTCGGGCGGATGGCGCTCTCCAACTACCTCCTCCAGACGCTCCTCTGCACCACGTTCTTCTACGGCTATGGGTTCGGCTACTTTGCGAAGATCGATTACCCGGGCCTGTTCGCGGTGATCGGCGTGGTGTGGGCGACCAACCTGGTTTTCAGCGCCGTCTGGCTGCGGTTCTTCCGCTTCGGGCCGGCGGAGTGGGCGTGGCGTTCGCTGACCTACTGGCGGTTGCAGCCGATGGCACGCCGCGCGCGAGGCGAGGGATCGGGCACCGGGCACCAGGCACCGGGCTGAAGGACATGAACCGGCGCCCGGTGCTTGGTCAGCGGTTCCTGGGCGTTCCGCCCCGTACACTTCCGCGAAACGCCCCGAAAGACCGAGGATCTCTCCCCATGCCGTCCTCCTACCGGGCCCTCTGCTCGGACTTCTACATCAACCAGAAGATCAGCGTGAAGCTCGATCTGCCGCGAGGGCGGGAGACCATCCTCGACCTCTTCGAGCGCATCCGCACCACGTTCCCCACGATGGCATCGTTCAAGCGCTACCGCGACGAGCTGGCCCTCGAATCATCCCAGGCCGACGAGCCCCACCGCTGGCTCGCCGTCCGCGCGAGCACCATCCGCTCGGGCACGGTCAACCCCGACACCTTCGATGAGGGCTATGCCCTGCATCGCACCGTTCTCGAGGTCGCTCCCTACTTCCTCTCGATCAGCCCGCTCGACGTCGAGTACGTCGAGCTCCTCTACGGCTTCGATCTCGCCGCCTCGGGCAACCAGGACGCGATCGTCGCCGACGCCCTGCTCGCGGGGTCGCCCCTCGGCGAGCTGCTCGGCGTCGACCATGCCACCACCATCGATTTCCAGCCCCTGCTTGGGCTGCTGCTCCACACCGAGAACGGCGCGTTCGGCGGCGAATCTGGCCCGCGCTCGGACGGCGTCGAGGCCCACCTCGAGGTCAAGACGCGCTCCGGGGGCGCGACCGTGCGCGAAGAGAACGCCGTCGGCGAGCCTATCAGCGTCTATGTCACGCTCCGCCGCTACGAGCCGGTCACCAATCTGAAGGCGTTACCGTCGGTCTTCCGCGTGCTCGCCGAGCACGCCGAGCACCTGATCGAGTCCCACGTCCTCCCGGGCCTCGTCGCCCCAATCCGCCGGGCGATCGGGCCCGCGGGCCTCTGAGCCAGCCCGATGCCCAACAACGCGCAAACCGTGTTCAATCAGATGTTGCCCTGGCTCGGGGCGCTGCTCGCGCTCATCCTCGTGGGCGGGCTGCTGCTCTTCTACCTCCGCCATCGCCTGCTGGGGCAGGCCAGCCCGGGCGAGGTGACCCGGGGCATCCTCGAGGACCTCCGCGAGATGCGAGACCGGGGCGAGATCACCGCCGAGGAATACGAGGAGGTGCGCCTGAAGATGGTGGCCCGGGCGTCGGGCCGCGACTTCGGCGAGCTCAAGGCCGAGTCGATCCGCAAGGCCGGGGGTCTGGTCGCCGAGCCGGGGCGGGACCTTCTGGGTCGCCCCCTGCCCACCGGGGCCCAGGCGCCCGAATCGCCCGGCGCGGATGATCCCGGGGCGCCTCCCAAACAGGGGGACAATCCGCAGGACCTGTCGTAGACAACGAAACACACACCAGACATCGCGGCACCGCCCCACCCGCGGCCGCCGATCGAGGGGCGATTGGTTCGGGCCTCGGATCCGCGGGCGTAGGATGTGCGGACAAGAACCGTCGATCAGTCCAGCCCGGCGGTCGACTCGCCGATAGAGGGTGTGCGACCCCGGCCCGAGGCACGCGGGCGAAGCCCCCTTGATGAGGGAGTACGTTCAGACCATGGCCTACCCACCGAACCAACCCGGGTTCCGAGGTGAACCGCGGAACGGCGTTCCGGCCCCCCAATCGATGGCTTCTGGAGAGAGCGGCGGCTCGTCGAGCGGCGGCTCCGGGGAGGGGTCGTCGGGCCGGGGCGAGGGCGGTAGCGGCTTCCGCGGCCGCAAGATCACGACCTGCTCGTTCTGCGGCAAGACGAGCCGCGAAGTCGGCCCGATGGTCGAGGGCCCGAGCGAGGTGTACATCTGCTCGAAGTGCGTCGACCTCTGCCAGAACATCTTCCGCCAGGAGCGGCGGCGCGTCTCTGGGGCGACGAGCACCCTGCGTGACGTGCCCAGCCCCCGGTCGATCACCGAGTTCCTCGACGAGTACGTGATCGGGCAGCACGCCGCCAAGCGCGCGCTGGCCGTCGCGGTGCACAGCCACTACAAGCGGCTGCTGCACGCCGAGAGTGAGGACGCGAAGAGCGTGGAGCTCGACAAGTCGAACATCCTGCTCATCGGCTCGACGGGGTCTGGCAAGACGCTGCTCGCCAAGACGCTGGCCCGGATGCTCAAGGTGCCCTTCGCGATCGGCGACGCGACGACGTTGACCGAGGCGGGCTATGTGGGCGAGGACGTCGAGAACCTGCTGCTCAAGCTGCTCCAGGCGGCCGACTTCGACGTCGAGGCCGCCCAGCGGGGCATCATCTACATCGACGAGATCGACAAGATCGGCAAGACCTCGTCCAACGTCTCGATCACGCGCGACGTCTCGGGCGAGGGCGTGCAGCGCTCGCTGCTCAAGCTGCTCGAGGGGACGGTCGCCAACGTGCCGCCCCAGGGCGGACGCAAGCACCCCGAGCAGCAGTACATCCAGTTCGACACCTCGCAGGTCCTTTTCATCTGCGGCGGGACGTTCGTGGGGCTCGAGGACATCATCCGCCGGCGCATCGGCAAGACCCGCATCGGGTTCACCGCCGACGCCCAGGCCGACGAGGCGGACGGCGGCGTGCACGAGCGTGAGCTGCTGCTCCAGAAGGTCGCCAACGAGGACGTCATCGAGTTCGGCGTGATCCCCGAGCTCATCGGCCGCCTGCCCGTGATCACCCCGCTCACGCCGCTGGGCGAGGAGGCGCTGGTCTCCATCCTCACCGAGCCGCGGAACGCGCTGGTCAAGCAGTATCAGCAGCTCTTCGCGTTCGAGGGGGCCAAGCTCGCCTTCACACCCGACGCGCTCAAGGCGGTGGCCCACAGGGCGATCGCCCGCAAGACCGGGGCCCGCGCCCTCCGGGCCGTGATGGAGGAGGCGATGCTCGAGCTGATGTATGAGCTGCCCGACCACGACAACGACAGCGCCGAGTACATCATCGACGCGGCCCACATCGAGAGCCCGCGCCGGCTGAGTGAGCTTCGGGCCAAGCGGGCCAACACCGCCTGACCGGCGCGGCCCATCCAGCGATTCACGAGCACCGGGCCAGAGCCCGGTGTTTTCTTTGTGTGGGAGGGGCGTTCGAAGGAGTTGCTCAACAGCCCCGGCTGAGTTGAGCCGGTGCAATTGCCTATGGCGCGCGGGCGGTCACCCGAGATCGCGTCCCTGGAAGAGAAGGATCGCCAGGCCCAGGAAGCCGCCCGCCTGGATGACCGAGTAGACCAGCACCAGCCCCACGTGCTCCATCGGGATGCGAGACGCCTGGGTGACCGCGTCGACGAGCCAGAACGCGTGCAGCCGCGGGATGGCCGTCCAGACAACCCGCGCCGGCCAGTTCACCGTGGTGGGCTCGAGGAAGACCGAGTCGCCGCTCTCGGGGGGACGCGAGAGGCCGAGCGAGCCCCCGCCGATCGCCTTGACGGTCATCTGCTCATCGCCCGGCACGAGGACCACGAGAGCGGGCGGGACGTCGGCCGGGAACAGATCGCGGTTGATATCCACCCCCGGGGCGATCGGGGCGAAACCGGGCGGCACCATCCCCAGCCCGTTCGGCGAGGGGGCGTAGAAGAACCGGTCGCCGGGGTCCACCTTCACGTCGACGGGCGTGCCGAACGTGATCGTGTATTCATCGCCGGGTCTGTTGAGCGACTCCATCCCGGGCTTGACGGGCTGGGCCGTCTCGACCTCCCCGATCGGCTGGTTGACGAACGCGTGCCGCCCGATGAAATAGTCGCTGAGCAGGCCCAGCACGAACACGCCCAGGCAGATCGTGATGGTCATCACCTGCCCCAGCCTGGTCGAGGCCGCGGTGGCGACCGAGGTGAGCACGATCAGCGCCCCGATCGAGGCGATGCAGGCCTTGATGACCTCGGGCTTGAGGTTGGCCGCGATGGGCTCGATCTTCCAGGTCGGCCCGAAGGGCAGGGTGACGAGGTAGGCCAGCACCACGAGCGGGAGCATGGCGATGAGCACGGTCTGGCTGAAGGGCCAGCCGTAGGCGTAGTTGGTGAATCCCCCGAAGGCGAGGCAGACGAGCACCGACCCGACACCCAGGAAGACCACCGGCTGATGAATCTTGTCCGAGGCGTTCATCAGCACGCCGTGGCGGAGGGCGAACATGAGGAAGACGACCATGATCGCGGTGGCGATCAGTGTCGCGCCCATGACGCCGAGGTACTTGCCGACGACCACCATGATCCGCCCGACGGGCTTGGAGACGATGGTGAGCACCGTCTTGTTCTCGATCTCCCGGCTGACGATGGCGGTGGCGATGAAGGCGGCGACAAGGATGCCGCACAGAAAGACCGTGCTCATCCCGACGTCGAAGAGGAGCTTGTTGTCGCCCGTGACCTCGCCGGCGACCGAGCGGTAGCCCATCGAATAGGCGCTGATCGCCGTGTTGAAATACTGGAGCACGCCGGAGAGCAGCACCACGACCAGCACGATGGGCTGACGGAGGCTCTCGACGAAGGCGTTGCGGGCGATGGCGAGGAGGGGTGTCATGCGCGTGGGGGCGGTGGCGGCGTGGCCCCGCGAGGGGGGCATGGTAGCCGGCCCGTGGCGTTTTCTTCGTCGGACGAAGAACCGCGGTTCGTCCCCCACGTAGAAAGAAGCCGCCGCATTCCTGACTGGGGCATCGGTCCGGACCCGCTGGGGCGGAGTGGACAGGACGCCCGGGCGCGATGAGAATACGGCTCGCGCCGCGCGGGACGAATGGATTGCTCCCTGCCCGGCGGCCGGCCTTGGGGACCATCCCGGGGGGCCGGTGACACACGCACCGCGACGGAGCGGACAAAGCAGCGTACGAACAGCAGCCGATCGCCGCGGGCCGCGCGGGATCTGCCGACCGAAGCACGCCGGCCTGGCCGGTCATCGAGGACTCGGATGAAAGGCGACGCACAGAGCTACGGGCGGGCCACCGGGGTCGCGATTCTGGGTCTAATTCTCCAGGCGGTGTGCGCCGCGATGCTGGCCGTCTACGCGGCCTTCGCCGGGGGCGACCACGCGGCGGTGACCGCCGCCTGGCATGTCGGCGTCGGGCTGCTCGTGTGGGCCCCCCTGATCGTGTTGTTCGACCTGCACCGGCGGGAGCGGCGTGAGGCCGTCGAGATCGAGCGCCTGGCGCAGGAAGAGTCGACCGGTGTGTTCGAGGGCGTCGAGCAGCCGCGGGCGGCCCGGACGCTCGAGGCGATGCAGAGATTCGCCCTCCCGATTCTCAGCCTGATCGTCGGTGGGTCATTGCTGACGGTCGGCCTGGTCCGGCTCGGGAGCATCACCGAAAAAACCGCGCTGGCCGAGACGATCACCCTACACAAGGGATGGGGCATTGCGGTGGGGTTGGCGATCGCGATCGCCGGGTTTGTCTTCGCGCGGTTCGTCTCGGGCATGGCGACCCAGCGGATCTGGGCCCCGCTCCGGGCGGGCGCTTCGTATGCCGTGGGCTCCGCCCTGCTGGGGCTGGCCGTGGCGGTGACGCAGTTCATCGACTCGTCGATGGGGCGCTCGGTCGCGCTCGACCCGGTCTCGCACGCGGTCCCGATCTTCTCGATTCTTCTGGGTGCCGAGACGCTGGTGAACGTCGTCCTGGACATCTACCGCCCCCGCAAACCGGGGGAGGATCCCCGGCCCGGGTTTGACTCCCGTCTGCTGGGGCTGCTCGCCGCCCCGGACAAGATCGCCGAGAACATCGGCGAGGCGTTGAACTACCAGTTCGGCGTCGAGGTCTCGAAGACCTGGTTCTATCTGCTCATCCAGCGCTGGTGGCCCGGGCTCATCGCGGTGGCGCTGCTCGTGACTTGGGGCATGACCTCGCTGGTGGTCATCGAGCCGCACCAGCGGGCGCTGATCCTCACGTTCGGCAAGCCGTCGGCGCCGCTGCTGAGCTTCGGCGACCGCAAGGGCGACGAGGTGGGCCCCGGGCTTCACGTCGTCGCGCCGTGGCCCATGACCGAGGTGTACGTGCCGGTGTCGCGGACGCTGGACGAGAAGGGCAAGATCGTCGAGACGCACACGTCGACCGGGGTTCGGATGTTCAACCTGGGCACGAACCCGCCCAAGACGAACATGGCGATCCTGTGGACGAACGAGCACGCGCTCAACGAGGTCTACAGCCTGGTGCAGCCGGCCGGGATCGGGGACCGCGGGACCGCGACCATGCCGGCGGGCGAGGGGACGGGCGGGGACCGCCTGGCCGACCTCTCGCTGGTGGCGGTCGAGGCGCCGGTGCAGTATGTGATCGACGACGTCAAGGCGTTCGACGAGCTGGCCCAGCCCGGGCAGCGGCACGAGCTGCTGAAGGTGCTGGGGCAGCGCGAGCTGCTGCACTACCTCGCGTCGAAGAACATCGACGACGTGCTGGGGTCGGGGCGGATCGAGATGGGCGTCGGGCTGCGCGAGCGGCTCGAGCGGTCCTACTCGGACATCTACGCGGGCCGGGGCGGCGCGCCTGCGCCGGCGGGGATCCGGATCATGAACGTCGGCTCGGGCGCGGTGCACCCGCCCAAGGACGCGGCGCGGAGCTTCGAGCGGGTGGTGCAGGCGCAGCAGGTGCTCGAGGCGAAGGTCGAGGCGGCGACCGAGGACAAGATCAGGATCCTGACCGAAGTGGCCCCGCCGATCGTGCGCGACGACGGCACGACGGTGTCGACCGAGGACATCGTGGCGCGGATCGTCGACCTTTCGGCGATGCGGGCGCGGGGCGTGTCGAGCCAGGAGATCGCCGAGCGCGAGCTGGAGGTCCAGCACCTGCTCGAGGAGGCGGGGGGCGAGGCGGGCGCGTCGCTGATCGAGGCGAGCGCGCAGCGCTGGAACACCCACATGGGCGAGCGGGGCCGGGCGGCGCTGTTCAAGGGGCAGGCCGCGGGCTACGCGGCGGCGCCGGCCCTGTACAAGTCGCAGCGGTACTTCGAGGCCCTGCTCGACATCATGCGCGGCTCGCGGGTGTACCTGACGAGCGAGCAACTGACGAATCTGAAGATCAACATCGAGCTGCAGACCCGGGACACCGGGATCGATCTGTTCAACCCCGAGGCCGGTTCCGAGAACCAGCCCTGACCTGAGGAGCGCCGTCGTGCAGAGACTGCTGCGACCCCTGCTCGCCGTGCTGTTCGTGCTGGCGATCATCGCCTTCGCCTTCACCTACACCGTGCGTTTCACGGAGAAGGCCGTGGTGACGACGTTCGGCCGGGCGGGCGAGCACGCCGTGATCGACAAGCCGGGCCTGAAGTTCAAGTGGCCCTACCCGATCCAGTCGGTCACGAAGTACGACACGCAGGTGCGCGTGCTCGAGACCCGGAGCCAGACGCAGCAGACGGCCGACGATGCGCAGATCATCATCGAGGCGTTCGCGACATGGTGGGTTTCCGACCCGCTGGCGTTCTTCCAGCGGTTCAGCGGCGCGGGGGACCGGGCCGAGGACCACTTCAAGCAGGCCGAGGAGATTCTGCGGACAACGCTCCGCAGCGCGCTGGGCGAGACGAGCAAGTACAAGCTGACCGACCTGTTCAACGCCGACCCCGCCAAGAGCAAGCTGAGCGAGCTCGAGGACCGGATCTTCGCGCAGCTCACCACGGGCTCGTTGCCGAACGCGGGCGGTTCGGGCCAGCCGGGCGGCGGCCTGCGGGACTACGGGATCGAGGTCACGCTCGTCGGCATCAACCGGATCGTGCTGCCCGAGGATACGACCAAGGAGGTCATCAAGCGGATGGGCGCCAACCGCGATCGGCTCGCCAAGCAGTTGGAGAGCCAGGGCACCGCCCAGGCGAGCGCGATCCGCGCCAACGCCCAGGCCGACGCCGAGAAGATCAAGGCGTTCACGAATCGCCTCGCCGACGAGATCCGCTCCAAGGGCGAGGCCGAGGCGGCTCCCTATCTGGCGCAGCAGGCGAGCAACCCCGAGCTGGCGGTGTTCCTCCAGAACGTGAAGATGATGCGCGAGGCGATGGCCAAGCGGTTCACGCTCGTGCTCTCGGCGTCGGACTTCGGCATGGGCATCTTCAGCCCGTCGGCGCTCGAGGGCCTCAAGCCGGGCGAGTTCCCGACCGGTCTGCCCGATGACCGCAAGCTGTTCAGCGGGCGGGCCTCGGAGGGATCGATGATCGGCAACGCCCTGGAGGACAGGCCGTGACCGAGCCCCCGTTCGACAACCCGCTCGACGAGCTGACGGGCCGCGGGGACGACGAGGCCCCGGGCGACGGGCCGACGGCGCCGGCGGGACGCGCCGCGTCGGTCCGGCTGCGCGACGAGGGCGCCGCGGGCGAGGCGGCGCTGATGGACCCGGCGAACCAGTCGCTGGCCGACGCGCTGCGCATCACCTTCTTCCTGCTCCAGGCGGCAATGGTGGTGCTGGCGGCGTTGTTCGTCTTCAGCGGGTTCCAGACGGTGCGCGAGGGCGAGCGGGGCATCAGCGTGCTCTTCGGGCGCGCGGTCAGCACCAACCTCGAGCCCGGCTTCCATTTCGCGGCTCCTTATCCGTTCGGCGAGCTGATCAAGGTCGACACGGGCAATGTCGCGCCGCAGATCGACCGGTCGTTCTGGCCCGCGATGGCCAAGGACCAGCTCGACGCACCGATCGAGGACCTGCCGCAGCGCGGGCAGCTCGACCCCGAGCGCGACGGGTCGCTGATGACGGCCGATCTCAACATCGCCCACACGCAGTGGCAGGCGGTGTACCGCCGTGTCAACCCGGTCGAGTATGCCAGGAACATCCTGCCCGATCAGGAGAACGACATCGTGCGGACGGCGCTCGAGCGGGGCGTGGTGCGGACGATCGCGACCATCCCCATCGACGAGCTGCTCAAGCCCCAGGAGGGCGGCACGCGGGCGATCTCCGACCGGGCGAGGGACATCGCGCAGGAGACGCTCGACCGGCTCAACGCGGGGATTCAGATCGAGCAGTTCGAGATCGGCCGAAGGACGCCCCCCGGGAGCCTGCTGCGCAAGTTCCGGGCCGTGCTCGACGCGAGGAGCGAGGCGCAGAAGGCGATCACCGAGGCCCGCGGCGAGCGAGACCAGGATCTCAACAGCGCCGCCGGCGAGGCGTCGGGCGTGCTGCTCTGGCTCATCGGCCGCTATGAGATGGCGATCGAGACGCAACAGGACGCGATGGCCGTGGAGGTGCTGGCGTCGATCGATTCGATCCTCGAGGGGAACCCGATCGAGCTCGACCCGGGCCCGGACGCCCCCGCGGCGACGCGGGCGATGTTCGCCGAGGCCCGGGGGCGCGTCGCGTCGGGCGACGTGGTCCAGGTCATCCAGAACGCGCGAGTCGACGGGCTCGCCGCGGTGCAGCGGGCCCAGGGCGACCTCGAGATGTTCAAGGCCAAGCTCCAGCAGTTCGGGGCCAACCCAGACCTGATGATCCGCCGCGACTGGGCGAGCGCGTGGACGGCCTTCCAGTCGAGGGATTTCGTGCAGACGATGCAGCTCCCGTTCAACCCCAAGGTCGAGCTCTGGATCAACGAAGATCCGGACATCCTCAAGGACATGGACCGGGCGCAGAAGCAGCGCGAGCGTCTGAAGACCGCGGCCGAGCGCGAGCGGAAGATCCGCGAGGACGCGTACAAGGTCGACACGAGCACGGTGATCGAGGACAGGTGACGGGCGGAGACCCCCATGCCGGCTGAACAGTCCAATCCGGCCCGCGCGCCCGTGGTGGCCTGCCAGGGGCTGACCAAGGTCTTCAAGGACTTCTGGATGCGGCAGCGCGCCCGCGCGGTCGACAACATCACCTTCCACATAGAGCACCGCGAGATCTTCGGGCTGCTGGGACCCAACGGGTCGGGCAAGAGCACGACGATCAAGCTGCTGCTGGGTCTGCTCAAGCCCACGCGGGGCCGGATCGCGGTGTTCGGCAAGGACCCGGCCGACGTCTCGATCAAGCGGCGGATCGGCTACCTGCCCGAGGAGAGCTACCTCTACGGTTTTCTGAACGCGCGAGAGACGCTCGACTACTACGGCAAGCTCTTCCAGCTCGACCACCGCACCCGCAAGAGCCGGACGGACGAGCTGCTCGACATGGTCGGGCTGGCGCACGCGCAGTACAGGCCGGTGCGGGAATACTCGAAGGGCATGCAGCGGCGGATCGGGATCGCCCAGGCGCTGATCAACGACCCCGACTTCCTCATCCTCGACGAGCCCACGACCGGGCTCGACCCGATCGGCACCCGCCAGGTCAAGGACCTGATCCTCGAGCTGGGCCGGCGAGGCAAAAGCGTGCTGCTCTCCAGCCACCTGCTCAGCGACGTCGAGGACGTGGTCGACCGCATGGTGATCCTGTACGGCGGCAAGATCCGGCGTGAGGGCCCTCGCGACGACCTGCTCACGCGGCGCGAGACGACCTCGATCGAGACCGATGAGCTCGACGACGACACGCTCGCCGAGATCGACCGCGTGATCCGCGAGCGCACCCACGGCGAGAAGGCGGTTCGGAGGGTGTCCAAGCCCCGCCAGCGGCTCGAGGAGCTGTTCCTCGGCATCGTCGAGGAAGCCAAGCGCGAGCACCTTGCCACGAGCGGCGCGACGAACGACGGGGTCACGGCCGCGTTCCTCCGCGCCGCCGACGAACCTTCGGGCCCCGAGGGCGAGGAACTGATCGAATCGCTGATGACCGGGTCGTCGCGCGTGAGCGAGGACTTGTCGCCCGCCGCGGCCCGGGCCGACGGGACCGCCTCGCCCGCCGAGCGAGATGACGTGCTCGCGGCGCTGCTCGAAGAAGACGAGCCGAACGAGGAACCGGCCGGGCCCGCCGCCGCGGCGGTCGCAGAGGACCGCGACGACGCGGGGGCCCCCGCTCGCGGCGCCGAGATCGATCTCGGCGTGATCGGCTCGCTCGTCGATGAGCCCGAGGACGAAGAGCGGGACCGCGGGGAGCGTGACGGATGACCATCCGCGAGCTCCCCGGCGTCCTGAACCGCACGCAGCAGGCCCGGTGGTTCAAGATCGCGGCCACGGTGGCGTTCCTCTTGGTCTTGGGCACGCTCTATGGCTGGTACGCGATCGCCGTGGCGAGCGGTCGCATCGAGACGGTGACCGAGGCGATCGACAAGCTCGGCGCCGCGACGCAATCGGACGCCTCGACCGAGGTGATGCGCGAGGTGCTCCAGAACGCCGCCTCGACGGGGGTGGGCTTCGGCGCGGCGGTCATCGCGGTCGTGGGCGTGGCGATGATCTGGCTCGGGCTCGGGCTGACCTATCTGCTGCTGGGCCTGGTGGCGGCGGCGGTCGCCGGGCCGCTCGCGATGTTCGAGTCGACCGGGGTCTACGCCAGGCTGATCGTGGGCGTGGTGGTGCTGTCGGCGTCGTTCACGGCGCTGATGCAGGGGCTCCGCGTGCTCTTCTCGGGCGCGGGCCCCGTGATGAGCGTCGCGAGGAACATGCTCACCGAGGCGGTGCGCATGAAGATGTCGCTCGTGCTCATCGTGCTGCTGATCCTGGGGCTCGCCGTGCTGCCGGGGATGCTCGACGCCGACCAGCCCCTGCGCTACCGCGTGCAGACGTTCTTCCAATACTCGGTTTCGGGCACGTTCTGGGTGCTCGCGGCCCTCTCGCTCGCGTTCGGCGTCTCGTCGATCACGGGCGAGCAGCGCAGCAAGGTTCTCTGGCAGACGATCACCAAGCCGGTGGCGCCGTGGCAGTACCTGCTGGGCAAGTGGCTCGGGCTTGTCGGGCTCAACGCGATCCTGCTGCTCGTCGCGGCCTCGGGCATCTTCCTCTTCGCCGAATACCTGCGGCAGCAGCCGGCCGTGGGCGAGAGCCACGCCTACATCGACAAGGAGGGCACCGGCGCGCCCACCGAGGACCGCTTCATCCTCGAGTCGCGCGTGCTCACGGCTCGAAAGTCGGCGTCGATCGAGATCCCGCCGGAACTCTCCATCGACGCCCCGGAGTTCAAGCAGGCCGTCGACGACTACATCAAGAAGCAGCGGCTCACCGATCCGGAGTTTGCGCAGACGCCCGACGAGCTCGCCAAGGTCGTTTCCGATCTGCACGAGGGCGAGCTCCGGGCCTACCGGTCCATCCCCGCGGGGGGGCGGCAGACCTACCGCATCCCCGGGCTCGAAGGGGCGGCCGAGAGGAACGCACCCATTACACTGAGCCTCCGCATCGACGCGGGGGGCAACCGCCCCGACATGTTCTACAACATCAGCTTCGTGCTCATTACCAGCGACAGTGCCGCGCCGATCGTCCGGAAGATGGGCCTGGGCTACTACCACAACATCCCACTGAGCCCCAGAGCGATCGGCCCCGATGGGGCGCTGCTGGTCCAGATCTACAACGGGGGGCTCGTCCAGGACAGCTCGGGGGCGATCGGCATCGTGCCCAACCCGTCGGCCCTCTCCATTCCCGACAACGGGCTCGAGGTCTCCTACGAAGCGGGCGGATACCGCATGAACTTCTTCCGCGTCATCCTCGTGCTGTGGGTCAAGCTCGCGTTCCTGGCCATGATCGGGGTGTTCGCGTCGACCTTCCTCAGCTTCCCGGTGGCCTGCCTCGTCGCGTTCGGCGTCTTCCTGCTCGCGGAGATGTCGGGCTATCTCGTCTACGCCGCCGACACCTACGCCGCGACCGACCGGCAAGGCGACCTCGTCTGGTACAAGTGGGCGGTCGGGCACTTCACCGGCCTGGTCGGGCACCTGTTCAGCGTGTACAGCGATCTCAAGCCGGTCCGCCGGCTCGTCGACGGGCGGCTCCTGCCGTGGTCGGCCGTCGTCGGGGGCACGGGCGTGCTCGCGGGCGTCACGGCCCTGCTCTACGCCTGTGCGGTGTACGTCTTCCGCAAGCGTGAGCTGGCGATCTACTCGGGGCAGTAGCCCCGGCTCGGGAGTGAACGGGCCCGGACGCCGGGCCGTATGGAGAAGAAGTGTCGTCGTTCAAGGTCAAGCTCGTCGCCATCTCGTTGATCATCCTGAGCCTGGTGGGCTCGGGGGTGGTGTCGCCGATGGTGGCGGCGTCGGCGGGGCGGTACAAGCTGACCCACACGGTGCGGGCGGTCGACTCAGACCCGCCCGAGGTCTCGCTGGGCATCGCGATGGGCGCCTTCCGCGGCCTGTTCGTGAACCTGCTCTGGATGCGGGCGAACGACATGAAAGAGCAGGGGATGTTCCACGAGGCGATCGAGCTCGCCAAGACCATCACCCGGCTCCAGCCCCGCTTCCCCCGCGTCTGGGCCTTCCACGCCTGGAACCTCGCCTACAACGTCTCGGTCGAGACGCAGACCCCGGAGGAACGCTATCAGTGGGTGATGGCGGGCGTTCGGCTGCTGCGCGACCAGGGCATCGAGGCCAACCCCAACGACCTGCTCCTCCACAAGGAGCTCGCGTGGATCATCCTCCACAAGCTGGGTGGGTTCACCGACGACGCCAACCAGTACTACAAGCGAGAGTGGGCCGCCGAGTGGACCGTCGTCGTGGGTGTGCCGCCGCGCCCCGAGCCCGGCAAGCTCGGTCGCGAGGACGTGATCGAGCAGTACGCGGCGTGGCTCGCCCCGATCGACCAGGCCCCGGCCACGATCGAGGGGGTGATCGAGCAGGTCCCCGAGACCAGGCAACTGCTCTCCGAACTCCGCACGCGCGTCGGCATCGAGCCCGGGATGGAGCTGCTCCGCCGCTGGACACAACACACCGAGCTCCGCACGTCGCCCAAGCGTGGGGTGCTCGAACACGAGTTCGGCCCGAAGAACCGGGCGTTCGCCGAGCTGCTCGACGATCCGAAGTACGCCCGGGCGTGGGCGATCCTCATCCCCCACACCCGCAAGCGAGTGCTCGTCGACGACTACCACATGTCGCCGGCGAAGATGATCCGCTACACCCGCAAGTTCGGCCCGCTCGACTGGCGGCACACCGGCGCCCACGGCGTCTACTTCGCCGAGCAGGGCATCGAGCGCACGCTCACGAGATTCGACGAGTACAACCGCAAGAACTTCGACTTCGTCAACACCGACCGCATGGTGATGCAGGCCATCCAGTCGCTGTGGCGATCGGGCGACATCTACTTCAACTACCTCGACTACTCGGTCGACAAGGCCCAGGCCTACTTCCAGGCGATGCCGAACCCCTACTTCGTGCAGTCCTACGGCGACATCTACGGGGACGTGGTGGCGAGGGGGCAGGTGTACGAGGATCCATCCCGGCCGCGCACCAACTACGCGGTGGGCTACGAGAACTTCCTCGAGGATGCGATCGCGTTCTTCTACCGCCGGGGCCAGCGCGATCTGGCCGAGCAGTGGTACCAGAAGCTGCGGACCTGGAAGGGCATGAACATCCACCAGGAGATCACGCGGGCCAAGACGTGGGGCACGCTCGACGAGTTCGTGCAGGCCAACCTTTATGACCGCTACACGAGCCCGGAGGTGGCGACGAACCAGGTGGTGGCGTCGCTCCAGGGCGCCTTCCAGGCGCTCGTGCAGGGCGACAGCGACCTGTTCCGCAAGCAATTCCAGTTTGCCGCCGACGTGCACAAGTACTACTTCCAGCAGCAGGGCCGCGACGTCGTCGCCAGCGAGGGCGCGGGTGGTCAGCGCATGGAGTACATGGACCGCGACTTCCGCTTCTTCGCGGGCGGCGTGTTCGCGGCGACGATCAACGTCCTGCCCTTCGACGAGGTCGAGCTCGCCTACTCGTACGCGCCCGACACGCTCCAGAAGTACGCCTACGACATCATCCAGCAGCGGTTCAAGGAGCAGGTCGACCGGGGCGTCGCCGACGGGGGCCAGCCGTTCGACAAGCTGTTCCCCGAGCCCGAGGGGATGGCCGCCTTCCGCCAGTTCATCGCCGAGAAGCAGCGGCAGTTGAAGGAATCGGACGTGGGGTCGATCAATCAGAAGTGACGACTCGGCCGAACCGACGAGCCCGATCAGGCGCCCTTCGCCCGCTCCAGGACTAACTGCCGCAGCGCCCCCACCACCGCAGCCCGCACCGCGTCCATTGGTGGGCAGCGCTCGCTCAGCTCCCGCTCCAGGCTCGTCACCGCCCGCCCGGCCAGCCCGCAGGGCACGATCAGCCCGAAGTGGTCGAGGTTCGTGCGCACGTTGAGCGCCAGCCCGTGCAGCGTGATCCACTTGCGCACCCGCACGCCGATCGCCGCGATCTTCGCGTCCGGCCCGACGCCCACCCTGTCGGACGCCTGCGTCACCCACACTCCCGTCGCCTCGGGGTCGCGCTTGCCCTCGAGGCCCAGCGGCGCGATCGCGTCGATGACCGCCTGCTCGAGCAGGCGGACGTAGTCGACGACGCGGATCCCCGTTCGCTTGAGATCGATGATGGGGTAGACCACGAGCTGGCCGGGGCCGTGGTAGGTGATGTCGCCCCCGCGGTCGGTGTCGCACACCTCGACGCCGTGGGAGACGAGCAACTCGAGCGTCGCGAGCAGGTGCCGGGCGACGCCCGGGCGCGGGGTCACCGTGATCACCGGGTCGTGCTCGACGGTCAGGATCCGTCCCAGCAGGGGCAACCCCGCCTCGCGAGCCCCGAGCACGTCGGCGTGGTGGGCCCGCTGGGCCTCGAGGGCGGGGGCGTAGGCCATCCGGCCCAGGTCGATCGTGGGGAGGCGTTCGTTGGACACGGCCGATGCTATGTCGAGGTTCGGTCCATTCCCCCTACACTGGACCCATGCCCACCGCCGCCGGCGTCACCGTCCACCCCACCGCCATCGTCAGCGACCAGGCCTCCCTCGCGCCGGGCGTTGTCGTGGGCCCCCGCTGCACCATCGACGGGCCCGCCGTGCTCGGGGAGAACACCCACCTCATCGGCGATGTCCATCTGCATGGCGACACCCACCTGGGCCCCGGCTGCACCATCTACCCCTACGCCTGCATCGGGTTCGGGCCCCAGCACGTCAAGATCAGACCGGGCGACCCCATCGGGGGCGTGCGGATCGGGGCCGGCGCGGTCATCCGCGAGCACGCGACCGTCCACGCCTCGATGTACCCCGACAAGCTGACCATCATCGGCGATCGGTTCTACCTCATGGTGACGGGCCATGTCGGTCACGACTGCATCATCGGCGACGACGTGATCATCTGCAACGGGGCGATGGTCGCGGGGCATTGCGAGATCGACGACCGGGTGTACATCTCGGGCAAAATCGCCGTCCACCAGTTCTGCCGCATCGGCAAGGGGGCGATGCTCTCCGGGGGGGCGGGCTGCAACGCCGACGTTCCGCCCTACTGCACCCTCGTCGACGTCAACATGCTCGCGGGGCTCAACCTCGTCGGCATGCGCCGCGCCGGCATCGACCGCGAGGAGATCACGATCGCCCGCAGGGCCTTCCGCGAGGTGTTCCGCACCAGGCTCGACCGGGCGAGCCAGATCCGCCGCCTCGATGAGCTGGGCGCCAAGAGCGCCCCCGTCCGCGAGATGGCCGATTTCGTGCGTGACTCCAAGCGGGGCGTCGTCTCGGGCGACGGACGGCCCCGCCCCCACACGCTGGGCTGGCTCCGCCGCGTGCTGCGTCCCGACGCCTGGGTGGACGCGTCCGAGCTGCTCGAAGCCGGGGAGCCCGATGGCGTGGCGTGACCTCTCCAGACCCGCCCCGCCGCCCCCCGAGGCGGCCGACCCGCCACAGGACGTGCGGGCGGCGCTGTGCGTGCTCGCCAGCGGGTCTACGGGCAATTGCACGCTGCTCCGCGTTCGAGACGATGCGGGCCGCTGGACGCGCACCTGCCTGATCGACGCGGGGCTGAGCCCCACGCGGACGCGCCGCCTATTGGCCGAGCGGGGCGTCGCGATGGGCGAGATCGACGACATCATCCTCACCCACCTCGACACGGATCACTTCTATTCGGGCTGGCGCCGCGTGAAGGACTGCCGCGCGACCCTCCGTCTGCATCGCCGCCACGTGGGGCGGGGCGAGCGGAGCGGCGTACTGATGCGCCGCACCGAGCCGTTCCACGAGCCCGTCGAGCTCGCCGAGGGGTTCGAGTTCGATCCCGCCCTGCTGAGCCACGACGATCTGGGCGTCGCCGTCTTCCGCTTCGCCTTCCCCTGCGGGGCCACGCTCGGCTTCGCGACCGACGTCGGGAAGCCCACCGAGGCGATGATCGACCACCTCCGCGGCGTCGACGTGCTCGCGATCGAGTCGAACTACTGCCCCGAGATGCAGCTCGCCTCGGGCCGACCCGCGATGCTCAAGCAGCGGATCATGGGCGGGTCGGGCCACCTGAGCAACGAGCAGTGCGTCAAGACGGTCCGCCAGATCGGACCGGGATCGGACGTGGTGCTGCTGCATCTCTCAAGGCAGTGCAACACGCCCTCGCTCGCCGCCGAGCCGCACGAGGGCTCTCCGTATCGTCTTACGGTGACGAGCCACGACACGCCGACGGACTGGATCTGGATCAGGGCGGGCGGCGACACGGTGCCGCGGAGCCTGTTCGAGGCGGCCGCGGAGGGCTGAGGCGGGCGATGGCGGCGAGGAAGAGCACGACGCCCCGACACGGCCCCGCGCGCCGAAGGCCCGGGCCTCCCCGCCGGCCGGGCTGGCCCGTGCGACTGGTGCGAGCCGTGTTCGGGCTCAAGCGTCGTATCGAGGTCGACGGCGTGCGATACAAGGAGATGAGCACGACGCCAATCGATCGGGCGCTCTCCCCGAAGGGGAAGGGCCGGAAGCGCTACGAAGTGCGTTTCCCCGCCGGTCGGCCCATGTCGATCAACGCGACCGCGCACCGCCGCTACGCCGACCTGATGGACGTGCCCGAGCTGCGCTCGGTCCGCTACGCGGAGGGCCAGGTTCGCCCCGGGTCGCGAGTGCTCATCCTGGGTTCGGGCACGGGGGGCATGGCCGAGCTCGTCGCGCGGTGGATCGGCCCCCACGGCGGGCTGGTCGCGATCGACCACGACAACGAATCGGTCCGCTTCGCCAAGCGCCGGTATCAGCTCGAGAGCACGAGCTTCGAGCGGGGCGGGCCGGAGTTGCTCACCGGAGAGATCGACGGCTCGTTCGGCGTCGTCATCGTCACCGAGGCCTGGCTCAAGAAGACCGACCGCCCGGGACGGGCCTGCAACGAGGCGTGGCGCGTCACCGGCCCGGGCGGCAAGCTCATCCTCATCGGCGACCGCATCGGCGAGCTGATGAGCGACCCGGTCGCGACGGGCACCCGCGTCAACCCGCCCGACGGCGGGCCCACGCTGACCATCCTCACCAAGCCCGAGGTGCGCCGCTCAAAGCCGGAGGATCTGGGATTGGTGGAGTGAGAAACGGTGCCCGCCTTCATCGCGAAGCGTGAAGGCGGAGTCACAGGAGAAAAGCCGTCCCTTCGTGGATCACCCTGCGGGATGATCCACGGCACCAGCAGCGAAGCTCTCCTCCCCTGTCGCCGACGGGGGAGGTGGTCCGCTGAAGGCGGACCGGAGGGGGTTCTTCGAGCGGTCGTTGATGTACTTCCGCGGGGACCCCTCCGCCCCTAGGCTTGCACGATGCCATCCGAGATCGACCCCCGACACACCCAGAGCGAAGCGAACGAGCCGCTGCGCGAGGACGAGTTCTTCTCGCACGCCCCGGCCGAGTCGCGGAGCACGGGTGACCCCGCCCGTACCCGCGAGTTCGCGATCGAGTGCGCCCGCCTGTTCAAGGACGACAAGTGCGAGCACATCGTCGTGCTCGACGTGCGGGGACGGAGCCACGTGACCGACTACGTCGTTGTGGGCTCGGGCACGTCCGATCGGCAGATGAACTCCGCGATCGACGACGCGGTCGATCTGGGCAAGCGGTACGGATTCGGCGCCATGCGCACGAACCGCGACGATCGCTCGACCTGGCTGCTGGCCGACTTCGTCGACGTCGTCGCCCACCTCTTCGAGCCCAACACCAGGGCCTACTACGACATCGAGATGCTCTGGGGCGACGCCCCCCGCATCGATTGGCGCCGCCCCGATGATGGCCCCGACCACAGCGACGGGGACGGGGCATGAGCGTCCGGTGCGTCCGCGTCGAGCCCGCGAGCGCGCCGGCCTATGACGTGCGCATCGGATCGGGTGTTGCCCGCGAGTTCGCGGGCGAACTGCCGATCCTGCTCAACACCAACCCTGGCCGCTTGTTCGCGGTGATCGACGCGGGTGTGCCCGGCGCGTGGGTGGATGACATGCTGGGCGCGTACGAGTCGGCGGGGTTCGCCGTCAGCCGGCACGCGATCGAGCCTAGCGAGCAGGGCAAGTCGATCGAGACCTTCCACGCGCTGCTGACCGCTCTCGCGTCATCGAAGCTCGAGCGGCGCGAGCCCGTCCTCGCGATCGGGGGCGGGATCGTGGGCGACATCGCGGGCTTCGCCGCGGCGTCCTACCGGCGGGGCGTGCCGGTGATCCAGTGCCCCACCACACTGCTCGCGGCGGTCGACGCCTCGGTGGGAGGCAAGACCGGGATCAACCTGAGCCTGCCGGGCGACGGCGAGGGCCCCGCGCTGCTCAAGAACATGGCGGGCGCGTTCCACCAGCCGCTCGCGGTGCTGGCCGACCTCGACGCGCTCGCCTCGCTGCCCGATCGCCCGTTCCGGTGCGGGCTCGGCGAGTGCGTCAAGCACGGCCTGATGTCGGCCGACTGGGGCGACGCGGGGCTGCTCGCGTGGACCCGGACCTCGATCGACGCGATCGCGCGACGCGATCCGGATGTGCTGGGCGAGCTGATCGCCCGCAACGTGGGTGTCAAGGCCCGAGTGGTCGCCGCCGACGAGCGAGAGCAATCGGACACCGGGGGTCGGGCCCTGCTCAACCTGGGCCACACCTACGCGCACGCGATGGAGACCATCGGGGGCCTCACTCCCGATGGCGACCCGGCTCACGCCCCGCTCCAACACGGCGAGGCGGTGGCGCTGGGGCTCGTCGCCGCGGCCGCGTGCTCGGCGGCGCTGGGGCGGATTACCCCCTCCGATTTTGAGACGGTGCGAGACGCCGTCGGGGCGTGCGGGCTGCCCACCTTGATCGCGGGTCTGCCCGACGACGCGACGCTGATCGCTCGAATGGGGCACGACAAGAAGGCGTCGGGCGGGCGGCTCCGCCTGACGCTGTTGGCGGCGATTGGGCGGGGCGAGCTGGTGACCAACCCGCCGCTCGACGCGGTGGCGACGGGCTGGTCGGCGATCCGCGGCTGAGGCCCACCTTTCGATATCCCCACATCGCAGGCCCCCGATAGCGGGTAGGGCGTTCGGGGGTTCAAGCCGGTTTTGGCACGAGGCCGATAACGCCTTTGTCGGGCATTCCGTCTCGCCCGGCGGGTGTTGTGGCTCGTCAATGAACGGCTGGGTGTGGATCCGGGGCGGAGACTGTCCATGCGGACCATCGCGATCATCAACCAGAAGGGCGGATGCGGGAAGACCACGACCGCGATCAACCTCGCCGCGGTGCTCGCGGCCGAGGGGCGGCGCACGCTGCTGGTCGATCTGGATCCGCAATCGCACTGCGCGGCGGGGCTGGCGGTGCCGGCCCAACAGATCGAGTTCGACATCGGCGACGCGATGCTGAGCCTGCCCGGCAAGGGGTTCGAGCCGGCCCGGCTGTTGTGGCGGGTGACCAGAAACCTGGATCTCGCCCCGAGCCGGACCAAGCTCGCGGGGCTGGAGGCGACCCGGGGAGGGCTCGCCTCGGCGGCCGAGCGAGAGCGGCGGCTGGGCAAGGTGCTCGAGCATGTGCGCTCGCGGGTGGCGGATCAGCCGTTCGAGTTCGCGGTCATCGATTGCCCCCCCAGTATCGGGCTGCTGACCTACAACGCGATCACCGCGGCGGGCGAGATCATCATCCCGGTCGAGACGAGTTTCTTCAGCCTCCAGGGCGCCACGAAGCAGGTGGCCACGATCCGCTCTCTGGGCCGGCGCCTCGGCACGCGGCCCGCGACCCGGCTGATGGCGACGATGCACGACGCGGACCACGGGCTCGCGTGCGACCTGCACGCCGAATTGTGCCGGCGGTTCGAGAGCGCGATGGTGCCCGTCACGATCCGGTTCGACCAGGCGGTGCGCGAATCGGCCTCGTTCGGCCAGCCCGTCATCGACTATGCCCCGGCGAGCCCCGGCGCGGCCGACTACCGGGCGTTGGGCGCGTGGCTGCTGGGGCTGGAGGGATCGGCCGAGCCGGACGCGACGGTGATCGAGGTCAAGCGGACGGCGGTGCCGCTCGGCGCCCGCCGCCCCCCGGCGGAGGCGGAGCGGGCAGAGCATGAGCGGGGCGTCGTGCGGCGGGGGCAGGCGCTGGCGCGACCCCTGCACCAGGAGGGCGAGGCGCCCGAACGCGCTGAGGCGGCGGGCCGCGAGCCGGGCCGGACGGCCGCGGTGCGGTCGGCCCAGGCCAAGGCGGCGTCGGTCGCCGAGCGGGTCGAGGTGCAGACACTCGAGACGATGAGCCGCGTGGAGGACCTGTGCCGTCGGGCGCAGGCGCTCCAGCAGCGGATCAGCCCGTCGACCTCCGACGGCGAGACGAGGCTGCGCAGCGCGAATGGCTCGTTGGCGCTCATCGAGCAGCCGTACAACAGAACCAAGCGCGAGAAGTCGGTGGCGAGGCTGTTCGGCGCGCGGCCCGCGAGCGGGCGGCTGCTGTTCGTCCAGCCCATCGAGCTGGGGCTCGATGTGCGTGTCGCGGGCGACTTTAACGGGTGGAGCCCGACGGCGACGCCGATGCGCCGCAACGAATCGCTGGGGGTGCACGAGGCCACGGTCGACGCGCCTCCCGGGCGGCACTGCTACAAGCTCGTCGTCGACGGGCGGTGGCTCGAGGACCAGTTCAACCCCGAGACCGCGCCCAACGAGTTCGGCGAGCGGAACAGTGTCGTGACGATGAGGTGACGATCGACGAATGAGGCCCCAGGCCCGATCGCACGGCCCGCGATCGGCGACGAGGAGCATGATGGAACACCAAACCGGAACCGAGGGGATGAAGAGCCGGGTGACGCTCCGGCTCGTGGACCCCGGCGGGAGTGACGTCTGGGAGCCGGACCCGGCGATCGACACCGAGGACGTCCAGACGCTGGACGAGCTGGCCGAGCTGTTCATCGGCGAGCAGGGCGTCTACCGCGCCGGCGATCGGTGGGAAGACGAGCCCGAGGCGGAGAACGACGACGCCCGGTCGACGGTGCTCGAGGCGGTGATCACGGGGCACCTGCCGGTGCGCGGCGCGGTGTGGGTGCGCGCCTACGCCGCGAGCGTGGCGCGGGCCGAGGGCGTGCCGGTCGTGCTGGTGCGTGTCACCCCCGACCGGACGAGCGTGGAGCTTGTGGGCACGTCGGCCGATGCCGAGCCCGTGGGCGACATCGCGACGGCGATCCGAGCCGCGGGCTGCGCCGCCGGCCACTGGCTGCTGCACTTCGACGAGCTCGACCAGGCGGGGCTGCTGCGCGCCGGGTTGATCGACCGGGTGACGGTCTTGAGCGGGGCGGACGAGCCGGCGATCGTGTCGGCCTATCGGCTGATCAAGTCGATGGGCGAGCAGCCGGTTCCGTTGCACGGCGAGCCGGCCCGCGTGGGCGTGGCGATCGTCGGGGCCGACCCGTCGAACACGACGCGGGCCACGGGCCGGCTGGTCGATGCGACGCGGCAGTTCCTGGGGCTGACACTGGAGGTCCGCCCGGGCGTGCCGCGCGTGCAGTCGGCGTCGGCGGCGCTGCTGGGCGACAGCGCTCAGCGATATGAGCCGGCGGATGTGCTTTCGATGATCGTGGACGGGCCGCGCGAGGCCCTCGCCGCTCGGCCGGCGACCCCGCAGGGGTCCGGGCCTGCGCCCGAGCCGAATCGCGCCGCGCGACCCGCGGACGCGAGGAACCGGCCCAGCGCCGCGCTGCTGGTGGAAGGGCTCGCGCCGACGGGGCTGCCGTGCTCTGTTTCACCGTCGGTGGAGTTGGCGGCGGACAACACGGGCGGGCTGCACCTGGTCTGCTGGTGGAGCCCCGAGGCGCCGGGCGAACTGCTCAAGGCCGGCGCCTGGGCGAGGTTGAACAGGCCCCTGCTGGCCCATGTCTGCGCCGACCTGCGGGCGGCGGGTGAGCCGACCCTGCACGTGGTGAGCACCGATCCGTACGTGGCGGCGGATCTGCGCGGCACGGGCACCGTCGTGCATCTCGCCCGCCCCGCGGCGGCGCTGCGGGTCGAAGGGTGGGTGTGCGGCCGGGTGGATTGAGCAATGAGCGCGATCCGCGCGAGGCCTATGTCGTGGCCTTGGCCGCGCGCACGAGTGCGTCGAAGAGATCCTGGCCGAGCGCGGCGTTCCTGGTGCGCTCGGGGTGCCACTGCACGCCGATCCAGAACCGGGCCTTTGGATCGCCGATCGCCTCGATCACGCCGTCGTCGGCCCGGGCGAGCACGGCCAGCGAGCCCGGGTCGGAGATCGCCTGGCGGTGCTTGCTGTGCACTTCGCCCCCGCCGAACGTCCAGCCCGGTTCGGGCTGGATCGCGTGTATCGCCTCCCAGTGCGCCGCCGCGGTGGGCGTGGTCTCGGGCAGGTGCTGGTCGAGCGAGCCGCCGGCGGTGAGGCCCATGTACTGCATGCCCAGGCAGACGCCCAGCGAGGGAGTGCCCCGCTCGCGGAGGGCCCGGATCAGCGCGAGCTCGAACGCCTGCCGCGCCGGGTGCACCCGCACCGCCCGGGCGTGGGTCGGCACGCCGAAGTCCTCCATAATCGGGTCGTCGCCCCCGGTGAACACCGCGGCGTCGAGCCACCCCGCGTATGCGCCCACCAGCCCCATGCTGGGCGTGAGCACCACGGGCAGACCCCCCGCCCGCTCCACGCGCGCGGCGTACGTCGTCGCGACGCGGCACGTTGCCACGCCTTGGCGGTCGATCACGTCCGGCGTGATCCCGACGATCGGTCGATCCATGCGGGCCTCCATCTCCCCTCCATCGGGCCGGTCAGAGCCGGATCGCCACCACCGGGTCCGCGACCACCAGGGATCGTTGACGGTACAGTCACCCCGTGTCCAACCGCACGCTCGCCATCACCGTCTGCCTCGCGGTTCTCGCCGCCGCGCTGGCGTGGGTGACGACGCCCGAGCGGCGCGCCTCGGCGGCGCGGGCGGCGGACGAGCCCGAGACGTTCACGCTGGGCTTTGACGTGGCGAGCGTCAGCGCGGTGCTCGTCGAGTCGGGCGGATTTACCGCCGTTCTGAGTCGATACCCGCACTGGCTGGTGCAACTGCCGGGAGAGAACGGGGGGGCAATCACATGGCCCGCCGAACCCGACGCGGCCCGATCTCTCCTCCGCGACCTCGCGGCCGTGCGGTTTGAGCCTCGGGAAACGCCGGACGCTGCCGGCCGAGTGCTCACCCGCATTCACGTAGACGTACTCGATGTTCCGGATGGGCGGACTATCACGATCGAGGTGCTGGGCCCGCCTCTCGCCGGTCGCGTGCCCGTGCGCATCGCCACCCCCGACGGATCGCGCTACGCCGACGCCCCCGTCAACCAACTTCGCCCGCTGTCGATCGAGGATATCGCGTCGTTGGTGTCGCCCTACCCGCTCGCGCCGGATGGCGTGGTGTCGACTGTCTACATCATGGCGATCGGACCTGATGGGCAGCTCTCGACTGACCTGCGCTTGCAACGGCAGGCGGGTCTCTGGGCTCTTTCGGACAGCGAGGCCCGGCTCGATCCGGCCGCGATCGGAGCGCTGATCGATCGGCTCAGGTCCATCCGCATGGCCCAGGTCGAGGTGCCCGTTCGCGACGACATACTGGACCCGAGGTACGTCATAATCGTCCGCGCGAGCCTCCCGCGTGCCGCCGGGGAGCCCGAGATCCCAGCCAGCGGGACTCTCACTATCGGCAGCCAGGTCAACATCGACGGCGATGTGAGGGCCAAGGTGGTATCAACGGTGAATGGGGGTCAATATGGGTGCTTCTTTACGCTGGACGCCAAGACCTTCCCCGCCCTGCCCACGACACCCGACACGCTGCTCGACAAGGTCCCGCTGCCATGGCCCGCGAGCGAGGCGGCGACGATTGCTGTTGAGCGGGGCGGGAAGGCCGCGTCGGTCCGCCGGACGATCGAGGGGTGGGTTGCCCGGGATCATCCCGCCGACACGCTGGCGATCCGCACGTTGCTCGCGGCTCTGGGCTCGCCACAAGCCGTGCGTCTTCACGCGGACTCGGACGTGGCGCCGACGGAGCGCCTCACGCTCGGGCCCATCGGCATGGGCGACCAGGTCACGCTGGCGGTCACGCGCGACGGATCGAGTGTCATCGTTTCGGACGGCGCCGCCGATTGGACGATCGACGACAAGGATGGGTCGATCGGGCGGTCGCTGGACGCGCTCGCGCCGTGAGGTGCCGTGGCACACTCGGAAGGAGGATCTGATCCGGAAGAGCACGCGATCGGGACAATCGCAGAGCCCGAGGCATCCGCGCCCGTCACGGATAGTCCTGCCTCGTCCCGCGCAGCACCACGTCGCTGACGTGTACGTTCGGGGGCTGCGACGCGACGAAGCCGATCGCCCGGGCGATATCCGCCGGCACGAGCACCGGGCCGAACTTCTCGCCGAACGAGGCCACCAACTCGTCGGTGTACCCCGCGACCGCCTGGAACTCGCTGAGCACCACCGCCGGCTCGATCAGCGTGACCCGCACGCCCTTGGGCCCGATCTCACGCCGCAGCGCCTCGGCCAGCGAGTGCACCGCGAACTTGGTCGAGCCGTACATGCTGGAAAAGGGGCTGACGTGCCGCCCGACCACCGAGCCCAGCACGATGATGTCGTGGGCGCGGTCGGTCCAGGTCTCTGGGGTCACGTCGCCGGTCATCCGCTCGCCTGCGGCCCGCATGAGCTTCGCCGCCCCGACAAGGTTGGTGCGGAACATCTCGTCCCACTCGCCGGTGTCGCTGGTGAGCAGGCTGCCCGCGAGCCCCCGCCCCGCGTTGACGACGACGAGATCGGCGGGCTTTCCGAAGGCCGACTCGGCCTGATCGAGCATCGCGTTGATGACAGACTCGTCGGCACAATCGCCCGCGGCGACGGTGCAGCAGCCTTCGCCGTGCGACGATTCGAGCTCGTACTTCAACGCCGCCAGCCGCTCGGCTCGTCGGGCGTTGATCACGAGTTTCGCGCCGCGTGAGATCAACTCGCGGGCCGCAGCCTCGCCGATGCCCGCGCTCGCCCCGGTCACCACACCGATCCGTCCGCCCAAGTCCTGCATGCAAGCCTCCGGGCCGATCGTAGAGCGGCTTCTCCGCGTCTGTTGCGTGTGCCGCGGCCGAAACGGTGATCCGGAAAAACCACCTGCCCGCACCGACAATGGAGGGTGCCACTGCTCGCCGTCCTCGGCGCAGCAGTGCTCCGGGACACATCGCACTTTGTGCGATGGCACGACTGCGCCGAGCACGGCGAGTCGTGGCACCCCGCGTCGGTCCTGCCGCGGGACGGCCGGGACGGCCGTGGCACGCTCGCCTGGTCCCTGGTCCCTGGTCCCTGGTGCCCGGTCCCCGGTCCCCGGTGCCTGCCCCGCCAACAATGCCCGCATGCCACTCTTCGGTTCCCACCTCTCCGTCGCCGGCGGCATGGTCAACGCGCTCATCGAGGGCGAGCGGCTGAAGATGGACACCGTCCAGGTGTTCACCAAGAACCAGCAGCAGTGGAAGGCCCGCCCGCTCGACCCCAAGGCGTCACAAGACTGGCTCACCGAGCTCAAGCGGCTGGGCTGGACAGATCGGGCGGTCAGCCACGCGAGCTACCTGATCAACCTCGCGAGCCCAGACGACGGGCTGTGGAACAAGTCGATCGACCTGATGGTCGTCGAGCTCGAGCGGTGCGAGGCGCTGTCGATCCCGTTCCTGGTGCACCACCCGGGGGCGTACACCACGAGCGACGAGGACGCGGGCCTGACGCGGATCGCCAAGGCGTACAAGCAGATCTTCAAGCGCACGAAGGGGTTCCGAACCGTCTCGTGCCTCGAGGACACGGTGGGCTCGGGATCGAATCTGGGGCGCACGTTCGACCAGCTCGCCGATCTGCGTGGGCGCATCATCGACCAGACGGGCGAGCCGGCCCGCGTCGGGTTCTGTCTCGACACCTGCCATGCGCACGCGGGGGGCTACGACATGTCGAGCCGGGCGTCGGCCGACGCGGCCCTCGACGAGTTCGATCGCCTGTGCGGGCTTGACAATCTGCGGTGCCTCCACCTCAACGACTCGCTCAAGGCGATGGGCAGCCGGCGCGACCGGCACGCCCACATCGGCGAGGGCACCATCACCAACCCGCCCGAACGCAAGCGTCGGGCCCTCAGGGATTCTGGATTCGCGGCGGTCGTCAACCGGCCCGAGTTGCGGGGCAAGCCCATGATTCTCGAGACGCCCAAGGGCGACGACGAAAAGGGCGTGCCGCACGACTCGCGGAATCTCAGGCGGCTGCGGCAGATGGTCGATTGACAGAGCCGCGGCGACCAGTAGAAAACGGCGGCGTCGGAACTGCTCGACGCCGCCGCAACGTGGGAAACAGGATCAACGCCGGCGGGCCGCCATCAGGCCCGCGACGCCAGCCCGGCCATCATCCCCGGGGTCGGCACGGCGAAGATCCGCGTGATGAGGGCGATTCGATCCGCAAGGCCTCCGATCAACGTGACCGAGGGCGGGTCTTCGCCCCCGTTCCGCAGCCGAACCCGGTGATGATGTGTCGCCCGAATCGAATCGGCCTTGCTCGGGTTTCAGGATTCTTGCTGCGCCCGCCGCATGGCCTCATCCAGCCGCGCCGCCCGCTGCTCGTCCCAGTCCGGGGCCCGGCCCTCGGACAGCCCGTCGGCCAGGTGTTCGAGGGCCCGGTCGATCTGGTCGAGCTGGGCGGCCGCCTTGCGGCAGCTCGAGCACAGCGAGCGGTGCAGCCGCTCGGCGACGCGCTCTGTTCGCGTCAATTCGCCGCCGCGGGCGCGCGAGCGGAGACGGTCGGCCTCCTCGCAGCGCAGCGTCAGGATGTACCAGATTGTTCTGATCCAGATCATCCGCGGTCCCCCGTCGACGCGAATTCTTCCGACAACATCTTGCGCAGGCGGGCCTTGCCGCGATGCACCAGAGTCCACAGATTGGTCGGCGAGATATCAAGAATCTCGCAGACGGCCTTGCCCGGAAGCCCGTCCAGTTCCCGCAGGACGAGCGCCCGGCGCATCGCCTCGGGGAGTCGGTCCAGGGCTGCTCGGACCGACTCCTGAACCTCCTTCAGCCCAACCGAGTCCGGCCAGGTCCGCATCGGCTCGGCGTATTCACCCTTGCAGAAGCACGTCTCCTCTTTATCGTCTAGTTGGAAGGGCGCCTTCTTCGTCGCCCGCAGCGCGTCGAGCACCTTGTGCCGCAGCACACCGATGAGCCAGGTTCGTTCGCTCGATCGCCCATCGAACGAGCCCCGGGACCTGAACGCTGCGAGCAGGGCCTCCTGCACCACCTCCTCCGCCGCCTCGGCCGTCGGGAGCCTGAGCCGCGCATAGGCGAACATCGCCTCGCCGTGCGAGGCGACCCAGCCGGCTGGGTCCAACCCTCCGGTCGAGGCCGTTGTGGCCTGTTCGCCCATCAACCCTCCAGAAACCCGGATGAGTCGGGCCCGTCACGGTACCCTTGCAGCCATGCCACAACGGATCGACATCGAACAGCTTACAAAGACATTCCCCGCGCACGGCGGCGGAACGACCCACGCCGTCGACCATGTCGACCTTGCTATTGAGCCGGGTGAACTCTTCTTTTTGCTCGGGCCTTCTGGATGCGGAAAGACCACACTTCTTCGGATGATCGCGGGGTTCATCGAGCCGACCTCGGGCCTCGTCCGCTTTGACGGGCGTGACATCACCCCCACTCCCGCCAACAAACGCAACACCGGTATGGTCTTCCAGTCCTACGCGCTCTGGCCCCATATGACCGTGCACGAGAACGTCGCGTTCGGGCTGAAAGTCCGCAAGATCGAGCGGCCGGACCGCGACAAGCGGATCGGTGAGGCCCTCGAGGCGGTGCAGATGGACGGGTATGCCGACCGCAAGCCGACGCAGCTCTCGGGCGGGCAGCAGCAGCGGGTCGCGCTGGCCAGGGCGCTGGTGATCGAGCCGGACGTGCTGCTGCTGGATGAGCCGCTGAGCAATCTAGATGCAAAGCTCCGCAATGAGCTGCGGTCGGAGATCCGGCGCATCTGCAAGCAGGCCGGCATCACTTCGATCTATGTCACCCACGATCAGAAGGAAGCGCTGAGCATGGCCGACCGCATCGCGATCATGCGATCGGGGAAGGTGGAGCAGGTCGGCACGCCGGGAGAGCTCTATCAAAAACCTAACACACAATTCGTGGCCGAGTTTCTCGGTGAGACGAACATCCTGCGTGGCGAAGTCGTGCAGGATGGCGGGGCGCCCCGTCTGAAGACGGCTTCGGGCGAGATCGAGATCAAGCCTGGCGAGATTTCCGCCGGTCGGGCGGTGTGCTCGATCCGGCCTGAGTCCTGGTCGATCGTCGGGACCGACACCCCCACCGCTCTTGCGGGCGAGATCGAGCACACCTTGTACCTGGGCGAGGTCATCCAGCACTCGGTCCGGCTGACGGACACCACCGTTCGGGTGCTTGAGCTGGGGGCGGCCACGCCGCGGCGTGTGGGCGATCGCGTCGGCCTGCGCGTCGATCCCGGGGCGGTGGCGCTGATCCCGGCGACCTGAGCGGCCACTAGAGGGCTGTGCCGAACCCCAAGTGATGTTCCACGTGGAACATCGGTCAACGCGCGTCGATCGACGAGAGCCAGCCGCACGTGGCGGATGGGTCGATCGCGCCGCCCGAGGCGAGCCAGGCGCGAACCTCGGTTGGCCGGACATCCAGGTCGATGACGGCCGCGAGGTGGATCCAGTCGAACGCGATGTCGCCTTCTTTGCTCGGTACCGGTAGGGGGGGATCGAACTTCCCGCGATGTTCCACGTGGAACACCAGGTTGAGTTCGTGGTGGCGAGATCGCCCGTCGTGGAAGAGGTTCTCCATGATCAGCAGGGCCGGGCCGACGATCGGGTCGAGGCCTGTTTCTTCGGCGAATTCACGCCGGAGCGCGTCGGCGGCCGATTCTCCAGCTTCGACATGGCCACCGGGGAGGTACCAGAACTCCCCCGCCACATTCCGGCAGAGCAGCACCTGACCACGTTCGATCCAGGCCCCTCGCGCGATGACTTCGATGTGTGCCATGACTTTCGATGATAGGTCGCGCGACCACGGGGCTTGACGGGCGCGGTAACAACTGGTCGTATACACTGCCGCCACACACCCAACATTTGCGACAGGGAAGCACAAATGTCTGAATCTAAGCCCACGTCCGCCAAGCGCCGCCGTCTGGGAAAGGGCCTGCACGCCATCGTCGGGGCCCATCCCGCGGCAATAAATACCGAACAAAAACAGATCATTCAATCTCATCATGAGAGGCCTGCCGGCCATCGGCATGTCTCTCCGGCGGAGCCCGTTGTGGAGGTCGATCACGGCGATCGTGTCGTGTTGATCGCGCTTGACCGGATCACGCCCGGGCGCCACCAGCCGCGATCGAGCTTTGACGATGCGGCACTGGCGTCACTGGCCGATTCGATCCGGGCGGTGGGGGTCATCCAGCCGATCGTGGTCAGGTCGGCGGGTTCTGACGGGTTCGAGCTCATCGCGGGAGAGCGCCGTTGGCGTGCCGCGCGGCTGGCCGGGCATTCGGAGATCCCCGCGATCGTGCGCGAGTCGGACGAGCGAACCTCGGCGGAGGCGGCGCTGATCGAGAACATCCAGCGTGAGGATCTCAACCCGATCGAGCGGGCGGAGGGGCTGCGGGGGCTGCTCGATCGGTTCGGGCTTACACAGCAGGAGATCGCGGCACGTGTCGGGCTCGATCGGTCGTCGGTGTCGAATCTGATCCGGCTGCTGGAACTCGAGCCTGGGATCCGCTCGCTGCTGGAGACGGGCCATCTCGGGTTGGGGCACGGCAAGGCGTTGCTCTCGGTCGAGCCGGGTGGCACGAGGGAGTCGCTGGCGAAGCGGGCGGCCGACGGCGGATGGAGCGTGCGTCGGCTGGAGGCCGAGTCAAAGAAGGCGGCGTTGGTGGTTCGTCGCGGGGCGAAGGAGCCCGACGACGAGATCGAGATGCGCGACCTGGAGAAGCGTCTGGGGGAGCACCTGGGAACGAAGGTGCGGATTCGTGCGGGCCGTGGGGGGCGGGGCACGCTCGTGATCGGCTTCTTCGGGCTGGATCACTTTGATGATCTGATGTCTCGGATCGGGTACACGGAATCGAATGGAATCTAAGACGTGCGACGCCGGACCCGGCAAACGGCGTGCGGATCGGCCGGGTGGTCGCGCCTGACGCCCCCGACATTCTGGGTACAGTCCGCACGAAGCCTCGATCGGCGCGGCTTCGTTTGAGTGTGGCCGTGGATGCTGGGCGCTGAGAATGGTGGGCGGTGAGGAGAAGTCCTCGCGCTGCGGATGAAAGTGCACAATTTCATTGGTCGCATCGATTGCACTGGACTTTACAGCCTTCATGACTAGAGTGGCCACAGATCCAAGTGTGCGCGTTGAGGTTACGTCGCGCCATATAATTGCTTCGTAATTTGTTCGTATAAGCACTACATATGAGTGGCGACTGACTGGCCATGGGGCCGCGTGTCACGAATGAACCGATACTCACGGAGTCGAAGAATGGCGAAGAAAACACGATCAAAGAAGCGGACAAGAAAAGCTGCTCCGGCCACGCCGTCGCGGGGTCTCGGGAATGTCTCGCTGGATGACCTGGCCCGCGAAATGCGGCGTCGTGAGCGGGAAGTGGGCCGTCTGGTTTCGCGCCGGGACAAGCTGATGGGGCAGGTCGAGGACCTGAACAAGCAGATCAACTCGCTCGGCGGACCCGCCTCCTACGGGGGTTTCGGGATGACCGCGGCGGGTCGTCCGAGGCGTCGCCCGCACAACGACCAGAGCTTGAGCGAGGCGCTGCTGGGCGTTCTGAAGAACAAGACGATGTCGGTGACCGAAGCCTCTGAGGCCGTGCAGCAGGCCGGGTATCAGACCACCTCTTCAAGTTTCCGAACGATCGTCAACCAGACACTGATCAAGGACCCGCGATTCAAGAAGGTCTCACGGGGTCAATACACGGCGAAGTAAGCCGCTGTCGCCGAAGCAGCGTCTGAACTCATCAATATCTGCGAGTCGCCAGTTGGGGAATTCCCCAGTGGGGCGGCTTGTTTCATTGCGCCACGTGAAGTCGGTATCGAACTGAGATCGCGGTTCTGTCGTCGATTGTCCGCCGGGATAGTCCACGACACAAGAAGCCGGCGCGTTCCGGGTATCGGTACGGGCCGGCAGATCGCTCGGCCGGCCGTGAACTCCGCACGACGCGGCAAATTCCCGTTGTATGCGCTCGGATGTTGGGCCGCGTGATTCAGGCGGGGGCACCGCAATCCCGTTGGCGTTCGGCTCGGACGCCGGCGTGACGGCCTGGAAATGTGGCTCGGGATCAGCGGGGAATCGGCTCTGGCGACAGGCGGCTCGGATGGCTGAGCAGCAGGAGGCGATCGAGGTCGTCCCCGATTGAGCGGATGTTCATGTTGGCCGTCAGCGCGTGCTCGTTCATGACCTCGTCGGACGTCTTGGACACCCTAGCGAGTTCCGGCGTCGGGTTGAACCGCAGCGCGGTGATCGACGTGCTGGAGCACCCTGTGACCAGGAGGGCGGCACAGGCTGAGATGGCGGTCGTCAGGGCGATTCGAGCACGGGCGCTCATGGTCACTTCTCCTGTCGTGCGTCCTGTGTCGCGGCTGGGGGAGTTGAACGGCGTAGCGGCTCGACTCCGGTTGGGTCCCGTGTGACCCCTGTGCTGGCAAGGGGTTGGGACCGGAGAGGATACCACCGATCGGGCCCTCTGGTGGCGGCGGCCCGAGAAAATCCTGGAGCGGCTCATGTGGATTGCCGGTGCGTGAAACGTGCGCTCAGGGCTCGCCCGGGCTCGTTGTTCGTGGTACCTTGGTCGGCAGAGACAACCCGGCGCCCGCGTCCGATCGGTGTCACGTTCGAACCTTTCTGACCTCGAAGGGAGCCCCGGGCTGCCGGGCGAAGGCCGAGCCGCCAACGAGCGGATGGCCGGGATCCGGCCGGGGGCACCCACCTAGATTCGGGGTTCGATCAGACCGACGAACGCGGGCGACGGGTTGTCTTTTCTGGTGCTTGCGGCGGAGTTGGCTCGTCGTTGTGAGTTGCCAGGCCGATCGTGGGGGATATGAGTGGCATCAGCCCGGAAGTGATGAGCCAGGTCGCCAACGCGGACCTGTCGAACCAGATCAGCGTGCGGGTCGCCCGGAAGTCGCTCGACATCGCCGAGTCGCAGGGCGAGGCGATGGTGGCGATGATCAGGGCGGCGGGCGAGGTGGCCCGCCCCGGGGCCCCGATCTCGGCAAGGCCCGGGGCGGGGGAAACGGGCGGACGGCTCGACGTGACGGGGTGAGTAGATTGAGGCTCCCGACGAGCCGTCATTCCGGCAGGTTGCCTGCCTGATCCGCCGACTGAAGTCCTGATTTCGGGGAAAGCAGGGGGCCTGAGGCCCGGCGCGCGGGTTGCATTGTCTGTCCGTGGGCGTCCGCGCCCGGGAAGGACACCGATGCATCCCGATCGATTTACGACCATCGCCCAGCAGGCCCTCGCGACCGCCCAGGGGGACGCCTCGAGCCGGGGGAATCCCGAGGTCACGGGTCTGCACGTGCTCGCGGCCTTGCTCGCGGAGCGCGGCGGGCCCGTGTGGAGCGTTCTCGAGAAGACGGGCGCGAGGCCCGACCAGGTCGCGGGCGTGGTTTCCGGCGAACTCGATCGGCTGCCCAAGACGAGCAGCGGCGCGGGCAGCGGGGGTCGGGCGCTGCTCGAGGTGATGACGAAAGCCGACGCCGAGGCGAAGAAGCTGGGCGACAGCTACGTCTCGAGCGAGCACCTGCTGCTGGCGCTCGCGGACGTGGGCGGCCCCGCGAAGGAGGTGCTGTCGACCTTCGGCGTCGGGCGGGGTGAGGTCTCGAAGGCGATCGAGCAGTTGCGGGCGGCGTCGGGTGTGTCGAACGTGACCGATCAGAACAGCGAAACACAGTACGAGGCGCTGAAGAAATACGCGATCGATCTGACCGAGAAGGCCCAGCAGGGCAAGCTCGATCCGGTGATCGGACGCGACGAGGAGATCCGGCGGTGCATGCAGGTGCTAGCGCGCCGGACGAAGAACAACCCGGTGCTCATCGGCGAGCCAGGCGTGGGCAAGACGGCGATCGCCGAGGGGCTGGCGCAGCGCGTCGTTGACGGCGACTGCCCCGAGGGGATGAAGGACGCCAGGATCATGGCGCTCGACGTGGGGCAGCTGCTCGCGGGCGCGAAGTTCCGGGGCGAGTTCGAGGAGCGGCTCAAGGCGGTGCTGCGCGAGGTCGCGGCGGGCGAGGGGCGGATCATCCTGTTCATCGACGAGCTGCACACGATCGTCGGCGCGGGGCAGGCGGAGGGCGCGGTGTCCGCCGGCAACCTGCTCAAGCCGGCGCTGGCTCGCGGCGAGCTGCGCGCCATCGGCGCGACGACGCTCGACGAGTACCGCAAGCACATCGAGAAGGACGCGGCGTTTGAGCGGCGATTCCAGCCGGTATACGTCGATCAGCCGAGCGTGGAGGACACCATCGCGATCCTTCGCGGCCTCAAGGGGCGCTACGAGGCGCACCACGGCGTGCGGATCCTCGACTCGGCGCTGGTGGCGGCGGCGACGCTGAGCCACCGGTACATCGCCGACCGGTTCCTGCCCGACAAGGCGATCGATCTTGTCGATGAGTCGGCGTCGCGGCTGCGGATCGAGATCGACTCGATGCCGACGGAGCTGGACGAGCTGCGGCGGCGGATCATGCAGCTGGAGATCGAGCGCGAGGCATTGCGGATTGGGGAGGAGACGGAGGAAGGCACGAAGGCACGGAGGCACGAAGGCACGGAGGGGGAGGACAAGGAACTCGCTCGGATCGAGCGGGAACTGGAAGAGCTGCAGGAGAAGAACCGGGCGCTGACAGCGCGGTGGGACGCCGAGAAGGCGGAGCTCGAGGAGGTCAAGACGCTCAAGAACGAGCTCGACTCGAAGCGGACCGAACTCGAGCAGGCGCAGCGCCGGGGTGATCTCGAGACGGCGGCGAAGATCCAGTACGGCGATATCCGCGAGATCGAGAAGCGGATCGAGCGCGCGGAGGCGGCGATCGGTGCGCGCCAGGCCGCGGGCGATGCGTTGGTGAAGGAGGAGGTCGACGCGGAGCAGATCGCGGAGATCGTGGCGCGGTGGACGGGGATCCCCGTCTCTCGCCTTGTGCAGACCGAGCGCGAGAAGCTCCAGACGATGGAGGACCACCTGCGCGAGCGGGTGGTGGGGCAGGACGATGCGCTGCGGGCGGTGGCCGACGCGGTGCGCCGGAACCGGGCGGGCCTGGGCGATCCGGACCGGCCGGTGGGCTCGTTCCTGTTCCTGGGGCCGACGGGCGTGGGCAAGACCGAGACGTGCAAGGCACTCGCCCGGTTCCTCTTCGACACCGAGGACGCGGTCGTCCGCATCGACATGTCGGAGTACATGGAGAAGCACGCGGTGTCGAGGCTGGTGGGCGCACCTCCCGGCTACGTGGGCTATGAAGAGGGCGGGGCGCTCACCGAGGCGGTGCGGCGTCGGCCCTACTCGGTGCTGCTGCTCGACGAGGTCGAGAAGGCGCACCCGGACGTGTTCAACGTACTGCTCCAGCTGCTCGACGACGGACGCCTGACCGATGGGCAGGGGCGCACGGTCGACTTCAAGAACACGATCGTGGTGATGACCAGCAACCTGGGCTCGGAGGACATCCAGCGGATGACCGAGCAGGGGGCCGAGGACTGGGAGATCGAGGCGGCGGTGCGCGACCTGATCCGGCGGGGGGCCGGCGCCGACGTGTCGGGCAGGCCCACGATCGACCCGGAGACGGGCGAGGTGCGCGCGTCGATGAACGTCGGCACGCGGGGGCAGTTCTTCCGCCCCGAGCTGCTCAACCGGATCGACGAGATCGTGGTCTTCCACCAGCTCAAGCGCGAGCAGCTCGCGTCGATCGTGGAGATCCTGACCGAGCGCCTGCGCGACCGGCTCCGCGAGCGGGAGATCGGGCTCGAGCTGACCGACGGCGCGAAGGCGCAGCTCGCCGACGAGGGGTATGACCCGGCCTACGGGGCCAGGCCCCTGAAGCGGACGATCCAGCAGCGGATCGAGAACCCGCTGGCGAGCCGGATCCTCTCGGGCGAGTTCGGCCCGGGCGACACGATCCGGGTGGACGCGAAGGGCAAGAGCTTCGTGTTCGAGAAGGCGGGTTGAGCGGGCGGACGCGGTTGTGTCGCGCCGCGAACTTCGCACTCCGGCGTTGCGTAGGTTGGCCATGACTTCACGCCCATCCCGGTGTCGGCCGCTCGGGCGGCTTGTGCGAGTCGCCGCGTGGCTCGGTGTGGCGGCCGGTCTGGCCGCGTGCGCGGCACCGATGCTGTGGACGGACGACGTGAGCGAACCTTCGCGAGTCGGCGCGGTCTGCGGCTTTGCGGTGTTGCTGACGGAGGTACTTTCCTATCACCTGGGGCTGGCGCTGTTCGTCGCGGCGGTCGCGGCGATGGTGTTCCGGCTGCGGCTCTCGGCGGCGGTGCTGGCGGGGCTGGGCCTGGTGCTCGCGGGGCCGGCCCTGCTGTCGTTCGCGCGTGCGGCGCCCGAGTTGCCTGTGGCGCCGGCATCCTGCTTCACGGTGCTGACGTGCAACACGCTGTTCATGCAGGCCGACCTCGATGTCGTCGAGTCAATCGTGCGTGAGGAGCGGCCCGACGTGGTGATCTTCCAGGAGGTGTGGGCGGACCGGGCGGAGGAGATCACGCGGCGGTTCGCGGCCGACTATCCGAACTCAGTGGCGCCCAGCTCGTCGCGGTGGGGATGCGTGGTGCTCAGCCGCGCGCCGTTTGTGGGTGATGTCGGCGCGATCCCCGGTCCGTCGGTGTGGCCGATCGACCAGCCCACGGTGATCGTCGACTACGAGGGTCGGCGGGTGGAGGTGGTCGGGGTGCACCTGCCGTCGCCGATGCAACTGGAGCGATCGGCCGCGGCTCCGGCGATGGCGGTAGCGGTCGCCGAGTGGGTCGGCGCCCGGGGTGTGGGGCCCGGCGCTCCCGATGCGATCGTGCTCGCGGGTGATTTCAACGCGCCGATCACGACCGGCCGGATGGCCCCGCTGCGTGAGGCCGGGCTGGCCGAGGCGCAGGCGACGGCGGGACGGGGACGGGGCGCGACGTGGCCCGATCGCACGCCGCTGCGGTTCTTCCCCGGCACCCGGCTGGATCAGATCGCTTTCACGGATGGGCTGCGTTGCGTCGAGTCGCGCGTGATGGGTTCGACCGGCTCGGACCATCGGCCCACGCTGGCTCGCTTTGTCTGGAAGTAGCCGGCGGGCGGCTCGGCGAGTCGATCATGCGAATGCGGGGAAGTTCATGGGCGACGGGCCTGAAGCGCAAGAGAAGGAGGTGGACCCGGAGTCCTTCGCTTGCGCTTCAGGCTCGTAAAAGAAGAGCTTCGAATTCAGCTGAGGCTCGTGTCAGTCTTGCTCAACCCACACATATCCGCGGATGTCGCCCGGCGCGAAGCCGCGGGCGTTGTCGTCGGGATAGGCCGCATCGAGGGCGACGCGGACGGGATCGGGGATCTGCTCGGGCGAGCCGTGGCAGGTCACGCAGCGCGAGTCGAGCGTGATGGGCAGCAGGGCCCGGGCGCCGGTGGTGCTGGTGGGCAGGAAGATGGGTTCTGTCGGCTCGGCGTCAATCAGATCGGCGGCCCAAGCCGGGGGTGTGTTGGACGGGTTGCGGAGGCGAGCCGACGTCCGGCCCATGCGCACGCCGTGCTTTTCGGCGATGGATTGCGTCAGCGGGATGGCCTCGCGGGAGCAGACGCGGATCGCCTCGTCCGGGCTCTGGGTCATCGCCTCGGCGAGGCGGGCGCCCAGCGTCTGGACCAGATCGTCGCGGGCCGCGACGAGGGCTTCGCGCTGCTCCGGCGTGACGGCCCGCTTGGCTCCGGTCGAGGCCGGCTCGTGGTGGCCGCAACTGGCCAGCAGGGTTGCGACGCAGAGCATCAGGGATGCCCGGGCGGGTGAGTTCGGCATGTCCATGCCGCAACGGTATGGGCTCGGCGGCGGGAAGCCGCACGATTCTCAGGAAGTCGCCCTAGATGCGGAACCGCCTTGGGGGCAGTCCGTATCGACAGGTGCCGTCGTCATGAGAGGGGGCGTTCAGCCCGGAAGGCGACGGGCAGTTCTTGGTCCGCAAACCAGTCATGCGGGCGAGGTGGCACAGATCCGACGATGGGTGGGTAGGACACCCGGCGGAGGTCGAACGGAAGAGAAGACGCCACTGCTCTCGGCGGAAGCCGTGGGTGTGGCCATGAGGTCCCGTTCTGGGACGTTGACAGGAAGCCCAAGGGGAACGTGCAGTTTGGGACGGCGTGATGAGGTGTTCGGTCACGACGTTCGGACGATTGAGGTCGCCGCTCCGCCGATGTGGTGGCATGGTGGAGTGTGACCGGGCTCGGGTGTTCTCGCCCCGGACCCGGCGTCGGGCCGGCTGAAATGCCGGCGACCTTCCCGCGTTGCCCGAGAGGGTGGCGAGGTCCTTCGAGGATGGGAGGGGAGAGTTTCCGTCGCGCATCCGTTCAAGCGCGACGGAGGCAGGCCGTGTGTGTTCTCCGCTGCGGCCTGTCTTTCACGCCCCGCGGGCCGGGGATCGCTTGACCGGACGCCGTGATGTGCGGCATGGCGTCGGTCGCGTCCCCGCCCGCAGGGTCTATCCGAGCCCTTCTTTCCCCACGCCGGCCGGGCGCCTCTGAGAAGAGGTCGCCCGGTCTTGCTTTGGGGGTGTCTCCGGGCGCCCTTGCTGGCGCTGGGGCCTCCTTGCGAGAGATCCCGGGCGCGACCGGGTCTACGCTCGCCCATGCAGACCGTGTTCCTCAACGGGGCGTTCGTCGAGCGAGATGATGCCGCCGTCTCGGCCTTTGACGCCGGTCTCCAGCACGGGGTGGGGCTCTTCGAGACGATGCTGGGTGTGCGGCGGGGCGGCGATTGTGAAGTGGTGGGGCTCGGGGCGCACGTGGAGCGGCTGAGCGAGTCGGCCCGGATGTTGCGGCTGAGCGAGGATCTGCACGCCGAGGGGCTGGGAAGTGCGATCGTGCAGACATTCGAGCGGAGCGGGATGGATCGGGCCCGGCTGCGGCTGACCGTGACGGGGGGCGACCTGAACCTGCTCGAGGCGGCGGGGCGGTCGAACTTTCGTCCGACGGTGCTGGTGGTGGCGCAGCCTGTGACCGACTACCCCGAGGCGATGTTCGAGCACGGCGTGCTCGCGACGATCGCGGACGCGCGGGCCAACCCGTTCGCGCCGACGGCGGGGCACAAGACGCTCGACTACTGGTGGCGGCTGCGCGAGTTGCAACAGGCGGCGGCGAAGGGCGCCGGCGAGTCGATCGTGCTCCAGGTGTCCAACCACGTCGCGGGCGGGTGCGTGAGCAATCTTCTGGCGGTGCACGGCGAGGCGTTGCTGACGCCGATCGCGCGGGGGGAGGAGCAGGCGGGCGCGATGCCGAGCCCCGTGCTGCCCGGTGTGACACGAGGCATGGTGGTGGGGTGGGCCGAGGAGATGGGGCTCGATGTGCGGCGGCAGATGATGACGGTGGACGATCTGCTCGATGCGGACGAGCTGATGCTCACCAACTCGAGCTGGGGTGTGCTGCCGGTGACGCGGGTGGAGGGGGCGACGATCGGGGGCGGAGAGCCGGGGCCGGTGACGCGTCGGCTCGTCGAGCGGTGGGGAGCGTTGGTTGCGGGAGATTCCGCGTAGGGGCTCGGCTTGGCGGCTCCTCAGGTGCCGAGAAGCGATCGAAGCCCGACGCGCCCGTTGGGCGGGTCGGGGCACCGCGGTCATCGCCGTTGCTGATCATCCCGGCCGATGACGCGGACGTTTTCACGGCCGGATTCTCGCCCGTGTCCCGCCCGCCAGGCCGCGATGCGGAACCAGATCGCGGCGTAGAGCGAGAGCAGCAGAAAGACCAGCGCCCCGACGATGAGCGCGGGGATAACCAGCAGGAGCACGACGACGGACAGCACCAACAGGGCGGCGACCGAGGCGGCCCGGGCGACCCAGCCCGGCTGGTTGACGGCCCATGACACAACACGCCGGGACGTGCCCGGCGTGCTGTGCATGAATCGGAAAACCTGTTCACGCGGGTCGTTCACACCCGCACGATAGCGCCCGGATCAGGCCCGGCGGCGGCGCGAGCCGCAGAGCGGCAGGCCCACCATACTCAGCGCCAGCGCGCCCGGGGCGGGGACGGACTGTCCCATGAAGTCCTGGTAGGAGTCGTGGGCATAGGCGATGTAGCCCAGGCTGTCGACGCGGTTGAAGTTCAGGGCGCTCAACATGCTGGTGGCCTGCGTGAAGATCGTGCTGTTGCCCGAGGCGCGGAACGAACCGCTCGTGAAGTCGAACGACGCGTTGCCCGCGTTGGGGTCAAAGTCCTTCAGGATCTCCCAGACCGAGACCTGGAAGGCGGCGGCCATGTCCTGGCTGGCGTTGGAGGCGAAGAGCGTCGCGCCGTAGGCGTCGGCCAGCTCTGCGATCGCCGCGGCCTTCTCCTGGGCGTAGGGGCGCTGGCTGATCGCGTTGGCGATCTGGGTGCGCTCGAAGGTGCGCACGCCGGTCTGGGCGCCCTGGTCCGGGTTGATGCAATAGGTGTACAGCAGGTCGCCGTCGACCTTGTGCTTGACGCTGCCGGCGAAGACGTTGCCGACGTGCCCGCCGTCCGATTCGATGTAGACGCCGCGGCCCTGGCCGACGCCCTCGAAGTCGAACAACACGGGGCCGGCGAAGGCGGACCCGGCGGCGGCGAATACGACGATGGCGAACGTGGTGTGCTTGAACATCTCGGCTCTCCTTGTCTCCGTGGGATCAGTCACGTTGTCAGGAAGGTGCGATTCAGACAGCGGCGGGGCCACGCATTCGGGCGGTGAACACCCGGCACGGGACGGCCTGTGACGATCGGCGGGGTTGGGGTTCGCGGCGGCCGCGGCGGAGAGGGGTTCGCGGCGTTTCCGTGTCGGTGAGGTGGGATTTATCGGAGTTCGGTGCGCCTTGCCGTCCAGAGGTCGCGGGCCTTCTACTACACTGCCGGTTGATGCCCAAGGGGACCCGAGAGACCGGCGCCGCGGCCCAATCATTACCCGAACACAACATCGGGCGGCCGTTCGTTCACCTGCACCTGCACTCCGAGTACTCGCTGCTCGACGGCGGGAACCGCCTCGACAAGCTGATCGCCCGCGTGAAGGAACTCGGGATGGACTCGGTCGCCGTGACCGACCACGGCAACCTGCACGCGGCGGTGTCGTTCTACCGGCAGGCGAAAGCGGCGGGGGTCAAGCCGATCCTGGGTGTGGAGGCGTACGTCGCGCCGGGCGACCGGCGGGACCGGACGTACACCGGCGTGCAGGACGGCGGGTATCACCTCGTGCTGCTCGCGGAGAACCAGACGGGCTGGGAGAACCTGCTCTACCTGTGCAGCGAGGCGTATCGGACCGGGTTCTACTTCAAGCCCCGGATGGACCGGGAGATCCTCGAGACGCACGGCGATGGGCTGATCGCGATCAACGGGCACCTGGGCTCGGAGCTCGCGTTCCATCTGCTCAGGTATGAGGAGACGAAGGACAAGGCGCACTGGAAGCACGCGGTGGAGGTGTGCGAGTGGCACCAGAAGGTGTTCGCGCCGGGCGAAGCGGGACCCCGGTTCTACGTCGAATTGCAGCATCACGTCGTCGAGCAGATCGCGATCAATCCCCACCTGATCCGGCTCGCGCGCGAGCTCGACCTGCCGCTCGTGTGCGACAACGACAGCCACTTCCTGCTCGAGCAGGACCACGACGCGCACGACACGCTGATCTGCATCTCGACGGGCAAGGTGAAGACCGACCCGGAGCGGATGCGCTACACGCCCGAGCTCTACGTCAAGAGCCCGGAGCAGATGTGGGACATCTTTGGGGGCGACCGGTACAACAACGACACGTACGGCGAGGCGGGTCGCGAAGCGCTGCTGAACACCAGGGCGATCGCCGACCGCTGCGCGGTCGAGTTGCCGATCGGCGCGAACCACGCGCCGGTGGTGGTGGTGAAGGCGCCCCCCGAGGGCGAGCTGCCGAGGCACGACGACGCAAAGTACCGCGGCGATCTCACGGCGTGGTTCAAGGACTTCTGCGCCCGCTTCGATCTCGAGCCCGCGAACGACCCGGGGATGGACCAGGCGGCGCTCAAGGCCGATTGCGACCGGGCCCTGCGGCTGCTGAGCGAGGCGGGGATGGTGTGGCGGTATGGGCCGGGGATTCTGGATCACCGGCATGACCTGGTCGAGGGCGAATCCGCTGCCCCGTCGCCGACGGGGGATCTGCCGGCGCCGCCGACTGAGGGGGCTGCCCGGAAGACCCCCTCCGACCGCTTCGCGGCCACCTCCCCCGTCGGCGACGGGGGAGGAGAGGTTGACGTTGATGCGTGGATGAAGTGGGCCCGTCTCAACCGCGAGCTCAAGATCCTCGCGGACAAGCTGATCAGCGCCTACTTCCTGATCGTCTGGGACTTCGTCAACTGGGGGCGGCAGCGCGGCATCCCGGCCAACGCGAGGGGCTCGGGCGTCGGCACGATGGTGGGCTACGTGCTGGGCCTGTCGAACGCGTGCCCTGTGCAGTACGGGCTGCTGTTCGAGCGGTTCACCGACCCGGACCGTGCGGAGTACCCCGATATCGATATCGACCTCTGCCAGGACGGGCGGGGCGAGGTGATCAACTACGTGCGCGAGAAGTACGGGCACGTCGCGCAGATCATCACGTTCGGGACGCTCAAGGCCCGGGCCGCGATCCGCGACGTCTGCCGCGTGCACGAGGTGCCGCTCCAGGAGGCCGACAAGCTCGCCAAGCTGGTCCCCGAAGAGCTGAAGATCACGATCGACAAGGCGCTCGAGGGCGAGCCCGAGCTCAAGAAGTGGTACGACACCGACGAGCGGGTGAAGCGTGTGCTCGACACGGGGCGCGTGCTCGAGGGGCAGGCGAGGCACGCCTCGGTGCACGCCGCGGGCGTGATCGTCGCGACGCAACCGCTGCACGAGATCGTGCCGCTGTACAAGCAGTCGGGCTCGGACGATGTCATCACGCAGTGGGACGGCCCGACGTGCGAGATGATGGGCCTGCTGAAGATGGACTTTCTGGGCCTCCGCACCCTCTCGATCATCGAGCGGGCGAAGGGGTTGATCAGGGAGACGTTGGGGGAAGAGGAGATCCGGGCGGCCGTGGGGAAGGGGAGTGAAGGCACGGAGGCACACAGGCACGCAGGCACGGAGAGGGGCAAGGGCGATGGTGCGCCAGGTACTTCGTGCCTCCGTGCCTCCGTGCCTCCGTGCCTCTCCTCCCACCCCCTCGACCTCGACCGTCTCCAATACAACGACCCCAACGTCTTCGCGCTCTTCCAGCGGGGCGACACCACGGGCGTGTTCCAGTTTGAATCAGGCGGCATGCGCCGCCTGCTGCTCGACATGAAGCCCGACCGGCTGGAGGACCTCATCGCGGCCAACGCGCTGTTCCGCCCCGGGCCCATGGACCTGATCCCCGACTACAACCGGCGCAAGCACGGGCAGGACGCGGTGCCCAGGGTCCACCCGATCGTCGACAAGTTCACCGGGCCGACCTACGGCGTGATGGTCTACCAGGAGCAGGTGATGCAGATCGTCCACGAGCTGGGCGACATCCCCCTGCGCCAGGCGTACACGCTCATCAAGGCGATCAGCAAGAAGAAGGAGAAGGTGATCAACGCCAACCGCCCCATGTTCATCGAGGGGGCGGGCAAGAAGGGCCTGTCGAAGAAGGACGCGGAGAACCTCTTCGAGCTGATCCTCAAGTTCGCGGGCTACGGCTTCAACAAGAGTCACTCGACGGGCTACGCGATCATCGCGTACCAGACGGCCTACCTGAAGACCTATTTCCCGGCCCAGTACATGGCGGCGTTCCTCTCGTACGAGAGCCAGGCGCAGAAGGTGGCGGACTGGCTGCCGTATCTCGACGACTGCAAGAAGACGGTGGTGTTGAATGTGGAAGGCACGGAGGCACGCAGGCACGGAGGCACGGAGGGGGAGGAAGTCGCGAAGCCCGTCTATCCGATTCTCAGGCGGGGGATCGAGGTCAAGCCGCCGGACATCAACCTGTCCAGGGCCGACTTCTCGGTGGTGTTCGACGAGGGCGAGAAACGGTCAGCCTCAGGCGGGCACATCCGCTTCGGGCTCAAGGCGATCAAGGGGGCGGGGGCCAAGGCGATCGAGGCGATTGTGCGGGAAAGGCACGGAGGCACGGAGGCACAGAAGCACGAAGGGGAAGAGTCCGCCGCTTCGGCTGACTCCGTGCCTTCGTGCCTGCGTGCCTCCGTGCCTTTCACTTCCCTCTTCGACTTTGCCGAGCGCGTCCCGCCCGGCACGGTCAACAAGGCGACGATCGAGGCGCTGATCAAGGCGGGGGCGTTCGACTCGGTGCACGGGCGAGAGGCACGCTCGGCGATGGCCGCCTCGATCGAGAAGGCGGTCGCCGCGGGGCAGCGGGCGGCGCAGGACAAGGCGTGCGGGCAGAGCCAGCTCTTCGGCTTCGGCGGTGACGACGACACGGCGCCCGCGGCCGAGGAGACGCCGCTCGCCGCCGCGAATCCGTGGAGCGAGGCGGAGACGCTCAAGCAGGAGAAGGAGACGATCGGGTTCTACGTCTCGAGCCACCCGCTCGAGGAGTGGAGCGACTGGACGGGCGTGTTCAGCCAGCTGACGTGCGCCGACCTCAAGCCCCAGCCCCAGGACAAGCGGGTGGTGCTGCCCGCGATGGTGCAGAGTGTGCGCACGATCGTGACCAAGTCGGGCCGCTCGGCGGGCCAGAAGATGGGCATCCTGATGCTCGAGGACACGACCGGCACCGCGGAGGCGGTGATGTTCGCCAACGTGTTCGCGCAGTTCAGCCATCTGCTCTACGGGGCTGATGGGCAGCCCGCCGACCGGCCCGTGTTCGTGCTGGGGCGGGTGGACCACAGCCGGGGGAATCCGCAGATCATCGTCGACAAGCTGGTGCCGATCGACGGGCAGCCGCTCGAGCGGGGCAAGCTTGTGATCACCATGCGGGAGCGGACGCTCAACGGCTCATCGCGGCGGTCGCTCGACGAGATCCGGCGGCTGCTGGCCGACTACGAGCCCGGAGCGACCGAGGCCGACCGGGTGACCGACGACAGCGTGGGCCGGCCCGTGCCGTTCGACCTGCTGGTGGAGACAGAGAAGGCATTCGTGACCCTCTCACCCGAGAGCAAGACCCGGGTGCGGCTGGTGCCGGATCTGGTCAAGGATCTGTGCGGGGTTCTGGGGCACCAGGCGGTCCACCTGCTTGGGGGGGTATCGGTGGAGTTGAACCGGGATGAGCGGCGGGGACGGGGGCGGGGGCGATCCAATTGAACGGAAGCGATTGATTTGCCCTGTAATTGAACAACAATCTGGAAATACGGGCATTTCATTGCCAAAATGCCTATACTTGTTCAATGGCACGGTGGCCCAATCTTCTCCCAAACGCCCCGGGTGAGTTGGTTCTGACGAGCGGAACCGAATGGCTTCCGCACAAGGCGGCACTTCCTCTCTCCTTTGAAGGGCACGCGTTTCTTCCCTTCGCGCTCACCCAGACGATCGACCCGGATGCGATTCTGAAAGCCGCATGGGCGGAGATTGAAGCGGCAAATGTGGCCCTTGCAGGCCTGGACGGGGTCGCCCGCACACTTCCGAACCCTCATCTGCTTGCGAATCCGTTTCGGATCCGTGAGGCTCAAGCGTCATCGCGCATCGAGAACACCGTTGCGTCGGCCGAGGAGATCGTTCTGACCGGCACGGACGAAGTAACTCGGAACGAGCCACGCGAGGTGCGGAACTACCTTGAGGCGCTGGATCACGGGCTTCGCTCGGAGATGCCGCTCAACCAGACACTCCTGCGTGGCATGCACCAGATCCTGTTGAGCAGCGGTGTCCGAGGCCACGACAAGGGACCCGGGCAGTACAGAATCGGGCAGGTCTATTTGCAGGGTGAAGAGGAGGGCTTCGAGCACGCGAGGTTCGTTCCGCCGCCCGCGGAGCATGTCCAGGCATGTATGGACGGCCTGGATTCCTTCCTTCGGATGTCACCACCGCCTGTGCCACGCGTCGTGTCTGCGGCACTTGCCCACTACCAATTCGAGACGATCCATCCATTCGCGGACGGGAACGGCCGGCTCGGCCGAATGCTGATCATCCTGCAGATCTGCCGGGGCGGGCTGCTGAGCCGGCCGCTGATCGATATCAGTTCATTCTTCGACCGCCACAGAGACCTGTACTTCGACTTGATGCTCCGGGTCACGCTCGAAGGTCGGTGGCTGGATTGGATTCTCTTCTTCTGCCGTGCACTCGCGCATCAGGCCGACGACGCGGAGAAACGTGCCGCGGCATTGCTCGAACTCCGCCGGGACTATATCGAGCTTGTCACGGAGCCGAGAGCGTCCGCGCTGCTCCGTGAACTTGTCGATTGGCTGTTCACGAGACCAGCGGTGCGAACTGCCGATGTGGCGAAGCGGCTGGAGATCCGTCCGCAGGCCGCGCAGCGCCATGTCGACCGTCTTGTCGAGAAGGGAATCCTGACGGAGGTCACGGGGCGGAACTACAACCGCGTATACGTCGCCAAGAGGATTGTGGGCGCAATCGAACTCGAACTCCCACAGACCTTGCCCGGGGCGGAAGCAACTGAGGGGTCGTGACGCCACCCCTCACCCCGTCGACTGCATTCCCGCCGCGATGCCGTTCACGCTCGATTGCAGCAGGGGGGTCAGGCGCTCACGGTCGGCGTCGGTGCCCCGGCGCGCCCGGCCCAGCAGGTCGATCTGGATGAGGTTGAGCACGTCGGTCCAGGGGTTGCGGTAGGCGATCGCCCGCTCGATCGCCTTCGAGTGGGCGAGCAGCGACGGTCGGCCGGTCAACGCGAGCAGGGCGTCGCGGGCGGAGGCGAACTCGCGTTCGATCGCGGGCCAGATGGTGTCGCCCCCTTGGGCGGCGAGGGCGTAGCGGCGGGCGATGGGGGGGCGGGCGCGGGCCATCTCCTGCATCGCGTTGTCGAGGACGGTGGCGAGGAAGCCGCCCCGTTCGAAGTCCTGGGCGATCAGGGCGCGGTGGTCGTCGCTGAGCTCGCCCATCGCGGTGCCCAGACCGAACCAGCCCGGAACGAGCGCCCGGATCTGGATCCACGAGAAGACCCACGGGATCGCCCGCAGGCTGTCGAACGTGAACCCGCCCTTCGCGCGCGACACGGGCCGGCTCGCGATCGGCAGCCCCGCGATGCTCGCGATGGGCGTCGCGTCGAGGAACCACGCCCAGAACGCGGGCGCGTCGATCAGGCCCCGGTACGCCGCCATCGAGCGGTGGGCCATGTCGTGGTAGATCTTGGAAAGCTCGCGTGACATGGGCTCGGCGTCGCGCTGGGCCCCCGCGAGCATCGCCGCGTGGACGATCTGCTCGAGATGCCGCCTCGCGATCTCCGGCATCGCGTAGCGGAATGAGATCACCTCGCCCTGCTCGGTGAAGCGGATGCGCCCGGTCCGGGCCGCGGGGGGCGTCGCGAGGATGGCCCGCCCGGCGCGTCCGCCGCCCCGGCCCACGGTGCCGCCCCGCCCGTGGAAGAAGCGGAGCTCGACGCCCCGCGCGCGGACGGCCTCGGCGATCGCCTGCTGGGCGGCGTGGAGGGCGGTGTTGGCCATGAAGAAGCCACCGTCCTTGTTCGAGTCGGAGTAGCCCAGCATGATCTCCTGCATGAGCGGGGCGTCGAACTCGTTGGCGAGCGCGACGAGATGGCGGCGGTAGGCGGGGTGGTCGAGGATCGCGCCGGTCAGCCTGGGCGCGCGCTCGAGATCGTCGATCGTCTCGAAGAGCGGCACGATGTGCAGCAGGCTCCGCGCCCCCGAGTCGGTCCCGGCGAGGCCCGGGCGGTAGAGCCCGGTCTCCTTCATGAGCAGCAGCACCTCGAGCACGTCGCTCACGCTGTCGGTCATCGAGATGATGTACGAGCGCACCGACGCGGGCTCGCGGGCCACCGCGTCGCGGACAACCTCGAGCGTCGCGAGCAGCTCGGTGGTTTGCTCGCTCAGCTGGACGCCGATCGGGCGGAGCGGGCGGGGCGACGCGACCTCGGCGCTCAGGACGGCCAGGCGTTCGTCCTCGCTCATGTCGGCGTAGTTGTCCGCAACGCCCCCCGCGCCGAGCAGCTCACCCACCGCCTCGGCGTGCACACGGCTGTGCTGGCGGATGTCGAGAGCGGCGAGGTGGAAGCCGAACACGCGGGCGCGGACGATCGCGTCGGCGAGCGGCCCGCGCTCGCCGACCTCCGCGAGCCCGATCTCGACGAGCGAGCGGCGGAGCAGGAGCAGGTCGTCGAGCAGCGCGGCCCCGTCGTACGCCTCGTCGTGGCACATGAACGCCCGCATCTGCCTCAGGCGATAGCGGAAAGGCTCGTACTCGAGCATCTCCGAGGCCCGCGGTGAGATCCAGCCCCCCGGCACGCGCGCGTGGTCGGCCTCGATGCGTTCGATCAATTCGCGCGGCTTCGGCGCACGCCGGATCGAGATGCTGAGCTGCTGACGGAGGTTCTCGAGCTCGCCGTCCCAGAGCTCGGCGGCGGTCTCGCGGAGCGTCGCGATGGTTCGCCGCGTTACCTCGTGGGTGACGTTGGGGTTGCCGTCGCGATCGCCCCCGATCCACGAGCGGTAGCGTAGCAGGGGGGGGAGGTCGGCGAGCACGATCGCGCCAGCATCCTCGCCCCACGCGGTCCGCGCCGCGTGGACGAGGTCGCGCATGAGCCGGGGCACCGTCTGCCAGATCGAGGATCGCAGGTAGTAGAGCCCGTTGCGGACCTCCTCGGGCACCTCGAGCCGGCGGGCCCGCACGTCATCGGTCACGAGCAGGGTCGCGATGATCCGCCGGAGACGGTCTTCGATCTCGTCTCGCTCCCGAGGCAGGAGGTCTTTCCTCCGAAGTTCGGTGACGCACCGGGCGACCGAGAGCTGCTTGTCGAGGATCGTCCGGCGGCGGGCCTCGGTGGGGTGCGCCGTCAGCGTGGGCTCGATGTCGAGCGTCGCGAGCAGGTCGCGTACGCGGGGCGCGTCCCACCCGGCGCGTTGCAGGTGCACCGTCGCCTCGTCGAGCGACTCGGCTCGGGGCGAGGCCGCGGTCGCCTCGCCCTCGCGCCGGCGATTGATCTCCGCGATCGAGAGCTGCTCGGCCTTGTTGAGCAGGTGGAAGCGGACGGTGACGAGGCGGAGCACGTCGGCGACCGTCGCCTCGTCGAGCGAGGCGATGCGGGCGGCGGCCCGGTCTCGCGCCTCGTGCTCGTCGGCGTCGCCCGCCTGCTCGCACAGCGCGTGCAGCTCGCGGGCGATCGCGTTGGCCCCGGCGAGCGGCCCATCGCCCACGGCCTCGTGGAGCATGCGGTTGAGGAGCTTGCCGTCTTCGGTGTACACGATTGATGATACGGGGAATGGGTGTTGGTGATTCGGTGTGGTTGGTGGAAGAAGAACTGATTCACCACAGAGGCACAGAGGACACAGAGAAGAAGCAGTTCTGATCGATCAGGGATCGATCTCGTGGCGCAACGTCCGAGCGCCACACGCAATGAAGAACCCGGATTCCCTCTCTGTGTTCTCTGTCGTGAACCCTCTTCCTTCTGCAAGCGAGCGCCGAGAGCGTGTCGACGCTGCTTCAGCCCGTCCACCTGATCCGCAGGTGATGGTCTACGCCCAGCAGGTCGAGCACCTTGCCCACGGTGAAGTCGACGATGTCGTGCACGCTCGCGGGCCTGAGGTAGAAGCCCGGGTTGGGGCTGCACAGGGTCGCGCCGGCGAGCGCGAGCGTGCGCAGATTCTCGATGTCGATCAGCCCCAGCGGCATCTCGCGGTGGCAGACGATCAGCGGGCGCCGCTCCTTGAGCGTCACGATCGCCGCCCGGGTGAGCAGGTTCGAGCCCGAGCCCGACGCGATCGCGCCGAGGCTGGTCGACGAGCAGGGGACCACGGCCATGCCGTGGTGGAGGAACGAGCCCGAGGCGATGACAGCGCCGACGTCCTCGTTGGGGTGGACGATGAGCCGGTCGGCTAGGCCCGGCACGGGCGCGAGATTGGGGCAGAGGTCGGCCAACTCGAGGCGGGTGACGCCCAGCTCGTCGGCGAGCAGGCGTCGGCCGTGCTTGGTGACGACCAGATGGACCTCGGCCCCCGAGACGAGGAGTTGCTCGAGCGTGCGGGCGGCGTAGGGGGCGCCGGAGGCGCCGGAAACGCCGACAACGAAGGACTTGCCCGAGCGCTCGGGAGGTGCGGGGGGTGTGGGGCAACGCGGTGTGATGGTGTCGGCTTCGGGCATGGGGTATTCTGGCGTCTTCGCGGCCGGCGTGGGGCGTGCGTGGCATATTTCGTGCCGCGCCGCGCGGCCGGGGTGGAATCGGGCGCGGCGGATCGCGACCTACCCTGCACACGGAGCGCCGTGCGGGGCTTCGGGAAATGGTGAAGAAGGAGGCGGATATGTCGCGGGCACTCGCCGTGATCATGGGGCTGGCTTTGCTGACCGGCTGCGTGGGCTACACGACCTACCCGCCGGCGGACTGGCAGCTCGCTTCGGACTCGATCAGCGGGCCGCCGGCCGACGAGCTGATGACCGTCTCGCTGCGGTACGTGATCGACCGCTACCCGCCGGCCGGCGGTGGGACGATCGTGGTCAATCTGCCGGAGGGGGTGAATGACCGGGCGTACGGCGTGATCGCGAGCCGGGTCGGCGGCGACGTGGTGCCGATGGCGCGGGGGCTGGAGGGGCTGCCCACCTACCACGTGACGCGGATCTGGGTGCGGGGGACGAAGGCCGAGGTCGACGTGCTGCGCCCGGTGGGTGAGCTGGGCGCTTCTCCCACGGGGCGCCCCATCATCCAGGCGATGACGGTGCGGCTCGAGGGCGGGGTGCGCGAGTGGCACGTGGTGCGGACGCGGCCCTGGGTGATCGGCGAGGAGGAGGTCCCGTCGCCTCACTACTACGGCGAGGAGAGCGAGGGGTCGCCGGATGGCGGCGCCCCCGATGGCGGGGTGGATCTGGATTCCTGATCGCGGGCGGGCCCGCGGTGGAGGGATGGTCGCGATGAGCACGATCGTGCGCGAGGGGCTGGGGCGTCCAGGGGGTACACTCCGGGCGATGCCGGACGCGACGCGACACCTGCTGCAACTCGAGGGGATGAGCCCCGCGACGATGCGAGCGTTGCTCGTGCGGGCCCAGGCGTTCATGCAGCCCGGCGAGAAGGGCAAGCCGCTCGCGGGCAAGACGGTCGCGACGGTGTTCTTCGAGGACTCGACCAGGACACGGACGAGCTTTGTGCTCGCCGCCAAGCGGCTGGGAGCCGAGGCGGTGGATCTGTCGGGCTCGGGAACCTCGCTGAGCAAGGGCGAGACGCTGGACGACACGGCGCGCACGATCGAGGCGATGGGTGTCGACGCGATCGTGGTGCGCGTCAAGCAGGCGGGCGGGCCCCACCTGATCGCGCGGGCGGTGAAATGCAGCGTGCTCAATGCGGGCGACGGCAAGCACGAGCACCCGACGCAGGGGCTGCTCGACGTGTTGGCGATGGCGCGGGCGAAGGGACGGGCCGAGACGTTCGATCTGACCGGGCTGACCGTGGCGATCGTGGGCGACGTGAATGCGAGCCGGGTAGCGCGGTCGGACGTGATCGCGATGACGGCGCTGGGGGCCGAGGTGGTGCTGGTGGGCCCCCCGGCGCAGGCGCCGCGGTCGCTGGGGGCGCTCGGGGCGAAGGTCGAGCGGGACCTCGACGCGGTGTTGGGGCGGGCCGACGCGGTGCAGATGCTGCGGGTGCAGTTCGAGCGGCACGGGGGCAAGGGGATCGCCTCGCGGCGCGAGTACCGCGCGGGCTATGCGCTCACAACGGCGCGGGCGAAGCGGATGCGGCCCGACGCGGTGGTGATGCACCCGGGCCCGATGAACCGCGGAATGGAGATCGATGACGCGGTCGCGGACGGCGACGGGATCGAGTTGCCCCGCTCGATCGTGCTCGATCAGGTTTCGTGCGGCGTCGCGGTGAGGATGGCCGTGTTGGAGCGGCTGCTCGTGGGCGGGCCCGGCGACGGGCCCGGGGACGGATTGGAGTGAAGGGTTTGTTGACGATCATCAGCGGTCCGAGCGGTGTGGGGAAGACGACGATCACGCGAGCGATGATCGAGCGTGTCGAGGACGCCGAGTTGAGCGTGAGCGCGACGACGAGGCCGATCCGCGTGCGCGAGGTCGAGGGCGTGGACTATTTCTTCAAGACACCTGGTGAATTCGAGGGGATGGTCGGGGCCGACGAGTTGCTCGAATGGGCCGAGGTGTTCGGGCACCGCTACGGCACGCCGAGCGCGTGGGTCGACGAGCGGATGGCCGCGGGGCGCGTGGTCGTGCTCGAGATCGACGTGCAGGGCGCGGCGCAGGTCAAGCAGAAGCGGCCCGACGCGTTCGGGATCTTCATCCTGCCGCCGAGCGAGGCATCGCTGCTCGAGCGGCTGCGCGGGCGGGCGCGCGAGGGCGAGGACGTGATCCAGCGCCGGTTCGCGGAAGCGAAGCGTGAGATCGCCGACGCGCGGGCGAGCGGGGCGTACGACCTGTTCATCGTCAACGACGACCTCGAGCGAGCAATCGGGAAGGCCGTGGGCGCGATCGAGGATCGGCTCGCGTCCGTTCGAACCGCTTGACTTAATTGCTCGCGACGACCCGGATGTTGTGCTCAAGATCCGGGACCTCGAGCACGATGCCGCGGTATCGAGCGCCGCAGCCGGCGCAGCTCACGCTGCGGGCCTCATCGCAGGTAGGGCAGATCCTGAGCGGAAGCGGCAGCTGGCAGCTGGTGCAGACAAAGACCTCTTCACTCACAGGGTCAAGGCCGGGTGGGGCGTTCACATCTGGCTCCATGGCACAACTACGGGATTCTGGTCGGGAGGGTCCATTCTTGGAGCGTGGTCAGGGGCGGGCCATAGGCAAAGGACCCAAAAGTAGCCTTAGATTCCGGCTATTTTGACCCTTAAAGTCCACGGAGCATCGCGGTGCCCGGTCCCCCGTCGGTCGCGGAGGGGTCGGCGTGCTGGTCGAGGTCGGCCGGGATGAGCACACGGAACGCGGCCCCCTTGCCCTCGACCGACTCGACATGGATGCGTCCGCGGTGATCGGTGACGATCCGCTTGGTCACCGCGAGTCCCAGGCCCGTGCCCTTGATGCCCTTCGTCGTGTGGAAGGGTTCGAAGATCCAGTTGAGCTTCTTCTTGGGGATGCCCGGGCCGTTATCGATGACGCTGATCTCGAGCACTGGCCGCTTGCGGCGGGGGTTGGCGAAGTCGGGCTCGTGGTAGCGGATGCGGACGGAAACGACACCCTCCTCAGGGGGCACCGCCTCGACGGCGTTGGTGAGCAGATTCATCAGAGCCTGGTGCATCAGGTTCTGGTCGAGCGGGACGGGGGGCATCTCGGGGTCGGCGTCGACCACGAGGGCGATCTTGTTCTCCTCGCAGTAGTCGGCGAGCAGGTCGGCGCACTCGCGCATCAGCGGCCCGACATTGGTCAGTTCGAGCTCGACGTGCTTGGGCCGGCTGAAGGCGAGCATGTTCATCGTGAGCGTCACGATGCGGTCGAGGTTGCGCCTGAGGATCTCCCACCCACCAGTCGAGACCTTGAGGTCGCCCTTCTTGAGGCCCATCTCGACGACGTCGGCCCCGCCCCGGAGGCCCTGGAGGATGTTCTTGATCGAGTGGGACAGGCTCGCGACGGTCTCGCCGATCGCCGCGAGACGCTCGGTGTGCAGGCGTCGGGCCGTCTGCTCGGCGTTGGCGAGGGCGAGCGCGGTGTGGGCGCCGATCGCGTTCAGCAGCGCGAGCTGCTCGCGGGTAAAGGTGTAGTTGGCGATTGAAGAATCGATGTACATCGCGCCGAACGTGCGGTCGCCGAAGGTGATCGGGCTGCAAATGGCCGACCGGATGTTGTAGCGGGCGATCGAATCGCCCGCCTGGAAGCGCGGGTCGGCCTGGGCGTTAGAGCTGAGGATGCCCTCGCCCTCCCTGACGCAGTGGGTGAGGATGGTCTTGGAGACGTGGATGGTCGCTTCGTCGTCGTCGTCGGGCGGGAGCGTCGCGTACTTGACGACGGCGGGCTCCATGTCGATGCCGACGAGTGGGATGTCGCCCTCGGGGGGGATATCGCCCGACTCCTGGAGCTGCTCTTTCGTCCTGGGTTTGTCGAGCAGCATGATCACGCCGCGCTCGGGCTCGAACTCGTTGAACACGAGCTCCATCACCTCGTTGAGCAGGTCGGCCCGGTCGAGGAGCTGGCTGGTCAGCGCGGTGAGCTGGTAGATCACGCGGAGATGGTCGACGGCGGCCCGGCTGGGTTCGGGCTCGGCGAGGATGACCGAGTCTTCATTGGAGGGCAGGCGGTGCTCGACCTCGCTGTCGAGGCGGTCCTCGTCGACGATCTCGACGGTGTTGATGCGTCGGGTCTCGGCCTCGCCCACGAGGAAGACGGTGGCGCCGACGCGGATGAGGTCGCCGTCGCGGACCCGGGTGCGCTCGTCGATCTGGACGCCGTTGACGTGGGTGTGGTTCTGGCTCTGGAGGTCTCGGATGAACCACGTGCCGGCATCGGGGGTGAGCTCGGCGTGCCGCCGGCTGACGGTAGTGTCGGTGATGGGCAGGGCCTCGCTCGACCGCCCGATGAGCTGGGGCTCGTTGGCGGGCACCTGGAAGGCGTTGCCGGCGTCTGGGCCTTCGATGATGGTGAGGGTGAGGACCATGGGCGGGGGGATTGTACGGAAGGGCGGGGGGAGGTTGGGCGGCGCCGGTGGATCCAACACGTGAGCGGCTGTGCTTGATGAAGTGTCGGCTGGGCCAGAACCTGGGCGAGTGGTGCACCAAGACGCGGGCCTGCCGAGGGACCAATCACGACGCCCCGCAACCGGGTGTGCCGCCTGCTCCCTTTCCCACTACACTCGCCGCACCATGGCCATTCCCCACCTGACCGACGAACAGATCCGTGACTGGTCCCTCGAGCAGAAGGACCGGTGGTGGCTCGAGAACGTCTTCCGGGGCGACATGCCCCAGCTCACCATCCGATCGGCCATCATGGGGTTCTTCCTGGGCGGGTTCCTCAGCGCGACCAACCTCTACATCGGGGCCAAGACGGGGTGGTCGCTGGGCGTGGGCATCACGAGCGTCATCCTCGCCTTCTCGTTCTTCAAGATCCTCCAGCGGTCGCACCTGGCCAACGAGTTCACGATCCTCGAGAACAACTGCGTGCAGTCGATCGCGACGGCCGCGGGGTATATGACCAGCCCCCTGATCTCTTCGCTGGTGGCCTACATGCTCATCGACGGGCGGCTGCTGCCGTGGTGGCAGATGCTGACGTGGAACATCGTGGTGTCGATCCTGGGGGTGCTGTTCGCGTTCCCGCTCAAGCGGCGGTTCATCAACGACGAGCAGCACCCGTTCCCCGAGGGGCGTGCGTGCGGCGTGGTGATGGACGCGCTGCACTCGGCCGAGGGGGCGGCGGGAGTCATCAAGGCCCGCATCCTGCTGGTCACGGCGCTCGCGGCGGGGTTCATCAAGTTCTTGCAGTCGGGGGCGATCCAGCAATGGGTCCAGGCCCATCTCCTTGGTCTCCACGCGGCTGAGTACGGCGCACTCAAGGATGCCAAGGGCGAGGTGAAGGCCATCGATCAGCAGATTCAGGCGGCGACCGACGCTGGTCTCGGCGTCACCGCACAGTTGCACGCGCAGATGAGCGACGCCGTGACACACCTGCGGGAGGCGTACACGAACCTCGAAGCGAAGATCTGGGCGCTTCCCGAGGCCCTGGGCGACACGATCGCGATGTTGTTCGCCAAGCTCGGGCTCAAGGCGCCCGCGATCGGCGGGATCGACGCACGCCAGCTCACGCTCGATCCGGCGCTCGACATCGCGCTGATGGGCGCGGGCGGGCTGATGGGCATCCGCGCGGGGCTGTCGCTGCTGCTGGGCGGGCTGATCAACTACGCGGTTCTGGCGCCGATCATGATCCACCAGGGGGCGATCCTGCCCGCCGCGGGTTCGCTCGCGGGGGGCGACGCGGTGTTCGGCTTCCGCCCGATCACGACGTGGGCGCTCTGGCCGGGCGTCGCGTGCATGGTGGCGGCATCGTTCACCTCGCTGCTCGCCAAGCCGCAGGCGTTCCTCGCCGCGTTCGGGGCGATCTTCGGCAAGAAGAAGAAAAAGGGCGCGGATGTGCTCGGGCACATCGAGCTGCCGTTCAGTGTCTCGTTGATCGGGGTGCCGATCCTCAGCGTCATCGCGGCGTTCATGGCCAAGGCCTACTTCGGCGTCGAGGTGTGGGTCTGCCTGGTCGGGCTGCCGCTGGCGTTCATCCTGGCGCTGGTCGCGGCGAGTTCGACGGCGCTGACGGGGACGACGCCGGTCGGGGCGACGAGCAAGGTGACGCAGCTGTTCTACGGGCTCATCAGCCCGGGCCAGACCACGACCAACGTCGCGACCGCGAGCCTCACGGCCGAGACGGTGTCGAACGCGTCGAACCTGCTCATGGACATCAAGCCCGGCTACATGCTCGGGGCCAAGCCCAGGCAGCAGGCGATCGGGCACGTGATCGGGATCATCGCGGGGTCGATCGCGAGCGTGCCGCTGTTCTTCATCCTGTTCATCAAGGGCAACAGCGCGATCGACACGTCGACGGTCGAGGCGACCGCGGCGACGCTGGGCAACATCCAGAACAACCAGTTCCCGATGCCGAGCGCGACGGTGTGGAAGGCGGTGGCCGAGGCTTTGACGCACGGGCTGAGCGGGCTGCACCCGAGCGTGCTCTACGCGGTGATCATCGGGGGGCTGCTGGGGCTGTTCCTCGAGTTCGGGCGCGTGTTCACGAAGGGCAAGATGCCGCTGAGCCCGATCGCGCTGGGCCTGGCGTTCGTGATCAACTTCGAGTCGATCTTCGCGATGTCGGCGGGGGCGATCATCTTCTGGCTGCTGGGCGTGGGGCGCACGAAGTCGGACCCGGAGATGCCGGACAACCTGTGGGTGGAGAACCACGAGCCGATCTGCGCCGGGATCATCGCGGGCGCGGCGCTGATGGGGATTTTGGACGCGGTGGTGGCGTCGTTTGTGTTGTAGGCAAGAACGATCGTTCCATCGGCGACGCGGACTTAGCATACCCTGACTCTCGCATGGCCAAGAAGCCACCATCCAGACCCAAGGCCCCTGACCCCTCCTGCCGCGTCGTCCTGCTCAAGGGCAAGGAGGCCTTCCTCCGCTCGCACCACACCAGCGAGCTCAAGGAGGCCCTCATCCAGGCCCACGGCGGGGTCGACGTCTTTCTGTTCGACGGGGAGAAGGACGAGGCGGCGACGATTCTGGATGAGTGCCGCAGCTTCGGGCTGATGAGCGAGCACAAGCTGGTGATCGTCGACAACGCCGAGGGGTTTGTGGGTGGGGCGAGCCGGGCGTTGGTCGAGCGGTACGCCCAGGCGCCCTGCGACGGGGCGACGCTGCTGCTGCGGGCGGAGACGTGGCACAAGGGCAAGCTCGACAAGATGATCGAGGCGGTCGGCGTTATCGTCGAGTGCAAGGAGGTCACGGGCGAGCAGGCGATGAAGTGGTGCCGCGTGAGGGCGAAGAAGCGGCACGAGACCGATATCGACGAGCGGACCGCGTCGATGCTCGTCGACCGCGTCGGGACCGACCTCGCGCGACTCGCCTCGGAGATCGCCAAGCTCTCGCTCGCGGCGGGGGGGCGGATCACGCCCGAACTGGTGTGGGAGATGTCGGCGAGCTCGCGCGAGATCGACCCCTGGACGGTGCAGGAGCCCCTGCTTTCGGGCGACCCGGAGCGGGCGATCGGGTCGGTGCGGCGGATCCTCGAGAGCGCCCCGCGGGATGCGCACGTGCCCGTCGCGATGTCGGCGGTCCAGCTCGCGGCGAATATGCACGCACTCGCGGCGAGGGGGCGGACCCCCGCGGCCGAGGTGGGCAAGGCCCGCAAGCTGTGGGGCTTCCGGCTCAGCCCGGTCGAGGCAGGGGCGAAGCGGGCCGACGCGGCGACGCTCCGCCGGCTGCTCGACGAGGCGCTCGAGGTCGACGCAAAGGGCAAGAGCGGTGTGGGCAAGCCCGAGATCTCGCTCGAGGTGCTGGCGGGACGGTTCGCGCAGACGTTGCGCTGAGCCCGATCCCGTGTGCCACGGCCGTGTCGGCCGTGCGAACGCAGGACTGGCGCCAAAGAAAAGGCGGCACGGCCGGCACGGCCGTGGCACATGGGAGTGATGGCCCGCGGCGGTCCTGCGCACGTGCTGCGCCAACGCGCACAGGTTGCAAAGCCGTGGACGCCCGCACGCCGATACAACACGAAACAGCGCGGCTGGACAGGAGGTCCGGGTGAACCGACACAGGATGTGGTGGCTGGGTGCGGCGTTGCTGGCTGCGGGCGGGTGCTCTTCGACGCCCAAGCAGGCGAGCGACAAGCCCGTGGATTCGGGGCTGAATGCCCTCTTCAAGGACCAGGCGAATCAGAACGCCGGGCCGAAGCCCGACGTCGATCAGATGATCGCCAACTATCAGCGCGGCATGGCCGAGGCGGATGGGTTGCTCAACCCGCCGGCGCAGCCGCGGGGGGCTGGTGCCGAAGCCGCGGCGTCACCGGAGCCCGCCGCCGAGGAAGTGGCGCAGAAACCCGCAGACCCCAGCCCGGCGACCGCGGAGGCGACCGAGGACAAGCCGATGAGCCCCGAGCCGTCGCTCCAGGAGCAGTTGAGAGCGCTGACGGGCGAGGCGGCCGCTGTGCTGCGGCGTATCGAGGGCGATGACCCCTACGCGCTCGCGCTGCGGCTCGTGGCGCTCAAGGCGATGGGCGGGGAGGACGTGGCGGGGCTCGAGGCGATGATCGCCGGGCTGCCGATCGACGAGCGAGAGACGGTTGCTGCGCTGCTGGGAGTGCTCTCGGGTCTCGAGGCCGATCCGGACAAGCTGGCGGATGCGCTCGCGGCGAAGTCGGAGGAATTGAGTGAATCGAGGCCGATGCGGATCTCGGTGCTGAAGCTCTGTTCGCGCGTCGAGGGATTCGGGCGGTACACCGAGCTGGGCGGCGATGCGTTCATGGCGGGCTCGCCGATGCGGATGATCATCTACACAGAGTTGTCCCACTTCGACCAGACGCCGGTGTCCGAGGGAAGCGATGGCTCGGACTGGGAGGTCAAGCTCGGGCAGGAACTCCAGCTCTACCACGAGTCGGACGGCCTGCTGGCCTGGCGCCGGCCCGAGGAGGTCACGGCCTACCAGACCAAGTCTCGCCTCCGTGACTACTTCGTGGTCAACCAGATCGAGCTGCCCCGGACGCTGACGGTGGGGGCCTACCGGCTCAAGGTCGTGATGCGCGACCTCCACGACGGGAGCATCGACGAGCGGGTGTTGCCGATTCGCGTGGTTGCGGACCCGCGGATTGCCACCGGATATGGGGGATAGATTCCCAGCCGCGTCCGTCGCCGCGACGCGCTACGGCCCGCCAGATCGGCAGGTGGACGGGTTCGGGCGTGCCCTTCGGCGGTCCCGTGAAGTGGTGGATTCTGGTGAAACCGGGAATCACGGGCGATCGATCCCCGATTCTCAGGTTGGGACACGCTGGCATGGTGGGTGCAGCCGATACCGTGTGTGAATCTGCCCGCGGCGTCGTACATTGTGATGATGCGGCGACCGAAGGTCAGATTCGGACGTATGCACTCTCGGGGCGCCGCCGCGTTCCGGGGGCCTTCATCCACCACAACAGGGTGGTGGTCATGCACGGTGTCGCGGTGTGTTGGGCGGCACGAGGGAGTCTGGCATGTTTGAGCGATTCACGGACCGTGCCCGCAAGGTGATGGCGCTGGCGAACCAGGAGGCGCAGCGTTTCAACCACGAGTACATCGGGACCGAGCACATCCTGCTCGGGCTGGTGAAGGAAGGCTCGGGGGTTGGCGCGAACGTGCTCAAGAACCTCGACGTGGACCTGCGGAAGGTCCGTCTCGAGGTCGAGAAGCTGGTCAAGGCCGGGCCCGAGGTGGTGATGATGGGCAAGCTGCCCCAGACGCCGCGGGCCAAGAAGGTCATCGAGTGCGCGATCGAAGAGGCCCGCAGCCTCAACCACAACTACGTGGGCACCGAGCACCTGCTGCTTGGCCTGCTGCGCGAGCACGACGGTGTCGCGGCGCAGGTGCTGATGAACCTGGGGCTCAAGCTCGACGAGGTGCGCGAGGAGGTGCTCAATCTGCTCGGCGCCGGTGGCGAGAGCGAGGCCGAGGGCGAGTCGGCGATCGCGGGGGGCGGCGAGCCCGGCGCGGCGAAGGCGAAGGGCAAGTCCAAGACGCCGGCACTGGATTCGTTTGGGCGCGACCTGACCGAGCTGGCGCGCGAGGGTCAACTCGACCCGGTGATCGGCCGCATCAATGAGATCGAGCGCGTCACGCAGGTGCTCTGCCGGCGGACGAAGAACAACCCGGTGCTGCTGGGCGAGGCGGGCGTGGGCAAGACCGCGATCATCGAGGGCCTGGCCCAACGGATCGTGTCGAACGACGTGCCCGAGATCCTGTTCGACAAGCGGCTGGTGGTGCTCGACCTGGCGATGATGGTCGCTGGCACGAAGTACCGCGGGCAGTTCGAGGAACGGATCAAGGCGGTGATGAACGAGGTCCGCCGCGCCAAGAACGTGATCCTGTTCATCGACGAGCTGCACACGCTGGTGGGCGCGGGCGGGGCGGAGGGCGCGATCGACGCGTCCAACGTGCTCAAGCCGGCGCTGGCCCGCGGCGAGATCCAGTGCATCGGCGCCACGACGTTCGACGAGTACCGCAAGTACATCGAGAAGGACGCGGCGTTGGCGAGGCGCTTCCAGTCGATCCCGGTCGACCCGCCCAGCAACGCGCAGACGATCGAGATCTTGAAGGGGCTCCGCGACAAGTACGAGGAGCACCACCGCGTGAAGATCACCGACGCCGCGGTCGCGGCCGCGGTCGAGCTGAGCGGGCGGTACATCACGGGGCGCGTGCAGCCCGACAAGTCGATCGACGTGATCGACGAGGCGGGTGCGCGGGTGCGCATCCGCAGCATGAGCAAGCCGCCAAACCTGGCGGAGATCGAGGCCGACATCGAGCGGCTGACGATCGAGAAGGACGACGCGGTCAAGAACGCCGACTACGAGAAGGCGGCGGAGCTTCGTGACCAGGCGAGCCGACTCCAGAAGAAGAAGGAGGACATGCAGGCCGAGTGGCGGGCGCGTTCTCAGGAGATCGACGGCGAGGTGGACGAGGAGGTGATCGCGGAGGTCGTCAGCAAGATGACGGGCGTGCCGCTCCAGAAGCTCGAGGCCGAGGAGGCCGCGCGGCTCATGCACCTCGAGGAGGAGCTGCACAAGCAGGTCGTCAGCCAGGACGAGGCGATCAAGGCGATCAGCAAGTCGATCCGTCGGGCGCGGGCGGGGCTGAAGGACCCGAAGCGCCCGATGGGTTCGTTCATCTTCGTGGGCCCGTCGGGCGTGGGCAAGACGCTGCTGAGCAAGGCGCTGGCCGAGTTCATGTTCGGCGACGCCGACGCGCTGATCCACCTCGACATGTCCGAGTACATGGAGAAGCACACGGTCAGCCGTCTCGTCGGCGCGCCTCCCGGCTACGTCGGGTATGAGGAGGGCGGGCAGCTCACCGAGCAGATCCGCCGGCGGCCCTACGCCGTGGTGCTGCTCGACGAGGTCGAGAAGGCGCACCCGGACGTGTTCAACATGCTCCTCCAGATCATGGAGGAGGGGCGGCTGACCGACTCGTTCGGCCGGCACGTGGACTTCAAGAACACGATTCTGATTATGACCAGCAACATCGGGGCCGACCTGATCAAGGGCGGCGGGGGCTTCGGCTTCCAGCCCGCGAACGAGGAGCGGAGCCACGAGAACATCAAGACGATCCTGCTCAAGGAGATCGAGCGGTTCTTCCGTCCCGAGTTCATCAACCGTCTGGACGACGTGATCGTGTTCCGCCCGCTCAACCGGGCCGACCTGGTGCAGATCATCGAGTATGAGGTCTCGAAGGTCGCCAAGCGGATCAGGGAGCAAGGCTTCGAGATGGAGCTGACGGCTGCGGCGAAGGAGTTCCTGATCGACAAGGGGTACAACCCCGACTTCGGCGCCCGCCCGCTCCGTCGGGCGCTCGGCACCTATATCGAGGACCCGCTGAGCGAGCAGTTGCTCAGCGGCGTGCTGCACGGCAAGAACCACATCTCGATCGATCACGCCGAGGGCGAGGACGAGCTGTTGTTCAAGGCGACGTTCGAGAAGGACGCGAGCGACGCGGGCGAGAAGCCCGTGGCGACACAGTCGACGTAATCGAGCGCTCGGACCACTGCGAGAAAGGACAAGGCCCCGCTGCGAAGCGGGGCCTTGTCATGGTCAGGCGATGGCGGGATAGGAACAGCGTTGCTCGCGGTTGGCGCGGGCACGCTGCCTCTCCATCCTCCGGGCCAGCGCCGCGTGTCAACGGCGGCGACGGGCGGCGATGAGCCCGGCCGCGCCGAGCAGGCCGATCGAGGCGGGCGTGGGCACGCTGCGCACCGTGAGACCCCACGACCCGACGGCGCCCAGGTCGGCGCCGGCGTTGTCGCTGATGGTCAGCGTCCAGAGGCCGTTGACGTTGCTGCCGTCGAAGGCCGACAGCGGGTTCTCGGGCAGGTAGGACCCCGAGGGGATGTTGAAGTTGGTGTCCTGGACACCGCCGAGGATGTTGTCCCAATCGACCGAGGCGTCGTCGGAGAAGGTGTAGTTGCCGTTGAGGTTGTAGGCCCAGCCGAAGCTGCTCCACTCGGGTACGCCGGGTCGATCGACGACGGTGAGGCTGGTGGCGCCGTGCGACAGGGTGATGATGAGGTCGCCGACGAAGGTGTGGGTGAAGTCGTTGATGTTGAGCTGGAGATCGGTGATGGCGTACGAGTCGGAGACGGTGATGCTGCTCGAGAACGGGCTGCCCGGGCCGCCGTTGTCGGGGATGGACCCGCCTGGGCCGGTGTAGACCGCCTGAGCCGACGCCGCGCCCGCGAGGGCGCACAGGAAACCAATGACGGTAAGCCGCATGCTTCCTCCCTCCGCCGGTCTTGTCTCTCCAGTTTCGGTCGTTGACGCCGTCGGGACGCCCCGGTCACGGCTACGAACGCGCCGCGTGATGCACCGGCAGACACCATGACATTACCAGAGGGGGCCATTTAGCGGAATACAAAAAGCAAAATAAGTTGCACACATCACAGTTCCTATTCTGATCGCATTGCCAAACCACCTTCGGGGCCGACCTCGTCGTCAAATCCACCTCTGGAGCGGATGGGCGGTGTCCTTATCGGTCGGGTGGTGTATGGGAGATGGCGTCTCCCGGCGTTGGATCGATCGCTTCTCATGAGTTCCCGAGGGGGAAACTGCGCCCGGTCTGTTGAGATTGCCCGACGGATCGACGACCAAAGCTGTGGTTCGTTATTGCCGAACACCCGAATGGGGCATCAGTGGGCTGGTGCGGACCTCTTGCGCATGACTCTCGCGGGATCCCGGCGGCGCTACCGGGGGAGCGGGCTCCCACCGATGCAATCGACAAGCCGGGCGAGATCGACGCGGTCGATCCGGCCGTTGCCGTCCATGTCGAACGCCTCGGTTCCGGGCCGGACGGGGCCGAAGGACGCGGCGAGGCTGCGGAGATCGGCGAGGTCGAGCTCGCCGTCGCCGAGCTGCTGGGGCGGGAGGATGGTGTAGCGAGCGTCGGCGGGATAGTCGGTGAGCGTGCGGCTCGAGCCGTCGGGCCAGGTGATCTGGATCTCGTCGGCGCGGCAGGCGTCGCCCAGGCCGAAGTGGCGGGGCAGCTCGTTCTGCGAGCGGTAGGTGTTCCCGCCCGCGAGCACCTGGGCGATCTGCTGGTGTTGACCCGTGCGGACGGTCAGGAGTGCGCCGATGGCGTGTGTGTTGGGCGGCGTGCCGAGCACGTTGAGATCGATCCAGTGGCGTTTCTCGCCCTCGTGGTTGATGTAGAGCTGGACGTTGCCGGGGATGAGCTCGACGAGGAAGTCGAGATCGCCGTCGAGGTCGATGTCCGCGAAGGAAACGTTGTAGGCGTGCCCGGTGCTGTGGGCGTTCATCTGGGCGGCGATGTTGACGGCCGGCCAGGCGCCCTGGTAGTCGAAGAGGCGATCGGGCTGAACGACGTCGCAGACATAGAGGGCGAGGTCGCCATCGTTGTCGTGGTCGAAGAAGCCGGCGCCCCAGGCGAGTGCGAGCGAGTCGACCCCGAAGGCGGCGGCCGACTGGGTGAATGTCGCGTCGCCGTTGTTGAGCAGGAGCGTGTTCCCGGGGGCCGCCGCGGTGTGGGTGCAGTAGAGATCGGGCCAACCGTTCATGTCGAAGTCGCCGATGCCGATGGACATGGTGTCGGTGCACGACTCGGTGCCGCTCTGGGCGGTGATGTCGACGAACGTGCCCCCGACGTTCTCGTAGAGGTAGTTGGAGCGCTCGATGCAGAACGATCCCTTGTCGTTCCCCTCGTAGATGTCGGCGTCGCCGTCGAGGTCAAAGTCGACGAAATGGCCGACGAGCGTGGGCTCGAGGCCCGTGGTCAGGCCGAGCTGGGTGTACATGTCGACGAAGGTGCCGTCACCCTGGTTGATGTAGAGGTGGTTGGGGTCGTCGGAGTAGCCGCCCAGAGAGGTGGGCCCGGTGCGGGTGGCGGCGTAGATGTCGAGCCACCCATCGCCGTTCACGTCGCCGAAGGAGGCGCCGCCGCCGTTGCTGATCGGGCCGGTGATCCCGGCCTCGTCCGAGACGTCGGTGAATGTGAAGCCGCCGTCGTTGCGGAGGAGGACGTGCGTCCCGGGGTTGACCGTGATGAACAGGTCGAGGTCGTTGTCGCCGTCGTAGTCCCCGGCGATCACGCCCCCGCCGCTGGGGACAATGGGGGCGCCGGCGGAGTGGTCGATGAAGTGGCCCGTGCCGTCGTTCTCGTAGACACCCACCCGGCCGAACCACTCGCCGACGCAGACGATGTCGGCGTCGCCGTCGAGGTCGAGATCGGCGAACGAGGCGGCGCCCATGGCGGCGGTGGCGTAGCCGTTGCTGGGGTTGCCGATGTAGTAGAACACCCCACGGGCGAAGGCCTCCTGGGTGAAGGGCGATGGGGCGCCGGGGGCGAGGACGCGGCAGGGGTCGCTGGCCTGGGCGACGTTGGGGACGAGCATCGGCTGGGCTTGAGCCGAGGCGGCGGCGAAGATCAGGGCGGGCAGGCAGCGGGTGTGCATGACATCCCCCTCTGGATGCGATCGCGGCCGTTCGGGCCGGCGGGGTCTGGAGCGCCTCACGCGCAGATGAAAAACCGGCCCCCGCGCGAACGGGGGCCGGTCTGGGTCACATGCGAATCATGAGGTCAATGGGCCGCTGGTCAGCGGCGGCGACGCATGGCGGCGACACCACCGAGGCCGAGCAGGGCGAGGGCGCCCGGAGCGGGGACCTTGTTGATGGTGATGGTCGAGCCCTGGAGATAGGTGTGGTCGATGCCGGAGTCATCGAACTCGTCGCTCAGGGTGACGGTCCAGGTGCCGAAGGTGTCGGAGGGGCCCGCGTCGCTGAGATCGACGCCGCCCGAGAAGGTGAAGATGCCGCCCGAGTTGCCCCAGCCGAAGCTGAGGTCATCGGGGCCGAGGTCGGCGAAGTTGAGCTCGGAGCCGTCGGCGGAGAAGTGGAACCCGCTGGCGTTGTGGGTGAGGTCGATGTGGACCTCGGAACCCCACGAGGCGTTGGTCGCGCCGACGTCGACGGTGAGGTCGAAGTAGATCGACGAGAGCGCGCCGTGGTCGGTCTGGTTGACGGTGAACGTGGTGGCGGCGGCGCCGTCGACGTTCATGCCGCCGAGATCGATAACGGTCTGGGCGTTGGCGGCCGCCGCCATGCCGGCGACAGCGATGATGGCCGAAATCTTCATGTCTTGTTCCCTCCTGAGGAATGCAACGGCGAACTGCCGCTTGTTTGGGCCGGGCCGTTTCGGGCCCGTGTGGACACTGCTTGAACCGATGTGCGGAACCCTCTCCGGAACCAATCCAAGTTCGATCACATTACCCGGATACGGCGGGTCCAACAAGAAAAAAAATCGGATTCACTTGCCAATCTGGAAACTTGGCATTTGGCCGTATTCGACCCATGTCAATCCAGATTCGTCTTTCGGCAGAGCGCGCCGGTCGCGGGTGCTTCTTGCGATCAGACGGGGCCCGGCTCGTACCCGAATGCGGATACGCAGGGGTTCAGAATCGCGTGGAGCGGCGCGAAGTGGGAGGCGTAGTTCCGCCACCGCCCGACCGCCCGCGTGTGGACCTTCTCCGTCACGGCGGCATAGCTGGGCGTGCGGATGGCGCGCTCGCGGGCCTTGTCCTGGAATCGCAGGAGATCGTCGGACCATTCGAGGCCGAGGTGGTCGATGAGCCGTCGGCCCTGGGATTCGAGATCGGCGACCGTGTCTTCGTAGCGGATCTGGAGGCATCGCACCGTCAGGAGGTCGCGCGATTCGAGGTAGAGGCTCATCACCGCGTCGTAGAAACGGGCGGTGGCCGGGAGCGAGAGAAACTGGACCATGGCCGGGTTGGGTGCGAACCACTGCATGAAGCAGCTCAGGCAGACGTCGCGCGGATCGCGGAGGGCGACGATGACCCTGGCATCGGGGAAGATGGCATTGATCATCCCGAGGTCCAGGATGTTCAGCGGGAGCTTGTCGACGAAGAGTCGGCCGTCGGGGTTGTCGCAGAGCTTGGCCACGTTCTCCCAGTAGGTTCGGCGGAGTTCGGCGACCTTCGCGAGGTCGAGCTGGGCGAGGCGCGCGGGGACGTCGAGCCGGTCGGCGGCGCCCTCCATGAGCTGCTTTCCGACGGGGTCGAGGAGGGGCTGCTCGTCGGAGGTCGCGATCCGTGGGTGGGCGGCGAGGATCTGTTCGGTCATGGTGGTGCCTGAGCGCGGGAAGCCGACGAGGAAGGCGGGGGCCGGCGTGTCGAATGGCTCGTGCCGGAATCGGCCCAGGAGTTCGCCGCTGAGCCGGCCCCGGTAGGCGTTGAGCCGCAAGAACGCGAGGTCGGCGTTGACGCGTTTGACCTCGGGCATCTGGGCGATCTCCCGGCCCGCGCGGTCGAAGGCATCGAAGGCGGCGTCGTACTCAGCGGCTTTGTCGAGCAGGAACCCCATTTCGGTGAGGGCGCGGTGGTGGATGTCCGGGGGTGTGGTGCTGCGGGCGATGATCTTTTCGAGGCGCGCCCGGGCCGCATCGGTCTCCTTGGCGCGGGCTTCGAGGGTGGCGAGGGTCAGGTTGGCTTCCGCGTCGTTCCGCTTGGCTGCGACGGCGCGTTCGGCGAACGCGCGGGCCTCGGGGATGCGGTTGAGCCGTTCGAGGCAGCCCGCGGCGAGGACGAGCGCGTCGACGTTCTTCGGCTCGGCGGCGAGCGTGCGGTCGAGGTGGGTGAGGGCGGTCTCGGGGTCGTGGTCGCGGAAGATCAGCTCGGCGATGAAGAGGTGGGCCGGGGGGGCGTCGGGATCGATCGATAGCGACTCGCGGAGCAGGTCGATGCCGAGCTTGATCTTGCCCATGACGCCGACGGTGTGCCCCAGCCCGGCGAGCGCGGGGGCGAGGCGCGGGTGTTCGGCGAGGATCGTCTTGTAGAGCTCGGCGGCGTCCTTGAGCCGGTATTTCATCTTGAGGGCGTTCGCCTCGTAGAGCTGCCGGGCGACGGCTGGCGGGATGGGCTGGCCTTGGCGAGGCATGGACGGCTCCTTGCCGGCATGGTAGTGGGGGCCGCGAGGTCTACCGGCGAGCGGTGAGGACTCGGTCGTAGGCCTCGTGGTCCTTGAGCACCGAGATCTTCGACCAGCCCGCCTTTGCCGCGAGCGAGCGCACGTCACCGGCTGTGCAGGCGGCGATCTCGATGAGGATCTCTCCGGCGTCGGCCAGCAGCGGGGGGGCGCTCTCGATGAGGGGGCGGACGTATTGCAGGCCGTCGCGGCCCGCGCGGAGGGCGAGGTGGGGCTCGTGGTTCTTGACGTTGGGCTCGACGGCGTCCCATTCGTGGTCGGGGATGTAGGGAGGGTTGGACACGATCCAGTCGAAGGGGCCGTGGCCCGCAAGCGGGGCGAGCAGGTCGCCCTCGACGAACTCGATGCGGTCGGCGACGCCGTGCCGCTCGGTGTTCTCGCGGGCGAGGGCGAGGGCTTCGGGGGAGATATCGGTCGCGGTCATTCGGGCTCGTGGAAGGTGTTTGGCGAGGGCGACGGCGATGCAGCCCGAGCCCGTGCAGACGTCGGCGATGCGCGGCGGCCGCTCGGCGGCGCGTTCGCGCTGGAGGACGTGTTCGAGGATGGTCTCGGTGGATGGGCGCGGAATGAGCGCCCGGCGATCGGCCTTGAACGCCATTCCGAAGAACCAGGCCTCGCCCGTGAGGTACTGGATGGGTTCGTGGCTGAGCGCCCGCCGGACGAGATCGCGGAGGCGATCACGCTCACCGGGCGAGGCGGGTCGGTCGGTTTCCATGTAGAGGCGGAGCCGGTCGCACCCGAGCACGTGGGAGAGGAGGATCTCGGCCGAGAGGCGCGGGCTGTCGAGGTCGCGCCTGGTGAAGGTCTCGGTCATCCAGTCGAGCAGACGGCGTGTGGTCCAGGTCTCGGCGGCTGGGGGGCTCACGCGGCGAGTGTATGGACGGGCGTTCGGGGCCGCGACACGGACCGATTGGGACACAATCCGGCGTGATTCCGGATTCGTGTGCAATAGGGCGAGCCTTGGCCCGTTGCAGCCCCGTTCACCGGCCCCGCGGGGGGCTCGTGGGAGCAAGAGGAGCTTCGACATGCGAATGCAGGTGTTTGGTCGGTCCGCGGTCGCGGGCCTCGCGGTGGGGCTGCCCGTCTTCTGCTGTGTCACCTCGGCGAATGGGCAGGGGACGTTGCCCCCGGTCCCGTTCCCCGCGGAGAACCAGTTCAGCGAGGCGAAGCGGGTGCTGGGGAAGATGCTGTTCTGGGATGAGCAGCTCTCGACCGACAACACGAACGGGTGCGCGACGTGCCACATCCCGGCGTCGGGCGGGGCCGACCCCAGGTTCGCGGTCCATCCCGGGCCCGACGGGGCGCTGGGGACACCCGACGATCTCTTCACTTCGCTCGGCCTGATCAATGCGGACGCCGCGGACGTGTACGAGCCCGACCCGACGTTCGGGCTCGACCGGCAGATGACGCCCCGGGCGGCGAACCCGTCGATCCTCGCGATGTATGCGCCCGAACTGTTCTGGGACGGGCGGGCTTCGAGCACCTTTGTCGACCCACAGACCGGGGCCACAGTGATCGCGAACGGCGGGGCGCTCGAGAGCCAGGCGGTCGGGCCGATCGTCTCCGACGTGGAGATGGCCCATGCCAGCCGCGACTGGGCGCAGGTCACCGCGAAGCTGCGCGGGGCGGTGCCGATGGCGCTGGCGTCGAACCTGACCGCCGACGTGGCCGCCGCGCTCGCCGGGCAGCCGGGCTACCCGGAGCTGTTCGCCGCGGCGTTCGGCGACGACGCGATCACGGCGGCGCGGATCGGGATGGCGATCGCGACGTACGAGCGCACGCTGGTGCCCGATCAGACGCCGTGGGACGGGTTCATCGCGGGCAACCCCGGCGCCATGACGCAGGGACAGATCCAGGGGTGGAATACGTTCAACGCGTCGGCGTGCCGGGTGTGCCACACCCCGCCGCTGTTCACCGACAGCGCGTTCCACAACATCGCGCTGCGGCCCAACAACCAGGACGTCGGCCGCGAGGGCGTGACCGGGATCCAGCAGGACCGGGGCCGGTTCAAGACACCGTCGCTGCGCAACTCGGGGCTCAAGCGGACCCTGATGCACACGGGGCAGTTCAACAACGTGGGGCAGGTCTTCCCGTTCTATGCCGGCCCCGGCGCGCCCGGGAACCCGAACCGCGACCCGATCCTGCCGGCGCCGATCCCGCCCCAGGCCGTGCCCGCGGTGACCGACTTCATCGTGAACGCGCTGACCGATCCTCGCGTGGTGAGCGAGACGTTCCCGTTCGATCGCCCGGCGTTGCACAGCGAGGGCCCGGCCAACCCGGCGATCGTGGCCCAGGGTGTCGCGGGCAGCGGGGGGATCGTGCCGCGGATGATCGCCAACCGCCCGCCCAACGTGGGCTTCGGCGAGTTCGCGATCGGGCTCGACGACGCGCTCGCGGGCGCGACGGCGGAGGTGGCGATCTCGTTCAACCCGCCGGTCGGCGGCGTGGTGACGCCCGACCAGACGAGCGGCCCGATCGTGATCGGGGGGCTGGGCATCGGCAACGGCTTCGCGACGTTCCACTGGCCGATCCCCGCCGACCCGGCGTTGCAGGGCGAGCAGGTCTGGATGCAGTGGCGCGTGGACGACCCCGGCGCCGCGGGCGGCGTGGCGCTCTCGCGGGCCGCGAGGCTCTCGCTGTTCTGCGGCGGGTGGTGCCCCGATGCGACCAACCCTTGCCCGGCGGATCTGAACGGGGACGGCGTGCTCGACCTGCAGGACGTGCAGGCGTTCGTCGCGGCGTTCGTGGGCGGCGACCCGGTCGCGGACCTGAACGGGGACGGCGTGCTCGACCTGCGGGACGTGCAGACGTTCATCGCGGGGTTCACGGCCGGCTGCCCGTAGGGTTCCGCGGCATCCGATCATCACCGACCCCCGCACACGCGGGGGCCCTTTTCATTTCGGCGCTTCGGGGGCGTGGAGCCGCTACGCTCCGTTCATGACCACACGCCGATACATCGCCGAGATGGAGCCCTCGCAGCGCGTCGAGGGTGTGTTCGCCATCGCCAACGCCCAGATGGGGCGGACCAGGCAGGACAAGCCTTATCTGCGTTGCCTGCTGAGCGACAAGTCGGGCGAGGCGCCGGCGCGGATGTGGTCGATCGACGAGGCGACGTTCAAGGGCCTCCCGGTCGACGGGTTCGTGTGGATCGAGGGCGAAGCGCAGGCCTATCAGGGCCAGCTCCAGATCATCATCCACCAGGTGCAGTCCCACGAGCCCACGGTGGAGCAGATGAAGGAGCTGCTGCCGGTCACGAGCCGCGACATCGGGGAGATGTGGGACGAGCTGGTGCGGCTCATGGGTTCGCTGTCGCACCCCGGGATGAAGGCGCTGGGCGAGCTGTTCCTCGAGGACGAGTACTTCGTCGAGGCGTTCAAGCGGGCGCCCGCGGCGAAGGCGCTGCACCACAGCCATCTGGGTGGGCTGCTCGAGCACACGGTGACCCTGATGCAGATCGCGGACAGGATCTGCCCGCTGTATCCCCGGATCAGCCGGGACCTGGTGGTGATGGGGTGCTTCCTGCAGGACATCGGCAAGACGCGGGAGCTGCGGTACGACCGGGCGTTCGCCTACACCGACATGGGCGAACTGATCGGGCACATCGTCGAGGGCACGCACATGCTGCGTGACAAGTGCGAGCTGCTGATGCGAGAGAAGGGCGTGCGGCTGCCGGCGGGGGCGGCGATGGTGCTCGAACACATCATCCTCAGCCACCACAACCTGCCGGAGCACGGGGCGGCCAAGCCCCCGATGACGCCCGAAGCGGTGCTGGTGGCCCACATCGACGCGCTGGACGCGAAGACCGTGATCGCGCTCGACGCGGCGAGGCCCGAGCAGGCGGCGGCGGCGGACTTGGGCGGGAACTTCACCGACCGGAGCTGGGCGCTTGGGGTGAAGCTGTACCGGCCCGATCCGCTGGGGGCGTGAGGGGCACTGAAGAGGGCTTCACCACAGAGGCACAGAGGGCACAGAGGGAAGACTGTGCTGGGATATCTGCGCATCCGCCCGCCGATGCTCATGCCGATTGTCGTTGAACGCTGCGCGACGAGCCCGAAGCGCGAGCGATGGAGGCACGTGCGTGCGGACCGAATCGTGTCGCTGGCGCTTCACGCTCTGACAGAGAATGGCAATACCTGATCGAAAAGAACACCCGGGCTCGCGCCCGGGTCTCGTTGTGGCCTCGTGTTGTACCGCTGCGGAAGAAGATCAGTCCGATGGGGGGATCTCGGCCGGCGCGGGCGGGGCGGGCTCCGCCGGCGGTGTCGCGGCGGCCGGGGCCTGGGCGATGAAGTCGCGGGCGAGCTCGTCGACACGGGTGTTGGCCGAATCGAATATCAGCGTGCACGTGGCGCTGACGAGCAGGTATTGGCGGGTGTCCTTGTCATCACCCCGGCCGACCCACCAGACGGCATCGACGCCCCTGTCGTTGCGGACGTAGTCCCGGAGCTCGTTGTCAAAGTTCTCGTCGTTGAGGGTCCGCTCGTTGCGCATCCTGATCAGGGCGGCGACGGTCGAGACGTCGCTCTGGAGGCTCTCGGTGTCGCCCGAGACGACGTTGCTGATCAGGCGGACGCCCGCGTCGGTGAGGTCGGCGCGGGCGGCGTCGATCTCCTGCTGGAGGCCCTTGTCGAGCGGCGGGCGGAACCCGCAGACCAGGACGAGGCCCAAGCCGTCGAGCGGGCGGTCCGGGGCGGGGACGAGGCCGGCGACCGGCGGCACGGGTGCGACCTCGGCGATGCCCGCGGGCGCCCCGTCGGTCGTATCGCCGAACGCGTCGTCGAGCTGGTCCAGATTCCCGGCGGTGATGCGGGCGAGCTCGGCCTGCTTGGCTGCTTCGGCGAGGGCGGCCTGTTCCTGCCGGTCGATGATGTACTGGGTCTGCTGGCGATGAGCGCCGGAGTAGAGCAGCGAAGCGACCACGCCGCCGACGGCGACGAGGAGCATCACAACCGCGACGACGACGCCCGCATTCACGCCGGAAGGCTCGTAGCGGCGCGTGCGGCCGCCCGCGAGGCGGGTCGGGCCGTAGGCGGGATTCGGGCGGCCCCGGTGGCGAGCAATGCGGCTGCGGCGTTCTTCGATGCGGCGGCGCGCGCTGGCGAGCTGCTCGGCGGCGGTGCGGCGCTGCTCGGGGGGCGTGAGCGGGCGAGCGGGCCTGGCCGCGGCGAAACCGGCGGCCGCAAAGCCGGGGCTCGGCGGGGTGGCGCGGTGATGCTCGTCCACCTCATACCGCCCGGACCACCAGTTGGCGAGGCGGAGCTTGGGATGGCGTGGAGCCTGCTCGCCGAACGGCGCCTGCGGTTGCCGCGGCGGATTGCGCGGCGGGATCGGGCTCGCGGCGGCGGCGACCGAGACAGGCTCGGGGCTCGCGGGCGCCGCGGCTTGGGGCGCGTTGAACGACGCGGGCTCGGGCATCGAGACCGCCTCGGGCATCGCCGTCCCGCCCCTCATGCTGGGCAGATCGGCGGGCTTGACGCTGAACGGATCCTCGGCCGCTGCGACGACGCGGAGATCGTCGAGCATCGCGTGGGCGGTGGCGTAGCGCTTGTCGTAGTCGGTCATCGCCCGGCGGATGATCCAGCGGATCGCCTCGGGGCAGCGCTTGGAGACCTGGCTCAGCCCGCCGTGGGCGGGGAAGGAGTTCTCGATCACCGAGTAGAGCACGGCGCCGGCGGCGTAGACGTCGAACTTCGCGCCGTCGATCTGGTGGACCTTGACGCCGCGGAGGGCCTGGCGGACCAGTTCGGGGTCGCGGAAGTACTCGGTGCCGTGGGTGGTCAGCGTCATCGCGCTGCGCAGGGGCGTGATGAGCCCGAAGTCGACGAGGTGGGCCTTTCCGCGGCCGAGGGCGGGGTCGGGGGTGCGGTCGACGATGAGGTTGTCGGGCTTGACGTCCTTGTGCCAGAGGCCGCCGCGGTGGTAGAGGTCGAGCGATTCGAGCAGGTCGGAGGCGTAGCCGATGGCGAGCTTCATGCCGCGCGGATCGAGCCCGTCGCCGTCGGCGTGGAGGCGCTGGGTGACGATCGTGAGCGAGTCGCCCGGCACGTAGCGCATGACGTAGTAGAAGCGCTGCTCGTTGAGTTCATGCTCGAGTACGAGGCCCATCTTCTTGGCGGCGTCGAGGGCCCGGCTCTCGCGGACGATCTGCGGGAGGCTCGAGCCGTCGGTGAGGCTGAAGGTCTTGATGACGACGCGCTCGACGCCCGTGTGGCCCTGGCGGTCGAAGGCGGCGCGCTTGAGCGCGTCGGGCTCGGCGATGTAGAGCTTGCCGCCCGACCCGCCCCCCGGGAGCGAGCCGACGATGGTGTAGCCCTCGAACAGGCCCTGACGCTTGGAGGGTTTGTCGCGGCCCGGGGCGTCGGCCACGGCCTGGGGGAGGCGGTGCTCGAGGCCCTCGGTGACGCCCCCCAGCCCGATGAGGCGGAGCGGATGCCCGATGGCGATGCGGTAGAGGCAGCCGCCGATGGTCTTGCACTCGCCGGTGAAGGCCCGGCCGAAGTGGGCCGACGCCGACCAGCGTCCGATGACGACGTTCAGGAGGATGAGGGGGATGAAGACGACCGAGACGATGAGGGCGCCGACGAGGCGGAAGCAGTCGGCGATCCAGGCGCCGACGACGCGGAAGATGTGGGAGATGACACGCCAGATGACCCGGCCCAGGACGATGATCGCGAAGATGCCGATGCCGATCGCCGCGGCGACGGCCAGAATCACAAACGGGACCGCGATGATTCCACCTCCGCCCATGTCCGCCCTCTGCGCGCTGCCCGCGCTCGTCCTGCCGGGGGCGGGCGTCGCTCCCCGTGCTCAGTCGCTGAGCCCCATTTCGTCCGCCCGCCTCAGTTCCATCTGCCGGTGATAGATCTCCCCGATCGCCTCGTCGAAGAGCGCATCATCCGGCTTGTCACCCGATGGATTGGGATTGAGGACCAGGCCGTTTCGCTCGGCCTCCTTGTATTCATCCTCGGTGAACGAGTAGGTCGACATGACCTCGGCCAGCGCTGACCTGAGCAGATCCCGAACTTTGGCGAGCCGCCGGCTGACGGTGGGCTCGCTCACCCCGATCTGGGCCGCGACCTCCTTGCCGCTGAGCCCGTCGAAGACCCGCATCCGATAAATCGAGAACTCGGTGAAGTCGCAGTCCTTCTCGACCTTGCGGATCGCCGCGGAGACCTTGGACCGGAAGATCGCGGCCTCGTAGGCGGCATCGGCGCTCTCGGCGGCGGCGGCGACCATCCAGTTCTCGTCGAGGGCGGCCTTGGCCCTGCCGCCGCCCCGCTTGAGGGCCATGCGTCGGTCCATCTCGTCGCCCAGCACGTGCTTGGCGATCGCGAGCAGCCAGGTGCTGAAACGGGCGCCGCGGGCGGGATCGAAGCGGTCGATCGAGTTGGAGAGGGCGGCGAGGGTCTCCTGGGAGAGGTCGCGGACGGTCTCCTGGCCGATCCGGCCCCGCCCCCATCGGGTGAGCTGGGCGCGGAGGACGGGCCCGAATGTTTCCCAGAGCTCGAACCAGGCGGCCTCGTCGTTGGCGCGGAGGCGGTTGAGAAAGCCGGTGGTCATCGAGCTGAGCATGGGGCCTCCGTTGCCCGGAGTGTATCCGGGGCCCGGCGGATTCCGGAGCGTGTTGGGGAGAGTCGGGGCGCCCCGATGTCAGAGCTCGATCTGCATGCCGACCTCGATCACACGATCGGTGGGGATGTGGAAATAGGCCGTGGCGGCGTGGGCGTTGCGTGACATGAGGGCGAAGAGCTTGCTGCGCCACGCGGCCATGCTCGGCTTCTTCGCGGAAAGCAGGGTCTCGCGTCCCAAGAAGAACGTCGTGGTCTCGGGGTCGATGTCGAGCCCGGCGGCGGCGGCCTGGCGGAGCAGGGCCGGGACGTTGGGCTGCTGCATGAACCCGTAGTGGGCGACGAGGAGCCTGAAGCCCATCGGGAGCGACTCGAACTCGATGCGTTGCGAGGCGCGGATGTGGCTCACTTCCTCGGTGACGATGGAGAGCAGGACGACCTGCTCGTGCAGGACGTGGTTGTGCCGCAGGTTGTGCTGCATTGAGGGCGGCACGTTGCGCAGGTTGCCGGTCATGAAGATCGCGGTGCCCGGGACGCGGGTGGGGGGGTCCTGCCGGATCTGCTCGATGAACGTGTCGACGGGCACGAGTTGCTCGCGGATGCGCTCACCCAGGATCATCCGGCCCCGGCTCCAGGTGGTGAAGTGGACGAATACGAAGCCGGCAACGAGGAGCGGGAACCAGCCGCCGTGCTCGATCTTGATGATGTTGGCGCCGAAGAAGGCGAGATCGATCACGAGGAATGTGACCATGAGCGCGACGACGAGGGCGGGAGGCCACTTCCACCGGTTCCAGGCGAGGGCGGAGAAGAGGATGGTGGTGATGACCATGGTGATGGTGACCGCGACGCCGTAGGCGGCGGCGAGGCCGCTGGAGTTCTTGAAGCCCAGAACGAGGCCGATGGTGGCGGCGAGGAGGACCCAGTTGATCAGGCCCAGGTAGATCTGCCCCATCTGTGAGGCGGAGGTGTGATCGATGCGGAGGCGCGGGGCGTAGCCGAGGTGGATGGCCTGCATGGTGAGGCTGAAGACGCCCGAGATGACGGCCTGGGAGGCGATGACGGTGGCGAGGGTGGCGAGGACGACGAGTGGATAGAGGGCCCAGTGGGGCGCGAGGCTGTAGAAGGTGTTGGCGGTGGCGTCGGGGTGCTCGAGCAGGTAGGCGCCCTGCCCGAAGTAGTTGAGCAGGAGTGAGGGAAGGACGACGCTGAACCACCCGAGGCGGATGGGCCTGGAGCCGAAATGGCCCATGTCGGCGTAGAGAGCCTCACCCCCGGTGGCCACGAGAAAGACCGAGCCCAGGACGAGGAACGCCTTGGCGCCCCCTGAAAAGAGGAACGCGAGCCCGTAGTGGGGGCTGAAGGCGCGGAGGACGCCCGGGTGGTGGACAAGCCCCCCGAGCCCCAGAATCGCGAGCGTGATGAACCAGACGGTGATGACGGGCCCGAAGAACGACCCGATCGCCGCGGTGCCCCGGTTCTGGATGGCGAAAAGGGCGATGAGGATGGCGATGGTGATCGGGATGACGTAGGGGTCGAAGGCGTCGGTGGCGACCTTGAGGCCCTCGACGGCGCTGAGGACCGAGATGGCGGGCGTGATCATGCCGTCGCCGTAGAGGAGGGCGGCGCCGAAGAGGCCCATGAGGACGAGCGCCCAGCGGAAGGGCTTGGCGCGGGTGACGCGGCGGGGCTCCATGAGCGCCATGAGGGCGAGAATGCCGCCCTCGCCGTTGTTGTCGGCGCGGAGCACGAAGACGAGGTACTTGACCGAAATGATGATGATCAGCGCCCAGACGATGAGGGAGAGCACGCCGTAGACGTGGGGGGGCGTGACGGCGACGGCGTGCTCGCCGTGGAAGCACTCGCGGAGGGCGTAGAGGGGGCTGGTGCCGATATCGCCGTAGACGACGCCCAGGGCGAGGAGCGTCATCCGCAGGATTTGGCGATTCTGTTGTCCAGAATCTTTGTCGCCGGTCTGGTTGTTGGTCATTGGCGGGCCCGTACCTTGGGGTGGGGAGATGGAATCTGTTGGCCTCCCGGCACGGAAGGGGAAGGCTACGGGGGCGGTGCGCCCCGATCAACGCCCTGTTTGTGCGGTTCCTATTTGGCATATCGCTCGTGATTTCGGTTGCTGGCGACGGGGCCGCATGCCGGGGGTGTTGTTTTTTTGTGGTCGGCGGCGGGTGAGGTGCTGAAAGACGGGCGGCGGGCTTCCCATGAAGTGAACTGGGAGCCGGCATTGGGCCGGCTATTGGGACGGGCCGGGGAGGTCCGCCGGGAGCACGCAAGGGTTTCAGAAGGAGCACGCCATGGGATGCTTCGTCAAGGGCATGGTTCGATTCGGAGTGTTGGCGGCGCTCGCCGGCGGGACGGCGGCGGTGGTGGCCGAGGCCGCCCGGCCGGGCAGCGTGAGCGCGATCCTGCACCAGTCGTGCGGGATGGTGGGCCGGGTGATCGACAACAACATCGACGACCCGATCGCGCTGCGGGCCCAGATCGCCGATCTGGAGGCCGAGTATCCGAAGAAGATCGCCGACGTTCGGTCGGATCTGAGCGAGGTCCGCGAGCAGATCTCCCAACTCGAGCGGGAGCGGGGCGTGAGCGAGAAGGTCGTGCAGTTGACCGCCGCCGACCTGAACCTGATCGAGACCGGGATCACCCGGGCCAAGTCGGTCTCGGATGCGAATCAGGGTGCGATCGTTCGGATCGCGTTCAACGAGGAGCACCTAAGTGCCTCGGCGGCGCTGGCGAAGCGCTCGCAGATCTCCCAGACGAAGTCGGTCTACCAGGGCCGGGTCAAGGAGATCGACACCGAATTGGGGTATCTGGGCGAGCAGGAATCGCAGCTCGCGGATCTGCTCAACAGGCTGGAGAACGAGCACGCGGAGTTCCAGGCGCAGCTCTACCAGCTCGACGCGCAGATCGACTCAATCGACCGGAACAACCGCCTGATCGCGATGATGGAAGATCGCCAGAAGACGATCGATGAGCACAGCCGTTACCAGGCCCACAGCCTGCAGCAGCTCCAGGATCGGCTGGCGAAGATCCGCGGCCAGCAGCAGTCGCGGCTCGCGGCGGCGGCCGAGGTGCATCGGAAGCAGGACTACGTCTCCCAGGCGGAGATGCTGGTCGACCAGGATGAGCAGGTCCGCCTGCTGGTTGATCCGGAGGGCGCCGGCCAGATCAAGTGGCATGATGATCCGGACGTGATCGAGGTCGACCCGAGCAAGCCCGCGCCGGGCGACCAGGTGGTCTCGAACAACTGACACCCGAACCGGGAATGAGCACACCATCCCGAGACCCCCCGTGGCTGGCGAGCGCCGGCCTCGGGGGGTTTCCTGTTGGCTTCGGGGTCTGGCCAGAGGTGGGCCGGCTCGCTTTCTGGCGGCGGCCCGCCTCCGTCTATTTTTCGCGTCTGGTGGCCGGGACGGACGAAACCCGATAAGTTGTTACTGCGCCACGGAGTCCGCCCACGGATGGGCGGCGGTGGCCGGCCCGCTTTCGCGATTGGAGACCCGCGGCCCGTGGTCTGGGAACGACTGAGCCGACTGTTTACGGTCGACATGGGGATCGACCTCGGGACGTGCAACACCCTCGTCGCGGTGCGCGGGCAGGGGATTGTGCTGAACGAGCCCAGCGTGGTCGCCGTGAAGAAGGGCACCAACCAGGTGCTCAAGAACGGGCAGGCCGTGGGGTGGGTCGCCAAGGAGATGCTGGGCAAGACGCCGGGCTCGATCACCGCGGTGCGTCCGCTCAAGGACGGCGTGATCAGCGACTTCGAGATCACCGAGGCGATGCTCAACTACTTCATCACCAAGGTCACCGGGCGGATGCGCTGGGTGGGCCCCCGGGTGGTGATCTCCATTCCTTCCGGTATCACCGCGGTCGAGAAGCGCGCGGTGTTCGACTCGGCCGACCGGGCGGGGGCGAGCCGGACATATCTGCTCGAGGAGCCCATCGCGGCGGCGATCGGGGCCGGGCTTCCGTTCGCGGAGCCCACGGCGTCGATGATCGTGGACATCGGGGGCGGGACGACGGAGGTCGCGATCATGTCGCTGGCCGACATCGCGACGTGCCAGAGCGTGCGTGTCGCGGGCGACGACATGGACGAGGCGATCATCAGCCACATGAAGCGGACGTACAACCTGATGATCGGCGAGCAGACGGCCGAGCGGATCAAGATCGAGATCGGGTCGGCGGCGCCGACGGGCGAGGAGACGTCGATGGAGGTGCGCGGGCGGGACATGATCTCGGGCCTGCCGCGCAAGACGGTGATCACGAGCGAGGAGGTCCGCGAGGCGTTGCAGGAGCCGGTGAACGCGATCATCGACACGGTGACGAGCACGCTGGAGAAGGCGGAGCCCGAGCTCGCGGCGGACCTGGTGGAGAACGGGATCATGCTCGCGGGCGGGGGCTCGCTGCTGCGCGGGCTGGGGATTGTGCTCCAGAAGGCGACGGGGCTTGAGGTGCGGATGGCCGACGACCCGCTGACGTGCGTGGCGCGGGGGACGGCGATCTACCTCGAGAACATCGAGGACTGGAAGCAGACGCTCGAGAACGACATGGACCTGTAGTCACGCAGGCGCCAGGCAGGGCCCGCCCGGGCCGCATGGTCGGCTCCGATGGCCAGACACCAGCACCAGCATCCGCTCATCCGCTATTCGTTGCCGGCGACGGTGACGCTGCTGGTGGTGACGGCGTTGATGCCCGTGCGGTATCTCGACTGGGTCGGGTGGTTCGGCGGGCTGGCGGCGACGGTGTTCACGCCGATCAGTGACCCGATGGTGTGGGTGGCGCGGTGGCTCGCGCCGGCGAGCCGGGTGCACGAGGACGACGACCGGATTGTCACGCTCGAGCATGACCGGGACGAGCTCAAGCGGCGGTTGCTCGTCGCACGGCAACGCGTCGACGAGCTGGAGGAGCAGTTGGCCGACCTCGAGGCGGGGAGCAGGCGGGCACCGGATGTCGCGGTGCTCCAGTTGACGCGGCCGGTCGTCGGCGCGTCGAGCGATCCGTCGAGCGGGCTGCTGCGCGTCAAGGCGGGGCGGCGAGACGGGATCACGGCGCACAGCACGATCACGACGGTCCGCGGCGTGCAACTCCACGGGCAGGTGGTGTCGGTCGACCGGCTCGAGTGCATCGTGATGCCGATCACCGAGCCCGAGTCGGGGCTGCTGCGAGGGCGGGTGCTGCTCGACGGGGCCGGCGAGACGAGCCTGCTCTGCCAGCTCGCGCCGACCGGGATGGGCACTTTCCGGGGCGACGTCGAGTATCCCGACCCGAAGCCGGGCGAAGCGAAGCCCCCCGAGCTCGAGCCGGGCATGGAGGTGGTGCTCGACGATCCGGCGTGGCCCGAGTCGGCGCAGATGTTCACGATCGGGCTGATCGAGCGCGTCGAGCCCGACAAGGAGCAGCCGCTCCGCAGCAACATCGTCGTGAGGCCGCGGGACGGGCTGGACTTGAGGCGTGTGCGCGAGGTGATCCTGCGTGTGCCGCTGACGCCCGGGGAGGACGGCCCGTGAGCTGGATCGTCTTCCTCGTCGTGTCGTGGATCGCGTTCGGGCTCGAGCTGGGGCTGCGGGATGCGCTGCGGCTTTCGCCAGGCAACATCGCGCCGAGCTTCGTGGTGCCGGTGATGGTGTACGTCGCGCTCTCGGCGCCGCCCAAGCAGGCGCTCTGGTCGGCGCTGCTGCTGGGGGCACTGCTCGACCTGACGGGCGAGATCGCGCGGACGGACATGACCGCGGCGTGGATCTTGGGGCCCAGCGCGATCGGGCTGCTCATCGCCGCCCAGTTTGTGATCACGGTGCGGGGGATGGTGATCCGTCGGCATCCGCTGACGCTGGTGGTGCTCTCGATCGTGGCGGCGGGGGTGGCGCAGACGGTGGTCGTCGCGTTCCTCACGGTGCGACACCTCTACGGCGACCCGATCGCGTTCGCTCCGACGGGCGAACTGGTCACGCGGCTGGGCTCGGCGCTGTACACGGGGGCGACCGCGTTCGTGTGGGCGATCGTGCTGCGGCCCGTCGATCCGCTGTTCCGGTTCCAGCACGACCGGATCGGGCGGCGGTACTGAGGCGAGCTTTGGATTCGGCGGAACGAGCCGGGGGTGCGAGCGGGGATGGCCCGAATGGCGCTTCCATTCACACCTTCAGGTCGAGTCTCGACCGAACGCGGGCTTGCTCCGCTTTTCCGCGCTCGCGGTCGGCCTCGACGCGGGCCCGGTCGTCGCCCCGCCGGGCGGCTTCCTCGAGCGTCGCCCGCTTCTTCTCGTGGCGCTCGATCACGTCACGGGCCTCGGCGTGCTCGCGCTCGCGGATCGCCCGCAGACGCTCCTCGGCTCGCTCCTGCTTCGCCCGCTCCTCGGCCCGGCGTTCGCGGTTCTCCGCCATCCGCTTCAGGGAGGCGTCGACCACGTCGCCCATCACCTTCGCCTGGCGCGACCGAACGCCCGCGATCAGCAGATCAGCCGAGACACCCACCTGGCCGGGCTCGCGCACCATCCCGGCTCGTCTCGTCCGGAAACCACCCCCGATTCATGCCAACCGGCCAATCGGCATCGGATCGCCCCCGGGCGCGGCCGGCCGGGCGGCCCACCCCCCGGATTCTGGCACGACCCCACAACGGGGCCGCGGCTGGACAGACCGACGCGATCCGCTAGAGTGGACAGCAGAGCAGGCCGAAGAACCCCGCCGGGTCTTTTCCGCCTGGGCCAACGCCATGGACGACGAAACGAGCTCTTCAGAACCGCCGTCTCCGGACGACTCGCCCGGGCGAGAACAGGCCGGCCGCGCCCCGAGCCCGGCCGGTTTCGACCTGCTCGATCCGGCCCGGCTTCTCACGGACGCCCAGCACACGCGCTTGTGCGGCAGCGCCGTGGCCGCTCTGGCTCACCTGGGCTCGCCGGGAGAGGTGCGGGCGCGTGTCGTTTCTGATGCCGAGATGGCCGACGCCCATGAGCGCTATTCGGGCGTGGCGGGCACGACCGACGTTTTGACCTTTGACCTGTCCGAGGCCGGGGCGCTGGACACCGATCTGCTGGTCTGTGTCGACGAGGCCCGTCGCCAGGCCGACCGGCGGGGCCACCCCGTCGAGCACGAGCTCACGCTCTACATCATCCACGGCGTCCTTCACTGCCTGGGGTACGACGACAAGTCGGACGCCGATTCCGCCCGCATGCACGCCGAGGAGGACCGCATCCTGACCGCGATCGGGCTGGGCCCTGTGTATGCCGCGCACGCGGGGGCACGGGGGGATCGGCCATGACCGAGCACGTGTGGCTCTGGATCGCCCTCGCGGCCGTGGCCATCGGCGCCGTGCTCTCCGCGGTCCAGATCGCGCTGCGGGACGTCTCGCGCGTCGCGCTCGAGGACCTGGTCAAGGGTCCGCGCCGTGGTTCGACCAACGGCAACGGCGGCGACGATCGCCTGCCGCACTATCTCGAGGCGATCCTCGATGATCTGCCGGGCCACACCGCGGCGGTCGCGGTGCCGCGTGTGCTCTGCACGCTCACGGTGGGGCTCGCGGTCGTGCTCTGGATCCGTGATCTGCGCGGGGCGCCGTCGGTGGGCGCCGTCGAGGCGGTGATCGGTCTGCTCGCGGCGGGCGTGATCACCTGGCTCACGGGCGTCGTCATCCCGCTCGCCCTCGCCGAGCACGCGGCCGAGCGCGTGGTCGTTGCTTTCGCGTGGCTGGTGCGCTCGCTGGCGGTCACGTTCTCGCCCCTTCGGCGATTCGTTGCGTTCACGACCGAGATCGTCCGCCGGCTCGCGGGTGGGCAGGCGAAGGGATCGGCCGAGGCCCGAGAGGCCGAGCTGTTGAGCCTCGTCGAAGAATCCGAGCGGGAGGGCGACTTCGACGAGACCGAGCGCGAGATGATCGAGGCGGTCGTGGAGTTTCGCTCGACGACGGTCGAACAGATCATGACTCCCCGCACCGAGATCCAGGGCTTCGAGTACACCGACGACCTCGAGGCGGTCAAGCAGGCCGCCCGTGACGCGACGCATTCGCGCATCCCGGTCTACTCAGAGAACCTCGACACGGTCGTGGGCGTGCTCTACCTCAAGGACCTGCTCCGCTGGTTCATCTCCGGTCCGCCCGAGTCGAAGCCGTTCGTTCTCAAGGACATCCTCCGCGAGGCGACCTACGTCCCGGAGACCAAGACCGTACGCGAGCTGCTCACCGAGTTGCTCGAAGAGAAGGTGCACATCGCGTTCGCCACCGACGAGTACGGCGGGCTCGCCGGACTGGTCACGATCGAGGACATCATCGAGGAGATCTTCGGCGAGATCCGCGACGAGTACGAGCAGGAAGAGGACGACACGCCCCAGGTGGTGATTGACACCGAGTCCCGAACGGCCGAGATCGACGCCCGCGCCGACGTCGACGACGCGAACGACGCCCTCGAAGCCATCGATCTCGTCCTCCCGGAGAACGAGGACTGGGACACGGTCGGCGGCTTCGTGGTCACGACGATGGGCAAAATCCCCGAGCCGGGGGAGACATTGGTCCATCAGGACTTGCTGGTCACCGTTCTCGAATCCGAGCCGACACGGGTCGTCAAGGTGCGGATCGAGCCCCGCGTGCTGAGCACCTGATCGGCGTTTTTTCGGACTGGGGCATCCGGCAACCGGGCCATCGAACAACGCCCGATGTTCGGTGTTTTTTCCTCAGATGACACGCCGGATCCGCCGACAACCCCGGTTGGTCGTGTTGCGCCCCGGCGCGGGGCCTCGTGAAGGACGCCATGCCCGGTGATGTCCGACATCCTCTCGAAGAGAAGGCCACGAACGCGAGGTATCGCCTTGCGCTCGACCACACGGCCATCGTCGCGATCACCGATCATCGCGGGACCATCACTTACGTCAACGACAAGTTCTGCAAGATCAGCGGTTACGAACGCGGCGAACTGCTGGGCCGGAATCACCGTGTCCTCAGTTCGGGTCAGCACCCGAAGTCGTTCTTCACCGAGATGTTCCGTGTCATCGCCAAGGGCGGCGTCTGGCGTGGCGACATCTGCAACCGCGCAAAGAACGGCTCGCTCTACTGGGTTGATACGACGATCGTTCCAGCGATCGGCGAGGATGGTCGGGTTGACGCCTACATCGCGATCCGCAGCGACATCACTGAACGCAAGCTCCGTGAGCAGTCGTCGGTCGACGCCTACGAGCACATCAAGGAGTTGTGCAATCTCAAGACCGAGTTCTTCGCCAACATCAGCCACGAGATCCGCACGCCGCTGACCGCGATCCTCGGCTACACCGAGCTTCTCTTCGATGACGCCATCGACCCCGCCGAGCGGAGCGCCCACCTCAACACCATCCGGCGCAACGGCGAGCACCTGCTCCGCATGGTCAACGATCTGCTCGACGCCACCAAGATCGAGGCGCAGGGGCTCGGCGTCGAGCTCGTCGACACCGACACCGTCGAGGCCGTCGTCGAGGTGATCGCTTCGTTGCAGATTCGCGCTGATGGCAAGGGTCTGCCCATCGCCCTCGAATTCGAGACCCCCATCCCCCCGACGATCTTCACCGACCCGGTCCGCTTGCGCCAGATCCTCACGAATCTCCTTGGCAACGCGATCAAGTTCACCGAGGTGGGGCGCGTCCGCGTGGCTGTCGGACTCGAGCACCGGGGTGGCGTTCCCATGCTCCGAGTTGAGGTCGCCGACACGGGGATCGGCATCAAGCCTGAGACCATCGGCCGGCTCTTCGAGCCCTTCCAGCAGGCCGACGCGTCGACGACACGCAAGTACGGCGGCACCGGGCTGGGGCTCTGCATCTCACGCCGGCTCGCGACCCTGCTCGGGGGGGGGATCACGGTTCGTTCGACTCCGGGGGTGGGCAGCTCATTCGTGCTTCATGTGCCCACCGGGCCGCTCGGCCACGACGGGCTGCTCGGCGCCGACGAGGCGCACCAGAGGGCGCGCCGCTATCACAACACGCTCCGCGGTGTCGAGACGCCCAGCCCGAACGAGCATCCTCTCCACGACAGGTCGATTCTCCTCGTGGAGGACGGGCCCGACAACCAGCGGCTGCTCGCCCACTTCCTCCGCAACGGCGGGGCGGCCGTCACGGTGGCGGAGGACGGTCAGGTCGCGCTGGACCTCGTCGAACGCGGGGTCACCTTCGACGCCATCCTCATGGATGTTCACATGCCGCGGATGGACGGCATCGAGGCGACCCAACGCATCCGCGCGCTGGGGGTCGCCACGCCGGTCATCGCCCTCACCGCCCATGCCTCGGGCGAAGACTGCGACCGCTGTCTCGCCGCGGGGTGCGACGACTACCTGACCAAGCCCATCACGTGCGACGCGCTTCTTGGCACGCTCGCCCGGTGGATCGACGCTCGCGACCGCGACGCCGCCTGACCTCAGGCGCCTCCGGCGGCGGTCATCGCCTCCGGCTTGGGCCGACACCCCGGGCTCCATACCATCCGTCCATGCCCAGTGCCATGACGCTCTACAACACGCTGACCAATCGGGCCGAGCCCGTCATCCCGGGCGATCCCGGGCTTGTGACCTTCTACACGTGCGGGCCCACGGTCTACGACGACGCCCACATCGGCAACTTCCGGTCTTTCCTCGCCGCCGACCTGCTCCGGCGTTTTCTCGAGAGTCCGCTGTGCACCCTCACCGCCGCGGATGGATCGCTGCGGCGAGGCCCGCGCCGGGTCCTCCAGGTGATGAACATCACCGACGTGGGGCACATGACCGACGACTCGAACGCCGACGGCGGGGGCGAGGACAAGATGGCCGTCGCCGGCCGGCGCATCGCCGAGGCGAAGAAGGCGGGCAAGATCCCCGACGATGCCGATGTCGACCCGGGCGATCCGCGGGCGATCGCGCGGTTCTTCGCCGACCGCTTCCTCGAGGACGCGAAGGCCCTGGGCCTCAAGGTCGCGATCGAAGCCGAGAAGGACGCGAGCCTGATGCCGCGCGCCTCGGCCTGCATCGATGGCATGAGGGCGGTGATTTCCCGCCTGCTCGAAACCGGCTCGGCCTACACCGCGGGCGAGCCGGGCAGCCGAGCGATCTACTTCGACGTGCGCACGTTCGAGCCCTACGGCCGGCTCAGCGGGAACACGCTCGACAAGCTCCGCGGCGGCGCGGGGGGCCGCGTCTCGGAGGCGAACCAGAGCCAGAAGCGCCATCCGGCCGATTTCCTGCTGTGGAAGGAGGACGCGTCGCACCTGATGAAGTGGCCCGCCCCCGCTTCGCCTCACACCGAGGGCTGGGACGAGGGGTATCCCGGCTGGCACATCGAGTGCACCGCGATGTCGCTGGGCCGGCTCGTCCCGGGCGGGCTCAAACGCATCCTGGGCACGCCGGGCAACTACCAGATCGACCTCCACTCGGGCGGCGAGGACAACATCTTCCCGCACCACGAGTGCGAACTCGCCCAGAGCTGTGCGCTCACCGGCGCGCCCGCCTTCGCCCGCCACTGGTTCCATGCCCGCTACCTGATGGTCGAGGGCGCGAAGATGTCCAAGAGCAAGGGCACCTTCTTCACGGCGCGCGACCTGTTTGTGATGGGGCACGAACCCGCCGCGGTGCGGCTCGAGCTCATCAAGACCCACTACCGTGCCAACGCTGATTTCTCGATGGAGGGGCTGAAAGGAAGCGCCAAGTTCGTCGACAGACTCCGGCGGTTCCTCGATTCGTGTCCGCAGGGCGCCGCCGCCGAGCAGGGCAGGGTGTCGGATCACCCCGTCCTCCGAGTCGTCGCCGACGCGCTGCACGACGACCTCAACATCGCCGGTGCGCTGGGTGAGATCAGCAAGTGGATGAACGAGACGACGGCGCCCACCGCCGCCGCCGCCGCCGCGGTGCGCACGATCGACGCGATCCTGGGCCTGCTCGACCGCCCCCGCGCCGAGAGCCGGGAGACCGAGATCGGGGTGTACATCGGCGTGGAGCCCGACGCCGAGGTCGAGGCGTTGCTGGCCGAGCGGGCGGCGGCCCGGAAGGCGAAGGACTATGCCCGGTCGGACGCGATCCGCGACGAGCTCGCCGCCCGGGGCTATGCGATCAAGGACGTGGCCGGGGGCAAGGTGGAGGTGGGCCGCGCCTAGTTGGCACCCCGATCCGGTGGGTGTTCCTTTCTGGTGTCGCGCCTGGCCGGGGCCGCCGGATTCGGGAGCATTCGGGCTTGCCGCATGTGCACCCGTGCGGCATGATCGCAGGATCTCAGCGCCGATACGGCCGAAAAACGTGGCCTGGGCGTTCTGACTGGGAAGGGACTTGCGTTGCGCGCTGGGCCGGGAGAGGACACATTGACCGAGGCCGGGCGGGACAGCGTTCAGGACGTGGGATCGGCGTTTGCGCTGATCGCCCGCGCGTACATGGGGGCCGTCGCCGCGTCGGAACGCGATCGTGGGTTGACGTATGGCGATCTCGACGCGGATTCGGCGGCGATCGCGCACGCCCTTGGACGCATGGGCCTGATGCCGGGCGAGCGCGTTCTGGTCGCGTTGCCTCGGGGGCTGGATTACCTGCGTGTGGTCGTCGCGATCGTGCGCGCGGGGGGGGTCTATGTGCCCGTCGATCCGGCCTGGCCCCCGGAGCGGCTGGAGCAGATCGCGCGCATCACACGGCCGGTGCTGACGGTGGCTCCTCACGGCTGGTCGACTCTGCGTGGCGCTGTCGCGATCGGGGATCTCGACGGGCAAGCGGACGCGTTCGATCCGCCGCCGATCGGGCGAGACTCGCCGTGCTATGTCATGTTCACGTCGGGCACGACGGGCGAGCCGAAGGGCGTGGTCGTGCCGCACAGGGCGGTGTTGCGTCTCGTGGTGGGCCCCGACGCGTACGACGTCGGCCCCGATCGCGCGTGGCTGCACCTCTCGTCGACGTCGTTCGATGCTTCGACGCTGGAGATCTGGGCGCCGCTGCTCAACGGGGGGCGCTGCATCACCGTGCCCGACACGCTCCCGTCGCTGGATCGGATCGCCGAGATCCTGCGCGAGACGGGCACGACCGACGCGTGGCTCACGGCGTCGCTGTTCAACGCGGTGGTGGATCACGCCCCGGACGCGTTCTCGGGCTTGCGGCAGGTGCTCACGGGGGGCGAGCGGCTGAGCGGCGAGCACGTGCGGCGATTCCTGCGGCGCTGGCCCGACATCCGACTGATCAACGGGTACGGCCCCACCGAGAACACGACTTTTACGTGCTGCCGGACGATCGAGCCCGCCGACGCGGACGATCCGGGTGGCGTCCCCATCGGTCTGCCAATCCGCGGCACGGAGGTGCGTCTCGTCGATGATCGGGGCCTTCCGGTGGACGATGGCGAGCCGGGCGAGCTCGTCGCCGGGGGTGACGGTGTGGCGCTGGGCTACCTGGGCGACGAGGCGCTGACCGCCGCCCGCTTTGTGACGCTCCCGGGCGGCGAGGGGCTCTGGTACCGCACGGGTGATTTCGCCCGACGCCGCGCCGACGGGCTGATCGAGTTTCTGGGGCGTCGGGATAGGCAGGTGAAGGTTCGAGGCCACCGGATCGAACTCGAGGAGGTCGAGGCGCAGATCGCCGCGTGTCCGGGCGTGACGCGCGCGCTGGCGATGACCATCGGGGACCGGGCCGACCTCAACCGTCTCGCGGCCGCCTATACCGCCGGGGCAGAACCGTTGGCATCCGATGATCTACGGGCGTTCTTGATTGCTCGCCTCCCGAGGCACCTCGTGCCCGATGTGCTATGCCCGCTCGAGCGGATCCCGGTGGGCCCGACCGGCAAGGTCGCTCTCGACGCCGTCCGCGAACTGATCCTGCGGGCCGCGGCCCCGTCGGTGGGCCTGAGCGCACAGGAAGGATGGCGTGAACTGGTGGGGCTTCTCGCCGAGGTGCTTCCCGGTGCGGCCGCCGAGCCCGACGGGTCGTTCATCGCGATCGGGGGGCACTCGATCGCCGCGCTCAGGCTGGCGGCGGGTCTACGGGCCCGGCACGGGGTGCGGGTCGAGGTCGGGCGGATCCTCGGGTGCGAAGCGCTGGGCGAACTCGCCGAGGCGATCGCCTGCGGCCCGGGGCCCGCCGAGGATGGCGGGGAGTCGGACGAGGCGGGCCCCGTTCTGGCCGCCTCGATGCAGCAACAATTCTTCTTTGAGCAGGCGCTCGACCCGACACGGTCGGCCTATCACGAGTTCGCCGCGTTCCGCGCGGGGGCCGGCCTCGACGTCGCGGCGCTCGAGGCGGCGTGGCGGGGTCTCGTGGCGAGGCACGAGATCCTGCGCACCAGGCTCGAGCTGCGCGACGATCGGCTGCTCCAGCACATCGACCCGCCCGAGGCGGCGCACAATGCGGAGTTCGGCGTCCATGCGCTGATCGAGTGGCCGGATGATCGCACGCCGGACGAGGCGGCCGCCGTGCTCAACACGCCGTTCGATCTCGAGCGAGCGCACTCCGCCCGGTTGCACGTCTTTGTGCTGAGGGACGGCACGTTCGGCGTGGTGCTTGTCTTCCATCACATGGCGGTCGACGAGTGGTCGCTGGGGTTGATCGCGGACGATCTGGGCACGCTGTACCGAGGGGAGAGCCTCTCGCCGGCGGTCCAATTCCGCCGCTTCAGCGAACACGAGCGTCGCGCGCGGACCGACGCCGAGACCGAGTGCGTCGCCGAACGCCTGCTGGCGGTCTCGCCACCGCGTGCGACGCTCGGCCGCGCCCCGGCGCCGGCGACGCGCCGGCCCGTTCTTTCCGGGTTGACGACCTCAGAGGTCGAGCGGCGAGCAACCGGGTTGGGTTGCACGCCATCGGCCTTCCTGCTCGCGGTCTACGGGCGTGCGATCTGCGAGGTGTTCGACCGGCAGGACGTGGCGATCCTCACCCCGCTCTCGCGACGCACGGGGCCGGATCTGCAACGCGTCGTCGGCTGCTGTAACACCATGCATCCGATCGTGTTCGATGGGCGCGACCCGGATCTTCGGCGTGCCACCCGGGGTGTCCAGCGGGCCTTCGTCGAGGCCTACGACCGACCGATCGCGCCCTTCTCGGAGGTGATGCGGGCTGCGCAGCGGAAGGCTAGGGGCCGAGGTTTCAACGTTGAGTTCGGCTTCGCGTACCAAACCCGCACTGGTTTCCGCCCCGACATGGGCGGCGTTGAGATCGGCCCGCTGCGCTGTCCCGACGCCGCGGCGCGTTTTCCGTTGGCGATGCTGCTGCACACCGAGGCGGATCGGGTGGTAGGCGCCCTGGCGGCCTCGGCGGGTTCGGAGGGGGAGTCGCACCTGCACGATCTGGAGGACGCGATCGAGCGTGTGATGCTCGGGCCGCGACGATCGCCCGTTGTCCGCGTGAGCATACCAGGGCGAGAGAGCGATCAGGTACCGGTCGCTGCGGCGGCGACGCCGGGTGACGAATCACTGCGGCGCGAGGCGGCGGGGGCCTGGGCCGCGCTTGTTGGATCGCCCCCGTCGTCTGACAACGACGATTTCTTTGACCGTGGGGGACACTCTCTGTTGCTGTTGCGGCTCGTGGCGCGGATCAAGGCGGCGACGGGGGTCGAGCCGGCAATGGGGCCGTTCCTCGAGCGGCCGGTCTTCGGGCGACTCGTGCGATGCCTCCAGGACGCGCAGCAAGCCGAGGAGCAGGCGGGGCGTACGTTCCGCGTTGTCGAGCTGCACACGGGTGAGCAAACGATCCTGGCCCTTCCCGGTGCGATCGGTCGGCCGATCGTGTTCAGCCGCATGGCCCGTGAGTTAGCTGAGCGTGGCCCCGGGGCGCCGGGGCTGTTGTGCTACGACCTGTTTGAGCCACTCAGTCGGCTCGGTCCGGCGGACGGGCTCGACCGTGTGCTCAACCGGCTGCTGGGCGACCTGCATCGCCCGGACGTCGTTGGGCTCATCGGGTTTTCGGTCGGGGGCCTGCTGCCGCTTTTCCTGAACCACCTCTCGCCGGAGGTCGAGCGGCGGGTGCACCTCTGGCTCGTGGATGTGTTTCACCCGAGCACGATGCGTGGGGCCGAGGTCCGCTCGAGGCAGAGTCTCGTTAACGCGATCCACAACCCGCACCGTGTGCCCTTGGCGCTCTACGACACCGCGAGGATCGCCCGCCGCGTCTTGCGCAAGAACCTGCTCCACGAGGAGGAACTGGGTCTCGATCTTCTCGCGATCGAGAAGCTGCGCGTCGAACTCAGGCGACGAAGCATGCGCGTGTGGCGAGGCCGGGCCACGGTCTTTGTGGCGGGGCGCAAGCCGATTTGGCAGCCCCACTTCGACGAGCGCGAGATGAACGGCATGTCGCCCTACCTCGGGGGCCCGATCGAGCGCGTGATCATTCCCCAACTCCACCAGGACCTGCTCACCCGCGGCGCCCGCCGGATCGTCCGCCGGCTGATCGGAGATCTTGCGCGCGGGGGCGAAGGGCCGGGGAGATCCTCGTGACCGGGTTGGCGCCGATAGCGTGCGCGATCGAGGTCCTGCTCGAGCCCGACGGGCCGGCTGACCGCCGACCAGAAGGGTCCTCGGCGTCGTTCTGGCGTGCCCACATCGCCGAACAGCTCGGGGTGCCGCTCGGCGAGGTCTCGCTGCGGTCGCGCGCGGGTGCCGCGCCTGTCGCGAGCGTGTCGGGGCGGGAGCTGTTCATCAGCTTCTCGCGGACGCTGGGCGCGCGGGCCTGCGCCGTCCGCCGGCACGGGCCTGTCGGGGTTGACGTCGAGCGCGTGCGGGCGCTGCCTGAGCTCCGCGAGATGATTCCGCTGGCGCTCCACGCCGAGGAGATCGCCCGGCTCGGGGCCGACCCCGACGACGCGGGGGGGTTTCTCGAGTCGTGGACACGCAAGGAGGCGGTGCTGAAAGCGGCGGGGGTGGGGCTGAGGGTCGACCCGCGGCGGGTCCGGCTCGATCGACTTGTTGAAGGCGTCGGTGGGGCGATGCTCGACGGCGCGGCGTATGAGACTCGTGTGCACCGGCGCGGGGGGCTGATCGTCGCGTTCGCCCGGCCAGCCGACTGATAATCGGCGTCCAGATCGGCAGGGCTCGTCTATCCTTTGGCCCCTATGCCCTGGACGCTCTGGCGGTACACCTTCATCGAGATCTGGCGCGTCGTCCTGATCTGCACGGCGATCCTGGTGTCGGTGATCTCGTTCGCCGCCGCGGCCAAGCCCCTCGCGGAGGGGGCGCTGAGCCCGCTGGGTGCGATCCGGTTCATGATTCTCGCGATCCCGCCCATGCTGGCGTACGCGCTGCCGTTCGCCGCGGGGTTTGGCGCGTCGCTCGTCTACCACCGGATGGCCCAGGACAACGAGACGGTCGCCGCCCATTCCGGGGGCGTCTCGCACCGATCGGTGCTCGTCCCGGCGCTTGTGAGCGGGTTGCTCCTCGCCTCGACCGTGGTCGGGCTCAACGAGTGGATCATCCCACGGTTCCTGCACGCGATGCAGCGGATGATCACGCTCGACGTCGCGCAGATCATGATCCGGCAGATCGACCGGGGTCAGGCGGCCGAACTCAACAACGTGATGATCTACGCCAATCGGATCGACGAGGTCGACCCGCCCCCGAATTCGAGCGCGAAGCAGATCTTCCGGATGCTTCGGGTGTCGCTCATCCAGCTCGATGACAGCCGCAACGTGGTGGGCGACGCGACGGTGCAACGGGCGTGGATCATCCTTTCACAGGACCCCTCGGACGAAACGACGACGCTCTGCCGGATCTCGATCGAGGACGGCGTTGGCATGCGCTCGGACGGCGGGCTGGTCAAGATCGGGTCGAAGCACTTCCAGCCCATCGCGGTGCCCAGCGCCTTCGAGGACGATCCGAAGTTCCTCAGCTTCGGCGAGCTGCGCCGTCTTGAGCACGATCCTGACGAGATGGGCTTCGTCGACGCCCGGCGGATCGTCCTCGCGGAGGGGCTGGCGCTGGCCGATCTTCCATCGGCGATCGACCGCGAGCTGGCCGAATCGGGCCGGCTCAAGCTCGTCGGGCCGGGCGGGGGTCGGTATGAGATTGCCGCGGACAAGGTCGAGCCGCACGACTCGGGCGCGTGGCTGATCAGCCGGGGGGACCGGCCGGTCGAGGTGAGGCTGTACGAGCGGGACGATTCGGGCGAGCTGCGGGTCTCGACGGCCTCGGCGGGCGAGACCTGGCTGCGTGTGGACTCCGGCGACGGCGGCTCGGACGCGATCTGGAACGCGGATGAGCAGGGCCCCACGCTGCGCTTCACGCTTCAGCTGATCGACGTGCGAATCGAGAAGGAGAACGGCGAGACGACCCAGCGCGAGCAGCGCGATCTGCGCGATCTGCGGCTGCTCAGCGATCCGCTCGCCCGCTTTGCGGCCGAATCGAGCGGTGAGCTGCTCGCCGAGGCCGACGCCCGCGAACAGGCGGACGCCTCGCCGGCTTTCGCAACCGACGCGGCCTCGCAGCTCCGCGCCACGGTCAGCGACCTTGAGCGTGAGATCGTCAGCAAGCAGCACGAGCGGATGGCCCTGGCGTCGAGCTCGTTCATCATGCTCGTGCTGGGCGCGATCTCGGCATTGCTCCACCGGGACAGCCTGCCGCTCGTGGTCTACCTGTGGAGTTTCTTCCCCGCGCTCGTGATGATTCTGCTCATCTCCTCGGGGCAGCAGGAGACGCACGGGCACAGCGTCGCCTCCGGGCTGCCGATCCTGTGGTCGGGTGTCGCCGCCGGCGGCCTCGTGGCCCTCATCTCGTTTGTCAAACTCGCGCGACACTGACGTGACCGACACCGCCGCACAACACCGTGATATGCCCGCCCTCGCCGCCACGGCCACGCTGCGCTGGGCCGACGCGTGGTGGCCCACGATCGCCTTCATCACGGGCCTGCTCGCGGTCCGGCTGGTGTTTCTGATCTGGTTCGACCCGTTCACGCTGATCGAGGACGAGGCCCACTACTGGGAGTGGAGCCGGCGGCTCGGCTGGTCGTATTACTCGAAGGGCCCCGGCGTCGCGTGGGCCATCGCCGCGTCGACCGCGCTGTTCGGCGCCAGTGAGTGGTCGGTGCGTCTGCCGACGGTCATCGCTTCGGCGGTGGGAACGGTCGCCTGTGCGGGGCTGGCCCGCGACATCTTCAGGGACCGGCGGGTCATTCTGTTATCCGCGCTCGCCTACCAGTGCATGCCCGGTGTCTTCATCACCGGGATCATCATGACCATCGACGGGCCCTATCTCGCCTGCTGGGCGCTGGCGACGTGGGCCGGCTGGCGGGCGCTCACCACGGGGAGCCGGCTCGCCTGGCCGGCGCTGGGGCTGAGCCTTGCCGCCGGGTTCCTGTTCAAGTACACCGCGGTGCTGCTGCCGGTCGGCATGGGGCTCTTCGTCGTGCTCCGCCGCCGGCATCTCCGGACCGCGGGGAGAGGATGGATCGGGCTGGGCGTCGCGTGCGCCCTGCTGGGCGTGGTGCCCATCCTCCTTTGGAATGCGGAGCACGGCTGGGCCACGGTGCACCACCTGATGGGCCACCTGGGCGTTCCCGGGGGCGACGTCACGCCGACGCAGGGTTCGGGGCGCGGATGGCACTACGACCCGATGTGGACGATCGAGTTCTTCGGCCTCCAGTTCGCCGCCGCCGGCGCCGTGTTCCCGCTGGTGATCCTCGGGTTCATCAACAAGAAGAAGGCCGCCGGCCGGGGCTCCGCGGGCTGGAGCGCCGCGGGCCCCGCGTATCTCTTCTGCGCCGCGGCGCCGATCATCGCGCTCTATCTCGGGGTCTCGCTGCTCACGCGGGTCGAGGCGAACTGGGCGATGGCCGCGTTTGTCTCGCTGGCGCCGGCGGCGGGCTGGACGGCGCTCGACGGGTTCCATCGCAAGGACCGGCCCATCCAGTGGGTGTGGCGTCTCTGCCTGTTCACGTTCGCGGCGATGATCGTCGGCACCCCGATCGCCGCTGCTCGCGCCCACCGTGACCCCGTGCCGGCCGCCCTGAACCGGCTTCGGCCCATCACGCCGTTGATCAGGAACGCCGAGGCGCTGGGGGATAGGCTCAGGGCCGAGACCGGGCTGGAACCGTTCTACGTCGCGATCCACTACGGCCGGGCGAGCCAGCTCGCGTTCTATCTGCCGGGCCGGCCGACGGTCTACGCGGCCAGTTCGCATTTTGGCGACGGGAGGCGGACGCAGTACGACTTGTGGGCCGAGACCGACCTGTCCAATCCCGAGGTCACCGGGCTCCTCAAGGGGCGGCCCGGCGTCCTGTTCGATGGCAGCGTCGCGGAATGGGAGCGTTTCTTCGATCGTGTGGTCGACCTCGGGCCCATCGGGGGCGAGACGAAGAAGGGCCGGCACACCCTGCTGGGCTACGGCTACGAGGGAACGCCGGAGAGCCGCACCCCATGAAACGACGCCTGATCGACCATCGCTGGGTGCTGCCCGCCGCGATCTGGCTCGCGGCCTTCGTCATCGCGCTGCCGCTCGATCGCCCGGTCTATCACCTGCTGTTCACGCCGGGATCAGAGCACGCCGACTGGGCGATGATCTTTCGGGAACTGGGCTACCTCCCGACGTGGCTCATCGTGGCGGCCCTGGTCTGGATCGCCGACGCCTACGACCCGCCGCGGCGGCGTGGCGTGGCGGCTTCGTGCGAGCGGCGGCCGGCGTTCCACCGGGCGGGGCTGGTCGTGCTTTCGCCGCTGCTCGGTGGGATCGCCGCGAACGTGCTCAAGCCGCTGCTCGGGCGGCTGCGCCCCGATGCCGAAGGCTTCGTGCACTTCGCCCCAAGGCCCGACCTTTTGTGGGGAAACGGAGGCGACATCGGGCTGGGTCTTCCCAGCGGGCACACGACCACCGCGTTCGCCGCCTGCGGGATGCTCGCGCTGTTGGCGCCGGCTTGGCGGATTCCGATGATGCTGCTCGCGTCGGGGTGCGCCGCCACCCGCCTGCTCGCGGGGGCGCATTCGCTGAGTGATGTCGTGGCCGGGGCCGGCCTGGGGCTCGCGGTGGCCTGGGCCCTCTACGCCGCGGGCGAGGGCCCGCGCCGGGGCCCGGCGGGCGGGCTGATCCCGCGTGCCTAGCAGGGTGCCACGGCTCGCCGTCTTCGGCGCCGTCGTGCCATCGCCCGGAGGGCGCTTTCCGCCCAGATGCACTGCTGCGCCGAAGACGGCGAGCAGTGGCACCCTCGGATGGTCGTGCGATCGGGTGTTTTCTACAGAGCACCGTCCCGAGCGAGCGATTGCGGGAGGAACATCCAGGGCATTCCGCACGGCCGACACGGCCGTGGCACACGATGCATCCAAGCTGCTCTAGACTCAACCGACCCATGAGCCTCCTTGACCGCTACATCGCCCGCCAGTTCATTGTGAATGTGGTGGTTTTGTTCGTGATCCTGTTCTGTTTCGTGGTCACGGTCGATGTGTCGATCAACCTCGATCGGTTCAACCGTGTCGCGACGCGCCTCGCCGCGACCGACGGGGGCGAGGCGGGCACTCTCCGGCATGTCGTCGTGACCATCTTGGTCATCCTCGATCTGTGGTGGCCCCGCCTGCTCCAGCTCTTCAATTTCCTGCTGGGACTCGTGATGGTGGGGGCCCTGGGGTTCACCTGCACGCAGATCCTGCGTCACCGCGAGTTCCTCGCGATGGTCTCGGCGGGCCAGAGCCTGCACCGCGTGCTGCGGCCCATCCTCGTCGCCGCGGTCGCGCTCACGGCGGTGCAGGCGGTCAACGAGGAACTGATCGTCCCCCACATCGCGCCGCTCCTACCGAGGCAGCACGACGAGGCGGGCCAGCCCAGCCTCGACGTCTCCAACGTTCCGCTCATGCCGGACGGCGAGCGCCGGCTGCTTTATGCCAGAGAGTTCGACCCAGCGGCGGGCGAGCTCCGAGGCGTGTTCATCATCGAGACGGACGAGGCGGGCCGTGCGATCGCGGCCGTGCGCGCCGGCCGGGCCGTCTGGGATGGCGAGGCGTGGAACCTCGAGGACGCGACGGTCGAGTCCCGCCGGCTCGATGAACCCGCCCCGACCGACTATCCGACGCGGCTGGTCACCGGGGTGAGCCCGACTCGGCTGCGGATGCAGCAGTACAAGGGGTACCGGGAAGCCCTGAGCTTCCGGCAGATCGGCCAGTTGCTGTCGCGAGAGGACATGCTCGATGCGGCCGCCCGGGCCGAGTATCACCGTCTCCGCTGGGGGCGGTTCAGCATCATGCTCTCGAACCTGCTGAGCCTAGTGATCGCGGCCCCGTTCTTCATCACACGGCTTCCCACGGGGGTGATCATGCGGACGATCACCTGCTCGCCGATCGCGGTCACCGCCCTGATAGGGGGCGTCTTCGGGGCGTCTGCGGCGATTCCCGGCATCCCGCCCGTGTTCGGCGTCTTCCTGCCCCCTCTGATCCTGCTCCCGATCGCGATCGCGGCTTTCGGTGCGATCAAAACGTGACCGAAAAACGCGGTCGCGGGGGTTGCCAACGGCGGTCGGGTTCAGACAATAGGATCGAATGGCAACAGGTCGGGGCCAGAAGCCCCCAAGCGGCTCCCGCCGGGCGAGGCGTGATCATGGCGACTGTCGTTTTTTACTTCCAGGTGCACCAGCCCTACCGCCTGCGTCGGTATTCGGTGTTCGACAATGACCCGTTCTACTTCGAGGACTCGAAGAACGGCGCGATCGCGGAGAAGGTGGCCGAGAAGTGCTACCGCCCGACGACGAAGCTGCTGCTCGACCTCGTCCGCCGGCACGAGGGCAACTTCCGGATCTCGTACGCCATCACGGGCACGGTGCTCGACCAGTTCGAGAAGTTCACGCCTGATGTCATCGGGCTGTTCCAGGATCTCGCCGAGACGGGCTGCTGCGAGTTCGTGGGCGAGACCTACTACCACTCGCTCTCGTTCCTCTACTCGCGGCAGGAGTTTGCCGACCAGGTCGAATTGCACTCGCAGAAGATCCAGAACCTCTTCGGGCAGCGTCCCAAGGTTTTCCGCAACACCGAGTTGATCTACTCGAACGAGCTCGCGCTCGCGCTCGCGGGGATGCGCAACCCCGACGGCTCACCTCGCTTCAAGGGCGTGCTCTGCGAGGGCACCGACCCGCTGCTGGGTTACCGCTCGCCCAATTACGTCTACCGCCCGCCCGACATCGGGCCCGCGCTGACCGAGGACCGCGACAAGCCCTTCGGGCTGCTGCTCAAGAACTTTCGCCTCTCCGACGACGTCGCGTTCCGGTTCTCCAACCGGGCCTGGGAAGAATGGCCCCTGACCGCCGAGAAGTTTGCACGATGGGTCCACCAGATCAACGGCGACGGGTTCCTGTGCAACCTGTTCATGGACTACGAGACGTTCGGCGAGCACCAGTGGGCCGACACGGGGATCTTCCAGTTCCTCGACAAGCTGCCCGAGGCGATCTTCGACGTGGTGCCGGGCGAGAACCACTTCGCGACGCCCAGCGAGGTGTTCGACCGGTTCGAGCCGGTGGGCGTGTACGACGTGCCGGAGTACATCTCTTGGGCCGACACCGAGCGTGACCTCACCGCGTGGCGGGGCAACGCGATGCAGTGGAACGCGCTCGAAGAGATGTACCGCATGGAGCGGGCGATCAAGGACCGCATCGTCGAGGCGAAGGACTCGGGGGACCCGGAGCGGCAGAAGCACGCGGGCTATCTGCTCGAGGACTGGCGCAAGCTGACGACCTCGGATCACTTCTACTACATGTGCACCAAGTTCTGGTCGGACGGCGACGTGCACAAGTACTTCAGCCCGTACGACTCGCCGTATGACGGGTACATCAACTTCATGAATGTGCTCGATAACATGCGGACGCGCATGGCGAAGGTCTGATCCTCGCCGGCAGTTTCCCTTTGGCGTTCCGGGCCCGCCGGTGTAGGCTCTCGGCTTACCCGGAGGGACACACCGATGCGTCAGTGCCTGATTGCCGCCGCCGTGTGGTCGCTGTGCGCCGCGACCGCCGCCGCCGCCGATTTCACCACGTCGTTCACCTACCAGGGTCGGCTCGAGAACGGGGGGAGCCCCGCCAGCGGCCTCTTCGATTTCGAGCTCGTTCTCTACGACGACGCGACCGTTGGAGCGCCCGATAACCAGATCGGCACGACCGTCTACCGCTACGGCGTCGAAGTCGTCGACGGGATGTTCACGACGACGCTCGATTTCGGTTTCGCCGCGTTCGTCGACACGGGGCTGCGCTATCTCGAGATCCATGTCCGTCCGTCGGGCACGCCCGCGTACACGACGCTTGCTCCCCGCCAGTGGATCACGCCTTTGCCCCAGGCGATCAAGGCGATCAACGCGGTCAACGCCGAAAACCTGACATTGCCGTTCTACGGGGCGGCGGGGCCCTACCTGCCCAACTCGGCCACGCTCTTCATCACGAATAACGGGGCGGACGGCGCCGGGGTCGCCGGCACGGGCCCGGACGCGGGGGTCTTTGGCCTGGGCACGCCGACGACCGATCCATTCCCGGGCTACTTCGCCGGCACAGGCGTCGCCGGCGTGTCCAAGATCGCCGGCGTGGCGGGCTCGACCGACACGGGCTACGCCGTGGTCGGTTGGGCGCAGGAGGGCACCGGGGGCTACTTCCTCACCCATTCGACCGATCCCGCGAATGACTACGGGCTCATCGCCCGGTCGACCAACGGCGTCACCGCGGGGCTCTTCGAGGTCGACGAGCCGACCTCCACAAGCCCGGTGCTTCTCGCCCGCACCGACTCGACGCAGAACTACGCCTTCGGCGTCCACGGATTGATCGAGAGCACCAGCCCCGGCGGCTACTCCACGGCCGTCCGAGGCGAGAACAAGGGCACCGGCAGTTTCGGCATTGGCGTGTGGGGATCGCAGGCCGGGAAGGGGTACGGCGTCTACGGCACCGCCAACGGGGGCACGGGCGTATACGGGTACGCCTTCGGTCCCGGCACGACCGGCTTCGCCGCCGGCGTCCGCGGTGAGGGTGGGGGCGGCTCCGTCGCCGGGTACTTCGCGGGGGACGTCGTTGTGACCGGCACGCTCAGCAAGGGCGGGGGCACGTTCAGGATCGACCACCCGCTCGACCCCGAGAACGAGTACCTCTCGCACTCCTTCGTCGAATCGCCCGAGATGAAGAACGTCTACGACGGCGTCGTGACACTCGACTCCGATGGGAAGGCCGCGGTCACGATGCCCGACTACTTCGGGGCGCTCAACACCGAGTTCCGCTATCAGCTCACGTGCATCGGTGGCTACGCGCCGGTCTATGTCGAGACCGAGATCGAAGGCGGCGTGTTCGCGATCGCGGGCGGCAAGCCCGGGCTCAAGGTCTCGTGGCAGGTCACGGGCGTGCGACAGGACCCGTGGGCCCTGGCCAACCCGGTGAAGGTCGAAGAGGAGAAGTCCGACGTGGACAAGGGGCTGTACCTCCACCCCGCCGCCTACGGCCTGCCGCCCGAGCGGGGCATCGGCCACGTCGATCGGCCCAAGGCCGACGGGAACTGAGCGAGCGGGCTTATCGGGCCCATCGCGGCGGACCGGGGCGTGGCCGGTGTGCCATGCGGATCTGGGGGCCTTGCTCCCCTGAATCGCCTGGATCATCGGGCCGATCTACTCGCCGTGCGAAGGCCGTTCCGCTTATCCCGCGCCTTCTCCCTCATCGAGCTCGTGCTGGTCGTGGTCATCATCGGGGTCATCGGGGCCATCGCGATTCCGCGGTTCGCCGCCGCGGGCGAGCACGCGAGCGAGGTCGCGCTGAAGCAGAACCTGGCGATCCTCGCGAACGCGGTCGAGCTCTACAAGGCCGAGCACGAGGGCCTCGTGCCGACGACACGCCACCACCTGCTGGGGTACACCGACATCGCGGGCGACGCACAGGCCACGCCCGACGCAACGCACGTCTATGGGCCCTATCTCCACAAGATGCCCGTGCTGCCCATGGGCACGAACAAGGGCCGCGACGATCTCGCTTCCTCGGGAAACCCGGGCGATTCGGCCACCGCAGGCTGGTGGATCGACGACACGACGGGCGACGTCCGCGCGAATGCGCCCGACTCGGACGTGACCACCGATGGCGTCAAGATCAACACGATCGTCGGCGGGCTGGTCAAGGGCTGAGCGGCCGCCCGGCCGCGGCCCATACAGTTCTGCGCGGTGGGCCCGCCGCGCGGAGATTTATGCCATGAACCATGCCCTTCTCGCCCTGCTCGCCGCGTGCGCCCCGGCGTTCGCCGCCGAGCCCCCGGCCTCGAACGACTGGTGGCACGACGCCGTTTTCTACGAGGTCTTCGTCCGCTCCTTCGCCGACTCGACCTCGGGGCCGCTCGCGGGCGACGGGGTCGGCGACATCCCGGGGCTGATCGAGCGGCTCGACGAGCTCAACGACGGCCAACCTGGCGGCGACGATCTGGGTGTGACCGCGCTCTGGCTCATGCCCATCGCGCAGTCCCCGTCCTACCACGGCTACGACGTCGTCGACTACTACAACGTCGATGACGAGTACGGCACCAACGCCGATTTCGAGCGGCTCGTCGACGAGTGCCACAAGCGGGGCATGAAGGTCATTGTCGACCTGGTGCTCAATCACTGCTCGTCGGAGAACCCCTGGTTCATCGAGGCGAAGAACCCCGACAGCCCCCGCCACGACTGGTTCGTCTGGCGCGACACCAGGCCCGACTGGAAGAACAACCTCCACATGTGGCACTCGCTGGGGGACGACGGCAAGGGGCCCTACTACTACGGCTTCTTCTGGAAGGGCATGCCCGACCTCAACTACGACAACAAGCTCGTCTCGCTCACCGCCTACGACATCTCGCGGCACTGGCTCGCCGACCTGCACGCGGACGGGTTCCGCCTCGACGCGATCCGCTATCTCTTCGAGCGGGGAGAGAACATCGATTCCTGCCAGGAGACGATCGACTGGCTGACCGACTGGCACAAGTACATCCGGACGGTCGAGCCCGCTTGCTTCACCGTGGGTGAGGTGTGGGGCCAGACCGATTTCGTCAAGCAGTATGTTCCGAAGGCCATCGACTCGGTCTTCGAGTTCCAGCTCGCCGAGACCATCGTCGCGGGCGTCAACTCGGGCGACCCCAAGGCCGTCGCGGCGCAGATCACGCATCTCATGGACTCGTACGACGGCGCCCCCTACTCCACCTTCCTCACCAACCACGATCAAAACCGGCTCATGTCGCAGCTGGGCGGGCCCAACGCCGAGGCGATCGCGAAGAACAAGCTCGCCGCGACGCTCCTGCTGACGCTCCCGGGCACGCCGTTCCTCTACTACGGCGAGGAGATCGGCATGACGGGCGTCAAGCCCGACGAGGACATCCGCACGCCCATGCAGTGGACGCCCGACCCGATGCAGAGCGGCTTTACGACCGGCAAGCCCTGGCGACAGGTCAACGACAACACCGCCGACATCAACGTCGCCGCCGAAAAGAAGGACGCCGACTCGCTCTGGAGCCACTATCAGTCGTTGATCGAGCTCCGCCTGGGCACCGAGGCCCTGCGTCGCGGCACGGCCGAGGTCGTTGAGACCAACATCGACGGGTTGCTCATCTACCGCCGTCAATTGCCGAGGCAGGAACTCCTGGTGCTCGCCAACTTCACCGATCGGCCTATCGGCGAGTTCGGGATCGACCTCGACGGGCTCCGGCCCAACCGGCTGATCCGCTCCCGCGTGCTGTTCGGCGATGCCCGGTCGAGGTCGGGCCACGCCGACAAGGACGGTTGGCTCCACGACTGGCAACCCGTCGCCGAGATCGGGCCGCGCGAGGCCGTGGTTGTTCGCGTGATCCGCTGACGCCCCACGGAGCGACGCATGGGACGCCGCCTTCGGGCCAACCCGATCAAGACGCTGCTGTCTTTCGCGGTGTTCTGGTCGCTCGTCGTCGGTCTCTTTGATGCGCTGCTGGTCTTCCCGACAATCGGGCAGCTCGCGGCCTCGGGCTGGCCGAGCGTGCAAGGCGAGGTCGTCGCGGGCCCGGCCGGATCTGAGGAGGCGGGCACGCACCGCCCCTGGATCGAGTATCGCTACGGGGTCGGCGGCAGGGTCTACGAGTCGGACCGCGTCACGCTGTCCATCCTGGATCGTGACGAAGGGCGCCAGCCCCACATCGAGCCGGGCAAGCCGATCACGGTCTACTACAACCCGCTCCACCCGTCGACCGCGGTGCTGCGCCGCGGCGTCACGCCGATGGCGTGGTTCGTCCTGCTCTTTCTCACGCCTTTCAACGCCGTCGGCCTGGGGTTCTGGTGGGTGATCGCGCGGTCGCTCTGGTATCGGGGTCGGGGTGGCCCGGGCGGCGCCCGCGTGGTGCGCCTGGACATGCGCATTCGGCTCTGGACGCACCGGCGTTCGCCCGTGCTGGCGGGGCTCGTCGGCGTGGGGCTGTGCGCGTTTCTGTCGATCTTCGTGTGCGGCTTCACACTCATGCGCTCGTCACCGCCCCCGCTCACCCAGATCTGCCTGGGGCTCTCGGCGGCCGCGGGGGTCGCGTCGATGTTGGGGGCTGTGATCGCCAACGCCCGCTCGAAGCGGTTTGTCGAGATCGACCTGGCGCGGGGGACGATCCGTCTGCCGAAGCGGGCGAAGAGGCGGCCCGAGCCGATCGAGCGCGAACTGGGTGATCTCGTCAGGATCGAGGACGAGTCGTTCACGGATGAATCGACGACCACATCCAACGGGCGTCCGGTTCCCGAGTTCTCGCCGGTGCTCGTGTTTGCGGGCGAGGGCGGCGAGATCCGTGAGCGCATCGCCAAGTGGATGGAGCCCTCGCGCGCGGAGCGGCTCGCGGACTGGCTCGCCGCCGAACTCCGTGTTCCACGCGGCGGTCTGACCGATGCGAACGAGCCGGCGGACGAAGATGCCGGGCCCGAAGCCGACGCCGGTGACGGGGTTGAACGGACGCCCGGCACTCGCCCGCTGCTCGCCGAGTGGATGGCCCGGCACGGTGCGCGGATCGAGGAACTCCGCGGGATGGACCGGGGCCAATCGCTCGCCGCCGGCGTGGGGTGTCTCGGGGGGTTCGCGCTCTTCTGGTCGTCGATCGTCTGCGTCTTCATCGTCTTCATGGTCGGATCGGCGATGAAGCAGGTGCACGCCGAGTCGTACCCGACCGTCGAGGGGCAGGTCACGGCGGCCCGCATCGATGAGAGCAGCGACGGCGAGGGGGGCACGACCTACCAACCCGCCATCACCTACACCTACCGGGTGGCCGGCACGCCCTTCGAGAACGACCGTGTGCGCTATGGGCAAGTGGGATCATCCGACCGGCGCGACTCGAAGAAGGTGCTCGATCGCTTCCCGGTCGGCGCCACGGTGGACGTGTACTTCAACCCGGATAATCCGGCCGACTCCGTGCTGACTCCCGGCGTGCAGGGTGTTGATCTGTTCTCGCTGCTTTTCCTGACCCCGTTCATCCTCGTCGCGGTCGGGCTGTGGACCGGGATCGGCTACTCCGTCAAGGAGCGCATCCGTCCGCCCTCCGCCGGGGGCGTGCGCCTGCTCCGGCGTGAAGGACGGATCCACATCAGGCCCGGCGGTTTCCCGCCGATCGCGGCTGCGGGCGTCGCCGCGCTGGCGACGAGCTTCGTCAGCATCTTCATCGTGGGGTTCGGCTTCGGGTTCAACGCCTCGATGGCGGTGCTCGGCGTGACCTGGGCGGTCGTGCTCGCAGCGTCGGCGTGCGCCTACATCACCACCGCCCGCCGGCTGGGCTCGGGCGCCCGCGACATCGTCATCGACGAGGCGGCGGGCACGATCAGGCTCCCCGCCACCGAGGGCCGGGCCGAGCCGCTGACGATCGCGTTCGACGACCTCCGCGACCTCGAGATCCGCGAGCGGATTCGGAAGGGGGACGACGGCGAGGCGACCGAGTACCGCCCCACGGTCGTCCACGTTTCGCGCGAGACGGGCCGGCAAAGGCGGGAGGCGATGGTCTCGTTCACTCGCGCCCGCCGGGCCGCCGACCTGGCCGACTGGATCGCCCCCTGGCTGTTCGGGCCGATCTGAAAGTTGGCGCCGCCGCGCATTCCCGAGATTGATGACCCCTTGCGAACCGCTTTCCGCCGGCTGGCGGATCGTCCGGCGGCTGACTGGTGCCTAGTGTCCAGATTGGGCCCGTTGTTCCGATAGAGGCCTGGGCACCGAGGGTTTATGGCGCGTCTTCCCAACAGACCAACAGGGCCGGGCCAAGGAGACAGGGTCGCCCCGATGGGCGCCGGGACGTCGCACGCCACTCCGTTCCACCGGGAGTTGTCGCAGCTCCGCCGGCGGCTGATCCGCTCGGCGAACGTCGCCATCGACATGCTCGAGGCGGCGCTGTACGCGCTCTGGCACCTCGATCACGATATCGCGCGTGAGATCCGCGCCCGCGACGACTTCGTGGACGACGAGGAGGTTCGGATCGAGCAGGTCTGTCTCCGGCTGCTCACGCTCCAACAACCATATGGGCAGGATTTCAGGCTCCTCGCGTTCTGCCTCAAGGTGAACGCGGACATCGAGCGCGTCGCCGATCACGCGACCTCGGTGGCCAAGGTCGCCCTCCGGGTCCCGCCCGGCGAGCCTCCCCGGTGGCCCGTTTCGCTGGTCGAGATGGGCGACCGCGTCCCGGTGCTCGCCCACGAGCTGCTGCGCGCGGTCCTGGACGAGAACGTCGACGCGGCCCGACTGCTCGTCCGCGGCGACAGCGTCATCGACACGCTCGACAAGCAGCTCTTCCGGGAGGTCACCGAGTGGATCAATGCCGATCCATCGATGGCCGAGATCGGGTTGTTGACCTACCGCCTCGGGCGCGAACTCGAACGCGTCGGCGATCTTCTGGGCAACATCGCCGAGGACGTGGTCTATCTGGCTACGGGTGAGATCATCCGCCACCAGGGCAAGCCTCGCCACAGGGGCGGCCCGGGCGGCACCTGAGGTTGCCCCGGTCTCCTCGTGCCGCTACGTTCTTCCCGATCGACGGACCCCGCCGCGTGGCGGGGCGAGGGAAGTGTGGTGCCAAACCACCGCGGACGCGCCGCCGTGACGAGCGGAGCGGACGGGCACAAGCCACTGCCGGCGAGCCGGCGGGAAGGCGCCCGTCCCGGGCCCCGGGAAGCGGGGCCCACGCTCGGAGCCGGAAGACCTGCCGTCGGGATGGAGTCGGAGAGCCCGCGCGAATCGGGTGATCGGCCGGTGTTCGCGTCAGCCCGCGCGCCCTCGCCGAGCGGTCCCCCGGGGCACTCCCCGAACGTCGAGTCGCCCTCGCGGACATGGGGCGGCGGCGGGCGCGGAGCGAGCGATGAGAATCTCGGTGATGTGCGTGTGTGCGATGGCGGCTGGTCTGCCCTTGAGCGGGGCGGCCGGGGCGTTCACCTTTGATGACATCGGGTTCTGGGTCGGGTCGGGTGACTACGCCGCGGCGCTGGTCATCGACTGGAACGCCGGGCCGGACCCGGTGAGCCTCGCGTGGGGCTACCGGTGGAGCGGCGACGCGACCGGGGCCGACATGCTCGGCGCCGTTGTCGCCGCCGATCCCAATCTCTATGCCCGTTTCGCCTCGTTCTCGTTCGGCGACATCGTGGTCGGGCTTGGGTATGACCTTGACGGCGACGGGTTCTCGCTCAGCGACGGGACCATGTTCGACGCCGATGGCATCGCCATCACCGCGCCGTCCGACGGCGCGGTGGCGAGCGACCCAGATGACCACTACGCCGAGGGGTGGGACACCGGCTTCTGGTCCTACTGGCTCGGCGAGGGTGAGCCGTTCGGCGGTGGCACGTGGATCTCGTCGCAGGTCGGCGCGGGCGACCGGGTGCTTATCGACGGCTCGTGGGACGGGCTCAGGTTTGCTCCGGGGTTCGTCTCGGACACACCGCGAGAACCCACCCCGGCCGTGCCGGCCCCGGGCGCGATCGTTGGATTCTCGATGCTGGCCATCTCGTGTCGCGGGAGACGCTCTGGCCGATAACGAGTTGAGGCAAAGGGCTTGACTCGGCCGGAACGCGATCTGTGCTGACACACAAACGGACCTCGGCATTCCTTTTTTGAGCTCCCGAGCCGAAACAGGCTTGGAAGCCGGGATCAGATGTCCTATTCTGGGGGATACACGCGGTCGAGAGGCCGCGGAGGAGAGACATCACACTCGTTTTGAGAGAGGGCAAGACATCATGAACAAGGCGATTGTTTGTGCGATCCTGGCGGCCGCCGCGGGTTCGGCTTTCGCGGGCTCTGTGAGCCAGATGGTGATCCGGGGCAGCTTCAACGGCTGGAGCGACGCGGGCCAGGTCGTGATGACCGAGGTCAACCCTGACGTTTGGTACGGCGTGATTTCGGGCCTGGGCGCCAACGGGAACGTCGAGTTCAAGGCGACGACCGAGGACTGGTCGTACAACGGCCCGTCGAGCAACATCCAGACCCGTGCCAACGCCGCCGGCGACCTCGAGGTCTACGCCTACACCCAGGATTTCGCCGACGGCTGGCTGCCCGGCGCCGGCCCTCGCGTTGGCTATGTCAACAACGTCGCCAACTGGGAGGTCATGGGCTCGTTCAACGGCTGGTCGACCGCGGTTGCGTCGTTCACCGACGTGGGCGGCGGGATCATGCGGGCCGTCGTCGACAACCTCACCGCCGGCTCGTACGAGTTCAAGGCCCGCGGCATGGACGACTGGTCCGTCACGGTCGGTGACGGCTTCGGCAGCACCGGCGCCAACATGTTCGCCACCGTCGCCGACGGCGAGGACATCGAGATCCTCCTCGACCTCGAGGGCGGCCGCTACCAGATCAACCTGATCCCGACGCCGGCCGGCCTCGCCGTGCTGGGGCTCGGTGGTCTCGTCGGCACCCGCCGTCGCCGCTGATCGCGACGATCCAGCTTCTGACTATGACGGGGCGGTCCTCGCGGGCCGCCCCGTGCTTTTTTGACCGCCGACTCCTGGCCGGTTTGGCTCTAGGATGCACGCTGAACGCCGAGGGTGCACGGAGCCGGGATGGGACACACGATCGAGATCGAAGTCGTCGGGCACGCCGCGCTCGGGGGGACGTTTGACCTGGGCGGCCTTGTCTCGGTCGACGTGGGGCGTTCCGGCGCGTGCACGATCGTGCTCGATGATCCGCTCGTCGCCGCCAAGCACTTCCGGATTGCGCTCGAGAACGGCCGGATCGTGCTGACGAACCTCGACCAGGAGATCGGGGTCTACGTCGACGGGGCCTTCGTCGAGAACGAGGTCACGCTGCACGGCGAGCACGAGGTCGATCTGGGTGAAGTGCAACTGGTGGTCCGCGTTGCGGCCGAGGAGATCCCCGCGCCAGAACCAGTGTCGGAGCCGACACCCGAGCCGGTCGGCGAACCGGGGCCCGATCCGGAACCATCGCCGGTGCAGGAGCCAGAGCCGGTTGCCGAATCAGAGCCCGCGCCAGAGCCAATGCCCATGCCGGAACCGGAGCCGGCATCAGTGCCAGAGGCGGGGCCTGAGCCCGAACCCGAGCCCGAACTGCTGGTCGAGGTGATGCCAGAGCACGTGCCCGAGCCCCTGGCCGAGCCGGAATCTGCGCCGGTCTTCATGGCGGAGCGGTCTGAACCAGAGGCTGCGCGCACGCCCGAGGCTCCCGAGCCCGACCCCAAACCAGCCCCGGTCGAAGCAGTTCCGGCCGATCCACCCGCGCCTTTGCCGGTCGCCCCCGCCGAACCCGAGCCGGAACCGGAACCCGAGCCCGCGCTGCCGCAGGAGCCCGAGCCATCGCGAGAGCCCGATCCTGCCCCGGCCGCCGCCAAGATCAACCTCGACGACCTCCCGTCACGCGTGGCCTCGCTCGCCCGTCCGCTCGCCGACGAGTTTGGGCCGGACGTGCTGGGGCTCGAAGACCCGACCCGCTTCGAGCGGTTCGTCGATCGCCTCGACCAGTTGGCGAAGCAGTACAAGATCGAGTCTGACCCCGACCGGGCGGCCTTGCTCCGCTGCATGGTCCTCATCGGCGACGACCTTGCCGAGCAGAGCCGGCGGAACGCCGACATCGTCGCGACGCTGGGCCTGCTCGAACGCCCGGCCGAGCAGCGGCTGCGCCGGGCGACGCGCATCGCCGAGCAGATCGCCGAGGAGCACGGGGCCCCCATCGGCCTCGCGGTGAAGGAGCCAGAGCCGAGGAAACGGTCGGCCCCGGCCGTTGCAGTGCCGGCCGAGCCAAGGCCCGCCCCCGTGCCGCCGTCACCCGCCCCGGCGGCATTCGCACCTGTTCCTCCAGCGCCCATCCCGTCCATACCTCCCCTATCGATGCCGGCTGATGAGCCGGCATCCCCCGTGCCTACGGCGCCCGAACCGCCGGTCGAGCCCCAACAGCCCGAGACTGTCACAGAAGCGGCCGCAAAGAGCCATCAGCCGGCCGAGCCCGTGGAGGAGAAGCCTCCAACACCCGCCGCGAACCGCCCTGCGTCGATTCCGCCGAAGCCTCCAGCCGGCGCGGGTCTGCTCCCATCAATCCCGGGCTACGAAATCGAAGCGGCCGAGGGAGGGCTGCTGGTCGGGCGAGACGGGGCGACGGGCGAGCGTGTGCTCGTCGCGTTCGCCGAGGGCGAGGCGGCATCTGCGGCCGAGCGCGTGCAGCGGGCGTCGGGGCTGATGCACCGGAGCCTCGACAAGGTGATCGACACGGGCGTGGCCCCCGTCGACGGCCGCGAGCGCGCCTTCGTTGTCGTCGCCGACGAGACGCCCACCACGCTTGCCGATGCGCTCGAACGCATCTCGCTCAAGCCCCTCGCCACGCTCAGTCCGGACGAGGTGTTCCGCACGCTCGGGCTGTCCGAGGGCCTGATCGCCCCGCAATTGGCCGAGATCGCCGCGAGCGGCGAGCGGACATTCGAGCGGATCGTGCTGCACTGGCTGGCCGACCTCGCCGAGGCGATGCAGCTCGCGCATGACGCACGCGTCTTCCACGCGGGGCTTGGCGCCCAGAGCGTGCTGCTCGACCGGCACGGCGTGGCGGTGCTGCGCTGGCTGGGGCGGTATGACCACACCATTGTCGGCGTCGATGAGATCGAACCGAGCCTGCTCGAGACGATCTCGCCCGAGCGCGTGGCCGCGATCGCGGACGGGTCGCCGCTGCCCGCCCACGCGGCGGCGTCGTCGGACGTGTGGTCTCTCGGGCTGTTGGGGCACACGTTGCTGACGGGCCGGTCGGCGTTCGCCCCATCGCGCGGCGAGTTGCTCCGCGACATCGTGACCCGTTCGATCCCGCCGCCGCACGAGGTTGCCGAGGGCGTGAGCGAGCAGGCGGGCGAGGCCTGCCTGGCGGCGCTCCATCGCGACCCGTCCCGGCGTCCGGCCACGATGGCCGCGTTCGCCATCATGCTCCGCGCCGCCGCCGACGCGGGGGAGGACGAGGGGAAGAAGCGGTTCGGGCTGTTCGGGCGGAAGGGGTAGAGCGTCCAAAGTGATTTCATAGCGCAGTTCGGCGCATGCTCGGTGGCGCGGAGGCGTGGTCTGCCGTAGCTTGTCCTGATCGGCCTATCGGGCCGGGAAGGAGCCATGGATGGCCGCGCCGTACGCGCAGGATCTGAGGGACAAGGTGCTCGCCGCGAGCGACCGGGGCATGCAGACCCAGGAGGTCGCCGAGGTCTTCGGCGTGTGCAAGTCGTGGGTCCGACGCGTCAAGCAACGCCGGCGAGAGCACGGCGAGACGGCCCCACGCAAGCAGGGCTCGCCCGGCGTCCGCAAGATCGACCGCGACGAGCTCGCCCGCCTCGTCGCCGAGCAGCCCGACGCCACCGCGTCCGAACTCCGCGAGCGGCTCGGCGTCGAGTGCACCGATGTCGCCATCTACGCCGCGCTCAAGCAGCTCGGTCTGACCTACAAAAAAAGACGATCCACGCCGCCGAGCAGGACCGGCCCGACGTCGCCGAGCGACGTGTCGAGTGGCGTGCGTCCCAGGGCGGCCTCGACGCACGCCGGCTGATCTTCATCGACGAGACCTGGGCCAAGACCAACATGACCCGTCTGCGCGGCCGGGCCCCACGCGGCGAGCGTCTGATCGACAAGACGCCGCACGGGCACTGGAAGACGACGACGCTCATCGCGGCGTTGGGCGTCGGTGGTGTGCGGTGCTCGACGGTCGTCGACGGGGCCGTCAACGCGGACATCTTCGAGGCCTTCGTCGAGCATGTGCTCGTCCCCGAACTGCGCGAGGGCGACGTGGTCGTGATGGATAACCTCTCGAGCCACAAGCGGTCGAGGACGCGTGAACTGATCGAAGCGGCCGGAGCCGAGCTGGTCTTCCTGCCGCCCTACAGCCCCGATCTCAACCCCATCGAGATGGTCTTCAGCAAGATCAAGCAACTCCTCCGTGGGCTCGCGTGCCGTACTCGACGGACGCTCTGGGCCGCCATGCAGTCCGTGCTCGATCTGGTCACCCCGACCGACGCGGAAAACTGCTTCGAACACTGCGGGTACACGCTACGTGTTCAGTGAGGACGCTCTAGACGATCGCGGCCTGCGCATGAAAAAGGGGCCCGAGGGCCCCGATGATGCCTGATAGACCGGCCCGGTTACGGGCAGCCGGCCGTGAACGTGGTCACGAACACGTTGATGTCTCCCAGATCGAAGATCCCGTTGTCATCGAGATCGGCGATCGGGTCCTGCGTCGTGAAGCCGGTGATGAACGCGTTGATGTCGGCCAGGTCGAGGACGCCGTAGGGCTCGGCGATGTCCGCGGCGTTGCAGTTGCCCGGGTTCTCGCAGCTCACGCCGGACACGTTCACGGCGTCGACGCCGGCCTCGACGACGGTCCCGACGTCGTCCGACGCGATGAACCGGACCCGCACGTTGGCGGTGGGGGTCACGAAGTCTGCGATGCGGAAGGTCTTGTAGAACCAGCCGCCCGAGACTTCGGCGCCGGTCGGGCCGACGGTTTCGAGATTGGTCCAGCTCGAGCCCCCGTTGTTCGAGATCTCGATGACGAAGGTCTCGGTGTAGGCGTTCGACGCGGTGCCGCCCTCGTTGTTGTCGTACCAGCGCGCGTAGGTGATGGTCGCCTCGGGCTGGCCCGAAACATCGAAGCTGGGCGAGGTCAGGATGGTGCTGCCGCCGTCCACGTCGCTGTTGCCGTTGCCGACGTTGCCGGTGAGGTAGCACTGGCCGGAGCCGTCGGCGTCGTCGGCGGGGTCGGAGATGCGGGCGTCACCGCCTCCCGCGGGCACGCCGCGCTCCCACCGGCCCGCGGTCGCCGAGGTGATGTCGCCGGAGACGGTCCAGCCCATGTCGGTCTCGAAGTTGTCATCGAGGACGACCGCCGCGTGCCCGACGAAGGCCGAGTAGGGGGCCGCCGCGCCCTGGGAGGGCAGGGTGACAACGCCCGACTGGTCGCCCTCGGCCTCGAAGTAGAACTCGGGGCTCGCGCCGCAGAGCGAGGCCGGCAGGCTCGCGGCATAGACGCCGCCGCCCTGGGCCGTGAGCGGGATGGTCTGGAACGAGCCGCCGTCGTCGCGGAAGCGCAGGTGCTCGGAGCCGGGCGTGACGACCTCGTCGTTGGGCGTGATGGTCACGCTGACGGGCGTCGCCGTGCCCGGGTCGACCTCGGTGGGCGGCGTGCCGACGAAGCCGATGTTCACCGGGATGAAGGGCAGGTCGTTGACGTTGACCTGCATCGAGTAGATCTGCACGTTGTCGGTGTTGTCGCCGTTGATGCGGACGTAGTAGGTGCCGGGCGTCTCGACGACGTAGCTGACGGTTTCGGCCATGCCCACGCCGTGGGCGTCGGCCGAGGCGACGACGGTCGTGCCGTTGGTGCCGATGATGTCGACCGAGAGATCGTGGATGCGGAGAGAGTCGTAGCTCGTGCCGCTGTTGCATTGCGAGGTCTGCGGGCCCTGCGGGTAGGTCAGGCCCGTGGGCGCGACGTCGACGACCAGCTCGGACTGTTGGTTGATGGTGATGCTGAAGTAGTCGTGATCGCTGTTGTCGTCGATGCTGAGGTTGGTGAACAGCTGGAAGGTGGTGGCCCCCAGAGCCGTCGCCTGGCCCGCGCTGTTGTTGTTCTCGAGCGGATCGCCGTAGAAGCGCTGGGCGAGCTGGATGTCGTCGTGCTGCGGGCCGTCGTAGGCGACCGAGACGTACGGCTCCATGAGCTTGGTCTCGTTGGCGGGGCAGACGTGGGCCATGCCCATGCCGTGCCCGTGCTCGTGGGCGACGACGTTGCGCAGGCGGAGCGAGTTGCTGGAGGTGCTGTTGAAGAACGAGTCGTAGGCGTCGAGCACCATGTCGCCGTTGTTGGGGTAGTAGTCGTAGGCGAGGATGCCCGAGTTGCCGTCGATGCCCATGGCGCCGATGCGGACATCGCCGCGGACGCCCTGGACGCCGACGTTGCTGTCCGACGAGTGCGTCACGCCGTCGTCGTTGGGCTCGTAGACGTAGGTCAGGCCGCTGAGCTCGGCCCAGCGGGCGAAGACCTGGTGGAAGAGGTTCTGCCAGGTCGCGGTGCTGCCGTAGAGGCCGTTCATCCAGGCGAAGAGCTGGCTGCTGCCCGAGCCGAGCCCGCCGTCGGCGATGTTCGTGCCGTCGGGGACGAAGGAGTAGGAAACGATCGTCGGATCGCCCTGCGCGAGCCCCCCGCCCGAGTAGGCCGTGCTCGACCAGCGGTTGGCGGGCTGGAAGCGCAGCCCGGCGCCGAAGAGCTGGTCGAACGCCTGCACGACCGCGTCATCGGTGCCCGGCGCGAAGCAGGCCTGGAGGCCCGGATTGCCGTTCTGCTGCACGAACTCGATCGCCCGCTTCCACTCGGGGCGCATGCCGTCGAACTGCTCGCGCGACACGAGGTCGGCCACGCGTTCGTAGGCCTCGTCGGCCAGGCCACGGTCGGCCATCCCCTTCGCGATTTCCAGCCGCTGCACGGGGGGCAGCGCGTCGAACAGGGCACGCTCCAGATGGTCGACGGCGGTGCGGTTCTCGACGGCCAGCTCGACCGGCAGCCAGGGCCGGGCGGCGGACGCGGGCGAGACCGCCGAAGCGGCGATGGTCAGCCCCGATAGGGCGAGCAGGGTGGCGATGTTCACTCTCATCTTCGCAGATCTCCTGTTTTCCGTTTCCCCTCGAGAGATACATCAGACGGGGGCCGGGCGAGATGTCGGCCCGAATCGGCGACGGATCATCTTCATCAGGAAGATGCAGGGACGCTCGAACCGCGACCGCTGCCAAGACCCGCCTCTCCGGCCTATTCGTAGCACCGCCTTCATAGGTTCACAACCCCGGCGGTCAGTTTGTGGATGAACGGGCGAACAAAGCTCAATCGTCCGAGAACATTCCCGTGCTCCCCGACGCGGCCGTCCGTTCGGGCTTTGGCTCGGCGTGGGGGGTGAGGTCGGGCGCGGGGTGGTGAGGCTCGATGTGGATCAGCACCGAATCAACGCCCGGCAGCGCCCCTCGGATCTGCTCCTTGACCACGCCGGTGAGGCGATGCGACGCCTCCACGGTCATCTCGGGGTCGACCTCGGTGTGCATCACGATGCGGTAGCCCCGCCCCGAACGGCGGGCGTCGCAGCGCTCGATCCGCCGGACGTCGGGGTGGGCCATCGCGATGCGCTCGGCTTCGTCGGCGATCTCGGGCAGGTGGCGATCCATGAGCTCCTCGAACGGCAGCCTCGCGATGAGCAGGCCGTTGATCAGGATCACGGCCGAGGCGGCGAGGGCCGCCCAGTCGTCGGCTGGGGCCCAGTCCGGCCCGCCCAGCAGCGCGATCGAGATGCCGACCATGGCGAAGAGCGACGTGATCGCGTCGGCGCGGTGGTGCCACGCCTCGGCGTGGCCGGCCGTGCTGCCGCTCTTGCGGGCCGCGTGGCGGGCAACGCGGAACATGATCTCCTTGACCACGATGACCACCACGAGCACCGCCAGCGTGAACGGCCTGGGCATCGCGTGCGGGACCATGATGAAATGGACCGCCTCGATCGCGATCCAGACGGCCACGCCCACGACCAGCAGCGAGACGGCCATGCCCGCCATCGCCTCGATCTTGCCGTGGCCGAAGGGATGGTCCTCGTCGGCGGGCCGGTCGCCGTAGATGAACGCCGCCCACACGAGCCCCGAGCCCGCGATGTCGACGAGTGATTCGGTCGCGTCCGCGACGAGCGCGAACGAATGGCCGACGATTCCCGCGGTGAGCTTGGCGATCGCCAGGGCGGCGTTGACCAGCACCCCCAGCAGCGCGGCGCGTTTCGGAGCGTCCCGTCCCATCAAGGCGTGTGGCCCCGTGCCCGGGCGCCGCTCGCGTCAGAAGCCCGAAGGTTCAACTGCCCACCAGCCCCTTCGCCTCGCGCTGCAACTCCTTGACCTTGAGCACGATCATGTACTCGTAGATCGCCTGGAGCGTGCAGTAGGTCAGGCCGGGGCGCCCGTCCAGAATGCCCAGGCCCACGAAATACATGTACAAGAACTTGAGCATCGGGCGGAAGGGCATGCGGAACGAGAGATTCTTGAGTTCGAGCCGGCGGGTGTTGCGATCGCCGCTGAACAGGTTGCCGAGATGCACGGGCCGCTCGCTGAGGGCCCTGATCGTCTCCTTGGCCTCGTAGGTGCTGTAGCGGTTGTGCCGCTCGAACCACTCGCGGAGGCCTTTGCTGAAGTTGTAGTGCAGGAAGTGCTCGCGGAGGTAGCCGACCTCGCCGTCGATGGTGGGCGTGGGGTTGGCCAGCCGCTCGAAGCGGATGGAGGGTGGCTGGAAGAATCGCATGATGTTGCCCGGCGGCATCGCGTGCCTGAGCCACTTGCCCCGGAAGTAGTTCTTCCGCCCGCAGTAATACGCGACCGGGTCGCCCTTCTCCTGGCTCTTCTCGCCCGACTCCCACGCGTCGGCGATCGCCTCGATCTCCGCTCGCAGCTCGGGCGTCATCCGCTCGTCCGCGTCGAGGTAGAACACCCAGCGGTGCCTGAAGTCGATGTGCTCCATCGCCCAGTTCTGGTGAGGCCCTCGCCCGTCGAAGGCCCGCTCGAACCACCGCGCGCCCGCCGCCTCGCTCACCGCCCGCGTGCCATCGGTGCTCAGCGAGTCGAGCACGACGATGTCGTCGGCGAACGCGACCGACTCGAGCAGCCCGGGCAGGTTCGCCTCCTCGTTGAGCGTCTGGATGAAGATGGAGACGGGCATGGATGGAGAGGATAGCCGATCGGGCTCCGCTTCCCCGGCCCTCGGGGCCTCGATGCCTTCTACGCCCGCCCGCGCAGTCCCGCCCGCAGCACGTACTCCAGCAGCTCGCACCCTGGGTCGACGCGCAGGTCGCTCGTCACGCCGTCGCACAGTCTTCGTGGCACCACCGACCGCACCCACGAGCCCGCGAGCACGAACGGCGTAAACCCGCCGGCAGGGTCATGGCTCAGCGAGACGAGCAGTCGCCAGGGGTTCTCCTCGCGATCGCCTAGCGCCGCCACCAGCGGGCCGACGATTTCGCGATCCACCCGCTCGATCGGCTCGCTGACCGCGGCGATGACAAGCTCGCTGTTCATCCCCGCGATCCGCCCCGCCAGTGAATCCACCTCGCCCACCGTCTCCGCCTCGAGGCCGATCAGCGAGCCTGCGCCCACGATGTTGTCCAACTCGGCGAGCAGCGCGGCGCTGTGTGGCACGTGATCGATGAAGGGTGTGAGCCCTGCGGGCGAGCCCGCCCCCCAGATCCACGCGAGGTTCACGGGTGTCAGCCCCTGCTCGCTCCTCGCGGCGTTCACCGGATGGTCGGCGAGAAAATGTCGTGAGGCGCTGATCAGCGTGCACAGCCGCTCCGACGCGATCGGGTCGCCACCGTCGGGCAGGTGCTCGATCCAGGGGTGGCCCTCGACCGCGCCGGGCGGTGTGGTCTCGACGTTCGCGTAGGTCGGGGCGGCACGATCGATCACCAGGCGTTCGGCCCCTGTTCCTCGGAACGTGAGCCGCTCGGTGTGTTCGGGCAATGTCTCGCGCCAGTGGGCGATCAGATCATCAAAGAGTGCGTCGATCTCCTCGCGCGAGGCGCCCGCGTCGGCGAGCATCAGACCCTCATCGTCATCGGGCGGCACGCTCACCAGCGCGACCCGCATCGCCCAGTCGGCCTCGCCGACCCCGAGCCCCTTGGCCGCGGCCGCGAAAACGGCCGTTGTCACACCGCTGACCATCGACGCGTCGTAGCCCAGCAGCGTGAGCAGCCCGTGCCCCGCGGAGATGTGCCCGGGCTTCGTTCCGGGCGTCGCGGCGAGCGCCCCGACTCGACCGGTCTCGCCGAGTCGGTCGAGATGGGGTGTCTCCGCCCGTTCGAGCACGTTGAAGAGATCGCCCCCCTTGCAGGCCGCGTCGCCGTCGATGATCAGCATCACATAGCGCACGCGGAAGGGTACGCCCGGGGGCGAAACAGCAACGCAGCAGAACAGCAAAGCAGCAAATCGGAATCGCCTCCCAACGACCGCCCGCCACCGCTCCCTTCTGATTTGCTGCTTTATCGAATTGGTGCTTGTACCCCCACGAAATCCCCCGCCCCCCTTCCCGTACCATCTCCTGATGCTCCCCCTCGCCGCCTGCCACTGCTGCGGGCTGGTCCACCGCATGCCCGCGCTGCCCCGCCGGTCGGACGCCCGGTGCACGCGCTGCCGCAGCGTCATCCGGCACGGGGCCCACCCTCGCTCGAGCCAGCGGGCCGCGGCCCTTACGCTCACGGCGCTCATGCTCTACCCACTCGCCCTGTTCACCCCCGTGATGACGATCGAGCGGCTGGGACACACCGCCGACGCGTCGATCTGGCGGGGCACCATCTCGCTGCTCGCGGAGGGGCACTACGCGGTGGGGTTCGCGATCCTGTGCTTCTCGATCATCGCCCCGGTCGCCAAGCTCGCGGCGTTGTTCACGCTCACCGCGGGCGGGGGTCTCCGCGCCCGCCAGCGGGCGGCGACCTATCGCTTCGTCGAGTGGATCGGACGCTGGGGAATGGTCGACGTGCTGCTCGTCGCGGTGCTCGTCGCGATCGTCAAGCTGGGCGATCTCGTCGAGGTCACGCCCGGCATCGGCGTCGTCGCGTTCGGGGCGGTGGTCGTGCTGAGCATGCTCGCATCCGCCGCGTTCGACCCGCACCAGATCTGGGAGGATGAGGCGTGCCCGACGACGTGACCGAGAACAGGGGCGAAACGAACCCCGTGAGCGCGTTGAGCCCACCGGAGCCCCCGCTCGCGCGCGTCACGCCGCGACGGTTCAGTCTTGTGTGGCTCGTGCCGATCCTCGCGCTCGCGGGGCTGGGAGCGCTGCTCTTCCACCAGCTCGGGCGCGAGCGGGGACCGGTGATCGAGATCACCTTCACCCGGGCCGAGGGGCTCGAGCCCGGGGCCGACATCGTCCACCGGGGCATCACGGTGGGCGTCGTCCGCGACGTCCGCCTGACCGACGACCTCGCGGGCGTGCGCGTCACCGCCGAGCTCCATCCCCACGCTACGAAGCTCGCGAGCGAGGGGGCGCAGTTCTGGGTCGTCCGCCCCGAGGTGAGCCTCTCGCGCATCGCGGGGATCGAGACGATCCTGGGGCCCCGCTACATCGCCGTCCGCCCCGCGCCGGAGGGCGCCCCTCGCGCACGCACATTCGCTGGTCTCGACACTCCGCCAACCGACGCCCCGCCGGTCGAGAACGCACTCGTGCTCACCCTCACCGCCCCCCGCGTCGGCTCGCTCGCGCCGGGCTCCCCGGTGCTTTTCCGCGACGTGCCGGTCGGCTCCATCCGTGACATCGCGCTCGCCGAGGATGCGACGCACGTCACGCTCACGGCGGCGATCGACCCGGAGTACGCCACGCTCGTGCGCGAGAACTCGCGCTTCTGGGTTGTGTCCGGTATGGGCGTTGACTGGGGGCTATTTCGGGGCCTGAGCGTGCGAGCCGAGTCGCTCGAGTCGCTCATCCGCAGCGCCGTCTCGTTCGCGACGCCAAACAGGCCGGGCGCCCGCGTCGCGGATCGACACGCCTTCGAACTCGCCGACGCACCGCGAGACGACTGGCTGGAGTGGGATCCGCCGATCCCGCTCCACGCGACCGAAGATTGAGCCGTCTCACCAACTCAAGGGCACCCGGCCGCGAACGACGCGATGAACGCCTGGAGGTCGGCGAGGTCGTACACGCCGAACGGGGGCGCGAGGTCCGCCGGGGGATCGTGGGCGAGGAAGGCGGATATGAACCCTTGCACGTCGGCGAGGTCGAGGATCCCGTCGTTGTTGATATCCGCGGGGCACGACGCGGGCCCGGCCATGCGTGCCGTGAGCGACGACCCGCCCGGGAAGTAGGGCTCGACGCCGACATTCGTCTCGCCTGGGGGCGCGTCGGAGTCGAACCAGAACGAGTACATGGTCCCCCACCGCAGCGGGTTCGCGTTGGGATTCACGCTGTAGGGCTCGGTCGACCAGACCACGCCTTCCGCAGTGCGTGTCGCCGTCCAGGGGTCGTTCGAGAACGGCTCGTCGTGCGACTCCACCGCATGGAATCCGATGTTGGTCACCTGCCGCGCCGCCGGCACCGGCACCGTGAACGACTGGACAGCGCTCGCCATGTCGTGGTTGTACACCGCGAACTCGTACCGCCACGTCCCGCCCAGGTCGGTGATCTTCGAGGCGATGAACACCCGCCCGTCGTCGACCGGCTCCTCGGGAACGATCACCACCTCCGCCCCGGGCCACGCGGCGATCGCTGGGCCGAGGTCGGTCAGGCCTCCGCTGACGTCGAAGCTCCACGTATCGCCCGGCACACCCGACACGCCGACGGGCTCGTGGGCGACACTGTTCATGTGGTCGTGATCATCATGGGCGAGCACGTACAACTCGCAGAAGTACTGCGCCCCGGGATTCTGGAGCGGGTCGAGGTCGGCGTCGTGCATCTGCAGGCGATGCTGGATCGCGTCGTGTCCCTGTCCCGACGTCTGGTCGATGTGCGATCCGAAGTAGGTGTACGAGGGTGTCCACGGGTTGATCTCGGCGCGCGGGCCCATGTTGGACTGGATTGCGTTCAGCCCGGCCCAGTAGGTGTCCGAGCAGCCCACCCCCGTGTGCGTGCTGTTGGGATAGGGGATGCAGCCCAGCCCGCACGCGTCGGCCTGGCCCGAGGCGAAGCCGTGCTTGATCGAGGACATCCCGATCTGCGTGAGCCGCCCATTGAACAGGCGGTACATGTTGAACGCCATGAACGGATGACGCCCGTCCTCGATGGGATACCAGTCGAGCGGCTCGCTGCCGTCGTTGCACACGGGTGAGTCCATGGCGCACCCGATCACATCGCCGATGCGGCCGTACTGGACACATTCGCCGATCTCGCCGATGAGCACGTCGGCGCCGCCGGTCGGTGGCAGATCGTGAGACACGTCGAGCACGTAGCCCCCGAAGTCACCGTTCCAGCCCGACACGCGGATGATGTATTCGACGCCCTGCTCGATCGGTGTGCGCAGATAGGACACCCAGCCGTCATCTGACGGCGTGCCGTTCCCGTTGCAGTCGAAATCGTCGCTGCACGCGATCTGGTTGGTCTCGTCGCCCGGGCAGCCTGTGTGAACGGACAGCATGGTGTCGAAAAGGCTGCCGCACATGTCGAGCGTCAGGACGCCGTCCTCGGGGGCGATGTAGCGGTACCACACGTCCGGGCTGAACGACGACTCGGCGCAGTCGGCGTTGCCATCCGTGCCGTGCCCGGTGGTGTCGCCCATGTAGAGCCCGTCGGCAATCAGCGTCGCGTCGGCGCAGAGGTCGGACGGTGGCGCGTCGCCACCGACGGCGCCGGTGGGAAAGGCCAGCAAGGCCACGACGACAACGAACCGAGATGATCGGATCATGTTCATGGGGGTCCCCTCTTGGCTCCGAACGTCGCCGGGGCGAGCATACTCAACGGCGCGGGTGTTGCAAGGGTCATCCCAAAAAGTGGGAGCGGCCTCGCGCGCACGAAAAGGCCCGCGCATCGGGCGCGGGCCGAAGTGGTGTTCGGGTCGGGCGATGCCTAGGGGCACCCGGCCTGGAATGCATCGATGAACGTAACGACGTCACTCAGGTCAAAGACGCCAAAAGGAGCGGCGATATCGGCCGCCGGATCCTGGGTCTGGAAGGCGGCGATGAACGCGACGACGTCGGAGAGGTCGAGCACCCCGAATGGCGGGGCGACGTCGGCCGAGTTGCACGGGCCAACAAACGAACTGGTGATCGTGAAATCGCCGCCCTGGGTCGGGCTCAGGCTGCCGACGAGCACCGAGTAGAACCCGGGGCCGAGCGTCCGATGGAACCTCGGGTCGCCGAAAGGCCCGCCGAACGGGTCGTCCTCGGTGTCGTCCTGCACGTCGAGGCTGGTCAGCGGCCCGAACGGCCCGTCCCCCGAGAGCAGCCCGAGGATGCGCCCGTCGGGGCTGATCGAGTCACCGTACCCGGTCGGATCGCCCTCGAAAAGGGCCGCGACCAGGTCTGGCGGCGCGGCCGTCCGGTTGATGTCGATGTCCACCGTCGCCGTCTGGTTGAGGCCGAACCGGAACCACGCGCCGCCCGAGGCGATGCCCGCACCGGCCTCCGGGGCGAAGTACGGCCCGTAGGTGCCCCCCGCGATCGTCTGCGGGTGGATGGTGAACGACTCGATCGTGAACTCGCCGCCCGTCGCCGGAAGCGCCATGCCCACCATGACCGAGTATGTCCCCGCATCGAGCACACGCGTGAACCGCGGATCGCCGAACGGCCCGCCGAACGGGTCGTCGACCGTGTCGTCCTGCCAGTCGAGCGCGAAGAGCGGGCCGAACGGCCCGGTCGCCGCGAACCCGCTGATGCGCCCGTTCGGGCTGATCGCCGTCGCATTCTGCCCCGTCACGTCCCCGGCGAAGAGCGTCGCCGTGGGGTCGAACGGGGCGGCGGTTCGGGCGACGTCCAGCCTCACGTTGGCACGGCCCGGGAGTGTGAACCTGAACCACGTCCCGGCGGACGCGGGGTTGGCGTTGTCCTCGAAGGCGTAGTACGGACCCTCGAGCCCGCCCTGGAGGGCGGTCGGATAGACCAGGCCGGAAACACCGGTCGCGATGATCTCAAACGGACCGCCCTCGGCGGGTTGGAACGAAGTTACCATCAGCGAATAGGTGCCGGGCGTCAGGACCTGGTGGAAGCGGGGATCGCCGAACGGCCCGCCGAACGGATCGTCCTCCGTGTCGTCCTGGTCGCCGAGGTAGGTCAGCGGGCCGAACGTGTCTCCCGGGGTGTTGTTGAACAGGTCATTGGCGAGGCCGTTCGGCGTGATCGCGGTCATGTCGACGCCGCGCACGTCGCCCCTGAACAGCGCGGCGACCAGGTCGGTCGGCGCCGTCGTCCGGTTGATGTCGATATCGACCGTCCCGAGCGCCGGGACGGTGAACGTGAACCACGAGACGCTCGACGCGGGGTCGAGCGCGTTCCCGGACTCTCGGGGCCCGACTCCCCCCGGCACCACCCGGGCGCCGACCACCGGCTGAGCCGCAGCGGCCGCACCGATTGTGCACAGAGCTCCGGCAAGCACCAATCCGCGCATGGCTGCTCCTTGCTGACGAATCCTGTGTGAAGGTCGCTTTCGGCAGGTCCGTTCCCTCGCCGAGCCGGCGAACTCCTCCCGAATTCCAGAGCCGCGACAAGTGCAGGCCCTGGACCGATGGGCGTGCCGGGAAACCCGGCGCCCAAACTTCAGTGCGACATCGGATCGACTCGCGGCGGCTCGAAATCACTCTTTCGGAGCAATTCACTGTCGCCGGGCGATTCGGAGACGGAAACCGGGCATTGAGGCCACAGCAGCCAACTCGGGCTACGGCACTCTCCGAGGCGGCGGCCCATGCGACCCGGAGCCGCCGTCGGGTCTTCCCACGTTCAGTTTCACCCCGAATCGCTCGATCACCACACGCTCCATCGCCTGTGCGGCGGCGACCTCCTCGACGACCGTCGCGTCGGCGCCCAGGTTCTTCGCCTCGAGCGCCTTGCCGAGGTGGTTCATCCTGACGACGATGCACATCTCGCCGTTCATTGAGCGGGCGATGCGGCAGGCGCGCAGGTTCGCCTCGTCGTCGGGCACCGTCAGGATCAGCGCATCGGCCCCACGCACGCCCGCCGAATCGAGCACCTCGGCGTGTGACACGTCGCCGAAGATGAAACGGCAGCCCTTCTGCGCGTGCGAGCGCACCGTCTTCTCGTTCAGCTCGATCACCGTCGTGCGCACGCCGGCTTTCTGGAGGTGATCGGCCGCGACGCGCCCGATCGGTCCGAACCCGCCGATGATCACGCGGATCGCGCCGTCCTCCTCGGGCTCGCTCGCCTCACCCGCGCCCGCCCGGCGCCAGGGGGGAGGTCCGACCCGCTCGAGCCAGGGCCTGAGCACACGCACCAGCATGATCGGCACGGGCGTGAGCACGAGCGAGATCACCACGATCGCGACCGCCGCGGCTTTCGTGTGCTCATCAATCAGCCCGGCGTCCGACGACGAATCGAGCAGGATCAGGCTGAACTCGCCGGCCTGCGCGAGCGTCAGCCCCGCGGTCGCCGCGACGAGCCCCGTGCCCCACAGTGCCCACGATGAGACCCCGATCGCGATCGACTTGATGACGAGCATCAACGCCCCGCCGATGAGCACCGCGGGCCACAGTTCGGCCAGGGGAGCCGGATCGACCGCCATGCCCAGCGTCGTGAAGAACACCGCGAGGAAGAAGTCGCGGGCCGGGCCCATCAGCGCCCCGATCTGGTGCTTGAAGGGCGTGCCGCCCAGCACCAGCCCCGCGAGGAACGCCCCCAGCTCGTGGCTGAACCCCAACGCGCTCGTCGCGAGCGCCGCCCCGATCGCCGCGGCGACACCCAGCGTGAGCATCACCTCGTCCGATCCGACAAGCGACGCCTGCCGCAACAGGCGGGGCAGCACGAGCCGACCGCCCACGACCAACGCCGCGGCGCCGATCACGCTGAGCGCCCCCCGCCCCACGATCGCGAGCGTCGACGCCTCCGCCTGGTCGCCCGCGTGGATCCGCCCCAGCGTGTCGATCGCGATGAGCAGCACCGGGACGGCGAGGTCCTGCACGATGAGCACCGCGAGCGCGAGCCGGCCAGGGGGTTGGTGCAACTCGCGCCGCCGCATGAGCCGGCGGAGCACGACGGCGGTGGACGACACGCTCAGCGCGAGCGCCAGCGCCAGGGCTCCCGCCCACTCGACCCCGAACGCCATCGCCGCGGGCCAGAGCAGCAGCACGCACGCCGCGATCGAGGCCAGTCCGACGATGATCAGCCGCGTCGACCCGTGCCGCAGCTCGCCGGGCTCGATGTGCATGCCGATGCCGAAGAGCAGGAGGATGATCGCGAGCTCGCTGATCGCGCCCAGGTCCTCCGCCGAGCCGACCAGCCCCAGCGCGTGCGGGCCCGCGACCGCTCCGGCGATCAGGAACGCCGGGATCGCGGCGATGCCCGCCCGCCCCATGACCAGCGCGGTGAGCCCCGCCACCGCGAGCACGGTAAACAGACCACCGATCGACCCGGCCCCGCTCGCGAGTGTCGCCCATTCCATGGCTCCACGGTACGAGCAGAACCCTGTCGCCGCACAGGACAGAGCGGCCCGATCGTGTCGCCGATTCCGCTCCCCGGAGTCGGAATCAGGGATACCCCGACTTGCCTAGACTTTGGAATAGTTCTAAAAATACAGCCCGAGAACTCCGGTTCTTGGGCCGCACGGATTGACGAGATTCGGGAACAAGAAGGAGACCACCATGGCCGATCGACCGACACTGACCAGCGCCGAGGGCTGCCCGATCGCGGACCAGGAGAACTCGCTGACCGCCGGGGCGCGGGGCCCGCTGCTGATGCAGGACGTGCAGCTGCTCGAGCAGATGCAGCACTTCAACCGCGAGCGCATCCCAGAGCGCGTCGTCCACGCGAAGGGCTCGGGCGCGTTCGGCACGTTCACCGTGACCGGCGACATCACCAAGTACACCAAGGCGAAGATCTTCAGCAAGGTCGGCAAGAAGACCGACATGCTCGCCCGCTTCTCGACCGTCGCGGGCGAGCGCGGCGCCGCCGACGCCGAGCGTGACGTCCGCGGCTTCGCCCTCAAGTTCTACACCGAGGAGGGTAACTGGGACATGGTGGGCAACAACACCCCCGTGTTCTTCGTGCGCGACCCGCTCAAGTTCGCCCAGTTCATCCACACGCAGAAGCGCGACCCGCGCACCAACATGCGCGACAACGACATGCAGTGGGACTTCTGGAGCCTCTGCCCAGAGAGCCTCCACCAGGTCACCATCCTGATGAGCGACCGCGGCCGCCCCGCCAGCTACCGCAACATGAACGGCTACGGCTCGCACACCTACAGCATGGTCAACGCGAAGGGCGAGCGCGTCTGGGTCAAGTTCCACTTCAAGACCCAGCAGGGCATCAAGTGCATGAACGATGACGAGGGCGCCAAGGCGATCGGCATGTGCCGCGAGACCCACCAGCGCGACCTGTTTGAATCGATCGAAAAGGGCGACTATCCCAAGTGGAAGCTGCTCATCCAAGTGATGACCCAGGCGCAGGCGGACAAGTTCGAGCAGACGACGGGCTGGAACCCGTTCGACCTGACCAAGGTCTGGCCCCACGCCGACTTCCCGCTGATCGAGGTGGGTGAGTTCGAGCTGAACAAGAACCCCGAGAACTACCACGCCGAGATCGAGCAGAGCTCGTTCAGCCCTTCGGCTCTCGTGCCGGGCATCGGGCCCAGCCCCGACAAGATGCTCCAGGCAAGGCTCATGAGCTACGCCGACGCGCATCGTTACAGGGTGGGCACCAACTACCAGCAGCTCCCGGTCAACAAGCCCCGCTGCCCCGTGATGCACTACCAGCGTGACGGCGCGATGGCGACCGCGGAGAGCTACAAGAACCTCACCGCCAACTACTGGCCCAACAGCCGCGACGGCAACCCCGTGCCCAGGCCCGAGGCGGCCGACCCCGCGTGGGACCTGGGGCAGGTGATCGTCGACCGGCACGACTCCAAGCAGAACCACGACGACTTCACCCAGCCCGGCAACCTCTGGCGCCTCTTCGACGACGGCGAGAAGAAGCGCACCGCGGCGGCCATCGCCGGGGCCTTGGGCGATGCCCGTAAGGACGTCCAGCTTCGCCAGCTCTGCCACTTCTTCCGCGCCGACGAGGAGTACGGCAAGATGGTGGCCGAGAAGCTGGGCATCAACGTCGAGGCGGCGATGGCCGAGCTCAAGGTGCCGGCGCACGCCCACGCCTGATCGTTGCCGCGACCGTGAGCGCAGAGCCCCGGCTTTGGCCGGGGCCTTTCGTGCGCCCGAATCGCCTGCCGCTCAGCCGCAACCGTCGTTGAAGCCGTTGACGAACGCGTTGATGTCCTGGAGATCGAAGATCCCGTTGCCGTCCAGGTCCGCGATCGCGTCGTGGGCCAGGAAGCCGGCCACGAACGCGTTGACGTCCTGGAGATCGAGCACACCGTAGACCGGCGCCAGGTCGGCCCCGCATCCGTGGACGGCGAGGTACAGGCCCGCGTCGCCCCCGAAGCCATCCATGCCCCACACGGCAAGGTGCATGGTCCCGTTTGCCAGCACGCCGTCGGTCACCCAGAATGCGTCGTAGGGCATCGTTTCGCCCTGTGTGATCGTCGTGTACCAGTCATCGAGCAGCACCGAGGTCGGCCAGCCGACGCGCCAGACGAACGCGGCGAAGTTCCAGAAGTCGACGCCGAACACGTACCCGTTGGGCAGCGCGACCGAGGCGAAGCCGATCATCGGCCCGCCGCCGACACCCGGCACGGGCGTGTGGATGCCGTTGATCCAGATGCACGCGCGCTCGTCGTCGGAGTAGCCCGCGACGCGCCCGCCGTCGATCGACAGCGCGTCGGAGTCGCCCGAGCCCGGGTCGTCCAGCCGCTCGGCATTGGGCGAGCCGTCGTGCCAGACGCAGGCCTTCAGCGAGCCGCCCGAATCGCGGAACGACCCGACGAACACACCCGGCCCGGCGTCCTCGACCGCACCCGCCGGGACCTGTGGCTCATCCAGCGGCGGGAGGAGCGCCGACCAACCCCCGACCGGGTCATGGGCCGCGGTGAGCGAGCCCCAGATCCCACCGCCTGCGACGCCGTCGTCACGCACGCACGCGGCCTCGGAATCGGCGTCGCCCGGCGCCGCGCCGAGTCCGCCACCGACGCCGGTCGCGGCGTCCCACACCGTTCCTTCGCCGCCGACGCCCGTCGTCCAGGACGCCCCGGCCACGAGCGAGCCATCGTCGGACAACTGCCCCGCGACCGATATCTCGTTCCACGGCGCGATCGGGCGGCAGATAGTCGTCGAACCGATCGCACCGTTCTCGATGGACCAGACCCCCAACACCCGCGCGCCGCCCGCGTCGAGCGGGTCGGGCGAGAACCCTGATACCCTCACCAGGCCCTGCCCCTGCACGCGCGCCACGCTGGTTGGACGGGCGCCCTCGCCCAGGTCGATCAATACCACCTGCCCGACCGCCGGCAGCGAGGCGGCGGCGAGGCCCAACGCACTAACAATCTTCTTTGTCCTCATTGTGGAAGCATACTCCAACGACGACGCCGTTCCAACAGAATGTCGCTGGCGGTGCGGAGTGGGGCGAGGCCGGGGCGTGGCGGCATGTGGTGAGGCCGCCTCGCCTCGAATGAGGCGCCGAGCGGTCGAGAGGCGGCCCTTCGTGACGGCGTCCGATTCGCGGCCAACGCCCTATGGTTCGGCCTGGTTCACCGCAAAGGAGGTTTCCATGCCCACTTCGTCGTACGCCGAGCTTTGTTCGCTGAAACGGGAGGCCGCGACCTTGGCGTCGGTGGCGCACCTGCTGGGGTGGGACCAGGAGACCTATATGCCGTCGGGTGGCACCGCCGGCCGCGCGGAGATGTCGGCCGCCATGGCGGGGCTGATCCACGAGCGGGAGACGAGCAAGCGCCTGGGCGAGCTGATCGCGGCGTGCGCGTCGGACAAGGCGGTGCAGACCGATGATGCGGCGGCGGCGAACGTGCGCGAGATGCGTCGCGACTACGACCGGGCGACCAAGCTGCCAAAGGACCTGGTGACCGAGCTGGCCAACGTCGGGGCCCGGTCGCAGGACGCCTGGAAGGACGCGCGGAAGAAGAGCGACTTCAAGGCCTTCCAGCCCTGGCTCGAAAAGATGGTGGCGCTGACGCGCAAGAAGGCCGAGTGCTACGGCGTGCCCGCGGGCGGCGAGCTCTACGACGCGCTGCTCGACGAGTACGAGCCCGATGCGCGGGCCGCGGAGATCGAGGCGGTGTTCAATCCGCTGCGGGATCGGCTGAGCGGGCTGGTCGCCGAGCTGCTCGACAACGGCACGCCCCCCGACACCGCGTCGCGCAAGGTGCACGTGCCGGAGGCGGCGCAGCACGCCTTCGGGCTCAAGGTGATCGAGCAGATGGGCTTCGATCTGACCCGGGGCCGGCTCGACACGACGACGCACCCGTTCTGCGAAGGGCTCGCGCCGGGCGACACGCGGCTTACGACGCGGTACGACGAGAACTACTTCATGGCGGCGCTCTACGGCATCATGCACGAGGCCGGGCATGGGCTCTACGAACAGGGGCTGCCCAAGCAGGACGCGGCGGGGGAGCCGTCATCGATCTACGGCACGCCGCTGAGCGAGGCGAGGAGCCTGGGGATCCACGAGAGCCAGAGCCGGGGGTGGGAGAACTTCGTGGGGCGCGGGCGGGCATTCTGGGACTGGGCCAAGCCGGTCGCGGACGGGTTCTTCGGATCGGCGTTCGCGAAGTTCAGCCCCGACCAGGTGTACCGCGCGTCGAATCTGGTCGAGCGTTCGTTCATCCGCGTGGAGGCGGACGAAGCGACATACAACCTGCACGTGATGCTGCGGTTCGGGATCGAACGGGCGATGATCTCGGGCGACCTGGCGATCAAAGACGTGCCGGGCGAGTGGAACGAACGGTTCGAACGGATGCTGGGCGTGAAGGTGCCCGACGATGCGCAAGGGTGCCTGCAGGATGTCCACTGGTCATTCGGCTTGATCGGCTACTTCCCGACGTACACGCTGGGCAACCTCTACGCGGCCCAGTTCTTCGAGGCGATCCGCGAGGAGGCGCCCGACCTCGACGCGCGGATCGCCAAGGGCGACATGAGCCCCGTGCTCGACTGGACGCGCAAGCACATCCATTCGCTCGGTCGACGCTTCACCGCGGCGGAGATCTGCGAGAGAGCGACCGGCAAGCCGCTGGGGCCAGACCCCCTGATGCGGCACCTGGAAGGCAAGCTGAGGCCGATCTACGGAGTGTGACGCGCCGCGCCATCCTCACTTCACGCTGAGCAGCACGACGCCCCCGAGGATGAGGGCCACCGCGATCGCCTTGCGGGCGCTCATGGGCTCGTGGAGGAACAGCCAGCCCAGGATCACCGCGGTGGCGGGCGCGAGGGCGAAGGCGATGGGCTTGATGCGGCTCACGTCGCCAAAGTTGAGGGCCGTATAGAAGCAGACCATGCCGCCCGCGCCGGCGAGCAGGCCCGAGCCCAGGACGAGCTTCCAGAGCGTCGAAGGGTCGGCCTTCGTCCAGTGCTGGGGCTCCATGTTGGCCCCCTTGACCACGACGAGGTAGACGAGCCAGAGCACCGGCAGGGCGATCGTCGATCGCACCGCGATCGCGGTGACCGGGCCGATCTGCTTGGTGTGCAGCACCGCCTTGGTGAACACCTCGCCCACGCCCCAGAACAAGCCCGCCGCGATCGCGAAGAGGATGGCTTTCATGGCGGGAGTCTAGAGCGGACGTCAGCCCTTGCCCGCCCTATCCGCGGCGTGGCGGATCGCCGCCTCCATGCCGTCGACCATCTTCGGGATGTTGAACCGCTCGAGCACGGTGCGCCGGGCCGCCTCCGACATCGCCGACCGCTTCGCCTCGTCCGCGGCGACCTCGCGGATCGCGTCGGCCATCGCGTCCACGTCGCCGTCGGCGTAGAGCACGCTGTTCACGCCGTGCTCGACCGCCTCGATCTCCGGGTTGTGGCCCACGATGTTGTCGGAGGTGACGACCGGCAGCCCGTAGCCCAGCGCGTGCATCGCGCTGAGCCCGATGTTGACCGGATAGACGAACACACTCGACGACAGGAACCACGGGGCGATCTCGTCCTCGCCGTAGATCGCGCCGGGGAAGCGAACCCGGTCGGCGAGACCAAGCTCGCTCGCGAGATGCTCGAGGCGGGGTTGATCGGGCCCCTTGCCCACGACGGCGACGGTGAGATCCTCGACCTTCGCGGCGGCTTGGAGGAGCAGGTCGACGCGGTTCTCCTCGAGTAGGCGGCTGACGAAGAGCGCGACCGGGCGGCCTTGCTCCAGCCCGTGCTCGGCGCGAAAGGCGGCGAGATCGGCGGGTCTGGCGAGCCAGTCGTCGCGGGCCCGCTGGATCTCGGTCTGGTCGAGGCTGTTGATCGCCACGAACACGCCCGCATGGCCCGGGTGGCGCTCGCGGAACGCGTCGGCCGCGGTGTTGTTGTAGAACATGACCGAGTCGGCACGCAGCGCGAGCCGGTCGCGCAGGCCCCGCCGCCCGCTGCCCTCGGCCTTCGAGAACCCGTGCCCCCAGAGCACCGTGCCGATGCCGCGCCGGCGGGCGCGGTGCAGGGCCGGGGAGAGCAGGATCGACCGGGAGTTCCAGCCCGCTACGAGGACATCGGTCTTCGCCGGGTCGCAGAGCGACCAGAGATGAGGGATGAGGTAGAACTGCTGTCGCCCGACGCGGAGCGTGCGCTGCCGGATCGGGACGGCGTCGAAGCCGACGGGCTCGGCATTGGTCAGGCCCGGCTGCTCGGCGTAGTAGAGCGTGGTCGCGAGCCCGTCACGCGACGCGAGCTCGCCGAAGACCGGCACCCGATAGGCGGGCAGGGCGGACTGGAGGATGGCGACGCGGATGGTCACTGGGTGCTCCCGTGTCGGGCATGGTAAGCCCGATTGCGTGTGCCCCACGATCGGACGTATGGGCCGGGTCCGCGCGATAGGATCGGGCCATGCGGATCCTGCACGTCTCCGAATCGCTCGACCCCGCGCACGGCGGCACGCCGATGGTGCCGAAGGCGCTCGCATCGGCCCAGGCCGGGCTGGGGCACGAGGTGACGATCCTGACGCGCGACGAGCCCGGACGGGCGGACGCGATCCGCGATTCGATGCGGTCGATTCCCCACTCGAGCCTGGTGCGTATCGAGGGCGTGCCGCGTGGCGGTCGGCTCGACGCGTGGATAAACCGGTCCGCGCGGGCGTGGGCTGTCGAGCACGCGGGCGAGTTCGATTTCGCCCATCTGCACTCGATGTGGTCGCCCATCCCGCACGGCGCGGCGCGGGGCCTGGCGGCGGCGGGCGTGGCGTACACGCTCTGCCCCCACGGGATGCTCGACGCCTGGTCGATGTCGCGGAGCCGAGCGAAGAAGTCTGTGCACCTGGCTCTGGTGAGCCGGCGAACGATGTCGCGGTGCGCGTTCATCCACGCCCTGAGCGAGCACGAGGCGGTGTGCGTCAACGCGTTTGGGTTCGGGCCCAGGACAGAGATCATTGGCAACGGCGTGCAGCCCAGTGAGTATGAGTCGATCCCCGATCCCGCGGCCTTCCGGGCCGCCCACCCCGCCGTGGGCAAGGGGCCCTACGTCGTCTTCCTGGGCCGGCTGCACCCGGGCAAGGGCCTGGCGCTGCTGACGGCGGCCTTCGCGCGCGTCGCCGACCGGTTTGCCGACACGAGGCTGGTGCTGGTGGGACCCGACGCGGGGGCGAAGGCCGACGTGGAGAAGGTCGCGAGCGACGCGGGCATCCGTGAGCGCGTCGTCCTGACCGGTCCGGCGTACGGGCCCGAGAAGCTCGCGGCGCTCGCGGGAGCCACGTGCTACGCGCTCCCGAGCGAGCATGAGGGGTTCAGCGTGGCGATCTGCGAGGCGCTCGCGTGCGGGACTCCCGTGCTCATCAGCCCGGAGTGCCACTTCGAAGAGGCGGAGCGGGCGGGGGCCGGGATCGTCAAGCCCCGCGAGCCGGGGGCGATCGCCGAGGGGCTGGCGACGCTGCTGGGCGACCCGGCGGCCGCGTCCGAGATGGGCCGGAAAGGGTGCAAGCTGGTGTTCGACCGGTACACCTGGCCGAGCGTCGCGGCGCGATGCGTCGCGTTGTACGGCGAACATGCAGGCTGATATTGGAGCGGGGGCGCCGCCGGGCCGATAGGCTGGGGCACCGGTTCACGATCGGGAGACGGGCCTTGGCGGGTGCTCTCCAATCCAACAACGACCTCGGCGCCCCGCGGCGTGTCGTCGTGCTCTACCACTACTTCGCGCACTACCGCGAGGCCGTGATCCGCGAGTTGCTCGAGCACGGGCATCACCGCTACGACTTCGCCGGCGACACGAAAGACCACGGCCAGGGCATCAGGCTCACGCATGCGATCCCGCGCGACCGCTTCGTGAGGGCGGCGTGCCATCTCATGGGACCACTCGTGCTCCAGCCCAGGGCGATCGGTCTCGCGCTGTCCGGGCGATACGACACCTTGATCCTGCTCGGCAACTCGAAGTGGCCGACGACCTGGCTCGCGGCGATCCTGGGCCGCCTTCGCGGCAAGCGTGTCCTCTTCTGGACGCACGGCTGGCTGAAGCGCGAACCGGGGCTGGCCGGGCGAGTCCGCAACACGTTCTACCGCCTCGCGCACGGGCTGCTGCTCTATGGCCACAACGCGAAGTGCATCGGCCTCGCGAACGGATTCGACGCCGACCGGCTGCACGTGATCTACAACAGCCTCGACTATCGCGAGCAGGATCGGGTGCGCGGGTCGCTCGACGCCGAGTCGGTCGCGGCCCGCCGACGCGAGGTGTACGGGGATGACGATCGACCGGCCGTCATGGCGATCACCCGACTCCAGCCCGCCAAGAAGCTGGACATGCTCGTCGAGGCGGCGGCGGTGTGCGAGAAGCGGGGCCGCCCGGTCTCGCTGCTGTTCGTGGGAGACGGCCCCGACAGGCAGCGCCTGGAAGCGATTGCCGGCGAACATGGGGTGCGGGCACGCTTCGCTGGAGCGGTCTACGACGAGCCATCGATAGCCGAGTACCTCGCGGCGTCGGACCTGTGCGTGATCCCCGGTCCCGCGGGGCTGACGGTGATGCACAGCCTCGCGTATGGAACCCCGTTCGTCACGAACGACGACACGTCGACCCAGATGCCCGAGTTCGAGGCGGTCGTGCAGGGCGTGAACGGGGCGCTCTTCAAAGCCTGGGACACCGAAGACCTCGCGGCGCAGATCCTGGCCTGCACCGAGACGGCCGAGCTTCGCGAACGAGGTCGCGCGGAATCGATCGAGATCATCGAGCGGTTCTTCAACCCGGTGACGCAGCGGGTGCTCATCGACCGGGCCGTATCGGGACACAAGGCGGACGATCTCTGGGCGGCGTGGCACGGGCCGCTCTACCGTACCGCCGGCGGCAAGGGGAGCGGGTGATGGGCGCGATCAGGAAGGCGCTGAGGGGGAACGAGGGTCTCTACTTCTTTGTGCGGTCGAGCCGGATGCGATATCGCCGGTGGCGGAAGAAGCTGCGAAACGTGCACCCGACGTTCTACTGCTCACCCGACGTCGTCGTGGCCCCGGACCTCGACGCCAGGGAATACAGCCACATTTCTCGCGGCGGGATCATCGGGCCGAATGTGCACATGGGACGCTACGTGATGTTCGGCCCGCGGGTGATCATCGTCGGTGACGACCACGTCTTCGACAAGGCCGGCACCCCAACCATCTTCGCGGGCCGACCGGCCGAGATCCGGCCCACAACGATCGGTGATGACGCGTGGGTCGGAGCGGGGTGCATCGTCATGGCGGGCGTGACGATCGGCAAGGGCGCGATCGTCGCCGCGGGGGCGGTCGTGACCAAGGACGTTCCACCGTTCGAGATCCACGGCGGCGTGCCCGCGAAGAAGATCCGCAACCGATTCGCGACGGCCGAGGAGCGCGAGGCGCACGAGCGGATGCTCGAACTGCCGGCGCAGCGGTTCGGGAAGTTCTGTCCGCCCGTGGGGTGACGGTCAGCCGGCGTTCTCTCGCGCCGCCGCCCATTGTTGCTCAAGCCCCACGCGCAGCGGCGTCTTTGGCTCGTACCCCAGCTCGGACGTTGACCGCGTCAGATCGGCCCAGGTCTGCTTGACGTCTCCGGGCTGGCGGTCGGCGTGCTCGATGACCGGCGCCTTGCCGACCACCTCGCCGATCAGCGCGATCAGGTCGTCCAGGCGCGTGGGTCGGTCGGAGCCCAGATTCCAGACGCGGAAACCAAACGCCGGCGTGCGCTCGTACGCGGCGACGATGCCCGAGACGATGTCGTCGATGTAGGTGTAGTCGCGGCTCGTGTCGCCGTTGCCGAACATGGTGATGGGCTCGCCATCGTCGATGCGGCGCATGAATTTCGCGATCGCGAGGTCCGGGCGCTGTCGTGGCCCGAAAACAGTGAAGAACCGCAGGCAGGAAATCGGCTGGCCCGTGAGGTGGTGGTGGGTGGTCGCAAGCAACTCAGCGGCCCGCTTCGTCGCGGCGTAGGGGCTGATCGGGTCGACCGCGGGCCCATCCTCGGAGAGCGGCACGGGCGACGTATCGCCGTAGACCGAACTCGACGACGCGACCACGACGCGGGAACAGCCCAGCCGGTGGGCGGCCTCGAGCACCTCGCTCACGGCAACGACGTTCGCGCGGACATACCCCGGCGGATCATCGATGCTGGGACGGACGCCCGCCTTCGCGGCCAGATGGATGATGCCGGTGGGGCGGAACGATTCGACCGCGATCGCGAACGCGTCGGGCTCGGCGATGTCGACCTCGATGAAGGTGTAGCGGCCCGGCTCACCGCCGGCGGCGGCCCGGTTCGCCGCCTCGTTCCGCTCCTTGATCGCGCGGGCGTAGAACGCGTCGTAGTTGTCGATTCCCAGGACGCAGGCCCCCTGCCCCAGCAGGCGGGCAACGGTGTGTGACCCGATGAACCCGGCCGACCCGGTGACGACGATCCGCTCGTTCTTCAAGTGCGACCTCCGGTCGGGTCAGCGTAGACGCCGGTGGGGTGGCGGCAGGACGAACAAACGCCTCTTCGGATCGTCTGCATAGAAAAAAAGCGAGGCGCTATGCTTGACAGCGCCCCGCTGGAGGAGAGAGAGATCTAGGGTACTATACGGATCAAGCGCCTCACTTGCTCAACATTTCTTCATATTCTCTGATAAAATTGCCCATCTTATCATTCAATTCCGCTCAAATTACAAACAAACTGTGGAAAACTTGTCGTTCGATGTCCAATAGACTGCCCTGAATGGGGGTTTTGGCCGCGATGTGGCAGGTTCGGCCCTCGCAAGAGCCACCCAGACACCGAAAGCGTGGACCGCGTCCTGAAGAGGGCCGCCCGCAGGCGGTGTTGCGGCCCCCGACTTCCGCGGCGGAACTCGGGGCCATTCGACTCTAGCATCGAAGCCGACCGCATACTCCCGCAGGTGCCCGAACGGAAAGGTGAGACGTGACGCTGACGAAGGACATGGTGACCCGGGCGCTCACGGCCGTGGATGGGCCGGGAGGTGGCGACCTCGTGACGAGCGGCGCGTTCAAGTGGGTCGCCGCGTGCGACACCTACGCGACAATCAAGCTCGGCCTGCCTGGAGCCGATCGGCCCACGATGATGCACGTTGCGGGTGAGGCCGACCGCGCCATCCGCCGGCACGCCGCCCGCGAGGGCGTCGAGGTCACGCGGCTGCTCTTCCAGTTCATCGACGAGCAGGGCAGCGTCGTCTTCCAGACGGGCGAGGACGAGGCCCGGGGCGACGAGCCCGCGGCGGACGAGTCGAACCCCCTGCCGACCGTCAAGCATGTGATCGCGGTGGGCGCGGGCAAGGGCGGTGTCGGCAAGTCGACCATCGCGGTGAACCTCGCCGTGGGGCTCGCGCGGGCGGGGCAGGCGGTGGGGCTGCTCGACGGCGACATCTATGGACCATCGCTGCCCACGCTGCTGGGGCTCGACGCGCTCGAGCAGGTGGTTCACGAAGGAGAGCTCCAGCCCTATACGGTGCACGGCATCCGTGCGATCACGCTGGGCAAGCTCGTCGAGTCGGACAAGCCGCTGATCTGGCGGGGCCCGATGGCCCACGGGGCGTTCAACCAGCTCGTCACGCGGACGCGCTGGGGCGAGCTCGACACGCTGATCATCGATCTGCCTCCCGGCACGGGCGACGTGCCGCTGACCATGGCCCAGACGCTGAGCCTGACGGGGCGGTGATCGTGTGCACGCCGCAGAAGGTGGCCCAGGACGACGCGATCCGGGCCGTGCGGATGTTCCAGCAGCTCAATGTCGAGGTGCTGGGCGTCGTCGAGAACATGAGCTACTTCATCGGGGACGACGGGAAGACCTACGACATCTTCGGGCGGGGCGGCGCCGAGCAGATGGCCCAGCGGATGGGCCTGCCCTTCCTCGGCGCGATCCCGATCAACACGGCCTTGCGCGCCAACGGCGACGCAGGCAAGCCCACCCAGAACTTCGAGGCCCCGACGGCCGGCGGCGAGGCCCTGCCGGCGGCGCTGACCAAACTCGTCGAGACGCTGCGCGCGCAGGTGAACCTCGCGGCCCTCAAGCAGGGCAAGGCGAAGCCGACGCTGAGCGTGAGCTAGAGCAACCCCGCCCCGCGATTCACGTCGCAAGGCTCTGATCGCGCAGAATGCTCGGGCGAAACCCTGAATTCCGCACAAACAGGTTGCTCACATTGCGGCTTCTGCCCCGATTTCGCGCCGATACCGCCCAATCCGCGTCGATTTCAGGAGTTGTGGGGCCGCCTTGATCGATTTATACTCCGAGCAAAGGCGGTTCTCGCCATGACCGACGCCGTGGGACAAGTGCAGGACTTCGAGGACATCATCCCGCTCGAACCCGAGCCGGAGGTGCATCACCAGTCGCACGCGCCGATCGACCCGTCGATCCCGCCGCCCTCCGCGAAGTCGAAGATCCGGATGCTCGAGGAGATGCAGGAGGTCGAGTACCGCGCGTACCACGTGCCGCTGATCCTCCTCGCGCTGGGGCTGGGCTCGGCGCTCATCATCACGCCCCTCGCGGCCGCCTTCGGGCCGATGGCGACCGAACGCCCCTGGACCGAGCTGGGCGTCTACTCGCTGGTCTACGTCGCGGGCGTCGGGCTGGGGCTGCTGCTCATCGAGGTCTGCTCGGCCTTCGGCATCGTGACCGAGGCCCCCTGGAAACTCACGTCGCTCCGCATCGCCGCGACGTTCGCGGTCACCGACACCATCGCGATCATCTTCGCGCTGCTGCTTCGCACGCCGTTCATCCCCGAGGGGTTCGCGCTGATCGCGTTCTACTTCCTCATCCGCTGGCTCGAAGACCTCGAAGCCCAGGACGGCGCGATCGTCACGCTCACGCTCTTCCTGCCCAAGTTCTTCATCGGGCTCTGGCTGGCGATGCAGTTCGGGCTCATCGGCTGATCAATTCGATCGCGTCGCCGCATCGATCAACGCCATCGCCGCGGTTCGGGCCGTCCCGAGCGGCGTCGCGTCGCCCTGGGATTGCGACGCGACCAACGCCCCGGTGAACAGCAACATGAGTTGCCGTGCCAGCTCCGCGTGGTCGCCCGCCCCGGCCTCGCCCGCGAGCCGCTCGAAGTATCGTCGCACGAGGCTCGTGTGCTCGAGGCAGGCCGCGTGGATCGGGTCATCGAGATCGCCGAACTCGCCGCTCGCCCGGATAAACGGGCAGCCGCGGAACCCGGGCGCCGACGCCCACTCACCGACGACGTCGAAAACGGCGAGCAACCGATCGCGCGGCGTGCGGGCCCGGCGTTCGACCTCGAGCATCAGCCGATTGCGCTGACGCTCGTCCTCGTCGCGCAGAGCCGCGAGGATGAGTTCGTCCTTCGAGCGGAAGTGCTTGTAGAGCGTCATCTTGGCGACCCCCGCCTCAGCGAGGATCCGGTCGATCCCCGTCGCATGGAAGCCCCCTTCATTGAAGAGCCGGAGGGCCGCCGCGATGAGTTGCTCCCGTTTGGTGGACACCGACATCCTCCCAATACCGCTCAGTCTATTCGAAATGCCCCACATGGCCCGAGTATTTGCCGGAAACCAGTATTTTCGGGAAACTCTGTCTGTCAGGAAATAGACAGACTGGTCTATCTGTTCTCTGCGAGCCGGGGCGTCCCGGCCTGATCAAGGACCCGGCCCAAAGGCCACTCAGGGAGGTTTTCACATGCCGCGTATCAAGCCACTCGAACGGGGTACCGCAACAGGGCAGCCCAGGGAACTGCTCGATGCCGTCCATGACAAGTTCGGAAGGGTGCCCAATCTGCTCGCCACGATGGCCCATGCCCCCAACGTGCTCCAGGCCTATCTCCAACTCGCCCAGGCGATCGGAGCGGGCTCGCTCGACCCGACACTCCGCGAGCAGATCGCGATCACCGTCTCCACCGTGAACGGCTGCGGCTACTGCGTCAGCGCCCACGCCGCGATGGGACGGGCCGCCGGCGTCACCAGCGACGCGATCGACGAGGCCGTCCGCGGCGAGGCGAGGGACAATCGGACCAACGCGGCGCTCCGCTTCGCCCGCGCGATCGTCGAGAAACGGGGTTGGGTGAGCGACGATGACGTCGCGGCCGTGCGCGAAGCCGGGTTCGGCGATGGCGAGATCGCGCAGATCGTCGGCGTGGTGTCGATGAAGACCTTCACCAACTACTTCAATCACGTAGCGAAGACGGAGCTCGACTTCCCCGAGGTCGAGATCCCGGTTCCAGCGCACGCGTGAGCCGGTTCATTCGTGGGAGAACACAAAGCCCCGGGCGCACGCCCGGGCGTTCTCCTTGCGCTCAGACAACGGTCCGCTCAGCCGCAGCAGCCCGCCGGCATCGGGCGGCCGAAGAACTCCTCACGCACAACCTTGCCGTCCCTGACGGTGTAGACAGCGATCTCGTCCATGGTCATCCTGGGCCACGAACCGTCGTTGGCTTCGCAGTCGAGCTCATATCGCACGCAGAACCCGTTCTGGGTGACATAGGGGCCGTGCGCGGTGCAGGCGTGCATGGTCACCGAGTCGTGCCACATCTTGTGCTTCTCGAGCACGTTCTCCTTGCCCGTGTGGGTCATCCCGTCACCCTCAACGGAGACGAACTCGGGGTGCCAGTGCTTGTCCCACAGCGGCACGTCGCTCGCGGCCCCGCTGTTGACGTGGTCGACGACGTCCTGGGCGATCTTCGCGATCGGGTGGTCCACGGTGATCATGCCGGTTCTCCTGTCGTGTGCGTTCGATTGGATCGTTGTGTACGTCCGAGTGTAGTGCGGATCGCTCGAACGGCGGCGCATGAAAAACGCGCGCCTCCCGGTTGGGCCGGTGGGGTGCGCGTGGGCCCGGGCGTGGATTCCCGACGCCGGACGGGCGGATCAGAAGCAGCCGTCCAGGAACACGGTCACGAACGCAGTGACGTCAGTGAGGTCATAAGTGCCGCAGGGGGCGGCCAGGTCGGCCACGGCGTCCCCAGCCTGGAAGGCGGCGATGAACGAGAGCACGTCGGCGAGGTCGAGCACGCCGAAAGGCGCGGCGAGGTCGGCCTGGCAGGGCTGCTCCTGATAGAGCGCGAGCAGTTGATCGCCTGTGAGCGCCTCGCGGTAGAGTTGCACGTCGTCGATCCACCCCTCAAAGAACTCGCTCGGGTTGCCCACCGGGCTCCGGTCGAGGGCGCCGATCGCGAAATCGATGTTCGTGTCGAGACTCCCCAGGCTTGCAAAGGTGTCAAAGACCGTCGGGTTCGCGTCTGTGGGATCGAGATGCAGGCGGATCTCGCCGGCGTTTCGGTCGAGCACGCCGGCGACGAAGTGCCACCCGAGCTGCGCCGGCTCGGTGGATAACGCGCGGACCGCCCCGCTCCCGTCGCTCACATGGAACTCGATGATCCCTTCACGGATCCGCATCCCGTAGCCGGCGTTCTGCGGCGTGCCCGAGACGGTCAGCCCCTTGTTGATGATCTTCATCCAGTCAGGCGAGTCGGTGGTCTTGCGGAACCGCACGATCACGGTGAACGAGTCTGTCCCCATGTTCAGCAGCCCGCCGAACCCGGTCGCCAGGACACGGTCGTTGGCGCCGTCGAACCCGACGGCGGTGTTGTGGCAGGGGTCGAGCGAGCCGGGCAGGCCCAGGGTCGGGCCACCCACGTAGGTGGCGTAGTAGCCGTTGACGTCTTCCCAGGCGAGCAGCCCCGAGGTTTCGTTTAGCGCCCAATGGGAAAAGGGCGTGGGGCCTTCGCCTCCGAGCGCCGGCTGGATCATCCCGATCGCAATCACCGATATCGACAGCACCTGGGCGGCGCGCACAACAGGCATGACGTTCTCCTTCCGCGCTCAGTCTACCCGCAAGGATCTCGATCTCACCCCTCTTTTGAGATGGTTTGGCCAACAATCGACATCGCCGGCTGGCCCACCGCTACCCTCACGCCATGCGTTATCACACCCTGGGCGATTCGGACGTTCGGGTCAGCGAGATCGGGTTCGGCTGCTGGACCATGGGCGGCCCCAACTTCGACGTCAACAGCGGCAACCCCATCGGCTGGGCCGACGTGAACGAGGAGGACGTGCTCGCGGGCATCAGGGCCGGGCTGGACGCGGGCGTGACCCACTTCGACAACGCCGACATCTACGGCAACGGGCGGGCCGAGCGGATGCTCGCCGACTGCCTGCACAAGCTGGGGGTGCGGCGCGAGGACGTGGTGATCGCGACGAAGATCGGGCACTCCAAGGGCACCGCCCCTCACGCCTACGAGCCGTTCCACCTGCGGCATCAGTGCGAGCAGTCGCTGCGGAACCTCCAGACCGACTACATAGACATCTACTACCTCCACCACGACTTCTTCGGGCCCGACAACGGCCCGGGCAACCTGCACGACGCGGCCGCGACGATGCACGCGCTCAGGCAGGAGGGCAAGGTCCGGGTGATCGGGCAGAGCTCGTATTCGGAGGCGGGGTTCGTGAAGTCGGCCCCAGTGCTCAGGCCCAGCGTGTTCCAGAGCTGGGCGAACCTGATCGAGGACAACTTCATCTGCCCGGGCTCGACGGTGCAGAAGGTGATGAGCGAGCACAACATCTCGTTCATCGCGTTCGGTCCGGTGGGCAAGGGCGTGCTGCTCGACAAGTTCGACCCGGAGAACCCGCCGACGTTCGAGGCCGGCGACGTGCGCACGAACAACAAAGCGTTCAAGGGCGAGTACCTCAAGCGGCTCAAGCCCGCGCTCGAGCGGGTCAAGGCGAAGCACGGCCCGACGACCGAGGACCTGGCGAGCGTCTGCTGCCGCTTCGTCGCGGGGCACGACCACGTCGCGGGCGTGATCCCGGGCTTCCGCAACGAGAAGCAGGCGCGGTGCAATGTGCGGGGCGGGACGGACGAGCCATTGAGCGAAAGTGAGGTCGCGGAGCTCCGAGACATGTTCGCGCCGCTGCAGTTGCCGCACTGAACAGCGCCAATCCGATCCGGGTGTACTCGCCTCGGCCGAGTGCCGAATCCCGGATAGCGAGGACTAGCCCATGACCCCCGACTTCCAACGCTTCTCGACGGGAAACCAGTGGGAACGAGCCTACGCCTTCAGCCGGGGCGTGCGGGCGGGCGACCTGATCTTCATCGGCGGCACGGCCCCCGTCGCCGCCGACGGCTCGACGTTCGCGCCGGGCGACGCGAGGGCCCAGACGCTGCGGTGCTTCGAGATCGTCGAGAAGACGCTGGCGGAGATGGGGGCGGGACGGCAGCACATCGTGCGCAGCCGGATGTACGTGACCGACATCTCGCGGTCGGACGAGTTCGGGCGGGCCCACGCCGAGTTCTTCGGCGACCACCGCCCCGGGCTGACCATGGTCGAGGTGTCGGGGCTGATCGACCCGGCGATGCTCGTCGAGGTGGAGTGCGACGCGGTCGGGCCTTGATCGACACCTCGAACTGAGCCCGGAACGTGAGTGATGGGCCGGAGTGCAAGGGCGTCCGCACGCAGTTGCACACTCGGCCCATCGCTCACGCTCAGGGCTCCTTCCAGCGTGCTACCGGATCTCCTGCGCCAGGCTCTCGATCGCCCGCGTCAGCACGCGGATCGAACGCAGGTACTCGTCGATCTTCTGATGCTCGTTGGGCGCGTGGTCGAGCATCGAATCGCCGGGCCCGTAGGCCGCGATCGGGCAGCCCCACACCGGTCCCACCACGTTCATGTCGGCGGTGCCCGTCTTGACCTTGGGGTGGGGCCGCCCGCCCTCGCCCCGGATCGCGCCGGTCAGGGCCCGGGCCACCGCGTCGTTCCGCTCGCTGCGCCAGGCCCGCTCGTCGCCCACGAAGCGGAGCTTGACGCCCTCGTGGTCGATCTGGCGGAGCTTGACGCGGAGTTCCTCGGGCGCGATCCACGTCGGCAGGCGGTACCCCGCCATCAGTTCGCCCACGTCGTGCAGGCCGTCGTTCTCGCTCGAGATGCCCCGGACCGACCAGGCGATACGGTCGAATTCGCCCGTGCGTCCTTCGTTGAGCTCGCCCATCCGCGCCTCGACGCGTCGCCACCAGCCGAACAGGTAGTCGCAGGCGGAATCCCCCGGGGCGGCCGAGTGCCCGTTGTCGCGGGTGACAGTGGCCCGCATGCGGACCGAGCCCTTGTAACCCAGGGTGACGCCGTCCCAGCCGCTCGGCTCGCCGATGAAGCACGCGTCGGGGCGGAGCTGGGTGGCGAGGTGGTGGGCGCCGGGCGACTCCGCCTCCTCACCCAGCGCCGCCGCGACAAGGAGGGACACGCCCTCGGGCAGCTCGGCCCGCGAGGCGGCAGCCAGGAAAGCGCACAGCGGGCCCTTGGCATCCACGCTGCCCCGGCCGTGGAGGATGCCGTTCTTGAGGCGCACGGGGATGTCGCCCGGCACGGTGTCGATGTGCCCCAGCAGGACGATGAGCTTGTCGTCGGCACTGCCGCGGCGCCACGCCAGCCCGTTGCCCGCGGCGTCAATCTCGGCGCGGTAACCCAGGGCGGCCGCGTGATGCGCGAAGACCTCGACCGCCCGCTGCTCGTGCCCGCTCACGCTGGGCGTGGCAACGAGGTCGACGAGCAGATCGGTCGCCTGCTCGTCGGTCGCGGGTGTGGTCTGAAGACTCTGCCGGGGAACGGTCGCGGTGCTCATGCCGAGACTCCTTCGAAAACGGTTCCCGCGCCGTTCCGGGCCGCGCTGATGGCCTGATCCCCGTTTGCCGAACCGATCACGACCCGCCCGACGCCGCCGACCAGCGCCTCCTCCGCGGCCAGCACCTTGTTCTTCATCCGCCCGCCCGCGGCCTTTCGCACCGCATCGAGGTCGCTCGCGTTGGTGATCAGTGACGCCGGGTCCGACGGGTCGGCCAGCACGCCCGGCACGTTGCTGAGCAGCAGCAACTCGTCGGCGCCCAGGGCCGCCGCGGTCGCGGCCGCCGCCCGGTCGGCATCGACGTTGATCGCGACGCGTGTGCCGTCGGGCTCGGTCGCGAGCGCCGGGGGAGTGAGCACCGGCACGCGCCCCGAGTCGAGCAGCAACTCGAGCAGCGAGGCGTCGACCGACTCGACCCGCCCCGAGAGATCGTCGCGGATGATCGTCGTCCGGCCTTCCTCGTCCACCGCGCGGATCGCGCCCTTCCGCGAGCCGGCCCAGATGCCGCCGTCGATGCCGCTCAGCCCCACGGCGTTCACGCCCGCGGACTGCAGGTGCTCGACGATCGACTTGTTGACCTTGCCGCAGTAGACCATCTCGAAGATCTCGAGCGTCTGGCGGTCGGTGCGTCGGCTCTCGTGCCCGGACGGGCTCTTGATGAATGTGGGCGGGCAACCCAGCCGCTCCGAGATGACGTTCGTCTCGTGCGAGCCCCCGTGCACGAGCACAGCCCGCACGCCCGACCGCACGAGAGCCGCGAATTCGTCGAGGATGGGCGCGAGCTCGATCCCCTCGCCGCCGCCGATCTTGATCACGATGGTGGTCATGCTGGTCCTTCAGGCACTGGGCGCTGGTTCAGAGCGTGGAGCGCGAGCGACACGATTCGGGCTTGCACGCTGTCATTCGATCTGTCCGTCCATCTAGGAATCGTGTCGCTTGCGCTCCACGCTCCGACAATCACGCCGGGTGCAGGCCCGGGAAGGTCAGCCCCGTCGTCTCTTCCAGCCCCAGCGCCACGTTCATCGACTGCACCGCAGAGCCCGCGGCGCCCTTCATCAGGTTGTCGATCGCGCCCAGGGCGACGATCCGACCAGTCCGCTCGTCGACGCCGAACCCGACGTCGGCGTAGTTCGACCCGCCCAGCACCGCCGGGTCGGGCAGGCGGTGCAGCCCCTGCCTCTCGTTCACCAGGCGGACGAATGGCTCGTTCGCGTACGCCCCGCGGTAGAGCTTCCACAGGTCCTTCATCGCGACGGGCTCGGTCGGGATGACGTGGGCGGTGCACAGCACGCCCCGCACCATCTCGATCGCCGTCACACTCACGTCCAAGGTGAACTCGCCCAACGCCTGGTGCACCTCGGCCGCGTGCCGGTGCCCCGTCAACGCGTACGACCGCACCGCCCTCGACCGCTCCGGGTGGTGGCTCGACGCGCTGGGCTCGGCGCCCGCCTCCGATGACCCCACTTTGATGTCGGCGATCACGCGATCGATCAGCCCCGCCCGCGCCAGGGGCAGCAGCGCCAGGTTCATCGCCGTCGCGTTGCACCCCACGCCGCTGATCAGCGTCGCCTTCGCGATGCGCTCGCGTTCGAGTTCGGGCAGTCCGTACGCCGCCTCCGCGAGGCGAGCGGGCGCGGGATGCTCCGAGCCGTACCAGTCCTTGTACGCGTCGGGCGAGCGAAGGCGGAAGTCGGCCGAGAGGTCGATCACCAGATCCGCCAGCCCCGCCCACTTGTCGATCTCGGTCGCGGCCTGGCCGTGAGGCATGCACAGGAAGAGCACGTCGCACGCCTCGACCTCGTCGGGCGACGTGAACACCAGATCGCTCCGACCCCGCAGGTTGGGGTGCTTGCGATGGATCGGATCGCCCGCGTTCGACCGGCTGGTCACCGCTCGCATGGTGACGCCAGGGTGGTCGAGCAGCAGGCGGAGCAGTTCGCCACCGGTGTAGCCGCTCCCGCCGACGATGGAGACTGTCTTCGTCATCGCGTTATCTCAATGGGGAGACAAGTGGGGGTGCCACTGCTCGCCGTCCGCGGCGCAGCAGTGCTTCTCTGCGAACATCGCACGCCGTGCGATGGCACGACTGCGCCGAAGACGGCGAGTCGTGGCACCCTCGGCGAGACAGGCCCGCTCACGACGCCACCGCCCGGGCCGACTCGACCAGCCCGCACACGTGCTGCGCGACCACGCCCGGGATGTCCACGCCCGTCGTATCGACGCTGTTGCGGAACTCCATCGAGTGGTTCACCTCGTTGACCAGCAGCCCCCGCTCGGGGTGCTCGAACAGGTCGATCGCGACAACGTCACCCCGCACCGCCTCCGCGGCCCGGCGCGACAGGTCGGCGAGTTCGCCGTTCACCGCGACGCCCTCGGCCTTCGCGCCGCGTGCGGTGTTGGTCACCCAGTGCTCGCTGCGCCGCACGATCGCCGCGATCGGGTCGCCCCCCACCACGAACACGCGGAAGTCGGCGTTGGGCTTGGCGACGTACTCCTGCACGTAGTGCACCTGCTGCTGGCTCGAGCCCAGCGTCGCGCGGTGCTCGATCACCGCCTCCGCCGCGTCGCGGTCGTTCACGCGGGCCAGCAGACGGCCCCACGACCCGACGGTGGGCTTCATCACAGCGGGGTAGCCGATCTGCTCGGCCGCCTCGATCGCGCCGGGTTCCTCGACCGCGACGCGTGTGCGGGGCTGGGGCAACCCGGCCGCGGACAGCGCGAGGCTCGTCCGCAGCTTGTCCGAGCAGACCTCGATCGTCTCGGCCCGGTTGACACACCGCAGGCCGAACCGCTCGAGCACGTGGGAAATGGTCATCGAGGCGCGGAGGCTGACGCAGCGGTCGAGCACGAGGTCGTAGCCCGACCAGCGGCCCGGGTCGTCGATGTCGAACGACTCGGTTCTCACGTCGATCGGCTCGACCGTCGCCCCTGTGCCCTCGAACGCGTCGAGCAACATCCGTTCCTCGGTTCGCAGCCTGGTGTAGGTCATCGCGATGCGCATGGGTGTTTCCTTGGGTGAGTTGCGACTGGTGCCGTGGTTCATCCCGGAGGGTGAACCACGAAGGGACGACGCTCGTCATGCACCGCCTTCACCTACCGGGATGAAGGCGGGCACCGGCGCCGTCTTACTCGCCCCAGTCTTCCTCGACCTCGGGCGCCAGCTCCAGGCGGATCGGGTCGGTGTTGGTCACCTCGAGCTCCGCCCCGCAGTCGGCGCAGCGGACGACCTGCCCGTTCAGCGGGGGGCGGTCGAAGGTGATCGGGGCGTCGCACTCGGTGCAGGCGGCGGTGATGGTCGTGGTCATGTCGTTGCTCCTTGTGTTGTCTGATGCGGTGCTTGATTCGGGTGGAAACGATCCGGACAAAGAAAAACCCCCGGACGGCGGCGCCCGGGGGTCAGTGCGGACTCGATTGCTGGGAGAAGGCTTACGCCCCGCCCACCGAAGCCGCGGTCATCGCCCGGACGCTTTTCGCGTCTTTGGCTTTCGTGGCTTTGAGGGACAAGATCGTGCTCACGTGCTTCTCCGGCGGGAACCTTTCACCCGTTCATCGACCCGGTCAAGCGGTCATCTGAAAAATGAGACGCCGACCGGGCCGATTCCTGTCACGCGAGATCGAACACCAGCACCTCCGATTCGCCCCCTTCTTGGGCGACAGCGAGCGTGAACGACGCTCCGGGCTCGACCGCGACGCCGTCGCCCTCGCTGATCGCGGCGCCGTTGACCGTCAGGTCGCCCCGCACCACCTGCACCCAGGTGTGCCGGTCGGCCCCCGGTTCGTGCGAGATCGACTGCCCCGGGCGGAGCACGGCCGCGAAGATCGACGCGTCCTGGTGGATCTTCATCGAGCCGTCGCGCCCATCGGGTGTCACGACAGGCACCAACTCGCCGGGCCGGTCGGCCGCGCCGATGCGCCTCTCCTCGTATCCGGGCTGAAGCCCGTCGCGCTCCGGGAAGATCCAGATCTGGAGCAGGCGCAGGGGCTCGCTGCCCGACGGGTTGAACTCGGAGTGCTGGATCCCCGTCCCGGCGGTCATCCGCTGGGCGTCGCCCGCGCGGAGCGTCGAGCCGTTCCCCGTCGAGTCTCGGTGGGCCAGTGCCCCGGAGACGACGTAGGTCACGATCTCCATGTTCTCGTGCGGATGGGTCGCAAAGCCGCCCGAGGGCGCGACGCGGTCGTCGTTGATCACCCTGAGCTCGCGGAAGCCCATGTGCTCGCGGTCGATGTACCGCCCGAAGCTGAACGTGTGCCGCCCGTCGAGCCAGGGGAGCTGGGTCCGCCCGCGGTCCCGGGCACGCCGGATGGTCAGCCCCTCGCCCCGCTGATTCTCGACGCTGGTGTGCAGGCTGGTCATGTCGTGTTCCTTTCGCAAGCAGTCCGCCAAGAACAATATTTGTTGAAACAACTATATTCCCGAGGACAGGTAAAGACCTCGCATCCCACAGGCCCCAGATCTGTCGAGAATCCCTGACATCGGCTCCGGGGGTCAAACCGCTCCACCCCGCGCCCACCGCACCGCCGCGAGCGCGACGCGTTCGCCGAACAGCTCCGCCGTTCGGTGGTCCTCCGGGGGCGGCGTCACCTCGGGTGGGTCGTCGGTCGATTGCGACTGCATGCCGATCCACGAGCCCATGCGGTTGATCCCCGTGTCGTCATAGAACAGGCCCTGGCTCACCCAGATCATGCTGTGCTGAGCGGCGAACATGACCATGTCGATCAACGCATTCACCTTGTCGCCGCTGAGCCCGCCCGCGTTGGTGAAACCCGCCGCGAGCTTGTCCTTCCAGCCCTGCGCGAGCCAGATCGACCCGCTCGATTCCATGAACCGCTTGAACTCGGCGCTGACCGTGCCCATATAGGTCGGCGAGCCCAGGATGATCGCGTCCGCCCTGTCGAGCTCGGGCCAGCGCCCCGCGAGCGAGCGATCGGGCCCGGGCGGTGGCAGCTCGTCGACCGAGATCAGCCGCGCGTCGACCCCGTCGACCGCCGCCGCCCCGCGCGCGACCGACGCGGCGATGACCTTGGTGTGCCCAAACCCGGAGTGGTAGACGATGGCGATGGTGGGCATGAGAGTTCTTCCCCATCAGATGCTATCGGAGAAACCAAGGCGCATCACCTTGCCGGCCCATTCTCCTCCCCCGTCACCGACGGGGGAGGTGCCGAGCGTAGCGAGGCGGAGGGGGTGTCTCGGCGGAAGCGAACATCGTGCCGAAGGACCCCCTCCGACCCGCCTTGCGGCGGGCCACCTCCCCCATCGGTGATGGGGGAGGAGAGCTTGCCCGACTCATCCTTTGTTCACCATCGCCTCGACCGCCCCTAGCTTCTCGCGCATCGCCCCCTCGCTCGCCTCGACGATCGTCACGTGCCCGAGCTTCCGACCGGGTCTCGCCGACTTCTCGTAGTCGTGCACCCGCAGCCCCGGGATGCGGAGCAGGGCCTCGCGGTCGGGCCAGCCGCCGATGATGTTCACCATCGCGGCGTGGGCGCCCGCCATCATCTCCGTCGACCCCAGCGGCATCGCGAGCACCGCGCGCAGGTGATTCTCGAACTGGCTCGTCGCGGCCCCCTCGATGGTCCAGTGGCCCGTGTTGTGCACCCGCGGCGCGAACTCGTTGGCGAGCAGGCGCGCGGGCCGGCCCTCCTTCGCTTTCGTCTCGAAGAACTCGACCGCGAGCACGCCCACGTGGTCGAGCTCTTCCGCGACGGCCGCGGCCGCCTTCTCGAGCGCCGCCAGCATCACCTCGCCCACACCCGGGGCGGGCGCGATCGAGCGCACCAAGATCCCGTCGCGGTGCATATTCTCGACGGGTGGGTAGCAACGCACCTCCCCGTCAATCCCCCGCACAGCAACCACCGACAGCTCGCGCTCGAACGGGATCATCTCATCGAGGATGGCCCCGCCGTTGCCCTCGACGCTGTGGTGTCCGCCGATCGTCTCCCACGCCCCCGCCGCGTCACCCGGGGACTTGATCCGCGCCTGCCCCTTGCCGTCGTAGCCCATCCGGCAGGTCTTGAGGATCGCGGGGAGGGGGAAGTCGCCGACCGCCACCTCCAGCTCATCGAGCGTGTGCACCGCCGCGTGCCTCGGCGCGTCGATGCGCAGGCTCGCGAACAGCTCTCGTTCGCGGAGGCGGTCCTGCGCGACCTCGAGCGACCGGGGCGAGGGGCGGACGGTCGCGTGCTCGGTCAGGTGCTCCGCGGCCTCGACCGGCACGTTCTCGAACTCGTAGGTGATGACGCCTCCGCCGGCCGCGATCCCGTCCGCGAACCGGTCGAGGTGGGGCCCGATCTTGAAGCCCTCGTGGATCACCTCCCCCACCGGCGAGGCGGGGCAGTTCGGCTTGGCGTCGAGGAACCGGCACCGCACGCCGAGCGGGAGGCCCGCGAGCGCGAGCATGCGGCCGAGCTGGCCCGCGCCGAGGATGCCGATGGTCACGGTGGGGCTTGCCATCATCGCTGCATGGATCTCCAGCGCCGATGATACATCTCGAAGCCCAGGAAGAAGTTGACCACCGACAAGAGCGTCAGGGCCATGACGATGGGAGCGCCGTACCAGGTCTGGCAGAGGAACCCGCCGAGCAGCGAGCCCACGAAGGCAAGGCTGACCGGCACGATGAGCAGGGCGGGGCGATTGCGGCGAACGCCCTGGAGAACACACCCAATGCCCGAGATGCACGCGCCGATCACGGGGAGCGTGTAGGCCGTTGCGTCCCGCAGGTAGACCGCGCAGACCAGAATGACGCCCGTGAATTCGATGGAGAAGGTGCTCACGCCGATCCAGTCATGGACGTTCGGCAGGTCTTCCGGTCGGCATCGGACATACTTGACGGGCCTGCCGCACTCGGGGCAACGTTCGCCGGTCGGATCCGTGAGGTCGTAGCGGCATTTGCGGCAGATCCAGAGCGCGTGATTCTCGCTCATCACCCCGGCTTCTCCGGATCCGGATGCCTCAGCACCCGCTCCGTTTGCTCGCTCCTGAACTTCTCGAGCGCCGCCAGATGCTCCGGGTGCGCGTTGCACACGATCGACGCCGCGAGCAGGCCCGCGTTCTTCGCCCCCGATGGCCCGATCGCGAGCGTGCCCACCGGCACTCCACCCGGCATCTGCACGATCGAGAGCAAACTATCCAGCCCGTTGAGCGCCTTGCTCTGCACCGGCACCCCCAGCACGGGCAGCAGCGTCTTCGCCGCGACCATGCCCGGCAGGTGGGCCGCCCCGCCCGCCCCCGCGATGATCACCTCGAGCCCCCGCACCGCCGCCCCCTCCGCGTACTCGAACAGCAGGTCGGGCGTCCGGTGAGCCGAGACCACGCGGGTCTCATGGGGGATGCCCAGGTCCGCCAGCATCTCCGCGGCGTGCCGCATGGTCTCCCAGTCGCTGGACGAACCCATGATGACGCCGACGAGTGGTGTTTCCGCCATGCGAGCAAGATAGGACGGGGGCTCGCGGGGCGGAAGCGGACCGCCTCAAAAGAGCCAGGAGCGTGAGAGGCCTTTGCATCAGGATCTCCGCCCTCGTACCCAAGTTGTTGCCGGAGTCGCGCTTGCAGATCTCCTCCCCCGTCACCGACGGGGGAGGTGCCGGAGCGTAGCGGAGGCGGAGGGGGTGTCTCGGAAGGGCCACACAAACACGCCCGAAGAACCCCCTCCGACCCGCCTTCAGCGGGCCACCTCCCTCGTCGGTGACGGGGGAGGAGAGGTTCGATGCAAGAGCCTCGCGAGCGAGGGGCCGGATGTCCGGGGGATTCGATCGCCCCGAACCCCGTCGCTCACGCTCAGGGCTCATTCCGGGCGAAAGGCACGGACCCGCTCCACCGATGAATACGATTCCGCGCCCTCTCCCGAGCCCCGCGATGCAGGAACTCCTCCTCCGAATCCACGACGCCGACCAGGACCCGGGCTCCGACGCCGCATGCCCGGTCTGCACAGTCGACCGCCTCGAGGGCCGGCCCGGCGTCGAGCTCGTCGAGATGATCCGGGGCGACGGCCCGCTCCGCGTCCGCGTCCGCTTCGACGAGCGCCGCATCGCCCGGGCCGAGGTCATCGCCGCCGCCCGCTGCCCAGATCCGCAACTCCACCTCACGATCGACGGCAAGCCCGGGGCCACCGGCGACCGGCCCGGCTCACCTCCGAGTGCTCCAAACGCCGGCTGCCTCATCCTCCCCGTCGCCGGGATGAAATCCGAAGCCGCGGCCCGGCGCGTCGAGCACGCGCTCAACCGCATGCCGCATGTCCGTGCCACCGCGTCGCACGCCGCGGGCGTGGTCAGCATCCGCTACGAGCCCTCGCACTGCTCGCTGCCCGTGCTCTCCGATCGGCTCGCGAGGCTGGGTGTCCGGCCCGATTTCGCCGCCGCCCGGATCTGCGACGGGGGAACGCTGCCCGCCTCCAAGCCCGTGCGCCCGAACCCCGTCTTCCGCACCGCCGCCTGGCTCGCGGGCCAGCCCCAGCTCGCGCTCGTGCTCGCGGGCGGGATGCTGCTGATCAACGGGTGGATGGTCCACCTGCTCGACGGGCCCGATTGGCTGCGCGTCACGCTGCTCGCCCTGAGCGCCCTGTGCACCAGCACCGAGACCTTCCCCGAGGCCATCGCCGCCCTGCGACGCCGCCAGCTCGACGTCGACGTGCTCATGTTCGTCGCCGCGGCGGGGGCGGCGGCGCTCAACCACTACGAAGAGGGCGCGTTCCTGCTCTTCCTCTTCGGGCTGGGGGCCGCGGGTGAGCACCTGGCGCTGAGCCGGGCCCGCCGGTCGATCAAGGCCCTCACCGACGTCGCGCCCGACACCGCGGCCGTGCTCGACGAGGACGGGCGCGAGTCGATCGTCAAGGTCGAGGAGGTGCGCGTGGGCCAGCGCGTGCTCGTCCGCCCCTTCGACCGCCTCCCCGTCGACGGCGTGGTTACGTCTGGTACTTCTTCGGTCAACCAGGCCACACTCACGGGCGAGAGCACCCCCGTCGACAAGGGCGAGGGCGACGAGGTCTTTGCGGGCTCGATGAACGGCGAGGGCCGATTGATCGTCGAGGTGACCAGGGCGTCGAGCGACACGACACTCGCCCGCGTCATCCGCCTCGTCGAGGAGGCCCAGGCGAGCAAGTCGCCCACACAGCTCTTCACCGACAAGGTCGAGCGCCTCTACGTCCCCTTCGTCTTCCTCGCGACGTTGATCCTGATCGTCCTCCCGCCGCTGCTCACCGAGCTGGGCTGGGGTATCTGCTTCTACCGAGCGATGGCCTTCCTCACCGCCGCCTCCCCCTGTGCCCTCGCGATCGGCACGCCCGCGGCCATCCTCTGCGGCGTCGCTCGCTCGGCCCAGATCGGCGTGCTCGTCAAGGGCGGGGCCTATCTCGAATCGCTGGGGCGCGTCAATGCGATCGCTTTCGACAAGACCGGCACGCTGACGAGGGGCCGCCCAGCCGTCACCGGCATCACCGCCGCCGCGGGAATCACCGAGGACGACCTGCTCACCCTCGCCGCCGCGGTCGAGTCGCAGGTCACCCACCCCATCGCCGACGCGGTGGTCGAGGAGGCAAGCCGGCGGGGCCTCGCGATCCCCTCCGCCGACGACGTGCGGCAGGTGGGCGGTTCCGGCGCGTCGGGCGTCGTCGGGGGCCGACGGGTCACCATCGGCAAGCCATCGTCCATGCCCGAATCGGCGAGCCTCGATGACCGCACCGGGCGCGCGATCGAGAGCGCCCTCGAGCAGGGCGTCACCTCGGTGGTCGTCGCCGACGAAAGCCGCGTCCTGGGCTTCCTGGGCATCGCCGACGAGCTGCGTCCCGAGGCCGAGCCCACGCTCAAAGAACTCCACCGCCTGGGCGTGCGCTACGTGACCATGCTCACGGGAGACCACACCACCGCCGCCCGGGCGATGGCCGAGCGGGCGGGGCTCGACGACTGGCACGCCGAGCTGCTGCCCGAGGACAAGCTCCGCGTCATCGACGAGCTGAACGCGAAGTATGGGCACGTCGCGATGGTGGGCGACGGGGTCAACGACGCGCCGGCGCTCGCGAAGGCCGACATCGGCATCGCGATGGGCGCCGCGGGGGCCGACGTCGCGATGGAGACTGCCGACGTGGTGCTGATGGGGAGTGACCTCGAACACCTGCCCCGCGCCATCGCCCTCTCACGCTTCGCGAAGAGCCTGATCGCCCAGAACCTCGTGATCGCCCTGGGCGTGATCGCGGTGGTCAGCCCGCTCGCCGCGCTTGGCTACGCGAACCTCGCCCTCGCCGTGCTGCTGCACGAGGGCTCGACGGTCGTGGTGGTGCTCAACAGCCTGAGGCTGCTGCGCTACGGGCGGAAGTGATAGCGGTTCCTGGAGGGTTCATGGTATCGGTGCCGTGGATCATCCCGAAGGGTGATCCACGAACGGGCGGCGATCGCAAGCGAGGTCCGCCTTCACGCTTCGCGATGAAGGCGGGCACCGTCCAGGGCGTGCATGCTCGCCCACGCCGCGCACGCCGCACGCGCTGCTGCGCACGAACGAGCCCGAAGCGCCAGCGAAGGATGAAGTTCAATCACCCTCGCTCGCGCTTCGGGCTCGTCAAGAACCCATTCCCGTGCCCGCCGCTCACACCACCTGCAGCACCCGCAGCGCCCGCTTCGTGATGTCCTCGGCCGTCAGCCCGCACATCGAGAGCATCTCCTCGGGTGTCCTCGCGCCCTTGGGAATCCGAGAGACGTGCATCTGCTCGAGCTGGAACGCGTCGCCCGCGTCGACCAGCGCGTCGGCGATCGCCGAGCCCAGCCCGCCGCCGTAGTTGTCCTCGATGCTCACCGCGTACCCGCCGTTGGCGGCGATCACGTCGAGCAGCTTGTCGGTGTCGAACGGGATCGAGTACATGTCCAGCAGCGTGGCGCTCACGCCCGCCTTGTCGAGCAGCTCGATCGCCCTGTTCGCCTCCTGCACCATGTACCCGCAGGCGCACAGCACGACGTCGCGCCCCTCGGTGAGCACCTCGAACCCGCCCAGGTTGAACACCTGGTCGTCCCCGTAGATGAACTCGGTGTCGGCCCGCAACGTCCGCATGTAGCAAAGCCCCTCGTACTCGGCCATCACGCCCGTGAGCGCGTAGGCCGCGAAGGCGTCGGCGGGCTGGAGGATGTAGCACCCCGGGTTGCCCCGGTGGTCGCGCGCCGTCGAGAGCGCCCTGAACCACGCGACGTCGGGCAGCGACATCTGGCTGGGCCCGTCGGCCGCGAGCGTGATCCCCGCGTGCGAACCCACGAGCTTGATGTTCGCCCCGCCGTTCATCGCCATTTCGATCTGGTCGTACGCGCGGGTCAGGAACTTCGCGAACGTCGAGATGAACGGCACCTTGCCCGCCGCCGACATCCCCACCGCCGCCGAGACCATGTTCTGCTCGCCGATCTTGCATTCCACGAATCGCGGCGCGAGCGCCGGCACCCTGCCGAACGTCTCGGCGAAGGTCGAGTTGCTCACGTCCGCGTCGAGCACGACGACGTCGGGGTTCGTCTCGCCCAGCGCCCGAAGCGCGACGCCGTAGGCCTTGCGTGTCGCGAACTTGCCCGAGTGGATCACCGCCTCCATGTCGAGCTTGCGCATGTAATCGGTGAGCGCCGGCATCTCGCCCACCGCGGCGGCCTGCGGGGCCGTCTCGGCCGGCGGCTGGATCGTGAACTGATCGCTGCTGCCCAGCGCCGTCGTCAGTTCGAGCCGCAGCTCGTCGAGTTCCTGCATCGCGCGGCGGAGTGCGTCCCCGGTCGGCGGCTTGCCGTGCCAGCCCGCCCCGTGCAGCGACGGGCAGCCCCAGCCCTTGACCGTCCTGGCGACCACCGCCATCGGCTTGCCGTCGCCCCGGCTGGCGGCGGCGAACTTGTCCATCGCGTCACGCACCTGCGCGGGCTCGTGCCCGTTGATCGTCACGACCTCGAACCCGTACGCCCGCAGCTTGCCGCCGATCGTGTCGGCCGACTGCTGATCGCTCACCCGGTTGGCCTGCCCGTATTCGTTGCAGTTGATGATGGGCAGCACGTTGGTCAGCTTGTGATCGACGATGAAGTCGAGCGCCTCGACAACCTGCCCCTCACGCATCTCCCCGTCGCCGATGATGCAGTAGATCCTCCGATCGATCTCGTCGAGCCTCGCGGCCTTGGCGAGCCCCGCCGACACCGACAGCCCCATGCCCAGAGAGCCGGTCGCCGCGTCGAAGAACGGGAAGCCCTCCATCGGGCTGGGGTGGCCCTCGAGCACGCTGGCGGCCTCGCGCAGCGTCGAGAGGTCGTCGACCGTCAGCCGGCGCCGCTCCTCGCCCGGCTTGCCCACCTGCACACCCAGGATCGCCGCCGCCGCGTAGATCGCGGGCACCGCGTGCCCCTCGGAGAGCACGAGCCGGTCGCTGGTCGGGAAGTCGGGATACTCCGGGCTCCACCGCATCGCCCGGAACATCAGGTCGGTCACGATGTGCGCGATGCTCAGGGCGCTGGTCGGGTGTCCGCTGCCCGACTGCGCGCACATCTCGAGCGAAAGTCGGCCGATCTCGATCGCCTGGGCATGGACGGCGGCTTCGAATGACATGGGCGGCTCCTCGCGGGGTGCTCCCGCTTCGAATCGCCCACCCGGTGTGCCCGCCGCCGCCCCGGGCGGCTCGCAGAGCCCACCGGCCGCGGCCGACCCGTGACCCGGGTGGACGCAGTGCTGGTTACCCGAGATCCCCGGCCGCCCACCCCACGGGGGCGCTGCCTGGATCGCGGCTGAACCGAGCAGTATGGGCGCGTCGCCGACGATTTGCAAGCCGAACTCCGGTCCCAAGCCCCAAATCCCCATGCCCCCCTTGTTGTTGCGGTACACTTGCCCCAGACAACGACGGATAGGAGTCCGCACATGAAAGTGCTCTGCGATCGGGGCGCCCTGCTCGACGCGATCAACCTTGTTTCGGGCGTCGTCGCCTCCCGCACGCCCAGGCCCCAGCTCACCTGCGTCAAGCTGACCGCGCAGAAGGACGGCCAGGCGGGCCGGCTCACACTCGAGGCCACCGACGCCGAGATCTCGATGACCCTGCGTTCCGAGCGAGTCGACGTCGAGGAGCCCGGGGCCGCCCTCGTCCCCGCCGACAAGCTCCAGCAGATCGTCCGGGCCGAGGAGAACGAGCCCACGCTGACCATCGAGTCCGAGGACGACTTGACGCACATCCGCGGCGCCGACGCCCACTTCCAGCTCAGGGGCTTCCCCGCCTCCGAGTTCCCCGAGGTCCCGGGCTTCGACACCCTGGCCAAGGGCATGTCGACCTTCACCATCCGTGCCGGCTCGCTCGTTGAACTCGTCCGCCGCACCCTCTTCGCCGCGGCCCGCGAGAACAGCCGCTACGCGATCAACGGCGTGCTGGTGAAGCGTGACGGCAAGAAACTCGAGTTCGTCGCGACCGACGGGCGCCGCCTCGCCCTCTGCCGCGATTCGCTCGCGGAGGACGGAGCCGCGGTCACCTGCATCGTGCCCTCCAAGGCCCTCGTCACCCTCTCCAAGCTCGTCGACGACCCGGACGAGGCCGTCGCGGTCGGCGTGACCGACAACCGCATCGTGTTCGGGTTCAGCCCCGAGGACGGCGGCGGGCGGGCCCTGCTCGCCTCCAACCTTGTCGAGGGCTCGTTCCCGCCCTACGAGGACGTCATCCCCAAGGGACACGACATCAAGGTCGGGTTCGATCGCGACGTGCTCGCCTCGGCGGTTCGGCGCGCGGCCCTGCTCACCAACGAGGAGTCGCGCGGTGTGCGGCTTATGTTCTCATCCGGCGACAAGAAGCTGGAGCTCTCGAGCCGCGTGCCCGAGATGGGCGAGGCCCGCATCGACGTCGACCTGATGAGCATGGACGGGGGCGACCTCGAGATCGGGTTCAACCCCGGGTTCATCACCGACGCCCTCCGCGTCATCGACGACCCTCAGGTCCTGCTCGAGCTCAAGGCCCCCAACAAGCCGGGCCTGCTCCGCAGCGGCAACGACTTCGTCTACGTCGTCATGCCGGTCAACCTGCAGTAGGGCCGGGTCGCCACGACACGAACGAGCACCGGGCGCGAGCCCGGTGTTTTTGTGGGTATTCCTGATTGCGTCAGAACTTGCGCGTCGGCTCAATCCGCCGCGACGGGTCTGGACTGCCCCGCGGGCCGGTGCTCGGCGGCGACCTGCCGATCATGCGCCCCGTGCCTGACCACCCGGACGTCGTGGGTGCTGGCATCGTCGGGCGCCGAGGTCGCAAAGGCAGCGAGGCCAAGGCGGGGCTCGCCCCTGGGCGCCGCCAGATCGCGGAGCCGGGCGACCACCCTGCCATCGTGCCGCATCGCCATGAACGTGAGCACCGGCAGCACGAACAGGAGCACGAGCCCGACGAGGACTGGTGTGTTGACCAGGTCGATGACCCCGGGCCGCACCAGCCGCTCGGCCGCCAGCACGCCAAGCACGAGTGAGATCGTCCCCGCCAACCCGAGGCCTGCGCCCCGAACAAGCCGCCTGAAGCCGGTCATACGTACTCCGCCTCGCAACACACGCGGCCGCCCACCCCGGAATATCTGCTCGGGCAGACGCGGCGCCTTATCCCGCTACCCCTCCGCGACCCCACGGCCGCAGCGGAAGGCAACCGTAGCGTGCCCCCGACCCACCCGCCACTGGGAGTCCGCCCAGTTTCGCCGTCGCCCCGGTTTGTGCCGGACGCTTCGGGAGGGTATTGTCACCGGGCTATGGCTCTCTCTCTGTCGCGATTTCGGTGCGTCCGACTGCTGCTTTGTCTGCTCGCTCTGTGCCTCGGCGGCGTGGCGAGAGCGCAGGCGGACAACCCCGACGCCTATGAGGATCGCCCGATCCGCGAGATCCGCATTACCGCCTTCAACGACGCGAGCGGGCCCGGCGATCCCGCCAGCCCCGAGATCACACAACGGGTCGAGAACAACATCCGGTCTCGCGTCGGCTCGCCCTACCGCGGCGACACAGTCGAGACCGACGTCGAACGCCTCAATCGCCTCGGCGTGTTCAAGCGCGTCTCGAGCTTCGCCCAGCTCCTTGCCGACGGCGGCGTGGCGCTCACCTTCGCCGTCGAAGAGCAGCCCATCATCAAGGACGTGCAGGTCACCGGCAACCGCCGGCTCAACGACGCCAAGCTTGCCGCGGCCGTCGACCTGCTCATCGGCACGCCCGTTGACCGATTCCAGATCGACCGCGCCGCGCGCCGCATCGAGGACCTCTACCGCAAGAAGGGCTACTACCTCGCCCGCGTCACGGTCGACCTCGACGAGCTCGAAGAATCCAACATCGTCCTCTTCCGTATCCGAGAAGGCCAGCGCATCAAGATCACCGACATCCAGTTCGAGGGCAACGAGGCGTTCGAGCCCCGCCTGATCCGCCGCGAAATGGAGACCCGCACCGCCGGCCTGCTCCAGACGGGCGAACTCGACGACCTCCAACTCGACCGCGATGTCTCCTCGATCGTCACCTTCTACCGCAATCACGGGTATCTCGACGCCCGGGCCGACCGCATCATCCGTCCCAGCCCCAACAGCAAAGAGGCCGTCGTCGTGTTCCTGATCGACGAGGGTCCGGCCTACACCCTGCGCAGCCTGAAGGTGGAGTACGCCGACGGAAGTGAGCAGGTCTTCAGTGACCAGCAGCTCCTGGGCCTCATGAGGCTCAAACCGGGCGACGTCTATTCGGTCAACCTGCTCGACGAGTCGACCAAGGCCGTCCGCGACGCGTTCGGCCAGCTCGGCTACGTCGACGCCGAGGTGCGCCAGTACGAGCTGCGCGACACGATCCGTCCCGAGGTCGACCTGCTCCTGCGGATCAACGTGGGCCAGCGCTACAAGACGGGCGAGGTCACGATCGCGACCACCGGCGGCGGCTCGATCACCAAGCAGAATGTCATCCGCCGCCAGGTCGAGGTTCACCCCGAACGCCCGCTCGACACGACGGCGATCGAGCGCTCGAAGAAACGCATCCGCGATACCCACCTCTTCAGCCCCCTCCCGCCCGATCGGGGTGTGAAGATCACCCTTCAGCCGCCCGACCCGGCCGAGCCCGAGTACCGCGACGTCTTCGTCGAGGTCGAGGAGACCGACACGAGCAGCTTCGACATCGGTGGCGCGGTCAGCTCCGACGCGGGTCTCGTGGGCCGGCTCGCGGTGACCTACAGGAACTTCGATGTCACCGACACCCCCGATTCGTGGGGAGATCTGTTCAGCGGGCGGGCCTTCCGCGGCGCGGGCCAGACCTTCCAGCTCGAGGCCATGCCCGGCAACCAGGTGCAGACCTACTCGATCAGCCTGTCCGAACCCTATCTCTTTGAGACGGACTACTCGGGCAGCGTCTCCGCCTTCTTCCGTGATCGGCGGTTCGACGAATACGACGAGGAACGGTTCGGGGGCCGGATCGGGCTCGGCAGACGATTCGGCACCCGCTGGACGGGCACGCTGGGCCTCCGGCTCGACTCGGTGGCCCTGACGAACATCGCCGCCGACCGTGCCGTCGACGTCTTCCAGGCGGCCGATCGGGCGATGATCATCGGCATCGGGCCCGGCTTCGCCCGCACGAGCCTCGACCGGCTCTTCCTGCCCAACCGGGGCTCCCGGACGGAGTTCTCCTTCGAGCAGGTCGTGGGCGATTACACGTTCGACACGATCAAGGCCGAGCACAGCGTCTACATCCCGCTCCGCGAGGATTTCCTGGGGCGGGCGACGGTGCTCAAGCTCGAGACCCGCGTCGCCTACCAGCTCCAGGACCAGGACCAGATCCCCACCTACGAGCGGCTCTACATGGGCGGGTCGTCCTTCCGGGGGTTCGACTACCGCTCGGTCAGCCCCAAGGGCATCCGCAACGACACCGGCACGCTGGGTGACGATCCGGTCGGCGGCACGTGGCTGCTTTTCACCGGCCTCGAGATCCGCCAGCCCATCTACGAGGAGATCTTCCACGTCGTCGGTTTCATCGATGCCGGCACGGTCACCAACGACCCGGGATTCAGCGACTACCGCGTGGCCGTCGGCGTGGGCGTCCGCTTCTCGATCCCGCAGCTCAGCCCCGCTCCGATCGCCCTCGACTTCGGCTACCCGATCGTCAAGCAGGACGGCGACCGCCGCCGCGTGTTCACCTTCTCGGTCGACCTGCCCTTCTGACGCCCGGTTCCTATCGTTCAGCCTCACGGGGGGCCCCGCGGCCCGGCCGTGTTCCCGTGGACGCCCATCGGAAGGAAACGAGAATGACGATCCGCATGATTCGCACTCACCGCCGGGCCGGCCTGGGCCTGGTCGCGCTCCTGCTCGCCGCGATCGGCGTGGGCGCGGTTCTGGCCCCCCGCGTCGCCGATGCCTCGGCCCTGGCCGGCGCTCGCCCGTCCGCGGTCGCGATGATCGATCTCGCCAAGCTGCTCGACGGGCTCGATGAGCGGAGCGCCATGGAGCAGGACCTCAACAAGCAGATCGCCAAGCGACAGGCCGAGCTTGACGCCGCCGTCGCCGAGGTCAAGAGCATGCAGGACGAGGTCGACGTTCTGAGCGAGAAGGACCCGAACCGGATCGAGAAGATCCGCAACCTCCAGCTCAAGAAGGTCGAGGCCAACGCGCTCAAGCAGTTCATCCAGGAGCAGCTCAGCCTCGAGAAGGGCCAGCGCCTCGCCGATCTGTTCGAGAAGGTGCAGGACGCCGTGGGCCAGATCGCCCTGCGGGACGGCTGGGACATCGTGCTGATCGACGATTCGGGGCTCGACGTGCCGCAGATGGCCAACGAGCAGCAGATGCTCCAGGTCATCCTCGCCCGCCGGGTGATCTACGCCAACGACTCGGTCGAGATCACCGACGAGGTCAAGACGCTCATGAACAACCAGTTCAACGCCGCCGCGCCCTGATCGCAGGAGGGTGTGAGATGACCGACCGCCCCGCGCTCGCCACGACAGGCGAGCTCGCCGCCGCGCTGGGGGCCGACCTCGCGGGCCCGCCCGACCTGCCGATCTCGGGCATCGAGACGCTGGGAGGGGCGGGGCGCGGCGACCTCGCGTTCATCCGGTCGGCCAAGTTCGCCTCTGAGTGGTCCGGCAGCAAAGCCTCGGCCGCGCTCGTGACGCGCGGCATCGAGGTGCCCGGTCACGACCCAACCGCCCGCGCCCTGCTCATGGTCGACGACGCCGACCGCGCGATGCTCGAGCTGCTCAAGGTCGCCCAGGCCCGCCTCGCCCCGCCCAGACCGGCGCCGGGCGTCCACCCGACCGCGATCGTGGGCGAGGACGCCGAGATCGCGCCGTCCGCCTCGATCGGCCCGTACGCCGTGATCGGCGCGGGCGCGGCGATCGGCGAGCAGGTGCTCGTCGGCGCCCACGCGTTCATCGACGAGGGTGTCCGCGTCGGCGACGGCACCACGCTCCACCCCCGCGTCACCCTCCTGCGGGGCACCGCCGTGGGCCGGGGCTGCGAGTTCTTCCCGGGCGTCGTCATCGGGGGCGACGGGTTCGGCTTCCTGCCAGGGCCGCAGGGACCTCTCAAGGTCCCGCACGTCGGGGGCGTCCGCATCGGCGACCAGGTCGAGGTCGGCTCCTGCACCTCGATCGACCGGGGCAAATTCTCCGACACCGTGATCGGCGACGCCACGAAGATCGACAACCAGGTCCAGATCGGGCACGCCTGCAAGATCGGGCGGGGCGTGATCATTTGCGGCTGCTGCGGCATCGGCGGTTCGGTCGCGATCGGCGACGGTGCGATCCTCGGCGGGCACGTCGCGGTCGCCGACAACATCGAGATCCCCGCGGGCTCGCGGGTCGGCGGGGGCTCCGCCGTCGATCAGAGCGTCACGGCCGACGAGCCCTGGTTCGGCTGGCCCGCCCGGCCCGTCTCCGTCTCGATGCGCGCGATCACCGCCTCGTGGAAGCTGCCCCAATATCGCCAGACGCTGCGCGAGCTCAAGAAACGTGTCGATGCCCTCGAGGGGCCGACGAAGTGAATCGCCGCACGCTCGCCCACCCGGTGCGTGTGGAGGGCTTTGCGCTGTTTACGGGCGGGCCGGCGTCGGTCGGATTCATCCCCGCGCCGTCGGGCGGGATCATGATCGACGCGGGGGGCGGCGCGTTCCCCGCCACAATCGGCCACCTCGACCCGAGGCCGGCGCATCCCGCCTTCGCGTCGATGCCCCCTCGCAACACCTCGCTCGCCGCGACGCCCGACGCGCCTCCTGTGCACACCGTCGAGCACGTGCTCGCGGCCCTCGCCGGGCTGGGCATCACCGACGCGGTCGTCCGGGTCGAGGGTGGAGAGCCCCCGATCGGCGATGGCTCTGCAGCGTTGTTCACCCGCCCCATGCTCGACGTGGGCTTCCGGGAGCTGCCGGGCGCGATCGAACCGTTGATCGTGCGCGAACGGTTCGAGTTCGGCTCGGGCGACGCGCGAATCGTGATCGAGCCCGCTGATCGAACCGAGTTCGTCTACCGCCTCGACTATGGCCCCCGCGCCCCAATCCCACCCCACGAGGCGACGTGGGACGGCGCGCCAACGAGCTTCGCCAGCGAGATCGCCCCCGCCCGCACGTTCTGCCTCGCCGCCGAGGCGCAGGCGATGCACGCGATGGGCCTGTTCAAGCACCTCACGCCGAGCGACATGCTTGTCTTCGGCGGCGGCGGCCCGATCGACAACACGCTGCACCACCCGGCCGAGCCCGCGAGGCACAAGCTGCTGGATATGGTGGGTGATCTCTCGCTCGTCGGTCGACCCATCCTCGCCCGAATCACGGGCATCGGGTCGGGCCACGCCCTCAATCGCGAGGCGGCGAGGATGCTTGCGGGTCTGGTGTGAAGTAAGGACTGAACGCGGAGGCGCGACGGGCGCCGAGGTGAGACAAGCGTCAACACAAGGCGAGCGAGGGGATGGGTTCATCCCGGGAGCTTCGAGCGACATCGAGGGCTCGAAGTGTGTTTGGTCCCGAGCGCGCCCGATCCGCCGGGAACTCGCGCGTGCCAGAATGCAGAGCCTGGCCCCTTCGGACCCTTCGCGACCTTCGCGTTAGAGCGTCCTCACTGAACACGTAGCGTGTACCCGCAGTGTTCGAAGCAGTTTTCCGCGTCGGTCGGGGTGACCAGATCGAGCACGGACTGCATGGCGGCCCAGAGCGTCCGTCGAGTACGGCACGCGAGCCCACGGAGGAGTTGCTTGATCTTGCTGAAGACCATCTCGATGGGGTTGAGATCGGGGCTGTAGGGCGGCAGGAAGACCAGCTCGGCTCCGGCCGCTTCGATCAGTTCACGCGTCCTCGACCGCTTGTGGCTCGAGAGGTTATCCATCACGACCACGTCGCCCTCGCGCAGTTCGGGGACGAGCACATGCTCGACGAAGGCCTCGAAGATGTCCGCGTTGACGGCCCCGTCGACGACCGTCGAGCACCGCACACCACCGACGCCCAACGCCGCGATGAGCGTCGTCGTCTTCCAGTGCCCGTGCGGCGTCTTGTCGATCAGACGCTCGCCGCGTGGGGCCCGGCCGCGCAGACGGGTCATGTTGGTCTTGGCCCAGGTCTCGTCGATGAAGATCAGCCGGCGTGCGTCGAGGCCGCCCTGGGACGCACGCCACTCGACACGTCGCTCGGCGACGTCGGGCCGGTCCTGCTCGGCGGCGTGGATCGTCTTTTTTTGTAGGTCAGACCGAGCTGCTTGAGCGCGGCGTAGATGGCGACATCGGTGCACTCGACGCCGAGCCGCTCGCGGAGTTCGGACGCGGTGGCGTCGGGCTGCTCGGCGACGAGGCGGGCGAGCTCGTCGCGGTCGATCTTGCGGACGCCGGGCGAGCCCTGCTTGCGTGGGGCCGTCTCGCCGTGCTCTCGCCGGCGTTGCTTGACGCGTCGGACCCACGACTTGCACACGCCGAAGACCTCGGCGACCTCCTGGGTCTGCATGCCCCGGTCGCTCGCGGCGAGCACCTTGTCCCTCAGATCCTGCGCGTACGGCGCGGCCATCCATGGCTCCTTCCCGGCCCGATAGGCCGATCAGGACAAGCTACGGCAGACCACGCCTCCGCGCCACCGAGCATGCGCCGAACTGCGCTATGAAATCACTTTGGACGCTCTAAAGCCGTCGTCACATCCCGCTCAGTCCTTGACCAGCCGCATCGCGATGAGGTCCTGGACGTCGAGCAGACCCATCGGGCGGCCCTGGGCGTCGACCACCGGGATCTCGTCCTGCCGGTGCTCGCGGACCAGATTCACCGCGTCGCGGGCGAGGGCGGTGTCGGGCAGCGAGCGGGGCGAGGCGGTCATCACCTCACCGATCGGGCGGTCGAGCTCGCTCCGGTCCCGCAGCACCAGGCGGCGGAGGTCGCCGTCGGTGAAGATCCCGGCGAGGCGGCCCGTGCCGGGCTCGACGATCAGCAGCGCCCCGGGGCGGCGGGGCATCGTCGCGGCGTGCTCGATCGCCTGGGTCACGGTCTCGGTGGGCTCGATCAGCGGGAGGTTCTCGCCCGCGCGGAAACGGAGCAGGTCGGTGACCGACCGCAGCATCCCGCCGAGCTGGCCCCCGGGGTGGCGTCGTTTGAAGTCCTCGTCGGTGAACTCGCGCCGCCGGGCGACCGCGAGGGCGAGCGCGTCGCCCAGAGCGAGCGTCACCGTCGTCGAGCTGGTGGGGGCGACGATGCCGTCGCCGTTGGAGTCGGCCGAGGCCTCGTCGGTGACGAGCTCCTTGAGCACGGCGTCCGAGAGGCGTTCCAACGACGAGATCGGCTGGGCTTCTCCCACCGGATCGGTCAACCCGGTCACCCAACCCCGGGTGATCGAGATGACCTTGATGCCGTCCTGCCGCAGGATCGACGCGAGCGCGACGACTTCTTCGGTTTCCCCCGAGTGCGAGATGCAGATGACCGCGTCGCTCTTACGGAACCGGCCCAGGTCGCCGTGAACCGCCTCGGTGGGATGGACCGCGTGGGCCGGGATACCGAGTGACGCCATCGTGGCCGCAATCTTCTGCCCAACCAGCCCGCTCTTGCCCAGCCCGCTGACGAGCACCGTGCCGCCTTTTCGGATCGTCTCCTCAACGATCGTCACCGCATCGTGGAAGCCCGGCCCGAGGTAAGCGGCGGCCCGGCTGATGGCCTCAGCCTCGGCCCGGAGCACTGTCTTGGCGTACTCACGTTCGGCGTGGAGCACCGGATTCGGCTCGTTCATCGTCATTGGACAAGGGTACACTGGCTCCGGTGGCACGGGTTGTCCCGAAACGAGGCACGGAGCGACGGGCTGGAAGCCCGTCCCACTAGGGATGGAAGGCCGCAGACCGGAACCATGACCGTCGAATACCGCGTCCAGCTCGATGCCTTCGAGGGCCCGCTCGACCTGCTGCTCTACCTGATCCGGCGGGCCGAGGTCGAGATCACCGACATCCCCGTCGCGACGATCACCGATCAGTACATCGAGTACCTTGAGAACATCGACCGGGTGGACATCGACCTCGCGGGTGAGTTCCTGGTCATGGCGGCGACGCTGACCGAGCTCAAGAGCCGGGTCGTCGGGGCGATCGGGCGTCCCGAGGGCGGGCGGGGCGAGGCGGCCCGCCCAGAGGACGACACCGACCCCAGGGCCGAGCTGATCCGCCAGCTGCTCGAGTACAAGAAGTACCGCGACGCCGCGGACGCCCTGGAGCGCCGGCGCGAGCAGTGGGAGGCGCGCTTCCCCGTCGCCCCGGCGGGCGTCTCGGCCGAGGAGCTGCGCGAGGCGTTCGAGTCGATGGACGACCCGGAGCTCGAGGACCTCAACCTGCTCGACCTGTTCGAGGCCTTCCAGAAGATCGCCTCGAGCGTGGACATGACCAGGCTGGGCGAGCACGAGGTGCTCTCGGACGAGACGCCGATCGAGCTGCACGCCGAGGACATCATGGACCGCGTGCGCCGCGAGCACGAGAAGGGGGGCCAGCTCAGCCTCTTCGGCGTGATGCACGGGCGGACTCGCGCGGAGATGGTGGGCCTGTTCCTCGCGTTGCTCGACCTCGTGCGTCAGAGGCGGCTGGGCTTCCGCCAGAGCCAGGACGAGGACGGGACGACGGGGGAGATCGTGCTGGAGGCGCGGGAAGACACGATCGGCGGCACGACCGCGGACGATGCCGGCGAGGGCCTTTAGTCGGGCGTTGATCCGATCCAGATCAGGCCCCTGAACCCGAGGCGATCCATGGAGCCGCAAGATCAGACCACCGGCGCGGAGCCGATCAAGGCGAACGTCCAGTGTGTCGGGTGCGGCTACAACCTGCTCGGGCTTTCCGCCGATGGTGTGTGCCCCGAATGCGGGACCCCCTTGGAGGAGTCGCTGCGGGGCTATCTGCTCGTGCACCGCTCAGGTGGACACGTCGCGAGACTCAAGCGCGGGGTCTCGTTCATCGTGGCCGGGCTGCTGTTCTGGGTAGCCGTCCAGATCATCGGAATCGTCGTGGCTCTGATCACCGTGATCGTGGTCGTCAGGTCACCGAACACACAGCCTCCCGCCCTGCTGGAGTCGCTGGTCACGACCGGCAGCGTCATCGATCTCGCCGTCTCCGCCGTCATCCTCTTCGGCTGGTGGCTTTTCACCGCGCGGGATCCGGCCGACCCTGTTCGGGACCGCGACGCGAATGTCAGACGTGGCGTCAGGTCGGCCGTGATCGCCCAGATTGCCTTGCAGCTGATCAGCCTCGTGCTGGTCCCGATCACCATGAGCGGCGGGACAATCCCGATGCCGGGCTCCAATCCACAGGCGAGCCCGCTCTTCGTGATCACCAGCACGATCAACTTTCTCGCGGGCTTGGGCGTGATGGCGGCGGTCGTCGTGCAGTTCGTCGCGGGGATGCTCTATGTCCGGCGCCTCGCCCTACGCCTGCCCGATGCCAGGGTCCACCGGCTCGCCAGGAACCGCATGATCTCCTGCCCGATCTGGATGACCATTGGGAGCTTCATATTCATCGGCCCTGTTATCGCGCTCCTCCTGTACTGGAATCTGCTCAACATGGTTAGAAAGAACCTGAACCGGATTCTCAAGGAGCAGGCCGCGGGCCAGATGGGCGGCACTGCCGGGGAGATCGCCGCACTCTGACTTCTCGACCCGGCCGGGCTGGAGCGGCGCGTCCCCTTCCGGTACCCTCCCGAAAACACGAGGGAGCCCATCATGCGTCTCTGTCAACCCATCTTCTGTGCCGCCCTGGTCGGCGCCGTCTCGCTCGCGACGAGGGCGGGTGACGGCGCGATTGACAACTCCACCGTCGCCAACACCCTGCTCGACCGCTACACCGCCCACCGCGACGCCTCGTTCGCCTTCGAGCTCGAGCGCATCTACACCGACCATCCGGGCTTCACGGGTTACGCGGTCAACCTCACGAGCCAGACCTGGCGGAGCGCCGACGAGGTCGACTTCCCGCAATGGACGCACATGCTCGAGATCGTCCGCCCCGACGACGTCGAGACCGACACCGCCCTGCTCGTCGTCGCGGGTGGGCAGCGCCGCGTGCCCCCGCCCGATCGCCTGAGCTCCGAGCTCTACATGATCGCGGGGCTGACCCACAGCGTCGTCGTCAAGGTGCCCAACGTGCCCAACCAGCCCCTGACGCTGAACGGCGACGGCGAGATCCGCTTCGAGGACGATCTGCTCGCCGAAAGCTGGACCACCGCTGCCAAGACCAAGGACATGGGCTGGATCGTCCACCTCGCGATGGTGCAGTCCGCGTGTGCCGCGATGGACGCGACCCAGGGATTCCTCAAAACCGATGAGGGTGGGAACATTGAGATCAACCGCTTCGTCGTCACAGGCGCGTCGAAGCGGGGCTGGACGACCTGGCTCACCGCGTGCGAGGACGACCGCGTCGTCGGGATCATCCCGATGGTGATCGACGTGCTCGACCTGCCGGTGACGATGCGGCATCACTGGGGCGCCTACGGCTTCTGGGCCCCCGCGATCGGCGACTACGCGAGCCGCAAGCTGTTCCGCTGGCTCAACTCCCCCGACAGCCGGGCGTTGCGGTCGATCGTGGACCCCTATCTGTACCGCGACCGGCTGGACATGCCCAAGTTCCTGCTCAACTCGGGGGGCGACCAGTACTTCCTGCCCGACACGACGCGGTACTACCTCGACGACCTGCCGGGGCTCACACGCCTCAGAGTCGTGCCCAACACGAATCACAGCCTCAGCCGAAGCCCCGACGCCGTGCAATCGGCCGTCGCGTTCTACGAGGCGGTGCTCAAGAGCGTCGAGATCCCGGCGCTGCACTGGGAGCGGGGCGAGCCCGGCGTGCTGCGGGTCACGGCCGACGCGGAGCCCTTTGAGGTGACGCTCTGGCAGGCGCACAACCCCGAGGGACGCGACTTCCGGCAGGAGAAGATCGGCAACGCCTGGACCTCGACGCCGCTGGAGGCGCAGGACGGCGCGTACGTCGCGGAGGTGCCCGTGCCGGACCAGGGCTTCACCGCCTACATGGTCGAGGCGCGGTTCAACGTCGATGGGATGTCGCTGCCCCTGACCTTCACGACCGAAGTGTCGGTCGTGCCCGACGTGCTGCCGTTCAAGGACAAGCCGATGGAGTGAGGCGGGTTCGATTCACGTACGCAGCGCGATCGAAGGAGCCCGGAGCGCGAGCGATAGGCCGGGCGAGGAAGGGCCTTCTGACGCTCCTGGACTTCGGCCCGTCGCTCGCGCTCGGGGCTCCTTCCGACCTTCCGCCCCGCGTCGGCTGCCACCTACTTCTTCACAGGCTGGTACTCCACCCCCAGCCGGCCGTAGAGGAACGAGTGCACGTCGACCGCCTCCTCGATCTGCTCGTCGAGCGGGGTGCCGATGCCGTGGCCCGTGTTCATGCTGGTGCGGAGGAGGATCGGGTTGGGCGCGGGCGGGCGGTTGACGGGCACCTCCATCTTCGGGGCAACGACGATCATGTCGTAGACATAGGCCCAGCCCAGCGTGTCCGCCCTTGCCTTCTCGAGCACGTCGGTGAGGATCTCGTCGAGGGGCTTCTTTTCGTTTGACTGGTAATAGATCGACGTCTCGCGGCGGATGCCGACCTCACCGAGCGAACTCCAGTCGACATCAATCCGCATGTTCGAGATGTTCGTGACGAATGTCAGGATGTCCTCGAGCGAGTTGTTGAACTGAGCCTCGATCTGCATTTCGTGCAGCGGGTTGCCCTCCGCGTTGGCCTGGAGCATCGCCGTCATCTTCCGGCTCTGCATGGGGTCGACACGCGGGTCGTTGGCGCCCGTGAGGAACAGCACCGCTGGGTAGTCCACGCCGGGCTTGACGTTGTGATAGGGCGAGTAGGCGTACATCGCCTTGAACTGATCGGCGTCCTTGACGGTGCCGAACTCGGGGATGTTGAATGCGCCGTTCGGGCTGAGCTCGACGCGGAGCATGTCGTAGATGCCGACGTAGGAGACGACGGTTCGGGCAAGGTCGGGCCGCTGCGTGAGCGTCGCGCCCATCAGCAGGCCCCCGTTCGAGCCGCCCAGGATCACGAGCTTCTGCGGGTTGGTGTAGTTGACGCGCGTCAGGTACTCCCCCGCGGCCTGGAAGTCGTCGAAGACGTTCTGCTTGTTCGTGAGGTTGCCGCCGCGGTGCCATTCCTCGCCATACTCACCGCCGCCCCGGATGTTGGCGACCGCGTAGATCACGCCCTGCTCGAGCAGGTCGGCCCGCGAAGCGCGGTAGGAGGGCGAGAGGCTGATGCCGTAGCCGCCGTAGCTGTTGAGGATGCAGGGGTTGGAGCCGTCGCGCTTCACGCCGGGCGGGATCATGATGTTGATCGGGATCCGCGTGCCGTCCTTGCTCAGCGCATACTCGCGGACGACGCGGACGTTGGAGAGGTCGGCGGGCGGGTCGGAGCGGAGAGCCGTAGGCGAGGTCTTGCTGGAATCGGGGTCGAAGCGGTACCACGACGACAGGGTGGTGTACGAGCCAGCGGAGTAGAGCACGCCCCCATCCGCCTCGAGCATCTGGCCGACGGCGCTGACGGGGGGCAGATCGGGCCCGCCGAGAGGTTGGCCCTGGAGATCAAACATGCGGATCGTGCTGGGACCGCCCGTCTGATACTGGACGAACAGGCGGTCGTCGGTCGCGATCAGGCTGTGCGGGCCCCAGAAGTTGGAGATGATCGTGTCCTTGGACTGGTCGATCACGGGCGTCGCGTTCTGGAGCGCTGGGTTGGCCGCGTGGACGCGGAGCACCTTGCCCCGCGGCGCGTCGGCGTTGGAGATGAGGTAGATCTCGCCCTTGGCGCCGAAGTAGGCCTGGGTGACGCCCTCCTTGAACCCGCAGATGAGGTCCCACTCCCCGCTCGGCTGGCGGACGAAGTGCGAGAACTCCCCGCCGTCGCCGTCCTGCACGGTTGCGATGACGCGCCCCGAGGCCTGGTCGGTCTTCAACTCGATCTCGCCGATGCGGGGGAAATCGTGCCCGATCTCGTAGGCGTCCTCGATGGGCGCGGTGCCCAGATCGTGCCTGTAGACGTCGACATAGAAGTACATGTCCGATTCGGGCCGCTCGCCCCCGCGGGGGTAGCGCGTGTAGTAGAAGGACTTCGAGTCGGGCGCCCAGGCCAGGCTGCCGCCCGCGGTGCCCCCGTTGACGCGCTCGATGACCTCGCCCGTGCGCTTTCCCGTCGCGACGTCGAAGATGAACAGGTCGCCCGATTCGCTGCCGCCCTTCGACATCGACACGGCCACCAGCTTGCCGTCGGGGCTGGGCTCGTACCAGTCGATCGCGTACGCGCCGTCCTTGTCGAAGGTCTCAGGGTCGACGAGGGTGCGGGCGGTCTGTGGCGCGTCGGGTGAGTCCATCACCGCGAGGAAGGGCTGCTGCTTGGGGGGCTGGTTGATGATGGCGAAGAGCTTGCCGCCCGCCTCGTTGAGGCTGCCCCAACTCGTCACCGGGGCGCTGAGGAGTTCGGTGAGCCGGGCTCGGATCTCGTCGCGGTGGGGGAGCTTGTCGAGGTAGGCGCGGGCGTACTCGTTCTGCGCCTCGCTCCACGCCTTGACCTCGGGATCCGACCAGTCCTCGAGCCAGCGATAGGGGTCCTTGACCTGAACGCCGTGGTAGGTGTCGGTCGCGCCGCGAACGGGCGTCGCGGGGGGGGCGGCGAACGCGGGCGCAGCGAGGAGGAGGAGGGCGGCGGTGGCGGTACGCATGGCTGGGCTCCCGGAGTGGTCCCGGCATGGTATGGCGATCGGGGTGGGGGGCCGGCAAGATACGCGGTGCGGCACGTGACCTTCGTGTGAGGAATGGGACCTCCCGGCGAACCAGACAGAGCCCCGGGCGTACAGCGGGCATGTCGTGGTTCCGTGCCATGTCTCGTCCCGTGCTCATCATGCTGGTCACGGGCGTGATCGCGATCGGTACGTGCATCGTGCCGGGCGTGTGGCTCATGGGGCGCGTGGTGGCCGACTCACGCAAGATCGTGCCCGGCGTGATCCTCAAGCAGATCAACGGCACCGAGTTCTGGCTGGAGTCGGACGAATGGGATCGCAGATTCGAGGGCCGGCACGCGGAGTCGGAGGTGATCGACGGGATCGCGGTCGTCCGTGGTGCGGTGCCGGTGGCCTATTTCAGGCTGCGGGGTGACGACGGTGTGGCGTACGCGGTCTGGCCCAACTTCGACAGGCTGCCGACCGACATCCCGGGCGTGAATGTAGGGCCGGGCTACATCGGCGATCGCGCCGCGTTCGAGGCGTACCTCGCGAAGGCGTGGCCCCACCCCGACGACGACCTGGTATTCGATCCACCGATCGAGTGGCTGCGGGCGAATCATGATTGGTGATTGGACGCAAACTCGTCAACGCGGGTGAACGGAAGCAGAGGTTCGGTCGCGATCGTCGATCGTGTCGCTTGCGCTCCACGCTCTGAAAGTGTCAGTGCCCGCCGCCCGCGTCGATCTCGCGCTCCACGCGGTCGATGATCTCGACCACCTGCTCGGGCGTCACCTTCTCGTGCAGCGTCTCGCCCACGAGGATCGCCGGAGCCCCGCCGCAGGCGCCGAGGCACTCAAGCTCGACGAGCGTGAACTTGCCGTCGTCGGTGGTCTCGCTGACCTCGATACCCAGCTTCTCGCGCACGGCGTCGGTGATCTCCTGCTGCCCGCACACCTCGCAGGCGATCGAGCGGCAGACCGAGATCAGGCACTTGCCCTTGGGCTTGAGCCAGTACTCCTCGTAGAACGTCGCGGTGTCGAACACATCGGCGGGGGCGACCTCGAGATGGCGGGCGATCTCCTCCATCGCCTGCTTCGGGATCCACCCGTACTCGTGCTGGATCATGTGCAACGCGGGGAGGATGCACGCCATCGTCGTCTCGAACCGCGGGATGAAGTCGTCGGTGATCGAGGTCCGCATCGCGTCGGTGAGGTACGCCTCGCCGCGGCGTTCGATCTTCTCGGTGGCGGAAGGCTTGGTGATCCAGGCCATGTGCTGCTCCCAAAACGCCCGGCCCGGAGTGCGATCGGGCCGCGGGGGGCCATCCTACGCATTCGCAAGGGCTTCTTCGCGTCGCACCGGGCCCCGCGAACCAGAACTTCTTCCGATCAGCCGCGGTGATGCTGGCGGATCGCCGCCGGCGGGCCGATGATGGGGCCATGACGCTGCCCATCCCAGAGCGACAGCCGGCCGACCCGGGCACCCCGTTCTCGCGGAAGGTCGCGCTGATCGCGGCGATCCTGCTGGGGGGGCTGCTCATCACGATGCAGAACCGGGAGGCGGTCGTCTCGCTGTTCAGGGGCACGACGCCCGCGGCCCAGGCCCAGGGGGGTGAGGCCCAGGCGGCGCCGCCCTCCATCCAGCCGCCCACGCCCGCCGAGCCGTTCACACTGAGTGCGCGCTTTGCGGTGCAGACGCAGGACATGCCCGAGTGGTTCACGGGCGCCCCGCAGGACATCATGCCGGTGCTCGACGCGTGGGCGATGAACGACGCCGACCGCGTGCGGGCCGCGATCGTGGCGGGCGAGCTGGTCGGGCCCGAGGAGGCGGTTGAACGACTCGAGAAGATCGACGGCTTGCTCAAAGACAATGACCCGCTCAAGCAGGACGCCGATGACCTGATCAGGATCTACCGAGGCGATGCAACGAGCGCCGCGCTCGATGACGCGACCAGGGAACGCCTCCGCGAGCACCACGGCTTCTTCGGCGAGGTCGCCCTTTCGTACGGCCTGCCCGACTCTGACCCGGCGAGGGCGCCGCTCATCAGCGGGGGCGCCAAGCTCGTGGGCCTGCTGCTCGGCATCGGGATCGGCGTGGCGCTGCTGTTCCTCACGGGGTGCGTGCTGTTCATCGTCGGGTTCGTCATGGTGATGACAGGCAAGATCAGGCCCCGCTTCCCCAGGCCCGAGCCGGGCGGGAGCGTGTTCCTCGAGACCTACGCGCTGTTCGCTGGCGCGTTCCTCGTGCTCTCGCTGGGGCTCGATCTGGTGGGGTATGTTCTGCCCGAGGCCGCATGGTTGCTCCATGTGCAGATCGCCCTGCAATGGCTGCTGCTGGCGGTGCCGCTCTGGCCTCTCATGCGCGGCATGAGCCTCGAACGTCTCGCCGGCACCATCGGCTGGCACAAGGGCGAGGGCGTGCTCAAAGAGATGGGCTGCGGCGTGCTTGGCTACCTCGCGGGTTTGCCCCTGTTGGCCGGCGGGATGGCGCTGAGCATGATGCTCGTGTTCATCGTGCAGGGCGTCCGCAGGATGGCCGGGCTGGGTGAGCCGCCGCCCCCCGATTCGGCGATCTTCGACCTGCTGGGCACGCACAACACGCTGGTGCTCGTGCTGTTCTTCCTGCTCGCGACGGTCTGGGCCCCGGTGGTCGAGGAATCGATCTTCCGTGGCGCGCTCTATCGTCACCTGCGGACACGGTTCGGCGTGCCGGTGGCGGCGGTGTCGGTCGCGTTCCTCTTCGGGCTTTCCCACAACTACGGGCCCATCCTCGTCTTTCCGGTCGTGATGCTGGGGCTGATGTTCTGCATCATGCGCGAGTGGCGAGGCAGCCTGATCGCGTCGATGACCGCCCACGCGATGCACAACGCGACGGTGTCGGTTATGGCGTTCTTTGTGCTGAGGATGATTTCGTAGGAAGAGACGAAGAGACGAAGCGAGGGAGAGAGGTTCCGCTTTGGTCTGCCGGCGTGGTTGAACCGGCGGTTGGTAGGAACGTACACCAGTTGTGCGCCGAATGTCGGGGATCGGGCGGATCTCGTTTGGTCACGGCCTCGAATGCGGTTAGTGTGATTGCGGCCCCCCGGTCGGAAAGGGGGACCGATGCGTCCGTATCGAATCTGGCTGGTGGTGCTGGGCATGGTGGCGGTCTGCGGGCTCGCTGGGTGCGGCGTCGAGGGGGGGCTGGTCGCGATGCGCGATCAGGCCGAGGGGATGCGCACCCGGATCGAGGCCGACCGAACGGGGCTGCTCGCCGCGGCCGACGCGCTGCCCCAGGACGGCCCGGCGCGGGCCCGGATCAAGCAACTGGCCGACGAGCGGGGGCGGCAGGCGTCCGAGACGGGGCGGGCGATCGAGCGGCTCGACGCCCTGATCGCCCCCGGGGGGGCGGCCGGGTCGGGCGACCCGGCCGATACGATGCAGCAGGCGGTGGGGGCCGTGCTGCCCTTCGTGCCCGCGGGGGCACAGCTCCCGGTGCTGCTGGCGGGCGGGCTGGTCGCGTCGCTCTGGCGGGCGGCGAGCCTGAAGAAATCGGCGGTCTCGATCGCCGCGGGATTGGAGAAGGCGATGCGCGAGGACGATCAACTCCGCGACGGCGTGCGCCGGAACGCGGCGGTGCTCCGGTCGGTGCAGACACCCACGGCCAAGCGGATCGTCGACGAGGCGACGAAGGACAAGGCGATGGTGAGGCTGCCGGTGTGAGAGACCTCCCCCCGAGATGCACGGGCAAGCGGGCTCGATCGGGCTTCACGCTCATCGAGCTCTTGGTGGTCATCTCGATCATCGCGCTGCTGATCGGGATCCTGCTGCCGGCGTTGGGCAAGGCCCGCGAATCGGCGCTGCGGATCAAGTGCATGGCCAACCTGCGCGGGCTAGGCCAGAGCCTCGAGCTCTACCGCGACGCGAACGACCGGGCCCTGCCGGTCATGCGCGAGATCTGGGAGGCCTCGCCCGACGAGGACCTCGACCCGCCCTCACCCGAGGACTACGGCGAGGTGCTCAACTACCTGACCGTGCCCAGGGCGCTCCAGGACTACATCGACGCCGGCCCGCCCATCTGGACGGGACAGGTGGACGGCTGGTCGGAGCAGGACCCTTGGGCGTGCCCGTCCGACGACGCCTCGCAATCCGAGCCCCCGCCTTACTACTCAAGGTACATGACGAGCTACTACTACACCCCGGGCCTGGCGGTCTCGGGCGTCTACTTCCTGGGCAACGTCGAGGTCGACGGGCGCGACCTGGGCAAGGTGTGGGACGGCTGGACCCCTGTGCAGGGCGTCGACGGCGGGCCCGCCGTGAACATGCTGCCGTTGCTCATGGACGGCTGCGCGATCGACTCGGGCGAGTGGCACAAGGGCGGCGGGCGCGTGAGCCTGGGTGCCAACGCTCTGTACACCGATGGAAGCGTCGACTGGAACACCGTCGACCCCGAGGACATCTCCGAGGACGGCCCGATGTTCCGGGCGCTGTGCCGGCTGGCGAAGATCCTCGACCTGCCGGGCATCCCCAACGATTGTGACTGATGAGCGAGGAAACACCCAACCCGATCGCGGCGGGATCGCTGCTCGACGAGTCGGCCGAGGTGATCGGGGCACCCGCGCCCCAAAGGAAGCCGGCGCCGGGCTGGACGCGTGTGTTCAGCATGACGCCGGGCGAGCTGGTGGGGGCCGTTGGGTCGTGGATCGGGCGGCACTCGCGTGTCTCGACAACGGCGCTGGCGTTGTTGCTCGCGGGGGGAGGGTCGTGGGCGTGGCTGGCCTACCGCATCGAGCCCCCGCCCGACTACGAGACCGCCCCGATCGGCGAGTTGTTCGACTACACGCTCCTGACCGACGACTTCAACCGCCTGCCGCTGGAGGAGCGGCTGGCGTTGATCCAGAAGCTCGTCACGCGGATGAAGTCGTTCAGCTCGAACGACTCGGTGCTGCTGGCGATATTCGCGACGATGATCATGGGCGAGGCGCGGGCCCAGCTCGAGGCGAACCTCTCCCACCTCGCGGTCGATGCGGCCGACAAGTACGCGGTCGACTACGACCCCAACGCGCCCCCCGAGGAGAAGGAGCAGTATCTCAAGGACGCCTACCTGGGGCTGGTCGGGATGATGGACTTCGCCGACGGCGAGGTGGGCGAGCACACGCCCGAGGAGCTGCTGGCCGAGGGCCAGCGTCAGGCGAAGCGAGACCTGGCGCGGTTCGAGAAGGGTCGCGTCGGGGCCGACGAGGTGGTGCGCGTGTTCGACATCATGAACAACAAGGTGGGCGCGCACATGAGCGGTCACCAGAAGGTGCGCATCTCGGCGATGTTCCGCGACATGACGGAGATGCTGCGGAAGGGGCCGTGAGCCGGGTGGATTCTGTACAGCGCGTACACTCGCCTATGCCGATCGACGGCGACCGTGCCACGCCGCTCGCCGCTCCGGACCGACCCGTGCCGACGCAGGGTGCGACTCGGATCCGGGTGCGGTACATCGAGTGTGACCCGATGCGGGTGGCCCACCACGCCAGCTACGCGCCGTGGCTGGAGATCGCGCGGACGGAATTGCTGCGCGACGCGGGGGCGTCGTACGCCGCGATGGAGGCGGCGGGCGTGTTCCTGGTCATCACGAAGATGGAGATCCGTTACCGCCGGCCCATCCGGTATGACGACCTGCTCGAGGTGCGGGTGGTGGTCGAGCCCGCGGGGGTGATCAGGCTGCGGCACCGTTACGAAATCGCGCTTGTTGAACGCGACGGACGCGAGCCCGACCGCGCCGACCCGGCGACGCCCGCCGACGGTGTGTGCGCCGTGGCGACGACCGAGTTGGCCTGCGTGGACGGATCGGGCAAGCCCCGGAGCCTGCCGGTGTGGCTGGGAGGTCGGGAGACCGAACCGGATTGAACGCTTCGTCGAACCGATCCGCCCCGATAGACTCGTGTCATGGCCCGCCCCACGCTCACCAACGACGACGTCCGCCGGATCGCCCGTCTCAGCAAGCTCGAACTCGACGATGCGCAGATCGAGACGGAGCGCGAGCGGCTCGCGGCCGTGCTGGGGTATGTCGAACGCCTGCGCGAGCTCGACCTGCTGGGCGTCGAGCCCATGGCGCGGGCGAGCGAGGAGGGGGCCCGCCTGCGCGACGACACGCCGGGCGAGGCGCTCGACCCGGGCGTGGCGGGCGAGCTGGCGCCCGAGGTGGCGGAGTTCCACGACGCGGAGGGGGGCGTTCAGCGGTACATCAAGGTGCCGAAGGTGCTGGGCGAGGGCGGGGCGTAGGGGCGTGAGGGCTGTACACTGACCCGTCATGCGCCCCGCCTCCGACATCGCCGCCGCCGTTCGTTCGGGCCAGACCTCCGCCGCCGAAGTCGTCGCGCTCGCGCTCGGGGCGATCGAGGAGCACGACGGCCGGCTCAGCGCGTTCACGCAGGTGTTCCACCAGCGGGCGGCCGAGCAGGCGCAGGCGGTCGACGTGCGGATCGCCAACGGGGAGGACCTGCCCCTCGCGGGCGTGCCCGTCGCGCTCAAGGACAACATCTGCCTCGCGTGGGGCAAGACTACGTGCGCGAGCCGGATGCTCGCGGAGTATGCCTCGCCCTTCACCGCGACCGCCGCCCAGCGGCTGGTCAACGCGGGGGCGGTGATCGTGGGGAAGACCAACCTCGACGAGTTCGCGATGGGCGCCTCGGGTGAGCACTCGTTCTTCGGGCCCTCGAAGAACCCCTGGGATGAGAGCCGGACGTGCGGGGGCTCATCCTGCGGCTCGGCCTGCGCGGTCGCGGCGGGGATGGCGTCGCTGGCGCTCGGGTCGGACACAGGGGGCTCGATCCGCCAGCCCGCGTCGCACACGGGGACGGTGGGCTTCAAGCCCACCTACGGGCGGGTGAGCCGCTGGGGGCTGGTCGCGTTCGCCTCGAGCCTCGACCAGATCGGCCCGTTCGCGTCGAGCGTGCGCGACGCGGCGCTCTGCTACTCGATCATCGCGGGGGTGGACGAGCGCGACCTGACGAGTTCGTCGCGGCCCGTGGTCGATTCTGAACCGGGCGGTCCGCTCGCCGACCTCGACACGCCGATCGAGAGGCTCCGCATCGGCGTGCCGAAGCAGGCTCGGTCGGGCGGCAACCACGAGGCGGTGGACGAGGCGCTGCGGGTCGCGATCGGCGCGATGCGGGATGCGGGGGCGGAGATTGTCGAGGTCGATCTGCCGAACGCGGGGCACGCGGTCGCGGCCTACTACCTCATCGCCCCGGCCGAGGCGTCGAGCAACCTGTCGCGGTTCGACGGCGTGCGGTACGGGCATCGGGCCGAGAACCCGGTCGATCTCGAGGATCTCTACACCCGCACGCGCACCGAGGGCTTCGGCCCCGAGGTCCGCAGGCGGATCATGCTGGGCACGCACATCCTTTCGAGCGGGTACTACGACGCGTACTACCTCACCGCGCTCAGGGCCCGCCGGCTGATCAAGGGCGACTACGACGCGGTGCTCGGGGACGAGCACGGGCGGGACGCCCATGCCACAGAAGACCTTTGCGATGCCATCCTCATGCCCGCCGCTCCCGGTCCCGCGTTCAGGCTGGGCGAGAAGCTGGGCGACCCCTTGGCGCTCTACCTCGAAGACGTCTACACCGCGGGGGTGAGCCTCGCGGGCCTGCCGGCGATCACGGTGCCGGTGCGCACGGCGGAGGTCGAGGGGGCCACGCTGCCGGTCGGGATGCAGCTCGTGGGGCGCGCGTGGGGCGAGGCGGGGTTGCTGCGCGTGGCGCGGATGCTGGAGCAGGGGGTGGGGTTCGAGTCGTCGTGTGCGCAGTAGGCCATGGTGGAACGAAATGAGCAAGTCCGTGCCCTCGACGACGCGCTCCAATACGCCCGGGATGGGGCTGAACTGCCGGAGTTGCTTCGTGAAGACATCGACGACCTGATCGCCCGGCGTTACAAGACCGGGCCGTCATTCCGCCTGGACAATGGGTGGAGGTGGTTCAACTTCTGGCTGATCGTGAACATCGCTCTCGGAATCGTCGCCGGCATTTTGGGAATCCCGGTAACTCGAGCCTTTGGGTACGGTGCGCTGCTTTCGGCCGGCGTCATCATTGCCGTTGTGTACGGTCGGCATGGCAATCGTGTGATGCGGACCCAACGACGACGCTGCGCGTCATGCGGGTACGACCTGTCGTCGCACGCCGACGCGTTTGCCCCAGACCTGATCTCGTTGGAGTGCATCGGTCCGCAAACTTGCCCCGAGTGTGGGACGCCTTGGCCTTTGATCCCGTGAGGCGTGGCGGTCATTTCTGCGTTGTTGGTTGGGCTTTCACGCTGCGCCCGTCCGGCCCGTCGCTCACGCTCAGGGCTCTTCCCTTTGCGCCCTTCGCGTTCAAACCCGTCTCGACGCCGCGACCCCAGCATTGACGCTCTCTCATTCAGCACCCGTCCGCCAAAAAACAAGACGGCCCGGGGCGAGAAGTCCCGGGCCGCGTGGTGGTGTTTGTTGCCTGATCTCAGGCGACGAGGTCCTTCAGCCCCTTCATCGGGCGGACCTTGACGACGTTGCGGGCCGGCTTGGCCTTGAACATCGTCTCCTCGCCCGTGAACGGGTTGATGCCCTTGCGGGCCTTCGTGGCGGGCTTGCGAACGACGGTGACCTTCATCAGGCCCGGCACCGTGAACGCGCCGGCGTTGCCCTTCTTCAGGTCGGCCCCGATCATCTGCCCCATCACGTCGAACACGCCCGCGGCCTGCTTCTTCGAGATCCCCGTGCTGTCGGCGATCGTCCCCAGGATCTCGCTCTTGGTCCGGGCCTTGCCCTTCGCGCCGACAATCTTCACGGCTTTGGGGGCCGCGCTCGCGGCCGGCTTCTTCGCGGCCTTCTTCTTGGTGGTCTTCTTGGCCATGGCTCACTCCGAGACGGTTGTTGGAACCCGGCCGCTCCATCGGCCGAGGCGATGACACTATCGGCCCTAACGACGTTTAGGCCCTATTTTTCAAGAGTTTTTTGCCACGCCGGGGTCAAAAACCCTGCGTTTTCAGGCTTCGGGGCCCCTTCGGCAAGCTCCACGAGCAGCGGCGCGTGGTCGGAGAGCCCTTTTCCAAGGGCGTTTTGCCCGTATTCGGCGCTCGCGATCCGCCCGGCGAGCGGCCCCGACACCAGCGCGTGGTCGATCCGGAACGCGCCCCCGGACGAGCTGAACCATGACCCTTCGCGCCGCCGATCGTGGACATTCCGCCAGGCGTCGACGTACCCAAGCGACATGATCCGGCCCATCAACGCCGTGCACGAGAAGGTCTCGCCCGCCTCGTCGAGCCGGTGCCGGCCGGTGTTCAGGTCACCCACGATCGCGTGCGCCCCGTCCCGCCGGGCCCGGGCGACTCGGATCAGTTCGTGCCAAACCGCCGACTTGCCCACCATCGCCGTCCGGTCGTGCCGGGCCGCGTCGGGCACGTGCACCGCTGTCACCGCGAGCAGCTCCGCGTCGCCCACCGAGCCCCCGGCCACCTCAGCCGAGACGATCCGCCGCCGCAGGGGCCCGGGCAACGCGGCGTGCGTGTCGATGTTCGACAGGGGCTTCCTCGACGCGAGCAGCACCCCGTTCTCGTCGGGCGAGGCTTGGCTAAGCGCCTGGTGCATCCAGCCGTGGTCGGCCAGCACGCCCCGCAACGACCCGCCCCGCCTCGCTCGGAACTCGGTCAACGCGATCACGTCGGGCGCCCAGTCGAGCAGCGCGAGCCCGATCCAGCAGAGCCGCTCGGGCCCGCCCCCGTGCATGATGTTCCAAGTCAGCAGCTTCATCCGACCGGACCGCCAGCCTCCCGCGCAACCCGCGGGTGCCACCGCTCGCCGTCTTCGGCGCAGCGGTGTTCCGCGAAGATCATCGCCTGAGGGCGATGGCACGACTGCGCCGCGCGCGCCGAGTCGTGGCACCCCCGCCCTGTGCTCCCGCACGGCCGGGACGGCCGTGCCACACTCGAGCCCTAGCCTACCCGCATGAGCAACCCCAAGCCCGTCGTCGCCGTGACCCGCAAGGTTCCGGGTGAACTCGTCGTCCCGGGGGCCGAGGTCCGGATATTGAGTGACCGCCTCGAGCCGCTCGAGCGGATCCACGAGTTCATCGCGGGGTGCGACATCCTCGTCCCGATGTACACCAACAAGGTCGACGTGGCGATGCTCGACGCCGCGGGGGCCAATCTCAAGGGCGTGTGCAACTTCGCGGTCGGGTACAACAACGTCGACGTCGAGGCGTGCCGGGCCCGGGGCATCGTCGTCACGAACACGCCCGACGCCGTGACCGAGGGCACCGCCGACATCGCCTGGCTCCACATCATGGCCGCCGCCCGCCGCCTCATCGAGGCCGACCGCTTCGCCCGCACCGGCGCCTGGCACGAGCACGGCTCGCTGGGCATGGCCGAGTTCCTGGGGCTCGACCTCACGGGCCGCACGCTGCACATCGTCGGCGCGGGCCGCATCGGCTACGCCGTCGCGATACGGGCGCTGGCGTGGGGCATGAAGATCCTCTATACAGCCCGTACCCGGAAGTGGAACTTCGAGCTCGCCCCGGTCAACGCGAGGCGCGTCAAGCTCGACGAGGGGCTGGCTGAGGCGGATGTCGTGAGCATCCACACCCCGCTCACCGACGAGACCCATCACCTCATCGACGCCCGCCGGCTCGGGCTGATGAAGAGGACCGCGATCCTCGTCAACACCTCGCGGGGCCCGGTGGTCGACGAGGCGGCCCTCGCCGCCGCCCTGCGCGACAAGCGGATCTGGGGCGCGGGTCTCGACGTGTTCGAGAGCGAGCCCAGGGTCCACCCCGACCTCGTCGGCCTCGACAACGTGACCATGACCCCCCACATCGGCTCGGGTGAGATCCGCTTCCGCGAGGAGATGACCAACATGGTCGCCGCCAACGCCGCCGCGATTCTCAAGGGCGAGGCGCCGCCGAACAGGGTGTGCTGACGCGACGGTCGGTCACCGGGGCGTCCTCGACTCGATCCTCCCGGACCCGAATCGCCGCCGAGACCCTCCCGGGCCCCGCCGGCGCCTCAACTCTCCACACCAACCACGGAGCGGCGTAGCCCCGCGAGATGGCTCAGGGGCACGGATCGCTCGCGATCGAGCAGAACGCGCGGTCCGGCGGCGGCAGGTTGCACCACTTGCTGCTGGTGTGGCACTCGTCGGTGCCGATCGGGCCCGTGCCGCTCGAGCAGCACCGGTCGTTGCCGCAGATCGACGCCGCGAGCAGCCCTGACAGATGGGCCTGCTCGATGCCGGCCAGCACGTCGAGCGGCTGCTCCATCTTCGTCTGGAAGAACAGCATCGGGGCGGTGATCGCGGCGCCCCACTCCACCACGCTCGCGAAGGCCGCCTGCCTCGCGTCGATCTCCGTCGGCCCAGACGGCTCATCGGGGATTCCCATCCCCATCGCCCGCAGATTCCCGATGTTGCCCCAGAATGGCTCGCTCCCCGGCCCGAACGTCAGGATCTGCCCCAGCGGCATCTGCGCAGGCTGGAGCGACATCTGCACGATCTCCGTCCGGATCGCCTCTGGGTCGATCGTGTTTCCGGGCACGCAGTCGTTCAGCGTGTCCAGCTGCGCGTCGATGATCGGGAACAGCTGCGCCGGTGTCTGCATGAACAGGTCGGCGAAGGTCAGGCCGCCGATCAGGTGCAGCGTCACGTTGATCCCGTCGTAGTTGTGCTGGATGCTCGGCGGGTCGAGATCGGCCCCGTCGACCACCGACCGGATGTCCGGGATGCACTCGATCGTCGGGCATCCATTCACGAACGCGGAGATGAACAGGCTCACGTCGAGCAGGTCGAGGATCCCGTCGTGGTTCACGTCCGCGATCGGGTCGAAGTTCAGAAAGCCGTTGATGAAGGCCCCGATGTCCTGCAGGTCGAGCACGCCGTAGGGCGGCGCGATGTCCGCCGCGTTGCAACCGAGATCGGTGCCGCCCGCCGAAGCGGGCGCCGGCAGGCCCCCCATGACAACCGCCCCCGCGATCACCACGCGTCGAACGTGACACCTCAAGCGCACACCGATAGTCCTCGTATCCCACATGTCGGGCTCCCTTCGCTGACCCCGAAAGCCGACCACGCCACGAGAACCGCGGCGGGCAGTAGCCAGCATCGCGCATTGTCCGAGATGCCGCTTGTCATGCAAGGCCCTCGCAGAGACATCCTCCACAACAGACAGAATTCGGGAACCCGTCCTACGAAAACCGCCTGCCCGCGCTGCCGAACACCGTCACGCATTCACAACATCTCCATCACCTTGAATGACGCGTGTGATCGCCCCCAGCGACGCCGCCGCGCCAGCTCCGGGCACACCGCCTCGTGCCGACCCTACAGAATCGGATCCGTTTCTCGACACCCAGAGTGATGCCCGTCTTTTTCCTACGCTTCACACACACCCGACCGGCACAGGAGCTGAGGAGCCACACCGTGCAAGCAAACACACCCCCCGCGGCGTTCATCGCCGGCGCGATCGGTCTCGCCACCATCGCCGCCGCGCAGCCCACCACCCTCGTCAATTACGGGCCCGCCGGCGTGCAGGGCAACGGGTTCAACCCCCACGTCGCCGCCAGCGTCGACGGCCGTCACGTCGTCTTCGCGAGCACATCCACAAACCTCGTCCCGGGGGGAACCTCGGGCCGCCAGGTCTTCGCCGCCGATCGCGACCCCGACGGCAACGGCGTTCTCGACGAGGGCAACACTGTCGTCACGCTCATGAGCCTCGGGTACGACGGCCTACCCGGCAACGGCACCCAGGGCGGCTTCAACGGACAGTTCGGCGTCGACATCTCCGCCAACGGTCGATTCGTCCTCTGGTCCAGCCAGTCGACCAATCTCGTCCAGGGCGACACCACGGGCTTCGGCACCTACGACGTCTTCGTCCGCGACCGTGATCCCGATGGCAACGGGGTCTACGACGAGGGCAATGGTGTCAATGAGCGCATCAACATGGGGATCGGCGGGTCCGAGCCCAACCACGGCGACAACGGGGCCGACCAGATGGGCATCTCGGATGACGGCCGCTACGTGGTCTTCAGCTCGTCGTCATCGAACCTGGTGGTGGGCGACACACAGGACACCACGGCCAACATCTACCTGCACGACCGACAGACCGGCCTGACCAGCCGCCTCGACTTCCTCACCAGCGACCAGAACTACTCGAACCGCTACCCGCAGATCTCCGCCGACGGCAACTGGATCGTCTACGCCGGGTACGGGCCCCCGTTCGGCGGCGCCTTCCACGACATTATCGTCGTCGACCGCAACGGGAACTTCCCCGTGCTCATCAGCAAGGACGACAACGGCGTGCCGGGCAACGGCGCCTCGGGAACCAACCCCAACACCCGCGGCCCGCGGATCAGCGGCGACGGGCGGTTCGTCGTCTTCCAGTCGCTCGCGAACAACCTCGATGTCACCCGCACGGGCGATCCATCCAACGCGTACAAACTTTTCCTTCATGACCGCGACGCCGACGGCGACGGGATCTTCGACGAGCCCGGCGCGTTCACCACACGCCGCATCGATGTCGGCCCCGGTGGCGTGAGCAATGACGGCTTCAACGCCGCCGATCCCGACATCTCCGACGACGGCAGCCGCGTCGTCTTCAAATCCGCTTCCACCAATCTCGTCCCGGGCGACACAACACTCTCACTCACCGTGACCGACATCTACCTGCTCGACCGCAACGCGGGCACGCTCGAGATCGTCAGCCGGGCCACCAACGGCGATCAGGGCCCCGCTTCGAGTTCCACCCCGGTCCTCGCGGGCGACGGCGACAGCGTTCTGTTCAACTCCCTGTCGACCAACCTCATCCCCAACGACAACAACGGACGCGACGATGTCTTTGCCCGTGTCCTGCCCCCCGCCGCGTGCAACGCCGCCGACCTCACCGCCCCGTTCGGCCTGCTCGACCTCGCCGACGTGAACGCGTTCGTCAGCGGATTCCTGACGGCCGACCCGATCGCCGATCTGAACGGCGATAGACTGTTCGACCTGCAGGATGTCCTCGCCTTCACCGCGGCCTTCCTGGGCGGCTGCTGAATCACCAGGTGCGCCGCGGGTGAATTGCCCTCGGTGCACTCTTCGGATGCCTTGGCGGGCAGCTGCCGGACCGTGACACAACGCATCTGGTTTCCGGACTTGGCGTCCCTCGTCGACGCCGAGGGAAAGCCCCACAACCAGCCGCGGTCCGTTCGAACCCGCGAGGGACATCCCCCCCGCCGGCTATTCTGGTATTCACACGTTCGTGTCTGCAATTGGCCCGGTGCACTCGCCTCCTCGGCCCCGGGGTGGGTTGTGCGTTCTGGTCGGGCCGGTCTGCGGAGAGGAGGCCCAGCCGTGCAACGCGCCATCGCCCTGATCGCCGCCGTCGCCATCGTCTCGCCGTCCGGCGCCCAGTCCATCCATCGCACGCCGGCCGAGGTCGACGCGCTGCTCGCCAACGCCACGGTTGTCGGCCCCGCCGGCCAGCCCGAGTTGATCGTCCCGCTGGACGTGCCGGGGTGGGCCGACGGCCTGGGCGTGTCCGGCGTCACCCGCCACTACAAGGGCGTCTGTGGGCCCGAGGGCGCCGTCACCACGATCGAGCTCCTTCTCGACTTTGCCGAGCGCGACCTCCTCGGCGGCGCCCCGCGGGCGACGGCTCAGGCGATCCGCGGCACCAGCCCGAAGTTCATTATCAACTACGACCCGGCGAACACCCTCCTGGTCAACGACTACCTGCCGGACTTCGTCGACGCCGCCGCCGACACAGATTTCAGCTTCGCCAACCGCGCGACGATCCGCGTCAACCTCGGCGTCGAGTCCATCCCGGGCAGCGTGATCGGCCAGGCCGCCAGCACCCACTACGAGATCCCCTGGTCCACATACGTCGAGGGCCTGCGCACCCACGCCGCCCGCGAGAGCGCCGCCTTCGCCCAGTACCTTCCGTCATCGTCGCTGCCCGTCCGCTTCGGCTTCCCCCCCACGGGCACCACCAGCGTCACGTCCATCGTCGTCACCGACGGCCAGCTCCGCGCCATCTTCGGCGACAACGCCGTTCCCGCCAACACTTCGGTCTCCATCACGCTCGACTCGGACAACGACTGGGAGTTCGGCGGCTGCGACAACCACCCCGAGTTCTGGGAGCTCAGCCTGATCGACGTCGCGGTCCACGAGATCACCCACGCGCTCGGCTTCACCAGCGCGATCTGGGAAGGCGGCGACAACCCCTTCAACGAGATCGAGGGCCTCGACGTCGCCCGGTTCTCGGTGGACCAGGTCACCCCACCCGGAAGCCCGGGGGGACTGCCCCTCAATCTGAACGCGTTCACGACCTACCCGAGGCACGGCGAGGTCTCGATGGCCAGCGGCGAGACCCAGCACGCCTACGCCAGCGTACCCGAGGGGTTCTTTCTCACGCTGCTCGAGCAGGGCGACGGCGGCAGGCAACCCTCCCACCTCATGTATTTCAGCAGTTGGGGAGACAAGCTCGGCACCATGGACCCGGTGCTGGACTACGGCCGGTCGCGCTGCGACGAGGGATTCTGGACCGCGCACGACCTCCGCCCGCTCGACGACATGGGCTGGTACCCCGTCGCCGAGTACTTCGCCCAGGACTGCAACGGCAACGGCATCCCCGACATCGCCGACATCCTCACAGGGCACCCCGACAGCGACGGCGACTTCATCCTCGACGAGTGCGAGAACATCGCCGCCGACATCAATCTCACCGGCGTCGACACCTTCGCCGGGCTCACCTTCACCAGATGGTCCACCCCCAGCCTCGGAAGCCTCGACGGCTTCAACCCCGCCAACTACACCATCATCTACAGGGCCCGCACCGACGACGCCTCGTTCGGCAGCGGCACGAGCCAACGCGTCGTCGCCCGCGTCAGCGGCTACTTCGTCGCGCCCGAGGGCGACGAGTACGCGTTCCGCGTCGATCACGATAACGCGGTCGTGCTCAAGATCGCCGGCCAGACGCTGCTGAACCTGACGGGCTCCCGCTCGTTCACCCGCGCGAACTCCTACACGAGCATCGCGCCGCAGGTCTTCATCAATCTCGACGCCGGCGCCCATCCGTTCGAGCTGACCGTGCTCACGGCGTCGTCGAGCCAGTCCGTCGCGATCATGGCCGACTCCGGCGCCCTCGGCGGCTGGCGATCCCTCAACCAGGGCGACTTCCTCGGCCGCATCGACGCGTTCCCCGACTGCGACCTCAACGGCGTCGACGACCAGTTTGATCCCGACAGCGACCACGACGGCATCCCCGATGCCTGCGAGACGCCCCCCTGCAACCTCGCCGACCTCGCCGAGCCGTACGGGCTGCTCGATCTTGAAGACGTCACGACCTTTGTCAGCGGATTCCTGGCGGCGTCGCCCGCGGCCGACCTGAACGGGGACGGCCTGTTCGATCTCACAGACACACTGCTGTTTGTCACAGCCTTCCTGAACGGGTGCTGAAACCCGAGCCGCGCGCCAACGCGGCACAATCCGGCCCGAATCACGGGCCCGGGCGGCTTCTCCCGGGCCCGCGCGGCTTGGTCGGCTACGCGCCGATCACTCGCACTTGTCGCTCGCGATCGAGCACTTGATCCGGCTCGGCGGGGGCAGGTTGCACAGCCGCCGCTCCGAGAGGCACCGGTCCGTTGTGAATCCGCCGATCGGCGGGCCCCCGTTCTCGTCGCAGCACTTGTCGTTGTCGCAGATCGACGCGGCCACCAGGCCTGAGCTCTTGCCCGTGTTGATCGAGAAGTACTCGTCGGCGGTCACGTCGTCCTTGGTCTTGAAGAACAAGTCCGCGAGCGTCACCCCGCCGGCGCCGCCGAGCAGGATCGGCAGGACATTCAGCCGGCCCTGCGACGCCAGATTGTCTGGCGCAAGGTCGGGCACACCGACGCCCAGATCGCGGAGTTGCTGGAGCGCGTCCTCCAGCAGGGGGTCCGATCCGACGGGCGCCGCCACAATCTGCCCGATCGTGCGCGTCCCCGCGAGTTCAGAGATCAGGCTGTACACGGACTCGAGCGCGGTCACGTCGGTCGGCAGCCCGGTGCACGACTCCAGCGTCTGGATCCGATCGAAGATGAACGGCAGCAAATCGCCCGGCGGCGACGCGTAGATCTGCGCGACCGGCAGCGGACCGAACAGGTGGATCGTGCGGTTGATGCCGTCGTAGTTCGCCTGCACGTCGGGCGGGTCATCCGACGGCGCGGTGACCGTCGTGCGGATGTCCGGGTAGCACGCCGCCGGCGGGCACCCGTTCAGGAACGCCGAGATGAAGATCGAGAGGTCGATCAGGTCGAACACGCCGTTGTTGTCCAGGTCCGCGGCCGGGTGCTGCGACGTGAACGACGACACGAAGGCGTTGACGTCCGCGAGGTCGAGCACCCCGAGCGGCGGCGCGAGGTCCGCCTGGTTGCACCCGATGCCCGCCGAGGCCGAGGGGGCCCCGAGACACATGAACCCCGCGATGGCGATCGCGGGACGACGAAGGAGCAACGCAGAGATACCGGCGGCACGTGGCATGTGCTTCTCCCTTCAAACGAGTTGTCCGGTGTGTGCGCCGGGCCGCGGGTCGCAGTCGCCCGGCCGGCCAAGCCCCCCGTTCAACGGGGCGCGCCCGGCCTCGGGAGCCAAGCGTCAACCCGGACCCTGGATCACGCGGGCCCGCGACTCGGCGGCGCATCTCGGGGTTTGGCCCTACCCGATCCGGGGACATTGACCGACCCGCCGCCCGGGCTACACTTGCGGGCTTGGGGTCCGTGTGAACGGCCGCCTCAGCCAGACAGAATCATGCCGACGGTCGACGTCGGCCCGCCCCGCCCGGTAGGCGGCGTACCGGCCTCGCCAGGAAATCGGCGGGGTGTTTCCGTCCGTCGGCCGCCGAGGCCCCGGCACAGGAGTGAACCGATGAGCACCGGTCACGCGACCCATCTCCGACGCCAGACCTGGATGGCCAAGAACGGCGAGGTCGAGCGCATCTGGCGCATCGCCGACGCCGAGGGCGTGCCCCTGGGCCGCCTCGCCAGCGACATCGCCATCGTCCTCATGGGCAAGCACCGCCCCGAGTACACCCCCCACGTCGACACGGGCGACTTCGTCATCGTCACCAACGCGACGAAGGTGGCGCTGACCGGTCGCAAGGCCGAGCAGAAGTTCGAAAAGCGCTACACCCGCTACCCCGGCGGGCTCAAGCTCCGCCCCTACGGCCAGCTCCGCGCCGAGCGCCCCGAGCGGCTGCTCGAACTCGCTGTCCGCCGCATGCTGCCCAAGAACCGCCTGGGCCGCCACATGCTCAAGAAGCTCAAGGTCTACCCCGGCGCCGAGCACCCCCACGAGAACCACAAGCCCATCCCGCTGCACGCGTAACCCCGCGGAAGGAAAGCAATCCCGCCGCGGCGGGAACGGAGCACACCCATGGCAGAGCAAGGTTTCCAGACCACGATCACCAACCCCAACCTGATGGGCGAGGCCGTCGATCAGGGCCCCGCCCCCGAGCAGGCCAAGCGCGAGCTCGCCGAGCCCAAGCCCGCCGACAAGCACGGCTGGTGGTGGGGCGTGGGCCGGCGCAAGACCGCCGTCGCCCGCGTTCGCCTTCGCCCCGCCCGCGACGGGCAGGCCAAGCTCCAGATCCAGGTCAACCGCAAGAAGCTCAAGACGATCGATGAGTATTTCTCGGAGCCCCGCGACCGGGCCGACGCCAACGCCCCGCTGAGCGTCACCGACACCGCCGACAAGCTCGAGGTGTTCGTCCGCGTCACCGGCGGCGGCATCATGGGCCAGGCCCAGGCCGTCCGCCTGGGCATCGCCCGGGCGCTCGTGGGCTACGACCCGCACCTTGAGAACATCCTCCGCGACAAGGGCTACCTCACCCGCGACGCACGCAAGGTCGAGCGCAAGAAGTACGGCCAGCCCGGCGCCCGCCGCCGCTTCCAGTTCTCGAAGCGCTGACCGTTCCCGATTCCCTCTGTTTCCGTCCCACGAAGCCCGGGCCCGCGCCCGGGCTTTCTTCGCGCCATGTTCGACGCCTGGCACGGGACCAAACGAGCCTAGAGCGTCTTGAGCTCACGCGTAGCGCTGATAGGCGCGTGTTGGGTGTTGCGCGATCGCGTCGCCGGGTGTAGTTTCGTTCCCGGCCGATGAGCCGGCCGGGAAGGGGCCATGGATGGGCGCCGCGTACTCAGGGGATCTCCGCGCCAAAGTTCTTGCCGCGTGTGATCGGGGCATGCAGACCAAGGAGGTCGCCGAGGCCTTCGGCGTCAGCCGTTCGTGGGTCCGTCGCGTCAAGCAGCGCCGACGCGAGTTCGGTGAGATCGCGCCGCGCCCGATGGGCGGGCCCGGGCCGATCAAGATCGATCGCAGGCGGCTGGCCGAACTCGTCGCCGAGCAGCCGGACGCGACGCTGATCGAGCTCCGCGACCGCCTCGCCTGTGGGTGCAGCGAGTCCGGGGTGTGCGTGGCCCTGAAGAAGATGGGCCTGGGCTTGAAAAAAAGACGATCCACGCGGCCGAGCAGGACCGCCCCGACGTCACCGAGAAGCGGGTTGAGTGGAAGGCCGAGCAGCCCGATCTCGATGCGTGTCGGCTGATCTTCATCGACGAGACCTGGGCCAAAACCAACATGACCAGGACCCGCGGCCGCTCACCCCGCGGTGAACGGTTGGTCGCCAGGGTCCCTCACGGGCACTGGAAGACCACGACACTGATCGCGGCGTTGGGGATCGGGGGTGTCGTCTGCTCGACGGTCGTCGACGGGGCGGTGAACAGGGACGTCTTCGATGCCTTCGTCGAGCATGTCCTCGTGCCCGAGTTGCGGCCCGGCGACGTCGTCGTGATGGACAACCTCTCGAGCCACAAGGGCGTCCGCGTGCGTGAGCTGATCGAATCGGCCGGGGCCGAACTCGTGTTCCTGCCGCCCTACAGCCCCGATCTGAACCCGATCGAGATGGTCTTCAGCAAGATCAAGCAACTCCTCCGCGGCCTCGCGTGCCGCACACGACAGACGCTCTGGACAGCGATGCAGACCGTCCTCGAACGGGTCACGCCCACCGACGCCAAGAACTGCTTCCGGCACTGTGGATACACGCTACACGTTGAATGAAGACGCTCTAGAAGAGCGAGCGAAGGACGCATCGTCACTCATCCTCCAGCATTCCCTCGCCCGCGCTTCACGCTCGTCGGGGAGTGCGGCCCGATCCCACAGCCGTTCCCCGCGTACATTTATGGGAGATGGTGGGCCGACTGCGACGAATCCGACGGAAGCTCAAGGCGCGGCTGATTGCCGCGGGGCTGTCGCTCGCGATCATCATCACGATCGGCGGCCTCTTCGGAGCGATCCTCGCCCGCGCCGCCCCTTCATGGTGGCGGCAGTACCGCCCAACCGACGAACTCCGCGAGCGGGCCGTGCGGATCGAGAACGCCGCGATCACCCACCTCACGCTCGTCCGCCCCGCCGATCCTGAGTGGGAGCGGGCCGACGACCCCGGCCCCTGGCATTCCAAGGCGTGGTCGATCATGGTCAAGGAGGCCGACGCCAGCGCCTGGCTGACGGCCCGCCTCCCCGAGTGGATCGACGGGCAGGCCGACCTCTCCGGATGGCCCGATGCCCTCAGCCAGCCCCAGGTCCATTTCGACGATGGGCTCATCCGGCTCGGCGTCCTCCTCCGCCGGCACGACGGCGACCGCATCCTCACCGCGTCATTCCGCCCGCAGATCGACGCGAACGGTTCGCTCTGGCTCCACACCAACTGGGTCCACGTCGGCCGCCTGCCCCTGCCCGCCCAGCTCATCCTCGCCCGCGCAGGGCATCGACTCGAGAGCTACCTCCCTGAGTCCATCGCCGACGATCCCTACTCCGCGAGCTTCATCGACGTGCTCCGCGGCAAGGCCCCGCTGGCGATCAAGCCCGAGCTGAGCCTCCAGGACGGGCGGGTCGTCAGGTTGCTCGCCATCCGCGTCCGCGAGGGCCGCATCGAGCTCGACTGCCGCACAGAGTCCCGCGACACGCTCGCGAAGCACTAGGACGGCACGCGGCCCGCCCCGCCCGCTACGCTCTGGGCATGGCACGCCACATCGCCGTTCTGCTCGCCCTTGCTCTTGCCGCCGCGATCGCCCGCGCCCAGCGCGTGGAGGCGTGGATCGCCGGGCTCGAAAAGCCCTGCGCCATGGCCTTCGACCCCACCGACGCCTCACGCCTGTTCGTCGTAGAGCAGACGGGCCGTGTCCGCGTCGCCGAAGATGGCAATCTGCTCGACGCCCCGTTCATCGCCGTTGATCCCGACAACTTCACCACGCCCGACTCGAACTGGGAGCGGGGCCTGCTGGGGCTGGCCTTCGACCCGGGCTACGCCGACAACAAGCGGTTCTACCTCTATTACACCGACAAAGGCGGTGACGTCGTCCTCAGCCGATTCACCGCCGAGTCCCCCAAGGCCGCCGACTGGTCTTCCGAGCAGGTCATCCTCAAGATCAACGAGCCCTACGGCAACCACAACGGCGGCTGCATCCGCTTCGGCCCCGACGGCCTGCTCTACCTGGGCCCGGGCGACGGGGGCTCGGCCAACGACCCGAAGGGCAACGGGCAGAATCTCGACACCCTGCTGGGCAAGATCGTGCGCATCGACGTCACCTCCGACCCCGACCCGGGCCTCGCCTACGCGATCCCTAAGGACAATCCATTCGTCGATCGCGACGACGCCCGGCCTGAGATCTGGGCCTACGGCCTGCGCAACCCCTGGCGCTTCGAGTTCGATTCCAAGGGCCGCCTCTGGATCGGCGACGTCGGCCAGAACCGGTTCGAGGAGATCGACCTTCAGCCCGAGGGCTCGAAGGGCGGGGAGAACTACGGCTGGAACACGATGGAAGGCCTCGGTGAATTCCGTGAGGGACGATCCCGACAGGACGACCCCGCGCGCCTCCGCCCCGCCGAGCACGCCGAGCGAGGGCTCGTCGCGCCGATCCACGAGTACCGCCAGAGCCCCGTCGGCTCGGTCACCGGGGGCTACTTCTACGAGGGCACCAAGTACACCTGGCTCCGCAACCGCTACATCTGCGCCGACTTCATGACCGGCCAAGTCTGGAGCTTCCGGCTCCGCACACGCGACGGATTCACCACCGCCGACGACGTCGCCGACCACACGGGCCCCCTGGGCGCATCATTCGGGGGCCGAGGGTCCGCCCTTGCCATCGCCAGCTTCGGCCTCAGCCCCGACGGCCAGACGCTCTACATCGTCGACCACAATGCGGGCCGCATCCTCCGCTTTATCGACGAGTGAGCCGCGGCTACCTTCGGTCCCGCTTTTCCGGCCGCCGGCGCTCCCTTTCTGAGCCGCGGGAGTGGGAGGCGATCGCCCCGGTTCACACTTCTCCCTCGGCCTCCACCGGGACGCCGGCGGCAGAGGTGGCCTGTCTCCTCGGGTTCCGCCCGTTTGTGGATCACCCTGCGGGGTGACCCGCGGCGCCTGGCGCGGCGCGCCGAGTGCGAGTGAGGACGCCGTAGATCGCGATCACGACGAAGCAGACGAGCGACAGGACGAACGAGGCCCGCGTCGAACTGAGGGTGATGAACCCCAGGTCGAACGCGTCCATGTCCATGATGCGCCCCTGGAGCGGCGGCATGAGGCAGCCGCCGCCGATAGCCATGATCAACCCCGCGGCGCCGAGCTTGGCGTCGGGTCCCAGACCCTTGAGCGCGATGCCGTAGATGGTGGGGAACATGAGCGACATGCAGGCGCTGGTCGCGACGAGGCAGACCAGGCCGGCGGTCCCGTGGATGAAGATGGTGCCCAGGATCGTCCCTGCCCCGCCGATCGCCAGCAGCATGAGCAGCCGGCCCGCGTCGACGAACTTGAGCAGATAGGTGCAGATGAAGCGGCTGGAAACGAAGATCACCATCGCGGCGATGTTCCAGGCCTGAGCCGTCGTCTTGGGCATGCCCAGCTCGTTCTGTGCGTACTGGATGATGAAGGTCCAGCACATGATCTGCACGCCGACATAGAACGCCTGCGCGACGACGCCCTGGATGTATCGCGGGTTGGCGAGCAGGCGGCGGAGCGTGGCGAGGACGCGGACGTCGTGCTGCTCCTCGCCCCGCGTATTGGGCAGGCGGGCGAAAAGGAACGCCACCATCACGGCGACGACGACGAGGCCCAGGATCAGATAGGGCCCGATGATGACGCCGAGGTCGGCCTGCTGAAGGGCGGCGAATGCATCCGGATCCATGTCACGGAGCGAGGCGCGGCCCACCTCGTCCGTCTTGTCGAGGTTCTCGAGGATGAACTGCCCGGCGACGAACATGCCGGTGAGCGAGCCGAGGGGATTGAACGCCTGCGCAAAGTTGAGCCGGCGGGTCGCGGTCTCCTCGGGCCCCATCGAGAGGATGTAGGGGTTCGCGGTGGTCTCGAGGAACGAGAGCCCGCAGGTCATGACGAAGTAGGCGACGAGGAAGGCGGTGAACTCCTTGGACGCCCCCGCGGGGAGGAAGAGCAGGCATCCCACGCCGTAGAGGAACAGGCCCATGAGGATGCCGTGCTTGTAGGAGTACCGCTTGATGAACAGGGCGGCGGGGATGGCCATGAAGCAGTAGCCCCCGTAGAACGCGGCCTGGACGAGCGAGGACTCGAAGTTGGAGATGAGCAGGATGTTCTTGAACGCCGCGACCATCGGGTTGGTGATGTCGTTGGCGAACCCCCAGAGCGAGAACAGGACCGTGACCAGAGCGAAGGGGAAGAGGTAGTTCGCAGGAACGACGGCGGGTTTGTGGTCGGTCATGGCCGGAGCATGATCGTCGAAACCGGTGCGAACCGCAAACGGTGAATCGGCGTGGCGAGCCCGTTGCCGTCGACCCGGGCGCGACACAGGGCACCTCAGCGCGGTACCGTGCGCCCCTGTCCACGCAAGGAGCCCCCATGCCCGCTTCCGATCCCGCAGAGATCCTCCTCGCCCACGATCGCTGGGCGACCCGCCAGCTCATCGACGCCGCTCGCGAACTCACACACGACCAATTCCACCAGCGATTCGAGATGGGGCTGGGTTCCGTCCACGACACGCTCGCCCACATCGTCGGCGTCATCGCGGGCTGGGGCGACTTCCACGCGGGCCGCCCCCGCCGCGAGCCTTGGGAGAACAGCGGGCCCTACACCTGCGACCAGCTCGCCGCGGCCCTGGACGAGTTCGCCGACGAGTTCGCCGCCCACACCACGCCCCACGACGAGGTCGTCACGGCCGAACGCCACGGCAGGGTCTGGTCGTTCACACGCGGCGCCGTGCTCACCCACGTCACCACCCACGGCGTGCACCACCGAGCCCAGTGCGTCAATATGCTGCGCCACCTGGGACAGGAAGGCCCCTGGCGCGTGAGCGTGGTGGAATGGACACTCGCCGACGCCTCCGCCCCCTAGTGGGACGGGCTTCCAGCCCGTCGCTTCATCGCCTCTTCTCCCCCGATCGCTCAGGCACCGACCGGGGGGCGTAGCCCATCGAAGCTGGGCCGGCGAGGGCGACTCCCGTACCATCCCCCATGCTCGTCCGCGTCCTCATCGCGGTCCTCGCGTTCCTCAACGCCCTCGGCGCCCCCGACCGACTTCCCCCGCCACCCGAGCCGATCACCAGGGTCGAGCGGCTGACGCTCGCGTTCTACTACCCGTGGTACGGCTCACCCGACGGCCCATCCAAACGCTGGGTCCACTGGGAAGGCATCGATCCGGCGAACCACGACATCACCAACTCGGGCGATTACCCCGCCCTCGGCGCCTACGACTCCCTCGACCCCGCCGTCGTCACGCAGCACATGGGTTGGGCCCACGACGCGGGCCTCGATGGCTTCGTCGTCTCGTGGTGGGGCGAGGGCACGCACGAGGATCGGGCCGTCCCCCTCATTCTCGAGGAAGCCAGCAAGCACGGTCTGCACATCTCGCTCTACATCGAGCGCACTCCCGGCGACCGCACCGGCCCCGGCGCCGCAGACGCGACCACCGACATGTTGCTCGAGCTCGCCCACACCTACGGCCGCCACCCCGCGTTCCTGAAGGTCAACGACCGCCCCGTGCTCTTCGCCTACGTCCGCCTCAACCAGCAGCTCACCAACCGCGGCTGGAACCGCGTGCTGAATCGGCTCAGGCTCGAAGGCGACGACGCCCCGATCATCATCGGCGACCGGCCGCCCGACCCCATCCGCCCGGCGTTCGACGGCTGGCACACCTACGACCCCATGGGCCAGATCTTTCACGAGCGGGATCGCTATCCCGACCTCGCCGCGTGGGCCCGGCACACCTTCGCCGCCTGGATCGCCAAGGGGCGCGACACCGCCGGCATCACCTGCGTCACCATCTGCCCGGGCTACGACGACCGCTACTTCCGCTCGCCCGGCGTGTTCGTGCCTCGCGACGGCGGCGAGACCTACCGGGTGCTCTGGCGCGAGGCGATCGAGGCCAGCCCCGACTGGATCCTCATCACCAGCTTCAACGAGTGGCACGAGACGAGCGAGATCGAGCCCTCGGCCGAGCACGGCGAGCGGTACCTCGACATCACGCGGGAGATGACGGCGGAGCGCAAGAGATCACGTGAGAACGAGCCGCGACCGTGAGGGAGCGGTTTTCGTGCGGCCGAACCAGAAACCGCTCACTCACGGTCGCGGCTCGTCAAAGGCCCGTCCGACGAACACGCCTAGACTCCCCCAGATCGCTCGGGGCGCCGGAGAGAAATCCGGCTGAGAGGCACCCGTCGAACCTGATCCGGCTCAACCCGGCGGAGGGAACGCGATCAACCCCGGGGTGGCACGGCTCGCCGAGCCGTGTGGCTCTAATGGTTGCACGTCGTCCCCCGCCCCAGCACGAGGCGACGCGCCATGACCATCACCCACCTCGGCCCCGACGCCCCGGCCTCCAAGGCCGCCGAACTCACCACCAGGGCCCTCCGCACCCCTTCCACTCCTAGTGGGACGGGCTTCCAGCCCGTCGCTTCAACCTCTTCCCTTCGTTCCCCCGCCGACCTCCGCGCCCTCTACCGCCCCTCCGCCGCCGGCCCCGCCTACCCCGAAGCCCCCAACCACCCCGGCTTCACGGTCCCCACCCACGGCGCCGCCAACCCGGGCTCCGAACCGACCGCCACTACCCCGGGCTCCTTTGCCCTCGCCCCCGACGTCGGCGGCCCGCTCATGTTCGCCAGCCCCGACACGCCGGGAATGCCGGGAGTGTCTGACAAGACGGCGTGGGACTTTCTGCCTGACGGCTGGAGTGTTGAGATGGTCAACGAGGCACGAAGGCACGAAGGCACGGAGGCACGAAGTGCCGACGGAGCAGCACCGGCCTCCGACCCCTCTGTGCCTGCGTCCCTCCGTGCCTCCCTGCCTTCCCCCGTCACCTTCCGCGACGCCCGCGGCCTCACCCGCCGCGTCACCTTCCCCACCGCCTTCACCCCCATCACCCAGCTCGAGCACGCCCGCCTCGGCCTCATCACCCCCCAGATGCGCCGCGTCGCCGAGTGTGAGCCCCATCTCACCGCAGAGCAGATCCGCGACGAGATCGCCGCGGGCCGCATGATCATCCCCGCCAACATCCACCACCTCGCCCGCAACCTCGACCCCATGTGCATCGGCCGGGCCAGCAAGACCAAGGTCAACGCCAACATGGGCGCGTCCCCGGTCAGCTCGGGCACCGACGAGGAAGTCGAGAAGCTCCAGTGGGCCGAGCGGTGGGGGGCCGACACCGTCATGGATCTCTCGACCGGCGGCGATCTCGACTCCTGCCGCCAGGCCATCATCGACCATGCCACCGTCCCCATCGGCACCGTGCCGATCTACTCGATGATCATCGGCCGCAAGATCGAGGATCTCACCATCGACATGATCCTCGAGACCGTCGAGCACCAGGCCCGCCAGGGCGTCGACTACATGACCCTGCACGCCGGCCTCGTCAAGCGGCACATCCCGCTCGTCAAGAACCGCCTGATCGGCATCGTCAGCCGGGGCGGCTCGCTGCTCGCCAAGTGGATGCTCACCCACAACCAAGAGAACCCGATGTACGTGCACTGGGACGCAATCTGCGAGGTCATGCGCGCCCACGACGTCAGCTTCTCCATCGGCGATGGCCTCCGCCCCGGCGGGCTCGCCGACGCGACCGACCAGGCCCAGCTCGCCGAGCTCGCCGTCATCGCCGAGCTCACCGAACGCGCCTGGCGCCACGGCGTCCAGGTCATGGTCGAGGGCCCTGGCCACGTCCCGTTCGACCAGATCGAGTACAACGTCAAGCTCCAGAGAACGCTGTGCCACGGCGCCCCCTTCTACGTCCTGGGCCCCCTCGTCACCGACGTCTTCCCGGGCTACGACCACATCACGAGCTGCATCGGCGCCACCGCGATCGCCTACCACGGGGCCGCGATGCTGTGCTACGTGACCCCTAAGGAGCACCTGGGCCTGCCGAAACGGGGCGACGTGAAGGAGGGCTGCATCGCCTACAAGATCGCCGCCCACGCCGCCGACGTCGCGCTGGGCATCCCGGGCACCCGCGACTGGGACGACGAGCTCACGAAGGCCCGTGCGGCGCTCAACTGGAACAAGCACTTCGAGCTCGCCTACGACGAGGACACGGCGAGGGCCTACCACGACGAGGACCTCGACGTCGACACTGATTTCTGCGCCATGTGCGGACACGACTGGTGCAGCGTGCGGATCTCGAAGGAGATCCAGGAGTTCGCCTCGGGCAAGGCCGAGGGGTTCGAGCGCGAGGGCGTCACGAAGTCCGCGGCCCTGACCCCCGAGCAGCGCCAGATCCTCGAAGCCCGCGGCTACCTCAAGCCCGACGAGATCCACAAGCTGGCGAGCAAGCTCAAGGGCCGGGACGACGCAAAGGCCGCGTGCCACTCGGATTACGTCGACGACGACGAGGCGAGGCGTGTGCAGCGGGCGAAGCTGGGGGAGGAGCTGGTTCAGCTCAACACGGCGCCGGCGCACAACATCGCGAGCGGCGACAACATCATCTGACTTTTTTGGGATTGCTCACGAGTCCGCCAACATACTGTGCCATATGGTCACAAGCCTGCGGTACGAGAACTTTCGGGCCCTCGAGAAGTATCGAATCTCGCTGAGTCAGTTCAATGTCCTCGTTGGCCCCAACAATTCAGGCAAGTCCACAATCCTTGACGGGCTCCGCTTACTAGATGGTGCCTACAGGTTTGCCTCACGACGGAAGCCTCAGTTCCTGTGCCTGGAAGACGGGACCTATCAGTGGGGATGGGCAATATCTCCCGCCAGCCTGACAGTAGATATTGAGAATGTCCACACTGACTATTCCGATGCTTCGTCATCCATCACCTACCACGTTGCACGTGGTCGCAGCCTGCGTTTGATCTTCCCTCGAACGGGAAGTCCAACATTGGTCATGCAAACCGACGGCCGCATTCCAAAATCACCAGCATCAGTGCGTGAGCTGTTCCCTGTGTCGCTAGCGGTTGTTCCGACACTCGGCCCACTGGAACGAGAAGAAGTAGTTCTCCAAAGTCAATATGTAATGCGGTCCACGCGAGGCCATCTAGCCCCGCGGCATTTTCGAAATCTCTGGTATCACGATAAAGAAGGATTCTCAGAGTTCAAAAAACTCTTAGAATCAACTTGGGAAGATGCTTCAATACAGCCACCAGAATTGCCGTATCTCAGTACAAACACTCTCGCCATGTTCATGACTGAGAAGCGAATGACCAGAGAGGTGGCATGGGCCGGTTTTGGATTCCAAGTGTGGATACAGCTGCTCACACACATCGTAAAATCAAGAGGTGCCGATTTGCTCGTGGTAGACGAACCGGAGATCTACCTCCATCCAGATCTACAAAGAAGTATAGTGGGGGTTCTTCGTCGGCTTGGTCCACGTGTTGTACTAGCAACCCATTCTGTTGAAATTATCAATGAAGTGGAGCCTAGTGAAATTATCACCGTTGAACGAAACAAATCTGAAGGAAAGCGACTTACTGATCTTCGGGGCCTTGAGCACGCCGCGCAACTTCTTGGATCCTCTCAGAATACCTATCTTACGCGTCTTGCGAGAGAGCGACGCATTCTGTTTGTTGAAGGCAAGGATAAGAAGCTACTTCAGAGATTTGCAGCAAAAACCGGTCATGCTGACATGTTCGACACTGGGCGTCTCGCAACGATCCCAGTTGAGGGATTCTCTGGCCAAAGTCGCGTGAAGAACGCGCAATGGGCATTTTCAAATGTGCTGGGCGAGGGAATGAGGGTGGCCGCGTTGTTTGATCGAGATTACCGTTGTGATGAAGAAATAAATGAACTGCAAACTGAACTGAGATTGTGTACAGATTATGTACATATTTTGGAAAAGAAGGAGATAGAGAATTATTTGCTCGTACCGGATTTGATTGACAGATGTATCAGCGCGAGACTGCAAATACGCGTTGAGCACGGCGGGCTGGCCACTATTCCTGAGTACTCGGTAATGGAGCTACTTGATGAGGCAACAGGTCCCATGCGACCAATGGTGAAGTCGCAGCTTGGGGCGAGAAAGCTCGAGTATCACCGTTGGGCGCATCGGGATGGATCTACCTATTTGCTGGAGATTGAAAGGACTCTCGATGAGGAGTGGCAATCTATTGATAAACGAATGCGATGGGTTCCTGGAAAAGAGGTAATTGCGGCGATTAATACGATTTGCGATGAACGATGGGGGGTGAGCATTACAGTTCCACAGCTTGCAAATGCGATCAAGGTTTCAGAGATAGATGCTGAGATACAGACGTTCTTTGCTGATTTGCAGAATGCGATTTTTATAGATTAGTTGGCGGGCTGGGAGATTGGGGCCTTGCGTTCCTGTCTGTGGTCTGGCGCCGCGGCTTGGCGGTCTTCGGCGGGCCGTGCTCCGTCTCTCGTCGTCTCCTCAGATGCAGGGGCTCCGCCCCCGCACCCCCGCCCGGAATCGCCCGGTGGCACGGCTCGCCGAGCCGTGTTCGGCCCGCCGCCCGCCGAGTCGTCCCCTCGCTCTCCCCCATGGGGAGAGGGCCGGGGTGAGGGGCTCCATTTTCTCTCCGCCTCGTTGCTTATCCCCCCACGCCGACACCGCCCCGCCAACACGCCTCCTTCCGGTGGCACGCCCCGCCGAGCCGTGTGCCCCCGCCGGGGCCCACCGACAACCGACCTCACCCAGAGGGGTCGCAGGGGAACCCTCCCCTGCACCGCGGCAGGAATCGTGTCGCCACCCCCGCAGCCCAGCCTTGCATCCCGGCCCGCCATCGCGCACACTCCCCCGATGCCCTGGTCACGCTGGCGTCCATTCCCCAACCCGCGACAGCTCGGCGTCCTCCACGCCCCGGTCGGCCCGGGCGTCTACGACCTCCGGCGGCGGTCCACCAAAAAGCCCGTCCTCTTCGGCATCGGCGCCAACGTCGCCGCACGCCTCTGCACCATCCTCCCCGAGTCGAAGGGCGGCGCCGCGGGCCGCAACAACGCGAAGAAGCGGAACTACGTCGCCCGCCACCGCAACGACATCGAGTACCGCACCCTCGCCACGAAGACGCGCGAAGAGGCCGCGGATATCGAACGCGAGATCAAGCGGACGCGCGGGCACGAGTACAGCTTCCCGACCTGATCGCGAGCCGGCGCGCCGTCCGACGACACCTCGCCCCGGACGCCGACGCCGAGTCCCCGAAGCGTTGGATCCACGCTCGCCCCCGAATCGGCAGCATCCCACCCACCAATCCGCACCCACCGACACCCTCTGTGCGCATCTTCCCGGCATCCCGCGACTTCCCGCTTGGAATCCGGCCCCCGCGCGGTACCGTCGCCCGCATGGCACAACCGAATCACGACAACGCGACCGAAGCGAAGCTCACCGCCGCCATCCGCGACGCGATCACCAGGCGGGCCCGGCTGTGGGTCACGTTCAACAACTTCCGCCGCCTGATCGAGCCCTACCGCCTCTGGCGTCAGCCCGACGGGACGTATCTGCTCGAGTCGCACCAGAACGCCGGCGGCAGCGGCTGGGGCGACATGCACGCCGAGGGCTTCACCCCCAGCCCACTGGGCGGCTACGAGGCCTGGATCAACATGCCGCTCGAGAAGATCGGATCGATCGCGCCCGCGGGCGGGCCGTTCACGCCGCGGGACGACTACAACCCCGATCCGGTCCGTGTGTTGGGCGAGGTGATCGAGCAGGTGCAGATCCCGGCGGCCACGGCGTCGCCCGGCGGGTGAGCCAAGCGGGGCGCAAAGAAAACGGCCCGGGCTGCAAGAGTCCCGGGCCGTGAGAGATTGGCGAGGCTCAGATTACGGGCAGCCGGCCATGAACGCCTGGATGAACGCGACGAGGTCGGCGAGGTCGTAGGTCTCGACCGGGTCGGCGAGGTCGGCCACCGGGTCCTGGGCCTGGAAGGCCTGCACGAACGCCACGATGTCGGCGAGGTCGAGCAGCGTGTCGCCGTTTACGTCGGCCAGGCAGTCGGCGTTGCCGTGGAAGTACTGCACGCCTTTGCGGAACGAGTCCTCCTCCACCGCGAAGCCCATCTGGCGGCCCGGCAGGTCGTCGCAGGGCGGGTGGATGCCGCCCCAGATCCGGCTGAGCGAGCACTGGTCCGAAGCGTCGCGGTAGGTGGCCCACTGGAGCGTGATGTCCTCGGTCGGGCCGTCCTCGAAGACGAGGAACTCGTTTTGCGGGCAGAAGAACTCACCCACGCCGCCGGGGAAGAACGCGTCGCCGGTCAGATCGGTCATGAGCTCCGAAGCGGCCCTCGAGTAGGTCGAGTGGCCGGACACATACCCCGCGAACGGCGGCGTGACGAACGAGGGACGCTGGTAGGGCCACCAGTTCTCGAGCAGGATCCAGCCCACGCCGGCCACATCGGTATCCGGGTCGAGGATGTAATCGGGCCCGCGCCAGGCCTTGACGGCGATCTTGCCCTCGTTGCCGGCGAGGTGCTCGTGCCGCTCGCCGGGGGCGGTGGATTCGGCGGTGACGACTTCGACATAGCCCGGGTAGAGCGTCACGCCGTTGGGGTCGTAGGACGGCCCGCCCGGATCGCTCGATTGGCCGCGGTCGCCCATGTAGCGGAGCGCCGAGATGGGCCGGACGAAGTCGTACGCGCCCTTGCAGCCCCACGCGGCGATGGCGCAGTCGTGCATCGTGCCGGCCATGAGCAGGTAGGCCTTCACGTCCCACTCGAGGTCGTCGATGATCGGCCCTTCGCCGTGGAAGCGCTTCTCGAAGAGCGGGTGGTCATTGACGTAGTTGAGGATGGTGAACCAGTGCCCGGGGGGCGTTTCAGAGTTGGGGCCGTCGGCCCAGAACTCGGCGAGGATGCGGGCGTAGTCGCCGCGGTGCACGACCTGCTGCGGATAGGGCTGCCCCGTGACGGGGTTGAGATCCCACCCCATGCCGGCGTCACCGCCGTTGAAGAAGTTGTAGTAGTTCGCCCAGTCGTCGACGTCGGGCAGAGGGCTGTTGCCGAACGAATCGGGCGAGATGTCGATCAGCACTCCGTCCATCGGATCGAGCTGGCTCGACCAGACGGCGACCATCTCGTTGCCCCAGCGGTAGTAGGGGTCGCGGTCGCCACCGATCATGGGCGGCGGGCCGGGGTCGTGGCAGACGGGATATGGGAAGCCTTCACGCGGGTGGACTGTGATGTCGGCGTCGTTGATCGCAAATCCCGGGACGATGCCCCACTCGGGGCTCAGGAAGGTCAGCGAGCCCAGCGGGATGATGTTGCCCGACTGGTCGACGAAGAAATCGATCGCGAGCGGCTGCCAGCGGTTGGGATCGACGATGTCGGGGTTGCCCGGGAAAGCGGGGTACAGCGGATCATTCACCGGTGTGTACCACAGGTTGTCGTAGTCATTCAACTCGTTCGCGCCGTCGGACAGCCCGAACAGGATGATCGTGTTGGCGATCCGGTTGCCGAGCGCCGCGGGGGTGTCGCCGATGAGCGTGGTCACGTTCGGGTCGTACCCGAGCGAGCTCATCTGGGCTTCGATCAGCGGGATGGTGTACCCGGCGCCGACCGAAGGCGTGAACCTGTGCTTGAGGATGCGGTAGGCCGCGTAGCTGACCGCCTCATCGCGGGCGGCCTGCACATCGGCGGCGGTCTGGCGCTCATGATGGAAGACCTGGTCGGCGTGGTCGTCGTAGGCCGCCCAGGCGTCCCACATCGCCGCCGAGGTGTGGTAGAGGTTGCGGGCATGGACGGTCGGGCGCGCCTTGTCGTGCCGGATGCCCTCGAGCAGCACCTCGTTCCACTGGCGGGCGACCGAATGGGCGGTGCCCCGCGGCGCGAGGTCGACGATCTTGCCGCTCTGATCCGTGGTGCGATACACGTACTGCCCACCGCCCGCGGACGCCAGGGTCGCGGCCGAGGCCGCCACCGTGGACGCAACGATCAAGCTCAGAGTTCGCGAAAAACTCATGACACATCTCCCTGGTCTATCGGATACGGAGCTTCCCGCGAGACATCGCGGGCAGAAGGCCCACTCTCCGCACCCCCAAAGCCGCAGTCTACTTGCGCGATGTCCCTGATCCAGATTTTTCTCAGATTTGGTGGAACCACCCCGGTCCGTTTACGCCGAAACGCCGGGGACCGGGCTGAAAACGGGGTTGGCGGCCGAGAACTGATCTGGAATCGGGAATCAGCCCATCCGGCCGCATTCCGAGTTCCAGGAGCCATAACCGCGAGCCGCTCGGCGAACTCAGCCGCGACGCGGGGACACTCCCTCAAGATGAGGGCCGCGCGGCCCGTTGCACAAGGTGGGCGGTCGGTCCGATCAGTCGCATCCGCCCAGGAAGGCGGAGACGAAGCCCGTGAGGTCGACCAGGTCGAACAGGCCGTTGTTGTCCAGGTCGGCGTCGGGGTCGTTTGTGGTGAATGCACTGACAAACGCGAGCACGTCCTGGAGATCGAGGAGGTTGAACGGCTCGGCGAGGTCGGCGGCGCAGGCGGCGACGAGGCGGAGCTCGGTGCCGACGGTCTGGGCGCGCCAGCGGGCGGCGCCCGAGTAGCGGGGCTCGACGTGGTCGATCGCCCCGGCGAAGCCGTTGGCGGCGGTCATGACGAGCAGCGAGTCGGCGAGGGCGGGGATGTAGCCATCGGGCGTGTCGAGCTGCACGACGCCGGCGAGCGTGGCCTGCCCGGTGATGTCGGCGCGATCGGTCGCGCCGGGGCCCAGGGTCTCGACGATGAGGCGGGCGGTGTCGTGCATGAGCAGATCGCCGTCGACGGTGAACGAGCCGATGCCGCCGACCGCGGGGGTGAAGCGGGCGTGGAGGTCGAGCAGGGGGGTTGTGAGCAGGGGTGGGGCGGTGGGGCCCCGGAGGGAGGGGACGACGACGCCGTCGATGTCGTCGATGACGCTGTTGAACCCGCCGACGCTCGTGCCGGCGTCGGCGCCGGCGGACGAGCCCTGCTCGATGCTCAGGCTGCTCTGGCCGGTCAGGTCGATGAACCCCTCGGCCTGGAGCGTCGACGCGCCCCGCAGGTCGTAGGTGGTTCCCGCGTCGGCGTGGACGGAATCGGCTTGGATCGTGGCGTTGTTGGCATCGACCGCGCAGCCACCCATATCGATCGCGTTGGCGGTGCAGGTCGAGCCCGGGGCGAGGTTGATGCTGGTGTCGGCGGCGTTGATATCGTGGGTGGTGAGCGTGGCGCTAGGCGCGATGTTGACGTCGCAGTGGTCGAAGGCGACGGCGGGGTCGTCGCACGCGGTCGTGCCGAGGTTGGCGGTGGCGTGGTTCCAGTGGCTGACGCCGTTGACCCATGGCGTCGACGCGCCGGACCCGCTGACCGAGGTGGGCGGTGCTTCGGGCAGGCTGCTGCCGACGGTGGTGGGCGGGTTCTCGAACTCGATCTTGCCTCCGTTGACGGCGATCCAGTTGCCGACGATGAACGGCTCGGCGCCGCCGCCGGTGACGTTCACGGCGTCGGCGAAGTGGGCGGTCCCCTGGTCGGCGAGGACGAGGCCGGAGTTCTCGAAGCGGACCTCGACGGAGGCGAAGACGGGGCCCTCGACCCGGTAGGCGCCGGTATTGTCGAACTTCGCCCCGGTCGTGCTCGGTAGGATCTTCTTCAGTCCGCTGGAGATCGCGACGTGCCATTCGCCGGCGTTGTGGACGACCGCGTCGGAGCGGAAGACGGCGTCGTTCTGCTGGGAGACGCTGGCGGAGGCGGCGTTGGTCATCGCGGTGAGCGTGACGCTCGCGCCGAGGCTCATCGAATTGGCGTTGATGATGGTCGGCGTGACGTCGATCGTGCGGAGGATGTCGAAGTTTCCCCCGTTGACGATCTGGCCCGAGCCGGTGATGGCGGGGACATAGCAGGAGACGAGGCTCTTGGACCAGCCGACGGCGAGCGTCAGCGTGCCGTCGACCTGCACCGCGGGCTGGAGGCCGAAGGCGGCGCCGATCTGGAGTTGGGCGTTGTCCGAGCCCTCGTCGGAGACCGAGACGTCCCCGCCGACGAGGTACTGGTCGGAGGAGTCGCCCAGCATCGCGAGGGTCGGCGAGAAGCCCAGGGTGACCTCCTCGATCTCGATGTCTCCGCCGGACCAGACGCCGCCGCCCCTGAGGCGCAGCTGCCCGCCGTTGGCGCGGATGACGCCGCCTGCGTCGAGGTCGACGGGGATCCCGACGTCGACGTCTCCACCGCCCGTGAAGTTGTTGTGCGTCATGGCGCCGGCGATGTGCAGGCGGCCCGGGGCGAGCGAGCCCGGGGCGTTGAGCGACGCGAGGAAGGAGATCGTCGCGCCGCTCTGGATGTCGATGTGCGCGGCGGCGGTGGACGTGCCGGTGACGAGGACGGTGCCGCCAGAGGCGAGGATGTCGGAGTTGACGTTGGCTCCGGAGAGCGTGACGGCGCCGGTGGATTCGATGCGGCCGGATCCGTTGAGCGTCGTGTTGCTGAGCAGGAGGGTCGCGGTGTTGGTGATGTCGGCGCCGAGCGTGAGCGTGTTGCGGAGCACGAGCCCGCCGCCGGAGACGTTGGCGGTGATCGGGTTGCCGGTCGAGCCGATCGTGGCGGAGCCGTAGAGGTTGATCGTGCCCCGGCCCTGGTAGGCGGTGGCGTCGTAGGTGGGCACGCCGGTGGCGCGGACGAGGAGCGTGCCGGCGTTGGTGACCTCGAGCGTGCCGCCCCGCAGGTCGTGGTTGAGCAGGTCCCAGGTGCCCTCGTCGGCGCGGACGGTGCCGGACTGGAGGACGAGGTTGCCCTGGACGGTGGCGGCGCCGGGCCCGACCTTCTCGGCAACGCCCCCGTCGACGAGCCACTGGCCCGCGCCGAAGGTGAGCAGCGAGCCGGTGTCGAGCGAGAGCGTGCCGGTGATCCTGCACTCTCCGCCGTCGTTGATCTGGCCGGTGTTGCTGAGGACGTCGTGGCCCGCGATGACGACGTGGGCGTTGTTGTCGACGGTCATGCCGTCGGTCATGACAGCGGTGCCGGCGATGGTGGTGGCGCCGGCGCCCTTGAAGATGGGGCGTTTGAGGAAGGTGCTCGTGCCGTCGATGGCGAGGCCGGCGTCGGCGGTGATGTTGGTCGAGCAGCAGCCGGAGGTGGCGAGGCCGGTGATGCTCGAGTCGCCTGTGACGTGGAGTGAACTGCTGACGAGGGCGAGGCCCGAGGTGACGTGGAGGCGCTCGACGCTGAGCGGGAGGCCATCGGCGACGACGGGCGTGCCGATGTCGACGTTGGCCTGGTCGGCGGGGCCCGGCACGCCGTCGGGGTCCCAGTTGAGGTCCGCGAACCAGAGCAGGTTGCCGGCGCCGCCGTCCCAGTCCTTGGGGGCGGCGACGGCGAGCCCGGCGCACAGGGCCAGCGTGGCACAACAGACGGCACGCCCCCGGATCATGAACGGTTCCTCCGGTCGTCGAACGACGGATGCGAGCATACCCGGGGGGACGCGATCGACCAAGCAAAACCGGGGCCGGCGATCACGGGCAGCCCCCGGTGAATCCAGCGATAAAGGCGGTGACATCGGAGAGATCGAAGACGCCGTCGCCCACGAGGTCGGCCGCGGTGTCCTGCGAGCGGAACCCGGCGGCGAAGGCGTTGACGTCGGCCAGATCGAGAATGCCGAACGGCTCGGCGAGATCGGCGGCATTGCAGGGAGCCGGTGTGTGGGTGACGGCGCCGACGATCGCGAGCCCATAGCCCTGCGAACCCTCGTTGATCGAGGCCCCGTCGACGCGAACGGCGTAGCGGCCCGGCGTGGGGGAACTGATCGCGATGACCTCAACGTTGTTGCGTGCGTCCGGCGCGCCGCCGGTGACACTCTCGCCTATGAGGATGTCGATCGCATTGCCCAGAAAGACGGCGCCGGATGGGGTTTCGATGGAAAGGTCAAGGTCATTGATCACGGGGTCGGTCGCGCCGAAGCCACCGGGGGCGTCGTGCCAGGCGAGCACGACACGGAGGGGCTTGGCCGATGACGTGACGTCGAAGCGGAGCGTGACCGCGTCACCCGTCGTAAGCGATCCCTCTGCGTTGTTCCAGCCTTGCTCGACGAGCAGCGACCGCCCTGTGCCGGGCCGGGGGAGCGAGCCGACGAGCATGACGCGCCCCCAGCCCTCGTGGGCCGAGGGCCAGCCGGGCTCGTCGGTGAGGTCGGCGGCTCCCGCGATGAGCACCGCCTTGAGAAGCGCGCCGCTCGGGATGAAGGCCATCGCGGAATCGGGCGTGCCGTCGGGGTCGCGACCCTGCATGAGGTACTGGCGGGCGATCAGCGCCGCGCCCGCGACGGCGGGGGTGGCCATCGAGGTGCCGGAGTTGAAGACGGTGGGGCAGCCCGAGCCGAAGGGGTAGGCGCTGAAGACCGAGCACCCGGGGGCGACGAGGTCGGGCTTGCGGCGTCCGTCGGTGGTGGGGCCGGCGGCGCCGATGCAGAAGCGCTGCTGCATCGGGCTGTCCTGCGTCGCGGCGACGGCGAGCGCGTTCTTGGCGTTCTCGGGTGTCTTGAGGGCCGAGCCGTTGCTGACGGCGAAGACGACGAGCTGCTCGTCGTGTTCCCAGCAGAACTCGTCCACGGCTCGTGCCAATCCTCCATAGGCGCTGGATTGGTCGTCACCCCAGGAATTGGAGTGGACGGCGGCGCCCTGGGACATGTGGAGTTCGAGGCGCTGGAGCAGGGGGGATTCGTCGAACGTGGGGATCGTGTTGAAGCAGAGGCGGGCGCCTGTCGCGACACCCCGGAGGTTGGCAGCCTGCATTGAGTCGCCGGCGAGCGTGCCGCAGACGTGGGTGCCGTGGGCGTTGACGCCGGACTGCGGTGCGTTGTACGCCTCGATCTTGCGGTGGGTGGGGCCGATGGCGTGGTCGGGGTCGTCGAAGGCGCAGTGGTCCCAGTCGAGTGGGAGGTCGATCACGCCCACGAGTTGGCCCGAGCCGTCGAGGCCCGCGGCGTCGAAGGGGGCATTGGACGTCGCGCCGTTCTGGACGATGAGGCGGACGGTGTCGTTGCGGGGTGCGGGCTCGGGGGCCTGCTCAACCCAGAGCACGCCGGGCTTTGCCGCGAGGGCGCGGGCCTCGTCGACGGTGGCGGTCATGACGAGCAGGTCAACGTCGCCGGCGCTGTAGGACGCGATTTGCTCTACGCCGGTCGCCTGAAGGTGGAGGCCCGGGGTGACGTAGACATGCAGCGCGACCTTCCCCTGCTTCGCGAGCTCAATCGCGAGGGGCGAGATGGGGCGGCGCGTACCGAGATTCGGATCGACGTTCGCGAGCGGTGCCCCAAGGGCGCAGGGCCAAGCCGCGGCGATCACCCAGAGCGTGCCGATCTTTCGATGCATCCTTGCATCCCCGACGCGTCAGGCCGCGTTCGACCGGCCGAAGCCCGGCATGAACCGGAATCGGCCCGGCTCGTTACGGGCCAGGCGGATGGCCTCCTTGGCGCCCTGCTGAGCCAGCACGAGCCGGCCCGACAGTCCTGTCCGTCGGACGACGGCGCGGACCTCTTGCGGCGCCCCGAAGACAATCAGCCGCCCGCCCGCTGCGCTCAGCGCCTCTGAGACCTGGACGAGCGCCCGGAGCCCCGCGCAGTTGACTTCTCGGACCAGACCCAGGGAGACCGCCTGGCGGGTGTGTCCACCCATTTCGGGCTCGGCATAGCCGAGACAGATGGAGGCGACCTCGTCGGCCGTGAACCCGGAGAGGCTCTCGCACTGGAGGGTGACGACCAGCACGCCGGCGTCCTCGCGCGTCATCACGAGCGGGGCGGACCGGGCACAAAGGGTGGGGGCGTCGGCTGGCATCGAGATCCTCCGCGAGTGGTTGGGATTCCAGGATCTTCGATTCAGGATCTGTGATGACCAGCATTCGTCGTGGGAGCCCCGGCTCGCGGGAGCGGTCTCTGACGGGGCTGTGGTCTGGTAGGGGCGATCACGCGCCGGGTGGGGCGAGGCGCTTGCGGACCTCGGCGGGGTCGAGCCCCTCGATGCGGACCGTCTTCTCGGGGCTCGATGCGCCGGCGTGGATCGCCACACGGGCGGGCTTGAGATCGAGGGCCCGGGCGAGCAGGGTGCAGATCGCCTTGTTGGCCTTGCCCCCTTCGGGCGGGGCCGAGACACGGACCTTCAGCCGATCGCCCAGCGGGCCGACGATCTGGTCTCGGCGGGCGCCCGGGACGGCCTTCACGGCCAGCAGTGTTGTGGGCGTGCCGTCGGGGGCGGCGTCGGCGGGGCGTGCATCGAGCATCCGCCGAGCCTATCGGGCCGAATTGGCGGATGGGGGTTTGCCAATGCCGGGGCGTGGGGTAGATTCGATGCAGCCACCGGGAGATTGCATGCCACGCGACTTTGCCTGTCTTGTTGTTGTTCTTGGATTGTTGGTATCCACGGCTTTCGGGCAGCGTCTGCGCGAGTCGCAGGTGCTGGTCGTCTATGACAGCCGGGTGGCCGACAGCGTCGCGGTCGCGGAGCACTACGCGGGCTCGGCGAAGGTGCCGGGCGGGAGCGGGGGCGAGGCGGGGGTGCGCCCGGGCGTGCTCGTGTTCGACATTGCGTCGGCGGGGATCACGATCAACGCAACGAACGGGACGATTCTCTACCCGGACTACAAGGCGCAGGTCCGCGATCCGATCCGGTCGCACCTCGAATCGAACAACCTCGTCTACCGCGTGCGGAGTCTCGTGCTGTGCAAGGGGCTGCCGCACCGGATCGACGACCCGGACAACGTGGGCATCGGCGACCAGCCCAGCTCGTTCGGCACGCTGTGGGCCCAGAAGCGGGCGATCTCGGCGTCGGTGGACAGCGAGCTGGTGATGCTCTGGCAGGACCTCGACGAGACCGCGGTTGACGCGTTTCATGTCGCCAACGCCGGGTATATTCGCAGCCCCTACTGGCGAAAGTCCGAGCCGATCAACAACTGGTCGTCCCGGTTCATCCGCGTGCAGAAGGCGTGGGCCTACCTGACGAACGGGAACGCGCTGCGGACGGTGAGCGAAGACCCTGCTGAGCTGATCACGCCGGGGGACATGATGCTGGTGTGCCGGCTCGACGGCAACTCGGTCGCCGACGTGAACGCGATGGTCGACCGGGCGCAGCACCTGGTGTACGACGTGGACAACTCGGGATTCGTGCTCGACGAGAGCGACTCGAACGGGATCGCCGACCCGAGCAATAACAACGAACTGGACAACGTCATCGACGCGATCAGCCGGGACGACGACTACGAGGTGACGCGCGACGTCGTGCTCGCCGACGGGCGGTTCGATCCCGCGAAGATGCACTACGACGCGGAGCGGACGGTGGCGCATTTCATCGTGGGGCCGAACGTTGATTTCGGGGGCCAGGGGCTTGTGGTCACCGACCCGTTGATCCTGCTCACCTCCTACGGGCTCAACCACACGGGGCGCCCGAGCACGAACGTGGACATGTACGAGGAATCGTTCAACCTCAGGCCGGGCGCGATCTTCAACACGCTCGAGTCGTTCAACGGGCGGCAATTCAACGGGCTCGGGACGCGGTACTCGCAGGGGCAGGTGGCCGACTTCATCTCGTCGGGCGGGACGTTCGGCATCGGCATGGTCTGGGAGCCGTTCGCGCAGTCGGTCACCGACAGCAACCGGCTGGTGCGGAACTTCGTGCTGGGGCGGCTGAGTTGGGCCGAGGCGGCGTACACCGCGATCCCGTGCATCTCGTGGCAGCACGTGGTGGTGGGCGACCCGTTGGCGATCGCGCACCTGTCGTGCGACGATATCAACGGCGATGGGGTGTTCGACGTCGAGGATCTCTACGCGTGGGAGCAGAACCCGGTGGACATCAATCGGGATGGCGTGGCGGACGACGTGGACCGGCAACTGTTGATCGACGGGGTCCGCGTGCCGGAGCAGCAGACGAACGAGGCCGGGCGGGACCTGATGTCGCTGTTGCGGAAGTCGGAGTGAGGCGGGTCAGCTGTACACGCGGGGCGTGGCGGCGGCCTGCGCGAATCTCGGGTGCCCGGCGGGCCAGCGGTCGGCGATCGGCCGGTTCACGAGTTGTCTCTTGCGGATGAGCGTCCAGTAGGGCAGGCGCAGAATCCACAGCGGCCTGCGCATGACATACTTGGCATCGAACATGACGCCCTGCCTCAGCATCGCGGCGAGCCCGATCGGCAGGGGCTCACGTGTTGTGGGAACCTGCGATTCGAGGTGCCGCACACCCTCGGCATGCCGCTCGTGCAGTTCCGCGACGCTCAGGCCCTCAAAGGCCTGCCCGAAGGTATCGGGCGGTTTCGGCAGGATCTTCTCACTGCTGTCGGAATGGGTGTCCACGGAGACCCGGCCCGGCGTGTGGCGCACCTCGCGCACCGAGCTGAAGGACGGTTTGAGATCGCCCTTCGCGGTGCGCGTGACGGCGAAGAAGTCGCACCTGTTTGGATTCGAGAGCACGACCGTGTCCAGCGGCGGCATCTTGGCGAGGCTGACGCGGTAGACCTCCTCGACAGCGAAGCCCATCACCTCGCCCTGTTCGATATGTTCAGCGCAGTCGGAGAGCATCTTGGGGAGTTCGCCCTCGTCCAGAGGCTCGATCCGCACGTCGCCGTTGGCCATGCTCATGACGAGCTTCATGAGGGCGACGGTGAGCCCCAGAACACCCATGACGACGACACCGGCGAGCGCGACGATGACCTTGATGGCGAGTTCCATGTCGCTGCTCCGTCGGTGGGCTCACGTCCCCAGCTTGCCCTCCCACGCGCCGCCGCGTGGGGGGTGGATGGCGGTCGAGACGCCGCGTTGGCCCTTGATTTCCTCGGCGCGATAGGGGCCCTTGTTGACGATGCGGTCCCACGCGTGCTGGGCGTTGGCCTTGGAGTACTCGATGCCGACGAAGTTGCGGGCGAGGGCCCTGGCGACCGTGCCGGTGGTGCCGGAGCCCAGGAAGGGGTCGAGCACGAGGTCGCCCTCGTGCGAGCAGGCGTTGATGACGCGCCCCAGATAAACCTCGGGGAGCTGATTGTCGTGCTTGTGACGGCGCTCCTTGTTGTTGCCCTGGATGCGGCCCCAATACCGCCCGTACCACACGTCCATCGGCACGCGGTGGCCCGGGGGGAGCCAGCCCTCCTTCTTGTTCTCCGTGCGGGGGTCGCCGTAGATCGCCCGGCGGTCGGAGACCTCGGCGACAGCCTCGGGGTTCCAGCGGCGGTCGGGGTGGTCGGGGTCCTTCATGAAGTAGAGCGCGTGGACCTTCGAGTTGATAAAGCGCGTGCGTGTGTTCTGCCCGAAGCGGTAGTGCCAGACACACCAGTTGACCATGAACATCCCCCGTTGCTTGAGGTGCACGACGATCTCGGCGGCCCAGGTATCGGGGATGTTGACCCAGAGCGAGCCGTGCGGGGCAAGGCGCTCGGCGGCGAGGTCGAGCCACTCGTAGGTGAAGTCGAGGTAGGCGTCGTCGGTCTGGGCGTCGTCCCAGGCGTGCCCCGTCTCATGGCGGTCGTAGTCGCGGTTCCAGTTGAAGGGGGGGTCGGCGAAGATAAGGTCGAACGCGCCGGCCGGGAGCTTGGCGAGCCAGTCCCGGCAGTCGCCCACGTAGACGCGGCAGTCGTCGCGCTCAAAGCCGCCCTTGGCGCGCGGGAAATCGGCGAAGACGCTCGGGGCTTTCGGTTGGGCGGTCGGGGTCATGGCGACAGGTTAGCGCGAATGCCCGTTGAGCGCCACCGCCGGCGCGACTCGGCCGAGCGGATTGTGGACAGGCGTGGGGTCGCCGTGCCCCTTGACGAGCGCCTCGACCGCGGACCACGCCTGGCGAGCGAGCTCGTGGTCGACGCGACCGTCGAGCTCGTCAAAGGCCGCGTTGAGCCACTCGTTCCAGGCCCAGCTCTTGACGACGCGTGCGAGGAGTGCGCGGCGGGGCAGGACGCCGACGCCGAGCGGCTCGAGGACGAGCGGCAGGAGCGGATGATCGGGCCGGTGGCCGACGGTGTCGGAGTCGGTGATGGTGAGTGTGGGCTGGCCGTCGGGGCCCTCGAGATCGACGAGGATGTTGGATGGCTTAAGGTCTTTGGAGTGCAGATGTTCGTTGTCGAGCAGGCTGATGAGTTCGCCCAGCTGCCGCGCGACGGCGTGCTCGAGGCGTGGGGGCAGATCGGCGCGCGCCATGAGGTCGATCAGCGGCACGCCGGGGGCCGACTCCATGACGAGGACATCGACGCCCACGCCCCCCTGGCGTCCGCGGAGCAGGGCCCGGCCCCGGGCGACGTGGAAGCCGCGTCGGCTGAGCTTCGCGGCGCCGCGCCACTGGCGGCGCAGGCGTCCCATGTGGAGCATCGATCGCAGGCTGTCGGCGGTCGAGCGGTGCGAATGGACCTTGATGACCAGTTCCTCGGGCCCGGCCGGGAGATCGAGGGTGGCGAGCCAGACGGTGCGGTCGGGCTTGTCGGACAGACACCGAGCGGCGCCCCAATCGACGCCGGCGAACGCGCGAGACCAGGTCGCAGGTGAGAGGGCGTACTCACGCGCGTGTCGCATGGGGTGGATGTGCTGTGTCGGCGGCGTGAGCACCCTGATAGCCTAGCCGATCGGGTTGGGCGATGGAGCCCGCGATCGACGATGTGGCGTGTCCACGGTAAGTTAGGAGCGACTTGAATAAGGACAAGCCCAACCCCGGACCCGAGCCGGCCCCGGCGCCGCCGCCCCTGAGCGTGGTGACCGTCTGCCGGAACAACGAGAAGACGATCGGGGCGGTGCTCGAGAGCGTGCGGGGACTGGCGGGGGAGATCATCGCGGTCGATTCGGGCTCGACCGACCGGACGATGGAGATCTGCCGCGAGAACGGGGCGGTGGTGCTCGAGCGCGAGTGGGCGGGGTACGTCGGGACGAAACAGATCGCGCTCGGGGCGGCGAGGCTCGACTGGGTGCTCCACCTCGACAGTGATGAGCCGGTGACGGCGGAACTGTCGGGGGCGATCCGCGCGCTGATTGCCGCGGACGACCCGGGCATCGCCGGGGCGCGGGTGCGGCGGGTGGTGTGGTATCGGGGCCGGCCCCTTGAGCACGCGTGGCAACCCGAGTGGAGGCTTCGGCTCGTGAGGCGGGCGCTGGTCGAGCGCGGCGAGGCGGAATGGGGCGGGCTCGACCCGCACGACACGCTCGAGGTCGACGCGTCGGCGGGGCGGATCGTCGATCTGGGGGGCGTGCTGCGTCACGATTCGTTCGAGACGTTCGGCGAGCACCTCGCCAAGCAGGTGGGGCACGCGCGAACGTCGGCGCGGAGCCTGCACGCCGCGGGCGCGCGTACAAACGCGTGGAAGCTGGCGATGAATCCGGTGGGCGCGTTCCTCAAGCAGATCGTCCTCAAGCAGGCCTGGCGCGACGGCGCGGCCGGCTGGCTGGCGGCGGGGACGACCGCGGCGGGCACCCTGATGAAGCACATGATGCTGCTGGAAATGGACCAGACCAGTCCAGAGGGAGCGCCCGACGCCTATGGTTCGACGCTGTCGGGGCGTTCGTCGGAGACACACGGGCGCCATCGGGACACCCGCGCGGGCCGATCGGGCTCGGCGGGGCAACGGACCGAACCATCTGGGAAGGCGCACGTGAGCGAACATTCAGTTGAGCAGGACGTGGGTTCAGCCGGGGGACCGGCCGAGCCGCAGGCCTCGGGCGAGATCGAAGCGAAGGGCGGGGTGTCAGAGCCCGGCGAGCACGGCGGCGACGGGTCGCCGGACCGCCAGGGGGACGGCGAGCCTCGGAAGAGGAAGCGTCGGCGCCGGCGTCGTCGCAAGCCCGACGGCGAGCGGGCGCCCGAGCACGAGTCGGACGCGGGGGACGACGAGGGTGACGAGGAGCCCGCGCACCACGGGCTGCGGACCGTTGTGCCGCTGAGCGAAGAGGCGCAGAAGCACGTCTTCAACGTCGAAAGGTCGTTCGCCGACCTTGGGCTCGGTGAGCCCCTGCTGAAGGCGCTGGGTGAAGCCGGGTGGAGCCACCCGACGAAGATCCAGGGCGAGTTGATCCCGATCTCGCTGACGGGGCGGGACGTGCTGGGCCAGGCGAAGACGGGCAGCGGCAAGACCGCGGCGTTCGGGCTGCCGATCTTGCAGCAGGCGACGCCGGGCGAGGCGATGCAGGCGCTGATCCTGGCGCCGACGCGCGAGCTGGCGGTGCAGATCGCCGACGACATCGCGAGCCTGGGCAAGCACACGCCCCTGAAGACGTGCGCCATCTACGGGGGTCAGCGGATCACCACGCAGGCGAAGAAGCTCGAGCACGGCCCCGAGATCATCGTGGGCACGCCCGGACGCGTGCTCGACATGATCGAGCGTCGCCTGCTCCACCTCGGGGGCGTCAAGTTCGCGGTGCTCGACGAGGTCGACCGGATGTTCGACATCGGCTTCCGCGACGACATCAAGAAGATCCTGCGCAAGTGCCCCGAGAAGCGGCAGACGATCTTCGTCTCGGCGACGCTGAACGACGAGATCGAGCGGCTCGCCCGCCAGCACATGCGCGACCCCGAGCGGCTCGTGGTCACCTCGGGCTCGCTGACGGTCGAGATGGTCAAGCAGCACCACATCGGCGTGCAGGCGTGGGACAAGAAGCGGATGCTCGCCCACATGCTCACGCACGAAGAGCCCGACCTCACGCTCGTGTTCTGCCGGATGAAGCGGACGGTCGACGACGTGGTGCGCTACCTCGCGAAGAAGAAGATCGAGGCGCACGCGCTCCACGGCGACATGAGCCAGGGCCAGCGGAACCGGACAATGCGGAACTTCCGGCACGGCGTGCTGAACGTGCTGGTCGCTTCCGACCTCGCCAGCCGGGGGCTGGACGTCGAGGGGATCACGCACGTCGTGAACTACGACCTGCCGGAAGACCCCGATATCTACGTGCACCGGATCGGGCGGACGGCCCGAGCGGGCCGCGAGGGCGTGGCGTGGAGCCTGGTGACACCCGAGCAGGGGCCGCTGCTCACGCAGATCGAGGTGCTGATCAACGCGGAGATCCCGGAGCGCGAGTACCCGGACTTCGAGCCGGGCGAGAAGCCTGAGAACTGGAAGCCCGAGCCCACCGGCGGGCGCCCGCCCGTCGAGGTGACGGGGGTGGCGGAAGCGCGCAACCGGCTGGACGACGCGGCGGAGCTTCCCGCGGAAGCCAAGCTCAGCGCGGACGAGCTGGCGGCGAAGTTCCCGGGGGGCGTGGTTCCCAAGAAGCTGCCGCCCAAGCGGATGCGGGGCAAGCTGCGCACGCGGGGGCGGTGAGCCGCCGGTTCGCATTGATTTTGCGTCCGAGGTTCTGTTATCAGTTGCGCCGGTGGACGTGACCACGCCGTCATCGGGCCGGACGGCCGTGCGAGCGCGATCCGATTCGGCGTCCGGTGCGGTGTCGAATGTCCGAGTTCACGTTATCAGTTGCGCTCGAGCGCTGAGCGCCGCCGCGTCGTCGGTCGTTCGAGAGTGCGTTCCGTCGATTGATGGAATGTGCCGCGTCCGAGTTCACGTTATCAGTTGCGCACCCGATGCCGCCCCTGCTGATAGACTGGTTTGGCCCCCGGTGTCCGGGTTGGTGCGTGGAGTCCCGATGGCCGGTGAACAGACCCTGCCAGTGATCGGATGGCGTGAGCGTGTGGACCTGCCCGAGTGGGGGCTGCGGCGCGTGCGGGCGAAGATCGACACGGGGGCGCGGACGAGCGCGATCGACGTGGCGCAGGTCGAGGACCTGGGCGACGGGCGGATCCGCTTCGAGGTGGTGGGGCGCAAGGGCGGCACGCCGCGGACGGTGTGGGTCGAGGCCCGCCCCGTGCGCACGAGCGTGGTCAAGCCCAGCCACGGCGAGACCCAGGAGCGGTATGTCTGCCTGACGCCGATCCGGATCGGGGCGCTGGAGCGCGAGGTCGAGATCAGCCTGGTGTGCCGGAAGCACATGCTCTGCCGCATGCTCATCGGGCGGCTCGCGGTGGGCGGGCTGGCGACCGTTGACCCGGCGCGCAAATACGTCGCCACCCCCAAGAGGAAAACAGTCCGGAGGGAGGAAAGCGAGGGATGAAGATCGCGATCCTGTCGACGGCGCCCCGGTGTTACAGCACGTTGCGGCTTCGGCAGGCCGCGTCGGAGCGGGGGCACGAGGTCAAGGTGCTCAACACGCTGCGGTTCTCCATCGGGCTCGAGGAGGGCACGCCCGAACTCTATTACCGCTCGAAAGTGCTCAGCGAATACGACGCGGTGCTGCCCCGGATCGGGGCGTCGATCACCTACTTCGGCACGGCGGTCGTCCGGCAGTTCGAGCAGATGGACGTCTACACGCCCAACACCGCGGCGGGCATCGTCAACTCGCGTGACAAGCTGCGCAGCCTCCAGATCCTCAGCCGGCACGACATCGGCATCCCGCAGACCGCGTTCGTGCGCGATCGCAAGGACGTGCTGCCGGCGATCGAACTGGTGGGTGGGGCGCCGGTGATCATCAAGATCCTCGAGGGCACTCAGGGCGTGGGCGTGATTCTCGCCGAGACGACCAAGGTCGCCGAGGCGATCATCGAGACGTTGCAGACCGCCAAACAGAACGTGCTGGTGCAGCGGTTCGTGAAGGAGAGCAAGGGCCGGGACATCCGCGCCTTCGTGGTGGGCGACCAGGTGGTCGCGGCGATGCGGCGCGTGGCCCAGGGCGACGAGTTCCGCTCGAACGTTCACCGGGGGGGCAGGGCCGAGCCGGTCGAACTGGACGAGGCCTACCAGCGGGTGGCCATCCGCTCCGCGCAGATCATGGGGCTCCGCGTCGCGGGGGTGGACATGCTCGAGGGCGCCCACGGCCCGCAGGTGATGGAGGTCAACTCCTCGCCCGGGCTCGAGGGCATCGAGGGCGCCACCGGGCTCGACGTCGCGGGCGCGGTCATCGAGTTCATCGCCGACCGCGTGGATTTCCCGGAGATCGATCTGAGGCAGCGGCTGACGGTGTCGAAGGGGTACGGCGTCGCGGACATCGTCATCCCGGACGGATCACACATCGTCGGCAAGACCATCGCCGAATCTGGGCTGCGCGAGCGAGAGATCGCGGTGCTCAACCTGCACCGGGGGACGAACGTGATCTCGAATCCCAAGGCCAGCCGCGTGCTCGAGGCGGGCGACAAGCTGCTGTGCTACGGCAAGCTCGAGGAGATGCGCGAGCTGGTGCCCGCCAAGCAGCGGCGGAAGCGGAAGATCAAGGCGGTCAAGCTCGATCCCGAACTGCTCGAGCACCTGGAGGACGAGCGTTGACGAGGAACACCGATCCGGGGCGCTGGTTCGGGTCGGAGGTCGCGCCCGGGGCGCGGGCCGCGCTGTCGCTGGTCGTCACGGAAAACTACGCGGGCGAAGACGTGTCGATCCCGATCCACGTCTGGCGGGGCATGGCGGACGGGCCCACGGTGTGCATCACCGCGGCCGTGCACGGGGACGAGATCAACGGGACTGGGGCGATCCGGCACATCCTCTCGCAAAGGCCGTTCAACGTGCTAGCCGGCACACTCGTGCTCGTGCCCGTCGTGAACCGGCCCGGGTTCGAGCGGCACACGCGCTACCTGCCCGACCGGCGGGACCTCAACCGGTCATTCCCGGGCTACTCGAAGGGCAGTCTCGCGAGCCGCATGGCGGCGTCGTTCTTCGGCAAGGTGATCGCGCGGTGCGACTACTGCATCGACCTGCACACCGCCGCGGTGCGCCGGACCAACTTCCCCAACGTGCGGGCGGACATGTCCGACGAGCGGCTGGCGGCCTTCGCGAGGGCGTTCGGCACCGAGTTGATCGTCTCGGGCAAAGGCCCCCGCGGCTCGCTGCGGCTGGCGGCGTGCAAGGCGGGGTGCGCGACGCTGATCCTCGAGGCGGGCGAGGTGTGGCGGGTCGAGGGGGGCGTGGTGGAGTACGCCGTGCGCGGGATCGGCAACTGCCTGCGCTATCTGGGTATGGTCGAGGGCGAGCCGATCGAGCCGCCCTACCGCGTGGAGACCGATGCGACGAAGTGGGTGCGGGCGAGGAACGGGGGCTTCCTCGAGTTCCACGTCTCCCCGGGCGAGATCGTCGAAGAGGGCGACGCGATCGCGACGAACACCGACCTCGCGGGGACGGAGCTCAACGTGCTGCGGTCACCACGCGACGGGATCGTCCTCGGGATGACGACGATCCCGTCGGTCGCGCCGGGCGATCCGGTCTGTCACCTCGCGTTCCCGAAGGCGAGCGTGCTGCGAAAGGCGGAGCGAGCCGTCGACCGGCTGGGCGAGGACACGCTGCACGAACGGGTGCGCGATGATCTGGCGCGGGGGGTGTGGGTGATCGAGCCTGAAGAATCCTGAGGCGTCCCGGTCGCGGCCCGCGGATTCAGCCTCGGCCCTCCCGGGGGCCGCGGCACGAACTCGAATGTCCGCCGATCGGCGCGACCGACGCCACGCGCGTCGTCTCCTCTCGCGGGCCGAGCCGCTACGGGCAGCCGGCCGTGAATGTCCCCACAAAGGCCAGCACGTCCTGCAGGTCCCAGATGCCGTACGGCGCCGCGAGGTCGGCCTGCGGCTGGTGGGCGAGGAAGGCGTTGACGAACCCGGTCACGTCGGCGAGGTCGAGCACGCCGAAGGGCGGGGAATTGTCGGGCAGGCAGGTGAAGGCGACGTAGGCGGTGGTGGCGTTGTAGCCCACGTACACGGCCGAGTTGGGCTGGATGGGGGCGGGCAGGTCGAGCGTGTCGAACGCCCCGGTGAGTGTCTGGGCCGACACGACGTCGTAGACCGCGGGGAACGTCGTGGGCGTGTCGATGAAGCGGAACTTCAGCGTGCCGGCGATGTTGACGTTGCCGGACCGCGCCACGCGGTCGTGATTGCCCGGGTTGCCGTTCGCCTCGACATCGAGCATGGCCGAGCCCGACATCGTCAGAGAGCCGCCGCCGCCGATCGTGCCGATCGGCAGGCCGGGCTTCAGCGTGCCCTGGACGGTGTAGGTGCCGTGCATCTCGCCATCGCCCTCGACGGTCTGGTCGGGCCCGAAGGTGCCGATCGCGCCGGCGCTGCACAGGATCTGGCTGTCGTTGCCGTAGCCGCCGAGCAGGACCCGCCCCGCCCCGTTGATCGCGCCGACGTCGTTGAACTGGAGATAGCCGTCGCCGGAACTCGTCGTGTCGTTGACCAGGATCGAGGCGTTGTTGATGATCTCGTTGCCCGTGATGAGCACGAGGCCATAGGGCATGATCTCGAGGTCGCCCTCGAGCGTGGTGTTGCCGAGGTAGAGCGTGCCGTTGCCCTGGCGGATGATCCTTCCCCCGTTGGCCGTGTCGAGCGTGCCGCCCGAGAGCGAGGGGTTGCTGTTGAACTCGACGACGCCGCCGTCGGCCATCAACACTCCGCCCGCGGTTTGCGTCACGCCGACCGAGGTGAGGTCGAGGATGCCGCCGGTCTCGGCCGTCATCGTGCCGTTGTTGGTCTTCGGGCTGCCCAGCAGCCTGAGCCGCCCGTCGCCGTTGGTGCTCGGGAAGGCTCGGAACGCTCCCTCGTTGACGAGCTGGGCGTAGACCTCGCCCGAGCCGGTCACGCTCTGATCGGGCCCGAACGTGACGATGGCCCCGGCGCTCGTGAGGATCTGGCTGTCGTTGCCGCTGCCTCCAAGGAAGACGGTGCCCTGGCCCGACACGGTGATGACGCTGTCGAACTGGATGTACCCGTCTCCCGAGCTGCTGGTGTCGTTGACGACGATGAGGCCGTTGTTGACGAAGGAGTTGCCCGTGAAGAGCACGAGGCCGTAGGGCTGTACGTAGAAGTCGCCCTCGAGCGTGGCGGCGCCGAGATACAGCGTCCCGTTACTCGACCTCGAAAACGACCCGCCGTTTATCGAATCAAGCGTGCCCCCGGCCAGAGATGGGTTGCCGGTGAACTCAACGAGGCCCTCATCGGCAAGGAGGAGGCCCCCGGCGCTCTGTGTGATGCCGACCGAATAGATATCGAGGACGCCCGACGCCTCGGCCTTCATGACGCCCTCGTTGGTCTTCGCGCTGCCGAGCAGCCTGAGGCGTCCGTCGGCGTTGGAGCCGGTCCGCGTGCGCACGAGACCCTGGTTGAGCATGGCCGCGTGGACGTCGCCCGATCCCTCGATGGTCGCGCCGGGTGCGAGCGTGAGCACGGCGCCGGCGCTGGTGTGAAGTTGGCTGTCGTTGCCACTCCCGGCGAGGAAGATCGACCCCACGCCAGAGACCGTGCAGTTGGTGTCCGACTGGATATACGCGTCGAGTGAGCTCGATGAATCATTGATGAAGAAGGTCTGGTTCACCACGAGCGACGCCCCGTTGAGGAGGATCACGCCCCCGGCGTCGAGCAGCATGTCGCCGTCGATCGTCGTGTCGGCGAGCCAGAGTGTGCCGTTGGCGGCGCGATGGACCTCACCACCGTTGACCGCGTCGATCGTCCCCCCGCTCACCGACGAGTTCGCGGAGAACTCGACCGTGCCGCCGTCGGCGATGATCGCTCCGGTCGGCCCCTGGGCGATGGCCGTGCTGTAGATCTCGATCACGCCGCCGACCTCCGCGACGATCATGCCATGATTCGCTTTGGTCCCGTCGATCAGTCGGAGCCGTCCGTTGCCGTGGGCGCTCGGGTAGGCGTCGATGAGCCCGTTGTTCACCAGGTCGGCGTGCACCTCGCCCGACCCGCCGATCGTGAACGCGGGGTCGATCGTCAGCGTGGCCCCCGCGGCGGTGTAGACCGCGCTGTCGGAGTTGCTGTCGCCGCCGCCGAGGAAGATCTCGCCCCCGCCCATGGCGGTGCAGTTGTTGTTGAACTGAATGTACGAATCCAGGCTGCTGGCGGTGTCATTGATCGCGAGGGTGCCCGGGCAGTTGAAATCGGCGCTCGTGCAGAGCACCAGGGACCCGCCGTCCATGCCGAACGTGCCGTCGATGCGGAGGCCCGAGATCGTCGTCGTGCCGTTGCCGAGACGGACGATGGTGCCGCCCGGCTCGTTGTCGATCGAGCCCCCGACGAGCGTCTGGTTGGCCGCGAGTTGCACCGTGCCGCCGTCTCTGGCCACCACCACGCCCGAGCCGCCCTGGGTGATGGTGGTCCCGGTGATGACGAGCGTGGAGCCCGCTCGGGCCTCGATCGTCCCGTTGTTGGTTTTGGCCGTGCCGTTGAGAGTGAGCGTGGCGCCGAACCCCGTGTCCATCGAGGCGATCGTGCCCTCGTTGAGCACGCCCGCCGCGAGCGTCCCGGTCCCGTCGATCGTGTGCGTGGACGCGTTGGTCAGCGTGATGCCGCCGCTCGTGTACAGCGCCGAGTCGGTGGTGTCACCCCCGAGCCGGAGCGTGCCGGTGCCCGAGATCGTCGCGTCGAGGTTGTAGATGATGTAGGAATCGAGCGAGCTGGTCGTCTGGTTGATCGTGATCAACCCGTTGTTGATCGTGTCGCCGTAGAGATAGAGCACGCGGCCTTGAGGAATGTCGAGCGTGGCCGCGGGGTCGAGTTCGAGGATCGAGATAGCCGGGTTCACGTCGAGCGTGACCATGAACGCCGAAGCCCCGAGCAGCCTGGCGTTCTCCCCGGTGTTGTCGGGCACGTTCTGAGGACTCCAGTTGAATGGGTCGCTCCAGATGCCCGAGCCCGCGTTCCAGAAGATGTCCTGGGCGGTGGCGCTCGCGGCAAAGCCGGCGAGGGCGGCAACGACAGCGGCGGACTTCGGGCGATTCATCACGGTCCCCTTTCATGAAACGACTGTGTCAAGCCTCCAGCCTACCGGAATAGGGGATTAGTTCATCGTGATTATTGCGGACTTGTGGGGATGTTTTTCATATTGAGGGAAACCCCTATTCAGGTAGGGTGGCAATGCCAGCCCGCGAGGCCGAGCACAAGCAGATTCCGTGGGCCCGCCCCCGACTCACCCGCCGCTACCCTTGGCGGAACGATGACCGACCCCGCTGCGAGGAGGCCGCGATGGATCAGCGCGTCCAAGATTGGCTGCGAGAGCTCACGTCGACGCCCACCGCGGCCGGGCACGAGCGGCGCGTGATCGCGTGGGTCGAGCGCTGGCTTGCGGGGCGCGAGGGCCTGACGCGGCGCGACGATGAGCACGGCAACATCGAGATCGCGCTCGACCCCAACCTCGGGCAGGACGGTGCGGGCGGGCCGGCGTTCCGCGAGGGGCCCCCGGTCTACTTCACCGCCCACATGGACCACCCCGCGTTTGTCGTTCACCGGGTTATCGGGCCAGGCACGCTCGAATTGGCCTTCCGGGGTGGCGTGATGGAGGACTACTTCCCCGACGCCCGCGTCGTCATCCACACCACCGACGGGCGGAGGCTGGGGGGCGCGATCACGGGGCGGGGCGATCTGAGCGACCCGGACAAGTCGTGGCTGTGCGACCTGGACGAGGAGGATGAGTCGGTCACCACCGCCGACTTCGCGACGTGGGACTTGCCGGAGGCCGAGATCGTCTCTGAGCCCCTGCCCGGCGTGGGCGGGGAGCCGGGCGAGATCATCTACACCAACGCCTGCGACGACCTCGCGGCCGTGGTCGCGGCTTTGGCGGCGCTCGATCGCCTCCGCGAACTGCGCGCAGCCGGCGAATCGGTGCACGACAGCCGGGTGCTGCTCACCCGGGCCGAGGAGATCGGGTTCATCGGGGCGATCGGGGCTTCGCGGGGCGGGTTCATGCCGGCCGGCAGCCGGGTGATCGCGCTCGAGAACAGCCGCAGCTTCGACGACTCGCCCATCGGCGGGGGGCCGATCGTGCGTGTGGGCGATCGCGTCAGCGTCTTCGCCCCGAGCCTGACGGGGGCGGTCGCGAAGGTGGCCGAGCGGATCAGCGGGGGCTCGGCCCACGTGACCGCGAGCCAGAAGCTGAGCGAGGGGCCCAAGTGGCGCTGGCAGCGCAAGCTGATGGCGGGCGGGGCGTGCGAGGCGAGCGTCTATTGTCACTTCGGGTATGAGGCGACCTGTGTCTGCCTGCCGCTGGGCAACTACCACAACATGGCCGACTTGGCCGCGGTGCAGGCCGGCACGAACACGACCCGTCCGCGTGTGGGACGCGAGCACGTCGCGATCAGTGATTTCGAGGGAATGGTCGAGTTGCTGGTCGGGTGCGGGCGCGACCTGCCCGGGACGGGCGGGCTGGGCGAGCGGCTGGCGAAGCTGTGGGAAGATCGCAAGCAGGTTCTGGCGTGAGTGTGGCACGGGTGGCTTGCCACCCGTGTGGATTCCCCATGCACACTGGGAGCAATGCACGGCTGGACAAGCCGGCCCTGCCACACACGTCATCGATGGAGCCCGTAGGCCCGGCAACCAAGGTCTCGAGGGGCCGTCCGAAGGAAACCCCCGGCAAGCGCCCGTCGTAGTGTGTATTGTGGTTGCCGGCGTGGGATCGGGCCTTCCTCAGGCCGCTACACTCCCCGCCGGGGACGGACCCCCACCAGGCGGGAAGGACACCGGACAGATCAGCAACGCGATACGCCCGCCGACGGGCGGGACCGGAGAGCCGTGATGGCCAAGATGTTCTACTCGCTGGAAGAGGCGGCGGCCAAGCTCAAGATGGACGTCGAGGACGTGCGTGCCTTGACGGAGAGCGGGCAGCTCCAGGAGTTCCGCGACCAGGACAAGATCATGCTCAAGGTCGAGCAGGTCGATTTGCTCGCGGGCGACCATGACGACGACGAGATGATCCCCCTGGCCGACTCGGGCGAAATCGAACCGATCAGCCTGTCCGAGTCCGACAGCGGCCCGATCATGAGCGCCGATCCCGACCAGACGGGCGTGAGCATCTTCGACCCCGAGGACGAAGAGGACGTCGATCCGTCTGCGGCGACGCAGGTCTCGCCCAGCCTGGGCAACCTGGCCGATTTCGGCGAGGCGGGCGCTTCGGGCTCGGGCCTGGCCAACCTGGCGCTCGAGAGCGACGACACGTCGCTGGGCGCCGACCTGCTCGAGGACGTCTACACCTCAACCGGTTCTGGTTCGGCGTCGGCGCCCACCGAGAGCGCGGTGGGCGGATCGAACATCGCCGACACCGGCGGCGAGCTCTTCGAGAGCGCGGGCACCGAGCCCGAGGCGATCGGGGCGGCGCCGGCGGTGGCCGTCGGACCGATGCTGGCCGAGGCCTACGACGGCGCGGGCTCGGGCCTGGTGGCGGGGCTGGCGATCGGCATGGTCGTGACGCTCGCGCTCGCGGGTTCGGTGCTCATCCTCATGCTCAGCGGCAACGAGACGCTGATGTCCAAGATGAGCATGAACCTCGTCTACGGCGCCCTGGGCGTCGGCGGGGGCGTGATGATCTTCGGGGCCGTCATCGGCTGGCTGCTGCTGCGGCGGAGTTGACCGGGGATCGGTTCTATACCGCGCGTGCGGCCGCCGCGCTCCCGCTCATCTGGGCTCGCAATACGGAATCTGGCCCGGGTTACGCCGAGCTGGGCTTGCCGGCAATCGGCAGATGCTGTTCCGAGGCCCGGTACTTCTTGTCCAGCGACCGCTGCCTCACCTTGCAGACGATCAGGAAGATCGCCTCGGCGATGGCCCACATCCCGACCCATGTTTCCCCGCCCGCGCCGAAGCCGTAGCTGTGCAGCCCGGTCGCCATGACGTAGTTCACGCCGTAGAAGGTCCAGACGATCGCGGCGAACGCGAACACCGCCGCGGCGGCGAGCCCGAAGTCTCTGATCCACCCGACGTACCTCGCGTGCAGGACGGCGAAGTAGACGATGATGCTGATGAGGGCCCAGGTCTCCTTGGGGTCCCAGCCCCAGAAGCGGCCCCACGAGTCGGCCGCCCAGACGCCGCCCAGGATCGTCCCGGCCGTCAGCAGGAACAGGCCGACCTGGAGGCAGCGGTAGGTCTGCACCGTCAGCGGATGCGACCGCGGGATGACCTCGCCCGGCTCGGGCTCGACGCGCTGGCCCAGGATCGCGGTGCGCACGAGATAGACGTGCCCCAGCACCGACGCGACCATCAGCACGCCGTAGCTCGCGACGATCGTCAGCACGTGGACGGTCAGCCAGTAGTTGCTCCGCAGAACGGCTGGCAGCGAGTTCGTCTGGTCCTCGAGCGGCACCATCCCCGCGAACAGCACGCTGAGCAGCGCCGCGCACACGCCCGCGAAAAGGTAGTAGGCCTTGCGGTTGAAGATCTGGGCGATCAGCCCCAGGAAGATGCCGATCAGGCCCATCCAAAGCAGCGACTCGTAGGTGTTGCTCACCGGCGCCCGGTGCAGGATGCCCACGCGAAGCGAGATGCCCAGCGCGTGCTCGGCGACGCCCCACACGCCCAGCAGCACCGCGAGGATCAGCAGCGGCTTGCGGAACATCAGGCGGCTCAGGCCGAAGACGATGATCGCCAGCCCGTAGGCGTAGGCCGTCATCCGCCAGGGGCGGTGGGCGTTGTAGAACAGCTCCAGCCCGATCGCCTTCGACTGTTTGTCGGTCACCTGGCCGGCGCCGTGGGCGGCGTCGACGAGCGCCCGGGCCGGCCCGTCCAGCGGCTGACCCGCCCGGTACGCCTGCCCGAACGCCCGCAACGCCGCCTGCACCGCCTCCGTGCCCGGCTCGCCGCCCGACTCGCTCGCGGTCAGGAAGCGACCGTCGCCCTGCGGCACGATCGGCAACGGAGATCGCATCGCGAACTGGTTGAGCCGATCCACGGCGGCGCTGAGATCGAGCGCCACCCGCTCGTCGGCAACGGGGCTCACCTGCGGGTCCGCGTCGCGTCGGTCACTGAATCCGTCGAGCACGTCGCGGATGCCCTGGCAGTTCGCGATCTCGCGGGCGGTGAAGAACTGCTGCTTCGGGTCGAGGCCCACGCGCTCCTTGAACGGGCGCTTCTCGATCGCGATCAGCGGCGTGTCGAGCGCCCCGCCCTGCGCGAAGCGGTCCGGGTTGAAGATCAGGTCGGCCAGCAGCGCGATCGCGTCACGCCCCGCGAACGCGGCGGGCCCGCGCGACGCCGACCAGTGCTGGCGGCCCGTGAGCTGCACCGCGAGCCGGTTCGCATAGGTGTCGAGCGGCATCACACGCCCGCCGTCCTGCACGGGCAACGCCCGCAGCGTGTCCAGCCAGGCTTCGCCCTTGGCGAACGCCGGGACGACCGACAACAGCACGCACACGATCGCAAACAAACGCTTCATGACGGCTCTCCGTTGAACCTCTGCGGACGCGCGATCCCGGGATGGCCCCGGCTGAACGCCCTCGCGTAGAACGTGACGAGGATCCCGACGCACAGCACGATGCTGCCGAAGTAGATCACCGGCAAACCGGGGTCGCGCATCACGCTGAAGATCGAGACCTGGTCGCCGACAAACCCGGATTGATACACCTTCCACGCGCCAAACTTGTACGGGTTGTTCATGGAGATGGTCGTCCGCTCGCCCTCCTGCTTCGGCGAGTTGACGAGCACATCGGATTCGTACGCCATCGCCATCGCGGTGCCCGGGTAGTCCTTCTTGCGGAAGTCCTCCAGCCGCAGCGTGAAGGGCAGCACGACGCGCCGCGGGCCGAACCGCACCCACGACGCCGTGCTCGGCACTGTGACCGAGCTCTTCCACGCCAGCGGCTGGGGTTCACCGCCGTTGATCTTCACCACCAACGCAGGTCGCGAATCGCTCCCCGCGGGCGGCGCCTGGACAAACCGCGATGATTGCCGTGCGTGCGTACGCTGATCGAGCACGCGGATCATCCGCCCGCCCGCCTCGATCACCCAGGGCAGCCCGCCGGTGTGCTCGAACGTCTGCGCCGGGCCCGACGCGGGCACGTACGCGGCCTTCAGAGCCCCGGGGTCGCCGTAGAGCACGAGTTCTTCGCTGCCCGAGCCGCCCGCGCGCAGCTCGGCTCCCGACGCGGCCGAGCCCTCGATCGTCTTCTTGATCACCATGTCGGGGAACTTCTCGAACGCGGTGTGCCGCTCGGTGGTCCCCGCGCCATCGGTGATCTGCACGTCGATCGCGGGGTTGTCGCCGCCCGACGGGTTCTCGCTCAGCCCGCCCGCGGCGACCAGCGCCGACTTGTACCGATCGACCTCCTTGATCGTCCATCCCGGGAAGGCCTGGTCGCCCGCGGCGCCGAGGGGATAGCTCGTGCCGCCGACGATGAAGACGTAGTCCGAGGCCGGGGCTTCGCTCGGCGCGGGCGGGGTCCAGGTCTCGCCCTGTCCCAGCACCCGAACGGTCATCCCACCCGCGAACGCCGGGCCGCCCGACATCGACGCCTGCCCGATCCACATGCTGTCGGTTGCGCCGGATCCGAAGGCGATCTCGAACGCGCGGAGCGGGTTCGGCGCATCGTCGGCCACCCATTGCTCCTGCGCGGTGTTCTCCCAGCGATCGACGACCTCGACCTTTACGCCGTTGAGGTCCAAGGGCCCCCGCACGTGGCCCTCCGCGGATGCGGACGCTATGACGGCGGGCCCGCCCGCCCCGGGCTGCATGAGGTCGAGCTGGAGATCGGTCATCTCGAGCTCGGCCGAGGCCTGACCCTCCTGCAGCCCGATCCGGCCCTCCAGCCGGCCGAAGAGCGACCAGAACGATCCGACGATCAGGATGATCAGCCCGGTGTGGACGGTGATGAAACCGACGTGCTTGCGGTTCCAGGGGAACCTCGTGACCACCGCCGCGATCAGGCTGAGGCAGATCAACGCCATCAGGAAGATGAACCAGCCCGACCCGTAGACCACGCGAGCCGCGACTTTCGCCCCCTGCGTCGAGTCGAGGTAGGTCCCCCAGACCATCGCGAGGGCGACCAGTGCCATCACGGGGATCGCCAGCCGCAGCCCGCCGATGAACAGCAGGAAACGTCCGACGCCGGTTCGATGCCAATCCAGATGCGGCCTCATCGGCTCCCTTCCAGGGACCGGCGGGGAGGCGGCGACGTCTCGCGCTTTGACGGTTGTGCGTCCGTTTCGCCCCCCGGCGGATGTCTGTGTCCAGATCGTAAAGTCACGCGGCACCGGGTCAAGAAATCAACACAGAAAGATCTGGTTTGTCCCGCTTTCTGTTCAATGAAATCCCGCTTCCGGCTCGAAAATGGGGGCCCCCTGCCGATATCTTCGGACCTTGTCATCCGTCCCCGCCGCCGACCGAGTCCGCGGCCTGCGCGGCCCCCAGGGCGGCGATGTACGGGTCGTCCATGGTCTCCAGCCGCCAGGAGGGCCGGGCCACGCCGGTCAGCCCGTCGGCGACCTGTGCGAGGAGCAGCGTGAGCCGGGGCTCGAAGAGGGCGCCGACGCCGCCGACGAGCCGGATCACGTCGGGCTTGTAGAGCGCGTGGCAGACACGGATCGCCCTGACCAGCGCCAAGACGACGGGATCGTCGGGCCCCATTGCGGCGATCCCCGCGGCCGCGCCATTTTCGCCGAACCGCCCGACGAGCGCGGGCCAGCCGACGTAGGCCTCGAGCGAGCCCCGCCCGCCGTCCGGCCCGACCGGCGCTTCGGGTTCACCGATCGAGACGTCCATCTGTCCCAGGTGCCCGATCGTCGAGCCGTCGATCGTGAGCGATCGCCCGTCCTCGATCAGCGCCCCGCCCACCCCCGTGCCCATCGCGAGCGTGAGCAGCCGGCCCTCGACCGGCGCGAGCCGCCACGAGCCGAGCCCCGTCGCCGCGGCATCGGTCAGCACGGCTCGGGTCTCCGCGACGCCGCACGCACGCACGGTGAGCTCGCTGACGCGCACGCCCTGCAGGCACGGCAGGTTCGCCGCGTAGATAACTTCGCCCGCCTTGTGCACGCCCGGAGCGCACACGCCGAGCACGTCGCCGGTCTCGGCCGCGACGTCCCTCGCCACCTGCGCGATCGATTGCTCGAGCGTCGCGAGGTTGGGGCGTGTGTACCCGACGCGCGCGCACCGTCGAGCTCCATCCGGCCCAAGCCGGACCGCCTTCACGCCGCTCCCCCCGATGTCGATGCCGATTTCGCCCATCGCTCATCCCGCCCCGTGTGTTGTCATCCCCGACTTCCCGACCACACACACGCCGAAGCTCAACCCAGACGCGATCGTCAGCTTCCACACGAACGCCAGGTCGAGCACCCAGAGCAGGGCGTCGCCCGGATCCGCCGCCCGCCTCGCGTCCAGATCGACCACGAATCCCCAGAACATCGGCTGCATCAACCCCACCGCGATGAATCCCACGATCAAGGCCGCGATCGCCGAGGCCCCGTTGCCCCGCTTCGTGAACAGCGCCGTGAAGAAGACGCCGATCAGCCCCGCGTACGCGAAGGTCATGACGGTCAACGCGAACGTCAGCAGCGTGCCCCCCTCGCCCGCGTGCCGGCCGTAGAGCCAGACGCACCCGCACGCGAACAGCCCCAGCACCACGCCCCACGCCGCCACCGCGACCCGCCCCGCCCGCACCAGCGCCGCCTCGCTCGCCCCGGGCCTCGCCCGCCTGTAGAAGTCGTTGATGAAGGTCGAGCTCATCGCGTTGATCGCGCTGTTCAGGCTCGACAGCCCCGCCGCGAACAGGCCCGCGAGCATCAGCCCGCTCAGCCCCGCCGGCATCTCGTCCATGATGAACGCGAGGAACACCTGCCGGCTGTCGTCGGGCGGTCGCACGGCCTCGCCCGCGACCAGGTCGGGCCTCTGATAGAACAGGAAGAGCAGCAGCCCCACCACGAGGAAGAGCGCCACGCTCGGGATGCCGATCAGGATCCCCCCGATGATCGACCGCGCCCCCGCCTTCGCGTCCCGGCATGTCAGCAGGCGCTGGGCGAGATCCTGGTCGACGCCGTAGGAGCCGATGCCCATGATCGTGAACCCGATGAACGCGGCCGGGAGGCTGAACGCCGCGTGCGGATCGAGGCTCAGATCGAACAGCGTGAGCTTCGACGCGCCGCCCGCCCCGCCCGACGCGAGGGCGTCGATCGCCTCGCCAAAGCCCGCGTTCAGGCGGGAGGCGATGACCACGATCGCCGCGATGCACGCCCCGAGCAGGATCGCCATCTGGATCACGTCCGACCAGATCACGCTCTCGACGCCCCCGACGAGCGTGTAGACGACCCCCACCACCGACAGCACCGCGATCGCGACGACGAGATGACCCGGCGCGAGATCGCCGAACAGCACGAGGGAGGCGGGGATCGCCCCGATGTAGATCCGCGCCCCGCTCGCGAGGACCCGCCCGACCATGAACGCCAGGCTCGCCGCCCGACCCGCCGGCTCGCCCAGGCGCGTGTCGAGGTAGGCGTAGATCGTCTGCACGCGGGCGCGGTAGAACGCCGGTACGAACACGAACGCGATGACGATCGCCGCGAGCACCATCCCGATGTTGGTCGAGAGATAAGTCAGGTCGCCCACGTACGCCTGCTGCGGCACCCCGATGAAGCTCGCGGCCGACATCGACGTCGCGACGACCGACACCGCCGCCGCCCACGCGGGGACGCGCCCCCCGCCCCGGAAGTAGTCGTCCGTGGTCTTCTGGCTCCGCCGGTTGATCCACACCCCGCTTGCGGCGAGCAGGGCGAAGTAGAGCAGGATGACGCCCCAGTCGAGCGGGGCGAGCGAGCCGGGCATGCGGGCAGGATAGAGGAACGGGAAGAGAGGGGGCCACGACCCATGATTCCCGACTTCCCGCGCTTCACGACGGCAACAGCGAGCCACGGGCGCAAGCCCGTGGAGGGTTTCTCCCTGAGGCGCTCCGCGGGCTCGCGCCCGCGGCTCGTCATTGCATCGGGACTTCGACGATCTGCCGGAGGTCGTTCAAGCAGCCCCGCCCCGCAACAATCCCCCATGCCCCTCCCGCCCGACCGCTCCGCCATCCGCACCGAGCACCGCAACCCCCGCTCGGCCGATCTGCACACCCTGGGCGTGCGCGCGTGCGTGGACCTGCTCAACACCGAGAACCGCGCCATCCTCGACGCGATGGACGCCGCCGCCGAGCCCCTCGCCGCGCTCATCGAGGCGGCGGAGCCCGGCTTCGCGCGGGGCGGTCGGCTGATCTACCTCGGCGCCGGCACCTCGGGCCGCCTGGGCGTGCTCGACGCCTCGGAGGCCCCGCCCACGTTCCAGGTCGAGCACGGGCGCGTCGTGGGCGTGATCGCGGGGGGCGATGCGGCCCTCAAGCGCTCCAGCGAATCGAGAGAGGACGAGCCCGACGGCGCCCGCCCCGACCTCGACGCCCTCGCCCTCACCGCCGGCGACACGCTGGTGGGCCTCGCGGCCGGGGGGACCACGCCCTACGTGCTGGGCGGACTCGCGCTCGCGAAATCGGCGGAGCCCGGTCTGGTCACCGCCCTGATCTGCTGCACGCCGATCGAGAAGCCCGAGGGCGTCGACCACCTCATCGTCCTCGAGACGGGCCCCGAGGTGATCACCGGCTCGACCCGCCTCAAGGCGGGCACCGCGACCAAGCTCGCGATCAACACCATCTCGACCACGCTGATGGTGCGCACGGGGCGGGTCTACCGCAACCTCATGGTCGACCTCCGCGCGACCAACGACAAGCTGATGGACCGCGCCGCCCGCATCGTGGGCGAATTGACCGGGCTCGACCGCCCCGCGTCGTTCGCGCTGCTCGAGCGGGCCGATCGATCCGTCAAGCACGCGGTCATCATGCACCGCCTGAACGTGGGCCTTGACGAGGCGGCTAGGCTGCTTGTGGATGCGGGCGGACGCCTTGAGCGGGTCATGGGGGATTGATCGTCTGCCGATCGCACGCTTCTGAACGAGCCGCGGGCGCGAGCCCGCGGAGCTCTGAGGGCTGATGCTCCACGGGCTCGCGCCCGTGGCTCGCTGGGACCCACCCTACCGTGCTCCCATGCCGGGACCGTTGGACCATTGGAGCGCCCGCGACGCCTCGCTGGTCCGCGTCTGGGCCACGATTGCCACGCTCGCGCTCATTCTGGGCGCCGGCGCCACGTGCCGGACGCAGCCAGCTCCGGTCGGGAGGGTCGGCGTGGTGGAGCCCCGCACGGGCGACGAGATCATGATCGCGGGCCGGCTCGTCCACACGGGCGCCCCCGTCGTCCTCTGGTTCGACCCCGGGGGCTACGACGCCTACCGCGTCGAGAACCGCTTCGGCCCCACCGAGGAGTCAGGCTGGGAGATGATCAAGGACAAGATCGGCTCGCCCAACCGCTACGGCGTGCGCGATCCCGGACCGGCCTCTCCGGCCCGCGGCTGGACGCTCGAGGACGTGCGGCATCGCGTCGACCAGTTCGTCCTCCACTACGACGTCTGCGGCACGAGCCGGCAGTGCTTCAAGGTGCTGCACGACGAGCGGGGGCTGAGCGTCCACTTCCTGCTCGACGTCGACGGCACGATCTACCAGACACTCGATCTGAAGGACAAGGCCTGGCACGCGACGAAGGCGAACGACCGCTCGGTCGGCGTCGAGATCGCGAGCATCGGGGCCTACCCCTCGGTCGAGGGCTCGCCCCTCGCGGACTGGTACACGCGCGACGGACAGGGCACGCGGATCACCTTTCCGACCTGGCTCGACGACCCGGGCGTGCGCACGCCCGGGTTCATCGCCCGACCCGCGTCAGCCGCGCCGATCGAGGGTGAGATCAACGGGCACAGCCTCGTGCAGTACGACTTCACGCCCCAGCAGTACGACTCGCTCACGAAACTCACGGCGGCTCTGTGCGCCGTGCTGCCCGAACTCCGTTGCGACTACCCCAGGGGCACGGACGGAAAGGTACTCGACCGCGTGATGACGCCCCCGGAGTTCGAGCACTACCGAGGCGTGCTGGGCCACTGGCACGTGCAGGACAACAAGATCGACCCGGGCCCCGCGATGGACTGGGACCGCGTGATCGACGGGGCGAGGTGGCTGCTTCGGGAGTAGCGCAGTCTATCGTGCCTCCCAGTGCGAGTGATGGCGATCCCTTCTGGTCTGATCCGCGGGCGTGAGCACGCGGACACACTGTGCCCGTCGTGACGACCATTCCGCGTGCTCATGCCCGCGGCTCGGATCATTCAGAGCGTTCTGTCTTCAACGCACCATGAACGGGATGTTCGCAGTCGCCGCACGGCCCGTGCCGTCGGTCACCGTCACGAACAGGCGATAGGCCCCCTGCCTCGACGGCGTGCGGATCCTGGCGCTGGCCCCCTGCTCGAGGACGAGGTCCTTGAGCGATTCGGGCACCGCCTCGCGGTCGCCACCGACGTGGGCCGCGGTCGACTCGGGCGAGATCGACCAGGTATAGGTCAGTGCGTCGCCATCCGGGTCGGTTGCGTCGACGCTCGCCGCGAACTCGGTCGCCTCGTCAACCAGGTCGAGGGCCACCGGCGACGCGATCTTCCCGATCGCGGGCGCGTGCTGCGGCGGCTCGGCCCCCGACCAGACGCGCCACATCGAGTCGAGCGCGGGCGTTGTCTCCCCCGTCGGCAGGAACATGCCGTACCAGGTCGGCGTGACCTCCTGCTTCTGCCCCCACAGGAACACGTAGGAGCCCAGGCACGTCTCGGGGTGGGCCAGCACGCCGCGGCGATAGGCGTCCTCGTAGCTTTCGCCCTTCTCGGTGCTCGTGGGCTCGATCGGGGCCCCCCACGCGGCCTTTGGGACCTGCCAGTGCCCCGTCGCGCCGAACTCGGTGAGCAGGAACGGCCCGTCGTACCCCTGCTCGTGCAGGATCGCGGGGACTTCCGGGGCCTCCTTGTACGCGTTCACCCCCAGCAGGTCGACGTCCGGGCAGTGCCGCACGAACGCGGCGATCTTGTTGTCGATTGTCCCGGCGAGCACCGCCATCGTCGGATGGTTCGGGTCGATCTCCTTGACGATCTTCGCGAGGTTGTTGATCTCGGGGAAAACGAGATTCGGGTCGCTCTCGAGTTCGACCTCGTTGCCCACGCCCCACATCAGCAGGGCGGGGTGGTCCTTGTACTTGCGGACGACGTCGCGGACCATCTCCCGCTGCTTCTCGACCGCGTTCTTGTCGTGGTAGTTGAAGCCGTGGCGGGGGTGCTGGATCCAGATGCCCAGGGTGACGCTCACGCCGTGGGCCCGGGCGTCGTCGAGCACATCACCCGCATGGTCGGCGCCCCAGGTCCGGATCGAGTTGCCCCCGGCGGCCGTGAGGACATCGAGATGACCCTGGCCCCCCGCGCCCCTGACGAAATAGGGCTCGCCGTTGAGCGTCAGTTCGAATCGGTCGCCCGTGTCTCGGATTCTGACGATCGAGCCCGTGTCGGCCTGCCCGAGGGCTCGGACGGACGCGGCGAGAAGTGCGGTCAGCACCACCAGTTGGAGCCATGTGCGGGTCATATTGGACCTCATGCGAAGCGTGGCCCGGCATCATCGCCCGGCAAAACAAGCGTAACAGTTACTCGGTCGTCGCACAAGGCGTACAAAAACAGGTCTTTGATCGGTCGTGACGCGCGTCCAGTATGCCAACGCGGAACCCGAAAAGCTGACATCAGTGTGGAAATCCGGTGCGGCTTCAGATATGGTGAATGAGTTCGTAACTGTTTCACGAACACAAGGAGACGCCCTTTGCCGACCAAAGCCAAAGCCCTGAGCAGCGCGCCGCGAGGGGGTGACTGAGATGGCCTCGGTCCGCAAGATCGCCAAGGAGGTCGGGGTGTCGGTCGCGACCGTCTCGCGGGCGCTCAATGACCACCCCGAGGTGAACATCGAGACCAAGCAGAAGGTCATCGATGTGGCCAACAGGCTGGGCTACGTCCCCGCGATGAGCCGCACACCCGCCAACGTGGTGGGGCTCGTCTACCCATCCGACCCGGTGCGCACCAGCTTCGGCGACTTCGAGTCGGCGATGCTCTCGGGCATTCTCCAGGGCATCAACGAGCAGAGCTTCGACGTCACGATCGTCAACCTCGCCCGCGACAAGCAGCCGGGCGAGAGCTACACGCGGTTCTTCCGCCGCAAGGGCGTCAGGGGCGTGATCCTTCGCGCCCTCGCCTCGGGCTCGCTGGCCGAGGAGATCGTCGCGGAGGGCTTTCCGTGCATCATCGTCGCGGATCGCAGCACCCAGGCGGGCGTGAACTACGTCTGCGGCGACTCGCGGCTCGACAGCGTGAAGGCGGTCGAGCACCTGATCTACCAGGGGCACAAGCGCATCGCGCTGGGCGCCCACACAGTGATGGACACCGACCACCGCGACCGCGAGGCGGGCTACCTCGAGGCGCTCGACAAGCACAACATCGCCATCGACCGCGACCTCGTCGTCCCTCTGCCGTCGAGCCCCGAGGGCGGGTCGGAGACGATCGACCGCGTGCTGGGCCTTGACGACCCGGCGACCGCGATCTACATCACCACGCCGCTCTCGACCATCGGCGCGCTGCACCGCTGCCTCGAATTGGGCGTGCACGTTCCCCAGGAGTTCTCGATCGTCGGGTTCGACGATTCCGACGTCCGCAAGCGGACGTTCCCGCCCTACACCGCGGTGTGCCAGAACGCCGAGCAGCTGGGGGTCGAGGCGGCCCGCTGGCTCACGCGCGCCCTCAACGGCAACGCGGTGGGTTCGTTCCAGGTCCGCCATCCGACGCGATTCGAGATCAACGGCTCGACGGGAATGCGGCCCAAGCATCCCATCCGGCTGCGACCCGACGGCATGGTGATCCGGGGAAGGTGAGGGGTCGTTCGCCGTGAGCAGGCATCCGTTGTGGGTGCCATGATTCGCCGTCCCCGGCGCAGTCGTGCCATCGCACGAAGTGCGATGTTGCCCGGAGCACTGTTGCGCCGAAGACGGCGAGCAGTGGCACCCCGAGAGACCCGCACGCCGGTTTTCCCCTGTTTCAGGCGCTTCAACGGCGCCCTGCTGATCGCCACACCCGTTACCATGCCTCTGAACGTTGGCGCACCCGGCGCCGCATCAGTTTCGACGGGGCCCCGCCTTGCGGCACTACTCACTCGGAGTCTGGATCGTCGTCGCCATCGCCGTGTTGTCGAGCGTCGGCGTCGCGGTGCGGGGAGGGCACAAGGCCGAGGGGCTGACAATGTGGACCTTCGCCCGCCCCCACGCGGCGATGTACCGCCCCATCGTCGACGCGTGGAACGAGAACCATGACCCGGGCGTCGACCTCCAGCTGCTCAGCCTCGCCGCGGTCGAGCACCGCATGCTCGCGGGGTTCTACGCGGGCGTCGAGACGGCCGACCTGATCGAGGTCGAGCGATCGATCGCCGGCCGCGCCTTTACGGGTCCGCTCGAGGCCGTGGGTTTTACTGACCTCACCGACCGGATGCGCGAGGAGGGCCTGATCGACCGGATCAACCCGCCCTCGTTCGGGCCCTGGACCTCGCGGGGGCACATCTTCGGCATCCCGCACGACGTCCACCCGGTGCTGCTGGGCTACCGCACCGATCTGATCGAGGCCGCCGGCATCGATGTGACGTTGATCGAGACCTGGGACGACTTCAAGCGCGTGATGCGCCCGCTGATCGTCGACGCGGACGGCGACGGCGACGTGGACCGCTATCCCCTCGCCTACTGGCCCACCGACCTCGACAAGGACGAGCTGCTGATCCTCCAGGCGGGCGGCGCCCTGTTCGACGCCGACGGGAGGGCGACGATCGACACCGCAACGAACGCGGCGATTCTCGCCGAGCTCGTGTCGTGGTGCGTCGGGCCCGACCGTATCGCGTGCGAGGCGCCCGATTTCACGCAGTCGGGCAACGACCTGAAGCGTCAGGGCTATGCGGCGTGCTACTTCTTCCCCGACTGGATGTGCGATGTGTGGAACAAGGAACTGCCCGAGCTGTCGGGCAAGCTCCGTCTCATGCCCCTGCCCGCGTGGGAGCCGGGCGGGCTGCGCACCAGCGTCTGGGGCGGCACGATGCTCGCGATCCCGAAGACCGCGAAGGACTTCGACGCGTGCTGGGAGTTTGCCAAGCACCTCTACCTCTCCGACGAACTCGCCCGCACGCTCTACCGCGTGGGAGACATCATCACACCGATCACCGAGCACTGGGACGACCCCGTCTTCGACGAGCCAGACCCCTACTTCGGCGGGCAGGCCAAGGGGCGGCTCTACATCCAGATGGCTCCACACATCCCCGCGAGGTCGTCCTCGCCCTACAACCGCCGGGCGATCGAGCGCGTCTCTGACGCCGGGATGCGGCTTCTCGAGTACGCGAAGAGCGGCGAGGTCTATGACCCCGGGGCGCTCCAGCCGAAGGCCCTCGAATTGCTGCACGACGCTCAGGCCGAGGTCGAGCGGCAGATGGCGCGAACGGCCGTGTTCCGCGAGGGCGATTCGAGCAAGACGAGCCAGGACAACCCCGGGGGTGACGGCTGATGCGTGAGCGTCCGGGCCCGGCCCCCTACATCCTGCTCGCCCCGTTCCTGCTCATCTTCGCGGTGTTCATCGTCTACCCGCTCATCCGTTCGCTGGGGCTCGCGACCGAGCGGTCCTTCGGCCCGGGCACGAGCGACTTCGTCGGCATCAAGAACTTCCGCCTGCTGCTCATCGATCCGCTTTTCTGGAAGGCCGCCCGCAACACGCTGGTCTTCACACTGGGCTCGGTCTTCATCCAGCTCCCGCTCGCGCTGCTTCTCGCGCTCGCGCTCAATCGGCCCACCCTCAGGGGGCGATCGTTCTACCGCCTGATCTTCTTCTCGCCCCAGCTCGTCGGGCTGGTGTTTTCGGGCATGATCGCCTCGCTCATGTTCGAGAAGCGCACCGGGCTGATCAACAAGACGCTCCACGGCATCTTCGGCTTCAGCCTCGACTATCCCTGGCTCCAGGTCCACATCATGCCCATGCTCATCATCACCGCGCTGTGGATGTACGTGGGCTTCAACATGGTCTACTTCCTCGCCGCCCTCCAGAACGTCGACCGCTCGCTCACCGAGGCCGCGATGATCGACGGCGCCTCCAAGGCCCAACGCTTCTTCCACGTCACGCTGCCCGCGATCCGCCCCGTCGGCGCGTTCGTCGTCCTCCTCTCGATCATCGGGTCCGTCCAGCTCTTCGAGCTGCCGTTCATCATCTTCAGCCAGACGCCCTACGGCGGGGCGGGGCCCGACAACGGCGCGCTCACGCTCGTGATGTACCTCTACCGCGAGGCCTTCGAGACGGGCGACCTGGGCTACGCGAGCGCTCTCGGCTGGATCATCGCGGTCTTCCTCTTTCTCGCCGGGCTGGGACAGCTCGTCATCACGCGGGGGGAGAAGGCATGAGCGCCGCACGCAACGCGACCAAGTCGACGCTCACCCACGCCCCGCTCCTCGCGGCGGCCGCGATCACGCTCATCCCGATCGCGTGGATGCTCTGCGCCGCGGTGAAAAGCGGCGAGGACTTCAAGTGGCTCTTCCTTCCCCGGGGTGATGGCTTCCTGGGCATTGCCTGGGACCACCTCACGTTCAGCAACTTCACCCGCCTCTTCGGCGAGGCCCACATGGGCTCGGCCATCCTCAATTCGTTCTTCGTCTCGTCGGTCAGCGCCGTGGTCGCGACGCTCGCCTGCGCCGCGGGCGGGTTCGCGCTCGCCCGCTATCGATTCCGGGGACGGGGGCCGATCACGGTGCTCGTGCTGGGGGCGCTGATCATCCCGCCCCCCCTGCTGCTCGCGCCGACCTACGAGTTGCTCTACCACCTCTCCCTGCTCGACACCTTCACCGGGCTGCTGCTTCCCGGCATCGCGCCCGCCTTCGGCGTCTTCCTCTTCCGTCAGGCGACGATCCAGTCGGTCCCGCGCGAGCTGCTCGAGGCGGCCCGCATCGACGGGTGCGGCGAATTGCGGGCCTTCTTCGTCATCGTGCTCCCGCTGCTCCGCCCCATGATCGGGGCGTTCATGCTCATCACCTTCCTGATGTGGTGGAACAACTTCATCTCGCCCCAGGTCATCCTCCAGGATCCGCAGAAGTTCCCCCTCGCGGTCGCGATATCGCAGCTCAAGGGCGTCTACTACCAGGACTACGGCCTGCAGATGGCGGCGACGGTCGTCTCGGTCGCCCCGGTGATGATCCTCTTCCTGCTGCTGCAGAAGGAGTTCATCGCGGGTCTGACCGCGGGCGCGGTGAAGGGGTGAGGCGGGCCTTGGCGAACGAAGCGGTCGGCGAGCGCGAACGGTGCGGACGCAGCCTCAGTCGCCGTCTTGCGAGCGGAAGCCGCTGCCCGGGTCGCCCAGTCTCAGGATCGCCATCGCGTCCTGGCCGAGCACGCTGCCGAGCGGCTTGCCGGCGATGAGCACGACCGCATCGCCCGACCTGGCGTAGCGGCGCTCGAGCACAAGCCGCTCGACGTGGTCGGTCCAGTCGTGCAGCGTGCCGGTCTCGGGCGGATCGGTGTGCACCGGGATCACGCCGCCCATGATGTTCATCCGCCGGCACGCCGCCCCGGACGAGCTGAACGCCAGGATCGGCACGCGCAGGCCCGTCTGGCTGAGGTACCGCGCCATCCCGCCCGATTCGCTCCACACCGCGACCAGCTTGACGCCCGCCTTATCGACGACGTGCCACGCCCCGAGCGCCAGCGCGGCCGAACGGAAGGGATACTCGGGCAGGTCGGCCTCGCTGGGCGTGTGGGGCGTCTGCCCGATCCACGCCTCGGCCGCCTCGATGATCCGCCGCATCGTCTCGACCACGAGGGCGGGGTGCTTGCCCACCGCGGTCTCGCCGCTGAGCATCACGGCGTCGGCCCCATCGAAGATCGCGTTGGCGACGTCCGACGCCTCGGCCCGCGTGGGGATCGGGTTCTCGATCATCGTCTCGAGCATCTGCGTCGCGACGATGACGGGCTTGCCGTGCTTCTTCGCCCGCTCGAGGATGTACTTCTGGGCGACGGGCACCTGCTGCGTCTCCATCTCGACGCCGAGGTCACCCCGCGCCACCATCACCCCGTCGGCCGCCTCGATGATCTCGTCGAGGCGCTCGATCGCCTGGGGCTTCTCGATCTTCGCGATCACGGGGAACATGTTCGCGAGCGGGTCGCTGCCGAATTCGCGTTCGACCGAGACCATCCCCTCGAGCCGACTCTTCAGCTCGAGCACCTCGTCGGGCGTGCGCACAAACGAGAGCGCGAACGCGTCGACACCGTGCCGCACGCCCCACTCGACGCAGGTCCAGTCGCGGTCGGTGATGGCGGGCACGCGGAGGTCGCTCTCCGGCAGGTTGATCCCCTTGTGCGAGGTGATCCGCCCGCCCACCGTGACCCGGCAGCGGAGCCACTCGCCCTGGCGCCGCTCGACGGCCAGCATCCGGATCGCCCCGTCGTTGATCAGCACCCTCTGTCCGGGCTCGACGTCGGTGAAGATCGCGTTGAACGTCGTCCCGAGGACGGCCGAGACGTCGTCGCCCGAGCCGTTCATCTCGGCCTCTTCGTGGTCGACGCGGAAGAGCACGTCGTCGCCGGCGTCGATGACGATGCCCCCGCCCTCGCAGAGATTGGGCACGGGCCCGACGCGCATCTTGGGGCCCTGGAGATCGCCCAAGACGCAGATCTGCCGGCCCAGCGCGCCCGCGACCCGGCGGACGGTCTGCAGGCGAGTGAGCTGGTCCTCGAGCCCGCCGTGCGAGAAGTTCAGCCTGAACACCCCGACGCCCGCTTCGATGAGCTTGCGGACCATCTCGGGCGCCTGGCTCGCGGGGCCTAGGGTGGCGACGATCTTCGCGTGGGGCGGCAGTTCGCCGCGCTCGACCTTGCCCAGCAGTGTCGGCAGTCTTGGATTCATGCCCCATCGGCCCCGGTGCGCGCGGATGAACCGCGCATGGGCACCATCGACCGATTCCGGCCCATCTCCACGATCTCGCGGTACCGATCGATGAAAAACGCCGTGTAGTCGATCCGGAGCTGTGATTCTCGGACCGGGTCACGCCACGCGTTGCGGACCTGGTGGTAGGTCGCCTCGGTGAACGGCACGAGGCTCACCGAACCGTCCTTGTCCGCGATCGGGGTCTCGGGGAAGACGTGGAACCGCCTGGTCATCTCGCGGAGCACGTCGGCGGGGAAGGCGGGGTCGTCGCCCGCGCGGGCGATCGCGTCCCACGCGGCCCGGCAGTGCTCGCCCGAGTCGATCCCGAAGCAGCCCATCATCATCATCACGCCCGTCCGCCAGCCCGGGTTGGCGGTGTTGGACGCGATCTCGAACGGGTTGACCTTGTCACGGAAGTGGTCGAAGTACTTCGCGTACATGTCGCGCCGGATCGGCATCCGGCGCAGCTCATTGTGCTTGGGGCCCAACTTCTCGCCGCCCGGGCCCACGGGGTTCGACGCGCCGTCCGGGCCGTCGAGCGCCGGGAACTGCCAGAGCGCCTGCCCCTCTTCGCTGAGCACGAACCGCAGGAATCGCCGCGCCAGCTCGGTGTCGTGGGCGCCGCGCAGGATGCTGATCGGGTCGGCGTCGATGTACACCTCGCCCGCCGGGTCGATGTAGCCCATCCGGTCGGGGTCGCCCGCGTCGGCCACCTCCTGCGCCTGCCCCCGCCCGTAGAAATCGATCGCGAGGCCCGCCGCGGCGTCGCCTGTTGATACGTCCGCGGGCGGCTTGGTCGAGGCGCTGGTGAAGTAGCGTGTGTTGCCGCACATATCGCGCAAGATCCGCCAGCCCTCGACCCAGCCGTGGTTGCCCAGGATCGAGTCGAACGTGGTCGTGATCGAGCCGGACTGGCGGGGGTCGGCGAGCGCCAGCCAGCCGCGGAGGTGGGGATCGGTCAGGTCGTTGAACGACTTCGGGGTCTCGAGCCCCAGCCGCGTGTAGGCATCGCGGTTGTAGACGATGCCGAAGCTCGAGAGGGCCGTGCCGACCCAGTACTGCTTGGGGTCGTAGAGGGTCTGCGTGCCGATCTTGTTCTCGCCGAACGCCTCGTCGAGCTCGGCCTTGCTGAGCCCCGCGGGAGCTGACATCGGCACGTCGATTTCGATGGGTCCGTCCGGGCCTTCGAGCGTGGCCTTCACGCCGCGCGCGACCAGCCCGTGGTCATAGCTGCCGCCCCCGAACATGAGGTCTGCCCCGATCGTGCCGGGCTCCATCTCGACCTCGTACCCGTTGCCCTGCTTCTTGAGCGTGTACCGCCCCTCGGCCAGCCTCGCGCGGAACTCGGCCTGGAGCTGGCGGAGGATGTCGCTCGTCCCTCCCGGGGTGCGGTAGTCAACGGTAACCGCCTCGCCGTATTCGCGCTGGTGCCACGCGCCGAACGCCCTCGCGAATTCGTCGCGGATCTGCTGCACGTGCGGCGTGACGACCACCAGCCGCCGCCAGGCGCCCGGCGGCACGTCCGAGCGCACGTGCGCCGCGAACGGCACGCCCAGCAGCACGACGAGGGCGAGCAACGCCCCGGCGATGATCGGCTTGGTCCCCTGCACGCGAGGAGTGTACACGCGTTGGGGGTATGGGCTCGGGCCGTTGCTGGCCTCCGCGATTTCCACCCGAGCCGCGGGCGAATGAGGCTGTTGCATCAATCCCCTCCTCCCCCGTCACCGACGGGGGAGGTGGCCCGCTGAAGGCGGGTCGGAGGGGGTTCTTCGGGCGCTTTGGGACGCACCTTCCGGGGCACCCCCTCCGCCTCCGCTGCGCGTCGGCACCTCCCCCGTCGGTGACGGGGGAGGAGATCTGCAAACGCGCCCGCAACAAGAACTCGGACAGAAGTGCGGGTGAGCGCGATGCAATAGCCTCTCACGCCCGCGGCTCGGATTCGGGGCCAACGCGGCCGTCTGTACTACTGCGCCGTCACGTGGTCGAGGAAGAAGCGGAGATCGTTCGCGTCGACCCGGCCGTCGAGGTTGGCGTCGGCGTAGCCGCTCTTTCCGTCGTAGCTGTCCATGAACCGCGCCACCTCGGGGTCGGACACCGCGCCGTCGCGGTCGGCGTCGTAGAAGTAACGGAACAGCTTCTGGTCGCGCTCGACGCGGAGGTTCTTGTAGCCCGCTTCCCACTCGGCGTCCAGCAGCGCTCCGTTGCCGTCGGTGTCCAGCTTGTTGATCGCGATGTCGTACTGGGCCATCATGAACCGCGCGGCCTGCTTCTGCACGATCTCCATCGATTTCGTCTGGATCTCCTTCTGGGCCGCGGCGATGGCCTGCTGGTAGGCCTCGCGCTCGGTGTCACCCAGCGAGCCGTCGCCGTCGAGATCGAAGTCGGGCTCCTGGGGCATCAGCTCGGTGTTGAGCGCCTCCATCTCGCCCTGGATCTGGGCCTGGAGCGCCATCGGGTCGGGCTGTTCGAGCAGCGTCATCGCCTGGCCCATCTGCAGAAGCAGCGACTGGTAGCCCGCAAGCCGCTCCATGTCCTTGATCTCGCCGTCGCCGTTGAAGTCGGTGAACGTCAACGACGATTCGCCTTCCTGCTTCTCGGCGTCGTCGACCACGCCGTCGTGGTTGATGTCCCACGTCACCAGCGTCGCCCGCTCGATCATCGTGTCGATCAGCGGCAGCTGGTTCTGGACCATCAGCTCGCGGCTGGCCTGCTGCTCCTCGGGCGAGAGCTCGCCGTCGCCGTCGGTGTCGAAGCGTTCCTTGAAGTAGTCCTGCATGACGCTGTCCATGTGCATCCACATGTCCATGCCGGACATCGCCTCTTCTTCGCTCAGGCGCCCGTCGCCGTTCTTGTCCATCCCCCACAGCCCCAGCAGCTGCGATTCGCTCAGCGCCACCGCCTGCGAGAGCGAGAGGTGCTCGGCGTCCATCAGCTGCTCGAGCATCGCGAGCACCTGGGCCTGCAGCTCCTGCTCGCGCGGGGAGAGATCGCCCTTGTGCTCCTTCATCCAGTCCCGGGCTTTCTTGAGCAGATCGGCCCGCGTCAGGCCCGCGTTCACCGGCGCGCCCTCCAGAGCCTGCTCAAGCCGCTCGAGCGAGGGCAGCTTCTCCTTCAACGCGGCGAACTCGACTTCGGCCTCGGTCGGGGCCGGGGCTGCGGGGCGCACGGACGTTTCCGCCGCGGTCCCCCCGGTCGCGGCGGGGCCGGAAACCGCCGAGGCGTTCTGCTTCTTCTCGCAGCCCCCCGCGGCGAGCACGAGGGCGAGCCAGCCCGACATCGCCACGATTCCCAGTCCGTTCCGCACCCCGATCTGCGCGCGCATGGTCGTACCTTCCCAAGAGGGGGCCCGCGTGAGGCCCGGCCCGATACGGCCCGTCCCGAGACAGACCCGCGTCGGACCGTATTCAGCGTATCACCATCCTGATTCGTGGAACAGCCGATTCGCTTTCATCGCGACCGTCAGGCCGAGCACAGCCGATGGATGAGGATCGCGAGCAACTGGCACCGCTCGACCAGACTCGAAAGGTCGATCCACTCGTCCGGGGTGTGCAGCCCGCCTCCTCTCACGCCCAGCGTGTCGATCGTGGGCAAGCCCACGTTCTGCATGATGTTGCCGTCGCAGACGCCCCCGGTCTTCGCGAACGGGAGCTTCTGTCCCAGCGCCTCGGCCACCTCGCGCGCCCGCAGCCCGAGCGCCTCGGTCTCGGTCAGCATGGGCTTGGCGGGGCGGTTGAAGCTGCGGAGCACCGCGACCGAGGGCACCGCGTCGGTGGCGGTCGCGAGCGCGTCGAGCATCTTCCCGATCTCCTCGCCCACTTCCGGGGTGGGATACCGCACGTTGCCCCACGCGCGCGCCAGATCGGGCACGGCGTTGACCACGGAGCCGCCCTGAAGAGGCCCGACATTGAGGATCCGCCCCTTGTCGGGGTCGGGCATCTTCGCGATCTCGACCAGGCACTCGGCGAGCTTGTTGACCGCGCTGACGCCGTCGGTGAACGCCCGCCCGACGTGGGCGCTGCGGCCCCTGCACTCGATCATGAACTGCCCCGCGCCCATGCGCTCGATCGCGAGTTCGCCCCCGGGCAGCGCGGGCTCGAGCGCGAGGCCCAAGTCGTGCGCGCGAGATTCGTCTTCCATCACCGTCCGGCTGTGGTAGCTGCCCGTTTCCTCGTCGCTGTTGAAGAAGAACGTCCACGAGGTGTCGGCCCCGGCGTCTTCCAACGCTTCGAGCGCCGCGACCGCGATCACGAGCCCGCCCTTCATATCGACGCAGCCCGGTCCGGTCGCCGTTTTGCCGTCAGGGCCGATCGTCAGCTCGCGAAAGTTGCTCTCCGGGTCGTGCACCGTGTCGAGGTGGCCCGCGATCATGATCCTGGGCAGGCCCTCACGCGTGCGCCGGCAGACGGCGGTGGGGGGTGGCTCGGTGTCGGGCGAGCCGCCAATAAGCCAGTCGGGCTTGCGCTCGCCCGGGAACAGCTCGACCGTGGCGCCGAGCGCCGCGAGCCTCGCGGTGAACCGCTCGCGCGTCTCGTCGAGCCCGGGCTTGTGGCCCTTGCCCGTGGGCGTGTTGACGTGCAGGCGCAGGTCATCGAGCAGGGCCTCGGCGCGGGCGGCAATGTTGTCGGCGATCTTCTGTTCGAGTTCGGTGAGTTTCACGCACCAGCGTAGGGCGGCCAACCCATCATGCCCGCCGCGGTGAGCGCCAGCCCCGCGAGGAAGGCGATGGCCGCGAGGACCAGCACCGTGCGCACGTGCCGATCGATGCGGAGTCGGTCGAGTGGCTGACCAACCAGCGCGGCGAGGCGCTTGCGTCGCGTCGCGATCGAGCCGTGGCGCCAGGTGAACTTCTTCTGGGGCATCCCGTTGAGCCGCGAGACGCGGGCGAGGGCGTTGGACATCGCGTCGGCGGCTTGGGGCGATACGGTCGAGGCGTCGTCGCCCGCGAGCTGCCGCGTGAGGTGCTTGGCGGCGAACGCGTCGGACTGCCACTCGAACCGCCGGCTGACCGCGCCGAGCACGAGCAGCACCCCAACGAGCGTGACAACGCCCCCGATCCACGTTTCCGCCAGCTCGCCCAGCGACCACTCCCGGCTGACGAGCATCGAGGCTTCCCCCAGCACCATCGCCGAGCCCAGGACGGAGATCGCGAGCCAGACCATGTGCCGCCTGCGGACGTGGGCGACCTCGTGGGCCGCGACCGCCTCGACCTCGATCTCCGGCAGGTTGTCGAGCAGGGCGTCGGTGAGGACGATGTAGCGGAGCCAGGGCGTGAGCCCGATCACGGCGCCGTTGAGCATCATGCCCCCGGTGCGCCAGATCAGGAAGTCGCGCACGCGGATCTTGTGCGTCCGGGCGAGCGTCTCGAGCCCGTCGCGCAGCTCGCCGGGTGGGATCTTCACGGTGTCCCACACCTTGACCATGAGCGGGGGGATGAGCGAGAAGATCAGGAGCGCCCCCGCGATCTGCACCGCCGGCTCGACGTAGAGCAGGAGCGAATCCTGGCCTGCGCCCGCAAGCAGACCCGAGGCCTCGAAGATCCGGTCGAGCACCTCGGCCCAGCCCAGGATGAGCACAAGCGGCACCGCCATGATCGAGAGGTTGTTCCGCACAGCGCCGAGCACGTAGGCCCAGGGCCCCGGGAACGCGTAGATGGGTCGGCCCTCGTCGAGGTCTCGGATCATCACCGCGGCCCGGAGGCGTCGCTCGATGGGGTGGGCGAGGCGATAGGTCCAGAGCAGCAGGGCGAGCGCGGGGATCGAGGCGATCAGTTCGTCGACGAGCACGAGGTCGCCCGTGAACCGGCGGACGAGCCCCAGCAGCCCCAGCAGGAAGACGGCGGCGAGGTGCCACACCAGCGCCAGCGTGCGGGCGAGCGCGAAGGCCCGGTGGGCGAGCGTGATGGCCCGCAGGTCGCCCCGCCGGTCGAGTCGCCGCGTGCACCAGGCGCTCACCAGCGTGACGAGCACACCCAGCACGATGAACGGCGTGAGCACGAGCGGCCAGGCGGCCCACCAGGGGACGGTCGCCGGCAGAAGGCCGAACCCACCCGTGCCCGCGAGATGGAGCGACACGAGCACGACGATGACATAGAGGTGGGCCATGCAGGGGCGTCTACCGGGCGATCTCGCCGAGATCGATCACGACGCCGTCCGGCTGGTAGTAGTCGATGTCGAGGCGATCGTCGGATATGGACGTGAAGACGAGGCAGTTCCGCCCGCTGAGTCTGGCGTTGCGCGAGTCTCCCACGCTGGGCCCCGCGTAGTCGTAGTTCTTGGGCTTCTGCACGTGCATGTGGTAGTGGGCGATGCCGCGGGTGGAATAGGCGACCATGTCCTCGCTCGTGATGAACCGCTCGTCGCTGACGCGGTCTCGCGGTCGCGGCGGGAAGAGCACCATGCGATAGCCCCCGACGCGCCCGTCCGGCGCCGTGACCGCTTCGAGCACGCCGCCATACTCGGTCTGGTGGTCGCGTCGGTCGAGCTCGACCTGCTGGAAGACGGTCTGGACGATGCCCGGGGCGTGGAGTGCGTCGTCGATGATCGAGAGCGCCAGGGCGTCGCCCCACGAGAGCTCGTCGGCCCAGTCCTCGAACCGCTCGGTGGTCGCGACATACACGCCGTTGTTCTCCGCGGTGCGGCGGTGGCGGGTCCGGCCTTCCAGCTTCTCGGCGAGGAGCGAGATGAGCTCGGCCCGGGTCGCCTTGAGCAGGCGTGGCGACTTGTGCGAAGCCAGCCGGATCGGCTCGAGGTGGCGCAGCGCGAGCCCCGCGCGCTGGCCGTCGTCGAGGGTGGTGACGAGCGAGCTGACCTCACGCCACCAGGCCTGGTTGCGGGCGGCCTCGCTGTCGGACGGGTCGCGGAGGGTGCGCAGCCACTCGAGTTCCATCGCGGTATCGGGCACGATGCCCAGCTCGTCGACCGCGACGCGCAGATCGCGTAGCAGCGGGCCCGAAGCGCCCATCGCCGCGACGCCCGGGTCGAGGATAAGCGAACGGCGTGTCGAGCCATCGGGGTCGAGGCGCGAGAGCAGGCTCCAGGCGTCGGCCTGGACGCGCTTGGCCCAGGCGATCTCGGCCGGACCAGTGTCGGGATTGGCGAAGACGTCGAAGACGATCCGCTCGAGGGGCGTGCCGGGTTCGAGCCGCATGAGGGCCTGGGCCTCGACACGCTCGCGATCGGGGATGTCGTCGATGGGCTCGGCGAGGCGGCGGACCAGCGACGGGGCGGCCTCGGTCCAGCTGTTGCGGGCGGCGGCGACCGCCATCATCCCCACGACCTCGCGGTCGGGCTCGGTGGGCAGGCGGAGTGTGGTGAACGAGCGTGAATCGGCCTCGCCCTCGGGCGAATCGTCGTCAAGCAGGTAGCGCACGAGGTCGAGTCGGAGCGGCCGGGGCGTCTGCGTCGACCACACGAGCGACTTGAAGATCGCCCGGGCCTTGGCGCGCTGGTCGGGGTCCTGGCGGGCCGAGTCCCACGCGAGCCGGGCGGCCTCGACGCGGCGCGGCACCTTGAGCTCGGGGTTGCGCGTGTCGAGCATGGGCGTGGTGATGGGCCGCGACGAGGTGCAGGCGGTCGCCAGGCCGGCGATCGCCAGGGCCAGAGCAAGGCGGGCGGTGCGGCGTCTTGTCGGGGCCGGGAGGGGACGGCGCCGTGAGTGGTCATTCATGATCTGCTACTCTACCACCGCGGCCCGGGAGAGCCCATTCTCGCCGGCGCGGGTGTTCGGTGGGTGTCTTGAGGACCATCGTGTGACGGACGAGCCATCCAGGGGGCTGACCGAGCGTGTCGCGGCGGTGCTCGACCTCATCCGCCCGGCGATCCAGGCCGACGGCGGTGATCTCGAGCTGATCGAGGTGACGGCGGCGGGCGTGGTGCGCGTGCGTTTCCACGGCGCGTGCGTGGGCTGCCCTTCGAGCGAGGTCACGCTGCGTATGGGGATCGAGCAGAATCTCCTGGACCGGGTGCAAGGCGTGACGGGTGTAGAGACGGTGGAGTAGGACGCTGCATGGTGGGCTTTTCGGCTTGTCGTGTCCGGGGCCGGCTGCCGGCAGGCTCGGGGCGATACCCTGTGGACACCGCGTTCGGTCGCGGGCGGCCCTGTAGCTCAGCGGTTAGAGCAGGCGACTCATAATCGCTCGGTCTCCGGTTCGAATCCGGGCGGGGCCATTTGAGTGGAGCTGCGGGCACCGACCGTCGCGCCTTCAGAGGCCTTGGAGAGGGTGCTCTGATCGGGCTCAGTCGCAGCCCGTCGCCATCGCGTCCACGAACGCGGCGACATCGGCGCTGTCGACGACGCCGTCGACGTTGACATCGGCGGCCGGGTCAGCCTCGTCGACGGCACGCAACAGGTCGATCAGATCGAACATGTCCAGGCGAAGATCCCCATTCCGGTCGAGGCCGCACGGTCCGGTCCAGGCCTCGAGGCGTTGGGCGCGGAGATCGACGAACAGGCGGACCTGCTGGTTGGGTGTCGTGGTCGCGAACGGGAGCACGAGCGCGTTGTCGTTGAAGCCGTCGATGCCGACCTGGTGGCTCCAGCCAGCGCCGTAGGTGGTCTTGAAGCCGAAGTCGTTGGGCGTGCTGATCGTTGCCGTGTAGACGTAGCGTCCTTGGCCGAGAGGCGTCATCGCGAACGCCGGGTCGGCGGGGTTCCAGTCGGCGGCGCCGCCCGCTTCATCCATGAAGTTGCCGACGACCTGGAGCGAGGCGGCGTCGGTGTCGATCCACACGGCCGGCCCGCCCTTGTTGTTCGTGAGCCCGTCGTCGACGATGATCGTGATCGTTCCGTCCGCGTCGCCCACGGCCCGGAGCCCGGCGGCGATCCGCGGGTCGCTCGCACCGACCGGCGGATGGCCCCGATCGGTCACGATCTCGAAGTCGTACGGCGTGCCGTTGGCGAGGTTGTGCGCCCGGACCGTGTAGATTGCGCCCTCGCGAGCGCACAAGAGCGAACTGTTCACCGGGTCCCAGTCGGCCGGGTCGCCCTGCTCGGTCTGGAGCGCGCCCGAGACGACGAACCCGGGCCAATGGTCGAGGGCGAGGATGCCGATCTCGTAGGGCTGGAGCGTCCGGGCGCCCTCGAGTTGGATCGTCTGGCCGGTTTGTATGTTGGTCCAGGTCGAGGCCCAGCTCACGGGGACCGCCGTTGTGACCGGGTAAGACCGAACGTTGATCATCGCCGCGACGCGTTCATCACCCAGCGTGCGGGCGACCACCAGGGTGTTGGTCGTGCTGCGATCGGTGATCAGCCCGCTGCGGATCGATTCGTGCTGCTGCCGCATCCCGATGATCCAGGCGTACCAATCGGGCAGGCCCGGATTCGTGTTCCAGTCGATCGGGTCATGCTCGACGATCTGCGTGTTGTTGGTGCTGCCGACCTCCTGGCCCGAATAGATGAGCGGCGTGCCGCCGTACAGGATCATCGACGCGTAGGCCGCGAGCGAGGCGTCGAGGCTCCCGAACAGCACGGGGGGCGGCGCGTCATAAGCGGTCTCGTCGTGGTTGGTTGTCCAGCGGAGCACACTCTTGCCCGGCGGGACCGGCGCATACTCCTCGGCGTGGGCCTGGGCGATCTCGCCGGCTGACCAGCCTTCGATGATCGTGTGGCGCAGGCCGTAGTAGAAGCGCCAGCCGAAGGTGAGATCGAACCCAGCGGCGTGGTGATCGGGCCGTGCCCCCTCGGCGAGCATGAGCAGCGGCCGGCCCGTGCTCGCGCGCACCGCCGGCACGGCCTCGGCCCAGAAGTCGAAGGGGATAAAGTCGGGCGCGTCCATGCGGAAGCCGTCGATGTCGGTGTTCTGCGCCCACCAGATCATCATCCCGATCATCGCGGCCCGCATCTCGGCGACGTCGTAGTTGAGATCGGCCACGTCGTACCAGTTGGTGCCGGGGGGGTGAACGATGTGGCTCTGGCCGTCCTGCGTGTACCAGTCGGGGTGCGACGTGATCCACGGGTGGTCCCACGCGGTGTGGTTGGCGACCCAGTCCATCAGCACGCTGATGCCCCGCGCATGAGCCTCGTCGATCAGATGCCGCAGGTCGCCGATCGTGCCGTACTCGTCGCCCACGGCGAGGTGATCGCGAACCGAGTAGGGCGAGCCGAGCGTGCCGTACCGGTTGACCACGCCGACGGGATGGAAGGGCATGAGCCAGATCGTGTTGACGCCGAGAGCCTCGATCTGATCGAGGCGGGCGGTGACACCCGCGAAGTCTCCCGCCACGCTCATCTGGCGGATGTTCGCCTCGTACATGACGACCTCGTCGAGCGGGGGCAGGGCCCTGGCGGGCGTGACACCGAGGCACACGACGACGAAGAACGCAGCGCACGCGACGGCTTGTGGGCGGGTCACCCGAAGAGCTCTGAGGAGGCCAGGTATGCGCACTTCACTTCTCGATGGTCGGCCCGACCGGGGTGCCCCACCCCGCGCCGCCATGCCGACGCCACACGAAGATCGGCCGGCCCTATGGGTCACTTGGGCCGCTCTGGCTGACTGTACCATGCAAACCACCGGCGCCCCAGAGCCGAGTTCCTGATCGCAGCGGGGACGGCCTTGCGGTCACCAACCCCTACAGCAAATACTCCATCTCGATCTCGTGCCGCACGCGGATGCCGAACAGGCCCACGTCGGGCAGCTCGGGCTTGAGGACCCGCGTCTTCGTGATCGCGTCGCGGTGGAACGCGCAGATGTCGAAGTCGCGGCGCTGGTAGAAACGCAGCGCGGGCGTGTTGTCGTTCGTCGTCACGAGCCACATGCGGCGGCAGCCGCGGGCCCGCGCCTCGTTCCTCGCCGCCGCGAGCAGGCACGAGCCGATGCCGCCCGAGTCGGCCATCGAGTTGTGGGTGATGAGCTCGCACTCGTCGCCCTGAATGAGGAACGCGATCAGCCCCACCGGCTCATCGTCCTGGAAGGCCGCGAAGCCCTCGTAGTCGACCACGTTGTGCACCGTGCCCCGGCTGAGCACCTGCTCGGTCGCCCAATACTGGCGGAGCAGCCGGCGGATCCAGGGCTTGTCCGATTCGTTGGTCCGCCGGATCGTGAAGTCGGCCCCCGGAGGAACGGCAGAGACCGGGTCGAGCGTGTTGCGGCTGTCGATCATGGCGCCTCCGGAATCAACGGGTCGAACACGGCGAGCCGAGCGAGATCTGGCAGGGCTGTTGACCGGTGGCCCGCTCCGCCGGATGCTGACCGCCCCGATACCTGTCCTTCTTTGGCCACAATCAGTATCGGCAGGGTCACGCAGGGCCTTGTTCTCGGGATCAACTCGTCCGCATTCTATGCCGGGCCCCGGCGGCGCATCCGCCGGGGGGTATAGTCCGCTCGTGACAAGCCCGACGGTCCAACTCCTCAAGCCCGACGTGATCGAGCTGATCCGCGAGGGGAAGTTCCGAGAACTTCGCGAGGCCCTCAAGACCTTCGACCACGCCGATATCGCGGAGTTCGTCACCGACCTGATCGACGAGCAGGGGGCCGGCGAGGCCGCGATCGCCTTCCGGGTGCTGCCCCGGGTCGATGCTTCCGAGGTCTTCGCGCACATCGAGCCCGACGAGCAGGAGGTCCTGATCGCCGAGCTTGGGGCCGAGCGGGCGCTGCGGGTGGTCGAGTCGATGGACCCCGACGACCGCGTCAAGCTGCTCGACGAGCTGCCGGTCGAGATCGCGACGCGCATCATCCGCAACCTGAGCCCGGAGACCCGCAAGGAGACGCAGGCGATCTTGGGCTACCCGCCCGAATCGGTCGGCCGCCTGATGACGCCCGACTACGTGAAGATCCGCCGGACGTGGTCGGTCGGGCAGGCGCTGGCCCAGGTCCGCAAATACGGCCGGGACGCCGAGACGATCAACTGGGTCTATGTGGTCGACGCCGACGGCCGGCTGGTCGACGACGTGCACATCCGTACGCTGCTGCTGGCCGACCCCGAGGCCCCGGTCGAGTCGCTCATGGACGGGCGCTACAGCACGCTGAACGCGACCGACGACCGCGAGGAGGCCGTGCGGCTGATGGCCAAGCACGACCGCTCGGCTATGCCGGTGGTCGACGGGCTTGGTCTGCTCGTGGGCATCGTCACCTACGACGACATCGCCGACGTGGCCGAGGAAGAGGCCACAGAGGACATCCACAAGCTGGGCGGCCTCGAAGCCCTCGACGCGCCCTACCTCTCGACCCGCCTGCGCGAGATGCTCCAGAAGCGAGCGCCGTGGCTCGCCCTGCTGCTCGTCCTCCAGGTCGGCACGATCACCGTGATGAGCTTCTTCCAGGGCAAGCTCTCGTCGGCGGCGATCCTGCTGCTGTTCGTCCCCATGATCATCTCTAGCGGGGGCAACACGGGCTCGCAGGCGGCGGCGATGCTCGTGCGCGCCCTCGCGCTCGACCACGTCGAGCCGGGCGATTGGGCCCGCATCCTGGCACGCGAGGCGCTGTCGGGCCTGGCGCTCGGATCGATCCTCGGCGTGCTCGCGTGCCTGACGGTGATCGTGTGCACCTTCATCGGGCTCGCCTCCACCGACCACCCGCTCTACGTCGGCTTCGCGATCGGCACGGCCGTCGTGGGGATCGTGCTCTGGGGCTCGCTCGTGGGCTCGCAGCTCCCGCTGATCATGCAGCGCTTCGGTCTCGACCCCGCGGCGAGCTCGAACCCGCTCGTGGCGACGATCATGGACGTGACGGGGCTGACGATCTACTTCGCCGTGGTGATCGTGCTGCTCCGGGGGGTGCTGCTGTGAGCTGGCTCCCGGCGGGCTCTCGCGTCGTGACGACGCCTCGGACGGGGCCCCGGCGCAACCCCTGGGGCTCTGATTGCTGGGCAGAGACCATCCTGTTGGGTGCCACGACTCGCCGTCCTCGGCGAAGTCGTGCCATCGCCCTGCGGGTGATGTCCGCCCAATTGCACTGCTGCGCCGAGGACGGCGAGCAATGGCGCCCTCGAACGGGCGTGCGTCGGGCGTATTCCACAGACGACCGCGTTTCGTCGTGGATGCCGGATCTCTGGTTGTCGGTGGCACGATGACCCGGGCCGGCAAACGAGGCGTGACGATGCTGGCCGCCGCCGTCCCGCTCGCGGCGTGGATGATCGCGGTGCTCGCCTCGCACCTCTCGGCCCGGATCACGCTGATCTGCGCCGCCATCTCGGCCGCCCTGCTGCTAACGACGTGGGTCATGAGCGGCGAGCTGACGCGGGAGTGAGTCAGGGTCTTGCCCTTGGTCCTGTTTGGCGGATCAACGAGCCGCGACCGTGAGGGAGCGGTCCTGACTCGGCATGCTTGGAAACCGCTCCCTGACGGTCGCGGCTCGTTCGAATCCGGCGGGTGGCATGGTCAAGGCTTGCCTTGGCCATGTCCGGAGAACATGCCCAAGCTCCGCTTGAGCATGCCACCCTTCTGATCCCTGATCCCTGATCCCCGATCCCCGATCCCCGGTGCCCGGTCCCTGCTCCCCCCCTAGGCTCAGCCCATGGCTTCCCGCTCCTTCCAGGGCCCCAAGGGCACACGCGACCTCTACCCCGAGGACATGCTCCGCCGGCGCTACATCATCCAGTCGTGGCGCGACACCTCCATCCGCCACGGCTTCGAGGAGATCGAGGGCCCGACGTTCGAGGAGGCCGAGCTCTACGCCGTCAAGAGCGGCGAGGGCATCCTGGGCGAGCTCTTCCAGGCCTTCAGCGGCAAGAGCCCCGAGGAGGTGGCCCAGGTCCAGGAGACGGGGCGGGCCCCGTTCGCGATGCGCCCCGAGTTCACGCCCACGCTGGCGCGGATGTACGCGGCGCGGGCTCGCCAACTGACCAAGCCGACGCGGTGGTTCATGGCGGGGCCATTCTTCCGGGCGGAACGGCCCCAGCGGGGGAGGCTGCGGGAGTTTTTGCAGTGGAATGCGGATGTGCTGGGTTCTGACGACCAAATGGTGGACCGCGCAGATGTGGTTTCAGTGCTCCTCGCCTCAATTGAAGAAGTGGGCCTCATAGGGCACTCGGCTCTTGAAACGAATGGGGCGGGGAGTGTTACTCTCCGATACAACGATCGGCGATGGACGGAAGGTATGCTCGATTGGGCTGGGGTTGATGCCGCAAGTAAACCTGCGGTCATAGCATTGCTTGATCGCTACAAAAAATACAATTCGCGCGATTCATTTGAATCCGACCTTGGACAGATCGTTTCCAGCAGTCTTATCGCCCAGTACATTACGGATCGCCTTGAAGACGAGAGATTGCGTGTTGCGGAAGAGAGTGATCAGGCTGAATACAAAGAGCTGATGTTGCAGAGGATGAAGCAGTTCAACCTCCGGCGCCGCGATGATCCGGATCGTATCAGGGAGTTTGGGGCCTATTCAGATGAGGACATCGTTGCGCCAGAGGCAAGGGCCTTTGTCGACAGTCTGACAGAACGTGGCTTCTCTGATTGGTTGACCTTTGATGGTTCTATCGTCCGCGGCCTCGCCTACTACACCGGCACCGTCTTCGAGGTCATCGCCGAGGGCGAGCGGGCCGTGGCGGGGGGCGGCCGCTACGACAAACTGATCGAGCTGCTGGGCGGGCCGCCGACGCCCGCGGTGGGGTTCGCGATGGGCGACGTCGTGCTCAGCCTGCTGCTCGAGGATAAGGGGCTGATGCCGGAGGGGCCCCAGCTGATGGACGCCGTGAGCCGGCGGCCCGCGTCGGTGCGCCCCGAGGCGTTCGTCATCGGCGCCAACGACGAGACGAGCGACACGCTGGTCCGCCGCCTCGTCGCCGACCTGCGTCGGGGGGTCGAGAGCAAGAGCTACCAGGACAAGGCCGACGATCGCAAGCCCTGGCAGGCCGACCGCTATGAACCGGCTTCCGACGGCGTCCGCCCCATGCACGCCCGCTCATCCGACAAGTCCACGCGCAACGTCAAGAAGCTGCTGGGCGACGCGAGCCGGCAGAACGCGAAGTTCGCGGTAATCATCCACGACACGCCCGACGTCGCCGATCGCGTCCAGCTCAAGGACCTCGATGGGCAGCGCGACCTCACCCCCGCCGATATCCCGGGCTTGCCCACCGACAAGGCCGAGTTCAGCGTCGACACCGCGAGCGACGTCTACGTCGGCCGGGCGATCGCGGCGATTTCCTGAGTGGGGTTCACCGCGCCCGCGTTCGTTCCCGCGTGCCACGGCCGTGCCGGCCGTGTGATCGCGGAAGAAGCGTCCAAGGTACCCCACACGGCCGGGACGGCCGTGGCACACACGTCTGCGTCGAACCGTTGATGCACTCCGCGGGCTCGCGCCCGCGGCTCGTCGGACAGGATCGTGGTCAGCCACGTTGACGACGGCACACGCCGGGACGCCGGCACGCATGGGTGCTACCCCGCCGATCCCGCGATCAGCGCCCGCTCGATCAGCATCTCGCCCACCTCCGCGGCCGTGCGGGCCGCGGTGCCCTCGCGGTCGATCACCTCGTAGATGATCGCGCCCTGCATCAGCAGGCCGAACTGGCGGGCGAACTCCTCGGGATGGTCGAGCCCGCCGGCCTCGGCGAGACCCCGCACGATCTCGCGCAGCGCGTTCACGTTGGCCCGGGCCGCGATGTGGCAGTCGTCGTTGGGGTTGGGGAACTCGCTGCACGCATGGATGAACAGGCAACCGTTGAAGGCGATGTCGCTGAACCAGTCCCGCCACACGCCCCACACCTCGCGGAGCTGATCGAGCGGGTCGTCGCCGCCGCGTTCGCGGAGAAGCCGGGGCAGCTTGGCTCGCCAGCCCTCGTCGCGGCGCTGGATGCAGGCGAGGGCGAGCGCCTCCTTGCTCTCGAAGTACTTGTAGAAGGTCGTCTTGGTCGTCCCCACCTCGGCGAGGATCTGGTCGAGCCCCGTCGCGTGGAAGCCCTGCTGATAAAACAGGTCGAGCCCCGCGGCGATGAGGCGTTCTCTGGTGTCGGTCTGCTGCATCGCGGCTCCGAGTCGTTGCGCCGGTCGAGTGTATCCCGATTCCGGCGTTTGCCGGCCGAGGCTTGTTCGGGAGCCCGTCCGGCCATGCCGGGGGTTGACCGGAAGTCACTCCCATTCGGGGAACAAGTGTGCTCTGATGAGCCTTCACCCAGGCCACCCAGGCAAACTCACTCCGCCAGGAAGGACCAGTCATGCAAACCGCCCGATCCATCCAGCGCCGCCTCACCGCCGGCTTCGCCGGTGTCGTGCTCACCCTGGCCATCGCGGCCCAGGCCTCGGCCCAGACCGCGACGACCTTCACCTACCAGGGCTCGCTCCGATTTGAGGGCGCGCCCTACACCGGCACGGCCGACTACCGCTTCAGCCTGTGGGACGCGACGACCGGCGGCGGCGAGGTCGGCTCGCCCGACGCGGTCCCGGGCGTCTCGGTCGACCGCGGCCTGTTCACCGCCGAGCTCGACTTCGGCGCCGAGGCCCACAACGCCGGCCGGTATCTCCAGATCGAGGTCCGCACGCCCGCCTGGGACGGCTCGGGCGATGAGCCGGCCTACTTCACCTTCCCCGACCGCACGCCGATGACCGCGTCGCCCTACGCGATCAACACCCGCGGCATCTTCGTCAACGAAGCCGGTGACCGCGTCGGCGTCGGCACCGACCAGCCGACACACCCCCTGCACGTCTCGGGCGACGAGCGCACGACCATGCTCGTCGAATCGCCGAACACCGCCGGCACCTGGTTCAATCTGCTCAACACCTCGGAGGGTGGACAGTTCTGGCGGATGATCTCCACCGGCTCGGGCAACGGCGAGGGCCCCGGCAACCTGCTCATCGGGCACGGCACGCAGGCCGGCGCCGAAAGCACGGCCATGACCATGCTCTCCAACGGCAACATCGGCATCGGCACCACCGCGCCCAAGCGATCGCTGCACAACGAGGGCGACTACTACGGCAAGGGGCACGTCTGGCTCCACGCCCTGGAGGGCGACGGCGCCGACGGGACCGCCTACGTCCAGGCCCGCGACGACTCGGGAACGAGCAGCATCGGCATGAGGCTTCGCACCCAGAACGGCGGCACCATCAACGAAGCAATCCACATCACCCCGTACGGCCACGTCGGCATCGGCACGACCGCCCCGCAGGACAGGCTCGACATCGGCTCCGGCGCCCTCCGCTTCCCCGACGACACCCGCCAGACCACCGCCTACCGCCCGATCGTCGTGAATAACTCACGCGCCAGCTTCCTTTGCCCGGGCGGCGGGCAGGTCGAGCTCGCCGCCACGGTCAACGGAGCCATGCCGGGGATGGCCGTCATCATCACGCCGCCGTACCGGCTCTGGAACTTCCACACCCTCGGCTATGCCTACGTCGAGTCGCCGAACGTCGTGGTCTGGCGCATCGTGAGCACGGCCGGGGGCGACACCACCTACGGCGCCGCCACCTGGCGCATCACCGTGATCCCGTGAATCGGCCCGAGATGAATCGGTCGCTCCCACACGCAGAGAGGCCCACCAAGATGATCCCGCACGCCATCACACTCGCGGTCGCGGCCGGCCTCGCCGGAGCCCTTGAACACGCCATCCCCTGGTCGACCATCGACGGGGGTGGCGGCACCAGCACCGCCGGCCCCTACACGCTCACAGGCACCCTCGCCTAGCACGACGCGGCGGCGCCGACCGCCGGCGGCGTCTACGTCCTCACAGGCGGATTCTGGGCGGGGATCGACGCGCCCTGCGGCCCTGCCGACCTCGCGGAGCCGTTCGGCTTGCTCGACCTCGCCGACGCCAACGCGTTCGTCATCGGCTTCCTTGCGAGCGACCCGGACGCCGATCTCGACGGCAACAGCCTGTTTGATCTCATCGACGTCAACACCTTCGTCCAGGGCTTCCTCGCGGGCTGCCCATGATTCCGCTTGGTGAGATCCCCCCGTGCCGGTACATTGGCGATCGCCGCAGGGGGGCCAGATGCACACACGGCGCCGACAGGCAACGGGGTTCACGACGCTGGCCATTCACGCCAGCTTGACAGGCGCCGCGCTCGCCGGCGGGCCCACGCCGCAGCTCTTGATGGTCACAGGTGCGACGGCCCCCGGCACAGATGGGGCGCTGTTCGCCGAGTGCTACGAGCCGCCGGCCGTGGACGAGGCGGGAAGAGTTCTCTTTCTCGCGGGGATCGAACGCGACGGTGTGTCGGTCGACTTCGGCAACGACTACGGAATGTGGGTCACCGAGAGCGGAACGACGCTCCTGGTCCGTGAGGGCGACCCTGCTCCCGGCACGACGGGCCCCGTGTTCAACTACTTCACCGGGGAACCGTCGCTCGTGGGCTTCCGGGGCGGACGGGTCGCGTTCTACGCCGCGCTCCGCGACGACGGCGGCGGCATCGATTCGACGAACAGCTCGGGCATCTGGGCCGGCCCGCTCGACGCGATCGACCTCATCGCACGGGCCGGCGATGGCGCGCCGGGCACCGAGGGCGCCGTGTTCGAGGACTTCAACAACCCTTCGCTGACGGCCTCGGGCCTCCTCGCGTTCCCGGGCTTCCTCGTCCCGGGTGTCGGCGACGCCACGCCGGGCCACGAGGGGGGCAGCTGGATCGGCGTCCCCGGCTCGCTCGCCGTCGCCGCCCGCCGCGGCGACCCGGCGCCGGGCACCCCCAGCAACTTCTGGTATCTCTCCGACCCGATCGTGAGCGATTCCGGCGAGTTCGCGGTCGGGGGCGAGATCGAGACCGGCGTCAACGGCGTGACCTACATGGACAGCGACTGCCTCTGGCTCACCCGCGGCGGCACGCTCGAGCTGCTCGCGCGCGAGGCCAGCCCCGTGCCGGGCATCGCCGGCGCCGAATTCGGCATCATCGCCAGCCCGACCATCAACGGCGTTGGCGAGGTCGCGTTCTACGCGGTCATGCAGGGGGCTGTCACGGGGTACGACAACGCCGCGATCTTCACCGGCGACCACGACACGCTGGGCCTGCTCGTGCGCGAGGGTGACGAGCCGCCGGGCGTCCCCGGCGCACGGTTCCTCTCGTTCTCCTTCCCCCTGATCACCGACACCGGCCGCGTGCTTTTCTACGCGGCGCTCCGTGTCGAGGGAGGCGTCAACAGCACCAACGACGAGGGGATCTGGGAGGGGACGCCCGGTGAACTGAGGCTGGTCGCCCGCAAGGGAGACGAGGCCCCGGGCACGGGCGGCGCGCGCTTCCTCCGGTTGCTGATCCCGATCACCAACAACCGGGGCGACGTCGTTCTCCGGGCCGACCTCCGCCCGGGCGAGCACGGCGTGACCACCGACAACGATCGGGGCATCTGGGCTCGCCCCGCCGGTGCAACCGACTTCACGCTCATTGCCCGCGAGGGCGACATGATCGACGTCGACCCTTCGCCCGGTGGCGAGGATCGGCGCACGATCGGCAACTTCTTCCCGTTCAGGGGCGGCGCCGCGGGCGGCCACGGCCAGCCCTCGATGCTCAATGAGGCTGGTCGCCTCGCCTACACGATCGTGTTCGACGACGACTCGACCGCGGTGTTTGCCTTGGACCTCGAATCGTTGCCTTGCTCTCTCGCCGACCTCGCCGAGCCTCTCGGCACCCTCGATCTCGCCGACGTGCTCGCCTTTGTCGAAGCGTTCGGCCTGATGAACAGCCGGGCCGACCTGGACGGCAACGGTCTGTTCGACCTGGCTGATATCGTGGCTTTCGTGGACACGTTCAATGCGGGCTGCCCCTGAGATCTGTGATCGACCCGACCCTCGGAGCGCGGCCCAAGGGAGTTCTTCACATGCGTCGTGCTCCGGTTTCGTCCGGCGTCGCCTTGGTTCTGTTCGGCATCGCATCTGTCGCGGGCGCCGACGACGAGGCGGCCTGTCCAGGCTGCGTGATCCAGTTGCACATCGTCGCCGACGCCTTGTTCTCTGATACATACGGCGCTCAGACGCTCGACATCGTCAACCAGGTCATCCAGGGCGCCAACGAACGCTGGACGCGGCCGGTCGACCAGGGCGGGCTCGAGGTCCATGTCCAACTCGCCGGTATCGACGTCTTCCCGGGCTCCGATCCGTTTCCCGCCACCACCGATGCGTTCGCGCTTCTGTCCGCCGTCCAGGCGTACGCCGCCGCAAAGCGGCCCATCGATCCCGCGACCCGCGATGCCCTCATTCTGATCACGGGCCGCGATCTCGACGGTTCGCTGATCGGCCTCGCGTTCGTCGGGAGCGCGTGCGGCCCCTCGTCCGTGGCGATCGCCGCCGTGCTCCCCAACGACCCGTCGCCCGCCGAGTTCCTCAGCACCAACGTGGCCCATCAGCTCGGCCACATCCTGGGCATGCAGAATGACGGCAGCGGCAACGCCTGCCCACCCACGGGGTTCATCATGGGGCTCCTCAGCCCGTCCAGCCCCGCCACCACCTTCAGCACATGCTCGCAGGCCTACTTCGGCTCGTTCATCCAGACCCACCCAAACATCCCGGACTGCCTCGCCGACCCGGCTATCGCCTGCAACCAGGCCGACCTCGCCGAGCCCTTCGGGCTGCTCGATCTGGCCGACATCAACGCCTTCGTGGCGGGATTCCTCGCGAACGACACGATCGCGGACATCGACGGCAACGGCCTGTTCGACCTGACCGACTTGAACCTGTTCGTCGTGGCGTTCATCGGGGGCTGCCCCTGATTCACCCGGATTCGGGCTTCCGACCGGCGGTCCTGCGCGGTAGGCTGCGCGTTCGCCCGCAACCCCGGGAACCAAGGAGAGAGATATGCCGCGCGCCTCGACTCTTGTCACCGCGTCCCTGTCCGCCGCCGTGCTCGTCCAGTCGGCCGGCGCCGTCGTCATCGTCTTCGTCCACGATCAGTCGTCCGACCAGATCATCCGCTGCGTCGACCGCAACGGCGACGGCGACGCGACCGACCCGGGCGAGGCGACCGACTTCCTCGACGCGACGCTTCCCGTCGACACCGGCATCAACAACGCCCAGGGCCTTGTCGCGCTGGGGCCCAACGACATCCTCGCCACCGACAACTTCGCCCCCGACAACGTCGTCCACGGCCGCGACCTCAACGGCGACGGCGACTCGCTCGATCCGGGTGAGGCGTTCGTCTGGTTCGACGGCACGCTGCCCGGCGGCTTCCACCTGACCAACCCGGCCGAGCTCCGTGCCCGCGCCAACGGGGGCTACTTCATCCTCGACAACAACACGCTCGACACGATCAACCCCGAGGCGATCTACGCCCTCGCCGACGCCGACAACTCGGGCGTGATCGAGCCAAGCGAGGTGACCCTGGCATTCCTGCTTTCCCCGGCCGGCGCGAGCCTGACGACGACCTTTGACGTCGTTGAGGACAACGCGGGCCTGCTCTACGCCCTCGACATCACCGACCCGAACCAGATCGAGTCGATCGACCAGCTCGACCCCGTCTCGGGCACGAAGCACGAGTGGTTCGACTCCGTCGACCTGCTCAACTTCACGGGCTACGTTCTGTCGTTCACGGTCAACGAGCTCGAGTACATCTCGTCGTCGGACGAGGTGATCTTCGGCGCGTCCACCCTGGGCGGCTCGTCGGTCATTCTGGCCGCGACCGACCGCAACCACTCGGGGTTCATCGACGCGTCGAGCGAGTTCCGCCTGCTCTGGAGCGCCACGCTCAGCGCCGACCACCCGTCGACCGGCTCGCCCCGCGACTTCTGGCTCGCCGCCGACGGCTCGCTCTTCTTCACCGATGCGCTCCACGATGTGGTCTGGCGCCTCATCGACCGCAACGGCGACGGCGACTACAACGACCTCCACGAGACCGTCATGTTCTACGACACCGCCGGCGCCGGCGCCTCGGGGCTGCCCACGCTCTCGCTCCCGCTCAGCGTGACCACGTGGATGTGCGCCGCCGACCTCGCCGAGCCCTTCGGCGTGCTCGACCTCGCCGACGTCCAGGCGTTCATCGCCGCGTTCATCGGCCAGCAGCCCCTCGCAGACCTCAACGCCGACGGCGTGTGGGACCTCGCCGACGTCCAGGGCTACATCGCGGCCTTCATCGGGGGCTGCCCCTAATCACGACCCGCGGCGATCACCGCCGGCGACGCGACCCGGCGAGGCCCGCGAGCCCGAGGGCGGAAAGGGCCCCGGGGGCCGGCACCGTCTCGAACCGCACGTCGTCCATCAGCGTGATGTACCCGTTGTCGCTGTCGCGGATCCGGAATGAGCCGATAAGCGTGTCGAGCGACTCGTAGCCGACGAAGACGGCCTTCGACACGTTGGGCGTCGCGGCCCGGCCGGTCGCGAGAAGGTGTCCCTCGGTGTCGTAGACCTCGATGTCCCACACGGTGCGCACGCCCGTGGAAAGGAGAAGTCCGAAGCGATTGGCGCCACCGTCGATGGTGTAGGTGATGTCGCTGGCGCCCCAGTGATCGGCCAGGCCGGCGCCGCCGGAGGCGCCCGCGATGTTGCTGAAGTAGGGCGCCCAACCGGTGGAGATCCGCCACCCGTCGCGGCCCGCACCCCCACCGTTGTTCTCGATCGTGATGCCGTGCCCGAGAGAGCCGGTCTGATTGACCGAATCCGTGTCGAGGCCCGAGAAGGTGATAACCATTTCGGATCCGGAGAACCCGTCAATCCCGATGAAACCGGCCGACGCAAGGCTCCCAAGGGCCCCGCACGCAAGAAGACACACCGCGCTTTTCATACCTCTCTCCTCACTTCTTTGATTGTCGCGCCCGGGCCACATGGGCCGGGCCGGTGAATGGGGGAGAGTCTGCCACGCCGCGGCCGGATCGCCAGTGGATCGGGCTGGGGCCCCGCGAACGACGGATATTGTTCGGGTATGGACCGTTGCCACCCACATGATCGGCCGCGCCGAGCCCCCAGCGGCGTCGGGCACCGGAAAGAAGCGGGACAATTCCCCCCGGAATCGGGTTCGGATCTCTCGTCGCCCTGAGTACACTGAATCGAACGCCATCGGGGCGTCGCGGGCACTCGCGGCGTCCCCTCGCATGGGAAGGGCAAAGCGATGCGGCCTGACATCCTGAATGCTGTTCTGTCGGTTCATATCCCTAGGTGCAACAGGCGCTTCCATCGCGCCGCGCTGTTGTCCGCGGCCGGGCTCGCGGCCTCGGCCGGCGCCGCGCACGCCTCCGTCACCACGTGGCTCAACCCGCTTGACGGCGCCTGGTCGGTCGCCGCCAACTGGAGCCCGGCCGACGTGCCCGACACCCCGACCGAGATCGCGGATATCTCGGTCGCGGGCGCCTACACGGTCACGCTGACCGGGGGCTACGTGTTCGGCGGGCTCACGCTGACGAATCCGGATGCGGTGCTCGCGATCAACAACGGCGTGAGCCCCAGCATCGTCTCCAACACCGAGATATCGGTCAGCCTGGTCAACGACGGCTCGATCGTGGTGAATGCGCAGCCGGGAATAAACACGACGGTGTTCACGGTGGGTGACCCGGACACTGCCGGCCTTGTCGGCCCCGGGTCGTCGGGGGCTGGTGAGATCGTGCTGAATCTCGCGCCCGGGAATGGCGATCTGAGCGACGCGACCCTGGTCATCCAGGGAGGCGGCCTGCACGCCGATGGGCACACGATCCGCGGCAAGGGGCGTGTGAACGGTCTGTTTGCGAACGAAGGAGAGATTGTCGCCGACCGCATCGGTGATGAACTGCGCATCTCGGGCCATGTGACGCAGGACGCCGGGGGTCTGCTCCGCGCGACCGGCGGTGGACTGCTCGGCATCGGCGACGACGGGATTGTCAGCGGCGGGCTGCTCCTGACCGACACCGACGGCCGGATCATGTTCCAGTCGGGCGCCGGCACGCTGGCGGGCGGGGCCCACCTGATGGGCGACGCCGGCATCACCAACGGGCAGACGATGCGTGTCGACGCGGGTGGGATCATCAACGACGGCACGATCTCCATCAACAGCAACCAGGGGCTGAACTACACGCAGGCGGTGGTCGTCGCCGACACGTCGATACTGGGCACGGGCCGGATCGATCTCAACCTCGCCGACGGCAACAACGACTACAGCGACGCCACGCTGACCACCAGCGGCGCGACAGCGACCAACGGGCCCGACCACTCGATCACCGGCAAGGGCCGGCTCGCCGGCTTGTGGGTCAACGACGGCCAGGTTCGCGCCGATCGCGACGGCCAGGAGTTGCGCGTCAGCGCCGTCGTGGCTCAGTCGGCGACCGGATCGATCCGCGCCATCGACAACGGCGTGCTCGGCATCGCCGAAGGCGGCCGCATCTCCGGGGGCTCGATCGTCACCAGCAACGGCGGAACGGTGCAAGCGACGTATGGCACCGGGACGATCGACGGCGGAATCGTCAACTACGGCGACATGGGCGTCTACGACAACCGGACGCTCCAACTCGATGCCGGGGGCATGGTCAACAACGGCGTCATCTCCGTCAACTCGAATCAAGGCCTGAACTGGACGTTCTTCCGTGTCGTCTCCGACACAATCGTCAGCGGCTCCGGGCACGTTGACCTCAACCTCGCCGACGGCAACAACGATTACAACGACGCCCAGTTCAGTACAGCCGCCGGCGTCACCGCGACCATCGGCATCAACCAGTCCGTCACCGGCAAGGGCCGCGTGACCGGCACGTTCCTGAACCGGGGCACAATCGACGCCGATCGCCCGGGGCAGGATATCCGCGTCAGCGGCACGATTACGCAGAACGCGGTGGGCACGATTATGGGCTCGAACGGGGGCTACGCCGGGCTCGAGAACGCCGCCATCACCGGCGGTCTGTTCGACAGCGCCACCGGGGGGGCCGTGCTCGCCGCCGGGGGCACCAACACCATCTCGGGTGTGACCAACGTGGGGCTCTGCGGCCTGCGCGACAACACCAGCCTGAGCATCCTCGCCGGCGGATTCATCAACGATGGTGTGTGCAGCATCAACAGCCAGCCCGGGATCAACTGGACGATCCTCACCGTGGCCGAGGATGCCACGATCAGCGGCACGGGCCGGATCGACTTCAACATGGCCGACGGCAACACCGACTTCAACGATGCTCAGCTCAAGACGGCCGACGGCGTCACCGCGACCAACGGCGCCGCCCACACCGTTTCGGGCAAGGGCCGGATCTCCGGGACCTGGATCAACAACGGCACGATCACAGCCGATCGGCTTGATCAGGATCTCCAGCTCGCGGGCTCGTTCGATCAGTCGGGCGGCGGCGTGATCAGGGGCGAGAACGGCGGGACGGCCGCCCTGACCGGGGCCGCCGTCATCGGCGGGACGTTCGAGGGCGACACCGGCGCGGTCCTGGCGCAGGGCAGCTCCAACTCGATCTCGGGCGTGATGAACCTGGGCGCCGCCGGCATCCGCGACAACTCGTCGGTCAACATCCTCTCGGGCGGATTCGCCAACCTGGGCGTCTTCAAGGTCAACAGCCAGCCCGGGATCAACTGGACGATCCTCACCGTCACAGAGGACGCGACGATCAACGGCTCGGGCCGCATCGAGCTCAACATGGCCGACAACAACGGCGACTTCAACGACGCCCAGCTCAATGTCGCCGCGGATGTCACCGCGACGCAGGGCCCGGCCCACACGATCGCCGGCAAGGGGCGCGTCACGGGCACGTGGACCAACCACGGCACATTCGATGCCGATCGCCCCGGGCAGGATCTCCAGATCGCGAGCGCGACGGTCACGCAGGGCGCGACCGGCGTCATCCGCGGCGACGACGGCGGTGCCGTCGCGATCCACAGCTCGACGATCACCGGGGGCACCTTCGACAGCGCCAACGGCGGCAGCGTGCAGTTCGCCGGGGGCACGAGCGCGTTCGGGGGCGTCCACAACACGGGCGAAGCCGGCATCCGCTCCGGGGCCTACGCGCACCTGCTCGGCGGCGGCCTGTTCAACGACGGCCTGTTCAAGGTCAACTCGAACGGCGGGATCGACTGGACGATCCTGACCGCGACCGAGAACACGACGATCGACGGCACAGGAACGATGCATCTGGGACTCGCTCCGAACAACGGTGACTACAACGACGCCCAGCTCGGCGCCGCCGACGGCTTCACACTCACCATCGGCCCGGATCAGACCGTCACGGGCAAGGGCCGGCTCTTCGGCCATGTCGAAATCGAGGGCACGCTCAGCCCGGGTTCGAGCATCGCGACGATCACGGCCAATCCCTCAGCGGGGCCGGGCTCGCTCACGCTGGCCCCGACCGCCGAGTACCACGTCGAGGCGAGCGCCGAGGAGGTTAACGACCGAATCAGCGCGAGCGTCCCGGTCCATCTCGCCGGCACGCTTCGGTTCACGCCCATCGACGGGTTCGAGCCGCCCCGCCCGACGCGCTACACCATCGCCACCGGCCCCGAGATTACCGGCGAGTTCGACACGCTGATCTACGAGGGCACCGTCCCCGAGGGCGGCGTGTTCAAGGTCGTCTACACCAACACCGAGACCATCGCCGCGGTGACCTGCGCGGCCGACATCGCCCCGCCCATCGGCATTCTCGATCTCTCCGACATCGTCGTCTTCACCCAGCTCTTCCTCTCGGGGAGTTCCCTGGTCGACCTGGCCGAGCCCTACGGCATCCTCGACCTCGCCGACGTTCTCGCCTACATCAACGGCTTCCTCGCCGGGTGCGGGTGATCGGGGGCGCTCGCCGCGGCGCGTCGGGCGGCCGCGACGGAAGAACTGAGCCACAGCAAGCCGCGGGACGCGAATCCCGCGGCTTCTTCGTGTCCTCCACGCGTATCGTCCCGCAGATGCCCGGCGACCGCGACGAACGGCCCACCTACCGCAAGCGTCACCGCCTCTCGCGTGACGCCGACTACCGGGCCGTCTACGCCGAGCGGATCAAGAAGGCCAAGGGCCCGCTGCTCGTGTTCGTCCGGGCCAACGGCCTTGTCGAGCACCGCCTGGGACTCGCCGTCGGCCGGCGCGTCGGAAACGCTGTCGCTCGCAACCGCGTCAAGCGGCTGCTGCGCGAGGCATTCAGACTCGAGCAATCGGCCCTGCCCCGCCCCTGCGCCGATCTCTCCTATGACATCATCGTGAGCGCCCGGCCCCACGCCCCGATGCCGCTGGCGACCTATCGCTCGGCCCTGATCGAACTCGTCACCCGGTGCGACCGCGAGCACCACAAGCGGGCGTCGCGTGCCGGGGAGCCCCCCGATGGCCGCTGACCCCCGCGCCCCCATCACCGCCTGGCCCTTCATCGCCCTGATCTGGGTCTACCGCTTCACGCTCTCGCCCCTCATCGGCGGACAGTGCCGGTTCGAGCCCACGTGCAGCCGCTACGCGCTCGACGCGTATCGGAGATACGGGGCCTGCCGCGGCTCGGCCCTCACGATCCGCCGGCTCGCCCGGTGCCACCCGTTCCACCCGGGCGGATACGACCCGGTTCCGATCGACGATCAGCCGGGCGATGGGTCGAACGGGCTATCCGAGGCGGATTCGGCCATCCGTTCTTGAAGACGGCGGGCCGGATGTCCGAAGTTATCGTAAACTAAGTTGGGATGGCCCCTCACTCGGCGGGGCCGGGTCGCGTGCAGGAGGACCGATGGGCCGGCTACCGGCGGCGGAGCGTCGCGAACAGCTTCTCGACTGCGCCGCGGGCATCTTCGCCCGCTACGGCTACGCCCGCGCCACCACCGCCCAACTCGCCAAGGCGGCGGGGGTCACCGAGCCCATCATCTACAGGCACTTCAAGTCGAAGCGCGACCTCTTCGTCGCCCTGATCGCCCGCACGGGGCGGCAGACGCTCGAGTCGTGGGAACGTGACCTCGCCGACGCCAAGACCCCGGCCGAGCGGCTCGCCCGACTGGTGGGCGACAACCCGATGGTGAGTCCCGAGGGGCGCGACGCCTACCTGGTGTTCCTCCAGGCAATCAGCGAGGTGGAGGACGACGCGATCCGCGAGGCCGTGGCGGACCACATCTCGAGCGTCCACACGTTCATCAGGGACGAACTCGAGCGGGCCCAGCAGGGAGGCGCGGTCAGCGACCGCTACACACCGGGCGTGCTCGCCTGGTCGCTCATCTCGATGGGCCTGGGCTACGGGGCACTCTCGGCGCTGGGCATCGAAGGGCACGGCCAGAAGGACGAGCGGGGAATCCACCTCTCCGATGTTCTCGCCCGCGTCCTCGTGGGCCGCCAGGCCGAGCCGGTGCGGAGAAAGCCGGAGTAGGGATCAGGGACCAGGGATCAGGGATCGGCGATCTGGGTGGCGGGCTTCGACGCCCTTCGGCTGCTCAGCCCTGATCCCCGATCGCTGATCCCCGATCCCTAGCATCCGACGTGCCCTACCTCGACAACAACGCGACGACGCAACCGCTCCCTGAGGTCGTCGACGGCGTGCGCCGGGCACTCGAGGAGCACTGGCACAACCCGTCGAGCGTGCACCGCCCGGGCCAGGCCGCCCGGCACGCGGTCGAGTTGGCGCGGGCGTCGCTGGCCGGGCTGATCGGCGTGCCCGCCAGGCAGGTGACGCTGACCAGCGGGGGGACCGAGTCGATCGACCTCGCGATCCGGGGCGTGCTGGGGGCATCGGGCAAGCAGGTGCTGATTACGAGCCGGGCCGAGCACGCGGCCGTGCGGAACCTCGCAGAGCGACTGGAGCAGGCCGGGCAGACCGAGGTCCGGTGGATTCCATTGCTTGAGGGCGGAGTGGTCGACGCCGCCGCCCTGCCGGGCCTGCTCGAGGGCGCGGCGCTGGTCAGCGTCCAGTGGGCCAACAACGAGACGGGGGTGATCCAGCCCGTCGAGGCGATCGCCGCCGCCTGCCGCGAGCGGGGTGTGCCCTATCACTGCGACGCGGTGCAGTGGGTCGGCAAGATGCCGGTCGAGAGCCCCCCCTGCGACTTGCTGACGTTCAGCGCCCACAAGTTCCACGGGCCCAAGGGCGTCGGGGGACTGTGGGTCCGCCCGGGCGTGCGGCTGCGACCGGTGCTGGCGGGCTCGCAGGAGTTGGGGCGGCGGGGCGGGACGGAGAACGTGCCGGGCATCCTCGGCGCGGGCGTCGCGGCCGAAGCCGCGCGGGCCTGGCTCGCCAACGCCGGCGAGCGGGCTCGGCTCGCCGCCCTCCGCGACCGGTTCGAGTCGGCGGTGCTGGAGCGATGCCCGGGTGCGGTGGTGAACGGCGCCGGCCGCGACCGCCTCTGGAACACCACGAACATCGGCTTCCCCCGCCTCGAGGCCGAGGCCCTGCTGCTCGCGATGAGCGAGCGAGGGCTGGCGGCGTCCGCCGGCTCCGCCTGCTCGTCGGGCTCGCTCGACCCCAGCCCCGTCCTGCTGGCGATGGGCGTGCCGCCCGAAATCGCCCACGGCTCGGTCCGATTCAGTCTCTCGCGTTTCACCACCGACGACGAGATCAACGAGGCGATCGAGATCGTCGCAACGTGTGTCGACCGCGTGGGCGGGTCGATGGTGCGGTGAGAGAGACTCGGGAAGATCGATGGTTTCCGCGTCGTCTGGAAAAGGAGCCCCGAGCGTCAGCGACGGGCCGAAGTGCGAGAGCATCCGTACCCCGGGGGGGACGCTCGGCCCATCGCTCACGCTCCGGGCTCCTTCTGGCGCGTCGGCGGACGCCAAGCGATGCCGGTGCCGTCCGTCCCCATTCCCTATTCCCCGATCCCCGGTCCCCGATCCCCGGTCCCCCGGTCCCCCGGTCCCCCGGTCCCTTTCGTACCATCCACCGTGCCCCTCACCATCCTCCACATCTCCACCCGCCTGATCCTGGGCGGCAGCCAGGAGAACACGGTGCTGTCGTGCGAGGGGCAGGCCGAGCTGGGGCACGAGGTGCATCTGGCCTACGGGCCGATCTACGGGCCCGAGGGGTCGCTGTTCGAGCGGGCCGACGCGTTCCGCACGAACGACGGGCGGCGGATCCACATGCACGAGCTGCCCAACCTGGTCCGCGAAATCCACCCCTGGAAGGACCACTTCTGCTTCCACCGCGACCTGAAGGGCCTGATCGGTGACATCAAGCCTGATGTGGTTCATACCCACTCGTCGAAGGCGGGCATCCTGGGGCGGTGGGCGGGGTGGAAGGCGCGGACGACCGACGGGCCGGCCGTGGTGCACACGATCCACGGGCCCCCATTCATGCCCGTGACCGGGCGGCTGCTCGCGCGCACGAAGACGGCGATCATCAACCAGCTCTACGCCGAGGCCGAGCGGTTCGCGGCGAGGCGGTGCCACCTGATCCTGTCGGTGGCCGACGCGATGACGGCACAGTTCCTCGATCGCGGCATCGGGCACACGGGGCAGTACATCACCGTGCGGAGCGGGATGGAGACCGACCCCTTCCTGCACGCGGCGGAGGGGGAGGACCGCGCGAGCGTGCGGGCGGAACTGGGCTTCTCCGACGACGACTTCGTGGTCGGCACGGTCGCCCGCCTCGCCGAGCACAAGGGCCACGACGACATCCTCGACGCGCTGGGCGACGCGATGCGCGACGACCCCAATCTGCGCCTGCTCTGGGTGGGCGACGGGTGGTGGCGGGATCGCCTGCTGGGTCGCGTGCGCGAGATGGGCTTGGATGGCCGGGTGGTGACAACCGGGCTGGTGCCCCAGTCGCGGGTGCCCGCGATGATGCGCGCGATGGACGTGCTCTGCCATCCCTCCAGCCGCGAGGGGCTGCCCCGGACCGTCCCCCAGGCGCTGCTCGCGGGGGTGTGCCCGGTGGCGTACGACGTGGACGGCACGCGTGAGGCGTGCATTGATATGGAGACGGGCCGGCTCGTGCCGCACGCCGACGTGGGGGCGCTGCGTGACGCAATCCTCTGGCTCCGCGACAACCCCGACGAACGCACCCGCCTCGCGCTGCACGGGCGGGAGATGTGCATCCGCGAGTTCAGCCACGAGGCGATGGTGCACCACCTGGAAAAGGTCTACGCCCGTGCGCTCGAACTGGCCCGCTAGCTGCCTGTTGTGGATCGCGGTCGCGGCGACGGCTCGCGCCCAGTTGCTCGACCTGACCGGGCCGAGCGTGCCGAAGCCGGGTGACGGGCGGGCGGCGCTCACGCTCGCGGCCTCGCTGGGGCGGGACGCCGACGCGATGGTTGGCGATGAGCACGCACGCGCGAAGGCGGCGTGGCGACGGTTCGCGGCGGCGCTGCTGGAGGCGGCGGAGAAGGTCGGGCCCGAAGCGTCGGAGATGGCGCTGAGCGCGCGCACGCTCGCAGCCCGGGGCGGCGAACTCGATGCGATGATCGACGGGGCCGACGCGGATGCCGCGTGGACGGTGCGGGTGGCGCTCGAACGGCTGGCCGCCCGCGTGCCGACCGATCAGCGGTCGCTCGACACGACGCTGCGAGACGCGGTCGCGCCGCTGATCGCGGAAAGCAAGGGGGCGTCGCCCGGATGGTTCATGATCGAGCCCGCGCCGCCGGCGGGTGCGGCGATCGCCGGCGACTCGCTCGGTAGGCTGCTGACGCCGGCGGAGACCGACCCGGCCTATGCCGCGAGCGTGGCGCGGATCCGCCGGCTCGTGGGCGAGGCCTCGTTCGAGCCCAACGCGTGGATCTCGTCCGCGGTTGCCGAGCGCCTGACGGCCACCCGAAGCGACGCGCTCGCGGGGCTGGCCGACCCGGCGTCTCAGGCCGACGCGATCGCCCGGCTCGAACGGCTCGCGGCCTGGGCCCGCCTGCTCGCGGTGCTCGACGACGGCTCGCGCGACGCGGCGACGGTCTCGGCCCGGCGCGCGATTGATGAAGCACTGGCCAACGACCCGGGCCTGCTCGCGGGCGGAGCCGACCGAACGCGGGCGCTGCGGACGGTCGCCGGCTTGCTCGACGACGCGGCGCTGCTCGAGTCGGAGGACGGCCTCACCCAGACCCTGCGGCCCGCGTGGCGGGTCGCCGAACTCCGCCGGCTCGATTCGCGGCGTCAGCAACTGCTCGACATCGCTCGCGTGATCACATCCCCCCGGCCCCTGACCGATCCCGCGGTGCTGGCCCGTTTCGCCGACGTCCGTCGGTCCAGGACGGCGCTGCAGGGCTTGGCCACGCTCAGCGAGATCCTGACCGGCGGCGCCGACCACACGGGGGCGAGGCCCCCAATCGAGCCGCGATACAAGGCCGTGGGTGATCGGTTGATCGACCTCGCCCGGGCGCTCGACCGCCGCGACGACACCGACGCGGCGAGCGGGCTGCTCGAGTCGCTCGCCGACTGGGCCGAGCGTCACGGCGAGTGGCCCGGCGAGACGGCGCTGCGGGCGGGCGGGCCGGTCAGCGCCGAGATGGCGCGGGTCGCGGGAGTCGACGCGTCGGTGATCGTCGCGGCGGTCGACAGGGCCCGGGCCGCCTGGCTCGTGGCGTGGATCGGGGCCAAGGACCCGGGCGATCTGGCGGTTGCCGACGCGTGGATGGAGGACTGGCGACGCACGCTGGGGCTGCTGTTCGACGCCGCGACGCTGGCGCCGGCGGCGCGGGGCGAGCGGGCGCCGGCTGCAAACGCGTGGCCCGGGTTCGAGCTCTCGCTGCGGGCGTTGCGGGCCGTGACCGAGGGGATGGAGGACGCCGCCCGGTCAATGTGGGAAGCCACGCGCGACCGCAGCCCGGAAAGCAACACCGCCCAGGCGTTCGATCGCTTCGCCCCCGCCCGGCTCGCAGCGGCTGTGGAGCGCGAGATCACCGGTCGCGTCCCACACCCGGATCCGGGGTTTGCCGGGGGCGTCGGTTGGGCCGAAGGAGAACTCGCGGCGGGGGCGCCGATCGAGTCGATCTGCTGGGGCGTGCGGGTGCGCGACGCGATCGCGGCCGCCTGCCGATATGCGGAGGAAGCGGCCGCGCGGGATGACTGGGTGATGGCCTACGTGCGGGCCAGAGCGAGCGAAGCGCTCGCGGGGATCGGGGAACGGTGAATGGGGAGTGGGCCGTAGGCAACGGGGCTACGCGCGGTTGGCCCTGATCCCCGATCGCCGATCCCTTCTTCCTCCGCTGGCGAATCCCGTCCGCGGCCTGTACGCTTCCGGCATGACACAGAATCCCTACGCCGGCGACTTTGCTCCCGAAGAGGGCTTGTACGACGCGCCGCCTCGCACCAGCGCGCTCGCGGTCACCTCACTCGTGCTCTCGCTGATCTGCTGCATCCCGTTGCTCCCGTTGATCGGGGCCGGGGTGGGAATCGGCGCGATGATCGGCATCGGCAGCTCGCGCGGGCGCGTGGGCGGCAAGGGGCTGGCGATCGCGGGCATCATCATCGGTCTGCTGATGACCGTCGGTCAGGTTGTGGCGGTGGTCAGCGTGCGGAATGTCGTCAACATGGGCGTCGGGCTGGTGTTCGGCTCGGCAGACCAGGTGATGCACGACATCGAGACGGGCGACTTCAACGCGGCCCGGGCGGGGCTGACCGGCAACGCTGCTTCGCTGACCGACGAGCAGTTCGAGGCCTTCCGCGCCGCCTACCAGGCCGAGTACGGCTCCTATCAGTCGATTCCGACCGACTTCTTCGATCTGATCTCCGCCTACACCCAGATCGGCCCGCAGATGCAGAAGTATCAGCCGCAGGGGTCGCAGCAGAACATCCTGCCGGCGCCGGCGACGTTCGACAGGGGGCAGGCGGTCGTCATCGCGGAGTTGGAGCAGAACGGGCAGCCGACGGGCCAGCCCGGCACGCCCGGCTTCCACATGCCGCTGCGGGGTCTCAAGGTCGTGATGCCGGACGGCACGGAGCTTGATCTGCTCGGCGTGCCGGCGGCGGCGCTCCCCCCGACGCCGACCGAAACCCCTGAAGAGCAGCCTGAGCCCGAGGGCGGGCCCTGAGGTCACCGTGGCGGGCGTCGAGCACGACAAGCCGGTGATCCGCTGCCGGAGCGTGGTGAAGCGGTTCGGCGCGCAGACGGTGCTGCGCGGGTTCGACCTCGACGTGATGCCGGGCGAGACGATGGTCATCATGGGCGGGTCGGGCTCGGGCAAGAGCACGTCGCTGCGGATGATGATCGGGTCGATCCCGCCGACCGAGGGCTCGATCGAGCTGCTGGGGCGGGACATCTGCCGGATGGACGAGGATGAGCTGAACGAGACGCGCAAGCAGTTCGGCATCCTGTTCCAGTCGGGGGCGCTGTTCAACAGCATGACGGTGGGCGAGAACGTCGCCCTGCCCCTGCACGAGCACACCGACCTCGACCCGGAGATCATCGACATCCAGGTGAAGATCAAGCTCGAACTGGTGGGCCTGCGCGAGCACGCCGACAAGTATCCGGCGCAGATCTCCGGCGGGATGAAGAAGCGGGCCGGGCTGGCGCGGGCGCTCGCGCTCGACCCCAAGATCCTCTTCTACGACGAGCCCAGCGCGGGGCTCGACCCGGTGACGAGCGCCCAGATCGACCAACTCATCATCGCGCTCTCCAAGCAGCTCGGGGTGACCAGTGTTGTTGTCACGCATGAAATGGACTCGGCCTTCACCATCGCCGACCGGATGGCGATGATCGACCACGGGCGGATCCTCAAGGTCGAGTCGCGCGCCTGGTTCGAGCACCTCCGCGACGAGCCCGACGAGCTCGCGAAGACGCGGGACGAAGATGTGCGGCTGATCCGCCAGTTCCTGCGGGGCGACGCGGATGGACCGATCACGGCACGGCAGAGCAGCGAAGCGTACGGCGAGGCCCTGTTCGGCCCGGCGCCCGACCGGGGCCTGCTGCCGACGCCCAGCCTCGAACCGACACGAAGATAAGGACGGGAGCGGCGTATGAGCAGGCGGACGGAGAACAGGAACAACGTGCTGGCGGGGCTGTTCCTCGTCTCGGCGCTGATCCTCGCCGTGTTCCTGAGCTTCTGGGTCGAGGAGGGGTTCGACAAGCTGCCATTCGTCAACCCCAGGGCAAACTACAACGTGCGGTTCACGCTGGCCGAAGGCGTCGCGGGGCTCAAGCCCGGCAGCCCCGTGACGCTGGGCGGCAAGGAGATCGGCTCGATCACGTCGATCGAGTACGCAACGCGGAAGGTCCAGGGCCGCGACGAACCAACGGGCGTCAACGTGACCATCCGCGTCGAGTCGGCGATCCTGCTGCACGACGACGCGAGCGTGAAGGTCGTCAAGCCGCTGCTGGGCAGCCTCTCGTCGCTCGACATCTTCGACGTGGGCGGTGGCGAGGGCTCGATGGTGCTCGCCGGGGGTGGCTCGCTCGACGCCGAGCCGCAGAGCGGGATCGCCAAGCTCGATGAGTTGATGAGCGAGACCCGGGCGGCGCTCAAGCGCGCCACGGATCTCATCGAGAAGGCCGACGCCAGGATCGACCCGTTCATGGCGAGCGCGCAGTCGACCGTGGACAACGTGCGTGATTTCGCCGACTTGCTGCGGGCCAACGAGGATCTGTGGGTCACCAAGGCCAACAGCATCCTTGACGGCGCCGAGGGGATGTTCCGCCAGACCCTGCCCGGCGTGGCCGACGAGGTGGCCGCGGGCGTGGGCGACGCCCGCCGGCTCATGGCGACGGCCCAGGACGTGGTCGACGAGAACAGGGCCGACATCCGCCGGACGGTCAGCAACGTCGAGGGGCTGACCACGCGGGCCCGCTACGACGTGCTGGGTCGGGTCGAGCGCGTGCTCGACGAGAGCGTGCTGGCCGCCGCCAACGCGAGCACCATGACCTCACGGCTGCTCGCCTCGCTCGACCGGATCGAGCCCCCGCTCAACCGCTCGATCGCCAACTTCCAGCTCGCCAGCGGGCAGGCGGTGCTGCTGCTCGAAGAACTCAGGGCGGCCCCGTGGCGCGCCATCAAGGAGCCGAGCGAGAAGCAGCAGCGCGAGGTGGTGATCTACTCGGCGGTGCGGCGGTACGCCGAGGCGGTCGAGCGACTGCGCGACGCGAGCGGCTCGCTCGAATCGGTCTTGAACGGGGCCCGGGCCGAGGGGCGGGACATCGCCCCCGACCAGGTGCGGCAGATGACCGACGAGATCAAGCGGTCGTTCGGGGCGTACACCGAGGCGGAACAGGACCTGCTGTCGCTGATCGCGCGGCAGACGGGGGAGGGGAAGTAGGCACCGGGGACCGGGTACCAGGGGCCGGGGGAGGCACTGGGCACTGGGCACTGGTGAGGATGTGTGTGGGGATTCAGAACGCACACCCTTTGTGGCGCTGTTGGCGGGGTGTGTTGTTTCTGCGTTCCCGCAGAGATCGTTGACGGAAGATCTCGGAGCTCTGAGCTCGGATCAGAGGCCGGCGTCCGAGGGCGCGAATCCGAGCTCTGAGTTCTGCACGCTGAGCTCCGCGATCCGAGTTCCCGCTCACGCCGCCCTTGTCACCGCCCCCACCGCCGCGTCGGCCGAGATGACCAGGGCGGTCACGTCGTCGGGCCGGTGCAGCGAGCCGAGCTGGTTGTCGAGCTCGTGCTCGAAGTCGAGCAACGCCCCAGCGAGGTCGGCCCGCTCGTGCGAGCGCATCGCCAGGCGGACGAGCCGGTCGACGTAGAACTCGGTCGGGATCTTCAGCCGCGAGGGCCCGGCGCTCGCGTCGGGGTAGGCCACCTCGAACCCGTCGGTGTAGAGCACGAGCGAGCCCGTCGGCCCCAGCTCGACCTCCACCTGCTCGAACTCGGCGTCGGGGAAGACGCCCAGCAGCGGGCCCTCCGATTCGATCTTCTGCGGATCGAATCGCCCCGACTCGACCACCAGGGCCGCGGGGTGGCCCGCGCCCGCGATCGTCGCGGTCATCGTGCGCGTGTCGATCACCGCGTACACGGCGGTCGCGAACCGGTCGCCCGGCCCGGGGCGGGCGCAGAACTCGCGGTTGAGCCTCGCCAACGCCTCGGCGGGCGGGACGATCCGCCCGTGCCCGCCCTTGCCGTCGATCTTGGGCAGCGCGCGGCTGATGAACAGCGTCAGCATCGCCGCCGGCACGCCGTGCCCGACCGCGTCGGCCAGGAAGACCGAGACGTGATGCTCGTCGAGCCGGTCGACGTCGAACAGGTCGCCGCTCACGTAGGTCGCGGGTCGGAAGATCACGCCGATGTTCAGCCCGTCGATGAACGGCACGGCCCGCTGCACGAACTGCTTCTGCATCTGCGCCGCCTCGTGCAGCTCGCGGTGCAGCTTGTCGAGCTCGCCCGCGATGCTCCGCTGGCTGAGCTGGGCCAGGCGCACGTCGCGGCTCATCGAGTCGATCAGGGGCTGTCGTTCGAGCAGCGTCGCGAGCGCCCGCGCGATGTCCGCGATCGGTGTCTCCCACCCCAGCACCGCCACGCCCATCTCGGCCGCCTGGGCCGTGTCCGCCTCGCGGGCCAGCTCGTCGCGCATCACGAGCACCGCCGGGGTGATCGAACGGCGCAGGGCGTCGAGCAGGCGGTAGAGATCACGCTCCTCGTCCTTGGACGACGCGAGCGCGACGACCACCTGGCTCGGCAGCGCCCGCTGGCCGGGCTCGCACGGGTCGTGCGGGCTGAGTTCCTTGCACAGCGTGTCGTAGCTGACGATCCGCCCCTCGGGCGTCGCGTGGCCGGGCCACGCCGAGAGGATCGGCTTGAGCCACTGCGCCTCGGTCTTCTCGACGCCCAGCCTGCTGACGACCGTGAGCCGCGGTTCCGTGCCGACATGGTGCATGGCGTCGCCCCTCGCCGCCGGGGCCGCGGGAGAGACACCCCAGGCGCCCGGAATGCGCCCCCACCGTCCGGCTGTTGTTCTATCGGGTCAGTGGGCCTGCGCCTTCAGCCCGGCCGTGTCGAGTTGAACCTGTTCGCCGACGTGGAGCTTGAGCTTCTCGAGCTCACCACCCGCGATTTCGATGGCGAACTCGGCCGGCCCGGCGCTCGGATAGTGCTTCAACCTCGCCTCATAGCGGCGGTTGGCGGCCTTCATCGGGTCCCAGTCGCCGGCCTCCCCCTCGTTCTCGCCCCTCGGTGGCTCCATCGGCATGTGGTGCATCTTGAGGATCCGCCCGTTGGGATCGAGGAAGATGATGTCGATGTCCATGAAGCAGTCGCGCATGATGAACTCGAGCCGCCGAGCCCGCGGGAAGACGAAAAGCATCCCCCCTTTTTCTGGGAGTGATTCGCGCCCCCCAAGCCCCTTGGTCCGGGTGTCGTCGTCGAGGGCGAGCTGGAGGGTGTAGGTCTGCCCGCCGAGATCAACCTTGACGAACCCGGGCGGGGCCTTCTGCTGCTCATCGCAGCCCGCAAGCGGCACCAGGCCCAAACCCACGAGGCAGAGCAGAGCGATCGGGAGCCGGGCGAGTGTCAGGTGTCGTGTTCGGGCGGGGTGCCTCGGATCAGCCATCGTTCGTGCGCCTCGGTGAAGGTGATGTCGTGCCTTGGCATGGTACTGATGTCGAACGCCTCGGTGAACCCCCGAGCCGACATCGCCCGGGCCGGGCCGGCGACGCCCGACCATGAGGCGATCAACCCGATGATCCGCTCGGCCGGCACCCCCAGAGCCCGATAATGCGTCAGACGGGTGTCGCCGTGGCGTTTGGCGAGGCGGCGGCCATCGGGACCCCGCACGAGCGGAAGGTGGGTGTAGCGCGGTGTCGGCCCGAGCCCCAGCAGGCGGTAGAGCAGAATCTGCCTGGCGGCCGAGCCCAGCAGGTCGTCGCCCCGGACGACCTCGGTGATGCCCCGGCGCGCGTCATCGACCACGACCGCGAGCTGATAAGACGGCTGGCCCCGCTTGGTCCAGAGGACGAAATCGCCGACGGTGCGCGCGACGTCGCGTGACTGCGGACCCGCGAAGGCGTCATCGAACGCGACCAAGCCCGGCTCGACGGCGAGCCGCCAGTTGACCTCCGCGCGATCGAAACCGGTTGGTTTGCCTTGGCGGAACGACGCGGGTCGGAGTTCGGGCGGGAATCGCTGTTCGTGGTCTCCCTCGTTGGGAGCCGACGCCGCGGCTTCGATCTGGGCGCGGCTCAGCTCGCACGGGTAGACGACGCCGAGGTTGGCAAGGGTGCTCATCGCGTCTCGATACGGCGTCAGGTCGGCAGTCTGGAGGGGGGCCTCGTCGTCCCAGTCGAGCCCTAGCCAGCGGAGGGTGTCGATCGTCTCGTCGACGGCTCCGGGCTTGACCCGCGGTGTGTCGAGATCCTCGATGCGCAGGATAACGCGCCAGCCGCGCTGCCTCGCGAGGGCCCAGTTGACAAGGAAGGTCCGAGCGTTGCCCGGGTGGAGCGCCCCCGTCGGCGATGGCGCAAGGCGTGTGACGGCCTGTGCTTGCGTGTTCTGTCCGGGTCCTGGCGAGCCCATCGGCTTGTCAGGATACACTGCGCCAAGAGCCCGACGGATGGAGAGGCCGGGCGAACGAGGGCATCGCGAGGGATGTGACATGAGCGAGACGGGCGTCGAGAAGATGAGCGAGCGAGAGATCGAGGCGGCGCTCGCGTCGGCGCCCGACTGGAACGAGGTCGGGGGCGAGTTGCAGCGGACGTTCCAGTTCGACGGCTTTGCCCAGTCGATGGCCTTTGTGAACAGGGTCGCCGAGGCGGCGGAGGCCTCGCAACACCACCCGGACATCCTGATTCGCTACAACAAGGTGACGCTCACGCTCTCCACCCATGACGCGGGCGGGATCACCGCCAGGGACTTTGATCTCGCCGGGGTGATCAACGCGTTCGTGTAAGACGCAACGAGGAACAGATGCACCGCAACGTGGACCGTCCGGCACGTGTATTGGCCTGCTGCGCCGCGGCCTTCATCCACGGCCTGCTCCTGGCACAGGATGACCGGCCCTGGGACCAGCAGGCCTACCTCGGCCTCGGCGTCCGCGATACCGACGACGGGCTGGTGGTTGGCTGGATCTATCCCGGACCTCTGGGCGGGACCGCGTTCACCTCAGCGGTGGGCGTGCAGCGGGGCGACAACCTCGACTCGCTCAACGGGCAGGCCGTCGACGCCGAGGGGTTCGGCGAGGCGATCGAAGCGCTGTCGCCGGGCGACGAGGTGACGATGGTCTTCCGCCGCTCGCCCCAGGCGGACATGAACGCGAGTGTGCCCAAGGGCGGGGCGGGCGGTGAGCCGTTCACGATCCGGGTTGCGCTTTCGAACAAGGACCACTGGTCGGGCACGATCACGCGGGGGCTGGGCGGGCGCACCATTGACGACCCGCAAGAGGGCGAGTTCGAGGCGGCGATCCTCGAGCGGGCCGAGAAGGTCGGGATCGTCGGCCCGAATGATGGCGTGCGGGCCCTGATCGACAATCTCGTCGGTGTGCAGGAGGACAACCTCGACCCCAACGCGCTGCCCGCGGTCGTGCAGACGTTCCGCCGACCGCTGAGCATCGACGCGGTCGAGGCACAACTCGCTTCGCGCTTCGCGACGCTCAAGGCGATCAAGGGCGAGCGAGGGGCGGACGACCTGCCGCTCATTGCTGGCCTGATCAGCGGCGTACTCGATCTGCCCCAGGCGTTCGCCGACGCCGTGGCGCAGAGCGAGGCCGACCAGCGCGACTGGGGCGCGTGGGACAAGGCCACCGCCCTCGTTGCGCAGATGCGCGACGACTGGTCGATCTACGGCGAGCACGCCGCCGACCACGTGCGCGTCATCCGGATGAGCATGGATCGCGCGGGCCCGCTTATCGCGGCCCACATCGAGCGGATGCAAGACGACGCCTACGCGTGGGAGGACAAGGTCCGCGCCGAGAAGATGCTCGATCGCGACCCGCTTGCCGATGACCAGATTCCTCCCGATCTCCGCGAGGCCGTGACGGGCGACATCCTCGCGTTCGATCGTGACGAGGCGGGCCACTACCGCGTGCTGGGCGGGGCGGGCGAGAACGGCTACGACATGTCCGCCCTCGCCTCAGTCGTCGACACGGGCGGGAACGACCGGTACGACTACCCGGAAGCCATCCACCTCGACCCCGCCGGCCCGACGAGGCACCAGTCCATCATCGACCTCGGGGGCAACGACCACTACGAGGCGGCGGGTGACTTTTACGGGCCAGCGACCGCGGTGTTCGGCTCGTCGCTCGTCGACGATCGCGCGGGCGACGACGTCTACGTCTCGAGCGGCCAGCTCTCCATCGGCGCGGGCCTGTTTGGCGTGGGCGTGCTTATTGATCGCGCCGGCAACGACCAGTACGAGAACACCGGAGCGAAGGCCGGCTTCACGATGGGTGTCGGGTTCTACGGCGCGGGGCTCATCCTCGACCTCGCGGGCTCGGAAACCTACATCGGCGAGAAGCTCTGCCAGGGCGTGGGCGGGCCACGCGGGCTCGGCGCGATCGTCGACTTCGCGGGCAACGACCTCTACCGCGCCAACGGCACCTCGTTCGGCTCGGCGTACGGCACGCCCGCGGTCTATCTGGGCATGAGCCAGGGCTTCGGCTACGGCGTGCGGGGATACGCCGCGGGGGGTGTCGGCGCGATCTACGACCTCGCCGGCAGCGATCAGTATGAGGCGGGCGAGTTCTCTCAAGCGGGGGGCTACTACTGGGGCCTGGGCGTGCTGCACGACTTCGCCGGCAACGACCTCTACTTCGGCAACCGCTACGGCCAGGCCTTCGCGGCCCATCAGGCGGCGGGCATCCTTGTCGACGACGCGGGCGACGACACCTATTGGGCGAAGACCGCCGCCTCGCAGGCGGGCACGTGGGACGAGTCGATCGGCATGCTCATCGATCGTGCGGGCGACGACGCCTACCGCTGCGACGGGCTGGGGCAGGGCGGGGCCTCGATGCAGGCGATCGCCGTCTTCCTCGACCTTGGTGGCAACGACCGCTATTCGGCCAACCCCGGGGCGGTGCTGGGCCAATCGGGCTCGAACACCTACCACTATCAGGCCGACGGCGTGTTCAGCTTCTCGTGCTTCTTCGATCTGGGCGGCGGGGCGGACATCTACGGCGGCGGGAACCACACGCCGGCGCGAGCGAACGACACGCTGCTCAGCACAGGGTCGAGGAACGAAGGGCAACCGGAGAACTCGTCGCTCTACGGCCTGTTCGCGGATGAGTAGGCGGGGTCAGATCGGCTTGCCTTTGATCTGAGCCGCGGGCGTGAGCACGCGACCAGTCGGAGCCAAGTGACACGCGAAACCGCGTGCTTACGAGGCGCTTGCATCGCGCTCGCCCGCACTCCTATCCAAGTTCTTGTTGCGGGCGCGTTTGCAGATCTCCTCCCCCGTCACCGACGGTGGAGGTGCCGACGCGCAGCGGAGGCGGAGGGGTTGCCCCGGAAGGGACGCTCAAGAACAATCGGAGAACCCCCTCCGACCCGCCCTCAGCGGGCCACCTCCCCCGTCGGTGACAGGCGAGGAGAGGATTCATGCAATGGACTCGTGAGCACGCGGATCTGCGGGCGACCATCGTGAAGGACTCCGCGTGCATGCGCCCGCGGCTCGGAGAAGGACCCGAGGGGTTCAAACGCCCGAGTGACTTCTCACCAGCCCGCACTGACTTGCTCGTCAAGGGCACCCGCTCTGGAACCCCGTCGCGAAGGCGATGATGTCCGCCAGATCAAAGACCCCCGCCGGCGGCGCGAAGTCGACCCGCGGGTCGTTCTGCCCGAAGAGCGTCACGAACGCCACGATGTCGGCCAGATCGAGCAGCCCGAACGGCGCGGCGAGATCGACCTCGCACCTCGCCGCGTCGACGGCGGCCCGGGCGTTGACGACGCCCCAGCCGAACGTGTTGTCCCGCCCGGTCACGCCGTAGTCGTCCGCGGTGGACGCGAGGATGTCCTCGACCTCGGCCGCCGAGAGCGATGGATTCACCGAGAGCACGAGCGCCGCGACCCCCGCGGTGTAGGGCGAGGCGAACGAGGTGCCGCTGGCGGAGACGTAGTCGCCGGCCACCCAGCCATCGCTGCCGGTCCGGTCGGTCGTGAGCACGTCCTGGCCCGGAGCGGTCACGAAGATGTCGGCGCCGTAGTTGCTGAACGACGCCTTGCCGCCGTAGCGGTTGATCGCCCCGATCGAGTTGACGGTCGGCAGCGAGGCGGGGTAGGTCGAGCTCGAAACACCGTCGTTGCCGGCGGAGGCGAAGTGGACCATCCCGGCCGCCTTGGTCGTCGCGTAGGCCGACTCGATCGACGAGGAGGAGAAGCCGTAGTAGTTCGAGTTGTTGGTAACCCGAGCGCCGATCAGTGTTGCAAAGTTGATTGACGACACGGTCCAGCTCGCGGACGAACTCCACGAGCCGTTGCAACTCAAGTTGGAAATAAACGTCCGGGCTGATGCGATGCGCGTGCCCGGCGCAATGCCGACCGTGCCCAACGCATTGTTGATCTTCGCCGAGACGCACCCCGCCACAGCGGTGCCGTGGTTGTCGCACGCGTTGCCTGGATCGCCGCCCGTGCCCTGACCAGTCGCGTCGAACCCCGCAACCTGGTTGATGTCGGGGTGGTCCTGCTGCACGCCCACGTCGATGACGACGGTGAGGATCGACGCGTCGCCGATCGTGGTGTCCCAGGCCTCGTCGCCGTCCATGTCGGCGTCGGGCAGACCGCCCGACTGCCCCGTGTTGCGGATGCCCCAGACGGTCGAGAAGAGCGGGTCGTTGGGGATCAGGCTCGACCGCCCGGTGAAGAGCATGTCGGGCTCGGCGAACTTCACGCCGGGCAACGCCGCGATGCGGGTCGCGAGCGTGAGCACATCGTCGCCCCGCGAGGCATCGGTCCGGACACGATAGAGATCGAACGCCGCCCACGGCGCCGAGACGTCGGCCCGGAGCCCCAACCCCCGCGCCTCGGCGTCGATCGACGCGGCGAGCGCCGCTCGTCCGGCGGCCGACGGATCGAGCCCGACCAGCACATCCCGCGTCGGCACGACCGGCCCGCCGTCGAGCCCGGTGAACACCGGGGCGGCGTAGTCGACACCCGCGTGGACGAACCCGGCGAGCGCCGTGTCGCCGGCCCCGCCCGGGACGCTGATGAGCGTCCACGAGCCGACCCCCAGCGCCTCGCCCGAAACGCGGGCCCCACCTGGAAGCACGGCGACCACACCCGGGCGGGCCGGGTAGAGCGTCCCGTCGGGCGAGCGGTAGCCCGCCGTCTCGGCGTGCGCCAGCGACGACGCGGCGATCAGAACGGCAGCTCGGATCAACATGGTCTTCTCCGCATCGGGACAGGCTTCGCGTCCCGGACGCCCCAGAGAGCAGCTCAGTGTAAACCGCGGCGCGCGAATCTGATGCGAAGAACCGGTGAACTCGCGAAGTTCGCGCGTGCGATGCCCGCGCCGGCCGCGAACGGTCCCTGGCGCGGGGTACCCTTCCCGGGGGAATAGCTCCGGTGTCAGGCCTGGATGCTCAGCGGGGCACGCGGCGTGTCCTGCGAGGGCTGCACTGGGGCCGAGGTCGAGCCCTCGTCCTTGGCCAGCTTGTCCATCAGCAGCACCCAGGTCTCGCGCTCATAGTCGAGCAGTTCGATCACCTTGTCGAGCTTGGAGATGTCCTTCTCGAAGCTCGCCTCGAACAGCTCCTTGTAGAGAAACAGATAGAGCGAGCGGACCCGCTCGGCGAGCTCGGGGTCGTGCTCGGGTCGGATGCCGTTGATCAGTTCGAGGATGATGTTGCGGCATGAGGTGAAGCTGTTGTGGCATTGCTCGAAGTTCTTCGCCGCGAGCCCCTCGCGGGCCTGGTTGGCGAACTTCACCGCCCCCTCGAGCAGCATAAGCCGCAGCTCGGCCGGGCTGGCCGTCATCACCTTCGTGCGGAGATAGGCGTTGGGCTCGTTCATCGGCTTCCATATCGGCCGGGGCGGGTCGCGGCTCAAGCCCGCCTAGCCCAGTTGCGACAACGTGGCCAGAGCCGACTGCTGGCTCTGGAGCTGCGCGAGCGCCTGCTCCATGGCGGTGAACTGGGCCTGGAGCTGCGCCCGCTGCCGGTCGAGCCCCGTCTGGAGCTCGTCGATGCGGTCCTGCTGCCTGAGGATCTGCGTATCCAGCGACTGCGACCTCGCCGTCAGCACGCCATCGATCGAGTCGGTGTAGGTCTTGGCGAACTCCTCGAGCCGCACCAGCACGCCCATCTCGCTGTAGGTGTCCCTGGCGTTCGTGTCGTTTACCGTTACGCCATCCGGCAGGTTCGAATCACCCGTCGACTCGGAGTCGGTCGTCCGCCGCTCGAAGATGTCGGCCACGGCCTGGGGGTCGTTGGCGAGCGCCTCGCGGAACTTCGTCGAGTTGAACTCGAGATTGCCGTCGGTGCCCACCGTCACGCCGACCTCGGCGAGCCGGTTGTAGGAGTCATTGAAGCCGTAGTTGCTCGACTGGGCCGTGCCGAAGAGCCCGCTCCGCATCCCGAGCACCAGCCCGTCGCCGAGCAGCGCGCCGCGATCGCCCGTGTCGGAGTCGTAGCGCGTGTACTTGTTCATGCTGTCAATGACACGGTTGTACGCGTCGACGAAGCTCGTGATCTTGGTCTCGATCGCGGCGGTGTCGTCGGTCACGGTCACCTGCACGGCCTCGTCGCTGGTCGCGTGGAGATCGATGTTCACGCCCGTGATCACGTTGTCGAGCGTGTTGGTCGAACTGGTGAGCAGGATGCCCGTCGCCGCGCTCGCCGAGCCGAAGAACACGCGGGCGTCGTTGCCCTCGTCGAGCACGTCGTAGCCCAGGTCGAAGCCGTGGGTGTCGAAGGTGAATCGCCCGGCGGTGCCCGAGTCGCGCGCGGTGAAGCTGAGGCGGTAGGGCCGCTGCGTGGTGCCGTCGTTGAGGATGGAGACGGCCGCCGGGGCCCCCGCGTTGTTGATCTTGGTGACCATGTCCTGGAGCGTGTCGGTGGCGTCGAAGGTGACGCTGGTCTCGAACGACCCGTCGATGAAGTTGTCGGCGCCCGTGCCGTCGGCGGTGCCCGCGAGGCGGAGGTTCTTGGCGACCGTGCCCGTCACGTCCTCGATGGTGATGGCCGAGCCCGAGGTCGAGGAATCGGAGATGACGATGCCGTCGCCCTGATCGTTGATGCCGACGCTGAGGGTGCTGAGGCCGGCGGAGCTGGCCTGGGTCTGGATCTGCTTGATGAGGTCGAAGACGGTGACCTGGGTGTCGCTGATGTTGATCTCGACCGCCTTGCCGGACGCGTCCGTGATCCGGATCTTGCCGGTGCCGATGCCGTCGCCGTTGCGGAGGTCTTCGAGGCGGGTCGCTTCGCTGATGTAGCGGTGCTGGAGGCTGGTGCCCTGGAAGGTGTTGTCCGCGACGCCCGTCGCGCCGGTGGACAGGCCCAGGCCGGCGGCGGTGTCGTTGCCGCCCGTTCCGGTGATGATCAGGTTGCCGGCGCCGCCGGAGGTGTCGGTCGCCATCAGCCCCGTGCCGGCGTCGTTGAGCGAGAGGGCGATGCCCACGCTGTTGTCGGCGAGCTTCGTGTTCAATTCGTCGATCAGGCCCTCGACGGTGTTGAAGGACGGGAGGCTGGAGAGATTGAACGAGACCGACTGCCCGTCGCGGTCGGTGAACGTGAGTGCGCCGTCGCCCCCGATGCCGCCGGATGATCCGCCGCCGTTGAGCCCGCTGATGAGCGTCGAGCCCAGTCCCGAGAAGATCCGCGAGCCGGTGATCGAGGCGCTCGATCCGCCGGTGAACTCGCTGAGTCCGAGGTCGCGGAGGGTCTTGGCGGTGCCCTGCTGCTCGAGTTCCTTGATCGTGCTGCCGTCGTTGGTGGTGATCGACAGGGCGCCGGTCTCGCCGTCGATCGAGGCGGTGGCGTCGATGCCCGCGTCGGCGATCTGCTGGTTGATCCGGTCGAGCATGCCCTGGACGGTCGTGACGGCCGCCTCCTGCACCTCGAAACCACCCTCGCCGTCGGGGCCCCAGATCTCACCCAGCCCGATGTCGACATCGACGTCCGCGCCGTTGTTAAACGTGATCTTGAAGTCCGGCGTCACGCCGTTTGTCACGCTGCTCTGCCGGATGCTCACGCCGTTGCCGTCGTTCAGGCTCGTCAGCGCGGTGTTGCCGGTCATCTCGTAGACGCGGAAGCCGACCCAGGAACCGCCGGACACCCCCGCCGTGTGCCCGTCGTAGGTGCCGATCAGCCCCAGCGACTCGGCCGTGTCGGCCGTGCCGGCGTTGGTGACCGCGGTCGCGCCCGCGATCTCGAAGTGCCCGCCCCGCACGCGGGCCTCGACGTTGAGCCCGCTGTTGTTGATCTCGTCGAGCACGTCCTGCACGGTCGCCGCCCGGGTCAGATCGACCTCGGCGGTGTCCGTGCCGTCGTTGATGCGGATCTTGCCCCGGTCGATGCCCGCCCCGTCGTTGAGAGCCGAGAGCTCGATGTCGCGATCGAGCCGGCCTTGGTAGCTCTCGAAGGTGAACTGCGAGGCGCCGATCGCGGAGACGTCCTTGTCCTGGAACCCGGTGGTGAGGAGCTGGCGCGAGGAGACCAGGCGGTCGACGATGAACGAGTAGGTGCCGGGCTGGGCGCCCCCGCTGGCGGTCGCGGTCAGCAGGTCGGTGTTGCTGCTCGTCGCCTTCTTGGAGTCGAAGACGGAGTTGATGCGGAACGTGGCCGCCGCCGACTTCAGCGAACTGAGCTGGGTGTTGAGGTCGAGATAGGCGGCCTGCTGCGCCTTGAGCTGGATCAGCCGGTTCTGCGCCAGCGTCTTCGGCCCCGATGCCACCGCGATGAGCTGGTTGATCAGGGACGCGGTGTCAATCCCGCTGATCAGCCCTGTGCTCGAGATCCCGGTCATGCGCACCTCCCGATCGTCCGGGCCGCCCCGCCCGTGGGCGCAGGCCGAGCCCGTCCGGATTTCCTTCAGTCTGATCGGCCGGAAGCGGGCCCGGGCTGAAACGGGACCGCGCCGGCGGGGTCCATTGGAGACGCGGTCTCGAACCCGATGGGCGTTCCGGCAAGGCCGGGACCTGCTCCTCCAGCCGGCCATCAGAATTGCCTGGATTGCCACACCGGCCTGATCCGATCACCGAACCCGGGCGATCGTCCTACCGTACCGCTCGTCTGGCCGCCTGAGACCGACCCGAGTATGAACAAAGCACCCGGTCAAATCCCAGCCCTTCCGAAGCTGCTCGTCCTCCTCGCGTCAGCGGTAGCGCTCGCCGGGTCGTTCGCAGGGGCGGGTATTTCCGCGTTCGTCACCCCCCAGATCGTGTGGGCCGCCCTGGGATTCACACTGATCGGCGGTGTCGCCGCCGTTCTTGGCGTGCTCTGCGGCCTGGGGCGGTTCGCCAACGGCTACGGCATGGCCGCGGTGTGCATCGGCGGCACGATCGCCGTCGCCGCGGGGTTCGCGATGCTCGACCTCAAGCCCAACCTCACCAACAGCGCCTCGGTGGGCCGGTTGCTCAAGCCGTGGGCGGGGATCGAGGCGCTCTGCGGGGCCTGCATCATCGCGGGCGGGGCCCTCGCGGTCCTCGCCCGTCGGCCCGCGGCGTGGGGGCTGGTCGCGAAATCCATGGCCTGCCTGGTCCCGGCCGGCGTGCTGTTCGGCGGGGCCTATCTCGGCTGGGGCGCGATCCCGAAAGAGCACACCGGGCGGGTCATCGCCCTGGCCATCCTCCTGTTCGGGGGCGGCGTGATCGCCATCCTGGTCTCGATCGGCGGGCACCTGCTGATCCGGGCGTTCGAGTTCACGGCTGAAGGGCCGAATGACACCAAGCATACCCCAAATTCGGGGTGACTCTGCCTGATCTCGGAACGACCCGCCGCCTAATCCCAACGTATGGTTGGACATGGGCGAGCTCCTGGCGAATCTGGTGAATGTTCTGGTCATCCTGGCCATCGGCGCCGGCGTGATGTGGGTCGTGATCCACTTCCTCGGGGCCGCGGCCCCGGCCCGGCGTGAGATCAGCGCCATCGCCGAGCAGGTGCGGTCGGTCGGCAAGCTGATCGGGCTCGAGGTGCACGCGAAGGAGATCGCGACGGCCAAGAAGGGCTGGAGCTGGATGCCCCCGATCGTGCTCAGCCAGGCCCGCCTCGCGATGATCTTCCAGTTCGAGAAGCAGTACTACGTCGACCTCGGGGCGATCAAGCCGCACGACATCTCCAGCCACGGCATCGGCTCGTTCCGCATCAAGATGCCGCCCGTGCAGGGCTCGCTGCGGCTGCTCGAGGTCAAGCCTTATGACATCCAGCAGGGCAAGATGCTGGGGTTGCTCGACGTGATCCCGATGACGGCCGAGCGTCAGGGCGCGCTGATGGACGAGGCGCAGAACCAGGCGGCCGAGCTGTTCGACAAGAGCGACGAGCGGTACCAGGCGCAGGCGATCGACTCGATCGAGCGGCACTTGCGGAGCCTGCTGGGGCTGACGGGGGCGGTGGTCGAGTTCGTCTGGCCGACGCCCCAGGGGCAGATCGGGCCGCTGGAGACGGATGAGCCGGCGCTGCAGCACCGCAACGCGCTGCCGGCGGGGAAGGCGGCGGTCTCGGCGTGAGGCCGGGTTCGCGGTGCTCGTGGGGGCGAGTCCTAACGGGCCAACATCAATTGGGCGATGATCGGGTGGGGGATGGATTCGGGTTGGTCGGCGTCGCGATACCCAAGGCCCCGTACGACCTGGAGACGAGTCACCTGCTGGCTGGCGGGTGAGTCAACCGGTTGAGATCGCGGATCGCTCGGCTGACCGAGCGGTTGATGTGCTCTGGCGAACAAGAGGCGCAATACGCATCACGCCGGGACACAGGTCATCAAGGGCCGACGTCCAGCCCCCGCACGCCGTCAATCGTGTACGCGAGCACGGTCCACGGATATCTGCCGTGTGCCCACGGGGGATACTCGCCGGGTCCATTGGGATACCCGGGGTTCACGCGATTCATCGTGAGTGCCTCGGCGGCGCCATCGACGAACGAAGCCAACACAAGGCGGGCGCTGCCCGGCTCCGTGATAGCTCCCGGGGCCGTCAGGCCGTTTCGCGTCGGGGCATCGAACATCGATTTCTGCGATGGAAAGAGGACCTGGTCATTACGAACAGGGCCCAGCTGGGCCGGCGGCGACTGCCGCGAGTTTGGGTTCCAGTACCCCGGGTGCGAAAGGAATGCGGAGCCGAAGATATATGAGGGGAGAAACCCAACGGTATTATCTTCAAGATCAGCCTCGGCACCGCGAAGATAAAACTCCTCACCGAGTGTTCCGGCCTTGTAGTATGTTGAGAGAAGTGCAATGGGCCAGAACTGTGATTGATCGAAATACGCAATTTCGCCAAGATCGGTGTCTGGCAATTGACCACGACCAACAATCGGATCAATATAATTAGGGAATAATCCGCTGTGGTCATTGTTGTATAGTGCGATGATCGAGGTGTGGGTACGGAGATCTGCCAGGTCCGAGATACGATCAGCATGCAGCTTTGTCATGTGTAACGCTGGAATAAGAACTGCGATCAAGATCCCAATAATCGTGACAACAACAATTGACTCGAGCAGCGTGAACCCATTTGTGGCGTCGGAGGTGCGATCTCCCCCCGGCGCATGGTTGTCGTGCGATCGGGGTGTTGTGGCGGGCAGAAGGACCCATCCAAGCATTACCGTCGCGGACGTCAGGTTTCGACAAAGCAGCCACCAGAGATCGGATATCTGTGCCGATCGGGCGATGCGAATTCCGAAGCAACCGCAGTCGACGGGGCTGTAGACCAGAAACTGCCATGTGGCCACGCAAGCAAAGACCAGCAGCAAGAGAGCGACCGCGATTCCGACAATACGGCGTCGGATGTTAAGTAGCCATGCGAGGCCAAGGCCGAACTCGAGCGCCGGGATGATTGCGGTCAGCGGCGCGACCAGCGAGTGTGGAATGACGCTCCATCTCGACAGGACACCGTAGAATGCCACTATGTCCGCGCATTTAGCTAGGCCGGCGATCATGACTACGGACGCGGCAAGAAACGAAAGACAGTAGAATATGGTTCGTATAGTGGTGAGTGTCATATGAGCGGTCTTCGCAGAGCAAGGTCATGGTCCGCCCTTCGGCGGACCATGCGGGTCTCATCGCCCAGCGTGCCTATTCCGGAACGGGCTGGGCGGTCGTACAACCGTCCTCGCCGCCCGGTTGATTGACGCATTCGTGCGTCTTTTCACCGCTCATCTCGCAGAGATTGTTGCCCCAGCTGCCGTTGCACGAGCCGGTCTTGTAGGTGCAGAGCACGGATTCCCCGGGCGTGCCGGGGTGCTTGCCATTCAGAACCGCCGTCGCTTTGTAGTAGGCGGGGTTGGAAATGACTTCATCAGGGCAATCCTGATCGTGAAAGAAGCCACATGCTCTGGTGAAATTCAGCCCAAGGGCGTCACAACAATTCGAGATGGAAACCGATACGCAGCCGGCCGAGGCACCGAAACAGATGGCGCCGACACCAATGAGCCCAATCGGGAAAACGTGTTTCATTTGATCTCCTTTCGTGAGAGTGCCTACGACGTAAGCTGCCTTTTCCGCAGCCAGAAGCCGGCAACGACCATCGCACAACCGGCAACGGCAACGACTGACGAAACGCGGAGTAGGCGGCGGTTTCGGTTGGCCGGAAAATCCTCTTCTGGGATGACGGCAAGCGTGTTCCCTTCACCATCACGGACTTGAACGACCGACGGCGCGCCGGTGCCTGAAAACGTGTGCACAGCGCTATAGGCCAGCGGGCCCCTGACGGCGTCTGTGTGGTCCGATGGGCGTTCGATGACCCGTGACAATTCCGTGTTGGTGATTTCGTCAATGGACAGAAGTGACTCGACTTTGATCAATTGGCCATCGGGCGCGAACTCGCTCTGTTGCCAGCACATCTCCGGAATGGTGGCAATCCCGGGCCGCCAATCGGTGAACTCCCAGCGGCGGCCAGTTTCCTCGGGAGCGAGGTCGCACCGGGCTACCGTGGCGGTCAAAGGACGGCCAACGTGGGCGTCGTCATTCCACGTGCCCTCGATGCGCAGGGCGACCGGGTGCGAGGTGGAATTGAACACGCCTACCCAGCGGTCGCCTTCGCGTGTAAAGGTATCGAGCTGCAAGGGGACCCCCGGCATGCGTATGCTCAGGGCCCCGGTTGAGAAGCCGCCAATCGTACCACGGAGAGTCTGTTCCCAGGGAGCGTAGTTGTGGCCCTTGGGGAATCCGGAGGTCGTGCTGTTTATGACCGTCAGCTGGCGTGGAGAGAGCGACCACGCCGATCCTGGAACGACGACGATGTCAGCAAAGGTCGTTTCGTTTTCATCAATGTTGCGGCGGAAAGTTCCGCGAGAGCCGAGCCAAACTGTCACATGGCTGCTGTCCGGACCGTTGGCGAGGCGGCGTTCATATGTTTCGAGCCGCGCACGCTCGGGATGCTCGGGCCTGTTCTTTGTGACGCGCCGGAGCCTCTGCAGTTCGTCTGCAGTTGGAAGCTCAACGTGTTGAGTTAGCCACTCGACGCGCACATTCTCGAGTTGCGATCCGTCGTTTGCTTGCGTCCAGGCATCAAGCAGCCAATCTTGGGCGGGATCTGCCGCGCTCGCATGTAGTGTCGTCAATGTGATGATGCAAGCTGCGAGGCGATTAGGCATGTGGTCCAGCCTATCGGGGGGGGGGGGGGGGATGCAAGCCGGGATTCGACATCTTGTTGTCGTTCTTGGGGGCCCAGATACCGGAAGAGGGGGGATGCGATCCGTCGCATCGCGGCCGCGGTCCATGGAGTTCACTTCACAGCGGGCAGCGGTCAAACATATCAGTGGCATGCCCTCCTTCGCCCTGACCACCCCGCTCCACGATGTGCCCGGGATCTCCGCCCGAGACGCCGACGCGCTGGGGCTGCTGGGCGTGCCCAACGTGGGGCACCTGGTCGCCTACCTGCCCATGCGGCACGAGTTCGAGGAGGCCGAGGCCCCGATCTCGTCGCTCGAGCCCGGGCGCATCGTCTCGGCGAGGGGAGAGATCACCGCGACGCGGGTGGCGGGGATGGGCCGCAAGCGGCGGTTCGAGGCGGTGCTGTGCGACGATTCGGGGCGGCTCGACCTCGTCTGGTTCAACATGGCGTTCCTGCGCGACAAGATCGGGCCCGGGACGAGGCTCCGCGTGCAGGGCACCGCGAAGCAGCGGGGGCACCTGCTCCAGGTCGCCAACCCGCGGTTCGAGATCCTGGATCTCGAAGGCGAGCCGGGCGAGCGGGATTCGAGGCTGCGCCCGATCTACCCCGCGTCGGAGCGGATCAACTCCAGGGCGATCGAGCGGTGCGTGGGCCGGGTGCTGGGCCCGGCGCTCGAGCAGATCGAGGACCATCTACCCGAGGCGTACCGGCGCGAGCGCGACATGCCCCCGCTCGCCGAGTCCTACCGGATGATGCACGCGCCGGAGAGCGAGGACGAGGTCGTCTCCGCCCGCCGGCGGCTGGCTTACGACGAATTGCTGCTGCTGCAGCTGGGCGTGCACCTCAAGCGCGCGCACCTGCGGCAGACGCTCACCTCGCCCGCCCTGCGATTCGATGGCGAGGTCGATGCGCACATCCGCGAGCGATTCCCGTTCGCCCTGACACCCGAGCAGGACGCGGTGCTCCGCGACATTGCGAAGGACCTGTCCTCGAGCACACCCACGAACAGGCTGATCCAGGGCGACGTGGGCTCGGGCAAGACGGTCGTCGCGCTCTACGCGATGCTCATGGCGGTCGCGACCGGGCATCAGTCGGCCCTGATGGCGCCCACTGAACTGCTCGCCGAGCAGCATTTTCTGTCGATCTCGGAGATGCTCGAGCAGAGCAAGGTGCGCGTGGCGCTGCTGACCGGCTCGACTCCCTCGGCCGACCGCGGCGCGATCCTCGCGGGGCTCGTCGCGGGCGAGATCGACCTGCTGATCGGCACGCACGCACTGCTCACCGAGTCGGTCCGGTTCAAGTCGCTCGCCGTGGCGATCATCGACGAGCAGCACCGCTTCGGCGTGCACCAGCGGGCCCACCTGCGCACGCACGCAACTTCAATGGAGGGGAGCGGGGACGACCCGACGACGCCCCATGTTCTGGTCATGACCGCGACGCCCATCCCGCGGACGCTCGGCATGACGCTCTTCGGCGATCTGGACATCTCGACGATCGACGGGCTCCCGCCGGGGCGCACGCCCGTGCGCACGCGCGTGGTCGGCCCCGAGAAGCGGCCCGACGTGTACGGCTGGCTGCGCACGAAGCTCGACGAGGGCGACCAGGCGTACGTCGTCGTCCCAGCGATCGACGACGGTGGCGCGGACGCGCCGATGAACCTGCGCCGCCTGATGCGCGATCTCGAGGAGGGCCCGCTTTCCGGCAAGCGCGTCGCCGCGCTGCATGGGCGGCTTAATCGCGACACGCGTGAGCACGTGATGGCCCGGTTCCGATCGGGGCTGATCGATTGCCTCGTCGCGACGACGGTGATCGAGGTGGGCGTCGACGTGCCCAACGCGACGGTGATGGTGATCGAGGAGGCCGACCGGTTCGGGCTCGCCCAGCTCCACCAGTTGCGGGGGCGCGTCGGGCGGGGCACCAAGCCCTCGGTCTGCGTGCTTATCGGTGAGGCGAAGACCGACGATGGGCGCAGGCGGCTGGAAGTCATGGCGGAGACGACGAGCGGGTTCGTGCTGGCCGAGCGGGACCTGGAGATCCGCGGGCCGGGCGAGCTGTTCGGGGCGAGGCAATCCGGCCTGCCGCCCTTCCAGGTGGCCGACCTGACGCGCGACCTCGAGCTGCTGGCGATGGCGCGTCGTGACGCGGCGGCGTGGATCGGCCGCTCGCCCAGGCTCGCGGGCGGGGGCGAGGTGCTGGTGAGGCGGCGGCTGATGAAGAGGTACGGTGATTCGCTTGGGATCGCGGACGTGGGGTGATGGCGAGTTTGCGAGGTGCGGTTGCCTGAAGGAACCCCGAGCGCCGGCGAGTGGGCTCACCGGCACGCGCCGACCTGCCCCCCTCGCTGGAGCTCGGGGCTTCGTTCTGAACAGCGGCATCGGCGTCCTTCCATCCTGTCCGACTTCGGTTAGGATGTTGTCATGACAGAGAACGGTCTTCACGAACGGCTTCGGGTCGCGGCCGGCGAGCGTACGTACCGCGAACTGGGCAAGATCACAGGGACGCATTCGGAGTCGGTCCGGCGCTACATGCAGGGGCAATCGCCCAGTGTCGAGTTTCTGACGGGCCTTTGCTCGTCCCTCGGCATCAACGGCGACTGGTTGCTCACCGGATCGGGCCCCATGCAGCAGTCGGCGATCAGGGACCACGCGCTGCGCGACGCGGGCACGCCCGACCTCCTCCGCGCGATGTCTGATACGGTGTCGATCCTGATCGAGCGGGTCGATCGGCTGGAGCGGTTCGTGCAGACGGCCGAGACGAGGCTCCGGCATGGGCACGGCGCGGGCGACGGAGAGCAGGATGAGCGAGCCGCAGAAGTCGAGGTCACAGACGCCGCCCGCCGCATCGGGTCCGTTGTCTCCAAACGACCACGTCCGGATGCTGATTGAGTTGCTCAAGCCGGCGGGGCCCGAGCTCGCCCGGCGTTGGCTGGCGGCGCTGCTGCTGGTGCCCGAGTCGGAGCGCGAGGCGGTGGTCGACGCGGTGGAGCGGCAGATCGTGGGTGAGTACGCGTCGGGGTCCTGACGGCGGGACGTACCATCGCCCATGTCGTTCAACAGCGAACTGTCGGCGATCTTCGAGCAGATGGCGAGCCTGCTGGAGCTGACCGGCGCGAACAAGTTCCGCGTCAACGCCCACGCGCGGGCCGCGCGCGTCGTCGGCGACCACCACGCCGACCTCGAGCCGATCGCCCACGATGAGGGTGAGCTGACCAAGCTCGACGGCATCGGCAAGGGCACCGCGGAGAAGATCGCGGAGTTCGCCGAGACCGGGAAGATCGCAGAGCACGAGGAGTTGCTGGAGCAGGTGCCGCACGGCCTGCTGGCGGTGCTCGAGGTGCCCGGGCTGGGGCCCAAGACGGTCAAGCTGCTGTGGGACGAGATGGGCGTGACCGACATCGCCTCGCTCAAGGCGGCGCTGGATTCGGAGAAGATCACCGAACTGCCCCGGATGGGCACCAAGTCGGTCGAGAAGATCAGGGCCTCGCTCGCCTACGCCGAGTCGGCGGGGCAGAGGCTGCTGCTGGGCATGGCGCAGCCCGTCGCGGAGCAGCTGGTCGAGCGGATGAGCGCGGTGAAAGGCGTGACGCGGTGCGCGTTCGCGGGCTCGATGCGCCGGGGCAAGGAGACGATCGGTGACATCGACATCCTCGTGACGGCGAGCGATCCGGCGAAGGCCCACGCCGCGTTTCGCGGGCTGCCGGGCGTGGTGCAGGTGATCGCGTCGGGCGAGTCGAAGACCTCGGTGCGGCTCGAGCTTCCGGCCGAGTTTGGGCGCTGGCGCGGGCTCGACGACGGCTCGACGCCGACGGTGCAGGCCGACCTGCGCGTGGTCCCCGAGGCCTCGTGGGGCGCGGCCCTCATGTACTTCACCGGGTCGAAGGAGCACAACGTCCGTCTCCGCGAGCACGCGCTCAAGAAGGGCCTGACGCTCAACGAGTACGGGCTGTTCAAGGAAGACGGCGAGAGCGAGCCGCCTCAGAAGCGGGGGATCAAGCCCGTCGCGGGAAAGACCGAGGAGGAGGTCTACGCGAAGCTGGGCCTGCCCTGGATGCCCCCCGAGATCCGCGAGGACCGGGGCGAGTTGGCGCTCAAGGGGACGCCCCGCCTGATCGAGGTGGCCGACATCAATGCCGAATTGCACGCTCACACGACCGCGAGCGACGGCACGCTCTCGCTGGATGAGCTGGTTTCGTGCGCGCGCGACCGGGGCTTCCACACGATCACGGTGACCGACCACTCCAAGTCGAGCGTCCAGGCGAACGGGCTGAGCGTCGAGCGGCTGCACAAGCAGCGAGAGGCGATCGAGGCCGCCCGCGAGCGGTTCGGCGATTCGATCACGATCCTCCACGGCAACGAGGTGGACATCCTCGCCGACGGGTCGCTCGACTACGACGACGACGTGCTGGGCTGGCTCGATGTGGTCGTCGCGAGCCCGCACGTGGCGCTGAGCCAGGATCCCAAGAAGGCCACGGCCAGGCTGCTCAGGGCGATCGAGCACCCGATGGTGCACGTGATCGGGCACCCGACGGGCCGGCTGATCTCGCGCCGGCCCGGGCTCGAACCCGCGATGGACGAGCTGATCGCCGCGGCCGTGGAGCACGACGTGGCGCTCGAGATCAACACCCACTGGCTCCGGCTCGACCTGCGCGACACGCACGTGCGGGCGGCGGTCGAGGCTGGCTGCAAGATCGCGATCGACTGCGACGTGCACGCCGCGGAGGACTTCGAGAACATCCGGTTCGGTGTCACGACGGGTCGGCGGGGGTGGCTGCCTCCGGAGTTGGTGGTGAATACCTGGCCCGCGGCGAAGCTGCACGAGTGGATCAGGAGCAAGCGGCAGTAGGCGGTGCCGGGACTCGGCATCCAGCAGGAGTGCAGGACAAGGAGCCCCGAGCGCGAGCGACGGGCGGAGCCTCCCGGCGCGCCCGAACGCCCTTGCACTTCTGCCCGTCGCTGGCGCTCAGGGCTCCTTGTTGGCGTCGTCCGCGCAACTGGACCTTGTCGCCTCCCGATTGATCGGAACCTGTACGATCTGGCGTGAGCCGGCCCGACCCGGACATCCTGCGGCGGGCGCAAGCGGGCGACCGCGACGCGCTCGACGTGCTGCTGCGCCCCGAGCTCGACCGGGTCTTCGCGACGTGCCGGCGGATGGTGGGCGGCCGACAGGAGGCGGAGGAGCTGGCCCAGGATGCGCTGGTGAAGGTGATCCGGGGGCTGCCGACCTATGACGGGCGGGCGAGCCTCTCGACTTGGATGACGCGGGTGACGATCAACGCGTGCCTGTCGTGGATGCGATCGAGGGCGAGGCATTCGGGAAGACGTCCGATCAGTCTCGAGCAGCCCGACACGCTGGCGGGGGAACCCGGGGTCGCTCCTGGCGTCCAACCAGACGAGAAGGCCCGGCTGGAGCGGGCCCTGGACGGGCTGAAGCCCGAACACCGGGCGATCCTGGTGCTGCGGGACGTGCGGGAATTGGACTACGAGGCGATCGGGGCGGCGCTGGATCTGCCCATCGGGACGGTCAAGAGCCGGCTGTTCCGGGCGAGGGCGGCGCTTCGGGTGGCGCTGGAAGAGGACGAACGGGCCGGAAAGCCCGAGCGGGTCGAGGACGCATGACGACGAACGGGCATCCAGAACCAGCCGACCGGGCGGGACGCGAATTGGGCCCGCATTCCGGCCCGATCACCGAGGCCGAGCTGCTCGCCGGGATCGAGGGCGACGCGGCCGACCGGGTCGGGTCCAACGCCCGGGTCGCGGCGATGCGGGCCGACCGGGCCGTGCTGAGGGGGCTGGCCCGGGATGCCGCGCCGGACGGGCTGCTCGAGGCCGCGCTGGACGAGGCGCTGGGCGAGATCGATGGCGACACGCTGCGGAAGCTGGGCGAGGGCACGCCCACCTCGGACCGACTCCCCGTCTCGCGCGTCCTGCCCGAGCGGTTCAGCCTGGTGACCTGGCTGCGGGCGCATCCGCAGCGGGTCGCGCTCGCCGCGGCGGCAGTGGTCGTGCTGGCGGTCGGCACGATGGCCGGGCTGGCGGTGCGCGGGTGGCTGCGGGCGAGCCCCGTGTCGTCACCCCCGATCGCGATGGAGCATGGGGCAAGGCCCGCCGCGCCCGCGGAGAGCGCGGCGGCGCAGGACCCGGTGCACGCGGCCCCGACGAGCAACCAGCCCGGCGAGGCGGTGATCGCGGAATCGACGCCCACCGATACCGGCGAGGCGCCGGGGCAGCCCGACTTCTTTGCCGGGGCGAAGCTGCTCGCCGAGGGGCGGCTGTACGTGCTGGCGCGCGGCGGGTCATCGGCAAAGGTTGGAGCGGCGCTCAAGGCGCTGACCGATCAGCGGATCGGCCCGGACCACTCGTGGGAGATCGCGATGGGGATGCCCGGCTCGGCCCTCGCGTCGCTCGACCTGCCCGAGATCAGGCAGCCGGTCTTCGCGTCGGATGACACGGAAGCCGTGGAGGTCATCCTGCCCAGGCGCTCGGCGTGGACGGCGAAGCTGAGCGCGACCCCCACGGCTCTCGCGGCCCTCGTCGACGGGCTGCGTGACGCGGGGCTGGAGGTCACGCTGCACGAGGTCGCCAAGCCCGTCGCGATCGAGCCCCGACTCGACGCGGACGACGTGCTGTGGTGGTCGCGCCCGCCGTCGACGTGGAAGCGGACGGTGGCGGCGCCGGTGGTGGTGGAGACGCTGCCGTAGGGTGTGGATTGGGGGACATGCCCGCGCTTTGCTTGGGCATGCCATGCGCAACGGGCGCGAAGCGCCAGCGAGGGACGAACGATCAGGAAACCCTCGCTCGCGCTTCGGGCTCGTCAAGAGAAAGCACAGCGCGCGCAAGAACCCCTCGCTCGCGCGAGGGGCTCGTTCCGGACTCCGTGTTCTTCGCGTCTCCGCGTTCGATCCCTGCTTCCCGTCGCGTTCGGCTCCCCTTCGAGCCCTTCGCGACCTCCGCGTTGAGAATCAGGCCGACTTCGAGTCACCTCTCGCAAAGATGCTCGCGACGTAGTTGAGCACGTCGGTCGCGCTCGCGTCGTTGTAGCCGAACTGCTTGATCAGGCGCTGCTTGACCACGTCGATTTTCTGCTGGGTCTCGTCGTCGATGACGCTGGAGACCAGGTTCTTGAGCTTGATCGTGTCTCGTGAATCCTCGAACAGCTTGAGTTCGAGCGCCTTGTAGAGCCTTGCGTTGGTGTTGTACTCGAACTTCTTGTTGTCGAGCGCGAGGGCGCCGATGTAGTTCATGATCTCCTGGCGGAAGTCGTCCTTGCGGTTCTCGGGGATGTCGATCTTGTCCTCGATCGCGCGCATGAGCCGCTCGTCGGGCTCCTCGTCGCGCCCGGTGTACTTGTTGACGACCTTCTCCTTCTGCGTGTAGGCCCGCACGTTCTCGATGTAGTTGGCGCACAGCCGCTTGATCGCCTCTTCGTCGGCGGAGATCGCCCGCTGCACCTCGCCCTTGATGATGTCCTCGTACTCATCCTTCACGACGCTGAGCAGCTCCTTGTAGCGCTTCTTCAATTCCTCGTCGGTGATCAGCGAGTGGTGCGTCAGCCCGCCCTCGAGCTCGTTGAGCACCATGAACGGGTTGACCGTGTGCTCGGCCAGCGCCTGGGGCTTGACCAGCGAGTTGGAGATCTTGTCCTGCACGTAGCGGGGGCTGATCCCCACCATGCCCTCGCGCGGCGCCTCCTCCTTGAGCTCCTTGACCGAGTCCTCGGTGAAGCCCGGGATGGACTTGCCGTTGTAGAGCTTCATCTTCTGCATCAGGGTCAGCCCGGCCTTCTTGGGCTCCTCGAGGCGGGTGAGCACGGCCCACATCGCGGCGACCTCGAGCGTGTGCGGGGCGATGTGGATGTTGCGGATGCGGTGGGGGCCGAAGTCCTTCTGGTAGATCTTGATCTCGTCGTCGAGGCGGATGTTGTAGGGGATGTCGATCTTGATGGTGCGATCGCGGAAGGCCTCCATCATCTCGTTGGACTGGAGCCGCTTGTACTCGGGCTCGTTGGTGTGTCCCAGGATGACCTCATCGATGTAGGTCTGGGCGAACTTCTTGGGCTTGATCGTGTGCTCCTGGCTCGCGCCGAGCAGGTCGTAAAGAAAGGCGACGTCGAGCTTGAGCACCTCGATGAACTCGCAGATGCCGCGATTGGCGATGTTCAGCTCGCCGTCGAAGTTGAAGGCGCGGGGGTCGCTGTCGCTGCCGTACTGGGCGATCTTGCGGTAGTTGATGTCGCCGGTGAGCTCGGTCGAGTCCTGGTTCTTCTCGTCCTTGGGCTGGAAGGTGCCGATGCCGACGCGGTCCTTCTCGCTCAGCACGATGCGGCGGACCTGGACGTGGTCCATCACCTTCTTCCAGTCGCCGTCGTAGAAGCTCATCAGGTCTTCGTAGAGCTTGCGGCTGAACGGGTCGGGCTCGCCGTAGACGCGGAGGCCGCCGCCCCGGTGCTGGGCCTTGTAACTTGCGCTGAACCGCTCGACGAGCGCATCGCGGGCGTTCTTGGGGATGAGGACCAGCGGGTCCTCGTGCATGGGGCTGGGGAAGGCGTGGTCGCGTCGGGCCTGATGCGGGTTACCCTCCATCGGGCTCACCTCGCAGCGGTCGTCGAGCAGCCACGAGAACGAATAGAGCGCGCCCTCGGGTGTCTTGCTGTAGTGCTCGATGCCCTTCTTGAGCAGGCGGGCGATCGTGCTCTTGGATGAGCCCACCGGGCCGTGCAGGAGGAGGATGCGCTTGTCGGTGCCGTAGCCCTCCGCGGCCGAGCGGAAGAAGTCGACGAGGGACATCAGCGCGAAGTCGAGCCCGTAGATGCCGTCGCGCCCGTCCTCGAACGGGTCGGAAAAGAAGTGGTAGCGGACGCACTCCTTCTTGAACAGCTTGTACTTCTCCCACCCGCTGGCGAGGATGGCGTCGAACATGCGCTGGTAGGCGTTGCGCAGAACGGCTGGGTTCTGCTCGCACAGTTCGAGGTAGTCCCAGAAGGTCCCGACCCAGTGGTGTTCCATGAAGACCTTGCGGTCGAGCCTGGATTCGATCAGCGAGACGAGTTCGTTGGGTTCGGCCATCGCGGGTCCCTCCGCGCACGCGTCGCCGGCCTTTCGGGCGTTTGGCCGGCGACACAGCGTTCAGTCCAAACCGGCAACCCGCCTGAACGGGCGGGCGCAGGCGTCCACACACCGAAGCGCTATCGGCTGTTCTATCGACAGACGCCACGGGGGGGAACACCAAGTTCCCGGGTTCTCTTCCAAAGGGCCATACGAGGGAACGCCCGACCCGGATCGGGGGGAATCGCGGTCATTCGGTCGCCCTGAACGGGTGATTGAAGGCCTCATCAAAGGGATCAAAGACGCAGCCTCGGCGTCGGGTGCGACTCGATTGACGCCGAGTAGGAGCGAGCTCGAGAGCGAAGACTCGGATTCTCTCCTACGCCGGGTCACTCCCTAACCTCCCCGCATGTCCTTCGGCCTCGGCCATGGCAAGCCGCTCGACCCCGCGCCCGGCGTGGTGGGTGTGTCGGACGATGAACTCGGGCCATTGCCCGACGACATCGTCGCCAACCCGGAATCGGGGCGGGTCGACCCGCGCGCGTGGTTCGAGGAGCCGGGCCGCCCGTTCGAGCTCGAGATCGGGTCTGGCAAGGGGACGTTTCTGGTGCAGCAGGCCGAGCTCGAGCCCGGAACGAACTTCCTGGGCATCGAGTGGGCGGGCGAGTTCTACGCCTACGCGGCCGACCGGGTGCGGCGGAGGCGACCGGCGGGGAAGCTGGCGAACGTGCGGCTGCTGCACGCCGACGCGGCGGAGTTCCTGCGCTGGCGCTGCCCGGACGGCGTGTGCCGCGTGATCCACCTGTACTTTTCCGATCCGTGGCCCAAGGCGCGGCACCACAAGAAGCGCGTGATCCAGCATCGGTTCCTCGCCGAGGCGTGGCGCGTGCTCGAGCCGGGGGGCGAGCTGCGGGTGGTGACGGATCACGACGAGTTGTGGGTGTGGGACATGGCGCACTTCGAGCAGTGGGTGGGGGGGGGTGCCGTGGAGACGGCGACGCCTTCTCCACGAACCGAGGGCGTCGATCGTGGAGAAGCTGCGCGTCTCCACGGCACCCAGATGGGCACGTTTATCGACGCCGACGCCCTCGCTCGCGCTCGGGCCTCCTTGCCCGAGATGCCGGACGTGGTCCGGGTCATGAGACAGCACATGCCCGATCCGCCGTTCGAGCTGCTCGCGTTCGATCGCCCGGAGTCGGCGGGTTCGGGCGAGATCGTGGGGACGAACTTTGAGCGCAAGTTCCGTGTCGAGGGGCGGTCGTTCCACGCGGGGGTGCTGCGGAAGCGGGCTCGCTAAGTCCATTGTGGGGGTGTGAAGTGGACCGCGCTCGATTCTCCCAGATCGCTCATGCCGGCATCCGGTTCTGGAACCCGGTCGACCCGGATGTGCTCGAAGCGTGGATCGCGCGCCTGCCGCTCTCGCCATCGAGCCGCGTGCTGGACGTGGGGTGTGGGCGGGGCGAGTTGCTGTTGCGCCTCGCCGAGGTGCACGGCTGCGGCGGAGTGGGTGTCGACATCGCCGAATCATCGATCGAGCACGCCCGGGGCGAGGCGGGGCGACGTGTTCCGCGCGTCGGCGTGATGTTCGAGCACGGGCCGTTTGAGGCCGGCGCGTTTGAGCCCGCTGCGTTCGATCTCGCCGTTTGTATCGGCTCGGGCCACGCGGTGGGGGGGTACCGCGCGGGGCTTGAGACGCTCTCCGGGCTGGTGACGCCCGGCGGGCAACTGCTGATCGGCGAGGGGTACTGGCGGCGCGACCCCGACCCCGGCTATCTCGGCTTCCTGGGATGCACGCGTGACGATCTGAACACGCACGCGGGCAACATTGCGCTCGCCGAGTCGCTGGGGCTCGGGGTGGTCGACACGCACGAGACGAGCGACGCCGCGTGGGCGGCCTATGAGGACACCTACCACGCGAACGTGCTCCGCCACCTCGAACGCCATCCCGATGACCCCGACCGCGGGGCGATGCGGGCGCGGATCGAGGGCTGGCGAGAGGCGTACCAGCGGTGGGGGCGCGAGACGCTGGGGTTCGGGCTGTATCTCCTTCAGATTCCGCGGAATGACGGGTGATCCGGGTGACGAGCCGGTCGCACGGGCGGCCCGCCGGACACGCCGAGCCGACGACGCAACAATGCACCATGCCCGCGCCACCCTTCAGCCCCATCGAGGACGTGCTCGCCGACCTGCGGGGCGGCCGGATGGTCATCCTGACCGACGACGAGAGGCGTGAGAACGAGGGCGACCTCGTGCTGCCCGTCCAGCACGTCTCGCCCGAGGCGATCACCTTCATGCTCAGCGTCGCGCGGGGCTACATGTGCGTGTGCCTCACCGAGGCCGACTGCGACCGGCTCGACCTGTATCCGCAGACCAGCGTCAACACCACGGCCCGGGGCACCGCCTTCACCGTGACCCTCGACGGGCACCCCCGGCACGGTTTCACGACGGGCGTCTCGGCGGTCGAGCGGGCCAGCTGCATCAAGATGATGATCGACCACACGTTCGGGCCCGGGGATTTTGCGAGGCCCGGCCATATCAACCCGCTGCGCAGCCGGGACGGGGGCGTGCTCGTGCGCACGGGGCAGACCGAGGGCTCGGTCGACCTTTGTCGGCTTGCGGGGCTGTATCCCGCCGCGGTGATCATCGAGATCATGCGGGATGACGGGGAGATGGCGCGCGTGCCCGACCTCGAGAAGATCGCGGCGAAGCATGATCTGAAGATGTGCTCGGTCGCGCAGATCATCGAGCACAGGCTGCGCCGGCAGAGCCTGGTGCGCCGGCTTGCGCCCGCGGCCGGCACGCCGATCGAGACGCCCGAGGGGACGTTCAACCTGATCACGTTCGAGAGCATGGTCGACCCGTGGCCCCACCTGGCGCTGACAGCAGGGGATGTCGGGCGGCTGGACGACAACGGCGAGCCGATCGACTCTCCGGAGCCCACGCTGGTGCGCGTGCACAAACGGCACGTGCTGGGCGACATTTTCGGCGAGAAGGGCTCGGCTGGCGACGGGGGTTCGACAGGCCGGCAGCTCCACGAATCGATGCGGCTGATTCAGGAGACCGGGCGTGGGGCGATCGTGTACATGCGGCCCGAGGGAACGGGGGCGAACTTGTCCGAGCAACTCAGCCGGATCCGCCGACCGGCCCACGACAGCGGGGCGGACGTGCCCGACCTGACCCACCCAGATTCGGTGGCGAGCTCGATGCCCGCCGACCTGCGCGAGTACGGCATCGGGGTGCAGATCCTGCGGCAGCTCGGGCTGTCGAAGCTGCGGTTGCTGACGAATTCGAAGCGGGCGATCCCGGGGCTTGAGGCGTTCGGGCTCGAGGTCGTCGAGCACGTGCCGCTGGTGTAGGAATCTCGCCGCATTTTGCCGAACATAACCCGATTTTGTGCGCGTTCTGGGTCGTACCGGGGCATAATGCCACACAGTTGGGGACGGGGCCGGGGCCGCCCGCGTGGGGCGAACGCCGACCCGCCACCTTGCGGGCTGGGTTCCCCAGATTCGACAGCCACCAAGCAGACCGCACACAAACCTGCACAGTTCAAGGAGTTGGAAAATGAAACGCATCGTGACCGTTGCCGCTGCCTCGCTCGCCCTGATGGCCGGTGGGTGGATGACCTCGGAATCGGCCCAGCCCGACAACGCGGGCATGCCGGACATGTCGCAGATGATGGAGATGATGAAGAAGGCGGCCGCGCCGGACGAGCACCACGCGATGCTCGAGAAGATGGCGGGCGAGTGGAACATCACGGCGAAGTTCTGGATGGAGCCGGGCGGCGAGCCCGAGGTGAGCCAGGGCACGTGCGAGAGCCGGATGACGCTGGGCGGGCGTCAGCTCGTCAGCCGGGTCAAGATGCAGATGGAGCTGGCGGGGGAGCAGATCGACTTCCACGGCTTCGGGATGATGGGCTACGACAAGATCACCAAGCAGTTCCAGTCGGTCTGGGCCGACACGATGGGGTCGGGCCAGATGGTGCAGACGGGCACGATGGAGGACGGGTTGATCACCGTGACCGGCGTGTCGCACACGTTCATGGGTGATTCGACGGTCAAGAACATCTACAAGTTCGTCGACGGCGGGTTCGACCTCGAGTTCTGGGAGTCCGGAGAGATGACCGGCGGCCAGGTCGTGAAGACCGGGGTCATCGAGTACCGCAAGTAAGCCGAGAGCGGGATCACCTACTCAGGGCCCGCGGCGCGGCCGCGCCTCGGGCCTTTTCATTGTTCTCAAGGCCAGCGCAAGCAACGGAGGGATACCGATGTCGACCGATACGCAGAGCCAGATGGACGCCTGTATGGCCGCCGCCGCCACCGCCCCGGAGCACGAGCTGCTCAAGGCGTTCGAGGGGACGTGGAAGGCGGAGGTGAAGATGTGGATGGACCCGTCGGCCGACCCGATGGTGTCGACGGGGATCATGAAGAACACGCTGGTGCTGGGGGGCCGGTTCCTCGAGCAGGACTACGCCGATGATCAGGGCCACTTCTTCGGGCGTGGCTTCTGGGGGTACAACAAGACGGATGCGCGGTGGGAAGGCGTGTGGATGGACACGATGTGCACGTTCATGATGGTCGACCACGGGCGGCACGACGCCGGGGCGAAGACGTGGACGATGTCGAGCGAGATGACCTGCCCGCAGACCAAGCAGCTCATGAGCAAGCGTTCGGTGATCACGCAGCATGCCGACGACCGCCACACGATGGAGATGTACTTCACCTACATGGACGGCGAGCAGGCCGGGCAGGAGATGAAGTGCATGGAGATCAATTACAGGAAGGCGTGAGGGGCCGCTTCGCATCGACCCGCGTGAGATCGGCGTGCGTGTGGCAACCAGACGCCGAGTCTGTTCGTACGGACATCTGTCGGAGGCGCGACGATGTCCTTCCTGGAGGCCATGTTTTTCCTGTGTGGTTGCCTGGCGTTCTTGCTGCCTCTGCGGAAGAAGCAATCGGGCGGAGGGCAGGAACTCCCGGTCTGTGCCACGTGCAAGTATGACCTGACCGGGCTGCCTCCCGGCTCACGATGCCCAGAGTGCGGCGGGACCATACGTGGCGAGTCGGAGCCGCGGTCGTACTTCGGGTACAGCGGCGTCGATGCGTCGCTACTCGTGTTCACGGTATTCGTCGCGATGATTCATCAACCAATCGTCGCGGGCGTGTGGCGTTTGATGTATCAGAGCCGCTACCCGCTGCTGGTGCCCGCGTTCGTGGCCAGGCTCTGCGACGGCGTCAGCGAGAGCCTGATCGCGGCGGTCTGCGTCCTCGGGCCTCTCATCGTTTTGCTCGCGAGGCCGATCCGGGATCGTGTGCGACTGGTCGGCGTGTCGATCTCAATCGTCGGTTTCATCGGCACGCATGTCGCCTTCGCGTGGTTCTCCGGCGCGCGGTCCTGGATGCCCGACTTTGAGACCAGAGGCGGGGCCGTGGCGCCGTTTCTTCTGCTGCTTGTTTTCGTTCCGGTTTCGCTCGTCGCGATGTACTTGGCGAACCTGATCGTTGAACGGAGAAGCCGTGCCTCGGCAATACCCGATCCGAGCCCCGTCTCGCTCGCTTGATCAGGGCGCGGAGGTCTCCCAGTAGGGGTACTTGATCGGGGCGTCGGTCGTGCGGGTGTAGTGCACGCCGATGACGAGGCTGGTCTGCTCGTCCACCGTGAGCTCGATGAGCTCGTCGATCAGGTAGCCCGCTTCCGGGACGGTCGACCGGCGGATGAAGGCGTTGGGGCCCGAAGGCGGGTCCTCGGTGAAGCCCTTGAGGGTCAGGTCGGTGACCACGCTCTCGCGGTCGCGGTCGAGGAGCTGCTCGGGCAGGTGGGGCGGCACCGAGTTGGCGTTGACCAGGTCGGTCGGCGAGGGGGCGTACTGATTCCGCATGGTCGTCGAGTAGGTCGAGCGGAAGGTCCACCAAACGACCCCGCTCGCGACGACGATGAGTATCAAGACAATGGCGATCGTGAGCCTCGGCTGGGGCTTGCCCATGCGTTCAGCGTAGTGCCTCGTCGAGATCGGCGATGAGGTCGTCGGCGTCCTCGATGCCGACGCTCAGGCGGACAAGCGCGTCAGAGATGCCGAGCTGGGCGCGCTGCTCGGGCGGGACGCTCGCGTGGGTCATGATCGCGGGGTGCTCGATGAGTGACTCGACCCCGCCCAGCGACTCGGCCAGGGCGAAGATCTGAACGCGCTCGAGCATCCGCTTCGCCGCCGCGAGCCCGTCCTTGAGGAAGACGGTGACCATGCCGCCGCCGGCCTTCATCTGCCTCGTCGCGAGCGCGTGCTGGGGGTGGCTCTCGAGCCCCGGGTAGATCACCCGCTCGATTGCGGGGTGGGCCTCGAGGTGGTGTGCCACCTTCTCGGCGTTGGCGCAGTGCCGGTCCATACGCACGTGCAGGGTCTTGGTCGAGCGGAGGAGCAGGAAGCACTCGAAGATCCCGGGCACCGCCCCCTCGGAGAGCTGGAGGAACTTGAGCCTGGTGTGGAGTTCGTCGTCATCGGTGATGAGCACGCCCCCGATCGCGTCGGAGTGTCCCCCGATGTACTTGGTCGTCGAGTGGCAGACGATGTGCGCGCCCAGGGCGAGCGGGTTCTGGAGGTAGGGGGTCGCGAACGTGTTGTCGACCGCGCTGGTCGCGCCCTTCTCGCGGGCGATGCCGCAGGCCATCTCGAGATCGATGACTTTGAGCGTGGGGTTGGTGGGGGTCTCGATCCAGACGAGCTTGGTGTTGTCGCGGAAGGCGTCGCGGTAGGCCCTTTCGTTGGTCATGTCGACCATGCTGATCTCGAGGCCGAGCTGCTTGAAGACGCGGTTGAACAGGCGGTTGGTCCCGCCGTAGACGTCGTCGCAGACGACGATGTGGTCGCCCGCGCTGAGCAGGTGGACCACCGCCCCGGTCGCGGCGACACCCGACGCGTAGGCAAGGCCGTGCCTGCCGCCCTCGAGGGCGGCGATGTTGTCCTGGAAGGCGGTGCGGGTTGGATTGGCGGCGCGCGAGTAGTCGTACTCGCCCTTGAACACGCCCGGGCTGGACTGGACGAAGGTCGAGGTCTGGTAGATGGGCGTGATGATCGCGCCGGTCACGGGGTCGGGCTGTTGCCCGGCGTGGATGGCCTTGGTGGCGAAGTGGTGGGGGTGCATCGTTCTCTCTGGTGTGCCACGGCCGTGTCGGCCGTGCGGGTGGCGTGTGACGGCACGGCCGACACGGCCGTGGCACACAGATCGGGTTCAGCGTTGCCTGGCGAGGTGCTCGATGAGGTCGATCTCGGTGAGGACGCCGACGATCTTGCCTTCGTCGACGACGATGGCGGCCTGGTCGGCGGCGAAGACGCCGTAGAGCTCTTCGATGCGGGCCTTGGGGTGGACGAGCCCGGAGATCGAGCACTCGATGTCGCGGACGGTCGTCTCGCCCCTGACGCGCCCCTCCTGGAGGCCCCTCAGCAGGTCGACCTCGTGCACCATGCCGATGGGCTTTCCGTGCTGGTCGACGACGGGGATCTGGCTGACGCCCCGCGTCCGCATGGTGTCGATGAGGTGGGAGACGGTCGAGGCTTCGGTCGTGGTGATGATCTCGCGCCCGTTGAGGAGGAGCTCGATGTGGCCCAGGCCTCGCTGAGGCTCGAGGAAGCCGTGCATCTTCATCCACTCGTCGTTGAGAAACTTGGTGACGTAGCGGGTGCCCGAGTCGGGGAGGATCACGACGATCTTCTTGCCCGGGCCCATCTCCTTGGCGAGTCGGAGGGCGATGTGGGCCATGCCGCCCGACGAGCCGCCGCAGAAGAGGCCCTCCTCGCGGACGAGGCGGCGTGCGGTGGTGAAGCATTCATAGTCGCTGACCTGGTACATCTCGTCTACGACGGAGGGGTCGAACGCGCGGCAGACGATGTCCTCGCCCAGCCCCTCGACCTTGTAGACGTAGGGGGTCGAGGGCTCGCCCGTCTTGAAGACGTTGTAGTGGACGCTGCCCAGCGGGTCGACGCCGATGATCTTGCAGGGTGAGTCCTTCTTCTTGAAGAACCGCCCGATGCCGGAGATCGTGCCCCCGGTGCCGGTGCCGGCGACGATCGCGTCGATCTGCCCGCCGTCGGTCTGCTCCCAGATCTCGGCGCCGGTGAGCACCTCGTGGGCTTCGATGTTCCACTCGGAGTGGTACTGATCCATATAGAACGAGCCGGGCGTCTCGGACGCGATCCGCTTGGCGACGTTGACGTAGTGATCGGGCGAGTCGCCCGGGACGTCGGTGGGGGTGATGATCACCTCGGCCCCGAAGGCGCGGAGCCCGTCGATCTTCTCCTGGCTCATCTTGTCGGGCATGGTGAACACGCAGCGGTAACCCTTCGCCGCGGCGGTCATCGCGGCGCCCATGCCGGTGTTGCCGCTGGTGTTCTCCACGATCGTCCCGCCGGGCTTGAGCAGGCCCGCCTGCTCGGCTTTCCCGATGATGTAGCAGGCCATGCGGTCCTTGATCGAGCCCGCGGGATTCAAGAACTCACACTTCGCAAAGACCTCGGCCGAGCCCGGCTCGACGACCCTGCGGAGCCGGACGAGGGGGGTGGCACCGATGGCCTGGAGGATGTTGTCGTGGACGCGCATCGTTTGTGTCTCCACAGAATCTGACGTGAGGATAGCGCCGAAGTCCGATTCGACTCGATCTGAACCCCCTCTACGTGGCGGGGGGCCGCGTGACCGGTGCACACCTCCCGATCGGCCTCGATCCGGGTGGTTGTTCGGTCGATGAGGGCTGCAAGGGCGCGCGGCCGCCGCGCGAATCAGGAGGCACGCATGTCGAAGACCCAATCCGCCGCTGCGGCGCTCGCTCGGGGGGGCACGCCGGGCGACATCCTGCTCGACGCGGGGACGAACGAGCTCGAGGTGCTGGTGTTCCGGATGGGGGAGGGCTACTTCGGGGTCAACGTGGCGAAGGTGCGCGAGGTGATCCGGGGGGAGAAGCCTTCGGAGCCGCCGAATTCGCACCCGTCGATCCTGGGTGTGATCAACAAGCGCGGGACGCTGATTCCGCTGGTCGACCTGGCCAAGCACCTGGGGATCAAGTCGCGAGGGCTGGCGATCGCCGACGCACGGATCATTGTCACCGAGTTCAACGGGATGACCGTGGGCTTTGTGGTCGACGAGGTTGCACGCATCCACCGGGTGAGCTGGTCGCTCGTGCGATCGGCGCCGGAGTTTGGCGACGGGGCGTCCGAGCTTCAGTACAGCACGTGCACGGGCATCATCGACCTCGATGACCACCTGATCCTGATGATCGATTTCGAGTCGATCGCCGACGCGATCCGCATGGAGGACCGCCTGCACGTGGGAAGCGTGGAGAACACACTGGGTGTAGATCGCGGCTCGGTCCGCGTGGTCATGGCCGAGGACTCGTCGTTCATGCGCGAGATGCTGGGCAACGTGTTCCGTTCGAGCGGGTACTCCGGGCTGACGATCTACTCCGACGGGGCGTCGGCGTGGAAGGCGATCGTCGCGATGGCCGACGCGGGCGAGAAGCCCGACATCGTCGTGAGCGACATCGAGATGCCGGGCGTGGACGGGCTGCACCTGACCAAGCTGATCAAGGCGGACGCGAGGCTGGCGGGCGTGCCGGTGATCCTGTTCAGCTCGCTGATCACCAGCGAGAACCGCAAGAAGGGCGAGCAGGTGGGGGCCGACGTGCAGATCCCCAAGCCCGAGCTGGCCGACATGGTGCGGCTGGTGGACAAGTACATCCACGGCGGGGTGGAGGCGCTGCGGGCGGCGTGAAGGCCGGGGTCTGCCTCTCTGTGTGGCACGGGGTGCTTGCAGCCCGTGTGTCATCGCACGCGATCGCGAGCGATGGCAGGTGGGCGTACTTGCGACACTGCGGCGCTTCCCCTTTGCCGGTCGGCATGTATCGCCGGACCTCTCTGGCATTCTCACGGCTGGGCAAGCCAGCCGTGCCACACGTGGAAGCGTCTTTGTGCCTGCGTTTTTCTCTTGTGAGTGTGGCACGGGGTGCTTGCAGCCCGTGTCTCATCGCACGCGATCGCGTGCGATGACCGGGAGCCCAGGCGGCACCGGATCGCCCGGGGCCATCCACTGCGCGTAGGACGACCAAGCCCAATCGCCCGGCGACGGGCACAACCCCGCTCGAACCGGGTTGGCGTGGATGTACTCGATCGACGCAAGAATGGTCTCCGGGCTCGTGAGATTCCGATCGTGTCCCCCGCCGGCCTGCCAGAGCCTGAAGCCCGGCGACCGGCCTGTCGTGACCGTCAGTCGATCGAGAAGGGGCGCATCCGAGCCTTGCAGCATCTGCTTCATCTGATAGGACACCGGGCGCTTGATGGCGAACAGGAATTTCGAGGCGTTCGGCTCGTTTTCCCTGGGCCGGGCGAGCAGGTGCACATGGTCGGGCATCACGACGTACGCAAGCACATCCCATCGGTGCTGCACGCAGGCGCGGCCAGTCGCCCCGAGCACCAGCGCGGCGACCCGCGGGCGGGACAGGACTCGAACGCGGTTGTAGGTGGAGAATGTGAACAGCCGGGCGTGGTTCGGGTGTTCGTAGCGGCGGAGTGTCTTGTACTTCTGTGTGGCCATCGCATTCGGGGTTTACGGCTGTTTCCACGGCTGGGCGAGCCAGCCGTGCCACACAGGTTACCTGAGTCGGCCGGGTCTCCCTACCCTTGCCCATGCGGATCCTCCTGACCAACGACGACGGCATCCGGGCGCCGGGGCTGATCGCCCTGCACGACGCCCTGCGCGAGACGCTGGGTGAGCGGATCACCGACCTTGTTGTCGTTGCACCGTTGACCGTTCAGAGCGCTACCAGCCACGGCGTCACGTTCCACGAGCCCCTGATGACCCGGACCGTGCGCGCCAGCGCGACCGTCGCCGGCACCGCGGTCGACGGGCGGCCCGCCGACTGCACGAAGGTGGCGTTGACGAACCTGTGGCCCGAGCGGTTCGGGGAGGGCTCGCGACCAGATCTCGTGATCAGCGGGATGAACATGGGTTCGAACGCGGGGATCAACGTGATCTACTCGGGAACGGTCGCCGCGGCGATCGAGGCCGCGTTCATGGGCGTGCCCTCGATCGCGGTATCGCTGCATCTGCACAAGGGCACTCCCGACTACCCGACCGGGGCGGCCCACGCGGCGGGGGCGATCCAGCGGATCCTCGGCGCGGGGCTGCTGGATGGGCACATGTGTATGAACCTGAACATCCCGCGGTGCGAGGAGGAGGACCCGTCGCACGCCGAGCCGATGGAGATGGTGGTATGCCCCATGAACATCCACGGGCATCAGGACCGGTACGAGCGGCGGGTGAACCCCGCGGGTGAGGTGTACTACTGGTCGAGCGGAGACGGGATGAGCTTCCGCGGGGCCGACGAGGGAACGGACGTCGAGCATCTGTTCGAGCGGCGGATCACGCTGACGCCATTGCAGTACGACCTGACGAACCGGGCGATGCTCGAAAAGTGGCGGGCGCGGCTGGGCGGTCGATGACAGGTTCCGACGAGCCACGGGCGCCAGCCCGTGGAGCGGTGTGGGCACTCCGCGGGCCCGCGCCCGCGGCTCGTTCAGAAGGATGAACAGGCGCTTGCGGTCCGGCGGGGAAGTGGTGACGATGTGTCGATGAACCGGGATTGGATCGATCGGCTCACCGCCCTGGGACGCGACATCCGGGGCGCTATCAAGCGGCAGCGCGAGGCCGGATCTACCGCGGATGGCCTTCCCGAGAGCAATCTGGCGAGGCCCGTCGGGTTCGAGGGGGGCGACACGATCTTCGAGATCGACAAGCGGGTCGAGCCCTACGTGCTCGAGCACGCCGAGCGGTGGGTCGACGAGGTCGGCCCGATCCGCGTGGTCGCGGAGGGATTGGGGCACGACGGCATGCAGACGTTCGGCGCGGGCGATCCCGCGTGGCACGTGCTGATCGACCCGATCGACGGCACGCGGAACATCATGTACGACAAGCGGTCCGCCTGGTTTCTAGGGGCTGTCGCGCCGGCGGGCGACGGGCCGCCCTCGTTGCGTGAAGCCATCGCGTCGGTGCTGATTGAGCTGCCTACGTCGAAGGCGGGGTTCGCTGACGAGATCAGCGCCGACGTCGACGGACCGACGGTCTGCCGTCGCGTCGCGCTCGACGGCTCGGGCGAGCACGGCATCTCCGTCCGACCCAGCGGGGCCGACAGCCTGCGGCACGGGTGGGGGCAGGTGACCAACTTCTTCCCCGGGACAAAGGTGCTCGCCTCGGAACTCATGGAGTGGATCGCCGAGGAGACGCTGGGCACGGTCCGGGCCGGCGAGGCGCTGGTGTTCGACGACCAGTACCTCACGACCGGGGGCCAGCTCGTCGAGCTGATGTGCGGGCGGGACCGTTTCTGCTGCGACCTGCGACCGCTGTTCTTCGAGATCATCCGGCGGCAGGGGCGTGACGTCGCCGAGGGGCTGGCGTGCCACCCCTACGACATGGCGGGCCTGCTCGCCGCGCAGAGGGCGGGCGTGATCGTGACCGACGGGTTCGGCCACCCGCTCGACGCGCCGTTCTCAGTCACGCACGGGGTGCACTGGTGCGGCTACGCGAACGGGTCATTGCGCGACGCGATCGAGCCGATCATCCGGGGGTGGCTCCGCGAGAAGGGGCTCGACGTGCCTCTGGACCCCGAACTCAAGGGATAGATCTGCATGACCGGCTCCGGGATGACATCAGGCCGGACCGTCCGCAAGGCCGTGATCACGGCCGCGGGCCGGGGCACGCGGCAGTATCCCGCGAGCAGCGCGGTGCAGAAGGAGATGTTCCCGCTGGTCGACACCGACGGGCTGACCAAGACGGTCATCCAGATCATCGGCGAGGAGGCGATCCGGGCGGGCGTCGAGGAGATCTGCCTGGTGACCCAGCCGGGCGACGAGGGCCTCTACGCCGACTACTTCCAGGGGATGACCGAGGAGACGTTCGCGGCCTTCGAGGGCAAGGACTGGGCGATCGCAGCGGCCGAGCAGCTGGCCGACTTCGGGCGACGCCTGCATTTCGTGAGCCAGGACTCGCCCCAGGGGTATGGGCACGCGGTCTACCAGGCGAAGGACTTCGTGGGCGACGAGCCGTTCCTGCACCTGCTTGGCGACCACGTCTACGTCGCGGCGGCCGAGCGGTGCTGCGCGCAGCAGTTGATCGACACGTTCGAGGCGGGCGGGTTCGACGCGTTGAGCGCGGTGCAGGCGACGCCCGAGCGGCTGCTGCACCTGTTCGGGACGATCAAGGGAAGCGTCGTCGATGGACCCGAAGTCGCCGTGGGCAAGCCCGGCCACGAAACCTGGAGAGTCGACGCGATCGAGGAGAAGCCCACGATCGAGCGGGCGAGAGCGGCCCTGCGGACGCCGGGCCTGCCGGCCGGGCACTACCTCTGCCACTTCGGGATGCACGTCTTCCCGCCGGCGATCTTCGAGTCGCTGGCGTGGCACATCGACCACGACATCCGGGTGGGGGGGGAGATCCAGCTCACCAACGCCCAGGAACTCATGCGGGCAGAGATCTTGTCCAAGGGCGGGGGCTCCGGGCGGTACGGGGCCTGCCGGATCGCCGGACGTCGGTTCGACACCGGGATCCCCTATGGGTTGATGGAGACCCAGATCGCCCTGGCGCTGGCGGGGCGGCACCGGGGGGAGATCGTCGAGTCGATCGCCTTGCTGCTGGCCGAGCACCTGGCCCCGCTGGCCCGCAAGCAGAGGTAGGACGGTCGGCGGGCCCGGCGCCGTGTGATCGGACGCTGATCGGCAGGCCGGCCGGGAAGTGGTTTTCCCGCCCGGGCACCCCGGCTATCATGGCGTCGCGAAACGCTTGGGGAAGCGGGGCGAGCCCCGCCAAACCGGGCCCGCGGGGTGTAGCGCAGCTTGGTAGCGCGTCTCGTTCGGGACGAGAAGGTCGGAGGTTCGAATCCTCTCACCCCGATTGAAAGCGGAAGTCCTTGGAAATCAAGGGCTTCCGCTTCTTTGTGCGCTGAGGTGAAGAGCGGGGCCGGAGCCGGATATTTCATGGCCGAGTCGGCGGGAATCCGGCGTTGGGGATTCGAAACGCGGGCGCGGGGCGAGATCCCCGAGCCCAAGGTTCGGGCTACGGGCAACCTGCGGTGAACGCGTCGATGAACATGGTGATATCGGTGAGATCCAACAGGCCGTTGCCGTCGAGGTCGCTGACCGCGTCGCCGCCCAGGAATCCAGTGACGAAGATGTTGATGTCGGCCAGGTCGAGCAGCCCATTCCCGTCGAGGTCGGCGAGACAGGTGGCGCTGCCCGGCGGGGCCTCGAAGGCGCCCATGTCCACGACGGCGTCGGGGTAGCCGTTGCCGGGCATGCCCGTGTCGGGCGTAGCGGGGTCGGCGATGAAGCGGGGATTGCCGTCGAGGTCGAGTGGCGTCGCCTCGCTCGTGTTCGAGTCGCCGTCGAGATCGGCGACGTCCGCGGGCACGGCGGTGTTGTCGCCCGCATCGATGCAGGGCGACGCGGGTGAGAGGCGGAAGTCGCCGCTCGCCGCATCCACGAACATCGGGTCGGCGTCGATGTTGCCCGTGCCGACGTAGCCGCCCTGGACGTTGCTGTAGGTGACGAAGGGCGTGGAGCCGTCGTTGAAGATCTCGTTCGGCCCGTCGCCCCAGAACACGCAGTTGGTCACGGCGGGGCTGCTGCCGGAGGAATTGGACATCCCGCCGCCGCCCAGGGCGGCCGAGTTCTCGCTGAAGGTGCAACTGGCCACCGCGGGATTGGCCGCCAGGTTGCCCATCCCGGCTCCGTGCTCCGTGGCCGTGTTTTCGGTGAACAGGCAGTTCGTCACAACCGGGGTCGCGACGTAGTTGCCCATCCCGCCGCCGAGGGTGGCCGAGTTGCCGTCGAAGGCACAACTGGTCACCGTGGGCGTGCCGCCGACGCTGTACATGCCGCCGCCCCACAAGCCCGCCGAGTTGCCGTTGAAGCTGCAGCCGGTCACCGTCGGGCTGGCGGAGTTGTTGGCCATCCCGCCGCCCCAGTAGTTGGTCGAGTTCCCGCTGAAGGTGCAGCCCGTCACTGTGGGCGAGCCGCCGATGTTGTACATCCCGCCGCCCGAACCGCCGCCCCCATCAACGGCCGAGTTCGCGTCGAAGTCACAGTTGGTCACGGTGGGGCTGCCGCCGTCGCTGTACATCCCGCCGCCGAAGCCGGCGGTGTTTCCGCTGAACACGCAGTCGGTCACCGTCGGGCTGCTGCCGATGTTGAGCATCCCTGCGCCGTAGCCGCCCGGTGCGTTGCCGCCGGTGATGGTGAAGCCGCTCAGCACCGTGCCGGTCCCCTCGCCGCTGACGCACTGCACGACGTGCGTCGCGCCGTTGCCGTTGATGATCGTGTCGGCGGGGTCGCCGGAATCGCTCCGCAGTGTGATCGCCTTGCCGTTGAGGTTGATCGCCTCGACGTAGGTGCCGGGCGCGACGGGGATCTGCGTGCCGGACAATGCCGCGTTGATGGCGGCCTGGATGGTCGGCTGATCGCTGGGAACCCTGATGAGGCCGCCGTACTCGATGGCGCCCATGTCCACCACATAGGTCGGGTGGCCGTTGCCGGGCACGCCGGTGTCCGAAGTGGCCGGATCATCGACGAAGCGACTCCCGCCATTGAAGTCGGTGGTCGCGCCGACCGCGAGATTGTTGCCCGCGTCGATGCACGGGGAGCCGGCGGAGAGGCTGTAGCCGCTGCCGAACAGCGGGTCCGCATTGATATTGCCCTCGCCGGCGTACCCGCCCTGCACATTGCTGTAGGTTACGGATGCTGACCCGACGATTTCCCCCGAGGTGCCGTTGGCGCGGAACACGCAGTTGGTGACCGTGGTGCTGCCCGTTCCGTTGCGGAGACCGCCGGCGGCCGGTCCCGCATTTCCAACGAATGTGCAGTTGCTCACGGTGGCGTCGCCGTAGACCAGCATCCCGCCGGTATTCGAGGCAGAGGTGTTTCCGCTGAAGATGCAGTCGGTCACCGTGGGGTTGCCCTGAATCTCCATCCCGCCGGCGTGGTCTGAAAAATCCGCGTTTCCGCTGAACAGGCACCTGGTCACGGTGGGGTTGCCGTAGACGTACATCCCGCCGCCAAAGTAACCCGAGTTCCCGCTGAAGCTGCACTCGGTCACCGTGCCGTTGGTGACGCCCATCCCGCCACCGAACTGCCCGGTGTTCCCGCTGAACACGCATCCTGTCACCATGGCGTCGCCGCCGCTCCCTTGATAGAGCCCGCCACCTCGGCTGGACCGGTTGCCCTGGAAGACGCAGTCGATCACCGTGAGGTGGCCTCCGGTGCTGTAGATCCCGCCGGACGGCCCGTAGAAGTAACCGGCCCCGCTGATGGAGCAGTTGATCAGTGTTGGGCTGCCGTTGACATTGCGCATCCCCGTGCCCGACACATCGTTGAAAGTACTCCCAGCGAACGAACAGTCGGTGATCATGGGGCTGCCGCCCTCGTTGTATACCCCCAGGTACACCCAACGAGACGTCGGCATGAAGGTCTCATGAAGGCCGAAAGAACAGTTGGTGATTGTGGGGCTGCTGTTGATGATGGCCATCCCGCCGTCACCGTTTGAGTACGGGATGCTGAACCCGCTGAGGACGGAGTCCGGCCCCTCGCCGCTCACACACCGCACCGTGTATCCGGTGCCATTCCCCAGGAGAACGGTGGCGTCGGACGATCCGCAGTTCCCGCCCCCGGCCGCGCGCACCGTGATCGCCTTGCCGTTGAAGTTGATGGACTGGAGGTAAATCCCGCACGCGACGACGACCTCGTCGCCGTCCACGGCCAAGTCGATGGCATCCTGAATCGATCCGAAGGGTGGCACGTTGATGGTGTCCGCCGAGGCCGGGACGGCCGCGAGCAACGTGACCAGCGCGGCCAGCAAAGCGCCGCCCGCACGCCGCATTCCACCAAGGGCCCGCCGCCCCGCACGGCGCGTCGCCGCCTGCGCGAATCCGAGCATGAACGACTGCTCCGCGGCCGGGCCGCGCCGATCACAGGACTGGATCACCAGACACCCCTCCGCCACCCGGCGGCACATATCGCGAACAGCGGTCGTCGTGTGAACCCCTCACGCGGCCGACGCGGGATCGCGCCAACTCAAGACACGGCCCGCGGTCATCCATCCGCAGGGCGGACAGCAGCTTACAGCCCGGCCGCCGATTCCCAAAGCGGCGATCTCCGAACTCGTTCGGCTTCAACGCGAGGGCGCGCTGCAGAGAACCGGATTCGAATCCGGCGTCCCTGTCTTTTTCTGTCCACTTCTGTCCGCTGAAATCGCCTTCACGTCCCAGAAACGCCGATTCTCGCCGTGTTCGGGACGAGAAGGTCGGTGGTTCGAGTCCTCTCACCCTGATTGTGAATGCTCGATGTCCCCGGCCAGTGCCGGGACCATCAATGTTCACCACTCCAGTGCGGCGGCCGTGAGCAATTTTTCACGCACCGTCTGACCGAGCCTTCGGGCTTCCCCGAACTCGTGGTTCCTGTTCAACGACCGCGACGAGCAGCGGGTCATCGGGCGGACAATCTTCGCCAATGGCGCGTATGCGATACGGTGAGTAGGGGGCGGTGGGAACGTGTTGAGAGCCGGCCTGACGAAGAACAGACTGGAAGCCTTCAGCGACGGTGTCATCGCGATCATCATCACCATCATGGTGCTGGAACTGAAGGTGCCGCACAACCCGGAGCATGGGTCGCCCGGCCTCGCGGACCTTAGGCCGTTGCTGCCGGAGTTCATCGGCTACGTCCTGAGCTTCCTCTATGTCGGCATCTACTGGAACAACCACCACCACATGCTGCACGCCACGCGCAAGGTGTCGGGCGGAATTCTCTGGGCCAACCTGCACCTGCTCTTCTGGCTCTCGCTCATCCCGTTCGTCACGGGATGGATGGGCGAGTCCCACTTCGCCGTGGTGCCGACGGCGCTCTACGGCGTGGTGCTGCTGCTCTGTGCGATCGCGTACTGGATCCTCCAGACCTGCATCGTCCGCGTCCACGGCAACGAGTCGGTGCTCGCCCGCGCCGTCGGCAAGGATCGCAAGGGCAAGCTCTCGCCCGTGCTCTACATCGCGGCGATCGGGCTGGCGTTTGTGAGCCCTTGGCTCGCGGCGGCGCTGTATCTCGCCGTCGCAATGATCTGGCTTGTGCCCGACCGGCGCATCGAGCGGGCAATGGGCGATGCGTCCGATTCTCCGGGCGAGGCGCCCTGAGCTGCTCTCTTGATGCCTTTCGCACCGGGACGCAAACCGCTGCTTGCGAGCCAGCAAGTGTATGATTCCCTGGTCCGTGATCCGAGCACCGTGCAAGAGCAGCGCTACTGGTGTTCTCGCACCCCGATTGGAAGCATCTGATGTCCTCGGCAACACCCGCGGCCATCGGCACAGACAGAAGCATGCACGCGCGCACTTCGGCCCAGACTGGATCGGCTTTGTCTTGAACTCATCAGTACGCTGAAGCGGGGGACACATGGAACAGGTTCTCGGAATCGGTGGTGTATTCCTCAAAGCGCGCGATCCGAAGGCGCTCGCCGCGTGGTATCGCGAACATCTCGGTGTGCCCATCGTGCCAGACCAGACGTACGGGGCGTTCACCTCGACCTCGGCCGGGGAGCAGGCCGTCTGGTCCGCGTTCCCTGCTGACACCACCTACTTCGGCCCGGGCCCGGCGGGGTTCATGATCAACTATCGCGTCAGGAACCTCGCCGCCATGCTGGCCCAACTCCGGGCGGCCGGGGCGCAGGTCGACGACCGGGTCGAGGACCACGGCTACGGCCGCTTCGGCTGGGCGACCGATCCGGAGGGCAACCGGTTCGAGTTGTGGGAGCCGCGGTCGTCCGAACAGGTGTAGCCGAGCAGCACCGAGCGGCTGGCGACGGGGCGTGGCCGGCCCGCTGTGCGCCGTCCTGTGTGGTGGCCGATCCAATCGGCGTCGCCGGGTACGATCTCAACGACATCGGGCTTCCCGCCACGAGTGCGCCGGCGGGCGGTCCTTGAGCGTCGGCGAGGGGGATCCCGCTGGAATGTCAACTCCGCTGGACCAGCGACCGCTCGGTGCGGATGACGCCCACGCCGCGGGGCGACACCGCGCGCGAGGCGTCCATCCGGCGCGTCCACGAGCTCGCCTCGGCGATCGGCGAGGCGGGTCTTCCGTGGGTCGAGGATGTGATCCCGAGCGTCCGGGGTGTGCTCGTCATCATCGATCCGCTGAAGGCCGGACGAGATGTCGTCGCGTCACTCACCGTGTGTGCGCGAGACGCCGACACGCGGGCCGGCGCGGGCGGTCTGCCGTGTCGCGAGATTGTGATCCCGGTCTGCTACGACGCGCGATGCGCCCCCGACCTCGAGGCCGTCGCGGCCGCGATCGGGCGGTCAACCTCCGACGTGATCGCGATGCATGCCGGGGCGGTGTACATCGTCGAGTGTCTCGGCTTCTCTCCCGGGTTCGGCTATCTCTGGGGCCTGCCCGAGGCGCTCCACCTCCCCAGGCGTGACTCGCCGCGCCCGCGCGTGCCCGCCGGCAGCGTCGCGATCGCGGGTGAGCACACCGCCGTCTATCCCCAGGCGACGCCGGGAGGCTGGCACCTCATCGGTCGCAGCCCGCAGAAGCTGTTCGACCAGACCTTCGATCGGCCCGCCCTGCTGGCGGTGGGTGACACGGTGCGGTTCGAGCCGATCTCGTACGACAAGTTCGTGCGATCGATCAACGCCCCGGGCGCGGCGGGGGATCGCTGATGGGCGTCCTTCGTGTCATCGATGGAGGGCTCCAGACCACCGTGCAGGATCTGGGCCGGTCCGGGCACGCCGCCTCGGGCGTCGCGCACAGCGGGGCGGCCGACGCGCTCAGCCTCAGGATCGGCAACCGTCTTCTTGGGAACAACGAACGCTGCGCGGCGCTCGAGATGACACTCATCGGCGGTGTCTTCAGGTTTCAAGGCCCGGCGCTGGTGTGCCTTGCCGGATCGCCCACGCCGTCGGCGAGAATCAGATCCGAAAGCGCCGCCCGCCCGATCCGAACCTGGACACCGGCGCCAGTCAACGCGGGCGATGAACTCGACGTGGGCGCGATCACGGGCGGGTCGCGGACCTACCTGTGCTTCGCGGGGGGCGTGCGCACGCCCGCGGTGCTCGCCAGCCGCTCGACCCATGTCGCGAGCGGACTGGGCGGGCTGGGCCGCGCCCTCGCCGCGGGCGATGAGCTCGCCATCGGCGAGCCAACGCCGGGCGTGCAGGTCGCTTCGCTCGCGGTCGAGGCCCGGTGCGTGGTCGAGGAAGCGCTCTCGCGGCGCACGCTCCGCGTCGTTCCCGGGGCACACCACGGCCTGTTCACGGGCCATGCGATCAACAGGCTCACCGCGCTCGAGTTTCGCGTCAGCGACCGCTCCGACCGCGTCGGCGTGCGACTCGCCGGCGCCGCGATCGACCGCCCGGGCGACGGCCGGCTCTCCTCAGAGGGCATGGTCATCGGCAGCGTGCAGGCGCCGCCGGGCGGCGAGCCGATCGTCCTTGGTGTCGACGGTCCCACGACCGGGGGCTACCCGGTCATCGCGGCGGTCATTGCCGCCGACCTGCCCGCGCTGGGGCAGTGCCGCCCGCGCGACACCGTCCGATTTGAGTGGATCGATCGTGCCAACGCCGTTGCCCTGCTCCGGCAGCATCAAGCGGTGGTTGCGTCCGTCGGCGCCGCCGTCCGCGTATCGGCCCACTACGCGCGACGGAGCCAGGAGCGCCGCGACGGCGTCCTGCATCTCGCCTGCGACACGGGCGAGGCCCCGCCCGGACCCGGGCGGGAGCGAGAGATCGCGATGCTCAGGTTCGTCTCGGCCGTCAGCATCGCGTGCGGCGGGCACGCGGGCGACGAGGAGTCGATGCGTGAGATGGTGAGCCGCGCCCGCGACGCGGGGTGCGTCATCGGGGCGCACCCGTCCTATCCGGATCGCGTCGGGTTCGGTCGCAAGCCCATGACGCTGGCGGTGCCGGAACTCGTCGCGTCGATCCGCGAGCAAATCGCATCGCTGCGAGATGTATGCGATGCCGTCGGCGTGCGCGTTTCGTTCGTCAAGCCGCATGGGGCACTTTACCACGCCGTCTCGTCAGACGAAGATCTTGCGGCCGCGCTGGCGAATGTCTCGCGCGAGGTGCTCGGCCACGCCGCGATGGTCGGGCAGGCCGGCGCCGCGGCGCTCGAAGTCTGGCGATCGATGGGCCTGGAAGCGTGGCCCGAGGCGTTCATCGATCGGCTCTATGAGCCCGACGGCGCTCTGCGCAGCCGGGAGAAGGCCGGTGCCCTGATCGATGATCCGGCGCGGGCGGCTCGCCAGGCCGTGCGGCTTGCCCGCGGCGATGGCGTTGAGGCGAGCGACGGCTCGGTTCTCCCGGTCCATGCGGTGATGCTCTGCATCCACGCCGATACGCCCGACGCCGAACGGATTGCCGGGGCGTCGCGTCGGGCACTTGATTCCGCCGGCGTCCGCGTCGGCGATCCGCGGTCCCCCTGATCGAGACGTTCCATGACGCGCCCGAGGCGGGCGAGAGACGCAAGCCCAAGTTCCCACGCTCCCGCTTCGGGCTCGTCAGCGCGCCCTCCGGCGCGTGCCGCTCGGGCGCCGACACGGCGACCTCCGACCCCTGACAATCAGCGCCCTCGCACACCGGGGCCTTCTTGCCCGTGCACGACAGGCGCCATCCCGCCGGGAGCTGTGGCGTTGGGGGGCGGCCTGCTAGCATGGCCCTATGCCCGAGTTCGTGCGCCTTACCGACGTCGCTCCGCGCGACGGGCTCCAGAATGAGCCCGGGGTGATCGCGACGGCCGACAAGGCCGAGCTGGTGCGGCTCCTCGCCGCGTCCGGCGTCGACGAGGTCGAGGTCACGAGCTTCGTGAGCCCCAAGTGGGTGCCCCAGCTCGCCGACGCCGAGGCGTTGCTCGAGTCGCTCGCGGCCGACAAGCCCGCGGTGTGCTGCTCGGTGCTCGTGCCGAACGAGAAAGGCATGTTCCGGGCGATGGACCTCGACGAGCGGCTCGGCGGGTCGCTCATCGACAAGGTCGCGGTGTTCACGGCCGCGAGCGAGACGTTCAGCCTGAAGAACACCAACGCCACGGTGTCGGAGACGATCGAGCGGTTCCGCCCCGTGCTCGACGCGGCCCGGGACCGTGACAAGCGCACACGCGGCTACATCTCGTGCGTCGTGCGCTGCCCTTGCGAGGGCGAGGTCGACCCGCAACGCGTGGGCGAGGTCTGCTCGATGCTGCTCGAGATCGGGGTGGATGAACTCGACCTGGGCGACACGATCGGCGCGGGCACGCCCGAGACGATCACTCCCGTGCTGCTCGCCGCGATCGAGGCACTGAACGGGCGATCGACCAACGACCGGGGCGATCCCACGCTCACGCTCCACCTGCACGACACCTACGGCAACGCCGCCGCGTGCGTGCGCGAGGCGCTTGTGCTGGGTGTCCGCTCCTTCGACGGGGCGGTCTCGGGCCTGGGGGGCTGCCCGTTCGCCTCGACCGATGACAAGCGGGCCCCCGGGAACATCTCGACCGAGGTCCTCGTGCGCACGATCGAGGAGGCGGGCTACGAGACGGGCGTGAACCGCGCGAAGCTCGCCCACGCGGGGGCGTTCGCGGAGCGGATCGTCGCGGCCGCGAGGATGAGCGGGGGGGCGCCATGATCCGCTTCGAGGACCAAGCCGGGCTGCGCGTGGTCACGCTCGACCGGCCCGACAAGCGGAACGCGCTGACGCCCGACATGCTGTGCGACCTCTACGGGGCGTTCATGTTCCGGGGGGACGCGCAGAGCGCCGTGCGCGCGGTCCTGCTGCGGGGCGAGGGGCCCGTGTTCTGCTCGGGCTTCGACCTCGACCTGTGCCAGGACGACGGCCCCGAGCAGCAGATGATGCGCACGTTCCTGATCTCGCTCAGCGAGGTCGTCAAGCAGATGCGCCGGTCGCCCGTGCCGGTCGTGCTCGCGGCCCACGGGGCGGCGATCGCGGGCGGGTGCGCCCTGCTTGGCGGGGCCGACGTGGTCGTGGCGGAGCGGGGCGCGAAGCTGGGGTATCCGGTCGTCCGCCTGGGAATCTCGCCCGCGGTGTCGGCGCCGTTCCTGCTCGACGCGGTCGGCCCGGGCCCGGCGAGGCGGCGGCTGCTGGACCCGACGCTCTTCGACGGGGCGGAGGGGGCGCGGATCGGGCTGGTGCACGAGCTGGTCGAGGAGCGTGGTGAAGTCGCCCCCCGTGCGCACGAGATCGCGCGCGACCTGGCGTCGAAGCCGCCGCTGGCGATGAAGGCGACGAAGAAGTGGGTGCTGGAGGTCGCGGGCGAGGCGAAGATGGAGGGGCGGGCGGCACGGGCGCTCGATGCGTCGGTATCGCTGGTGGCGGGGGATGAGGCGATCGAGAGGTTGCAGGGGTTGTGGAAGACAAGGTAGACGAGCCGCGACCGTGAGGGAGCGGTCTGCCTGATGGAACCGCTTCCTCACGGTCGCGGCTCGTTTCAAGAGGATGGGACGCAGATGACTGACCTGGCCAAACTCAACATCGACGGGCCCGTCGCGACGCTCGCGTTCAACCGGGCGGAGCAGCGGAACGCGCTGTCGATCGAGCTGCTCGACGCACTACACGTGAAGGTCGATCAGCTCGCCGAGGCGGACGGCGTGGTCGTCACGGTCATCACCGGGGCGGGGCGCGCGTTCTGCGCCGGGATGGACCTCAAGCAGGTCATCATCGACGCGGACAAGGGGGGCAGCGGCAAGCCCGACCTGCCCCGCCGGCTCCTCGCGAGCCTGGGGCGGCTCACCGTGAAGATCCGCACGCTGCCCAGCGTCGTGGTCGCGAAGGTCAACGGGGCCGCGATCGGGGGTGGGTGCGGGCTCGCGTGCGTGTGCGACGCGGTGGTGACGCACGAGGACGCGAAGCTGGGCTTCCCCGAGGTCGATCTGGGCCTGTGCCCCGCGGTGGTCGCGCCGTGGCTGGTGCGCAAAATCGGGGCGGGCCCGGCGAGGGCGGTGCTGCTGCGGGGTGGGGTGATGAGCGGCGGGCGGGCCGGCGAGATCGGCATCGCGGACGTCGTGTGCCCCGACCGGGATTCACTCGACGCCGCGACGGACGAGGTCGTGCGGCGGTACACCGAGTCGGGGGCGCTTGCCCTGACCGCGACGAAGAACCTGCTCAACGACCTCGACCGCTCGCGGGACGAGACGATCGTCCTGCGCGGGGCGGAGCTGTCGGCTGGGGTCCTGGCGACGGAGCAGGCGCAGGCCAGCCTGGTTTCGCGGCTGAGGTAGAGGCACTGGGCGCTGGTGATCAGAACGACTTCTTGCGGGTGCCGTGGAGACGCGGAGCTTCTCCACGAACAGCGGTGTCGGAACGTGGAGAACTCGCTTGCGCGATGTCTCCACGGCACCCGGCCTGGTGGCGAGGTTGAGGTAGAGGCACTGGGCACCGCTACTCAAGGTGGTGCTTTCGACATCACCGATCCAAGCACGACGCGCCCTTCGGGCGGGTCGTGGCACCACGCACTCGGCACTAGTATCAGGACAGGCAAACGCGCCAGGAATGAGTGCCTAGTGCCCGGTGCCCAGTGCCTCCCCTCAGGAGCCCCCCATGACCACCTCCCCCCTCCCCATCCACTTCGGCGCCGGCGAGCACGCCGGGATCAACGTCATCGTGCTCGAGCAGCCGGGCCGGCCCGTGGTCGTGCTGGATCACGAGCTGATCGTCCGCCTCGAGGCGACGCTCGACATGCTGCCCAAGGACGCGCGTGGGCTCGTGCTCGCCTCGGCCTCTGATCGCTCGTTCGTCGCGGGGGCCGACCTCAAGTCGATCACGGCGCTCGAGGATCCGCATCTCCACAAGTACCTCGAGTACGGGGCGTCGGTGTTCGGCAAGATTGCCCGCCTGCCCTATCCCACCGCGGCCGCGATCAACGGGGCGGCGCTGGGGGGCGGGCTGGAGCTGGCGATGCACTGCGACGGGCTGATCGGGGCGCCCTCACCGAGCGGGAAGCCCTACCCCGTCGGCCTGCCCGAGGCGGGCCTGTCGATCTGCCCGGGCTGGGGGGGCACCAACCTGCTGCCCGCCCGCATCGAACCGGGGACGGCGATCGCGATGACCGCGACCGGGAAGACCATGAAGTACGACGAGGCGGTCGGGGCGGGGCTGTTCGACCTGGTGTGCGACGACCCCGCGGAGTTGCGGCACGTCGCCGCGACCTGGGTGGCCGAGCAGGCCGCGAGCACCAGGCGGCACCGCGATGACGAGCCGCTCGTCTGGGTCGGGCGGGGCGAATGGGCGGCCCGCACGCTGGAGGCCCTCGACCAGACCCGGCCCGATCTGCCCAAGACCAGAGCGGCGGAGGCGGTCGCAGACTGCGTCGACGCGGGTCTGGCCCAGGGCTGGGAGGCCGCGATTGCGCGGGAGCGATCGCACCTGGTTCGCCTGCGGCACACGCCCGAGGCGACCGAGGCGATCGAGGCTTTCTTTGCAAAATCCAAGTAAAGAACGATCACAAACCGGTCAAACCGACCCAATTTAAAACGACTGTGTTACTACAGTTGCCCCGGACTGGTCAGGCGGGGAAGATGGTGAACGCCGGGGGAATGGTGCGGGTGTCGCGGGGCTTGAATCCCGCGGTGGCTGACAGTGTAGACCCCCCAGGAGACGTGCGATGGCCGACCTGAAGTCGATGAAGGGCTTGAGCGAGCAGGACCGCAAGATGATCGAACAGGCCGAGGCTTTGCTCGGCGCCGACGCCGAGGAGATGGGCGTCGTCCGCAACTACTTCGGCGGGAGCATCCGCTCGGACCTGCTGCTGCCCTACCCCGACAACGTCGTGGTGCCGGCGGAGGAGATCGCGGCGTGCGACCGGCTGGTGGCCGAACTGGAGGACTACCTCAAGAACGAGCACCCGTCGATCGAGATCGACCAGGAGCAGTACATCCCCGAGTGGGTGATCGAGCGCCTGTTCAAGATGGGCGTGTTCGGGATGACGATCTCGAAGGAGTACGGCGGGCTGGGGATGAGCATCACCAGCTACAACCGCGTGCTCGAGAAGATCGGCGAGTATTGCGGTTCGACGGCGGTGGTCGTCAGCGCCCACCAGTCGATCGGGTGCAAGGCGGTGATGCTGTTCGGCACCGACGAGCAGAAGCAGCGCTGGCTGCCCCACCTCGCGAGCGACTGGCTCAGCGCGTTCTGCCTGAGCGAGCCCAACGTGGGCTGCGACGCGGGCGGGCAGGAGACGACGATCGAGCTCAGCGAGGACGGCGAGCACTTCATCGTCAACGGCGAGAAGAAGTGGGCCACGAGCGGTGCGATCTCGGGCCTGTTCACGGTGATGGGTTTGCAGACCTTCCCCGACGGCAAGAAGCGTGTCACCGCGGTGGTGTGCACGTGCGACATGGCGGGCGTGGACATCTACAGCCCCAACCGCGCCAAGTGCGGCATCCGCGGCACGTGGCAGGCGAAGATCCGCTTCAACAACGTCAAGGTGCCCCGCGCCAACCTGCTGCACAAGGAGGGCAAGGGCCTCAACGTCGCGCTCACCTGCCTCAACTTCGGACGTTGCACGCTCTCGGCCGGGATGCTGGGCGGGGCGAAGCGGGCGATGGAGCAGGCGCTCAAGTGGAGCCGGACGCGCTACCAGTTCGGCCGCCCGCTGTGCGACTTCGAGCAGGTGCGTGAGCGGCTGGCGCGGATGAGCGCGTACACCTACGCGATGGACGCGGTGCTCTACATGACCACCGGGTTCCTCGATCGGCACGACGAGGACATCCGCATCGAGACGGCGATGTGCAAGGTGTTCTGCTCCGAGATGGGCTGGCGGAGCGTCAACGACGCGATGCAGGTCCTGGGCGGCGAGAGCTACATGACCGAGAACGAGGTCGAGCGGATCTTCCGCGACAGCCGCATCAACACCATCGTCGAGGGCGCCAACGAGGTGATGCAGCAGTTCGTGTTCGGCTGGGGCGGCAAGACGCTGGCCGAGCAGATGCTGGGGATGAAGCTCGCGGCCGAGAACTTCAAGTTCTCGTGGCCGCTCGTCCGGGCCGGCGTGCCGCTCTTCACCGAGGTGATCCTGGGCATGCGTCGCCGCCCGCCGGCGATCGAGGGGCTGCACCAGTCTCTGGTCGACCAGGGCAGGCGTCTGAGCCAGTGGGTGAGCGAGTTCACCTATCGCTTCAAGAAGACGGGGCAGAAGTACGACGCGGAGATGGTCGCCGCCCAGTGCGCCCAGGGTCGTCTCGCCGACGCGGCGATCTTCATCCACGCCTGGATGTGCACGCTCAGCAAGCTCGACAAGGAGGTCCGCGCGGGGCACGGCGGGATCGAGTTCGAGCGATCGAAGACCGCGGCCCTGCACTTCTTCGACCTCGCGGAGATCGAGATCCGAAGGGCGCTCGACGCGCTCGAGGTCAACGCCGACAACACGCTGCACGCGGCGGCCGAGGCGGCGCTGGCGGTGAACGACACGATGCCCGCGTCCGACTTCGCGATCCCGGAGAAGACGCCCACGGAGTTCCTGGGCCAGGGCAAGCAGGCCGACCAGACGCATATCAAGCACTTCGCGGCCGTCACCGGGGAGTATGTCGAGGGCGGCACGGGCCGCGAGCACATGGACAAGATCCAGGACGGCTAGGGAAAAAGAGCACGAAGTGCGGCGTTTCACGCCGCGACGGGGGCCCGCGCCGCGGTGTCACAGAATCGGTTTGGCCCTACGATATGGACCGTCTGAGCCCAGAGACATCGCACCGCGCGGGCGGCGCGAGAAGGAGAGCCGATGCCCAGGGAGACGATCTACGAGGCCAAGATCGAGTACTTGCAGATCCTCGACGAGGATGGGAACCTCGACAAGAAGCTGGCCAAGGGCTCGCTGAGCGACGAGCAGGTGCTCGAGCTGTACGAGCAGATGTGGATCTACCGGCAGTTCGACGAGATCGCCTTCAAGCTCCAGCGCTCGGGGCGGATGGGCACCTACCCGCAGAACAAGGGGCAGGAGGCCAACGCGGCGGGGTCGGCTCTGGCGATGGTGCGCGGGACGGACTGGGTCGTGCCGAGCTACCGCGAGAACCTCGCGATGCACATGCACGGGATGCCCTACCACCACATCCTGATGCACTGGATGGGCGACGAGCGGGGCAACATGATCCCCGATGGCGTGAAGATGCTGCCGCTCTCCGTGCCGATCGGCACGCACATGCTCCACGCCGCCGGCATCGGGTGGGCGATGAAGATCCGCGGGGAAGAGGCCGCGGCGATCACCTACTTCGGCGACGGGGCGACGAGCGAGGGCGACTTCCACGGCGCGATGAATTTCGCGAGCGTGATGCAGGCGCCCGTGATCTTCTTCTGCCAGAACAACCACTGGGCGATCAGCGTGCCGACCGACCAGCAGATGAACTCGCAGACCGTCGCTCAGAAGGCCCTGGCGTACGACATGCCGACGATCCGCGTCGACGGCAATGACATCTTCGCGGTCTACCTCGCGGTGAAGGAAGCCCGCGAGCGGGCGGTGTCGGGCGGCGGGCCCAGCTTCATCGAGGGGCTGACCTATCGGCTTGGCGACCACACGACCGCGGACGACGCGAGGCGGTATCGCGACGCCGATGAGGTCGAGGCGTGGGCCGAGAAGGATCCGTTGATTCGCACGCGGAAGTACCTGGTCTCGAAGGATCTGTGGGACGACGAGAAGCAGGAGCTGCTGGGCGAGCGGGCGACGAAGATCGTGGGCGAGATCGTCAAGGCGGCCGAGGGCGTGCGCGAGCCCGCGACGGCCGAGTTCTTCGACAGCATGTTCGCGGAACTGCCGCGGGATCTCGCCGAGCAACGGGATTCGATGCGGACCTCGAGCATCGGCATCAACCCGGGCCAGGTCGGGCTGAGCGCGCAGCCCGAGCGGGTGTGAAAGACCGGACGTGATACGAAGGAAGGGGCACGACATGAAGCGGATCGGCGTGGCGGTGATCGCGGCGGGCCTGGCGATGGGCGGCTGCCGGACGACCTACCAGTTCAGCGGGATGCTCCGCTACGACAACCTGATGACCCAGGGGCGGGCCGAGGAGTCCACCAGGGCGGCCCGGGAGCAACTGCTGGAAAGGGCCGCCCAGCATGGGCTCGAGCCCGTGAGCGAGTCTGGCAGCGTGCTGACGTTCCGGATGCGGGCGCCAAGGTACGTGGTCACGCTCGAGGACGGCTCGACCGAGGAGCGTTTCGACCCTCGCATCGTCAGGGTCGAGGCGAGGCTCGACAACCGCATCGGCGAGGACGTCTACCGCTACTTCTGCTGGGTCGAGGGGCGCGAGCCCGCGGTGTTCACCGACGACGACCGGGCCCGGTTCGGCCTGGCGCTGCTCGCGGTGCGCGAGATCTTCGAGACGCCGATCAGCACGAACCTGCTGGGAGAGTGAGCCGGCCGTGCTCGTGAAGGTGATCGATCACAAGGGCAAGGCGTGCTGGGTGAACCCGGCCTACGTGCGTGGGCTGCTCGAGAAGGGCCGGATGACGGGCATCGACGTGAGCGGGTGGCCCGGGCAGGTGAAGGTGGACGTCCCGATGGACGAGGTCGCGGGCCTGCTCAACATCGCGATGGAATCGTCGGACCTGAACGGCGCGATGATCAGCGAGCAGGCGGCGCGGAGCGAGGAGGCTCTCGCGCAGCAGCAGGCCGCGATGGCGGCGGTGATCGTGATCGGGTGAATCGGAAAGAGCCCCGAGCGCAAGCGACGGGCTAGGCAACCAAGGTCTCTCGGCCCGTCGCTTGCGCTCCGGGCTCCTTCGGAGTGAGTGCTCAGCAAACGGAACCTCCACATGGCGAAACTCACACTTGTCCAGGCGATCAACCAGGCCCTCGACCACGAGATGACCCGCGACGAGCGCGTCGTCATCCTGGGCGAGGACGTCGGGCCCAACGGTGGCGTCTTCCGCGTCACAGATGGGCTCGCCGCCAAGCACGGCAACCACCGCGTGCAGAACACGCCGCTCGACGAGTCGGGCATCATCGGGGCCGCGATCGGGCTCGCGGTCGCGGGGATGCGGCCCATCGCCGAGCTCCAGTTCGAGGGCTTCATGGGCCCGGCCTACGACCAGATCGTCAATCACGCCGCGCGGTACCGCAACCGCACGCGCGGGACGATCACGGTGCCGCTGACGATCCGCGTGCCGGTGGGTGGGGGCATCCACGCGCCCGAGCTGCACAGCGACTCGCCCGAGGCGATCTACACCCACTCGCCGGGGCTCAAAGTCGTCATGCCCTGCACGCCCTACGACGCGAAGGGGCTGCTGCTGTCCGCGATCCGCGACCCCGACCCGGTGATCTTCTTCGAGCCCAAGCGGGTCTACCGCTCGTTCCGCGAGGAAGTCCCCGAGGAGGACTACACGATCCCGATCGGCGAAGCCAAGGTCATCAGCGACGGCGACGACCTGACCGTGGTGACGTGGGGCGCGTCGGTCTTCGAGTGCCTCGAGGCGATCGACAACCTGCCCGACGATGTCTCGATCGAGCTGATCGACCTGCGGACCATCGACCCGATCGATATCGACTGCATCGCCCAGAGCGTGCAGAAGACGGGCCGGTGCGTCGTGGTCCACGAGGCCCCGCGCACGGCCGGGCTGGGGGCGGAGATCAGCGCGCTGGTGCAGGAGCACTGCTTCCTGCACCTCGAGGCCCCGGTGCAGCGGGTGACGGGCTTCGACACGGTGATGCCGTATTACAAGCTGGAACTGGAGTACCTGCCCGACGCGGAGCGGATCGGGAAGGGGATCGCGGAGTGTCTGGCGTATTGAGCGAGGCACTAGGCACTAGGCACTAGGAAGAGTCATGGCACACGCAAAGAGCACCGACCCCAACGTCTTCATCCTCCCCGACCTTGGCGAGGGTGTCCACGAGGCCGAGCTGATCAAGTGGCGCGTCGAGGTCGGCCAGGCCGTCGCCGAGCACGACATCCTCGCCGACATGGAGACCGACAAGGCGTTGGTCGAGGTCCCCAGCCCCCGCGCCGGCACGATCAAGCAGCTGCACGGGAGCGAGGGCGAGATCCTGCACGTGGGCAACCCGCTCGTGACGTATGAAGGCGGCGGGGACGGCGCCCCGAGCAGCACGAAGAAAAGAGGCCCGAGCGCCAGCGACGGCGCCCCCTCCGCCAAGAGCGCCCCCACCGCCAACGGCGACGGGTCGCACGAGGACCAGGGGTCGGTGGTCGGGATGATGGTGGGCGCGATGCCGGGCGTCGGGGCGGGCGGCAAGGTGCTCGCGGCCCCCGCCGTGCGTCGGCTCGCCCGCGACCTGGGCGTCGACATCAGCACGGTGCAGGGCACCGGCATCGCCGGGCGCGTCACCGCGAAGGACGTCAAGGCGGCGGCGGAGGGGACCGCGGCGCCTCGCGCTTCGGCTCCGGTGCTGTCCGAGCCTTCGCCCCGAGGCTCGGGCTCGCCGTCGGCCGCACCTTCCTCGATCCCGGCAGAAGTTCGCCGCCCACTCTCGCCCCCGCCGCAGCGGGCGCCCGAGCCGCCCACGTATCAGCGGCCCCAATACCAGCAACCGGCCTACCAGCCCCAATACCAGAGGCCGCCCTACCAGCAATCGCCCTATCCGCCGCAAGGGTATCAGCCCTACGCCCACGCCCCGCCCCCGCCGCCGTACTACCCGCCACCGCCCTACTACTACCCGCCCGCCGGGCTCGCCCCGGCGCCGGGCTACGTCCCCTCGCTCGGCTACCGCCCGATCCCCGACCCCGCCCAGCGTTCCGCCGTGGAGCCGGGCCGGGCGGAGGGACGCGTCCCCTTCCGCGGCGTGCGTCGCACGATCGCGGAGAAGCTGCGTGAGAGCGTCAACACCGCGGTGCACTTCACCGTGATGGACGAGGCGGACGTCACCGCCCTCGACGACCTCCGCCGGCGATACAGCGAACAGACGGGGCAGAAGATCAGCTTCCTCCCCTTCGTCGCGGCCGCGGTGTGCCGCGTGATCAGCCCGCTCGCGGGGGGGCGCTTCGGCGCCCTCAACGCGCGCGTCGACGGCGACGAGGTCGTCCAGTTTGCCTCGACCCACCTGGGCATCGCGGCCGACACCGACTCGGGGCTGATGGTGCCCGTGGTCAGGGAAGCCCAGTCGATGGGCGTCGCCCAACTCGCCGGCGAGATCGGGGCGATCGCCAGGTCGGCCCGCGACCGGAGCATCCCGCGCGAGCGGCTCATGGGCTCGACGTTCACGATCAGCAACGTGGGCAGCCACGCGGGTCGGTTCGCGACCCCGGTGATCAACTACCCCGAGGTCGCGATCCTCGCGGTGGGCAAGGTCTACGACGGCGTCGTGGTCCGCGACGGGCAGGCGGCGGTCGGCAAGCTCATGCCCCTCAGCCTCGCGTGCGACCACCGCGTGGTCGACGGCGCCACCGCGGCGCTGGCGCTGGCGGAGATCGTGGAACTGCTGAGTCTGGGGTGTGAGACGCTGGTATAGGCGATCCCGCCGCACGAGGCCCCGAACTTCCGTACCATCATCGTGCGACACCTCACCGCGAGGACTACACGAATGATGCACCCTGATCAGCGCGAATACTGGGAGTTCACTGGGCCGCAGCGTCTCCACAAGGCTCTTGCAACGCTTGGGGGCCTCATCGAGGGTGCCGCTGCGGATGGCAGGATTACCGAGGCCGAGTCCAAGTCAATCCGAGCATGGATGGATGCGAATAGGGACCTCACCGAAAGACACCCATTCACCGAATTGGTGCCCACACTTACGACGATCTTGCGGAATGAGGTGGGGGGCGACGTACTCGATGAACTGCTTGTTCTTACAAGAAGGTACACATCGCCGAATATCTACTTCGACTGGGTCACGACGAGCATGCAATCGCTCCAAGGGCTGATGGCGGGGTTGGCCTCGGATCGGGTGCTGACGAAACCAGAGCTTGAGGCGATTGCCGACTGGGTCGAGATACACCAGGAACTCTCAGGTGTCTGGCCCTATGACGAATTGTACTCACTCCTGTCGGACACGCTGCGTGACGGGCAGATCAGCGCTGCCGAGCACGCGAACTTGATGGCTTTCTTTGATCAGTTCCGCCGCACTTATAGACACCGCACGGTCGATTGCGATCCGGGGCAGGCCGCGAGCCCACTGGCTGTCTGTGCATCGAATCCGGAGCTGATCCTCGAAGGGAAGACTTATTGTTTTACTGGCACGTCAGCGCATGGCACACGCAAGGAACTACAGGCGCGAGCTAGAAGGTGCGGAGCGTTCGTAACAGACGACATGACGCTTGATACCGACTATGTCGTGCTCGGCTCAAAGGGAAACGCAACGTGGGCATTCTCATGCTATGGGCGCAAGGTCGAGAAGGCTCTCGAACTCCGAAAGTCGCGCGGCAAGCCACTTCTCGTTCATGAGAACGACTTCATTGACGCCATCGAGGATTGGGAATCCGGGATTCGTTGACGTCGGCGGCTCGAGTGTTACGCCTGGTGCCACAACCCGTCGTGCTCATTCAGGGAATCTCCTGGGAACGCACCACCCGCGGACGGGTGGTGGCACCGCTCCGAAGGGGCACGACGACTCATTGCCGTGAGCCATGCTCGCCGTGGGCGAGCATGATCGTGGTCGCCCACGCCGACCACGGCACACCCCGACAACGGACACCGGGTGCCATGGACACGCGCAGCTTCTTCACAAATGACGCCGTCGAACGCGGAGGATTCGCGTCCGCGACGCCCCCACGCCACCCCTCCCCGTGCTTTGGATCCGGACGCTTCTCCGGTACGATGGGCAGGTCCAAACAGAGGGAGGTCACCGATGCGCCGGATCACCACACTGCTTGCCCTCGCGGCCCTGTCCCCGCTCGCCCACGCCGACACATTCGTCTACGCCGCTGAGGACGGGGGCAACTCCGACTCCTCGCTCTCGCAATTCGACGCGAACGTGACGTGGGGCAACACGTTCTTCGCCGAGCCCGGGTTCGAGCGGATCGTGACCGTGCGGCTCGCGCTCGCCCAGACGTTCGACGACGCGGCCAGGCCGATCGAGGTGCTGATCTACGACGACCCCGACGACGGGGCCGCGGAGTTTGACCCGGCCCGGGCCGTGCTGATCAGCCGGACGACCACCACAGCCATTCCCACGCCCGACGGCGAGCCGGCGGACTACCCGATCGAGCCGACGGTGGTCGAGGGGCGGTTCTTCGTCGCGGTGAACATGGACGCGTTCCAGAACGAGCCGGTGTTCAGCCAGGACTTCTTCGAGCCCGGCGATTCGAGCTGGACGTTCTACAACCCCGTCGGCACGCCGCAGCTCGACCTCGGCGCGAGCCTGTTCATCGGGAACAACATCGACTTCGGCGTGGGCACGTGGGTCGTGCGGGCCGTGGGCTGCCCGCCCTCGCCTGGGTGCAACGCGGCCGACATCGCCGAGCCGTTCGGCGTGCTCGATCTCCAGGACGTGCAGGCGTTCGTCGCGGGGTTCGTCGCGGGCGATCCGATCGCCGACCTGACCGGCAACGGCGTGCTCGACCTCCAGGACGTGCAGCTGTTCGTCTCGTCGTTCGTCGCGGGTTGCCCGTAGGCGCCGGTATCTCCCGATCGCAACAAAGACCCCCGGCTCGCGCCGGGGGCTCGTCTCTTCACCAGTGCCTGGTGCCCAGTGCCCAGTGCCCAGTGCCTTCTTAATACCTGTAATGCTCCGGCTTGTAGGGCCCCTCCACCGGCACCCCGATGTAGTCCGCCTGGTCCTGCCGCAGCTTCGTCAGCTTGACGCCCAGGTGCGGCAGGTGCAGCCTCGCGACCTCCTCGTCGAGGTGCTTGGGCAGCATGTACACCTTGTTCTCGTAGGCATCGGGGTTCGTGTGCAACTCCATCTGGGCGATCACCTGGTTGGTGAAGCTGTTGGACATCACGAACGACGGGTGGCCCGTCGCGCAGCCCAGGTTGAGCAGCCGCCCCTCGGCCAGGATCAGGATCGACTTGTCCTTGCTCTTGAACACGAACTCGTCGTACTGGGGCTTGATATTGATCCGCTCGACGTCGGGGTCGCGCGCCAGCTTCTCCATCTGCACCTCGTTGTCGAAGTGCCCGATGTTGCCCACGATCGCCTTGTTCTTCATCCGCTTCATGTGCTCGAGCGTGATGATGTCCTTGTTGCCCGTCGTCGTGATGAAGATGTCGGCGGTGTCGACCACGTCCTCGACCGTGAGCACCTGGAAGCCCTCCATCGCGGCCTGGAGGGCGCAGATCGGGTCGATCTCGGTCACGATCACGCGGCAGCCCTGGCCCTTCAGGGCCTGGCAGCAGCCCTTGCCCACGTCGCCATAGCCGCAGACGACCGCGACCTTGCCGCTGAGCATGACGTCCGACGCGCGGTTGAGCCCGTCGACGAGCGAGTGGCGGCAGCCGTAGACGTTGTCGAACTTGCTCTTGGTGACGCTGTCGTTGACGTTGATCGCGGGGAACGGCAGCAGCCCCTTCTCGGCGAACTGGTAGAGGCGATGGACGCCTGTGGTGGTCTCCTCGCTGACGCCGCTGATCGCCTTGGCGATCTTCGCCCAGCAGCCCGAGAACTCCTTCTCCTGCTCGCGGAGCTGGCTCAGGAAGGCGCCGAACTCTTCGGGGTGCTCGTGCGGGCTGAACTGCGGGATCGTGCCCGCTTTCTCGAACTCGAGCCCCTTGAGCACCATCATCGTCGCGTCGCCGCCGTCGTCGAGGATGAGATTGGGGCCGTTCCCGTCGGGCCAGTTGAGGATCTGGCGTGTGCACCACCAGTACTCCTCGAGCGTCTCGCCCTTCCACGCGAAGACCGGCGTGCCCGCCGGCTTGTCGATCGTGCCGTCCTTGCCGATGACGACCGCCGCCGCCGCGGAGTCCTGCGTGCTGAAGATGTTGCACGAGCACCAGCGGACGTCGGCGCCCAGCTCGACGAGCGTCTCGATCAGCACCGCCGTCTGCACGGTCATGTGCAGCGAGCCGGCGATCCGTGCGCCCTTCAGCGGCTTCTTGCTCCCGTAGCGCCGACGGAGCTCCATCAGCCCGGGCATCTCGTGCTCCGCGAGGCGGATCTCCTTGCGCCCCAGCTCCGCGTGCGCCAGGTCGCGCACCTTGAACTCGAGCGTGTTCACCCTGTCGGCGGTCATCGGTTCGGTCGTCATCGTCGTCATCCTGTGCTCCGTGGTTTCGCTGCTCTCGCGTCCTTCACTCAACTCAGTTCGATTTCAACGCGGAGGGTGCGGAGGAACGCGGAGGTCTGAATCCTAGTTCTTCCATTCGGGCCCTCCGCGACCTTTCGCGTTGAAACTCTCCGCGCTCTCCGCGTCTCCGCGTTCAATGCCTCTTTCAGGTCGCCGCTCGCAACCCCGCCGCCGCCGCGAACAGGCCCGGCCCCTTCGCCTCCGGCTCGCCCGGCAGGTGGCGGATGCGGGGCGTCGCGAACCCTGATTCCTCGAACATCGACACGATCTCCTCGTCAGAGAAGCCCAGGTGCCGATGCCCCATGTCCCGCCGGTATTCGTGCCGCTCGTGCTTGGCCATGTCGACCACGAGCGCCACACCCCCGCCCCGGCTCGTGCGGAGTGTTCGGGCCAGCTCGCGCATCGCCTCGGCCGGCGCCTCCACGTGGTGCATCACCAGCAGGCAGCACACCGCGTCGACCGACCCATCCTCCAGCGGCAACGCCTCGAGCGAGCCCCGCACGAACGAGACGCGGTCGCACGACCCCACCCGCAGCCTCGCCGCCTCGAGCATCGTCTCCGACTGGTCGACCGCGATCACACGCTCGACGCACCCCGCGAGCAGCTCGGCCGCGTTGCCCGTGCCGCACCCGATGTCGGCGACCGTCCAGTCGGGGTGGATCAGGCTCAGCAGCCCTAGCGCCGTCAGCCGCTCGCCGAACAGCTCGTTGCGGATCGCGTCCCACTCCCCACCGACGCGCCCGAAGAACGAGACGCTATCGATCCGCCGCTCTGCCAGAACGCCCTCGAGCCTGAGATCATCCTCCTCGATCTCGGGCCCGGCGCCGATCTGGTCGCGCACGACGATCCACACGCCCCGGGCGTCCTGGTCGAGGTCGTCGAGCGTCAGGCTGTAGAACGTCGCGGTGCCCCGCTGCCGCTTCACGAGCCAACCCGCCTTCGAGAGCATCGTCAAATGCCGGCTCACCGTCGATTGGGGCAGTTGGAAGACCTTGGCGACTTCGCCCACCGACAGCTCGTTCGACTCGAGGAGCCGGAGCATCCGCAGCCGCAGCGCATCGCTGAGTGCGTTGAGGCGATCGGTGAGGATGCTTGTCAGGCCGTGCCGCATACCGCTTGATCGGACCGATTCCGGGCATGATCCGGACAAAGGCCCACTATCTTCATCCGTTCTTGCGGATGAATGGTAGAAGCGACGGTCCAGATGTCAACCGGCGCGGCCTATCCCTCGTCAGCCGGGGGGGCGGCAAACGTCGGGCCCGGGATCTGGCCCAGCGCCCGCACTCGATTGGCGGAGGCCTGATCGGCCGGGTCAAACCAGAGCACGTGCCGCAGGGCCTCGATCTCCCGCTCGGCATCGCCGAACCGCTGGTACGCCCCGGCCAGCGCCTGGTAGGGTTCGGCCGACGGCTGGAGATGGGCGGCGATCGTCATCGCCTGCACCGCTTCGTCGGCCAACCCCTGATCGAGCAGGAACCCGCCAAGCCTGAGATAGGCGTCCGATCGCTGCGACTCGGCGGCGATGCGTTCGAGCATGTCGAACGCCCCGTCGGCCTCGCCGTTCTCCGCCATCGTGCGCGCCAGGGCCTCGATGTACTCGGGGTTGTCGGGCTGGAGTTCATACGCCACGCCGAACGCCTCGCGGGCCGCGGAGTGCTCGCCCATCCCCTCATAGGCGCGACCCAGCTTGTAGAGCACCTCGTGCCGCCCCGGCCGCTCTTCGAGATAGGCCTCGTACTCGGCCGCCGCGTCGGCGTAGCGATCCTCGAGCATCGCCTGGTCGCCCAGCAGCCGGGCATCGAGCAACGCCTTCTCCCGCGTCGCGCACCCACTCAGCAGCGTGGCCGCCGCGAGAAACACCAGCCCGGCCCGCCGCGGCAGGCCACCAATCATGCTCTCCGGATGTTGCGTGCTCATGCGTTCTCCTGGATCATGGATGCTACACGATGCACGACGACCCCGCCCACCCCGCGACCACTCGGAGCGTGCTGCTCGAACACGCTACCTCCGACGGGGGTATGCACCTCGACTGGCTGATCGAGCGCCCCGGCACAGACGCCGAGCACCGGCTCATCACGTTCCGGTGCGAGCACGATCCCACAGATTGCGCCGAGTGGATGGGCGAGCGGCTCGCCGACCACCGCGCGGTTTACCTCGACTTTGAGGGCCCGATCTCGGGTGGTCGTGGAACAGTGCACCGAATCTGGTCGAAGGCGTGCCGCGTCCTGATCGCCACGGCCGACCGGATCGTGGTCCAGATGGACGGCCCGATGCCCGCCACGTTCGTGCTCATCCGGCGAGAAGGGGCGCGGTGGACGATCGGTCCGCCCAGCTAAAGGAGACATCCCGATCGTAAGCCGCACATTCGTGCATTTACCGCGTGTCTGATCTGTGGTACATTCTTCAAAGAGGTCGGCCTCCAAAGGCCGACCGAATCGGGTGACGGTCTTGGTGTGCGCACCTCGTTCGGGGTCGGCAGGCAGACCGGTCGCCGGGGTCGCCTCCGGCGGCGAGCGCCCGCGATGGGCCTGATGGGAGCGCCGAATGTTCCACGGCAAGACGCCCCAACCGAACGAGCACGGCCAGCAGGAGCCGCCGGTCGATCCCTGTGGGGAGTCGCACCACCCGCTCGACGACGACGCCGAGCTGGCGCACATCGGCGAGTACACCCCGCCCCCAATCGAGGTGGGGCCCGATTCGGACACGAAGGCGGCCTACGACGCTCCACCGCCCATGGTCAAGCCGGTTGACAGCGAGCCGGAGCCAAGCCGGATCGAGCATGTCCCCGCCCTTGGTCCGCTGACCGATCACGATGAATCGCCGCAGCCGCAGCCGCTGACGGGCCAGGCCGGGCGGAAGATCCGTACATTCGAGCAGCGGCTCGGTCGTGGGGGGCACGAGGGGAAGTGGAAGCGTCAGCCCAATGTGACGGGTACGGGCGCGATCCACGTCAAGAGCTTCCACAGCAAGCTGACCGGCGACAGCCTGGAGTTCCTCGACAGCCAGATCAACGAGTGGCTCGACGAGCACCCCGAGTACGAGGTCAAGATGGTGACGACCTCGATCGGCGAGTGGACGGGCAAGCTCAAGGAACCGGCGTTGATCATCAACGTGTGGGTGTGATCGGTCGCTTCCCGAGCCACCCGCGATCGGAGCCCGGCCGCCGGCGGTTGCTCGCCGTTCCCGCGCGTAGACTGCCGCGGAGCGAGCATGCGCAACGTTGAGTTCAAGGCCGAGCTGAGAGACCCGCAGGTGGCGAGGGCGGTGGCCCGCTCAATCGGCGGCAAGCTCGTCGGGACGATCGAGCAGACCGACACGTACTACCGCGTTCTCACCGGTCGTCTCAAGAAGCGGGAAGCGGTGGTCGACGGTGAGGCCGAGCCGGTTGAGTACATCCACTACGAGCGTGACAACCGCACGCTGCCGCGGATTTCTTCCTTCCAGATCTTGAGCGAAGCGGAGTTCCGCGAGCGGTTCGGCACACTGCCGTTGCCCGAGTGGCTGACGGTGCGCAAGCAGCGTGAGGTCTACCTGGTCGGGCACGCGAGGATCCACCTCGATCGGGTGGAGCATCTGGGCTCGTTTATCGAGTTCGAGGCCCTGGTGACGCGTGATCACAACGTCGCGCGGGCCCACGAGACGGTGGCGAAGCTGCGGGCCGACTTCGGGCCCGTGATGGGCGAGGCGCTTTCGGGCAGCTACTCCGATCTGCTGGCCCAGCACGCCGAGACGCCCGATCCGCTGGCCGGCTCCGGGAGTTGACCCGGGCCCGGGCGGCGTTACCCTTGAGGTCACTCCCCGCGGGCGCCGCCCGCTCGGAGACTCCGGCGGGCCCAGGCCCGTCCAGAGGGCGTGTAGCTCAGCCCGGTAGAGCACCGCATTGAAAATGCGGGTGTCGGCGGTTCAAATCCGCCCGCGCCCATTCCGGCGAGGGCCTCTCTGATCTGGTTTTTGTGACGACCAGATCGGATCCGGGGCCGCGCCAGATCGCCATCGGCACCCTCGCTCATTCTTGAATGGTCCGTGAAGTTGCGGATTGGTCCTTTGGTGGCGGGGTCCATTGGGGTACTCTCGTATTCGCGGTCGAAAGACCGTCAGGAGAGCAGAGCCCCGTCGGAGGAGCCGGGGCCCATTTTCGAGCCATAGGAGGAGACACGACATGCGCACAGCGATCGCGGCCCTGATCATCGCGGCCGGCGCCGCCGCGGCCGGCACGGTGAGTTCCGAGGCCATCAGCAACGCCACAGTGAACAGTTCCGGCGTGAGGTCCCAGGACTACTTCTTCAATATCGAAGGCGCCAACAACGGCAGCTTCGCGACCTACGGCGCGGCGACGTTCGACGGCGCGGCGCTGAAGGGGATGCTCGACGGCGCGTTCGGCGCCGGCATGTGGCAGATCGACAGCGTCACGCTCGCCCTCGTGCAGAACAACGCGGGCTTCACCAACAACGGCATCGTCAACGTGAACTACACCAACAACGACGACCTGGGGCTGCAGACGCCCGGCGCGGCGTTCCCGACCTACGCCGACGCGAACACCGTCTATTCCGACGCGCAGCTGCTGACCGCGTACAACTTCGTCCAGACCGCGACCGGCGATACCGACATGATCGGGCTCGGCGCCGCGTCGCAGGTGGCCGCCGACATCGCGGCGGGCGACCTCGTCACGCTCTTTCTCCAGGAGGGCGACCCGGACGTCGCCGCAACGTGGTCGGGCTATACCAACGGCACCTACGCCGGCCCGACGCTGATCGTCGACGCGTCCCGCGTGCCGGCCCCGGGCGCGCTCGCGCTGGTGGGCCTGGGCGGGCTGGTCGCCGGGCGCCGCCGGCGCTGATCGACGGCAAAGCCGAAACCTCGCACGGGCCGGCCGCACGCCGGCCCGTTTTTCGTTTTGGACAATGACGCGACGTGATCGGCGCACCAACCTGCCGCGCGAGAATCAGGCGGACGTGAGCGCGTGGAGTCCGTTGCACGAACCGCACCGCGGGCTCGCGCCCGCGGCTCGCCCCTACCATCGGCGACGCGGGGCGAACCCAACGACCGCGCCACCCAAACCGGAAGGAACCGCCATGCCCCCGGCCAGCTCAACCATGCTCGAACTCGGCACCACCGCCCCCGCCTTCTCGCTGCCCGACTTCGGTATCGACGGAAACAACGGCGCACGCACAATCTCGCTGGACGACCTGCCGGCTGACCAGCCTTTGCTGGTGATGTTCATCTGCAACCACTGCCCGTTTGTCGTCCACGTCCGCGACGAGCTCGCCAAGCTGGGGCGCGACTACGCCGGCGTGTCTATCGTCGCGATCAACTCGAACAACGTCGAGACCCATCCCGACGACGCACCGGACAAGATGGCCGCGACCGCGAGACAGGCGGGCTTTACTTTTCCGTACCTGTTCGATGAGTCGCAGGAAGTCGCGAAGGCCTACACCGCCGCGTGCACGCCCGATTACTTCCTGTTTGGCAGTGACCGAAAACTCGCGTACCGCGGCCAGCTCGACGACAGCCGGCCCGGCAACGGGATGCCGGTGACGGGGGCCGATCTGCGCGCGGCGATCGGTGCGGTGCTCTCCGGGAAGGCCGTTGAGGGCGAGCAACGCCCCAGCATGGGATGCAGCATCAAGTGGAAGCCCGGAAACGCGCCATCGTGATCGGCAACTCCGACAAACCGATCTCAATACGACGAAGTTCGGTTTCGGAATCGGTCTAGAAAACTCGACTTAATTCACGGGTTCACCGATGACAGGCTCGCCGGTGTCGGGTAGGCTGCCGCCGCACGCCGCCGTTCCGGGGATCCATCTTGACTGCGTTGCCGAGCACAACGGAATCTGAAACCGAAGGGGCGACCCACCAGATACCCGGCTCGCACGCGCCGGGTGTCGACCGCTGTCAGTGCTTCGGCGTGCGCTTCGAACGCCTGCTCCAGATCATGGATCGGAGCGGTGGGGGCCTGCTCGAGGCCCACCGTCAGACCGGGTGCGGCGCCCGGTGCGGGTTGTGTCTGCCCTACATCCAGGTGGTGGTCAAGACCCGGCAGACGTCGCTTCCGATCATGTGGGCCGACGATTTCCGTGCGCACGGCATCAACCCGGGCCGGATCCAGCACATCCAGAAGTCGCTCTTGCGTGGGGCTGCGCCGATCCGCCAGGGCAGGAAGAACGCGTCGGCGTGATCGGGCTTTGACGCCCGGTTTGGATCAGGCGCCGGCCTTTGCGGTCGCGCTTGCGCCGATATCGGCCCTCATCTGCTTGCCGTCGAACTCGATGAGCCCCGCCGCCCGGTACGCACGCTCGCGGGCCTCGGCGAACGACGTCCCCATCGCCGTGACGCCCAGGACGCGGCCGCCCGACGTGACGAGCTTTCCGTCCACCATCGCCGTGCCGGCCTGGTCAACGCGAACGCCCTCGATCCGCTCGGCGGCCTCAATGCCGGTGATCTCGTCGCCCTTGCGGGGTTTCGCGGGATAACCCTGGGCCGCGAGGACGACCGTGACCGCGTGCTGCTCCGACCACTGCACGTCGACGCGGTGCAGCGAGCCGGTGGCACAGGCGTGGAAGAGCTCGATGGCGTCCGACTCGAGCCGTGCCATCAGGGGCTGGCACTCGGGGTCGCCGAACCGCACGTTGAACTCGAGCACCTTGGGCCCGGCGGGCGTGAGCATGAGCCCCGCGTAGAGCACGCCCCGGAACTCGGCCTCGTCGCGGCGCAGCGCGTCGACGATCGGCACGAACACCTCGCGCTCGACGCGCGACATCGTCGCGACGTCGAGCGTGTTCGACGGGCAGAAGGCGCCCATGCCCCCCGTGTTCGGGCCGGTGTCGTCGTCGCCCAGCCGCTTGTGGTCCTGGCAGGGCGGGAGGATCATGATGTTCCGCCCGTCGACGAGCGCGAGCACCGAGACCTCGGGACCCGTCATCAGCTCCTCGATCACGACTCGCCGCCCCGCGTCGCCGAATTCAAGACCCACCATCATGCGCTCGAGCGCCGCGAGCCCTTCGCACTCGGTCTTCGGGACGACGACGCCCTTGCCCTTCGCGAGCCCCGCCGCCTTGATCACGTGCAGCTCGGTCCTCGACTCGAGAAACGCCTTCGCCGCGGCGTAGTCGTCGAATGACCGACCCTCGGCCGTGGGGATCGAGGCGTCGCGCATCAGCTTCTTGGCGTACGCCTTGTCGGCTTCGAGCCTCGCGGCCCGGGCGGGCGGGCCCAGCACGGCTCTCCGCGAACCGTCGGCCCGCTCGGCGAGCGAATCGGCGAGGCCCTGGGCGAGCGGGTCCTCCGGGCCGATGACCACGAGCCCGATGTCGCGGCGGTCGCAGAACTGCCGGACGCGGTAGTGCTGCTTCGAGTCCATCGGCACGTCGGCCCGCCGGCCGAGCGAGGCGATACCCGGGTTGGCGGCGGGATCGACCCACAGCTCGCCCAGCCTCGGGGATCGGGCGATGGCCCGCGCGAGCGCGTGCTCGCGGCCGCCGGCGCCGACAAGGAACACGTTGACACGATCGGGGCAGGTCATGGGCGATGGTATGGACCGAGCGCCCTCGCGATGATCGCCAAGTCGGGGGAATCGGTCTGTATCAAATCAGCCGGATCAGGCTGGGCCGCGAACGAGCCGGTCGCGCACCTGCTGATAGCGTTCGAGCGTGCCGGCAACGACCTCGTCGGGCAGGTGCGGCCCGGGGGCCGACTTGTTCCATTCGCCCCGGTCGACGAGGTTCTGCAAATACTCGCGGACGAACTGCTTGTCGAAGCTGGGCTGGGCGTGCCCCGGCTCGTAGCGGTCGGCGGGCCAGAACCGCGAGCTGTCGGGCGTGAGCGCCTCGTCGATCAGGATCGGGCCCTCGCCGGTGGGCTCGCCGTGCTTGTCGAGGGGGAGCCCGAACTCGAACTTGGTGTCGGCGATCAGGATGCCGCGGGAGGCCGCGTACTCGGAGGCCTCGACGTAGATCTGCTTGGCCGTCTCGGCTAGACGGGCGCCGACGCCCGCGCCCGCGAGCGGGTCGATGATCGCGAAGGCGGCGTCGGCGTCGATGTTCTCGTCATGGGCGCCCCCCTCGGCCTTGGTCGCGGGGGTGAAGATTGGCTCGGGGAGCTTGTCGCACTGCCTGAGGCCCGCCGGCGGCGCCACGCCGCAGATCGAGCCGGTCTCGCGGTAGTCACGCCAGCCCGAGCCCTCGAGGTAGCCCCGCACGACGAACTCGACCGGCAGGACGCGGCAGAGCCGCCCGATGGTTACACGGCCCTCGATGTCCTGCCGGCGGACGATGGTGCCGGTGAGGGCGGCGTCCGGGATCTCGCCCGCGTCGGTGGAGAGCAGGTGGGTCTCGCAAATGCCCTTGTCGGCGATGAACCGCAGCCAGAACGCGGCGACCTCGGTCAGCAATCGGCCCTTGCCCGGGATGGGGGTGGGCATGACCACGTCGAAGGCCGAGAGGCGGTCGGTCGCGATGATCGCGATGCGTGGCTCGCCCGGAAAGCGGTAAACGTCGCGGACCTTGCCCTCGCGGCGGTCTGAAAGCCTGAGATCTGTTTCGAACAGGCTTGTGACGCCGTCCGCGCCCGGTGGGGATGAGGGATCCATAGGGCGTATGCTACCGGCCGCCGCGGGCCCGCGGGGCTGTATCATCCGTCGAGATCGGCGGTTGGATCGCCCGGGCCCCGCGGCCCCGCTACGGTGTGCTTTCGGCCGGCCCCCAGCCGGCCCCGGGCCCGGCGAGAAGCCCGCCGGGCATGGAAGGAACTGTCCACGCATGCTCAGTTTCCTGGTGTTCGAGGGTGACAAGCCGCAGGCCGAGCGTGTGCTCCGCCACGCCCACCTCCTCGGGCCCGAAAGCGTGCCCGTCGCGGGCGAGGTGCGTTTCGAGGCCGGGCTGATTCTGTGCACCAAGTCCAGCGGGGAGGCGACGAGCCTGGGTGTGCAGGTCGGGCTCGACCAGAAGACCATAGACGAGTTGGGCTTTGCGGTGGGCGGTGAGGACGGCGTGACGCCCCCGCCCGGCGCGATCACCCTGCGCACCTGCCTGCTGCCCGAACGCGATCGGCCCTACCTGCTCAGCCTCGAACTGGCACGGCATAGGCTGATGCTCTACCTCAACAAGCTCGAAGACTGGCAGCTCTTCGACCTGGGCCCGGACCACGAGATCACCAGGCTCTTCGAGCGGGCCCGGCACGCGTTCACCGAGGCGCTGGTGGCCCAGCGGGCGGGAGACGCCGAGCACGGGCTCGACGCGAAGGCCCATCGGCTGGCGGTCAAGAGTCTCTGGCTCGCGGTGGAGGCGGGAGAACGGCTGGCGCTCGAGTCGGCCCGGCGCGATTTCACGCCGCGGGTGAGCGGGCAGATCTATGAACACACGCTCGAGACCTCGCCCCACGCCCCCGCATCGAGGCAGCGGGCGACCCAGCCTGTGCTCTCGATCGACCGAGTCGGTGTCGCGGTGCCCAACCGGCCGGCGGTGGGGTGCTCGGTGTCGCCCGCCTCGTTCACCGACGTGGCCCAGCAGGTGGCGCTCGACACGCTCGACTATCTCCAGATCCCGATGCGTTGGATCGAGATGGAGCCCGAGGAGGGCAAGTACTTCTGGCGCAACACCGACCAGTGGATCGAATGGGCGGTGCGGCGGGCGAAGATCCCCGTCGTTGCAGGTCCGGTGATCGACTTCCGGCAGAAGTGCGTGCCGCGCTGGCTCTACGTGTGGGAGAACGACTACGAAACGCTGCGCGAGTTCGTCTACGAGCACATGAAGAACCTGGTGACGCGCTACCGTCGGACGATCGGGCGGTGGGTCGTCCTGGGCGGACTGCACGTCAACGACAACTTCCATTTCACGTTCGACCAGATGATGGACCTGACGCGGATCTGCGTGCTGGTGGTGCGCAAGCTGCACCCCACGGCCCAGGTCATCCTCGAGATCACGCACCCGTGGGGCGAATACCACACGGCCAACCGCCGCTCGCTGCCCCCCATGCTCTACGCCGAGATGGTGACCCAGTCGGGGATCATGGTCGACGGGTTCAGCCTGCGGGTGCAGATGGGCCAGCCGCTGCCCGGGCAGAGCGCCCGCGACCTGATGGTGTTCAGCTCGATGCTTGACCGCTACGCGGGGCTCGACAAGCCGCTCTCGCTCACCGCGGTGGGCGTGCCGAGCGGCGTGCCCGAGGCGGTCGGCAACCCGGATCTCGCCGAGTTCCACCCGGGGTTCTGGCGGGCGCCCTGGTCCGAGCGGTTGCAGGCCGACTGGGCGACCGCGGCGATGTCGATCGCGCTCGCCAAGCCCTACATCCAGTCGGTGACGTGGCAAGAGCTGTACGACATGCCCGACCCGACGGAGATGCCCCGGGGCGGGCTGATCTCGGTCGACGGCACGCCCAAGCCCGTGGCCTCGCGGCTCGCCGAGATCCGCAACGCCGTGCGCGAGGGACAGCTTCCCGAGCGGCTCCGCAACCCGAGCTGGATCCCCCTTTCGGACTGAGCGAACATGCCCGATCGGCCCGCCAACACGGCGATCTCCCCCGCACGCTGGGCGGCGGCGGGGCTTCTGGGAGGGGCGTCGATCGTCGGGATGCTGTGGGCCGTGATCGGGCGGGCGCCGGCGGAAAGGCCCGTTCCGCACGAGTCCATCGCGGCCGCCTCCCGGGAATCACCCCCAACTCCGGCGAGCGGGCTCGCGACGCGTCAGTCCCCGGCGCCGCACGAAATCAACGCCACGCCCGCAGGTTCCATCGCCGAAGCGTCGCCGCCGGTTACTGCTGAACCGCCCGTTGCGAGCGGCACGCCCGACCCCGCGTCGCCGCCAGCCCGGCCCAAGCCCGCCGCGGCCCCGGGCCGCCTGAACATCAACACCGCCTCGGCGGCCGAACTCGAGTTGCTGCCCAGCATCGGCCGCACGCTCGCGGCGAGGATCATCGAGTACCGGCAGCGCGAGGGCCCGATCCGATCGCTGACGCAGCTCATGGATGTCAACGGCATCGGCGTGCGCACCGCGGAGGCGATCGAGCCGTACATCAGGTTCGAGTAGGTCCACAGATTTCAGATTGGGTCGGGAGTAAGCGACTTCGTCGGCTCGATCCGAATCCGGAGTGTGCGATCGGTCGTCATCTCGGCCCGGCGCATCAAACCCAGCGTCTCACAGAAGGCGTCGACGATCGCGAGCCCCAGCCCGGCGTGCCGGCGCCCGCTGCGCGCCGGGTCGGCCCTCCAGAACGGCTCGAACATCTGGTCGGCGTCGGCTGCGCTGAGATCAACAGGCCCGTTCTCGATCTCGAACCCGGCGCTTCCCACCCCGCCCGCGACAGCCACACGGATCATGCCGCCCTCGGGCGTGTATTCCCCCGCATTCTCGACGAGGTTGCGCAGGATCATCAGCGCCGCCCCGGCCGGCCCCCGCCAGCCCGCCGCGTCGTCGATCTCGGTTTCAAGCGAGATTGAACGCTCGCGGAGCAGGCCCGCGTGTTTGTCGAGCTGTGTGCGCACGATCGGCCCGAGCGGCGTGGTCGCGTCGACCTTCCCGCCAGCCCGGCCCCTCGCCGCGAGCAGCAGGCTCTCGAGTAGCGTGTTCATCTCCGCGGCGATCGCCCCGGCCTCTTCGATGGCCCGCCGTTGGCGGGCCTCGTCGGGATAACGTCCCGCGACGCCCGTGAGCATGGTCAACTCGGCGATCGGCGTTCGGAGTTCATGGGCCGCCGCGTCCGTGAAACGCCGCTCTCGTTCGACGCCCGCGAGGACGCGTTCGAGCAATCCGTTCACGGCGGCCGCGATCGGGCGGAGCTCGGCGGGATAGGTGTGGTCATCGATGTCGAGCGAGAGCGTCGCGGGGCCGATGCGGTCGAGCTCGCCCGTCAGCCGGTGGACCGGCGCCAGGCCGCGGCGTACAACGAGCCGCACGGCGATCATGGTCACGCCGACGGCGACGCAGAACGCCGCGATCAGGGCGTTTCGCCACCGCCGTTCGTCCCGTAGCAGAGCGCTCGCGTCGGCCACGACCTCGACCGTCACCGGGGGTCCCTCGGCGGTCGGGGCTCGGTTGTCGTCGTCATCGCCTTCAACCGAGGCGTGGGCGTTCAGGATGACCTTGCGGTAACGCGTATCGCCACCGTCGGCGATCGTGCGGTAGGCCGGCGGCCCGCCCGGGCGGGGCGTCTCGCCGGCGACGACCCGAGGCAGCGCGTCCGAGACCGCGAGCACCTCGCCGTGCGAGTCGGTGATCCGCAGCCAGACGCCCTGGTTCTCCACCCGCAGATCGCCCTCGAAATCGAACGCGAGCTCGTCCTCCTCGCGGTCTTCGACGACCATGGCCGCGAACGTGCTCGCCCGCGTTCTCAGCGATTCGTCGAGCTGCGCCCGGACCGCCCCGCGGTAGCTGAAGAACACCGCGACCGCAAGAACGGCGAAGAGCAGCCCGATCGCGACGCCAAGGGAAAGGGTCAGCATTCGGCGGATCGACGTCATGCGTCCGCCCCCGGCGTGCCCGCCTTCCCCACGAGGTATCCCAGCCCGCGCCGCGTCTCGATCAAGTCGTGCACGCCGCGCTCGGCCAGTTTCTTCCGCAGCGCGGCGACGGCGGAGTCGATCGCGTTGGACCACACCTGCCGGTCCTCGGCGTAGACGTGCTCCTCGATCTCGCCCCGCGAGAGCGTGCGGCCCGCGTTCATCATGAGATACTCGAGCACCGCGTACTCGCGCGGGGAGAGCTCGAGCGGGCTGTCACCCACCGAGAACCGGCGTGCGGCGAGATCAAGCGTCACGCCGCCCACGCCGACGACATTGGACGCCGAGCCGCGGGCGCGGCGGGTCAACGCCTCGATCCTCGCAAGCAGTTCATCGAAGCTGAATGGCTTGACCAGGTAGTCGTCGGCGCCGGCCCGCAGCCCCTCGACGCGTTGCTCGACGCGGTCGCGGGCGCTGAGCACGAGCACGGGCGTCGTGTTGCCCGCCGCTCGGAGCCGGCCCAGCAGGCTGATGCCGTCGAGCTCGGGCAGCATGATGTCGAGCACGACCAGGTCGTATTCGGTTGTCCGCGCGTGGATCAGCCCCTCGCGCCCGTCGCCGACGGCGTCGACCGCGTAGCCCGCGGCGGTGAGCCCGTCCACGAGCGATTCGCGGAGCCGGCGCGTGTCCTCGACGATCAGCACTCGCATGGGCTTCTCAGCGTAGCGGAACAAAGACCGGGCGCGGCGGGGGCCGCGCCCGATCTGGAGTGGGCGACCTCGGCGATCAGGGCCCCGGATCGCATCGGCCAGTGGCGGGATCAGTCGTCGTCCGCCTCGCCATCGCCATCGCCGTCGTCCGCTTCGCCCTCGTCGTCGGCCTCGAACCCGAGGAACTTGCCGTTCCCGTCGACGGCGAATTCGGTGTCGGAATGGTCGGCGTGCTCGACCTCGATCTCGTATACCGTGACGCCGTCCTCGGTCGACAGCTCGATCTCGTCGATCGTGCCGCCCTGGAGATTCGCGAAGATGGCCGCGCGGACCGCGGCGGGCACCTTGTCGAGCGAGATCTTCATGTCGTGCTCGCCCTCGTCGCCTTCGTCGTCCGCGTCGTCGTCGCCGTCGTTGTCGTAGCCGACGAACGCGCCGTCCTCGGCGACGTCGAACTCGGTGAGCACGTCGACCTCGTAGAGCACCCGCCCGTGGTCGGTGGTGCGCTCGAGCTCGATGATCCGCCCGCCGTGCGCGTTGGTCAGGATCGTCTCCCGGACGGCGTCGGGCACCTGGTCGAGTGTCACGGCCACGTCGCCGTCGTCCTCATCGCCGTCGTCCGCGTCGTCGTCGCCATCCTGCGCGTCGTCGTCCGCGTCGTTGTCGTAACCGACGAACGTGCCGTCCTCGGCGACGTCGAACTCGACCTTTCCCGTAGCCGTGCGCACGTCGACCTCGTAGAGCAGCCGCCCGTGGTCGGTGGTGCGCTCGAGTTCGGTGATCGTCCCTCCGTCCAGGTGCGAGAGGATCGTGACGCGAACAGGGACCGGCACCTGGTCGAGCGTCACGGCCTCGTCCCCTTCGTTACCGTGAGTGGTGAGCCCGATGGTCGCCCCGGTGGCGGTGAGAATCAGGACGGTGGTGATGGCGGCTTTGGCTGCGATGAGCATGTCGTTCTCCTTGGTGGCTTGCTCGTGCGGTGACGCCCGTCACCACGATGCTGTTGTACGGCACGATCCGGCCCGGGAGATGACGACGGGATGATGATTCGGGGGTTTCCTCGGCCCCCGGCCCGCCGGGGCGCAAGAAAGAAGCCGCGGGATCCAGATCCCGCGGCTTTCGTGCTCATATCGGGCTTGTCCTCAGATCGCGGCTTACGGGAAGATCCCGCGGACCTCGTACACGTCGCCCAGGTGCTCGAGCGCGGCGGCGAACGCGGCGGTACGCAGGTCGCAGGAATACCGCTCTCGCGCCGCGAGAGCGCGCCTCGCCGCGATGACCATGTGGCGATTGAGCTCGCGGTCGACGTGCTCGCCGTCCCAGGTGACGCACGACTTGTTCTGGAGCCACTCGAAGTAGGAGACGGTCACGCCGCCCGCGTTGGCGAGGATGGCGGGGATGACCTCGACGCCCTTGTCGCGGAGCACGCGGTCGCCCGCGGGTGTGCAGGGCGCGTTGGCGGCCTCGGCCATCACCTTGCAGTCCATCATGGCCGCCTGCTTGGGCTGGATCATCTGCTCGAGCGCGCCGGGGATGAACACGTCGCAGGAGGTCTTGTAGAGTTCCTCTTCGCTGATCACCTCGACGCCGTGCGACGCGTGCGTGCCAGAGCCGGTCGCGGTCGCCTGCTTCTCGTAGCCACGGATTCCGAAGTGCTTCTCCGAATAGGCGGCGAGTGAGTGGCAATCGATGCCGTCGTCGTTGCGGATCGCGCCCGTGTGGTCCATCACCGCGATGATCTTCGCGCCCATGTCCTGGAGGATGCGCCCGGCCCATGAGTTCACGTTGCCGAAGCCCAGCAGGACGACCGTCATGCCCTGCACGGGGATGCCGATGCCGGGCAGCATCTCGGCGAGCACGTCGGAGACGCCCTGTCCGGTGGCCTTCTCGCGCCCCGTCGAGCCGCCGAAGCTGACGGGCTTGCCGGTGACAACGCGGAGCGCGTTGTTGTCGGCCTGCCCACTCGAGAGCATGTACGTATCGGCGAACCACGCCATGATCTGGGCGTTGGTGCCGACGTCGGGCGCGGGGATGTCCTGATCCGGGCCGACCATGTGGCTGATCGCGGCGCAGTAGCGGCGTGTGACGCGCTGGAGTTCTCCCTCGGAGAGTGTCCGGGGATTGACCTTCACACCGCCTTTGCCGCCGCCGAAGGGGATGCGGACGAGCGCGCACTTGAAGGTCATCAGCAGCGCCAGGCTCTTCACGTCGTCGAGGTTGACGTGCTCGTGGTAGCGGAAGCCGCCTTTGTAGGGCCCCAGCACGTTGTTGTGCTGGATGCGGTAGCCCTTGAACAGCCGGAAGTTCCCGTCATCCATCCGCACCGGGAAGTTGACGATCACCTCGTTCTTGGGCTGCGCGAGGATGATCCGAGTGCGGTGCGGCAGGTCCATCAGTGACGCGGCGCTCAGCATCTGCCCGACGGTCTGCGTGTAGAGATTGTCCGGATCGGTCGGGAAACCCAGTTCGTCGAAGATGGCGTCCCGGGACTCTTCTGTGACGGCTGTCGATTCGGTGGTCGGCGTCGCGGTGGTCATGCTGGCCTCGGAAAGGGTCGCGGGGTTCCGCCCCGCGGTCGGTGACATCCACCGCGATCGGCCCGAGCCGCCGGTCAGTGAACCGGCACCCTGGTCCGCCGCGCCCCGGTGGGTCTGGACGCGGAATCCGTTATCGTCGCGGGTCGGGCGTCGTCTGTCCACCCCAGATTCCCCGCACAGAGGTGGTGAGCCCGACATACGGCTGTGATAGTACAGGGGTTCGACCCGTTCGACGCGGTTCTTGAAAACGAAAGTTATGAGATGGTGCTCTACTCCGCCGCCGACCTGCTCTGGGCCACGAGGATCAAGTCCACCGCCGACGCGATGGGCGTGCCGTGCCGCCCGGCGCGCACCGCCGCGATGCTCCGGGCAAGGCTCGGCGACTCGGAGGTCCGGGCGGTACTGCTCGATCTCGACGCGCCAGAACAGGCTTGGGAACTGCTGGCCGTGCTGCGTGGGCCGGACGCGGGCGAACGGGAAAACTCGATCCGGGTGATCGCCTGGGGTCCACATGTCGCCGTCGACCTGTTCGCCAAGGCCCGAGAACTGGGGGCCGACGAGGTGCTGACGCGCGGGGCATTCGCGTCGGCTCTTCCCGACCTGCTGGTGCGGTTGGGAACGGGCTAAGGGCGTGCGAAGGCTGGCGTGACGGCGTGGGCTTTTGGCCGGAGGGCTTCCTTTCAGCCCCCGGCCGGGCTAGCCTTGAGGCCCGAAAGGCCGGACCACGCCGCGGCGCGCGCCGCGGGTGGAGACCGAACCCCGAACCGCCTCAGGAGAGGCGCAGGCGCACCAGCCGGTTCCCGGCGGTGCACCGACGGGCGACGCGGAGGCGTGTCCATCCCGGCCGGGACACGCGGGTCGGCGTCGACCGCGACACCGCACGACGGCGGTGGGAGCAAAGGAACGACATGATTGACGAAACGCTGATCGCGTCCCTCGGGATCGAGGACGCCGACGCCGAGGCCCTTCTCGCCGAGGCGCTGGGTGACCGTTTGAACGACGGCATGGAGAGCCTGCTCGACGAGCGGGTCGAGGAGTTGAGCCCCGGCAAGCTGATCAAGGGCAAGATCATCGGCTTCTCGGGCGACGACGTGGTCGTCGAGGTGGGGCTCAAGAGCGAGGGTCTGATCCCGAAGGAGGAGTTCCAGAACCTCTCCGAACTCAAGGTGGGCGACTCGATCGACGTGCTGCTCGAGTCGATGGAGGGCGAGGGCGGGCTGATCTCGCTGTCGAAGCGGAAGGCCGACCGGCAGATCGCCTGGCAGCACATCGTCGACACGACCAAGGAGGGCGACCCGGTCGAGGGCACCTGCATGCGGAAGATCAAGGGCGGGCTGCTCGTCGATATCGGCGTGCCGGTCTTCCTGCCCGCCTCGCAGGTCGACGTCCGCCGCCCCGGCGATGTCGGCGACTTCATCGGGCGCGTCGTCCGGGCCGAGATCCTCAAGATCGACGAGCAGCGGCGCAACATCGTCGTCTCGCGCCGCAAGCTCATCGAGGCCGAGCGCGACGCCGCCAAGAAGAAGCTCCTCGACAAGGTCAACCAGGGCGACCTGGTCGTCGGCACGGTCAAGAACATCGCCGACTTCGGCGCGTTCGTTGACCTGGGCGGCATCGACGGCCTCCTGCACATCACCGACATGTCCTGGGGCCGGGTCAACCACCCCTCCGAGATTGTCAAGATCGGCGAGAAGATCGAGGTCAAGATCCTCAACATCGACTACGACCGCGAGAAGATCGCGCTGGGCCTCAAGCAGAAGGAGACCAGCCCCTGGGAGGAGATCGAGGCGAAGTACCCCGTCGGCTGCCGCGTCAAGGGCGCCGTCGTCAACATCATGTCCTACGGCGCCTTCGTGAAGATCGAGGAGGGCATCGAGGGCCTCGTTCACATCTCCGAGATGTCCTGGACGCGCCGCGTCAACCATCCCTCCGAGATCGTCGAGCCCGGCCAGGAGGTCGAGGTCGTCGTCCTGGAGATCGACAAGGACAAGCAGGAGATCTCCCTCGGGATGAAGCAGGTCGAGGTCAACCCCTGGGAGCTCGTCTCCGAGAAGTACCCCGCCGGAACCGTCATCGAGGGCAAGGTCCGCAACCTCGCCAACTACGGCGCCTTCGTCGAGATCGAGCCCGGCATCGACGGCCTGCTCCACATCTCCGATCTCTCCTGGACCCGCAAGGTCGCGCACCCCAACGAGATGCTCCAGAAGGGTCAGGAGGTCAAGTGCGTCATCCTCGAGGTTGATCAGGACAAGCAGCGCATCAGCCTCGGCCTCAAGCAGCTCACCGAGGACCCCTGGGAGAACGCCATCCCCGGCGCCTACCAGCCCGGCATGGTCGTCCGCGGCAAGGTCACGAAGATCACCAACTTCGGCGTCTTCGTCGAGCTCGAGGAGGACCTCGAGGGCCTGCTGCACGTCTCCGAGCTCGCCGATCACAAGGTCGAGAACCCGCAGGACGTCGTCAAGGCCGGCGAGGAGGTCGATGTCAAGATCCTCCGTGTCGACATCTCCGATCGCAAGATCGGGCTCAGCCTCAAGCGGGCCCAGTGGGGTGATTCCTCGGGCGGCGGCGACGAGCACCAGTTCCGCGGTTCGGATATCCCGTCGCGAGGCGGCATGGACGAGCACGGCTCGATGGGCACCGACAAGATCAGCTTCTGATCGCGAGAGCGTGCAACACCACCAAGACCCCGGCGCGTGCCGGGGTCTCTTTGTTCTCGGAGCCGGAAGATCCGGCCCGCTGGGCGGAACGAATCGGGCTCAGCAGAGCACGAGGTAGCAGATGAGCGAGAGGTACAACACCCGCCGTTCGTTCGCCGTAATGGTCAATAGTCTCCGCAAGGCACGCTCCTCTTGGGTTGTGCCCGGAGAGGTTCAACCCGCGTGCCGGGGGTCCGGCTGTGCGGGCCGATCGGCTTTGACGGGGCGTGAGCGGGGTTGGCTGGGCGTTCTCGGACGTTGGCCCATGTCCGGACGGTTGCTCCGCATCAACACCACCTGTCGCGTCGCGGCAACATCGCTGCTGTTCGCTGCCCTGGTCGTTGGGTCCGCCACGGCCCAGCCGACCCGTCCGGAAACGCCGCCTCGGCGGACAGAAATGCCCACCGAACAGCCCGCACCCGGTGGGGTCCAGCCGTCGGTTGCGCCGGCGGCCGACGAGTCGACCACCCCGGCCGGATCACCCCGGCCCGCTGAGCCCGGCGGGGTGTTCACCCCATCCGAGGCGCTCGCCGTGTTCGGGACAATCCGTGGGTGGGTCGACGCCGGCCGGGTTCCGGACGAGCCCGACGTGACGATGCCCGTGTCCTGGGTCGCGACGGTCGTCCTGCGTCAGGGCGGCCAGATCGTGGGGCGTGACACCGCCGTCGCGGGGGACGCGGCCGAGGCCTCCGGCATCCTCCAGCGTGCCGCCACCCGCGCCCTGCGCCGGGCGGTTTCGCGCTTCGAGGGCGAGCCCGATGCCCTGCGGCCCGAACGCATCCGCCGAGGGCTGGCGGAGTCGAGGCTGTCGATCGAGCTGGCGCCCCAGCCGGCGGTGCCGGTGTCGGGCGACGTGGGGCTGACGAATCTCGACGAGTGGGTCCGCCCGGGCATCGAGGGGATGCTCGTCCGGCATGGGTCGGGCGCGGCGGCGATGACTCCCGGGTTGATGCTGGCGACCGATCGCACCCCCTCCGGGGCCTACGTCGCGCTGGTCGCCGAACTGGCCGATGACCCCGCGATCGCGTTGAACCCGGGCGACGAGCTCTTCGCGAAGGGCTACGCGCTCTCGCTGTTCAACGTCGTTCAGGTCGCGCAGATCGAGCCGGGCGGCTCGCCGCTGATGCTGCACCGGGGAGGGAAGATCGCGGGTCCGGTCGCGAGTGCCGCCGATCTGCGGGCGCTGGCCGACGCGATCGCGGGCCATATCATGGCGCGGGCCTGGCCCGGCGTGGAGCGCAACGGTCTGCGGGGCGATCTCGACCCCGTAGCCGGCCGGTTCGATCCGGCGGTCGCGCCGCCCTTTGCGCAGGCGTTCGCGGCCGAGTCGCTGCTCAGATACGCCGATACCGCGGGCATCGACGCCGCGATGGCGCAGCGGGCCCGATCGGCGGCCGAGGCGACGCTCGCCTCGCTCGCGGTGGTCGAACCGGCCGAGCGGGCGCCGTGGGGTGACGCGATCTCATCGGCGGCCTGCCTGGTGGCGCTGTCGCGTCTCGACAAGCTGGGCATCGAGCGTTCGGACGAGCTGCGCGCCCTGCGCGACAACTGCCTGCGGCAGGTCGACGCCGCGTACAACTCCAAGGCGGGCTTCGACCCGATGATCCCCGAGACCGCCCGGGGCGTCGTGTGCCGGGGGCTGGTTGCGATGGCCGGTTTCCGGCCGTGGGATCGCGAGGCGCTTCTCGGGCGGGCCGACGAGGCGATCCGCACGGCCTTCCGCGAAACACCCCGGGCCCACCTGCTCGGGTTGATGCCCGATCTGGGCTGGGCCGATATCGAGCTGTCGAGGATGACCGGGGGCGAGGTCAAGAGTGCGGCGGCGCTGCGCGACCTCCGCGAGACCGTGCTGGGCCTCAAGCTCCGCGCGTCGGATCTGATCGCCGTCGATCGCGACCTTCAGGGCGGGCTGGTCCTCGACGCCGAGGGGAGCCCACTGCCGACGTGGCAGAGCCTTCGTCCGACGGGCCTGCTCGCGGCGATGCTGGGCGACGGGCAGCTCACACCCGGCACGATCGGTACGGGCGAGGTGCGCGACCAGCTCATCCAGTTGCTCGACCTGCTGCGGTTCGTCAAGCAGCTCGCGGCCGAGGAGCGGCTGTGCCACATGTACGCCGACCCGGACCTCGCGATTGGGGGCGTGCGGGTCTCGCTGTGGGACCAGCACATGCCGCTGGCCGCCTCGGCGATCGGGCTCGCCTCGGTCTGCGAGACGCTTGACAGCATCGACCGGATCGCCAACCGCCAGCCCGCGGCGGCGGGGCGTCCCTGAACGCAGCAACTGAAGGTTGCCCTCATTTCCCGCCGGAAGGAGCCCCAAGCGTGAGCGACGGGCAGGATAACCGCGTGCGATCAAAGCGCCTTGCACTTCGGCCCATCGCTCACGCTCCGGGCTCCTGTCGGGGCGTTCTGGGCTGCATTCTGACGGGCTCCGACGCGTTCCGAGCCTATGATTCCGCACCCGATCCACGCGCCCCGGCGGGACACCGGAAGTCTCTGCGGCGCCTCGGTTTGGATCGTCTTTTCACCGGAGTTGATGGCGTATGGCCGACTCTGACGCACCGCGTGATCCGTCCACCCCCGTCGAGGACGCCGGGCCGCCCGACAACGGGGCGGGTCGGCTGATCGACATCAAGATCGAGTCCGAGCTCCAGGACTCCTACCTGACCTATGCGATGAGCACAATCATGGACCGGGCCCTGCCCGACGTCCGCGACGGGCTCAAGCCCAGCCAGCGACGCATCCTCGTCGCGATGAACGCCCTCAAGCTCTCGCCCGGCAAGAAGCACTACAAGTGCGCCAAGATCTGCGGCGACACCTCGGGCGACTACCACCCCCACGGTGAGAGCGTGATCTACCCCACCATGGTCGGCATGGCCCAGCCCTGGAAGATGCGGGTGCCGCTGATCGACCCCCAGGGCAACTTCGGCTCGATCGACGGCGACCCCCCCGCGGCGATGCGGTACACCGAGGCGCGGATGCACCACGCCGCCGTGGATCTGCTCGCCGACATCTCGATGGACACCGTCGAGATGCAGCCGACCTACGACGACCGCAAAGCCGAGCCGACGGTGCTGCCCGGCAAGTTCCCCAACCTGCTGATCAACGGGGGCATGGGCATCGCGGTCGGCATGGCGACGAGTCTGCCCCCGCACAACCCCGCCGAGATCTTCGACGGCATCGTGCGGATGATCGACGACCCCGACATCTCGCTCGCCGAATTGATGACCGACGAGCGAGGCGACGACGGCAACGTCACCCGCCTGGGCATCAAGGGGCCGGATTTCCCGACCGGGGGCGTGATCCTGGGCCGACGCGGCATCCTCGAGGCCTACGAGCACGGGCGCGGGCGCGTCACCGTGCGGGGCGAGGTGAGCGTCGAGGAGATGAAGAGCGGGCGGCAGCAGCTCGTGATCGACTCGATCCCCTACAGCCTCGTGCAGAACACGCTGGTCGAGAAGATCGTCGACGCGGTGCGCGAGGAGCGGATCCGCGACGTCTCCGACGTGCGCAACGAGTCGGGCCGCAACGCCCGCACGCGGATCGTCATCGAGCTCAAGAAGGGCGCCGACCCGGCGGTGGTCGAGAACCAGCTCTACCAGCACACGTCTCTCCAGCAGACGTTCAGCATCATCAACATCGCGCTGGTCAACCGCCAGCCCCGCACGCTGGGGCTCCGCGAGCTGATCCGCCTCTACATCGATCACCGCATCGACGTGATCCGCCGGCGCACGTCCTACCTGCTCCGCGAGGCGAAGAAACGGGCTCACATTTTGGAGGGCCTGATCTACGCGGTGTGCGACATCGACGAGATCATCGCCCTGATCCGCTCGAGCTCGACCCGGGCCGAGGCGATCGAGAAGCTGATGTCGCGGCGCTACCGCATCCCGCCGACCCACGAGCATTTCGCCAAGCTGCCGCGGCGGCTGGTCGACCGTCTCGCGCTGGCCGAGGCGGCGGGGGGCGTCGTGCTCACCCGCGTGCAGGCCGAGCAGATCGGCTCGATGCGGCTGATCCAGCTCGTGGGGCTCGAGATCGAGCGGCTGATCAAGGACTACAACGAGATCGTCGCGCAGATCGAGGACTACGAGTCGATCCTCGCCGACGAGCAGCGTGTCTTCGCGATCATCAAGGAGGACTGCGCCGAGATGCGAGCCCGCTACGGCTCGGGCAAGGCGGGCCAGCGGCTCACCGCGATCGAGGAGGCCGCGGGCGACATCGACATCGAGGCGCTCATACGCGAAGAGGAGGTCGTTGTCACGATCACGCGGGGCGGGTTCGTCAAGCGCGTCCCGGCGACGACCTACCAGGCGCAGGGGCGGGGCGGCAAGGGCATCCGCGCCTCGGGCGGGGGCGAGGACGACGTGGTGAGCCACCTGTTCGTCGCCTCGACCCACGACGACCTGCTCTGCTTCACCGACCAGGGGCGGGTGTTCAAGATCAAGGTCTACGAGCTGCCCGAGCTGAGCCGCACGAGCCGGGGGCGGGCGATCCAGAACTACATCCAGCTTCGCCCCGAAGAGAAGACGTGCGCCTACCGGGCGGTGAAGAACTTCGAGGCGGGCAGCAAGCACCTGCTGTTCGTGAGCAAGGGCGGGGTGATCAAGCGGACACCGCTCAAGGCCTACGCCAACGTGAACAAGAGCGGGCTGATCGCCGTGGGGCTCAAGGAGGGCGACGCGCTCTACGACGTCCGCCTGACCGGCGGCAGCGACGACGTGATCCTGGTGACCAGCGCCGGGATGGCGATCCGCTTCAACGAGCACGAGGACCGGGGCGGGCTGCGCGACATGGGGCGCTCGGCCGCGGGGGTCAAGGGCATCGACCTCGCTGATGGCGTCGAGATCGTGGGCACGGCCATCGTGCCGATGATCCCCGACGACGAGTGGAAGCCCGGCCCGGGCGAGACCGAGGACGACCGCCCTTGGGTCACCGATCGCGATCGGGCCGACCGGCCCACCGACCTGCTGACGATCACCGATCGCGGCTATGGCAAGCGGACCGACGTGGACGAGTACCGCGTGCGGAGCGAGCACGAGGATGGCTCGTTCACCCTCCGCAGCCAGAGCCGGGGGGGCAAGGGCCGGATCGACATGAAGCTGAGCAAGAAGAACGGCACGCCCGTCGCAGCTTTCGCCGTGGGAGACGCCGATCACGTCGTGGTGATCTCTCGGGGTGGGCAGCTCGTGCGGGTGGAGGCGGGGACGATCAGTCGTTACGGGCGGGGCACGCAGGGGGTGCGGGTGGCGGGCCTCAAGGACGGCGACGCCGTCATCGCGGCCACGCGGGTGGTCGAGTCCGACCAGGACGAGCCCAACGGGGCCGTGCCGGGCGACGCCGATTCCGAGTAGACTGAGAGCACAGGGTCCGCGGAAGGGGTCGGGATGGCGGTCGACTGGTCGGACAACATCGTGCTCGCTCGCCTGGACGACGAGCCCATGCTCAGCGACGAGCTGAACGGGCTGAGCGATCGGCTGGAGAAGCTCTCGGGCGAGGACGATGGGGCGAGCACGCCCCACGTCGTGCTCGACTTCGGCGGGGTGTCCTACGTCAACAGCTCCAATATCGCCCAGTTGCTCCGCCTCAAACGCCAGCTCGACGGCGCGAGCCGGCAGATGCGGCTGTGTGCCATGGGCGACGAGGTCTGGAGCGTGATGATGGTCACGGGGCTCGAGAAGGTCTTCCGCTTCGCGCCCGACACGATGACCGCTCTGGCCGGCCTCCAGCTCGACGACGCGGGCCCCGATGAAGTTTCGGGTGACGGCGGGGAAGACAACTGACCCAGGGGTGACCGGGCCGTGCCGATCATCGCGCTTTTCGTCATCGCGGCCGTCTCGCTGATCATCGTCCGGATCGGGGCGACGGCCCTCATGATGACCGGGCTGAGCCGCGACGTGTCCGATTTCCAGGCGATCTCGTGCTTCTTCGGCGTGGGGTTCACGACCGTCGAGGCGGAGATGATCGTCTCGCACCCGGTCCGCCGGAAGATCGCGACCCATCTCATCATCGCGGGCAACATCGGCATCACCGGCGCGCTCGGCGCCCTGATCATCACGCTGGTCGGCCAGGGCCAGGGCGGGCCGTTCGACGACGTCACCTTGTGGATGCGCGTTGTTATCGCCGCCAGCGGCGTCGCGGCCCTCTTCCTCCTCTTCCGCTTCCGCGCCGTCCGTCGCTTGCTCGAGGCGGCCATCCGCTTCTCGCTCGAGCACTCCGGCGCCGTGCGGGCGATGGACTACGAGACGATCCTGCGCTCCCGCGACGGCTATGTCGTCTCGCAGTTCGAGGTCGACCCGGGCCACCCGTACATCGGACGCTCGCTCGTGCAGCTCGGGCTGGGCTCGCGGGGCGTGCTCATCCTGGGCGTGCTCCGCGAGAACGGCGAATACCTGGGCACGCCGGGCAAGGACAGCGTCATCATGGCGGGCGACGTCCTGACCGTGTACGGGCAGGAGGAGCAGATCCGCGAGGCGCTGCAGCGGGCCTAGCTCGCGGTGCGGCCTTGGCGACCGGGATCGGGTGAATAACTCGGCGTGGCCGGCCGTTCTACCATCGCCCCATGACCGCCGTGCAGATGAGCCCGACCAGTCCGGCCACCGCCGACCACCCCGTGGTCGAGCTCCGGAATGTCCGCAAGACCTACTTCAAGCCCGACGGCTCGGTGATGGTCGAGGCGATCCGCGGCGTCGATCTCAAGATCCGGCGGGGCGAGTACGTCGCGATCATGGGCGCCTCGGGCTCGGGCAAGAGCACGCTGATGAACGTGCTGGGCTGCCTCGACCAGCCGACCTCCGGCGAGTACATCCTCGACGGAAAGAATGCTCAGAACATGGATGACAGCACGCTCAGCATCTTCCGGGGCGAGAAGATCGGCTTCGTCTTCCAGGCGTTCAACCTCATCCCCCAGCTCTCGGTCGAGGAGAACGTCGAGGTGCCGCTGTTCTACCAGCACACCCACGCGCGCACGCGCCGTCAGCGGGCGATCGAGTCGATCAACCAGGTCGGCCTGGGCGACCGGCTCGGCCACCGCCCGCGCGAGCTCTCGGGAGGCCAGCAGCAGCGCGTCGCGATCGCCCGGGCCCTGGTCACCAACCCGGTCATCCTGATGGCCGACGAACCCACCGGCAACCTCGACAGCAAGACAGGGGCGTCCATCCTCGAGCTCTTCGATCGCCTCCACAGCGCCGGAATGACCATCATCATGGTCACCCACGAGGACAACATCGCCGAGCACTGCAATCGCATCGTCCGTCTCCGCGACGGGCTGATCGAGTCGGACGAGCTGACCGAGCGTGGCCGCAGAGCCGTCTAGGGCCGGGCGCGTTCCTGGTGCTGACGCGGTGTGGCATGTGTTGTCGCGAGGCCGCCGCGTGGGGAATCGCTCGAGCGCAGGACGCCGGAGTTCCGGGCTCAAGGGCTCCGGATCTGACCCTTGGCCACCCGACCTTTTTCCGCCCCTTCCAAACGCCGATCCGGTACAATGGGCCGATGTCGTCCCGACGGCACTACGAACGGGCGTTCGAGGCGTCGCTCCAGAGGGCCAGCGTCCCCTATGTCCTGGTGGACGACGCCAGGCGGGCGATCCTCGAACCCGGCGCGAGGCTCGGGCTGATCGATCCCGCGGCGCCGGCGGGGGGCGAGCGCCGGCTCAAGTCGTTTGATGCGGTGGTCTACGGCGCCGAACGGCACGCGCTGGTCGAGGTCAAGGGCCGGCGGGTCGATCTGCGGCGGGGCGGGGCCGGTCGGCGGGAGTGCTGGACGACCCTGGATGACATCCGGTCGCTGTCGATCTGGGAGCAGCTTTTCGGCGAACCCTTCGAGGCGGTGCTGGTATTCATGTACTGGCTCGACGGCCCGGCGCTCAACGCACGTGAGGCGGGACTGGTCCGTTTCGAGGGCCGCGTCTACGCCCACCGCGCGATCCGGTTGGCCGACTATCTCAGGGAGCTGAAGATCCGCAGCCCGCGGTGGGGGACGGTCGACCTGCCGGCCGACGCCTACGAGCGGGTGGGCCGAACGCTGGGCGGGCTGCTCGCACGGCCGCCGGGTGCCGCCTCGCAGATCGAGGCCGCGCCCGCCGCCCGGCCCGGGGTGGCCGCGGCGGGGTGAGATGGACGGGGGCACGGGAATCGAGGAACGCAGTGCGCGGCGCCAGGGGCAAAGGACAACGGGAGCGCCATTCCCGATTCTGCGACCCAGCCGGCGCCGCGCCGTGTTCGGCGGTCCCTCGGGACGGGCCGCCCGGGCTTGAGCGGGGGCCCGCCCCGGCTTAGCATCGGTTCATGGACACTGACCCTCAGGCGTGGCCGAGTCGGATTGGGCGGGTGGCCGCGCGCTGGGGCGCCGGCCTGTGGAGCGTGGCTCCCCCCCGCGTGGCGGCGGCGCTGACGACGCTGGCGTTCGCCGCGGCCGAGGTCGCGGCCCAGCAGCAGCGGCTGGTGCCCCCGAAGAACGAGGACGGGATCAAGGGCAAGCCGTGGCTGACGGGCTTCGTGATGCTCGTGCTGCTGGCGGTGGTGCTCGTGGGGGCCTTCCTCAAGTCCAAACGCGGGCACCAGGACTGACCGGTCCTCGCTCGCGACGGCGGCGTGGCCGGGGTGGCGGTGTGGGCCCCAGCCCTGAAAGGGACGGCATGAACCAGACACGAACACCAAGGTCGGGCCGGGGTCATCGGCGCGGGCTGGCTCCGCTGGTCGCGCTCAACGCGGCGTTGCTCGCGGGATTGGGGCTCGTCGAGTTCGGGCCTGTGGCCTGGGCGCAGCCCGAGACCTCGCGCCCGCGCGGCGAGTACACGCTCGTGGGCGGCGAGATCCAGACGGGCAACTCCAACGCGGTGTACATCATCGATTCGGTCAATCAGGAGATGATTGTGCTGCGGTGGGAGGACGGTCGGAACATCCTCACGGGGATCGGTTACCGCGACCTGGACGCCGACAGCAAGTCGAGGACGCAGCGATGACCACGAAGACCAACAACAGCGGGCGTGACGCCCACGCCGGGCCCGCCGATCCGGTCGAGTCCACACCGGGCCGCCCCGTCGCGAGGGGGGCCCTGTGGGCGATGGCGTTCGTGCTCCTGGGTCTGATCCTGCTGCGCGCCGCGGGCGTCGCCCCGGACTCGACGGCCCACGCCGACATGACCGCGGCAAGCGGGACATACACGGCGATGACGACCCGCAGCGGCACGGATGAGCTGCTCTACGTGGTCGACGACCGCAACGAGCAGCTCCAGGTCTACCGCGTGCGGCAGGCGAACTCGGTGGAGCTGGTGGCTCGCGAGGATCTGCGGCAGATGTTCACCGCGGCCCGCGCCGCCGCGCTGGGCGCGCCGCCGGGCCGGCCCTGAATTGAACCCGACCGGGGGGCGTTGACGCCGTGCCGATCCTTCCTCTTCCCCAGTTCGAGGCCGACCTCGCCGAACAGGAGCGCGAGCGGCTGATCGCGTCGCTGGTGGCGCGCGGGCACGATCGCGGCGCGGTCGAGGGCCTGGGGGCCGACGACCTGCGGGTGCTCGAACGCAAGGAGTCGCCCTCGACCCTGGTCGTGCGGTACGGCGCGATGAAGATGATCGGCGAGTTCCCCTACCGGGGCGACGCGACGCCCGGGTGCGGGTCGAAGCTGGTCGTACGCACGTTCCGGGGCGTCGAGATCGGAGAGATGCTCACTTCGACGTGTCCCAACGCGGGGTGCGGGTCGAGCGTAACGCGCCAGCAGATGCTCGAGTACATCGAGAATTCGGGCGGGCGTCAGTATCCGTTCTCGACCGAGGGGCGTGTGCTGCGGGTCGCGACGGCGCAGGATCTCGACCAGCAGGCCAAGCTCGATCAGTCGCGGCACGGGCTCAGGCTCGACGCGCGGGCGCTGGCCGAATCGATGGGCCTGGAGATGAAGATCGTCGAGGCCGAGCCGATCCTGGGCGGGGAGCGGCTGACGTTCTACTTCACGTCGGAGGACCGGGTGGACTTCCGCGAGCTGGCGCGCCGGCTTGGTGAGACGCACCACACGCGGATCGACCTGCGGCAGATCGGCGCGCGCGACGAGGCGAGGCTGACGGCGGACTACGAGCGGTGCGGGCAGTACTGCTGCTGCAAGCAGTTCCTGAAGGTGCTCAAGCCGGTGTCGATGCGCGCGGCGAAGGTGCAGAAGGCCACGCTGGACCCGCTGAAGATCAGCGGACGCTGCGGGCGGCTGATGTGCTGCCTGCGGTACGAGGACGAGACCTACACGGAGCTGCGCAAGCGGCTGCCGCACCGGAAATCACGCGTGGGGACGGACGAGGGCCCCGGTGTCGTGGTGGACACGCAGATCCTGACCCAGCTCGTGCTGGTGCGGCTCGACGACTCGAACGAGGACCTGGCCTACCCGGTCGAGGAGATCGGAGCGCCGGGCGAGCGGAAGCCGTCGTCCGGCCCCGCGCGGGAGGCGAGGGTACCTCGGCGGCCCGAGCGCCGGCCCGCGCCCGCGGCGCCCGCCGAGCCGCGACCGGCGGCGAGGGCCCCGGCGTCACCGGAGACTGATACGACCGAGGCGGTCCCGGCGAAGAAGAAACGCCGCCGCCGCCGGCGTCGTCGGCACGAGGACGGCGAGAGCGGCGATGGGGCCGGGCCGGCGGCTCCGGCCGAGGCCGCGGGGGATCGGCCCACGCCCGATTCCGAGCGGGCGCCCGCCGGCGAGGCCGGACCGGGCGAGGGCGCTCCGACGCGGAAGAAGCGTCGTCGCCGGCGGCGGCGGCGTGGCTCGGGTGAAACCGGCCCCGGTTCGGGCGACAGCGGCGGGCCGGCCTGAGCGAGCCCAGCCGGGCCTCGGCATGGGCGAAACGGCCGGGGCACACCGCGGGGCGGTGGGGTCCATTCCGTCGATGACTGGCGGCCGGGGCTCTATCCTGTCGACACACTTGGCCTGCCGAATCGCGTGAAGGACACCAGATGAGCAACCCCAGGGCCGCCGGCGGATTCAACATCAAGGAGACGCTGACCGCGGTCGTGATCTCGTTCACGATGGCGTTCGTCTTCCGGGGATTCGTGATCGAGGGGTTCCTGATCCCGACCGGGTCGATGGCCCCCACGCTGCTGGGCAAGCACATGCTGGTGCGCGACCCCGACTCGGGCTACGCCTGGACGGTCGGGCCCTGGGACTACGTCAACGGGAACCCGAACCTGCCCTATCCCGTGCAGGGCGGGACCAACGGCCCGATCAAGCTCAACGACCCGGTGACGGGCGAGCCGATCGAGCTGGCGAGCGAGCGGCTCCGCGCGGGCGACCGCTTGTTCGTGCTCAAGTATCTCAAGGGGGTCTACGACCCCAGCCGGTGGGAAGTGGTCGTCTTCAAGCCGCCGCACGAGGAACCCCAGAACTACATCAAGCGGCTGATCGGGCTGCCGGGCGACCAGATCGCGCTGGTGGACGGGGACGTGTTCTACGCGCCGAAGGGCTCGCACGCGAAGGGGACCGGAGCCGAGGCGTGGGCCGAGAACGTGTGGAAGATCGCGCGCAAGCCCGAGCGGGTGCAACGCGAGGTGTGGCGGAAGGTGTTCGACAGCACCTACACGCCGCCCGCGCCGACGCAGGAGCGGTTCGCGCCGAGCGAGCGGTTCCGCCCGCCCTGGGTCGCGAGCGGTTCGGGCTGGACGGGCCTGCGCGATTCGCGTGACTATCGCTACGAGGGCTCGTCGCCCACCGTGCTGTCGTGGGACGACGAGCGTTGGCCCATCGACGACTACACCGCCTACAACCAGCTCCGCGTCGGGCCGCAGCCGTTCGACCGGGTGATACGCGACCGGACGAGGCCGATCTTCCCGGTGTCCGACGTGTCGACGCACTTCGGCATCGAGCCCGAATCCGGGCCCGTGAAGGTGACGGGGAGCCTGACGGCGCGGGGTATGGAGTTCCGCGCCGTGATCGATGACGCCGGCGCGAAGGTCGAGTTGCGTGAGGCGCCGACGACCGAGAGCACCGACATCGCGTGGCGGACGCTCGACTCGTCGAACAGAACGGGGTTGATCACGCCGGGACGTGTGACAAACGTGGAGTTCTGGCACGTCGACCAGGCGCTCTGGCTGTTCGTCGATGGCAAGCTGGTGTGCGGCGGGCCCGAGAAGGGGGCCTACGAGCTCACGCCCTCGGGCCGCGTGTTCGCCTCGACGGGACGCGAGCTGATCGAACTGCTCAGGCTCAACCCGAACATCACCAACAGCGCACTGGCCGACACGCGGATCTACCGCAAGCCCAGCCTGCGTTGGCGGTTCGAGGGCGGGCCGTTCACGCTGCACCGCGTCGGGCTCGACCGCGACCTGTACTACCAGTGCGGGCGGATGCCCACGCTGGGCGGTCACCCGGACCACTTCCCGACGCTGAGCGACGATGATTTCATGATGTGCGGCGACAACAGCCCGTCGAGCCTGGACAGCCGGTTCTGGGACGCCGAGTATCCGTGGGTGACCGAATCGATCAACCACGGCGAGCCGCAGTACGGGCTGGTGCCGCGGGAGCTGTTGATCGGGAGGGCGTTCGTGGTCTACCTGCCGAGCCCGTTCAAGCGTGGCGCCATCCCGATGTTCGACTTCACGCGGATGCGGTGGGTGTGGTGAGCGCAGGGACCGGGGGCCGGGCACCGGGCACCAGAGGAAGAGACCGAACAGGCTCGGGCCTTTCGGCGTAGGTCGGGCGTGGGGATGCCGGACGACGTTGGCTTTCTGGAGCGGTGGCTGGCGGGGCGGGATGAGCCCTGCCCGGTGTGCGGGCAGAACCTGCGGGATCTGCGCGGGTCGGTCTGCCCCGAGTGCGGTTCCGAGATCGCGCTGACCGTCACGTCCGACCGCCTGCGCCCCGGCCCCTGGCTGCTGGGGTTCGCGTCTTTCGCGTTGGGGCTGGGATTCGACGCCGTGGCGGCGATCCTGCTCACGATCCCGTTGATCCTCTTCCGCAACCAGGGCGGGGGTCCGCCCATGCAGGTCTTTCTTGTTCTCTTCACGCTGGTGACCTGCGCGGCCGCTTCGGGGGGCGGGATGTGGGCCATGCTGCGCAAGCGGTCGGCGTGGCGGCGGATGCCGCCGCGGGCGCAGCGCACCCTGGCTGCGGTGATCTTCATCGGCGTGGGCCTGGCCCACGCTGCCGCGGGCGCGTTGTGCGTGTACTGGATGACCTGAGGCGGCGGGTGTCGGCCTCTGCTCAGGGGCATCCGGACCTGAAAGCGAAGACAAAGGCCGTTATATCAGACAGGTCGAGGACGCCGCTGCCGTCGAGATCGGCGGCGGGGCTCTGGGCGACGAACGCCGAGACGAAGGCTGAGACGTCCGCGAGATCGAGCACGCCGAATGGGTCGGCGAGGTCGGCCGGGCCGCAGGCGGCGGGACCGGTCACCTGAATCACGCCGTTGCCCGCAATGGCGTCGGGGTTGGTCTGCGCGCTGTACAGCCCGGCGGGCTGGACGAACCCATCGATGACGAGCGAGCCGATGCGGTCGGCGCCGCTGTAGTCGAGGTTGATGCTCGGGCCAGCCCCGGCGGTGTCGATCGAGACGGCGGCGTCGTCGGCGAGGAATCCCTCACCGTCCGGAAGCCCCGCGGTGAGCGTGAGCGACGCGGAGTGATCGACCTGCACCGCCGCGACGTCGAGCAGGCCGCCAGTGGAGACCGTGGTCGAGCCGTCCTGAAGATGGAGCACGCCCGAGAGGTGGACGGGGCTGGCGAGGACGAGCGGCCAGGCCCCGGCTTTGGTGAGGTTCCGCCCGACGCGACGTTCCTCCAGGCCCCCCGAGATCGTCAGCATCTCGGCTCCGGCGCCGTCGAGGAACAGGTCGTCCCAGAGCACGATGGGCGCCCCGAACTCGAACGGGTGCAGCCCGGCGCCGGAATGCGTCGCGTCGACGCGGATGTGCGGCGGCTCGCCGGCCAGCGTGTTGACGAACAGGAGGGGCAGGCCCGGAATCGACGCCGAGGAATCGGCGGCACTCGAATGGTCGCCGTAGAAATCCACGCTGCCGATGAGCATCATCACGCCGTTAGGGCGAGCGAAGTCGTTTGTTGCCGTGTAGGGCGTAGGACTGGTGGGGAATCGCACCGTGAGGTCCGCGAACCCGTCGCGGTAGTACATGGTCGCCGGCGTGGTCTGACCGACTTCGGACCAGGCGGATGGCGCAGACCACACGGCGCTGCCGGCGACATCGGGCCGGTATTTGAACGCGTCGAAGGTGTTGTAGACCTCGCTTCCCCACCTGGGCTTGGGGAACACCGCCTCGTAGGAGTACATGATGTCACGCAGCTCCTCGACGAGCCAGGGATAGTCGTCGTCATAGCGGCCCCGCTCTTCGATGTGCGCGATGATGTCGAAGAGCAGGGGGCCCGAGTCGTAGTTGGTGGTCAGCTTCCACTGATCGCGTCGGACCCCGATGTTCTGGACGCCGCCGGCGCGGACGTAGATATGGGCGTGCGGCGGGCCGGTGAGTTCACCGTTCAGGTAGGGGAGGAGGTCGACGCCGTCGGTCGCGTCGTCCGGTCCGAGCGGTGCTCCGGCCGCGTTGAGGAAGGTGGGCATCAGATCGACCGAGTCCACGGGATCATCGAACACCAGGCCTGAATCGGGCACGCCGGGCCCGGCCACGAGCATGGGCACGCGGATGCCGCCGTCGAAGGTCTCGCCCTTTTTGCCGCGGAGCGGATCGTTGACGGCGCCGTGGAGGGTTTGCCCGCCGTTGTCGTTCATGAAGCAGATCAGTGTGTTGTCGACGATGGAATCGGATTGATCGCCGTCCTGGTTCGGGTCGGCCAGGCGATCGAGGATGGTCTGCACACCGACATCCATCGCCAGGAGCATCGCGGCGTAGATACGACGATCGCCGGTCAGGCCGGGCGTGGCGGCGTCGATCATGTCGAGGTAGTTCTGTGTCGACTGGAGCGGCGAGTGGGGTGCCGTGAACGAGGCCACGACGAAGAAGGGTTGCGGTTGGTCGTACCAGTCGGTGATGTGGTTGGCGACCGACTCGGCGAGCACATCGGTGACATAGTCGCCGGCGGGCCAGTCTCCCTCCCGGTCGATATCGACGACCAGATTGGTGTTCGGATCGAGCGTCTGCTCGCGGAGCGAGTCGCCGAAGCCCGTGGCCGCTCCCATGGAATACGGCCTGGCGCCGCCGAGGAGCCCCAGGAAGTAGTCGATGCCATGCCGCGGGGGCAGGTTGCCGGGCGTGACGAGCACGCCGTCCTGCACGATGTCCTGCTCCATGCCAAGGTGCCACTTGCCGAAGTACCCGACGTGGTAACCCGCGTCGTGCAGGCGCTCGAACATCGTGGTGTCCTCGAGCCTGAGCCCCTGGACCACGTCGTCCGAGGCGTCCTGGCTGCTGGGCTCGTTGTCCTGGTAGCCGCTCCGCTGGGGGTATTGGCCAAGGAACGTCCGGGCACGGCTGATGCTGCACACCGGCGAGGTGTACGCGGCGAAGAACTGCACGCCCCGCGCCGCGATCGAATCGAGGGCGGGGGTCGGGACCTCGCCGTTGCCGAGTGCGTTGAAGCCGAAGTCGGCCCAGCCTGCGTCGTCCGAGATGATGAAGAGGATGTTGGGCCTCGCCGACGCGGCACGCTGGCCCAGGGCGGCGAGCGCGAGCAGAAGCACGACAGCCCCGACCGGACTCAGTCCCACCTTGGCTTGACGACTCATCTCTCTGCCTCTCCGCGCGTTCGCTGCCCGGCCTTGCACGGGCCGGTGGTCGGAAGGCGACTCGACGGTGATATCGGGACGCCCCGACCTTCCGATCACGGTACCAGAAGCAGGAGTCCGAATCTCTCCCATTTTCGGCGTCCATCGTCCCGATCAGAGGCCAATAACATTGGGTTGCGGTTGGGAAGGCGGGCCCTACACTCGCGCATGAGGCGCACGGCTATACACCAACACCTGTCGGTTGCATTCGCGGCACTTGCGGTAGCCGGCGCCGCCACCCTTGGCGAGCCCGGTCGACTCAACGTCGAACCTCCCCGGCCCTACGGCCCGACGCCGAGCGCGGCGCAGCTCGCGTGGCACGAGCTGGAGATGAACGCGTTCGTGCACTTCACGATCAACACGTTCACCGATCGTGAGTGGGGAGAAGGCGATGAACCACCGAGGCTATTCAACCCCACCGACTTCGACGCCGACCAGATCGTCGGGACGTTCGCCGACGCGGGCTTTGGCGGGGTGATCCTGACCTGCAAGCACCACGACGGGTTCTGCCTCTGGCCCACGGAGACAACAGCCCACAGCATCGAGGCGAGCCCCTGGCGTGGCGGCAAGGGCGACATGGTGCGCGAGATTGCCGACGCGGCGACGCGGCACGGCGTGCGGTTCGGCGTCTACGTGAGCCCCTGGGACCGCAACAATGCGCTCTACGGCACACCGGAATACGTCACCGAGGTCTACCGCCCCCAGCTCCGCGAGCTGCTGAACAACTACGGAGACATCTTCGAGGTCTGGTTCGACGGGGCCAACGGCGGGACGGGTTACTACGGCGGCGCGAACGAGGAACGCCGGATCGACCGGCAAACCTATTACCACTGGGACAAGACGTGGGCGATGGTGCGCACGCTCGCGCCGAATGCGGTGATGTTCTCCGACGTAGGGCCGGGCTGCCGATGGATCGGCAATGAGCGCGGGATCGCGGGCGATCCGTGCTGGGCGACGTACACGCCGCGGGGTCCCGACGGCGAGGAGCGCTCCGCCCCCGGTATGAGCGACTACCGGCAATCGCCCACCGGCACCCGCGATGGCGCGGCCTGGATCCCGGGCGAATGCGACGTGTCGATCCGGCCCGGCTGGTTCTGGCACGAGAACGAGAACGACAAAGTCCGCGGCGCGGCGAACCTGATGGACCTCTACCTGCAATCCGTCGGGCGCGGGGCCAACCTGCTGCTCAACGTGCCGCCCGATCGGCGGGGGTGTCTGCACGAGAACGACGTCGCGAACCTGCACGCGTTCGGCGAGCACCTTCGGGCGACTTTCGGTGAGAATCTCGCGATCGGTGCGACGTTCGATGCGAGCGATGTGCGGGGGGAGGATCCGGATCGGTACGGTCCGGCTCGCTTGGTCGACGCCGATCGATGGAGCGCGTGGACCACCGATGACAACGTGCGCACGGCTGAGGTCATCGTCACGCTGTCCGAGCCGCGGACGTTCAACATGATCCGCCTCCGCGAGGACATTCGGCTGGGTCAGCGAGTGCGGGGCGTTTCGGTCGACGCGTGGGTGGATGGCACCTGGAGCGAGGTCGCTTCGGCCGAAAGCGTGGGCGCGTCGCGGATCTGGCGTGTGGGTGCGGTCACGACCGATCGCGTGCGGGTACGTGTGACCGAGGCGGCCGCGTGCCCGGCCCTGTCGGATTTCGGGTTGTATCAGGAGCCCCTGCCCGCGAGCCCATGATCGTCGGCGTCACGGGCAGCCCGCGTTGAAGTCGGTGACGAAGGCGAGGACGTCCGCGAGGTCGAAGAGGCCGTTGCCGTCGAAGTCCACCGCCCCGTCCATCGCGCCGAACGCCTCGACGAACGCGAGAATATCGGCCAGGTCGAGCAGGCCGAAGGGCTCGGCAAGGTCGGCCTCGGTGCAGGCGGGCGTGTAGTCGGAGAGCGGGGGGAGATCACCAATCTCCCCCGCGGTCAGGCCGCGGTCCCAGACGACGATGGCGTTGACCCAGCCCCCCGACACTTCGTTGTGACTCGTGACGTTGTCGTCCTCGAAGAAGCGGAAGAGCCGATCGATCGACAATCCACCGAAGCCAAATTGACCGTCGGAGGTCGAGGACAGCGTCCCGTTGAGATAGCCGCTCGCGACGCCGTTCGAGAACGAGACAACGACGTCGACCACGTCGCCGCTGCCGAACGGCTGCGTTCCGTCGCTCGACGGATAAAACTCGAGGTTGTTGGCGAGCGCGCTGTTGTACCAGCCGTTGTCGAGAGCGCGATTCTGGGTGTCGAGGATCTTGACCCAGCCCGACACGTCATCGAACGAGAATCGGAGGCCGATGGTCCACGCGTCGCTGATCGTGGTCCCAGAAACGTCGAGCAGCAGCCCGGTGCCCTCGTCCCATCCCCACGTGCCGCCGGAGAAGCCGCGAGAGTCCGGACCATCGATCTGAATAGCGGGCGCCCCCGGGATCGTGCTCGCGAGCGTCCCTTCGAATCGGTAGAGCGCGATCGGAGGGTCACCGGCGGCGGCGACCGAAGCGACGAGCGCCGCAGAACCGGCGATGAGCAGTGGGCGCATGGATCATCCCTTCTTGTGTGCAGACCCCCCGGGGGCGGCGCGGTTCCGCCTCAATGGGAGTCTACCGAAGGGGGTTCGCCGAAGGAACCGCAATCCCGAGTTTCTCGGTCTCACGTGTGGATGGCGCGCCCCTCGCTCGCCAACGCCGCCTCGTGCACGCTCTCGTGCATCGTCGGGTGGGCGTGGACGGTCGCGATCAACTCCTCGGTCGTGGCCTCCATCCGGCGGGCGAGGCTGAACTCGGCGATGAGCTCGGTGGCCGAGTCGCCCATGATGTGCGCGCCGAGGATCTCGCCTCGGGGCAGTCCCCGGATGATCTTGACGAAGCCCTCGGTGTGCTGGGTGGCGATCGCCTTGCCGAGCGCCGTGAATGGGAACTGGCCCACCTCGTAGTCCTCGCCCTTCTTGAGGCCGCGCTGCTTGAGCGCCTGCTCGGTGAACCCGACGCTGGCGACCTGGGGGTTGCAGTAGGTGCACCCCGGGATCACGGTGTAGTCCATCGGGATCGGCTCATGGTTGAGCTTGCCCTCGCTGAAGGCGATGCGCTCGACGCACAGGATCGCCTCCTCGCTCGCGACGTGGGCGAGCCAGGGCGGGCCAATCACATCGCCGATGGCGTAGACGCCGCTGATATTGGTCTTGTAGCTGAGCGCCTTGGCTTCGGTCGGGCTTCCCGGGCCGAGCGGGACGTAATCGGTCTTGATGTGCCCCTTGGCCGTCTCGAGGCCCAGCTTGTCGTCGAAGAGCCCGTCGAAGCGGCCCTGCACGCCGATCGCGAGCAGGATCCGGTCGGCCTCGAGCGTCTGGGCCTTGCTCTCGTCGGCCTTGCCGTCCTTGAACGGCGCGATGGTCGCCTTGACCTTCTTTCCCTTCGTGTCCGCCGCGGTGAGCGTGTGCCCCAGGTGGAACTCCATGCCCTGCTTCTTGAAGTGCTTGAGCATCGCCTTCGAGATGTCCTCGTCCTCGACGGGCAGGATGCGGTCGAGCATCTCGACGACGGTCACCTTCGTGCCGAACTGGTGGTAGAAGTAGCCGAACTCCATGCCGATCGCGCCGGAGCCGATGACGAGGAGCGATTCGGGCCTCTCCTTGTTGTACATCGCCTCGCGGGCGCCCCAGATCTTCTTGCCGTCGAACTTCGCGAACGGCAGGTCGCGGGCGACCGAGCCCGTCGCGATGATCACCTTGCCCGCCGTGAGCTTCTTCGTGGGCTTGGAGGCGGGCTTGGCGGGGGCGCTGGTCAGCTCCTCGTTAACCTCGCAGTCGTAGAGCTCCACCTCGCAGGGCGTGCCGCCGGTCGCGCCCTTCACCACCTTCGCGTGGGCGGTGATGTGCTCGACCTTGTTCTTCTTCATCAGGAACTCGACGCCCTTGTTGAGCTTCGCCGCGACGTCGCGCGAGCGCCCGATGACCTTGTCCCAGTCGAAGCTGACGTCGCCGAAGGTCAGGCCCCAGTCCTGCTTGTGCGCGAGCTTCTCCATCAACTCGGCGTTGGAGAGCAGCGCCTTCGAGGGGATGCACCCCCAGTTGAGGCACACGCCCCCCAGCTTGGCGCGGTCGATGATGGCGGCTTTGTAGCCGAGTTGGGCGGCCCGGATCGCGCCGACGTACCCGCCGGGCCCGCCGCCGATGACGATGATGTCGAAGTGGTTGTCAGCCATTGCGTACCTCGATGCGCTGAATGAGACCCTGTTCGCAGAGTGGGACGGGATGGTAGGGGGGATCGGGCTCGCGACGCTCGCCTATGGGACGGGGCTCGGGTGGTCCTGGACGCCCAGCGTGAGACCACTGTGCCGTTCGGCGAGGCGTCGGGTGAGATTCTGTAGGAGCCACGATCAGCGACCGGTAGACTCGGCACCATGCCCCTGCCTCCCATCCTTCGTTATGTGTCCCGGATAGCCGTCGTCTGCGGCCTCGCGTCGTCGTTGGGGGTGCTCGCCGCCGATGACGGATCGGGCCCTCGCGCCACAGGGATCTCGGTGGCGCTCGGCTCGGCCCGCGCTGGCGAGGCGATCTCGCTGGGGCTCGGCTCATGGCACGGGGTGGTCACACCCTCACATGTCGAATCGCGGGCGAACGGCTGGTCGGTGTGGGGCGCCGTGGAAGGGGGCGGCTCGTTCGCCTTCTCGAGCGTCGGAGGCGTGTGCACCGGGGGCGTGTGGACCGACGCGGGCGCGATCGGAGTGACGCCGCGGCTGGTTGATGGTCGGCTCGTCAGCGTCGCGGCTCCCATCGCCGGGCCCGAGGTGCGATGCGCGGGAGAGGGCGAGGCGCCGGGTCACGCGAGCCCCGAGAGCACCTCGCTGCGGGGCGGCGACGCGGGGGCCGGGGCGCTCGCCTTCGACGACCCATCGTTCGTCGACGTCCTGTTCGTCTACACCCCCGCGGCCCGCGACGCGGCGGGCGGGATCGCGGCGCTGACGAGCCGGATCCAGAACACGGTGGATAGCGCGAACCTCGTGTTCGCCAACAGCGGCATCGACGATTTGAGCCTCGTCGTCGCGGGCATCGAGGAGATCGAATACGACGAGGTGAGCCCCCAGTGGCTCGACCACCTCGTCCGCTTGAGCGGGACCGACGACGGATACATGGATAATGTCCACGCGATGCGCGACGCGCACCACGCCGATTGCGTGATGCTGCTCGTCGACGACACCCGCTTCACCGGCGGGGCGGCGTGGTGGGCGATCTGGGACCAGGGCTCGGCCTTCAGCGTGCTCAATTGGCGCTCGGCCGGCGGGGGGATCCTGACGGGACCGCACGAGTTCGGGCACAACTTCGGGTGCGCCCACGATCACGAGAACGACGCGTCGGCCCCGTTCTCTTTCGCGTGGGGGCACTACTACGACTTCGACGGGACGACCTACGGCACGGTGATGTCGTACCCGGGTGAGGTGGTGCTGCCCACGTTCTCGAACCCGTTGCACACCGGGCCCGGCGGACAGCCCGAGGGCGTGCCGATCGGTGAGCCGCGGGCGGCGTTCAATGCGCTTGTCGTCGAACACTCGCGCTGGACACTCGCGGGTTATCGCCAGAGCGGGCGGGTGCTCGACTGCGACAACAACGGCGTGCCCGACGCGGACGACATCGCTGGGGGCGCTCCGGATGTCAACGGTGACGGACGGCCGGATTCGAGCGAGACGCATTTCTACGTGGATCATGAATCTTCGCCCCAGGGTGACGGGGAGTCGTGGGGCGGGGCGCTCGCCGACCTGGGCGAGACGCTGGCGCTGGCGAACCTGCTGCGGTCGGACATCACCGAGCTGTGGGTCGCCGACGGGATCTATCGGCCCGACTCGGGCACCGCCGATCCCTGGAGGGGCTTCTCACTCTCGCCGGGCCAGCGTGTCTACGGCGGGTTCGAGGGCCAGTCACGCCCGGGGGGCGGCGAGACTTCGCTCGGCCAGCGCGACCCCGCGACCCACGAGACCGTTCTTTCTGGCGACATCGGCGTGCCGGGCGACGACACCGACAACTCGTACAGCGTCGTGCGAGCCGAGTCGCTGCCGATCGGGGCGACGCTCGACGGCATGACGATCTGCGGCGGGCGTTCGTTCGCCGACGCCTCGGGGCTCTACGTCTCGGGCGCCTCGGTGACCATCCGGGGCTGCACCTTCACCGACAACATCGCGCCGGGCAACGGGGCGGGCGCGACGCTGGTCTCGGGCTCGTCGGCGCTGTTCGATGACTGCGTGTTCGACGGCAACCAGGCGGGCTGGACGGGCGGGGCGATCGCGCTGTTCGACGCGTCGGTCGCGACCGTCCAGGGCGGGGCGATGCGGCACAACACCGCCCAGTACGGCGGCGCGGCGGAGGTGACCGGCGGCGGCTCGCTCACCTTCCTGGGCGCCACGCTCGAGGACAACACCGCCGACCAGGGCGCCGGCGCGATCGACGCCGACATCGGCTCGACGCTCGAGGTCCGCGACAGCGTGTTCACGGGCAATCACGCGACGGCGAGCTGGTCGGGCGCGATCCGCGTGGGTGGCGGCAGCACGCTGCGGGCGGCGCGGTGCACGTTCACCGGCAACACCTCGGGGTGGATCGGCGGGGCGATCTCCGTCGCCGACTCGGACGCCCGGATCGACGCGTGCACCTTTGAGACGAACGACACTTCCGACTACGGCGGCGGTATCGATCTCTACAACACCCGGGCGACGATCGCGTCGTGCGCCTTCCGGGGCAACACCTCCGGGATCGATGGCGGGGCGATCTCGATCGGAGGCGGGTCGACCATCACGCTCGCCGCCTCCACGCTCGCGGCCAACGACGCGGCCAACCTGGGCGGCGGCCTGGTGACGAGCGACTCGGACGTCGGGATCACGTCGAGCATCCTCTGGGCCAACACGAGCGGCGGCGCGGGGCAGGACGACCAGTTCTTCGCCTACAGCGGCACGCTGACGGCGGAGTACTCCGATGTCCAGGCCCTCGCGCTGGGCGGCCCCGGCAACATCGACGCCGACCCGCTCTTCGTGAGTTCGACCGACCTGAGCCTCGCCCCGGGCTCGCCCTGCATCGACGCGGGCCGCAACGCGGGCCTGCCCCCCGACGACCTCGACCTCGACGACGACGGCGACACGGGCGAGGTGCTCGCGACCGACGCCGTGGGGCTCGCTCGGCGCGTCGACGACCCGGCGACGCCCGACACGGGCGTCGGGCCCGCCCCGATCGTCGACATGGGGGCCTACGAGTTCGCCCCCGCGCCCTGCCCCGCCGACCTCGCCCCGCCCTTCGGCGTGCTCGATCTGCAGGACGTCATCGCGTTCATCGGCGCGTTCACGACGCAGGACCCGCTGGGCGACCTCAACGGCGACGGGATCTACGACCTGCGGGACGTCCTCGCCTTCATCGCGGCGTTCACGGGCGGGTGCCCGTAGTTCCGAATCGGCGAACATCGGATTCCGCGATGCTGAATTCCGCCTCGCTCCGGCCCCCGCCGCCCGGGAGCCTGACGATGGCGGTGCGGCCTAACTGTCTGTCGGGCATGCGTTACTCGCTGGTCACCGCGCGATGTCGGGGCGCCGGCCCGCGATGATGAGCACTCCCTGCCCCGCCGTGTCGCGCGTGCGTGCGGGGCGTGGCGCGCCAGGCGGCTCGCCACCTCCGGGGTTTTTCTTGTTCCACCCGCCCGGATGCCGTATAACCAGGAATCACCGCAATCCCAGTCCGGATCCGGAGCGAGGTCCCGCCATGCCCAGCCCTGCACACACAGCCGCCGGTCTTCTGTCGATCGCCCTGGCCTCCGGCGCGATGGCCTGCCCCCCTGGGGAGATGTTCGAGCACCAGGGCGTGCGGACGATTCCGAATACGGATAGCAACAAGCTGATCGTGACCGACGTGAACGGCGACGGCTCGCCCGACCTGATCGCGTTCAGCAGCACCGAGATCGGCGTCCATATCAACGACGGGACCGGGGGCTTCGGGCCCCCGATCGTCTCGCCGTTGCACGGCCAATTCAGCTCCTTCTTCTTCAGGGTGCATTCGTGCGATGTGGACAACGACGGGGATGTCGACCTCGTCGTCAACGAGCGGAGTGGAACCCCGGCGATCGAGGTGTACACCAACGACGGGACGGGCGTCTTCACCTTCAGCCACGCGGTGCCGCTTGATCCTTCGGTTTGTTGCGCGGAGGTCATCTCAGCCGACGGCGATGTCGATGGCGACGGGCTCCCGGATCTCGTCGTGTGGTACTGGTGGTCGACGGTGTCCGCGGTCTACCGCAATATGGATGGGGTGTTCGATGGGACGCATTGGGACTTTCCCATGTCCAGCGGCGGCCCGGCCAATTCGGGCATTCTCGCGCTCGACATCAACCGTGACGGCCTGACCGACATTGTCGTTGGGAGCAACGTCTATCTGGGCACTCCGGATGGGCCCAGCGAGCCGGTACCATCGCTGGTCGGTTTCAGCTTCCGTTGCGACCATGTCTTTGTGGACGACTTCGACCGCGACGGTTTCAACGACATCGCCGGTGATACGACTCATTCTCCGGACAACGTGAAGATTGCCTTCGGAAGCGCGGACGGCTCACTCGACGTCACAGCGGATGTCGCGGAGGTGTCGGATGCGTGCCGGTTGGTGATCCGCCCCGATCCGACAGACACCGGGGGCTCGCCGAGCTGGATTCTCCGTACCGATGAGCTGCCGGGCATCTATCGCCTGACGGTCGACTCGGATCGGGTCCCGGCGTTGGAGCGCCTCTACGACTCTTCCGGGCAGGACCTTCCCACACCAGATTTCATTGCGGATGCCGATCAGGACGGCGACGGTGACCTCTACGTTGCCTATGGGTCCTACTCGAGCGGAACGGCATGGAGTATCTACGCCCGGCAGGCGGATGGCTCGTTCCTCGCCGAGCCCGGGCCCTATCTGTATTCAATCTGGAATCCCGATTGGAACAACGATCTCAACGGCGATGGCGTTGTCGACGTCATGGACATCTACCGGCGCACCCCGACCGGCGACGGCCTGATCTCCATCGCGCTGAGCGACGGCGCCGGCGGCTACGACGCGCCCCGCGCCGAGAATGACTGGGTGGCGCAACAAGGCGGTTCGCAGTTCACCGATCTCAACGGTGACGGCGTGCCCGACCTCATCGCCAGCACGTACGCAGACAACGTGATCCTGTACGCGTACGGATCGCCGGACGGCTCCTACACCCCGCTCAACGCCGTCCCCACGGATGGCCACATGGGTGCGGTCGCCGCGGGCGACTACGACGGCGACGGCGTGGTCGATCTGCTGGCGATCCGGACCGCGGATTCCCCCATGAGGCGGGTGTTCGTCTACCGAGGTGATGGCAACGGCGGATTCGTTGCCGGGCAGGTGGTCAACCTGCCGAGTTCGGTCACCCCCGCTGTCCCGCGTCTCGCCGCCGGCGACATGGACGGCGACGGGGGACTCGACCTCATCGTCTCGTTCGAGGACGGCGCGGACCGCAGCCTCGTCTACTGGCAGGACCCCGTGACCCGTGCCTACACCTCGTACACGCGGTGCGACGCGCCGCGTCCCTCCCAGCCCCGGATCGCGGACGTGAACGGCGACGGCAGGCCCGATTTCGTTCACGGCGACGCCAGCCCCGCCGGCGCGGGCGGCTACGCCGTGGTGTGGCTGAACAACGGCGACCGGACGTTCCAGGAGAGAAGGCGGGATGAGCACCTCGCGCTCGTCCCGGTCGGCGATCTCAACGGCGACGGCACGAGCGAACTCGTTGGTCTCAGTCCGTTCGTCTTGTATCAATCGTCGGGCACGACATGGACGGTCGCGACGGTCACTCCGAGACCCGGTATCGCGAGCAGCATTCAGGACCTGCAAAGCGGGAGCGCCTGGGACGCCGCGGGCGCCGATCTCGACGGCGACGGCGACCGGGACATCCTCATCGCGACAGACGGTGGCCTCGCCGTCGTCCTCAACAACGGCAACGGGACATACGCCTTCGACGGGATCTATCGGGGCGAGATCAGCACGGGCCCCGACGCCGTCGCGGTCTACGACTTCGACGGGGACTCGATGCCGGACGTCGCCCTGGCCCACCGGCGCGCCGTGGAGACGCGGATCAACCGGTGCGAGCCGCCCCCACCCTGCCCGGCCGACCTCGTCGAGCCCTTCGGCGTGCTCGACCTCGCCGACGTCATCGCTTTCGTGACCGCGTTCACGGGCGGCAACCCAGCGGGCGATCTCGACGGCAACGGCCTCTTCGACCTGACCGACGTGACCATCTTCGTCACCTCGTTCATGGACGGGTGCCCGTAACCGCCGGACCTCGCCAGGCCGGCGCAGACCCGCCCCGGTGACGGCCAGGTGACCGTCCACCGGACGACGCACGCTTATGGCTGCTGCGGTCAAGCCCTGACCAGGTTCACGGGCCGCCCGTGACCGGGCCCGGCCGTCACCGGAGCGGATCGAGGCAGATGCTAGCCGCGGCCGCCCGTCTCGTACACTGGGTGTATGAAGGAACCTCCCACCCCCGACGCCGGCCCGGGCGACGACGAAGCCCACGCCGTCGAGGCGTTCAACCCGGCCCGGACGGCCACGCGGCAGCGGGGGCTGATCCTGCGGATGGTCCGCCTGTCGTTTGTCGTGCTGATTCTGACGGTGACGCTGCTGAACATCCTGATCTTCGGCAAGGAGGTCACGCCGGGGCTGACGTTCGACGTCGCCACCTACTGGTGGGTCACCCTCATCGGCTCGATCTCGCTCGCGGCGATCTTCCTCGCGATCGATCTGCTCACCCCCAACAAGAAGCTCCAGACGTTCGGCGGGGTGATCTTCGGGCTGATTGCGGGGCTGATCGTCACCGTGGCGTTCGGCTTCGTGATCGACCTCGTCGCCACCTCGTGGGAGTTCGCCCAGAACGCCGAGATCGTCAACACGATCAAGGTGCTGCTGGGCATCTGCCTGTGCTATCTGGGCATCTCGAGCGTCCTCCAGACGCAGGACGACTTCCGGCTCGTGATCCCCTACGTCGAGTTCGCCAAGCAGATCCGCGGGCAGCGGCCCATGCTGCTCGACTCGAGCGTGCTGATCGACGCCCGCATCGTCGACGTGGGCGAGACGGGGTTCATCCAGGCACCGATCGTCATCCCCTTCTTCGTCGTCAATGAGCTGCAGACGCTCGCCGACTCGTCCGACAAGCTCAAGCGGGCCAAGGGGCGGCGGGGGCTCGACGTCATCGCCCGCCTCCAACGCAGTGCCAAGCTCGACGTTTCGATCGACGAGACGGCCGTGCCCGGCAAGGCCGTCGACCAGATGCTCGTCGAGCTGGCCCGCGAGATGTCCGGGTTGATCGTGACCGGCGACCTGGCGCTCGCGCGCATCGCCGGGTTCCGCAACATCCCGGTGCTCAACGTCAACGACCTGGCCAACGCGCTCAAGCCCGCGATGGTCCCGGGCGACACGCTCGCCATCCACCTGCTCAAGCCGGGTGAGCAGCCGGGGCAGGCGGTGGGCTACCTCGAGGACGGCACGATGGTCGTCGCCGAGGACGGGGCCGAGGCGATCGGTGACGACGTGACGCTCACCGTCCGCAGCACGCTCCAGACCTCGGCGGGGCGGATGATCTTCGGGCGGATCGGCCGGGCGACGGCGCTGGACGACTCGAGCGCCCCGGGTGACACGGATGGTCAGGCCGAGCCCGCCGGTGAACCTAAGCCGGACGGCGAGCCCGCCCCGCCGCGCCCGGGCCCGTTCCCGCCCAACCCACCGAAGCGATCGAAGCGCCCGCGATCGCCGAGACGTTGAGACCGAAGGGTGGAATGCCCACGCGAAGCGCGGGCATGTTCTGTCGGAGATCATTGCCTATCCCCATGCCCGCGCTGCGCGTGGGCATGCCACACACCACCTATTGCGTGGCATGCGACGACGGGCGTCCCGTCGGACTTCATACCATCCCGTGCCATGATCTCCCACGCCCACCGCTGCATCTTTGTCAAGGTGCCCAAGACCGCCGGGACCAGCATCTCGCGCGCCCTGGCGTGCGAGCACCTCGGAAAGCCCCACCGCGACATCATCCAGATCCGCGACACCCTCGCGGCCGACCCCGCCCACGCCGGGTGCTTCGAGACCTACTTCAAGTTCGGCTTCGTCCGCAATCCCTGGGACCGCGTCGTCTCGCTCTTCAGCCGCAAGGAGCGGGGGCGCGAGCAGGGGCCCGAGACCTGGGACGAGTTCGTCGAATGGATCGAGAACGCGAGCGACACCTGCGTGCACCCGACACCGCACCGCAACCAGCTCGACTGGTTCCTCGATGAACGGGGGGAGGTCGCGGTCGACTTCATCGGCCGGTTCGAGCGCCTCGACACCGACTTCGCGACGATCTGCGAGCGTCTGGGCCTGGATGTGCCCCCGCTCCCCCACGAAAAGCGCAACCCCGCCGGCCGGAAGCACTTCACCGAGTACTACACCGCGGCGCAGCGGGACCTCATCGGCGAGAAGTTCCGCGTCGACGTCGAGCACTTCGGATACACGTTCGAGGGTTGAAGAAGCCTGTCGGTGTGGCACGGGCAGCTTGCTGCCCGTGTTGCCCCGCGGAATGCGGGACGCTCTCACGGCTGGACAAGCCAGCCGTGCCACACGCGCGTGCATGCCTGGGTGGCTCGCTCACCCCACGGTCATCACCTCGCCCGGCTTCATGATCCTCGCCTCCACGCCCCTGGGCTTGAACCCGCTCATGTCGCTCGTGAGCAGGGGCCAGGTGCCGTAGTGCATCGGCACCGCGACGGGCGCCCCGACCCACTCGGCCGCCCGGGCCGCGTGCTCGGGGCCCATGGTGAACCGGTCGCCCGCGCAGAGCAGCGCGACATCGGGCCTGTAGAGTTCACCGATGAGCTTCATGTCGCTGAACAGGGCGGTGTCGCCCGAGTGGTAGATCGTCTTCCCGCCGATCGAGAGGATCACGCCGCAGGGCATGCCCATGTAGCGTCCATCGAACGAGGAGCTGTGGTAGGCCCGCGTGAGGGCGACGAACCCGAAGTCGGTCTTCACCTGCCCCCCCGGATTCATGGGCTCGAGCTTCTCGAGCCCGTGCGTCTCGCCCAGGAAGTTGCAGATCTCGAACGCCCCGAAGACCGTCGCCCCGCGGCGCTTCGCGATCGGACCCGCGTCGGCGATGTGGTCGGCGTGCCCGTGGCTCAGCACGATGTGTGTGCACTCGATCTCGTCGGCCGACTTCTTCGCGACGGGATTCCCGTTCAGAAACGGGTCCATAGCGATCGTGTACGACCCCGAGCGGACCAGGAAGGACGCGTGCCCCAGAAACTCGATCTTGACGGTCATGGCGGGCCTCCTGTCTGATCGAGTGTACGGGCGCATGAAAAAACGGGGCATGGCCCCGTTTGGAAGTCTGCCGTGAGGGCCGATCAGGCGGCCTGGGTCTGCGTGCAGGTGTTCGTCGGGTTGACGAAGCCGAACGGGCTGAAGCCCGGGAAGCCCACCGGGATGTTCTGGTGGCTGTGCTCGCCGGTGGTCTGGGTGCCGGTGTTCACGCCGAAGAAGGGGGTGTACCCGCCGAACCAGTTGAAGGGCGAGAACGGGAAGCCGTAGTTGACGGGGTAGTTGTAGCTGAAAGGCGACGTGTAGCTGAACGGAGAGCTGTAGCTGAAGGGGACCTGGCTGCCGAAGCTGTTGTTCCAGTTGCCGTACCAGTTGTTCCAGGGGGTGCTGTTCCAGATGCCGCTCCAGTTGGAGGGCACATTCCAGCCGCCGAAACAGTTGCTGCTCGGGTACGAGCCGAACGAGCTCGAGCCGTACCAGCTCGGGAGGCTGTTATACCCGTTGAAGTTGGAACCGTTCCAGGAGCCGTTCCAGAGGTTGCTGACCGGGCAGTGGCTGCCGAACTGGTTGCCGAAGATCGGGGTGGTGTGCTGGAAACCAAAGGGGCTGTGATACATGCGTCGTCCTCTCAATGTCTGTGCGTGCCGCGTCGTCGTCCCTCACGCCGACGCGCCGGGCGCGTGCCGTCGCGGCATCGATTTCGCCCGGGGCGCATTGCATCGGAAAGGCGCCGCCCCGACTTCGGTGGGAACGCAGAATGTGAACGAATCGGCACGAAGTCGGGATTTCAACCCACCGACTCGTCTTTCATCCCCCGGCTCATCAGGCGCCCGATCGCCTCGAGCGGGTCGAGCCCCTCGAAAAGCACCTGGTGGACGGCGTGGGTGATGGGCATGTCGACCCGATACTTCTCGGCCAGCGACACCACCGACCGTGTGGTCGCGACCCCCTCCACCACCATCGGAGACCGGTCCAGATAATCGCCCAGCCGCTCGCCCTTGCCCAGTGCCTCGCCGCAGGAGCGATTCCGGCCGTGAGGGCTGAAACAGGTGGTCGCGAGGTCACCTACGCCGGCGATACCGAAGAACGTGTCCGGGCTCGCCCCCATCGTGACCCCCAGCCGGGTGATCTCGGCCAGCCCCCGGGCGAGCAGCGCGCTCTTCGCGTTCGAGCCCGCCTGGAGCCCGTCGAGCACGCCCGCGGCCAGCGCGATGACGTTCTTGGTCGCCCCGGCCAGTTCGACACCGAGCAGATCCGGGTTGGTGTAGATCCGCATCCAGCTGGTTGTGAACAGCTTCTGGAGTGCTTCGGAGAACGCGGGGTCGTCGCTGGCGGCGATCATGGTCGCGGGCAGGCAGCGCGCGAGCTCGGTCGCGATTGTGGGCCCGGAGAGACAGCCCATCGGGCGGGGCGGGCCGTCAGGGTCGTCTCCCAGAACGTCGGCGATGATCTGGGTGGGCCGCATCATGGTCTTGTTCTCGATGCCCTTGGCGACCGAGACCACTCCCGCCCGTTCAGGGACGAACGGGCGGAGCCTCTCCCAGGCAGAGCGGGTGTGCTGCACGGGGATGGCGGAGACGATCAGGTCGGCCTCGCGTAGAGCCGATGCGTCATCAAGGGCGACGCGGACGGCCGGGTCGAGCTCGAAATCAGGGAGCTTGCCGCTGCGGCGGAGTTGCGAGAGCTCGGCCGCTTCCTCTGGTGGGTGGCCCCACATCGTGACCGTCGGGGCGACGGCCCCGCGACCGGCGTCGGTGAGGATACCGCCGCAGACCAGCCCCATCTGTCCGCAGCCGAGGATGGTCACGTGGCGGATCATGAGGGGCTCCTGTCGGGGGTCTGCGGTTGAACCGGGCGCGGAAAGCGATCGTAAGGAAGCTTGCGGGCCGAGGGGCGCGATGGGCGTCGGAGACGGTCTAGAGTAAGCCCCGGCACGGTGATACGAACACCGCCCGATCAAGCTCAACCAGGGAGTCTACCGCACATGACGCAGATCACGGCGGACCATCACCACGGGCACGAGCACCACGATCATCACGATCACATGCATGACGCCGACAGCCCGGTGGTGTGCTGCTCGCACCACGAGCTGGAGATCGAGCGCTACATCATCCTCTACCTCATCGGCGGGATGCTGGCGCTGACGAGCTGGATCGCGGGTCTTGCGGGCATTTCGAGCCCCTTGGTGACGATCCTCCCGGCGGTGGTTGGGGCGATCATGCTCGCGCTGCCGCTGTTCAAGGCCTCGTTCGACGAGATCTTCATCCGCCATCGCATCTCGTCCTCGTCGCTGGCCGCCCTGGCCATCCTCGCGGCGATCGCGGTCAACCAATATGTCACCGCGGCGGTCCTCGCGTTCATCCTGCTTGTGGCCGACCAGTTCCTCCGCCGCACGGCCTTCGGGGCGCAGCGGGCGATCGAGGACCTGGTGGGCCTGACGCCCGACATCGCGCGCATCGTCGAGGCCGGCGTGGAGCGCGAGGCGCACGCCGCCGACGTGCAGGTCGGCATGATCGTCCGCGTGCGCCCGGGCGAGAACCTGCCGGTCGACGGCGAGGTCATCAGCGGCTACTCCACGATCAACCAGGCGTCGCTGACGGGTGAGGCGTTGCCCATCGAGGCCGACGTGGGCACCGAGGTGTTCGCCGGGACGACGAACCTCACGGGCGTGATCGACATGAAGGTCACGCGAACGGGCGAGGACACGACGATCGGCAAGGTGAGCGAACTCATCCGCGAGGCGGAGCGCTCGAAGAGTCCTCGCCAGCTTCTGATCGAGCAGGTCGCCCGGTTCTTCGTGCCCGTCGCCCTCTCGGTGGCGGCGCTCGTGTGGTACATGCACCGGCACAACAGCGACGCGGCGATCATGGCGATCACCGTGCTCGTCGTCGTCTGCCCGTCGGCCCTGCTGCTGTCCAGCCCCTCGGCGATGGTCGCGGCGTTCGCGTCGGCGGCCCGCCTGGGCATCATGATCAAGCAGACCAGCTTCCTCGAGGCCGCCGCCGGCATCGACGCCGTCGTGCTCGACAAGACCGGCACGATCACGACGGGCTCGTTCGAGGTCTCGCGGCTCGCGCCGGCGGAAGGCGTTGAGGGCGCCGAGCTGCTGACCGCGGCCGCCAACGCCGAGCAGAGCAGCAACCATCCGCTGGCCTCGTCGATCATGCAGACAGCCAAGGCGGCGCGGGTGCCGACGGTCGAAATCGAAAGCTACGAGGAAATCCACGGGCGCGGCGTTCGCGCCAAGACCGCCTCGGGCGAGATCACCGCGGGCCGGGCGGGGTGGATCCGCGAGCTGGTGCCCTCGGCGTCGGCGGCGATCGACCAGGTCGAGCAGCGCATCGAGGGCATGAGCGGCGTGCACGTCGCCGTCAACGGGCGGTACCTGGGGGCCGTGGGGCTCGAGGACAAGGTGCGTCCACAGGCCAAGCCCGTGATCGAGCGGCTGCGCGAGCTGGGCGTGCGCACGATCTCTGTGTTCACGGGCGACCGGCTGAGCGTCGCGCGCCGGGTTGGTCTGACGGTCGGAGCCGACCGCCTCGAGGCCGAGTGCCTGCCCGCCGAGAAGACCGAGCAGGTCAAGGCCCTTGTCAGCCAAGGCTACAAGACCATGATGGTCGGCGACGGCATCAACGACGGGCCTGCGCTGGCCACGGCCGACGTGGGTGTGGCGATGGGCCTCCGCGGGTCGGATATCGCGACCAACTCCGCGGGTGTCGCGCTGATGACCGACGACCTCAATCGCTTGCCGTTCCTCATCGACTTGGGCCGGCGGACGCGGGCGATCACCGGGCAGAACATCGCTGCCTCGATCATCATCGCGCTGGTGGGCCTGACGCTCGCCGCGACGGGCAACCTGGGCGAGGGCGGGGCGGCCGTCTTCTTCGCCGCGATGTTCCACTTCGCCGGCGACGTGTTCGTGCTGGGCAACTCGTTCCGCCTGTTCCGCTTCGGCGAGGACTTCCTCGCGGCCGAGCACGCGGCGCAGGAGTCGGCCAAGAGCCGGCAGGTGGCGCGGCGCGAGGGCAGCATGAGGTTGTCCGGCGCGGCGGCCACCTGAGGCCGCAAGAATCACGCGTGCCGACCCTCGAGACACGCCTCGGTTCACTCGGTGACACCGCCCGGTTCGGGGCGTGGCTGGCCGCGCTTCTGAGGCCGGGCGACGTGGTCGTGCTCTCGGGCGAGCTGGGCGCCGGAAAGACCACGCTCGTGCGCGCCATCGCGGCGGCGCGCGGGGTCGACCCCCGCAACGTATCGAGCCCCACGTTCACGGTGCTGCACGAGTACGCGCCCGACGAGGGCCCGGTGATCGTGCACGCCGACGCCTACCGGCTCGAGGGCGACGACGAAACCGAGCTCGACCTGCTGGGCTGGGATCGGGTGGCCGGGGGCGGGGGCGTGCTGCTGATCGAATGGGGCGAACGGATCGAGTCGCTGCTGGAGGGTGAGCACGCCCGGATCGTGCTCGGGCACGACGGTCCGGATTCGCGGCTTTTGACTCTGGAGGCGCCAGATGCGTGGGGTGAGCGTGCCGAGTGGTCGGCGTGGTCGGGTGCGCGGTCCGGGTTCCCGTTCGCGAGCGAGCGTGAACAGTGGGCCGACCTCTACCGTTGGTTCAGCGGGGGGTACCGGATCAGCCGGCCGATCGAGGATCCGGACGAACAAGTCGAGTAGGGCCTCCGGTGGACATGCTGGTCTCTTGCCGCGGGGATTCCCGACAAGTCAATCTGAAACCGCGTACGGACCCCTCGGAACAAGAGAAGCCGAACAAGCGTGCCGGATGTTCGGGTGGGGCGCGTCCACGTGAAGGTGTGGGCCCGCGAGCCCGGCACTTCCTGGGGCCTCCCGTGCCGAACCGAGTTCTTGCATCCAACCCCCCGATCCGCGAACCGCACCCGATCTGGGTGTATGTTCTGGTCATCGGCGCGCTGGTGCGGGTCGCCCTGCTGCACGCACCCCTGCTCGGGCGGCCAATGGCGAGCGAGCCGGTGCCGGCGGGTGCGGGGATGGTGGAGTCGTCGGACGACGACCGGGCGATCGCCGAGCCTGCCGGGGAGGCGCCGGTGAGCCTGGCCGACCACGATGGCTTCGGTGTGCCGGCCGGCATGAGGCTCTGGGCCGACGTGGGATGAGCGGTCAGGAATCCTGGGCCGATTCGTCACGCAGCCTCGCGACTTCGGCGCGGGCCACCCTCAGTTCCTGGCGCAGGTGGTGGATCTTGAGTTGTGACTGCACGCGAACGAGCAGTTCGAGCCGATCCACGGGCTTCGTGAGAAAATCGTCGGCGCCCGCTTCGAGGGCCCGCTCGACGTCGGCGACCTGGTTGAGGGCGGTGACCATGATGACGGGGGTGCGGGTGTCGTGCTCATCCGCGCGGATCGCTTCGCAGACCTGGAAGCCGCTCATGCGTGGCATCATGATGTCGAGAAGCACAAGGTCGGGCGATTCGCGGCGGAAGAGCTCGACGGCCTCGGCTCCATCGCGCGCCAGCAGCGTCCTGCACTTGAGTTCGGCGAGATACGCCTGGAGCAGCTCGAGATTCGGCTCGTTGTCATCGACCACCAGAATGGTCGAATCCGCCGGGGTGAAGGGCACGGTCTCGGGCTTGTCGTCGGGGGTGCTCGGCACGTCGATCTCCGGGGCACGGTCTCTCCCGGCATGGTAGAGGCATCTCTCGCGGTGCGTGGATCGCCCTCGCGGGTCGGGACGCCGTACTGTTGGTGGACCGCGAAACCGCCCGTGAACGGACGACGATGCCCGAGACCACCAGAAAAGCACCCGCGCCGTGGGCGGACGAGTTCACCCAGCCAACCCTGGCAGGCCTGGTCGAGGGCCTCGAGGCCGCGGAGCGTCCGGCTTTTGAAGCGGCCGTCGAAGCGTTGAAAGGTCGAAAGGGTGGGCGCGAGAGAGTGACCTGGCAAGGGTTGCCGTGGCGATGGACGGTGTGTGTTACCGTTTCGGGGGTGGAACGGCCCGCGCTGGCCTACTTGGTGCCCAGGCCAGGGGGCCCGTTCGTCTGCATTCCGGTGCCGATCGAGGGGCCCGGTGCTCCGGGTTTGGACGAGCTGTCCAAGGCCGTTCGGTCGAGGTTGAGCAATTCTCCGGTGGTGGCGGGGTTCGTTTGGGCGGAGTGGCCGGTGTCGGAGTTGGATCTGGTCACGATCAAGCCCCTGCTGGAGGCCCGGGAGACGCCGGGAGGGGCCGGCCGGGCGAGTTGAAGGCCGGGGCGAGAAAACGCCGATGCCACGCTGCCAGGAGGAGACGCCGATGCGTGACATGGACGCCGGATGCCGCTCGACCGCCCGATCAGGATTCGCCCGCCGAGCGGCGTGGTTGTGCGGATGGCTGGCCCTGGTGGTGCTCACCCCGCTCGCGGCCGGGCAGACGCTCGCGGATCGGCTCAACGGTGTGCTGCGGGCGCGTCAGTCGCTCGAAAGCGCAACGGTGGGGTTGCACGTGCGGGACGCGGCGACGGGCGACGAGTTGTTCTCGAGCCGGGGGCAGGCGCCGCTGATCCCGGCATCGAACATGAAACTGCTGACGACGGGGGCGGCGCTGCGCGTGCTTGGCCCCGACGCCGTGTTCGAGACGCGGTTCGGATGGGACGGCGACCGCGTGGTGGTGATCGGGCAGGGCGACCCGGGGCTGGGTGATCCGGCTCTGCTCGACCGCAACGACGAGCCGATGACGGTGGACGGGTTGCTCGATCAGTTGGCGGGGGCGCTCGCCTCGGCGGGCCCCGGCAAGGCCTCGGCGATCGTGCTCGATGCCCGTATCTTCGACGGGGATCGGGTTCATCCGGACTGGCCCGTCGACCAGCTGAACAAGTGGTACTGCGCCGAGGTAAGCGGGCTGAACTTCCACTCCAACGTGCTGACGTTCTTCCTGAGCGCGGGCGACAACGGGCACGGGAGCCCCGCGGTGGGCGTGACGCCCATTGTCCGGCTCGAGCCCGCGGTCGACGGCGTGGGCCGGTGGATCTCGATCGAGAACAACGCGAAGACCGTGTCAGACGGCCGTCACACGGCGTGGATCGCGCGTGCTGCGGGCGAGCGGTCGGCGAACGAGTTCACGATCTTCGGCGACGTTCGCGTCGGGGCCTCGGCGGGGGTTGACGCGGCGGTGCACGACCCGGCGGCATTCCTCGGTTCGCTGCTGTCCGAACGCCTGGGGGCACTGGGGGTCGCGACGCCAAGGGACGGTCAAGGCGCCCCGGTGGTGAGACCGGCGGGTGATGACGAGGCGTTTGAGCGGTTCCGCGCCGCCGCCGTTGTGCGCACCGCGATGCGCGACATCATGAGCCGGGCGAACACCGACAGCCAGAACCTCTACGCCGAGGCGTTGATCAAGCGGATCGGGCGCGAGGTGACGCACGAGCCGGGCTCGTGGGGCTCGGGGGCGGCGGTGATCCGGATGCTGATCGCCGACGATCTGGGCCCGGAGTACGCGAACCGGACGACGATCAAGGACGGTTCGGGCATGAGCCGGGACGACCGGGTGGCGCCGGACACGCTGACGGCGTGGTTGTCGGACATGTACGAAAGGCCCGAGATCGGGCCGGCGATGCTCGAGTCGATGGCGCAGCCCGGGGCGGGGACGCTGCGTCGGCGGTTCACGGGCGAGCAGATCGGCAATCATGTCTACGCGAAGAGCGGGACGCTGGACGGTGTGCGTTGCCTGTCGGGCTACGTGGTCTCGGACGGGGGCCGGGCGGTGGCGTTCAGCGTGCTGGTCAACGGCATCACGCACGGGCAGCAGGTGCGCGACGCGCTGCAACTGCACGAGGACGTGGTGATGGCGATCGACGCGTGGCTGTCGTCGCTGCCGGCGCGTGCGGTGGAGCGGCCGGAGAAGCTTGAGGCGGAGGCGGTGGGGGGGTAATGCCCGGCCCGCTGATCATTTGATATCCAGCCCGAAGTCGATGCTCGTCGCCTGATGGGTCAGCGAGCCCACGCTGACGCGGTCGACGCCGGTGCGGGCGATCGCGCTGATCGTTTCGAGCGTGACGCCCCCCGACGCTTCGAGCAGGAGGGGGGGATTCGCCTTGTCGCGCCGGGCGACGGCGTCGGCGAGCCGGTCGGGTGGCATGTTGTCGAGCAGGATCACGTCGATCACGCCCGGGTCGAGGGTGAGCAGGGCGTCGAGCTGATCGAGCGTGTCGACCTCGACCTCGATGAACGCGGGCGAGCGGCCGTCGGCGGCGCTGGTCGTCTCGACGCACGCGACCAGCGATGCGACGTGCGAAGCGAGTTGCGACGTTGGCACGCCCGCGATGTGGTTGTCCTTGAACATCACGGCGTCGTGCAGGCCCAGGCGGTGGCAGAGGCCCCCGCCGCAGCGGACGGCGTACTTCTCGAGCACGCGCAGGCCCGGGGTGGTCTTGCGGGTGTCGTAGAGGCGGGCGGCGGTGTCGCCCATCGCATCGATGAATGTGGCGGTGCGGGTGGCGACGCCCGAGAGTCGGCCCAGGAGGTTGAGCAGCGTGCGCTCGGCCTTGACGAGGTCGGCGAGGGGGCCGGTGAGCGTGGCGAGGGTGTCGCCCTGCTCGACGCGGTCGCCGTCGTGCGCGGCGAGGTCGGCTCGGATGGGTGCCTCGAAGACTCTGAATAGATCTTCCAGGGCTGCGAGCCCCGCAACGACGCCGGATTGGCGGGCGACGACGCGGGCCTCGGCGGTGTCGGTCGAATCGCAGGCGGCGCCCGTGAGATCGACGCGATCGGGGCCCAGGTCCTCGTCGCGGGCGAGCTCAAGGAGGCGGCGGACGAGGCCAGATTGCGCGAGGTGAGCGTAGAGATCGGGAAGGGACAGATCATTCCAGGGCTCGGGCATGCGGGGATGGTACGCGGGGGAGTTGCGCATCTGAGATCGGTTGCTGTCGGCGGGTGCAAGCGGCGTTCGGCCCATCGCTCACGCTCCGGGCTCCTTCCACTGGGCAGCGCTAAACTCCTTTGCCGGATTTGCACGGAGGTCTCGCATGGGTCTTTTGGACGGGAAGATCGGGCTCGTGGTGGGTGTGGCGAACGAGCGGTCGTACGCGTGGTTCATCGCCAAGGCGCTGACGGAGGCGGGTGCGAAATGTGCCTATGCCCACCTGCCGGGCGAGAAGAACGAGCGGCGGACGAGGCGGGCGGTGACGCCGGTCTCGGGTGAGGACGCCTGGCTCTGCCCCGTCGACGCGGGCAGCGACGAGCAGCTCGACACGCTGTTCGAGCGGTACAACGAGTCGTTCGACCGGATGGACTTCCTCGTCCATTCGATCGCGTTCGCCGACCGCGAGTGGCTCACGCCCGGGAAGTTCACCGACACGCCCCGGGAGGCGTACCTGAGCGCGATCGACATCTCGGCCTACACGCTGGCGGCGATGGCGAGGCGGGCCCGCGAACCCATGAGCAGGACGGGCGGGTCGATCATCTGCATGTCCTACTACGGGGGCGAGAAGGTCGTGCCGGGGTACAACGTGATGGGCGTGGCGAAGGCGGCGCTCGAGTGCACGGCGCGCTATCTGGCCGCCGAGCTGGGCGAGCAGAACATCCGCGTGAACACGATCTCGGGGGGCTATCTCCGCACGCTGGCGTCGTCGGCGGTGGGGGGGACGGACACGATGGCCGAGCACGCGATCCAGCGTGCCCCATTGCGCCGGGCCACCGAGGGCGAGGATGTCGGGGGCACCGCGGTGTACCTCGTGAGCGACCTGGCCCGGGGCGTGACGGGCGAGACGATCTACGTCGATTGCGGCGTGAACACGATCGGGGTGTGAGCGGGCGGTACGGCAAGGGACGCTGATTCCTGCCCGGCCCGTCGCTTGCGATCTGGGCTCTTTTGCAGGCCCACTTGCCGGCTCGGCTCGGCGGGGCGATACTCCCTGTCATGCTGAACACATTCCGCCGCGCGTCGTGGGCCGTCCTGGCTCTTCCTTTCCTCACCGCTTGCGCCACCGGACCGACCGGGTCGGCGGGCCGGGTCGCGATCGACGGGGATCTCCGTGAGTGGGGCCACGGCGTGGTGACATCGGCCGATGGTGACTCGCTCTACTTCCGCTTCAGCCCGGGCGAGGAGATGACGCTCCAGGCGACCAACGAGACGACGCGGCTGGTGTTCGATCTCGACAACGACCCGTCGACGGGCAAGCAGCTCGTCGGGCCCCCGGACGTGGGAACGCTGGGGGTTGATCTCGAAGTGCTCTTCAGCCCGCCGCTGAGCGAGATCGACCCGGAGGTGGCGCGTCGGGTGATCGACCGGCGGATCCAGCGGGGCCAGCCGGCGTCGGCATTCACGGGCGGCATGGAGGCGTTCGTGTACTCGGGCGGCGTGTTGACGCGGCACAAGCACGGCGACATCGGGTTCCTGGCGGGGCCGACCTACGCGGCGAAGTACTTCGAGGCGAGGATCGACCGGCACGCCCCGACGCTGGCGGGCACGGGGATCGACCTCGCCGGATCGGCCCGGGGGATCGTGCTGGTCACCGGCGGCAACGGCGAGGTGCTGCGGTACAGCGACCCGATGGTGTTCACCATGCCCGACCTGGCGGCGCCGCAAGCGGTCGAAGTCGGCCTTCCCGCGCAGCCCGAGGGGACGATCCGCGTGATGAGCATGAACGTGCTGCACGGCAAACCGATCGAGAACCCCGAGCCGTTCGCGCGGCTGATCAAGGCGATCAAGCCCGATGTGATCCTGCTCCAGGAAGCGGACGACATGACGAACGAATCGCTCGAGTCGTGGCTGAGCGAATACGTGGGCGTGCTGCCCAGCAAGCACGCGTGGGCGGCGGGCGTGCAGGGGCTCGAGGGGGGCGTGGGCTCGTGGGACGCGGCGGCGGCCCCGGACCTCGGGGTGGCGATCGCCACCCCGCACCTGGTGACGCGCGAGTTCGCCGAGCCCGTGGTGATCGCCGACCCGGAGACGGGACGTGACCGGACGGTCCGCGCGGTGTTCGCGCAGGTTTCGACGCCACGGGGCGACGTGCTCGCGTGCTCGACCCACCTGAAATGTTGCGGGTCGGCGGGCTCGCGCGAGGACGAGATCCGCATCACGGAGGTCGGGGCGATCAACAGACGGTACGCCGAGATCGCGGCGGCTCTCGCTTCGGAGTCGGGTGAGAACGAGGAGGCCAGGCTGATCGGCGGCGACATGAATCTCGTCGGAAGCCGCGCCCCGATCGATCTGCTGGCCAGGGGTCTCGGGGATCACGGGCGGGATCTCCAGCCCGCGCCGACGCCCGCGCTGGGGACCAACGCGTGGTACACGTGGCGCGACGACTCGAACGAGTTCGGTCCGGGCCGGCTCGACTGGATCCTGATCGGCGACGCGAAGGTCGTGCAGTCGTTCTCCCTCGACACGCGGCTGATCGACCCGGCGGTGCTGGCCGAATGCGGGATCGAGCCCGGTGATGGCGCGGTGAGCGATCACCTGCCGGTGGTGGTGGATCTGAAGCCGAACTGAGGCGTCATTCGCGCGCGTGCCGCCCTGGCGGCCTGGCAGTTCACTTGTCGGTGCTCATCGCGTCATCGACCAGGCGAAGGCGGCCGGCCTCGTCGCGGGCGATCACGCCCAGCTCGTGCAGCGCGTGCTGGGCGGCCTGCTGCTCGGCCTGCTTCTTCGATTGGCCCCAGCACGCCGTGTGGAGCCTGCCCGCGAGTTCGACGGCCACCTTGAAGCACTTGGCGTGGTCGGGGCCCTTCTCGTCGAGCACGCGGTAGGCCGGGCTCTCGCCCATCTCCTGCTGGGCGTGCTGCTGGAGCACGCTCTTGAAGTTCTGCTGGTGCCCGCTCTGCTCGGCCTCCTCGATCATGGGGTCGATCAGCGGGAGCAGGAAGGCCTTGGCGGCCTTGAAGCCCTGATCGAGATATACGGCGGCGATCACCGACTCGAAGACCGCGGCCGCGAGCGAACGCGGGACGCGCTCCTGCGACTGCATGCCCTTGCCCAGGATGAGCAGATTGTCGAGCCCCATGCGTTCAGCGATGTCGGCGCAGGTCTTGCGTGAGACGACCGTCGACTTGATCTTGGTCATCTCGCCCTCGAGCAGTTCGGGGAACAGCTCGAAGATGCGCTCGCACGTGACCATGCCCAGGACGGCGTCGCCCAGGAACTCGAGCCGTTCGTTCGAGTCGAGGCGCGAGTCGGAATGGGACGCGTGCCGGAGCGACAACTCCAGCAGGTCCAGGTCCTTGAAGTCGATTCCGATCGCACGCTGCGCCTCGGCGAGCAACTCATCCATGCCGCACAACCTCCGCGTCCGACGCCGCCGATCCGAGTGGGTCGGCCAGTTGGAGCGCCAAACGCACACGACCTGTCACGGCCCTTCCGAGGAGGCTCTCCGTTCGGCCGCGGCCCCGCTCATCCCAAGGGAGCGCCCGGTTACCGAACGTGGAGCGAACCCGGCCGGTCCGCCAATGCCCCGGATTTCCGACCGGGGCCGAGACAGCTTACCAAACACGGTACGGAGATTCACACCCGAACATGGATGATTGCCTCAACGAACCGGTGAATCGCCGCTGAATGCCGAGTTTGCGGGCCGGGGTGGTCCGGGCAGAACAACCCGGCTATCGTTGCGGCCGCCACGGGGCGAGGTCCTGATTCGACTCCCGCAGAACGCGAGGTCCGAGAATGCACTACCCACGCCGCAACAGCCGCATCACGAAGGTCCGCAAGTGTGGGTTCCGCGCCCGGATGAAGACGAAGAGCGGTCGGAAGATCCTCAATCGTCGCCGGCGGATCGGGCGGAGCCTGACGTCGGTCTGATTCCCGTCGTCACGAGCGCGGCTCGTCTCCAACGTTGAACAGAGAGCGACCTCCCCGCACGCCGGGGAGGTCTTTGTATACACGCGCGCAACGATGGTGTAGGCTACCCGGCCGGCCCCGCGACGCGGGCGTTCCCCCCAGCTTGAGGAGAGCCGCATGAGCGACCACCCGACCGACGGCCAGCCGTTCGACCAGGAGGGCTCGTTCCGCGAGACCGACGGCGAGATCCGGCGTGAGGAAGCCGGGCACGCGGGCGCGGCGCTGCCCACGGGCGGGGGCTACCGCGAGGTGACGATCCTCGCGGTGGTGCTGGGCGTGCTGATCGGCGTGGTGATGAACGCCTCGATCACCTACGCGGGGCTGAAGATCGGCTTCACGATCGGCGGGTCGGCGATCGCGGCGGTCCTGGGGTTCGGCATCCTCAAGATCCTGCGGCGGGGCACGATCGTCGAGACCAACATCGTGCAGACGGTCGCGAGCGCGGTGAACACTTCGAACGCGGGCGTGATCTTCACCGTCCCGGTGCTGATCCTGCTCGGGTTCAGCCTCGACTGGAAGGACGCGAACTTCTGGCTGCTCACGCTCGCGTCGGTGGCCGGGGCGATCATGGGGACGGTGTTCATCATCCCGCTGCGCAAGCAGATGATCGACATCGACCGGCTGCGTTTCCCGACGGCGACAGGGGTGGCGACGATCCTGAAGAGCCCCGGGGCGGGGATCCAGAAGTTCCTGGTGCTGATCGCCGGGGTGGTGATCGGGGCGGCGGTCTACCTGCCGGTGGCGCTCTCGTCAGTGGTCGATCCGGTGGCGGTGACCGACGCGGAGATCGCGAACGGGGAGGTCGGCCCCGGCACATCGCTGGCCGCGCTGATCGAGCAGGGGCGGATCACGAAGGACGACGCGGCGCACACGATCGCGATGGCGTCGTGGGTCAGGGACCACAAGGCGCCCGAGGATCTGGTCACGCGCGGGGCGGCGCTGTACGAGAAGGGGGGCCTGCTCCACAAGGTCTCGACGCTCGCGGATGAGTCCGAGCGTGCGGCGTTGCTGGCCCGCCTCGATGAACTGGATATCACGATCGACGCCAACCCGGGTCGGGGATTCACCGACGAGATGGCGATCCAACTCCACCTCGTGGCCGACAAGGTCGCGAAGGCCGAGGGCGAGGCGCCGCCCGACTGGGAGTCGATCCGCGATGTGAAACTCGGGTGGGCCAAGAAGCCGCTGATCGGGTATCAGAACCTCAACGTTCGGCTTCCCGAGAACTGTGATCGGCAGGGCCACCTCAGAGCGATGTACGACCAGGACCGCAACGACCGCCCCGACCTCGCGATCACCGACTCGGCGATCGATGTCGGGCGGATCCTGGGCATCCCGGGCCAGTTCGCGCTCGTGTTCGCGATCACGCCGCTCTCGCTGGGGGCGGGGTACATCACGGGCAAGCCCGGGCTCATGGTGCTGGTGGGCGGCATCCTCGCGTATGTGATCATCAACCCGATCACCTACAACCTGGGCTGGCTGCCCTCGGAGGTCACGCCCGGTGAACTGTCCGAGTGGGCCCGGGGCGCGATCGGCAAGCCCCTGGGCATCGGGATGCTGCTGGGCGGGGCGATGATGGGCGTCGTCGCGGCGTTGCCCGCCATCCTCGCGGCGTTCAAGTCGATCGCGGCGGGAAGCAAGACCGGGCACGACCGTGACGAGATGGGCCTGGCGCCGATCATCGTCGTCGGCATCGGCGGGATCGCGCTGCTCGTCCTCGCGGCCGACCTGATGACAGCACGGCCCATCAACTCGTACTGCCCCGTGACGCTTCCTTCGCACACGGTGAAGGTGAGCGAAGGCGTCGACCCGGTGGAGGTCGACGGGCAGCTCATCGGCTTCGCGAGCGAGGCGGCCCGCGACACGTGGATGAACACCTGGACGGAAGAGCAGCGCCAGGCGGTCATCGACGACCTCGGCGTCAAGCCGGGCTGGCTCTCAAAGATGCCGCACCACGTCCGCGCGGCGATCATCGCGGCGGTGGGGGCGCTGTGGATCTGGTTCGCGGGCGTCATCATCGCGCAGTGCACGGGCATGACCGACTGGAGCCCGATCTCGGGGCTCGCTCTCGTCACCGTCGTGCTTGTGATGTTGTTAGCGGGGACGGGTCAGGTATTGGCGTCGGTGCTGCTGGGCGTGGCGTTGTGTACCGCGATCACGCTCGCGGCCGACATGATGCAGGACCTGAAGACGGGCTATCTCGTCGGGGGCAAGCCCGTCAAGCAGCAGGCGACCGAGCTGCTCGTGGTCGGGTTCGGCCCGGTGGTCAGCATGCTCACGGTGCTGCTGATCGCCAAGACGAACACGCTGGGGTCGGTCGAGGTCCCTGCCGCCCAGGCCGACGCGCTCAAGAGCGTGATCCAGGGCGTGCAGGGCGGCGACCTGCCCTACGCCCTCTACGGCATGGGCGGGCTGATGGGCATCCTGCTGGGCATCGGCGGGTTCGCGGGGCTGGGCGTGCTGGTCGGGCTGAGCGTCTACCTGCCGTTCATCTACATCGCGACGTATGGCGTCGGGTGCGTGCTGAACATGTTCACGACGATGTCGAGGGGCCGCCGGTTCACCGAGGAATGGGGGGTGCCGCTGGCCGCCGGGTTGATCGTTGGTGAGGCGGTTCCCGCGTTGATCGTCAACATCGTCATCCTGGGAAGGGGCTGAGGGGCATGAAGACACTTCTCGGCTGGATCATCTGGGTGTGCGTGGGGTTTGGGGCGATCAGTGCCGTCACGGCCTACTTTGTCCCGACCAACCTCGACCCTGATCTCTACACGAGCAATTCGTCCGAGAAATCGGGCGAGCACGGCTACCTGCTGATCTCGAGCGCCGCGGGCCCGATGGTGCCGCATGATGGGAAGACCGCGCCGCAGTGGCCCGAGGGCACGGAACTCACGCCCCAAGTGCTCGGCGCGATGTCGGCGGTGCAGGAGGACGGCGAGCCTCTCGTGAAGCGGGTGCACGTCGGCGAGTTCTCGTGGGGCCGCTGGAGCCACAAATACTGGTTCATCGGGTCGGTCGTGCTGCTCACGCTCTGCGGGCTGGGGCAGCGGGCGCTGTCCGGCGGCGGGGCGGTGAAGAAGGGCTCGGCCGATCCGTCGGAGTCGATTGCCGGGGCCCTTGCCGACGTGGCGGCCTTGCGCGACGAGCTACCGACAATCCACAGCGATCGGGCTCGGCTCGAGGAGATCGTCGCCCGGCTGGGCGAGCTGCAGCAGACGCACCTGGCGGCCTTCGCCGAGACGCGGGACGTGTTGATCTCGCGGCACGGCATGGGCGGGTTCGCGCGGATCATGGACGCGTTCGCGGGGGCCGAGCGGAAGGTCAACCGGGCGTGGTCTGCGGCGGCGGACGGCCTGCTGGGCGAGTCGATCGACAACATCGAGATGGCTGTGCCGATGTTCGAGGAGACGAAGCGGCGGCTGGGGTAGCGCGGACTTTGCTCGTGCGTGGCGATCGGTGAACGAGTCGCTCAAGCCCGTCCTACTCCGCCGCGAGCACCCCCCGCTCGTGGTCAAGGTTGCCCCGGATGTGCGAGTCGTAATACGTCAGGTCGGTCTGGACGATCGATCTATCGCGCCCCGCCGAGACGAGCGTGTGGCCATCCGGACTGAACGCGAGCGTGAAGACCATGTCGGTGTGGGGGCGCAGCGTGAGCAGGCACGCGCCCGACTCGGTGCCCCAGAGCTTGATGACCCCCGCCCGTCCGGCCGAGGCGATCATCGTGCCGTCGGGGCTGACGTCGAGCGTGAAGATATCCTGCTCGTGGCCGCGGAGGGTGCGCAGGAGCCGTCCCGCCTCGCCCGGCTTGAGCGACCACAGGCGGATCAGGCGGTCGTCGCCCGCGGTCGCGACAATCGTGCCGGCGGGATTGACCCGCAGGGCGCGGATCGTCTGTGAATGGGCCGGGATGCGCCGGATCGTGTGGCTTGCGGTGTCGATGAGCACGAGTTGCTCGAGCCCGGTCACAGCCGCGGCGATGAAACGACCGTCGGGCGTGTACTGGATGGACGGGATGCGGGCGCTGGCGGGCCCGATCGAGATTGTCTCGGTCTCGGCCCCGAGGTGGTGCAGCCTGAGCATCCCGTTGTCGCCGCCGACGGCGAGCGTGCGGCCGTCGGGGGAGAGGGCGAGCGAGTTGAGCGCGACGCCGCCCGTGTCGACGATGACCTTGCCGGGCCCCTCGCCCCGGAAGGGTGAGGCGCGGACGGTGCCGTCGTAGGAGGCGCTGTAGATGAGGCCGCGGGGCAGGTCGAGGGCGCAGGCGACCACGTAGTTGGTGTGGCCGGTCGATGTGATCGTCGGAGCCGCCGCGCGAGCCTCCCAGACGGCGATCGTCTCTTCATCGCCTGCGTTCGCCGTGATGAGGGCCGACCCGTCGGGCGTGTAGGCCGCATAGAAGACGTTGCCCGGCGCGGGGCGACGGTGGAAGCAGCGCTCGGGCTCGATCTCCCACTCGCGGAGCAGGCGCCCGCCGATCGCGGCGATGTGCTCGCCGTCGGGCAGGATGAACGCGTCGATGAGCGGGACATCCAGCCCCGGGAACGCGTGGAGCAGGGCGCCGGTCTCGAGGTCCCAGAGATAGGCCGATTTGTCGAAGCTCGACGCGATGATTCGTTCGCGGCCGCGAGAGTCCGGCTGAATGCGGAGCGTCCGGACCCAGCCGGTCGCGTTGCGGAGCGTGCGGACGACCCGGCCCGATTCAAGGTCGATCACCGCGACGTCGGCGCCGTCGGTGTCGGCGACGAGTGTCCGGCCGTCGCGAGAGATCGCGAGTGTCGACGTCCAGCGCGGCGACTGGAGGTAGGCGGCCTGCAGCAGGCCCGTGGCCGTGTCGTACGCGCGGACGTGCCCGTCGTTGCAGGCGGCAAAGACGCGGGCGCCGTCGGGCGACGCGATGGCGTGGCGGATGTCGCCCGGGATGCCGTCGATCGTGCGCGGTGGCTCTCCCGAGAACGGATTCGCGACGACGATCGAGTTCAGCGTCGCGCAGACGTACGACCCGCCCGGGCCGCGAGTGACGCTGATGATGGGCGCGTCGGTGATCGACAGCGTTGCGGTCTCGACCCCGTCGTCGATGCGGAAGGTGTGCAGGGCGCCTTGGTCGTCGCCCACGACGACCGACGCGGCATCGGCCGAGAGCGCCACGGCGCGGGTCGTCGCGGTGTGCGGGCCGTAGACCCGAAGCAACGATCCATCCTGGAGGTTGAGCAAGACGGCGCCGCGTTCGTGCTCGCACGCGAGCAGGCGGGATCCATCGGGGGTGGGGCTGGCCATGTCACCCGGCAGCAGAGCCAGATCGGTCGTGCGAAGGGCGGGTCGCTCGGCGTAGAGCTCCCAGAGCGCCCAATAGGCCTCGTCGTGCGGCCGAGCCAGCGGCGAGAGGTATTCGCGCCAGAGCAGTTTCTCGGCTTCGGTCACCGAGCCCGTTGCGGCCAGGGCGCGGGCCCGGGCGATATTGCTCGAACGCAGGGCTCGGGTCAGCTCCGCGGATCGGTCGGCGAGGCGTGAGGCCTGGTTCGCCATCACCCCGCCGAAAGCCGCGAGCAGCACGAGCAGCGCCGCCGCGGTCGCGATCGGGCCCCGGTAGCTGCGCACGGTCTTGCGCAGCATGTACCAGCGGCTGTCGGCGCGGGCCAGCACCGCGTCGCCCACGAGCGCCCGTTCGACGTCGGCCGCGAACTCGCCCACGGACTGGTATCGGCGGGAGGGTTCCTTCGCCAGGGCCTTGAGCACCACGGTGTCGAGGTCGGCGGGGATGGTGTGGACGTGGGTTGAAGGTGGGTCGGGAATCACGTCGGTGATACGGGCCAGCACCTCGGTCATCGTGCCGGTCATGGGGTAGGCGTGGCGGCCCGCGAGCAGGCGGTAGAGCACGAGCCCCAGCGCGTAGATGTCCGTCCGGGTGTCCTGCTTCGCGTGGGCGCCGGTGAGCTGCTCGGGGGCGGCGTAGGCGATGGTCCCCATGAACCGCCCGTCGACCGAGTGGGTGAACTCCGCGGTGTGGCCCGGGTCCATCAGCTTGGCAAGCCCGAAGTCGAGCAGCTTGGGTGTGCCGTCGGCGCGGACGAGGATATTGCCTGGCTTGATGTCGCGGTGGAGGATGAGCCGCTGGTGGGCCTCGCGGACGGCGTCGCAGACGCGGAGAAACAGACGCCCACGCTCGGAGACGCCGAGGCGGCCCCGCTCGCAGTACGCGTCGATCGGCACGCCATCGACGAACTCCATGACGAAGTAGGGCGCCCCTGATGGCGTGGCGCCGCCGTCGAGCAGGCGCGCGATGCATGGGTGATCGAGGTCGGCGAGCACCTGACGCTCGATCGCGAACCGCGCGAGCCGCTCGGCGTGCCCGCCCGGCTGGCTCTCGTCGAGCGGGGGCCGGGCGACCTTGATCGCGACGCGCTTCTCGAACGCGTCGTCGGCCCGGCGGGCGGCGTAGACCGTGCCCATCCCGCCGCTGGCGATGACCGAGAGGATCACGTAGGGCCCGAATCGTTCTCCGACGAGGGCGCCGGCATTCTCGGTGAGCGGCTCGACCACACGGCCTGTCTCCAGGACCGAACGAACGCCGCCCGCGACCGGCGCATCGAGAAAACAGTCCGCGACGCCCGCGGCGTCGAGCAGGGAACAGACCTCCCGTCCCAGCGCGCTGTCGTCGGCGCAGGCGTCGCGCACGTAGCCCGGGCGCGCCTCGGCGGGTTGCTCGAGCGCACGGTGGAGCAGGTCCTCGATCTGGGCCCAGCGTTCGGGGGTCATGACGGGTCGCCGCTGATCTCCCGCAGCAGGAAGGCCCGGGCGGCCGTCCAGTCGCGCTTGGTCTGGGCGGGGCTGATGCCCAGGATGGTGGCGGTCTCCTCGATCGTGAACCCTCCGAAGTAGCGGAGCTGGACGACGTGGACCTTCCGCTCGTCGAGGTCGGCAAGCCGCTCGAGCGCGTCGTCGAGGGCGACGAGGTCCTCATCCCGGGTGGGCTCCTCGCTCAGGCCCTCGAGCGGGACCCGCACCGCCCCGCCGCCTCGCTTGGCACGCTTGCGGTCACGGGCGTGATTCACCAGCACACGCCGCATGGCGAGGGCGGCGACGCGGTAGAAGTGGGCCCGGCTCTCCCAGCTCGCGTCCTCGGTGCGGACGAGGCGGATGAAGGCCTCGTGGACCAGGGCGGTGGGTTGCAGGGTGTGGTCGATCCGTTCGTTGGTGAAGTAGCTGCCGGCGAGCCGGCGGAGTTCGTCATAGACAAGCGGAAAGAGCTGCGCCGCGGCGTCGCTGTCACCCTTGGCGACGTTGTGCAGGATCTGGGTAACTTCTTCAGGGGACGGCATCCCGGCTTTCCACTTTTCTCTATCGCCCCGATCCGATGAACGCCAAAACGGTGCCTTTCTCATCAAATCGGCCCGTACACCCGTCCAGTGTACGGGGAGGGGTGTATTTCCCAAAGCCGGACACGCCGCGAAGGCAGTGGATGCTGTGCGCCCGCGCTCGGGCGAGCCGAATGCGGAGTTTGGCCCAGCCCCGGCTGGGCCGGGCCACCCCGAATCCGGGCGTGTTGGGGGGTCAACGGCGGGCCCGCCTGACGGGTCGCGGTACGTGCGTGGATCAGTCGGCCGGCGTGAGCCTGAGCAGGACCGCGCCGTGGCGGTGCACCGTCGCGATGAAGGCATGGTCGACGACATCGACATCGGCCCGACGCCACAGGTCGCGCACGCGCTGCCGGCCCCGCAGGCCCAGGTCGCCCCACGAAGCCGTGATCGCGGCCTCCCGCCGGCTGCGGTTGAACAGCGCGACCGCGACCGAGCCGTCCTCGAGCGGCTTGACCCACACCTCGCTGTCGCCGTCCTGGAAGACGCGGGTCGCCTGCCGTCCGAGCCGGTCCTGGCTCACCGCGAGAACCTCGTCGTTCGTGAGCAGGGCGAGCGTGAACTGGTCGAGCTGGGTGAGGTCGCACCCGATCAGCAGCGGGGCCGCGAGCATGCTCCAGAGCGTGATGTGCGTCACCTGCTCGTCGGGCGTGAGGCGCGAATCGTGCAAGCTCGGGCCCCAGCCCACCTTGCCCACCACGAGCATGTCCGGGTCGTTCCAGTGCCCGGGTCCCGCGTACGGCGCGTGGTCGGCCTGGCTGAACCCGATGCCCGACATGCTCGACCACGTGTCGGTGATGTCGCCCGTGGTGCGCCAGTAGTTGCCGCCCACCTCGTCGCCCCATTCCCAGACGCGCCCCATGCCGTACTGGCACAGGCTGTAGACGACGTCCCGCGAGCTGCTGCGCAGCGCGTCGCGCATCGTGAAGTAGGGCTTCATCAGGTCGTCGTGGTCGGGGTTCGGGGCGATGCCGCCGTAGCTGCACCAGTCGTACTTCAGCAGATCGATGCCCCACTCCGCGAAGCGGTCGGCGTCCTGGACCTCGTGCTGATAGCTGCCCTCGTAGCCCGCGCACGTCTTGGGTCCCGGCGAGGAATAGATACCCAGCTTGAGCCCCTTGCCGTGCACGTAGTCGGCGAGGGCCTTCATGTCGGGGAATTTGTCGTTGGTGAGCATCCGCCCCTGCTCGTCACGCCCGCCCTCCCACGCGTCGTCGATGTTGATGTAGGTGAACCCGTGCTCGGCCAGCCCGGAGCGGACCATCCAGTCGGCCGCGTCGCGGATCTTCCCGTCGTCCACCGCCGTGCCCCAGCAGTTCCACGAGTTCCAGCCCATGGGGGGCGTGAGCGCGAGCGCGTCGGGCTGGCCGACGATAGTGACGACGCCCTTCGCCGTGCCCAGCTCGTTGGTGGCGGAAACACGGACATCCCACGAGCCGTTGTGATCGATCGAGCCCGAGATGACGCCGGTGTCGCCGTCGAGCATGAGCCCGGGCGGCAGGCTGCTTGCTGCGAACGCGATGGGTCGCGCGCCGCTGACCGGCAGGCGGAACAGGAACGGCTTGCCGGGCGTCGCCCCCGTGATCCGCGGCTGGTTGATGGAGGGAGGCGCAGGGGCCGCCATCGCGATGTCAGGGAAGGTGCGGGGCGGGCGGACCGAGTGGGGTATGAAGTCGGCGCCGCTCGCCATGGTGATGCGGGCGTCGGCCCAGTCGGCGTGGTCGTAGTTGATGCCGTCGCCCCCATCCTCGACGACCAGCGTGAGCTTCTTGGCGCCCTTCAGATCGGCGTGGACCGGCTTGGCGGGCTCGCCCTTGTGCATCAGCCCGGTGCGGACGGACACTGTGTCGTCAACGAGCACGACGAATTCGACCGTGCCCTCGCCCGAGCAGAACTCGTCGTCCACACCCGCCATCGCGTCAAAGGCGATCGCTTCGCCGCCCAGGTCGATGGTCCACTCGCTGTAGGCGTGGGTGCCGACGCCGTGGGCGTAGCCCTTGCCGCCGATCGAGATAGCGTTGCCGTCGACCGAGTGGTTGGCCTGGGCGGTCTGCCAGCCCTGCTCCACGGTCGAGAGATCGAGGCTGTCGAGATAAACAGGCCCGCCAACAGCGGCGAGCACGGCGGCGGTGATGGCGTGGATCAGCATGCGCCGAGTGTAGCGTGAGGATCGTGGGCCGAGGGCTCACGAGGCGATTGGCGTGACACGCGCGGACCGCGCGATCGACTCGCCGAGGAACCCGACGATCCCCTCGGCCGCCCGCTCATAGGTGAATGCCGCCTCGACCAGCTTGCGGGCGTGCTCGACGCGTGCTCGACGCCAGCCCGGGTCTTCCTTCGCACGGGTCAGCAGGGCGTCGAGTTCGTCGGGCGTACGGAAGAACGACTCGCTCAGCGCGTCGATGAACCGGACCTGGTCCCACGTCGTGTCGAGCTCTCGTATGTCGGGCAGCACCTCGACGTCGCGCCCGTTCCTCCAGGGGATCAGCCCGGTCTCGAGCGCCCGCATCGCGTCGTCCCAGACCTCGCACTCGCCGGTCTGCGCCCGCGAACCGGTGAGGCGCGAAGCGAGTCGCTGCGCGACCGACAGGGACGTCGCGACGATCGGGTCGTCCCAAGGCCCGACGTGAAGCCTCCGATCGTCGAGCAGCGAGCATGTCGGCAACATCGACAACCGCGCTTGTTCGCGGGCCGGGCGGAACGCGCCCGCCACATCCTCGGGCCTGAACAGCATCGCGGGCATCGAGCCGGCCAGCAGGCATTCGTGCAGGCGCTGGTGGAAGATCCACGCGGCGCTGACGTGCAGCGTCAATGCCGCGTTGCTGTAAAGCTCGCGGAGCGCCGCGCCATGCTCGATCTGGCCGATGCTGTACTTCCCGAGGCGGGGGTGGCCCTCCCATCCCTTGCCCGCGACGACGAGCCGGGCGCCCCGCCGCTCGGCGAGATCAGCCGCCCACCCGATCGTGCGGTGGCGCAGCAGGCGGTCGACCAGCGGGCGGGCCGCCTGCTGGTGCAGCGAGCCCGCGTTGTCGCCCATCGGGTTGATGTTGAAGTGCTCGAGCACGGGGCGGATGGTCCGTCGGATCCAGTCGTCGAGGAACCCCGAGTCCCACGTGTCGAGCCGGCCCGCGAGCTGCTCGCCCATCGCGTTGAGCAGGCCCTTCGGCCCGCCCGAGGCGACGCACTCGTTGTCGAGCCGCTCGGCCATCTCCCGCGGTGTCTCGCCGTGGTTGGTGACGACGAGCAGGTCGTGAGCCGGGTTGTCGCGGATCTCGGCTCTGAACTTGGCGCTCGACGCCGGCACGCCGAACCGCAGGCAGCGGTTGTCCGGGTAGCGGTATTGCTTGCAGAGCTGGGCGAACACGCTGCCCACGACGATCGTGAGCGGGTCCACGTCCGCGCCCGCGTCCGGAGTGAACAGGTGGGGCATCGCGTCCTGGATCCAGCACACGTGCGGCACCTGCCTGGGCATGCACCGCGCGACGTGCGAACGCGTGTAGTTGATGATCACGACGAAGTCGGGCTGGAAGTCCCCGAAGGCTCTCGCCATCGCCAGCCCGTCGCGGCAGGAGCAGTCGTCGGTCTCGATCAGCAGGCGGGCCCGCACGCCCAGCTTCTCGAATGCGTCGCGGATGTCGGCCGAGGAATGGCGGATGAACGTGGAGAAGCGGGTGGTCACGATCAGTGCTCGCAGCGGCTCGTCCTCGCCGGCGCTCGCTCGCCTGAACCGCTCGGCCCACCACGCGGCATCGCGTCCCGCGTACACGGCCTGGTTCGCGGCGCGCGCCTCGCGGTACGCGTCCCCGCGGGCGCGGACCATGCCGTCCAGTCGGCCCTGGAGATCGCTCGACGCCCCGGCGGGCGTGTCGGCGAGGCAGTTGAACTTCGACCAGTCGTCCTCCCGCTCCCGGAGCAGCACGAGCAGCCGTTCGACCGCATCGGAGCCGACGTGAAAGTACGTGCGGTCTTGTGCGACGAACTCAGAGAAGTCGTTGCCCGCCAGGGCGTCGAGCAACGCGTCTGGCTCCGGCTCGATGACGTGCAGCGCCGCCCAGGATCCGTTCGGCAGGCGCGGGTAGCGATCGAAGAGATCGCGCAGGGCCGCGGCGCTCGCGACGCCCTCGACGATCACGGGGCTGGGCGGGCCCCCGCCGACGGACTTGTTCGGGGGCAGTTGCCGGCGTGCGGCTCGACCACGTTCATCGCCAAACCGGAGGAACGCGCCGGGTTCGTCGATGTCCTTAGTGGGGTCGATGCAGACCAGGTTGCCGTCTTTGGCGCGGAACCAGCGGCGGTCACCCTGGCGCGCCGACCACGCCTCGAAGCGGGGTCCGAGCTGCCGGGCGAGATCCTTGCTCGCCGTCAGCGCGGCCCGGGCATTCTGGATGCGCTCCTCGACGCGCAGCTCGCTGGGCCCCAGCGTCGGCAATGCTTCGCGGATCTTCGTAATGACCGGCGCCAGCTCTTTCGTCGCGGGGATCGTCGCGGTCCACGCCTCGACCAGTTCGCGCAGCCCCAGCGCCCCCATCGCGCGCGCGATCAGCACCCGCTGCGTCGCATCGCCGCTCCGCCGGAGCTCGGCCATGGCGTTGGAGGCCACCGCCCACGGATCGGCTCGGCTTGTCTGGGGGGCAACCCGGCTCATCGCCCTGCCATCGACCGGATCCCCCGAGAATCGGCAGAATTCGCCCCGCGAGCCGGGCCTAAAAGTGCCGTGGGGGGCTCGGCCCCGTCGATACATCCGGGGTGAGTCTGCGCCCGCCCCAGGTCTGGTTCGTGCTGCCCAGCGCCAATGCCGAGAACTGCCGGCGACGCCTGCCCGCGTGGCGTGACCTGGGCTACCGCATCGCGGTGCTCCAGGACCGGGTGCGCTTCGAAGCCCCATGCGACGTGGTGATCCGCCGCGACCGCTACCCGGGCTGGGGTGCGTCGGTCAACGCGATGTTCCGCGAGGTCGTGCCCGCTGATTGCCCGGTCATCGTCTCGGGGGGCGACGACATGCTGCCCGACCCGAGCAGGCGGGCGGGCGAGATCGCCGAAGAATTCCTCGACCATTTCGCCGGCAGCTTCGGCGTCATGCAGCCCACGGGCGATGACTTCGAGGCGACGGCGCAGATCTGCGGCAGCCCCTGGATGGGGCGCGAATGGTTGGAGCGGATGTACGCGGGGCGGGGCGGCATGAGCGAGGCCTACGTCCACCAATACGCCGACGACGAACTGTTCTGGGTGAGCCGATGCGCCAGTCGGCTCTGGATCCGCCCCGACCTGACGCAGCGTCACGAGCACTTCCGGCGGACGAACGAGCCCGCGCCGCGCTACTGGGCCGAATCGGCCGGTGCGAACGACGAGGCGGACTGCCTGACCTTCATCGCCCGCAGCCGGGCGGGGTTCCCGGGGGCTTCCCCCGCCGACGAGCCCGGGCTGCTCGACATGGACGTTTTCGAGCGCGAATACACGGGGCGAGCCGAGGCGTGGTACCGCTCGCGCTACGCCGGTTCAGGAGACACGGCACACAACGCCGAGCCGTCGCGCCGGATGCGAGACGCATTGGCCCTCTGCGCCGCCGAAGGCCTACACCGCGTGGCGATCTTTGGCGCAGGGCAGCACACGGCCCGCGCGGCGGATGCCCTCCGTGACCCACCCGTCGAGATCGCCGCGATCATCGACGACGACGCCGACCGCATCGGGCGTCGGCTCTGGAACTTCCCGATCGTCTCACGCGAGCGGGCGATAGAGCTGAATCTCGACGCCGTGGTGCTCTCGTCCGACGCGATGGAGGCGAGGCTGGTGGGTCGGGCGGCGCCGCTCGCCTCGGCGGGCGTCCGCGTGGTCAGCCTGTACGGCGCGGACCGACAGGTCCGGGCGGGAGCGTGAGCGATGTGGGTCTTCGCGGGCGGCATGTTCCGATCGGGTTCGACGCTGCAATACCAGATTGTCTCGACGCTGATCGAGCAGGCGGGGCTGGGGCGGCGCGTCGAGTGGCGCATGCCCGAGGAATTCGTCCAACTCGCCGACGAGACGGGCGAGCCCGACGAGATGCTGGTGTTCAAGACCCACGTCTGCAAGCACCCCATGCGCGAACGCCTCCGCGACGGTCGTGCCCTCGCCGTCGCGGCCCACCGCGACCTGCGTGATGTGATCGTCAGCGGGGCCGACAAGGACGGGCGCGAACTCACCCCCGACTACTGCCGCGAGTTGGCGGGGGGCTGCCTCGCCTGCTACAACGGCTGGCCCACGTGCGACGCGATCCGCTGGTGGCCTTACGACCGGCTCACCCACGACACGGCTTCTGTCACGCTCGAGATGGCCGGGCATCTGGATCTGCCCTGCACGCCCGACCTGGCGCGCGCCCTCGCCGACGAGTTTGCCCCCGACCGCCAGCGCCGCCGCATCGACGACGCCGTGCGCGAGGGGCAGATGGTCGCCGCGAGGCCGGGCGGGCGGCTCCGTCATACCAGGGGCGACCTGCTCCACCCCAACCATCTCAAGGACGGGCGCACGGGCAAGTGGCGCGACCGGCTCTCCCCTGAGTCGCTCGCGGTAATCGAGGAAGTCGCGGGCGAATGGCTCACAACACACGGCTACGAACTCTCCGGGAACGTGATCAGAAAGGCCGCGATATGAAGCTCGTCGGGTTGATGCACGTGCGCAACGAGCAGTGGATACTCGAGTGCGCCCTGCCCGCGGCCCTGCGGTTCGTCGACGAGATCGTCGTGCTCGACCACGAGTCGACCGACCGCACGCCCCGGATCATCGATCGTGTTGATCGCGACCACCCGGGCCGCGTGCACCGCGCCGAGTGGACCGGGCGGCACTACAACGAGATGGGCATCCGGCAGCGCTCGCTCGAGGCGGGGCGCGAGGCGGGCGGCACGCATTTCTTCTGGATCGACGCCGACGAGATCGTCACCGCGAACCTCATCGAGCCCATCCGCACATGGATCGCCGACCTTGCCCCGGGCGAGCGCCTCGAACTGCCCTGGCTCGCGATGTGGGCCAGCCTCGATCGATTCCGCGACGACGACAGCGTCTGGACCAACAACTTCAAAGCGTTCGCCTTCGCCGACCACCCCGATCTGTGCTATCGCTCCCAGCGGGACGGCTACGACATGCATCAGCAGACGCCCAACGGCGTGCGCTCAAGACCGATCCGCCGCCCCCTCGCCGACCAGTCGCGGGGCGGCGTGATGCACCTCCAGTTCGCCAACCGCCGCCGTCTAATCGCCAAGCACGCGTGGTACAAGATGTCCGAAACGGTCCGCTTCCCGGGCCGCAAGCCCGCTGCCCAGATCGACGCGACCTACAACCAGGCCCTCGACGAGACCGGGCTCCGCCTCGCCGACACCCCGCCCGAGTGGTGGGGGGCTTACGACGATCTGCGGGGGCTCATCTCGATGGACGACCAGCCATGGCACGAACTCGAGGTGCTCCGCTTCTGGCAGGAACAAGGCCACGAAGCATTCGCCGGACTGAACCTCTGGGGCCTGCCCCAGAGGCTCGCGAGCGAGAGCAACGGCGGAGAGGAGGCCGCGGCGTGAGGCCCTTCCACGTCCTCGTCACCGGGCTCCTCCGCACGCCCGATCTGCTCGAGCGCGGCGTCACGTCGTGGAACGCGATGCGCGAGCGACGGCTTGTCGGCCGCGTGCTCATGGTGACCTGGCAGAGCGAGGCCGATCGCGACCCGGACACATGCGCCCGCCTGCGAGACCTCGGTGTCGAACTGATCGTCCGCCCCGACCCACCGATCCGTGGCATCGGCAACGTCTGGCCCCAGATGCTCGCGATGGACATCGGCCTCGACCACCTTGACCCCGACGCCCGTGTCTTCAAGACCCGCGCCGACCTGTGGCTCGACCCTGCCCTCCTCGAAGCAATCGCGACCACCCCGGGCTACCTCGACCTCGAACTGCCCCCCGGCGCCTCGCGCGTCTTCGACCAGCGCGTCTGGGTCCCCTGGTTCGAGCTCACGACGGCCTTCTACATGTCCGACGAGTGCCTGTTCGGGCTTGCCCGCGACCTCCGCAAGCTGATCAACTTCGACGAGTCCTACTCGCTGCGCTACCCCGTCTCCTGCGGCATCACCCACTACCGCCGCTACCTCCACCCCTTCCGCGCGATCACCGACGCCTTCGAACCCTTCCTCCTGCGCTACACCGACACGGGCCTTGGCACGCCAACCCGGTGGGATCGGCTCGCCTCGCTGCTCGCCGACGACGCCTACCTGCGGTGCCTCGCCTCGGCCTACGCCGCCTACGCCTCGCACTTCCGGTTCGACAGCCCGGACGGAGCGCTCGAGTTCCGCCACTGGTCGAGCGGTGTCCCCCAGCCGCTGTTCGCACCACTCGCCGAGTCGTTCGCCCCGGCGCAGGCCGGGCTCAAGCTGGGCCAGCTGTTCTGCAACGCCGACCGCTGGCTGCACGCCCTGCTCGCGGGCGAGCTGCCCCGCGATGAGCTGGGCGATCGTTTCGCCGAGCAACTCGGGCACGCCCGGGCCGACGGCTTGGCCTGGAACCGCCCCCGGGCCGATCTGACGCGGGAGCGGCGCGTTGCCTGACCAGCCAACACAGCCGGCCCCCCCGATCGGCCTCGTGATCGCCCTGCCGCACGGGTTCGAGCTGGGAGGCGTGACGACCTGGGCGAAGCGGACCCGCGACGCGCTGGCGGCGCGCGGCGGCCTGTGTGAACTCGTCGGCCCCGGGATCAACGGGACGGCCGAACGCCTCGGCCTCGATGATTTCGTCCGGCTGTTCGCGGAATCAATCGAGCGTCTGCGAGGATGTGGCGCGGGGCCCATCGTGCTCGCCCCCCAGCTCTCTGGCGAGGCGTACGCGGCAGCCTGCGTCGCCGCACACCATGATCCGGGCGATGGCATCCGCGTCGTCGGCTGGATGCACACCGACATCCGCTACGACACCGAGCTCATCCGCCGCTTCGCGCCCGCCCTCTCGCGGGTCTTCTGCGTGAGCCTGGCCTCGGCCGACCATCTCCGACGCGAGCGGGCCTGCGATCCCGACTGCCTCCGCGTCATTCGCACGGGCGTGCCGGTCGACGCCGCGGCGCCGGTCGCCACCGGCCCGGCCCACGACCCCATCCGCCTGCTCTACGTGGGCCGGCTGGACGCGTTCCAGAAGCGCGCGGGCGCCACTCTCGGCGTCGTGCGTCTCCTGCGAAAGCGGGGCCGGGCGTGCGAGCTCACCATCATCGGTGATGGACCCTCGCGCGATGCCACGCAGCGCGAGGCCGAGCGGCTCGGCGGCGTCACCATGCCCGGGCCGGTCGACGCCGACCGGATCGGTGCGGTCTACGCCGACCACGACCTGCTGCTCATGCCCTCGCGCTCCGAAGGGCTCGGGCTTGCACGCATCGAGGCGGCCGCCCACGGCTGTGTGCCGCTTGTCACGCCCGGCGGGGCCGCGGAGGGAATCCGGGGCGGAACCGACGGTGTCGTGGTGGAGTGTCCCCCGGACGCGGGTGACGCCGAGACCGCCGAGCGCTTCGCCGACGCGATCGCGGGCCTGCCCGCCGCCCACCTCGGCCCGATGCGGGCCCGTTGCGTCGAATCCGCCCGGGCGATCTTCGGGATGGATGCATTTGCCCATAGCCTGGTGGCGGAGTTGCATGCGTTGCACTCGCAGGAGCCCGACAGAGGCGCCCGGGCCGCGATCGCACGCGACCCCGCCCACGCCGCGGCCTTCACCGTGCCGGACGATTTCGAGACCCGCCTCGCCGCGGCCACTCGCGATCTCGCCGGTCGGCGGATCATCCTCCATGGCGCCGGCGCCCACACCCGAGCGATCTGGGAATCGCTGCACGAGCTCGGCCTGCGCATCGCCGCGGTCGCCGACGACGACCCCGAGCGGTGGGGGGCCACCATCCTCGGCGTTCCGGTCATCGCGCCCGCCGACGCCGGCGATCACGACGCCGGGGTCGTGCTCATCAGTTCATGGCTGCACGAGGACGCGATCTGGGCCCGACGCCAGGTCTACGAGGACGCCGGCTTGCACGTCCGGCGAATCTACGACCGGGTGACGGAGCATGCTTCGCAATCCGCCGCCTGAGCGCACGCGGCGTGATCGGCCCCTCGCCTGACCCAAGTCACTCGACCTCGAACACCCGAAGCCGATCCTTCTCGATCGACATCCAGCACGACGGATCCCGCCGCAGCTCCTGTGTGAACTTCCAAGGCCCCCCGTCGGTGTCGACGTACATCAGGTCGGGCCCCCGGTCGAACGCGCAGTTGTGGAACCCCACGCTCGCCCCGGGTCGCAGCAGGGGCCGCACGAGCCCGAAGTCCTCCTTCACCGCCTCGTACGCGTGGTTCGCGTCGATGAACACGACGTCGAACCGCTCGCCCTCGAGCGCCGGCGCAACTTCGGTCCACGCCCCCTTGATCAGCCGCACATCGGGCCCGAGCGCCGCCTGCACGTCGGCGATGCGGAACGACCCGCTCATGTGCGTGTTCTCCTCGTCGGGCCGCCAGTCCTCGAAGAGATCGACCCCCGTGAATTCGGTGCCCCGGCAGTTGCGCTTCAGGAAGTGGATCGTGCCCCCCGCCAGCACCCCGATCTCGAGGTAGCGGCACGCTCGGCCGTCGCGCTCCGCCCGACGCTCCGCCTCGCGCAGCGCCGCCAGCAGCCCGAACCGCTCGCCCTCGGTCAGGTCGCTGCACAGGATCGTGTCGGGGTCGCGCAGCCCCCCGCCCTGGTAGTCGGGCCTCGTCCTGGCCAGCTCGCCCAGGTGCTCTCGGATCTGGCTCGGTTCTCTCACCGCCATCATCGCCCCCTCTCGTCGCTGCCCGTCGCCTGGCCGACCGCGTCGACCCAGTCCCCGCTGTTCCGCCTCGTGTTGACCGCGACCGCCGCGGGGAAGGGCGTCGAGTCGGCGTAGTCGTTCACCACGTACCGCGTCCCGTGCAGCACGCCCATCACGAGCTTGTCATACGGCACCCCTTCCTCGCGGAGCTGCCTCTCGGTCGCGTCCCGGAAGCACTCGGGCCGGCTCGTCATCAGCACGATGCACTGCCCGCGGGCGCTGAGTTCACGCACCGCCCCGACCGCCTCGGGAATCGGCGCCGACTCGCCCCAGCGCGGCGCCCAGTGCCGCCGCCCGTTCTCGTAGAGCACCCCGTCGATGTCGATGATGTACGTCCCGAACCGCGAGCGGTAGGCGATCCACTCCGCCTCGGTGCCCCAGTCCTCGTACCCCGTGCACGAGACCGGCACGAACGGCTCGCCCAGCCCGATCATCCGGTCGATCACGTGGCTCAGGTAGCACTCCCGCCCGTCGCTCGCGTCCATGTGGGCGCGGAATTCGCGGACGTATTGCTCCGCATCGCAGAACCAGTAGCCCCCGCAGCTGAACCACTCCGAGCTGATCTGCTTCTCCAGCGTCGCGACGATCTGCCCCTGCTCGTTCAGGCGGGCGAACCCCTTGTTGTCCAGCCGCACGCCCCGCACCTCGCGGGCGCTGCACACGCTCACCGCATTCGCGCTCTCGGGGTATTCGCGCGAGGGCACGAACGCCGAGTCCGAGTCCTTGACGAGCACCGGGCCCCGCACCTTCGCGCGTGTGACCATCTCCGCAACTGTCTCCGCCTGCCCGCTCGTCACCGCGTCGAAGACGACGATCTCCGAGCCCTCGAACAGGCCGCGCAGCAGACGCACCACGCCGAACCGCTCGTCGTGCTCGCGCAGCACCCCGATGACGACCCGCTCAGCCGACGCGCCGAACCGGCCCGCCGCGTGCTCGAGCATCGTCCGCCCGTCGGGCATCGCGAGCAGATACTTGGGCGTCGCGGTCGAGTACCGGCTCGAGCGCCCCGCGCAGGGAATCAAGAGGTTCATCGAGTCGAGCCCTCCCGCTTTCAATCCGGCCCATCAGTTCCACGCAGGCCGCGAGCAGCGGCGCCAGCCGCAGCCCGTCCACGTACCGCATCACCCGTGACAGCGTCACGACGAGGTGCACGCCCAGCGTGTGTTCGTCGAACCCGTCACCCAGCACCACGCCCAGGAACGCGGTGTGCAGCGCCGCCAGCCCGCCGGGCCGGCGCGTGCGCACACCCGCGCCCCCCAGCGACACGTCGCCCGCCTTCACGCTGCCCCAGCACGCCAGCGAGCTCTGCATCACCTTCGCCGCATCCCAGCAGGCGGTCTCCGAGTCGCTCACCAGCGGGTCAATCAACACCAGGCCGCCGTCGCGACCCACCAGCACGTTGTCGAGCGCCAGATCGCCGTGGCAGCCGCCCCCGCACGCCGCGGCCAGCCGCCCGGCTTTCTCCAGGTCCAGCCGCCCGACCCGCTCCGCGTACGCCATCGCGAGCGGAGCGAGCAGCGCGTGCCCGTCGCACTTCGAAGGCAGCACCGCCAGCGTCTGCCGGATTTTCTGTTCGAGGAACGCCGCGTGGACGCTCGCGTCGGGCCCGGGAGCCGCGTCGCGGACCACCCTGATTGCCCCGCCCAACCGCTCGCCCAGGGCACGCCCCGCGACCTGCCCGTCCTCGCCCGCGACCGACTCGACCGACCGCCCCGGGACGTACTCGATCTCGTACCACGCCCGCCCATCGGCCTCGCCGTGCACCCCCAGTTCGGGCACCACGAACAGGCCTGACTCCAGGCCGATCCCCGCGAGCCACGCCAGCCGCCGCCGCTCGGCTTCGAGCCGGGCCGACGCCCCCTCGCCCGCCGTCTTTCGGACCCAGCCCCGCCCGCCACGGCTGACGATCTCGAGGCGGGCCCCCGAGAAGCCGCGGAGCGAGACGCCGACGCGTGACGCGTCGTTGGGGGGATCGCCGCTGGGTAGGCGCACAACCACACGCGACCTATCGGCCAGATCGGGATGAGATCCGAAGAACAGACGCTCCCCGAATCGGGGTTTGTCGCTGTGAATCGTCGTGAGGGGCTTGACCGTCTCAGGACGCGGCCCGCGCCGCGATCGATCCGGCGAGCCGCCCTTCCGCGTCGGCCTGCACGGCTTGGGCGTCCCGGCCCTCGGCCCATCCCAGAAAGCCGATCGACCGGGCGGCGTCGCGCCACGCCCGGCAGGAGCCGAACAGGGCGGCGACCCCCTCATCGTCGATCGAATCGGCCGGGTCATGAGTGATGGCGAGCAGGTCGGCGAATGCGGCTCGGGCGCCCGCCTCGTGTGCACAGAGTTGGGTTTCGTGGTCCCCGACGCGGTCGGGGGTGTGCTCGTAACGATCCCCGAACACATCGCGGGCTACAGGGGGGTTCACTTTGTGCAACTCGCCCGCCTGGTGCCCCAGCAGCGCCTCCCGCCTCAGCAGCATCGCAGGGGTGTATCGGTGCCGGTGCGTGACGCACGCCCCGGGGCGGTAGAGCACCGGGGCGCCGGTCTCCTGCTGCACACGGGCGGCCCACTCGAGATCGTCGAACATGGGCTGTGCGAGCCGCTCGTCGTAGCGGCGCATGATCGAGGCGGGGAGCGATAGGTTGAGCGTCCACGCGTGCCGGAAGCCCCAGTCGCGATCGGAGTCCGGGTCGGTCATCCGGTCATAGAAGAAGATCATCGAGGTCGCGCGGACGAGCCGGTCGATGACCCGATCGTCGGCGGGGACCTCCCAGGGGGCCGAGCCCAGCACCATCGCGGGGTGGCCGGGCCCACGCTCGCCGTGCGCGCGCCGGTGGGCGTCGAGCAGGCCCTCGTGGGCGACGACGTCGTCGTTGAGGAAGAGGATCACCTCGCCCGACGCCTGCTCAAGGGCGCGGTTTCGGGCGCCGCCCGGCCCTGCCTTGGGGCCCGCAACCACCCGGATGTCGGGCCGATCCGCGAGCCGCTCCGGAGCATGCTCCCCGTCCACGGAGACGATGACCTCGTCTCCCGGCGCGAGTTGGTCGCGGAGTGCGTCCAAGCACGTCTCGGCCGTCCGGCCGTCGCCCGCGCGTGTGGGGATGATGATCGTCAGCCGCATTGTGTGCCTCCGGGTATCCATCGGGTCGGGCGGGGCAGAGGCTCCAGCGAGCCCACAGAGCCTCGTACGCATACCGCTCCACGGGCGCGCGCCCGTGGCTCGTTGGGCATGAAACCGATCCTGGTCTTATGCCCCGCCGGTTGGGCCGGCCTCGGGCGAGGGCTCGATCCCCATCCGGGCCGCCGCGATCCGGCGTCGGTCGTCCCGCCCCCGGGCCCCGACCAGACGGGTGACGGCGATCAGGGCCGAGGCCCAGTCCCAGGGCTGCTGGTACGCCAGGTAGCGGGGCTCCCACTCCGGGTGGAACTTGCTCTTGTAGTGGAGCAGGCCCCGGTAGTTGTAGATCCGCTCGGCCTTGAGCGAGAAGAGGTGCAGCAGCCGCTCGGCCATCCGCGAGCCCTTGAACACGCCGACGTCGCTGAGCGGGGCGGCGCCCAGGCTGAAGCTGGCGTATCCACGCTCGGCGAGGGTCTGCATCGTGCGGATGATGACGAAGTCCATCACGTTGGGGGGCGCCTCGGGCGTGTAGCGCATGAAATCGAGCATCGCGGGCCCGCCCGGACGCGTCGCAAGAACGTTGACAAAGGCAACGATGCGTCCCCCCGCGTCGCGGGCCAAGCCCACGGGGTTGGCCCGCACGTACCAGGGTGAGAAGCAGCAGGCGCTGAACTGCAACTCGTGCCCGCCCTTCGAAGCGAGCCACGCGTCGCTGACCTCGCGGAGCTGGTCGACGAGCGCATCATCGAGGGGCGGCTCGATGAACTCGTCAATGACGCCCGCCTTCTCCATGTCGCGCTGGTTGCGGCGGAAGCCCGCGTTCTTCCCGCCCTCGAGCGAGAAGCCATCGAGCGGCACGATCGCCTCCTCGTTGATCTTGAGGAAGTGGAACCCGAACTCGTGCAGGTGGCTCATCCAGTCGGCAGAAATCATGGAGAAGACCACGTCGACATCGAGGTCATCGGCGAAGCGGAGGAACGCTTCGATGACGGCGGGGGGCTCGGCGTCCGGGGCGAGCACGGGGTCTTTGAGCACGATCAGCTTGTCGCCCTGCCGCTGATAGAGCACGAGGCCCGCTGGAGGCCCGCCTGCCCTCGGTTCGAAGAACCACACGCCCTTGTCTCGCGCCCCGACGAGCAGCGGGTCGGCCCACTCGGCGTGCGCGCGGATGAACGGCACGGCCCGGTCCACGTCCTCGGCGCCGGGCTTCACCCACAACGACACGGGGCGCGTCGCCTGCCGCACCGCCGCGACGAGGACGACCGCGCCGAGCAGCACGCCGCCCCGCAGGAACCGGCTTGCCTCGGCCTTCTCGGCGAAGGTGATCCACAGATCCTGGTGGTAGGGGATCTTCTCGAAGGCCGCGAAGCCCGAGATGAGGTAGAGCGCCAGCGCCCCCAGCCCCGCGGCGAAGAGGAGCTGCCACCCGATCGGCACGCGTCCCCGCCTCGTGAACGCCCCGCGCACGCCGACGAGCAGGCCCAGCAGGACGACCGACGCGACGGCCTCTTCGACGTCGCCACCCTTCAGGGGATGGGCGATCGCCGAGGCGAGGAGCATCGTGACCGTGAGCACGAACGCGCTGCGGTATCCCCTGAGCAGCCCCCGCACGAGCAGGAGCATCAGGAGGGCCGAGACCGCGGCGAGCAGGTGCGACGCCTCGATCGCGCTGAGCGGGACGAGGCGGGCGACCGCGTGAAGGCGGTCGCCCACCGCGGGCGTCGCGGCGCTGAGCAGCAGGAGGATGGCGTTGACCGCGACGGCCCCCGCGACGACGCGGCGCTGCCAGAGGCGGAGCCGCTCGGACTGGGTCGCGAGCGCGATGTAGATGACGATCAGCGAGCCCGCCCAGGGAAGGAGGAAGAACCCGGCACGGAAGGCGACGATCGCGGCCGCCGCCTCGTTGTGGCCCACGCCCAGCAGGTCGAATCCCTTGAACCAGACGGCGTCGGCGCTGCCCAGGCCCCCCGGGATCATGCTCATCAGCCCCGCGAACTGGCCCGTCAGCACCGTCCGGGCGGCGCCGCTCGGCTCGAGCGTGACCCCGACCGATCGGACAATCAGCTCGAACGCGAGCAGTGTGAGCCCCCAGTCGAGGAAGGAAACGAGGCCCAGCGGCGCCATGGGCAGCCGATCGAGCTCGGCGCCGTAACGGTGGCGCTTGAGAATCGGCACCGCGGCGCGGGCGGCGACGACCGCGAAGACGACCGAGCCGATGAGCGCAATCGCGAGCCTGATCACGAGCGCCGAGGAAGAGATTCCGATCGGCAGCCACGCCGCGAGCAGCCAGGCCGTGAGCCCCGCGGCGCTGGCGATGTAGTGGGCGACGAGTCCCCGCGTGATCTCCGGGCCGCTGAGCCCGAAGCGGCGGTAGGCGAGCAGGCGGATCGCGGGCCCCCCGACGGGCCCCATCGAGACGAAGTTGGTCCAGCCGAAGAGGGTGGCGCCCAGCAGCCAGCGGCGAGGGAAGCTCAGCGTGCCAGACCGCCCCTTGGGGAAGGCGACCGCGTCGTAGAGCCCCATGACCGCGAGGGCGAAGAAGGCGACCGCGATGCCCAGGGCGACGAGGGTCGCGTCGGCGGTGTCGATCGTGTCGCGGATCTTGTGGAGGTCGAGCGCGTGGATCTCGCGCCAGGCGAGCCAGACGACGAGAGCGGGCAGGCCGACCTGGAGCGCCAGTTTCGCCCAGCGCCACGAGGCGGCGAGGCGCTCGGCAAAGTCAGGCCCGGTCTGGGGCTCGGTCGTGCCCCGGGGCTCGTTTGGTCCGGCCATGCGGGATGATACGAGCGATGCGACAGAAAGAACCCCGAGCGCGAGCGACGGGCCGGGCGCCGGATCGCGTTCGGATCCTCTTGCACTTTGGCCCATCGCTTGCGATCAGGGCTCCTTCCGAGGCGTCCGAAGGCTGCACAGGTGGCATGATCAGACCAGCCGCTGCACGAACCAGTACAGCGCGATCAGCGCGATCACGACCGAGAGCGGCACCGCGATCCTCGAGCGGTACCATTTCTCGCCCCGGAACCAGCCCAGCGTGAGGAACGCGAGCACGATGATCGTCAGGTGCCCGCCCTCGACACCCACGTTGAAGGCGACGATGCCCGTGGCGAGCTGGTGGGGTGGAAGCCCGATGCTCAGCAGGCCCGAGGCGAAGCCCAGCCCGTGCGCGAGACCGAAGAGGAACGCCACCGCGGGACGCCACGGATGGATCTTCGTCACGAACAGGTTCTCGATCGCGATGAAGGCGATCGTCGCCGCGATGATCGGCTCGACCACGCCCGACGGGATGTGGACGAGCCCTAGCGTCGCGAGCGTGAGCGTGCAGGTGTGGGCGAGCGTGAAGGTCGTCGTCTGCCAGATCAGGTCGCGGAAGCGGCTGTTGAGCAGGAAGAGGCCCAGGATGAACAGCTCGTGGTCGGTGCCCTCCGGCATGATGTGCTCGTAGCCCAGCACGATGTAGCGCCAGGCGATCGCGAGCACCCCCGGCTCGGAGGCTGTGTGGGCCTTGGCGTTGGACTCGGCCTGGTTGGCGGGCGACCCTTCTGCCGCGTCGGCCTGCTCGCCCGCGGGTGACCGGGTGACCCAGCTCACGTCGAACTCGGGCGAGGTCTCGCCGGGCTCGACGGGCAGATAGCTCGTCTCTCGACCCAGACGGGCGACCCCCAGGATAACCTGGTCGAGCACCGCCGGTGCCCGCACCGAAATTGCCCGCGTGCCCGTCGGCAGATTGGTGCGAGCGATGAACTCGAGCTTGACCGGCAGCCGCTCGCTCGGGTTGTCGGCCTTCCACTGGTCGATCAGATCGAGCGTGGGGGACTGGACGAGTTCGAGCTCGAGTGGCTCACCGTCGGCGAAGACCTTGAAGCCCGCCTGGAACCGCTCACGCCCGTCCTGCAACGCCGCGCCGAGGTCGGCCCGGGGCCCGTCGAGCAGGGCATACATCTGCGGGTCGGTGATGCGCGTCGAGGTGTCGTTGAGCGCGTAGGCGAGGGCGTCGTGCGTGACGATCACCTCGACGAACGGGCCGTCCGGGCCCTCCTTCACGCTGACGTTGGCGATCGTGCCCAGCGCAGGGTGGGCGAGCGCCGACGCCGCGGCGACGACGAGCGCGAGCAGACACGAGATGATCGACAGACCCGCCTTCATGCGGGCGGACTCCCGTTCTCAAACGAGCGCGGCGACCCGACGCGGGCCGCCGCGGTGATTTACGTCCCGTCGTGGGCTCAGTTCGGCGACGATGCGACGAGCGTCTTGATCGCCGGGGCCGGCAGCGCCGAGTTCCAGATCGTCAGCCCCGCGAGATCGCCCCCGAAGTGGTAGCGCCGGTCCCAGGGGTCGACCGGCGCGATGTTGACGACGTTGTCGTCGTCGGCCAGGCGCACCGCCCGCTCGCCGATCAGCTCGCCGTCCTTGTAGACCCGGGCGACCGAGCCGTCGAAGGTGGTGGTGATCATCTGCCAGCGGCCCAGGTCGTACTGCACGGTGCCCGGGGCGTCCTGGTTGTGGCTCCAGAAGTGCACGCCGTTGGCGAACTTGCACAGGTAGCGGGCTTGCCCTGGCCTCATCCCCGAGGCCTTGCCGAACCCGACGAGCAGTGTGTGGTTGGTGGGCTGCTTGTCCATCTTGACCCACACGTTCATGGTCCAGGGATCGTCGCCGCTGACCGGCAGGTCCTTGATGTCGCTGAACGACTTGCCGTACAGATCGTGCCCGATCTCGTCGAGCGTGAACACCGGGCCCGGCACGCTGAACGTCGCCGACGCCTGGGTGAGCGTGTTGCCCGAGGGCGAGGCGTCCTTGATGTTGCCGGCGATCAGCGTGTACTCCTGGCCCACCTGTGGCGGCGAGGCGAGGTGCACCGCGACTGAACGCCCGTCGTCCGACACGCCGACGCCCCGGATCGCGATCGGCGGGTCGAGGCGGAACTGATCGGCCCGCACGCTGGCGACCGGCTCGGAGAACCTCACCGTCACCTCGGGCGTCTCGTACATGCCCGACGCCCCCGCCAGCGCGGGCGGCGTGCGGTCGTTGACCTTCACCGTCTCCGACGCGACCGGGCCCAGCGAGCCGTCGGCGTGCTGGGCTACGACCCTGACCGTCGCGGACTTGCCCAGCGTGATCGGGCCCTCGTAGACGGGTGATGCAGCCGTGGGCGTCGAGCCGTCGATCGTGTAGTGATACGAGCCCTGCTGCCAGTAGAGCCCGTGCTTGACCGCGACCTCGACCGAATCGGTGAACACGCCGGCGTCGTCGGTGGGCCCGTCGCCCGCCGCGATGCTGGGCGGTCCCTGCACGTGGTCCTTCAGGGTGTCGAACAGCGGAGCCGCGGGGACGGTCGACGGATCGGCCTTGCTGACCGTCGAAACGGCGAAGATCTTCACGCGCGGATCGTTTGGCAGGATCAGCGTGTCGGCGCCCTTCGGCGCGTCGAGACCGATCTTGAAGAGGTAGCAGTAGCGGTAGAGCGCGTCGGAGCCGTGCTCGCCGCCGTCCGCCCTGTGGTGGTGGGAGACGTACCAGCCGATCTCAGCGGGCTTGGCGAAGCCCGGCGTGAGCCCGATGATGTCGGTCGAGCCCCAGGGGTAGCGCGGGTCGAACACCTCGCCGGGCCATTCGCGATGGTCCCACTGCCCGACGTAGTCGCCCCAGTCCTGCACGGTCGCGCGGGCCTTGGCGCCGCTGACCGAGAAGGTCGCGTCGACGTCCCCGTCGCTCGACGCGGCGAGCAGCTCGACGCGGTTGAACGACCCGGTGGGCAGCTTGATCCGCTGGCCGCGGGCGGTGATCGCGTTGAGCTTGCTGTCCTTGGCGCCCGAGCCCAGCTCGAACTCCACGCCATCGACGGTGAGCGATCCGGGCATCTGCTCGGCGGGGTAGGCCTCGTGGGCGATGGTCATCGCGCCGTCGGCCGGGTTCGCGTTGGTGCTGATCGCGTCGGTGTCGAACATGAGGTCGACCGGGGTCGACCTCGTCGCGGCGATGCGCTCGGAGGCCGATGGCTCGGCGATGCGCAGCGCGAAGGCTCTCAGGCCGTAGCCGTGGATGTCGGTGACAAGCGAGCCGTCGGTGACCTTCGCGTCACCGATGGGCCGCTCCTGCCCGTCGACCTCGCGGGCGGCGAGGACCCTGTCGCCCACCGAGACCCTGACACCTCGGATGTCCTCGCCCGACTGCTCGCGCAGACGGACGATGACCTCGTCCGAATCCTCGGCCTTCTTGAGCGCCTGCACGCTCACGCGGGGGTCGCTCACCTGCACCATCGAGAACCGCTTGCCCAGCGCGCCCGCGTGCCCCGGCGCCCGGAACGGCACCAGCGGCTGGTTGAGCCTCGCCGCCTGCTCGTAGCTGCGCTCGGCGCGCCAGTCGCCGGTGTGCCCCTGCACCGCGTAGAGGATGTGGTGCCGCCCGATGTCCTGGCTCGACTGGTCGGGATACCCACCCCGCACGCCTGGCGTGTAGACCATCGTCAGGCGGACGGTGTTGTCGTCGGGCTTGTCCGACCCGTACTTGCTGTCGCACATCACCGTCGTGCCGAAATCGCCGCTCGCGTCGGTGAGGTCGAACCACTGCTGGAAACCGTACTCGTACTGCTTCTCGTGCATGTTGGGGCGATCCAGCGTGCCGACCTGGATGTCGTAGGTCGCCTCCGGGTTGCTCGCGGTGAGCGGGAAGGCGGCCCGCACGCTCCGCTCGCGGGTGCTCCAGTCGATGTCGGTGTCAAACTCGACGCGGTCGCTGCCCGCGCCGAGGCGGATGCGCTGCGTGAACACCGAGCCCTCGGCCTCGCGCGTCACCTCGACCGCGACGCGGGCGGGCCCGTTCTCGACCACCGTGAAGGTCACCGGGCCCGACTCGCCGACGTACGAGGTCGCTGGCTTGATCCGGTCGTCCCAGTCCTGGTTCCACGCGGGCCACTGGCTGGGGTTCTCGTAGTGCAGCCCGATGCGGGCCGGGGCGCGGAGCAACTCCTGCTTCGCCCGCTTGTCGTAGATCGAGGAGACGTCGCCACGGTCGTTCAGCTCGACGACGTAGCGCCCGTTCTCGAGACGCTTGCCGTCGGGGGCGATCGTGAGCGCCGAAGCCTGGGCGGCCTTCGTGGCCTGCCCAAGCTCGACCGAGTAGCTCGCGAAGCCGACCGAGGGCGCGTCGGCGACGAACGCGACATGGGCCACGCCGTCGGCAACGTGGAGGATCTGAGCCGGGGCCGGCCTGCCATCGGGCCCGGTCACCGTCACGCCGATGGGCGTCGGGCCCGTGAAGGGCACGTCGGCCTCGACCACGTCCGACCGGTCCCACGCGAGCGGGTTGAACACGACGATGCTCGTCCCGTCGGCGAGTGTGTCCATGCCGCTGATCACCGCCCGGGCCGCGTCGGTGAGCACCGCGCCGAACTGGTTGGCCGCGATGACCTCGTCATTCCACGAGAGGTCGTACGCCAGCGGCACGCTGGTGCCCGGCAGGATGTCGTGCATCTGCGAGCCCAGCACCAGCCCCCACGCCTTCTCGAGCCGGTCGGCGGGGTACCCGCCCGAACCCAGCCACCAGGCCGCGGTCGAAGCCCTCTCGGCGCTGTCGGCGAGCAGCTCGTTCTTGCGGTTCCACCGCTTCATGTACGCCTGGGACGAGACCGAGCCGGCGGAGTGCTGCGTCAGCTCGAGTTCGCCCTTGTAGCGGGGCAGGTGAGCCCGCTGGTCGTCGGTGATCGCGTGGATCATCGCGTCCGACGTGCTCGAGACGACGTGGATCGGCGCGTCGGGCTTGCGTCCGTTCTTGACGCCCGTCTCGATCATCGCCACCGAGTCTTCCTTGGGCGCCCCGCCCGTGTCTCCCGTGCCGTAGTAGTGGTAATCGACGAACACACCCGACTTCTTGCCGTTGTTGTCGATCCGCTGCTCCCACGAGTCCGACTTCGAGAGGTCCTCGCGGACATCACCCGCGTACGAGCCCGGGTCGAGGGCCGCGATCACCGATCGCCCGTCCGGCCCCTCCCACACGCCCACCTTGAACGGGATCGGGACGACCGCGTTCCACGTCAGCTTCTGCGTCGAGAAGCCCTTGATCCCGCAGTGGGCGAGCACGCTGGGCAGGCCCGCCGGGAAGCCGAAGCAGTCGGGCAGCATGAACTCGTCGCTTGCGACCCCGAACTCGCGCCGGAAGTAGCGGTTGCCGTAGAGCGCATGGCGGATCTGCGACTCGGCGCTGGGCACGTTCGCGTCGTTCTCGTCGACGCTCGAGCCGCAGGGGAACCACCGGCCCGTCTTGATGTAGTCGTGCAGCCTCGCGAAGTCGTCCGGGTAGTACTCCTCCATCATCTCGTAGCGGCGCGAGCCCCCGAAGTTGAAGACGTAGTCGGGGTACTTCTCGAACAGGTCGTAGTTCCGCTCCATCGTCGCGGGGATGAAGTCACGGATCGTGTCGATGTAGGTCCAGCGCCACTGCGTGTCGAGGTGGGCGTAGCCGACCACGAAGAGCGTGGGGCGGGTGAGGTCGATGCTGTCACTCTGGGCGACGCCCGCCTCGTCCGCAATCCCGGCCTGGGCCCCGCAAGTAAGGATCGACATCGCCAGCCCGGCCGACAGCATGATTGCACACCGCATCGGAAGTGCTCCGTTCTCTTTCGGGCCGGACCAGATCCGGCCGCTGTTCGTGTCTCAGAATGCCGCGTGGTCGCGGTCTCGATGGTACACCCGCCCCGCGTCGATCGAAACCCGGAACACGCCCGGAGTTGCGCCGCACCCCGACCGCCTCCCGCCCACCGGGGTCGTGTTTTTCGATATGATCGCCCTCCCGACCCAAATCACCCGCCGCTGGGGACCACGATGGAAGAACTCAAGAAGCTGCGCCAGCACCTGCTTACGGGCGTTTCTTTCGCCATCCCCTTCATCGCGTGCGGCGGCATCCTCATCGCGGCGGCGTTGGCGTTTGCGCCAAGGGGCGACAACAACGCCCCGGACCCGGCGGGCGTGCCGGCTCTCTTCTTCATGCTCAAGCTCGGCGTGGCGTCATTCAAGCTGATGCTCGCCATCCTCGCGGCCTACATCGCCTATTCGATCGCGGGCAAGCCGGGCCTGGTCGCCGGCGCCATCGGCGGTTACCTCTGCAACGACCTGCAATTGCACGCATTCTTCCCCGATCCGAGCGGGGCACCAGATGTCCCGGTCGGGTTTCTGGGCGCGATCGTCGCGGGGCTGCTCGCGGGCTACGTGGTTCAGGGGATCAAGAAGATCCCGACGCACAAGCTGATCAGGCCCATCATGCCCATCCTGATCATTCCGATCACCTCCACGCTGGTCGTCGGGGCCGCGATGATCCTGCTGCTCGGGCCCCCGATCGCCGACCTCAACAACTGGCTGGGGGCCCAACTCGTCCACCTCCAGGCCGGCAGCGCCATCGTGCTGGCGGTGGTGCTCGGGGCGATGATCGCCTTTGACATGGGCGGGCCGGTCAACAAGGCCGCCTTCTTCTTCGCTGCCGGGCTCATCACCGCCCCGACGCCGAACTACACCGTCATGGGCGCCGTCGCCGCGGCGATCTGCACCCCGCCCCTGGGGATGGGCCTCGCGACGCTGCTCAGCCGAAAGCTGTGGAGAGAGGAAGAGCGCGAGTCGGGCCTCGCCGCCTTGGGCATGGGGATGATCGGGATTACGGAGGGAGCAATCCCCTTCGCCGCGGCCGACCCGCTCCGCGTTATCCCATGCATCATGCTCGGATCGATGGCCGCGAGCACGGTCGCGATGCTCTCGGGGGTGGGCGACCATGCCCCGCACGGGGGGCCGATTGTGCTGTTCGTCGTCGACAACAAGATCATGTACGTCGTCGCCATCATCATCGGTACAGTGGTGACGGCTCTGGCGGTCAACGCCGTCAAGAGATTCACACGACCACGCGGAGAGCCGGCCGAGGCTTAGGCTGAGCGCAGGAGGGACCCATGAAGATCGTCGCCGTGACCGCGTGCCCGACCGGCATCGCTCACACCTACATGGCCGCCGAGCAGATCGAGAAGACCGCGAAGGCCGAGGGGCACGAGATCCGCGTCGAGACGCAGGGCTCGATGGGGATCGAGAACGAGCTGAGCGCGAAGGACATTTCGGAGGCCGACGTGGCCATCTTCGCCGTGGACATCGAGGTCGAGAAGAAGGAACGCTTCGACGGCAAGAAGACGGTGCAGGTGTCGGTCTCTGAGGCGATCAAGAACCCGAAGGGCGTGATCGCGAAGGCGGGCGGCTGAGGGCATCGGTGGTTCCGTGTGCCACGGCCGTCCCGGCCGTGAAAGAGGCCATATGCCATTCACACGGCCGACACGGCCGTGGCACACGCTGCAGAAGCGTTGAGGTTGGTCGAGATCCATGCGGATTGAACACAGCTTCGTCTGTTCGCTCGACAACGGGCTGCACGCGCGCCCCGCGAGCATCCTCGCCGCGAAGGCGGGGGAGTTTGACGCGGGGATCACGCTGACGCGGCAGATCGAGCAGGGGCCGCCCCCCGCCGATGTGTGCAGCGTGCTGTCGGTGGTCGGACTCGACGTGCACAAGGGGGATACGTGTCTGCTCGTCGCGGAGGGCGACGACGCTGAGGCCGCGATCGGGGCGTTGCGCGATCTGATCGACAACGTGCTCGAGGAAGCCGACGCGGCTGCCGAGGCCGACGCCGCGTCCCGCCTCGCCCGCACGACGCGCCTGCCGATCATGCTCCGTCGCCCTGGCGTTCAGCACGCGGGGGGACAAGCGGTCTGCGGCGGGACGGGTATGGGCGTCGCGGTGCACGCGGGGGGACTCGCGCTGCCCGACTGGGCGGCGGCGGCGCAGCCCGGCGAACTCGAAGCCGAGTTAACGGCGGCGCGGTCCGCCATCGCAGCTGTGCGGGCCGACCTCGACGATCGGGCGAGCCACGCGGCGAGCGCCACCGAAAAGGCTCTGCTCGCCGCTCATGCCCAGATCGCCAACGATCCGGCGGTCTTGGTCGCGATCCGTTCCGCGATCCTGAACGGCGCGACCGCACCACAGGCGGTCGTCGCGGCGGCCGAGAAGCTCAGCGCTACGCTTCGGGCGGCGGCGAGCGCCTATGTGCGAGAGCGGGCCATCGACGTGCAGGACATCGCCATGCAGTTGCTTGACCGGCTGCTGCCCGATGACGCGGGCACGACCGAGATCGAGCTGGCGGCCGACAGCGTCGTCTTTGCCGAGACCCTGACCGCGAATCAGTTGCTGAGGATGGACCGCTCCTATCTCAAGGGGCTCGTGCTAGGGGCCGTGGGTCCGACGTCGCACACGGTGATCCTCGCGCGCAACTTCGGCGTTCCATGCATCATCGGCGTGGAGGACGTGCGCGGGTGCGCGCGGAGCGGGGATCAGGCCGTCGTCGACGGCGATGGCGGGTTTGTCGTATCGCCGGTGACGCCCGGCGTTGCTCGTTTCTACGAACGCGAGAACGGCGCACGCGAGGCCCGGGAAGCGCGGCTGCTTCCGCTCACACGCCGCCCCGCGGTCACCGCCGACGGTCGGCGGCTGGAGGTCGCGACCAACGCCGCCGACGCGATCGAGATCGCCCGCGCGGTGTCAACGGGCGCCGACGGCGTGGGGCTCTTCCGCACCGAGTTCCTCTATCTCGATCGCGACGCGGCGCCGAGCGAGGATGAGCAGTACGGGATCTACAGGGCCGCCGTGGAGGCCGCCGCGGGCCGGCCCGTCATCTTCCGGACATTCGACATCGGGGGCGATAAGCCGGCGCCCTACATGCGGATGGAGGAAGAGGACAACCCGTTCCTGGGCTGCCGCGGTCTTCGGCTCTACCGGCGGCGGTTGAGTCTCCTGTTCTCGCAGTTGCGAGCGCTGCTGCGGGCCGGGGCCGACGCGCCGCCCGGATCGTTGAAGATCATGGCGCCGATGGTCTCCGTTCCGGACGAGGCCGCGTGGTTCCGCCAGCAGGTGATCGAGGCGCAACGGTCGCTGAACGAGTCGGGCGTGCCCGCGGCGGCGGACGTTTCGGTGGGGATGATGATCGAGGTGCCGTCGGTTGCGTTGTCGGTCGACCTGTTCTGCCCGCACGTCGACTTCTTCAGCATCGGCACCAACGACCTCTGCCAATACTGGATGGCCGCCGACCGGGGAAACGCGTCGGTCGCCCCGCTCTGCGATCCGCACCACCCGTCGTTCCTCCGCGTGCTGCGCACCATCGTCGACGCCGCTCGCGCCCACGACAAGTGGATCGGCGTCTGCGGCGAGATGGGCGGCCGTCCTCGAGACCTGCCATTCATGATCGGGCTCGGGGTCAACGAGATCAGTGGGTCGTCCCGCCGGGTTGCGGCACTCAAGCTCGCGACGCGCGAGGCGGATGCCGTCGGGTGCCGCAAGCTCCTCGACGCGGCCTGCGAAGCCGGTTCCCCCGCCGAGGTCGAGGCGCTGCTGGATTCGTTTGACTGGAAGGCCACCGGCGCCGACACGCGGCCCGTGGTCGACGTCGAGTGCATGCGTCTTGGGGCCGACGCGGCGTCGAAGGAGGAGGCGATCCGCCACGCCGTCGAGGTGATGTGGATCACGGGCCGCACCGAGGCGCCGCGCGACGTCGAGGAGGCCGTATGGGCGCGGGAGGAGACCTACTCGACGGGCCTGGGCTACGGGTTCGCTGTGCCGCACTGCAAGTGCGATGCGGTCAAAGCCCCGACGCTCACGGTCGTCAGGCTCGCCAGCCCGGTCGAGTGGGAGTCGATGGACGGCAAGCCCGTGTCGACGATCCTGCTTCTCGCGGTGCCGGCGGCCGAGGGCGACGGGGGCGGGGCGGCGGGGCACATGAAGGTCTTCGCGACGCTCGCCCGCCGGCTGATGCACGAGTCATTCCGCGAGCGGCTGGAGTCGCTGGACGACCCGGAGAAGATCGCGGAGTTCCTCGTCGAAGAACTCGGGATCGCGTGAACGACAGATTCTGACGATATTGGGGCGTTGGTCAGTATGCAGGGATCAGGCTGCGACGACGATTCGAGTCTGGTTCTTCTGCCCTTACGCCTCGTGCCGCTTGAGATCCTCGAGATCCACGAACTCGAGGACCGAGATGTGCGTCGATTCGAGCACGACGGGCGGGGCGACCCCCGCCTCGAACGCCTCGACCCATCGAGCCGCACACACGCACCACCGATCACCCGCCTTGAGGCCCGGGAACCCGAATGCCGGGAATGGCGTTGAGAGATCGTTGCCGCGGGAGGCCGAGAATGCGAGGAATCCTGTGGTCATCACGGCGCACACGGTGTGCAGGCCCGTGTCACCCGCTCCCGTGTTGCAGCACCCGTCGCGGTAGAACCCGGTCACGGGGTCCATCGAGCAGGGCTCGAGCGGCGTGTTGAGCACGTTGCGGGCGGTGGTCGGCACGGGAGGGCTCCGGGGCCGGTGCTTCCGGGCCTTGATACCGGCCGGGCGTTCGTCCCGCCTGCATTCTAGAAGAGGAACTGCATCTGGGCCCGGAAGATGAACCGGTTGTCCCCCGTCGGCGTCGCGAGCAGCCCGTCGGAACTCCGGTCGAACGCCGGCCCCACACCGTCGCGTGCCCAGCTCGCGTCGGCGACGAAGCGGAGCGCCTGCCCGATGATGTACCAGTTGACGCCGGCCGTGACTACGTTCAGATCCGGGTGGGTCGCGTCGGAGGCGGTGCCCCATTCGTATCGAACGAACGGCTCGACGTCGTCGCACACGTAGAACCCGATGTGGCCCGCGACGCCGTACAGCGATTCGGGCTCCGGGCTCGCCCCGGAGTCGCGGTCCTCGGCGACGTGGCCGCCACCCATCAGGAGCGCGTTGAACCCGCTGTCCTGGTAGCTCAGGTCGGCGGTCCAGGCGAAACGGTCGCCGGCGTTGGGGGTCTGCTGGACGTGCACGGCCGCGCCGAGCAGCAGGCCGCGGTTCGTGCCGCCCGGGGCGGTGAACTGATCGAACTGCTTGAAGTTGTCGCCGAGGAGCAGGATCTCGCCGCGAACGGTGACGCTCCATTGCGAGCCGGGGCCGTTGTAGGACTTCCACGCCGAGTCCATGCCCTCGCCGAGGGTGAAGAACAGCCGGCATGGCTCCGCCTGATACTTGAGCTCGACGGCGTGGATCTTGTCTTCTCGTCCCGGGTTGATGTTGTTGGCGATCGAGGTGCGATCCACCGCCTGCTGCTTCTTGGACGAGACCCACATCTCCCGGTTGAAGGCCACGCGGATCTGCCCGCCCTTGATGGTCCAATCGTCGTCGAGCTTGTGCTCGGCGAAGAGCTCGAGAATCCTCATGTTCCCGGCATTCGGGGCATCGCCCTGCGCGTACAGGCGGAGCTCGCCGTCGTACGCCCGGAAGTCGAACGAGGGCCGCAGACGCCGGAACGAGAACCCCAGCGTCGCGTCGTTGGCGGGATCCGGCGCGTCCGGCGCGACCGTGTAGGTGTAGCGGAATTGCGCCTGCAACCCGATCTTCAACTGGACGTCGGGGTCTCTGGGCAAGGCGGGCGCGTCCGCCCCGTCGGGCGCGGCGAACGTGGCCGACGCCAGCATCGCGAGCGCCACCGAAGGGATGATGAGATTTTGCTGCTTCTTCATGGGGCCGTAACATAGCGGGACCACAATCGCATGGCCCGCCGTCGAATCGCCTGAACGCGATGTTCATTGATTCTTCACAAAGCAGCGTGCCAGACGCTACTTCCCCGCCTGTTTGGCCCAGGAGTCCTTGAGCGTCACGGCCCGGTTGAACACGGGTCGATCGCCCGCCTGATCCGGGGTGAGCTTCTCATCGACGCAGAAGTAGCCGAGCCGCTCGAACTGGAAGCGCTCGATCCCGTCGCGGAACGCCCCGGTTCCCACGGCCTTCTCCGCGTCTGTCGTCCGCCAGTTGGGTTCGAGCAGGGCCCGCTCGACCACCTCGAGCGACTCGGGGTTGAGGTCGTCGATCGGGTTGCCCGTCGCCTTGCCGGGTCGCTCGGCCGTGAATAGCCGGTCGTAGAGCCTCACCTCGATCGGCACCGCGTGGCTCGTCGCGACCCAGTGGATCGTGCCCTTGACCTTCCGCACGTTCCCCTCGGCGTCGGGTGGCGGCGCGTCGCCTCCCCTGGTCTGCGGGTCATAGGTGCATCTCAGCTCGACCACCTCGTCGCCGTCCTTGATGACCTCGTTGCAGGTGATCCAGTAGCCATAGCGGAGCCGGACCTCGCCGCCGGGCTTGAGGCGGAAGAACTTCTTGGGCGCGTCCTCCATGAAGTCGGCGCGCTCGATGGAGAGCGTGCCGCCGAACGGGATCTGTCTTGTGCCCGCCGCGTCGTCCTCCGGGTTGTTCACCGCCTCCATCCACTCGACCCGGTCGGCGTCGCCGTGCTCGCCCCAGTTGGTGATCGTCACCTTCAGCGGCCGCAGCACGCACATCCGGCGTGGGGCCCGCTTGTTGAGATCGTCGCGCACCGCGTTCTCGAGCAAGCCGTAGTCGTGGCTCGCGTTGAACTTGGTCGTGCCGATCTCGGTGCAGAACGCCCGGATCGCCTCGGGGGTGTAGCCCCGCCGGCGGAGGGCGCTGATGGTCGGCATCCGGGGGTCGTCCCACCCCTCGACGTGCTTCTCGTCGACGAGCTGCTTGAGCTTGCGCTTCGAGGTGATGACGAATGTGGGGTTGAGGCGGGCGAACTCGGTCTGCTGGGGGTGGTGGATCGCCTTGCCCCATTCCGAACCCGGGCCTCGCCCGTCATTGATCGCGGCGATAAACCAGTCGTACAGCGGCCGGTGGTTCTCAAACTCGAGCGTGCAGATCGAGTTGGTGATCCCCTCGATCGAGTCCTCTAGGCCGTGAGCCCAGTCGTACATCGGGTAGATATGCCATTCGTCGCCCGTGCGGTGGTGGCGGGCGTTGACGATGCGGTACATCACCGGGTCGCGCAGGTTCAGGTTGGGACTCGCCATGTCGACCTTGGCGCGCAGAACCTTCGACCCGTCAGCAAACTCGCCCGCCTTCATCCGCGCGAACAGGTCGACGCTGTCGTCGACCGGGCGATCCCGGAACGGCGAGTCCGTCCCCGCCTCGGTCAGCGTCCCCCGCCCCGCCCTGATCTGCTCGGCCGACTGCTCATCGACGTAGGCGAAGCCCTTGCGGATCAGCTCGACCGCCCAGTCGTACATCTGGTGGAAGTAGTCCGAGGCGAACCGCACATCGCCTTCCCACGCGCCCCCCATCCACGCGACGTCGCGGGTGATCGAATCGACGAACTCCTGCTCCTCCTTCTCCGGGTTGGTGTCGTCGAAGCGGAGGATGAACGCCCCGCCGTACTCGACCGCGAGTCCGTGGTTGAGCGTGATGCTCTTCGCGTGCCCGATGTGCAGGTAGCCGTTGGGCTCGGGGGGGAAGCGGGTGCGGACGACCGAGCGATCGCCGGGCGTGCCCCATCGGCCGTGGGCGATGTGCTCGTCGATGATCTGGTGGATGAAGTGCCGCTTGGGGCTGGTTTCTGGGCCGGGGGCTTCGCTCATGGGGGGAAATGTAGGGCGCGATGGGCCGACGCGGGTTGCGCGGCCCGTTCGCGCGCTACCTCACTCGGTCATCTCCACAAGCCAATCCCACACCCCGCTCTTGCGGTACGCCGAGTCCCACGAGTTGTGGTTGTCGTCGGGGAAGATCGTGATCTTGCAGTCGAGACCGACTTCGTTTAGCTGGTCGTGCAGCCACTGCGAGTTGGCGGGCGGCACCACGTCGTCCTTCCCGCCGTGGAAGAGCCATACGGGCGTCGTGCGGAACGACTCGACCAGGGCCTTCGCGTCGTCGCCCCCCGGCATGGTGCGTTCGCCCCGTTTGCCATCGTGCCACACGGGGCTGATGTAGCCGCACACGGGGGCGGCGGCCCGGAACCGGCCCGGGTGCCGCGAGGCGAGGGCGATCGTGCCGTGCCCGCCCTGGCTCAGCCCGGTGATCGCGACGCGGTGCGGGTCGACGTTCTGCTCTTTGATCATCCGGTCGAGCATCGCCATCACCGCGTCGTCGTGGTCCTCCCACTCGCATTGGCTGTCGGGCTTCTGCGGAATGAGGATGACGAACGGCCAGCGGTCGGGGTCCCAGAGCAGGGCGTTGGGCAGGCCCACGCCCAGCATCTTCGAGCCGTCGGTGCCGCACTCGCCCGAGCCGTGGAGGAAGATGAGGCCCCGTGCGGGCTTGGTCGCGTCGAGCCCGCGCGGGCGGTAGACGACGAAGGGGTAGGTGTGGCCTCCCACGTCGATGGACTTGTAGATGAACCCCTCGGGCGGCGCGTCGCCCGCCGCCGCCGAGCCCGCGAACGCCATCGTCAGCACCCCGATCAACGCCAGCCAGAGTTGTTGTGTCATAAGGGCATCGTATCGGGGTGGCATGCCCACGCGCAGCGCGGGCATGTTCCGGGCGCTTCCATGCCCGCGCAGCGTGGGCATGCCACACCCCGACCCGCAACCGCCGGTGCCCGGTGCCCGGTCCCTATCCTCAGGCCATGACCCTTCGAATCGCCATGTGGTCGGGCCCTCGCAACATCTCGACTGCGATGATGCGGTCGTGGTCGAGCCGGGCCGATACTCGCGTGAGCGATGAGCCGTTCTACGCCCACTACCTGAGCCAGATCGCCCCCGACAAGCGGGCCACCCATCCAGCCGCGGACGAAGTGATGGCCTCGATGCCCACCAACTGGCGGGACGTGGTCGGCGAGATCACCGGGCCCTGCGAGAAGCCCGTCTGGTACCAGAAGCACATGGCCCACCACCTGACCCCCGCGATGGACCCGGAGCCATCAGGGTGCCGTGGAGACGGCGGAGCCTTCTCCACGAGCGAGCCGTCCGGCTGGGCCTGGATCGCGGGCCTGGCCAACGTCTTCCTCATCCGCGAACCCGCGGCGATGATCACCAGCTTCATCAAGGTGATCGAGAATCCCACGCCCGTCGACCTGGGCCTGCCCCAGCAGGTCCGCCTGTTCGACTTCATAGAGCGCGAGACGGGCTCGCCGCCGCCGGTGCTCGACGCGTGCGATGTGCTCGCGGACCCCCGCCGCGCCCTCACCGCCCTGTGCGACCACCTGGGCCTGCCCTTCGACGCCGCGATGCTCGCCTGGTCCGCCGGCCCCCACCCCGCCGACGGCGTCTGGGCCCCGCATTGGTACTCGGGCGTCTACGCCTCGACCGGCTTCGCGCCGTACCGACCCAAGGACGAGCCCGTGCCGGATCGGCTCGCAGGGGTGCTCGCGGAGTGCCAAGGCCTCTACGACCGCCTCGCCGCCCATCGCATGCTCGCGTGACGCGCGCCATCGTCACGGTGTGGCACGGCTGGCTTGTCCAGCCGTGTCTCGATGCCCAAGCTGCCCGTGCCAAACGGCGCGTCGATCCCTCCCCCCTCTACACTCCCCCCATGCTCCAGACCTTCAACGAGAAGAACCGCGACCTGCTCGTCAACATCAACGGCGAGTTGATCCACCGCGACAAGGCCGGCATCAGCCCTTTCGACTCCGCCGTGCAGGGGGGCGACGCGGTGTGGGAGGGCATCCGTGTCTACGACGGGCGCATCTTCAAGCTCATCGAGCACCTCGATCGGCTGGTGAGCAGCGCCAAGGCCCTCGCCTTCGAGACGATCCCGAGCCACGACGAGATCACCTCGGAGATCACCAGGACGCTCGAGGCCAACAAGATGCGCGACGGCGTGCACATCCGCCTCACGCTCACAAGAGGCAAGAAGATCACCAGCGGCATGGACCCCCGCCTCAACCAGGCCGGCCCGACCCTGATCATCCTCGCCGAGCACAAGGCCCCGGTCTACGCAGCCGCGGTGGGCGACACCGGCCTGAGCCTGGTCACCAGCTCCATCCGGCGTTTCCCGCCCGACTGCCTCGACCCGAAGATCCACCACTGCAACCTCATCCAGTCGATCCTCGCGAAGATCGAGGCCAACCACGCCGGCGCCGACGACTCGATCATGCTCGACCAACGCGGCTTCCTGGCCGAGACCAACGCGACGCACGTGTTCATCGTGACGGGGGGGGTGGTCGAGACCAGCCGCCTCGTCGCCTGCCCGGAGGGCATCACGCGCGAGACCGTGCTCGAGCTGTGCGACGTCAACGGCATCCCCCACGCCGAGCGCGACATCTCGATGACCGAGGTCTACCGGGCCGACGAGTGCTTCACCACGGGCACGATGGGCGAACTCGCGTGGGTGGGCCGGGTCGACGGGCGGACGATCGCGGACGGGACGCGCGGGCCGATGACCGCGAGGCTCTCGACGCTCTACCAGGAGCTGACCGCATCGAGCGGTGTCCGGGTCGTCGACTGACGGTACTCTCCAATACTCAGAATGGTGTTGGATGTGTGGTCGAACACCGTCGTTCGCGGATCGCCCTCAAGGCTGAATAGCGGCTCTGGACGCCATGCGGCGCACGATGTGATTCATTGCTGAATCATCATTTGTCGTGAATTCTCACGAAAAAAAGCACTGTCCATCTTGCGGGATATCTGAGATTCGATATTCTTTCTCGCGGAGGTATTTTATATGCGGATGATGGTTCTCGTGAGCGCGATGTCATGTACCTGCCCAGTATTCGCGGATCTCGTTGCGGATCTCGCCACAGACGTGCTTCCCTCGCTGCAGTCCGGCTGGGCATATTTCCCGTACGGATGCAACGCCGGTGTGCCCGAGACCAGCGTCTACTTCCCCGGCCCCGAGTTCATGGTTATGGACACCATGGGTATCCGCCCACAGTCGTGTCAGGCAGCGAACCGGCTTGAATACCGCATCGATCCAGTCCTGATCGAGCGTGGGACATACCGTGCCGAGACCCGGGCCCGCGTCACCGACTCGGAGTTCTTTGTGTATCAGTATGGCTTTTCATTTGGCGGCTACCTCGACGACAAGGTGGTCAGCATCGGCCTGATGACGGACACACTGTCGCTGCCGGATCTCTCGATGATGCCCTGGGACGCCACCGGTTGGCACGACTACGCCATCGTGTATCAGCTTCCTGGGTACGAGTTCGAACTCTGGATCGATGGCCAGTTCTTCCTGACCGGACCCGCTCGAGATATCGACCCGTACCCAAACACATTCATCATCGGCGACAGCACAGGCGGCGCGAACGCGCGTGTCGAGATCGCGTCGTATCACGCCGAACTCGTCCTCGCCTGCAACGCGGCCGACCTCGTGCCACCGTTCAATCTGCTCGATCTCGCCGACATCAACGCCTTTGTCACCGGATTTGTATCGCTGGACCCCATCGCCGATCTCAACGCTGATGGCCTGTTCGATCTCCTTGACGTCAACATCTTCGTTGGTTCGTTCCTCGCTGGGTGCCCATGACCCGGGGATGCAGACCGGCGCCCGCCATCAGACCGAAGGGTGATGCAGGTGCGGTTCAACGCCGACCGTTCGTGGGTCACGCTGCGCGACGATCCACGGCGCCCGGTCCTCAAGCCCCCTTCGGCACCGTCCCCCCGTTCGCCCGCGCCTGCTCGATCACACCGGCCGCGTGCGCCGCGTCGTCCGTCAGCGTCATGATGTCGGGGTCCTCCGGGTCGATCGTCCCGTTCGGCACCATCACCTCGCGCAGGAACCCCATCAGCGGGCCCCAGTAGTCCACGCCCATCAGGATCACCGGGAACGACTTGATCTTGCCCGTCTGGATCAGCACGGCCGTCTCGAACACCTCGTCCATCGTGCCGAACCCGCCCGGCATGACGACGAACGCGGTCGAGTAGCGCACCAGCATGATCTTGCGGATGAAGAAGTAGTGGAACTCTGTCCACCGATCGAGGTAGGCGTTGGGCTGCTGCTCCATCGGCAGCTCGATGTTGCAGCCCAGGCTCAGGCCCCCGCCCTCCTTGGCGCCCCGGTTGGCCGCCTCCATGAGCCCCGGCCCGCCCCCGGTCATGATCGGCAGCCCCAGCGCCGCAACGCGCCGCCCGACATCGCGCGCAAGCTCGTAGTACTCGTGCCCTTCGCCGAACCGCGCCGAGCCGAACACGGTTACGCAGCGGGCCGCGCCGCGCATGCAGCGGAATCCCCGCACGCACTCGCGGAAGATGCGGATCGATCGGCGGATGTCCTCGAGGCCGAGCCCGGGGCCGCGGAGCAGGTGCGTCTCCTCGCCGGGCGGGGGGCGCATGCCCCATTCCAGGAGCTTGTGGTGGTTGTTCGTGGCGGGATCACGGGACATCGGGCAAAGCCTATGTCGCCCCTCGCGGGCGGGCGGGCCGAAGTTTGTGGTTCCAAACTCGTCCCGGCCGCAGCCGATTCCCGTGGAACCCGCCGAGATCTGGCCGAAAAATGATGCAGGTGTCCGTCGATCGACCATTCCGCCTGCCGGTGTGCGCGGCCGCGAGCGTCGTGCCGATGGTCGCCGCCGGACTCAACGCGACGCCGACGTCGGGCGGGAGCAACGCGCCAGATCCCGCGATCAAGTTCGACACCTCGTTGCGGCTGCTCACGGTGCTTCCGTTGCCACCCGACGAGGCCGAAGCCGTTGAGGAGGGCGACGGGCCGTTCAGGTTGAAACCGAACGCGGCGCCGAGGCCCTGGCTGGACTACGACGCCGAGATGGAGCAGATCGAGCTGCCCGAGTACGACGCGTCCGCGGATGCCCAGTCGTGGCGGCTCCAGTATGAACGGCAGACCCAGCTCGTCGACGGCGGCTTCGGCCGGCCTCCCTCGTCCGACGAGACCGCGTCGTCCTACTTCGAATCGAAGGGCGAGCGGTTCGACCGCTATGCTCTCTCGCTCGAGTGGACGCCGGGCGACCCCGACGACGACCTGCAATGGCTCGTGATCGGCGGGCTGCACGCGATCCGCGCCAACATCGGCAAGCTCAACCAGGCGACGCTTGGGCTCACCGAGGCCCGCGGCATGGTCGCCATCCCCACCGTCGGCACGGGTTTCCGCTGGGCGCCCACCGATGGCCTCTCCTTCTCGACCACCGCGGCGACGCAGTCGATCGACCAGAGCGCCAGTATGCTCGAGATCGTGTTCAGCGCCCAGATCCGTCTTGCCCCCCTCGTCGGGCTGACCGCGGGCTACGAGTTCTACCGTTCAGACATGACCGTCGAGGACCTGCGGACCTCCCTGAACCGCGAGGGCGTGTTCGCAAAGCTGTCGATACGGTTTTGAGGGCAGGGACCGGGGACCGGGGACCGGGCACCAGTGGGGAGAGGATCGCCGTGGGGTTTGGCAGGTACAGGCGATTCCTCGAGCGTCGCGGCGCGCCGCTCTACGAGCAGAACAAGATGCTCTCGCCCGCCACGGGCGTCCTGATCGGACTCGTCGCTTTGAGCACGGCGCTTTTCTTCTTCACCCTGCACAAGACGCAGCCGGTGCGCCGGTTGTCGATCCTCATCAGCGTGCCGACAGCCGTCTGGATGCTCGCCCGCTCCGTCCGCATCGAGCGCGCGATGCGCACCGCGGCGACCGAGACCGAGGGATGCTGCTGCCCCCGGTGCCTCTACGACCTCCGCGAATCCCCGCCGGACGAGGCTTGCCCGGAGTGCGGCGAGATGACGCCGAGGGCGGAGTTGCCCCGCATCTGGAGCAAATACACGCCCAAGGACGGCCCGGGCTGGCGAACCGCGAGAATGCTCGAACAATACGAGCAGGCCGACCGCCCCGACACGCCGCCGAGGGACTCGGGCTCACCCCCCGATCAGTGATCCCGTCTGTCCCGGTGCCCGGTGCCTGGTCCCCGGTCCCCGGTCCCTGCTCACCCCATCAACCCCGCCAGCACCTCCAGCCCCCTCTTCAGTTTGTCGTCGGGTGTGGCGAAGCTGATACGGAAGTGGGTGTCTCGCTTCGAGAAGACGTGGCCCGGAATCATGAGCACGTTGTGCTCCAGGCACTTCTCGAAGAAGGCCGACGCCGTCATCCCCAACCGCTCCGGCACCCGCACGAACGCGTAGAACGCCCCGTCGGGTGTGACGAGATCGGTCACGGGGGATAGCTTGCCGACCACCAGGCTCCGCCGCGTCTCGAACGCCGCAACAGTCGTGCGCATGTCGGTGTCGAAGGCCGCGATCGCCGAGGCCTGGAGCGGCGACGGCGCGCACACGAACGTGTATTGCTGGAGCTTGGTCATCGCCCCGAGCACAGGCGCGGGCCCCGCGGCATAGCCCAGCCGCCAGCCCGTGCAGCCGTAGGTCTTGCCGAATCCACGAACGAGCAATACGTCGTTCTCCGAGCCCTGGAAGCGGGCGGGGCTGGGGCACCGCAAGTGATGCGGATCGCCCGCCGCCGGCTGCGTGCGCGCCTCGCGGAACGCGAACTCGTCGTAGATCTCGTCGGCGATGAGCAGCACACCCCGCGAGCGGCAGAGTTCGAGCAGGTCGCGGCATTCGTCGGCGCTCAGCGCCACGCCGGCCGGGTTCGACGGCGAGCAATAGAGCACCGCCTTCGTGCGCGCGGTCAGCAGCGGCTCCACCCGCTCGGCCGTGATCCGGAAGTCGGGATAGGTATCGCACAGCACCGCCTTGGCCCCGCACATCGTCGCGAGTTCGGGGTAGCTCACGAAGTACGGATCGGGGATCACGACCTCGTCGCCCGGGCTGAGCAGGCTCATGAACGCGAGGTGGAGCGCCCCGCTCGTGCCGCTGGTGACCATCACGCCGGGCCCATCCCCGGGTTTGAGCGAGCAACTCCAGCCGACGTCATGCTTCAGATGCGCCGCGATCCGTTCACGCAACGCGGGCGAGCCCTGTGTGAGCGTGTACCCGTTCTGGTCGTGATTGATCGCGTCGATCGCGGCCTTCTTCAGGGCATGGGGCACCTGAAAATCGGGCTGCCCGATGCTCAGGTTGATCGGGTCCCTGAGCCCCGCGGCGAGCTCGAACACGCGGCGGATGCCCGAGGCGTCAATCGAGCGCGCCCGGTCGGAGAGCAAAGTGGAGGTGTCCATGCAAAAGCGTAGACGACCGCGGCGAGCAATGGGGCACGTTCACTCCCCGAGCAGCGCCTCTATTAGGCCCTGACGCCGCTCGTGCCCCGGCTCCGGCGACACGACGCCGAAGTAGGACGCGAGCTCCCAGTAGTGCCACGAGCAGCCCGCCCGCTCGGCCTCGTCACGCATCGCCCGCGTCCAGAGCACGCGAGAGTCCATGTCCGCCCGGTGGAACGCGCCGAACTCCCCGAGATGCATCGGCCGGCCGTGCTCGCTTCCCCACGCCTTCACCGTCTCGAAGAGGGCTCGCAGCTCGGCGCGTTCCTCTTCGGTGCCCCGCCACTCGGTGCCGACCCACTCTTTCGAGTGCTCGCCCACCCACCCCGCGCCCTGGTGGGTGAATCGGAACGGGTCGTAGCAGTGCACCGTGACGATGAGGTTCGGGTCGTCGGGCAGATGCAGCGTGTCGAGGGCCCCGATGCTGTTCCAACGCCCCGGGCCCACGATCACGGCGCGAGTCGGATTGCTCGCCCGCACCGCCGCGAGGGCTCGGGGCAGCAGCGAGTTCCATCGGTCGGGTGTCAGCTTGTCGTGCGGCTCGTTGAGCAGCTCGAAGACGACCGAGGGCGGCGCATCCCTGAAGTGCTCACCGATCTGCCGCCACAGCGAGACAAACCGGTCGGCGCTCGCCTCGGGATCGGCGTACAGCTCCTCGTAGTGGTGCACGTTCACGATGATCGGCATGCCCAACTCGGTCGCCTGCCGCACCGCGGAGTCCACCACACCGAAGAACCCGGCTTCGATCGTGTAGGGCGCGGTTTTCTCGGCGTAGTCCGACCACCGCACCGGCAGGCGGATCGAGTCGAAACCCAGCGTGTGCGCGGTCTCGATCATCCAGGGCTCGAACTTCGATCCCCACTGGCGATTCTTGGGCGATTCGAGCACGTTCCCGAGGTTCACGCCCCGACCGAACGCCCGGCACACGCGGACCGTCTCGGGCGTCGTCGAGCCGAACATCTCGTCGCGTGCGGCCGACCGCTCGGCGGGCTCGCCTCCATGCGCCGTGAACGCGAACGCGGTAAGGCAGGCGGCCATGAACAACGCCGGCAACGGCGACGGGATCGGCATCGGGGAATCCCCCTCAGGTCATGTCCGCTAACCGGTGCACCAGGCCCACGGCCTCCTCGGGCCGGGGCGGATGCTCGAGGTCGATCGGCAGATAGACACCCTCGTGGTGGTCGGAGTTGACGACGATGGCGTTGGGCTTGAACAGCATCGCCCCGCCGGGCACGTGCTCGTGGCCCAGGATGAACATGTTGATGCCCCAGCGCTCGACCAGGTCCTCGAGCTGGTCGCCGTCGTAGCCGCGGCCCCAGACCATCAGGTGGGCCGAGCCCTTGCGGGGGACGTAGTCGTCGTCGATCAGGTCACGCTCGATGACCGTCGCGTCAAACTTGTGCATCGCGCCCACCCCGGGCAGGCTGTGGGCGCAGAGGATGTCGCCATTCCGCGAGACACACCGGAGCGCCAGCGGCATGGAGCGCACGAACTCGGCGATCGCGTCGGCCACCGCCGGCGTGTCGTCGCCGAACGCGTATTCCAGCCCCGCGTTGAACGCCTCGACGACGCGGATGCCCCCCTTGACGATCCCCGCACCGATGACCTGGCTCAGTTCGTGATTGGCCAGCATCGTGTGCACGTGCTCCGGGTGGTCGGCCTTCAACGCCGCAACCCGGGCCAGCGCGCGGTAGGAGAAGTCCATCCCGTTCATCAGGTTGTCCGAGTGGATCACCTCGTGCAACACCAGGTGCTTGGGATCGGGGAAGGCGTCGAGCTCGGCCGCCTCCGCGTCGTCCCGCGCGTGCCCCTCGAAGCCCGCGATGTCCACCAGCCTCTGGAGGTGCAGCGGGTTGTCGTGCAGGTCGCCCGTGGCGATCAGCGTGCCGGGCGGACCGATCCGGTCGATCGACCCCACGCGGCACCGGGCCGATCGGTTCGCGTCGGCGCCCTCGCGGAAGACGTCGATCGTGACGGCCGGGTCCTGGAGATCGATATGGCGCAAGGCTCAGGCCTCTTCGTCCACGACCTGAGCGGCCGGGGACTGGCGCATCGATCGCTCGGCGCGCAGCTTGCCCAGGATCAGTTCGAGGCGATCGGCCACCTCGCGCATCGACGCGGGCCGGTCGTCGGGGTTCACCTCGACGCACCGCATGATCAGCTCGTCGAGCATCTGGGGCACGCGCGGGTTGATCTCAACCGTCCTCGCCGGCTTCTCGATCAGGTTGTCGTCCTTCGAGCCCACGAGCGAGTCGCCCCGCCCCAGCGCCGTCGGGATGTTCTTGCGCGTCATCACCCAGTACATCGTGGCGCCGAAGTTGTACACGTCGGTCCGCTCGGTGATCGCCCGCCGGTGCACCTGCTCGGGCGCGATGTAGTCGGGCGTGCCCTGGATCCGAGGCTTGATCGTCCCCGCCTTGCACGACTGGCCCAGGTCGATGATCTTCGCGGTCCCGTCGTCGGAGACGACGATATTGTTGGGCTTCATGTCGGCGTGGATGTACCCGCGCCCGTGCATGTGCCCCAGCCCGTGGGCGACCTGCCGGAAGATGTCGATCGCGCTCTCGAACGTCGCGGGCGGGTGCCGCTCCATCGACATCCCGTCGACGAGTTCCATCACCAGGAACAGCTCTTTGGTCCGGAGCAGCGTTCCCTTCTTGATGAGCTTGGGGATCTTGCGGATCGCCGGGTGGCTGAGCGCCTGCGCCGTCTTCTGCTCGATCTCGGCCTGGTCGAGGAAACGCTGGTCCTTCTCCGAGAGCTTCTGGACGTGCTTGAGCGCCCAGATCTGCTTGGTCCGCTGGTCCTGGGCCAGGTAGATGATCGAGGCCGCCCCGCGGCCGATCTCCGCGAGGATGCGGTGACCCTCGATCACGTCACCTTTCTGTTTGGCAACCAGTTCGTCCGCCATCCGGGCCGCTCACTCCGATCCAACCACCGATCCCCGGGTGAGCTCGACCCCACGGGGCTCGCCCCCTGGGCGCCGATCCCACCCGCCGCGGGGCACTCGGGCGCACCGCGATGGACCGCACGCGCCCCGCACGACGGGACGAATCGCATTCTACGTCCCACGGCGCGGGGCGTCACACCAGATTGTCCGGACACACCGACTTCTGCCCCTGCGCACGACCGGCGCGCCCCGGCCATTATCGGCAGGTCGGGCGGTGTCGAGGCCCTGCAATCCGGGGGGACGATTCACGAACTCACCGGTCGAGCAGGTCAACCACCTGATCGAGCACCGAGGCCGGGAAGTAACGGCCGGGCGACGATACCGCCGCAAGGTCGCTGTGCAGATAGATCCGCTCGGGCGGGATGTCGAGCCTGCGGGCCAGTTCGGCCGTGAGAGCGACGAGCCGGCTGATCTGCGTCGGGGAGAACGGACGGCGATCGCCGTTGCCCACCAGCGCGACGCCGATCGCGTGCTGGTTCCAGTCGGCCCCGCCCGGCCCGGCGACATGCGCCCCGGCGAGCTGGTCAAGCCAGCGGAAGCCGACGTGGATCTCGCCGTCGCCCATCTGCACGCCGTTGCCGATCACGAAGTCATAGCCCAGCCCGGCCAGGCCCGCCTCGCGGGCGGCGGCGTCGAGCGAGGCCGGCGAGCCGGACGGCAGGCCCGTGTCGTGGATGACGATCGCGTCCCAGCGGCCCGGCTCGATCGGCGTCCGGGTGTCGAACACCGACTCGATGCCCGACGCCGTGTTCACGCTCGCCAGGGCGGTGACCGTCCGGCCCGTCAGCGGGCCCGACCCGCGCCCGCCCAGCACGAAGAGTGAGGCGGTGACCAGCGTCATCGCCGCGGCGAAGCTCGCCCAGACGATGCGCGTCCGGGGCGAAACCCGGTGTCCGCGAACCGCGCTGTTGGTGGACTGTGAACTGCGGTGGGTCATCCGTGAGCACCCTGCCTGAAAGTCGGTCTGTCCGGGAGCCCCACGGGCCCAAGTCCACCGGGCCGCGGAAGCGTCAGAATGGTCACAGCCCGACTCTCCGGCAGGCTATCACCGCATCGGATGTTCGCCGCGCCGTTCTTGCTAAATTCATGCAAGAAAGTCGGAATCAAAGTCAAGTTCGCGCGTCTGTCGCTCAGCGCCGTCCGATCAGTCGTCCGCGTAGGTTGGGCCGCTTCGCTCCGTACTCGTCGCTGAGGTAGGCCGGCGCATACTCGTCGCGCACAAGGTCGTAGCGGTCGAACTGTGACCGCTCGTCATCCGCGAGGATCGGCGCCTTGCGGCAGCCCGGCAGGACCGCGCCGCACAGCAAAACCAGCCCGACCACCAGCGTTCGCCTGCATCTTGTGGTGCCATCGTGCGACATCATCATCGCACAGTGTACCGCGGCCCGGCACGGGCCGCGGTACACCGATCCAAAGGAGAGGAAGAAACGGGACGCGGGTCACGCGACGCGCCCGCAGAGAGATACCGGTCCAACCGCCGGGACGTTGCTCTTTGGATCGAAGCAAGCCGACAATGTCGGAAGTTAGACCGGGCGAACCGCCCCGCGCTCGTCCAGCCGAACCCAACCACGATCCAAAAACATCCGGATCGCCGCGTACATCGTCGCGCTGACTGCCGTGGACACGTTGAGCGACCGCTCATCGGGCACCATGGGCAGCCCGACGACGCTGTCTGGATATTGTTCGATGATCCCGGCGGGCAGGCCGCGGCTCTCACGACCGAAGACCAGATGATCGCCCGGTTGGATCGCTGCGTCGAACACGGGCCGCGTCGCCCGGGCCGTCAGCAGCCAGCGTCGCGCCGAAGGCGTTGCTCCCTTGTAGGCCTCCCAGGACGCGTGCTGTCGCACGTCGAGGCGGGGCCAATAGTCGAGCCCCGCGCGCCGGCACGCTTTCTCGGACACGTCGAACCCGAGCGGCTCGATAAGATGGAGCGCCGACGCCAGCGCGACGCACGTCCGGCCGATGTTGCCCGTGTTGTTCGGGATCTCCGGCTCGTGCAGCACCACATGCAGCAACGGGCCGCGCCCGATCCAGGCGGTGCCGCCCGGCCCGGCGGCGGGATGCTCAGCCCCCATCCGCCGCGGCCCTGCGAGCGGCGAGCAGCGGATCGGCCGCGATCACCTGCTCGACCGCCTCCTCGAACCCCGGCACGAGCGGGATGCCCTGCCAGCGGATCACCCCGTCGGTGCTGACCACCACGGTGTGCGGGATGCCCTTGATATCAAACCGGTTGTACAGCGTCTGCTTCATGTCGCTCAGGTACGAGTACGACACGGGGTGCTGCTGCATGAACGCCCGGATCGTCGCCGGATCCTCGGGGTACTGGCTGCCGTGGGCCTGGCCCGAGATCGCCAGCACCAGCACCTCACCCTTGTGCTTCTTCTGGATCGCGTCCAGCATCGGGCTCGCTCGACGGCACGGGCCGCACCAGGTCGCCCAGAAGTCGAGCACCAGCACATGCTGCTCGAGCGGAGCCTCGGGCTTGGGCGTCAGCCACTCCTCGTTTCCGAGCGGGACGGGCAGACGCTGACCCTGGAGATCAGTCGCGTAGAGCTGCCCTGTGTTCCGCGCGGGCCACGGCGCACGGGCATACGCCTCGGCCGGCACCCTGATATCGGCGTCCTTCGCGCCGCCCGGCTTGCTCGGCCCACCCCTGTCGCCGCCGGCGGTGGCGGGTGGGGTCAACCGACGAACCTCGGCCAGGTGCTCGATCCGGCTGGGCAGGTCGGCCCGCGCCTCGTCGGGTGTCTCCCTCTTGAGCTGGGCGATCGCCTTGTCCAGATCGCGCGGGTCGATGTCGGCCACGCGGATGTTCGCCGCACGGTCCACGAGATAGATGTTGGGGTCCTCGTCAACATCCAACGCCTTGAACACCTCCCCGCCCGCGTCGTGGGCCACCGGGCAACGGATCCGACCCGAGTCGACCCGCTCCCGGGCCCCGTCCCAGCCCTGGTCGGCGTGCAACGCCAGGATCAGCACGTCGTCACCCGCCTCGCGCGCGTAGCGGGCAAACTTCGGAAGCAGCCGCACCGACCGGGCCTCGTCGTTGTCCCACGCCAGGAGAACCAGGACGCGGTCCTTCAGCCGCTCGGGCGTGATCGGCTCATCTGTCCAGCCGTCGATCTTCCCGAGCAGGTCGGGTGCGAACGGCTTGGTCTCGAGCTCGGCCAGCGAGGCGAGTCGTGACCCCTCGCCCAGGTGGCGAAAGTCATCACCCGCGACCGCGGGGTTCACCATCAGTGCGGCGAGCAGAAGGAGCGGCGTGCGCATGCGTGGCCTCCGGTGCGACGATCACTCGGTGATCGACTTGATGTACGCTTCCTCGGCCGAGCGCCGTGCGATCAGCCCGGGATCGACTTTGAGCATCGTGTCCAGGGCCGCCTGCCACGCCGCGGCGTTCTCCGACGTGGTGATGCTCCCGTGCCAGCGCACCACCCCGTCGGAACTCACGAGGACGAAGTAGGGCAGCACAAACCCCTCCCGGCTGCCCCGGCCGCGCCCTTGCTCGCCGTTGTTCGGGCTGAGACGGCCCGCGATCACCGTGCCCCCGATGTCGCTGACGCGGTAGTGGTTGACCGGGATCGCCATCATCTTCCGGAAGTTCTCGGCCACCTGCTCGGGCTTCATCTGGTTGTCTTCGTCGCCCCGGCGGCGCCTGTTGTCGTCGGGCGTCGGGTTGACCATCTCGCCCACGACCAGCAGATCGCGGGAGTGCGAAGCCTGCACCTGGTCCATGGCGCGGAACGCCTCGGCGATCGTGTGTCCACCACGGGACCACTCGGTGATGGCCGTCGGATCGAACAGATAAACCAGCGTCAGCCGGCCCGCCGTGTGCTCGGGGAAGTTCGGCTCCCAGGTGAGCTCCTTGTTCCAGTTGATACTCACCGGGCCCGTGGGGGCGTCCCGCCGGCGCCGGCCCCGGCTGTCCTCCCCCCCCGTGTCCATCTTGGGCCACTCCGCCGCGTTGTAGGCGTCCTCGCTGGGCTGCGGGAAATCGGGCCAGGGGAGCTCGGCGAGGTTGATCCGGCTGCGCAGCTGCTCGGTCCGCCTGGCCTCGGCCGCCGCGTTCGCCTTCGCCTCCGCCCGCCGCTCGAGCAGCGTCTGCGCATCCGACACGCTCTCGTCGATCAGCGTCGAGACCGCCCGTTCCACCGAGGCCGTCTCGATGTCCGCATAGCGCAGCCGGCCCGAGCGATCGATCAGATAGAAGTCCGGATCCTGGTCGACCTTGAGGGCGGCGCGGAACTTGTTGCCCTTGTCGCGAGCGATCGGGAACGTCGCGTGCCGGCTCTGGGCCACCTTCTCCGCATCCTCCCACCCCTCGTCGTTGTGCACGCCCACCACCACGAGCCCGCGGTCGCCGTACTGCTGGGCGAGTCGGTTCACCACCGGCATGGGCCGCACCGCGGTCGGCAGGAAGCTCGACCAGGTGTAGATCAGCACCACCTTGCCCTCGGTCAAGGCGGGCGTGACCGGGCCGTCGTTGGTCCAGTCGGTCAGGCCCGACCAGAGCGACTGGTCGAAGTCGGTCAGCTCCATCTTGTCGAGCTGCGTCCGCCGATCGCCCACGCCCTCGCGGACGATGTCGTTCTGAGCCGAGGCGGAGCCCGACGCCAAGGCGATCAACCCCGCGACGAGCGACACGAGTGCACACACGGCCCGACTGCGTTCCATTCCAAAACCTCCCGCGGAGCCCCGGCCCGGCCCATGCCCGGCCGCGCCCCGAAACCCCGGCACAAGCCTATCACACCGCTCCCCGCCCTCCCACGCTCACCCGGACGATACCGGGCGCTCGCGGAGCCGATGCAACGCCACCGCGCACGCCACGGCGACGTTGAGCGAGTCGGCCTCCGGCTCGATATCGAGGCGCACGGCGCAACCCCCGAGCCGAACGGCCCATTCCAGTGATTCTGACGTCAGCCCCGGTCCTTCGGTTCCGAGCAGCAGCATGGGTTTCCGATCAGAATGCGAGCAAACGGCTCCAATGTCCACGGCCCCCGCGGCCGGGGTCAGCGCCAACGGCTCGCACCCCGCGGCCGCGAGGTCGGCCAAGCCGCCCGGCCAGGGCTCGATCGTCGCGAACGGCACGTGCAGCGCGTTACCCATGCTCACCCGCAGCGCTTTGCGGTAGAGCGGGTCGCAGCAGCGGGGGGTCAGCAGCACGCACGCCGGGAAGTCGGACCCGTGTCGAGGTGGCGCGAGCGCGCGCACGTTGCGGAACACCCCGCCCACGTTGTCGTGGTTCGCCAGATCCTCGAGCACGACCACAACGCCCGATCTGCGGGCCAGCTCGACGGCGGTTCCCTGGTCGACCCGCCGCCCGCAGGCGAGCAGGCCCCGGTGGATCTGGAACCCCGCGACCGAGTCGATGATCCCCCGCCCCACGGCGTACACCGGCACGCCCGGGTCGAGCCCTTCGAGAAAGGGCAGGTGGTGGCCGAGCCGGTGCTCGCCCACCATCACGCTCAGCATCTCATGTGGGCTGGTGATCAGCTGGCGGACGACCTTGTCTCCCTCGGCGATGAACAGATCGCCCGGCAGCCCGGTTCCGGTCGCGTCCGGGTGGCCCGCCCCGCCGGTCATCGCGGCGCGGTGGCGGGCCCGGAGCCACTGGTCTCGCTGGTTGGCGAACACGGCCAGCCTGGGGTCGTCCGGGTCGTCGATGCGGATCAGATTGAGTCTGGTCGGGCCGCTCACCCGATGACACTACACTCGCGTCGCACAGAAGGCACGGAGGCACGAAGGCACAGAGGCACAAAGGCGGGCAGACGCGTGGAATCGGCGAGGGCGGCTCAATGCGGGCCCCCTTCGTGCCTGCGTGCCTTCGTGCCTCCGTGCCTTCTTGGAGACCCCTATGGAACTTTGGCATGCCGCGGTGCTCGGGCTCGTCGAGGGCATCACCGAGTATCTGCCCATCAGCTCGACGGGCCACCTCATCCTCGCCTCAGCATTGATGGGGCTGGACAAGGCGCCCGATCAGAAGGCCGCGATCGACGCGTTCAACATCGTGATCCAGGGCGGGGCGATCCTCGCGGTGCTGGGCCTCTACTGGCCCCGCGTGCTCCAGATGATCAAGGGCGTGTTCGGGCAGGACAAGGCGGGCCTGAAGCTCGCGATCAACATCGTCATCGCCTTCGTTCCCGCCGCGGTGCTGGGCGTCATGTTTGATGATCTCATCGACGCCCACTTGTTCAGCACCTGGCCCGTCCTCGGCGCGCTCGCCCTGGGCGGGGTCTACATGATGCTGCTCGACCGCTGGAAGATCCACCCCCACCGGGCCGACGCCGAGAACGCGACCGGTAAGGACATCACCGACCTCACCTGGCGCGACGCCCTGATCATCGGTTTCCTCCAGTGCGTCGCGATGTGGCCCGGCACCTCTCGGAGCATGATGACCATCACCGGGGGCGTACTCGTCGGGCTCAAGCCCAGGCAGGCCGCCGAGTTCAGTTTCTTGCTGGGCCTGCCCACGCTGGGCGGGGCGTGCGTCTACAAGCTTTACAAGAACATGACGGGCGAGGGCCCCAACATGTTCGAGACGCTCGGCACGCTGCCCATCGTCATCGGCATCGCCGTCGCGACCGTCAGCGCCGCGCTCGCCGTCCGCTGGCTCGTCAACTTCCTCAACAAGCACGGCCTGGCGCCCTTCGGGTGGTACCGCCTGGCGCTCACGGCCCTCCTGGGTGGCCTCGTGCTCGCAGGTCTCGTGCAGATCGGGTGAGAAGGCGCACGCGGAGACGAGCCGGCTTTGACGCGAAGGTCTCGAAGGACACGAAGCCGGTGATTCCGCTCTGACAACGCAGGACGCCACCGTGCGCAAGAGGCGACCAACTGGAATCCGCGCCTCGGCGTTGAGTCCTCCTTTGAGCCCTTCGCGATCTTCGTGTTGAAACCAATCGTCCTCAGGCGCCCGCTTACTCCCCCGTCGCCAGCAACGGGTTGTCCGGCGCCGGCTGCGCCCCGAACGCGAGGAAATCGGCGTTGCGCACCGCCCGCTTGACCGACTCCGTGTCGCGTTTGACGTCGAAGCTCAGGCTCATCCGCCCGCTGCCGATCAGGTCCTTGAACCCGGGCGACGACGAGACCAGCCGCATCGAGGCGTTGAGGATCCGCCCGCCGAACTCTTTGCCGTCCGGCTTGCCGTCCGCGAGCATGAAGCCCCCGCCGGCGTAGATGCCGTACTCCCCGCCCGCGAGCACGAGGTAGCGCATCGTCACCGAGCAGGCCGTGGGCTCGATCGGCGTCCGGCCCGCGTACGGCCTGATGAACATCCGCACCTGCAGCACCCGGCCCACCGTGTCGCCCCACCCGCCCCGGTCGGCGAGCGTCGTCGGGTCGAGGTCGCTGAGCACCATGTCGGCCGTGTTCGAGTCGCTGGAGTCGAACAGGCGCGTGGTGAAGCGTGGGGCCAGCTTGGTGGGCTGCTCGTCGGAGACGAACTCGCCCCGCCCGCCGCCGCCCAGGCCCAGCGAGCGGCAGCCCACCTGGGACCCGAGGGCCGTGAGAAGCACAATCAATGTCGCGGCGTTCCGGATCATCCGGCACAGCCTATCGCGTCCGAATCTGTTCCGCAGGGGCATCTTGATCCGACCCCGCCGGTACACGACAATGGAACATGGACTCATCCGTGGGAGGTCTCACATGCCCGGGATGCCATACCTCGTCCGCTGCCCCGTCATCCTGATCGCGTTGGCCGCCGCCCCGGCGTTCGCCGAGGGTCCGAAGGCCGAGCTGCCGACCCGGATCCCGATGAACGAGAAGTACGGCGGCTCCAAGTTCGCCGAGGCCCTCCACGACTTGAGCGAGAGTGGCGCCCTCGACCCGCCGCCCCCGCCGCCGGCCGACGCCGACCATCAACAGCAGCGCGACCAGGGACACTGGCACGGCTACCGCGGATACACCTACTACGGCTACGGCTCTCGCGGCAACACCTACTACTGGAATCCGTACGACGACTACCGCTATCCGTACCCCTATGGCGTCGATGGACGGGTTCGCTATGGCACCCAGCCCGGCAGCCAGATGACCGCCCCCGCGTCGACCACCCCCGCCGCGACGCAGCAGGCGGCCCCCGCCGAGCCCCCTACCGAGATAGAGCTGGCCCGTGCCGCGCTCGCCTACGGCGACGACGAAGGGGCGATACAGCATTATCGGACGCATCTGACCGAGAATCCCGACGACTTCCGCGCCGCCGCCGAGCTGGCCGTCGCGCTTCTCGCCGCCGGGCGGGACGACGACGGCGTCGCAATGATCCGCCTCGCCTACGGCTCCGATCCGGGCCTGGCGATCCGGCCGATCTCGGAGCGCGTTCTTCTAAACTCGCGGCAGTGGCGGGACCTCGTCGTCCGGGCCGTCCGGCACGCCCACCAGCGTGATTCAGGGTCGGCCTGGCTCACCGTGAGCGTGCTGATGCAGGCCGAGGGGCGGACGAAGGTCGCGATGCGAATGTTGGACAGGGCCCGGGACCGGGGGCTCGACCGCTCGGTCTTCGACCCGCTCGCCGCCACGATGCGTTAGACATGTTCGCAAATCAATTGGATTTCGTTCTATAATTCTGGGCAAGCCGGGTCGTGTCGGCCAGGTTCCGGATCGACACGATCCGCCTCGCTCAATGGTCCCAGCTCGATTCGGCGGTCTGATGAAGTAGATCACCACGGTGATGCCTGTCTAGACTTGCCCCCTGCCCGGCGTTGTGCCGAGCGACAACGTGAACCGATTGGACCACCGAGTCCGGCCGCCGATTGGCCTCGGCGGCACGCGAGAGCGCCCAGCGCGATCGCCGGCCGGTGGGAGGTGGAGAACGAATGGCCAGAAAAGAAATCCAGACATCGTTCAAGATCATGGCCCCGGGTGGGTCGGCGACCCCCGCGCCGCCTCTGGGCCCCGTGCTGGGCGCCAACGGCGTCAACCCCGGGCAGTTCATCCAGCAGTTCAACGCCGCGACGGCGCAGCTCAACGGCAAGCTCGTCGGCTGCGTGGTGACGGTCTACACCGACCGCTCGTTCGAGTTCGAGGTCAAGAGCTCGCCAGCGTCGGTGCTCATCAAGGAGGCCGCCGGGATCGAGAAGGGTTCGGGCGAGCCCAACAAGACCAAGGTCGGCAAGATCACGCGCGAGCAGATCAGAAAGATCGCCGAGGAGAAGAAGGCGGACCTCAACGCCGCCAAGATCGAGTCGGCGATGCGGGTGATCGAGGGAACGGCACGCTCGATGGGCGTGACCGTCGTGGACTAAAGGAGGGCACGGCGATGACGAAGATAAGCAAGCGTGCCCGCGAGAACGAGAAGCTGATCCCCAAGGATGCCCTCGAGCCGGCCGACGCGATCGCGGCGGTCAAGAAGTTCAAGGCGCCCAAGTTCGATCAGTCGGTCGAGATCGTGCTGCACCTGGGCGTCGACACCAAGCAGGCCGACCAGATGCTCCGCGGCTCGGTGAGCCTGCCCAAGGGCATCGGCAAGTCCAAGCGTGTGATCGCGTTCTGCGGCGACGAGGTCAAGCAGGCGGCGCTCGACGCGGGCGCGATCAAGGCGGGCGGCGCCGACCTGATGGAAGAGGTCGAGAAGGGCTTCATGGATTTCGACGTCGCGATCGCGAGCCCGGACATGATGCGGGTGATCGCCAAGCTGGGGCGCGTGCTGGGGCCCAAGGGCCTGATGCCCAGCCCCAAGAACGGCACGGTGACCCCCAAGGTGGTCGACGCGGTCGGCGAGTTCGCCGCGGGCAAGGTGGAGTACCGCACCGACAAGGGCGGCAACATCCACGCGGTGATCGGCAAGATGAGCTTCGCCGAGCCCGATCTGCTCGAGAACTACAACCACTTCGTCGAGACGATCGAGAAGATCCGCCCGGGCACGGTCAAGGGTGTGTACATCAAGAAGATCACGCTGAGCGGGACGCAGACGCCCGGCGTGCGGGTCAAGCTGGCCGCGGTGGTTGAGTAAACCGGAGAACACCCATGAGCAAGCCTGTCAAAGAACTGATCATGCGTGACTACCGCGACCGCATGGGCGATGTCGAGGACGCGACGGTCATCACGCTCCGCGGCATCGACGCCAACCGAAACAACGCGATCCGGACCGGGCTCGCGGCGAAGGACATCCACGTCACGGTCGTGCGGAACAACCTGTTCCTGCGCACGTTCCAGGGCACCAAGCTCGAGAACCTCGAGCCGGTGCTCAAGGGTTCGAACGCGATCGTCTACGGGGCCGAGTCGGTCGTCGAGGTCGCCCGAGAGATCGTCGCGCTCGCCAAGAAGCACGACGAGATCGAGTTGAAGGGCGCGATTCTCGACGGCGTGCTCTTCGCGGGCGACGCGGGGGTCAAAGCCCTGAGCAAGTACCCGACGCGCGACGAGGCGATCGCCCAGGACGTCACCCTCATCCTGGGCCCGGGCCGCAAGCTGCTCGGCGCCGTCAAGGGCCCGGGCGGCCGCCTCATGGGCGTCGTCAAGGCCATCGAGGAGAAGCTGGAGAAGGGCGAGGAGATCGCCAAGGTGTAGCCGAAGGCACCAGGGACCGGGCACCGGGCACCAGGTTCAGACCTCCGGTGCCTGATCCCCGATCCCTGGTCCCTGAATTCGACATCCGCCGCCCGACTGGCCCTTGTCGGCGTCGAATCGACGCGGGTTAAAGAGAGGACGCCGTGTCCTCCCCTCTCGGGCGCGAATGAACGCGAGGCGACGAGCCGAGCGGATTTGAGAAAGTTGGTATCGAGATGAGCGACGAAGCAGCCACCAAGACGTTCGACCAGAAGATCAAGGACCTCGGCGATCAGCTCGCGGGTTTGACCCTCAAGGAGGCGGTCGACCTCGGCGACTACATGAAGGACACCTACGGCATCGAGGCGGCCGCCGGCGGCGCCATCATGATGGCCGGCCCGGCCGACGGGGGCGGCGGCGCCGCGGCCGCCGAGGAGAAGACCTCGTTCGACGTCGTCCTCAAGGGCGACGGCGGGCAGAAGATCAAGGTCATCAAGGTCGTCCGCGAGGCGACCGGCCTGGGCCTGAAGGAAGCCAAGGACGTCGTGGACAACATGCCGAGCAAGGTGAAGGAAGGCCTCTCGAAGGAGGAGGCCGAGGCCCTGATCGAGAAGTTCAAGGAAGTCGGGGCCGACGTCGAAATGGCGTGACGGACTTGCGGCAGCTAATGTACGGCCCCTGTTCGCAGGGGCTTTTTTTTCTTTTTTCACTCAAGTCAAGCATCCCGCCGGCTATGGGGGTTCTAGCATCCCCTTCAGCCCCCGGGAGTGGCATGACCCGCAGCCGATGCCGACGGATCGGAAATCGATTGGATGATTTCTCGGCGCTGTCTTCTCCGCCTGCGCGGGATGAATGCGCCCTTCGACGTGCTGCACGGTCTCCGGATGGGGCGGGACAGGGTGGGCGATGCACCGGGGCAATCAGAAGAGCAGGAGTGTGTGACGAGCGGATGGGGCGCCGCACGCGCAGGCCGGCCCGATCGGGGCGGGGCGGCGCGGGCGGACGGACAGGCGAGGTGGGCCCCGGGGCGGGCCACGTCGGAACGCTCCTGGGGTAAAGACGCGGGTTGGTGATCCATCGGCGCCCGGCGTGGTTGCGGGCTTGGGGCCGAGCAGACACACAGAGGTCGAAAACGTATGGCGACACGGACGGTGCACGATAGCGGCGTGCCCGCGCGAACTGTCTCTGGCAAGGCGCGCGCGGAGGTTGAGGTCCGGGACTACTGCAAGCGGGGTGACGCGGTCGAGGTGCCCGACCTCACCGAGCTCCAGACCCACGGTTACGAGCGGTTCCTCCAGATCGAGGCGCCGGGGGTGGCCGAGCGGGTCAAGGACTTCGGTCTCGAGGCCCTGCTCCACGAGATCTTCCCGATCGAGAGCTACGACGGGACGATGTTCCTCGACTACATCTCCTACGACCTCGAGGATCCCAGGTACACGCCCGACGAATGCCGCGAGCTGAGGCTCACCTACGGCATGCCGTTCAAGATCCGCGTCCGTCTGCGCCGCGAGACGCACCCCGACCTCCCGGAGGAGGACATCTACCTCGGGGAGTTCCCGGTGCTCATGGGCGGCGGCGAGTTCATCGTCAACGGCGCCGAGCGTGTCATCGTCAGCCAGCTCCACCGTTCGCCGGGCGTTGACTTCTCGATCGTCTCCAGCGAGGCCGACCGCCCGCTGCACTCGGCCCGGGTCATCCCCGAGCGGGGCTCGTGGATCGAGCTCGAGGTGACGAAGAAGGACGTGCTGGCGATGCGGATCGACCAGTCGACCAAGCTCGCCGCGACGACGTTCCTGCGCTGCCTCGACGAGTCGGTCGCGTCGACCGACGCGATCATCAGCCTGTTCTACGAGGTGACGGAGGTCAAGGCGGCCGACGTGCATCCGGAGGACTGGGCGGCGGCGTCGATCATCGACACCGAGTCGGGCGAGGAGATCGTCCACGTCGGGTGCCAGATCGGCGAAGAGGCGGCCGAGGCGATCCGCAACAGCTCGATCAAGAAGCTGCTGGTGGTGCAGAACCCGTCGGACTCGCTGATCCTCAACACGATCGCGGAGGAGAAGCTCGAGCAGTTCGACGAGGTGCAGGGCGTCGAGTCGGACTACGAGCGGGCGCTGTTGAAGGTGTACACGCGTCTTCGCCCGGGCAACCCGCCGCAGGTGGAGAAGGCGCGCCAGCTCTTCCACGAGAAGTTCTTCGACGACAACCGGTACCGCCTGGGCAGGGTGGGGCGGTTCCGCATCAACCGCAAGTTCGACCTTGACGTCCCCGAGGACCAGATGTTCATCCGGGGCGAGGACTTCCTGCGGGTCATCCAGTACATCCTCGACCTGCGCTCCAACCGCACCGATCCGAACACGGGCCGCAAGGTCGCCCAGGTCGACGACATCGACCACCTGGGCAACCGCCGTCTGCGCACGCTCGACGAGCTTGCGGTCGAGGAGCTGCGCAAGGGCTTCCTAAAGCTCCGCCGCACGGTGCAGGAGCGCATGAGCGTCAAGGACCCCGACGAGGTCGCCAAGATCGCCGACCTGGTCAACTCCAAGTCGATCTCGAGCGCCATCGACTTCTTCTTCGGGCGCTCCGAGCTCAGCCAGGTGGTCGACCAGACCAACCCGCTCTCGAGCCTGGTCCACGAGCGCCGCCTCTCGGCCCTGGGCCCTGGCGGGCTCAACCGCAAGCGCGCGGGCTTCGAGGTCCGCGACGTCCACATCTCCCACTACGGCCGCGTCTGCCCGATCGAGACGCCCGAGGGCACCAACATCGGCCTGATCGTCAGCCTCGGCATCTTCGCCGACATCGACGAGTACGGCTTCCTCCGCACGCCCTACCGCACGGTCAAGGGCGGCAAGGTGACCAGCGACATCGTCGGGCTGCGGGCCGACGAGGAGATCCGCGCCGTCCTCGCGCCGACCGACGCGCTGACGATGGACGGCAAGCTCAAGGAGGGGATGATCCTCGCCCGCGTCGACGGCGAGCTCCGCGAAGTGCACTCGAGCGAGGTCGACTACGTCGACGTGTCGCCGCGGCAGATCGTGGGCATCTCGGCCTCGCTGATCCCCTTCCTCGAGCACGACGACGCCAACCGCGCCCTCATGGGCTCGAACATGCAGCGCCAGGCCGTGCCCCTGCTCAAGGTCGACCCGCCGTGCATCGCCACGGGCATGGAGGTCTCGGTCGGCCACAACACGGGCATGTGCGTCAAGGCGAAGCGGGCCGGCACGGTGACCTACGCCGACAGCGAGCGGATCATCATCGACAACTCCGACGAGTACGTGCTCCGCAAGTTCGTGGGGCTCAACGAGCGGACGTGCCAGAACCAGAAGCCGATCGTCGCCGCCGGCGACAAGATCGCCAGGAACCAGATCATCGCCGACGGCGCGAGCACGCGGTACGGCGAGCTGGCGATCGGCAAGAACGTGCTCGTCGCGTTCAACACGTTCGACGGGTACAACTTCGAGGACGCGATCGTCATCAACGAGCGTCTGGTCAAGGACGACACGTTCACGAGCATCCACATCGACGCGTTCGACGTCGAGATCCGCGAGACCAAGCTGGGGCGCGAGGAGTTCACCCGCGACATCCCCAACGTCTCCGAGAAGATGCTCCGCAACCTCGACGACAGCGGGATCATCCGGATCGGCGCCCGCGTCGGCCCGGGCGACATCCTCGTGGGCAAGGTGAGCCCCAAGTCCAAGACCGAGCTGACGCCCGAGGAGAAGCTGCTGCACGCGATCTTCGGCCGAGCCGGCGAGGACGTGAAGAACGACTCGCTCGAGGTGCCCAGCGGCATCGAGGGCATCGTGATCGGCGCCAAGAAGTTCAGCCGCCGCGTCCACCTCACCGACGCCCAGAAGAAGCAGCTCAAGAAGGACATCGAGGCCTACGAGACCGAGATGGACGGCAAGGCCATCGCCCTGTTCAAGGAGATGACCCACCTCATCAACGAGGCGACCGGCACCGAGATGGTCGACCCGATGACCCGCCAGAAGGTCGGCGCGTCGGACATCCCCGAGGTCATCCTCGAGCAGATCCAGACCTTCAATGAGAAGTGGATCAAGGGCTCGAAGGACACCCGCGAGCAGGGCCTGGTCTTCTTCCACCAGTTCTGGCCCCGCATCGAGGGCGTCGAGACCGAGAAGAAGCGCAAGGTCGCCCACATGAAGCGGGGCGACGAGCTCCCCTCGGGCGTGCTCGAGATGGTCAAGGTCTACATCGCCACCAAGCGGCAGCTCAGCGTGGGCGACAAGATGGCCGGCCGGCACGGCAACAAGGGCGTCATCGCCCGCATCGTGCCCGAGGAAGAGATGCCCTTCCTCGAGGACGGCACCCCGGTCGAGATCATGCTCAACCCGCTCGGCGTGCCGAGCCGGATGAACGTGGGCCAGATCCTCGAGACCCACCTCGGGTGGGCGGCGCAGGTGCTGGGCTTCCAGGCCCGCACGCCGGTGTTCGACGGGGCGACCGAGTCCGAGGTGCACGCGGCGATCGACGAGGCCAACGCGTTCGTCGCCTCCAAGCTCGCGGCGCACGAGCAGGCCGGCTCCTGCCCGCATCACCGCGAGCTGCTGGCCGAGATGCCGCGGGGCGGCAAGGTCCAGCTCTTCGACGGGCGGACGGGCGAGCCGTTCCACCAGAAGACCACGGTGGGCTACATGTACATGCTCAAGCTCCACCACCTAGTCGACGACAAGATCCACGCCCGCGCGACCGGGCCCTACTCGCTCATCACCCAGCAGCCGCTCGGTGGTAAGGCGCGGACGGGCGGCCAGCGGTTCGGCGAGATGGAGGTGTGGGCCCTCGAGGCCTATGGAGCGGCGTACATCCTCCAGGAGCTGCTCACGGTCAAGTCCGACGACGTCGAGGGCCGGACGAAGATCTACGAGAGCATGGTCAAGGGCAACAACAAGCTCGAGGCGGGCATGCCCGTCGCGTTCGACGTGCTCTGCAACGAACTCAAGGGCCTGGGCATGAACATCAGCCTCGAGAAGAAGCAGTTGGAGGGCGGGAGTCTGTTGTAAGGGAAAACAGTGTCAATCAGGAGGTTGCGGTGGAAATCCGAGCCGTGGTTTACCTTCGGGTTCATCATCGTTCCACCTCTTGGGATGATCTGGTTGGCACAGGCGACATTTCCCGATCTCCATCTCGTTTGGCAAGTTGTGATCGGGGTGTTCGGCGCCGCGATCGTGTCAAGATTGGTTTCGACAGTCGATGGCTTCGGGCGTTTCCCGCAGCACCTTGCCCACAAGGGGATCAACGTTGACGAGTCGAGCTGGGACGAGATCGGAACGGAGTATCACACCATCTTCGAACTGCTCGCGGTGTACGCGATTGTCGGGCTGATCGTGGGCGTGATGTTGGCACTCTGAGACGGAGTACGGATGCGTGGCGGCGGGCACGGCAATCAAGCGATGGCTCATGATCGGCGCGGGGCTCGCCCTCGTCGGTCTCGGGCTGTGGCTCGTCTGGCCGGAAGGCGTCCGCGGCGCGTGGGAGTGGATCGTTGACCACCCGGGGGTGGTCACGACCGTCGCGGGGCTCGCGGCGGTGATCGTTGGATTCAAACTCATCCGGCGTGGGATGAAGAAGAGCGGTTGACGAGGCGAATGACGGAGCACGGCTCATACAACCCGGCGCGGCACGCGGTCACGATCAGCGAGTTGATCGGCCGCGGCTTTGTGCGATTGCTGCTTCTCACGCTCGCGGCCGTGCTCGCGCTGGTGTTCATCGTGATCTTCGGCGATCTGCTCTTCAGCCCGTTCATCCTGCTCGGGCTGGTGCTGTTCGCGATCTTCGAGGGCGTGAAGCGGCCGGTTGTCCGGTTGCTCCAGCGCCGTTTCGATCCGTATTCACTCAAGCACGCCGAGGGACTTCTGCTCGGCCTGCTCCTTGTCCTCGTCGGGGGCGCCGTGTTTGTCGGATCGCTCATCGCGGTTGATTCCGGCACGTGGCCGTTCGCCGCCGTCACGGGTGCTCTTCCCGTCATCGGCTTGATGATGGTGTCGCACGCAATCAGGAAACTACGCCGTCGGACTCATGGCCCGGCCGGCGTTTCAGGTGTCGAAAGGATGCAATCTCATGGCTGAGAGCGTCTACGAGCGCGTCAACGACTTTTCCGCGGTGAAGGTGACCCTCGCGTCGCCCAACGACATCCGCGCCTGGTCCTACGGCGAGGTCAAGAAGCCCGAGACCATCAACTACCGCACCTACCGCCCCGAGAAGGACGGCCTGTTCTGCGAACGCATCTTCGGGCCCGAACGCGACTACGAGTGCGCCTGCGGCAAGTACCGCGGCACCAAGTACAAGGGCATCATCTGCGACCGCTGCGGCGTGAAGGTGACGCACTCCCGCGTCCGGCGCAAGCGGATGGGCCACATCAACCTCGCCGCCCCCGTCGTGCACATCTGGTTCTTCAAGAGCCTGCCGAGCCGCCTGGGCACGCTGCTGGGGATGAAGACCAGCGACCTCGAGAAGATCATCTACTACCAGGACTACGTCGTCGTCGATCCGGGCGACACCGAGCTGAAGTACAAGCAGGTGATGACCGAGGACGAGCACCGGCAGTCGGTCGAGCAGTACGGCAACGCCTTCCGCGCGCAGATGGGCGCCGACGCGATCCGCGAGCTGATCGAGGGGCTCAACCTCGACGAACTCGCCGCCGAGCTGCGCCAGGCCCTCAAGGAGACCCGCAGCAAGCAGAAGATCACCGATTTCGCCAAGCGGCTCAAGCTCGTCGAGTCGGTCCGCCACTCCGAGAACGACCCCGCCTGGCTGATCATGGACGTGATCCCCGTGATCCCGCCCGACCTGCGCCCGCTCGTGCTGCTCGAGAGCGGCAACTTCGCGACCAGCGACCTCAACGACCTCTACCGCCGCATCATCAACCGCAACAACCGCCTCAAGAAGCTGATGGACCTCAACGCCCCCGAGGTCATCATCCGCAACGAGAAGCGGATGCTCCAGCAGGCCGTCGACGCGCTGTTCGACAACAACCGCTGCCGCCGGCCGGTGCTGGGCTCGTCCAACCGCCCGCTCAAGAGCCTCACCGACATGATCAAGGGCAAGCAGGGCCGCTTCCGCGAGAACCTGCTGGGCAAGCGCGTCGACTACTCGGCCCGATCGGTCATCGTCGTGGGCCCCGAGCTCAAGCTCTACCAGTGCGGCCTGCCCAAGAAGATCGCCCTGGAGCTCTACCAGCCCTTCATCATCCGCAAGCTCAAGGAGCACGGCCTTGCCGACACGATCAAGAGCGCCAAGCGGATGCTCGAGCGTCGCGACGCCGAGGTGTGGGACATCCTCGAAGAGGTCATCGACCAGCACCCGGTGATGCTCAACCGCGCCCCGACGCTGCACCGGATGGGCATCCAGGCCTTCGAGCCCACGCTCGTGGAGGGCAACGCCATCCGCCTGCACCCGCTCGTCTGCGGCGGCTTCAACGCCGACTTCGACGGCGACCAGATGGCCGTCCACCTGCCGCTGAGCGTCGAGGCCCAGGCCGAGGCCCACGTGCTCATGCTCTCGACGCACAACATCTTCAGCCCCGCCAACGGGGGCCCGATCATCTCGGCCTCGCAGGACATCGTGCTGGGCGTCTACTTCATCACCGTCTGCCAGCAGGACACGACGCAGATCGACGAGCAGACCGTCCCCCGCTTCAAGGACCGCCACGAGGCGATCCTCGCGTTCGACCACGGCAAGATCGACCTCCACCAGCCCATCAGCGTTCGCATCGAGGGTTTCGCCGAGGTCGTCAACAGCCAGAAGGGCGACCCCGAGCCGATGCCGGAGAGCAAGCGGGTCGTCACGACGGTGGGGCGGGTCCTCTTCGCCGACATCCTCAACGAGGGCATGCCGTACTACAACTGCGCCCTGGGCAAGAAGGGCTGCGCCCGCGTGATCGACGACGTCTACCGCTACTGCGGCAAGCCCGCAACGATCGACCTGCTCGACGAAATGAAGTCCGTCGGGTTCAAGCGGTCGACCGTGGCCGGGCTCTCATTCGGCATCACCGACCTCCGCGTGCCCAAGGACAAGCAGGACCTGCTCGACGCCGCCCAGCTGCGAGTCAACCGCGTCGAGAAGAACTACGAGAACGGCATCATCACCGAGCGCGAGCGTTACAACCAGCTCCTCGACATCTGGAGCCACTGCAACGAGGAACTCACCAAGAGCCTCGTCGAGACGCTCCGCAGGGACCGCCGGCACGCCGACGGCTCCGAGGCCGACATCGACAAGGGCGAGGGCGACAAGTTCCTCAACCCCGTCTATCTCATGTCCGACTCGGGCGCCCGCGGCAACATCACCCAGATGAAACAGCTTGCCGGCATGCGCGGCCTGATGGCCAAGCCCTCGGGCGAGATCATCGAGACGCCTATCCGGGCCAACTTCCGCGAGGGCCTCAACGTCCTCGAGTACTTCTCCTCCACCCACGGCGCCCGCAAGGGTCTGGCCGACACCGCCCTCAAGACCGCCGACTCGGGCTACCTCACCCGCAAGCTCTGCGACATCGCCCAGTCGGTCATCATCGGCGAGATCGACTGCGGCTCCCGCCGCGGCATCGTCAAGCGGGCCATCTACAAGGGCGAGCAGGTCGACGTCACCCTCGCCGAGCAGATCCTCGGGCGGGTGAGCGTCAACTCGATCGTCAACCCCATCACCGACGAGGTCATCGTCGCCGAGAACGAGATGATCACCGCGGAATCGGCCGCCAAGATCGAGGACCTCCACATCGATTCGGTCATGGTCCGCAGCCCGCTCACCAGCGACTCCGACTCGGGATGCAGCGCCCTCGACTACGGCATGGATCTCTCGACGGGCCGCATGGTCGAGGAGGGACTCGCGGTCGGCATCATCGCCGCGCAGTCCATCGGCGAGCCCGGCACCCAGCTCACCATGCGGACGTTCCACACGGGCGGCGTCGGCACGCGCTCGGTCTCCGAGACCGAGTACCGAGCCCTCAACGGCGGCACCGTCGAGATCCGCGACTGCAACGAGGTCGCCGTCGTCGATGACGAAGGCCGCGACTGCCTCGTCAGCCTCAAGCGCAACGGCGAGATCGCCATCCTCGACGAGAAGAACCGCGAGCTCGAGAAGACCAAGGTCGACTACGGCGCGTTCATGTACGTCCAGCCCGGCCAGAAGGTCAAGCGGGGCGAGGTGCTCATGCGGTGGGACCCGCACCGCTCGCCCATCCTCGCCGAGAAGGGCGGCGACGTGAAGTTCGTCGACATCGCCGTGGGCGAGACCGTCCGCGAGGAGGACGCCGGCCGCGGCCAGAAGGCCCTCGTCGTCATCGAGCACAAGGGCGACCTGCACCCGCAGATCAACGTCGTCGACAAGGACGGCAACATTCTCGACTTCCACTACCTGCCCGCCAAGGCCCGCCTCGAGGTGGCCGACGGCCAGCAGATCGAGGCTGGGCACATGCTCGCCCGCCAGCCCCGCGCGTCCACGGGATCGCAGGACATCGTGGGCGGTCTGCCCCGCGTGACCGAGATCTTCGAGGCCCGCAAGCCCAAGGACCCGGCGATGATGGCCGAGATCTCTGGACGCGTCGAGATCCTCTCCGACAAGCGCAAGGGCAAGATGACCATCCGCGTCATCTCCGACTCGGGCATCGAGAAGGACCACCACGTCCCGTCCGACAAGCAGCTGCTCGTCCACGCGGGCGACTACGTCCAGGCCGGCGACCCGCTCACCGAGGGCCCGCTCGTCCCGCACGACATCCTGCGGATCAAGGGCGAGGAGGCGCTCTGGACGTACATGCTCGACGAGGTGCAGAACGTCTACCGCGCCCAGGGCGTGGGCATCAACGACAAGCACATCGAGCTGATCCTCTCCCAGATGCTCCGCAAGGTCCGCGTCGAGAACCCGGGCGACACCGACCTGCTCCCCCACGAGGTTGTCGACCGTCACCTCTTCCGCAAGAAGAACAACGAGGTCGGCAACATGGCCCGCGTCCAGGACGCCGGGGGCACCGAGCTCCGCGTGGGCGACCTCGTTCTGCGTGACATCATCCGCGAGGCCAACACCCGCGCCGAGGCAGCGGGCAAGGAGCCCGCGAAGGCCAAGCGGGCCCGCCCCGCGACGGGCCGCACGCTCCTGTTGGGCATCACCAAGGCCGCCCTCTCCAGCGACTCGTTCCTCTCGGGCGCGTCGTTCCAGGAGTCGACCAAGGTGCTCACCGAGGCCGCCCTCCGCGGCGCGGAAGACACCCTCATCGGCCTCAAGGAGAACGTCCTGCTGGGCCACCTCATCCCCGCCGGCACGGGCTTCCGCCCCTACCAGGACATCCGCGTCAAGCGCCTCGTCGAGCTCGACGCCATTGACGACGACGACGACCGCATGTTCGAGGAGGCCGCCCTGGCCGCCGAGGCCCTCGGCGCCAATCGCGGTATGGCCGAGGTCAAGGTCGAGAACGGTCTGGGCGACGCGCTGCTGGGCAACCCGGCCGGTCGTGGCGGGGCGTAGGACAGATCAGCAGATGAGCAGGTAGCAGATCAGCGGATCGGAGCCCGAGTTCGAACGGCAAGCGCCGGTTCGACGCCGGTTCCGATCCGCTTTCTTTTGTTCTCGCCGTGTCGCCGCGGCCGCCGCGCTCCGGAATCCGAGCTCCGCTATCTGAGCTCCGCTCTCTCCTCAACTCCCCGGCCCCCACATCCCCTTCCCGCCCTTCTCGCGCCAGCTCCCCGCACGCCTGATCGCGCCCTTGCCGTGCTTCGCGGTGATCGCGTCGGTCAGATCGTCCACCCTCGCCCGCTTCTCATCACGCTCGGCCTCGAACAGACCCATCTGCCGGCCCGCCCCCGGCTCGGTCAGGTGGCTCACGCCCGCCCCGATCAGCCGCACCGGGCGGAACCCGCCTCCCGACCCGCCCTGCGCCCACCCGTCGAACAACGCCCGCGCCGCCTCCCAGATCGCCTCCGTCGCGTCGGTTGCCTCCCCGAACGAGTCGCTCCGTGTGATCGTCTGGAAGTCGCCGAAGCGGATCTTCACCGTCACCGTCCGCGCCAGCCGCCCGTGCTTCCGTAGCCGACGCCCCACGTCCTCGCACTGCCCCAGCAGCACCGACCGCACGGCGTCCGGGTCCTCGAGGTCCACGCCGAACGTCTGCTCATGGCTGATCGACTTCGCCTCGCGGTCCGTGTGCACGGGGCGGTCGTCCTCGCCCCGCGCCAATCGCGCCAGATGCCTCCCGAACTCGCCGAATCGCGCCACCAGCGTCTCGTCCGGCGTCCCGCGGATGTCCCCAATTGTGCGCAGCCCCAGCCTCGCGAGGCTCTTCTCCGCCGCCGGCCCGACGCCCCACAGGCGAGACACCGGCAGCGGGTCGAGCTTCTCGTGGACCTTGTCGGGCTCGATCACCGTCAGCCCGTCGGGCTTGTCCAGGTCCGACGCGAGCTTGGCGAGGAACTTGTTGGGCGCAACCCCGACTGACGCGGTCAGCCCCGTCTCCGCCTTGATGCGAGCGCGGATGGACTTCGCGATCTCCACCGCGGGCCCGAACAGCGAGCTCGAACCCGTCACGTCCACGAATGCCTCGTCGACCGAGATCGGCTGCACCAGCGGGCTGAAGTCGCCCAGGATGCCGAACACCCGGTCCGACAGCTCGCGGTACCGCGACCCTCGCGGCTTGACCACCACCGCGTGGGGGCACAGCCGCAACGCGACCGCCGTCGGCTGGGCGGACCGGCAACCGAACTCCCGTGCCTCGTAGCTCGCCGCGGCGACGACGCCCCGCCGGCCCGTCCCGCCCACGAGCACGGGCCGACCCTTCAGTTCCGGGTCGTCGAGCTGCTCGACCGACGCGAAGAACGCGTCCATGTCCACGTGCAGGATGGCCCGCCCAGCATTCATCCCGGCCCCTCGTCGCCCGGCTCCGCTCGTCACAAACGATAGGAGAAAATTCGGTAGATAAACCGGGGTGAACCCGGAATGTTCTTATGGCGTACGCAGTTCGCTTCGCACACCGGGCCCGGCGGAGGGACTTCCCCGGTGCGGCCCCAGGGGGCCGAAATCGACCAGAATCGCGGGTTTTCACCGCGGCAGAGAGAACGAGCGGCCCGGCATCCGTGGGGCCGAGAAAACAGGAGATACGGCATGGTCCGCGCATTGACGGTTTCGATGGTGGTGTCCCTCGTGTCGATGGCTTACGCCGGCGACGGCTGTTCGACGGCCAAACAGTCCGGCGACTGCCAGACCACTTGCACCAGGTCCACCGAGGCCGCGATCCAGACCGTCGCCCTCGAAGGCGAGGGCTGCGCCTCGGCATGCACGAAGGGCGCCCAGCCCGCCCTCCAGACCGTCGCGTTCGAGGCGGGGGGCCAGGGCTGCGGCAGCGCGTGCAGCGCCGCCGAGAAGGCCGCGTGCCTCGCGAAGGGCGAGGCCGGCACATGCAGCAAGGCGGGCTGCGGCAGCGCCCAGGGCGCCGCCCACGCCTCGCTGGTGAGCGACATGCCCCAGATGACCTACAAGGTCGACAGCGAGTCGACCGGCTGCCCCAAGACCGCCGCTGCGATGGCCGAGGCGCACGGCAGCACGATCCACTACGTCGTCGCCGATCACGAGTACGCGTCGCAGCCCGAGGCGATGGCCGCCCACGAGGCGCAGCTCCGCGACTACATGATGTCCCTCGTCCGCGTGCAGTACGCGGTCGACGGTGAGTGCGTCGCCTGCCCCGACCAGGCCAAGGCGATGGCCTGCGAGTCCAAGAAGCTCCAGTACAAGGTCGGTCCCGCCGTGTTCGACAACGCCGAGGACGCTGTCCGCGCCTCGATCCTGGCCTGGAACGCGGCCCAGAAGGTGAACATGCAGTACGCCGTGGGCGAGCAGGTCACCTCCTGCTCCGACAGCGCCGGCGCGATGGCCGAGGCGGCCCATTGCAGCGTCGAGTACGTCGTCAACGGTCAGCGGACCATGTGCCAGAAGACCGCGGGCTACATGCAGACGCTCGCCCGCGTCGAGTCGGCCCTCAAGGCTCTCGAGACGGCGCAGACCGGCGGCGCCTGATCCAAACAAGGCGATCTTCTCTCTGGGCGGCACCATGTGCCGCTTTTTACTTGCGCGCGCAGCGCGACCGAAACGCCGCGGACCAACCGCGCAACAGCGCGGCCAATCGGAACAGACGCCCGGGTGACCCTGGTCGCTCGGATGCAGCCTCCGGATTTGCTGCTTTTCCGCTTTGCTGCTCTGTTGCGTTTTCTTACGCCGCCCCGCTCCGCGACCGACGCTTGACCGCATGGACCTCGGGCCGCTCGAAGCTCGGGATCAGCCGTGACGCACCGATCCAAGGCAGTACCACGCGCCGACCCAAGGGTTCGAGCATCTTCCGCGCGTCGAGCATGGGCCCGGGCGACATCGTCCCGACAACCAGCACGTCGCCCCGCCCCGCGACGCCCTCGTGCACCTCGACGCCGGCCTCCTCGAGCGCCCGCCGCACCGCCCACTCGTTCTTGCCGGGCGACACGATCGACGCCGACTCGAACGCCCGTTCCGCGAGTGCCCACCCGATCGCCTCCCTCGCCGCCGCGAGCCCGGTGAAGCGGTCCCAGGTCGGCTCGTCCATCTCGTCGCGGGGCTGGCTGTCGAGCGTCCGCTGGAGCTCGATCAGCCCACGCCGGTATCCCTCGACCGCGCCCTCCTTCTTCGCGATCCGCCCATACCGCTCGATCGTCTCGTCGAGCATCCTTCCCCGCACGCTCGCCGGCGCATACCTCGCCATCACCCATCCGTTGTTCCGCACGAGCCGCCCCAGGATGACGTTCATGTCACGCCCGGTTTCCACCTTGCGGTGCTCGACCCGCCACGTGGGCTCGAACGCGACCCGCCAACCCGCGAGCAGCAGCTTCGCCGAGAGGTCGTATTCCTCGGCGTAATAGTTGAACAGCGGGTCGTACCCACCCGCGTGCAGATAGGCCTCGCGTCGATAGGCCACCCCGCACCCCACCGGCACCTCGGGCAGCCCGCCCGACTCACGCTTGCCTTGGAGCGGAAGGTGGATGTCGGCCATCACCGCACCCACCCCGCTCGGCTGCGACTCGAGCAGTTCGATCAGCGACGAGCCCGACTCAACAGGCGCCGAGTCATCATCGAGCATCACCAGCCACTTCCGCGACGCGTCGACTTCGAGCGCCGCGGCCGTCCGCGCCGCCGCCCCCTCGTTCGACCCCCGCCTCAGGAGCGTGACCTTCAGCCCGTTCGCGAGCGTCCCCGGCGCGCGGGGAGACTCGCGCGACGCGTTGTCGGCGATCACCACCTCGGCTTCGCTCGGCCCCAGGCCCAGCCGGCCCACCGCGTCGAGCGTCCGGTCCAACTCCGCCTGCCGGTCCCGCGTCGGCATGATGAATGCAAGCATGGCTCAAACTCCAAGGCGGACAGGACAGGCCTCCGACCTGCCATTCGCACGCTGCATCCCTGTGCCGCGGCCGTCCCGGCCGCGCAGAATGGGTCGACCGGTGCCCCGACCCGCCCAGCGGGCGCGTCGGGTCTGCTCGATGGCGTTCAACAGAGCGTGGGTGCCACTGCTCGCCTTCCTCGGCGCAGCAGTGCCCTGCGAAAGACACGACGGCGCCGAGGACGGCGAGTCGTGGCGCCCGAAGCAATCCGGCGAAGATGCCAGGCGCCTCACGATGCCTCCCGGATCGCCTCGATCGCCCGGGACGTTTCCACCACGCCCAGTCCGCGGGTGGTGAGCCTGACATGGGCCGACGCGACCCGTACGACCTCACGCCGCAGCGTGGCCGATCCTACCGGCATGTTGCCCAGTGTCCGCGCCTCCACCGACGCGGCGAGCGCACCAAGGAAGGCCGCCGCGAGCAGAGATCCGCCGCACGCGAGCGAGAGTGTCGCCGCGGCCAGCAGCGCATCGCCGCACCCCAGCGCATCGACCGCGTGGGGCGTCAACGCGGGCACGTGCTCGCCCCGCAGCCGGCTCTGCCAGCCGGTTCCCGTGGGCGTCGCGAGGCGATCGAAGGCGATCAGCCCCTCGGCCCCCATCGTCACGATCGCCGACCGCGCCCCGGTGTTCTCCATCATCGCCCACGCGACCGTGGGCAGCGAGTCGCCGTAGTTCCGCTCCGCGTCGCGCAGCTCGCTCTCGCTGGGGCAGAGCAGGTCCATCCCCTTCATCTGCTCGAGCCCGGCGCGCCGCCCGCTCACGTCGCCCGCCAGCACCGCCGCCCCGGGGCGCAGCAGCGTGCTCAGCCGCCCGATGAGCGTGGGCGTCAGCAGCCCCAGCCCGAAGTCGGCGACGATCGCCGCGTCGCACCCGCCCTCCTCGTCGCACGCCGCCGCCGCGAGGGCGGCGAACCGGTCGCGTTCCCGTGCGTCCAGCGCCGCCTGCTGCACGAGGTCGACCTTCATCACCTTCGTGGCGCCGACCAGATACCGCTGCTTCTCCGGCAGGGGCGTCGGCAGCCGGATCGCCCGCACCTCGATCCCCTCCGACTCGAGGCGCGAACGCATCGCCCGCGCCGCCTCGTCGTCGGGCATCGCCGTGACCAGCAAGGGCCTCGCCCCCAGCGCCACCGCGTGCCGGGCCAGGATCGCCGCACCCCCGTCGTAGAACCGGTTCTCGACGGGCCGCAGCGTCATCATGGGGCTCTCGCCCGCGACGTCGGGCCGGTCGCAGAACACATAGGTGTCGCGGATCGTCTCGCCCACGATCACCACCCGCCGCCCCCGCATCGACGCGACCAAGGCCTCCAGCCGCGTCGGCTGCAACTCCGAGTCCTCCAGCAGCCGGCTCAGCCGATGGTGGAACGGGTCGATCGAGTGCTCCATCGCCTCGATCAGCGCCGACGAGCTGAACACCACGTCGCCCGAGCTGAACACCACGCGCCCGCCGTGCCGCTCGACCGTTTCCCGCTCGGCCCGGAATCGGGGGTCGTTGTTGAACTCGTACTCCCGCCCCTTGATGTACACGTCGGGCCGCACGGCTTCGAGCAATTCCTGCGCGGTCGCCCGCGGCTCGACGTAGACCCAGTCCACGCAGTCCAGCTCCGCCAGGTTTTCGGCACGCAATTCCTGCGGGATCAGGGGCCGCCCGGTGCCCTTGCGCACCTCCTCGTCGCCCGTGACCGAGACCAGCAGGATGTCCCCCTGGCTCCTGGCGAACTTCAGATGCCGGATATGTCCGGGGTGCACGATGTCGAAGCACCCGTGGCAATGCACGACACGCCGCCCGGCGAGCCGGGCCTCGTCCCGCCGGGCGAGCAGGGCGTCGAAATCCACGATTTTGGTGGGCGCACGGTGACCGCTCATTCCCGATCTGATCGGCTGGCAAGGGGGGCGAGCGTGAATCGCCGCCTACCCGCACCCCGCCACGAACGCCTGGATGAACGCGGAGATGTCGTCGAGGTCGAGCACGCCGAACGGCTCCGCCAGGTCAGCCCTCGGGTCTCCGCTGCCGAACGCGACGATGAACGCGACGATGTCCGCGAGATCCAGCGTCCCATAGGGCTCGGCGAAGTCGGCGATACACCCGTAGCAGGGGACGTCGACCCCCGCCGCGATCTCGCACTCGTCGGGCACGCCATTGCCGTTGCAATCGGTCAGCACACCCGAGGCGAAGTCGTCGTCATCCGCGATCCCGTTGCGATTACAGTCGCGCGGCCCGATGCGTGTGTAGTAGACGTTCTGCTCACCCTCGAAGGTGGCGCACCACGCGAGGTCGGCCCCGACGCCATCCGAGACCATGTGGTAGTAGTCGCCCATCTTGTTCTGGTTCGGCCAACCGAGCCGGCTGTCAAATCCGACGCTGAGCTGCGCATTGGGTGTCCAAGTCCGCCCGCCATCCGATGACGATGAGTAGAACAGCTCGGAGATGTACACGCCGTCCGACGGGTCCGGATCGTCGCGCATGTCGAGCCATACCACGTCGATCCGCCCGTTCGGCGCGATCGAAATCGTTCCAAACCACTGGTAGACAAATCCGTTTGGGCCGTCGTCGTTAATCGTGATCGGCTCCGCGAGCCACGTTTCTCCGCGGTCGATCGAACGCGTGAAACGAAGCTCGCTTGGGTCTCCTAAATCGTACGTCCTGATCGGAGCAACAACGTATACCTCACCTTGATACGACCCCGATGCGGGGTTGATCGCGACCTGCGGCATCCCGAGAATGCCGCCTGGGTTTGGACCGTTGAAGCTTGTGTTCGTCCCGTCCAGCCACACCGTGGTTCGGCGGGTCGGAGTGAGCACGTCCGCAAGCGGGTCATCGAAGCGAACAAGGTCCACGCCGACGCCCGTCTGCCCGACCACGTAATACGCGTCATCGGGTCCGAAAGCGGAATTCCCCCAGATCGGCACATTGATCCGCGCGGGCCGCTCCCAGACGTCCCAGGGCCCGCCTCCTGGCGGGATCATCCCTCCCGAGAAAGAGCGGTTGGCATCGCTCGTCCAGTGTTGGAAGAGCACGTCGCCGCCCGGGTGCACGGCAAGCCACTCCTTGTCGCCCCCGAATGCCAACGCCGGCTCGCTCCAGTCTCGACCGCCGTTCTGGGAGTAGAACGAGTACACGTAGGCGGCGTCGTAGCTCACCACATGGAACGTGCCGTCGGGGCCCGATTGCAGAACGGGGTCGGACCTGAACTTCCCGGGTGTGATCCGGTCGATCGGCGCCCATGTCCGCCCGCCGTCCACCGACCACGAGTAGCCCAACTGCCGGAAGTTCGACTCGACGGTGTCGAACTGCCGCCAGCAGATCGCCATCCGGTTCGGTGCGGTCGGGTCGACCACGATCGTCGGTTCGTTCGCCGCGTCGCCCAGGATGTTCATCCCGTCCGGGCCCAGGTTCACCTGGACGATGTCCACCAGGCCCTCGCTGAGCATCCAGCGGGGAAGGGGATTCATCGACGCGGTCGCCGCGGGCAGACGCGGCATCGGATCCTCGCACGATTCGTGCTTGAACTCCCCAGACTCGTGCAATCCGGCGGGCCCGCCGGCGAGTGCCGACGCGACGATCATCGTCTCCAAAAGCATGGCGCACTCCTGTGGTACGCCAACAGGATAAACAGATCGCGATTCAATCCGAAGCAGAACCCGCGAAAACCACCGGGCGACGCCGCTCTCACTCCCCGCCCACGTCCACCATGAAATCCGCGCGCCCCAGGTCATCGCCCTCGAAATCGGGCTGCTCGGCCATCGAGATCGAAACGATCTTCGCCCCGGGCCTCGCCCGCCAGATCGCCTGCACCAGCCCGCCCTCGTGGTCGGAATGGAACTGCCCGACGACCTGCACCACGGGCCGGCTTCCCCGGGCCAGAACCTCGGCGATCGTCCCCGCCATCGTCGAATCCCACACCGATTGGGCGCGGTAGTACCCCTCGATCCGATCCTGGATCTCCTCTTCGCTCTGCTCCTCACCGCCGTGGCTCGCGAGCATGCCGCGGAACTGCTCGAAGAACCGGTCGCGGTAGGGCCCATCCGGGACCGTGCCGGGCGAGACGAAAAGCGCCCGCTGCGCCGGGTGCAAACCCACGAGCGAGTCGAGCCCTTCCTCGCGCGCCCGCGTCGCGTAGCGCCAGGGCGAGTTCGAACCGTATACCGGCAGCCCCGCCGCCTTCGCCGCCTCGAGCATCCGGCGGTGCCCCTCGGGATAGTTGTGGTCGTTGCGGTTGGTCGCCTTGCGGAACGCCTCCTCGTCGGTCACGTCGGTGAGGTAGTCGTCGATCGCGGCCTGCTGGTCCCGCCCGAAGAACTCGAGACACAGCGCGGGCGAGCCCACGCCCGACGCGAGCAGGTCGTCCCACAGCGCCGCCGCCGCCGCGAGCCCCAACTCGTGGCCGTGCATCTCGCCGATCACGACCACGTCCGCGTTCTCCGCGGCGTCGACCATGTCGTCCCAGGTCACGGGCGAGCCCGTGTACCCGGCGCACACCGGCACCGACCGGGGCTCGAGCGTCGCGGGCTCTTCGGCCGCGGCTTTCATCCCCGTTGAAGCACAGCCCGCCATCAGCAACACCAGCAACCCGAGAGCAACACACGCCTTGAGCATCGCACCACCCGTCCTTGTGAAAGACCTTGAGACGCCCGCCTGGCAGGACGCCCAAGCCAAAGCAGGATAGACCTTTCTGCTCTGCGGGCCGGGCCCCCGTGCAGCCCCGGCGCACGAAAAACGCCCCGCAAGCGCGGGGCGTCGGAGACGGCGGTCCGGGGGGAATGGGCACCCCGGGCCGACGAGAGAGGTCTTAGGGGCAGCCGGCGACGAAGCTCGAAGTGAACCTCACGAGGTCGACGAGGTCGATGATGTTGTTGCCATCAAAGTCCACGCTCGGATCGCCGAAGAGGAAGTAGTCGATGAACAGGTTGACGTCCCGCAGGTCGAGCAGGCCGTCGATGTTCGTGTCGCCATCGCACGGCGCGAGACCACCCGGGTCCGTGACCAGATCGAAGAAGTAGGGCGTTCCGTCGACGTCGAAGACCACGAGCAAAGCCAGGGGCCCGCCCTGGACCGTCTCGTACCCGTGGACCTCACGCATGATCTCACGCCGCTGCCAGTCGTTCAGCGTCGCAAACGTCGACCCCGGCGCGTTCATCGGGTGCCACGCCGGCAGCCCGGCCGCGGGGCTGAAAGTCCACGGCTCGCGAAGGTCGACGATGAACGACCCGGCCGGGAGGCCCGGGCCGCGAGGCGCGTTCACGCCGGGCTCGGCCGGCGACGGCCCGCCCGGATCGGCGTACCAGAAGTCCGGGATCGGTTGTTCGATGTTGTCCGAGCCATGACAGCCGGGGCAGCTCGTGTTGGGTTCGCAGCAGGGCTGGATCGTCGGCGCTCCATAGGTGTAGAACGTGCTGCGTGTGTACGTCGAATCGCCGGTGATGCAGAACTCCTGGACATTCCATTGCCGCAGCACGGCGCCGTCGTAACTCGCGTAGAGCTGGCATGATTCGCAGGGACCCGCCGTGTGCTGGAATGCCTGCGAGACGGTGTACTTCGCCGCGGCGCCGACCGTCACACCCCCCGCGTCGCCGCCGATGGTGAAGCTCGCGTTCAGCTCGAACTCCTGGCCGACCGTCAGGGTGTTCTGGATGCCGCACGCGTACCCCGATCCGAGCGGCAGGCAGAACTTGCCCACCTGCCGTGTGCTGCTGGACCAGAATGAAGAGCACCAGAACCCCTCGATCACTTCACCTCGATAGTTGTGTTCTGCGTACGTCGCCGAGCAGCAGTCGGCCGCGGCCGAGGCGACGCCACCCGAGAACAGCGCCAGCGACGACGCACCGATCACCAAGAACTTCCTGAGTTCCATCCCTTTTCCCTTCATGTCGATGAGGCACGTGGCTGCCGCCGCCCGGCGCGTTGCCTGGGTGGACCGGCGCTCGGGCGCCGCGGCCCCGGGGCTTCAATCCGGAGTTCGGCCCGAGCAACGTCGGGTACGCAAGCGAGCAAACCCCGCCGCTGCTCACGGGCTCGCCGCGCAACTCACGGGGGTTCGGCCGGAATCCCTAGTCGACGCACCCGAGTGATCCAGCCGGATCCCGCCGCTTCACAACTCCCGCCTGGGCCATGCGCTCTCGACACGCCGCAGCGCCCGCTCAGACGCGACCCGCCACGCGCCGTTCCAGCGTGCGACGTTGGGCCGCGCGCCGTAGCGTTCGAGCAGGTCGGCCTCGTCGGTCGAGCCGATCACCAGCGGATCGCTCGACCCGATCCCCTCGTTCCCGCTCGCGACCATGACGCGCGACGGCAGCGCCATCAGCCGCGTGTTCACGCCCTGCGAGGCCTTCCCGGGCAGCACGAGCACGCGCCACCCGGCGTCGAGCGCCTCGCCGATCACCGCCCGCGCCGCGCGGTCGGTCCCGCCGACCCACAGCCGACTCGGGGCGCCAAAGCCCGCGAGCAGCTCACGGGCCACCTCGCGCGGATCGACGAGCAGGTCGGCCAGCAGATGCACCGCCTCGTCAAGCTCGTGCCGCGCGATCCACTTCTGCGACACGCAGCGGCTCCACCATTCGTGCACCGCCCTGGCCCATACGCGCTCCGTCCGCCCGTCGACCCGCGCGTCGAACGCGGGGCTGTAGCGCAGCCCGACCGCGGCGGTCGAAGCAAGCAGCGAGGGCGTCAGACAGCGCTCCCTTCCTACAGGCGCAAAGAGATCCGATGCGGAGCGTGCATCCGTGCTGAACAGCGCCGACCGTGTGGCCAGCCCGAACAACGCCGATCGCATGGTCTCCGTTTCGTGCGCCTCATCCAGCCGCTCGTCTTCCCAGCCCCGGGCCGACGCGCGCCGGAAACTCCGCTCGATCACCGATCGCAGCTCGTCCGCGCGCGCCGATTCCTGCTCGGGTGAGCACGGGGCGTCCTGCGGCACGGAGGAGACGACCGACGGCGTCACCTGCCATCGCACGCCGTCTTCGCACAGCCGCAGCCACAAGTCGGTGTGCGACCACGATGCAAGGTTGGCGCCGAAGCGTTTGCCGTCGAGCAACGACGTATGCAGCAGCGACGCCGACACCGGCACCGCGAGTAGCTCGCCCATGGCGCCGATTCCGATCGAGCCCTCCTGCGGATCGATCGGGGGCCCGTCCGGCTCGCCGCGATCGCCCACCACGAACCAGGACCCGCACGCCGCACCGTGGGTGCCCGCCTCCGCCGCGGCCGTCAGGTGGGAGAGGGCCGACGGCGCGAGCATGTCGCCGCAGTCGAGGAAGCACACCATGTCCGATTCGACCCGCCTCAGGGCGGAATTGCGCATCCCGGCCGCTCCCCGGGCGTCCGGCGCCTCGATCGGGATAACCCGGCTATCCCCCGATTCGAGTTGCGCCCGCACACCGTCGAGCGCCGCGTCGTACACCGCCAGGAGCCGCCAGTCGCGCAGGCCCTGCGAGCCCAGGGAATCCAGCGTGGCGTGCAGGTGATCCACCCGATCCACGATCGTCAGGATGATGTCGACCTTCGCCATAGCCTCCCGATCTCGGGTCCCCGATCGGCGGAATCCCGTGATGGTAGCGTTTCTGGTGGGGACACCCTGAGGCCGATTCCCGGACCCGCGTTCAGTGCCCCGGCAAAAGGGCCGAATGACGCTTGCGGGGCCGCGTGGCCGGTCGCGATCGGGATGTCTCCATGACCACCCTGCCGAACACCATCATCCTGACGTTCTCACCGGGGGGGTCGTTGACGAGATGGTCCGTGCTGGGTCGGATCGATCGCGAGCGCGATCTGCTCCGGGGGCTGCTCGGCATCGCGCCGCACATCGTCTTCGTGGCGAGGACGGGGCCGCGTGACGCTCAGATCGCCGCCGCGTTGCAGGAGGAGCTTGGTGGGAGGATCGACGCCATCGCCCTCGACGAGCCCGATGCCGAACTCGGGCCGGGCCGCCCGCCGCACGAGCGCGTGCTCGCCCGATTGGGCGCTACGCGCCGCGTCGTTATTCAGACGCTCCAACTCGACGACGGCGGGATCGCTCGCCAGCTGGTCAATCCCCTGCGCCGCGCGGGCGTTCAGGCCGCCCTCGTTGCGCGTGGCGGATTCATCGGCTCGCGTGTGCTCGCCGCCGAGTGCGGGCCACATGCCTACCCGACCGTCACGGCCGGCGTCCGCGAGCACGCCCTTTGCCAGCAGGCTCAGTATGTTGTCGGCGTCTCCGAATGCATGATCGATGAACTCTGCTGGCGGCACGGCGTCAACCCCGCCCGGACACGTGTCATCCCACATTTCATCAAGGACGTCGGCGAGCCGCCGGAACGCGCCAAGCGCGACCCCGGCCTGGTGCTCACCGTGGGTGAGCTGACCGACACGCGGGGTGTTGATCTGGTCATTCGCGCCATGGCCGCCCAGGCCGACGGCGTCCGCGAACGCCTCCAGCTTGTCGTCGTCGGCGACGGGCCCTGCCGGGAGCCGCTGGGGGCGCTCGCCGGCGAACTGGGCGTCCGCGCGTCATTGCCGGGCCGACTGCCGCACGATGAGGTGATGAGCCTCATGCGCACCTGCTCGATCTTCGTCCACGTCTCTTCACAGCGGCGTCTCTCTCGCTCATTGCTCGAAGCCATGTCCCACGGCTGCCCCGTCATCACCTCAGACATACCGGAGTTCGATGGCCTGATCGACAACGGGAGCACCGGGATCCGCGTCAAGCCGGTCCCGGAGGCGATCGCCTTTGCGATCGCGAGCATGGCCGACGATCAGGACTGGCGCGAGATGATCGGTTCGAGCGCCGCCGACGTGGCCCGGGCCAAATGCGCGCTCGAGGTCGTGATCTCCCGGACGCGGGCGGTCTACGCCGACGCACTCCGCATCGCGCCCGCGACCGTCGCCCCACGCCACCGCAAGGCCGGCTGACGATTCACGCCCGGCGCTCCGATGAGCCGATAGCCCGAGTCGCGAAGGGCTTCGCACACGTATTCCATGTATCACCGATACGGGGGATACGGATCCCAGGGACGGGAGCACCAATGACGGGAATCCTCAATCGCCGCCGCCACCCGCGCTTTGCGGTCGGCATTGACTGCAAGCTCATCCGGGCGGCCACTTCGCGGTACGACATCGCCAGAACCGGGGATGTGTCCGCCGGGGGCGCCATGCTCGAGGTTCGCACCTCTCGGGCCTTTCATGCCGGCGAACCGATCGACATCGCCGTCAACTGGGCCGGACGCCCGATGCTGACCTCCGAGGAGTTGATCACGGCACGCGTCCTCAGGGCCGACCCGCTGCTGGGCCACACCCAGCGGGTGGCGATCTGCTTTGATCGCGTCCAGGATCAGGCCGACGCCCTCGCGGCGGCCGCGGCGGCCTGACCGGGGGCTTCGCGGGTATCCGAACGCCATCCTCCCTAGAGTTCGTCCGGAGTCGAACTCCGGGGAGGCATCATGCTCTGGCAACCCTCGCTGCCCGAGGCCTATCACGCGGTCGGGTCCCCGCGGCTGGGCGAGGCGATCGAGGATCGCCGCCGCCGGCTGGGCGAACGCCTGGTCATCCTGGGACACCACTACCAGCAGGACGAGGTCGTCCGGCACGCCGATTTTGCGGGCGACTCGCTCAAGCTCAGCCAGCTGGCCGCGGGGGTTGCGGCGGAACGCGACGTCGACTACGTCGTCTTCTGCGGCGTGCATTTCATGGCCGAGACGGCCGACATGCTCACCCCAGAATCGGTGAAGGTCATCCTTCCTGATCTCTCCGCCGGGTGCTCGATGGCCGACATGGCCGCCTACGACGAGACCGTCCAGGCCTGGGCCGAGATCCACGAGGCCCTCAACCGGGTCCACGGCGGGCGCTGGCAGGGCCGAGTCGTCCCGATTACCTACGTCAACTCGTCCGCCGCCATCAAGGCTTTCGTGGGCGAGCACGACGGCGCCTGCTGCACCAGTTCGAACGCCGATCGGGTGTTCGAGTGGGCGATGCGGGGGGGCGTCCACCCCCGGGGCGAGGACGAGGAGATCAAGGTGCTCTTCCTGCCCGACCAGCACCTGGGCCGCAACACCGCCGCGAAGTTCGGCATTGACGTCGCCACCCGTTCATGTGTCTATGACCCCAAGGCGATCGCACTGGGCGACGCGGTGGGGGGCTCGACCCGGGAGCAGGTTGCGCAGAGCGATGCGATCCTCTGGGCGGGCCACTGCTCGGTGCACAAGCTCTTCCGGCCCGAGCACTGCGACGCGATCCGCAAGGCCGACGGGCAGCTCGACCCCGGCATCAAGCCCACGCGGATCATCGTTCACCCCGAGTGCGCCAAGGACGTGGTCGACAAGGCCGACCTCGCGGGCTCGACCGAGTTCATCATCAACCGCCTGCGTGAGTCGGAGCCGGGCGACCGGTGGGCGGTCGGCACCGAGGTGCACCTGGTTCACCGCCTCGCCGACGAGCTGCGCGAGCGAGGCGTCGAGGTGCGCATGCTCTCCGAATGCCAGTGCCTGTGCACCACGATGTACCGCATCGACGAGCCTCACCTGCTCTGGGTGCTCGACGGGCTCTGTGGGCTGGAGACTCAGGCGGACGGCACGCCTGCCGATGCGCCGACAACCGAGCGCAACGTCATCCACGTTCACCCGGAGATCCGTGGCCCCGCGCTGCTCGCCGTCAGCCGAATGCTCGAGTTGACAAGCCCGGCGTCCGCAGGGTCGTGATTGAGTGTGACCTCGGGTGCGACGCGGCGGCGGTCATCCCATGAGTGCGCCGTCCGCGAGAGCCCGCGGCATAGGAATCAGCCCGACGTGACGTCGGGCCGGTCGATCGCCCCATTGAACATGCTGCTCGCGGCCCGATCGGTCACCTTGACCTCGGCGAGGCTGTCTTCATTGGGAGACGCCCCGGCCGCGTCGAGCGCGTCACGCATCTTCCTTCCCGGCTTGAACTTGACGGTGTGCTTGGCCGGGACGGGCACGGGCTCGAGCGTCTTGGGGTTCTGGGCCGTGCGGGCGGCCCGCACGCGCACCTCGAAGACGCCGAAATCGCGGAACTCAAGCCGGTGCCCGGCGCCGAGTTCGCTGACGATCTCATCGAGGAACTGCTGGACGATCACCTTCACATCGGTTCGCTTGAGCTTCGTTCGCTCGGTGATCCGGTCGATGATGTCCTTCTTCGTCATCGTGTTGTTGGCGGCGCCCATCCTGCCAGCCCCGTTTTGTCGGCATCCGCACCACAGGTCTCGTCGAGGTCACCCGCCGGCACGGTGCCGTGTCAATGCTGCTTGCCCAACGCGCCGCGGCACAGGATCAAAACGGCAGAATGACCGCAAATCCCCACGCCCCGCGCCGCACCCCGATACGCACGCCCAATCGGACGCTCTCTCCCTGTCCATTTGCGCGGCCCAGCCCGAGCCGCGTGCCGTCAGTATCGCAAACTCCACCACCTCGGTCAATCCGAGAGAGCCAATCCAAATGTGAAACTTCGCCGATTCGGGTCGAGGGCTCAAAAACCGGGATCCCGGCGGGTCATGAAACTCAGAAAATCAGTTGCGCTCCCCAATAGAGACCCGCCATCGACCCTCTCCACTCGAACTCGGCGGCCCCGCTCCCGCTCGACAGATCGAGCACCTCCATGTGATACCCGATACGCACCCCAAGAGCAGGGATAGGGCGATAGACAAACCCGGCGTCGATTGTGAAGGTCACCGACGATCGGTCCCCTGTCGAGAAGCCCCCGATCGATGACTCGACGTCGAGCCCAAACGTTCTCGCGATGTCGAGTTCGATGCGCCCCCCCACATACGGCTCGGCAAAGAGCTCGTCCGCGCCGGCCGACGTGGGCACTCCCGGCGCCGCGGCGATGACCGGATTCACTCGAGCGTCGAAGTTGGCATGGTGGAACCGCACGCCCCCGAGGACATCGACGCCCGCCTCGAATCGCCCCGCCCCGGGCTCGACACCCTCCTCCAGGTGGCGGTAGAGACGGTAGGACACGTCGAGGTTCATCGATTCATACGACAGATCCGAGACCAGCCCATCACCCGTGGCGAACGGGGCCCCCCCGATCTGGCCCGCGGCGAGCGCGGTCGCCCCCCGGTCGCTCGTCGAGAAGGCGAGCCCGGCGAGCGCCACGCGCCATCGATCTCGGGCGACGATGATCCGCCCGTAGGGCTCGAGGCGGGGGCTGTCGAGGTTGAGATCCCCGAGCTCGGTCCGGTTGGCCTTGGTCGTGGTCGACGGCAGCCGGACCTTGCCGCTCGGCCCCACGAAATAGATGGAGGGCTCGAAGCGGATGGTCCACCCGGGTCCTCGGGGAGCCGTCTCATCGGGCAACTTCTCTTGGGCCTGGGCCGTTGCGGCGAGCACGCCGATGCACGCGCATGTCAGGGTCGGTTTGAGCATCAAGAGATTCCCTCCTCGTCGGACGCGGACCCACAGCGTAACGTGCCTCATGGCCGAACGCCCGCCCGAGCATCGGGGCGATCCATCCAGGCTGGTCCGGCTGGGCCCGGGCGTGCGTGTGCCGCCCGCGGCTCTGCGGTTCACGTTCGTCGCGAGCGGCGGGCCGGGCGGGCAGAACGTCAACAAGCGTTCAACCAAGGCCGTGCTGCGCGTGGCGGTCGTCGATCTCGGGATGCCCCTGGACGCCGCCGACCGGCTCCGGTCGCAGCAATCTCACTGGCTGACGGGCGAGGACGAGTTGCTGATCCCGTGCGAGGTGCACCGCAGCCAACACCGGAATCGGGCGGAGTGCGTCGAGCTGCTGAGCGCCGCGGTCGTGCGGGCACTGGCGAGACCCAAGCCGAGGCGCCCGACCAAGCCCTCTCGGGGGGCGATCGAGCGCCGGCTCGAGACCAAGCGGCAGCGGTCGGAGACCAAGAAGCGGCGCCGGCCCCCGCCCGATTGATCGCGGATCGACGGCCTCTGCGGACGTATGCTGGATCGATGAGCGGGCGTGACTCCCCGATTCCGTGGGCCCTGGCGATCGAGACCAGCAACCCGTCCAGCCATGACGACGCGCCCGCGGCGGGTGTGGCGGGCCGTCGGTTGGAATCCGATGCCGTTGCGGATCGCGGCCCGGGCGAGATCGTCGAGATCCCGCTGGCTCCCGGCGCGCGGCATGACGACGGGCTGATGCCGGCGATCGAAGCCCTTCGGGCACGCCTCGGCGTGGGGCCGGGGGACCTCGAACGGGTGTGCGTTTCGATCGGTCCGGGTGGGTACACGGGGCTGCGGGTCGCGGTCACCACCGCCAAGTCCATCGCCGAGACGACCGGGGCGGCGGTGGTCGGTGTGCCCTCGGCGGCGGTCGCGGCGGCCAACAGCGGTCTCGAGCCGCCGTTCGCGGTCTGCCTCGCCTCCAAGCGAGGCGCGACCCACGTGACCGTCTTCAAGGGCTGCACCAGCGCGGAGCCGGGGACGATTTCCACGCTCCTGGGCGTCGAGGTGGGCCTGATCGATGCCGAGGGGCTTGAACCCCTTGGGGTGCGATTCCTGATCGCCGACCGGTTCCTGCCGGACGGGATTCGCCGTCGGGCCGCCCAATTGGGTATCGGTGTCCAGCCTCCCCGTTTTACGGCGGTGGCCTGTCTTGAATTAGGCTTGTGCTTGGATCAGGAGCCCATCGAGAAGCTCGCTCCGGCCTATGCGCGCGTACCCGAAGCGGTTCGTTTGTGGAAGGTGCGGCATCAGGCGTGATTTTCATAGGAATCTTTCGTATCTTGAGATGCAGATCGACTCGGGTCTGCGTCAAGTCGTGCTCGCCCAGGGTCGATAACCGCGAGAGCGCGGGAGGGCACGAGTTGCCCCATGAAAGGCCAACGGACGGCCGCCTGCGCAGGTGAAGCGGGGTTCGGCGGATGTCCAGGAGCGCCGACGAGCAGGACTGGTCTGAGAAGACGGTGTTCTCCACCGGCGAAGCCGCGCAGATCTGCAACGTTTCGCAGCAGACGATCATCCGGTGCTTCGACAGCGGGCGGCTGCAGGGTTTCCGTGTGCCCGGCTCGAAGTTCCGCCGCATCCCGCGCGAGGAACTGGTCCGCTTCATGCAGCGGAACAACATCCCGCTGGGCGTGATCGAGGGGGCGTCACGCCGGGTGCTCTGCATTCTCGAAGAGCCGAATCCGGTGGAGGCCGCGGTCCTGGCGCTTTCGGATCACGGCCGGATGGAGGTTCGTCTTGCGACGGATGCATACGACGCGGGAATCCAGACGATCGAGTTCCGCCCGCACGTGATCCTGCTGGATGAGCGGGTCGAAGGGGTTTCGCTCGCGGGTCTGTGCGAGCGGATGGGCCGGCTGAGCCCGCCCGATCGGCCCCGCGTGGTGAGTGTGGGGCACGTCTCGGGCCGGGCCGAGCATGACGCGAAGCTGCGGGCCGGCGCCGACGGCGTGATCGGGCTGCCGCTGTCGGAGCAGGAGTTGGGCAAGGCGTTGGCGGGCTGGATCAGGCCGGCCGGGGGCGACCATGACGGAGCCTGAGCCAAGGGGTGGCGCTGGCGGGAGCCGGGATCGCGTGGCGGCGTTGCTCGACGGCGTGGATGCGTTGCCCGCGCTGCCTCCGATCGCTCGCGAGTTGATGGCGATGGGGGATCTCGAGCAGGCGGACATCGGGGAGGTGGCCCGCCTGATCGAGCTCGATCCGGGGCTGTCGGCGAAGGTGCTCGCGATGTGCCGGGCGGCCCACACGGGGCTGGGGGGGCGCGTCGGCACGGTGAGGCACGCCGCCGTCATGCTCGGCGTCGACTGCATCCGACGGCTGGTGCTCTCCGCGCAGGTGTGCGAGGTGCTCCGGGAGCAGGCGGCGACGTTGGATGACAGCGGGCGGACGATGGGCCTGGGAGATGATGGGTTTGATCGCGACGGTTTCTGGGTGCACTCGGTCGCGGTGGCGTGCGCTTCGGAGCGACTCTCGCGGCGGCTGCCGGGGCTCGCGCCCCCGGAGCGGGCGTTCGTGGCGGGCTTGCTGCACGGGGTAGGTCGGCTCGCGCTCGAGCTGGTCGCGCCGCGGGCGATGTCGCGGCTGATGCTGCTTGCGTCGCGCGCCGGGATCAGCGGGGCCGAGGCCGAGCGTCGCGTGCTCGGGATCGACCTGCACGACGCGGGGCGGCGGCTCGGCGAGCGGTGGGGGCTTCCGGGTGATGTGATTGCGACGATGGCGTCGCACGACGATTCCGCCGGGGCGCCGGATGAGCACGCGGACCTTGTTGGGATCGTGGCCCTCGCAAAGTGGGCGGCTCGGAGATACCACTTGGGTTGGAGCGGCGATTGGCACGACCCGGGCGACGGGCTTGCGGCCTGTGCGCGCGTCGGCCTCTCCAGAGCCGCGGTGCGGGCGATGATCCCGGAGATCGTCTCGGTGTGCGGGCGGCGGATGGGCGACCTGGGCTTCTGGGCCGCCGTGGAAGGTCCGCCCGAGGCGGCGATGGCGGTGCTGATCGCCGAGCAGGCGAACCGGCGACTGGCGGCGGCACAAGGGAAGAAGGGACGGCCCGGAGTGACGGTGCGGCAGATGCCCGCAATGGGGGAGATTCCAGCGCCGTCGTCCCGGTAATCGGGCTTTCGCCCTCCTCGGGTCGCGCCGGCGGTGCGCTCGGGGCGGGACGGACCGGTGGGACGAGCCGCGTCGTCGGCCGCCTCGGAAGAAGGCTGAAACCGGGTCGATGAAGGGCCGATCTTGTTCATCACAAGTCTGGGATCGTCAGCGAGGCCGCTCGGACTCCCGGCGCCGACCTGACGAGTTCTTCCGCCGGCCGGGCGAGGACGGATTCTCGCGGGGCGGCGTCCAGTGTCACGGGGTCGAGAGCCATGCCGAATGCACCACTGAATCGTCCACCGGCGCCGGGCCGCGAGGCCGGGGTTGGCGTGCACACCGTGCTTGTCGTCTCTGGGGACGAGCGCGTGACGACCACGCTCGACGATCTGCTCCGGCCGATCGGCGGGCGGATCGAGCGGGCGGGGACAGCCGAGGAGGCCCTTCGGCTGACCGAGGGGCTGTGGTACGACGTGGTGCTGGTCGACGAGCAACTGGGGTGCGGGGCCCTGCCGATGTGCGAGCGGATGCGGGCGCGGCGTGAGGGCCCGAGCGTCGTGCTCTACACCGAGCGGGCCTCGCTCGAACTCGCGACACGGGCGATGCGGAGCGGCGTGGATGACCTGCTCAGCCGCGAGGACTCGGCCGCCGAGTTCATCGATCGGATCCGCCTGGCCATCGCGACGTCGGCGACGCGCCGCAAGAGCCTGGAGCGCGAGGTACGGCTCAAGAGGCTGTGCAGCAAGCTCGACCGCGCCCATCGCGAGGTGACCGGGCAGGTCGGCGAGCTGTGCACCGATCTGGCCGGGGCGTACAAGGATCTGAGCGAGCAGATCGGCGATCTGTCGATCGCGGGCGAGCTGAACGGCCTGCTGCGTCAGGAGCTGGACATCGAGAGCCTGCTGCGCGTGTTCCTCGAGTATCTGCTGGCGCGGGTGGGTTCGACGAACGCTGGGGTGTTCCTGCCCAACTCGGTGGGCGAGTACACGCTGGGTGCCTACATCAACTACGACCGGCCCAAGGAGTCGGCCGAGCCCATGCTCGAGTCGATGGCGGGCGTGATCGCTCCGGTGTTCGAGAACGAGGTTGATGTCGTGCGGCTGTCCAAGCCCTCGCACGTGCGAGAGCGGCTGGGCGAGCACGGGGCATGGCTGGAAGACCAGGCGGTGCTGGCGGTGGGCTGCCACGACCAGCCGGGCGATCCGCAGTCCGAGTGCCTCGCGGTGCTCTGCCTGTTCCGCGATCGGCGGATGCCCTTCTCGATGCAGACGGCGCGGACGGTGCAGATCGCGGCGGAGTTGTTCGGCCGGCAGATGGCGCGCGTGATCCAGGTGCACCACCGGCACATCCCGCAGGATCTGTGGGGCGAGGACGACATCGACGACATCGATCTGGCGGCGTGAGGCGCGCGGGGGTCGTGTTGCGATCCGGACGCGTTTCGTGCGCGCGGATCGAACGCGGAGTCGCGGAGACCGCGCAGGGAACGATTGTCTTGACGAGCCACGGGCGCGAGCCCGTGGAGCGGTCTGGTCAAGAACGAAGCTCCGCGGGCTGGCGCCCGCGGCTCGTCAGATTGACCGATCGCGTTGTACGCTAGACAGCTGTCCAGGCTCCCCCGCCGGCGGCGCACTCGAGCGCCTTCGCGATGAATCGGATGCCGCGGACGCCATCCTCGATGGTGGGGTGATCGATCGCGGGGCTCTTCTCGCCGAGGATCGCGAGACGGGCGCCGCGGTAGATGTTCGCGAACGCCTCGTAGAACGCCTCGGGGTGTCCAGTCGGGAGTCGCGTCGCGGCCTGGGCCTCGTCGCACAGCCCGCCGTCGCCCCGGTGGTAGACGCGGGTGGGGCCCTCGAGCGCGTTGTGGGTCAATGTGTTGGGGTCCTCCTGATGCCATTCGAGGCTGCCGGTCTCGCCGTAGATGCGGATGCGCAGGTCGTTGAGGTGGCCCACGCAGACCTGGCTCGCGACGAGCACGCCCTTGGCGCGGGCGCCGCCGCGATCCTTGAAGCGCAGCAGGACGCTCGCGTCGTCGTCGATCGGTCGACCCGGCACGAAGGTCGTCACGTCGGCGCAGATCGAGTCGAGCTCGAGACCCGTGATGTGGCGGGTGAGCTGCTCGGCGTGGGACCCGATGTCGCCCAGGGCCCCGGCGCCGGCGCGCTTGGGATCGGTGCGCCAGCCCGCCTGCTTCTGTCCCGTGTCCTCGAGCCTGGTCGCCAGCCAGCCCTGGTTGTACTCGACGAGCACCTTGCGGACAGGCCCGATCACGCCGTCGGCGACCATGCGGCGGGCCTGCTTGACGAGCGGGTAGCCCGAGTAGTTGTAGGTGACGGCGAAGACGCGCCCGGTTTCGCGCACGACGTCGGCGATTCGCTCCGCGTCGGCGAGCGTGGTGCACAGCGGCTTGTCGCAGACGACGTGGAAGCCCGCTTTCATCGCTGCGATCGCGGGCTCGGCGTGGACGTGGTTGGGCGTGACGATGACCACGCATTCCATGCGTTCGGCGGGGTCGCGCTTGGACTCGCCCTCGATCATCTCCTGCCAGGTTGCGTAGACGCGATCCTGGGGAAGGCCCGCGTCGGTGCCCGACGCCCTGGACTTTTCGGGGGTGGAGGAGAGGGCGCCGCAGACGAAGCTCCACCCGTCGTCGAGCCGCATGGCGGCGCGGTGGACGGCGCCGATGAACGAGTCCTTGCCGCCGCCGATCATGCCGTAGCGGATGCGTCGCATGCTGTGCTCCTTGCCTGACGAGCCGCGACCGTGAGGGAGCGGTTTCCTTGTCGGTGCCGGACCGCTCCCTCACGGTCGCGGCTCGTTCCGAATCCCCCGTCGTGCCGCCTACTGCTCCGCCTTGTCAAAGCTCGCGTCGAACGCCCGCTCATTCGCCGGGAAGTCGATCGAGCGTGTGAACTCGCACGATTCGCGGGCGCCGTGCTCCCGGTCCATGGCGCTGTCCTCCCATTCGACGCTCAGCGGGCCGTCGTAGCCCGCGCGGTTGAGCGAACGCATGATCGCCTCGAAGTCGACGTCGCCCCGCCCCACCGAGCGGAAGTCCCAGCCCCGCCGGTGGTGGCCGAAGGGGAGGTGGCTCGAGAGGATCGACGACTCGCCGTCGAGCGTCGTCGCGGCGTCCTTCATGTGGACGTGGAAGATGCGGTCGGCGAAGCGGTCGATGAACTTCGCTGGGTTGACGCCCTGCCAGACGAGGTGGCTCGGGTCGAAATTGAAGCCGAACGCGTCGTGGTAGTTGACCGCGTCGAGGCGCGTTCGGCGGTGTGGATGTCGTAGGCGATCTCGGTGGGGTGGACCTCGAGGGCGAACTTCACGTCGAGTTCCTCGAAGAGATCGAGGATGGGCGTCCAGCGCATGGCGAAGTCGTCGAAGCCGGCGTCGATCTCGTCCTGGCTCGTGGGCGGGAAGAAGTAGAGCTTGTTCCAGACGCTCGAGCCGGTGAACCCGTTGACGACGTGCACGCCCAGCCGCGCCGCGGCCGGGCGGTCTGCTTCATCTCCTCGGCCGCGTTCGCGGACGCCCTCCGGGTCGCCGTCGCCCCAGACGTGGGCCGGGAGGATGGCCTTGTGGCGCTCGTCGATGGGGTCGCAGACGGCCTGGCCCACGAGGTGGTTGCTGATGGCCCAGCAGCGCAGGCCGGCCTCGCCCAGGATGGCGTGGCGGGAGGAGCAGTAAGACGCGCCCTCGGGCCCCATCGCCTTGCGGACATCGAAGTGGTCGCCCCAGCACGCGAGCTCGAGGCCGTCGTAGCCGAACATCGCGGCCTTGTCGGCCATCTTGACGAGCGGGAGGTCGGCCCATTGGCCGGTGAAGAGGGTGACGGGGCGGGGCATGGGGGTCCTTTCGTGAGGCGAACCTGTGAAATGTAGTGGAGATCGGGGCGGGTGTGGGGAAAGGCGGATCAGCGGATGGGCGGAACTCGGATCTGACGGCCGCGTGAGGAGGGCGCCGTTCTTGGCGCAGGAAAAACCCCCGCTTGCGCGAGGGTGTCGAATCCGGCCTGGTCCCTGGTCCCTGGTCCCTGGTCCCTGGTCCCTAGTCCTCGTCCTTGTGCCCCTCGAAGGAGGCGATGACCTCCTGCTGGATGTGGGGCGGGCAGGGCTCGTCGTGGCTGTAGTCCATGGTGTAGGTGCCCGAGCCGCCGGTCATGCTCTTGAGCTCGGTGGAGTAGTTCTGGAGCTCGCCCAGGGGCGCCTGAGCGATGACCGTGCAGCGGTCGCCCGGGAGCATTTTGGTGTCCTGGACGCGGCCGCGGCGGGTCGACATGTCGCCCGCGAGATCGCCCATGTACTGGGAGGGCGCGGTGACCTCGACGGTGACGAACGGCTCGAGCAGCGCGCGGGCTGGGCCTTGTTGATCGCGTCGATGAAGGCCTTGCGGCCGGCCTTGATGAACGCGACTTCTTTCGAGTCCACCGCGTGGTACTTGCCGTCGTAGACCTCGACGCGCACGCCCGTCATCGGGTAGCCCGCGACGGCCCCGGTCTTGAGGACATCGCGGATGCCCTTCTCGATCGCCGGGATGTACTGCTTGGGGATCGACCCGCCGACCGTGCCGTTGACGAACTCGAACGCGGGTTCGTCGCTGTGTGCGTCGGCGATCTCCAGAGGCTCGACGCGGAGGTACACCTCACCGAACTCGCCCGAGCCGCCCGACTGCTTCTTGTGCCGGTGGTGCCCCTCGGCCTTGCCGCGGATGGTTTTCCTTGTAGGCGACCTTGGGCGGTGCGGTCTCGACCGCGATGCCCAGCTCGTCCTTGAGCCGCTCGAGAACGATCCGGAGGTGGGTCTCGCCCAGGCCCCGAGGACGGTCTGCTTGGTCGCCGCGATGCGGTCGAGGTGGAGGCAGGGGTCCTCCTCCGCCAGGCTTGTGGATGGCCGAGCCGAACTTGGTCTCGTCGGCGTGGTTCTTGAGCTCGATGGCGAGGCCGTACATGGAAGCTTAGGGAGGAGGCGGACGGAGGTGCACCGAGTCCATGTCGTGGTCCTGGTGCAGGGTGGCGTTGAAGTGGAGCTCGTCGATCTTGGTGAGGGCGCCGATGTCGCCCGGGCCGAGCTCATCGACCTCGGTGTGGTCCTTGCCCTGGCGCTTGATGATGTGGCCGATTCGGATGCCCTTCTTCTGATCGTCGATGACGAGCTCGTCCTTGGTGTGGATCGTGCCCTGGTGGACACGGAAGACGCCGAGCTTGCCGACGTGCTTGTCGGTGGTGACCTTGAACACGTGCGCGAGAACGGGCTTGGCCGGGTCGGGCTCGGCGTGCAGCTCGACCTCGATCCCGTCGGTCATGCGGAGGAACGGCCGCGGGTTGCCCTCGAGCGGGCTGGGCAGCAGGCCGGCGAAGACGTGCATCAACTCCTTGATGCCCGCGCCGGTCTTGGCTGAGGTGTAGCAGATGGGTATGAGGTGTCCATCGCGCAGGGCGGCCTCGAACGCATCGTGGACCCTCTGCTTGTCGAGGTTGGCGTCGTCGCCCTCCTCGAGATACTGGGTCATCAGGTCTTCCTGCATCTCGACGATCTGCTCGACGATGGCCTGGTGGGCCTCCGGCTCGCTGCTGAACAGCGCGGGCCCATCGACCTCTTCGTCGAACACGGGGAGCACGCCCGAGCGATCGGCCTTGGGCAGGTTCACCGGGAGGCACTCGCCGCCGAACTCCTCGCGGATCTGGTTGGTCAGATCCTCGACCTCGGCGTTCTCCTCGTCGATCTTGTTGATGACGATCATGCAGGGAAAACTGCGGTCCTTCGCGACGGCCACCATCCGTCGGGTGACCGGCTCGATGCCCTTGTGGGCGTCGACGACGACGACGACGGTCTCGACGGCCGGGAAGGCGGCGATCGCGTGCCCGATGAAGTCGGGCGTGCCCGGGGCGTCGATGAGGTTGATCATGTGCTTCTCGTGCTCGAAGTGCATGATCGTGGTGTAGAGCGAGTGGTGATGCTGCTTCTCGATGTCCCGCCAGTCGCTGACGGTGTTGCCCTCCTCCACCGAGCCCATCCGCGTCGTCGCGCCGGCCTCGAACAGGAGCCGCTCGGTCAGGGTCGTCTTCCCGGCCCCGGAATGCCCGGTCAGGATGATGTTGCGGATGTCGGCGGGGTTGCGTACAGCCATAGAGCGGCCTCCAATCGAGCGGACAGCATCGCGCCCGGCCCCTCCCTCCCAGGGCCGACCGAGCGGTGTAGGTTTTTCCGGCGGGCAGCCCCCGGTGGGCCCCGTCGAGCCGCGGGGGTTGATGTCGCCCGCGACCGGGCATTGTAAACACACAGCCGGGGCAATGGGGAGGGCGGGGTCGGTTTTTCCAGACCTGGGGGTCTGTTGTTCAGGTTGATCAGGCCTCTAAACTCGCCCATGACCACGCCCATCGTCACCCGCTTCGCCCCCTCTCCCACCGGCCACCTGCACATCGGCGGGGCCCGCACGGCGCTGTTCTGCTGGGCGTATGCCCGGCGGATCTGGGCCGAGGGGGGGGAGGGGCGGTTCCTGCTGCGGATCGAGGACACCGACCAGGCGAGGTCGAGCGAGGACGCCGCCCGGGGGATCCTCGAGGATCTTGCGTGGCTGGGAATCGCCTGGGACGACGGGCCCGAGTTCGGGGGCGAAGGGGTCGCGTGCGGCGGCGACTCGCGGGGCGTCGGACCGTTCCATCAATCGCAGCGTCGAGCGATCTACGACGCCCAGTTCGCGAGGCTGATCGAGGCCGGGTTGGCCTACCCGGCGTTCGACACGCCCGAGGAATTGGCCACGAGGCGCAAGGCCGCGGAGAAGGAGAAGCGGTCGTTCATCTACAGGCAGCCTAACGACTTCGATCTCGCCGCGGCGTTGGACCGGGCGAAGATCGAGCCCCATGTGCTGCGTTTCAAGATGCGCGCCGAGCCGATCACGGTGCGCGACGAGGTGCTGGGGGAGGTGACGTTCCCCTACGAGGAGCTCGACGATCTCGTGATCCGCAAGGCGGACGGATTCCCGACGTACCACTTCGCGGTGGTGGTCGACGATGCGCTGATGGGCGTCACGCACGTGCTGCGGGGGCAGGAGCACCTGAACAACACGCCCCGCCACATCGCGTTGCAGCGGGCGCTGGGGTTCGAGACGCCTGGCTACGCGCACATGCCGCTGATCTTCAACATCGACGGCACGAAGATGAGCAAACGCGACAAGGACAAGGCGGCGAAGAAGGCGACGCGCGACGCGGGGATCGAATCGGTATCGGCGCTCGTCGGGCGGTTCGATCCGAGCCGCGGGCGTGAGCACGCGGATGCCTTGTCGGCGCTCTCCGACGACGACCTGCGCACCTGGCTCAAGGACAAGCAGCGCCAGCTCGGCCGCGACCAGGTCGGCGCGATCGCCGCGGCCCTTGACCTCCGCCTCCCCGAGATCGACGTCGAGGACTTCCGCGCGTCGGGCTATCTCCCCGAAGTTCTCAACAACTACCTCGCCCTGCTGGGCTGGAACCCCGGGATGAAGAACGAGGATGGGACCGACCTCGAACGCTTCGACATGGACTTCCTCGCCGGGCACTTCAGCCTCGAGCGGATCGGCAAATCAAACAGCAAGTTCGACCGCGACAAGCTGCTCTCGTTCAACGCCGACACGATCCAGCACGGGATGAACGACGACGGATTCGCCGCCGGGTGGCTGGCGTGGGCCGGGCGGTTCGACCAGGAACTGGCGGCGTGGGCCGCGGCCGACGCGTCGCGCTGGGCGTTCGCCGCCTCGGCGGCCAAGCCCCGCGCCAGGACGCTCGCCGACGCCCGGGGGGCGATCGCGTTTGCCCTCGTCGCCGACGACGGGTTCAGCTATGACGACAAGAGCGTCAAGAAGCACCTGCTCAAGGGCGAACCGCGGGGGATCGACGTGCTGCCGGATCTGCAAGCCGCTCTCGGCCTCGTTGGTGATTGGACGCCCGGATCGCTCGAAGCGGCGATCGCGGATTTCGCCGAGTCGCAGGGGCTGGGCATGGGCCAGGTGGCCCAGCCGCTCCGCGTGGCCCTGACGGGGGCCGCGGTGAGCCCGCCGCTCGGCCTATCGCTGGCGATCATCGGGCGCGACGCGACGCTCGCCAGGCTCGACCGATGTGTCGCGTTCGGTCACGAGGCCAGCTGACACGGCGTGATTCCGGGTTCGACCTGCCCCCCGCCCGTCGCAGTTGACGCGTCTGGTCCGTGGTACATCGCTGAAGCCGGGCGCCGCTTCGAAGCAGTAGCGGTCGCTCGCCTGTCACCCAACCGGCGATGACGCGGCGATCGCTGACCTGAGACCGGTCGCAGTCCGCCGGCTCACCGCATGGCCCGATCCCAGCCCAATCTGTCCGATTATCGCGACGGGCGTTCAAACCGGTCGTTTCGATTGCCACGGTTCGCGACGGGCGTGTGCTGGTTCCTGGCGACGCCGAAGAGGCACCTGGAGCAAAGCCGACCTGTCTCCGCCGAGTTTCGGACCCGGCGAGGTCTTCCGACGTTCCGTTGCGCCCCGGGCCGGCGGGCTGCGTTGTTCGCCGTGGAGGGGCCGATCCGGAATTGGACGGGTTTGACCCTTTTTCGCGGCATTCGAATACACCGGGGGATTCCCATGACACAGAACAATGTGCGCCGTCGGTTGCACACACGTCGCAGAGGCGGCCTCGCCGCGACGCGAGCGCTTCTCGTGGGTGCGTTGGTCGGCGTTGTCGGGCTGTCCACGCCCGCGGCCGTGGCCGGGCCCGTTGTTGGCGGTCCGAGCGGCGAAGCGCCGGTTCCGACGGCGTTCACCTACCAGGGCGTTCTCAGCCTCGCCGGCGCGGCGTACACGGGTAACGCCGATCTCCGGTTCCGCCTGTACGACGAGGTTGTGGCCGGTGTCCAGATTGGGCCTGACCTGTTTCTCGATGGGGCGACGATCACCGACGGCATCGTGAACGCCGACCTGGACTTCGGTATCGGTGCCTTTGTCGGTGATGGACGCTGGCTGGAAGTCTCGGTCCGGGCGCCTGCGTGGGACGGGCAGGGGACCGAGCCGCCCTATGACGTGCTCTCGCCGCGTCAGTCGATCATGCCGACGCCCTACGCGCTGTTCGCGCTCAGCGGGAACGAGGGGCCCGCGGGCCCGCAGGGCCCGCAGGGTGACACGGGCCCGGTCGGGCCCACCGGACCGCAAGGTCCGGCCGGTCCCACAGGCGCCACCGGCCCCGCGGGTCCACAGGGGCCGCAGGGTGATGCGGGTCCGACCGGCGCGACAGGGCCGCAGGGCGCGGCTGGCCCCGAGGGCCCCCAGGGCCCGCAGGGTGTCCCGGGTGACACGCAGTGGTCGACCGACGGCGTGAGCACGTGGTACACGACGGGCAACGTCGGCATCGGTGTGGCGAGCCCGTCGGCGCTGCTCACCCTGCGCCGGGGCAACGGAACCGACATCGCGATCACCCAGAACGAATACGCCGGGTCGAGCGCGATGGAGTTCCAGACCACCGACGCGCTCGATCAGCTGACCACCCGCCTCGTGCTCCGCGGTGGGAACGACGCGACAGACGTCGAGTTCTATCGCGGCGGTCTCGGTACGGAGGCGCTCTCGATGTTCATCGAAGGCGACAACGGCTTCGTCGGGATCGGCAGCGATTCGCCCGAGGCCGGGCTCCACATCCTCTCCGACCAGAACTACGGGGGCATCGTGCTTCAGGTCCCGGACAACACCCTCAGCCAGGGGCTGTTCTTCAAGAACTCCGGCACGAACTACACCTGGGGTATCGTCCGCGAGGACGTGGGGAGCAGTCAGGCCGACCTTGTATTCAGCAACGGCGCCGGGGGACGCGCGGGTCTCACCGAACGATTCCGGATCGCGAACGGCGGCGACGCGACGTTCCAGAAGCACCTCGGCATCGGTACGACACCCACTGCGGGCCGGCTCCAGGTCCTGGAGACCGCGAACGGGGCGCAGGCGATCAGGGCCGAATCGACGTCGACCAGCGGCAACACCATCGCGGGCGACTTCTACGTCGACAGCGCCGGTGCGACCCAGGCCCTTCGCGGGAAGATCCGGGCGACGACGGGCAACGGTTACGCGGTGCGGGGGTCGACCGACAGCGTCGACGCGGGCGCGGCGGGTGTGCGGGGCGAGATCCCCGGCGGCGGCACGGGCTTCGGCGTCTACGGGCAGGGCACAAACTCCGGCGCGTTCGGCGTCTACGCCAACGGGCGGCTCGGCTCGTCGGGCACCAAGAGCTTCATGATCGACGACCCGCTCGATCCGGAGAACAAGTTCCTGCTGCACTACTCCACGGAGAGCCCCGAGGTGCTCAACAGCTACAGCGGCACCGTCCGGCTCGACAACGCCGGCGAGGCGTGGGTGCAGCTCCCCGGCTACTTCGGCGCGATCAACACCGACGAGCGCTACCAGCTCACCGCCATCGGCGCCCCGGCCCCGATGCTCCACGTCGCCGTGAAGGTCGAGAACAACGAGTTCAAGATCGCGGGCGGCCGGCCAGGCATGGAGGTGTGCTGGGAGGTCAAGGCGCGGCGGAACGACCCGTTCGTCGCCCAGAACGGCGCCCCGGTCATCATCGAGAAGACCGGGCGTGAGAAGGGGCGCTACCTGATCCCGTCGCTGTACGGCCAGCCCGAGCAACTCGGCATCTACTACGCCGCGCCGGACGCGCCGGAACCCAACCCGGCTGACAACTGATCGACCACCACCCACAGCGGAGAACGCAAGATGCAACGCATCGCCACCATCGCGTGCCTCCTCGCGGCCGGATCGCTCACGCTCGCCGCAACCGCAGGGCACGCCTCGAAGAACTCCGGCGACCGGGCGGCCCGGCGCGACGCGCCGACGAAGACCTGGGTGGAGCACGTGGACGGACGGGCCATCCAGGTCACCGGCACAACCGGGCCCCGCTATGAGCCGGCGGACGGCTACAGCGCGAAGCGCCGGCAGGGCGAACGCGAGCGGGCCGAGCTGCGCCAGCGGCTCAACTGGGGCTCGCTGTCCGACGACATGAAGGCGTCGCTCGCGCCGGTCGCGGTCGGGCCCGACAACATCGACGATCGCGGGATCAACCTCGTCAACTTCGCCTGGGCTTACACGCCGACGTACCGGGGCAACGACCACCGGGCGCTGGACATGGAGCTCACCGTCGACGGCGACGTGACCGTCATCGGGCAGGATCTGGGCAACGGCAGCTCCGACCCCGACTACTCGGCGATGCAGCTCTCCGAGATTAGCGGCACGGCCAACGCGGCGCAGGGCTGGACGGAGAACTGGGAGAGGACCGTGCTCTACGCGGGCTCGGGACTCGGCCAGTACGTCAGCGCGAAGCAGGGCGGAGTCGATCTCCAGGGAAATACCTACGCCGTGGGGCTGCGCAAGAACGGCCATTACATCGTCTGGAAGCTCGACGGCGTCGACGGCTCGGTGACGTGGAACTCGTCGAAACCGGCCCCGAACGGCGGGTCGGACGCGATCGCACTCGACATGGTGGTCGATCCCGAGGGGCTGATCTACGTCTGCGGGTTCTACACCGACGCTGGGAACGGGAGCGATCGCTGGTTCGTCTCCCGGCACCGCCCGAGCGACGGGCACCAGGACTGGATCGTCGATCTCGGGGGCGGTCGCCCGACAGGCGGCATCGAGATCGACCGGCGGGGCGATCTGTTCGTCGGGGGCTACAACGGCGATGACCATATGGTCTGGAAGGTCAGCCCGTACGACGGGGCCGAGGTGTGGAGTGCGAAGGTTCAGACCGCCACGGATGACCGGACGGTCGAGTTCACCGATTCGCTCAAGCTCGACAGCGGCGGTAATCCCTGCTATGCCGGGAACATCGAGATCGACGGCGACGGCGGATGGCGCACCAGCAAGTGGGACGGGGAGACCGGCGCCCAGCTCTGGACCAAGACCGAGGCGATGGGCCAGCCCGAGGATCTCGAGGTCGACCAGGACGGCAATGTCTACGTCTGCGGCAAGGGGGGCACGTACACGTTCGTGCTCCGCAAGTACGGGCCGACGCACGGCAACAAGCAGTGGACCTACCAGGGCGGCAGCACCGGGCGGGCCGAGGATATCGTGATCGATCGCCTGGGCAACCCGTACATGACCGGTGAATACGACCCGGCGTTCATCCAGACGTCGAAGCACAACCCCGAAGACGGCACGATCGTCTGGAAGGTGGACGGCGAGAGCCCCACACGCAACAGCGAGACGAACAGCGACCTCCAGACGCGCGACATCGTCGTCGATGGGGGCGGCAACATCTACGTCTGCGGGTTCCGCACCGGCGGCGGGTCGGACTCGGGTGACAAGGAGTTCTTCTGCGTCAAGTATGAGCAGCCCTACCTCTCGATCCCCCAGATCGCGCGTTCCTACCCAACCGTCAGCATGGACGACGTGAGCGTGTGGGACCCGGTTCCGAATCCGGGCGACCCAGACTACACCGACCCCTCGACGTACATCGCGTACAACCAGGAATGGCCGCTCTTCAGCTTCGACATCCCCTCGTCGATCGAGAACACCATCGAGGGAAGCACGGTCAAGACCGTGGACTACGGCGTCGGCACTGTTACCGGCGGCATCCGGGTCAATGATTTCCACGGGGGCGTCGATGTCTTCCTCCAGGCCGAGTCGAGCGCCGGCACGTTCAGCGCCTCGGCCACCGGCAAGCTCGCGGTCGCGATCCCGGGCGAGGCCGAGCTGTTCGCGACCCAGCCGTTCGACATCGTGGTGAACTGGGACCCCGACGAGATGGGCACGCAGTTGCTCGCCGACGCCGAGCCCACGCTGACCGCCGGCATCAACGCCAGCACGCGTGGCAACATCGACATCGACGGATTCATCGACGACACGTATCTCGGGTCGGACAGCTCGCCCATCGTGAACAACAAGAGCCTTGCCTACACGCCGGACGACCCGATCCTGGGCATCGGTCCGGGCAGCCTGCCCCAGCCCGGGGTCTGGGTCGACCTTGTCGAGTTCCCGTACGACCAGTACTTCTCGGGGCAGGTCCGCTCGCCCTACCTGCAGACCGAGGGCGTGTTCAACGCCTCGACGAGCACGATCTCCAGCAGTATCCGTCAGAAGGTGCTCGCGGGGAAGGCGCGGATCACCGAGCTGATCCTTGCCTACTTCGGCCAGCCTCCCCTCAACGTCTCCGTCGGAGCCGGGTATGGCGGACCCGGCTGGGACGCGAACTTCGAGGCGGGCCTGCTCCAGGCCGATCTTGACGGCGATCTCTATGTGCTCCAGGATCTCGACGCCCAGTTCAAGCCTTACGTCGTGCTCGACTACGAGGCAAGCGACGGAACGAGCCTTGGCAGCGAGCGGCTGGATTTCCATGACGGCAGCGGCAACCCCGTCGAGCAGCGCACCGCCACCACGACGCTGCCCGCCGACGGCGAGATGACCATCAAGCCCCGTTTCGGGATCGACGTCGCCTACACCAACAGCAGCGGCGTCGAGTTCGTGATCACCGAGTCGTTCAACCCCGCCAGGCTCGAGGCCTCGCTCTCGATCGCCGACACGGACGTGATCGACGTGGACAAGTGCTTCCAGTGCATCAGCAACTCCAACTCCTTCGAGTTCCGCCCCTACGACATCACGAAGAGCATCTCGTTCCCCTCCGAGTACAACGCCGCCCCGATCCAGGTCTTCGGGAACGTGAACCTGCAGCCCCAGCTCATCGGCGCGAGCGTCGAGTCGCTGCGCATGATCATCTACGACCAGCGCAATCCCTCACAGGCCAACCTCAACGGCATCGTGGATGGCACCATCCCCGTCGTCCTCTACGGGTACAACTTCTTCAGCGGTACGAACATCCAGGTTCGACTGAAGCACCAGGGGCGCAACGAAGCTCTGCAGAGAACCAGGCTCAACGACCAGGCGATCCTGGTCCAGATCCCCAAGCGGTTCCTGCTGGTCCCGGGCGTCGCCCGCCTCCTCGTCAGGAACGACAACGGACGCTCCGAGACGATCGATCTGACGATCGAATACCCCTTCCCGAACTTCCAGGGCATCGAGGAGAACTTCTGGGCGAGCGACCCGCGATGGACTGAAACGCCGGTCACCGTCGTCGATGGCGGCACGCCCGCGGGCCACGACTCGTTCATCGCACGCCGCGACTACTTCCCCTACCTCGCTACACAGCTTTGGAACTCGGCGTTCCTCCAGGATCTCTCCGACCCCAACATCCCGGCGTGGAGCTACTTCCCGGCCTTCGCCGGGTGGGAGCTCCCGGGGCATCCCAAGAGCCCGCCCGGCATCCCGACGCTGCTCGCGGACGGCGTGACCGTGCCCCGCGACAAGTCCGACCCGACCAGCGGCTATCTGAAGGGCAAAGTGCCCGAGCCGGCCGTCTCCCGCAGCGACTTCGTCTCGCTGTCGCTCGTCAGCCCGGGCCCGGGCGGCGGCGAGAGCCGGACGCGGGTGATCGAATTGCCCGCGCCGCGCCCCGTGATCAACCAGATCAAGCCGGCGCTCGTCCGCCCCGGCGAGTCGACGGAAGACATCCGGTTGCAGGTCAAGGGGCCGGCGACGGTGCCGTTCTTCGCGGGCTACGAGAGCGAGAAGCACGGCAACTTCACGCCCGATTCTCAGGTGTGGATCGACAAGACGCCCTACCCGACCGAGTTTGTCAGCTCGGGCGAACTGGTCGCCACCGTTCCGGCCGCTGATCTCGACACGTTCGGGAGCCGCCTCGTGTGGGTCAAGACGTCCAACCCCAACGGCACGATGTACCCCGAGACGCTCATCGACGGGAACGGGAACGTCGTGCTCGACGAGATGGTTCCCAGTGGCGGCAACTCGGTACCGATGGTGCTCCAGGTGCTCTGGCCCGAGCCCGTCATCAACTACGTGAGCCACGCGACGATCGAGCAGGGCAACCCGCCCGCGGTGCCCGACACGATCGACGGCGCTCCGCCACCCGACAATCACAACATCTCGATCTTCGGCGACAACTTCGACCCGAACTGCCGCGTCTACCTCGATGGCGTCATCATCCCGTCGACCCGCGACCCCGATTCGCCCTCGGTCGTCCGCGTGACGATCACCGCCGCCGACGTCGCGACGCTGGGGACCAGGACGCTCATCGTCGAGAACCCGGCGCCCAACCTGCGGGCCAGCGCGCCGTTCCAGATCGAGGTGGTGCAGGCGAGTCCGTGATCAGGAACACCGGGGTCTGATCAACACCAGGCGGCCTGTGGCCCCGAGGGCACACCGGGCCGCGCGTCCCTCGTACAGTCGGGGGACGCTTTTCTATTGCCCCTGGCCCGAGCGAATAGAGAAGGACACCATGATATGAATCACGCTTGCATCTCGGGCGCGGCACATGTCTGAGCCATGATGATTCGCCACAAAGGCGCAGCGAGCACAGAGAAGAACCCTTGCCGATTCAAGAGTACAGCACAGTTCTTCTTCTCTGTGTCCTCGGTGTCTCTGTGGTGTTTTCTTCTGACAGAACCGAGACGCTTCATGCATGCGAGCGATGAAGCAACCCAGTTTTCAATCAGAATCCGTATGGGAGGAGAATACGCGAGAGCGGGGTTGCCGTTCTGTGTCAACTGTCGTGAAACGGCGCAGAAAAAAGGCGGCCCACGAGTGACCGCCTCGCCCCAGCCCGAACGGCACGCCTCTCGATCAGGGGCACCCCGCCAGGAATGAACTCACGAAGACATTGATGTCGTTCAGATCGAGCACGCCGAATGGCTCGGCGATGTCCGAGACCGGATCTCCGGTCAGGAACCCGCCCACGAACACGTTGATGTCATTCAGATCGAGAATGCCGAATGGCGCGGCGATGTCGGCCGGACATGGCGGCGGGCCCGCCGGTTGAATCGTCCAGAACCCGGGTTCGAGCGAAAACGATGAGCCGGTGAGAGCGGGTCCGGCGTCGGCCTGCCCGATCGTGCACGTGAGCGACCAATCACCCCCGGTCGATGTGCCGCCGCCCCCGGCGATGGTGAACAGGTCCATCGATGGGCCTCCCGCGAGAGCCGCCCCGCCGAGACCACCCAGAATCAGCATCTGGCTTGTTTGATTGAGCATTCCAAGCTCCGTTTGTCGGGCTTTGTGGACGCCCCGCGGCGCCGCCCCTGTTCGTTTACACGTGGAACGCGCGGGTGAGGCGCACCCGAATCGGAGCGATCTGGCGGATCGGCGTTGGGACGGCGCACCCGTGCGTGTAAACTGACACCGGGGCTTCCATGTTCGTGGATTGGTCGTAATGGCGCCAGGTCAGGACATCGACTACGCAGAACTTCTGCGCGCGGCGAGTGCCGGGTCTGATCCCGATGTCGCGGCGCTCCGCGATGCCGTGTATTCCCAACTTCGCGCGATCGCCGGGGCCTACTTCCGCGAGCAGCGGCCCGAGCACACGCTCCAGCCGACGGCGCTCGTCAACGAGGTCTTCGTCCGGATGATCGGGTCGAACGCGTCGGCCTTGGAGAGCCGGGCGCACTTCCTCGCCGTCGCCGCGAAGGCGATGCGGCACATCCTGATCGACCACGCCCGGCGCAAGCGGGCCGAGAAACGGGGGGGCGCCTTCGAGCGCGTCACACTCTCGGGCGTGCTGTCCTCCTCCGGCGAGAACGCGTACGACGCGATCGACGTCGACGAGGCGCTGGCGAAACTCGCGGAGATCAACGAGCGGCAGGCGCGCGTCGTCGAGCTGCGCTTCTTCGCGGGGCTCAAGGTCGCCGAGGTCGCCTCGCTTCTTGGCGTGAGCGATCGGACCGTCGAGATGGACTGGCGGATGGCGAGGGCGTGGCTCCGGCGCGAGCTCGGGGAGATGCCGGGGTGACCCGGAGCTTCAACTACACACGCGTTCGCGAACTCTTCGAGGCGGCCTGCGATCTCCCTCGGGGCGAGCGGTCCGCGTTCCTCGCCCAGGCCTGCGGTGACGACGAGGCACTCCGCGACGAGGTCCGCTCGCTGCTCGAGTACGACACGGACGGCGACGACGCCCTATCCGACTTTGCGATCGACCGCGGCGAGGGGCTGGGATTCGTCGCGACGGAAGAGCCCGGCTCGCTTCCCGAGCGGTTCGGCTCGTATCGCATCATCAGGCTGATCGGCTCGGGAGGGATGGGCGAGGTCTACGAGGCCGAGCAGCGGTCTCCGCGTCGTCGGGTCGCCCTCAAGATTATGCACGCGGGGGTCGCTTCGGAGCAGATCAAACGCCGGTTCAGGATGGAGAGCGAGATCCAGGGGCTGCTGCGGCATCCGGGCATCGCGCAGGTGTACGAGACGGGTGTAGACATCGCCTTCGGCCGCCAGGTGCCCTACTTCGCCATGGAGCTCGTCGAGGGGCTGCCGCTCACGGTCTACGCCGACCGGCACGGCCTGGACACCGACGCCCGTCTCCGCCTGATGATCGACATCTGCGACGCGGTCGAGTCGGCCCACGCGCAAGGGGTGATCCACCGCGACCTGAAACCGGAGAACATCCTCGTCGAGGAATCGACGAACGGCCCGCGCATCAAGGTGCTCGACTTCGGCGTCGCGAAGCTCACCGAGAGCGACGTGCAGTTCACGACGGTGCGGACCGAGATCGGGCAGATCATCGGCACGCTCTCGTATATGAGCCCCGAGCAGGTCGCGGGGCGGACCGACGCGCTGGACGCGCGGACGGACGTGCACGCGCTGGGTGCGATCCTCTATGAACTGCTCACGGGCAGCCGCCCGTTCGACCTCGCGGGCCGCCCCCTGCCCGAGGCGGCCCGGATCATCTGCGACGATGACCCCACGCTGATCAGCCGGATCGACCGCTCGCTGCGGGGCGATCTCGAGATCATCGTGGCGCGGGCGCTCGAGAAGGACCCAGCGCGCCGGTACCAATCCAGCAGGGCCCTCGGCGATGATCTCCGTCGCGTGCTCGAGAACCAGCCGGTGGTGGCCCGCCCGCCTAGCGCGATGTACCAGCTCTCCAAATTCGCCAAGCGGAACAAGGGCCTCGTCGGCGGCATCGCGGCGACGGTCGTGGCCCTCTCGCTGGGCCTCGTCGTCGCGACGTGGTTCGCGTTCGACGCGGCCGCGGGGCGGCGTCTGGCTCGCTGGCAGTCATACCGGACCTCGATCGCCGCGGCGATGGGGGCGTTCGACCAGAATCAGCCGCTCTCGGCCCAGCGTCTGCTGGACGAAGCGCCCGCCGAGTATCGCGGGTGGGAACACGCGTACCTCACCAATCGTTTCCAATCTTGGGAGCGCACCTTCGGCGATGGAGATCTCCGGTTCGTCGCGGTCGATCGCGACGCCTGTCAGGTCATCGGCGTGCGACCCGATGGGACGATGACGGTTTGGGACGCCGGCGCGGGCGCCGTCGTCGCCAGGTCCGACGTCGGCGAGCCGATCGCGGATACGTCGACGGCCGTGCACGAGGGCTGGATGAGCGTGCTGACCGAGGCGGGCGCGGTCATTCGGTACGACGTGCTCCGCGGCCGCCGGGGCATCACCTACGCGGCCGCTCCGGGCGGGTGGGAAGCGGTCGATCAGTCGGTCGACGGCACGCGCGTCATCGCGATGACGAGGAGCGAGGTCTTTGTGTGGGAGGCCGACGATGGGGCGCTCGTCGTGCGGCAAACGCCCGATCCCGGGTTTCCGCAACGCGTTATCAGGGATGTCTCGATCGGCCCGCGCGGCCGATGGGTCGGCGTCGCGTGGTCCGGGGGCCAATCGCGCTGGTCGCAGGTGCTCGACCTCGACACGGGCGAGACCTACCCAACGACTTCCGGCGAAAGGCCCATCGGGACGGCCTTCTCACCGGACGGGCGGTACGCCGCGGTCCGGATGCAGGTTCGGAACGTCCATATCCACGACCTTGTTTCGCGCCGCCCCGTCGCGGTGCTCGAGGGGCACGCCGGTTCGGTCTCGGACGCCGTGTTCCTGGGCGATGGTCGGCTCGCGTCGGTATCGCAGGGCTTGGTCCGGGTGCGACCGATCAATCCGGATGCGATCGGGACGTGCCTGCTGCTGCCAAACGCCGACGAAGGTCCGACCAAGCTGTTGACGCTCGGCGGGACGTCGCTCCTCACGTTCGAGTCCAGAACGGGCCGGGCGGTGCTCTGGGAACCTGATCGGCGTGACGCCGACGTGCTCAAGCACAATGGGTACGTGTACAACCTCGCTTGGTCGCCCGGCGGGCGGCTACTGGTGACGCAGGAGTTCAAGGCGGATGTCACGCGCGTGTGGGACGCCGACCACGCGACGATCGTCGCGGAAATCCCGGGCCCCACGGCGCTGCACGCCCCGCTTTGCTTCTCGTCAGACGGCGCGATACTGGTCCTTACGGACCGCGAAGCGGGTTCGCGCACGCAGCGACTGGGCGCGATAGAGACATCGGGATGGTCGCGGCTCGGTCGAGATCTCGATGATGACAGCCTGGCAGAGCTTCTTGGAGGGACGGTCGGGCTCAGGCTCTCACCCGAGGCGGCATATAGCCCCGACGGAAGGTCGCTGCTCCGCCGCGAGAAATCGGACGAAGGCCGGACGTGGGAACTGATACGGGATGGCAAGCGGATTACCGATGAGGCAGGCATCGAGGGCGGCAACGAAGCGGCCTGGCACCCCAGCGGGCACTGGTTCGCGATCACCGCGGAATCGCCGCCGCGCATTGTCGTGTGCGATGGGCGGACCGGGACACCGCGCCGCGAGATCGAGCAATCCTCGACCGTGTACTCAGTCGACATCAGCCCCGACGGGAGCCGCCTCGCCGCGGGTTGCGAGGACGGTGTTGTGCGCCTCTACGACACGCGCCTTTTCCAACTCGTGGCCGAACTCAACGGACACGCCTCGTATGTTCACGTCGTCCGATTCAGCCCCGACGGGACGAGGCTCGCCTCGGGCTCGGGTGATGGCACTGTGCGGCTCTGGGACACCGTGCCGCGGGCGGTCAGGCGGGCGAATCCGAGTCCGGATTCCGGCCAATCCCATTGAACAACTGTCGGCGGGTATCTTCGGAGGTCGAAGATCCGACAGACGGGTCTCACGGGCGGAAAGCGGAGCCGGAGGGATTCGAACCCTCGGTAGCGGATTTAACCACTACAGCGGATTAGCAATCCGCCCCCTTCAGCCTCTCGGGCACAGCTCCGTCCGCCCCGGTTTCTCCGGGGCGTGAGCCGGAAGGGTAGCAAACCTCCGGCCCGCGTTCCAACGCCGGGGTGGGGCGAGGAGACGGATCAGGGCGAGCCCAGCCCGGCCAGGGCCGCCTGCCCCAACGCCACGCCGCCATCGTTCACCGGCACGGCCCGGTTCGTCAGCACGCGGCTTCCCGCCGCCTCGAGCCTGTCGGCGACCACGGCGAGCAAAAGCTCGTTCTGCCATACTCCGCCCGAGAGCACGACCGTCAGGCAGCCGTAGCCCGCCGCGAAATCGCCTGCCTTGTCACCGATCGAGCGTGCAAAGGCCATGTGGAACCACGCGGCCAAGTCCTCGATTGGAGCCCCGTCGAGGCGCCGGCGGACCAGGCCCCGGATCAGGGAGGCGGGATCGAGCGTCGTCTCGGTCGCTGTGATCGATTCTGTCCCACGCTTCGCCGCCTGCTCCAGCCAGATCGCGGCCTGCCCCTCGTGGGTGATCTCGCGATCGAACCCGCACACCGCGGCCGCGGCGTCGAAGAGTCGGCCGGTCGAGGTGGTCTCGAAGCACCGCACGCCGGCCCGCACCAGCTTCGCCGCGTCGGCGTACCGGCGGGGCAGCGAGAACGGGGGGGCCAGGAACGTGCGCACGTCGTTGTCCGTGTGCTGATAGGCCGCGAGCGCCTGGGGTGGGAAGCGCGCCGCCGCGTCGCCGCCCGGCATCATCACGGGCGCCAGAGATCCGACCCGCTCGAACCCCGCCCGGACCGAACCCACAAAGAACTCGCCGCCCCAGATCGTGCCGTCGTCGCCGAAGCCCGTGCCGTCGAGCGCGACACCGACGACCCGCTCGTCGGGCAGGGCGTGTTCCGCGAGTACCGAGGCAATGTGCGCCCGGTGATGCTGCACGGCCGTGTGCTCGGCCGCCTCGAGCCCGAGCGCGAGCCGGGTCGACACGTACTGCGGATGCGCATCGTGCACGACGACCAGCTCGCGCCGATCGACCGCGTACATGCGCAGCAGATCGTCGATCGTCTCTTGGAACGCCCGGTCGGTCGCGGCGTTCCCAAGATCGCCGATGTACTGGCTCACGAACACCTCGCCCCCGACCGCGAGGGCGATGCTGTTCTTCAGGTCGGCCCCCACGGCAAGGACGGGCCGATCGGACTCGATCGCCGCGACCGGCGTCGGGGCGTAGCCCCGCGACCGGCGGATCATGAATGGAGATCCACGCCGCACCGCGACGACCGAGTCATCCACACGCCTCGCGATGGGCCGCTCGCCCACCAGGAACGCGTCGGCGATCCCCGCCAGCCGCTCGAACGCGTCGTCGTCCTCGTACGCGATCGGTTCGCTCGACCGGTTGGCGCTGGTCAGCACAAGCGGGCTCGGCGCCCCTGCGTCGAACAGCAGCAGGTGCAGCGGCGCGTACGGCAGCATCACGCCCAGCGCATCGTTGCCCGGCGCGACGCCCGGCAGCTTCACCCGCGACGGCGCCAGCACGATCGGGCGGGTGACCGAGGTGAGCAGCCGATCGTGCACTTCGGTCAGCTCGACGAGTTCGCGGGCCTCCTCGATCGTGCGCGCCATCACGGCGAACGGTTTCTCCTTGCGGAACTTCCGCTCGCGCAACGCCGCGACGGCGTGCTCATTCCGAGCGTCGCACGCGAGGTGGTACCCGCCGATCCCCTTGACCGCGAGGATTCTGCCGTCGGCCAGCATCGCCGTGGCCTCGCTGATCGGTCCGCCAGCGTCGCTTGCGTCCGCTCCGGTGTGCCACGGCCGTCCCGGCCGTGCGGGAGTGCAAGACGTTCCGGCACGGCCGACACGGCCGTGGCACACACCCGAAGCAACCTCGCCGGCGTCGATCAGCCGATACCCGGGCCCGCACTCCGGGCATGCCACGGGCTGGGCGTGGAACCGCCGATCGAGCGGATCGCCGTACTCGCGCGCACACCGATCGCACAACGACCAGTCGCGCATCGTCGTCGCCGGCCGGTCGTACGGCAGGTTCCGGATGATCGAATACCGGGGACCGCAGTTGGTGCAATTGATGTAGGGGTAGCCGAATCGCGGGTCGTCCCGGTGGCGCAGCTCGCGCGCACAGTCGTCGCAGATGCACAGGTCTGGGCTGATCCGCGTCGTCGGTGTCCCGGCGTCGACCGAATGCCGAATCTCAAAGCCGTCAAAGCCCACCGGCTCGGCCGGCTCAGCTCGGCAGGACGCGATCGCCGCCGCGGCCGGCGCTTCACGCTCGATCGCGCCCACGAATCGGTCCAGCACGTCGACCGGTCCCTCGGCATGAATCCGCACACCGTCCGTGCCGTTGAGCACCCATCCCTTTACGCCGTGCTCGTGTGCGAGTCGATAGACGAACGGCCGGAACCCGACGCCCTGCACGACACCCCGGACCGAGACCAGCACCGCGCTCGTACCGGGCCCCGCCATCTCAGCAGATCCGGGGCAGCGGGTCGCCGATCAGAACGTCGATCACGCGGGCGCTGCCGTAGCCCGATCGGCCCAGCACGGTCCGGGCGGGGGCCTCGGTGATCTCGCCGATGAGGCGGGCCTGCTCGCCGCCCGGAACGGACCGCACCGACTCGAGCGCATGATCCGCATCTTCGCCCGAAACCACCGCGACGAACTGCCCCTCGTTCGCGACGTGCAGCGGGTCGAGTCCCAGCAGTTCGCACGCCCCGCGAACTTCGTCGCGCACCGGAATCTCGGGTTCGTCGATCGCGACGCCGACACCGGCCGCGTCGGCCAGTTCGTTGAGCACCGTGGCGACGCCCCCCCGTGTCGCGTCACGCATCCACTTCACGCCCGGGCCCAGTGCGTCGAGCAGGGCCCGCGTCATCGCCAGCACGCTCCGGCTGTCGCTCGCGAGATCGGTCTCGAGATCGATCTCGGACCGCGCGACCAGGATCGTGATCCCGTGGTCGCCGATCGGGCCCGAGACGAGGACGCGATCGCCGGGCCGGACGCGCGCGGGATCGAGGTCCGCACGCTCGTGCACACGCCCCAGGCCCGTGGTGCAGATGTACATCCCGTCGGCCTTGCCGTGCTCGACCACCTTGGTGTCACCCGCGACGACCGGCACGCCGATCGCCCGCGCCACCCCCGCCATCGCCTCGATCTGGGCGCGCAGCACTGATGACGCGAGCCCGGCCTCGAGCACGAACCCCGCCGTGATCGCGACCGGCTCCGCCCCCGAGACCGCGAGGTCGTTGACCGTGCCGTGGATCGCGAGCGAGCCGATGCACCCCCCGGGGAAGCTCAGCGGGTTGACCACGAAACAGTCGGTGGTCATCGCGAGGCGGGAGCGGTCGACCTCCAAACTGGCCGCGTCGCCCATCGCGTCGAGTGCGGGATTGGACAGCAGCGGCGCGAAGAGCCCCTCGATGAGCCGGCGGGTCGCCCGGCCCCCAGAGCCGTGCGCGAGCTGGATGGTCTCATCGCGGAAGTCGGTCATCGCGGGCGCTCCGGGCGGGGGGTGCCACGACTCGCCGTCTTCGGCGCAGTCGGGCCATCGCACCACGTGCGATGTTCACTCCGCGGCACTGCTGCGCCGAAGGCGGCGAGCAGTGGCACCCTCCTTTGCATACAGAAGTCGGTCATGCGCTGATCGTCACGTGGGCGTACTTGAACTGGGCGGCGCACGCCCCCTCGCTCGAGACCATGAGCGCCCCGACGGGCGTCTCGGGCGTGCACTCCGTTCCGAACAACTCGCATTCGCTCGGCTTGAGCGCCCCCTTGAGCACATCGCCGCAGCGTGCCCGCGGATCGCTGGGCAGCGTCGTGACCCCGGGCGCTTCACACACCGCCTCGGCGTCGAACGCGGCGAACTCCTCACGGATGCGATACCCAGAACCCGGGATGAACCCCAGCCCACGCCACTCGAACGACTCCCGCGGCTCGAACACGGTCTCCATCGCCCGCCTCGCCGCGGGGTTGCCGTCCCAGGGCAGGGCGCGGGCGTACTGGTTCTCGACCTCGCACCGCCCGTCTCTGAATTGCCGCAGGATCATCGCGATCGACTGCATCAGGTCCGTCGGCTCGAACCCCGAGACCACCACGGGCTTGCCGTACGCCTCCGCGATGAACCGGTAGGGCTCGCATCCGATGACGGTCGAGACGTGACCCGGCCCGATGAACGCGTCGAGCGTCATGTCGGGCATGTCGAGGATCGCCCGGATCGGGGGCGGCACCATGATGTGGTTGCAGTGCACGAGGAAGTTCGATACGCCCCGCTCGCGCGCGCGCAGGATGGTCAACGCGGTCGAGGGCGTGGTCGTCTCGAAGCCGATCGCGAAGAACATCACCCGCCGATCGGGGTTGTCCTGGGCGAGCTTGAGCGCGTCGAGGGGGGAGTAGACCATGCGCACCTCGGCGCCCCTCGCCTTCGCCTCGAGAGGGCTGCCGTGCGAGCCCGGGACGCGCATCATGTCGCCGAAGGCGGTGAAGATCAGGTCGTTCCCCCTCGCGATCTCGAGCCCCTCGTCGACGCGGGCCGAGGGCAGAACGCAGACGGGGCAGCCCGGCCCGTGAACCAGGTCGATGTTCTTCGGGAGGAGCTGGTGGAGCCCGAACCGGAAGATCGCGTGCGTGTGCCCGCCGCAGATCTCCATGATGCGGTAGCGGCGGTCAGGATCGGCGAGCCGGCGGATCTCCTCGGCCGTCCGCTTGATCAGTTCGGCGTTGCGGAACTCGTCGACATATTTCATGACGCGGGCCCGCCCGACTCGTCCTCGGCGTGCCCAAAGGCATAGCCACGCGCTTCCGCCTGGGCGTCCGCGTCGTCACCCATCGCCTCGAGCACACGGAGCTGCTCGCGGGCGTCCTCGTCGCTGATCTTGCTCATCGCGAAGCCCACGTGGATGAGCACCCAGTCGCCCTCCGTCGCCGGCTCGTCGACGAGCATCTGCATGCTGATCTTGCGGCGGACGCCCATGACGTCGACGACCGCCATCTCGTCGTCGGGGAGCAGCTCACGGATCTGTCCGGGGATGGCCAGGCACATGGTCGCCTCCGTGCTGCGGGTTCCGATGAAAACCGGTCCGGTCGCCGAAGTGTACGAGTTGGACCGTCGGCGGGCCGAAAAACGCATACTTTGCTCCGCAGGCCCCGGCTACGATCGCCAAGCCGGGGGACCGATGCACGAGCTCTCCATCGCCGCCAGCCTGATCGAGATCGCCGAGGACGCGGCCCGGGAGGCCGGGGCCGGGCGTGTGCGTGCGCTTCGCGTGCGCGTGGGGGCGTTGTCGGGCGTGGTGATCGAGGCGCTCGAGTTTGTCTACGCGGCCGCGGCCGAGGGGACACTGTGCGAGGGGGCGAGGCTGGAGATCGAGGCGGTGCCGGCCCGGGTCCGCTGCCGGGTGTGCACGTACGAGGCGGTGATGGAGGGCGTGGGCCCGTTCATCTGCGAGTCGTGCGGGGCGCCGGGGCCCGAGGTGGTGGGGGGGCGCGATCTGGAACTGGTGACGATGGAGGTCGACGAGCATGAAGCCGCGAATTCTTGAGGTGCGAACGAAGATCCTGAAGAAGAACGATGAGATCGCGCGGGCGATGCGGGCGCGGTTCGGCGTGTCGGGCGTGTACGTGGTTAATGTGGTCTCGAGCCCCGGGGCGGGCAAGACCGGACTGCTGACGCGCGTGATGACCGAGCTGAGCCGCGACATGACGGTCGTCGCGGTTGTGGGCGACCTGGCGACCGAGCACGACGCCGCGAGGCTCGCCGAGAGCGGGTGCGAGGCGCGGCAGATCTCGACCGGCACGCTCTGCCACCTCGAGGCGGACATGGTTGAGAAGGCGATCGAGGGGTGGAGCCTCGACGGGATCGACGTGCTGTTCATCGAGAACGTGGGCAATCTGGTCTGCCCACAGGGGTTCGACCTGGGCGAGGATCTCCGCCTGCTGCTCTTCCCGGTGACCGAGGGCGAGGACAAGCCCCTGAAGTATCCGACGCTGATCAACACGTGCGACGCGGTGGCGATCAGCAAGATGGATCTCGCGGTCGCGGTGGGCTTCGACCTTGAGACCGCGAAGGCCAACACCGAAAAGGCGAGACCCGGGGTCGCGGTGTTCGAGACTTCGGCCCGGACGGGGGCGGGCGTGGACGAACTCGCGGCCTTCCTGCGCGAGCGTGTGGCGGCGAAGCGGGCGGAGCCGGTGGACGCGGTCGCTCCATAATAGAAAGAGCGGATCGCGTTCGCGTCGCCGCCGGCCGACGGCGCGTGAGATCTGCCGGAAGATGGGGGAGCATCGGGCAGAAGTTCTGCCGGTGGACACAGAAGCTCACGAGAATGGGTGTGGCGGGGTCGACCGACACAATCCGCGTCGGCCTCGCGATGCCGAGCGCGCACGCGGCGTCCTGGGAAGCCCGGCCCCCGTTCAGGTCGCGGCTCCATCCGATCTGGCCTGTCCGGCCGGATGATGCAGGATTCCTCACGCTGCCGTTGGCGCCGGAGCGGGGACAGGCGCACTGGGTGTCAAGCCGACGAAAGCCCGGGGGTCCCGGGCTTCCGTCGCGAACATCGGCCGGGCGCCGCGAATCACACATCAGGGGCAGCCGGCCGTGAACGACGCGATGAACAGCTGCACGTCGGCGAGGTCGAACACACCATCGCCGTTCAGGTCAACCGCGGGATCGTGCGAACTGAAGCCGGTGATGAAGGCGCCGATGTCGGTGAGGTCGAGCACACCATCGCCGTTGAAGTCGACCGGGCATGAGCCGCCGGTGGCCACGACGCAGGCCGAGAACTCGGAGGTGTTGCCGGTTGCGATGTCGGTGGCGGTGGCGGTGACGACCCAGTCGGTGGGCACGACACCCGCGACGGTGTCGTCGATCGGCGCGACGCCGAGGGGATCGGTCGCGACGAAGAAGTGGCCGAGGAAGAGTTCGCCCTCGCCGTGTCCGGATTCGTCGCACGCCGGGCTGGCGAAGAGCTCGACGCGGTAGGCCGAGTTCGGGGCCGAGGGGAGCTGGCCGGTGACGTGTGTGCCGCCGAGCGAGGTCGTGGCGGTATCGATGACGGGGTAGTTCTGGAGCCCGTTCGCGCCGGCGTCGGCATCGAGCGGGTCGTTGGGCGTCACGCCGAACCAGGTGACCCCGTTGTTGCCGAGGTCGATACCGAGGTCGTTGTTGCCATAGATCGAGTTGCCCGAGATCTCGATGCCCTGCATCGGGCTCTCGAGGATGATGCCATAGAGCAAGTGGCCCGCAATCACGTTGCCGTCGCCCGGTGAGATTCCGCCGATGGTGACGTTCGTGAGCGGGTTGTTGAGGTAGTTCTCGCCGTACACGCCGAAGACGGACCCGAGCACCGGCTCGTCGTTGGCATTGAGGCCGATGGTGTTGCCGGTGATCGTGATGTCGCCGCCGGTCCCGTTGAGGTAGATGGCCTGGCCGAACAGCAGGCCCTGGGCGTGCGGTCCTATTCCGATGCCGAGGATGCCGGCGATGCGGTTGTTGCGGATGATCGTGCCGGTGTTGACGCCGTAGAACCCGATGCCCTGGGTCGAGGCGTCGCTGCCGGACGACATCCCGTCGGGCGTGGTGCCGATCCAGTTGTTCTCGACGATCGTGCCCTCGGAATCGAACAGTTCGACGGTTGTGCCGCCCGGGTAGCCCTCGCCGCTGTGCGTGCCGTAGCCGGTGATGAAGTTCCGCTCGGCCGTGGTCGGGCCGCCGACGCGGTTGTCGATCGCGGGCCCGGTTCCAAAGTCGCTCACGAATCCCTGGATACGAACACGCTGCACGGTGTTGCCGACGACGATGTTGTTGTTTGACCGGTCGACCTTGATCGTGCCACCCTTGTTGCCCTGGCCGGGCTCGGTCCCTCCGATGAGGTTGTTGGTCGCGTCGAAGAGCGAGATGTTGGTCGTGCCGGTGCAGCCCTGGATGACGTTATCGGGCCCCGAGGCGTTGATGCTGGTGTTGTCGAAGCCGATGAGCGTCGAGTGGCCCGCGTTGAGATAGATCTCGGCGCCGAAGACCGCGACCTCGGCTCCGTCGGGGTTGGTGTCGCCCGTGAAGGCGGTCTGCGACGAGCCGTCGATCGTGACCTCGTCGAACGCGCGCAGATTGCCGCCCTGAATCACCGCGCGACCGGGCCAGAGCCACTGCATGGGCCAATCGGCCTGCGGGATGGCGAACTCGATCGTCTGGTGTCCCGGCGTGTTGTTGGTGGCGATCATGGCCTCGGCGAACGACACGAGCCCGTCCGGGCCGGGCAGATCGGAGATGACACCCGTGAAGAAGTCGATGTCAACGGCATTCGAGGCGGTGGTCACCGTCACGGTCTGGGCCGAAGCGAGGCCGGCAGCCGAGGCAACGAGGCCGGCGGCGAGGTGGATGCTCAACGACTTCTTCATGGCTTTCTCCCTGCCCGAAACGGGGCGGTATGGATATGCGGTTTGCGGCTGAATAGCCGTCTCCGCACGAATAGAGAGGTCAGCATCCATTGAGATACGCCCGAGTAGGAAGAAATCTGCTGCGGTCAAGAAAGACACCACCCGGTCGACGGGTGGTGTACTGGCCCTCGCGGCCGCGTTGGTTGGATTGTGACCGGGTCAGGGGCAGCCGGTTGTGAACGCAACGACAAAGGCGTTGACGTCGCCGAGGTCGAGCAGGCCGTTGCCGTCAAGGTCGGCCAACGCGTCCTGGCCCGCGAACGCGGTCACGAACGTGTTGATGTCCGCGAGGTCGAGGATGCCGAACGGCTCGGCGAGGTCGGCGGCGCAGGGCGTGGCGACCGCATCGGGCTCGGGCGGGGCGTCGTGGCTGTCCGTCCAGTTCGCGAGCAGTGTCTCGTAGTCGTCGCGGTCAGACTGGTTGTCGGCGGTGAAATCGCCGGCCATCGGCCCGATGTGCTCCCCGAGCAGGTGGAATGGGTCGTACTGGCTCGCCAGGATCGCGTAGTCGTCCTCGTCGACCTTGCCGTCGAGGTTGGCGTCGCCGCGGGCGAACTCCTCGATCAGTTCAGAGGAGAACATCGGCGTGCCTTGCGGGGCTTGGTCGCCGATGGCGGGCGCGTCGCCCGCAGAAGGGAAGACGGTCACCAGATCAAACAGCTCAACGGGATCTGGAAAGCCCACGGGGAGGGGCAACTCGGGGAATGTGGGGTGGCGGCTGTCGTAGATGAGCTCGGCGAGCCCCGCGGCCTCGGTTCCCATGAAGACTCGGCCGACGAACCCGCTGTTGATGTACACGTCGCAGTCGGTATCAAACATGCTGCCCGCAAACATGGTGTCGAACCCGGAAACGTCGCGGTAGTCGATCTGCACGGTGAACTTGTAATCATCGAGTCGGTACACACCGCCGTAGTAGACGTGGCCGAACCGTGAGTGAACCCGGAACTCGGCGTGGCCGATGGACTGGCCGGCCGCCCAGGGGGCGCCCGGGTCGACCCGGAACACGGCGCGGATGCGGTAATCGGCGTTGTTCTGGGCGTAGCCGGCCGTCGTGATGGCCGCGAGGGTCAGGAGGGTGACGCTCCGCTTGAAGCCGGTCGACATGATTCGCTCGCTTTCTACCTCCGGCCGCGGGCGCGGCGCGGGGATCGGTTGGGCGGCCACCGGTTGCCGCCGAGACAACTCGGCGTGCACACGGGGTAGCAATCTTGCAACAGGAGTGAGAGCGCTCGCGCGAGATACACGCGCCGTTGGTCTTTGCTCACAATCGCGGTGTGACCCCGGACCGTCTTTCCGTCGTTTGCGCGTCCGCGCCGTGCAGAGGCACGAGAAAGCGGCGTCGAAGGGTGTGGTGACCGGATCGCGCGCGGTTTCCGCGTTCCGGCGCGCTGTCCTCGTCCGGCCGGTAAGCCACGATGGCACTGCTGCCGCTGAAAACAGACGATGGAGCGCGATCAGCCGGACCTATCGACTGCGTGAAGGCACGCCGAAGTGCGGCGAAGTCATGGACAGCCGGCGATGAAGGACTGCACGAAGAACAGCAGGTCGCCCAGGTCCCACACCCCCCGCGGAGCGACGTAGTCCACACCCTCGTCGTGTGCCACGAAGAGCGTGATGAATGCCTCGATGTCGGCGAGATCAGTGACTCCGTCGTCTGTGAGATCGGCGAAGCAGGGACCGGGCCAGGCGGTCGCCGCGGCGACGTCGAGCATCCCCTTCCCGAGCGCGTTGTCGGGCAGACCGGGATTCTGGTCGCGGATATCGATGGCCGCATGGTTGGCCATCTGTCTGAAATCGGTCCAGCGCCGGATAGTCCCCTTCTCGATGAGCAGGGCGGCCGTGCCCGCGACGAGCGGCACCGCCGCACTCGTCCCGCTGGCTTCGCCGAATCCGCCCGGCACGGGGCCCGTGATGTCGATGCCCGGGGCGGCGAGGAGGAGATCGTTGCCCCCCGAGCCGTCCGAGTAGTTGCTGAAGTCGGCTTTCACGCCCCCCAGATCGACCGCCGCGATGCCGGCGCACTTGTTGTTGCCCGCCGGGAACTCCGGTGTCGCGGCGTTCTGGTTCCCCGCCGCGGCGACGACGATGACGCCACGAGCCGACGCGTCGTCCACCGCGCGCTCGACGATCCGCACTTGCGCGATCGATCCGAGACTCAGGTTGACCACGTCGGCCCCATGATCCACCGCGTAGTACACCGCCTTCGCGAGCGTGAACGCGTTGGAGAACCCCTCGTCGTCGAGCGCCCGGATCGGCATGAGCATCGCATCGGGCGCGACCATGTGGGCGATCCCCGTGACCCACGTCCCGTGCCCGACCATCTCGTCGACCATCCCGTCACCGTCGTCGTTGATGCCGTTGCCGACGTCCTGGATATCGCCCGGCGCGCCGACGAAGCTGGCCGCGGCCGGGTCGATGAGGCCCAGGAACATCGGGTTCGTCGTATCGAGCCCGGTGTCGATGATGGCGATCGTGGTCCCCGCGCCGGTCGCGGTGTCGTGGGCGGTGCTCAGCCCGATGGTGTCCCACACGGGCTGGGCGCCGAACTGCGCCGGTGCGACGCCGAAGAAGAGCGACCTCGTGCTCGGGCCCGCGTCCCCTGTGTCATAGTTGAGCTCGGAGTGATCGACATCGGGGTCGGCGACGAAGAGCAGCTCGAACTGTTCGTTCGTCATCGCGGGCTGGAACGAGACGAGGTGGATGTTCCTCGACTCGATCGAGTCGCGCAGCGTGAACCCGTACCGGTTCAGGATCGTCTGGATGTCTACACCCGGGAGCAGCTCGAGCACGCCCTCATCGAACCGGGGGTCGCCCCCCGCCGGGGGTTCGTAGTCGGTCGCGCCCGCAGTGGCGAGCAGGAGCGCGGCCGCCCCGATTCCCACGCGAACGACGAGACGGCGGCGCGAGGCGTGCGGTTGAGGTGTCGGTCGATGCTGTGCCATCTCACACTCCCAGGTACACGAAGTTTGACCAGAATGCGGGGTGAATTCCAGATTCGATCTGCGAACGCTGGGCAGATACCAGAGATCGACGCATCCCGCTCGGGTCCCGTTGCCCGTCCAACGCCCGATACATCTCGCTCATCAGGCCGCGCGTGGTTGCATCGTGCGCACTCCAGAGGCTCATCACCAGCCCTCGTGCCCCCGCGGCGAGGAAGCCGCGTCCGAAGCCGAACAATTCCTCGCCGGCTTCCATCGAATTGCGACCCGTGTCACACCCGCTGAGAACGACAACCGAGCCCGGCAACCGCCACGAGAGCACGTCGCGCACCGTGATCCACCGGTCGGCGAGCTTGAGCCCCGCCGCGAGGGGGTTCGAGGGGGGAAACGCGCCGTGACAGGCGAGATGGAGCACGCCCGCGGAGGCCGCGTGCGCGCGGGCGGCCTCGCTGGTGGCGCCGTCGCCCACGATCACCGTGGCGTCGGGCACGGTGTCGCGCAACGCCCACGCCTCGGCCTCGATCTCCGGGGCGATCTGGTCGGGCACCGCCAGCACGCAGACACCCCGGTCGCCGGTCGTGCCGGTCCCACGGAGCAATGGCAGCACGCTCGCGGTCGGCAGGAGGAGGGGCTCGATCCGTTCGATCAGCGCGTGCGAGCCGTCGTGCAGCGCCGCAAAGGGCACGGCGTGCAGGGGCCCGGCCGGCACGATGGCCACCTGCGTAGCCCCGTCGAGATCCGCGGTCAGCGGCCTCCAGATGAGTTCGTAGAGCGACGCCAGCGCCGCGCGGCACGCCGAGGCCCGGCGGTCCGTCGCCGCGTTGATGGGGCCACGCATCAGGCCCCGCCTGATCTGGAACAGCACGTCCTGGATCGCCTCGTCGATCTCCTCCGTGTTGCCGGGAAGTCGGGTCTCGCTGACCTGCCCGTTTCGCACGACGAACGCGCGCATCGATTCGCCGTCGCTCCAGTAGCTGACCAGGGCCTGCCCGCCGTTGAGCTCGGCGGCGATGCGTCCGAACGGTTCCGGCACGCCGAGCAGTTCGCGGATACGACGCGACGCGTGCAGTCTGGTTTCGAGCGCCGTCACCCGATCCTCGGACCGCTGGAGGCGATCCAACCACTCGGTGTGGGCGGGCCCGCCGGCGGTGGGATCCAGACCCGTGTACACCGCGTTCAGTTCGGCACGGGCGGACGCCAGATCACGCAGCAGACGTCGGGTGGCACCGTCTTCGGCCTCGGCAGCGGCGTCGAGCTCGGAACCACCCCCGAGCAGGTCAAGCAGTGTCCGCCCCCGTGCCCGCTCCGTCGTCTCGAACGCCTCGATCACCGCGCCCGATTCGAGCAGCAAGCCGACCGCTTGCTCGTAGACCGCCCGGCTGCCCCCGACGAGGCCCGCCCGGAACCGCGAGCCTTGCAGGGTGCCCCGGATGCGTTCGATGAGGTCGATCGCCGCGCGGGTATCGCCGATGGCGCCGTCGGTGTTCCCCGCGCCTCGCCTCGCGACCGCTCGTTTCCAGAGGATCTCGGAGTGGTAGATCGGCAGGCCCAGCGTTGACGCCGTGTGCATCGCGCTGGTCAGCAACGCCTCGGCGTCTGTGTGCTCGCCCCGGGCGATCATGATGTCCGCCCGGGTCACCTCGCACAGCAGCATGTCGCTCTGGCGACCGTCCAGTTGGGCCGCGGCCGAATCAACCGCCTCAGAGGCCTCGGCCCATGCACCACGGGTGAGGTCGAGTCGCGCCCGGTGCAGCCGGGCCAGGGCCCAACCGGCTTCATTGCCGGCTTGCCGATTCAGAAGAGCCGCGCGGTCGAGGGCTTCGGTCGCGCCCTCCGGGTCGCGCGAGCCGAGCAGCCGGCCCATGCCGCTGAGCGCCCGGGCCTGCTCCTGCACCGATCCGGCCCGTTGGAGCAACTCCCCCGCTCGGCGATAGTTCGCGATCGCGTCGTTGACCAAGCCAGTGGCGGCGTACACGTCGGCCTGTTCGGTCAGGATGCGGCCCAGCTCGCCGTACGCCTCGTCCTCCTCGAAGAACCGGCGGGCCGTCTCGAACTGTTCGATCGCGGCCGAGAGCCGCCCCTGTCGACCGTACAGGTCCGCGAGGTTGCCCCGCACGAGTGCCGCCGCCCGTGTCACTCCGATCGACTCGAACGCCTCGGCGCTGCGGGTGAAGCCCGCCTCCGCGTCTTCGAACCGCCCGACGTCTAGCAGGGCCTCCGCCCGCCCGCTCTCGATCTGCGCCCGCGTCGCCGGATCGTGCTCGCGCATCACTAGCGCCCGATCGAACATCTCGATCGCCGCGGCGGCGTCGCCCTTCATGCGGGTCACGATGGCGGCGTTGCACAGGGCCTGGACCGCGAACTCGGTCTGCCCGGTCGCGGTGAACGCCCGCTCGGCCGCGAGGGCCGACTCGAGCGCCTCCGCGAGCCGCCCGAGCATCGCGTGCGCGTGCACCAGGACCATCTGGGCCCGGGCCAGCTCGGTCTGATCCCCGATCGACTCGGCCACCGCGACCGCTTCGACTGCCGTGCGCACCGCTTCCTCGAATCGCGTCGCGTAGTTGAGCGCGTGGGCGTGGACGGAACCCAATCTCGCGCGGACTTTGGCGGATCCGTGCAGATCCACGAGCCGCCCGATGAACTCGATCGCGTCCAGGGCCCCGTCGAGATCTCGGACCACGAGCATCCTGATGTCATCGAGACATCCGAGGAGCAACTCCGCGTCGAGCGGCCCGAACGACGCGGCGTCAATCTTGCCAGCGGACGAGGACGCCGCCTGAAGGATCTGTTCGAGTAGCCCGGGTATGGTCATGACGCCGCTCGTCGGTCACGGAGATCTGGGTTGAATGAACTCGGAATCAGGGCAGGTTGAGTGGGCCGGCCTCGACACGAACATCGCCACGCTCAAGGACGATCGTGTACGAGCCGTTGGGCAGTTCGATCTTGAATGAGCCGTCCGCCGCGGCTTCGACCCGCGCGGGCTCTTCCCCGCCCGCGCGCACGAAGCCGAGCACCCATCCGTCGGAATCTTCGGCGGCGATCTGACCGCGGAGCATCGAGCTGTCGGCGTGCCCGGGATGGATCTCGAGATCGAGCTCGCAGGGCTCGGCCGAGAACGCGACCTGGGCGACGTCCGCCACGCCGCGGAAACCCGCGATCGCCGGTGAGAGTCGGCTGTCAAAATCGAGCGATGCGAGAATCGTGCGCACCCCCTCTGCCACCCGATCGACCAGCCCCGGCCGGCTCAGGCGGAGCGAACGCTTGGCCTGTTCGAGCGCACCGGGGCTCGGTGTTGCCCCGTGTTCGGCACGCAGGAACGCCGCGAGACGTTCCATCTCCTCGAGCGCGGCACGCCACTCGGGTCGTGCGGCGATCCTGTCGCGAAGCAGGCTGGCCTCGGTCTCGCCCATGTCTCCCGAGACAAGGGATGCGATGTCGTGGATCGTTACGTCGTTCACGGGTTGGCCCCTTCTTCGCACATGAGCGGCGCGGCCTGCTCCAGATACATCGTCTCGAGCGCCCTCGTCATTCCGCCCGCGGCAAGGTCCGATCACCATAGATTGATCGGAGTTTGTCAAGGCACCGGCCTCGCGTCGGGCCGATCGAGCCGCGTGGGATGCCGAGCCGCTCGGCCACGCGGTCGTAGTCGGGCCGGTCCTCGCGGAACAGGATCAGCAGCAACTCGCGGCAGCGGTCCCCGATCTGGGCGAGCGCTTCACGCATCCGCTGGCGGTCCTCGATGAGGCTCGCTTCGTCGGGATCCGTCCAGGTCAACTCCTCCGGGGCTTCGAGGCCGCTCGTCCGGCGGGCGGCCCGGGTGATCCGCCAGGTCTCGCGCTGCGTCGCCCGGATGAGCCATGCGGGCAGGCTCCGTGCATCGCGGAGCGACCCTAGATGGCGGACGGCGATCGTCCAAACCGATTGAAACACCTCATCGCAAAGGTCGCCGGGCAGGCCGTGCCGCGCCGGGATGGAGTAGACGAGGCGGGCGTAGCGTTCGACCAGCTCACTCCAGGCGTCGTCGGAGCCTTCCAGGCAGGCGGCCAGGAGTTCGGCGTCATCGAGATGTTGGCAGTCGTTCCGCATTGTGTCTGACCGTCTTCCCGGCACAGTCTAAGGCGGAGAGGTCTCGAGATCGGAATCTTTTTGCGGGTGGGTATCCGGATACCCCGAGCCGGCTCTTGTGCGTCCGACCGGGCCGACTGCCGCTCGGCGAGCAACAACAGACTCAAGAGAAGGAGACTTCGAAATGACGACTCACATCGCCCTCGCTGCCGGATTGGCCGTTGCTGCTTCGGCCATCGCCGCTCCATCATTCAACGCCCCGAGCCAGTTGGCCACCGCCCAACGCCCGGGCGGCGTCGCCAGCGCCGACTTCAATGCCGACGGGCTGGCCGACCTTGCCGTCGCCGCCGACACCATCGACCGCATCGACCTCTTCTTCGGCACGGGTGGCGGCGCTTTCGCGGCCCCGGTCAGCGTCTTCACCGGCAACGGCACCGGGCCCGATTCGCTGATGGCCGCCGACGTCAACGGCGACGGCCAGCCCGACCTCGTCGTGGTGCTCAAGAACACCAACACCGTGCGGGTCTATCAGAACAATGCCGGTGTCTTCGCGCCCGGCGCCTCGGCGTCGACCGGCGTCGGCCCGGTCTCGCTCGATGGCGCCGACATCGACGGGGACGGCGACGTCGATTTCATCACCGCCAACCGTGACGACAACTCGATCAGCATCATCACCAACGCGGGCGGCGCCCTCTCGTCGGCCAATATCACGATCGGCGACGAGCCGCGTGACGCCGCCCCCCTCGATCTCGACGGCGACGGGCAGCACGAGATCGCGGTCTCGAGCCACCGCGAGCGGACGATCTACGTGCTCGCCTCCGGCACCTACACGGTGCAGCAGTCGATCAACCTCGGCGCGGTGGTCCGCCCCGAGGGCCTGATGGCCGCCGACATCGACGGTGACGGCGACACCGACCTGGCCGCGGTCATGAGCGACGACGTCGCCAGCCGCGCGGGTGCGTTCTTCAACACCGCGGGCGTGCTCGGCCCCGAGGTCTCGGCCGCGACCAACGGCGCCAACTCGAGCGATGTCGCCGCCGCCGACTTCGACCTGGACGGCGACATGGATCTCGCCGTGACCAATACCGATGGCAACAGCATCTCCATCATGGAGAACACCGGCGGGGCGTTCGCGCCGGGCGTGGCGACCGGCGTGGGCGTCCGCCCCGAGCGAGTCACGGCCGCAGACCTCGACAACAACGGATCGCCCGATCTCGCGGTGACCAACCGAGACAGCAACGACACATGGACGTTCGCGAGCCAGGCCTCGGGCGACCCGCAGCCCTGCAACGCCGCCGACATCGCCGCCCCGTTCGCGATCCTCGATCTGGCCGACGTGCAGGCGTTCGTCTCGGGCTTCGTCGCGCAGGACCCGATCGCCGATATCGCACCGCCGCTGGGAACGTTTGACCTCGCCGACATCCAGGCGTTCATCGGCGCGTTCCTCGCCGGCTGCCCGTAACCACAGCCCCTCTCAACCACTACAGCTTCTTCGCGAGACGACGCCCTCCCACGCGGGCGTCGTCTCTTTCTCTTTCGCCAGGGTCTCGCCGAGCCGAGCGCTTGGTTGTATCCAGGCTCGACGCGAACACTCCCAAGCCGTTCACGAGTCTCGGCTTGCCCAACCTCCGAGCACGGCACGCCGCAAGGGCAGTTGTCACAGTTGGACGAATCCAACGTGGGCCGGTCAATCGCCGGAGTATCGAGGCAGCCGCACCGCACCAATAATGGCTCGGATCGGCCTGGAAGGACTGAGCAATGACAGGTGACGCGTTCGCCACGCTGGGAATGGGAGCCCCCGCCTGGGCTGCCTCGGCCCCGGTTGCCGCGGGAGTGATCGCGGGTGTGCTGCACGTGTTGAGCGGGCCCGATCACCTCGCCGCGGTGGCGCCGCTGGCGGTGAACGAGCGCCGACGGGGGCGGCGGGCGTGGATGAGCGGGCTGTGGTGGGGCGTAGGCCACTCGAGCGGCGTGTGGTTCCTCGCCCTGCTTGCGTTGCTCTTCCGCGAGCTGATCCCGATCGACCTGATCTCGGGGTGGAGCGAGCGTCTGGTGGGCTTCGTCCTGCTGGGCGTCGGGCTGTGGGCGCTGCGATCGGCGATGGTCGTCAGGATCCATGCCCACGAGCACACGCACGACGGCGAGACCCACCGGCACGTGCACGCGCACGCCGTGCAGGCCGACCACGCCCGCCCACACGCCCACCAGGCGGGTCACGCCGGGCACAGCCACGCCCCGCTTGGCATCGGGCTGCTGCATGGGCTTGCGGGCACGAGCCACCTCGTCGGCGTGTTGCCCAGCCTGCTGATGCCGACCCGCCTGGCCGCGGCGTCGTACGTGGCCGCCTACGGGCTGGGGTCGATCTCCGCGATGACGGGCTTCGCCCACGTGCTGGGGCTGCTGTTGGGCGGCCTGCGGGGCGAGAAGCTCTACCGCCGCCTGTTGGGCGGAACAGGCCTCGCGGCGATAGGCGTGGGGGTGTGGTGGATCATGGGAATGTGAGGAGCAATCCGATTCGCCGACAAGAGTGACCGTACACTGCCCCCGTGGAGGAGATAGGTCACGGGTCGGCGACACGGCCTCGGCACATGGTGCTGGATGACGCGAGAACCCGCGTCACTCCCCCCACACCGCGCCCTCGTCGATCCACCGGCGGATCGCCTCGATTTGCGCGTCGGTGAGAGGACCGCCCCGCTTGGGCATCTGCAACTCCGGGTCGATTCCGGCGACGGAGGTGTAGATCACACTGGTCATGGCGTTGCCGGGCGTGAGCACGGGGCCATCATCGCCGCCGTCGAGGATTGTCGCCATCGAGGAGAGATCGAGGCCGCCCCTCGCCTTGTCGGCGCGGTGGCAGCCCATGCAGCGATCGACGAGCACGGGTCGGACGTCGCTCAGGAAGAAGTCGAGCCTGGGGTCGATCGACACCGCCGACGGGTCGGGGCTGATGTCCTTCTCGGTCATGGGCTTGGGTGTGCCCGCGCCGTACTCGTAGACGAGCATCCCGCCCTTGTGGGCCGCGGCGGCGATCCAGAGCGCGAGGAACAGCCCCGTCGCGAGCCCGAGCCACGTCGACGTCGCCGCCACGCCCTTCTTCTTGAGCAGCCCGCCCGCGACGAGCACGCAGGCACCGAGCGCGAACATCCAGACCTTCTCGGCCATCTCCTCGTGGTCGTGCACGAGCGCCCCCACCACACCCGGGGCGGGGCCCATGTGATCAGAGGCGGCCTCCCCGCTCACCGCGGTGACGTAGGCCAGGATGGCAAGCAGGGCGTAGGCCCCGATCGCGGCGTAGCGGGGCGCCCTGTTCTTGTCCCCCAGGATCATCGAAGCGATCAGCGGGATCGGCGCGAGCAGGGCCAGGGCGATCGGCAGGTGGACGAACGCCGCGTGCCGGGTCGACGGGTCGTTGAGCATCTGGAGCATGTCTGAGAGAAGGTGCTGCATGAGAGGTTTCCTGGGGTTCGGTTTGTGACGATTGTATCGCCCGGGCCCACCGGGCCGGTCTGCTTGCAGGGTTTGCGGCGATTGCGCGGCGGCTCGCGAAGTTCCGCAACGGCTTTGTGTGGCCGTCGCGTCTCCCAAATCGGAATGTTCTCCCAGCGATGAGACACGGTCCGCCCCGCGGACACAACCAGGGAGACGAGAGATGACGACGCGCTTCACGATGATCACGGGCTGGGCCGCCATGGCGATCGCTTCCGCCTCGATGGCCGATATCGTCCCGGTCTGTTCCTTCGATTCCGACAGCACTCCGACGTTCAAGTCCGTTCCCGCCGAGGCCGTCTCTGCTGCCGTGTTCGACAACACCGCGGAGACCACCAGCGCCACCGGGGCGTGCTGGTGCGAGGCCGAGTCTGAGTGGATCGCTCAGACCGCGTTCGAATCGATCCGGCAGGGGGCGTCGAGCTCGGGTGCGATCGCCGTCCCGGCCGACGCGCGCTGGACCTGGAAAGCCAACGGGGCTCAGCCCGCCCGCCGTGTTGGGATCAGCCGCGACAAGGTGGGCGAGTTGATCTCGGCCGGCACCCCCGGCGACGAGCGGGCCGACGACGCCGACGTCCGCGCCCCGACCGTGCTGGCGGGCCTCGGCTTGCTGGCGATCGGCAAGTTCCGCAAGCCCAAGCAGGCCTGAGTCACCCCACGGCACCTTGGTATTCTCTGCTCCGGCCCTCGCCACTCCCGGCGGGGGCTTGTTCTTCTCCGGGCGCTATCGTTGGGCGCGGGACGCGATGTCCGCGGGGTGTGGTGGCCGAGTGGTTGAAGGCGCCGGTCTTGAAAACCGGTAAACCCGTCAGGGTTTCGTGGGTTCGAATCCCACCCGCACCGTTCTTCCGACGACAGGCGTGAAGCCCCGCCGGTACACTCGTTCCGTGCCCGGTTCACAGGACAACGACGCTCCCACCACGGGCACGCCCCCCTTCTCGGGCGGCGGCGACGAGGGCATGCCGACGCGGCTCGGCGTCTACCGCTTCAAGCGACGGATCGGCGCGGGCGGCATGGGCATCGTCTACGAGGCGGTCGACCAGAAGCTGGGTCGGTCGGTCGCCGTCAAACTGATCCGCCACGACCGGACCAACCCCGAGCTCCGACGCCGGTTTGAGCAGGAGTTTCGCACGCAGATCGCCCTCGAGCGCCACCCCGCGATCGCCCACATCTACGACGCCGGCGAGTTCGAGCACGAGGGCGAGGTGCTCCCCTACATCGTCATGGAGTACATCGTCGGCGCCAAGCCCGTCACTGCCTACTGCCGCGACACGACGCTGGGCCTCGACCACGTGCTCGAGATGTTCCAGGGCCTCTTCGACGGGCTCGACCACGCCCACCGGCGTGGGATCATCCACCGCGACATCAAGCCCGCGAACATCCTCGTCGACGCCGACGGGCGCGCGAAGATCATCGACTTCGGGCTCGCGCTGCCGACGGGCAGCCGGGGGGCGCTCGACTCGCTCCACGCCGAGGGGGGCGTGCCAGCCGGGACGATGGCCTATATGAGCCCCGAGCAGCGGACGGGCGACCCGCTCGCGCTCGACCAGCGCACCGATATCTACTCGCTCTCGCTCGTGCTTTATGAGTCGCTCGCCGGGCGTCGCCCCTCGCCCGTCGATGGGCCGCCCGATCTGTCGCGCGAAGCGCCGGGCATCCCGCGTGACCTCGCCGACGCCATCGCCGGGGCGCTGCGCGAGAACCCCGCCGAGCGCACCGCGTCCGCCGCGACGGTCCGCGACGCGATCCGACGCTGCCGCGAGCGCCTGCTCGTCGGCGTGACGATGCACAAGCAGATCGAGCCCGAGCGATCGCGTGAGAGCCTCGCGCTGGCGCTGCTCACAGCCGCGGCCGCGGCTATCGCGGCGTTTGTCGTCTTCCCACTCTGCTGCCAGCTAACGCCGCTCTGCGCGGCCTATGCGAACTGGGCCACCGGCGTGCTCTCGGGCGGCGACGAGGGCTTCCGCTATGCACGCGTCGTCTCGATCACCGCCGACACGTTCGCCTCGGTCGCGGTCGCGGGCGCCGGCAACGCGCCCGTCGACGTCTACGGGGCGAGGGCGAAGCACGACGAACTCATGGACCGCCTGGTGGCGGGCTCGGCCCTCGCGATCGTGTGGGACCTCTACTTCAAGGCCCCGACCCCGCACGACGCCGACATCGCCGCCGCCATCGACCGGACGGTCGACCGCGGCGTGCCCGTCATTCTGATGACCACCGAGTGGGCGGCCGACGACCCGCCGGCCCGCGTCAGCCCCGTGCTCGAAGACACGCCGGCGACGCCCGCGATCGTCACCGGCGTCTTCGCGGGTGAGGTCCCGTGGCGAGTCGATCTCGCCGTGGCGCGCAAGGGCGGGTTCGTTGAGCCCGGCCTCGCGCTCGCCGCCGTCGCGCTCCTTGGCCACCCAGCCGCCCGCATCGACGTCGAAGAGATGCGCAAGGACGACGACGAGCTGCACGTCCAGCTCTGGAAGCCCGACGAGAAGCGGGGCCGCCGGCCCGTCGGCCCGGTGCAGTCTTTCAAAGTTACTGGCATCCGCCCTGTCGACGATCAGGCCCTGCCGGTGGGACTCAGCCCGGGTGACGTCACCGCCCAGCTCATGCTCTCCATGCCGCCCGACGGCGTCCTTGATGCGGCCACCGTCCGCTACGAGGACGTGCTCGGCATGTCGACCGACGAGTTGATCAGGGCATTCTCCGGGCGCGTCGTCGTCATCGGGCGGACCGACGCCGCCGGACGCGATATCAAGGACTACCCGGGCGGACGGCACATCCCCGGGTGCTACGCCCACGCCGAGGCAGTCGAGACGTTGATGCGCGCCCGCCAGATCAAGGTGCCGGACGACACCGTCATGCGTTCGCTCGCCGCGGCCGCCGGCGCGATCGGCATGTTCTGCCTGTTTCGCGGGGGGCGCGGGGCGCGGCTGGGCCTTGTGGCCGCCGGGAGCGCGACGGTCGCGGTTGTCGTCGGGTGCCTGCTCGCGCTCGCCGGGCAGTGGATCGTGTACCCTACGCCCTTGGTGTTGTCGATCGTGCTGGGTGGTGCGATCGGCGCCGTCGGCTGGCGCGTGATGGCCCCGGTCCGGCGTGCGGCCGGCATCTGACCCCGCGGGTCATCGCCGGTCGGAAGGGAGGAATGCTCATGCCCCCGATCCGCATCCGTACGGTCTGCGCGGTGTTCACGCTCGCGGCACTGGGTGCGCTCGCTCAGGCCGCCGACCCCGTCGTCAGGATTCTCTATCCCCCGGAGAGTGCGACGACCGTGACGCTCTCGGGCGACGCCACACTGCCGATTCATGCCGCGAAGGACGGCGTGGTCTATTTGACCGTTGACACGCCCTACGTGGCTATCAAGCGTGGCGAGACGGTCGTCGTCCACAACACGCTGCACTACGTCCTGGGCGGCTACCCCGCCGAGCACACGGTGGGGAACGTCCGCGTCAACGGCCCGGGCGTCGCCGCGGTCGGTGGGAAGCACGCCCTGATCGATCTCAACGACGGGTGGGTCTGGGCCAGCGACCAGGCTCCCGCCGGCTGGTCGGCCCACACCGCCGCCGATCCCGAGCCCCCGGTCACGGCGGGGGTGCTCGACGCCACGCCGTCGGTGGGCCACGCCTCGGGCGGGCACGCCGTGGGCTGGAGCATCATCACGCTGCTCCGGGGCCGATGGAGTTGGGCGGGCGCCATCGGCACCGAGCTCATCTACCGCGTCTCACCGGATACGGGCGACGGCTCGCGGCTCGAGGTTGTCTATGCGCTCGACTCGGCCTCGAAGTCGGTGCTCACGCTCGCGGCCGACAAGCTCGAAGCCGACGGGGGCTCCTACGCGGGCCTCAAGGGCCGGGACGCGGTACAGTCGCGCCTCTCGGGCCGCTGGCTCGACGAGGCGGAGCACCGCGCCTTTGTGCAGGTGGTGCGTGACGCCGTGGCACGGGTGGGAAGGAACTGACGCGACCTCTAGCGCCGATACCCGATGGGGTGCTCGACCGCCGCGTACACCTCGCGGAGCACCGACATCCCCACGAGCCCGCTCAGCGCCAGCGCTCCCATGATCAGCCCCGCGCGCAGGTGCCCCTCGCCGAACAGCCACCCGCAGGCGTAGAGCGGCAGCCAGAGCGCCCCGTACCGGTTGATCTTCTCCGCGGTGCGCTGCCCATAGCCCAGCGTGCGGATCCGCCTCCCCGCGACGAACACGAACACGACCGCGCACGCGAGCACCAGTATCGCCCCGCCGACGCCCACCCAATCGGGCCAGAGCTTGGCGAGCAGGCCCTCGGCGCTCGGATCGGCCCGACGGAGCCCGACCCAGATCAGGACGCCCGACCAGAACACCCACCCAAGCAGCGCGGCGACCAGCGCGCGCAGCGTGATCGGGGGCGCCTTGCGCCCCACCACGTGCACCACCCCAGACACCGCCAACGCGTGGGTCATCACCACCCACACGGGCCATACGAATCGGAGCGACAGATTCGGCACCACCATGTGGCCCGCATAGATCAGGCTGAGCAGCACCAGCCCCACCGCCGGCACAAATCGCCCGAGCGCATTGAACCCCAGCACCGCCAACGCCAGCACGCACGTCAGCACCACGGCCGCCCGCCCGAACATCGCGGCGCCCAGCACCGCGATGATCAGCGAGAGCGAGCCCACCGTGGCCGCGGTCACCGGGGAGATCTGCCCCTCGGCGATCGGGCGATCGCGCCGCAGCACGCGGTCGCGTGACGTGTCGGTGACGTCGTTGATCGCCGCCCCGAACGCGTAGAGACCCATCGCCGCCCCGGCCCCCGCGAGCAGCAGCAGCCAGAGCGAGGGGCCGTCTGGCGCGCGCACCGCGGGCTCGAGCAGCCCCGGGATCCCACGCTCCTCGGGGTTCGCCCGCGTCCACAGGATGACGAACCACACGTCGGCCACCGCGGCGAAGGCGGTGCTCACGCGGGTGAGCCGCAGCACGGGGGCCATCCGGGCCAGGGTGGCGAACATCGGGGTCCTTCCTAGGGGCGCGTCCGCGGACCCGGAACCCTACCATGTTCGCCCCATGAAAGAGTCACCCGAGATCGCGATTCCCGAGCCGGGCGGCCCCCCGGCGGTCTGCGTCGTGGTCAGCCGCTACAACGGGTCGATCACCGCCCGGATGCGGGAGGCCGCGGAAGCCACCTTTCGGGCCCGCGTCGGGGACGGGGGCGAGATCGCCTTCATCGACGCCCCGGGCACGTTCGAGCTCGCGGCCCTCACCGCCGCGGCGATCGACACCGGGCTCTACGACGGCGTCGTCGCCCTGGGCTGCGTGATCAAAGGCGAGACCGACCACGACAAGTACATCTCCCAGGCCGTCGCCGACGCCCTCGCGATACTGCCCGTGCAGACCGGCATCCCGGTCGCCTTCGGCGTCATCACGGCCGGCACCCCCCAGCAGGCCGCGGCCCGCGCCGGGGGCGAGAAGGGTAACAAGGGGGCCGAGGCGATGGACGCGCTGCTGGACACGATCGCCGCGATGACCCACCTCGCCGAGTCGGCCGACCGCGGCGAGCGGGCTTCGTTCTCGCTGGATCGGGCCGCCACGGACAAAGCCGACTCCGAATCGGGGGAGAACTGACATGGCGACCCCCCGCGACATCCGCCGGCTCGCCCTCGTCGGGCTCTATCAGCTCGACGCCCGCCGGGGCGAGGATGCCGACCAGATCCGCGAGACGCTCGACGAGACCATCGCCCACAGCCTCGACGACGAGAAGCGTGACGACGAGGGCACGCTGTTTCTGAGGCCCGAGGAGCCGTTCACCAACAAGGACAAGGCCGAGGCGTTCGCCCTCGCAACCGACGCGTTCGGCGCGCACAAAGCGGCCGACACCGAGTTCGAGGCCCTCGCGCCGGATTGGCCCCCGCGCCGCCAGGCCGCGATCGACCGCTCGATCCTCCGTCTCGCCCACTTCGAGATGGTCAGCGGGCGCACGCCCCCCAAGGTGGTGGTCAACGAGGCGGTCGAGCTCGCCAAGGCGTTCAGCACCGACCGCTCGCCCGCGTTCATCAACGGGCTGCTGGGCAAGGTGCTCAAGCGCGTCCTGGGCGCCGCCGAGCCGGCGCCTTCGCTCGAGGGCGAGCACACCGACGTGACCCCCCTCCACCTGGGCGGGGCCGCTCCGGGCGAGGCGTCGGCGGAAGCCGGGGGCTGACATGGGGCTGTTCAAGTCGGTCGTCTCCAAGCTCCGCAAAGGCCTCGACCGCACCCGCGAGACGTTCGTCGCGGGTCTGCGATCGATGCTCGTGGGGCGCAAGCTCGACGAGGCCCTGATCGAGGAGCTCGAGTCGCGCCTCATCCAGTCGGACGTGGGCGTGCGCACCACCACGGCTCTCATCACCCAGATCCGCGCCGACTACAAATCGGGCCAGCTCGCCAGGGGCGAGGACGTGCTCGAGTTCCTCAAGGCCGAGCTGAAGTCCCGCTGGCCCGAGGCCGACCGCACGCTGCACTTCGCCGACGCCGGCCCCACCGTCATCCTCGTCACCGGGGTCAACGGCGCGGGCAAGACGACCAGCATCGCCAAGCTCTGTTCCCAGCTCCGAAACGAGGGCCGGACGGTGCTTCTCGGCGCGTGCGACACGTTCCGAGCCGGGGCCGTCCGCCAGCTCGAGATCTGGGCCGAGCGGCTGGGCGTCGAGGTCGTCAAGGGCCAGCAGGGGGGCGATCCCGCGGCCGTCGCGTTCGACGCGTGCAGCGCCGCCGTCTCGCGGGGCGTCGACGTGCTGATTCTCGACACCGCGGGCCGCCTGCACACGCAGGACCCGCTGATGCGTCAGCTCACCAAGATCCGCTCGGTCGCGACGAAGAAGATCGAGGGCGCCCCGCACGAGACCTTGCTCGTCCTCGACGCCACCGCGGGGCAGAACGCGCTGCGGCAGGCCGAGGAATTCGGCAAGGCCGCGGGTGTGACGGGGATCTTCCTCGCCAAGCTCGACGGCACGGCGAAGGGCGGCATCGTGGTCGCGATCCGCGAGGCGACGAACATCCCCGTCAAGTTCATCGGCGTAGGCGAGACGCCCGACGACATCGAACCGTTCGACCCCGAGCGTTTTGTCGAAGCGATGTTCGCGGAATAGATCACTGCACGCCGGGTGCCACTGCTCGCCGTCTTCGGCGCCGCAGTGCTTCGGAGCGTTCATCGCATTCGAGCGATGGCACGACTGCGCCGAAGGCGGCGAGTCGCGGCGTCCCTGGGTCTCAACCGCGTTCGGATTCCTTGCCTCACATCGCCACGATCAACTTCATCCCTCGCCCATCACCGCGACTCCGGTAGACTGCACGTTGGAAGGAGGTTGCCATGACCCGTTCACCCAGAGGTGCGCTGCTGGGGTTCATCGGCGGCGTCTCGGTGTTCGCGCTGCTCGGCGCCACCCAGCCCGAATCCCCTGACCGCCCGCTCCCGGGCGATCCCGTGCTGCGCGAGCTGGTGTTGCTCGACGCGGGGTTGTTCCGCGAGGGGAGCGAACTGCCGCACAACCCTCGCAAGAGCCTCGAACAACTCATCGCGGCCCAGACCGACGCGATCACGAAGCTCGACAGCCGGCTGGCGATGCTCGATCCGAACCGTCTGGACGAGATCGACGACCGCCTGTCATCGCTTGAACGCACGCTCGGGACGCTGGATACGTCGGGTGTCGGGCAGATCGAGCGCGGGATCACCGACCTCCAGCGCACGGTCGATCAGCTCGCCCGCGACGTCGGCGGCATGGGGCGGACGGACCTGTCGTCGCTCCAGCGTTCGCTCGATGATGTCCTCCGCGAGGTCCGCCGGCGACCGTCGGGCGACGCGGAGAGCGGGATCAGAGACATCAAGTCGACGCTGCGCAGCATCGAGAACGACATCCGGGCGATCGAGCGTCGGCTGCCGTGACAGCGGCGGACGCCGGCGCTTGACGCTCGGCGGGTGCAAGTGGTGGCACGGACTTCCAAAGAACCGATTGATCGCTCCACGATCAGACAGGGGATGAACGATGATCAGCGCAGGTTCGGTGTCAGGCGGCGTGACGGCGGCGACCATCGCGGCCCGGCGAAAGCGCCTCGTCAGAGGCTTTCGAGGCGCGGGGGCGGTCGACGCGGCGAGCGCGATCCGTCTGGCCGACATCGGCGAGCATGAGCACTATGTCTTCCGGCGCATGGCCGCGGCGGGTGTCTTCGTCCAGACCGAGCCAGGGCTCTGGCACCTCGACGAGGCGGCGCTGCCCGTTTACATGGCCGCGATCCGCCGCCGCGTGCTCTGGGTGACCGTGATCGGCCTTGTCGGCCTGGTCATCGTGCTGCTGGTGATCTGAACGAACGCCGCCCGGTTTCCCGGGCGGCGCGCGGATTATTTGATCTCGATCCGACGCGGGCGGACGCTCGCCGCCTTGGGCAGCTTGAGCGTGAGCACGCCGTCGATCAGCTCCGCGTCGGCGTCGTCCTGCTCGACCGCGGTGGGCAGCGCGATGCGCCGGCTCACCGAGCCGCTGCGACGCTCGCGCCTGTAGAAGCGCTCGCTCGATTCCTCGCGCGTCTCGTCCTTCTTGGCGCTGATGGTCAGCACGCCGTCGTTGACCTCGAGCGCGACATCCTCGCGTTTGTACCCCGGCAGCGACGCCTTGACGACGATGTTCTCGCCGTCGTCGGCGACGTCGAGCGCGAGCGAGCCCTCGTCGATGGTCGCGAGCTCGGTGAAGATGGGCTCGCGAAGCATGCCGCCGAACAGTCTCTCCATGGGACCGAACACGGGGTCCCGCCGCGTGATCTCGTTCATGGCATACCCCTTTCGTGGCATTGAGAACCTCCCATTCGGCCCGCCGGCTGCGGGCCGCGGGGACTGGAGGAAGGCGGCAAGTGCCATGCCAGTCGAGGCATTGTCGCGGCGGCGTTATCCGATACAAAGGGATGTCAGACTGATCAGGCGTGTGGGCGGTGGGTGTCGGAATGGCAGGATGCACCCGTGGCGCATCGCCGGAACGCCCCAGCTCTCGCTCGGACCTCATTCGTTGAATACGAATATCAACCGCATCGAGTCTCAGTTGCCCAAAGAGCTCTCGGACTTCGCTTCGTCCCCGCCCTTCTTGGCGATCGCCTCGAGCCGCCCGAAGTAGTGCCGCACCGCGTCGTGGTACTCGCGGGGCACCTGCATCGAGTCGATCGCCTCCGCCGCCTCGACCGCCGACGCACCGACGACCTGCCCGAACTGGGCGGTGGCCTCGCCCTTGACCTGGGCGCCGTAGACGAGCGTTGACCCGATGATCGGGCCCCCGTTGTTCGGCACGTCGGCCTTCTCGCTCTTGAGGATGTAGTCGTCCGGCGGCGCGAGGTCGGGGTCGCGGAGGCTGCCGCCGTCGCCCGCGCCGATGCCCGGGCCTACGCCCTGTCCCTGGCTGTACTGGTAGGCGAACTGGCCCGACCCGCCGTTCTTGCACAACGACTGGCCCAGCTCGGACAGGTTCGAGTTGCATTGACCCAGGGCCTTGTCGACCGCCTGCATCTCGCACTGCATCATCTCGGCGGCGCTGAGCTGCTGGGCGAGCTGCGACGAGCACTGGCTGAGCTTCTGGCCGTTCTGCGCGTTGCCCGGATTCATGCACTGCGACATCTGGCTCATCGCCTGAGACATCGACTGCATCGACTGGCAGGCCGACTGCTGCGTCGCCGCCATCTGCATCAGCGACTGGATCTGCTGCTGGCTCAGCCCCTGCGTCTGCTGGAGCGCCTGCTGTAGGGCCTGCGGGTCGGCCGCGAGCTGGGAGGCCTGCTGCGGGTCCATGCCCGCCTGCTCGAGCGCGTTCTTGAGCGCGTCCTTCTGGTCGGCCAGAGCCTGCATCTGCTGGGCTAGTTTGGCGAGTTGCTGGGCGGCCTGCTTCTTCTGCTCATCGGTCATCTGACCCGATTCAACGGCCTTCTGCATCGCCTCGAGCGCCTTCTGGGCCTCCTGGAAATTGCCGCGGGCGAGGTTGCGGCCGAACTCGTCGAGCGGGCCCGGGCCCGAGGTCTTGAGCTGACGCATCGAACGCTGGAGTGCCTCGAGCTTCTGGGCCTTCTCGCCCTGCTTGAGCTCGTTGAGCTGGTCGCTCAGCTTGGTCAGCTTCTTGATCTGGCTCCGCTTGAGCTCCTCCGCGGTCTTGGGCTTGCCTTGCTCCGCCCCGTCGTCGTCTGGCTTGTCCTGCTTGAGATCGACACCAGCGCTCTCGAGCGTCTTCTTGATCTCCTGGTCCTGCGACTTGATCTCGAGCGCCACGTTGCGGATCTCGACCTGCTCGGCCTTCTCCTTGTCGCGGCTGGCGAGCAGCCCCGAGAGGTCATGCCGCGGCGCGAGCCACAGCCCCAGCCCCGCGGCGGCGAGCAGAAAGACCGGCAGTGGCCAGCGGCGCGGCGCCGTGATCGGTACGGCGTCGCGCAGCACGACGCGGCGGGCCCGCTCACCCGCCGATTCGGTGACGGCCCGCGACCAGGCGTCTTCGTGCCCCGCCAGCACGACCGCGGTGCTTAGCGTCTCGCGGAGCCCGGCCCGACGGTCGACCTCGTCGGCGAGTGACAGGCCCCTCGGCCGGCGCACAAACGCGGCGAAGGCCGCGGCGAGCACGCTCACACCGGCGGCGGCACCGAAGAGAATGGACCAGCGGAATTCCCAGGGCCCCAGCTTGTGGGCCGCAACGAGGACGAACATCGCCGCCCCGGCGACCGTCGCGAAGACAACCGCGAAGCGGAGGAACGCGTCAAGGTAGAGCCGGCGTGCGGCGGCCTTGAGCACACGATGGATGTCCTGCATGGGGCCTCCCGTGCGTGAGTCTACCGGTTCAACCGGCGATTCCCGAAGATGATTCGGCTTCCGAGGGGGTGGGGTTCATGGAATCGGGAGATTGAATGCGAACAAGAACAGAACTCGGATGGCAGAACTCAGATAGCGGATTCGAATCCGAGTTCTGCTATCTGAGTTCTGCGATCCGAGTTCCGAGTTCCTACTCATCCAGCCCGATCGACTTGGGCCCCATCTTCCCAGCCGTCCGCTCCATGTAGCCCTGCCCCTTCTTCTCGTACTTGGTGAAGCCGAGGCGTTCGAGGTTCTTGTTGCTCAGGGCGCTCTTGCCCTTGATGTCGGACCACTTGCCCGCGATGTTGGGCACCTGCGGAATCCGCTGGACCGCCCGTCCCTCGTGCTTCTTGAGCGGCTCGGCGCTGATCGGCTGGACGATCTCGAAGACCTCGTCGGTCGGGTTCCCGTCCTTGTCGAGATAGGCGTAGACGTAGGTGGGCATGGGGAACCATACGCGGGGCGTGCGCCGTCGGGGCACGAAAAACCCCTCGCTCACACGAGGGGTCTCATGCTCCGGTGCTCGGATCAGGATCAGCGTGCGAAGTGGCTGAACGCCTTGTTCGCCTCCGCCATGCGGTGGGTCTGGTCGCGGGTCATCATCGCCTTGCCCTCGCCCTTGGCCGCCGCGATCAGCTCGTCGGCCAGACGCTCCGCCATCGGGCGACCCTTCTCGCCCCGCGCCGCCTGGATGATCCAGCGGAACGCGAGCGACTGCTGGCGCCGGCGGTTCACCTGGATCGGCACCTGGTAGTTCGCACCGCCGATTCGCTTCGAGCGCACCTCGACGAACGGCTTGGCGTTCTCGATCGCCATGTGGAACACGGCGAGCCCGTTCTCGGGCTTGTCCTCGACGTCGGCCTTCTCGAGGCGCTTGTCGATCAGGTCGATCGCGTCGTACATCACGCGCTGCGCGACCGACTTCTTCCCGTCGTGCATGATGCAATTGATGAACTTCGCCAGGACCTTGTCGTTGTAGACCGGGTCGGGGCGGAGTTGATCCTCGGACATCGTGATGCGGCCAGCCATGCGATTCTCCTTTGGCTCATCCGCCGGCGTTGTGTTGCACCCACGCCGGCCTGTTGTTCACCCGCAGGGTCGGCCGGACCGCCGCGGATTACTTGCCTTGGCAGGGATCAGGGACCGGGCATCAGGCATCGGGTTTCGCCCCTGATGCCCGGTGCCCGGTCCCCGCTGCCTTCTTACTTGCCCTTCTTCGCCCCGTACTTCGAGCGGCCCTGCTTGCGGCCATCGACGCCCAGGGTGTCGAGCGAACCACGGACGATGTGATAGCGGACACCGGGGAGGTCACGCACACGACCGCCGCGGACGAGCACGATCGAGTGCTCCTGGAGGTTGTGCCCCTCGCCGCCGATGTACGCGGTGACTTCCTTGCCGTTGGACAGGCGGACACGGGCGATCTTCCGCAGAGCCGAGTTCGGCTTCTTGGGCGTGGTCGTCTTCACACTCAGGCACACGCCGCGGCGCTGCGGGCACTGGTCGAGGTCGCGGACCTTCGACTTGACCACGGGACTCTTGCGCGGCTTGCGGACCAGCTGGTTGATCGTCGGCATCGTGTACGGCCTCTGTCCGGATATTCAAACCAAGGGCACGCCCACCACGGCGAACCACGCCCCCACCTCCCAGCGGGGAACGGAAAGGATAGCCCCGAGGGGCGGCGAGGCAAGCGCCGGGCGGGAGCCCGGGGGAAAGCAGAACTCAGAACTCAGATGGCGGATCGATCCCATGAGACGGGCCGGTCAAACCGACCGGTCGGCGTCCGGCATCCCGAATCCGCCATCTGCTCTACGCTCATACGCCATCCGGCCCTCTCTATCCTCTCCCGTGTCAGACGCGATCCTGATCTCCGAGACCTTCACCTCGCTCCAGGGCGAGGGCTTGCTCACCGGCGTGCCGTCGTGGTTCTGCCGCCTGAGCGGGTGCAACCTGCGGTGCACCTGGTGCGACACGCCCTATGCGTCTTGGGATCCTGAGGGGACGACGCGGGGCGTCGAGGATCTCGTCGCCGAGGCCCGCGATTCGGGGGTGCGGCACGCGGTGGTAACGGGCGGCGAACCCATGATCTTCCCGGAGATCGTCCCGCTGTGTGCGGGACTGCGGGCGGCGGGGCTCCACGTGACGATCGAGACGGCCGGGACAGTTGACCGGGATATCGAGTTCGATCTGATGAGCCTGAGTCCCAAGTTGTCGAATTCGACGCCGATGGGCGATCCGCGCGACCCCAACGGCAAGTGGGCCCGCCTGCACGAGCAGCGCCGGATCGACCTTGTGGCGCTCCAGGGGTTGATGGATCGGGCCGACCCGGCGCTCCACCCCGGGCGGGCCCGGCAGCTCAAGTTCGTCGTCACGCGGCCCGGGGATCTTGCGGAGATCGACGACCTCATCGCCCGCATCAACGGTTGGCGGCCCGAGGAGATCATGCTCATGCCCGAAGGCGTGACGGTGCCGGACCCGGAGCGGACACTGTTCGTCGTCGACGCCTGCCTGGCGCGGGGCTGGCGCTACTGCCATCGTCTGCACATCGAGTTGTTCGGCAATCGCCGCGGCACCTAGTGCCGTGGCAGGCACCACGGACCGGGCACCAGGCACCAGATTCTGGTGCCCAATGTCCCTCTCCGTCTGGTGCCTGGTGCCCGATCCCCGGTGCCTCTCCCCCCTCCCCCCTCTACCATCTTCTCCCCATGCAATACCGCGTCTGCAAAGCCTTCGAAATCGAGAGCGGCCACATGCTCAGCAAGCACCCGGGGCGGTGCCGATTCCCGCACGGGCACTCGCGCCGGGTCGAGGTGGTCGTCTCGAGCAAGGTGCTGGACGCGAACGACATGGTCTGCGATTTCAAGGCCTTGAAGCTGGCGGTCGGCCAGCTCATCGACCGCTTTGACCACGCGATGGCCGTGAATCAATCGGACCCCGCGATCCCGAATCTGCGGTCCGCCGGGCTGGGAGATCGGCTGATCGAATTCCCGGGCGAGGACCCGACGACGGAAGCCATCGCCCGGCGCATCTACGAGGGCGTGGCGGACCTAGTGCGTGACGGACGGTCGATCAAAGACGATGACGGCGTCCCCTACACGCTCCCGCCTGGACTGACCATCGAGCGGGTCCGGGTCTCCGAGACCCCATCGACGTGGGCCGAATACGGCCTGTGACTTCGCGGGAACGCCCCGCGTGTTTTTGAGGAGCAATCCAGTGAGACGGTCAACGCTGCTTTCACGGTGTCTCGTTCTGGTGATGTGCCTGTGTGTCGCGTTCCCGGGCGCGGTCGCCCGGGCCCAGTCGAACAGCGACGATCTGCGTTACGCAAGGTCGCTCAGCCGGGCGTTCGAGACCGCGGCCAGCGGCATCTCGCCGTCGGTGGTCCACATCACCACCCAGGCGAAGATCCAGCGTTATCGGCAGGACTTCTTCGGCCGTCGCGTCTATGTCGGTCCGCCCACGCTCGAGGACACCGGGCTGGGCTCGGGCGTGATCATCGACAAGGACGGGCTCATCCTCACCAACAACCACGTGATCGCCGAGGCCGACAGCCTGGTGGTGAAGCTGTATGACGGGCGTGAGATCAGCGATGTCGAGGTCGTCGGGGCGGACGAGGCGACCGACCTCGCCGTGCTGCGGATCAACGCGCCCGATCTCGTCGCCGCCAAGTTCGGCGATTCCGACACGCTGCGCGTCGGCGAGTGGGTGCTCGCGATGGGCAGCCCCTTCGGCTTCGATTCGACGGTCACGGCCGGCATCGTGTCGGCCAAGGGACGGAGCCTGAACCCCCAGTCGCAGGAAGCGAGCTACCAGGAGTACATCCAGACCGACGCGGCGATCAACCCGGGCAATTCGGGCGGCCCGCTGATCAACCTGGAGGGCGAGGTGGTGGGCATCAACGCCGCGATCATCAGCCGGACGCGTCAGTCGGCGGGGCTGGGGTTCGCCATCCCGTCGGTGGTGGCTCAGCGAGTGGTCGATTCGATTGTCAAGAGCGGGCGCGTCGAGCGTGGTTTCCTGGGCGTCTATATGGCCGACCTTGAGGCCGGCAAGCGTCACGAACTCGGGCTCGAGCCCGACGAGGGCGTCCTGATCACGGGTGTGCAGGACAACAGTCCCGCCAGTGGCGCCGATCTCAAGGAGGGCGACATCATCCTCAAGATCAACGGACGCGCCGTGATCGGCGGGCTCAACCGCGTGCGCAACCTGATCTCGCTGTCGGCCCCCGGGTCGGAGCTGATGATCCAGGTGCTCCGCGGCAACGACCGCGTCGTCAAGCACGCCGTGCTGGGCGATCCGACCTCGGGCCTGGCCCTGGAATCTGGCGGCGAGGCGGTGCCCGAACTGGGCGTGGTCGTTCAGCCGATGACGCCCGAGAAGAGCAAGGACCTCGGGTACCGGCGGACCCTCTCGGGCCTGTACGTCGTCAAGGTCGCCGACGGGACCCCCGCGGCGTCCGCGGGCATCGAGGAAGGTGACATCCTCACCGACGTCGACAACCAGCCCGTGGACAGCACCGGCGAGCTCAAGGATCGCCTTGATCACAGCATGGGCGACATGACCATCGAGCTGGTGCGGGGGCGGATGCGCGGATACGTGCAGGTGCGGCTGAACTGACCGGGCACGGGCCGCACAAGGTCGGCAGAAACACGCCTTCGAACGAGACCCGGGCGCAAGCCCGGGTGTTCCTTCTCGTGCTCGTCGCCCGGCCTTCTACGCCAGCCCCAACTCGCCCGCGGCTCCAGCGAGACGCCGGTCCAGCGTCCAGAGCCTGACGGCGTGCAGCTTTGCCGCCGCGAGCAGGTGGGCGTCGATCCACCCGATCCCGCGGCCCTCAAGCCGCCCGTCGGCGACGAACCGGAGCACCTCATCATGAGAGGCAGGCTCCAACGTCGGGAGCAGGGCGATCAGCCTCAGCAGGGGGCTCCGCCGCCTCACGTGCCCGAGCGCGAGTTCGCCCTGAACGAACGGGTGAACCGCGATCCGCTCGTCCTCGAGCGCCTCCCGGAGCCCGGCGTGCCCTCGCCTCAGGTGCTCAACCCACACGCTGGTGTCGGCAAGGATCACGCGGGTCGCCGCCGGCGCGGGGACTTGAGTTCGGGCTCGCTGCCGCCTAGGGCCGCGAGGCGCCTCGCGGCTTCGCGAGCGATCAGGGCGCGGAGCCCCTCGTGGACCACGGCCGTGGTTTGCTCGATCCCGCTGAGCTGCTTGGCCCGCTCGACCAACGCGCCATCGAGGTTCATCGTCGTCTTCATACATACCAGTATGGCATATCGGTATGGCCCTGTCAAGTCCCGACCAACTCAGCCGCCAGCCCGAGCCCCGTTCCGACCCCCTCGCTTCATAACATGCAGGCCCAGGGAGGTTCGTCTATGCGCGCGATCGTCACCGGCCAGGTCGGGATGGACAAGAAGCCCTATCTCCAGAAGACCGTCGACTTCGCCGGTCAACAGGGCGAGACCGTCGAGCTGTTCAACATCGGCGACATCATGTACAACGAGGCGAAGGACGTGCCACCTGGCCAGATCCTCAACCTCCCGCTCAGCCGGCTCAACAGCCTCCGCAGGGCGGCGTTCAAGGACGTGATCGCCGACGCACGCGACCTGTCCAATTTCATCGTCAATACCCACGCGACCTTCCGCTGGCGGCACGGCCTGTTCAGCGCGTTCGACTTCGACCAGGTCTCCAAGCTCGAGCCCGATCTGCTGATCTGCCTGGTCGACAACATCGAGGTGGTGCACCACCGCCTGCACGCCGAGCACGACATCGACGCGACGCTCAAGGACTGCATGGTGTGGCGTGAAGAGGAGCTGCTCGCGACCGAGCTGCTCAGCCAGGCCATCCCGGGCAGCAAGTTCTACATCGTCAGCCGGGGACGCCACCGCGACACGACCAAGACGCTCTTCCGCCTCGTCTGCCGGCCCGAGATGCGGAAGGTCTACCCCAGTTTCCCGATGAGCCACGTCGTCGACATGCCCGACGTCCTCGCCGAGATTGACGCCTTCCGCGCGGCGCTCGCCGACCATTTCATCACCTTCGACCCGGGCGACGTCGACGAGAAGCTGCTGCTCGATCGCGCGATCGCCGCGGCCCAGGAGGGCAACGTCGATCAGTGGCTCGACGTGGCGCCCCACACGTTCGGCGGCTCGAAGGCGGGCGGGAAGCCCCTGCGGGTGCGCGTGCGCGAGGTGCTCGACATCGCGGGCGACATCGACGGGCAGATCTACATGCGCGACTTCAAGCTTATCGACCAGGCCGACATGATCGTGAGCTACGTCCCCGAACTGCCGGGCACCGACGGCAAGACGATCCCGGGGCTGTCCTCGGGCGTCGAACGCGAGCTCCAGCACGCGTTCGAGCACGCGAAGGAGGTCTACGTGGTCTGGAAGCCGACGAAGGCGCCCAGCCCGTTCATCACCGAGACGTGCACGAAGTGGTTCTCATCGACGGAGGAGGCGCTGAGCTACTTCGAAGAGAAGGGCATGTTCGCGCAGACGAACCTGTTCGGGCAGTGAGAAAGCTCCTGTTGATTCAGACAACTCGGCGTGTCGCCTCGGCGTGCCATGAGTTGTAAGTCTTGACGTGGCTTGATATTATCAAGATGTTATCGTATTCCGAAAATGTGCTTGCATCAGTGACCGGGGGGGGGGTATCGTGCGGCCATGATCTGGCGCACGTGCCTGGCTCTGCTACTTGCAGCAACATGTATGGCGGCTCAAACAGAGCCCACCCTCGGCTCGCTTGAGTGGTTTGCGAATCGCTTGAATCAACCGGTGGAGCCGACCCAACTCAACGGGTACTACATCGAGTTCACGGATCGCAAATGGCCGGTGGATGGGGATTCGGCAACACTCGAAGAACTGCGATCCCGGGTCCAGGGAAAGCCCGAGCATCCTGAACGGAGACAACTAGAGAGGCTTGAGAAGCAACTCGAGCTTGACGGTTTTCTTTGGCGATACCGGATCTGGTATCAAGACGATGAGCACTGGCGTGTATCGAGTGATACCGATGATCCGGATGTTCCGATTCAATTCCACGATGCGGCCCAAAGCGGGCCCAGCGATAGCTGGATGTGGGCTCAGGGGTCTCTGACCCTGTATGACGCCGGCCATCTGCCAGAAGGACAAAGCTCTTCAACTTTACTGCTCCATCTCCAGCAGTTCGTCCGGTGCTTCGTGGATGTCTCGATCCGGGTCGCTCGACCGCCGGTCAGCCCCACCACCAGCAGACTCGATGGCACGACGTGGCTCGCGACCGCGGAATCCGACGATCGTTCAAGAGTCATCAACTACCAGGGCAGCTTGAGCCCGAGCGGCACGGCGATCGAACTGCTGCTTGTCGAGCACAAGAACCATCCGAACCCGAAGTTTCAGGGCATGGCCACTTTCTATTCGGACTGGGCATACGACGAGGCCCTCCACCGACGTATCCCACATGTGATCAAGCGGGTCAGCGGAGATGGACGGCTCGAAGACGTGTGTGAGTATGGTGTCGTCCGTCCACTACACGGCGGTGAGATCGAAGAAGTCACGCGCACGCCGGATGCGATCGCGGGAACCGACGCGATCCGCGACGCAACCCTGATCGAGGAGATCATTGATCGTCGTCCGGGCGGTGGGTCCGTTGTGAACGCTCATACAGGGCAAGAGACCGGGACGCTCAAGCCCGAAGAGGTCGGATCGAATCTTGGTTCCTTGTATTGGATTGCGTGGGGCGCTGCGGGTGCACTTGTCGCCGGAATCGTGTGGCTGCGTGTGCGTCGATAGCTGACCACCGGATTCACATTCCTGAAAGGGGGAACATGATGCGAGAGAAGCTGGTCATGGTAGGTGCCATTGTAGCGAGTGCTGTCGCATTCCAGGCGTTCGGGTACAACTGCGCGAAGCAGACCAATCGTGAGGACGAGTTCGGGAACCCTCTGAAGGCCTGCGTTCTGGTGCCAACGAGTGCGCCAGACGACTGCGATGAATACGGCGCGCCTGTAGCAAACGACACCATCCAGCAGTGCACGACTGGATGGGAAGTCGGGCGCCAGGGCTGCGAGTATGAGCCCGCGTTTTGCACTTATCTGTACGTCACCGCGGATGAGAACGGCCTCTGTAAGAACTTTGAATACGTGACCAACGAGTATGGCGGTTCGGGGGTCAACAATATTGCCTGTCCACCCCCCGGTCCAAAGCAGTGACCAGTAGTCCGACCGTCAATGTGAGCGAGCGGAATCCTGATTCAACATCACGGACCCAGCTTGCGTTACATCGCGTGCTCGCGAGTGCACCATCGCTCGCGGCGCTTTCGTTCTTCATCGCCGGGGTTCTCAAGTTGGCCTCACTCGACGCGTTCGGGCGATCGGTTCGAACGTGGGACCTCTTGTCTCCGGCCGTGATGGATTTGGTCACGTTGGCCGTTCCGCCGCTGGAGGTCGCGGTCTCGCTTGCCTGGCTGATGAACTTGCGGAGGCGGCTGTGCGCGTCGCTCATGTTCGCCATGCTGCTGGTACTCACGTTGACGTACTCCGCCCACCTGGTGTTCAGGCAGCCCCCCGACTGCGGGTGTTTCGGCGCCATACGCCTCTTCGAGGCGCATCAGGAACAGGCCGAGTTTCTGATCGCCCGAAACGTCGTGCTCGCGGTCCTCTTGCTTCCCGGGTTCGTTCGTCGACGGTGAGGTTTGGTCATGACGACGCGCCGAAGAAGCCTCGCCTTTTCCGTCATCGAACTGTTGCTGGTCGTCGCATTGATCGGTGTTCTGGTCGCGTTGCTCTTTCCGACCATTGCGCGGATCCGGGCCAGGGTCTGGGACATTGTCTCGATGTCCAACGTGCGCACGCACACGCAGTCTCTCGCGTCCTACGCCCTGGATTGGGACGATGCGTTCGTCCACTTCACGCGGCCCGACGCGGACGCGACGATACTCGGCGCGTGCGGCGACCGCGACGCATACAGGTATTTCGCCAACAGCGCCTTCTGGTACCTGCCTCTTGCAGAGTCGTATTACGGTTCCTGCCAGGCGGAGCCGCTCTACATCCCGAGCGGCTTTGACGAGGCTATCGAAGAGAACAGAAGGCCCTGGGACTATTTCCTCACGTCGACAGCCATCACCACACCCGCCTACTGGAACCTCGAAACGCGCACCGGGCGGGACCAATGGGGCACGCAGCGATTCGATCAGGTGCGGTTTGCGTCGGCGAAGGCCGTGATCACGGAGAGCGCGATATCCCCGTTGCCGAACGGTGATCAGGCCTCGCGTTTCATCGGCCTGGGGATGGCGGACGGGTCCGCGGGACGATTCTCGAGAATCGAGCTCACGGCGCCAATTGCCACTGGTGAGGGCGTCATTCACAACCAGTGGATCTTTGTCGATGGGCGCTACGGGCTCCATACGCCCGATGGGCTGCTCGGGCGGGACGTCTCCCGCACGGAGCAGCGACCGTAGGGCACGACCGAACGCCGGCGCACACTGCCGGCGTGACGCCTACCCCGACCTCTTCGCCAACCTCACCAGCACCGTTTGGAGCAGGATGAACCCGAAGAGCAGCGCCCCGGCCGAGATGTTGGTCCACCAGCTGCTGAGCGTGCCCTCGTTGTCGATGATCAGGCGGATGAGTCCCAGGATCAGCACGCCCAGCAGCGTGCCGATCATGAACCCCACGCCCCCGGTCAGCAGCGTGCCGCCGATGACCACCGCCGCGATCGCGTCGAGCTCGTAGCCCACGAACTCGCTGGGCGAGCCGTCGCCCCGGTCGATGGTCGCGATCACGCCGGCGAGGGCGGCGGTGAGCCCGCCCAGGGCGTAGACGCCGATCTTGACGCGCCCGATGTTGACGCCCATGAGCCGGGCCGAGGGCTCGTCGCCCCCGATCGTGTAGACCTCGCGCCCGAAGTTGGTGTACCGCGAGACGAACATCGCGATCGCGTAGAACACGAGCAGCACGATGACCGCGAGCGGCACGTCGGACCGTCCGAGCGGGATGCCGATCGATTGCATCGCGTGGAACGCATCGTGCTCGATCGCGATGTTCTGAGGGTGGACGGAGAACGCGAGCCCGCGCGCCAGGAACATCCCCGCGAGCGTGACGAGGAATGGAGGCAGCTCGAAGAAGTGGATCAGACACCCCTGGGCGGTGCCGAAGAGCGTGCCGATGACGAGGGCGATGGGGATGACCACCGCGGGGTGCCAGCCCGGCCCGAGCTGGGGCGAAACGAGCACCGCGATGATCGTCGTCGTCAGCGCGATCACCGCCCCCACCGACAGATCGATCCCCTTGGAGAGGATGATGAATGTCGAGCCGATCGCCGCGATGCCGATCACCGCCCCGCCCCGGAAGAGGCTGACGATGTTGTAGAGCGACGCGAAGTTGCGATCGCCGTGCCGGATCGCCCCGAACGCGAAGACGAGGATCAGCACCGCGAGCGTCGCGAGGATGGGGATGTGCTGGCGGCCGATGGAGAGCCTGAAGGGGAGCTTCATGCGGCGCCCCCCGCCTTGGCCCGGCTCTTCGAGGGTTTGCCGGCCCCGAACACCCCGAGCACACGCCGCCTGAACGCGGGCGATTGCAGCAGGCAGACCGCGAGGATGACCAGCGCCTTGGGGATCAGCGCGATCTCGGGGCTCACCTCCTGGGCGTACATCGTGTTGGTCAGCGTCTGGAGCAGCAGCGCCCCGATGATCGAGCCGCCCAGGAAGAACCGCCCGCCCGTCAACGCCGTGCCCCCGACCACGACCGCGAAGATCGCGTCGAGCTCGAAGTAGAGCCCGAGCTGGTTGGCGTTGGCCGAGCTGACGTTGGTCGACTCGATCAGCCCCGCCAGCCCCGCGCACAGCCCGCTGACCATGTAGACCAGGAAGCGGATGTTCCGCACCGGCACGCCGCTGCACCGGCTCGCGACGTCGTTGTCGCCCACCGATTCGATCATCAGACCCAGGGCGGTCGCGCGCGTGAGCGCGTAAGTCGCGAGCACGACCCCGGCGACGATGAACAGGCTGAACGGCAGGCCGAACAGGGTGCCCTTGCCGATGTACTCGAGGCCCGGCACGTCGTAGGTGAAGATCCGCCCCGAGCAGATGAGCTGGGCGATGCCCCGCCCCGCGACCATCAGCACCAGCGTCGCGATGATCGGCTGGATCTTGAATACCGAGACCAGCATCCCGTTCCACGCGCCCGCGAGCACCGACGCGATGAGCGAGACGAGCAGGATGATCGCGATCCACACGCCGATGTGGTCCGCCATCAGCGTGTTGGTCCACGCACCCAGGTTCGCCTCGTTCCACTCGGGCGTGACCATCGACGCGGCGAGGACGGCGCTGATCGCCATGATCGCCCCGACCGAGAGGTCGACGCCCCCTGTCGCGATCACGAGCGTCATGCCCACCGCGAGCAGCATGACCGCCGCCCCGTCGCGGAAGATGTCGACGAGGTAGCCCGAGACGCGCCCCTCGACCATCCCGATGTGCAGATAGCCAGGCGTGAAGATCACGTTGAATAGCAGCAACAGCCCCAGTGCGACCAGGGGCCAGGTCAATGGCCGCAATGCCGGGGGGATGAACCGCATCGGGGACGATTCAGCCATCGCCGTCCCTCTCGTTCCTCTCTTCATCCCCGAGTGGGACGGGCTTCCAGCCCGTCTCTCCTTCTTCTTCCTTCTCCCCCGCCCTCGCGATCATCTCCAGGATCGCGTGCTCGCTGATCGCCTCGCCCTCGAGTTCACCCACCTGCTCGCGGTCGCACAGCACCACCACCCGCTGGCTCACCCGCGCGACCTCCTCCAGTTCCGAGCTGATGAACACAAGGCTCATCCCCTGCTCGGCCAGGTCGGCCACCAGGTGCTCGATCTCCCCCTTCGCCCCGACGTCGATCCCGCGCGTCGGCTCATCGAGGATGAACAGGCGGGGATTGACCGCCAGCCACCGCGCCAGGAGCACCTTCTGCTGGTTGCCGCCCGAGAGCGTGCCGACGGGCGTCTCGGCGTTGGATGTCTTGATGTTCAGCGAAGCGATGTACTTCGCCGCCAGATCGCGCTGCGCCTTCGGAGAGATCCGACGCCAGATGCCCCGCTTGCTCTGGAGCGCCAGCACGATGTTGTCGCGAACGGAGAGGTTCGGGATGATCCCGTTGACCTTCCGGTCGTCCGGCGTCATCGCGATGCCCAACGCCATCGCCTCGCGGGGCGAGCCCGGGCGGTGGGCCTTGCCGTCGATCTCGAGCGAGCCCGCGTCGGCCTTGTCGATGCCGAAGATCAGGCGGGCGGTTTCGGTCCGCCCCGAGCCCAGCAGCCCGCCCAGACCCACCGTCTGCCCCTCGCCGATCTCGAATCCGACGGGGGCGACCGAGCCCTGCTTGCCCAACCCGTTCACCCGGGCGAGCGTGCCGCCCCCCGCCTTCTTCTGGTGCAGCGCCCTTACCTCGGCCTCGCGGGCACGCAACGCCTCGGGGTCCTTGCCCACCATCTGCCCGATCAGGTCAAAGCGGGGCAGGTCCTTCGCCATCGACTCGGCGACGAACGCGCCGTTCCGCAGCACCGTGATCCGGTCGCTGATCCGGTAGACCTGCCCCATGAAGTGGGTGACGAACAGGATCGCCAGCCCGCCGCTTCGCAGGCTGTCCATCAGCTCGAGCAGGCGGTCAACTTCCGACTCGTCGAGGCTCGAGGTGGGCTCGTCGAGAATGAGCAGCTTCGCCTCGGCGTCGAGCGCGCGCGCGATCGCGACCATCTGCTGGATCGCCAGCGAGTATTCGTCGAGCTGCCGTCCGACCCTCAGCTTGAGCCCCACGCGCTCGAGGGCGGTCTCGGCCCGGCGCCTCGCCGCCCCCCAGCGGATCAGGCCGCCCCGCGTCGGGAACCGCCCCACGCACAGGTTCTCCGCGACCGACAGCGTCGGGACGAGGTTGACCTCCTGGTAGACCGTGCTGATGCCCGCCCGCTCCGCGTCGCGGGGCGAGGCGGGCGAGATCGCCCGCCCGTCGAACTCGATCGTGCCGCCGTCGTGGGGGTAGACGCCCGTGAGCACCTTGATCAGCGTGCTCTTGCCCGCCCCGTTCTCACCCATCAGCGCGTGCACCTCGCCCCGCCTCAGCGTGAGCTCGACGTTGTCGAGCGCGCGCACGCCCGGAAACGACTTGCTCACGCCGCGGACGAGCAGCAGCGGGGGGTGGGTGGACGATTCACTCATGCGGGGCACGGGGCGGGATCAGTACTGGCGCGAGTCGATCAGGTCGGCGGCGACGTCCTGCGTAAAGACCTCTTCGTCGACCTTCACCCGGTGCGGGATCTCCTCGCCCCTGGCGACCTTCTCGATCAGGTCAAAGAGCTGGGGCCCGATCAGCGGGTTGCACTCGACCGTGCAGTTGAGCTCGCCGGCGATCATCGCCTTAAAGGCCTCCTTCACCGCGTCGATCGAGACGATCTTGATGTCCACGCCCGGCTTGAGACCCGCCTCCTTGATCGCCTGGATCGCGCCGATCGCCATGTCGTCGTTGTGCGCATAGAGCGCGCCCACACCCTTCGCCTCGGGGCTCTTGAGGAACGCCTGAAAGGCCTTCTTGCCCTCGGTCCGCGTGAAGTTGCCCGACTGGCTCCAGACGATCTGGATGCGGGGCACGTCCTTGATCGCCTCGCGGAAGCCCTCCGCCCGGTCGAGCGCCGGGGCCGAGCCCGGGGTGCCGACCAGTTCGGCCACCTTCACGTCGCCCTCGGTGTGATCGATGAACCACTGGGCGGCCCGGCGTCCCTCCTCGACGAAGTCAGACCCGATGAAGCACTTGTAGAGCGTCGGGTCCGATACGTCGACCGCCCGGTCGGACAACACGACGGGGATGCCCGCCTTCTTCGCCTCCTCAAGCACTTGCTCGAACCCCGTCTCGACCACGGGTGAGAACGAGATCACATCGACGCCCTGCGCGATGAACGAGCGGATCGCCTTGATCTGGTTCTCCTTCTTCTGCTGCGCGTCGCTGAAGCGCAGGTCGATGCCGCGCTTCTTCGCCTCGCTCTGGATCGAGTCGGTGTTGGCGCGACGCCAGTCCGACTCGGCCCCGATCTGGCTGAAGCCCACGACCAGCGGGGCGTGGGTGTCTCCTCCGCCCGCGGCTCCCTCGGATCCCGCGGGCGCGGATGACGCTGAGGGCGACTTGCCGCACCCGGCGAGCGTGAGCAGGATTGCGACGCCGGCGATGCCGGCCAGCGTGTTGAGCGCGCGGTGCGGTCTCATCGTTCGAATCTCCTTGATCTTGTCCAGATAATACCGGACGGGTCTGGTGACCTGCGGACGGGTGGCGCCGCGGCGACAAACCGCTCCGGCGAGGCGAGGTGAATGGGTCGGGGATCGCCGGTGTATTCCTCGAGCTGCACGCCGAAGCATGGTCCGGCCTGGCGGTGACGGCGCTGATGAGGCCGCGAGGCAGAATCGGTGGTGAGATACACCCCGTCGTAACGGCGGGCTTCGGGCTCCGCTGACGAACAGGTACTGTATAACCACAATATTTTCGTTATCTGTCTGGGCATAAACCTATCGAATACCTATCATCAATAGCCCAAGTCTGGCGCGATCGCGTCGGAATTTCCAAGTAAACCGTTTGACTATAGCAGTAAACTTGGTAGTCTGGATGAACGAAACAAATCGAAGGCCCTCGGCTGGACCGAGCGGCGACGGGCACCTTGGACGCCACAGAATTCTGGGCGAGTCGACGTGAGGAGCAACTGATGAGATACGCAAGTCTGACAGCGGCGGTGGTGGCTGGCCTTGCCTGCGGCGCTTCGGCGCAGAGCGCCAGCGTGACCGTTTCCTCAAGCGGCGCCAACGTGGCGCCGGGTGGAACGGTGACCATCACGGTGGCCTCCAACTATGACACCGCCGGCGCGGGCGGTGGCCTCTTTGGGGCCGCGGGCTTCTACGGCTTCGGCGGCAACGTCACGGTCTCGGGTGACGCGGCCGTCACGGCGACCGTCCCGGCGATCAACGCCAACCTGACATTCGGCGCCGTGACCACCAACGCGGCGAGCCCCGACCTCGTTCGTGCGGCCGCGGGCCGCGGCTTCGACGGCGGCCTGGCCGCCAACCCCGCCACCATGATGACCTTCGACGTCACCGCCGACGCGGGCGCGACCGCGGGCCAGACGTTCACCCTTGATTTCGCCGGGGCCGTGGTGCTCGTGCTCAACTCCAACCTGACCACCTACTCGACTTCGCCCGGGCTCAACCAGGCGATGCTGACGACCAACTCCGTTACCGTCACCGTCGGCGCCGCCGGCTGCAACCCCGCCGACATCGCCGAGCCCTACGGCCTGCTCGACCTGGGCGACATCACCGGGTTCATCTCGGCGTTCACGACGCAGAACCCGCTCGGCGACATCGACAACAACGGGCTGTTTGACCTGACGGACATCAACCTGTTCGTCACCAACTTCCTCGCCGGCTGCCCGTAATCCGCACGCAGACCCTCTGCTTTCCGTTGAAAACCCCGCTCTCGTGGCGGGGTTTTTCTTTGGCGGCGGTGTCCAATGGGTCCCGGGGAGTTCCCGCAAGACGAGCCTGACGCGCAAGCGAAGGCCTCCGTGGCATTCGTCCTTCGCCTGCGCGTCAGGTTCGTACTGCGGGTTCCGGGAGCATTCCGGGCATCGGTGCCGTGGATCATCCCGGCAGGGTGATCCACGAAGGAACGGCGATTGCAGACCAAACCGCCTTCACGCTGCGCGATGAAGGCGGGCACCACACCCGGCAATCAACCGGAACGCGCATAAGAAGAGCACCGGGATCGGTTGGAATCCGAATCAGGCGGTCGCCATCCCGGGCCACCGTGCAAGCCGCCCTCGTGGTGGGCGGCCCATCACTCAGGCCTCGGCTTGCGTTCGTAAGGGAAGAGCCGCTTGAGCTTGAGGATGTGCTTCTCGAAGAGGTTCCATGACAGCCAGCCCACGAACCAGCAGGCGGCGAACGCCGGGATGTAGAACAGGATCTGACCCGGCAGCTCCGACCCGCCGATCTTCGGGAACTGGAACATCGCGTCACCGAAGCGGGACCCGTTGAAGTTGGGCCCGTAGATCAGATCACGGATCACCGCCCTCACCGGAAGATGGACGAGGTAGATCGCGTAGGAGTACTTGCCGAACGAGCGCAGCGGCCGCCACGTCCAGAAGCGGTTCCAGAGCGAGCCGGGCCGCGACGCAAGCGCGAGCACCAGCACCGCCGCGAATCCGATGGCGATAATCGTGTACCCCGCGTAGATCGTCACGAGCGTGTGCGAGTGCGCGGGCTGATCGCTCAGGTATCGCGTCGCCTCGCACAGCACGCTGAGCCCCAGGCACGCAGGCGCCAGGATTTTCGCGATCGGCACGAGGCGGGCGAGCCGCCGGCCCGGGGCGTGATCGTCCTCGGTCGCCCCCTCGCGACCCCGCAGGTGCAGCGCGATCAGGGCGCCCAGCGCCAGCCCCTCCAGCCGCCCGGGTGTCAGGACGTAGACGTCCACCGCGGAGGTCTCCCCGCCGAACAGCGGGTCGGTGCCTCGCAGCATCAGCCAGAGCCTGAACAGCGGTGAGATGACGAGCAGCGCCAGGCAGACCACCTTCATCCGCGAGCGGCCCAGCAGGAAGACCAGCAGGGGCCACATCAGGTAGAACTGCTCCTCGATCGAGAGCGACCACGACACGTCGAGGATGCCGTGCCGCCAGCCGTTGACCTTCGCGGCGACGAAGTTGCTCAGGTAGACCCAGTAGTACCACTGGTCGCCGCCCACCGAACCGAACCGGTCGAGCTTGCCGCCGATGGTCTGGGCCGTCCCTTCCGAGACGCCCGGCAGCGAGGCGAGCATGGGCCCGATATTCGGCAGAATGAGGAATGAGAAGATGACGATCGCGTAGTAGAGCGGGAAGATCCGCAGCACGCGCCGGGCGTAGAACGAGCGGAAGTAGCCTTTGTGTCCCCGCGTGTCGGCGAGGATGCCGGTGATCAGGAACCCCGAGAGTACGAAGAACAGGTCGACCCCGAACCCGCCCCAGTGCAGGAACAGGGTCACAGTGTCGTCGACGACCCCCGCGTTGGTCATGTCGGTGCAGTGGTGGAAGAGGACGAGGATGATCGCCAGCCCCCGGATGCCGTCGAGCACCGGGATGTGTCGCCTGAGTTTCTCGGCGGTGAGGGCGGGCTCGGGGGACGGCTGACTGTCCTTGGGGTGCGCTGCCATGGCTCTCCCGCCGCTACGATCGCCCCATCGACGACCGATCGGAGGATATCACACGATGGCGTGGGTGAAAGTCAAGGACGCTCTCAGGGGCGAGGCGGGGCAGGCGGTCACGGTCAAGGGCTGGGTCCGCACGCGCCGGGACAGCAAGGCCGGGCTGAGCTTTGTTCAACTGCACGATGGCACATGCCAGGATGCGATCCAGATCGTCGCGAAGAACGAGCTGCCCAACTACGCCGACGAGATCGCCCACCTGACGACGGGGTGCGCGATCGAGGCCGACGGCGTGCTGGTCGAGAGCCAGGGCAAGGGCCAGTCGGTCGAGATCCAGGCCGACGCCGTCCGCGTGATCGGCTGGGTCGACGACCCCGACACCTACCCCGTGCCCATGAAGCGGCACACCATGGAGTATCTGCGCGAGCAGGCGCACCTGCGGGTCCGCACCAACACCTTCGGCGCCGTCGCCCGTGTGCGGCACGCGCTCGCCTGCGGCATCCACCGCTTCTTCGACGAGCGCGACTTCTACTACGTCCACACGCCGATCATCACGGGGAGCGACTGCGAGGGCGCCGGCGAGATGTTCCGCGTGTCGACGCTGGACGCGGTCAACCCGCCCATGGGCGAGGGGGGGATCGACTACTCGCAGGACTTTTTCGGGCGTGAGTCGAACCTCACCGTCTCGGGCCAGCTCAACGTCGAGACCTACGCCCAGGCCCTCAGCCGCGTCTACACCTTCGGCCCCACCTTCCGCGCCGAGAACAGCAACACGAGCCGGCACCTCGCCGAGTTCTGGATGATCGAGCCCGAGATCGCCTTCGCCGACCTCGCCGATGACGCGGCTCTCGCCGAGGAGATGCTCAAGTATCTCTTCGACGACATCCTCACCCGCCGGGCCGACGATATGGCCTTCTTCGACCAGCGCATCGAGAACGGGCTGATCGACAAGCTCAGGGGCGTCATCGACTCGGAGTTCCGCACGCTGCCCTACACCGTGGCGATCAGCATCCTCAAGAGCGCCAAGAAGAAGTTCGAATTCCCCGTCGAGTGGGGCCTCGACATGCAGTCCGAGCACGAGCGTTACCTTACGGAGGAGCACTTCAAGCAGCCCCTCGTGATCATCAACTACCCCAAGAAGATCAAGGCGTTCTACATGCGCCTCAACGACGAGGGGACCGACGGCGCCCCCGAGCCCACCGTGGCCGCGATGGACGTGCTCGCCCCGGGCATCGGCGAGATCATCGGGGGCTCGCAGCGCGAGGAGCGGCTCGACGTGCTCGACGCCCGCCTCGACGAGATGGGGCTGAGCAAGGACGACTACTGGTGGTACCGCGACCTCCGCCGCTACGGCACGACGCCCCACGCCGGCTTCGGCCTGGGCTTCGAGCGGCTCATCCAGTTCTGCACCGGCATGGCCAACATCCGCGACGTGATCCCCTTCCCGCGGGCGCCGAAGCAGTGTGAGTTCTGAGTTCTTTCAGAGCGTGGAGCGCAAGCGACACGATTCCTCGATCTCGGCGCACACCTAGAGCGTCCTCACTGAACACGTAGCGTGTACCCGCAGTGTTCGAAGCAGTTTTCCGCGTCGGTCGGGGTGACCAGATCGAGCACGGACTGCATGGCGGCCCAGAGCGTCCGTCGAGTACGGCACGCGAGCCCACGGAGGAGTTGCTTGATCTTGCTGAAGACCATCTCGATGGGGTTGAGATCGGGGCTGTAGGGCGGCAGGAAGACCAGCTCGGCTCCGGCCGCTTCGATCAGTTCACGCGTCCTCGACCGCTTGTGGCTCGAGAGGTTATCCATCACGACCACGTCGCCCTCGCGCAGTTCGGGGACGAGCACATGCTCGACGAAGGCCTCGAAGATGTCCGCGTTGACGGCCCCGTCGACGACCGTCGAGCACCGCACACCACCGACGCCCAACGCCGCGATGAGCGTCGTCGTCTTCCAGTGCCCGTGCGGCGTCTTGTCGATCAGACGCTCGCCGCGTGGGGCCCGGCCGCGCAGACGGGTCATGTTGGTCTTGGCCCAGGTCTCGTCGATGAAGATCAGCCGGCGTGCGTCGAGGCCGCCCTGGGACGCACGCCACTCGACACGTCGCTCGGCGACGTCGGGCCGGTCCTGCTCGGCGGCGTGGATCGTCTTTTTTTGTAGGTCAGACCGAGCTGCTTGAGCGCGGCGTAGATGGCGACATCGGTGCACTCGACGCCGAGCCGCTCGCGGAGTTCGGACGCGGTGGCGTCGGGCTGCTCGGCGACGAGGCGGGCGAGCTCGTCGCGGTCGATCTTGCGGACGCCGGGCGAGCCCTGCTTGCGTGGGGCCGTCTCGCCGTGCTCTCGCCGGCGTTGCTTGACGCGTCGGACCCACGACTTGCACACGCCGAAGACCTCGGCGACCTCCTGGGTCTGCATGCCCCGGTCGCTCGCGGCGAGCACCTTGTCCCTCAGATCCTGCGCGTACGGCGCGGCCATCCATGGCTCCTTCCCGGCCCGATAGGCCGATCAGGACAAGCTACGGCAGACCACGCCTCCGCGCCACCGAGCATGCGCCGAACTGCGCTATGAAATCACTTTGGACGCTCTAGGACCTCGGACCAACGCTATGGCCTGTCCTCGTCGTATCTGGCACGCACGGCTTCTGCCCCATCGAGGCGAATGCGGTTCATCATCTCAATGACTTCGCCCCGGATATCGACGTCGGAGCACACCCAGAATTCATTCCGGAACGTACCGGAGGCATGGTTGTTCCCGCCCATCTCGAGCCAGCCATCTCGGTCCACCGCGTGCATCAACGCATCCGCGACTTCATACGCGATTGTCTCAGGGTGATTCTCGATCCACCATCGCCTCTCCGAATCATCATCCGAATCGGCGTGTTCGTAAGCCGCAGGAGCTCGGAATGCGGAGATGGGAAAACGCAAGGCCCATGCTTTGCCCAGCCAGATCGCGTCGTCTGGGCTCTCGGGGAACGACGCCGGAGAATTGAGGCTCTGGAGCACGTTCACAACGCTATCGAGTACTTCTTTCGGAGCGACAACCACTAAACGATCTCGCAGCCGCCACGTTTGCCTCGGATCGCCCGACGACTCCGAAGAGACGAGCCCGGCGATGAGCGACGCGAGACCATCGGCATCGCCCTTCGCTTCGTGGAGTTCTCCCTCATACCGCCACGGAACACCGAAGCAATACATGGTTTGCCCGTCATACCGCCAAGGCTCGAGCCTGGAGGGAGCGATCTCGGAGATATCAAAGACACGCCAAGACAGGCGGCTGTCCGATGCCGACAGTGTGTCCGGATTGTCGCGACGCATCCGCCAGAGCCAGAGATCGATCTGCCAACGAGACGCTCGCTTCAGATCGTGGTCGAGTTCCTCGGTCAATGCCGTCCAATGGGTACGACCTGCCGGGTGGCGATGCCGCTCCGTGTTCCAGGATGTCGGGTCCTCCGTTAGCACGAGGTAGGTCGTCGGGACGAGCCCGACCCACCCGGCGCCAATGTACTCGCGACCTGCGTACGGGAGGCGCCATCCAATGAGGAAGGCAACAAGCCCGAGCAACGCGCATCGCCAGCGCCTTCGTGTTTTCGAAAGCGAGCGCATGCTCCTTGCACGCCGACCACATTCAGGGCAGATCAGTTCGCCAGATGCGCCAGCCATGTCGTAGCGGCAGTTTGGACAACGCACACGAGGTCTGCCCAACCATCCTGGACGATCCCAGAACAATGCCCACAGGACAACGAATGTCCCGACAACAAGCAACGACCAAGAGGTCGATGACCAGAAGAGTTGTGCTCCAAGCAGCTTCATCGCGGGCGCCGTGGCAACCCAGTGTACCTGCGAGTACGCAACGGGTTTCGGAGTGATCTTCCGGTGCCGTGTGCCATCCCGAAGGGTTCCCACGATGGGATGGGATCCGCGATCCGCCGCCACCACGCTTCGGGCTTATGGCAGGCACCCGTGAAGAGAGAACTGCCCGTCAGACCTTCAGGTCGAACACGCGACGCACGAGGTCATGGTCCGATTCGTCCGGTACTTCGCGGGCCAAGATCCAGATCAGTACACGCCCCGACGTCGTCTCGTCGGCCGCCATCACGGTCGTCGCAAAGAACACGGCGTCATCGACGGGCTCGCTCGAGTGCTCGGTGGTGTTGATGTGACGCTCGATGCCGCGGAGGCCCATGCCAACGCAATACCCGTCCACCGCCAACTCCCACGCCGGGGCGTCGTGCCCCCACACACAGTAGTTCACGCACCCGGTTTCCCCGATCTCACGCGCGATCCGTCGCTTGTCGTCATGTCCGACATCGGGATCGAGGCAGACCATGAGCAGCGTGTACGGCTTGCCCGACGCGAATGGGCAGTCGAGCCGATGCGGCGCCGAGGTGATGAGCGACCGATGATCCATGCAACCCACCAAACGCAGTCGGAAAGCAAACGAGCCCGGATCGACATCGACCCGGGCTCGCTCGAGATTACGTTGGCCGAAGCGGTACGTGTTATCCGTTCTTGAGCTCCACACCCTTCCCCGTGATCCACTCGAGGCACTTGACCACGGAGTCTTCCACGCTCAGCTTGCTGGTGTCGAGCACCAACTCGGGGCTCGCCGGGGCCTCGTAGGGATCATCGATCCCCGTGAACCCCTTGATCTCGCCCGCACGCGCCTTCTTGTACAGCCCCTTCGGGTCGCGCTGCTCGCACACGTCCAGCGGAGTGTCGACGAAGATCTCGCAGAACTCCAGCCCGTCCGCCTTGTGGATCTCGCGGCAGAAGTCGCGGTCCTTGCGGTAGGGGCTGATGAAGCTGGTCAGCGTCACCACGCCCGCGTCGGCGAAGAGCTTGCTCACCTCGCTGATCCGCCGGATGTTCTCCTCGCGGTCGGCGGCGCTGAAGCCCAGGTTCTTGTTCAACCCCATCCGGATGTTGTCCCCGTCGAGGCGGTAGGACGGGATCCCCGAGTTCACCAGCGCCTGCTCCAGGGCCACCGCGATCGTGCTCTTGCCCGACCCACTGAGCCCCGTGAACCAGAGCGTCATGCCCTTCGAACCCAGGGCGCCCCAGCGCTCGTCGCGCGTGATGTTGCCCTCGTGCCAGTGAACGTTCGTCGCCTTGATTTCGGTCATCGGTCCTCGCCCCTTGTCGTCGGCCTGCTAGCCTGGTTTTCGTGTGTTCGGTGAGTGGCAAGTCTACGCTGCTGAGCCGTGCCAAGCCCCTCTGAACGCGCAACTTCTGACACCCGCAGGCCCATCGCCGCCGGAGTTGTCTTTGGCGTCCTGGCCTACGGCTCGTGGGGCTTCGTCCCGTTCTACTTCAACGCGATCCGGCGCGTCGACCCGGTCGAGGTGCTCTGCCACCGGGTGATCTGGTCGGTTCTGCTCCTGGCTGTGTTAGTCCACTTCCGGGGCCGCTGGCGCGAAGCCCGAGACCTGCTGCGCGAGCCGTCGACGTGGCGTTGCCTCGCGGTCTCGACCGCGATGATCGCCACCAACTGGCTGGTGTTCATCTACGCGGTGACCACCGATCGCCTCCTCGAGGCGAGCCTGGGCTACTTCATCAACCCGCTCGTGAGCATCGTGCTGGGCATGGTCTTCCTGAGCGAGCGGCTCCGCCCCCGCCAGTGGATCGCGGTGGGCTTCGCCGCCGCGGGTGTGGCGGTCTACACCACCGTTGTCGGTGCACCCCCCTGGATCTCGCTCGTCCTCGCGTTCAGCTTCGGAACCTACGGGTTGGTCCGAAAACAGGCGAAAGCCGGGGCGGTGCTGGGGCTCGCGTTCGAGACCGCCCTGCTCGCCCCGCTCGGCTTGGCCTACCTCGTCACCATGCACCTCACCGGGCTCCGGCCCGTCGTGTTCCTCTCCCGCGGCGGAGTCGGGTCGGCGGGATTCGACGTGCTGCTCATGGCCGCGGGGCCCATCACGGCCTTTCCTCTGCTCTTCTTCGCCGCCGCCGCCCGCCGCCTGCGCCTCAGCACCATGGGCTTCATGCAGTACGCAACGCCGACGCTCCACTTCCTCATCGCGGTCCTCGCGTTCGGCGAAGCATTCGATCCGTCGCGCGCGATCGCGTTCGCCCTGATCTGGGTCGGCATCGGGGTCTTCCTCTTCGATTCCGTGCACGCGCAATACAAGACCCGCTCTATCGCCATCGGAGCGGTCTTCACCGAGTGATGGTCGAGTGCCCGCGTGCCCGGGAACCCTAGTTCCCCGAGCAACCCGCCAGGAACGATGTCACAAAGGCCGTCACATCGGCGAGGTCATGCACGCCGATCGGGTCGGCCAGGTCCGCCGACGGCTTCTGGTCGATGAACCGCGTCAGGAACCCGGTGATATCGGCCAGGTCCAGCACGCCGTACGGCTCGGCATAGTCGGCCGGGCACGCATCGACGATTGCCTTCTCGATCACGTGGGCGAAGAACGCGCCGGCGTCGCGGCTCGCCGGGTGCGAGCGGTAAATGTCCAGCAGCCCCCCGTTCGGGCCGCCCCCGTCCACGGACAGATCGGCGGTGAAGCCGCCGTAGGTGAAGTGGTCGTACCCGTGGTCGGCCAGCCACTGCTTCGATTCGGCGCTGCCGTTGAACATCACGCCGTCGGTGTAGTCATAGATCGAGACGGCGCTGACATCGGCGCGTGCGTTGGCCAGGGCGAACGCGGCGTCGCGCTGCTCCTCGTGCCGGCCAAGGATGTCCTGCCCCTCGATGCGGTGCATCCAGGGGATCACGAAGCAGAAGCGGGCGACCTCGGCCCCGACGTGGGCCGCCGCCGCCTCTGTCTGATTGACCGCCGCCTCCATCTGGGCCGCGGCGACCGCGGGCTCGATGTCCTCCACGTTGACGATGAAGAACACATAGATGGGCTGGGCGGGGTCGATCGTGGTGACGTCGAGCCAGTGCTCGAGTTGTTCCTGCGAGTAGGTCTTGACGATCGCGGGCGACACCCCGCTCGGGAGATCGAGGCCGAAGCCCTGGTATGACCAGGACGTGTCGGCGAGCACCGTGAAGTACAGCCCCGGCACGCGGGCGCCCTTGTCGGTCGAATAGGCGGCCAGCCCGGCCGGGAACACATAGCCTCCGCCGGGCTCCGCGGCGTCGACGCCGAGCGTCAGCCCGAAGCGGTCGCTCGCGTCGAGCGTCACCGGCACATCGACGGGGCTGGCCCAGATCTGCCCGTCGGCCGGCGGCGAGGGCGCGTCGACGTCGGGGTCCAGCCCGTCAAGCCGCTTGGGCCGGGTACTGACGCGCGGATCGAATGACACCGTGGCTCCGCCGTCCGGGGTGAGTCTGACCCCGGGCAGCATCGGCGGCGACCCGGGGGGCTCGAGCATCATCGTCCGGACCATGGCGGTCTGGCCCGGCGCCGCGAACGAACCGACGAATCCGAGAGACACGTCGCCGGGAACAAACCGGTAGCGGATCAGATCGGTCGGGGTCGAGGCTTCTCCGTGATACTCACGGAGACGCCAGAGCGGCAGCGCGTAGCGCACAACCGCATCGGGCCCCGTCTGGAAGAGCCGGTAGCCGTTTTCTGCGTCAACGGTCGCCACCGACGGATCGAGCAGGTCGTACTTCATGAAGGACCAGTTGGGGCCGTCTCCCATCGCGTAGGCCGACCACCGATCGATCCGCCACGAAAGCAGCGAGGCGCCCGAGGGGCGTTCGCCGTAGGGCACGCAGTATGAATCGCCGAGCCACAGCACGCGCACGTCCTGGTGCAGCACGGCACGCAATCCGACAGTGTCGACCGCGAACGGGACGGCGGCGTATGCCATCCCGCAGGCCAGCAGCGAGGCGAAGGCTGTCGACATAGGCCGAAGCTTCGGGTGAACGAACGGCATCATGGCGCGTGCTCCGACCTCCGCCCCCGGAGTCCTGTCCTGGTCGCGAGAGAAGACGCGTCCGCCGCCGTCGCGGCGGGCGCGTGGCATGGATCAGAGGGTCAAGGGCAGCCGCCCAGGAACGCCGACACGAACGCCTGGAGGTCGGCCAGGTCGAACACGCCGAAGGGCGGCGCGATGTCCGCCACCGGGTCCTGCGCCAGGAAGCCCGCGATGAACGACTGAACGTCCTGGAGGTCGAGCACGCCGTAGGGCTCGGCGATGTCCGCCGCGTTGCACCCGCACGCCGGCGGGTTGCCCGCCGCGACCTGGCAGGCGTCCTCGACGCCGTTGCCGTCGCAGTCGTTCAGCGGCGCCGCGTCGCGCACGATCTTGCGGACCTGCCCGCCCAGGTTGCAGATGTAGATCTCGCCGTAGGCGTCCTCACCGAACGAGCTGATGGCCGACCCGGGCGTGAGCTCGAACGTCCGGTTCTCGAAGTCGGTCACGTTCACGCCGTCGTACTTCATGCTCCAGACGTTGCTGCTGCAGTAGTCGGCGAAGAAGTAGGTGCCGTCGAGCTCCGGGATCGCGCAGCCGCGGTAGATCCGCCCGCCGGTGATCGAGCAGGCCCCGGCCGAATGCGTGTAGGTGTAGATCGGGAAGGTGTAGTCGGTCGACGGGCCGCACCCGGTGGTGTTGTAGGGGTTGTTGCCCTCGTAGCAGCGCCACCCGTAGTTCACCCCACCCGGGTCGCTCGCGGGCTGGAAGTCGATCTCCTCGACGTTGTTCTGCCCGACGTCGGCGATCCAGAGGTCGCCGGTCTGGCTGTCGAACGCGTTCCGCCAGGGGTTGCGGACGCCGTAGGCCCAGATCTCGTCGTTCCCGGTAATTCCCACGAACGGATTGGTCGGCGGGATCGCGTAGTTCCGCGTCGAGTCGGCCGGGAAGTCATCGCCGTCGACATCGAGGCGGAGGATCTTCCCGAGCATCTGGGTGAGGTTCTGCGCCCGGGCGCCGGGATCACCGGCCGAGCCGCCGTCGCCGAAGCCGCAGTAGAGGTACCCGTCCGGCCCGAACTCCAGCCACCCGCAGTTGTGGTTGGTGAACGGCTGATCGACGAACATCACCTGCTGCGCCGACGAGGCGTCGGCGAGGTTCGGGTCGAGCGCATCCACCTGGTAGCGCACGATGTGCGTGTCGCCCAACGTGTCGGTGTAGTTGATGTAGAAGTACCCGTTGTTCGCGTAGTCGGGGTGGAAGGCCATCCCCAGCAGGCCCTGCTCGCTCGAGGTGGAAACGGTCACCGACAGGAACGGCGTGGTGAGCAGGGTGTTGGTGGTCAGGTCGAAGATCCGCACCCGCCCCGTGCTCCCGCTCCGCTGTTCGAGAATGAAGATCCGGTCGTAGTCCCCCGGCGCGTGGGTCACAAGGACGGGTCTGGCCAGCCCCGAGACGACGATGTCGGTCCGAAGTGGCGCCCCGCCGCCCCAGGCCACCGACGCCAGGCCCGCCGCGGCAACGATCGCAAATGTTCGCTTCATGTTCATTTCTCCCAAACCCCCTCTTCTTGCCAGATCCTTGAGTCTGACGAAGCCTCGGCCTCGCCGCAAGCCGTTCCAGCGCATTTCGCGCGCCAAGCCATGTTCCAATGGTCGAGATCGGCCTTTTTGGCCCCCGGGTCCGGCTCGATCCGGGTCATCTACCCTATGCTCGCCTTCCACTCTGCGTCGCAAGATACGAATCGGTAAGAGAAAGGAACCCGAACATGTCCGGCCTCATCAAGCCTCACGGCGGCACCCTCGTCAACCGCGTCGCCCAGCCCGACGCGGTCGAGGCGCTCAAGAAGGAAGCCGCGGGGCTGAAGCGGATCGACCTCTCCGCCAAGCAGTCGTGCGATGTCGAGATGATCGGCATCGGGGCCTTCAGCCCGCTCCACGGCTTCATGGGCCAGGCCGACTTCGACTCGGTGATCGCGAACATGACCCTCGCTTCGGGGGAGATCTGGCCGATCCCGATCACGCTCTCGGTTGCCGAGGGCAAGGCCAAGGAGGGTGACCGGGTCGCGCTGTATGCCCCGAATGGGGTCTTGCAGGCCATCATGACCGTCGAGGAGGTCTACCCCCACGATCGGGCGAAGGAAGCCACGATCTTCTTCAACAAGCCCGCCGACGACGACGGCCAGCACCCCGGCGCCGAGGCGGTCAAGAAGGAGGGCCCCGTCTGCCTTGCGGGCCCGATCGAAGTCGTCACCGTCTGCGTCGACCCGCAGGGCCCCGAGGCCTTCCTCGACGAGCGGCTCACCCCCGCCCAGACCCGCGCCGCCTTCGAGGCCAAGGGCTGGAAGACGGTCGCCGCGTTCCAGACCCGCAACCCCATCCACCGGGCGCACGAGTACCTGTGCAAGTGCGCCCAGGAGATCACCGACGGGCTGCTCATCCACCCGCTGGTGGGCGAGACCAAGCCGGGCGACATCCCCGCCGAGACGCGGATGAAGTGCTACAAGGTCCTGATCGACAACTACTTCAACGCCGACCGCACGTTGCTGAGCGTCATGCCCGCCGCGATGCGCTACGCCGGGCCCCGCGAGGCGATCCTCCACTCGATCGTGCGCAAGAACTACGGCGTGACCCACTTCATCGTCGGGCGCGACCACGCGGGCGTGGGCTCCTACTACGGGACCTACGACGCCCAGAACATCTTCGACGGTCTGGACAAGGACAACCTGGGCATCGAGCCGCTCAAGTTCGAGCACTCTGCCTGGTGCAAGACCTGCGAGGGCATGACAAGCGGGAAGACCTGCCCGCACGGCGGCGATCACAAGATCTTCCTGAGCGGCACGAAGGTCCGCGACCTCCTCGCCGCCGGCGAGCGCCCGCCGATGGAATTCAGTCGCCCGGAGGTGGCCGACATCCTGATCGGGTGGGCCAAGAACGCCAAGTAGACCTGCGTTCGCCTGTGTCTTGTCGCGGCGTGGGCGTTGCCCACGCCGTTTTCTTTTCCGCGGTCGGTCGAGACTTCTCGCGATTTCTCACCAACAGAGGTGATCGTGTGAGCATGAGCCGGTAGGCTGAATTCCGGAGGGTACACCGATGCGCACGATTGTCGCCGTCGCTGCCGGCGTGCTCGCAGCGGCGCACGCACACGCCCAGGTCACTCTCGAGATGAATCTCTATGCTGATATCGACGGGCAGACTGTGGGCCCGGATGAGCAGCAGGGCCTTGGAGTGGGCCAGGTCGTCCACTACCGGCTCATGGCCGAGATGAGTCCCGCATCGTGGTTGCCCGCGTTCACGGAGATCGACGCCGACATCCTGGCCTACGAGTGCGGTGGGCAGGCCGAGGTGCTCAACTTCCAGTACGGCGACTGGGCCGACGCCACCGACACACCGTTCATCGATGGCGACTCGATCATCGGCGTCCATGCCCTCCAATTCGGATTCGATACCTCGAACCCGGTCGAGGTCTGTTCGTTCGACGTCCGAGTCGACTTCTGGTTCAATCTCTATGTCGCCCGGGGAAACGGCCCCGGCGGAGTCGCGTTTACCGTCGACGGCTTCGACACTTTCGGCCCCTCCGTCTTCCACACTCCCAGGGTCATCGCGGTGGGGGGGCCGGGCGACGACTATCCGTGCTCGCCGGCCGACATGGCCCAGCCCTATGGCGTGCATGACCTCGCCGACATCATGGCCTTTCTCCGAGCGTTCGCCCGCGGCGACTGCCTCGCTGATTTCCGCCCGCCCTGGGCGGTCTTCGACCTCACCGACGTGCAGGTCTTCATCGAGAGTTTCCTCGACGGCTGCCAGTGGTGAGCGTCGATCCGGCTTTCTGGGTGAGGCGACGGGCCGTTGGCGGTATGCTGGATCCAGACGAAACGAGGTGCCCCATGCGGTCCGTCCTCGCAACCCTCGGCCTCGCCGCGATCACGTTCGCCCCCGCCCCCGCGCAGGCCCGGGTCGACCTCCGGATGAACCTGTACGTGAACACGGGCCCCGAACTCGTCGGACCCGAATCGACCATGGTCGTCGGCGTCGGGCAGACGGTCCGCTTCGTCCTCCTCGCCGAGATGGACGGCGGCCCGGCGCCCGCGTTCAGCGAGTTCACCGCCGATCTGTTCCCGTTTGATGTGTGTGGCGGCCTGAGCACACGGGTCGTTTCATTCAGCTTCGGGGAGTGGCCGCAGTTTTTCGAGCAGCCCACGGTCGCCGGCGGCGCCATCCTCGGCGGGCTGGCGGTGCAGGTCCCGCTGCTCGGGCCGGTGGACGACTCGAATCCTCTCGTCGTCTGCACGTTCGACGTGGCGTTCGACGGGCCGGACTGGCTGATCTACCGGGCCTCGGCGAACGGGACGAGCGGGTATGCCTTCGGCGCCATCGACGACGCAAACTGGGTATTCGCAACCCCCGAGCGCTTCGCCTCCAGCGTCTTCCGCTCGGTCCGGGTCATCGCCGTCGGTTCGCCCGGCGACCCGATCCCCTGCTCGGTCGCCGACCTCGCGCCGCCCTACGGCACGCACGACCTCGCCGACGTGCAGGTCTTCATCAACAGCTTCATCGCCGGGCAATGCCGGGGCGATGTCGCCCCGCCGTGGGCGATCCTCGACCTCGCCGACGTGCAGCGATTCGTCCAGGTGTTCGTGGACGGCTGCCCCTGATCGACAGCGTTCAACGCGCCGGCACGAGCAGCACGGGGATCATCGTCCGGTGACGCACGTTGGCCGCGACGCTCCCCAGCACCATGTCGGCGATCGCCCCGTGCCGGTGGGTCGACATCGCGATGAGGTCGCACGACTCACCCTCGGCGACGGCGACGAGCTTCTCGGCCGGATCGCCCAGCTCGAGCACCGCACGGACGTTGAGCCCGTCGGCCGCGAGCTCGGCGCACCGCCGATCGAGGTAGTCGCGGTCGTCGCGGATCTCCTGTGAATCGGCGAGGTTCAGGCTCTTCTGATACCGGGCCCCGAAGCCTTCGGCGACGTGGACCAGGATCACCTCCGCCCCGTCTCCGGCTTCAACCAGCCGCCTGACGTGTGGCAGCACGGCCTCGTCGGCGGGGGTGTTCTCGAGCGCGACCAGGATCCTGTTGTACATGGCGGTCGCTCCGGGCTCTCGATCAGAGGAACTCGATCGCGGTCTGGATGAGCAGGTAGCCGTTCAGGACCACGATCACCACGGTCATCACCCACGCCACGACGCCCAGCGACCGCGCGTTGGCGAATCGGCCCATCTTACGTCGGTCGCCCGTGAACAGGACGAGGGGGATCACCGCGAAGCTGAGCTGGAGCGAGAGGATCACCTGGCTGAGGATGAGCAACTCCCCGACGCCGCGCTCGCCCGCGACGGCCGCGACGATCGCCGCCGGCACGACCGCGATGAGCCGGGTGATCAGGCGGCGCACCCAGGGGCGGATCCGCAGATCGAGGAATCCTTCCATCACGATCTGCCCGGCGAGCGTGCCGGTGAGCGTCGAGTTCTGGCCCGACGCGAGCAGGGCGATCGCGAACACGGCGCTCGCGAGCGGCGCCCCCAGCACGGGCGAGAGCAGGCGGTGGGCGTCGCCGATGTCCGCGACGCTCTCATACTCGGTGCCGTGGAAGGCCGCGGCGCTGAGCACGAGGATGGCCGCGTTGACGAAGAACGCGAGGAACAGAGCAACGGAGGAATCGATGGTCGCGAACTTGATCGCCATCGCCTTGCCCGCGTCGTCACGCGTGAAAGCGCGCGTCTGCACGATGCTCGAGTGCAGATAGAGGTTGTGCGGCATCACCGTCGCGCCCAGGATGCCGATCGCGATGTAGAGCATCGCCGGATCGGTCACGACCTCGGGCTTGGGGATCAGCCCCCGGAGCATCTCGGGGATATGCGGGCTCGAGGCCACCAGCTCGTATCCGAAGCAGACGCCGATCGTCAGGACAAGCGCCCCGACCACCGCCTCGAGCGTGCGGAAGCCCCGCGCCTGGAGCATCAGGATGACGAACACGTCGGCCACCGTGAGCAGCACGCCCCAGAACACCGGCAGCCCGAACAGCAGGTTGAGCGCGATCGCCGACCCGATCACCTCGGCCAGGTCGGTCGCCGCGATCGCGATCTCGCACAGGATCCACAGGAAGATCCCGACGGGTTTGGAGTAGTGGTCGCGGCACGCCTGGGCGAGGTCGCGCCCCGTGGCGATGCCCAGCTTGAGCGCCAGGTGCTGGAGCACCATCGCCATGACGCTCGAGATGAGCACGACCGAGAGCAGGGTGTAGCCGTACTTGGCGCCGCCCTCGAGGTCGGTCGCCCAGTTGCCCGGGTCCATGTAACCCACGGAGACGAGCAGGCCGGGCCCCGTGAACGCGAACAGCTTGCGCCAGAACCCGGCCGAGGGTGAGATGTGCACCGTGGCGTGCGACTCCGGCAGCGAGACGGTCGTCCGCTGCTTCCGCCAGCCATCTTCCGGGCCCAAGCCCGTGGTTCCCGCGTCCACCTTGCCCATGTCACGCCCCGCGGAGCGGATCGGTCCCGCTCGCCGGCGATTGTAGCCAAGGCTACATCTGGGTGTCCAGCGAAAAAGAACCTGATCCACGCGTGCGCAGGGCCGGCCCGGATCAGGGTGGACGCCGCGGCTCGCCGCACGACCCGGGAGAAGCGTCCGCCGGCGCTCGCGCGGGACCGATCGGACGCGAATCGGGCGCTAGACTCATCCCCACCCGACGGCATCCAAAGGAGCACCCATGCGCGTCATCCTCACCACCAGCAAGGGCGACATCACCATCGAGCTCGATGCCGAGAAGGCCCCGATCTCATCCGAGAACTTCCTCTCCTACGTCGACAACGGCGACTACGACGGCACCATCTTCCACCGCGTCATCGACGGCTTCATGATCCAGGGCGGCGCCTTCGAGCCCGACATGAACCAGCGCCGCGGACGCGACCCGATCAAGAACGAGTGGAAGAACGGGCTCAAGAACGTCCGCGGCTCTCTCGCGATGGCCCGCACGAGCGATCCGGATTCGGCCTCCAATCAATTCTTCATCAACGTCGCCGACAACGACTTCCTCGACAAGCCCCGCGACGGTGCGGGCTACGCCGTCTTCGGCAGGGTCGTCGAGGGGCTCGACGTCATCGACGCGATCAAGGGCGTGAAGACCACCGATCGCGCCGGGCACGGCGACGTGCCGGTCGAGCCGATCGTCCTCGAGTCGGCGAAGCGGGCGGAGTAGGGCAGACGCTGTCCATTCCACGGCGCATTGACGAGGCCCTGGCGCAAGCCTGGGCTTCATTTGCATTGGATTCGCCGATTGCAGAGCCCAGGCTTGCGCCAGGGCCTCGTATCGAATCGCGGTGATGCCCCGGGGCCGTCGCTACTTCTCCCCCGTGGCGGCGTCCATCAGCGTCCGCTCGTGCTTCGCCAGCCCCTTCACCAGCGAAACGCACATGAGCAGCAGGATGAACGTGAACGGCAGGGCCGCGGTGATCGACGCGGTCTGGAGCGCCTTCAGCCCCCCGGCGACGAGCAGGATGGCGGCCACGACCCCCTCGAGGATGGCCCAGAACAGGCGTGTGCCGACGGGCGGATCGGGGTTGCCCCCCGAGGCGATGATGTCGATGACCATCGACGCCGAGTCGGACGACGTGACGAAGAACAGGATGATGCACAGCGTCGCGAGCGTCCAGGTCACCGTCTCGAACGGGTAGGAATCGAGCAGCACGAAGAGCACCGTCGCGACGCGGTCGATCGTCCCCGTGCGCTCCTGGTTGAGCACGGGGGCGCTGAGATACTGCACCACCGTCAGCGGCTTCTCCTTCGCCGCGAGCGGTCCGTCGTAGATCTGATCGGGGGCGGGCCGGAAGGTCTCGCCCGTCGCCGCGACGACGACCTCGGGTTGGCCGTTCTCCTTCGTGACCTCGAGCTCCCGGCCCTCGGGGCCGACGAGCGTGCCGTCGCCGTCGCGGGTTAGCTCGCCCCCGTTGGGCCCGACGACCACGTCCCCCTCGCCCTGAACCAGCCCGTCCGGGGTCTTGACCTCCACGGGGTACTTCGTCGTGGGCAGCTTGGTCTCGTCGGGGTGCGTCGACTGGTGCAGCGCCGCGTTGCCGAACGCGGTGAGCCAGATGATCCCCACGAGCGTGGGCACGAGCAGCACGCCCGTGATGAACTCTCGGAACGTCCGCCCCTTCGAGACGCGGGCGATGAACATGCCCACGAACGGCGACCAGGCGATCCACCAGCCCCAGTAGAACACGGTCCACTCGCCGAGCCACTTCTTGCCCGCCGCGTCCTCGAACGTGCCCGTCCAGAACGAGTTGATCGGCAGGCGCTGGAGATAGGCCCCCAGGTTCTCGACCAGAGCGTTGCAGAAGAACAGCGTGCTCCCCGCGACGATGACGAACACGAGCAGCAGGCCCGCGATCACCATGTTGAGCTCGCTCAGGCGCCGGATCCCCGCGTCGAGCCCCAGCACGACCGAGGTCGTCGCGACGGCGGTGATCGCCGCGATGAGCACGATCTGCACCGGGATCGAGACCGACACGCCCAGCAGCGCGTTCAGACCCGCGTTGACCTGCATCGCCCCGAGCCCCAGCGAGGTCGCCACGCCGAAGAGAGTCGCGACGATCGCGAGCACGTCGATCAGGTCGCCCAGCCTCCCGTGCACGCGCTCGCCGAACAGCGGGTAGAACACCGATCGGAAGCTCAGCGCGTGCCCCCGCCTGAACCCGAAGTAGGCGAGCGCGATCGAGACCACCGCGTAGAGCGCCCAGGGGTGCAGACCCCAGTGGAAGATGGTCAGGGCCATCGCCGTCCGGGCCGCATCGAGGTCGTTCCCCCGACCGCCCGGCGGGTTGGTGTAGTGGTAGATCGGCTCCGCGACCGACCAGAAGACCAGCCCGATGCCCATGCCCGCGCTGAACAGCATCGCGAACCAGGCCCATCGGCCGAACTCGGGCTCCTCGTCGTCGGGCCCCAGCTTCACGTGGCTGTACCGCCCGAAGCCGAGCCAGATCGCGAACGCGAGGAAGCCCGACATCGTGATGATGTAGAGCCAGCCGAACGTGTCGACGATCCAGCTCTGCACCGTGCTGAACACGTCGCCCACGCGGCCGGGCAGGAAGATCGCCAGGGCGAGCATCAGGAAGATGATCCCCGCGCCCGCCGGGAAGACGACCTTGTGCATCTCGAACGGACCGGCGACGACGATGTTCCGCCGAGACGGCATGATCGCGGGGTCGGCCACCGCGTCCTGTTCCATCTGGGTCTGGACCGAGCCGCTCATCGGGCTTCGGGTTTGCGGAACGCGAAGACGCCCCAGGTGAGCAGGCCGGCCTCGCCGCCGTCGATCCAGTGCCGGAGGCCCGACTTCATCCGTTCGATGTATTCGCCGCTCACGAGCCCCTCGAGCTCGGGTTCGAGCTCATCGAGCTCGGCGAGCACACGCGAATAGTGCTGGGGGATGCGGTTCGCCTGCTCGTCGAATCCCAGGTCACGCCAGCCCCGGCGCTTCGCCTGCTCGCGGTAGAACCCGGGCGTCCCCAGGTCGGGCAGGTGGATGCGGTCGAGAATGGGCCTGAGCTTCGCCACGTCGGCGCTGTCCGTGCGCATCGGATCGGTGAACACGAACTTCCCGCTCGGCTTGAGCACCCGGTCGACCTCGTCGAGCACGCGTGCCCGGTCGCCGCTGTGCAGGATCGCGTCCTGGCTCCACACCACCTCGAACATCGCGTCCCCGAACGGCAGGTCCTCGAACGCGCCGTCGACGACGTCGATCTGCTCCTCGAGCCCGTGCTTCTCGTTCATCGCTCGATCGCGTTCGTTCTCCGCCTCCGAGAGATTGAGGGCGGTGACGTGGCAGCCAAATCGGCGGGCGAGCCACCGGGCCGCCCCGCCGTAGCCCGCGCCGATGTCGAGCACGCGCGTCGCCGAGTCGATCGTGCCGGCGCGGTCGGCCATGTACTCGACGGTGCGCCGGCTGGCGTCGGCGATCGGCTCGTCGTCGGTTCGGTACATCCCGACGTGGATGTCCTCACCCCCCCAGATGTGGAAATAGAAATTGTCGGCGTCCGTGCTGTTGTAGTAGTCGCGGGCGATCTTCGTCGCCTCATCGTGCGTGGCGGGCATGGGTCCTCCTCAGCCGTCGTTCTCGGTCGGTTCCTCGAAGCTGTCGTAGCTCTTCTCGGCGATGTGCACGAAGAAGTCGGGCCCGTGCTCCTTGTAGGTCTCCTTGAAATCGCCGTACGTCGTGATCCGCTGGAATCCCACATCGCGCATCAGCCGGCGCGTGTACGCCTTGCGCAGCGGGAACATGTTCAGGTGGTACTCCGACCCGTCCGGGAAGCTGTAGCGGAACCGCGCCAGCCCCTCGTCCATGAACTCGGGCTCGGCCACAACCTCGTCGCCGCAGTAGTAGTACTTGTGCTGCGAGTCGAACCCCTGGTCGAGGATCGAGTCGTAGTTCCGCTGGTCGAGGATCAGGATGCCGTCGTGCTTGAGCGCCGAGTAGCACTCCGCGAGCGCCTTCCGCCGGTCCCGCTCGTTGAACAGGTGGGTGAACGAGTTGCCCAGGCAGATCACCGCGTCGAACCGCCCGTGCACACTCTTGTTCAACCAGCGCCAGTCCGCCTTCACCGTGCGGATGATGTGCCCGCGTCGCCGCCCGTTCTCGAACGCCTTGGCGAGCATGTAGGGGCTGCCGTCGGCGCTGACCACCTGGAAGCCCGCCTCGATCAGGCGCACGGAGTGAAACCCCGTGCCCGTCGCGATGTCGAGCACGCGCTTGACGCCCCGCTCGCGGAGCGCGTCGATGAAGAAATCGCCCTCGCTCTTCGCGCGGCGATCCCAGTCGATCAGCTCATCCCACTTCTCGACGAAGCCACGGACATACTCGTCGGTGTACTTGTCGGTCTCCCGCACCTGCGTCGGGTCATCGCCGTACTCCTGGGGCTTGTAATCCAAAAGAGTATCATCTGCCCCGCTGTGACTCGGTCGTGCGCGCATGCATCCGCCTATCGCTAAAGTTGTTCGAAAGCACCGTAAGGCCAACCCTCGCGCATGGCAACCGGAAAACAGCCCGTTTTTCCCGCAAAACAGGGGGTGCGTTGTACCCACACAGCGTTTTTCCCTGCAATCGCAGTGGTTTGGTGCGATGCGTGAACCCCCGCGTTTCTCATGTCACGAAATAAAGATTCCACGAATGCGGCGCAGATCGCGCCGCATTCCCGAGAAATCAGCGTGGTTTCGCGAATAGCGGCGCGTCAGTGCAGCACGCGGAAGACCTCGGCCTGATCGCTCAGGCCCTGCTCGACCTTCCGCATCGCGTCGACGCGCATCGGCTCGAAGCCCTCGTCCACCGCGGCCTGGTAGATCGTCACCGCGTCCGCGTTCTGCGCCGTCAAACGCCGGATCGTGTCCGTCACGCGCATCAATTCGTGCACCGCGAGCCGGCCCTTGTACTGCCCCGGGTGGTCGGGGTCGCACTTGCGCAGCAGCCGCTGCGCGAGCACGCCCAGCAGCGAACTGGTCACGAGATAGTGCTCGAGCCCGATGTCGATCAATCGCGGGATCGCGCTCGGTGCGTCGTTGGTGTGCAGCGTCGCGAGCACGAGGTGGCCCGTCAGCGAGGCCTGCACCGCGAGCTGGGCCGTCTCGTGGTCGCGCACCTCGCCGACGAGGATCACGTCCGGGTCCTGACGAAGCAGCGCGCGCAGGCCCGACCCGAACGTCACGTTCCGCTTCGGGTTCACCTGCATCTGGCTGATGCCCTCGAGGCGGTACTCGACGGGGTCCTCGATCGTCATCACGTTCCGGCTCGTCCGGTCGATCCGGTCGAGGGCGGCGTAGAGCGTCGTCGTCTTGCCCGAGCCCGTCGGCCCGGTCACGAGCACCATCCCGTTGGGCCGCTCGACCATGTCCATCAGCTGGCCCTGGAGCTTCTTGTCCATGCCCAGGGCATCGAGCGAGAGCTGCGTCTGGCTCTGGTCGAGCAGGCGCAGCACCACGCGCTCGCCGAAGATCGTCGGGATCACGCTCAGGCGGATGTCGACCTTCTTCGAGCCGATCCGCACCGTCGTCTGCCCGTCCTGCGGGCTGTGCCGGTTGGCGATGTCCAGCTCGGTCATCACCTTCAGGCGGCTGCTGATCGCGGGCGCCAGGCTCAGGGGCGGGCTGAACGCGTCGACGAGCATGCCGTCGACACGCAGGCGGATCACGAGCCTCGTCTCCATCGGGTGGATGTGCACGTCGCTCGCCCGCCGGCGCAGCGCCTCGAACAGGATCATGTTCACCAGCCGGATCACGGGCGTCTGCCGCGCCAGCGCCAGCAGGTCGGTCTGCCGGCCCACGGCGCCCGCGGCCGTCTCGATCGCCGAGGCGTCGAGCGGCATCTCCTCGACGATCTCCTCGACGAGGTCGCCCCGGCGCTCGTAGCCGCGGTTGATCAGGCTCGCCACCGCCGCCCGCGGCGCCAGCAGCAGCTCGATCGGCATCCGCACGCGGTCCTCGATCAGGCTGAACACGCTGGGCTGCATGGGCTGGGCGACGGCGATCGTCATCGCCCCGCCCTCGACGCGGATCCCCGCGACCATGTGCGTGCGCGCGAAGTCGGGCGCCACGTGCTCGTAGAAGCTGCCGCCCGATTCGTCCAGCACGGGCTCGGCCTCGAACGGCAGGCCGGTCCGCGCCGCGAGCGCCTCGAGCGCCGATTGCTCGTCGGCCCCCATGAGCTGGATCATCAGATCCCAGGGGTGCTCGTCGCCGCCGTCCGCCGTCGCGATCGTCCGCAGCTGATCGGCCGAGAGGCCCAGCGAGCCGAACTGCTCGGCGACCGACGCGAATTCATCCGCGACGATCGCGGCGTTTTCTCGTCCGCCCTTCCCGTGCTGTCCGTTGGCCTCGTTCACGGCGCGTGGCCCTCGTCATCCGGCCGGTCGACGAATCGGTTGATCGCGACCGGCTCGAGCGGGGGCAGCGACTGGTCGATCTGCGCCGCGTCCTGCGGGCCCTCGGTGATCAGCCGCAGGTCGCGGAAGTCGGGGTCGACGAGGATCTTGGGCGTGATGAAGATGTAGAGCAGCTGCGAGCTCGACGTCTTGTTGGTGTCGCTGAACAGCGGGCCGAGGATGGGCAGGTCGCCCAGGATCGGCACCTTGACGATCGTGCTCCCGCTGTCCTCGACGGTGAGCCCACCCACGACAATCGTCGCGTCCGACGGCATGGTGACGCTGCCCGTCACCTGACGCCGGTTCGCGGGCGGGGGAAGAGTGTCGCTCCCGGTGCCGATGAAGTTGTCGAAGGTGATCTCGTATTCGAGCCTCAGGAAGCCGGCCTCGGAGATGCCGGGCGTGACCGTGAGCGTCGTGCCGGCCGTGACGGGCGTCCCGATGCTGTTCGTGATCCCGCCGGTGCCCTGCGTCTGGGTCAGGGTCTGGCGCTCCTCGGTCGAAACGATGCTCGCCTCCTCGTTGTCGTTGACGAGCAGCTGCGGGCGTGAGAGGATCCGCCCGTCCGTCTCGTTCTTGATCGCGTTGAGCACGAAGGGCAGATACTGGCTCTTGATCAGCGAGGTCGTCAGCCCGCCCAGGCCGGGCAGCGGGAGGTTTGCCGTCGTGAGCGCAGTGCCCACGTCGGTGAGCCCGAAGTTGGTCTGCCCGACGAACTGCCCCGCCTTGAACTGGGCGTCGATGGCCAGGCGGAAGTCTTCGTTGTCCGTCACCGAAACGATCAGCGCCTCGATGTACACCTGCCGGCGACGCAGGTCGAGCCGCTCGATCAGCCTCTGGAAATCCTCCTGCTGCTTGACCGGCGCCTTGACGATGATCTGGTTGTTGGGCGTGTCGGCGACGACGAAGTCGCGTGTCGGATCGAACGGGCCGATCTCCCCCTCGCCGCCGCCCTGACCGAACTGGTTGATGAACTGCGGCGCCTGGTTGAACTGGTTCCGCGACTGCGGCAACAGCCCGCCCTGTTGCTGCGACTGGGTCTGGCCCGTGAGCAGCGAGGTGATCACGGTCGCCACGTCCTCGGCCACCGCGTGGTGCAGCTTGTAGGAACGGATGACGACCCGGTCGGACTCGGTGTCCAGCGTGCTGATCATCTCCGCCAGCGTCTCCTGCTGGTCGGCGGTGCCGTAGTAGACGATCTCCCCGTTCTTGACGTCGACCACCAGGGTCGGCCCGGTGATCGCCGTCGAGTCGGTCTGCTGGATCTGGCCCTGCTGCTGGGCGTTGCGGTTGAAGGTGAACTGGGTCGATTGCGATGACGACGTGTCCTCGAGCACGATCACCTCACCCAGGCCCCGCCCGCTCGCCAGCTCGGCGATCTGCCTCGCCGCCGAGCCCACGAAATGCCGCTTGGCCTTCAGCGTATTGGGCCGGTCGATCATCGCGACGTAGGTCATCACCCGTTCGAGCTCGTCGGGTGTGCCGCGGAACAGCAGCGCGTTCGACTGGGGGTCGACCGACAGCCGCTCGGCCATGTTCTCGAGCGAGTTCGTCCCCGAGGGCCCGATGTTCGGCTGTGCCTGGTTGGGGGCCCCGCCCTGTCGGGGCTGCCGCGTCACGCCCCCCGACTGCGATTCGTCGGCGCCCACCAGCGCGATGAGCCGCTCGCGTGCCGCGAGGGCCGAGATGTACTTGAGTTCGATCGGCGTGAGCGTCATCTCCTTCTGACGCGCCACCACCCGGTTGATCAGCTCCTCCACCCGCGCGATCTGCCGCGGCGTGTTGGTGATGATCAGCAGCCCCAACTCGTCGAGATAGCTCACCCCCGTCGCCTGGCCACCCAGCACGTTGCCGATCGCGTCGCTCAGCGACGAAGGCTTGATCGAGGGGATCTCGATCAGCTTCGTCGTCGCCAGCTCATCGGTGAACACCACCGGCACGTTCGCCTTGGGTTGGATCAGGTAGAACCCGCTCGATTCGTCGTAGGTGATCGAGAAGTCGTTCTGCTCGAGCATCGCGTCCAGCAGCGGCAGCAGCTTGCTCTTGTGCACCGACTGCGCTGTGTTGAACAGCACCGACCCGCGCAGCTCCCCGCGCACGCTCACGTTGATGTGCAGCGTGTTCGCCACCAGGTCGACCAGCGCCGTCAGGTCCATCGGCTCCGAAGTCTCGCTGAACGTGATCAACGGGTCGTCCCCGTCCTCCACGATCGTCGCGGTCGGCTCGGCCCTCGGGGCCGCGGGCTCCTCGGCCTCGGGCTCGGCCGGCTGGTCGGTTTCATCGCCCGTCTGCACGCCCGCGGCTCGGCGGGGCGGCGCTTGCTCCTGGGCCGACGCGACCGGAGCCACGCCCGCCAGCACCAGCGCCGCGATCATCGCCATCACGATCGCCATGCCCCGGCTCGCCGGGGCACGACCCAACCTCGCGAAGTGCTCCATCACCTTGTGAATCCTCTCCGTATGCATCGGGCGAGCGTACCGTCTCGGGCGGCCGCCGTCTCGGGGCGGGTGGTGTTCGGTCTGTTCCGCGATCATTGTTCGGGGTTCCATGCGCGTTGTCAGCCTTGCCCCATCCGCCACCGACATTGTCGCCCGAATCGGCGGGATCGGCCGCCTCGTGGGGCGCAGCCATGCGTGCGACGGGCCCCCGCAAGTCCTTGATCGGCCGGTGCTGACGGCCCCGTGCACATCGTACGACCCGCCGGGCCCGGGCTGGACGCTCGACGCCCGGCGTCTGGCCGAACTCCGGCCGGACGTTGTGCTGACGGGTGGTCCGGAAGGGCCCGGTTCCATCGATCCAGGCTCCTTGCGCGACGCGGTCGCCGGGATGCAGGGCGGCCGCCGCGCCGAGATCGTCGCGCTCTCCCCCGACACGATCGAGGGCGTGCTGGACGACCACCTCACCGTGGGGCGGGCGATCGGGCTCGAAGAGGAGGCCTCGGGGGCCGTCTTTGAACTCCGCGGGCGATGGCTCGCGGCCGAGTCGTATGTCAATCCGTATACCGAGGGCCCCGTCGTCGGTTTCCTGGAATGCACCGATCCGCTCGCGATCGCGGGGCTCTGGACCGTGCAGATGATCGAGCGGGCCGGCGGGCGGCACCCGCTCAACGAAACTGTCGCCCGACCCTGTGCCGGCGCCGCCGCGGGGATGCAGGCAGGCCAGCGCGTCGCGGGCCCGTCCATCGGCGTGCCCGCCGAGGTCTTCGCCGCATCGCGGCCCGAACGCCTCATCATCGCCCCGCGCGGACTCTCGCTCGATCAAGCCGTCGCTCAGGCGGAGCGGCTGCGTGCGAGCGCGTGGTGGAACGCTCTGCCGGCCGCGCAATCCGGCCGCGTCGCGGTGGTCGACGGGCGCGTGTTCAGCCGTCCGGGCCCTGGGCTCGTCGATGCCTTCGCGTGGCTGGTCGGGTGGATCAACGAGCGACCCGAGCTGGTCCCCGTGGGGTTCCCGTGGGTGCCCCTCGACCTGCCCTGAACGGCGCGCGACGGGGGGCGCGGGGTCGAACCCCGCCCGGTCACATCTCCATCACGACGACGATCTGCTCGGGTTCCGCCGCCGCCCGCAGACCGGCGACCCCGTCTGTGAACTTCACACGTTTGGTCACCAGGCTCGTCACGTCGACGGCGCCCGACGACAGCACGCTGATCGCGTCCGCCACCGATCCGCACCGCGCCCCGTACACCTCGATCTCGTCGCGAATCACCGGTGTCAGGTCGACCCCCGCCGCCGCGCCGGCCAACTCCACCCCGGGCAGCGGGATGGGCTCGGTCTTCAGCACGATCTTCCCGCGCGGCCTGACCATCCCCATCGCGAACGCGAAGTCCCGGGCCGACCCGGTGCACACGATCACCACGTCCTGGTCGCCGCGCAGCCCGACCTCCTCGATGTGCCGGTGCCGCACTCCCCAACGCTCGGCCATCTCGAACCGCTCGGGCCGCCGACCGAGGAGGCGGACGGTGTTGTTCAGGGGCTCCATCACCTGCGTGCACAGCAGGGCCGAGAGATTGTCGCCGATGACCGTGACGAAGCCCTTGCGTTCGAGATGCACGATCCGCGAGGCGTGCACCGCCCCGGCCAGGGGCTCGGCGGCGATGGCCTGCCCGTCGTCCAGCGTGTCGGGAACGACAGCGAGGTTCGACGCGGGGAGCGTAAACCGCTCGGCGAAGCACCCGTCCTTGCCCAGCAGGCCCAGCACCCGGCGATCGGGCGCGTGATTGCCCAGGCCGCGGCGCGCCAGCGGGCTGGTCGCGTCGGCGATGTTGATGTTGCCGACGACGCGTGCGTGTCGCCAGCGATCGGCGACGCCTTCCCCAACCGCCTCGACCACGCCCACGAAGCGATGCCCCATGATGCCCTCGAACGGGATCTCCCCGCGGGCGACCGCGAGGTCACTCGGGCCGATCGCCGTCAGCGTCGGGCGGATCAATGCCTCCCCCGGCCCGGCCTCGGGCGCGGTCGCGTCCGTGTCGAGCAGCGTGTCGGGACCCCGCCGGCGCAGTGCCTTCATGCACAACCTCCACTGCGGATCAACGGTCTCGTCACGAATCGAACCTGGGCTGGAGCCCCACCGGAACCGACTCGGCCTCAAGCGGGGGCGGGGCGACGAACGGCAGGTATTCATACCAGAGCTTGTCGCGCTGGAACCCGGGGTAGGTGTACAGCCGACCCGCCTTGAACGGGTCGTCGGTCGTTTTCAGCCACGCGAGCCATTCCGCGGGCTCGTAGCCCAGGTCCTGCCCGGTCAGGATCTCGAGCGCCGTGGCCGTGTTGTGGTTCACCGCCAGGCTCGGGTCGTTCAGGGCCGCGATCAGCGCCTGGAGAACCCGCGGCTCGCGGTATTGCCCCAGTGCGTCCGCCGCCTCGGCACGCACCGCGGCCTGGATCTCCTTCTCGGGGTCGACGCGATCGATCAGCGGGCCGATCGCGGCGTCGTTGTGCAGGCGCTGGAGCGCCCGGGCCGCTTCCATCCGGACGAGCCACTCGTCGTCGGTCAGCCGCTCGACGATCAGAGGTACGTGCTCGGGCCCGCCGTGGATGCCCAGCGCCCGAACGCCCACCTGCCGCACGCCCGAGTCGGGGTCCTGCGCTGCGTCGACGAACAGCTTGAGGTACGGATCCTCGCCCCCATAGGGCACGTTGGCGAGCAGCGCCGTCCCGCGGTAGCGTTGGTCGGCGTCGTACTTGTCCAGCGCCATGTCCACGGCCTCGCCGGGGGTGGGGGGCTTGAATAGGGCGAGCAGGCTCTTGGCGCCGCGGGCCCGACTCAGGCTCATCGAGTCGCACCCCAGCATCGCCGAGAAGGCGACGGAGAGGACCAGCATGCCCAACGCCGAGCGCGTCCGGAAGCGTCGATTCATAGGGCGAGTATACAGGGCGCTCGGTCCGCTGCTCGCGGCACTCGCCCTCACCGGGTGCTCGAGCCATCGCCCCGCGACCGACACCGGGGCGGTCGCGCCGGGATTCGCACTCGCCGCCTCCGAATTGGCTCATCCCGGCCCCCGGCGAGAGACCCGCGAGATCCGCGACCCGGACACGGGCGATCTGATCGGCACCGCCGTCCACGAGACGACGGCCCCGGAGGCCGACGGCTCCTGGACCGCGATCGAGACCGACGCGGGCCAGACGCCCCGCCAGTCGCACTACCGCTTCGATGCGGATGGCTCGGTCCTCCTCGAGTGGACGCGATCGATCAAGGACACCGATCCGGAAGGCCCGCCCCGCCTCTATGTATTCGAGCCGCCGCTCCGCCTCTGGCCCACGCGCCTCGAGCCGGGCATCGCGTTCGACGACTCGACGCGCATGACCGAACGCAGCCCCAAGGACGAATCCCGCGTCGTGCTCTCCGGCACCGCCCGCCGGCACGTTGAGCTGGCGGGCCCGTCGCCGGAGGACCCGCCCGGCGCCGTCCGCGCGCTCGCCGACATGCGCATCAGCGTGGGGCCGGCCGAGGCGACTCACATCTCGACGCTTGTGTACGACCCGGGCCGCGGCGTGCGCAGCGAACTGGTCGACTACTCGATCCGGGTCCTCGGCTTGCGATTCAAACACGTGCGCAAAGTCACCGTGCCCGTAGATCGGGAGCAGGTTCACTGAGCTGCGCGGATTCCAGTTGAGAACGTGGTTTTTCCGACGAGCCTGTAGCGCCAGCGAAGGACTCCGGCGCACTTGTCCTTCACTGGCGCGTCAGGCTCGCAGCGCACGAGCCTGTTGGGATAGGTATTCGGTATCCGCGTTCGTCGGCGCTCCGGGGCTGGTCATGGGTCGAGGCGCACAGCCGAACCTGCTCACACCATGCCGGGCGGCTCGCGCAGGGCCATCGGCGGCGAGAGCAGTTCATTCATGATGATCGCCCGGCGGATCGCGTCGGGATCGTTCATCACCGAGCGAAGAGACGCCGACCCCGCCGCCTGAACCGGCGCCTTGACGCGCGGGGCCGCGGCGCGCTGCGGCGCCGCCGGCGGCCGCTCGCGAACCGGCGCCGCCCGGGCCCGCTCGGCCTGCGCCTTCGCCCGCTCGTACTGCTCGCGCCGGGCTCTCAGTTCCGCCCGCCGGCGCTCCAGCTCGCGCTGCTTGGCCGCGTCGGCGGCGGTCCGGGTCTGACGCGGGGAGCCCATCGGCTGGGCCGATCGAGCCACGGGCTGTGGGCGCGGCTGCGGCGGGGCCGGCGGTCGCGCCGGCACTGGAGCCGAGATGGGCGCCTGGGGCCGCCCCGATGTCCGCACCTGGGCGCCCTGCATCGGTGCCTGTTGCGCCGCCGCCCGGGCCTGGGCCTCGCGGTGCCGACGCCGCAGTTCCTCGATCTGCTCCTGCCGACGCCGTTGCAGCTCCTCCAGCTTCGCACGGCGCATCGACTCGGCCGACTGCTGCTCCTCCCGTTCGAGTTGCTCGAACGGTTGCCCGGTCCGCAGCGCCTGCACACGACGCTTGTTTCGCTCCATCTCCAGCCGCTTCTGGTCGGCGTGGGTCTTCGCCTTCTTCGCGATGGTGCCGAACACCGGCCCCATGACGAGGATCACGAAGATGACGATCTGCATCAGGCCGGGGAGATTGTTCACGACCCAAGTCTACGGGCCCGGCAAGCGGCGGTCCGGCTCGGGCCCCGCCCTCCCCAGGGGCACGATCGCGGGCGGCGTCTCGGCCGCCTCCACGCGGGCAAACCCGATGCCGAAGACCGATTCCAGTCTGGCCGGTTCGAGCACGTCGCCCACCGGCCCAACGTGGGCGATCCGGCCCGATTCATCGAGAAGCACGGCGTCGTCGGCGAACCGGGCCGCGAGCGAAAGGTCGTGCAGCACCACGAGCACCCCGACGTGCCGATCCGTCTCACGCCCCGGTTCGGCCAGACCCCGGATCAGGCCCAGCGAGGCCACGGCGTGCCGGGGGTCCATGGCGCTCACCGGCTCGTCGGCCAGCAACACGGCCGGGCCCGATCCCACGCGGATCTGCGCCAGGGCCCTCGCCAGTGATGCCCGTTGCTGCTGCCCGATGCTCAGGTGCCCGAACGGCTCGTGGGCTCGATCAATCAGACCGACCCGTTCCAACGCCCGCTCGGCCGATCCGCTTTCGCCCCGCCCCGCCTCGACCAGGCCGAAGCGTGTGACGTCGATCACCGAGTAGCCAAAGGCCACCCCGGATCGCTGCGGCACATAGGCCAGTCTTCTCGCCCGTTCGGCCGGGATCCAGGCCGCGACCGGCCGGCCCTCCAGCCGCACGCCCCCCCCGAGCGGCGAAAGCAGGCCCGCGAGCAGCCTGAGCAGCGTCGTCTTGCCCGACCCATTTGGTCCGACTAGCGCGGTGACCCGCCCCGGGGACACGGCGAGGCTGACCTCGCGGAGCACGGGCCGATCGCGGCGAAAACCGAAGGTGATCGAGTCGGCCGAGAGCATGCGCACAGGCTACGTCGGCTCGGCCCCGCGGACACGGTCCGGCTAGGCTTGGGCGCCGCCCCCCGGGGGGATGGGGCGACACGATCGATGCAGGGGCGGAGAACACGATGACAATCGCTCTGACCGGGGCCAGCGGATTCGTCGGAAGGCACATCGTGGCCGAGTTGCTTCAGCGTGGGCAGTCGGCCCGCGTGCTCACCCGCAGCGCGTCAAGGGCGGCGCGTGCGCTGCCCGCCGACGAGCGTGTCGAGTTCGTCGAGGGCGATCTGTTCGACGATCAGTCTGTAAGGCAATTGATCGCAGGGGCCGACGCGTGCATCCATCTGGTCGGCATCATCCGCGAGCGGCCCGGGGGCCAGACATTCCGGCGGGTGCACGTCGAGGCGACCCGCGCGATCGCCGGGGCGTGCGAGCGCCTGGGTGTGCGCCGCTTTATCCACATGTCCGCCATCGCGGCCGACCCGGGAGGCAAGGCCGAGTACCAGCGGACGAAGTTCGAGGCCGAGCAGATCGTCGAGTCGAGCGGCCTCGACTGGACGATCTTCCGGCCCGGGCTGATCCACGGCGCCGACGGTGAGTTCATGCAGATGGTCGAGGGCTGGTGCGAAGGGCGCCGCTTTCCGTTCGTGTTCATGCCTTTCTTCTACCGATGCGAGCAGCACGGAGCGCCCGGCCCGATCAACCCGCCCCGGCTTGTCGAGCCGCGGGTCGCCCCGGTGCACGTCGACGACGTGGCCAAGCTGTTCGCCGACGCCCTGACGACGCCCGAGTCGATCGGCGAGATCTACCGGATCACGGGCCCGGAGGTCCTGACATTCCCCGAGATGCTCCGCTTCGTGCGCGATACCGATACGCACGGCAAGAAGGGACTGCCGCCGATCGGGGTGCCGGGCGTGCTTGCGGCGGCGCAGGCCTGGAAGTTCAAGCTGCTCGGCCTGGGTGAGCTGCTCCCATTCGACACGGGCATGGCGCGAATGGGCGCGCTCGACGCGATCTGCGACAACGGCAAGGCCTACCGGCACCTGGGGTTCGAGCCCAGGGCGTTCAGGTCGAGCGCGCGGGTGTACATCACCGCCTGACCGTCCTGGAGCGAGTGTGCGGTGACAAGTCGTTCGCTGGAGGGTTCCGGCGCCCTGGGCCCGCGGGGGACCGCCGCCCGCCTCTACGCCGGCGCAGGCGGCAGCCACTATCCTGCCGACATGGCCCTCCGCTTCCAACACCGTGTGCTCCAGCACCTCCGCCACCCCACCTACGAGCCCAAGGCCCTGGGGCCGCTCGCCGTCGAGCTGGGCTTCAAGGACGACATGCAGGGGTTCAAGCAGGCCGTCTTCGAGCTGCGCGACCAAGGCCAGCTCGCGGTCGACGACGACGGCGTCGTAACCCTCCCGCACATGCCCGACCGGGGCGAGCTCACCGGTATCTTCCGGGGCTCGGCGAAGGGCTTCGGGTTCGTCGAGCCCGCGATCAAGTCGGCCGACGGCGATGTCTTCATCCCCGAGCACGCGACCAACGGGGCCTTGTCGGGCGACACCGTCAAGATCGAGTACGAGCGCGACTTCCGTCGCGAGAAGCGCCTGGGCTCGCTCCAGAAGCAGTTCGCGGGCGAGGTCATCGAGATCCTCAAGAGGCGGCGGGCCAACTTCACGGGCGAGATCGGCAAGCAGGGCGACACCTGGCTCGCCTACCCCGATGGCAAGGAGCTCACCGATCCCGTCGTCGTCCGCGACGCGGAGGCGAAAAACGTCAAGCCGGGCGACAAGGTCGTGCTCGAGATCATCGAGTACCCAGAGGGCAACGCGCTGCCGGAGGGCGTGATCACCAAGGTGCTGGGCGAGGCGGGTCGGCCCGACGTCGAGACCCAGGCCGTGATCGCGGCCTACTCGCTCCCCGAGAGCGAGTTCGACGACGACTGCATCGAGCAGGCCCGCAACGCCTCGGCCGAGTTCGACCGGCAGATCCACGAGTGGGAGCAGCGGGGGCAGGCGGCGCTCAACGAGTTCGACGAAGCGGGGCGGGCCGACATCACCGACGTGTTCATCTCGACCATCGACCCGCCCGACGCGAAGGACTACGACGACGCGATCAGCATCCGGCGGCTCAATCGCAACGCCAACGGGCTGGACGGCTGGGAGCTGGGGGTCCACATCGCCGACGTGGCCCACTTCATCCCCGCCGGCAGCCCGCTCGACGAGGAGGCCTACGAGAGGGGCAACTCGTGCTATCTGCCCCGCCTGGTCATCCCGATGCTGCCCGAGATCCTCTCGAACGGCATCTGCTCACTCCAGGAGGGCGTGCCGCGGTTCGCGAAGACCGCGTGGATCCGCTACGACAAGCTGGGCCACGTCAAGGCCCAGGGCGTGCAGCAGACGCTCATCAAGAGCCGCAAGCGGATGACCTACCTCGAGGCCCAGGCCCTGATCGACGGGGATCCAGAGGAAGCGAAGAAGCACGCGAAGACCGAGCCCGACTATTCCGATGAGCTGCTGGCCACCGTTCGCGAGATGAACGCGCTCGCGAAGGTGATCGAGGCACGCCGGCACCGCCAGGGCATGATCAGCCTCGACCTGCCCGACGTGGAGCTGATCTTCGACGAGAACGGCAAGGTGGTCGACGCCGAGCAGGAGGACGACGCCTACACCCACAAGCTCATCGAGATGTTCATGGTCGAGGCGAACGAGGTGGTCGCCCGCCTGTTCGAGCGGCTCCGCGTGCCGCTGATCCGGCGGATACACCCCGAGCCCGTGCCGGGGGACGTCGACCACCTGCAGAAAGCCGCGACCGTCGCGGGCTACAAGATCCCCCAGAGCCCCACGCGCGAGGAGATGCAGGGCCTGCTCGACGCGACGCGGGGCACGCCCGCCGCGAGGGCCGTCCACATGGCGGTGCTGCGGACGCTGACCAAGGCGGAGTATTCCCCGGCGCTGATCGGGCACTTCGCCCTGGCGAGCGAGGCCTACGCGCACTTCACCAGCCCCATCCGCCGCTACGCCGACCTGACCGTGCACCGCGCGATGCAGGCCTACCTCCGCGAAACCGACAACGGCGAGAACCGGCCGCCATCGGGAGACGACGGCGATGAGGCCTGGGTTGCGATGGGCAAGCGGCTCAAGGGCGACCACAACTGCCCCCCCGAGCCCGCGCTGGTCGACATCGGGCGGCACATCACCGCGACCGAGCAGAACGCCGAGGACGCGGAGCGCGAACTGCGGCAGTACCTCGTCCTCCAGCTCCTCAGCGAGCAGCACATCGGCGACGTGATGCGGGGCGTGGTGACGGGCGTCACCCCCCGCGGCATCTTCGTCCAGATCGACAAGTACCTCGCCGACGGCATGATCAAGAAGGAGGACCTGCCGGGCGACGTGACCCGCGACAACCGCCCGCCCCGCTGGGTGATCGACTCGAAGACGGGCGCCCTCGTCGATGCGCACAGCGGGCGGAGCTACAAGATGGGCGACATGTTCGACGTCGTCATCGCGGCCGTCGACCTCCAGAAGCGACAATTGGAACTCCAGGTCGCCGATCCGGAGGGAAGAGCCGCGGGCAAGATCAAGGGCGGTGGGGGGCTCAAGCTGACGCTGGGCGAGGACGCGGGCGGTCTGGGCGAGGGCAAGGGCGCGGGCTTCAAGACGCCGGGCGGCAAGCGGCGGAGCATGAAGAGCAAGCGAAGGGACAAGGGGAAGAGCGATTACAGGCAGGATCGGAAGGGGAAGGGGAAGAGGCAGTGAGCGATGGGTCGCTATGGACGCCGATTCTCGTGCCTTCCCGGGGATCCATCGGAGCGTTCATCGAGTTCTGGGAAGCCCTGTATCGGTATCCACTCGAGTCAATCTATGCCGAGAATATCGGCAAATCACTGACGCCCGAACGCATCGACGCTCTCTACACGTGGAAGAACGGCGGCAAGATCGCGGCGAAGAAGGCGGCGTCGATTCGCGCGTATTATCACGATGCACCAGGTCGACTTGATGCGATCGGCGATTCGGCAACCGTGGAGGCGCTGTGGCAGGCCATCGGCGGTGGAGGTGTGGTCTGGGGTATCTTCATGCTCCATATCTGGAGACCCGCCAGATTTCCGATCTTTGATCAGCATGTGTATCGCGCCATGCACGCGATGAAGCAAACCGGCTACAAGGAACTGGATTCGCTGAGAGAATCCGCGAAGATCGCACGGTACAGAGACGAGTACCTGCCGTTCTGGGCCGAACTGGCGTCAGAAGGCGATGCCCGAGCAGTCGATAAGGCGCTCTGGGCGTTCGGGAAAGCGATCAAGAGTCCGAGTGGCTCCGACCTGAACTGGAGTGCGTTGATCACTGATTCCCTGACGAGCGCCGGGTGCCACGCCCAGCCTGCCGGATCGTGCCCGGATGATCGTGATGTCTGACACGGTCCTGACGCGCGACCGAACGAGTAGCGCCGTGGCGCTGGTCCATCGGGTTGGTCGGTTACAGTCGGTTCAACGATGAAACCCCACCTCACCGGCCCGACAACCCCCCGCCTCCTCCACCGGGCCATGACCCCCGACGACGCCCCCACCTTCTTCGCCCTCAACTCGAACCCCGAGGTCATGCGCTACACCGGCGAGCCCCCGCTCGAGTCGGTCGAACAAGCCCGCCGGGCCATCATTGAATACCCCGACTTCACCACCCACGGCTACGGGCGCTGGGGCTGCTTCCTCCGCGAGACGGGCCGGCTCATCGGCTTCTGCGGCCTCAAGCATCTCGACGACCTGGGCGAGGTCGACCTGGGCTACCGCTTCCTCCCCGAGCACTGGGGCCGGGGCTACGCCACCGAGGCCGGGGCGGCGACGCTCGCATTCGGGTTCGAAACGCTCGAGCTGCCACGCATCATCGCGCTCGTTCTCCCCGACAACGCGGCGTCGATCCGCGTGCTCGAGAAGCTGGGTCTGCGCTTCGTGGGGAAGGAACGATGCGAAGGGCTCGACGCGTTCCGTTACGAGATCGACCGGAGCGACCACTCGCCTGTCTGAGATGAGCGGGTGGACCCCGCGCCCCGGTCGGCCTCGTGATCCCGGCGGGTGCCGTGGAGACACCGCGCCGCGCGGTTTCTCCACGATCGGATGCTCTTGTTCGTGGAGTAGCTTCGCGACTCCACGGCACCCGGCCGCACGCCTACACGAGTGTCCGCCGCCGCCGCGACCCGAGGCCGATCCCGGCCACACCCACGAGCATGATCGCGCCGGGGGCGGGGATGATGTACGACCCACCCGGGGCGATCCCCATCGTCAGCACCGAGTCGGGCGGCCCAACCCAGGTCGAGGTCGCCGTGAGGTACGCAACCTCGTCGAACGGGAGCATCCCGCCCCCCGCGTAGGTGATTGTCCCATCGAAAGTCATGCCCATGGTCCCGCCACCGGCCAGCGTCACGCCGGTCGCGCCGTGCGAACTGATGCTCCCGGGCCCCAACTGGCTGAAGCGTTCCTCCGCGGGCCAGGCTACGTCGACGATGTCGGCCAACGGGATCGTGCACGAACCGCCCCACACCACGTCATAGACAAGTGTGTTGCTGATGTCGTCGTAGGCCACCGATCCGCTGAGTGTGACCTGGCTCGAGTCGCTGTAGGTGATCGTCCTCTCGAAGCTGTAGTTGCCGCCCGTCACGGTGAACATATTCTGTGCCGACGCCAACTCCAGCCGCCCGTTGCAGCAGATGAAGCAGACCCAGCATCCGGCGGGCAATTGCCAGGCGTACCCATCCGGCATGTGATCGAAGTCGATCGAGGCGTAGCCGCTGCCGTCGGCGGCTTCCAGCCAACCGGTCGATGTCGCCGTGAACGCGTCGCCGTTGATGGACCCCGAATAGGTCCCCGAGAGGTTGACGCCCCCTTGAGCGAGCAGACCCCCGGCCGAGACGGCGAGGAGGGAAGTGAGCGTCATGCTGATACCGCGCATCCGGATCCTCCTTTCCCATACGTCAGCTCGATGATGTGCGGCTGCCCGAAGGCAATGGCCCGCGAGCCGAAGCCCGGCGACCGCCCCGGCCGCCCGTGGCATCGGTCTCTGCGTCACACCGAGTCCGACTGGAGTAAGGTGCGCACGGAACAGACGGAATCAACCGACGGGCCGGATCGCCCCTGGCAATCGTTCCGGCGTGTCGCTCAATTGGGATGGTCCCCACAGGCGTAGGCTCGACAGATTCCCGGCCTGTCGGGATTCCCCTCAAACTCCCATCCACACCGTCGCGTCGTGCCCGTGCCAGTAGTCGTGCCGCAGCTTCACCCGCGTCGCCCGGTCGAGGGCCCAGCCCGTCAGCCGGAGCGCATCGAAGCGGTGGGCGGGGCCTGTCGGTTCGTGGTGCTTGCGGCTCCGGTCGCTTAGGAAGTTGAAGACGAGTTGCCCGCCCTTGACGTTGGCGATCGCGTCCCACGCCCGCCCCAGCACGCGCTCGGCCTCTTCCTGCGTCAGCGTATTGAGAGAGCCGCTGAACGCGAGAACCTCGGCGCGATCGTCCTTGACGAGCCGCCGGAAAAGCGTCGCGTCGGCGACGAAATCATCCGACCGCACCTCGCACTCCGGCAGGCTCTTCAGCCGCTTGCGCGACTCGCCCGCGAGCTGGTCGACGCCCTCGATGCCGATGTAGCGGCCGTACTCGACGCCCCGCTCGTGCATCCGAAGCGCGAAGTCGCCCAGGCCCGACCCCAGGTCGACGATGACCCGCCCCCGCAGCTTGCAGCACGCGATCATCACGTCGAACCGCAGCCGCTGCGCCTCGGGGCTCCGCCACAGCAGCGACTCGAACCGAGGCCCGCCGTCGCGCACGGCTTCGCGGTAGGGGTCGAGATAGTCGGGGTGTTCGGACATGCCTGACGGGCGAGCTAGTCCAGCCTCAGCATCCCCGCGAACTTCTGGTACCGCTCCTCGATCTGACCCGCGGTGATCCCGCTGAGCCGTTCGAGGCTGAACGTCTCGATCGTGAACGAGGCGATGATCGTCCCGTGGGCCATCGCCCGCCGGATGCCGTCGAGCGAGGTATCGCCCGTCTTGGCGATGTGGGCCATCATCCCGCCGGCGAAGGTGTCGCCCGCGCCGGTCGGGTCGACGACGTTGGCGGTCGGGAACGCGGGCAGGGCGGCGAGCCCGTCGCGGTGCACGAGGATCGCCCCGTGCTCGCCCTTCTTGATGACCACGAACGCGGGGCCCCGCTCGAGCATCGTCTGCCCGGCTGTCACGGGGTTGCGGTGCCCCGTGTACAGCTCGGCTTCGTCGTAGTTGAGCACCAGCCCGGTCACCTTGCCCAGCAGCGTCGTCAGGTCGTCCCTCGCGACATTGATCCACAGGTCCATCGTGTCCGCCACGACGAACTTCGCGTTTGGCAGCCGGCTCAGCAGATCCATCTGCACCGCCGGGTGGCTGTTGGCGAGGAACACGCAGTCGCTGTCGGCGAACCGGGCCGGGATCGCGGGCGGCGCCTCCTCGAGCACGCCCAGCTCGGTGAACAGCGTCTCGCGCTCGTCCATGTTCTCCATGTACTTCCCGCCCCAGCGGAAGGTCTTCGACCCGGCGCGGACCTCGAGCCCCGCCGCGTCGATGTTCGGGAACTTCGCGAGCGTCGCGCGGTGCTCGCCCGGGAAGTCATCCCCGACCGCCGCGACGAGCCGCACCGGCCCGTAGTGGCTCGCGGCCGCGGCGAAGTAGGCGCACGACCCGCCCAGCACGCCCTCGCGGTGCTCGCCGTCGGGGGTGTAGATGGTGTCGATCCCGATTGTTCCGGTGACGATGAGTTTCATGCGGGCAGTCTACGGGCCCCCGGGCTCCGATCAACCCAGCACACCCGCCATACCCAGCGCCCGACGCAGATCGATGACCTGCCCGGTGTGCGTGCCGGTGTGGAACACCACCCGCTGCACAAGCGCCCCGGCCTCCAGTGTCGTCGAGCCCCACTTCACCTCGCGCTCGAGCGCCAGCTCCGACGCCGACGCGACCTCGCTGGCCAGCCGCTCCACCGCCGCCTCGTAGATCTCGATCGCTCGTTTCATGCGCGGGTACTTCGCCTTGTCGGCCTTGGGCGTCGAGCCGTAGCCCACCGATTCGGTGTCGTACCGGCTCGGGTCGCCCGCGGTCCCGTCGCCGTGCACCCAGTCGCTGGTGGGTAGGTGCTGGGGCTTGTCGAACCCTGCGATGACATCGGCGGCGCGGTGCATCGTCAGTGCCACGTGCCCCAGCGTCCACGAGACGTGGTTGGGCAGGCCCGACGCCTGCTGCGTCCGGTTCTCGTCGTCGAAGCCGGCGAGGAATCGCAGGAACAGCGGCGCGGTGGAATGGACGAGCGACTCGAGCGTGCGGGAATCGTACATGAGGCCCTCCGAAGCGATGATCCGAGACGAGGACCGCCGATTCTACAGGATGCCGCCGAATCTCTCCTCCCCCGTCACCGACGGGGGAGGTGGTCCGCCGAAGCCTCGAAGTCGCGCCGGCGGATCGGAGGGAGCCTTCGGCTGTCGAAGAGCGATCAATGCGGTGAGATCGCTTCCGGCCCCCAACAATCCCACCCCATGCCCGACCCCGCCACCCACAACGCTTTCTACAACGACGCGTCCGTCTACGACGTCCTCCACACGCCGGGCACGGCCGAGGAACTCGACGGGCTCGAACGTGCCGCCCTGCGCCACGTCGCCACGCGGTCCCGCCGCCAGCGTTGGCTCGAGCCCGCCTGCGGCAGCGGGCGATGCGTCCGCCTCGCCGCGGCCCGCGGCACGCCCATCACGGGGTTCGATCTCAACCCCGAGATGATCGCGTACGCCCGTGCCCGCCTCAAGCGGGCCGGCCTCGATCGCCTCGCCCGCGTGTACGCCGCAGACATGCGTACCTTCGCCGATGAGGGCGTGTGCGAGCCCGCCTCGATCGACTTCGCGTTCAACACGATCAACACCTTCCGCCACCTGATGACCGATGTCGACGCGCTCGCCCACCTGGACCAGGTCCACCGCGTCCTCCGCCCCGGCGGTGTGTACGCGGTCGGGCTGAGCACCTGTCTCTATGGCTGCGAGCAGCCGACCGAGGACGTCTGGTCCGCCAGGCGGGGCTCGCTCGGGGTCACCCAGACCGTCCAGTACATCCCCGCGACCGGACGGCGGGGAGGCGCCCGCGTCGAGCGCGTCCTGAGTCACCTGATGATCGAGACGCCCGCCGGCACCGACCACCGCGACAGTACCTACCGCCTGCGCACCTACAGCCTCGAACAGTGGACCGACCTGATCGGGCGATCAGGCTTCGACATGATCGATACCGCCGACCATGAAGGACGGACCATGGACCCGACCGAGAGCGGCTACCGCCTCTACATCCTCGGAAAGCCGTGCTGAACTCGCGTTCACCACCCCTTGAACAGCTTCGCAGGAGTCTCTCCTGTGCAATTCAGCCAATCGTCGACCTTCGAGATCATCGGGTTGTCGATCTCCAGCGTGGCGTGCCAGTCGAACACCGCCTCGCCCCCCTCGGCGGTAACCACCTTGGTCGCGGTGTGGTACACGCCCGCGTGCGGGCTCACCCGGTCGATCATCGTCGCCGCTTTCACGCCCACCAGCGGGACCTTGTCCGACTTGATCGCCCGGTTGATCGCTGTCGACGTTGCCTCGGCGATGCCGGTGCAGACCTTCGCCGCGGTCGTCGGGTCGGTCGGGTCCTGCAAGGTGACCACGTAGCCCAAGTTCCGCACCGAGCCCGTCCAGCCCAGCCCTGTCGGCATCACGCTGCTGAGCCAACTCGAGACACGCGACACCGACGTGGGGTCGTTCTTCACGACCCGGATCACCGCATCGGCGATCGCCTTGCTGAACCCGGGCTTCGCTTGCGTTCCTGATCCGCCGGCCACGGTGAACTCCTCTCGGGTGATGAGCCCGAACCCGAGCATATCAGCCCAAGCGCCGGATCCCGGCCTGCGCACACGCCCGAGATCCGCCGCGGCGTTCAAGAATCGGCGTCACCCGACGCCAGAAACAGCAGCCGGTTGAGCATCCCGAGTTCCTCCCGACTCAGCCGACCGAACTGTGAGCGGTGCAGCGCGTCGATCTCGGGCTCGATCACCTCCAGCAGCGACAGCCCCCGCGGCGTGATCCGCACGTAGACGATGCGGCGGTCCTCCTCGCAGCGGGCCCTGGTCACCAGTTGGCCCGCCGCGAGCCTCGCGATGAGCCTGGTCATGTCGGGCTCGCGCGTGACCATTTCCTGCCCGATCCGCAGCACGGGAACCCCGAAATGGGTGTTGCCCGCGCCCTCATCATGCCGCATGTGCCCCCGCAGGATCCGCAGGATGTTGTAGAGGGCGGGCGAGATGCCCCGGGTCCGGAACAGCTTGTGAAAGGGCGCCGCCAGCCGGGCGTGCGTCCGCACCAGATTGAGGTAGGTCTCCTGCTCGGGCGAGGCGAAGGGCTGGCGCTTGCCCACCCGGCCCGCGAGGTCGGCGTGCGGAGTTGGTCCCGATTCGGCGGCCACGGAATACTCTAGGCTTGCTGATTGTTGTTTCAACAACTATATTCCGCGCGGGCCGGTGGCTGCCCCGCTGAACACGGGCCGCCACCGCTGCCCACACCCATCCACGGAGGTCTCGATGCCCAGGAAGATCCTCGCCTTTGCCGGCAGCGCCCGCCGCGACTCATACAACGTCAGGCTCCTCAGGCTCGCCATCGCGGGCGCCCGCGACGCGGGGGCCGAGGTCACGCTGCTCGACATGGATGAGCACCGATTCCCGATCTTCGATGAGGACGCCGAAGCCCGGCACGGGCCGCCCGCCGAGGTCACCGCGTTCAAGTCACTCATGAAGGCCCACGACGCCTTCCTGATCGCGAGCCCGGAGTACAACAGCACGTTCAGCCCCCTGCTCAAGAACACGATCGACTGGGCGACCCGCCCCGCCCCGGGTGAGAAGCCCCTCGAGTGCTTCCGCGGCAAGGTGGCGGGGCTCGTGTCGGCTTCGCCCGGCTACTACGGGGGCTACCGGGGCCTGCAGCAGGTGCGCTACGTCCTGGGCAACATCGGCGTGATCGTCCTGCCCGACATGTTCGCGCTGCCCAAGGCCCACGAGGCGTTCGACGCAGCCGGCTCGCTCAAGGACGCGAAGTCGCTCGAGATGGCCCGGGCGATCGGCGCGACGCTCGCGAAGTTCCAGAGCGCGTAAAGCGGTAGAAGTTCCTCCGAACGAGCCTGAATCGCCAGCGGAGGATTCCCCGGTGTTCGACGCGAGCGAGCGACGGAAGTCCCGTGGTATTCGTCCTTCGCTTGCGCTTCAGGCTCGTATCTGGATCTCCCCTCCGCGCCCTCCGCGACTCCGCGTTCGACACTCTTCCTGTTCACGCCCTCGGATGGCACCGCTCGTGCACTCGCTTGAGCTGCGAGCGGTCCACGTGCGTGTAGATCTGCGTCGTCGTGATGTCCGCGTGCCCCAGCAGTTCCTGCACCACGCGCAGGTCGGCCCCGCCCGCGAGCAGGTGGGTGGCGAACGAGTGCCGCAGCGTGTGCGGGTGCACGTCCGCCAATCCCGCCCTCGCGGCGTACTTCTTGACCACCTGCCAGAGCCTGACGCGCTCCATGGGCCGGCCCGACTTGGTCAGGAACACCCGGCCCTTGTCGAGCATCCGGCCCTGTTCGTGCGCGCGCCTTGCGAGCATCGGCCGGCATTCCGCCAGGTAGCGCCCCAGCCAGGCCTGCGCGGGCTCGCCCATCGGCACGAGTCGCTGCTTGCTCCCCTTGCCGGTCACCCGCAGCGCCCCGAGCGTCTCGAGCACGTCGGTCAGCCCGATCGCGCCGACCTCGCTCGCCCGCAGCCCGCTCGAGTACATCAGCTCGAGCATCGCCCGGTCGCGGAGCCAGAGCGGGGGGGCGCCTCGCGGTGATCGGTTCGACTCCCGGGGGGGCTGTGGCGCCTCGACCAGCCGCTTCATCTGCCCCGGGCTGAGCACTCCCGGGATCTTCTTCCACTTCGTGGGCGATTGGAGGATCTCGGTCGGGTTCTCCGCGATCAGCCCCCGCGCCAGCAGCCACCGGAAGAAGACGCGGATGGTCGCGAGATGCCGCGACACCGTCGAGCCCGAGAGGCCCTGCTCGCGCCCGAGCTTTGCGACGTGATCCGCCACGTTCCGGGGGGTGAGACGCGAGGGTTCCACCAGCCCGGCCGCGTCGAAGTCCGAGAGCATCAGCCGCAGGTCCCGCCCGTATGCCTCGATGGTCGACGCGGCGAGCCCGCACTCGATGCGCAGGTAGCCGACGAAGGCCCGGTGCAGCCGGGCCCATTCGGCGGAGAGACCGCGCTCGCTCTCGGTCCGGGAGTCCACTTCTGTTCATCGTCACGCGGGGGACGCCGATCGGACAAAAAGAAAGAACGGCGCCCCGTTCCCACGGGGCGCCGTTTCAGGCGTCAGGTTGATTCGGGTGGTTTTACCCGAGCAGCTGCAGGGCGGCCTGCGGCTGGGCGTTGGCGAGCGCCAGCGTGTTCTGGGCCGCGGACACCAGGATCTGGTTCCGCGTCAGGCTGGCGGTCTCGGACGCGAAGTCGGCGTCCGCGATCACGCTGTTGGCGGCCGCGGTGTTCTCGACCGCGACGCCCAGGCTGCGGATCGTCGCCCCGACCACGTTCTTCTGGAACGCGCCGAGCTGGCCTCGGGTCGAGCTGATCTGCTCGACGGCCTTGCCGACGATCTTCTGGGCCGTCTCGAGGTTGTTGCCGTCGACGACGTTGTACGCCTGGCCCGAGCCCAGCTCGTCGAGGAACCCGAGGGCGCTGGAGCCCAGCTTGCGGGTCGCGACGTCCTGGATGCCCAGCGAGACCTTGTCGCCGATGCTCACCTTCGAGCCGAGCTGGAAGTCCGCACCGCCACCCGTGATGGTGAACGCGGTGCCGCTGCCGAGTTCGACGGCGTTGAGCGCGGCCGAGCTGTCGTCGGTGAGCGTGATCTCGGTGTTGAGGAAGTCCGTGTTCACCGAGAGGGTCAGCCCGTCGCCCACGGCCGCGATCCCGTTGATCGTGCCGTCGACGTTCTGGCCGTCGTCGCGGAGCGGGTTGGACAGCGAGGTCCAGGCGGTCGCGGAACTTGTGTCGACCGTGCCCGCGTCGTTTGTCTCGTAGGTGTAGGCACCACTACCGGAGACGGTCGCGTCGCCGCCACTCTTGACGCTGACGAACTCGCGGGAGCCGTATTCGGCGGAGTTGAGGACGATGCCCGAGGTGGCGGCGGTCGCCTCGACGCCGGTCACGTCGCTGAAGGTGTTGATCGCGGCGGCCACGTCGGCGAAGGTCGTGCCGGAGGTAAAGCTCAGCTCGCGGCTGCCCAGCGAGCCGGTCACTTCCAGGCTGAACGACGAGCCGGCGGTGAAGTCGATCACGCCGCCGTTGGTGAAGTCGAGGAACAGCTTGCCCTGCTGGGCCGAGGTCGTGACGATGACGTCGACGTCCTGGCTGCCGCCGGTGAACTTCGCGCCGTTGATCGAGTAGTCGGTCACGCCGGCCGAGACGCCGGTGGTCTGGTAGTCGAAGTTGCCGTTGAGCAGCTTGATGCCCTGGAAGTTGGTGCTGCTGGCCAGGCGGTCGATCGTCCCGAGGATCGAGTCGATCTGGTCCTGGTTCGCCTGCTTCTCGGCCTCGCTCAGGCCGGCGGTGTTGCCGCTGCTGACGAGCAGGCCCTGGAGCTCCTCGAGCAGGCCCGAGACCTCCTGGAGGCCGCCCTCGGCGATGTTGACCACCTGATCGGCGCGGTCGGCGTTGCTGACGGCCGCGTTGAGCGAGGTGATCTCACTCTTGAGGTTCTCGCTGGCGATCAGACCAGCCGGGTCGTCCTTGCCCCGGTTGATCCGAAGGCCCGTCGACAGCCGCTCGAGAGCGGTGTTCAACTGCTTGTTGTTCTGCCCCAGGACGCGCTGTGCGATCAGCGACTGGACATTCGTGTTAATCCGACTCATGGGAGACATCCTCCGTGAACTGAACCGGACGGTCGCCGCCGCGAGCCCGCCCACCTGACGCCTTTGTCCCCGGTTCCACTCGGGGGAACAGATCGTGTTTCCGCCGGCTACGCGCCGGCCGACTCAGCCATCGGCGCTCGGATCGAGTGAGTTCAGTCCCATCAGTTCCTTTCTCGCGAGAAATGTGGTGAATCGGGCCGGGATTGGAGCGCAAGGAAAACCGCCGGCCCGTGGGCCGGCGGCTTGGAGTGGTTATCGGATGTCGAATCCCGGGCGACGGCCCGGGATCGGGCCTATCCGAGCAACTGGAGCACCGTCTGGGCCTGCTGGTTCGCCAGGCTCAGCACCGATGTCCCGGCGCTCTGGAGGATCTGAGCCCGCGTGAGGGCGCTCGTCTCGGCGGCGAAGTCGGCGTCGCGGATCACCGACCGGCTTGCCGAGAGGTTCTCGACCGCGGCCTGCAGGCTCCGTTTGGTCGGGTCGAGCACGTTCTTCTCGAACGCCCCGAGCCGTCCCCGCACGATCGTGATCTCATCGATCGCCTCGTCGAGGATATCGCTCGCGGTCGAGAAGTCGTTGCGTTGCAGGCTGGTCTCGATGTCGTTGAGCCCGCCCTTCTGGAGGCTCGAGAGGAACTGGAGGCTGCCGTTCTTGAGCACGCCCCCGAGCTTCGACGCCGCGACCGACTGCACTCCCACGTTCTCCTGCTGGAGCGCGTTGACCTCCGGGCCGAGCTGGTACATCGAACCACCGCCGATGATGTCGAAGGTGGTCGACGTGATCGTCGGGTCGGTGGCGAAGGTCTCGTTGAGCAGGATCTGCGAGCTCAGCACGGGGCTGTTGGTCGAGATGGTCAGCCCCTGCCCGTTGGCGAGCGAGCCGTTGACCAGCGCCTGCACGTCCTTGCCGATGTCGCGGGTCGACGCGATCGTTCCCGATCCGAACACGAACGTGCCGGGCACCGGGGCGTTGGAGTTGATCGCCTGGAGCGTCGGGTCGGGCTGCGACGACGTGTCGTTGTTCACTCGTTGCACCGAGACGAATGAGTTGGTGCCGTAGAGCTCCGACTTGAACACGACGCCCGAGGTCGCGTTGCCGTTGACGTACTCGGCCGTCACGCCCGTGAGCGATGTCCGCGAGTTGATCGCGGCGATCACGTCGGCGATCGTGGAGCCCGAGGTGAAGTCGAACTCCTGCACGCCCCGGCTGCCGGTGACCTGGAGGGTGACGGTGCTGGAGAACGTCGACGAGGCGATGGGCCCCTGGTTGGGGTGCATGTAGAGCGCGCCCTTCTGGGCGCTGGTCAGCACGTCGACCTCCACCTGGAGCTGGGTCGTCCCGATGAAGCTGGCGCCGAAGATCTGCGCCTTGCTGATCGCGGTCGACGAGACGCCGCTGGTGACGTAGTCGAGGCTGCCGTCGAGCAGGTGAAGCCCGCCGAAGGTCGCGGTGTTGCTGATGCGGGTGATCGATCGGATGGCCGAGTCGATCTGCAACTGGTTGGCGTCGCGCTCTTCCTTCGAGTTGGCGCCGGTGTTGGCGGCCTCGACGATCAGTCCCTTGATCGAGTTGAGCAGGTCGTTCACCTCGGTGAGCGACGCCTCGGTGGTCGCGATGACCGACGTGGCGCGATCGCCGTTCTTGATCGCCTGGTTGACGCCGGCGATGTCGGTCCCGATGCGCTCCGAGATAATCAGGCCCGCGGGGTCGTCGCCGCCTCGGTTGATCTGCAACCCGGTGGCGAGCCGCTCGAGCCTGACCTGGAGGTTGTCGTTCGAGCGGGCCAGGTTGAACTGGGCCACCATGCTCGCGACGTTCGAGTTGATCCTAGCCATGGCAATCCTCCGTGATTGAGGCTAAGGTCGCGCCGTGCGCTTCCCGCACGGGCGTTGGGTGCGTGCGTGTTACGCCGTGCTCCGGGCCTGCCTGGCCCCGGCGACGAGTCCTTGGGCTTTGACGGTGGCCTGGGCGCGAGCGGGCCCGGGCCTGATGGTCTGAGCGAGCGATTCGAGCTCGGCGCCGTTCATGCGCGACGCCCGCTCGTTCTCGCTCCTGATCGCTTCGTACACCTCCTTGCGGTGCACGGCGATCCGTGTTGGAGCGCAGATGCCGAGGCGGACCTTGTCGCCCCGGATGTCGACGACCGTGATCTCGATGTCATCGCCGATCATGATCGTCTCATCGCGCTGCCTTGAGAGCACCAACATGGGCTTGCTCCTTCGGTATCGCTTCCGCGTCCGGTCCCGCGCTTCCTTGCGGCGGGCCGGCGGGTCAATCCGTGCCTCCAGCGGTCGATGGGCGCTCGGGGGGCGCTGGGCCGTCGTAGACGTCACCCCCGAACACATCCGACTGGCGTGCCGGCGCTACGCCGTCGCCGCGCTGGCACGACCGCCCACCCTGATCAGCGGGTGACGCGTGGTCCAGCGCTTCTCGGCCAGCACCAGCTGCTCGCCGACCCGCTCGAGCGTGTTGATCACGAGCGGGCCCTGGAGATTGCCGGTCAGCTGCTCCTCGACCTTGTTGACGATCACGAACACCTGCGCGTCGTCGAGTGACTTCAGCCCGAGCGCCGTCATCTGCTCGGCCCTGATCGGCACCGAGTAGTCCTGCACGAACAGCGTCGGATCGGTCACCACGAACGCCAGGTCCGGGTCGTCCAGCGACTGCAGCCAGAAGAAACACGCGTCCTCTCCGGGCTGCAACAGACAGTACCGGCGGTGCTCCGGGAACCCGAGCACCCCGCTCGCGAAGGTGATCACGCGGTCCTCCGCGATGTCGATCACCCCGAAGCGTGTGGTCCGCACCTCCATTGTGCGCTCCGTTCCAATTCGGCCTCCATACACGCCGGACGGTTGGGCTGTCCTCAGCCCTCCCCCGACCGGCCCGCCCCCGCACGCGGCCGAGACGCGTGGGGTCGACATCCTTTTCGAATCCGCCCCGCCGGCTCTCACCGGCGGGCCGCGTCTACAGGTAGTTCAGCAGCGTGAGCTGCCCCGAGATCGCCGCCGTCTGGAGCCCCGCCTGGAGCTGCACCTGGAGCAGGCTGAACTCCGAGGCCGCCTGGGCGAAGTCCACGTCCCGCAACCGGCCCCTCACCTGCTGATCCAACACCTCGCGATCCTCCTGCCTCGTCTGCTGCCTGCTGATCCGTTGCGAATAGCCCCCGACGAGCGCGCGTGTCTTGGTCACGTCGTCGATGGCGTCATCCAGCGCGTTCACCGCAAGTTCCATGCCATGATCGTCGTTGGTCTCCAGGGCCTCCTTCAGGTCGATCAGGTGCGTGAAGACGCTGTCCACCCGCACCTGCGCCTTGTCGGTGCCCACGAATCGGTGGTTGGTCGCGTCCCAGCTCCCGTCGGTCAGGCCAAGATCGATCGCCGCCGTGCTGTTGTTGCGCCTCGAGATGGTCAGAGGGCCGCCCGCCCCGGCCGAGATCGTCGCGCTCTGGGTCAGCACGATCCCGTTGTCCGTCGTCCCGATCGACACGTTCAGGTCGCTGGTGGGCCGGCCCGCCGCGGTCAGGGCCGCGTCGATCTGCTGCTCCATCACCGTCACGACGCTGTCCATGGTCGTCATGTCTTCCGGGGAGAGGTCGATCTCGATGTCGAGCGGCACCCCCGCCGCGTTCTCGACCGTGATCACGAAGTCGACGTTGTAGTGTGAGTCCGGATTCCCGCTGACCACGCCGACGCCCCGGCCGAAGTTCAGGTCATCGACCCGGGTGTCGCCGGAGAACGTCCGGATGCCCAGCATCCCGGCCGTGTTGTTGTTCCCCGAGACCTCCGAGATCGACAGGGCCCGCGACGAGCCCCCCGCGACCTCGTTGACCACGTCGATCCCCGATCCGTCGGCGTTGATCCGGACCCGCACGCCCAGGCCCGCCGACTCGATCCGGCTCTTGACCTCCCCGATCGTCTCGGCTCCGGAGAGATCGATCTGGGCGCTCTGCCCGTTGTTCTCGATCAGGATCGACCCCAGGTCGGAGCCCAGCGCCCCGAGTTGGTCGACCCGCGTCGACGTCGTCACCTTGGGGCTGAGCTCGCCGCCCGCCGCCCGCGTCGGCCCGAAGATCGCCGACGCGTCGGTCACCAGCCCCAGGTCCTGGGCCACCACGCCCCCGGACACGTCGGCGAAGACCAGCTCGCCGAAGGGCGAATCGATCGCGATCGAGGTCCCCGACACCGTCACCCCGCCGGGCCCCAGCACATCGACCCCGTTGTCGTCCTCGTACCGGAGGAGCGACGCCTCGATCGCGTCGAGCACGTCGCCCACCGTGTCGGCGTCGGTCAGATCGACCTGCTGCGTCGGCCCGCCGTCGAAGCTGTACTCGAGCGTCCCGGCCGTGATGCCGAGCTGCCGCCCGCCCCGCAGATCGTCGAGCCTCGTGTCGGCCGTGAGCTGCGGTTCGAGGTCGACCTTCCCCAACACGACGCCCGGGATGCCCCGCACCGCCTCGGGCGAGCGCACCGTGATCGGTACCTGCCCGATGCCCGTCGTGTCGGGCAGGAGCCCGCTGCTGCCCGTCCCGATGCGGAACGAGCCCAGGAAATCGGTCACGGGCTGGCGGCCCGGCGTCGCGCCGCCGAACACGTAGCCCGCGACGCCCTGCTTGTTCGACAGGCTGTACATCGAGTCGATCAGCGTGTTGATCACGATCGCCTGCGACGCCCGCTCGTCGGCGCTCGCCCCCTCGCTGATCTGCGTCAGCGCGATGCTCTTGGCCTGCTGGAGCAGGTCGTTCACCTCGGCCAATCCCCCGTCGAGCGCGTTCACCTGCGATTCGGCGAACTGGAGGTTCTTCTTCGTCTGCGCCGAGCGGTCCAGCCTGTCATCGAGCTCGGCGATCGCCGCCGCCTTGACGATGTCGTCGCTGGGCTTGAGCAGCGAGAGGCCGGTCGAGAGCTGGCGGGTGGTATGGAACATCGCCAGGTTCGTGCGCCCGATGTTGCCGATCCCCACGCGGCTCAGCAGCAGACTCGGCGCCCTCGCGATGTTCCCGGAGATGAATGCCACCGTGTGTTCCTTCTCTCAGGCGATCAGAGGATCGCGATCAGCGTCTGCAGCAATTGGTCCGCGGTCGAGATCACCTTGGCCGCGCCCTGGAACTGCCGCTGATAGTTCAGGAGGTTGATCGATTCCTCGTCCACGCTCACGCCGCTGACCGATGCCCGCTGCGATTCGAGGCTCTCACGCACGATGCTCCCCGCGTCCGCGTTCGTCCTGGCGATCGACGACTTGGACGCGACGAGCTGCACCGAGTCGGACCAGTGCTTGGCGATCGAGATCCCGCCCAGGGCGTCGATCGCGTTGTCCCGCAGCGCCGAGATGCCCAGCGCGGTCCCGTTCTCGACCAACTCGCCGTTCTCGAACCGCCCGACCATCAGCCCCGTCGGGTCGTCCATCAGGCTCTGCCGCACGGCGATGTCCGACGCGTTGGTCCCGGTGAACAGCGTGTTGATCCCGAGGGCCGCGAGCGCACCGCTCGAGTCGTTGGAGAAGCTGAACTCGAACCCGGTATCGGCGGAGATCTCGATCTGCCCGGCCGCGTTGATCGAGGCGCCGATCCCCTGGATCGCGTCCAGCGCGTCGACGATGTCCTGGGCCGAAGTGTCGTCGCCTGTGCCGGTCGCCCCGTCGTCGGTGATCCCGTCGAGGTCGACGTCGATCCGCACCCGCTTGCTCGCCCCCGTCGCCGGGTTGCGCACGTCGACGAAGAACCCGCCGTTGTTCGGCTCGAACGGCAGGCCGGCGAGCGTCGTGTTCAGCACGCTGTTCAGGGGGCGGTCCTGGTCGTCGGTCGCGATCGACAGCTCGCCGATGGTCGATCTGAGCCCCGCGAGATTGGTCCCGGTGCTGTGCAGCTTGTTGACCTCGAAGATGAGCCGGCTGGTCAGCGTGTCCAGCCGGTCGATCGTCGCGTCGATGTTGCCGTCCCGCGCTTCGAGCAGTCCGCCGATCGAGCCCGAGGACACCGGCAGCGGCGAGCCGTCGGTGCCCAGGGTCACGACCGTCGTCTGCGTCGAGCCGTCGCTCTCGCGGGCGACCTGCACACCCCGGCTCGTCGAGCCCTGAACGATGGGGATCGAGCCGACGAGCACGTCCACCGACCCGTTCGCCTGCTCGACCGCGCTGATATCCATCAGCGACGCCAGTTCTTCGAGCGCCGAGTCTCGCTTGTCGCGTAGCTCGTTGGCCGTCGCCCCGCCGGTCTCGGCCGCGGCGATCTGGTCGTTTAGCGTCGCCACCTGGCTGAACAGCGTGTCGGCCCGCTGCACCCGCGTATCGATCTGGCTCTCGATCTGCGTGCGGATGAGCGACATGTCGCTCCTCATGCCGCGGACGAACTGGGCGAGCTGGTCGGCCTGCTGCACGACGACCGACTGCGAGCTGATCAGGTTGGTCGCCTCCGACCAGGTGCCGAAGAACGTGCCGAGCTCGGTCGACAGGTCGTTGTCGCTCAGCTCGCCCATCACCGACTCGAGCTGGCTCATGATGTCAGACAATGTCGACGCCGACGACTCGTCCGAGATCCCCGCCCGCAACCTGGCCTGGAGCGCCTCGTCGATCTGCCGCTCCACCGCGTCGATGCCCACGCCCCGCCCCAGGGAGTAGGAGCCCATCACCTGCCCGCGCGACGGCGAGAGGAACAGCGACTGGCGCGTGTACCCGGGCGTGGCCGCGTTGGCCATGTTGTTGCCCGCGACCTGGATCCCCACCTGGCTCGACACGAGCGCCGAACGCCCGATCTGCATCGCCGTGAACAGGCCCATCACCGCCCCCCGATCACAGGCTCACGTCCAGCCCGGACACGACCGACGCCTTGCTCTCGACGCGCCCGCCGGCGCCGTACGTCCCCGCGTGACTCAGCCGCTGCGAGACCTGCCGCATCAGCCCGTTGATGTGCGACGCCATCGACTCGCTCGCCTCGCGCACCGACGCCTGGAGCGTCCGCGCCCGGCTCGCTAGCGCCCGCAGGTACGCCGCCGATTCGGCCAGCCTGGGCCCCTCGGGCGAGGGCAGCGCCTTGGCCAGGGTCGTCATGGTGAGGGCCGCGACGCCCGGCTTGTGCCCGAGCGCCGCGCGGCAGTCGCGGTCGAGCGATTCGATCCTGGTCAGCACGTCGCGCTCGGTTCCGACGACCTCGCCCAGCGCCCGCGCGTCGGCCGCCGAGATCGCGGCCCGGTGCCGTTCGAGCAGCTTGATCAGCTCCTCGTGGGCCGAGATCAGCGCGAGAACCAGCGGCTCGAGCCGCCCCGCCATCTCGGGCGGGAGTTCCGCATCCTTCTGCATCCGTTCGGCTGCCCGCATGTCGTCGACCTCCTGTCGAGCGGCGCCCATCGATCCTTCGTGAGGGATCCGCGTCCCTCGTCTCACCCGCCACCGACGGGCGAGGCGTTCCCTCTCTCTTCACGAGCCACGGGCGCGAGCCCGTGGAGCGAACCACCACCGGAACCCGGTTGCCTGCTCTTCTCGCCTGTCGCCTTCGCCCGTGTCATGTCTTCCACCAGCCGGTCCACCAGCGGCCAGTGCGTCGAACGCACCAGGCCGATCGCCCGCTGCGCATCGATCAGCGCCCCGAACTGCTTCTCGGCCTCGCCCGGACCGAAGGGGGGCGGAAGATCATCCGACTCGCGCTCGACCGCCAGGGTCGGCTGGACCAGCACGCTCGCCACCAGTTCCTGCGCCGCCTCACGCGCCCGGTCCGCATCGCACTCGGCTTCGCCATGAGCGCCCCGTTCCGCGATGCCCAGGATCGAGGCGAAGTCGGACTGTGATTGCGCCATCCGCCCCGTGAGGCTGGGGGCCGCGAGCAGCGGCGTCTGGTCTTGGATCGCGCCGATCGCCATGGTCACCCCTCCGACCCGTCGATGATGAGTCTCGCGTGCAGCGAGCCCGAGCGGTGCAGGTCGCGCAGGATCTCGATCTGCTTGACCGGATCGACGTCGAGCTGCTTGAACGCCGCGAGCAGGTCGTCCAGTCTCGCCATGTCGTTCTGGTTCGCGGCTGTCTGGAGCGGCGCCCACCGGTCGCTCTCGACCAGGGGCTGCTCGGGCGTCGGCACGGGCGCGGGCAGTGTGGTCGTCAGCACGAGGTCGTCGTGCGTGATCACCGCGGGGCTGATCGACACGTTGCCGGTCACCACGATCGACCCGGTCTTCGTGTTCGCGATCACCATCGCCGGCAGCCCGAACTGCTTGGGGTCGATCAGCGTCTGCATCACGTCAGAGATGAACGCGGGATAGGTCTCCAACTCCTCGGGCGGGACCGTCAGGCGGATCGTCCGGTCATCGATCACCCGCGCGATCCGCTCCACGTTCGGGTTGGTGTCGAGGTGGTAGGTGTCGTTGATCTGGCTCGCGAGGTAGTGAGCCGATGTCCAGCCCGCGTACCAGTTGTCGAGGATCAGATCGAACATCCCCTCGATAGGGGGCGTCGTCTGGATCGCCCGCACCATGCGCGCGCCGCGGGCCACAACGCCCGTCGTCGGGTTCTTCTCGTCCTCGATCGTCACCATCCCCTGGGCGAACGCGTAGACGGCCCCCCCGGGACGGGGCTCGGTCAGCGGCGCGATGTAGAGTTCGCCGCCCTTGAGGCTCGACGCGCTGTTCAGCACGCTGATCCGGGCGTCGAACGTGTCGTCGGCCCGGGCGCCCTCGCGCGGGATCACGCACGTGACCATCACCAGCGCCGCCGACTTCGCGTTCGCCAGCTCCTCCAGGCTCGCCACGGGCATCTCGTTGCGGCGGAGCAGTTCTGCGAGGGGGCGGATGGTCGCCATCTCGCTCCCGCCGTCGCCGGTGCCGTTGAGGCCCAGCACGAGGCCGACCCCCTGGATCACCGACTCGCCCTGCCCCCGGATGCGCACGAAGTCCCGAACGGTCGAGGCCCCGGCGAGGCCCGGAACGAGCATCGCAACGCACGCGAAGATGGCCCGAACGGAGTTCATCGCAGAGACTTACGCGAACCGCGTGCCAGTTGCGTCGTGTCCGGTGGGGTGGGGTTGCTTGAAAAGGAGCCCCGGGCGCCAGCGACGGGCCAGAGTCCGAGGGCGTTCGCGAGCATTTGCACGCCCGGGCGATCGCTTGGGCTCCGGGTTCCTTCAGAACTCGCACGAAGTGCTCCGGGCGCACAAAGACCACGGGCTCGCGCCCGTGGCTCGTTGGCGATCCTGCAAGGTCGATCAAATCAGAAGTTGAACAGCGTGTCCAGCACCCGCGTGAACAGCCCCTTCTCCGCGCTCTCGCGGAGCTGGCCTTCGTGCTGGACATCCAGCCGGAGATTGGCGAGCTGGCTCGAGAGGACCGTGTTCGAGTCGGTGATGTCCTCCTGGCGTGCCAGGCCCGAGAGCACGAACACCTTCGACTCCCCGTCGGTCACGATCGACTTCTTCGCCTCGAGCACCAGCGTCCCGTTGGGCTTGACGTCGATCACCTCGGCCGCAATCTGGGCGCTGAGCTGGTCCGACCGGTCGTACTTGCCATCCCCCTTGAACTCGTGCTTGGCCTGCAGGCTCAGCAGATCGAGGGCGCTCAGGTTGGACCCCTGGAGCCGGAGCTCGAGCAGCTGCATGGGATCGAGGATCCCGTTGAGCTTGTCCTGGTACTTCGATTCCTTGGTCGTGTCCAGCGACTGATCGCTGCTCGACTTGGAGTTCTCGTTGACGATCACGGTGATCAGGTCGTGGACACGGTACACCCTGGGTTCGGGGGGTTCGACGAGATACATGCTTGTTGCCCTTAGGTCCGTCCTGGCTCCGAGGGGCGCGGCGTCATCGACCATCCGCTGGAACAGGCTCTGCGCGCACGCCGCCTGCCCCGCCACCATTGCCGCCACCAATGCCATGCGCTGCATCATCACCCCACCTCATTCCGGGTGTCGCCCCGGGCCTCTGCGGCCGATGGAACCACCAGCACCGCCTTGCCACGTCCGTTCATCCGGGCCATCACCCGCTCACCGTTCGACGTCAGCTCGAACCGGATCACATCCCCGTCGCGACCCGCCTCCAGCGCCCGAGCCGTCGACTGGAGCATCACGGCCCCCGCGATGCACCGCAGCATGACGACCTCGCCCCGCTCGACCACGAACGGGGGGGCGATATCGGATTCCTCGATCGCCGAGCCCGGCTCAACCATCCGTGTCGTGACCTGATCGTCGACGCTCGCCGCGGGCAACTCGCCCGGATCGAGCCAGAGCACGCGGGTCGAGTAGTCGTCCGGCACGAGCCTCGTGCCGCGGGCGAGGGGCCGCGAGGCGACGTGCGCCCGCCGGCGGACGCGGATCTCGGCCCGCACCGTTTCCTCGCGCACGATCCGGTCTCCGTCGTACACCGTGATCGAGAGCGGGATCCTCGCCGACTGACCGATCGGCTGCACATGGATCAGCCGCCCGTTCACCGGCTCGTTGAGGAAGTCGTCGTACCGATCGGGCCAGCGGACGCGGAGATCCTCCGCCTCGACCCTCAGGATCTTCAGGAGCACATCCTGCGCCAACGCGCGGATCGTGCCCGGGATCACCGCCTGCTCGGGGCGCTCGGCCGGGGCGGCCGATGTCGGCGGCGCCGGAGACTCGGCTTCGATCGCGGTCCTTGCCGGCTCGACCAGCCGCGTCGCCGTGCCGCGGAGCGTGACGAACGCCCAGTTCACGCCGGGCTGCCCCTCCAGCCGCTCGCGGACAAGCGCGACGTCGACCCGCCGGGCGTGCGCGCCCGCGATCGGCAGCAACGCCGCATCGTCGGCGATGATGACATCCGCCAGGGCCTCGGCCTTGGGTCCCTCGAGGTCGGCGATCCGGGAAAGCGTGACCGGGCCTTCGCCCGCCTCGACCGACCGGCGCAGCACGATCGAATCGCCCGAAGCGGTCGGGCCGATTGTCAGCAGAGCGAGCAGAATGGGGCCGGTGCGTCTCAAGTCACGTCTCGATCTTGGGTTAGACGCGGAGCTGGCTGATGGTCTGGAGGGCCTGGTCGGCCGCCCGGATTGTCTGGCTGTTGAGCTCGTAGGACCGCTGGGTGCGGATGAGGTTGACGAGTTCCCGCGTGGGATCGACGTTGGACGATTCGAGCATGCCGCTCTGGATGCCCCCCCTCGAATCGGTGCCGGGCTCCCCGGTCACCGGGGGTCCAGAGGCGGCGGATTCAACGAAGAGGTTCTCGCCGACCTGGCGGAGCCCGGTGGGGTTGATGAAGGTCGCGGTTTCGATCTGGCCGACTTCCTCGAGCTGGGTCTGGCCCGGACGTAATACGAACACGCGGCCGTTCCGGTCGACATCGACCTGCAGGACGTCCTCGTCGAGGGTGATGGTCGGGATCAGCCGCCGGCCCTGGTCGTTCGCGAGCACGATCTCACCGTCGGCATTGAGGGTGAAGTTGCCGGCGCGGGTGTAGGCCGTCCCGCCCCCGAGTTCGTCATCGACGGCGACCTGGAAGAAGCCCGCCCCGTCGATCATCATGTCGAGCGGCTGGTCGGTCGAGATCGGAGAGCCTTGTGAGAACTCGACCTGCGTGCCCGAGACCTTGACGCCCAGGCCGACGTAGAGCCCGGTGGGCCGCTGGTCGCCGTTGGCGTTCTCGACGCCCGGCTGGGCCCGTTCGACGTAGAGCAGATCCTGGAAGTTCGCCCGGCTGGCCTTGTAGCCGGTGGTGTTGGCGTTGGCGATGTTGTTGGCGATCACGTCGAGCCGGGCGTTGAGGGCGTTGAGGCCGCTGGCGGCGGACTGAAGCGCGATGACAGCCATGAAGAGCCTCCGTCAGGCGATTCGGCCGAACGTGTTGATCGCTCGGTCCATCATGCGGTTCTGGTACGCGATCATCGTGAAGTTGGTGCCGACCGACTTGGCGGCGGCCTGGACGCCCATCATCGCGTTGATGGCGTTGACGGCCGAGCCTTCGATCATGCCCTGTTGGATCGTGCCGGTCGCGGGGATGGTCTGTCCCAGGGCGCTGTTGCTCATCTTGAACATCCCGTCGCCGACGCGGGTGAGCAGGGCCCGGTCCTTGATGTCGGTGATCTGGATGCGTGCGACCGCATCGCCCGCCTGGCGGACCGTGCCGTCGGTGTCGACGGAGACCGCCAAGCCTCGGTCGAGCGTGATGGGGAGATTCGAGTCGCTCATGACGGGCAGGCCGGTGGTGGCGTTGACCAGCCGGCCCGAGCTGTCGAGCGTGAAGCGTCCGTCGCGCGAGAACCGGATCCCCGCGGTCCCGCTGTCGGCGAGCGTGCGGAGCACGAAGAACCCGTCGCCTCGGATGGCGAGATCGAGCGGGTTGCCGGTTTCCGAGAGCGTGCCCTGCGTATGGTCGACAGCGTTGGGGGCCATGTGGACACCGGCGCCGAGCTTCTCGAGCAGCTCGTTGGAGGGCATGAAGGGAAGGTCGTCCTCAACGCGGACCACGTCTCGTTGGCGGGCGTAGGCGAAGTCGGGCTTGAAGCCGGCGGTGTCGGCGTTGGCGAGGTTGTTGGCGAGCACGTCGGTGCGGTAGAGGGCGGTGAGGGCGCCCGAGGCTGCGAGTTGGACGCCGTAGTACATCGCCGACTCCTGCGCGCACGGAAGCTCACCGGCGGGGGGCCGTCCGTGGCCACGCCCATGTCGTCGGTGCGGTTCGGCTTCCGTGCCGCTCAACGCTCGGGCCGATCGGCGTACGCCGGGTCGGCCTCATGGGGCGTACGCGAACGGTGTGCCAGGATGAAGGGGCCGGGGACCGGGCACCAGGCACCGGGGGCGACAGCGGTCAGTTCATGCCGCAGGCGCCGCCGCGACCGCAGCAGCAGTTGCCGGTGTGGACATGGCCGCCCGAGGCGGGCAAACCCGAGGCGGACTTGGCGGCGAATGTGGAGAGTTTGCGCTTGAAGACGCGGCCTTTGCGCTCCGGGTCTTCGACCGGGTCGTCGGCGTTGGCCATGGGGCGGATGAGCTCGATCACGTCGCCGGTCTTCTCGCAGACGTACTCGTAGAGGGGCATGGGGCCTCCTTCGCGAGGGAATGGTATTCGGGGATCAGTGAAGGGGACCTGGGACCGGGGATCAGGAACCGGGGGTCGGGGGCACCTCAGGCCAATGTCTCGGAGCGGTCGGTCGGGCGCTCAGGGGCAGCCGCCCACGAACGCGGTGACGAAGGCCTGCACGTCGGCGAGGTCAAAGGTGCCGGCGGGCGGGGCGAGGTCGGCGGACGGGTCCTGGGCGAGGAAGCCGGTGATGAACGCCGTGAGGTCGGCGAGGTCGAGCACGCCGAATGGTTCGGCGAGGTCGGCGGCGTTGCAGCCTCCCGCGACGCCGTTGGCGACGAGGGAGATCGCACCCGAGGCCTCGAGCCCGGCCGACGAGATCGAGAGCGTGAGGATCACCCCGGCGGTGTCGGTCCCGAGCGTGGGCAGCTCGAACGGGATGTCGGGCAGCGGGGGCAGGGTCGAGGTGTCGAAGTCCTGGCTCAGATCACCCAGATCGACCTCGATGGTCACGGTGGCGCCGCCCGGCATGGGCGTGAGCGTGCCGGCGATGGGGAGCACGGTCTCGGTGGGCCCGGGCTCGACGGGGTTGCCGAACACCGAGCCGACGATCGTCGTCGCCACGGGGATCTGGCCGGCGAGCGTGTAGGTGCCGTCGCCGTTGTCGATCAGCACGCCGGGCGGGTCCATCGGGCCGGTCTGCTCGATGGTGTAGGTGGTGAACTCGGCGGCGCCGAGGTCGATCGGCAAGGGAATGCCGCCCGGGTAGAGCATGCCCGGATCGACAGTGTGGAACGTGTCATAGAGGAACGTCGCGCCGATCGTCGAGGCGACGGTCTGCCCGTTGAGCATGTCGGCGCTGAACGCGTCGACCGTGAACGTGAGCGAGCCGGTGTCTGCGTCGAGCGTGAACGAGCCCGAGGGGCCCAGGTCGAACGTGGTGTCCGAGACGACGTCGATGCTGACCGGGATGGGGTTGTTGCCCGAGCCGCCGAACAGACCGGCGCGGGTCTGGGTGCCGGTGGGGTTGGTGTCGGCGTCGTAGTCGCCGATGAGCGAGCCATCGGTGGCGATGGTGAGGCTGGCCGAGCCCAGAATGCTGCTCGTACCGGGGTCGATGGTGAACTCGTCGGCGAGAGCCGGGGCGACGGCGATGGCGAGCGCGATGCACGCGGTGCGCATGGTGAATCTCCTCCGGGCCGGATGGCGGATGCGACTGGACCCGCCGGGTGGCCTCTCTGTGATGCTACCTGCTTGCATCATAGAAAGGAAGGGGGATGCGACGGACGACGAGCCCGATAACGGCCGTCTGGGGACGCGGCCTTATGGGCAGCCGGCGTTGAAGGCGGTGATGAACGAGACGACGTCGGCGAGGTCGTAGATCCCGTTGGCGTCGAAGTCGGCGGCGGGGTCCTGGCTGGTAAACGCGATCACGAACGCCAGCACGTCGGCGAGGTCGAGCGTGCCGTAGGGCGGGGCGAGGTCGGCCGGGCCGCAGGGGGGTGGGGGCACAAACTCGTAGGCGCCGATGTCGACGATGGGGGGCGTTCCCACGCCCGTGTCGGGGGTCGCGGGGTCGTCGACAAAGCGCGGCATGTCGTCGAGGTCGGTCGTGCGGTCGGCGGGGACGTAGGTGTTGTCCCCCGCGTCGATTGCGGGCGAGCCGGCGAGCAGGCGGAAGTTCTCGTCGAGCGTGCCGGCCTCGCCGTCCGGGCCGAGGGGGTCGGCGAGGCCCAATGTCGCATCGTCGCCCGAGAGGTTGTTCGCGCTGGTGAGCGGGCCCTGCGCGACGAAGTCGGGCGTGGAGTTGCTCGCGGAGAGGTTGTTGGCGAGGACCGAGGACGCCACGGTGCCGAAGGCGTAGTAGGCGCCGCCCGAACCTTCGGCGACATTGCGGTGGAACGTGTTGTTGATGGCCTCGATGCTGGTCCCGCCCGCGGCCCCGATCGCGGCGCCGAGGCCGTTGAGGTTGTTGAGCTTGACGGCCTGGTTGTTCTCGAAGACGGAGTTGGTCACGCGGAGGGCGCCCGGCAGCGAGGTGTTTCCCGAGACGAACCGGTCGGCGAAGATCGCTCCGCCGAATGTGGACGTGTTGTTGACGAATCGGCAGCGGTCGACTTCGGTGTCGGCGCCGACGGTGGAGATGGCCGCGCCGAAGTCGCAGGCGTTGTCGTGGAAGGTGGTGTCGGTGACGGTGAGCGTGGTGCCCTCGGCCACGCCCGGCGCGAGGAAGATGCCGCCGGTGAAGATCGAGGCGCCGCGCGAGGAGGGCTGGAGATCGCCCGCGGCGGCCGTGTTGAAGAAGAACGTCGAGCCGGTGACGGTCAGGGTTCCCCCATAGGCCGCGATGGCGCCGCCCGGACTCGGGTTCGCCGAGGTGTGCCGCTCGAACGTGCAGCCGTTCACGGTGATGTTCGATCCGAGGGAGACGAGCGTGCCGTGCGGGTTGGTGGAGGCGATGTTGCGGAAGAAGCGGCAGTTGTCGAACTCGGCCTGCGCGGCGTTGAGACTGACCACGGTGTTGCAGTCGGAGAACGTGATCGCCCGGAACGCGAGACCCGTGAGCAGCGTGACGCTGATCGGGGCGTGCGCGCCGCCGCCGGTGAGCGTGACGTCGAGCGGATCGCCGGTTTCGCCGCGGAGGGTGATGTTGGAATCATGGAACAGCAGGCCGTCCGATATCCCGTAGATGTTGGGGGCAAGGACGATCTCGTCACCGGGCTGGGCCACGTCGAGGGCGGCCTGGATGCCGGGCTGATCGCCGGGGACATGGATCGTGCCGGCCGAGGCGAAGGGTGCGAGGGCCAATGCAAGGAGTACTGAACGGATGCGCATGGGTTTCCTTCCCGGGGTTCTCAATGAAGTTAGCGAGAACCGCCGCGGGAATCACCAGAAATCAGCGCCGAATCCGGGGCGAGACCGTCACGCACCGAGCTGCACCGGCTCGAAGCCCGGGCGGTAGTCGCGCCGCACAATCGTCCGGGTGGCGTCGGTGTGGTTGGTGAATGTGAGCGAGGGGCGGTCCCATTCGAGCACCTGGCCCCGGTACTTCGCGGCCTTGACCGCGAGCAGGCCCGCCTCGGTGCACAACAGGCCCTTGTCGAACGGGGCCCAGAGGTTTGGGTTGTCGATGCCCAGGGCGCGGTCGACCCAGGCGTGCCAGTGGTTGAACTCGGGGTACTCGGGCAGGCCCGGCATCGCGAGCCCGTCGGTCATCTGCCCGTCGCGCCAGACCTCGATGGGGCCCGAGGGCGCGAGCACGAGCGTGCCGCCCTCGCAGACGACGACGGTGACGATGTCGCTGGGCCACTCACCCTCGCCGATCCCCAGGTTGGCGCGATCGGGCCTGATGTAGCTGTCGTAGAAGTAGAGGTTGCAGGTGGTGTTGGCGAACTTGTCTGAGTGGACGGGATAGGTGAGCGTCGAGATCACATGGTCGGCGTGGAAGTGGGAGAGGTCGGCCGAGGGGGTACGGGTGCAGACCCGCGTCGGATGCTGGAGTTCGGGGAAGGCGTAGAAGAGCACGTCGGTGAGATGGACGACCCAGTCGGCGATCTGGCCCCCGCCGAAGTTCCACCAGCTCCGCCACTGGCGTTTGACCATCTGCGGGCGGCAGGGCTCGAAGGCGGCGCCGTTGAGCCAGAGGTCATAGTCGAAGCCGGCGGGCGGGTCGCACGGGTCGCCTAGCACGCCGTCGGCGAAGTAGTACCCCCCGGCGAGTGCGCCGTTGCCGAAGGCGACGTGGGCCTCGATCACCTTGCCTAGCGTGCCGCCTTTGAGAATGTCGACCGCGGCCCGGCGGGCGGCGGACTGGATGCGCTGGGCGCCGGTCTGCGTGACGAGATCCGGGCGGGCGTCGATGGCGCGCCGGAGGGTCTCGAGTTCGGCAAGCTCGTGGACAAGCGGCTTCTGACCGTACACGTGTTTGTTGAGCGCGAGGGCGGTGGTCATGATCGCGCAGTGGGAGTGATCGGGTGTCGAGACGATCGCGGCGTCGAACTTGTCGGCGTGCTTGTCGAAGGCCTCGCGGTAGTCCTTGCAGGTGAAGGCGTCGGGGTGGTCGGCGGTCGCCTGGGCCATCGCCTCGTCGTCGATGTCGCAGAGCCCGACGATGTCGACGGCGGGGTGCTCGCTGATCTGCTTGCGGTCGGCGCCGCCGATCGTGCCGACGACGCCGATCGAGAGGACCCGGAGGCGTGTGTCGCGGCGCCTTCGTGCCGAGGCGAAGGCGGCGGGGCCGAGGGCGAGCCCCGCGCCGAGGGCGGCGGAGGAGAGCAGGAAACGGCGGCGGTGCATGGGGGGCATGGTCATGGATCGAGCTCCCGAAGCGTTGGGCAGAAGCGCCCGCGGACGCGGTTCGTGAGCCTACCACGACGCGGGCGCGCCGGACAGAGGCCCTTGGGGGCGGGCCGGCGTCCCGGACGACCCACCTCGGCGCCGTGAATCGGGAGGCGGGCGTGGCGACGGCAGACGGGCGTGGAGGTCAGAACGTCGGTGGGCCCATCGCGCCGGCCTTCGCCCGGGCGAGGGGGCTGTTCGGTTCATGGCGATGGGGCCTGGGGGGCGCCCCAGTTCGGCGCCGGCGCCGCCGGGCTGGATGCGGCGATACGTTCTCGCGAGGTTGGTCTGGCATCAGACACCGCATTGAGGCAGAATAAGAAGTATTCCCAACCGTCCGGGGGTCCTCGGTGCGACGGCAATCTCGACGGAGATTGTGCGACGGTTGTCTGCGTTGACAACGCGGGACGATCGGCGACACAACCGCACAGCGAAAGGAGCATCGAGATGCGCCCCCGAACGTCAATCACGGTTCTGGTCCTTGTATCAATGTGGATCGGCGTCGCGCCGTTGTTCGCGAGCGGCACGGCGTTCACCTACCAGGGCGTTCTGACCAATGGCGGCACCCCGGCCGGCGGCGATCACGCCATGACCTTCGGGCTCTATTCCGCCGCGTCGGGCGGAACGCTGCTCGGGACGCAGACCGCCGCTGTGCCGGTGGTCGATGGCGTGTTCAGCGTCGAGCTCGATTTCGGCGCCGCGAGCTGGAATAACAGCGACCGCTGGATCGAGATCACCGTCGAGGGCTTCACGCTCGGCCCGCGCCAGCTCGTCACACGGTCGCCTTACGCGATCACGACACGGGGAATCAACGTGTCCGACGACGGGAAGGTCGGCATCGGGACCAGCAGCCCGGACGAGAAGCTCACCGTGTCCGGCACGAACGCGAACATCATGCTGCGCAGCGGCCCGTTCGACAGCTTCGGGCCCCAGCTCATCTTCCGCAACACGGTGGTCGATTCCCAGACCGTCCACGGGACCCTCGTGTTCGATGACGGCAGTCCGCTGGCGTCGATCAGCTACATGAAGCCGAGCTTCGCCCCGGATGGGCTCGCGTTCACCGGCGCGTCCGGGATGCAGATGAAGATCGTCGACGACGGGCGGGTCGGCATCGCGTCGCTCGACCCGCAGGCGCTCCTGCACATCGATGGGTCCGCCTCGTCGTTCATCGGTTTCCACATGCAGGCGCCCGGCGCCGCTACCGGGTCGATCACCATGAGCTCGCCCCGCTCGCATACGGCGATCGCCGCCAACGCCAACAACGGCTATCGCCGTGACATCTGGTTCATGGACGAGGGTCTCGGGCTTTTCACGCGGGCGTCGACTGAATCGCCCTACCCCGCCAACGGGCTGTTCATCAACGACTCGGGCGACGTCGGCATCGGCACGATCGAGCCCGTCGAGAAGCTGCACGTCGTGGGCGACGCGCTGATCGACGGGACGGCGCAGGTCGACATCCTCCAGATCGTCGGGGCCGACCTCGCCGAGCGGTTCCCGACCAGCGACGGCGAGATCGAGCCCGGCACCGTCGTTGAGATCGATCCGGAGCACCCCGGGCAGCTGCGTGTCGCCTCGTCGCCCCGCAGCACGCTCGTCGCCGGCGTGGTGAGCGGCGCCAACGGCCTCTCGGCCGGCACGATCATGGGCAACCTGCCGGGATCGGAGAACCACGTCCCGGTCGCGCTGTCTGGGCGCGTCTGGGTCAAATGTGATGCCTCGACGCGGGGCATCCGTCCGGGCGACATGCTCACGACGTCGTCCACTCCGGGGCACGCGATGGCGGTGGGGGACCCCGCCGGCGCCCAGGGTGCCATCCTCGGCAAGGCCATGACCGGGCTCGGAATGGGTGAGCGGGGCCAGGTGCTCGTTCTGGTCAACCTCCAGTGATCGGGGAAAGGAGCACTCCGATGCGAACTGCGATACACACCTGCATCGCCGCGGCGGCTTCCCTCTCGATCGCCGCCATGGCGCAGAACGGATTCATGCCCCCCGCTGTCATCCACGCGGGGCCCGGCGCCCGTGAGGCCGTTTCGCGGGCGGCGCCCGAGGTGAGGGCGCTGGTTTATCAGCTCTTGCCCACCGTCACGCCGGCGGTGAAGCCCACTCCTGACGCCTCGGGCTACGTCGCGCCCGCGCCGGCGATCCCTCGCGACCCCGGGGTCTGGAGGATCGACGCGAACGGGCGTTGGGTGTATGCGGCCGAGTTCACCTCGCTGGGGGCCCAGTACCTCCGCCTCCGGTTCGGGGAAGACCTGGACGAACGCGCCGAGATCTTCGTCTACGACCCCTGGACCGGCTTCGCGTTCGGCCCGTACTCACGCTACGAACTGGCGCGGACCGACTTCTGGTCGACCATCATCTTCGGCGATTCGATCGGCATCGAGGTCGTCGTGCCGCCGTCCGACCAGCCTCCCGCCGTGCCCTCGATCGTGAGCGTGAACCACGGCTACGGGATGTTCGACCAATCGCTCCGCGATTGCGCCCAGCACGACGTGAGCTGCGAGCCGGCGTGGCAGGGGGAGGCCGACGCCGTGTGCATGCTTGCGCACATCCAGTCGGGCGGTGTTTCCGGTTTCTGCACCGGGGCGCTGCTCAACCGGACGCCTCAGGACGGCTCGCCCATCGTGATGACCGCCAACCACTGTCTGGGGTCGAACCTCGCGGCCCGTCCAACGGTCTACGTCTGGTTCTGGCAGACCAGCTCGTGCAACGGGTCGGACCCGAACCTCAACGCCCTCCCGCGTTCCGACGGCTCGCTGATGCTCAAGCGTCACACGCCGTCGGACTGGAACATCGTCGGGCTCTACGAGCCGCCCGCTTCAGGGTTCTATCTCGGTTGGGACTCGAACTACTGGGAGGACAACTCACCCGCGACCGGGATCCATCACCCGGGCGCCGCCTCCAAGCGCATCAGCTTCGGTGAGAAGTACGACGAGACCGACGATCAGCCGTTCTGCCTACCTGATGGCACCTGCTTCGAGGCGGACGTCTGGGACATCGAGTTCTCGACCGGGTCCACGATCCCGGGCTCGTCGGGCTCCCCAATTCTTGACGACACCGGCGTCGTCCGGGGCACGCTCAGCGGCGGCCCCAGCGACGAGTGCGAGATCGCCCGCTACGGCCGGCTCGACCGGGCGTGGGTCCACCTCCGCTACTTCCTGCACGACGTCCCGAGCACGGTCTACGTCTCCAAGCTCGCGCCGGGCGACGCGGGGAACAACGGGTCGACCGAGCGGGGCACGGCGACCAACCCGTTCAACACCGTGCACGAGGCGACCTACGCCGTAATTGCGGGGCACGACATCGCGATCCACTCGGGGATTTATGACGAGGAGTTCGTTGTGTGGCGTCCGATGACGCTCCGCCTTGATGGCACGGGCGGTGTGGTGCAGATCGGGCAGTAGGGGGCGAAGGCGCGCGTGACCACTGCGTGGATCGCATCGCTCGCGGGGCTGCCATGCCCCGGGGCGGGGGATCTTTGGGGGGCTTATCTCAGGAAGATTGCCCAGACGGCGACAAGCACGGGCAGGAGCAGCACGGCGGCGCGGAGCACGTAGCCGAAGAACGAGGGCATCTTGATCCCCGACGCGTCGGCGATGGACTTGATCATGAAGTTGGGCCCGTTGCCGATGTAGGTCATCGCGCCGAAGAAGACCGCGCCGAGCGAGATCGCCGCGAGCGACGAGACGCCGGTGCCCGTGGAGAGATAGGCCTGCACGGTCGCGGCGTTGATCTCGGTGTCGCCGAAAGAGACCTGGAGGAAGTTGAGGTAGGTGGGGGCGTTGTCGAGCACGGCCGAGAGCGAGCCGGTGCCGAAGTAGAAGGCGGTGGGGGAGTCGAGCCCCAGGGCCTTGCCGTGGGCGCCGAGGTAGCCGAGCGCCGGGGTCATGGTCGCGAAGATCCCGATGAAGAGGAGGGCGACCTCCTTGGCGGGGTTGAGGTCGAAGCCGTTGGCCTCGTGGATCTCGCGGTCGGCGACGATGTAGGCCACGGCGGCGACGACGACCTGGAAGGCCGGGCCGATGGGCAGACCCTCGATACCGGCGTACTTCTCGAGCAGCGGGTCGATGAAGACGCCGCCGATGATCAGGGCGAGGGCGATCATCGCGGGGACACCGGTGATCTTGACGCCGGTCTGCGTGCCCGGGTGGGGATAGGGGTCGATCTCGGTGACGCGCGAATCAACGACGAAGAAGATCGCGAGCAGCAGGCCGATGCACGTGGCCCACATCGGGATGAGGTGCTGCGCGGTCCACAGGAAGGGGACGCCCTTGAGGAATCCCAGGTAGAGGGGCGGGTCGCCGATGGGCGTGAGGGCCCCGCCGCAGTTGGACACGATGAAGATGAACATGACGATGTGGATGGGGCGGATGCGGCCCTTGTTCACCCGCAGGAAGGGACGGATGAGCAAGACAGAGGCGCCCGTGGTGCCCATGACGTTGGCCATCACGGCGCCGATCGCGAGCATGATCGTGTTGACGACCGGCCCGCCCCGGCCCCGCACGTCGATGTGCACGCCGCCCGAGGCGACGTAGAGGCCGCCGACGAGGGCCATGAAGGCGAAGTACTCGTGGCCCGTGTGGATCAGCTTGTAGACGCCGTAGCTCTCGCCCGGGAGGTATCCGGCCTGGCCGAAGCCGGTGAGGTAGTAGCCCGTGATGAGCCCGCCCAGGGCGAAGGCGAAGTCGGGGTAGTGGTGGTGCCAGATGCGGGCGTTGATGAACGGCATGAGCGCGATGCTCGCGAGCAGCAGCGCGAAGGGGGCGACGAGGATGAGCGGGATCTCGGGGGCCGGGCCCGAAGCCTCGTGGCCCTTGGCGACGTGCCCGCCGAGGTTGGCGGCGGGGGCGTCCTCCGGCGGGGCGTTGAGCACGCCGGCGTGGGGCGTGTCGTGGGTCGCGGTGTGGGTCGCGGCGGGATCGGCCTCGGTCGGGTGCTCGGCGGCCGGGGCGTCGTGGGGAAGCGACGCCTCGACGGCGACCTCGGCCGCGGCCTCGGGCGTCGCGGGCTCGTAGTGGCCGGGCCAGATCGTCCCCGACAGGGCGCCGAGCCCCAGGCCCACACAGATCGAGATCACCCAACACTTCGGGCCGTGGAGCCCGAACCGACCACCGGCATGTTCCGTCATGTCAAACTCCGGCCCGTGGGCCAACGCGTGGAGCGTGAACGGTAGGTCGGCTCTTTGGGCGGGAGGCCGTGAGGGAAAGGTCTTCGCTCGGGTGGCTGCCGGGCGCCAGGTGCCACCGACCCGTCCTGAGGTCGGTGTCTGCATCGAGTGCTCTGGATGCAGCGCACTGCCCTGCAGGAGCAGGTCAGTGGCGCCGCGGGTCATGGGCACCCGGCGTATGGACCTGGCGGGCGTGCAGGCGTTCATCGCGCCGTTCAACGCGGGTTGCCCCTGATCGCGCCCGGGCGGTGTCCGCGGCCTGACGCCGCGATTTACATCGTCGGAGAATGAAAGGAGGACGGCCCTCGCCGTCCTCTTTCATTCTCACTCATGAGTGGGAGAGCTGATCGGCCGACCGAATCGGCTGATCGGTGCTCACCCAGACCGGCTCAGGGGCAGCCGGCGGTGAAGGCGTTGATGAAGATGCCGATGTCGGTGAGGTCCCAGACGCCGTCGTTGTTCAGGTCGCCGGCGGGCTGCTGAGACGTGAAGCCGGTGATGAACGCGTTGACGTCGGCGAGGTCGAGAATGCCGAACGGCTCGGCGAGGTCGGCGTCGTTGCAGGCCAGCGGGGGTTCCCCGATATCGAACAGGTAGAACGCGACCCGCCCGCCGCCGAGGGTCCCCGAGCCGCTCAGGTTGCCGATGGCGTAGTTGATCGAGCCTCCCGGGGCGCAGCCTCCCTGGTTGACGAGGATGCCGCCGTCGGCGAAGGCGGGATCGAGTGGGCCGAACTCGGCGTCGGCGCCGGTGATGGCCAGGACGTAGAACCCCGGGGTGGGGTTGTTGAGAATGATTGTGCTCTGCTGCGAAAAGAGGAAGTTGTCGTTGGTCGCGACGAGAGGGTGCTGGTCGTTCTGATCAAACACGCCGAGCTGCCAGAGGGCGATCTCGGTATCGAACGAAGACCCGGCGGTGCTGAAGATGATGACACTCTCGCCGGGCGTGCCGACGGGGATCGCCTCGCCGAGGTAGGGGAAGGGCCCGTCGAAGACCTGGCAGTCGTCGGGCGTGCCGTCGGCGTCGCAGTCGAGCTCGGCGAAATCGGGTGTGCCGTCGCTGTCGCAGTCAAAGTTCGAGTCGGCGGCGCGGATGTCTGAGAGCGGGATGTCCTGGTAGGGCTCGTGGTACGATTCCCGCACGATGTTGAAGAAGTTGGCCTGGGCCGTGGTCAGCACGCGGATTTCCATCTCGTGCCAGCCTTGCATCAGCGGGATGAAGACCTGGGGTGCGGGTTGACTTGAGCCCGTCAGCGCGAGGGTTGCATGGCCATTGACTTGGTAAACGGCGAAGTCGCTGAAGCGGAACTGCATCGCACCGGCGTGGGCGACGCGGAAGGCGTATGTGCTGGTGTTGGGCGCGTAGACGCTGAACCGGTATGTGGTGATCCGCCGGCCCGGTGATCCGTGGTTGATGGTGAAAAAGGTGCTCGCGATGTACTGCTCAGAGTGCAGCGTAACACCCGACGCCATCGGGTCAAAGTTGCCCAGATCCATGGATTCGGGGATGTTGTAGGTGGTGGCGAGGAGGCTTTGCGGCGTGCTGGGGGTCGCATCGGGCGGGTTGAAGTACTGGCACTCGTCCGGGATGAGATCCCCGTCGTTGTCGGCGGACGTGCCCTTTAACACATCCTGTTCGTCCGGGATCCCGTTTCCGTTGCAGTCGGTGAGGGTGCTCAGCGGGAGTACCCGCCAGCCCATGTTGCGGAGGGGTTCGGTATCGCTGCGCGTCCAGTAGTTGGGGCAGCGCGTCGTGCCGGGGATGATGAACGGGTCCATGATGCCGAGCTTGTCGACGAACGCCGATCGGCTCTGGAGGTGGGAGGGCTGGGCGTCGTCGCCCTGTTCGAGGAGCGTCTGGAACTGGCCGTCGCCTCCGTCGGTGTCGTCGCGGTAGTAATGGACGTCGCTCGGCGCGATATAGCCCTCACCGAGCCGGGAGTTGTCGCCCGGGTTCGGATCGTTGACCGGAAGGTCCGCGGGGAGGAACCGAGCGACATCCAGGCCCTGGATCTGGTTGTTCGAGTTGTTCTGCACGACGAACGGTTGCAGGTTGCTCGAGAACCCCAGGGCGTGGGTCATTTCGTGGACGATGACATCGTCCAGGCTGGCCTGCGTTGGTGTCAGCGGGTTGCACGACGGGTTCCAGAGTTTCCAGTTGACGTTCGTATTGAGGATGATCGAGGTCGCGTTGGTCTGCGGCAGAATGTTGTCGCCGAAGATCGCTCGGAGTTGCGGCATGGAGACGATGACCTGCGTCTCTTGTGTCGGCGTCCCCGCGCCGTCGTACAGAACCGGTACGGAGTCGTGGTCGAGGCCGTACGCGAACAGATCAAGGTCGGGCCCGTCTCGGAACGTTGCGACACGGAGCCCTTCGACGTAGTCCGGCCATGGGAGAAGGTACTGCACCGTGCCGGCAGATCCGGCGACGTTGTCGTTGCTTGGGTCCGAGTCTGACGAGAAGTCCAGGGAGAGCGCGTCGATGCCGACCGTGACGTGCGAGAAGATGCGATAGTTCATATAGCTTGCGGCCTGGTAGAAACTGAGCATGTAGCTCACGATATCGGGATCGAACTCGTTGTATGAAATCACGAGTTTCAGATTGTTTCCGTATTCGGTGGTCGCCCTGGTCTGATGGCCATCTCGTCCGAGATCCCGTTCGAGGTCTCGGCGGGCGTGATCGAACAGCATGCCGATGGTGGCCTGCGCGCCGTCGGGCCCGCAGATGCCCTTGTATCGCCGCATGGCGCCGGTGATGCCGAGGTTCTGGGCCCATGCCGGGTTGTCCATGGGCACGATCAGTTCGGGCTGGTCGGCGAGCCCGACGACGCGGGCGTCGGCGAGGATCGCTTCGATGTCGGCGTCGCGCCCGGGCAGTTGTGCCGAGGCGCTGGGTGCGAGCAGTCCCGTCGCGGCCCAGGCGCAGAGGGAAACGAGGAACACATTCGGTGCTTTCATATCTTTGCTCTCTCAAACAGGTTCGCTCACACCCCGGCCGCCACCACCTGAGCCGGTCTGGATGCAAAGCGGAGCGAGAGCATACAGAATCGTGAGGTTTCTGGGCAGGGGAATACGAGATTTTCGGAAACGGTGTTCAGGTATTATCGGAGCAGCGTCGATGGACCAGTTGCCGTCCGCTTGGCGATCGCGGCACAGAGAGATCAGCATGAATGCAGTGATTCACGCTCATTCGGAGCGATGATGCAGAGTGGCTACGGGTGTGGCCAACCGGCAGACCCCTCTTGGCGCGGGCACCGGTTGCTCGACCGGGGAAGAACCGTTGACCTCCCTGTTGGCGAGTTCCGCTACGAGATGACATGCACCGTCTGACGCAGTGTCCCGCTCACCTTCTCGAGCCACTCCCCGTACCCCTCGCGCCCCATCAGCCCGAAGGTCGCCTTCTTGCCCGTCTCCACGGCCGGCTGGTCGTACGCGTCGATGTTGAGCATCAGCCCCGCATACGCGGTCGCGACCTGCCAGAGCATGATGAACTCGCCCACCGTGTGCTCGTTGACCATCGGGAAGCGGATCGTGAAGTTGGGACGCTCCGACTCGACGAGGGCGTACTCAGTGGCCCGCTTCTCGGCGTTGAGCAGGGCGCTCATCTTCTTGCCCTCGAGGTAGGCGAGGGTGTCGACGCCGAGGCCGGTGGGGATGGTGACGTCGTCTTCGCCGAACGACTCGACCTCCATCAGGCCGAAGACCTTGTCGTTGGGCCCCTCGCGGTAGAGCTGCACCTGGGAGTGCTGGTCGGTCGCGCCGAGGGCCTTGATGGGCGTGAAGCCCTCGAAAACCTCCTTACCCGAGGTGTCGTGCCTCTTGCCCAGGCTCTCGGCCCAGAGCTGTCGGAACCAGTCGGCGAGGAGGTAGAGCCCGTTGCAGTAGGGCATGAGCACGTGGTTGGGCTTGGGCTGGATGGTGGCACGGTCCGCCGGACCGTGATCCCCGGCTCGGCGAGCCGGGCCACCGCCCCGCCCCAGTTCAACGAGGATCGTCGCGAGCATCGCGGCGGGGTTCTTCGCCAGTTCGGGGTTGCGGCACTTGGTCTCCATCTCGTGCGCGCCGCCGAGCAGGCGGTCGATGTCGATGCCACACATCGCGGCGCTGAACAGGCCGACCGGGCTGAGCACGCTGAACCGCCCGCCCACGCCCTCGGGAACGGGCAGCGTGTCGTAGCCCGCGGCGTCGCAGATCTGCCGCATCGTGCCCTTCTCGGCGTCGGTCACCGCGACGATGTGGTCGGCACCTTTCGAGCCCACGGCCCGCGCGAGCAGGTCGCGGATGATCATGAACTGGCCCGCGGTCTCGGCCGTCTCGCCCGACTTGCTGACGACGTTGAAGAGCGTCCGCTCGGGGGGGCACTCGGCCATGATCGCGGTGAAGTTGGCGGGGTCGACGTTGTCGATGACGAACAGGCGGGGGCCCCGCCTTCCGGTGGCTCGGCTCGCCGAGCCGGGAGAGTCTGCACCCGAAGACTCGGTTCGGCGAACCGAGCCACCGTCCTGCATGATGTTGTGCGTGAGGGGGTTGAGGGCGGCCTGGAGCGCGATGTTGCCCAGGGCCGAGCCCCCGATGCCCAGGACGACGAGGTTGTCCCACTTGCACTTCCCGCCGCTGGAGTGCTTCTCCGCGATCGCCTTGACGGCCTGGACGTGGGCGGGACGCGTGCCGGCGGGGTCGGCGAGCAGCCGCCAGCGTTCCCAGCCCGTGCCGCGGGTCTTCTCGAGGCGCGCGGTGAGCTCCTTGGCGCGCTCGGCGAGGGGGCCCGTGAGGGCCTGGGGGTCGAGGCCGTGGGTGGGGGTGACGCGGTCGGCGAGGCAGTTGGCGTAGTCGAGTGTGAGCATGGGGAAGGGTAGGGGGGAAGGCGCAGAGGCACGAAGGCACGAAGGGGGAAGTGACAGAGAGACAAATCGGGGATCAGTTGATCGGGGCCGGCTTCGTTTCGCGTTCCCGCGTCGGGTCGAGGGGCTGGTCGCCGCTGGGGATCGCCTCGAACTCGAGGTGGAAGTGGATGGGCTCGAGGAAGGTGCCGGGCAGGTCGGACTGCCAGGGGTCGCGGATGTTGCGCAGGGCGGGGTAGCGGAAGCGGACGGTCATCGTCACCGAGCCGTCGTCCTCCGTCTTGATGGCGACGGCGCCGAGGGCGTTGCCCCACGTCGCGGGATCGGCGCCGCCCGCGAGGGCGCCGAGGCTCGCGTTGCGTCCCGGGACGATGCGGTCGTTGAGCGTGTCGACGGGGCTGGCGAGGTTGAGTTGCTCTTTCGCGTCGCCCGGGATGCCGCACTGCTGCATGCCGCTTGGGTCGTACTTGAGGTGCTGGATGATCGACTGCGGATAGACGTCGACGGGCTGGTTGAACCGGACGCCCGAGAGCGTGACCTCGAAGATCGTGTCCTTCGTCACGTTCGCGATCATGGCCTTGCCGTAGTCCCTCTTGTAGAAGCCGACGCGAACCACGGCCCCGCGCGGGTGGCCCGCGCCCTTGGTCAGCCTCGTGCCGCCCACCGCAACGAAGCACTCGAGGTTGTCGGTGATGGGCCGACGGTCGGCGTCGACGGTGTACGGCGCGTCGAGATCGCCCTTGTGCGCCTTCCCGTCGGCATCGGTCCAATTGACGCGCACGTGGGGTTCGTGCGTCGTGTCAACGAGCAGGAGGGGCGGGTCGGCGGTTGGCTTGTTGTCAGCGGCCGACGACGTGTCGGGCTCGGCGTGGGCCGCCAGACAGGACAAACTCATCAAGATCGTCGAAATAAGAATGCGTGTGTTTCCGTGGCCGGTCGCGTGCTTTCGGGCTGTCATAGGTCGGAACATTCGTGTATGGTCCCCGTATCGGTTCCGGGTCTCGCCGGGCTTCCCGGCATTCGCCCACGGTGTCCGCGGGCAAGTTCGGAACAGCGTATCAGCAGAACGTGGAGCGTTGCGCATGGATTCTCGCCGCACAGTCGCCGGTTGGTCTTCCGTCTCTCGTCTCGCGGTGATGGTCGGGCTGGCCGCGGTGCTGACCGCGTCGGCCCACGACGAAGACTGGCGCAAGCTCAAGGACCGGGTGCCGGCCGTGCCGGGCGACATCTGGCGTTTCGGCGATCCTGCGCCGCGGGGCACAGGGTTCGATTCCAGCGGCGTGACGCTCATGGCTCATATCCCGTTGAACAACTTCCCGGGCATCAACACCGCGAGCGGGAACGACTGCTGGGGGTACACCTCGCCCTCGGGCCGTGAGTACGCGATCATGGGGCTCGAGGGGGGCTACGGGTTCGTCGAGGTCACCGACCCGGGCAACCCGGTCATACTCACGACCATCACCGGGCCCTCGAGCCTGTGGCACGACGTGAAGGTCATCGGCACCTACGCCTACGGCGTGAGCGAGGGCGGCTCGGGCGTGCAGGTGATGGACCTCTCGCAGATCGACTCGGGCGTGGTCACGCTCGTGCGCAACCAGCAGGCCGGCGGGCACAGCACCACGCACAACATCATCGCGGACACCGAGGCCGGCACGCTCTATCTCGCCGGCGCGAACATCGGGAACGGCGGGCTGGTCGCGCTCGACCTGACCGACCCGACACGCCCGACGCCTATGGGCGGGTGGACGCAGATGTACGTCCACGACGCCGACGTCGTGACCTGGCACGGCGGGGCGCTCGACGGACGCGAGATCGCCTTCTGCGCGGCGGGCATGAGCGGCGGATTCACGTCGACCGGGCTGCGCGTCGTCGACATCACCAACCCGTCCAGCGCGACGACGCTGGCGACGGTGCTCTATCCCAACGCGGGCTATTGCCACCAGCTGTGGCTCACGCCCGACCGGCACTATCTCTATCTGAACGACGAGCTCGACGAGCAGAGCGGGTTCGTGGGCGTCACCACGACGCGGATCTTCGACGTGTCGGACCCGGCCAACCCGAGCCTTGTCGGCACGTTCTCTTCGGGCAGCCCCAGCATCGATCACAATCTCTACACCACGGACGGTTTCATCTTCGAGGCCAACTACCGCTCGGGGCTGCGGGTCTTCGACGCGGCCGACCCGCTGCACCCCTATGAGATCGCCTATTTCGACACCTTCCCGGGCTCCGACGCGGCGCAGTTCAACGGCGCCTGGTCGGTCTACCCCTACTTCGACAGCGGGACCGTGATTCTCAGCGACATCGAGCGGGGCCTGTTCATCTTCCAGGTGCCGGCGCTGACGGCGCCCCAGTTGCTGATCTCGCCGGAGGGCGTCGCCCCGAACACGATCTCGCCCGAGGGTGGCGAGACGTTCGCGGTTTCGATCACCGCGAGGAACACCGATCTCGTGCCGTCGAGCGTGGTGATGGAGCTCACCGACGCCCACGGGGCCCGCGAGATCGCGGCGACGGACGAGGGCGGGGGCGTCTACTCGTTTACCTTCCCAACCGTTGCGTGCGGCGAGGCGTCCTACTACGTCTCGGCTCTCGCGACGAGCGGGCAGACGTTCACCCTCCCGGCCGACGGGGCCGCTAGCCCATACACGGCGACCGTGATCTCCGATCTCCAGGTCGCGTTCGCGGACGACTTCCAGGCCGATCTGGGCTGGACGGTCACCTCGACCGCGGTGGACGGGCAGTGGAATCGCGGCGTCCCGGTCAACGCGGGGCGGGGTGACCCGCCGGCCGACGCGGACGGCTCGGGGATGTGCTACGTGACCGACAACGACGCGTCGAACGGGGGCAACTCCGACGTGGACAGCGGGGAGACGGTCCTGACCAGCCCGGTCGTGGATCTGCGCGGGAACGTCCGCGTGTCATACGCCTATTGGCTCAACGACGTGCCCAGCGGCGGGCTCGACAACGACGCCTACGTGGTCGAGGTGAGCCTCGACGGCGGGGCGACCTGGACCGAGATGCGCCGCTACGAGAGCCCGGCGCCGAACTGGCGGCTGGATTCGTTCGACATCGCGGGCGGGGCGGCGAACAGCCGGGTGCGATTCCGCGTTTGGGACGATGACCCGCAGGACGTGGTCGAGGCGGGGCTTGACGCCTTCGCGGTGAGCCAGATCGTCTGCGACGATGTAACCTGCCCGGTCGATCTGGCCGAACCGTTCGGCGTGCTCGACCTCGCGGACATCCAGGCGTTCGTCGGGGCGTTCGTCGCGGGCGATGCCGCGGCCGACCTGGTGGCGCCCTTCGGCGTGCTCGATCTCGCGGACATCCAGGCCTTCGTGCAGCAGTTCGTCGCGGGCTGCCCCTGACACGCGAACAGGCCTCGAATCTGATCAATTCCGGGCTCGGCGGGAACCCGGGCCGTTATCCGGCCGAACAGTGGGGTCTCGGGGGCGGTGCGCGCCTCACCCGAGGGGGTGTTTCTCATCGATCGCGGGTTCCCGCGGTGCGAGACGGAGGGTCTCATGAGACGGCTTGCTGTTTTGGTGTCTGTTCTTGCCGCCGCGTCCGCCGCGGGCGACGAGATCTCGCAGGCGATCGAGTTGGGTGTCCGGCACGCCAGCCTCCAGCAACTGGACGTGGCCCGGGACATCGAAGGCCACGCGCTGGTGGCGGTGCAACTGGATGACCGCGCGGTGGTGCTCGACCTCGAGCCCTACTCGGTGCGGTCGCCCAACTTCAAGCTGGTGCTCGATCTGGGGGACGGCGTGATGGAGGAGGTCCCGGCGCCGGCCCCGAAGACGCTGCGGGGCCGGGTGGTCGGCGAAGCCGGGTCGCTCGCCGCGGGCACGCTCGACGACGACGGGCTGACGCTGATGATCTCGTCGGGCGGCGAGATGTGGAGCGTGCAGCCGGTCGAGGGCGAAGGCCCCGGCGTCCACGCGGTGTACAGCGGCTCCGACGTGCTCGAGCACGGCGGCGTGTGCGGCGTGCCGAGCGGGAAGGCGGCGCCCGTGGCGCCGACGGCGCCCGCTCCGGCGTCCGACTCGTCGACGCGCGGCACAAGCGACCTCCGCATCGCCGAGATCGCGATCGACGCGGACTGGGAGCTCTTCAACGGCTACTTCGGCCAGAACCAGAACTCGCTGCTGAACGACGTCGACTCAATCCTCGCGGGCGTGAACGTGATCTACGAGCGCGATGAGATCCTGACGCATCAGCTCACGCAGGTGGTCATCCGGACGAGCTCGGCGGCCAACCCATACACGACGAACGACCCGGGGACGCTCCTCGACCAGGTTGCGGCGGAGTGGAACAGCCATCAGCAGAGTGTGCAGCGGGACGTGGCCCACATGTGGACGGGGCGGAACATGTCCGGCTCGGTGATCGGCATCGCCTTCCTGGGGACGATCTGCACGTCGAACGGGTACGGGGCCGACCAGATCCGGTTCACGTCGAACTACAACAGCCGGGTGGCGCTGTTCAGCCACGAGCTGGGGCACAACTGGAACGCGACGCACTGCGACGGGACGAGCAGCTGCCACATCATGTGCTCGGGCCTGGGCGGGTGCAACGGGCTTGGCAACCCCGTGCAGTTCGGCCCGCAGGCGAAGGGCCAGATCGCGTCGTTCATCCCGAGCCGCAGCTGCGTGGACAACATCGGTGTGGGCTTGCCGGTGTACGAGTACTTCGACTCGGGCTCGATCGACCCCGCCGCCTGGGCGAGCTCGACCGGTTTCGACATCGTCCTGGACAATTCGGCGCCGAGCGGAAACCACGCGGGCCGCCTGACGCCCCCGTTCATGATCCTCTCCACCACGCCCCTGGCGGCCCAGGTGGCCCCGGGCCATACGGTGGCCGTGAAGATCTGGGTCAAGCCCGAGAGCGAATCGACGAAGACGATCCGATTCAACATGCGTGACGCCAACGGCGCCAACGTGATGATCGGCCGGATCCCCGGCAACGAACAGGGCGGCTCATACCGCCAATACACGATGCAGGTCCCGGGCGTGGCGCTCAACATCGACACCCCGTTCTCGATCGTGCCCGAGTCGAGCGGCCCGGCGTGGCGGTTCGACAACGTCGAGATCGTCGAGGCGTCGTCGACCGACGCCACCATCGAGCTGCCTCTCGTGGAGGATTTCGAGCGGGCCGGCCTGTTCATGGACCGCTGGCAGCCCTCGCCCGCGTATGTGAACGACGACGAGCCCAGCCCCCCCAGCGGGCTCTACAGCGTGCAGCTCGAGGCCGGGCAGCGCATGGAGACCGCCGACGTGCACGCCGCGGGCGCGAGCGACATCGTGTTCGGCGTGCTCGTGTCGAGCCCGTCGGACGCACCGGGCGATGCGGCCCTCGTCTTCGAGTACCGCGACAGCGGTGGGGCGTGGCACCAGGCCGCCAGCTTCCCGGCCGCGTCGTTGCCGTCGAGCGGGTTCGGCGTGGCGGAGGTGACGCTGCCGGCGGCCGCGGCTCACAACGCGTTGAGCGTCGCGATCGAGGCCGTCGGGACGGCGAGCGCCGACGCGTGGCGCCTCGACGACCTCGAACTGGGCGGCGAGCCGCGCGGCGGGAGCGACTGCCCGGCGGACCTCGCCGAACCGTTCGGCGTGCTCGACCTGCAGGACATCTCCGCGTTCGTGGCGGCGTTCGTCGCGAGCGACCCGGCGGCGGACATTGCGGCGCCGTTCGGCGTGCTCGATCTCGCGGACGTGAACCTGTTCATAACGTCGTTCGTGTCGGGCTGTCCCTGATCTGTGAGAGGGTCTCGCGCGAGGGGCGTCCGGGTTCGGGCGCCCCTTTTCATGGTCGGATCGGGCCCTGAGCCGGCGAGAGGTTCGCCGGCGCCGTTGCTGATACGATGGCCGCCTGAGGTAAGCGCATGTACATCGTTATCTGTGGGGCGGGGCAGGTGGGGCGGCACGCGGCCGAGGTGCTCGTCGCGGCCAATCACCGTGTGACCGTGATCGACCAGAACGCGGCCGCGCTGCGGGCGATCCAGGACACACTCGACGCCGCGACGCTGCTTGGTTCGTGCACCGATCCCGGGACGTTGCTCGAGGCGGGGGCGGCCCGGGCCGACCTGGCGGTCGCGGCGACGAGCATCGACGAGGTCAACCTGCTCGGGGCGAGTCTGGCCAAGGGGCTGGGAGCCAAGAGCGTCGTGGCGAGGGTGCACCACAGGGCGTTCTTCCAGAGCAGCAGCTTCGACTACGCCCTCCACCTGGGCATCGATCGTCTGATCTGCCCCGAGTTCGTCACGGCGCACGCGATCGCGCGGACGCTGCGCAACCCCGGGGCGATCGCGATCGAGAGCTTCGCGCGCGGACGGATCGAGATCCAGGAGTTCCCGGTCGCCCCGGATTCGCCCGTCATCGGGCGCCCGCTCTCGACGCTGCGCCTGCCGCCCCGCACGCGGCTGGTCGGCATCTCGCGGAACCACTTCGTGTTCCTGCCGCGTGCCGACAGCGAGATCGAGCCGGGCGATGTCGTGATCCTGCTGAGCGACAAGGAGCACTTCGACGAGGCGCTCTCCCGGTTCGGCAGCAAGGGCGGGCCGGCGCGGCAACGTGTGGTGATCATGGGCGGCCCGGCGATGGCGGTCTGGCTCTGCCGGGCGCTGCACTCGCGCCGGTTCTCGGTTCGCGTGTTCGAGGAACGGCCCGAGCGGGCCGAGGAGCTCGCCGACAAGCTCGACTGGGTGACCGTGATCAACGCCGACCCGATCGACGCGGGCGTGTTCGCCGACGAGGCGATCGGGCAGGTGGACACGTTCATCGCGCTGACGGACGACGACGAGCGCAACATCCTGGGCAGCGCCTGGGTCAAGACCCGGGGCGTCAAGCAGACCATCGTGGTCGTGCAGCGGCCCCAGTATGGGCACCTGCTCGAGCACGTCGGGATCGATCGGGCGTTCAGCCCCCGGATCACCGCGGTGGGGGAGATCCTCAACGTGCTGGAGCGCAAGGGGCTGCGCCGCCTGACCTCCCTGGCCGAGGGCGTGCTCGACGTGTTCAGGGGCCGCGTCGAGGCGGACTCGCCCATCGTGGACCGGCCGCTTCGAGATGTGCCCGAGTTCGGCACGTGGGTGGTGGTCGCGGTCGAGCACGGCGACGCGGTGGAGGTGCCGACGGCCGAGACCATCGTGCGAACGGGCGACACGATCCTGGCGGTCGGTCCGCACGGGACCGACGAGCAACTGGCAGATCTGCTGGCCACCCGCGTGGTGAGATCGCCCGCGCTGGTGGCGCCGGCCTGACCGGCACGCCGAGGCGAGCAGGGGTGTTGCCCGCGGGGGTACACTCGCGGTCCTGCGCCGACCGGAGCCCGACGTGAACTTCGCCTTTGTCGCCAAACAGATCGCCCTGCTGATCATCGTGCTCTCGGGCTTCATGCTGCTCGTCGCGGGCTGGGCCGGCGCGATCACGCTGGCCGGGGCGGCGGTGGAACGCGACGCGGCGGGAGCGTTGCTCGTCGTCGCCCTGTCGGGCCTGCTGATGGGCGGGGCGATCTGGCTGGCGGCCCGACGATCAACGGGGTATCTCGATCGCCGGCAGGCGCTCCTGCTTGTGGTGCTGTCCTGGCTCGCCGCGGCGGTGCTGGGCGGGGCGCCCTATTGCCTGTGGACCCATCTCGCGTCGCTGGCCGACCACCCGTACCGCTCCCCGATCGCGTGCGTGTTCGAGGCGATGAGCGGGTTGACCACGACCGGGGCGACCGTGCTCACCGACATCGAGGCGGTTCCAGATTCGCTGCTGCTCTGGCGGGCGTGCACCCACTGGTTCGGTGGCCTGGGGATCATCGTGCTGTTCGTCGCCGTGCTGCCCTCGCTGGGCGTGGGGGGGCGACGGCTGTTCGGCGTGGAATCGCCGGGCCCGCAGCCCGGCGGCGTGCACCCCCAGATCCGTGACACCGCGCGCGTGCTCTGGTACATCTACACGGGGCTGACGGCGATCCAGATCGTCGCGCTCAAGCTCGCCGGCATGTCTTTCTTCGACGCGACCTGTCACGCGTTCGCCACGCTCGCGACGGGCGGGTTCTCGACGAAGTCGGCGAGCGTCGGGGCCTACAACGCGGTCGTCCAGATCATCATCATCGTGTTCATGGTGCTCGCGGGCGGGAACTTCGGCCTCTACCACAGCCTGCTCCGGGGCCGGTGGAGGCCGGTGTGGCGCGACCCGGAGCTGCGGGTCTACCTGGTGATCATCGGCATCTCGGTCGCGGCGATCGCCTTCTGGATCAACGGCACGACGGTCACGACGACGATGGGGCGGACCATGACCGCCACGCCCGGCGTCGCGCTGCGCGAGGCGGCGTTCAACGTCACCTCCATCCAGACGACCACCGGGTTCTGCGTCTCCGACTTCGACCTCTGGCCCTCGGCGACCAAGTTCCTGCTCGTGGTCCTCATGTTCGTCGGTGGGTGCGCGGGCTCGACGGCGGGGGGCGTCAAGGTCGTCCGCCTGTGGATCACCTTCAAGGTGCTCGCCAACGAGATCGAACGAATCTTCCGGCCCAACATCGTCCGCCCCGTGAGGCTGGGCGGGCGCGCGATCGACAACACGCTGCGCACGGGGGCCGTGGCCTACTGCTTCGGGACGGTCCTGCTGTTCGTCCTTGGGGCGTTCGTCGTCATGGCCCTCGAGGGGCCCGACGCGGGGATCGACACCGCCGCCTCGGCCACCGTGGCCTGCCTGTGCAACGTCGGCCCGGGGCTCGGGGCGGTCGGGGCGATCCGCAACTACGGGTGGATGAACGAGTCCACGCTGGGGTTCCTGACGATCATGATGCTCATGGGGCGGCTCGAGGTGCTGCCGGTGCTGGTGCTGCTGGTGCCGAGCTACTGGCGGGGGGAGTGAGCGGCGGATTGAGTTCGTCAGAGCGTGGAGCGCAAGCGACACGATTCCCGCGTCGCATCAGCGCTTGGCAACCGAATCGTGTCGCTTGCGCTCCACGCTCTGATGGAAACGCGCCGAGTGGATGGCGGGGCCGCTAGACTTCCTACCCTCCCCGCATGACCGAGCCGATCATCGGGATCGATCTGGGGACGACCAACAGCCTGGTCGCGATCGCGGACGAGCGCGGGCCGCGGGTGCTTGCGCCCAGTGGTGTCTCGCCGCTCGTGCCCAGCGTGGTGCGATTCGAGGCGGGCGGCGTGGTGGTGGGAGACGACGCGAGGGCCCGCGCTGTTGAGTTTCCCTACACGACCGTGGGCAGCGTGAAGCGGCTGATGGGCCGGAGCCTCGCCGATGCCGCGGCGGATCTTCCATACTTGAGCTATCAGGTTGTGTCCGGCGAGCACGACACGGCCCGCGTCGCGATTCCGGCGGGCGAGGACGGGGCCGGCGAGCTCCGGATCGTCAGCCCACAGGAAGTCTCCGCGTTGATTCTCCGCGAATTGAGAGCAAGGGCAGAGCGGGTGCTCGGCGAGGCCGTTTCGAGGGCCGTCGTCACCGTGCCCGCCTATTTCGACGACGCCCAGAGGCAGGCGACACGCGACGCGGGCCGGCTCGCCGGGCTCGACGTCGTGCGGATCGTCAACGAGCCCACAGCCGCGGCTCTTGCGTACGGCCTGGGCACCGCCCGCGAATCGGAGCGAAACACGGGCACGCGGCACGTCGTGGTCTACGACCTGGGCGGGGGAACGTTCGATGTCTCGGTGCTGCGGCTCACGCCGGGCGACGACACGAGCTTCTTCCAGGTGCTCTCGACCGCGGGCGACACGCATCTGGGCGGGGATGACATCGACTTCGCGTTGGTGAAGCTGTTCTTCGAGGAGATGCGTGAGCAGTGGGGAGGAGCGGGAGCGGCGGGCGAGACGCCCGTCCCACAAGGAGAGGGAGGAGGGGGAGCGAAGGGCGGGACACCCATCCCACAAGACCTGGAAGGGCTGCCCGCCTCCACACGCCGTGCGCTCGCGGCCTTCGCACAAGCCGTCAAGCACAAACTGAGCAATGAAACGGCCGCGGCCGTGCGCATCGATCTGGGCGACGGACGCGTCTACGAACGCACGGTCATGCGCGACGAGCTCGAAGCGATGATGGCGCCCTGGGTCGACCGGACGATCGTGTCGTGCGAGCGGGCGTTGCGTGACGCGAAGCGGGGGCTCGCGGGGGCGGCGATCGACGCGGTCGTGCTCGTCGGCGGGTCGACGCGGATCCCGCTCGTCCGCCGGCGCGTCGCGGACGTGTTCGGCGTCGAGCCCTACACCGCGCTCGATCCCGACCTCGTCGTCGCGCTCGGGGCGGCCGTGCAGGGGTCGATCCTCTCCGGGGCCCAATCCGGGGCGCTGCTGCTCGACGTGATCCCGCTGAGCCTGGGCATAGAGACGCGGGGCGGGGCGGCCGCGAAGCTCATCATGCGCAACAGCCCGGTGCCGGCCCGCGCCACCGAGATGTTCTCGACGAGCGTCGACGGGCAGACCTCGATCAAGCTCAACGTGGTGCAGGGCGAGCGGGAGATGGCCGAGGATTGCCGCAGCCTGGGCGAGTTCCACCTCAAGGGCCTGCCCGCAATGCCGGCCGGGATCCCGCAGCTCGAGGTCGAGTTCCTCGTCGACGCCAACGGCGTGCTCAACGTCGGCGCCCACGAGAAGCGCAGTGGCAAGCGGGCGGGCCTCCAGATCATCCCCAACCACGGGCTGACGAGCGAGGAGGTCGACCGCATCGAGGCCGAGAGCTTCGCGCACGCCCGCGAGGACATGACCCGGCACCGGGTGGTCGACCTCGTGGTCAATAGCCGGCTCGATCTCAAGTGGATCGGCGAGCGGCTGGAGCGATACGGCGGCAAGCTCGAGCCGGCCTACCGGGACGAGCTGGCGGGCCTCGCAGAGAGGCTTACCGAGATGGTCAAAGCCGGCGACGCCGACTGGCAGGCCGTCGACTCCGATGCCTTCGCACGACTCAAGCAGGAACTCGACACGAAGAGCATCCGGCTCCAGGAGATCGGGATCGCGGAGTCGTTGAAGGAGCGATGATTCTCGGACCCGGGCAGGGTCCGGCATGGACGGCGGCGCGGATCACGCGGCTGGATCGTGCCTGATCGGATGGGCCCGAGAAAGCGTGTGCCTTGGGGCGTCGATCTACGCACCATGAATCCAGAGAAGCTGCGCGCCCTGCTCGTTATTTGCCTGTTCGCATTTGTCGGATTCGCACCCGCCACGTCGGCGTTGGGAGATGGCGGCGGTGAGCGCGACGGTGAGCACGACGGCGACCACGACGGCGACCACGACCATGACCACGACTGGGGCCACCGCGACGAGGAGTACTCGCCCGGCCTGAGGGCCTACTGGTCGCTTGGCGTTTCCCACGCGGACAAGCTGGGGCATGTCGATTGGACCCAGCACGACCTGACGACCATCGTCGACGATGTCAACTTCCCGCTGACCAGCGGAGCGTTCGTTGCCGAGGGTCCGACCGACTACTTTGCCCTCCGTCTCATCGGCAAGATCGAGATGCCGCAAACGGGCCTGTGGACGTTCAGCCTCTCGAGCGACGAGGCGGCGCGCCTCTGGATCGACGGCGAACTGGTCGTCAACGACGGCACGAGGCACGGCTTCCACGAGCGCAGCGGCCAGATCACGCTCGACGCGGGCCGGCACGACATCGAGATCCACTTCCTCGAACGCTACTACAGCGCGGGGCTCGAGCTGCGCTGGACCGGGCCGGACACCGACAAGGAGATCGTCCCGGCCGAGGCGTTCACCTACCCGGCGACCGAGCCCGAGTTCGACTCGGGCGACGGGCTGTGGGTCTACTGGTCGCACAACCTCTCGCACGCCGACAACCTGGGGCACGTCGACTGGTCGAACTACGACCGGGCGGAGGTCGTCCCGAAGGTAAGCTACCGGATCACCAACGGGGCGTTCGAGCTGGGCGGGCCCGACAACTACTTCGCCGGGCGGTTCATGGGGCTGGTCGACATCCCCGAGTCGGGCTCGTGGGGCTTCGAGCTGGGCTCGGACGAGGCCGCGGCCCTGATCATCGATGGCAACACCATCATCGCCGACGATGTGCGTCACGGCTTCCGGTGGAAGACCGGGAGCGTCGACCTCGAGGCGGGCGAGCACCAGGTCGAGGTGCGCTACTACGAACGGTACTACTCCGCGGGGCTCGTGCTGGTGTGGCAGGGGCCGAGCGATGACTACGCGTCGGTCATCCCCTCGACCGCGTTCACCCCCGGCGTCGGGATGACAGGCTCGTCGACCGGCGGGCTGCACGCCTACTGGAGCCTGAATCAGACCCAGGCCGACACGGTCGCGCAGATCGACTGGACCCAGCACGACCGCATGACGACCGAGACCAATATCGCCTACGAGCTGACCGACGGATCGTTCATCACCGACGGGCCCGACAACTACTTCGCCGCCCGCTTCGTGGCGCTGCTCGACGTGCCGGTCAGCGGGAGCTGGCGGTTCGGGCTGGGCTCGGACGAATCGGCCCGCCTCTACATCGACGGCCAGCCCCTGATCGTCGACGATTCTCGGCACGGGTTCCGCTGGCAATATGCGACTGTCACGCTCGGTGCGGGAGAGCACGACTTCGAGGTGCGCTACTACGAGCGGTACTACTCCGCGGGCCTGGTGGTCACCTGGGAGGGCCCGGCCCACGCCTACCAGGAGGTCATCCCCTCCTCGGCGTTCTCGACCTACGCGACCGACCCGGCCGTGGAGGGTTCGGGTGGCGACGGGCTGAGGGCCTACTGGTACGAGGGCATGACCCAGGCCGACCACGTGGGGCACATCGACTGGGCCGACTACGACAACACGAGCATGGTCGACAACATCTCGTGGAGTTCGACCAATGGCTCGTTCGCCGACGGCGAACCCGAGAACTACTTCGGGCTGCGTCTCGTCGGGCTGCTCGACACGCCCACGGCAGGGGCCTACCGCTTCGGGCTGGGCTCGGATGAGTCGGCTCAGCTCTACATCGACGGCCAGCTCCTCGTCGACGACAGCACGCGGCACGGGTTCCGCTGGAAGTACGGCGATCTCGATCTCGAGGCGGGTGAGCACCAGATCGAGGTGCGGTACTACGAACGCTACTACTCCGCCGGGCTGGTGCTGACGTGGGACACGCCCGACGGCTACGAGGAGGTCATCCCCCCCGCGGCGTTCTCGCACGCGGCCGAGGAGACGCCCTTTGACCCGGGAGGCGGCGGATTGCGGGCCTACTGGTCGACCGACCAGACCCAGGCCGACAAGGTGGGGCATGTCGACTGGGAGTCGCACGACCAGGCGACGATCGTCGACAACGTGTCGTGGAAGCCCACGGATGGGGAGTTCTACGAGGGCGGCCCTGAGAACTACTTTGCGCTGCGGCTCGTGGGGCGGGTCGACATCCCCGCCTCGGGCTCGTGGACGTTCGGCGTGGGGTCGGACGAGAGCGCCGTGCTCTTCATCGATGGCGAGCCCGTCGTCGTCGATGACGTGCGTCACGGCCTGCGGTGGCGCTATGGCACGGTGTCGCTCGACGCGGGCGAGCACGACATCGAGATGTGGTACTACGAGCGCTATTACAGCGCCTCGCTCTACCTCTCATGGAAGGGCCCGACCGTTCCGGCCGAGATCATCATCCCCGCGAGCGCGTTCTCGCTGCCCGAGTCGGACACGCCGTTCGAGCCGGGCGGGGGCATCCGGGCCTACTGGTCGAGCAATCTCTCCCACGCCGACAACGCGGGGCAAATCGACTGGGCGGCTTCCGACACGTCGACCGACGTGACCAAGGTGCATTTCAGCCCGACGAACGGGGCGTTCTACACCGACGGGCCCGACAACTACTTCTCGGGCCGCTTCGTCGGGCTGCTCGACGTGCCCGAAACGGGCGAGTGGTCGTTCGAGCTGGGCTCGGACGAGGCCGCCATGCTCTACATCGACGACGAACTCGTCGTCGACGACCACATCCGCCACGGCTTCCGCTGGAAGACGGGCTCGGTTTCGCTCACCGAGGGTGAACACAAGGTCGAGGTGCGCTACTTCGAGCGCTACTACAGCGCCGCGCTCTCGCTCGTGTGGCAGGGGCCCTCGATGCCGTTCGCGCTGGTCATCCCCGCGTCGGCCTACTCGATCGACCCCGAGCCGACGCCCGTCGACCCGGGCGGCGCGGCGTTGCGGGCGGAGTGGGTCTGGCCGGTGCAGGATCTCGATTCGATCGAGACGGTCGACTTCTCCGATCCCACCGCGGTCACGACCGAGCTGAGGCCCTACTGGCGATCGACCAACAACGCGTTCTTCGCCGGCGGACCCACCAACTACTTCGCCCTGCGCCTCACCGGGACGCTCCAGGTGCCCGAGGCGGGCGAGTGGACGTTCAACGTCGGGAGCGACGAGGTCGCCGCGCTGTTCATCGATGGCGAGCCCGTCGCGCGCGACACGACGCGCCACGGATTCCGCTGGTCGGCCGGGAGCGTCAGCCTGGGCGAGGGGGCGCACGAATTCGAGGTGCTCTACGGCGAACGCTATTACAGCGCCGGTCTCGTCGTGACGTGGCGGGGGCCTTCGGATCCGCTTGAATCAGTCATCCCGGCGAGCGCGTTCGAGGGATCGACCGGGCCCGCGCGTCGGGTGATCCAGTGGACCGAGGTCAGCCCGTCGGACAACTGATACGAGTCCGAACCGCCGCTCACTCCAGGCTCAGCAGCACCTTGATCCCCTCGCCCGAGATCATGGTGTTGAAGGCCTCTTCGTAGCGGTCGATCGGGAACTCGTGGGTGATGATGTCGTCGAGCTGGAGCCGGCCCGAGAGCAGCAGCTCCTCCATCTGGTACCACGTCTCCCACATCCGCCGCCCGTTGATGCCCAGCACCTTGCAGCCCTTGAAGATGATGTTGGCGTTGAAGTCGAAGTCGACCGTGCGCGCCGGCAGGCCCAGCAGGGCGGCCGTGCCCCCGTTGCGGAGGGCGTGGAATCCCTGGTCCATCGCGCTGGGCGCCCCGCTCATCTCGAGCATCACGTCGACGCCTTCGCCCCGCGTTTCGCGCCGGACGGTCTCGATCCACTTCCGCCCGTTGCTCGCGTCGAACGCCTCGTGGGCACCGAGCTTGCGGGCCAGGCCCAGGCGGCGTGTGTCGATGTCGGTGCAGTAGATCCGGGCCGCGCCCGCCGCCCGGGCGACCGTCACCGCCATCAGCCCGATGATGCCGACACCCGAGATCAGCACACTCTTCGCCGAGACGTCCGCGGACATCACTGTGTGCACCGCGTTGCCCAGCGGATCGAACACCGCCGCGAGCCGGTCGGGGATGTCGGGGTGGATGGGCCAGACGTTGTCCTCGGGGATCGACGCGTAGTCGGCGAAGATGCCGTCGCGGTCGACGCCCAGGATCTTCACGTCGCGGGCGATGTGGGCGTTGCCCGTCCGGCTGTTGTAGTCGACGCCCGCGGTGATATGCCCCTCGGCGCTCACACGTTGCCCGACCTTGTACTTCGTCACCGCTTCGCCGACGGCCGCGACCTCGCCCGCGAACTCATGCCCGGTGATGATGCCGACGGGGATGCGCGAAGCCGACCACTCGTCCCACTGCCAGATGTGCCGGTCGGTGCCGCAGATGCCGGCCTTCTTGACGCGGATGAGCACGTCGCGCGGGCCGACGGTGGGGCGGGGGCGCGCGTCGTCGTACGCGAGCCCCTCGCCCGCGTGGTGCTTGACCAGCGCCCGCATGGTCGCGGGGAGGTCGAGGTCATCGGTCGGGGGCGAGGGCGCGGGGGCAGTAAGCGTCATGCCCGATGATATCCGTTCGGTTGTTGGGTCAGGCCGTGGCGTCGGGCCGATAGAGTCGCTGTTCGGTTTGCGGCGGGTGGTGCAGCGCGGGCCCCCCGGGCCGGTAGGATTGTCCCGATGACCAGGGCCGTCTCGAGATCGTTCGTCTTCCTCGCCGCCAAGCAGGGCGGCGGACGCTCGCTGGGCGTCAAGCACGCCCGCAGCGAGCGGGCCCTCGCCGAGACGCTCCGCCGCGACCGGATGGTCCTGCTCCGTACCTGGAAGCTGCCGGGCTGGGTCTCGACCGAGGCGCCCTTCAAGACCAAGGACATGCTCGCCCTCAACGAGCAGCTTGGGCAGTTGCTCGCCCGCGGCGTGCCGCTCGTCGAGTCGCTCGAGGTCGCCGAGTCGGTCGTCCGCCCCCAGCAGCGGCCGCGGATCGAGCGGATGCGCGAGGCGGTCGCCGCGGGCTCGAGCTTCGCCGACGCCTGCCGGGCCGCGGGCGGGTTCGACGTGGTGACCATCGCGGTCTACCGAGCCGCCGAGCGCACGGGCGACCTTGCCGGCGCCGCGGCGCAGCTCGCCGAGACCGCGCGCCGCCAGATGAAGATCGCGGGCAAGGCGCTCACGCTGCTGCTCTATCCGATGATCGTGCTCTCGATCGGGGTGATCGCCGGCACGTTCCTGCTGACGACGATCGTGCCGACGATCGGCGGGGCGCTCAGCGACGCGCTGGGGGCCGACAAGATCCCGCTCTACACCAAGATCACCATGTCGGTCGGCCTGTTCCTCCGCGGGCATTGGTTGATTGTGCTCGCGGTGATCGTCGGCCTGGTGATCGTGCTGGGCCTGGGGCGGGCGGTGGTCGCACGCGCCGTCGGGCGCGTGGCCCGCGTGGTGCCGATTCTCAAGGACGTGATCCTCACACAGGAATCGGCGCGGTTCTTCACCGTCATGGCCGCCCTGAGCCGATCGGGGGTTCCCCTCGCCGACGGGCTGGGCGTCGCGACCAACGCGATCAACCACCCAACGCTCCGCAAGCAGCTCGAACGCCTTCGGATCAAGCTGGTCGAGGGCGGCGTGCTCCCACGCCTGGTCGATTCGGTCGACGCCCTGCCCATCGCCACCCGACGCCTCCTGATCGCCGCCGACCGGGCGGGCGACCTCGATTCGGCGTTCGACGGCCTGGCACGCGACATGGGCGACCGGCTGGAAGCCCAGACGCAGCGGCTGATGGCGGCTCTGGAGCCCCTGCTGATCGTGCTCCTGTTCATCATGATCGGCTCGCTCGTGCTGTCCATCATGATCCCCATGATCACCATGTCCACCCGGGTCATGGGCTGATCGGGGGAGGGGCCCGAGAATCGCCCGAGTTCACCCCGAACCCCTAGAATCGCCGAAGAGAACGCAACACCGCGTCCCGGCGGTCGGTACGACTTTGTGTTGCCAGTTCCGGCACGCGGCGAAGAAGCCACCGAGCGAGCCCGACCCTGAATTGGGCCGGGGCGCCGCGAAGGAGACCACGCATGACGACGCGAATCACCAAGTCCACGCCGCGCCGCGCCCGCCGGGCCGCCCGCGCGTTCTCGCTGCTCGAGCTGATGCTCGTGCTCGTGATCCTGGGGTTGCTGAGCACTGTGGCCGCGGTGGCGCTGCTGCCGCAGGCGCAGAAGGCGAAGGTCCAGACGACCAAGGCGAGCCTGAACGTGATCAACGGCGCGATCAAGCAGTTCCAGGTGGAGAAGTCGAGGCTGCCCAATACGCTGGCCGACCTGATCCCCGACTTCATCGAGGCGGGCAAGACCAAGGACGGGTGGCGCAACGAGATCTACTACAAGCCCACGCCGGGAGCCGCGCGCGACTACGAGCTGCTGAGCTTCGGCAAGGACGGCACGCCCGGCACCGACGACGACATCGACGTCTGGACGATGGACTTCGAAGAAGAGAACTGACTGTGACAGCGGGGTGACCGGCGGGACCATGCGCACGCGAGCCTGGACAACACGACGCGGTGTGACGTTCGTCGAGGTCGTCCTCGGCGTCGCGTTGCTCGGCCTCGTCGCGGCCACGCTCGCCGCGACGGTCGGGGCCGTGGGCAAGTCGTTCCAGCGGCAGCGGGACCGACTCGGCGCCGTCGAAGTCGCCAGCCGCCTCCTGCTCCAGCGCGTCGACGACGAGGCCGAGATGCCTTCACCGGCCGACCCGGTCGGGTACGGCGATCGCCGGTTCCGCTTCAAGATCGAGGAGAACCCGACGATCGTCTCCCTCGCCGCACCGGCGCAGATGGCGATCAACGAGAACGAGCGGAGCGGCGGCGCCGATCTCAGCCGACGGTTTGTTGCGGTCACGGTGACGACCTGGCTCGCCGAGGATTCGGGGGGCTCGTTCATCTACGACCCCGATCTGCCCAGCGCCACGCTCACCCGCGTCGTCGATCCCCTCGCGTTCTCGACATACGACTCGGCGCAGCGCCGGCTCGACACGCAGGAGGACATCGAGCGATTCCTCAACGACTTCGTCGGCACCACGAGCGGGACCGTCTCTCGCCCTCGCGGCGACGGCACGCAGGGCGGTGGGGGCCGCGGCCCGGGGCAGACCACCCGTCCGCCCGGCGGGGGCACGCCGCCCGAGCAGCGACCGCCCGGTGGCCGACCCGGCACGCCGCCGCCCGGCCAGCGGAACGGTCCGCCGCCCGCGGGGGGAGGCGGCTGATGAGGCGATCGACGGTTTCGCGCGCCCGTCCGGCGTTCACGCTGCTGGAGACCGTGCTCGCGTCGATCATCGGCTCGATGGTCCTCGCCGCGGCGCTCTCGCTCTTCGTTGCGATGAGCAGGGCCGAGCAGTTCATGGGCAAGGCCAGCGAGCAGATCGAAGACCTGGCGCTGACGCAGCAGGTGTTCCGCAAGTCGTTCATGACGATGGTGCTCGCCAGCCAGGACAGCTACGCCCGCCAGATGTCCAACTTCCAGGCGGACGGTGAGCTGACCGAGGACGAGCTCGTGCAACTGCCGCGCCCGCGGATTCTCCTCGAGTTCGATACCTCTCCCTCGATCGCCGCGATGCGGTCCAACGCCGAGGTCGACGGCGTGCATCTCGACGACCCCGCCGATTTCGGGCTGGGCCCGCAGCGGCTCGAGATCACCCTGCCCGACAAGCCCGTGCCCGAGAGCATGAGGCTCTTCCCCGCCGCCTGGTCGACCGCGCCGTCCGACGACCTCGTCCAGTCGTTCGACCCCTCGGGCGTCGAGCGTCCCGCGACAGAGGCCGGAATGCGGGGATGCTTCGAGCTCCGCCCCGACGGCGCCCGCGAGCGCCTGATGGAGGGCTACGGCCTCGTGCCCGCTACCGGCCCGGAACCGCCGCCCCAGATCCCCGCGGCCCGCAAGCCGCCCGATGGCTGGACGCTCTGGTGGCGCCCGATGTACGGCGCCGAATGCCAGGCCCGCCAGCAAGGGCTCCAGTTCGATATCGATCTCCAGCCCGTGCTGCTGGCCGAGGCCGTGCCGCTGATCCGCGGCATCGGCAAGATGCGGTGGTTCGCCTTCGCGGCCGAGGAGGACCCGGACAATCCCGACGCCCCCGCCGAGCCGCAGCGGTGGCCCGCCTTCGAAGGCACGACCACGGCGGATATCCCGGGGTATATGGAGGTGGAGATCGACACGACGAGCGGGACGTATGTTTCCTGGGCGTTCGAGCTGGGGTGGTCGCTCGCGGAGGAGTACGCGGTCGACCAGCCCGACGACACGAACGGCGATGGCACGGACGACGGGCAGCAGAACCAGTCCGACCAGCAGAACCAGTCGAGCCAGCTCGGCGGGGGGCAATCATGATCGGCCCTCGTCGCGAGCGGTCCACTCGTGGGTTCGTTCTGCCCGTGGTGATCCTCCTGGTGGTGATGGTCGGAGCGGTGTGCTCGATCATGATCGAGCGCCACGTGGCGAGGGCTAAGACCGTCGAGCGGCAGATCATCGCCTATCAGGAGCACGAGGGCGTGCGCAGCCTGCAGACGATGATCGAAGCCTGGCGCAAGACCCCCACAGCGCAGCCGCGTGAGATCGCCGCGATGCTCGAGCCCGACGGGCTCGCCTTCACGGTGGAGCCGGGCGGCGGACAGCTGATTGGGGTCTACCTCTTCCAGGGACAGGGCACGATGCTCCGCCGTATCGGGGGGCTGGACGACAAGGACCGGGTCTACGCCGAGCAGGCGTTGCGTTCGCTCTACGCCGAGGCGAAGGACCCGGTGGAGCTCGAGCTGATGCTCCGCGACGCCGGCCCGCTGGCGGTGGATGTCAACACGGCTCCCCCGCCGGTGCTCAGCGCGATCGTCCACGCCGTCCTGGGTGACGGGCACGAAGCGACCCTGTATGAACAATCGCTGCTCGACGCCCAGCAAGCGGATACCGAGATCGGCCTCCAGACGCTGACCAACATCGCCGCCGATGCGGGGGTCGACAACGAGCGACGCAGCACCCTGGGCCGGTTCTTCACGGTCTCGCCCGAGCTGTGGCGGTTCCGCATCGACGTCCGGACCGCCTCGGGGGGGCGGCTCCAGTCGCAATACGGGGGGCTAATCCTGCTCGGGAGTGGCACGACGGGGTCGTCGTCGAGCCCCTTCGAGGAGCCCACGCCGTTCCTCTCCTGGGAACGGCTCAACCCGGACGACCCGCGGGCGGTAGAGTAGTGGCCGAGATGGAGCCGACCCCATGTTCGACGAGATGATCAGCAGAAGCAGGGCCCGCGTGGTGCGGCTGGCGAGCCAGGCGTCGGCGGCGGTGCTGCTCACCGGCGCCGGCCTGCTCGCGGCGGTCGGGGCGCCGTTCGTGGCGTCACCCAAGGCCGAGCCGATCTCGGCCGAGCAGGTGGTCGCCAAGGCGGAGAAGCTGGAGGCCGATCTCGCGGCGGCGAAGCCCCCGCCGGAGGCGAGCGACGAACTCCCGCCGGACTGGGAGGCTATCGAGTATTCGCTGTCGATGGTAAAGAACGCGCCGAAGCCCAAGAAACCCGACGAGCCGCCCGCCGACACCGGGGACGAAGATCCGGCGCCGGTTGCATCGAAGGCGCAGACGCGGTTCCTCGGCACCGTGACCGTCGGCAACCGGCGGCTCGCGCTCCTCTCGGCTGGGGGCGGGCAGCGCATCCTCGGGGCCGATCAGTCTGCGACTTTGCCGCTCGGTCAGGGCGAGCAGGGCCAACCGCCGAGCGTTCGGGTGACCCGGGTCGAGGCCGACGCGGTGTGGCTGGAAGAGAACGGGGTCGAGTACAAGATCGATCGGGCGCCCCGGACGGGGTTCTCGGTCAGCCAGGGCTCGGTGCCGTCGGCGGCCCCCGCGGCGCCGAAGACGACGGCCCGGCCCAACGACGCCGAGCCGGCCATCGCCGCCGCCGACAAGCCGCTGAACCCCGACGACTACCGCCGCGACGACGGCACGATCGACTACGAGGCCCTCCGGGCCGCCGCCCGGGAGCGCGCCCGCGCCCGGCAGGAGCTGCGCCAGAAGCAGCGTGAAGAGAACGGGCGCGACTGAGGACGGATCCCGCATTGAGTGCCAGTGTTTGCTACATCCGGCGTGAGGATCGGGGCGCCGTGCTCCGCGGGCTGCGGCTGTTGGGGCCGCAGACCGATGACACGTGGCACGCGCCGGCCGGCGCCGAGCAGTCGCGAGGCACGCTCACCGCCGCCGTCTCGTGGGTTGGCGATCGGCTCAATGGGCGGCTCGGCGGGCGTGTGCTCGATCGGCTCTGCCTCGACGTCGACGGCGCGGTGTGCGCCTGGGTGACGGCCAACTCCGCCGAACACGGGCTCGTGCGTGCGGTCATCGAGCAGGAGGCCGCCGGCGACGCCGACGACCCGTTCGCCGACGCGGGCCATGCCCACGCGGGGCGATTCCCCGATCTGCCCGGCGAGGTGGGCTACCAGACGCTCCGCGCCGGGCGGGGCGAGGCCCAGGGGCCGGCGCGGACCCCCGTGCTCGCGGTGCCCGACGTCGCCGCCCGCGCCCTGATCGACGCGCTCGACGAGTCCGGCGTGCAGGTCGGCTCGTGCATCACGCTCTGGCAGGCGATGGTCAAGGCGTGGACTTCGACGCCCGGCTCGTCTTCCGAGCGTGTCGTGGCCGACGCGAACCCCGCGGTCACCGCCGTGGTGCTCTGCACGCCGGGCGACCGCGTGGTCTGGGCCTGGGGACGGTCGGACGCACCGGTGGCCGCCGGCGCGTTCCGCATGCGCGCGGCGCCCGGGTCGGGCGCCGAACTCCCCCTGCTCGAGGACCCGAGCGGGCCGTCCGAGGCGTCCACCTCCGGCTTTGGCGGCCGGCTCGCGGCGGAATGGCTCGCGTGGGGCGTGCAGCTCGGGGTCGCGCCTTCGCGGGTCGTGTGGGTCGGCCCCGTCGAATCACACCCCGGACTCGGGGCGGGTGAACTCGCCGCCGCCCTCCGCCGCGCCGCGGCCGGGGCCACCGTGGACGTCATCGACGACGACGATCCGATCGGCCTCACCCTCCGCCGTCTGGCCGAGCGGATCGACGCGGGCCGCGACCGCCCCGCGCCCGACGATCACCTGGTCGGCCTGTCCAACCGGCCGGGCCGCGTCCATCGCGGGATGTACCGCTGGCTGGCGATCGTGCTGCTGGCGGCGTCGGGCGCCATCGCGGCCCTGGCCCACGAGTTCTGGAACCAGGCGTCGGCGTCGAACGCAACCCTCGCGCAGGTGCGGGCCAATCAGCGGGAGCTGTTCGAGGCCGAGGCGCCCGATCTTGTGAACGACCCCGCGCCGTTCGCCATCAAGACGCTTCAGGATCGTGTCGCCCAGGCCCGCGGGCCCGCGACGGTGCAGATCCCGCAAGCCAAGCCTGTTGTGCACGAGCTCGAAACGCTCGCCTTCGTGCTGGGCAATCCGGACTACGAGCTTCAAGAGATAGATGTGGGCCCGCTGTCGATCACGTTCCGGGTGAAGGTCGACGACACCAAGGCCTACGAGCAGCTCCAGCAGTCGCTGCTGGGAATCGGGGGGTCGATCATCAACTGGACGCCGCTGAACTACCGCCAGCAGGGCGGGCGGGTCGAGGTGACCGGCAACGGCACCTGGCCGCAGAGGGGCCGCGCGCCCGGGGGTGGATCATGACCGATCCACGCGAGCAGACCCGTCTGACTCCCGACGAGCGGTACGAGCTGGCTCTCGCGACCGACGCCGCGGCTCGCCACAACCGCCCGAGCCATCTCGTGGTCATCGCGGGGTTGGTATTCATCGCCGCGTGCGCCGCCCTGGGGTTCACCACGTGCCAATCGAGCCGGGCGAAGGCCGACCTGGACCGCCGGATCGCGCAGCGTGACGCGATCGCCGACCTGCTCGCCGAGCTCCGGGCCCTGGGCCCGAGCGATGACGCGTCCACGCCCGGCCTCATGGGGCCCTACCTGAACTTCCTTTCCGACATGGAAGCCATCGCCAAGAAGGTGGGCATCGCCGGGAATCTCGACATCCCGACCGAGCGCCGGTCGCAGGATCTCGTCGGCGCCGTGCGTGTGAGCTACGACTACAAGATCAAAGGTGACACGCTCACCCCGTTGCTCTCGTTCGTAAAGGAAGCCCAGGGACAGATCCCGGGCCTTCGCGTGGCCGGCCTCGCCGTCCGGCCGCGAAACGACAAGTGGGAGCTGGACGCCAAGTTCGAACGCTGGGAGAGGACGACCCAACCATGACGCACCGAGTACTCCGTTCCATCCTCGCCCTCTCGCTGGCGGGGGTCCCGCTCGTCGGTTGCAAGGCCCAGCCCAAGGAGGCCGAGCCGGGGTCGCAACTGACCGAGCTCGGCCAGCGCACGCAGGAGGCCGAGCGGCTCGCCGGGCTGGCCCAGAAGGCCATGAACGCCGGCCACGCCGACAAGGCGATCGACCTCTACCGCCAGTCGATCGAATACTCGGCGGAGTTCCCCGACGTCTGGAACAACCTCGGGTTGCTGCTGCTCGAGAAGGGCGATCTGCAGAAGGCGATGTCGTCCTTCAGCATGGCCGCCGAGCTCGACCCGACCGATCCCCGCGCGTTCTACAACATGGGCGTCACGCACATGCGGGCGCAGTGGGCCGAGGACGCGATCGACGACTTCCGGAAGGCGCTGGCGATCACGCCTTCCTATCTGCCCGCGCTTCGAGGGGCGATCCAGGCGGCCGACATGCTGGGCCGCGCCGAGAACGAGGACCTCGAGTTCGTCAAGCGGGCCCTGCTCACGGAGACCGACGAGCAGTGGAGGGCCTACTTCGAGCGCCAGCGCTACCTGATCGACTCGCGGATCAAGTCGTCCCACCGTTTCGACGTGCCGTCGGGCGACTGAACTCAAACGAACGAGTATCCGGTGTTCCTTGACGAGGCCCGGGCGCAAGCCCGGGCTTCTTTCACTGCTGTGTTCAAGGCGCGAACGCGGGCCCGCGACGGGACTCCGTGCATCAGGGGCGAGAGGCAATCGGTTCGTGTCTCACAGCCGCGACGCCGCGAGGCTCGCCAGTTCGCTGCGTTCACTCTTTGACAGGGTGACGTGGCCCACCACACCCAGACCCTTCATCTTCTCGACCGTGTAGCTCAACCCGTTGCTCGAGCCGTCGAGGTAGGGGTTGTCGATCTGCCCGATGTCGCCCGTCAGCACGATCTTCGTCCCCTCGCCCACCCGGCTCACGATCGTCCGCACCTCGTGGGGCGTGAGGTTCTGCGCCTCGTCGACGATCATGAACTGGTGCGGGATCGAACGCCCCCGGATGTACGTCAGCGGCTCGAGCACCAGCTTCCCGTCCGCCATCAGCTTGTTGATGTGGTGCTCCGGGCTGCGGCTCTCGGCGTTCTGGTTGGGGCTCCCGCGCGTGCTGAGCAGATAGGTGAGGTTGTCGAAGATGGGCTGCATCCACATCGTCAGCTTCTCGTCCTTGTCCCCCGGCAGATACCCGATGTCGCGGCCCATCGGCATGATCGGACGGGCGACGAGCAACTTGTCGTACCGCTGCTCGCCGAAGACCTTCGCCATCCCCGCCGCGATCGCCAGCAGCGTCTTGCCCGTCCCCGCCGACCCCAGCAGCGTCACCAGACGGATCTCGTCGTCGAGCAGCAGGTCGAGCGCCATTGTCTGCTGGACGTTCCGCGCAATGATCCCGAACGTCGGCTTCTTCTGCCCCGTTACCGGGATCACATGGTCTGTGTCCGCGAGCCGCCGCCCAAGGCCCGTGTGGCTCTGGTCCTCGGTGTCGCGCATCATCACGAACTCGTTGGGGATCGGCTCGTCCGGCGTCTTGTCGACACCCATCGTCTCCGCGATCGCCCGCATCAGCCGCTCGATCGGCAGCATCCGGTCGGCGTACAGCTCGTCGATCACGTCCCGCGGCACATCGGCGTCGAAGTAGCCCGAGTACAACCGGTCGGCGTCGACCTTCTGATTCTCGAAGTCTTCTGTCTTGATCCCCAGCGTGTCGCTCTTGATGCGCGCCGAAAGATCCTTCGAGACGAACACCGCGCGCTTCCCGCCGCGCATCAGGTGGTACGCCGCGGCGATGATCCGGTTGTCGGGTGTGTCGGCCGAGATAACGGGGGGCCGTTCATGGTCAACCACGTCGATGCGCACGCTCCCGGTCTTTCCATCGGGCCCGGTCGCGTAGCCGTGGTTCGACATCGCGTCGACCTCGCCCCAGTTCACCCCGTCGGTGAGCACACCCGCCCCGCGGAGCAGGTCGAGATGGCGGATCGCGGCCCGGGCGTTGCGCCCGATGTCGTCGTCCCGCCGCTTCATCTTGTCGAGCTCTTCGATGACCTGGTAGGGGATGATGACGTGGTTGTCCTCGAACACGAACAACGCGTTGGGGTTGTGCAGCAGGACGTTCGTGTCCAGCACGAAGTGCTTGACGTCGACCTGGGTCGGGCTCTGCGGCGGCGCCGCCTGCGTCCGCGTCGTCCTTGTCATGCGCTCCTCTCGCCGGGGCCACTCGGATCGGCCCCGAGGCTCTCCGCCGGCCAGCGTAGCGAATCCCGCAACATGATGGAATCGGCCAATCCGGCCCGCGGGATCAATTCCAGAACGCGTCGACGATCAACAACCCCGCGGTCAGAGCCGCGATCGCCGTCTTGATCACCGTCGCGAGCGCCCGCCCCACGGCCGCCCCCTTGGCCGATCGCAGCGATTCGCCCCAGGTGCGGTTGGCCACGCCCTTCTCGGCGAGCGCGGCCCCGACTCCGGCGCCCGCGATCCCGCCCAGGATCGACCCGATGATCGGCAGGAACGACAGGAAGATCGTCCCCAGGATCAGCCCCACGAAGGAGCCGACCAGCGAGCCCACCACGCCCGCCTTGCTCCCCCCGGTCTTGGCCGAGCCCGCCGCCGAGCTGAGCCCTTCGGCCACCTCGCCCAGCACCGCCAGCAGCAGCGCGGCGCCGAGCGTCCAGGGCGAGTAGAGATGTGGCTGCCACACCGTGCACGCCAGCGCGACCAGGCACATCAGCCAGATGCCCGGCAGCGTCACCGCCGTCAGCAGCACCCCCACGAGGGCGCCGATCGTCGAGATGATCCCCGCGGCCAACAGCATGGTTCAGCAGAGCATTCGGGAATCGCCGCGAGGCTTTCACGCCGGTTCGTTCTCGGTCCCCGCGTCGACCGCGGCGGCCTGCTCCTCGGCCCCCGATTCGGCCCCGGCCTTGGACTCCTCGGCGACACGCTCCGGGAACGCGGCCTTTTCCATCTCGAGGATCCAGCTCTCGATGTGTCCATGCCGGTACGTGTCGAACCGCAGTTCCTTCCCGCCGAGGGTGGGGTGCTCGTCCCGAATCTTGAGGTAGACGATGAACTTGTCCCACTTGCGCTTGTCGACGTCGACGAGGTCGGCCGGGACGATGCTCTTCCCGTTGGGCAGGGTGAAGCGCATCTCGTCGGGGTCCCAGCGATAGGTCCGCGTCGCGACGCTCACGAACAGGTAGATCAGGTATGCAGAGAACACGAAGCACACCGCGGCCGAGATCTTGTTGACCGGGATGTCGTAGCTCTGGAGCGGGCCGGGCTCCGGCTGGGTCGACCACTGCGCGTCGAGCGCGGCGAACCGCTCCTTTGGAGCTTGGGCCCCGGCCTTCTGGTGCAGGTTCTCCAGTTCAGTCCGTTCGGCGGGGCCAAGCTGATCGGCGCCCTTGGCCTCGAGCGCCTTCACTCGGTCGTAGACCTTCGGATCAGGGTGGACCCAGAAGCTCGTGTAGGCGGGGTGGAGGTGGCCGATGCGTGACAGCGCGGTCAGCCACTCTGAACGCGCCAACTCCATCTGCGCACGCTTCTTCTGGAACTTGCTCTGCAACTCCGACGCCAGCCGCTCCTGGGTTTCGGGCGAGGTCAGGTTCGCCAGTTCTCCCACCGGATCGGAGACGACCCCCTCGCGCCGCAGGATGCCGGGAGATTCCGTCTGGTCGGCGTCGATCGCCCACTTCAGATACTCCCACTCGCGCGAGCTGGCGTAGGCCTCGCCGCGAGCCGGATAGGCCACGTACGCGTCGTACAGGCTCCAGATGCCATACCCCACGAGAACCGTCAGAATCACCACGATCCGCACAAGCCAAGGCCTGGCGATGATCGACCTCGTGGCGACGGGATGGCCAATTTTGTTCGGTTCCTCTTTGGTCATCCAAGGCTCCGACTCACCCGGTCCGGTTCCGCTCCATCGGCCGATCTTATACCCGGCATCAGCCCCTTCCCTGGTGGGCAGCCATGAGTCTAGGAGTATCTGCCCCTCCGACGGGGGACCCGGGCCTGATCTATCGGCACTCACCCGCGGCCGCCCAAGCCATCTATCGTCCCTGTATGGGCGGCGATGGGCTGGATCAGAGGGTCGGAGCCGCCGCGGGCGTCCCGGTCACTGGTTCGACCCGGCTCCATGGCGGGTGCGTCGCCGACGTCCGGAGGCTTGACCTTGCCGATGGGCGGCGGGTCGTCGTCAAGGCCGGGTCCGGATCGCGAGCCGGCCTTGAGATCGAGGGCTTCATGCTCGATCGGCTCGCCGCGACTGGGTCCATCCCCGTGCCTCGCGTCCTTCACGCCGAGCCCGACCTGCTGATTCTCGAGCACATCGAAAACGACGGCCGCCGGTCCGACCGCGGGGAAGCCGAGGCCGCGGCGATGCTCGCCAGACTGCACGCGATCACCCGCGACCGATTCGGCTTCGAGCGTGACACGCTCATCGGCTCGCTCCACCAGCCCAATGGCGACATGGACCACTGGCCTCGTTTCTTCGCCGAGCGGCGGTTGCTCCACATGGGCCGGAGGGCCCACGAAGCCGGCTCAATCCCCGGCAGCACGCTCACCAAGCTCGAGAAGCTCGCTGCCGACATCGACCGGCTGATCGACCCACCCCCCGCCCGACCCGCGCTTGTCCACGGGGACATCTGGTCGGGCAACGTGCTCTGGCACGAGGGCCGCGTCGCGGCGTTCATCGACCCGGCGACCTACTTCGCGGACCCCGAGATCGAGTTGGCGTTCATCGACCTCTTCGGCTGCTTCGGGCGGACGTTCTGGGACCACTACGGCGACTTCGGGTCCATCCGCCCGGGCTTCTGGGAGGCCCGGCGGGACCTTTACAACATCTACCCCTTGCTCGTCCATGCCACGCTGTTCGGTGGGGGCTACGGGGCGAGCGTCACGAGAACCCTCGCGTCCCTTGGCTACTAGCAAAACGACCGAAGCCGGCCATCAACTCCTCCAGTTGGTGTCCGGCCCCCGGTTCCTGATGCCTGCCTGAAAGGGAGACCGACGGGATTCGAACCCGCGACTTCCTGGACCACAACCAGGTGCTCTGCCGACTGAGCTACGGCCTCCGTCGAGACATGACGGTAGGCGGGGTCGAGGTCGTCGGACAAATCGCTGGCCCCGGCCCGGCATCATGCCGATTCCATACGCGAGGCACCCGAAGTTGGGGCGCACAGATCGGTTTCGGACCGACCGACGCCTATTCTTCCTGTGCAACTCGCTTTTTCCCGAGAGGAGCCCCACATGACCGCCATCGGCGCCACCCGAGTCGACCTCACGATCGGTCACACCCACCGCAATCTCCCGGCGGCAGAGCTTGTCGAGCGGGCGCTCGCCTCGGGCGAGGGGCGCCTGGCGAGCAACGGGGCCCTGGTCTGCATGACAGGCGATCGAACAGGTCGCAGTCCGAAGGACAAGTACCTCGAGGACACCCCGGGCATCCACGAGAAGATCTGGTGGGGCAGCGTCAACATGCCCATCACGACCGAGCACTTCGACGAGGCGCTCGCCATCGCGACCGAGCACCTCAACGCCGTCCCCGACCGCTACGTCTTCGAAGGCTGGGCCGGGGCCGACACCAAGCACCGCCTCGGCGTACAGGTCGTCACCGAGATGGCCTGGCACGCGCTGTTCGCCCAGACGCTGTTCATCGAGCCGGGCAGCGCATCCGACCCGTCTGGCCTGCCCTGGAAGCACGACTGGACCATCCTCAACGCCGCCAACCGTCGCCTCACCGACGAGGAGCAGGCCCGATTCGGCGTCAAGAGCCCGGTGCTCATCGCCCAAAGCATCGAGCGCAAGCTCGTCGTCATCCTGGGCAGCGAGTACGCCGGCGAGATCAAGAAGAGCATCTTCTACGCGATGAACTTCGACATGCCAGAGCAGGGCGTCTTCCCCATGCACTGCTCGGCCAACATCGCCAACGACGACCCGACCAACGTCGCACTCTTCTTCGGCCTCTCGGGCACGGGCAAGACCACCCTTTCGGCCGATCCCAACCGCTCGCTCATCGGCGACGACGAGCACGGGTGGGGGCCCAACGGCGTGTTCAACTTCGAGGGCGGCTGCTACGCCAAGTGCATCCGCCTCTCCCAGGCCGGTGAGCCGCAGATCTGGAACGCCATCCGCTTCGGCTCCGTGCTCGAGAACACCGTCATCGACGAGAAGACACGTGTCCCCGACTTCGACGATGGCTCGATCACCGAGAACACCCGCGTCACCTACCCGGTCGACTTCATCCCCGGCGCCACCATCCCCTCCGTCGCGGGCCACCCCAAGAACGTGATCTTCCTCACCGCCGACGCCTACGGCGTGCTCCCCCCGGTCAGCAAGCTCACGCCCGAACAGGCGATGTACTACTTCATCAACGGCTACACCTCCAAGCTCGCCGGCACCGAGGCGGGCGTCACCGAGCCCCAGCCCAACTTCAGCCCCTGCTTCGGCGGCCCGTTCATGCCGCGCCGGCCCAGCGAGTACGCCAAGATGCTCGCCGACCGCATCAAGAAGTACAAGGCCAACGTCTGGCTGCTCAACACGGGCTGGACCGGGGGCCCCTACGGCGAGGGCCACCGCTTCGAGCTCGGCTACACCCGCGCGATGGTGACGAGCATCCTTAACGGCACGCTCGCCCGCGAGGAGTTCGACGCCGACCCGATCTTCGGCCTGTTCGTCCCCAGGCACGTCAAGGGCGTGCCCGCCGGTGTGCTCCATCCAGAAGACACCTGGGACAACGCCGAGCGCTACCGCGCCCAGGCGATGAAGCTCGCCTCCAAGTTCCGCGAGAACGAGAAGAAGTTCATCATGTCCGACGAAGTCCTCGCGGCCGGGCCGAAGTGCTGACAACGATGCAACCAAAAAGCCCCCGGAGAACCGGGGGCTTTTTCATGCGCGAATCCGGCCCGAGACCCCGGGCCGCCCGCGTGGCTCAGGGGCACCCGCTCAGGAACGACCCCACGAACGCGGACAGGTCGGCCAGGTCGTACAGCCCGTCCCCGTTCATGTCCGCGATCGGGTCGTGCGCGAGGAACGCGCCGATGAACGCCGAGATGTCCGCGAGGTCGAGGAGCCCGAAAGGCGGCGCCACGTCCGCGAGGCACGGCAGCCCGATCAGCAGCACGTCGTCATAGTCGAAGTCCGCGTCGCCGTCGGCGTCGAGCATCTCGATCCCCGGCACGATCGGTTCGGAGACGTTCGCCTGCTGGCGTGCCAGCACCGCCCGTTTGTCCGCCGCGTCGACGTCGCCGTCGAGGTCGATGTCGCCGATCCGCTCGGGCGGGTAGAGCGTCCACGTCTGGTCGGCGGGGTAACCCGTCAGCGTCCGGCTCGCCCCTGTGTTGGGCCAGTTGACGTCGATCTGCTGCATCGAGGTCGCGTCGGCCAGCCCGAAGTGGAGCGTGGTCGTCTCCTGCGCCTTGTAGTTGTGCCCCGCCCGCATCTCGCGGATCTGCGAGACATCAGTCTGCACGCGGATCCGCGTCCCGATGCCGAAGGTGTTGTGCCCCTGGCCCACCACGTTGAACTTTGCCCAGTGCCGAGTCGAGCCTTCGTTGTTGATGTACAGCCGCACCCTCGCGAACTGCTCGGTCGTCATGATGTCCATGTCGCCGTCGTTGTCGATGTCGGCCTGCACGGCGCAATACGTGAAGCTCGGCGTCGCGACGCCCATCTGCGACGCGACGTCGACCAGCGGGAACGTGCCCGGGTGGTGGAAGAGCGAATTGCCCGCGTTCTGGTTGCAGACGTACACGTCCTCCCACGTATCGTTGTCGTAGTCCATGCACATCGTGCCCCAGCCCTGCAGGAACACGCCCATGCCCGCCTCGGTCGTGCGGTCGAGGAAGGTGTCGTCCGGCTCAGAACACAGCAGCACGTTGCCGTAGTCCAGGTTCGTCAGGTAGAGGTCGAACTTCCCGTCCCTCGTGACGTCGCCCAGCGCGATCCCCATGCAGTCGATATGCGCCTCGGTGTGCGTCTGGGTCGTGATGTCGGTGTACACCCCCCCGTCGTTCCGCAGGAAGTGATTGACGTACGTCCCGGCCGAGCCCTTGTCGGTGCCCAGGTAAAGGTCGGCGTCGCCGTCCTGCTCATAGTCGAAGAATGTCGCCGTCAGCGTCGGGTCGCCCGCACGCTGCGCGCCCACCGCCGCGGCCACGTCGACGAACGTGCCGTCGCCCTGGTTCTCGAAGAGCTTGTTCTCGATGAAGTTGTTGTAGGTCGCCGTCCGGTTGCACACGTAGAGGTCCAGCCAGCCGTCGCCGTTGTAGTCGCCCCAGCACGTCGAGGACGTGTACCCCGTATCCGCCACGCCCGCCGCCGCCCCGATCTCGGTGAACTGCCAGTCGCCGTCGTTGCGGTAGAACAGGTTGGGAGCGGGCGGCGCGGCCCCGAGCTGCGCCCGGCTGAAGTAAAGATCCAGATCGCCGTCGCCGTCAAAGTCGGCGGCGGAGAGGCCCGCGTAGTCCGGGTGCTTGGCGATCCGCGGCGTGATGAAGTCGTAGGTCCGGTCGGTGAAGTGCCCCGTCCCGTCGTTCTCGTACAGCCCCACCCGCCCGTCCGAGGCCCCGAGCGTCACCGCGTCCGGGTCGCCGTCCCCGTCGAGATCGAGCAGCCCGAGCCCCATGCCCCATTGCTCGAGACCGGTCTGCATCGGGAAGTTGATCCCGCGGGCCACCGCCTCCTCGGTGAACGGGTTCGCCCCGGCGGCTATCCCAGCGCTACCGGCCGCCGCGAGCAGACAACAGGCGGCGCGCGCCGCGATCATGTCAGCCTTCATCGCCTTGCCTCTCCGCAAGTACAGAACTCACGACTCTCCACACCGAACGAATACGGCCACACACGCCGGAACCGGCGCGTCGGGGTGTAGTCGACGATACACGAAGCGCCTCGCGGGAAGAACCCCAATTCCGCGAATCCAGCGACATCCAGGTCTCCTATTATCTCCTTCCCAATCCGGCGCGATACTGAATAAAAAACAAACATCACACCGCGAGGAGCGACCGCGATGTCCAAGAGACGACCCATCATCGGCGGCAACTGGAAGATGAACACCAACGCCGAGTCGGCGGTTGCCCTCGCCCGGGGCGTCGCGGACGGGTGCGCCGGGCTCAGCGGCGTCGAGGTCTTCGTCTGCCCGCCGTTCCCCTACCTCACCCACGTTGGCTCGGCCCTGAATAACGCCGTCATGCTCGCCGCCCAGGATCTCTACCACGAGCCCGACGGGGCCTTCACGGGCGAGATCTCCACGGCGATGCTCGCCGACTGCGGGGTCCGGGCCGTCCTCACGGGCCACAGCGAGCGGCGGCACGTGATCGGCGAGGGCGATGCCCTGATCAACAAGAAGACCCGGGCCGCCCTCAACGCGGGGCTGCTGGCGGTGCTCTGCGTGGGCGAGAAGCTCGACCAGCGTGACGCGGGCGAGACCGACGCCGTGAACGAGCGACAGATCCGGGCAGGGCTGGCGGGCGTCACCCCCGACCAGATGGCCCGGGTCGTCATCGCCTACGAGCCCGTCTGGGCCATCGGCACCGGCAAGACGGCCACCCCCGCCGATGCCCAGGACGCCCACGCGAAGATCCGGGCGGTCCTCACCGACCTCTACGGGCCCGAGATCGCTGGGGCGACCCGCATCCAGTACGGCGGCTCGGTCAAGGCCTCCAACGCCGCCGAGTTGTTCGGCCAGCCCGATATCGATGGGGGCCTGATCGGCGGCGCTTCGCTCAAGACGGCCGATTTCCTCGACATCGTCCGGGCCGCGGCGGGCTGAGCAGGCCCCGATCAGCGTGACAGACGCCTAGACTCCGGGCCCGTCTCGCGGTATCACGATCCTGATGGAGTTCGGATGATCCTCACGCTCGCTCAGATCCCCGCCTGGTTGGTCTCGCTGCTCGCGATCTTCTTCCTGGTCGTCTGCCTGTCGATGATCCTCATCGTGCTGATCCAGCGCCCCCAGGGCGGCGGGCTCAGCGGGGCGTTCGGTGCGGGTGGGGGCTCGGGCCAGACGGCGTTCGGCACCAAGACCGGCGACGTGCTTACGCTGGTGACAATCGGGATCTTCGTGCTCTTCCTGGGCACCGCGGTGGGGCTCAACTTCGCGGTGCGACCCCCGGCCGCCAAGGCGCCTTCCAACCAGGTCAGCGCCCCGGCGACCAGCCAGGAAACTCCGCCGGCAACGCCGCCGGGCGGCGACGGGGCCCAGCAGCCCGACACCGGGGGGGCGCCCTCCCAGAGCCCGGCCGGGATCCCCGCCGATCAGCCCGGCACACAGCCGCCCGCGGGCGAGCAGACCCCTGCCGATACACCGCCCCCCGCCGAGCCCGCGCCGACCGCGCCGTCGACCGGCGACGGGGCGCCGTAACTCGGCGGCCGATCTCGCCGCGCCGGTGAGCCCGCGCGGCGTGCAAGGAGCCACGCTTGATCCGCAGCATGACCGGGTTCGGAGACGCGTCGGTCCGTGAGAACGGCATCGAGCATTGTGTCGAGATCAAGTCGGTCAACAACAAGTACTTCAAGGCCATCATGCGGCTTCCCGAGTCGCTCCAGCCGCTCGAGCCCGAGTTCGAGATCGCCACCCGCCGCCGGCTCGAGCGGGGCACGGTGACGCTCTCGATCTCGATCAGCGATACGTCGGAGCGCGCGGCGTTTCAGATCAACCACGCGGCGCTCGATCACTACGTCGAGCAGATCAAGCAGAGCAAGGCCGTCAAGGGCGATGACGTCCGCATCGACCTGGGCCCGCTGCTCGACCTGCCCGGCGTGCTCCAGCCCCCGGGCGACGAGGAGGGCCGGATCCAGAGCGCCCGCGCCGTCCTGCTCCCGCTGATCGAAAAGGCCTGCGACGAGCTCATCGACATGCGCAACCGTGAGGGGGCCGATCTCGCCCGCGACCTCATGGAGCAGCACGACTACATCTCCGCCTATCTCGAGCGCGTGGCCGCTCACGCGCCCACCGTCGTGCGCGAGTACGAGAATCGGCTGCGCTCGCGCATCGAGACGCTGCTCGCCGACGCCGAGATGACCGTCGACCGGGCCGACCTCGTCCGCGAGATCGCCGTCTACGCCGAGAAGACCGACATCGCCGAGGAGATCACCCGTCTGCGGGGCCACCTCCGCCAGTTCTCCGATCGCATCAAGGGCAACGACGGCTCGCCGATCGGTCGCACGCTCGAGTTCCTGACGCAGGAGATGCTCCGCGAGGCGAACACGATGGCGAGCAAGTCGCCCAGCGCCGAGGTCAGCCGGCTCATCGTCGAGATCAAGGGCGCGATCGACCGCATCAAGGAGCAGGTGCTCAACGTCGCCTGAATCACCGGTCACCCGAGGCGCCCCGCTCGGGCGGCCCCAACCCGGCGGGCCCATGACCACCCCGGCCCCATCCCGCAACGCCAACCAGGACCGCCGCCCCCTCGACGCCGACGAGTGCCGGGCCGTCGTGGGCCGCTACGGGCTGGCCGGGGTCTCGGGCGTACGCGACTTTGCCCGGGGCAATCCCAGATCGCCCAAGGCCATCGTCGAGGCGCGCTCGGGCCGGTTTCTGCTCAAGCGCCGGGCCCCGGGGCTCGACGACTACGCCCGCCTCCAGACCGAGCACGCGGCGCAGACCATTCTCCAGGGCGCGGGCCGCCCCGTGCCCGCCCCGCTCTCCACGCCCGACGGCGAGACAATCGTCGTTCACGAACGCCGGCTCTACGAGCTCTACCCGTACATCGAAGCCGAGGGTTGGATGCCGGGGCCCGACTCGGCCCGCGCCGCGGGCCTCGTCCTCGCCAGTCTGCACGACACGCTGGCGCGGCTCGACGTGCCGGCGGACGCCGGGCCGACCGACCTCGTTGCCCCGGCCTTCGACCACCTCGCGTCGAGCACACCCGCGCTGCGCCCGTCCCTCGAACGCCTCCACCGCGACTGGGAGTCCGCCATGCTCCACCTTGAGCATGTGCCCCTCTCCCCGCCTCGGCTCACACACGGCGACTACCACCCCGGCAACACGCTCTGGCGGGCGGGCGACATCGTCGCCGTTGTTGATTTCGAGACGATGCGCCCCGCGCCGCACGCCGCGGAGGCCGCCCTCGCGGCCCTGCTCTTCTCGCTCGACACCACCGGCGACGACCCCGAATCATGGCCCGACGCGCCCATCCTTCCGCGTCTCGAGTCGTTCTGGGCGGGATACGGCGCCGAGCGGTTCGACCGATCACTGACCGGCACGTTCGCCTGGCTGATGATCAATGGCCTGATCGCCGAAGCGGTGCCCCGGGCCTGCCGCCACGCGGGCTTCGGGCGGCATGACACTGGGCTGATACTCCCCTTCATCGCCCGCCTCACGGCCTGGCTCAGCGAGCACGCCGATGGGCTGGGGGTGGTGTTGTCCCAGGCAGGGGATTGACGCCGGGCCGTTGGGCCGCGAGACTCTGGTATGCCACGACCCGCACACTCCGCCGTCGCGCTCGCCACGATGCTGGCCGCGGCGGTGTTTGCTCAAGCGGGCTCCGGGCCGACCGTCGATGCGGCGATCGGCATGCTCGACTCGGCCACGCTCGCCGAGCGGGTGCAGGCGACGCAACGCCTGCTCGACCCCGACGGGCTGACGCTGCCCGAGGCCGAGCACCTGCTCGCCTCGGATGCCCTGACCCCCGAGACACGACTCCGCCTCGAGTCGATCGGAGCCGAGTTGTTCGCTCGCGAGCCCCGCGCCGGGCTGGGCGTGCGGTTCGCGCCGGCGCCGGATGGGGCGGGCGCTCCGCTCGACATGGTGATGCCCAACTTCCCCGCCGCCGGGTTTCTTCAGGCCGGCGACATCGTCGTGACGGTCGACGGCGAGCCGATGGTCAACACCACCCATATGGGGACGGTGATCCTGAGCCACGCCCCGGGCGATGTCCTCCATGTTGAGATCGATCGCCCCGTCGTGGGAGAAGGCCTTCCCACGGCCCGACGGCTCGCCTTCGATGTCCCGCTGGGGCGATTCGAAGACCTCGGCGGCACCAGGCTGGAGCCCGCACGCCTCGAAGCCGCCTTCCGGTACCGTCTCGCCCGGCACGGGGTTTCGCACGAGCCCCCGCTCGTCGGCTCGGGCCTGACTCCTCTCGAGTGGGTCCGGGCTGAAGGCTACGACGAGCGAGCCGCGAAAGCGCCCGAGATCAAGACCAGGCCCGTGGCCGCATGGCGTGTCCTCTCGTTCGGCGGCCAGCCCGAATCATCCGTCGCCGAGATCGAACTCAGGAGAGGCGACCCGAACGCGATGATCCGCCGCGTGAGCATCGCGCTCCAGGCCGACGGCCTGTACGACCAGATCGAGGAGGCCCTCGCGGGCTACCGGGCGATCGTGCGTCGGCTCGCGGAACTCCGCGCAATCATGGGCGAGGCGACCCTGCCCAGGCCCGGCGACGAGCAGGCTCGGGGGATCGACCGTGTGCAGGCCGAGCGGGATGAACTCGAATCCGGCTTGACCGAGATCGTCCGTACGCTCGAGGCCGCACCGGGCGACAGCGTCAACCCACCGCCCTGAAACGTTCGAGTGCCTGTTCCACAACCTCGGCGGCCCGGGCCAGCGAGGCGTTCCCCGATCGGTCCCTTCTGGCAATGCCGATCGCCCGCACCGCGCGGGCGATCAGTCGCTCGCGTTTCCCCGCCGAGGGCGGCTGCTCGTCCCAGGTCGCGTCGGCCATGTTGTCGAACACATCGGCCAGCTTGACCAGCTTCGCCCGCCAGTCGGCGTTCTCGAGCCCTTCGTCGTAAACAGCCTCGCGGCGTTCGGATGGAAGCGCCGCGTTCTTCGAGAGCGCCGCCACGCCGTCGGCGATGGTCCGGTTGAACCCGTCGAGCAGATCCTCGTAGTCGGTCGTCGTGTCCTCGATCACGTCGTGGAGCCACGCGATCGCGAGCGCCTCGTCGTCGATGCAGCCGAACACCGCGGCCACCGTCATCGCCACGCGCGAGGGGTGGGCCGCGTAGGGCGTCCGGCCGTCGCGGCGGAACTGTCCCTCGTGGGCCGTCGCGGCGAACGAGGCGGCCCGCGGCCAGAGGTCGGGTGTCATGAGTCGCCCGAGCCGTCGCCGTCGGCGGCGATGGGCCTCGCCCCGCTGTCGAACGCGAGCTTCACCTTCGAGGGATTGCCCCCGTGCTCGTCGAAGAGCATCAGCTCGTTGGCGCCCTCGCGCAGCCAGGGGCCCGGCAGCCACATCTCGCCCGCAGGCGGCACCGCCGTCCCGTCGGCGGTCGCCTTGAAATAGCGCCCGGCGTTGTGTCCGTTGACGTACACCTGGCCCTTGGTCATCCCGCCCAGGTCGAGCCTGAGGGCGCGGGCCGAGAGCCCAGACAGCTCAAACTCGCAGCGCCACCACACCGGGCCCGCTTGCTCACCGACCTTGGTCTTCGGCACCACATCGAACTGGGCGTCGCTCGGCGGCTCCCATTTCGCGAACGCCCACTCCGCCTTGCCTGTCAGATCACTGGCGCACTCACGCACCTCCAGCACCGACGACAACGCCGAGGCGAGCTTGGCCATCGAGCTGTCGGGCTCGGGTGATTCAAGCGGCGCGAACTCGATCGTGTTGTGGCCCCGATTCAGCCGCTCCTCTTCGAGCATCAGCCCGATCACGCCGCCGTGCTCGACCAAGGAGATGTACCGGTCATTGACCAGCAGCGCGCCCCGTGCCGGCGAAGGCCCCAGCGTGATGTGCAGCGGCGACTTCCTGCGGTGCATCACCTTCCACGTCACCCGCTCGGGCAGCGTCGCGTCGTTGGCCCGCATGAGCATCAGCGGCGACTCGTGCCCGAGCGGCGAGATCGGCGTCGACTCGACGATCTCGGGCTTGGGCGTCTTGATCGGCGCCACCTCGTAGAGCTGCCCGAACACGCCCTTGCGCTCGTCCGGTGAAGCGCCCTCCCAGCAACGCCCCATGTTGTCGGCCAGCACCACCAGCGTGTGCGACCCGCGCTTCAGCGACACGCTCACGTCTGGCGACGCCCCTGGGCCCTCGCCCAGCACGCCCTGCGGCGTGCCGTCGAGCAGCACGTGCACCCGGTCGGCCGACTGCGGCGCCGCCAGACGCGTCTTCTTCGTCGCTCCCGACTTCAGCTCGATTCTGTACCACCCGTAGCCGCGGGGCGTGCCCAGTTCGGCGAGGTCCTTGGGCCCGTCGATCCCCGCGTACCGCGGACTGGACCCCGTCGCGTGCTCCTCGGTCGACGCGGCCTCCCACGCCCCGAGCGACACCCTGGGGATCGAATCCCCCTTCGAGCCCGACACGGTCTTCGTCTCGCCATCCGATGTCACGCGCGTCCACTGCTTGCCGTGCGGCACGGGCGAGCCGTGGCGTGTGACCGACTCGACGCCCACGTAGACCATCCCGTTGGCGATGAAGGTCTCGTCGATCATGTCCTCTGATACGACCACAACGGTCACGCCCTCGAGCCGCTCCACCGAGGGCTTGCGCCCCTTGGGCACGTCGATCTCCATCGGCGTTCCGTTGATCGACACCATGCCGACGGTGCCCGCCGGCCCGAAGCACACGAGCAGCTCGCCCACCGCGTCGAACACGTTGAGCCCGCAATAGTCGAGCGTCGCGTGCCCGCCCAGGTGGACGTCGAAGAGGAACCACGAGACGCGCTGCCGGCCCAGGTGCACCCGCAGCGACGAGCCGTTGGGACGCAGCAGATCGATCGCGTGCCCCCGCATCCCGCTCTCGGGCGAGTAGACGAACGCGACCGAGCCCTGGGCGCCGTCGAGGTGGGTCACGATCGGGCCCGACTTCGCCATCGCCGGCGCCTGCACCACCGGGCGGTACTCCGGATCGAACGCCGCAAGCACGCGGGCGAACCGCATCGCGAACGTCGAGAGGCGGCGCACCGGGCCGAACGAGGGCGTCGGCACCCCGGTTTCCGTCACCGGCGCATCGATGAGCGAGGCGTCGGCGCCGAAGCGGTGGTGGCCCGACGCCGCCATCCCTCCCCAGAACCCCGGAACGCTCGGCGCGCAGAACGGGCTCACGCAGTACTGCCCACCGGATGCGAGCGCCTCGGCGAGCCGCCGCTGAAGGTCGTACTGGTCGGCGCGCTCCGGCGCCTCCTCGCCAATCCGGGGCCAGCGACCGTCGCCAAACTCGATGATCAGCCTGGGCTGACCGGGGCGGACGAACCCGAGCTGGCGCACCAGCGCGTACATCCCGCTGTCGCCCACCCAGGCGTCGATCTGTCCCTCGGCCCCTTGCCAGAGGTTGTTCGCGTTGATCGCCGGAACCGTGATCCCGGCCTCACGCAGGTAGCGGCCCAGGTCGCCCAGGTAGGCCCCGGCGCCATCCTCCCCGCACGTCCATTCATGTTCGACCTGCACCGCCAGCAGCGCCCCGCCCGCCCCGGTCGCCGTGAGCTGGAGATCACGTACCTGCTCGGCCACGGCCGAGAAGTACCGGCTCACCGCCTCGAGGAAGGGTGCGTTCGACGCCCGCAGCCTGACCCCCTCCTGGCTCAGCAGCCAGACGGGCAGCCCACCCATATCCCAGCCCCGGCCGGTGAAGGGCCCGACCCTCAGGATCACGTGCAGCCCCATCTCGCGAGCCAGCTGCACGAACGCGCGGATATCCTGCGAGCCGGAGAAATCGAAATGCCCGGGACGGGGCTCGACCGCGTTCCACAGGACGGAGGTCTCGACCGTGTTCAGGCCGGCCAGCCTGGCCGCGTGCAGACGATCGGCCCACAGCTCGTTCGGAATCCGGCCGTGCTGGATCGACCCACCCACGATCCAGACGCGTCGGCCGTCGATCTGGAAGCTCCGGCCGTCAAATGTCACGGATGCCATGCGCTCGAGCGCTCCTCTTCAAGCCGCGTCAGGTCCGTGGATCCATCACACCGGCGGGCGCGCGGTCTGCCCTTGGGGCCGGTGAGGCGAAAAGAGGGAAGCATAGAACCCCAGCCGCAAAACCGCAATCTTTCCGCGCAGAACGGGTACCCTCTAGCCGTGGTAAACAGACAGATCTGCCGTGCCGACCTCACCCCTGCCGTGGCCACCAGCCTGATCGGGGGGCTTGTTTTCCTCACAATCCCCGGATGTGTGAGCCCGCTGGCCGGGATCGACCGAAAAACGGATGCCCTGCTCCGTGAACGGTCGGCCCTGATCGGGTCCAACCTCCTCGATCAGCGGGTCTCCAACCGCCAACCCGACGAATCCGCGGAGGCCGATATCTACGACCCGGCGCCGGCGACGGCCAACCCGAGCCCGGATCAGATCGCGTACAAACCCGCCCCACAGGAGATCACCGACGCCCAGATTGCCGGGCGGCTCGAGGCCTTCGCCGACCACGCCGCGGGCCAGTCGCCCGACCCCGACGGCGAGCCCGCCAGGCCGCCTATCAAGATCACCATCAACGAGGCCTTCCGAACGGCCCAGGAAACGGGCCGCGAATTCCTGTCCAATCAGGAAGACTACATCCTCGCCGCCATCCGCCTGCTCCAGGAGCGGCACCTCTGGGGCCCCCGGTTCTTCAACACCACCAGCGCCACGCTCAGCGGCCAGGGCGATGCGGGCCGCTTCGAGCACGCCACCCAGATCATCAACACCCTCCGCGCCACGCAGCGGCTGCCCTACGGCGGCAGCGTCGAGGCCCAGTGGGTCGTCCGGGCGACCGACCAGCTCCGCCAGCGGGCCACGGGGGGCTATGTCCAGTCGTCCGAGTTGATGCTCAGCGCCGACATCCCGCTGCTTCGTGGGGCCGGACGGGTTGCCCGGGAGGATCTGATCCAGTCCGAGCGCGACCTGATCTACCAGGCACGCACCTTCGAGCGCTCACGCCGCCAACTGCTCGTCTCGGTCGCCCAGGACTACTTCAGCCTCATCGAGTCGGCCAGCGGCATCAACAACCAGGTCGAGCAGATCCAGGGCCTTGAACGCCTGCTTGAATCGACGAAGGCGAAGGTCGAAGCGGGCCGGCTCCGCCCCTTCCAGCAGGACCTCTCCCAGAACCAGGTGCTGCGTGCCAAGGCGTCGCTCGCGGGGCAGCGCGAACGCTACATCCTCCAGCTCGACCGATTCAAGATCAGGTTGGGGATGGACGTCGAAACCCCGCTCGATCTCGCCGACATCGACATCGAGATCCCGTTGGAGGCGATCACCCAGACCGACGCGGTCGATCGGGCGCTCGATTATCGCCTCGACCTCCAGAACCAGCGGGACCAGCTCGACGACCGCCGCCGGGCGGTGAAGAACGCCCGCGACGAGCTCCTGCCCGATCTCAACATCACCGGCTCGGTCGGCATCCCCACGCCCCCGGGCGACCCGACCGGCGGGCTCGCGATCAGCCCCGACGACCTCGACTACTCGCTGGGCCTCTCGCTCGATTTGCCGCTCGACCGCGAGAACGAGCGGCTGGCGCTCCGCAGCCGGATCATCGGCCTCGAGCAGGCCCGGCGTGATTACGACGAATTCCGCGACAACCTGATCGTCAGCGCCAGGTCATCGGTGCGGAACATGGACCTCGCGAGGTTCCAGCTCAGCCTTGCCGAGGAGCAGGTCAGGATCAACATGCAGCGCCTCGAAGATCTCGCGACGCGCGATGACACCGATCCGCAGTCCGTGGTCGACGCCGAGAGCGAGCTCAACCAGGCCCGCAACTCGCGTGACCAGTCGCTGACCGACCTGCGCAACGCGGTGCTCAACTACCTGCTGACCACCGGCCAGCTCCGCGTGACCGAGGATGGCGACTTCCAGCCCCTGCCGCAGCTGGAGAACGCGGGGTCGTAGCTCGATCACACCCGCCTCGGAGTATCGCGGCCCACAAGGAGCCCCGAGCGTCGGCGATGGGCCGAGGATCAAGAGCGTTGCCAAGCACCTGCACGTGCGGTCTATCGCTGACGCTCCGGGCTCCTTCTCGCATTGAGGCGACGCCCACGCGTCCGACTACTCCCCCGCCAGCTTCTCCAGCGCCGCCCCGTCCATCCCCCACGCCTGCTTGATCATCTCGTATCCACGCGGGTCGAACGCCTTCAACCCTTCGCGGTCGAACGGTTCGTAGTCATTGCGACCGAAGTACGCCTCGGTGAGTTCGGAGAAGTACTCCGTCGGGTTGTTCATCGCATAGGCCGGCCGGCCCTCGCCGCCCTTGTCGAGCACATATCCCACGCTGTCGTAATCCCCCGACGCCCTGGCCGCCTCGTACGCGCCCGTGACCGAGGCGTTCTCGAGCCCGATGAGGTGGTGGTAGGCGTGGGCCAGCTCGTGCAGCAGCATCATGGGCTGCTCGCGACGCCAGTCGAGGAAGTCCCGCGCGCGCACGATCTCGACCCCGTGCGCCCTCGCCGGGTCGAGCCCGTGCTCTTCCAGCCACTCACCCGATGGGTGATAGACCATCCCCCGCCCGCTCATCCCGCCCGGCACCGTCGCGCCTTGCTTCTCGATCCAGATCACCACCCGCCCCCGCAGCGCCGCCATCGGCGGGGCGGGCACGGCCTGGTCGATGCGGGCGAGATCATCCGTCAGGGTGTCGAGCACGCGAGCGCACAGTTCGGGTTCATCGATCAATTCCGACTTGATCCGCGTCCTGAACCCGTCCACGACGATCCCCACCGTGCCGTCGTCATGCACCGCAACCGGCGTGGGCCACGTGATGGCCGCGACCACGACCGCGCCGAACAGCCCGATCATGCCGCGGCCCCCGTCTCTGTGTCTCGCCGGCTCATTCGTCATCCTCCAGCCGAACCCGATTCAGCTCCGCCCCACTCTGGAGAGGCTCGGCGGGATTGACTTCGAGCACGACCGCCTCACCGGTCCGCATCCGTGTCTCGTGCGTCACCGGCCGCCCGGTCAGCGTCGCGACGAGGTGCTCGCACTGCGGGTTGTGTCCCACGAGGACGAGGCACCCCGAGTCCGCCCGTTCCCGCAACAGGTCGAGCACGGTCGAAACCGGCTCATCGACAAGCAGCCGCTCGTCGAACGCGACCTCGACCCCGACGCCAGCCGCGATGACCTCGGCCGTCTGCCTCGCGCGGGTCGCTCGGCTCGACACCACCGCGCTCACGGGCGGCTGGACTCCCTTGAGCAGTCCCGCGAGATGCTCGGCCTGCCGAACCCCACGATTGCGGAGCTCACGGTCGAAATCGAGCCCCGACGCCGAATCGGGCTTCGCTTTCCCGTGCCTGACGATAACCAGCCGCATCCGCCCTCCTCTCGCCGCCGACAGCGGGTGCTCAGCATACCCGGTTGGTCAGCCGGCCCGCCCTCTGTTGCGGCTGATTGGGCGGAATGCTGCCCGGGAAAGGGGGCCCCCGCGGCACAGCCGGACCGCCCCGACGTGTTATTTCCGGTGGACCGGTTCTTCCGGGTGGGCACGCACGTAATCTCTCGCTGAACGAGGAGACGATCGCCCGGCCACACCGGGTGATCAGAGGAAAGAACCGGGCTGGGGCCCGGGCAACCCCCGAGGAAAGTCCGGGGAAGGAGTTGACAGTGCGACGTGTGTTTGATCGGCCGAACCGGCTGGACCGCCGGTTCGAGGAGTTCCTTGCGCTCTGCGCCTCGTGTTCACCCTTCGCGAAGGGGTACACCCCCGCGCAGCACGCGTCGGCTCTCGACGCGCTGCTCGCCGACATGGGGATCGCCGACCCGGGGCTTGAGAAGCCAGTCCTGTCGACCGACATCGCGGGCTTCACCAACGAGCCCGAGATTGTCGTCAAACCCATCTTCGAGGAGGACGACTCGCACCTCTTCCTCGCGGCCACCTGCTGACAACAATCCGGCATGTTCACGCTCGGCATCGAGACCTCGTGCGACGAGACCGCGGCGGCCGTGGTCGAGGACGCGCGGTTTGTGCGCTCGAGCGTGGTTGCCTCGCAGGACGATCTGCACGCCGAGTACGGGGGCGTGGTGCCCGAACTCGCGGGAAGGGCGCATGTCGAAAAGATCATTCCGATCTTGCGAAAGGCGTTGCGCGACGCGGGATTGTCCTGGCAGGGCCTCGACGCCGTCGCGGTGGGGCACAGGCCGGGCCTGATCGGCTCCCTGCTTGTCGGTGTCTCGGCCGCGAAGGCGATTGCGTGGTCGCTGGGCGTGCCGCTGGTCGGCGTCGACCATGTGCAGGCCCATCTGTTCGCGCCCCTGCTGGAGCACGAGAGAGAGACGGATGAATTCCCTGCGCTCGGATTGGTGGTCTCGGGAGGGCACACCTCGCTGTACCGCGTCGAGGGCCCGACTTCGCTCGCCCGCCTGGGCGGCACGATCGACGACGCGGTGGGGGAGGTGTACGACAAGGTCGCGACGATCCTGGGATTGCCCTACCCGGGCGGACCACGGATCGACGCGCTCGCCCGCGAGCCCGGAGCCGATGACCGGATGGTGGACTTTCCGGTCAGCCGGCTCGGGCGCGACTCGCTCGATTTCTCGTTCAGTGGGCTGAAAACGGCCGTGCTGTACGAGGTGAGGGGCAAGCCCGCGTCGACGCGCCCGGGCAAGCCCCAGCCCGATCCCGCCCCGCCGATGACCGAGGAGCGTCGGCGGGGCATCGCGGCGAGCTTCCAGCGGGCGGCGATCCGGGCGGTGACGCTCAAGCTCGGGCGCGCGCTCGACGCGAACCCGGAATGCCGCGCCCTGCTCGTGGGCGGGGGCGTCTCGGCCAACAGCCGCCTGCGTGCCGACCTGGCCGGTCTGTGCGCGCGCCGGGGGGTGTCGCTCCGGCTCGCGGAGCCGCGCTACTGCGTCGACAACGCGGCGATGATCGCGGGGCTGGGGGCCCATCTGCTCGAGGCGGGCGAGGTCGCCGACCTGTCGCTGAGCCCCGTGCCGACGACGGCGTGCTGAGATCGGGTTGGGTGCCACTGCTCGCCGTCCTCGGCGCAGCAGTGCCGGCCGGAAGACACGACTGCGCCGAGGACGGCGAGTCGTGGCACCCGTCGGGCGCCAACGAGCCTGAAGCGCCAGCGAAGGACCGGATCGACGACGGGCATCCGATACGCCGAAGCATGCCGTTCGCGGTTGGTTGGGACATGCCGGATGTCGGGCGTGCATGCGTCCTTCGCTGGCGCTTCAGGCTCGTATGGCGGATCCACACGCCGGCGTCCGACCTATTCTGAGACTCGATGCCGCACCGCGACCCGGATGTCGAGAAGCTGCTGCGATCGCTCGAGGACGCCCCCGCGGCGCCGCGCGAGCCCCACCCCGCGATGCTCGACGATGACGCGCTGCTCGCGGCCTGCGAATGGACGCGCAGCCGGGACGGCGGGCCGGGCGGGCAGCACCGCAACAAGGTCGAGACGGCGGTGCACATCAAGCACGTCGCGACGGGGATCGAGGCGAAGGCGGGCGAGCGGCGGACCGTGCGTGAGAACAAGCGGGTGGCGATCCTCCGCCTGCGCCTCGCGCTCGCGACGGGCTACCGGGCGGGCGTGCCCGACGGGGAGTGCCGGTCGGCGATGTGGCGGGCGCGGGTGAAGAAGGGCCGGATCGTGCTGAGCACGAACCACGCCGACTTCCCGGCGATGCTGAGCGAGGCGCTCGACGTGATCGAGGCGTGCGGGATGGACCTGAAGCGGGCGGGCACGCGCCTGGAATGCTCTCCGACGCAGCTCGCGAGGCTTGTGAAGGAGCACCCGCCGGCGTGGGTGCTGATGAACGAGCAGCGAGTGAGGCGGGGGTTGCACGCGCTGCGGTGAGCTTTGGACTTTGTCCGAGCCGCGGGCGTGAGCACGCGGACATACGGGCGCCCGTCGTGACGATCAACCCGCGTGCTTACGCCCGCGCCGAGATCACTCGGCAGTCGCGCCTTGCTCACTTCGCCATGAAGAACCGCCTGAACGCCTCAACGGTCGCGGCCCGACCGATCGCGCCGATCGACTCGGTGAGCGGGATCTCCTTAGGACAGACCTGCACACAGTTCTGTGCGTTGCCGCAGTCATTGATGCCACCAGGGCCCATCAACGCCTCGAGACGCTCACTTTTGAGCTGCTTGCCCGTGCCGTGGTCGTTGAACAGGCGGGCCTGGCTGATCGGGGCGGCGCCGATGAACGATGTCTCCCACCCGGCGGGGTCGGCCTGGAGATGGTACTGCGGGCAGGCCTCCATGCAGCAGCCGCAGGTCATGCACTCGCTGAGTTTGTAGCGCGTCTCGGACGCCCTGGGCCCCTCCATCGGCCCGGCCCCGAGGCTGTAGGTGCCGTCGATGGGCACCCACGCCTTCACGCGCTTCAGCGCGGCGAACATCCGCGTGCGGTCGACCCACAGGTCGCGGATCACCGGGAACTTGCTCATGGGCTCGAGCGTGACCGTGTCGCCGTCGTTGGGGGCGTACTCGTCGATCAGGCACGAGCACGACTGCCGCACCTTGCCGTTGATGACCATGGTGCAGGCGCCGCACACCTCCTCGAGGCACGACGACTCCCACACGACGGGCGTCGTCGCCTTGCCGTCGGCGGTGGTGGGGTTGGCCGCGATCCACTGGAGGCACGAGATCACGTTGGAATTGGCCGGGATCGGGACGTTGAAGCTCTCCCACCGGCTGGGCTTGCCCGGGCCGTCGCACCGCTTGATGCGGAAGTGGACGGTGCGCATGGCCTTGCCTGCGGTCGGGGGCGGTGTGGCTGTGGCGGTGGTCATCTTCTACCTCGCGTGTCGCGCCTCAGCTGGCCGAGGCGGCGACCTCCTGCTTGTTTTCGCTCTTGTCCTCGTTCGCCTGCTTGCCGTACGTGCGGGCCCTGGGCTCGACGAGCCCGGCCTTGACCTCCTCGAACGACACGTCGGCCTTCCCCGTCTGCGGATTGAACCGCGAGACCGAGGCCCTCCAGAAGTTCTCGTCGTCGCGGTCCTGGTAGTCCGTCCGGTAGTGCGAGCCCCGGCTCTCCTTCCGCAGCAGGCCCGCCTTCGCGATCGCCTCGGCGAGGACGAGCATGTCGCCCACCGCGCGGGCGTAGCTCAGGGCCTGGTTGGTCCACGTCGCCGTGTCGGAGAGGCTGACGTTGGCGTAGCGATTGCGGAGCTCGTCGAGCTTGCCCAGGCAGTTCTCGAGGCCCTTCTCGGTCTTGACGACGGTCGAGGCCGACGTCATCACCTCGCCCATCTCCTTGCCGATGATGTAGGCGTTGTGGGCGGGGCCATCGCCTGTCCCAGCACTCGCGATCAGTCGCTCGCACTTGGCTTCCTCCTGCCTGACCACCGCGTCGTAGACCGACTGCGGCACGTCCTCGACGGGCTTGATGCCCGCGTCGTTGACGTGGTTGACCACGCCCACGCCGCAGAAGAGGCCGTCGAAGATGCAGCTGAGCAGGGCGTTGGCCCCCAGGCGGGTGGCGCCGTGGTAGGCGAAGTTGACCTCGCCGAAGGCGTAGAGACCCGGGATGTTGGTGGACATGTTGCGGGGGTCGCCGTACGCCATGCCGCGTCCGACCTCGGTGTCGACGGGCGGGACCATTCCCGGCTTGTGCTCGCCGTGGGGGGTGGCGGGGGTGTAGGAGCCCGGGGCGTAGGTGGTCCACATGCCGCCCATGGTGTAGTGGACGGCGGGGAAGATCTTCATGGGCGTGAAGCGCGGGTCGTCGCCGGCGAACTTCTCGTAGATGTCCATGATCCCGCCCAGCTTGCGGGTGAGGTAGTCGGGGTCCTTGTGGGTCAGGTCGAGGTAGACCATGTTGCCGCCACCCACGCCCATCTTCTCGTTGACGCAGACGTCGAAGATCTCGCGGGTCGCGATGTCGCGGGGCACGAGGTTGCCGTACTTGGGGTAGCGCTCCTCGAGGAAGTACCAACGCTCTGCGTCGGGGATCGACTTCGGCGTGCGCGCGTCGCCCGCCTTGCGGGGCACCCAGACGCGCCCGCCTTCGCCCCGGGCGCTCTCACTCATCAGGCGGCATTTGTCGGCCCCGGGGATCGCGGTCGGGTGGACCTGGATCATCTCCGCGTTGCCGTACCACGCGCCCGCCTGATAGCAGCGTGAGGCCGCTCCGCCCGTGCAGATCACTGAGTTGGTCGACTGCCCGAAGATCAGCCCGTTGCCGCCCGTCGCCATTACCACCGCGGCGCCGCGGAAGGCGCGGATTTGCATCGTCCGCATGTCCTGGGCGACGATGCCCACGCAGCGGGCGTCGGATCCCTCGCCCTCGAGGACGGGCCAGAGGAACTCCCACCATTCATACTTGGTGATCTTGCCGTCGTCCTCGTGTCGGCGCGTCTGCTCGTCGAGGGCGTAGAGGAGTTGCTGGCCCGTGGTCGCGCCGGCGAAGTGGGTCCGCTTGAACAGCGAGCCCCCGAAGAGGCGCAGGTCGCGCCTCCCCTCGTTCGTGCGGTTGAACGGCACGCCCATGCGGTCGAGCAGGTCGATGATGCGGGGGGCCCAGTTGGCCATCTCGAGCACCGGGGCCTGGTCGGCGAGGTAGTCGCCCCCGTAGATCGTCTCGTCGAAGTGCTGGTATTCGCTGTAGCCCTGCTGGCGGGCGACCTCGTTGCAGGCGTTGATCCCGCCCTGCGCGCACACGCTGTGCGACCGCTTGACGGGGCACATGCTGAACAGATCGACCGGCACGCCCGCCTCGGCGATCCTCACCGACGCCGCCAGGCCCGCCAGCCCGCCCCCGACCACGATCACGCGTTGCTCTGCCATGTCCATCCTCGGTTCGTCGAGTCGAATCTTCTTGCCTGTGGCACGGCCGTCCCGGCCGTGCGTGTCGTCCTGTGCCACGGCCGTCTGAGCCGTGCTGACCGCCCGCGCGGACGCGAGCGCCGCGGCTACCCGTCGGTCCGGTTGGTGCTCAGCGCCGCCTGGGGCTCGATGAGATCGGGCTCACCCGGAGCGTTTTCGTCCGGGGCCATCTCGCCGTGGTGCTCCTGGTAGAGCACGCCCTCGACGGTCTCGGCCTTCTGGACATTGACCGCGAACATGAACCCGCCCAGCGCCGACCACGCCGCCGCCATGAGCAGCACGCCCACCGTCGCGCACACGTAGCCCCACCGCTGCTGCGCGGCCCGCGAGACGGTCAGCCCCCACGTGATCGCGGCGGTCCACAGCCCGTTCGCAAAGTGGTAGACCAGCAGGCTCACGCCGAAGAAGTAGAGCAGCGAGACGAACAGGCCCGTGATGCTGAAGTGATCGGCGTGGCCGCGGAGCGCCATCGCGAGCGTGGAGGCCGCGAACTGGCTGGACCACTCGGTGCCGCCCGGCACCAGAAACGTCCAGCCCCAGCGCAGCGTGGCGACGTGGTAGAAGATGAACAGCACGCCCACGTAGCCGCTCAGGCGTTGGAGCATGTAGCGCTTGTTGCCGCCGTAGGCGTAGGCCCGCGTGTTCCGCGAGCCGGTCACGGCGTACATGACGCCGAGCACGGCGTGGAACGCGATGGGCAGCCAGAGCCCGAAGAGCTCGATCAGGAAGACAAAGGGCAGGTTGTTGATGAAGTTGACCTCGTGCTGGAACGTCGCGACGCCCCGTCCCACCGGGTCGGCCGCATATTCCGCGGCGCGGTGGTTGGCCATGCCCCACATGATCGAGGCGTTGGTCGTCAGGTGCACAATAAGGAACGTGCCGATCGGCACGATCCCGCTCAGCGAGTGCAGACGGCGGAGGAGGAAGTGATGCCGCTCCATGAAACTCTGCTGCTCAGACACGTGTGATTCCTTCGGCAACGCGACCGGGCGGGCCGAACGCCGCCCGCGTCTGCGACGAGTCTATTCAAGATATCGGCGTCTGGTGGGTCCGGTGGTCACAGACCCGCACCTAAAGGCCGGGCCCGCTGATGCCGCCCGGGATGTCGCCGGCGGCCGGCCCGGCGCCCGCGGGGGGCCTCATCGTGCCGTCGGGCCCGATCCGGCCCTCGTCGGCGGCCTTCTGGATCGCCCGGGCGATCTCGACATACTGCATCCGCAGTTCGTGCAGCGTGCCCTCGAGCATCTTCTTCTCGTCGTCGGACAGGTTGCCCCTGGACTTCTCCTCGACGACGCCCAGCAGGTCGATGTTCATTTTCGCGATGTCGAGGGCGACCATCGCCTTGCCCGTCTGCGGGTCGGGGAACGCGCCCATGTACATGAGCGCCTGCGTCGCCAGCAGCCGGATCAGGTCGATAAACCCGATCTTCTCCGGCAATCCGCCCGCCTCGGGCTCGGCCTGCTGGGCCTTCGCCTCCTCCGCCAGCTTGGCCTTCTCGGCCCGGGCTTGCGACTTCCAGTCGTCATCGACGATAATCTTCGGCTGATCCCCATCGGCCATGCCCGGGGCCTCCTTCCACGCGGTGGATGCGTCGCGAACACGGCAGTCTAGGGGCCCGGGCATGACTCAGGAGTCTCGCATGTCTCAGCAGTCCGTCCTCGCCGCCCTCGCCTGCTCGCTCTGTCTCGCGCCGCTCGGGTGCCGGTCGCACGCGCCGGCGGACAGGCGGGCCCGCGAGACCGTCGAGCCCGCTCAGTTCGTTCTCGCCCCGGGCGAGCCGCGGCGTGCCGTGCCCGACGATCACGTCGCGGCCGCGCTGAGAGCGCCCGCACAGATCTCGGAGTTCCCGGCGTTCCCGGCGCCCCCGGTCCTGCGGGTCGAGCCGGGGGCCCCGATGAGCCTGGCGGAGGCGGCGCCGCCCGTCGAGCAGCCCGTGCTGCTCGACGCGAAGGTGGGCGACATCAACGGGCGGCCCGTGTTCGCGTCCGAGTTCCTCTCGCCCCTCGAGGGCAACCTCCGCGCCAAGGCGCGCGAGATGGGCCGCGACGCGTGGATGCAGTTCGCGGCGGGGCAGATCCAGACCCAGCTCCGCTCGCTGATCACCGACGAGCTGCTGCGGGCCGAGGCGCTGAGCCGGCTGACCGTCGACCAGAAGGCGGGCCTGCGCCGGTTCCTCCAGGACGTGCGGCAGAATCTGATCAGTGAGAGCGGGGGCAGCCAGCAGCTGGCCGAGAGCCGGCTCAGGCGTGAGCAGGGCCTGACCGAGCAGGAGTACCTGCGTCAGCACGAGGAGCGCACGCTCGTGCGGTACACGATCCAGGAGGAGATCTCCGACCGCGTGAATGTGAGCTGGCGCGACATCGTGAGACGCTACCGCCGTGACGACGCAAAATACCACCCCCAGCCCTCGGCCAAGTTCGAGATCATGCGCGTCGATGCGGCGAACGAGCAGGCCGTGGCGTGGGTCAACGACGCGATCGCGTCGGGGCGGCCCTTCTCGGAGATCGTCGACAGCGAGTACAACACATGGTCGACCGAAGGGCGGGTGAGCGTCATCCCGTTCACACCCCCGCGCGACCAGTACGAGTTCTTCGGCCCGCCCGAGATCAACAGCCCCGCGCAGACGCTCGCCGAGGGCGAGACCGCGGGCCCGATTCCTTTCAAAGACGCGCTGCTCTGGCTCCACCTCGACTCGATCGTGCAGGACTCGATCTCGCTCTACGACGCGCAGCTCGACATCGCGGCCCAGCTCAGGTCCGAGCGGGTCAACGAGAGCCTCCAGGAGTACATCGACCGCCTGCTGGGCCGAGCGAGCGTGACCGACGTGAACGCGATGATCCGCCGCCTCGTCGGCATCGCCGCCGACCGTTACGCGCCCGCGGCCGGGCCCGCGACGGGGCAGCCGTAGGCGGCATGATCTGGCGCTTTTTCCGCGTGCTGGGTCTCGGCCGATCGGACGACGTCTGGACGCGGGGCGAGCGTGCGGCCGAGCGGTTGCTGCGTCGACAGCGGTACAGGCTGCTGGGGCGAAACGTCCGCACCGCGATCGGCGAGGTCGATCTGCTCTTCGAGGCGCCCGACGGCCGCACGATCGTGATCGTCGAGGTCAAGGCGCGCGTGGTCGGCCCCGCCGACCACCAGCGGTTGCCGGAGCGTGCGGTCACACCCGCCAAGGCCCGAAAGCTGGTCTCGCTGGCCCAGGCGTTGGCCCGCAAGCACCGCTGGACCGACCGCCCGATGCGGATCGATGTCGTCGCGGTGGAGTTCGCGGCAGGCTCGCGCAAGCCCGGCGCGATTCGCCACCACGTCGGGGCGATCGACGCGGACGCGAGGCGGGCTTGAACGCGCGAGCGAGGCAAACCAGGGCGGATCCGCCGCGGAGACACGCGGCGGGGCCGCGGAGGAGTGCATTCTGATTGTGTGGCACGGCCGTTCCGGCCGTGCGAATCGTCCAGCCGCGCCGTCCCGCCGCAACACGACCGACACGGCGCTCTGCAGAGAACACCTGGCGGGGTGCCACGACTCGCCGTCGTCGGCGCAGTCGTGTCATCGTCCGAAGGACGATGTTCTTCCAAAGGCACTGCTGCGCCGAGGACGGCGAGTAGTGGCACCCTCGGATAGACGTGCGAGCGGGTGTTCTCTATAGAGCACCGACACGGCCGTGGCACACGGCGAGGCACGCCACCACGCGAGTCTGTCCCCTGGGTTTGGTACCAACTCCCGGACGCGTCTATCACCGGCGTCCGTGGCCAGGAGTCCTTGATTCTCTCTCCGCGAGCCTCCGTGTGTCTCCGTGGTGAGTCCCGCCCCTCTCACGACCCCTGCCGGCTCAAGGTGCCGCGGAACTTCGCCTCGAGCCTCGCCTCGACCAGCCTCGCCTCGTCCAGCCGCAGCGGGAAGAGCACGCTGAACATGGCGCCCTGCCCGACGTCGCTGACGAGCTGCATCTCGGCCTGGAGCAGGTTCGCCAGCTCGCGCGAGATCGCCAGCCCCAGGCCAACCCCGCCGTGGGCGCGGGCGTGCCCCGACTCGAGCTGGCTGAACCGCTCGAAGACCGTCTCCTGGTCTTCGGGCGCGATGCCCGGCCCGTTGTCGATCACGCAGATCCGCACCCGCGTCTCGCCCCCCTCGCCCGGGACCCGCTCGACACGGACGATCACCCGCCCCGGTTTGCCGTCCGACCCGACCGGCGGTGTGAACTTCACCGCGTTCGACACCAGGTTGAAGACGATCTGCCGCATTTTGCGTGGATCGGTTTCGATCAGCGGAACGTCCTGCTTCGCGTCGAGCTCGACCACGACCCCCTTGCGGCTCGCCAGGGGCTCGCTCATGCCGACCATGCCGCGGCACGCGTCGACCGGGTTGACCAGCTCCCGGTGGATCTCGGTCTTGCCCGCCTCGAGCTTGGCCATCTCGAGCAGCCCCTCGATCAGCTCGAGCAGCCCCCGTGCGCCGTCCACGATGTTCTCGAGGTAGCGCTGCCGGCGGGCCAGGTCTGCATCCTCTTCACCACCACGCTTGATCTCCTGCCTCGCGATGTCGAGCAGCAGATCGGCAAACCCGATGATCGAGTTCAGGGGCGTCCGCAGCTCGTGGCTCACGCTGGCGAGGAATTCGCTCTTGAGCCGCCCCGCCTTGTCGAGCGCCTCGTTCACCTCCGCCAGCTCGTTGAGCCTCGCGTCCATCGCGATGTTGATCGCCCGCAGCGTCTTCTCGCGCTCCTCGAGCTCGTCGAGCGTCGCATTGAACGTCTCGGCGAGCTGCTGGAACTCGTCGCCGGTCTTGAGTTCGCACCGCTCGTCGGTGTTGCCGTCGCCCACGCTCTCGGCCCAACGCCGCAACGCCGAGACGGGCTTGACGATCAGACGCGAGGTGATGATCCAGAACGTCGTGAGCGCCACTACGAGCACGAGCACGCCCGCGGTGAGCAGGAAGAGGGAGTTGACCGCCGCCTCGCTCGCCGCCTGCTCGCTGGTTCGCTCCAGGACCGTGAAGCCGATGGGCTCGCCCGCCCCGATCCGCTCGACGCGGGCGTAGGTGTACCGCTTCGCCCAGCCCTCCCAGTCGCTCAGGAAGATCTCGTCCTCGTCCGCCCTCTTCGGATCGCTCGCGCGGCGCACGATCTCCGCCAGCCGCCAGTCCTCCGCCGAACGAACACGGATCTCCTCGGCGGTCATGGGCACGACCGCCGCGTCACCGATTTCGCCGGGCCGGTGTTCGTCGGCGTCGAGGGGCAGCAACACCCAGGCGTCGTACAAGGCCCGGGCCGTCTCGAGCTGGCCCGCCTCGACGAGGTGCTGCATCCGCGCGAACGGCAACAGGAGGGCGAGCAGGGCGACCGCCGTGACCGCCAGGCCGAACAGGCCCAGCAGCTTGGAAGCGAGGTTGAGTTCGCCGACGAGGGGCAGCCGCATGGGTGCCATCGTATCGGACTCCAGCAGAACCCAACGAGCCGCGACCGTGAGGGTGCGGTGGCCGCCCTGCCCTGGCCGCTCCCTCGCGGTCGCCGCTCGTTCAGGAGCCCACCCCGTCTAAACTCCCGCGTGAGTTCCCGATCCGTCTATCTCGAAACCTTCGGCTGCCAGATGAACGAGCTCGATTCCGAGCTCGTCGTGGGCCAGCTCGCCTCTCTGGGCTACCGCTTCACCACCGACGCCGACCGGGCCGACGTCGTGCTCTACAACACCTGCTCGGTCCGCGAGCACGCCGAGCAGAAGGTCTGGAGCCGCCTGGGCGAGATGAAAAAGGCCAAGCGGGCCCGCCCCGGGCTGGTCGTGGGCGTGCTGGGCTGCATGGCCGAGCGAGACGGCACGGCGATGGTTGAGCGAATGCCGGTCGTCGACGTCCTCTGCGGCCCGGGCGAGCTCGACAAGCTGCCGACGCTGCTCGACAACGCGGTGCGGACGCGGTTGTCGCTGACCGGCGAGGGCGCGGACGGGAGGAGCCCCGAGCGTGCGCGATGGGCCGGCAGTCCATCCGACGTTCGGCCCGTCGCTCACGCTCCGGGCTCCTTGAGTGCAACAAAGCTCGCCCAGACCAGCGCCCGCCAGTTCGCCCTCCAGGGCAACACCTCCCGCCGCAGCGCCACGCTCGCCGCCGCGGCCGACTCGCTCGAGATGCTCGACCTCAACCGGTCGATCTCGCCGGCGGACCCGGCTCTCACGACGGGGGGTGAAAAGAAGTTCAGCGCCTACGTCCGCATCACGCGGGGCTGCAACAAGTTCTGCACCTACTGCGTCGTGCCCTTCACCCGCGGGGCCGAGGTCCACCGCCCGCCCGATCACATCGTCGACGAGTGCAAGGGCCTCGCTGACGCGGGCGTGATCGAGATCACCCTGCTGGGCCAGACCGTCAACCACTACCGCTTCGAGCACGGCGCGGCCGTGGCGGTCAACGGGGTGACCCAGCCCCAGAAGGGCCGGAGCTACAAGGGCGGGCACCGGCGCGACCCCTTCGCGGGCGACCGCGTCACGACCTTCGCCGACCTGCTCGCGCGGATCCACGACGAGATCCGCGCGATCCAGCGCCTGCGGTTCGTGACCAGCTACCCACGCGACTTCGGCGACGACGTGCTCGAGGTCATCCGCGATCACCCGCGCATCTGCCGCTACGTCCACGTCCCGGCGCAGACGGGCTCGGACCGCATGCTCGGCATGATGAACCGGGGCTACACGATCTCCGAGTACGACGAGTTCATCGCCCGGTGCCGCGAGCACCTCGACCAGCCCGAGATCGGGCGCCCGCTCATGCTGTCTGGCGACATCATCGTGGGTTTCCCGACCGAGACCGACGCCGACTTCGACGCGACGGTCGCCCTGCTCGAGCGGACGCGGTACAAGAACTGCTTCATCTTCAAGTACTCGCCTCGCCCGGGCACCGTCGCCTATGACAAGATCCCCGACGACGTCCCCGAGTCGGTGAAGCGCGAACGGAACAACCGCCTGCTCGCCGTCCAGGCGGGAATCTCCGACGCGATCAGCCGCGAGCAGGTCGGGCGTGAGTTCGACGTGCTCTTCGAGGGTCTGAGCCGGGCGGAGCGGAAGAAGCGGGGCACCGACGTCAAGCCCGGGACGGGGATGGTGTCGCTGACGGTGAGCGCCGCGGGGGCGTCAGCCGTTGGGTGCCACGACTCGCCGTCCGCGGCACAGTCGTGCGGCGCTGCGGCGCCTTCGGCGATCGACGGCACCCTCGAAGCCGAACCGGTCCAACTCGCCGGGCGCACCGACGGCGACCTGATCGTTCACGTCGACGTGCCGGGCGACGCAGAGTCGCTGATCGGCACCATCCGCCGCGTGCGGATCACCGGCGGCGGGGGGTTGAGCCTGACGGGCGAACTCACGGATCCTTGACACGACCCCCGGACGCCGACGCAGAGTTTTCGAAGCGTCGGATTGCTCTGGGCGCTGCGTCGTGCCGGCCACTCACCACCGGACCCGGGCCAGCGACATACGCTCCGGCAGTTCAGGACACGACCAAGGACCCCCCATGCCCGACCACCACGCCCACGAAGTCATGCAGTTGATGGCCGACACCGGCGACACCTACACACGCGAGTCGTTCGCCCGGTCCCTCGCCGACCACTTCGGCCCGGACGCCCGGTTCTGCTCCTGCTGCCAGGCCGGCATGTCATCCGACGACCTGCTCGTGTTCCTGTTCGACCGCGGCAAGCTCTCGGGTGAGATCGATGGGACGTTCCGGCTGGGCCGGCTCGGGCATTGCGGCCACGACGATCACCACAAGTAGGACTCGGTGCCCCGATCCGCCCGCAGGGCGCATCGGGTTTCGGATCCCGACGCGCCGGGTGCCGTGGAGACGCGCCGTTTCTCCACGAACGGCCGCCCAGAATCGTCGAGAAAACGCCGGCTCCCCAACACGCCCGAATGGTGCATCGAGTTGGGATCTCCCCGCTTACTCCCCACGCCTGAGCTTCAGATCGATTGCATCCGCCGGCCTCGGCTCCGCCATCCACACCGCCGTGCGGTACCGCAGCACCGCGGTCCCGTCCTCGCGTGCGTGCTCCGCGTGGGCCGCCCGCAGCGCCGAGATCATCTCGTCGTGCTTCGGCCCGTCCTTCGGCGCATACGACGCACTCATCGCCCGCCTGACCAGCCCCTCGACCGTCAGCACCTGCTCATACCTGAACACCTCGCACCGCACTTCGCAGAACTGCGTGTCGCCCTCGAACGGGTTCGCCCCGATCGCGTGCCGCCGCCGCGGCGCCTCGTCGTCGGCCGCGTCGTCGACCACCCGCCGGTAGACCGCCCCCAGCGGGTCATCTGTATCCACCTCGTTCCACACCAGCGCCAGCCGGCCCACCGTCCGCAGCACCCGCTTGAACTCCGCCAGCGCCGCCGGGCGATCGAACCAGTGGAACGACTGGGCGCACACAACCAGGTTCACTGATCCATCCCCGAGCCCCGTCGCTTCCGCCGAGCCTTTCTGCCAGATCATTCGCTCGTAGGGCTCGGCTTTCGCCCGCATCTTCTCGTTGGGCTCGACCGCGACGACCAGCGGCCCCTTGTCGGCGATCAGCCGCGACATGATCCCGGTACCCGCGCCCACGTCGGCGACGGTGAGCATCGGCGGATGCCCCAGCCCCCGCAGCATCGCGGCGATGGCCTCCGCCGGGTAGGACGGCCTCGCCTTCGCGTAGTCGTCGACGCGGTTGTCGAAGCGGTGGACGGTGTCGCGCTCGGGATCAGCCATTCTTGTTCTCCCCCTCCTCAAACCTCTTCCTCGCCCGCAGCTTCGCCGCCATCAAACCCGTCGCCTCGTCCTCGGGCTGCTTCGGCTCGGGTTTCTCCGTTGTCTTCTGTTGACCACCCGGCTCGGGCCGACCCGACCTCGCCGCCTGCCGCCTCTGCCGCAGCGCCTCCAACTCCGCCTGCTGCGCCTCGTACCGCCTCGCCCGCGCTGCCTGGCGCAGCTTGTCCGCGTCGCGCTCGCCCAGCGTCTTCGCCTTGACCTGGGCCGCGGCTTTCTTGCCCTTCACGCCCCGCAGCACCGACACGCTCCGCCCCGCTCCCGCCGCGATCCGGAGAAGCTCCGCCTCCGCCCCGCGTTCGGGCAGCAGGCGGTCCCACGCGATCCGGCGCGTCCCCACATCGAGCAGGAAAACCGCCAGCGTCCACCCCAGCAGCGCGGGCCACAGCGGGCTCTGCGTCCGCCTGGGCCTGATCGTGCTTCGGTCGAACAGCCGCTGGCTGTCCGGGCCGGTCGCGTCGAGCACCCGCCCCCCGCTCGCGTCGGCGATCTGCTTGAGCGTCTGTGTGTCCGACGCGAGGCGGGCGTATTCCGCCCCCCGCGCCACCGTCGTCCCCGCGAGCAGGGGCGGCAGCGCCCGCCCGCCCGACTGGGGCCTCGCGATCACGACGTAGTTGCCCCCCCGCAGTGCCCTCGCCTCGCCCGTATACCGCCCGGGCCCGGTCTGCCTCAGCGTGATCTGCTCGGCCTCCCCGCTCGGCCCGTACACCGACGCCGGCACGTGCAGCAGGTCGATCGGCCTCCCCTTGTCGTCCACCGCGTCGTAAACGAGCCGCACGCGTCCCGCGTCCTGCGTGACGCGCAGCTCGCCCTTCTCCTGCCCCGTGCTCCGGCTCAGCAGGCGGGCCATCCGCGACCACATCGTCTGGTAGCCCGGCCAGTCGAGCCAGCGCGACGCCCACCGGTCCGCGTCGGACGTGAACACCGCCACCTGCCCCAGCTCGACGGGCCAGTGCGCCAGCAGCGGCTCGCCGAGCGGCGTCGCCATCGCGTAGGTGATCGTCGGCTCCTTCCGCGCCTGCGTCAGCACCAGCCCCCGGAGCTGCGGCGGCTGGCCCAGCCCCTCAGCCAGGGGCGAGCCCGTGTCGAGCATCACCACGTCGGTCGGCTGCTCGCGGATGAGTGGGCTCCGCGCCACCCGCACCGCCTTCAAGAACACGTCCGGCAGCACCGTCGGGTTGAGCACGTGATAGAACGCCCCATCCCCCGCCGCCGCGACCGCCTGGAGCGTGTCCAGGTCGGCCGCGTCGCCCACCGCGATCGACGAGATGCGGATGCCGTCGGCGTGCATCTCCGCGGCGAGCCCCGGCAGCGTCTGCGCGGCCTGCGATTGCCCGTCGCTGAGCAGCACGACGTGCTTGTGCTTCGCGTCGGCCTTTAGCAGTTGCTCGCGGGCCTCGCGCAGCGCGGGCCCGATGTCCGTCCCCCCGCTCGACGAGATCGAGAGCGTCTGCCTCGCGACCGCCTCCCGATCGGTCGCGGGCCCCAGCGGCACGATCACGTCGGTCGTGTTGTTGAACGCGATCACTCCCACCATATCGTTCGGGTCGAGCGAGCGGATCGCCCTCGCCGCGGCCTCGTTCGCCACCTCCTGCTGCGAGCGCGACGAGCCCAGCACGCTCGCGCCCATCGATCCGCTCCGGTCGAGCACGATCACGATCGCCGCCTCGGGCACGACAAGCTGCTCGGGCAGATCGAGCTTGACCGGCAGCAGCGGCTCGAGTTCCGAGCCCCGCCACCCGCCGGGGCCCAGCGTGTCGGGCCCGCCGACGACAATCAGCCCCCCACCCAGCTCGCGCACGAACGCGGAGATGTTCGCCTGCGTCCGCCCGGGCATCTGCTCGGCCGAGACGTTCTGGAGGATCAGCACGTCGTGGGCCTGGAGCCCCAGCAGGTCGTGCGGCATCGCCTCGGGCGCCACCACGTCGACCTTCAGCCCCCCGCGGCGCAGCGCCCTCGCGAGCACCGAGCGTTGGCCCAGGTCGCCCCCTGGGTCGACCCCGTCGACCAGCAGCACCCGGCTCTCGCCCGGCGAGATCGTGAACGCCTCGCCCCGGTTGTTCTCGAGCGAGCGATCACCCACCAGCGTGCCGTCCGGCTTCACGTCGGGCTCGTAGACCGCCTCGAACCGGCTCAGCCGGCCGTCCTCGAGCGCCACGTCGAGCACCTCGACGTGCCGGCCCGGCGTGAGCTCGATCCGCTTGCCGCCCCCGGGCCCGCCCAGGTCGACCACCTGCCCCTCGCGCGTCAGGCGCAGCGTGCCGGTCGACCGCCCCGTCGAGCGGATCTCGACCCGCAGCGGCACCGTCGAGCCCCCCGGCGCCCGGGGCGGCGCGTCCAGCCGCTCGACGATCACCTCGTCGTCCACGCTGTACTTCAGGGGCACGACGTCGATCGGGATTGAAACGCCCGACTCGCCCCCGCCGGCCGTCGCGAGCGCCGCCGCGGCCTGCACCGGGTCGGCCCCCGTCGCATTCCCGTCGCTGATCAGCACGATCCGCCCCGCCGCGTCGGGCGGCACGAGCGCCGCCGCGTGCCGGAGCGCCCCCGCGAGGTCCGAACCGTCTATCGGCGTGACGTCCATCGAGTGGTCGAGCACGGGCGAGCGCGTCGGCGTCGCGATCGTGACCGACCGCCCGTCGAAGACGACCAGCCCGAACAGGTCGTCGGGCCCGCGCCCTTCCAGGCGGTGCTCGAAGAACGACCGAGCAAAGGCCGCGGGGTCGCCCGCGTCGTTCGCGCCGAGGTCGGCGAAGCGCCGCACGGACCCGGAGCAATCGACCACGCCGATCACCGCGAGCCGATCGGTCTCGTGCACGCTCTGGGCGCCCGCGAGCATCGCCGCGATCAGCCCGGTGAGCAGCGCCCGCGCGACGAGCGCCGTCGCGCGGCGCCACCGGCTCATCGCCATAAACCAGCGCAGCCCGATCACGGCCAGCGGCACGAACGCCGCCAGCGCCCACAGCCAGACGGGATGCTCGAAGCTCACGCCCACACCGGCAGATTATCCACCGCCGCCCGACCCGTCCTTCTTCGCGTCCTCGCTCAGCGGGGCGGCGCCGGTCTCCTGCTGCTTCGCCCGCTCCTCGAGGCGCTTGAAGACGTCGCGCACGAGTTTGCGGTACCTCGACGGCACCCGCTGCTGCTCGACCGCCTGCTCGCCCGACTCGACCGCGTCGCGCAGCCGCTGGGCCGATTCGTCGCTCTTCCCCTTCCCCTCGACGGGCTTGCCCTCGGGGTTGTACCACTCCGCGAGCACCTGCTCATTGCCGTCGCTCGGCTGCTTTTCGCGGGCGTCGACCACCTCGCTCGTCGTCTCCCAGGGCTCGGTGGGCCGCTGAGCATTCTGCCGGGCGAGTTGCTTGGCGAGGTCGCGAAGCCGCTGCTTTTCCTCGGGCGTCGCATGGTCGAGCAGGTCCTGGGCCCGCTCGCGGAGGTTCTGCGCCTCCTTCTCGGTCATCTGACGCCGCTCTTGGCGCTCCGCCATCCGCTCGAGCTCGCGCTCCAGCGCGCTCGTATCTCCATCTCCCGCTTCGCGACCCTCGGGCGAACTGGGCTTTTCGGCCTGACTGTCCGATGACCCCTCGGGCTGTTCGCCGGCGGGGCCTTCGGACCCGGCGCCCTGCTTCTGCGCTCCCGGTTGAGACGCTCCGGGCTCGTTGCCCTGAGGCGTCTTCTGGGCGTCGGGTGACTCACCGGGACGCGCGGCCTGCTGATCGCCCTCGGACGAGGGCTTGGCCCCTTCGCCCGGTTGGTCGCCGCCGGGCTGGGGCTGCTCGCTGGGTTTCTCGCCCGGTGTCCTACCGGGCTTCTCACCTGGTTTCTCACCGGGCTTTGCCCCGGGCTTCTGGCCTGGCTCTTGCCCCTGCGGCTGGGGCTGATTACCCGAGGGATTCTCGCCGGGTTGCTCCCCGGGCTGCTCTCCCGGCTTTTCACCTGGCTTCGCCCCCGGCTGTTTCTGTCCAGGCTGTTCGCCGGGCTTCTCGCCGTCTTGGCCCCGCTCATCCGGCTTGGATTCCGGCGTCGGCTGGCCCTTCTCCGATTCCTGTGTCCCCGGAGCCGTGCGCGTCGCGTCCTCCGCGCCGGGCTGGGGTGACTTCTGCTTCTCGCCCGGCTTTTCACCGGGCTTCTCACCGGGCTGCTCTCCGGGCTGCTCTCCGGGCTTGCTGCCCTGCTCAGAACCAGGCTTGGCCTGTTGATCCTCACCAGGCTTTGCGCCCTGCCGCTCGCCCGGTTTCCGGTCGCCCTCGTCCGACGGCTTCCCGGTGTTGCTTTTCTCCTGGCTCGTCTGGTTCTGCTTGCCTTGCGTGTCCTCGCTTGGCTTGTTCGCCTCGTCCGGACGCTTGGGCTGCTGCTCCTGCGGAGGCTTCGCCGACTGATCCTCGCCCATCGGTGGATTCGGCCTCGCCTGATCCTCCTCGGGCCTCGTCTCGGGCTTCTCTCCGGTCTGCTCATCCGCGGGAGGCTCGGGCTTCCGCCCGCGCACCTGGTCGGCTGTCTCGCGCACCGCGTCCCGCATCCGTTCGATGTCCTCGCGCGTCTGCTGCTCGTGCCGGCGCTCGCGCTCTTCCTTCGCGAGCTGCTTCGCCGTGTCGCGCGCCGACGCCGGGTCGAGCCCCTCCTTCTGAAGCTCCTCCGCGACCCGGTCCTCGTTCGTCAGGTCGCCCACGAGATCGCGCATCTCCTTGGCGAGCTGATCGTCGGGGCTCTCGCCCGTATCGGGAGGCGTCGCCGCCTTGTCGAGCGACTCGGACAGCCGCTCGAGGTCCTGCGCCAGCCGCTCGCGTGCCTCGGGCGGCATCTGGTCCGCCTGGTTCATCAGCCGGCGTGCCGCCTCGCGTGCCCGCTCCAGGTCGCCCTGCGCGAGCCCGTCGGCGAGGTCCTTCGCCGCACCCTCGGCCTCCGACCCCGCCTGCTCCGCCGCGTCGGCGATCTTCTGGTCGGTCTCGCCGTCCGCCCTCGCTTTCTCCTCGCCCCGCTCGGCCGCCTTCTCCAGCCGGTCCGCCGCCGACGAGAGTGCATCGTCCGAGTTGACCTCCCCCTTCTCGAGCCGGTCCTGGATGTCCTTCAGGTCGTTGATCGCCCCCGCCCCGAAGTCGGTCTCGCTCTCCGCGGGGGGGCGGTCGGCCTCCATTTGACTGATCGCGTCCTCGATCCGGTCACGCGCCTTCTCCCGCTCGGCGGGCGTGCTCGCGACGAACACCGGCTCCGGCTTCAGCGGGCGATTCGGTACGAGCCACCACATCCCCGCCGCCGCGACCGCCAGCGCCAGCCCGATCGGCCACGACCGTCCGATCCGCAGCGAAGCCGCCCGCCACACCTGCACGTCCGACGCCGCGCGTTCACCATCCGCGACCGCGAGCGATGCGAACGCGCCCTCGCGGTCGGCCATCTCGACGGCGGTGGTCAGCCGGTCCTTGAGGTCGTGCACCTCATCGAGCCGCCCCGCGCCCTCGGCGATGGTCACCTTTCGGCGCGCGCCCAGCAGCACACCCGCGACGAGCGAAACCAGCAGCAACGCAACCGGCACCGCAATCGACGCCGCTTCGCCGAACCGCCACCACTTCGCCGCGCCCACCGCGACCATCGCGGCCGCCCCGCCCACGGCGAGACCGATCCCGCCCAGGCGGAGCACGCGCGACAGCCTGATCCGTCCCGCAGCCCGCGTGGCGACGCGCGTCGATTGCAGCGGCGCGGTGGTCATGACAGGAGATTGTATGGGCCAGCCCCGCCCCAGTTGCCGGGCGACGGGGTAGGCTTCTCCAGTGGACGACGCATTCAACATCCACGCCACGCTGAAGCGGCTTGTTTCTGGTGAACGCCTCGGGGAAGCCGACGCCGAGGCCCTGTTCGAGGCGCTGCTCAACGGCGAACTCGATGAGGCCCAGATCGGGGCGGTGATCGCCCTGATCCAATGCCGGGGGGCGAACATCGACGAACTCGTGGGCGCCGCCCGCGCCATGCGCCGGCATGTCATGCCCGTCCACGTCCCGCTCGAGCCGGACGAGGTGCTGCTCGACACCTGCGGCACGGGCGGCGCCACCAAGACCTTCAATATCTCGACTGCGACTGCGTTCGTCCTCGCCGCCGTCGAGCCCTGCCCCGGCTCGGGCCTCACGCGGGTGCTGGTCGCCAAGCACGGCAACCGAAGCCGAACCGGTCGGGGGTCGGCCGAAATCCTCGCGGCTCTGGGTGTCAACGTCGAGGCGAGCCCCGAGGTCCAGGCCCGATGCCTCCGCGAAGCGGGCGTCTGCTTCAGCTTCGCGATGCGGCACCACCCAGCGATGCGGCACGCCGTGGGCGCCAGGCGGTCGGTCGGCTTCCCGACCATCTTCAACCTGCTGGGGCCGCTGACCAACCCGGCGGGGGCCGACCATCAGCTGTTGGGGGTCTATCACCCCGATCTGGTCTCCGTCATTGCCGGGGCCCTCGCCCGACTTGGGTCGGTCCGGGCGGTGGTCGTCCATGGGGCGGGTGGGCTCGACGAGTGCTCAACGCTGGGCCCGAACCGGGTGGCCTGGATCGAGGAAGGCAAGGTCCGGGAGGATGAGATCGACCCGGCGAGCCTCGGCGTCGTCCCGCCGTCGATTCAGTCCATCCAGGCCGAGGGCCTCGACCACGGCGTGCGTCTGATCTCGGACGTTCTCGCGGGTCGGCCCGGGCCCGCCGCCGAGATCGTCAGGCTCAATGCCGCGGTCGCGTGCGTGGTGTCGCGCGCCGCGGCGGCGCTCCAGGAAGGATGGGACAGGGCGGACGAGGCGATCGGGTCCGGCCGGGCCCGCGGTGTGCTGAAGGCCCTGGCTCGCGAATCTCAGGCGTAAGCTACTGCGGGAAGGGTATTTCCGTGCGGATCACGCTCATCGCCGCGGTATCCGAGAACGGCGTGATTGGGAAGGACGGCGGCCTGCCGTGGCATCTCCCGGCCGACCTGAAGCGGTTCAAAGAGGTTACGCGGGGCCACCAGGTCGTCATGGGCCGGCGGACGTTCGAGACGCTGCCGGGGCCGCTCCCCCAGCGGCGGAACATCGTGGTGACGAGCGACCCGAGCTATCGGGCTGAGGGCGTCGCGGTGGCCTATTCGCTGGAGGGGGCGATCGCGGACGCCAGGCGACATGCGTCCTCGCCTGACGAGCCGCTCTTTATGCTGGGCGGCGCGGTGCTCTACGGGGCCGCGTTGCCCTTGGCGGACTGTCTCGATCTGACCCGGGTTGAGGCCGTGGTGGACGGCGACACGCGGTTCCCCGAGGTCGACTGGGCGAGTTGGCGGCTTGTCTCGACTGAACGGCATGAACCGGATGATCAGAATATGTACGCCTATCGATTCGAGCGTTGGGTCCGAGAACCAACGGGCTAGCACGCGCGTTCTGAAAGCCAGCACCGCCGGTGCGCCTGTCGGGGTGCAGCCTGTGCTGGTTGTGCCGCTGATCGGGGATAGAGGGATCCTGACGGATTCCGAAACCGTGAAGGGGCCATGAAAATCAGAGAAAACCGCTTGCGATGGCTTGCATCGGGTATCGAGGTGGCTTATTCTCGTTGAGTCCTCCGGCATGTCTGCGCCGGTGTGGAGGTCCTTAGAGAGAGTCAATTCCAGAGGAGACTGTGATGAAGAACGTGATCGCTATGGCTGCCGTCGCCGGTCTGGCTTCTGCGGCTTCCGCCTCGGGTGTGAAGATGTACTTCACCGCGGACGCCAGCACTGTCAACGTGGGTGACACGGTGGGCTGGACGGTTTCGGTGACCTTCACCGGCCTGAGCAGCACCGGCTACTTCGGTGGGTTCACCGGCTCGTTCCTGGCCAGCGACAACTCGCTCGGCACCGCGAGCAACATGGCCACCACCATGAACCACCAGGCCGTCATTCCGACCGCCAACGGCGCCGACGTGAACAGCATCAACGTGTTCAACTCGGCCCTGCTCGGCGACGACGATCCGAGCATCGGCGTGTTCTACACCTTCGACGTGACCGCCGACGCCGAGGGCGACCTGTCCTACGGCGCCAGCGGCCTGGCCACCCTGTTCAACTCCGACTTCATCTTCGATCAGGCGATCGAGTTCACCAGCTTCCCGGTGAACACCGACACGGTCCACATCGTCCCGGCCCCCGGCGCCGTCGCGCTGCTCGGCCTGGGTGGGCTGGTCGCCGGCCGTCGCCGCCGCTGAGCGGGTCCGGCCCTGAATCTGGACGCCGGCTGCCGGCGGGATTCAGATAGTTCAGTCTGTAAGCAGGGCCCGGTTCTCGCCGGGCCCTGTTCTTTCTGAGGTCGGGCTCCATGCCACGCCGAAACCGAACAAAACAGGTATGTGTGCCCCGGCAAGAAAAACTGCGGATCTTTCGGTAACTGTGTTGCGATTCCCGGCGGCGCCTGCTATCTTGGGGTCGTCGCGAATCACGGAAATGTGAGCCTGGTCCGCTCACGAGACAAGAGTTCGTACTTTGAGGAGAATTCCCGTGAAGAGCATTTCGCTTCTCGCCATTGCTGGCCTCGCCGCTTCCGCCGCCGCCCAGGGCGTCACCCTGAGCTTCTCGGCGAACACGACGACCGCCAACATCGGCGACACCGTCAGCTGGACCGTCAGCGCCAGCTTCACCGGTTACACTGACGCGACCGCCTACTACGGTGGCCACGTCGGTTCGTGGGACGCCAGCGACGCCGGCCTCGGCACCTCTGGCAACTTCGCGAACCTGCTGGGCTTCCAGGGCGTCGCCGCGACGTCCAACGGCGCGAGCGTCGGCACCATCAACATCTTCAACTCGGCTCTGCTGGGTTCTGATGATCCGGCCAACCCGATCGCGATCTTCACCTTCGACGTCGTCGCCGGCGCCGCTGGTGACCTGAGCTACGGTGCGTCGGGCATCTCGACCGTCTTCCCGGACGACGGCATCTTCACCCTGGGCGACGAGTACACTGCCTCGACGACCAGTGACACGGTGCACATCGTCCCGGCCCCCGGCGCTTTCGCGCTCCTGGGCCTCGGCGGCCTGGCCGCCGCCCGTCGTCGCCGCTGAATCTCAGCCGACGGCACTGCTTGCTGACAAGACCCGGCTCCGAGAGGAGCCGGGTTCTTTTTTGCACATGTTCTGCCAGGGGCCGGGCCGCAGTTCGGGCAAGCCCCGGGGCGGTCTGATTTAAGGTGGGCCCTGTCGAATAGATGGCTTCGGGCTCGTCGCGGGAATTTCTTGGAGCTGGATGACATCGAGGCCGGTCCGGCCCGCCTAGGTTCCAGGCTCTGGGGTCGCCGTATTCGGACACGGTTACTGTTCGTCGCCCGTCGGGAATCGTGACCATCGACCCTTCGGACGCCGCGGTCGGTCCCGATAACCAAGCTGTTCGTTCGTCGGCACGTTCAATTCGGGCAATGACCGGCCAACGACCGGAGGGCGAGCGGTATCGCCGGCAATGATTGGGACATGATCGGTATTCCTGTCGGCGAGGCCAAAAAATTCCGAGTGGGAATCGATGTGTTCGGTGGCACATTCTCCGGCGTGTGGCATGGTTGGCGTGGGTCACGAATCTGTCGTTCGAGACATTTGCACATCCACAAAGCAGACATGCAAATTGTGAGGAGAATCGAAATGAAGACCATCGCCATTCTGTCCATCGCCGGTCTCGCCGCCGCCGCCAGCGCCCAGGGCCTCTCGGTCGCCTTCATGGCCGACCGTTCGACGGCCAACGCCGGTGACACGATCCACTGGACCGTCAGCGTCAGCACCACCGGCTACGGCTCGACGGCCTACTTTGGCGGCTTCGTGGGCAACCTGCTCTCGAGCGACAACAGCCTGGGCACCTCGGGCAACTACACCTCGCATATGGCCGGCAACGCCACCACTCCGTCCGGCAACGGCGCCGACGTGATGGGCATCAACATCTTCAACTCGGCCCTCTTGGGCACCGACGACTCGAGCAACCCCTACGTCTGCTTTGAGTTCGACGTGGTCGCGGGCGCGGGCACGGGCGACCTGACCTACGGCGCCGCGGGCACCTGGTCTGAGTTCGCCAACGACGGCATCTTCACCCTCCCCGACGAGTACACCCAGCCCGGCATGACCAGCGATCGCGTTCAGATCAACGTGCCGACCCCGGGCGCCATCGCCCTGCTCGGCCTCGGTGGCCTGACCGCCGCCCGTCGTCGCCGCTGATCTTCGGTTGACGATTCTCTGAATCTGCACACCCGGTCCCCGGTTGGGGGCCGGGTGTTCTTTTTGGCACATGGGCGGGTATGGGACGGGAAGCCACCAACTTTTTTCCTCCGAACCGCGATTTTGGTGGTCATCGCCCGGGCGTGTGGCATGGTGTGACGTGAGTTGTCCCGCTTTGGCGGCAACCCGTCACCATTCGTGCATTGACTGACCACCATACAGAGGGATCCAAAAATGAAGACCATCGCCATCATGAGTGTCGCCGGCCTCGCCGCCGCCGCGACGGCCGCCAGTCTCTCGGTCGACTTCTCGGCCAGCGCCACCACCGTCAACGTCGGTGACACCGTGCACTGGACCTGCACCGTGTCGTTCACCGGCTACGGCGCCGGCGCCTACTTCGGCGGGTTCGTCGGCAACTTCGACGCGACCGACGCCGCCTTCGGCACCGCCAGCAACTTCGTTTCGCACATGGCCGGCAACGCCACCACGCCCGTCGCGGCCGGCGCCTCGGTCAACACCATCAACATCTTCAACTCGGCTCTCCTGGGCTCCGACGATCCCTCCAACCCCTACCTGGTCATGGAATGGGACGTCACCGCTGACGGCGGCGCGGCCTCGCTGAGCTACGGCGCGACCGGCACCTGGTCGCAGTTCCCCAACGACGGCATCTTCAGCCTGCCCGACACCTACACCGCCCCCGACATCACCAGTGACACCGTTCTCGTCCCGGCCCCGGGCGTCCTCGCCCTCGCCGGCCTGGGCGGCCTGACCGCGGCCCGTCGTCGCCGCTGATCCGGATCGACGTCTTCTGAATTCACACGCCCGGCCCCTCTGGGGCCGGGTGTTGTTTTTGCGTGTGCCACGCCGCATACTGGACTGATCGGGCCGATCCGGCGTTCTTCCGGCGCCAGATACCGGCCCGCCGGAACTCGTCATGAGGGCGCTGGCTATCGGGACGCTGCTCGCTTGGGCCGGACCGGCTTCGGCTGCGAGGACGGTCACGATCTCGTTCGACGCCGATCGCACGCAGGTCGCGGTCGGCGAGACCGTGACCTGGACTGTGGCGGTCTCATGGGTGGCCGATGAATTCCCGGACGACGCGGCCCTGGGCGGCTTCGGCGGCGACCTCATCGCGAACGACCCGGCGCTGGGGCAGGCCTCGAGTCTCGCGAGTCTCCTGCCGCACGTAGGGTCGACGCCGACCGTGAGCGGGGCGAGCGTGCTGGGCGTGGACGTCTTCCAGTCACTGCTTCTCAAGGGTGTGCTCGACGCGAGCAACCCGATCGCCGTGTACAGATTCGACGTGATCACCTCGGAACGGGGGGTCTTGCGTTACGGGGTACTCGGGGACGTCACGCTGCCCGACTTCGACTTCGCCGATCCGCCCGGGGTGTTCGATCTCGCGTCGGTGAGCGACCGAGTCGTGATCGTGCCGGCCCCGGCGGTCGCGGCGTCGGTCGCGATGGGCTTCTTGCTGACGCCCCGACGGCGGCGGTGATCGCCCCGTCTACTTCAGCCTTCGCTCCAGGAAGTGGATGTCCACACCCCCCGTGACGAACGCGCTGTCGGCCATCAGCTCGCGGTGCAGCGGGATCGTCGTCTTGATCGGCCCGACCTCGAACTCGGCGAGGGCGCGCGAGCTCCGCCGGATCGCCGCCTCGCGCGAGCCCGCGTGGACGATCAGCTTGCCGACCATCGAGTCGTAGGTGGGCGGCACGGTGTAGCCCGGCACGACGTGCGAGTCGAGCCGCACGCCAGGGCCGCCCGGCACGCGCCACGTGTCGATCCGCCCGGCGCTGGGCATGAAGCCCTTCGCGGGGTCCTCGGCGTTGATGCGGCACTCGATCGCGTGTCCCTCGATTTTGATGTCCTTCTGCCTGAAGGGCAGCGGCTCGCCCGCGGCAACGAGGATCGAGGTTTGCACGATGTCGATGCCCGTGATGAACTCGGTGACGGGGTGCTCGACCTGCACGCGGGTGTTGACCTCGAGCATGTAGAAGTTCTGCTCGTCGTCCATCAGAAACTCGACCGTCGCGGCCCCAGAGTAATCGGCGCTCTTCACGAGCCTCGCGGCCGAGTCGCACACGGCGCTGATCTTCTTGCGGTCGACGCCCGGGGCGGGCGCCTCCTCGATGACCTTCTGGTGGCGGCGCTGCATCGAGCAGTCGCGTTCGAACAGGTGCACGGCGTGCCCGTGCTTGTCGCCGATCACCTGCACCTCGACGTGCCGCGCCTTCTCGAGGAACTTCTCGAGGAAGACCGAGCCGTCGCCGAAGGCGGCCTTCGCCTCCTGGGCGCAGTTGCGCAGGTTGGTGCGAAGCGAGGCTTCGTTGTGGCAGACGCGCATGCCGCGACCGCCCCCGCCCGCGGCCGCCTTGATGATGACGGGGTAGCCGATCTCGGCAGCGGTCTTGACGGCCTCTTCCTCGTCCTCGATCGCGCCCTCCGACCCGGGGAAGACCGGCACCTTGGCGGCCTTGGCGTACCGCTTCGCTTCGACCTTGTCGCCCAGCTTTTTCATCGCCTCGGGGCTCGGGCCGATGAACTCGATCTTGCAGTCGCGGCAGATCTCGGAGAAGTCCGCACGCTCCGCGAGGAAGCCGTAGCCCGGATGGATCGCGTCGACGTCGGCGACCTCGGCGGCCGAGATGAGCCGCGCGATGTTGAGGTAGGAGTCCCTCGCGGGCCCCGGGCCGATGCAGATCGCCCGATCGGCGAGGTGCAGGTACGAGGCATCCTTGTCGGCCTGCGAGTAGACGCAGACCGCCTCGATGCCCAGCTCGTGGCAGGCCCGGATGATGCGGAGGGCGATCTCGCCCCGGTTGGCTATGAGGACGCGTCTGAACATAAGTAGAGGCACCGGGCACTAGGCACTGGGCACTGGGCGTGCGGATGTGGTTTCATCACTAGTGCCTAATGCCTAGCGCCCAGTGCCTCGCCCGTCCTCAGGACGGGCGCACCATGAACAGCGGCTGTCCGAACTCGACCGATTCACCGTTCTTCACGCAGACCCGCTCGACCGTTCCGGTGAGCTCCGACTTGATCTCGTTGAACACCTTCATCGCCTCGACGATGCACACCACCGTGCCCTCGCTGACCTGCGAGCCCGCGCTCACGAACGCCTCGCTGTCGGGGTTGGCGGCCGAGTAGAACGTGCCGACCATGGGCGACTCGATGGCGATCAGGCCGTCCTCGGCGCCGCCCGACGCGTCGGCGTCGGCCTGCCCGTTGCTCGCCGCTGCCGGCGCCGCGATCGGCACGTGGTAGGCGGTCGGCGCGATCATCTCCGGCCCCGATCCGCCCCGTCGGATCGTGACCGTCTCTTCCTTGTCGCGCAGGTCGAGCTCGGCCAGGTCGTTTTCGACCATCAGCTTGACGAGTTCCTTCAGCTTGCGGATATCGATCATGGTTTCGCTCCGCGCGGCCCCGTTCGGCGGACCCTCCGGTCCGGGGCGGCGGTGTGTGCAATCAGATCGTGGCCCAGTCTATGTCCTTCGGAAGGTCGCACAGGTTCTTTGACCCCCGGGCCGTCACGGCGTAGTCGTCCTCGATTCGCACGCCCCCGACGCCCGGCAGATAGATCCCGGGCTCGATCGTGACGACGTGCCCGGGCTCGAGCACCTCGTCGGTCGCGAGCCGGTTCAGGCCCGGCGCCTCATGCACGTCCATCCCCAGCCCATGCCCGAGCCCATGCCCGAACCGGTCGCCATAGCCCGCCTTCTCGATCACGCGCCTCGCGGCGGCGTCGACCTCGGCGCCTGTCGCGCCTGGCTTGAGCGCGGCCGCACCGGCCATGTGGGCTTCGTGCACGATCGCGTAGACGTCCCGCAGCTCGCGGGGCCAGCGACCGAGCGCGAACGTGCGCGTCATGTCACCCCGGTAGCCCATCCACGTCGCGCCCCAGTCGATCAGCAGCGGCGCGTTCCGCTTGATCGGCGTGCGCCCCGGGCGGTAGTGGGGCAGCGAGCCGTTGGCCTGCGCCCCGACGATCGACGGGAAGCCCGGATCGATCGACCCGCGGGCCTTCATCTGATACTCGAGCTCGGCGGTGAACTCGAGCTCGCTCATGCCGGGTTTCACCTCACCCAGCGCCGCGAGCAGCGCGTTCTGCTGGAGCGAGATCGCCGCCTTGATGATCTTGATCTCTTCGGGTCCCTTGACGCGGCGGAGCGAGCCGACCATGCCCTTGGTCTGCCTGAGCAGGCGGGCCGGTACGCGGCGTTTCTTGAGCCCGGCGCGGAGCGCGTGCTCCTCGGCCAGCGTCATGTGCTCGCTCTGGAGGCCCAGGGTGTCGATCTTCCAACCGTCGTGCAGCTTGCGGATGTTGTCCGCGATCGCGGGGGTCATCGGCCCGCGCCGCATGACGACGCGCACAAGCGGTGCGAATGGGCCCAACTCCTCTTCGTACCGCGAGTCGCTGATCAGCACGGGCTTGCCCGAACCGACGATCAGCACGCTGTCGCCCCCCAGGAATCCCGTGAGATAGCCCACGTCGACAGGGTTGGTGACCAGCAGATGGCTGAGCGATTCGCGGCGCAACGCAGCGCGCAGCCGCTTCAGCCGATCGCCCGCGGCGTCGAACATCTTCTGTTGCGAGGCAGAAACGGATGGAATGCGACGCTTGGCCATGAGCGTCCATGATAGGCGAATTCGATCGTGCGCGGGTGAACAAGGGGAAGCCCCGGCTGGCCCATCCGCGCACGAAAAACCCGCCGGGACCATCCCGGCGGGTGTCGCGAACCTCGGTCAGGTCGGGCTACGGGCAGCCGACAACGAACTGGCTCACAAACTCGCCGACGTCGGCGATGTCGAGCACGCCGTCACCGGTCAGGTCGGCGCCGTTGCGGTTCTGGAGGAAGAGCATGATGAAGAGCTGCACGTCGCCCAGGTCGAGAATGCCCGAGAGGTCGAGGTCGAGCGGGCAGGCCGCGCCCACGTCGAGGGCGAGCAGCGCGCCGATGGGCTCGCCGACATTGGTCTCCATCAGCACGTCGCCCGTTTCGCCGTCGACCTGGAGCAGCTGGCCCGACGAATCGGCGATGAGCAGGCGGTTGCCGGTGAGGGCCGCGACGCCGACCGAGTCGGTGCCGCCCGCGTAGTAGCCGATGTTGTCGCCGTGGAACTCGTCGTAGCGGTAGATCGTGCCGTTGGTCGAGCCCAGGATGACCTTGATGCCCGAGAAGGTCATCGAGTTGATCGCGCCGCCGCAGACCGAGAAGATGTCGAAGCTGCTGGCGTCGAAGTCGTCGAACAGCGACGCCCGCTCGGCGACGGTGGACAGCCCGCCGTTGTAGAGGTAGCCCCAGTGCACGCCCAGGCTCGTGAGCTGGCCGAACTGGGTCTGGAGCGTGTCGAGCACGGCGCCGGTCTGCGGGTCGACCTTCTGGATCTCGCCGCCCGAGTCGGCGATGAACAGCACCTCGCCGTCGGTTGCCATCGCGGTCGCGTCGACCGAAACCGGGAAGGCCCCGGTGAGCAGGTTGGTGTTCAGGTCGAACGAGTAGACCGATCCGAAGTCGTCGCCCAGGTAGAGCGTGTCGCCGATGACGGCCATCGAGTGGACCGGGCCCGCGCAGAACCCGCGGAAGGTCGCGGCGCCGGTCTCGGTGTTGTAGGCGAGGATGCTCGAGAACTGGGTGCCGATGAGGACGGTGTCGGCGTGGGCGGCGGCGGCGACCGCGATCCCCGCGAGGGCGCCCATGATGCAGCGGCGAGTGGACATGTCGTGGACTCCTTTTTCCTGCGTGTGCTCTGGTGAGGTTTCTTTGATCCGTCTGGGGTTGGCCCCGCTGGTGCGGGGCATCGCGTCAACACCGACGATGATGCCGCCGGTTGACGGATTCACAACCCATCTCAAGAGAGGGTATCAGCCCGGGATCGGCGGAATGGCCCGTCCGATAAACCTCGCCAACAGCTCGCCCCGGCTCGAAACGCCGAAATGCCGGTAGACCCGCGTGGCGTGCTCGTGGACGGTCGCCTTGCTCAACCCGAGCCGATCGGCGATCTCCTGCTCGGCGAGGCCCCTGAGCAGCAGGTCGAGCACTTCACGGGGCCGACGCGGCAGCGCGCCCACCGGGGGTTCGGTGCCCGACGCCAGCGCCCGGCCCACCAGCGGGACGAGCTGGTCGTGCATGAACGCCAGCAGGCGGCGTTCACGCGGCGTGAAGTTCACGTCGCCGATCGCCCGGTGGACCCACAGCACGCTGACCGTGCCCGCGAGGGTCAGGCGGCGGATGGAGAAGATGTAGTCGTCGATGCCGCACTCGCGGTGGACGAGGTTGAACGCCCTTGACCGCTCCCACACGAGCGGCCCGCCCCAGATCGCGTCCCGCGTGAGGGTGACGCCCCGGGTCGTCTCGCCCGAGAGCATCTTCTCGAGCACGGGGTACTCGGGTTTGTGCTCCACCGGGGCCTTCTGGGCGTACTCGACCCATTTCGCCTCGGCCTCGGCGCTGGGCCAGCCGATGCGGAACAGTGCGACGTCGTGATCGGTCTGGCCTTCGCCAAACCCAAGCAGCTCGCTGGCGATAATCACCTGGGCGCGGAGCAGGTCGCGCAGGCCCTCGATGAGGCAGAGGGGCCACCTGTCCCGGTCGGCCCCGAGATCGAGGCAGGCGCCGAGAATCTCGGTGCATTTCATGACGTCCGCGGCGCGGACTCGGCTCGTCGGGGCCATGTTGCGGTCTCCGGGGAGCAATTTACCTCCCGGGAGCCCCCGATCCAAGCCGATGAAACGCGATGGTCTGCCGGTTCGAGCGGTTGACCTCAAACCTGGAGTGAAACAGACATGCCACGCTTCACGCACGATATCGCCTACCTCAGCCTGGAGATCGGGTTCGAGTCCACCATCCCGACCTATTCCGGGGGGCTCGGAATCCTGGCGGGCGACACGCTGAAGGCCGCCGCGGATGTCGGCCTGCCCTATTGCGGCGTGACGCTGCTCTATCGCGGGGGCTATTTCTCGCAGAAACTCTCGGATGACGGCGGGCAGAAGCCCGAGCCGTACCCGTGGGAGCCGGAGAAGATCCTGCGGCCGATGACACCGAAGATCGTGGTGCCGCTCGACGGGCGCGAGGTCGTGATCAAGGCCTGGCGTCTGGACATCCACGGCGTGCGGGGGCACATCGTTCCCGTGTACTACCTCGACAGCGATCTGCCCGAGAACGACGAGGCGGCCCGCAACCTGACGAACCGGCTTTACGACGGGGGCCCCGACCACCGCATCCGGCAGGAGGCGATCCTGGGCATCGGCGGCCGGCGGATGCTCCGCGCGATCGGGCACGACGTGACCATCCTGCACATGAACGAGGGCCACGCCTCCTTCCTGTGCATCGAGCTGCTCAGCGAGTATCTGGCGCGCGAGCGGGAGATCACCGGGCTCGATGTGCACCTCGACGCCGCCGCGGTCGCCGCGGTGCGGCAGAAGTGCGTGTTCACGACGCACACGCCGGTCGAGGCGGGGCACGACCGCTTCGGGATCGACCAGGTGCGGGCGATCGTGGGCGACCACCCGGTGTTCGACCGTCCGGATCTGTACGGCGAGAGCGGCGTGCTCAACACGACGCGGCTGGCGATGAACTTCTCGAAGTTCTCCAACGCGGTGGCGAGGCGGCACGGGGAGATCAGCCGGGAAATGTTCCCGGGGTATCCGATCCGGTCGATCACGAACGGCATCCATGCGGCTTCGTGGGCCTGCCCCGAGCTGCGGTCGCTGTTCGACGAGTACACCCCGCAGTGGCGGGGCGACAACCACGACCTGCGTCTCGCGGCCAACATCCCCGACGACGACCTCTGGGCGGCGCACACGAGCGCGAAGCGATCGATGCTCGAGATGGTCAAGTCGAGAACGGGCAAGACGCTCGACCCGGACGCCCTGACCGTCACGTTCGCGCGCCGGATGACCGACTACAAGCGGCCGGCGCTCGCGTTCGCCGACCTGGGCCGGCTCCGCAAGATCGCCGCCGAGGTCGGGCCGATCCAGTTCCTCTTCGCCGGCAAGGCCCACCCCCACGACGGGCGAGGGCAGGACATCATCCGGTCGATCTTCCGCGCTGCCGAGCAGCTCAAGGGCGACGTGCCGGTGGTGTTCATCGAGGGCTACGACATCGAGATCGCCAAGCGGCTGGTCGCGGGCTCGGACGTCTGGCTGAACAACCCGCGCCCGCCGCTCGAGGCGAGCGGGACGAGCGGGATGAAGGCGGCGCTCAACGGCGTGCCCAGCCTGTCGACGCTCGACGGGTGGTGGCTCGAGGGCTGCGTCGACGGGCTCACCGGCTGGGCGATCGGCGACGGCTCGCCAGCGCCCGCCAAGGGGCCGGCGCTCGATGACTTCGACGTCTCGCACGCCGAGGCGATCTACGAGAAGCTCGAGCGCGAGATCCTGCCGCTCTACCGGCGCGACCGCGAGGGCTGGCTCCGCGTGATGAAGGCCTCGATTGCGCTGAACGGGTCGTACTTCACCACGCAGCGGATGGTGAGCGAGTACGCGCTGCGGGCGTACACGGCGTAGGGATCCTCGCCGCGGGGCTACCGTGTTGCGTGCACACCGCCCTGGAAACCTGGGCCGCGCTGCTCGCGCCCGAGCACGCGTCGTTGCGCGCCCTGGCGGCGGCCTGCGATCCTGGTGATGTCTCGGCCGTCGCGAAGCTGCGGAAGAAGCACCCGGCCGAGCTGGTCCACGCGGCCCTGCAACTCGCCGAGGCGAGGCGCAAGCTGGAACGCAAGTGGCCCGGGCGGGAGTTTGTCGCCGACCCGGTGGGGGCGGAGATGGCCTCGGGCGAGCTCGCGGCGAGGCACAAGGCGGGCCGATTCGCGGCGGAATGTGCCGAAACGCCCGTGTTCGATCTCTGCTGCGGGATCGGGGCCGACGCGGTGGCGCTCATTGAGGCAGGGCTGACGGTCACGGCGGTGGACGTCGATCCGCTGCGGGCGTGGATGGCGGGGGTCAACGCCGCGTGCGAGTCGCGGGCACTCGACGTGCAATCGCTCGAGCTCGCGGACGAGACGATGTTCCACCTCGACCCAAGCCGGCGCGACGAGCACGGGAGGCGGATCCGCTACGACCAGCTCACGCCCGGGCCTTCATACATCGAACAGGTGTGCGAGGGAAGATCGGGTGCGGTGAAGCTGCCGCCCGGGATCAATCCGGGCGAGCCGCCCGAGGGCGAGCTTGAGTACATCTCCGAGCGGGGCCGGCTGACACAGGCGGTGCTGTGGACGGGGCGGTTCACCCGGCACGCGGTCTCGGCGACGCTGCTGCGGGATGGCGTCGAGGCGGTGCGGATCGCGGGCGAAACCGAGCCCGATGCCGCGATCCCGTACGCGGCGCTGGAAGAGGGCATGTGGGCGCACACCGTCGACCCATCGGTGGAGCGGGCGGGCCTGCTCGCACCGATGTGCCGGCGCGCGGGTCTGGCGATGCCTCACCCGCAGGCGGGTCTGCTCGTTGGCGAGGCCCAATCCGCCGAGGCGATGCTCACGCCGTTCAAAGTGCTGGCGGAGATGCCCTGGCGGCGTTCGCGCGTGCTCGACTGGATGCGTGCGCACGACGGCGGGCTTGTCGAGGTCAAGACGCGCGGCAAGGCTGTCGACCCCGACGTCGAGCAGATGGCCCTGAGGGGCGAGGGCGGCACGGCCCACACGGTGTTCGTGCTGCGGTTCGGCGAGGCGGTGCGGGCGGTGGTGTGCGAGCGGTGAGCGGTTCGGTTGAGCAGCAAAGCAGGTCGAGGCACCTGCTCAGGGCGCCGTCAGCCCCGGCGCCAGCTCGTCGATGAGCGTCCCGCTGAACATCTGGTTGCTCGTGTCCTCGCCCCTCGCGGCGACCGACCCGTCGGACTCGACGCGGTAGCCCATCTCACGCAGGCTCATGCGGTCGACGTGCCCGTCGCAGAATGAGACGTTCGCCTTGCCGGCGTGCCGCTCGTGGGGGGCCGAGCGGTGGGGGTCGGCGCGGTAGCGAGGGTCGGCATAGTCGCTGTTCTGCTCGGCGAGGCGGGGCGGGTCGAGAACATACCCGTGCCCGCCCAGGGCGGAAAGGACGGTGCCATCGCTGTCATCGCGTGAGCCGTCGGTGTGGTTGGGCTCGCGGAGGCGGGCGGGCTTGCCGGCGGCGGTGCCCATGTTGTCGGCCGCGAGCACCGTTTGGGCGGCGGCGATGGAACTGGCCCGGACCGGGAAGTTGATGACCCCGCTGGAATCGTCATCGGTGTTGCGGAAGCGGGTGTTGCCCAGGAACTGGTGGTTGTAGCCGTAGGGGGAGTTGCGCGTGCTGACCCAGTCGGGGACGGTGGGGCAGAGGAAGACCTCGGAGCCGTCGACGGGCAGGGAGTGCTCATCATCGCGGTCGGCGGAGGGCTGGGAATAGGCGTCGAACCCCGCCGCGGCCCCGATCAGGGCGAACCAGCGGGGGCGGTAGTGCAGCCCGTTGCCCAGGGGGTAGAGATTCAGGCTCTCGTCGTCGTACCGCCCGGGCTGGCCCGGGACGGAGATGTCGTCGTTGGCGTCGGCGTAGTGCTGCCAGCCGATCCCGACCTGCCTCATGCGGGAGGCGCACACGATCGCGTCGGCCGAGGCTCTCGCGGCCCCCAGGGCGGGCAGGAGGATGGCGATGAGCACCGAGATGATGGCGATGACGACCAACAACTCGATCAGGGTGAAGGCGGAAACGGCCGAAGAAATGGCGGCGTGGGCCGATCTCGGGGCTCGCGCCTGTGTACAGTGGTCGGTCGGGTGATTCATCCGTTTATCCGCAAACACGGGAATGGTACACGAGCCGGGCACGCCGCGATGCACTTCCAGGACATGTTCAAGCTGCACCCGGCGACGTTCTCCTTCGAGTTCTTTCCGCCGCGGGACGAGGCCGGTTCCGAGGATCTCTACCGGTCGATCAATGAGTTGATTCCGCTCCGGCCCACTTTCATCTCGGTGACCTACGGGGCGGGGGGGTCGACGAGCGACCTGACGAATCGGCTCGTGCTGCGGATCAAGGATGAGGGAAAGCTCGACCCGATGCCCCATCTGACGGCCGTGTGCCACGACGAGGCAAGGATCCGCTCGATGCTCGAGGGCTACGCCGAGCGGGGGATCAGTAACGTGCTGGCCCTGCGGGGGGACCCCCCCCGGGAGATGCCCGAGTACGACCGGGAGGGCGACGCGTTCAAGTTCGCGGCCGAACTGGTGGGGTTCATCAAGAGGTTCAACAACGAGCGGCGGCATTCCGACAAGCGCGGGTTTGGGATCGCGGTGGCGGGCTTCCCTGAGGGCCACCCCGCGACGCCCAACCGCCTGATCGAGATGGACTATCTCAAGGCGAAGGTCGACGCGGGCGCCGACTGCATCATCACGCAGATGTTCTTCGACAACCGCGACTTCTACGACTTCCGGCACCGCTGCGAGCTCTCGGGGATCGGCGTGCCGATCATCGCGGGGCTGATGCCGATCCTCTCCGAAAGCGGGATGCGGCGGATGGCCGAACTGGCGGCGGGGGCGAGATTCCCCGCGGCGCTGCTGCGGGCGATCCGTCGGGCGAGCGGGAAGGCCGACGCGGTGCGGCGGATGGGCGTGCACTGGGCGACCGAGCAGGCCCGCGATCTGCTCGACAACGGCGTGAGCGGGATCCACTTCTATACCCTCAACAAGAGCACCGCGACGCGCGAGATCTACCGCACGCTCGGGGCGAGCGACTCGACCGAGATGGTCGTCTAGCGGGGTCTTCGGGACGGGTTGGGGGGCCGTTCCGTGGTCGCGGTGGTGGCCGGCCTTTTTTGGAGAAGGCCGCGAATAGCGCCCCCGGGCCGTAGTGTTTACCCAACAGTGCCCCGGCACCAAGGAGACCCGACATGAAGATGCTGATCGCGTGCCTCGCGTTGTCCCTTTCGTCGTTCGCCCTCGCCCAGGGCACGGCCCCGAGCCGGGTGCAGAAGTCGGACCAGAAGGTGGCCCACAAGCAGGCGGTCAAGGCGCCGAAGGGGCGCGAGGCGACCGACAAGAAGCTCTGGACCGACCCCTACGCGCTGCCGACCTGCCCGATTTCCGGAGAGAAGCTGGGCGGGATGGGCGACCCGGTGGTCAAGACCTACAACGGTCGCGAGGTGCGGTTCTGCTGTGACCACTGCATCAAGGACTTCGAGGCCGACCAGGGCGCGGCGTGGAAGAAGATCAACAGGGCGATCGCCAAGGACCAGCTGCGCTATTACCCGCTCGATACCTGCGTGGTCTCGGGTGACTCGCTGCTGGACGACAGCAAGGGCGACGCCGTGAACTTCGTGTACAACAACCGGCTCTTCAGGCTGTGCTGCAAGATGTGCAAGGAGGACATCAGGAAGGACCCCGAGAAGTTCGTCGAGAAACTCGACAAGGCGACGGCCGACGCGCAGCGGGACAAGTATCCGCTCGACACCTGCATCGTTTCGGGCGAGAAGCTGGGCCACGAAGGCGAACCGGCCGAGATGGTCGTCGCGGGTCGGCTTGTCCGGCTGTGCTGCAACGACTGCAAGAAGGACATCCTGAAGGACCCGGCGAAGTACCTCGCCAAGCTCGACAAGGCGTGGCAGGCCAAGGGCCTGTACGTGCCCAAGGCCGACGCGGGCGAGGCGCAGGCCGAGCACCAGGAGCACGCGGAGCATGAAGACGGCGACGATTGACGGCGGTTGAGGGTCGGTCCGACGCGGACCGGTGCTGGGGGCATTGCGTCGGTGAGGCTTCGTCGTGGATGTGCAGGAAGCCGCGGGATGAGGATCCCGCGGTTCTTTGTGGCGAGGGCGGAGTTGTCCACCGCGGGATTGGGGTCCCGCGGCTTCCTGGGTGTGCTCAGAACCGTTTATGCACCGCACGCTCGGCGGGGGGCCCGAACCCGCCGAGCGCCCGGGCGAGGCGCACGTCGGCGGGACGCGTGATCTTGACGTTGGCCGGATCGCCCGGCGTGACGACGACCGGCTCGCCCAGCCGCTCGACGAGGCCCGCGTCGTCGGTGCTCTCGAGATCGTCCTGCGCATAGGCCCGCAGCAGCAGCGACTTCTCGAACACCTGGGGCGTCTGCACGTGCACCAGCCGGTCGCGGTCGACCGTCTCCTCGACCCGGCGGAGCTCCGAGGGCTTGTCCGCCCCGATCCCGAGGATCGTGGCGGCGGGGTCGTCCGGCGTGTCCTCCACGGGCTCGGCCTCGACGCGCTTGATCGTGTCGCCGGCGGGGATCGCCGGGATCACCGCGGGATGGCGTTGCGCCAGATCGAACACGCGATCGATCAGCTCACTCGGCGTGACAGGCCGGGCCGCGTCGTGGACCGCGACGTGGGTTGCGCTCTCGGGCACGTGCCCCAGCGCCGCCTTGACGGTTTCGTAACGGTGCGTTTTGCCTCCCTTGCAGAGGGTGGCGCCGAGCAGCGCGAGCTTGTCGCCGTGGCGGAGCTCGAACTCGGCGAACGCGGCGTCATCGTGGGGCCCGGCGACGATGATCGCCCCGACGTCGTCTCGCTTGTTGAACAGCTCGACGGTGCGCTGCAGGACGGGACGGCCGCCCAGATCCTCGTCGAGCTTGTTGCGGGAGGCGAGCAGGCCCGCGTTGCCGTCGTTGAAGCGGCGAGACAAGCCGGCGGCGGGGATGATGACGGCGATCGAGAACATGGGCGGATTCCTCATTCGAATTTGGTTTGGGGTCGCCCCCTCGTGGGTTAGAGTATGTCTGTTCATGAGGTCCGGCCGTCGCCGCTCCGGCGTCTCTCCCCGTCGTTCTGCGGGCGGCCCCGCGGAAGGGACAACGCGATGCACCGAACGCACACGACGCTGATGGCCATTCTGCCGGCTTGCACAGGGTTGGCGACCGCCGGCGAGGCCCCGCCCCGGTTCGTCGTGGAGACGCTGCCCGATGTCGTCGATGGCGCGTTCATCGACGAGTACGACGCGATCCAGAGCGACGGCTCGGTGTACGCCTCCGCGACGCGCCTGAACCCGCAGCGGGCGGTGCTGGTGCGGATCTCGCCCCAGGGCGTGCCGACCGTGACGGACGGGCTGCCCTCGGACCCGGTGCCCCAGCACGTGCTGCAGGTCTGGGCGACCAACGACAGCGGCCGGGTCGTTGGTCACTGCATCTGGACTGACATCACGACCGGCAACATCGAGAACCTGTCGTTCCTGTACACGCATCTGGCCGACGGGTTCGGCATCATGCAGGACGTCGGCGCCCTCGCCGGACTTGCGGACGCCGATGTGGCGGATATCAACGCATCGGGGCGGGTGCTTTTCTACAACTCGGCGCAGGGCCCGGCGGCCTGGTCCGCGGGACAGGGCACGACGCTGCTGACGCCGCCCGTTGTGCTCGCGGAGCCGACGATCATCGTGATGGGCGAGGACGGGACGTACGGAGGGCGATTCCGCGACACGGACGGATACTTCCGGGGGTTCGTGTGGGACGGTGCGGCTGGCGTGCGTGTCATCACCTCGCGGGCCACCCCGGCGGGCCTCTCGGGGTTCGCGTCCAACGTGAGCGATATCAATGCGCACGGCTGGGCCGTCGGAAAGACGCTCGTTCCCTGGATTTCCGGCAACTCGGTCGACCGGGCCTACGTCGATCGCGGCAACGGCGTCGAGATTCTCCCGGCACAGCAGCCCAACGATCCGTCGGCCTTCGCGACCGCGGTGACCGACGACGACGTGATCTACGGTGTACGCAACGGCGCGGGCGGCTCGGGGATCTGGCGGGGAGACGATCTGGACTGGTGGGCGCTGACCGAGTTGCTTCCGCCCGACGTGGCGTACTCCATCGTCTCCTTCCGCCAGGTCTCGCGGCACGGTGCCGCGCTCGCGTATGCAACCAACCCGGGTTGGCCGTTCGGCGACACGGTGCGGCTGATCCCCGCGGGGCCAGGCGACTACAACGCCGACGGCGTGTGGGACCTCGCGGACGTGCAGCTGTTCGTCAGCGAGTTCCTCGCGGGGGCGAGGCTGGCCGACCGCGACCAGAACGGGACGCACGACCTGGCCGACCTGCAATCGTGGATCGGCGAATTCCTGAGTCCCTGAACGAACTCAGCCCGCGACGAACCCCGAGAAGAGCGTTCCGACGATCGTCGCGAGCACGACGCCGATCAGGTTGAGCGCGAGCCCGGCGCGGATCATGTCGCCCCCCGCGATCTTGCCCGAGCCGAAGACGATCGCGTTCGGGGGCGTCGCGACGGGGAGCATGAAGGCGAAGCTCGCGGCCATCGTCGCGGGGACGAGCAGCGCGAGAGGTTCAACGCCCAGGGCGGGTGCGGTCGCGACGAGGATCGGGAGGATCGCGGTGGTGAGCGCGGTGTTGCTGGTGAGCTCGGTGAGGAAGTTGACCGCGGTGACGAGGACGGCGACGAGCAGCCACGTCGGCAGCCCGGCGAGGGCGTGCATGTGCCCGCCGATGTAGGCGTCGAGCCCGGTCGAGGTGATGGCCGAGGCGAGCGAGAGCCCACCCCCGAAGAGCAGCAGCACGCCCCAGGGCGTGCGGCGGGTCACGGTGTCCCAGTCCATGACGAACTCTCGCTTCCTGATGTCGACGGGGATGACGAACATCGCGACCGCGGCGATGAGGGCGACGGAGGAATCGCGCAGGCCCGCCAGGGGCGTGATGCCCAATGTGTTGCCGAGGCCGACCAGCTGTGGCCTGAAGATCCACGCGGCGGCGGTGCAGGCGAAGACGATCGCGACGAGCTTCTCGCCCCGCGACATCGGGCCCAGCGAGCGGACCTGCTCGTCGATGAGCCGGCGGGCACCCGGGATGGTCTTCACGCGGATCGGGAAAACGAAGCGCGTGAGCACGAGCCAGGCGATCGGGAGGAAGACGACGACCATGGGCGTCGCGACGAGCATCCAGCGCGTCATCGAGATCTCGACGCCCAATGTCTCCTCGGCGATGCCGGCGAGGATGAGATTGGGGGGCGTGCCGATGAGCGTCGCGATGCCGCCGATCGACGCGGCGTAGGCGACGCCCAGCAGCAGCGCGACGGCGAAGTTGCGGCCGAGCGGGGGGACGCCGTCGGTCTTGCTGGATTCGGCGTGCTTCGCCGCGTGTTCCGTGATCAGCGTGATCACGCTGGTGGCGATGGGCAGCATGAGCACCGCGGTGGCGGTGTTGGAGACCCACGCGCTCAGGGCCGCGGTGGCGAGCATGAACCCGCCGACGATCCGTATGGGGCTCGTGCCGATCAGGCGGACGATGAGCAGCGCGATCCGGCGGTGGAGGCCCCATCGCTCGATGCCCAGCCCCAGCATGAATCCGCCGAAGAAGAGGAAGATGAGGTCACGCGCGTAGGGGGCCGCGGCCTCGCCGACCGACGCCGCCCCGAAGAGCGGGAGCAGGGTGACGGGGAACAGGGCGGTGACACTGAGCGGGATCGCCTCGGTGATCCAGTAGATCGCCATCAGAACGCCGACGCCGGCGGTGACGCGGCCCGGGTGGGAAAGCCCGCCAATGACGGCGCCGGCGTCATCGAGGCGGGCGGCGGGGAGCAGCAGGTAGGCCGCGATCGCGGCGATGGGCCCCAGGATGAGCGGGGCGAAGTGGAGGATCAGCCGACCGGTGCTGTCGTGGGGCCGCTCTTCGCCCATGAGGTCGAGTTTAGAGGATTTGTCGTCTCTGCTCTGGCGAGCGGCGGGCGCGAGCCCGCGGAATCGGTTGCCAGGATGCTCCGCGGGCTCGCGCCCGCGGCTCGCTGAGGGCGTGTCAGCCGCGTGCACGGTTGCATGCCGGGCTCGGTCCATCCCGGCGATCCGCCTTGCGGGCGGGGCGTATCATTCAGGGGCGGCGAGGGCCGCCGTGTGTTTGTCGCTCATTGACAACTTGGGGCCGATCGGATTCGACCGGGCAGGGAAGGCCTGCGGTGGCGCGTCGTGGGGCGTGCTGGCCACGTAAAAAGCACGCACTCTTTATAACTGCCGAACCGCAGTACGCTCTGGCGGCGTAACGCCGTCTGTCCCCCGCCTGACGCCCGATGGGGCGGGGGACAACGACATCGGGCTGGTCGACGCGTGGTGCAACCGGGCGCGTCGGCGAGGAGGTTCACCGGGAGCTGGGCCGACAGGGAGGGTGTCCGTTCTCGCCCTTGACGCCGAGATCAAACGACGGACTACACGCGTAGAGGCCGCTTGCTGACTGTCACGGGACGGGGGTTCGATTCCCCCCGGCTCCATTGATAAGCGCCGCCGGCTTGCGGGCCGGCGGCGTTGTTGTTTCGAGATCCGGCTCGGCCGGGTCGACGTCAGGTCACGGGCAGCCGCCCACGAACTCGGAGATGAACGCCTGCACGTCGGCCAGATCGAGCACGCCGAACGGCGCGACGAGGTCGGCCAGCGGGTCGCCCGAGACGAACGCTGCGATGAAGGCCTGGACGTCGGCGAGATCGAGCACGCCGTAGGGCTCGGCGACGTCTGCGAGGTTGCACCCGCCGCCGGCGGCGATGAGCGAGACGACGCGGTTGGAGGCCAAGCCGCCTGCGTTCGCGAACGATCCCCCGATGTGGAGCGCCGTGCCTTCTCCCGCGTCGGCGACGATCGCACCGAAGCAGTTGGCGTCGGCGCCGGCACCGACCTGCTCCCACGACGCCCCGTTCCACTTGGCGATGTGGTCGATCCCGCCGGCGGCGGCGGCGAAGCTGCCGACGGCGTAGAGGGCGGGGCCGTTGCCGTCGTCGAAGACGGTCAGTTCCTGAACGGTGCTCTGGAATCCGGCGCCGACGGGCGACCAGTTCGTGCCGTCCCACTTGGCGACCCGGACCGCGGGGTTGCCGCCCGCGAACTGGAAGCTGCCACCCGCGTAGAGGGCTGGGCCGTTGCCGTCGTCAAACTCGGTCATGGTGATGACCTGGGCGAAGCCCGACGATTGTGTGAGCCCGCCGCCCAGCGCGTGCCACGCCGCGCCGTCCCACATCGCGATGTTGTTCGCCGCGACGCCACCGATCTCGAGGAATCTCCCACCGGCGTAGAGGTGAGGACCGCTGCCCAGGTCGGCGACCGCGAGGTCGAGCACGATCAGCGGGACGGCTCCGCCGATGGTGGCGCCGACCGGGGCGTAGTTCGTGCCGTCCCAGGTGGCGAGGTGGCTCAGCCCGCTGATGCCCCCGAGGTCGACGTAGTTGCCGGCGATGAAGAGCTTCTCGCCCGAGCCGTCGTCGAAGACCTGGAAGTCCCACATCGAGTCGAGGAAGCTCGACTGCACAGCGTCCATCGAGTGCCAGGCGGTGCCGTCCCAGCGCGCGAGCTTCTCGGTATCGGCGACACCGCCGGCTGAGTCGAAGTAGCCGCCCGCGATGAGGCTGCCCTGGTAGACCGCGAGACAGTTGGCAAACTGGTTGATCAGGCCCCCGCCCACGCTCTCCCAGGCCGAGCCGTTCCACTTCGCGAGATTCTGCGTTCCAGCGGCGCCACCCGCCGAGCCGAACTGCCCGATCGCGTAGAGCGCGTTCCCGGTCCCGTCGTCATAGGTCGCGAAGGACGCGACGTAGGACCCGGTCATGCCGGGGGTTCCGAGCGTGTTCGACCAGGTCGGTGTGCCGGCGAGGGCCGCCGGTGCGGCGGCGCCGATCAGGCCGCAACCGAGCGCGAGGCGGAATGCGTGCATCGTCATCTCACATCTCCAATCTGTGGTGCGGGGCGAGCGGGCAACCCATCCTCGGTCGCGGCTCGCTCGGGTGGCGCGGGGTTCCGCCCGCGTTCCCCGAGCATATCGGGAAACCGCCCGCAAACAAGGACCATCCCGCGGAAGGGAAAGAAGCGCCGGCGGACGAGGGGTTTCACTCTTCCCACGCGGGCCGGCCTCCCTTGCGGGGGTCGCAGGCCGCTTGCCATCCGCCGCGCGCATCACGTCGGATGAGTTGCACAACACCGTCGTCGCGCCGCTCGGTGAGCGTCTGCCCGCGTTTGACCAATCCCGCGCCGAGCGGCTCCGGGGCTCCCGGGTCGGGCCACGTCTCGAGGTAGAGCTTGTCGGGCAGCCACTGGTGGTGCAGGCGCGGGGCACGCACGGCCTGCGTGGCCGACGCGTCGGCCAGCAACACGCGGAGCAGCGCCTGGGCCGTGCCCGTGATGATCCGCGGCCCGCCCGACGCACCGGCGAGGGCGAACACTCGCCCATCCGCGTCGAGCACGATCGTGGGCGACATGCTCGAAAGGGGCCGCTGGCCGGGGTGGGGCAGGTTCGTGTCCGACTGGCGGAGGCCAAACGCGTTGGCCTTGCCTCTCACCGTGGTGAAGTCGTCCATCTCATCGTTGAGGCAGAAGCCGAACCCGTCGACGGTGACGAGCGAGCCGAATTCGAGGTTGATCGTCTGCGTGCAGGCGACCGCGTTGCCCCGCCCGTCAACCACGCAGAAGTGGCTCGTGCCGCTGTCGTTCGGGATGGGCGCCACGCCGTAGGTGTCGATGGGCTTGGTGTGGGCGGGGTCGATCTGCTCGGCAACGCGATCGAGGGCGCGCGCGTCGAGCATCTTGTCGACCGGGACGTCGGCGAACGCCGGGTCGGCCATGTACCGCGACCGATCAGCGAACGCGTGCTTGAAGATCTCGGCGAGCAGATGGGCGTTCGCGGCGTCGGGCCAGCCCGTTTCTGGAAGTGAGACGCCGAGCCGATCGACAAGGCCGAACGTCTGTGCGATCGCAACCCCACCGCTTGACGGGGGCGGCATGACCAGCAGCGTCTTGTCGCGCCAGGCCAGGCGGATCGGGGGCGTCTCCGTCACCGTGTAGCTTGCAAGATCGTTCTTGGTCAGCACGCCGCCATCGCGGGCCGCCGCCCGTACGATCGACTCGGCGATCTGACCCTTGTAGAACGCGTCGGCGCCACGCTTGGCGATGAGGCGCAGGGCCCAGGCCTGCTCGGGGTTGCGGATGGTCTCGCCGACCTCGACCCGGCCGCTCCGCATCAGCCGCGACCAGACGAAGCCGAAGCGGCGGGTCCAGTCGGGGTGCTCCTCGAATCTCCTGGCTACGTCGCGCGCCGCCTGCACGTGGTGCTCGTCGGCGGCGAATCCGTCCTCCGCGAGGCGGATCGCGGGGGCGAAAACATCCTCACGATCGAGCGACCCGTAGCGGTCGAGCGCGTACAGCAGGCCCGCGACGCTACCGGGGACGGCCACCGCCCGCCCACCGAAGCGGGAGGCTTCTGGGGCGTCCCATGCCTCATAGGTGTCGGGCCCGATGGCCGCCGGGCAGGTTTCCCGGAAATTGATGGTCGTGTCGACGGGGCCCCGGCCCTCTTCGCCCTCCAGATGGATGACCATGAATCCACCGCCCCCGAGGCCGCAGGAGTCGGGGCGGACCACCGAGAGCGCGAGGGCGGTCGCCACCGCCGCGTCGACCGCGTTGCCGCCCCGGCTCAGGATCTCCGCCCCGGCCTCGGAGGCGAGCCGGTGATCGGCGGCGACCACGCCCCCGGATCTGGGCGAGGTCGAACAGCCCGACAGCCCCGCGAGGGTGATCGAGATGACCAGGCTCCAGATGACGCGTCCCAAGAGGTGAGTCCCCGCAAGAGGGTTGAGGTCGGCTGGTCGTGGTGCATCGCGATGGTACCTGAAAGCCCGACCGGCCCGGGCCAGCATCCAGACCGGCGATAAAAACGGATTGACAGAGTCGGATATCTTCTTTAGCATGGCGGCTTGCTCCGGGCGGAGTCCCGCTTGATCCGGGGCGGGGGACACAACAAGTTGGTGACAGGCATGCTCAACCGAACCAGGGCGACGCGCCATTGTGCGAAACGGTCATCCAACATCAGGGATGGCCACAGGCCAGTCCGTGTCCGGCTCCTGACACGCATCGTGCTGGGAGTGGCGTTGACAGGGCCATTCGCATCCGTTTCGGCTCAGGAGAAGCCCATCAGCCGGACACCGATCTGCGCCACCGCGGAATGCCACCCCGGGTACGCGGAGCGCGCGGTGCCGCACGAGCCGGTGCAACTGAGGCACTGCCTCGACTGCCACCAGTACGACTCTCCCGCCGACCACACCTTCACGCTGCTCGCCGAGGGCGAGGCGCTGTGCGCCAAGTGTCACGAGCGGCACGAATCGGTGAACGTGCATAAGCCGGTGCTCGACGGGCGCTGCACCGATTGCCACGATCCCCACGGCTCGTCGCACGGCTCGATGCTCTACGACGAGACGGAGCGGATGTGCCTTCGCTGCCACACCCAGGACTTCTCGGCGAGGAAGTTCGTGCACGGGCCGGTCGTGGTGGGCGCGTGTGTGGTCTGCCACTCGGCCCACTCGAGCCCGCAGCCCGGGCTCCTCGTCGCGCCCATCGGAGACCTCTGCGTCGAGTGCCACGACAGCGTGAAGCCCCCCGAGAACCGCGTCGGCATCACGGTCCACGCGCCGATGGCCGGGGGATGCACGTCCTGTCACGACCCGCACGCCACCGACTATCAGTTCCAGCTCTCCTCGGGGGTGCAGGATCTCTGCTTCGGCTGCCACAAGGAGATGCGGACGACGATCATGGAAGCACGCATCCACCACAGCCCGGTCGACGAGGGCGCCGCCTGCACCAACTGCCACAACCCTCATTTCTCGTCGCTTCCCAGGCTCCAGAAGCAGGCCCAGCCCGACCTCTGCCTCGGCTGTCACGACGAGCCGCTGCGGGCGGGCGACGGCACCACGCTGACCAACATGGAGGAGTTGCTCAGGGACAACCCCGATCACCACGGCCCGATCCGCGAGGGCGCCTGCACCGCGTGCCACAACCCGCACTCGAGCGATCGGTTCCGTCTTTTGTACATGGAGTACCCCCCCGAGTTCTACGCCCCGTTCAAGGTCGATCGCTACCGGCTGTGCTTCTCCTGCCACCTCGAGGACCTCGTCGAGGACCGCTCCGGGGCGGGGCTGACGGGCTTCCGCAACGGCGACGAGAACCTGCACTACGTGCACGTCAACCGGCAGAAGGGACGCACCTGCCGGGCCTGCCACGAGGTCCACGCTTCCAAGCACGAGTTCCACATCCGCGACAAGGTGCCGTTCGGCCGGGGCGGATGGGAATTGCCGATCAACTACGAGAAGTCCGTCGACGGCGGCCGATGCAGCCCGGGCTGCCACAAGCCCAGGACGTACAGCCGTACAGAAACGCCAACCCTGTCGACACCGGCGGCGAGCGCCGCCCAGGAGGATCACTGATGCCGCGGCTATTGCGCCAGCGCTCTGCGGGTTTCCAGCCTCACCCCCTGCTCTCGGCGTGGTGGGCCGTGCTGGCCGCTTCCTGCGCGATGCTGTTCAACCCGGGCGCGTTCGCGGCCGCGGACCTTCATCCGGGCGACGAAGCCCCCGCGGTCACGGTGAACGCGCTCGACGGCCAGGCGCTCGAGGTGCCCAACCGCAACGGGACCGTCCAGGTGCTCCTGTTCGGCGACGCGTCGCACGAGAAGGTGCAGCAGACGGTGACCCGACTGGCGCCGGTGCTGGGCGACCCGCTGCTCGAAGAGATCGAGAAGCAGTGGGTGCTCGTTCTGACGCGGGGGAGTGATCCCGACGCGTTGCTCAGCCTGCTCGATGAGAACACGCGAAGCCGGGTGGTGGTGGTCCGCGATTCGGATCGGCGGGTGTTCGAGGCCTACCACGTCTTTGCTGTGCCGACGATCGTCGTGATCGATGGACAGGGCAAGATCGTTCGGGTTCACCCCGGGCCCAACCCGCGGATCGAGCGGATGATCCTCGAGGACATTCTGGTCGGGGCGCACAGAATCGAGCCGGGCGGAATCGACAAGGACGGGCAGCCCGAAGCGGGCGCGGGCGACGCCGCCCAGCACACGGCGAGGCTGACTCGGATGGCCTCTCAGCTTCTTCAGCGGGGTCTCTACGGCCCCGCGGAGAGAGCGCTCACGCAGGTGCTCGCCGATGCCCCCGACAGCGTCGACGCCAACATCACGATGGGCGAGTTGCTGCTCGCGACCGGCCGACCAGCCGAGGCGACAGAGCGGTTCCGCGCGGCGCTGCGTGTGCAGCCCGAGTCGGCCGGGGCGACCCTCGGGCTCGCCACAGCAGAGATCCGGCAGGCCGAGCCCGACCTGGACGCGATCGCGGCGGGGATGTCGAAGTTCCTCGCGGCCCACCCCGACGATCCCCGTGCCCACTATCTCATGGGTCTGATCCACGAGCGGCGCGGCCAATCCGACGAGGCGATCGCATCGTTCAAGCGATCGGCGGCGCTCCAGCTGGGCCCGGTCTACGCCGAGCCCTCGGTCTCGGTCGACGCCCCCTGAATCTGCGCGGGCGGACGCTATCGAGCGTTCGGCGTGCTCGCCCGGTTGGCCCGGGTATTGGCGCGACACCGGCTTCGCGGGTACCATGGCGTCGGCGATGGAGTCCGCCTCCTGCTCGGAAACCGGCCGGCATCTTCGGTGGCCTGATGACTCCTGTCCAACGAGCCGACATGGGCTCCAAGATAGGAGTGTGCGATGGCGGGTGGTTCGGTTTCGTTGCTGAAGCCTCTTCTGATCTTCCTCGGCGCCGGCGCGGGCGGACTGCTGCGTTACTACATCGGCTGGCTGGCGCAGAGTCTCTGGGGGCCGACCTTCCCATTCGGCACGCTGGTGTGCAACGTCACCGGGTGCCTGCTCATGGGCTTCCTCGCCACGGCGTGGATGGGGCCCGTGTTGATCCGCGATGAATTCAGGGTGGCGGTGCTCGTCGGTATCCTGGGCGGGTACACGACCTTCTCCTCGTTCGGGCGAGAGACCCTCACGCTGCTCCAGGACGGGGAGTGGGGGAGGGCCGGCGCCTACGTGCTCGCGAGCGTGCTCGTGGGCCTGTTCGCGGTCTGGGCCGGGGCGGCGCTCGCCACCCGCATCTACGGGGATGGTGTCTCATGAGCGACGGCATGAAGCACGGCGTGTTCGAGCAGCCCCAGCCCGCCAAGCGGCTGACCATCTACCTGGGCGAGTCCGACCGGTGGAAGGGCGAGCCGCTCTACGAGGCGATCGTCCTCAAGGCACGCGAGGTGCACCTGGGTGGCGCCACGGTCACCCGTGGCCCGATGGGCTTCGGCGCCACGAGCCGGATCCACTTCTCGAAGATCCTCCGCTTGTCGGAGGACCTTCCGATGGTGGTCACGATCGTCGACACCGGGGCCAAGATCGCCTCGTTCCTGCCGCTGCTCGAGAAGATGATGACCGGGGGCCTCGTCACGATCGAGGACGTGGGTGTGCTGCTCTACAGCCCGTCGACGCCTTGAGCGAGTGTGCTGCACCGGAATGCATTGGTCCCGCAGCAGTCCGGCTTGCATTGTCAGAGCGTGGAGCGCGAGCGACACGATTCTGGGCTCACCGTCGGCTTCCGGCGTGGAATCGTGTCGCTCGCGCTCCAAGCTCTGAAACGATCGACCGTATCAGGGCGGCGGCGCTTTGGCCTCGCCGGCCGAACCACGCCAATGCTCGAGATCACGCTCAAAGGCCGGCGCCAGCCGCACTGCCTGGCCCCCGCTCGGGTGCAGGTCCGCGGTGAGCACGGTTTCGCTCGTCACCAGCCGGCGGGTGATCTGCACATTTGTTCGGAACGGCGAGAATGCATCAACCGGGCCATCCTCATAGATTGACGCGACATAGATTCGGCTCTCGTCGAGAAAGCGCAACGGCACGCTCAATCCCCTCGGCTCTTCGTTGTTGAGCGTGCCCACGAACCAGTCGTCGCCGCTCCGGCGGGCGACGGTGATGAAGCCCCCGATCTCCCCCTGGATAACCCGCGTGTCGTCCCAGGTCGTGGGAACCCGCTCGAAGAACTCGATCTCGGGCTCGCCCTGGTAGGCCTCCGGGCGGTCGTACCAGAACAGGAACTCCCACGGGCTGTAGAACGCGACGGAGAGCGCGAGCTGATGGGCGGGCGTGGTCTGTACCCGCCGCTTCGGGTCGCTCGACGTGTAGTTGAAGTAATAGCAGATCGTGTAGTCGCCGGGCCCGCAGAGATAGCGCGTGAACGGCAGCATCAGGTTCTGCGACGCGGGCGGCATCTCCTCGTTGCCCCGGATGCCCTCGACCGTCATCAGGTTCGGATAAGTCCGCTCGAACCCCGTCGGGCGGTACTCGTCGTGCACATCGACCATCAGCTCGTTCGCCGCGGCCTTCTTGATCGCGTCGTGCAGCCAGCGCGTCGCCTGCTGCGAGCCCACGTCGACGAAGCCGAACTTCACCCCCCTGACGCCCCAGCGGTGGTAGAGGGGGAGGATCTCGTCGAGCTGCCGGGTGAGCGCCTTGCGGTTGACGTAGAGGATGACGCCGATGTCCTTCGACGCCGCGTACTCGAGCACGCGGGGCAGGTCGAGGTCGCCGGTCGGGTTGCGCTTCGGGTCGACCGTCACCGTCGTCGCGTCGCTGGTCTCATCAAACTCGGCACCGTACCAGCCCGCGTCGAGCTCGATGTACTGGAGGTTGCGGGCCGAGGCGAAGTCGACGCACGCGATCCCGCACTCGGTCGAGAGCTTCGCGACGCGGATCACCTTGCCGGGCCTGATCCATGACGTGTCGGCGATCGCGCACGGGTCGTTGAGGTTGCGGAACAGGTCGTTGTGCTCGAGCAGTTCGCCGGGCGACTCCGCGACCATGACCACCCGCCAGGGCGTGGTCGCGGGGAGCGGCAGGGTGACCGGCCCCGCGAGCGAACTGACCAATGCGCCCGGTCGGCCTTCGACCGCCGCCAGCCGCATGCGGGCGTAGTCCACCAGCTTCGCCTCGCCGATCGACGCAAACCGCCCGTCGGGCAGGGCGATGGTCAGCGGACGTTCGGCTTCGCCCGTGAACTCCGCGAGTTTCACCGGCTCGCACTCTCCCTGGGCGTGCCGGGCGACGTAAGCGACCGACTCGGGCGGCAGGCGGAACTCCGTGTTCTCGCGTCCGATGGTGACATGATCCAGGGCCGGCTGGACGGGGATGGTCGAGCAGAAGGCGACGCCGTCGTCGTAGGCCCGGCAGGTCACGCGCCAGAGACGGCCCGGCTTGTCTTTCTCGCGCAGATCGATGACCACCTCGCGGTAGTGGTCACGGACCTCCGCCCGTTCGCCGCAGGCGGGTCGCCACGTCTCGTCATGGTCCCGGCTCGCGATTTCGACGAATTCGAACGGCCCGGCGAGGGGCAGGTCATCCTGAAGCGACAGGGATAACCGCGACTCCAGCAAGACCGGCTGGCCGTCGAAGCTCACGCGATAGAACAGACCCGGCCCGCCCTCACCATCGAGCGAAAACGTCGCGACGACACGCCCATCTGGTGAGGCAACCGGCACCGACCGTTTGGCGCCGACGTCAGCCGATGGCGCGCCGGCGGAGGCAACCTCAACGCCGACAATGAGCACCAAGGTGACCAGAGCACCAAACCACCGTGCCGCGACGCTTTCTTTCCGCCACATCCGCTCGGGTCCTCTCCGGGTATCAGGAGGTCCGTGATTCCCCGTACACCGGAGCGGCGGTCGCCCGCGCCCCCTACCCGATTCCGGCGAACCCGGACCAGACCCAGCCCCCAAATGGGCCCGGGGGGACTCGAACCCCCACCTGGATTGCTCCAGAGCGGATTTTAAGTCCGCCGCGTCTGCCGGTTTCGCCACGGGCCCGCGAGGCGAGTCTATCTCCCCGGCGCGTCCCGGCCGCCCGCTGTGCCCCCGGATTCGATCGAAATCCGAACAGAAACTGTCATCCAGCCACGGCCCCACGCTTGAAATCGGGGCCCAAGGGGTCAAGAGTTGAGGCCCGGTGCCCGAGGTGCCGGGGTGTCCGCGCCGCGGTGGCCGGGGAGGCACCCGTCGGAGCATGTCACGTCATCAGCCGGGAGCCCGGCCTCGGAGCAGGAGCCGCCTGTGGTTCGCATTCGGATGCAGCGTCTGGGTCGCACCCACCGTCCTTTCTATCGCATCAACGCGATCGATATCCGCACCCGCCGCAACGGGCAGGTGATCGAGAACCTCGGGTGGTACAACCCGCTCGCGCCCGAGGGCGAGTCGCAGATCCACCTCAAGGAGGACAGGATCCGCGACTGGCTGGGCCGCGGCGCCCGCCCCAGCGAGACCGTGATGGACATGCTGGCCCATCGCGATCTGCTGACCGAAAAGATGAAGGCCGAGTGGGAGGCCGAGCGTGAGATGTCGCGCCTGAAGGTCGCGTGCAAGCAGTCGCTCACCAAGGCCGAGGCGGCGCTCAAGGAGATCGAAGCGTTCGCGAAGGCTTCCGGGGCCGACGCGGGTGAGGCGACCGCCGCGGCCAAGGCCGCGATCGTCGAGTGCAAGCGGGCCGTTTCGGGCGGACGCGTGCCGAAGGCCGAGGCGGCCGCATCGTCCGCCGAGGCGGCGCTTGCGACGCTGAAGAAGGCCGATGAGGACGCCAAGGCGGCCGCGGCCGCGGCCGCTGCGAAAGAGACACCCTCTGCGGAGGGAGAAGCGTCGGAGGAGAGCGCGGAGGGGTGAAAACCCGTTTGCGCGGTGGGTAGGAGCAAGACAGCCCCGAGGTGCGAGCCTCGGGGTTTTTTTATGCGCGCAACGAAAATCCGCCGGGCCATCCTGGATGACCCGGCGGATTCGCTCCGCTCATCCGCGGCGTGCCGCGGATGGGACCTGATTCACTCGCGTGCGATCACTGACAGCCGTTGAGGAACGACTCGACGAAGGTGGTCACGTCGGAGAGGTCGAGCAGGCCATCTCCCGTGACGTCCGCGACGCCGCAGCCGCCTAGAGACGAGCCGTTGAGGGTGATATTGTCGAGGAATACGCCGGCTCCGCACGAAAACCGGACGTCCCGGACCAGGCCGACGGTGTTCTGCACCGGGCCCTCGTAGAGCGTCTCCCCGTCGACCTCGACACGCCAGCGCTGGTTGATCGTGTCGAGTGTCATGCGGATCGCAAGGAACTCGCCGGGGGTGAAGCCCGCCAACTGCGGGGCGGTGTAGCTGCTGCCGTAGGTAATCACGCCGCCGTTGGTCTGCGAGTTAGAGGTGAAGTGGACGCGGTTGATCGCTGGGGAGTCGAAGAAGATCGTGAGGCTCGAGTTCTGGAGCACCACCGCGTCGCACTCGAGGGTGTACACGTCGTAGTCGGCGCCCGGGAGACCATCGGCGTCCTCGATGTTCAGATCGCCCTGGGCCGCGTTCACGAAGCTCGCGACGCCGCCTGTCATCGCCCGCAGATCGAACACCCCGTCCACCGCCGGCTCGTTGGCGAAATCGGTAAAGGAGTAGCTTGAGAAGCTCTGCCGGGGGGCCGCCCCGGTGTCCAGCGCCACGTGGGCGCCGAATGTCTGGAACGGCTCAGAAAAGTCGATGTCATAAAGCAGGGCCCCTGTGGTTCCCGCGAAGGCGGGGACGGCGAGCGAGGCGGTAACGACGGCGCTGAGAGCTGGCTTCATACGGAATCTCCCTTTGTGAAATGTGTGCGGTCGCGCGCTCTTCGGGCCTCGCAAACGATGGTCCGACCCTCCGGTTGAGCGCACGGATACTCGACACGGTGTGTTGCGGATCCCCCCAGGCCCGCCCGATCGTCGGGCGGTGACAACAATACGGCCGAATGAGCGCACACCGCATCGACGTCCTCACGACTTTTCCGGAACTTTTCGGCACCGACGCCCCGGGCGTGCTCGGCGTGAGCATCCCGAGACGGGCCATCGATGCCGGGGCGCTCGAGGTCGCCGCCACCAACATCCGCGATCACGCCGAGAACAAGCACGACAAGACCGACGACCGCCCCTTCGGCGGCGGGCCCGGCATGGTCATGATGTGCCAGCCGCTCTGGGACGCGGTGATGGCCGCGGAGGCGTCCGACCCGCGCCCCGCCCGGCGTGTGCTCCTCACTCCCCAGGGCGTCCCGCTGACGCAGATGCTCGTCGAGCAGCTCGCCCGCGAGCCCAGACTTCTGCTCATCTGCGGGCACTACGAGGGCATCGATGAGCGCGTCATCGAGCGCCTCGACCCGCTCGAGATCTCGCTGGGCGACTACGTCCTCAGCGGCGGCGAACTCGGCGCCCTCGTGCTCATCGACGCGATCGCGCGGCTCTTGCCCGGCGTGCTCGGGCACGACGACTCATCGAGCCAGGACTCCTTCGCCGGCGTGCCCACAACCAACCCCGATGGCGGCCCGATCGATCCCAAGAAGCTTGCGAAGTGGAAGGCCGAGCTGGGCGTTGCCGACGATGCGAAGCTGCTCGACTGCCCGCACTACACCCGGCCGCGTGAGTGGGAGGGCATGGCCGTCCCCGACGCGCTGCTCAGCGGTGATCACAATGCGGTGGCGCGATGGCGGCTCGAGCAGATGGTCCAACGCACGCGCGAACGGAGGCCCGATCTGCTGGGGGGGTAGCCCTCGATCATGTCGGGTGAAGTCGTCGAGAGTGACGGATTCCAACGCGAAGGTCGCGAAGGGCTCGAAGGAAAGAACTGAACGCGGAGGCGAATCAGGGATATGAACTGATGGAAGCCAGAGCGCAAGCGACGGCGCCTGCCGCGATCCCTGTTCCCCACAGTGTCTTCGCTTGCGTTCGGGCCTCCTGGTTCGTTCCTGATTCCTTGTCACTATCCTGCGAGACCTTCGCGCCCTTCGCGTTCAAACCGAAACCTCTCCGCGCCCTCCGCGCCTCCGCGTTCAGAATCCCTCGTCCGCAACATGCACCACCACGCGCCGATCGTGCGGCGCCCGCCGGTGCTCCCAGAGGTAGATCCCCTGCCATGTTCCAAGCGCCATCGACCCGCCAACGATCGGGATCGACAGGCTCGTTGCGGTGAGCGCCGATCGGATGTGGCTCGGCATGTCGTCGGGCCCCTCGGCCGTGTGGGTGTACAGCGGGTCGTGCTCGGGGATGAGCCGCTTGAGCCACTGTTCGAGATCCCGCTTCGCACTGGGGTCGGCGTTCTCCTGGATCGTCAGGCTCGCCGACGTGTGCCGCACGAAAACGGTGCAAAGTCCCTCGTCCACACGCGATTCGGCGACAACGCCCCGCACTTCGCGGGTGATCTCGTGCAGCCCCTGCGCGGGCGTGTGGATCGTCAGCTCACGCACCATGCCCCGAGCGTACCAAGTCCGTCAGAGCGTGGAGCGCGAGCGACACGATTCCGGTGTTGTCGCGACGCGGCTCAGTAGTCGTACTCGTCACTCCCCTCGGTCGCCCTGATCAACGCCGGCACCGCGATCACCGCCTGGATCCCGGGCAGCGCCACCGCCGGGATCGCCGCGACGACGAGACGGAGGATCGCCTTCTTTCGAAGCACGGGCAGCCCCGCGAGCGCGAGCGGAAGTGGCGCCGCCATGAGCAGCGCGAACATCAGCCACCGCTCACGATCGCCGAACCAGTTGCTGAACGTCGCCAGCCCGGCGATCAACACCGCGATCGCCGGCCCGACGCCGCGGAGCAGGTTGACGTCGCGGCGGATGATCCCCGCCCCCGCGAGAGCGAAACACACCGCCGAGGCGGGCCAGACCACGAGCGGCGCGCTGGCAAATCCGCCGGTCGCGCCGAGCGCGATCAGCCCGATCGCGACCCACAACACCGAGGGCATCTTCCAGCCCGGCAGCACTCGTGCGCCGACCTCGATCGCCCAGGCCTGGACCCCGGTCAGCAGGGCGACACCCGCGATCCATCCCCACCGGCCCGGCTCCGAGATCAGGCTCGGGTGCAGCGCCCCGAGAAAGGCCCACGCAACGAACCCACCTGCCACGAGAGCAGGCAACGCCGTGAACACCGCCGATCGGCGCAACCGTATCAGAGTCCCTGCAAGCCCAGCGAGCAACGCCGCGAGCGCGACCGCCGGGAACCGGTGCGTCACCGACTCGGCCCACAACTCCACCCGCGATTGCCACGCCCACGCTCCGAGCAGACTCCCGCCCGCGAGGAGCCCCGGCAAGAGCCACGCCACCGAAGGCCCGGGCGTGCCGATCCGCTTCTCCCGGCTCGCGATCAGCAGGTGGACCGCCACCAGCACCACCAGCGAGACGAAGGCGGGCAGAACCGCGGCGAAGATGATCTCGCGTGTGCCCATGCCGGCGTTCCTTTGGATGCCCTCGGGGATTCAGATTGAACGCGGAGGCGCGGAGAGCGCGAAGACTAAACAGAGGAGTTTCAACGCGAAGGACGCGAAGGTCTCGAAGGAAGACAGGGAACGTGGATCCGGAAGGAGGCCCGAACGCCAGCGACGGCGCTTTGTACGATCTGACGTTCTCCGGAACGCCCCCGCTCGCGCTCAGGCCTCTTGTTCAGGCTCCCCGCGTTTCCTGCTCCCCCTTCGCGACCTTCGCTTTGATACCCGTCCTCCTCCGCGCTCTCCGCGCCTCCGCGTTCAATCCGCCCGTATCGTCTCCGCGTTCAATCTCCTCGCATCCCTACTCCACCGCACCCTCGACAAAGACAGTCAGATGAACGGTGTTGCCCAGGCCGCCGCCCTCGCCGCCGTCGGGCGCCAGGAAGGTCGTGATGCCGAAGTCGGAGCGTTTGATCGTGAAGTTCGCCTCGAAGCCCGCGATCGCGTGCCCCCGGTCCTGGCCTTCTCCGATCCACTCGAGCGTCGCGGTGATGGGCTTGGTCTCGCCGTGCATGGTCATGTCACCCGTCACCGCGAAGACGTTCTCTTTCTCGGTCGTCTCGATCGCCGTGCTCTCGAACGTCACCGTCGGGTACTGCCTCGCGTTGAAGAAATCGGCCGACTTGAGGTGCTCGTCCCGCTTCTCTATCCCCGTGTCGATCGACTCGACGGGGATCGCCGCCTTGAACGAGCCCGCGGCCGGGGAGGCCGGGTCGAACGTGAACGTGCCCTCGACCTTGTTGAACCGCCCGTGGAAGTTCCCGACGCCTCGGTGGCGGACGCTGAACGCTACGCCCGAGTGCACGGGGTCGACCGTGTAGGTGGGCACCTGCACCACCGACTCCATGTCCAGCGCCTCCGCGTGCGCCACGCCGGTCGCGCCGGCGAACCCGGTGAACCCCGCGGCCGCCAGACCGGCGGCGGCGAGGGAGGTGCAGACGATCGAGGCGGTGCGGCGGCGGGTCATGATGCGTCTCCTGTGGTGGATCCCTCGGAACGGGAGAGGGTACGGGCAAAAGGTTGTTGAAACAAGTATTTCCGTCGGCGAACCCGCCAACACCCCGACTTCTTCCCGCCCTGTCCCAAAAAACCTGCCGGTCCGCATCCCGTTTCGTCAATCCGGCCGATGGAAGCACAGCGGCGGGGGCCGCCGGAGGGCCCGAGATGGACCGAGCCTCACTGGAACGGGCGTGCATACGTCCGGAAACCCCGATGACCGAGGCCATGCGCCGGCTCGACACGGGCGGCGTGGGGATTGTTCTGGTCACCGATTTAGGGGGTGAACTCTCCGGAACCCTCACCGACGGCGACATCCGCCGGGCCATCCTCGGAGGTCGCTCGCTCGACGTGCCCGTCGGCGAATTCCTCGCCTCGAAGAACAACCCGGTCTACCCCGAGCCCGTCTGCGCCCGCATCGGCTGGAGCCGCGACCGGATGCTCCAGGTCATGCAGGAGCGGCGGATCCGCCACCTGCCGGTTCTCGACGATGACCGGCGCGTCGTCGATCTCGTCCTGCTCGAAGACCTCGTCGACGACCCGGGTGAGCCGCTCACCGCGGTCGTCATGGCGGGCGGGCTGGGCACGAGGCTCCGGCCCCTGACTACCGATACCCCCAAGCCGATGCTGCCGGTGGGGGGGCGGCCCCTCCTCGAGCGCACGATCGAGCACCTCCGCGGCGCGGGCGTGCACGACGTCGTCGTCTCCACGCGGTACAAGGCCGAGCAGGTCCAGGCCCACTTCGACGATGGCCGCCGATTCGGCGTTAACGTGAAGTATCTCACCGAGAACCGCCCGCTGGGCACGGCGGGCTCGCTCCGACTGATGGACCGCCCCGACGGCACGCTGCTGGTCATCAACGGCGACGTGCTCACAAACGTCGACTTCCGCGCCATGCGGGCCTTCCACAGCGAGCACGGGGCGATGCTGACCGTCGGCGTGCGCCGGTACGAGTTCAGCGTCCCCTACGGCGTGGTCGATTGCGACGGCGTCCAGGTCGCGGGTCTGCGCGAGAAGCCGACGTACACGTCGTTTGTCAACGCGGGGGTGTACCTGCTCGAGCCGGGCGTGTTCGATCTGCTCCCGGATGCGGACGGCACGCCTTTCAACATGACCGACCTGATCGGGCGGCTCGTCGAGGCGGGCCGAGCCGTGGTGAGCTTCCCGATCCACGAATACTGGATGGACATCGGGCAGCGCGAGGATTACGACAAGGCGCAGCAGGACATCGCGGCGGGGCTGGCGGGGTGAATTGATCTCCTCCCCCGTCACCGACGGGGGAGGTGGCCCGCCGAAGGCGGGTCGGAGGGGGTCTTCGGAAGTCCTTTGGCAATACCGCATTCGAGGCACCCCCTCCGCCTCGCTCCGCTCGGCACCTCCCCCGTCGGTGACGGGGGAGGAGAAGGGAAGACAGTGAACCTCACCGACGGCACAATCCTGGTCACCGGCGCCGAGGGCTTCATCGGCTCTCACCTCGTTGAGGCCCTGGTCCGTCGCGGCTCGAACGTCCGTGCGATGGTGCTCTACAACTCGTTCAACTCCTGGGGCTGGCTGGATTCGATCGATCCCGCCGTCCGCGACCGCGTCGAGATCGTGATGAGCGATGTCCGCGACCCCGGCGCGGTCGAGGAGGCCGTCACGGGCTGCCGCGTGATCTTCCACCTCGCCGCCCTGATCGCGATCCCTTACTCGTACAGGGCCCCGGACTCCTACGTCGACACCAACGTCAGGGGCACGCTCAACATCGTCCAGGCCGCGAGGAAGCTGGGCGTCGAGAAGGTCGTCCACACCTCCACCAGCGAGGTCTACGGCTCGGCGAAGTACGTCCCCATCGACGAGGCCCACCCGCTCCAGCCCCAGAGCCCGTATTCAGCGAGCAAGATCGCCGCCGACCAGATGGCGCTCTCGTTCTTCCACGCGTTCAAGACGCCCGTCGCGGTCTGCCGCCCGTTCAACACATTCGGGCCCAGGCAATCCAACCGCGCCGTGATCCCGACCGTCATCACCCAGATCGCCTCGGGCGCGCGCACGATCCGGCTGGGCTCGACCGAGCCCCGGCGCGACTTCACCTACGCCGAAGACACGGCCGAGGGGATGATCGCGGTCGCGGAATCGGACGCGACGGTGGGGCGGACGGTCAACCTGGGCACGGGCTTCGACGCCTCGATCGGCGAGACAGTGGGCATGATCTCCGAGATCATGGGGGCCGAGGTCGAGATCGAGACCGACCCGCAGCGTGTCCGCCCCGAGGGGAGCGAGGTCGATCGGCTGTGCGCCGACAACCGGCTGGCCCGCGAGCTGACCGGCTGGGAACCCGAACTGGCGGGCCCCGAAGGCTTGCGCGAGGGGCTGAGCCGGACGATCGACTGGTTCACCGACCCGGCGAATCTGGCGCTGTACAAGGCGGATCAATACGTGGTGTGAGGCGAGTGTCTTTCTCTGGCGAGCCACGGGCGCAAGCCCGTGGAGCGGTCGGGCAAGGGGCGTCGCTCCGCGGGCTTGCGCCCGCGGCTCGTCAAGACCTGGGGCCCCGTTCGTCGACGATCCTCGCTCCGCGTATCCTCCCCCCGTGGCCAAGCGATCGTCCAAGCGTGTCAAGACCATCGAGCTCGCCGACGAGCCCTACAGCGAGCTCGTCACCCCCGCGCTCGAGCGCACGATCGACGACATCCTGGGTCAGCCCCGCGCCATCGAGACCCTCGACGCCGCGATCGCCAGCGGGCGCGTCCATCACGCCTGGATCTTCCACGGCCCCGCGGGTGTCGGGAAGTTCACCACCGCCCTCGCGTTCGCCGCGGTCCTGCTCGACCCCGACGCGGGCCCCGATCTGACGGGTCGATACCGCCCCGACCCCGCGACGCGGGCGCAGGGCCTGCTCCGCACGGGCTCGCACCCTGACCTGCACGTGATCCGCAAGGAGCTCGCCCGGTTCAGCGACAATCCGTCGGTCCGCAGCTCGAAGCTCACGACGATCCCGAAGGACGTGCTCGACACGCGCCTCATCGCCCCGGCCTACCGCGCCGCAAGCATGACGGGCGGGCTCGCCTCCAAGGTGTTCATCGTCGATGAGGCGGAGCTGCTCGACCGGTCCGCGTCCAACGCCGTGTCGCAGAACGCGCTGCTCAAGACGCTGGAGGAGCCGCCGGAGGGCACGGTGCTGATCCTGGTGACGAGCAACGAGGACCGCCTCTTGCCGACGATCCGGAGCCGCTCGCAGCGGGTGGGGTTCGGGCCTCTGGATGAGGATTCGATGTCGCGGTGGGCGTCGGAGTCGGAAATCGCGTTACCGCGTGACGCGAAGTGGCTGTTCGACTACGCCGCGGGATCGCCGGGCCGGTTGAAGGAAGCCGTGGAGACGGGCCTCGCCTCATGGCACACGGAGCTGAAGCCGGGCCTGGACCGGGCGCTCAAGGGCGAGTTCGACCCGATGCTCGCCCCGGTGATGCGTGACCTGGTCGACGAGTGGGCCAAGGCGTGGGTCGCCGAGGACGACAAGCGGAGCAAGGAGGCCGCCAACCGCATGGCGATGGGCCGCCTGTTCTCGATGGTGGGCGACCACGCGAGGGCGAGGCTCGCCGACCCCGCGTGCACCGAGATCGCCCTGGGCATGATCGACGCGATCGGGAGGGCCGAATCCAGGCTCGCGTCGAACGTGCAACTGGCTCTCGTGCTCGAGGGCCTCGCGGCGGATCTGCCTGCGGGCGAGCGGGTGTGATTCCGGGGGAGCCCCGAGCGCCAGCGACGGGCCGGACCTTTGCGTGCATCCGGACCGTCTTGCACACCAGCCCATCGCTCACGCTCCGGGCTCTTTCCGAACCCGTCCGAACCCTCCGCGACCTCCCCGTTCAATCCTCCCCCGATCGCTGATCCCCGGTCCCTGATCCCCGTGCTCCCCGCTACGCTCTCCCCATGCCTTCCCCGCTGCCCGACACCATCACCCGCAAGCTCGACGAACTGAGCGATCAGTACGCCGGGCTCCAGGCCCGTCTGGAGGACCCCGAGGTGCTCGCCGATCATCACCAGGTGCGCGACCTGTCGATCAAGCGGGCGGCGCTCGAGCCGGTCGCGGAGGGGTATCGGCGCTACCGCAAGCTGCTCGACGAGATCGACGAACTGCGGGCGGCGATCGAGGGGGACGACGCGGAGCTCGCCGAACTCGCGAAAGACGAGCTGCCCACCCTCGAATCCGACGCCGCGGCGGAGATCGAGCGGGTCAAGTCGGCCCTGGTGCAGTCGGACGAGCGGCGGGTCGGGTCGGTGATGCTCGAGGTGCGGGCGGGCACCGGGGGCGACGAGGCGGGGCTGTGGGCCCGCGACCTGCTCGCGATGTACGAGAAGTACGCCGCGGCCAAGGGCTGGTCGTTAGAGACGCTCGACGCGACGACCGACGATTCGCTGGGGGGCGTGCGGCACGCGGTGGTCAACATCCGGGGCGACGGCGTCTGGGCCGAGCTGGGGTTCGAGGCGGGGGTGCACTCGGTCAAGCGGGTCCCCGCGACCGAGACGCAGGGGCGGATCCACACGTCGACCGCGACGGTCGCGGTGCTCCCCGAGCCCACCGAGGTCGAGGTGACGATCGACTGGTCGAGCGACGTCGAGGAGCACATCACCACCGCCCAGGGCCCCGGGGGGCAGAACGTCAACAAGGTGGCGACCGCGGTGCACCTGCTGCACAAGCCCACGGGCGTCGAGGTGCGGATGCAGGAGACCAAGAGCCAGGCCCAGAACCGCGAGAAGGCCCGTCGGCTGCTCACCGCCCGCGTCTACGAGATCGAGCGGGCGAGGGCGGAGGCCGAGCGCTCGGCCGAGCGGCGCGGCCAGATCGGCACGGGCCAGCGGAGCGAGAAGGTGCGCGTGTATCGCTACCAGGACGGCATCGTCGCCGATGAGCGGCTGAGCCAGAAGTTCCAGAAGGCGAGCGTGCTGGAGCGGGGGGAGCTGGGGCCGATCATCGAGGCGCTGATCGAGCAGGAGACGGCGAGGAGGCTGGCGGCGCTGTAAACGGAGCGTGTGACCCGCATTCTCCGCTCAGCGATGGCTCACCCCGCCACATGCCGCATGTACCGCTCGATCTGGTCGGCGACGAAGGGGCGGTGGTTCGGGTCGAGCCCGAATTCGAAGGCGAGGCCCGCGTAGATGTTCTGCTGGCTGTCCAGGTGGGTGTGCGCCAGGCGCGCGATCAGCGCCAGCGGGGCGGGGATCACCGGGCGGAGGTCGAGCTTGGTCCAGTAGAGCCGCGTGCTCTCGACGAGCGCGCTGTCCTCGCTCTTGATCTTCAGCCCCACGCCGCCTCCCCCGATGTTCGAGAGCTCGGCCTTGAAGCCCGGGCCCACGTCCGGGGCCATGTCCGAGAGCGAATCGAGGTCGCCCGCGGCGCCGATGTCGCGGGCCGCGGGGGGCTGTTCGAGCAGCGCCGCGATCCGCTCGCGGCAGGCGGCCTGGGCGGCGACCGCGGTCGTCGGGTTGGCCAGGTGCCAGCAGCGGACGGCCGGCAGGTTGATCTGCGCGGTCGAGACGCGCTGCTGGGCCCGCCGCGTCGCCCGCTCGACCCGCTCGGGCACCGCGAGCGTGAGCGAGCCGCCCGGCCCGCTCGTCGCGCCGGTGACCTTGCTCAGGAAGATCCAGCGGTTCTGGCCCACCGACATGACGACGACGAGGCGTGTGCCGACATTGATCTGGATCGACCGCCCAAGCGCCGACGGCACGTCGACGACGATCCGCTGGTCGTTGGTCTCGCGGACGCGGACGCGCCAGAGCAGGTCGGGCGGCGGCAGCCGCACGTCGTCGCCCGGATCGGTGCGGAAGTCCTCGCCTCCCCGGCGGTCGACGGTGATCTCGATGCTCCCGCCTCGCTCGCAGATCTGCGCGAGCGTGTCCTGCCATCGTTCTCCTCGGCGTCGGGCTGCGGGCATGAGAACTTCCCTTCGGTTGGACTCGCGGCCGGTGCGTCCGCCAGACGCGCCACCCGCTGTTGGCGGGCGTGCCCGGTCAGTTGGGACGGGGTCCGGGGCGGGGCTTGTTCGGCCGGCGCGAGCGGCTCGCGGCCCACGCCCGCACAGTCGCCATATCGTCCTTCGCCATCCTGATTCGATCGTCTTCCGGCGCCTCGTCCCTGAACAACACAGCATAGAGCAGGCCCGTCAGCCGCGTCGCCGCTCGTGCAGCCGGCCCCGTCAGCAATCCCATGCGGTCCAGCGACTGGGTGTGGGACAGCAGGGGCACCCAATCGGGCTTCTCGGCCCCCGCCCGGCGATACAGCCTCAGCAGCTCGGCGTGCAGGGTCTCCGCGGGTGAGGGCGGCGCCGGCCTGAGTCCGGGAACAAGAAGAGACGCGAGCCGACGCAGGAGCGTCGCGATCCACCGCCAGATCCGGGCCCTCTCCCGCAGATACATCACGCCGATCAGCAGCACCCCGCTGAAGACCACCAGCGCATTCCGGCCGGCCTCGATGAGCAGCGTCTCGGGCGAATCGCGGGTGGTCTCGGCCATCCGGCCCAGCCGATCCAGCAGCGGGAAGACCGACACCTTGGCGCCCCTCCGCCCGAGCAGCTCGGTGCGGGCGTCGGCGTCGTAGCCGACGACCGTGCGGATCCACGCGAACTCCATCGTGTCCATCACGCGGCGCAGCCCGGCGAGCAGTCCGTGCGGGGGCTCGTGAATCCTCGCGAGGTCGGCCGGGGGGGTCGGGTCGAACTGACGCCAATAGCCCGGCAGCACCTCTGCCTCGACCCACGCGTGCGCGTTGCTCGCGCGGACGATGTAGCTCTGCGTCGTCGGGTTGTACTCGGTCGCGACGTATCCCGTGACGACACGGGCGTTGATGCCCACCGTGCGGCACATCGCCGCCAGCGCCGACGCGAAGTACTCGCAGTGCCCCTCCTTGTTCTCCGTGAGGAACCACTCGATCGGGTCGCGCCCGGGCGGGGCGCTGACCGTGTCGAGCGTGTAGCGGAACCCGCCGGCGGTGAAGTGGTTCCGCAGGTTCGACACGGCCTGGAGGTCGTCCGCCGCCGCCCGCAGGAATGGGTCGGGCTCGATGCCCTTGTCGCGGAGCACCGTCTCGGCGACGGCCCGCACCTCGGGCATGTCGGTGAACATGATCGAGCCGATGTCCCCCGGCGTGAACTCGCCCGGCGATTCGGGCGCGGGCTCCTGGTCGTTCGAGTGGACCGTGTAGGTGACGCGGCCCTGCGGGCTGGCCACGCGGAGCGACCCGTCGGCGCGGCAGTACTGGAGTTGGGCCGGCGGATCGACGCGGACCTGATTGGGCCGCCAGATCGAGAACAGGTGCCCGCGCTCGCCCACCGCGTTGCGGACCGTGATCTCCTGGCGGATCGACCAGTCGCTGGGGCGCCCGCCGCCCACGGCGGTCAGTTCGGGCCGGGTCAGCGGCTCGGGCCCGAGTTCGAGACGGTCGCCTGGGTCGGCGCCTCGAACCCACGAGCCGGCCTCGGGGTCGTAGGTGTCGAGCACGGCGCCGCGGAGATAGAACGGCCGCCCGATCTGGCCGACGGGTTCGCTATCGCGGTCGAAGATCTCGAGATCGAGCACGGGCTCCTGCGATTCGCTGATGAGCCCGCCCGTGCCGAGCTTGACCTCGTCATTGAACCCGACGACACGCCCCACCGCGGCGGCGCCCCACTCGCCGAGCGTCGTCGATCCGATCTCCCGCGGCATGAGCACGAACACGGGGATCGCGATGGCGAGCGCGGCGGCGCCAATGACGGCGGTGCCGCGGCGGGTCCGCCGGCGCGCCTCGGCGGCATCGGAGGCCGGCGACTCGGTCTGCTCCTCGATCCGCGCGAGCTGGTGCCAGAGCACCGCGGCGATCAGGATCGGCAGGTAGATCAGCAGGAACAGGCCCGTCGCGAACGAGTTGCTCGTGAGCACAGCGCCGATCATGAGGAAGGCCGACAGCGTGAGGATCTGCGCCGCGTCGCGAGCCGATCGGCGGTCGAGGAGCTTGACCACCATGAGCGTCGCGACGAACTCGCTGAACAGGCTGACGCCCAGGCCTTCCCTGAACAGCGACATCGAGCTCCACGCCACGACCACGAACAGTAGGATGTTGATGACGGCGCGGGGCAGCGCGCGTGCGGGCGAACCCCCGGTGACCAACCACGCGACGCACGCCGCCGGCACGCCGATGACGAAGACCATCGGGTTGGCGTCGGCCACCGCGAAGGCGCTGATCGAGCACAGCACCGCCCAGAGCGACCAGGCGCGAGAGAGCCGAAGCGCGCTCATGCCGTCACTCCCGCGGGCCGGACAGATCTGATCGGGAACCGAATCCCGAAGCGACCGAGCAGGCCCGGCGCCGAGGCCGGCGTAGGCGGATCAAACTCCGGGGGGACCTCGGCCCCGGCGTACCAGCGGTTGAGCTCGGCGGCGCTGAGCCTGAACTCGGACGTGCCCGGCGCCCGGCCGCTGAACTCGTACTGCACGTGCACGCGCAGCGTCCGCCGATCAGGTTGGGCGATCTCCTCGTCGGCGATGGGCGAGGTCGGCCCGCCGCCGAGCAGCGCCATCGCCGACTGGATCGCCCGCACCTGTCGCGGCCCCGCGAGCGGGCGGATCGAGCCGATGCCCAGCCCGGTCAGGCCCACCGCGAAGCCCGCCTGCGTCGCGTCCTGCGCGAGCGCCGCGACGAGCGCGGCGCCGCGTTCGACGAGGTGGCCGGGCGTATCGGCGTCGGGCTCGTCGACGCGGATCCAGATCTTGGGCGGGGCGCTCGCGGCGTTCTCCTTCACGACGAGTTCGCCGACGCGGGCCGAGGGGAGCCAGGCGATCTGCCGGGGCGAGTCACCCGGTACGTAGGCGCGCAGGGCGTAGAACTCGGTCGAGACGCCTCGGCGTGAGGTCACGGCCGAGAGCGTCGCGCCCTCGCGCCCGGCGCGGTGCCAGGGCATCTCACGCAGCGCGACGCGGCGGGGCGCGATGATCCACTCATGCCGCTGATCGAAGATCAGCGTCTTGCGCAGCAGGCCGAACGGATAGGTCGTGCTGATCGCAAACCCGGTGAGCCCGTGCACGCCCCGCCGGGCCGGCGTGAGCGACGAGATCGCGGTGCGCTGCGTGCCGGGCCTGAGGCAGAGCAGACCCGCGGGCTTGAGCGAGCCGCGGCCCGGGGTTTCGCCGTCGGTGTCGGTGAGCTCCCGCACCTCGAGCCCCATCGCCGAGAACCAGCCCCCGCCCGAAGCGATGACATAGCGGATCTCGAAGGGCTCGCCCACATGGGCCGGGCCCGGGCTGATGCGGCGGGCGGTCAGCCGCATCAGCGGGGGGCCGCTGACGAGCCCCGACAGAAGCAGGCCCGCGATCGCGAGCCCGAACGCGAAGAAGAGCAGGTTGTTCTGGCTGTTCACCGCGCCAACGGCGAGGAAAAACGTGATGAGCATGTACAAGATGCCCGGGCCGTGCGGCTCGTAGCGCCGGCGGGAAGGGGCGAGCAATCCACCCTCGGCGTGCTCGGCCCGATCGGCTTTGGGTGTGCGCGGCATCGCCATGCGATACGCCCGAGAGTCAGCGCGGTTCGCCCGGGAGTGAGGCCGCAGACCCCGGGCCCTGCCCGGGGGGCGCATCCGCTGGCGGCTCCGGGTTCGCCGCCGGGTCGGGCAGCTCCTTGATCGAGTTCATGCCGAAGGTGTCGAGGAAGTGCCTGGTCGTGCCATAGAGCATCGGGCGCCCCAGTTCCTCGGCCCGCCCCGTGACCGCGACGAGCCGCCGCTCGAGCAGCGAGCGCAGCACCTCGCCGCACCCGACGCCCCGGATCGCCTCGAGCCTCGCCCTCGTGACGGGTTGCTGGTAGGCGACGATGGCGAGCGTCTCGATCGCCGCCCGGCTGAGCCGGCTCGACGCCTGGGCCCGGTGGAACGCCGCGAGCACGTCGGCGAGCTCGGGGCGGGTCATCACGCGGTAGCCACCCGCGACGTGCTCGACGCGGAACGACCGTCCGGTCTGCTCATAGACCCCGTTGAGCCGCACGATCGAAGCCTCGATCTCCGAGGGCGTCACGGCCCGGCCCGCCTGCGCCGGCAATGCCTCGGCGAGGCGCGCGGGGGAGACCGGACGATTGGACGAGAACACGAGCGCCTCCACGCGGATATCGAGGACGGCCTCGTCTGAATTCGAGCCCGTGGTCGGCTCGTCGTGCAAGGGTTCGGTGGCCTGCGTTGGCATGGAAGCACTGTACCCGCCGCGTCTCCGCTACGCTGCGGGCATGTCCAGCCCCGCCGCGTTGCTGCCCAGCGCCCAGCACGAATACGCCGGCCTTCCCCGCCTGGGCGAGGCGACGCTGCACAAGCGGCGCGAGAACGTGTTTCTCGTGCTCGCCGGCCTGTTCCTGGGCACGCTCGCGATGCTCAACATCCTGGGCATCACGCGGTTCATCGTGCTCGCCTCGTTCGGCCCCGCGGCCGAGGGCGCCGCGACGTGGGTCTGGGCATGGGGCAAGGCCAATCCCTGGAGCTCGTGGAACTTCGCCGTCGCGGTGGGGGTGCTGCCTTACCCGATGACGTTTCTGTGTACCGATTTCATCAGCGAGCTCTACGGACGGGCACGGGCCAACTTCGTCGTCGTCATCGGGCTCTTCCTGAACATCTGGGTCATGCTGATACTCTGGCTAGGCGGGGCGCTCCCGGGATTCGAGAACGTCGACGCGTCGGGCCAGATCGTCCGCGACGCCGCGGGGAGGCTGCCGGTCTTCTTCGAGGTCCGCAACCTCGCCTTCGGAGCGGTGACCGCGTCGATGATCGCCTACCTCGCCGCCCAGTTCGTCGACGTGCAACTCTTCCACTTCTGGAAGTGGCTGACCAAGAACCGGCACATGTGGCTCCGCAACAACGGCTCGACCATGATCAGCCAGATCGTCGACACGGTCTCGGTCATCCTCATCACCCACTTCTACGCCCACGCGCTGCCGATCGACGCCCAGCGGGCCCTCTGGCCCCAGCTGTTCGTCTTCATCGCGACGGGCTACGCCTTCAAGTTTGTCGCGGCGGCGCTCGACACGGTCCCGTTCATCGTGGCGTCAAACAGGCTGGCGAAGTACCTGCGCCTGCCGCCGCCCACACACCAGTCCGCCGTGCCGGGCGCCGCGGCCGTGGAGAGCGGCGTGGGCTGAATGCGGCGGGGGATGGTCGCGTTGCCCATGAGCCACGATTGACCCGTACACTCCGGGCATGCTCGTGGTTGGTCTGGTCTCTCTGGCGCTCGCCGCGCAGCCTTCTCCCCCGCCCGACGAAACCGCCCCGCCCAGGGCCGCGGTGAACGTGCTCGAACTCGGCGCGATCGCCGACGGGCAGACCGACTGCGCCCCGGCCATCCAGAAGGCGATCGATCGCGTCTCCGAGAGCGGCGGCGACGTGATCATCCCCGCCGCCGAGAAGCCCTACCTCATCCGAAGCGGGCTGACGATCTCCGCCGACGGTGTCTCGATCCTGGGCGACGGCGCGACGATCCGCTTCGCCGACAACGCGATGAACGGCGAGATCGTCGACTGCATCCGGGTGCTGGGCACGCCCGGTGACCCGGTCGAGCACGCGACGATCAGGGGTCTGACGATCGACGCCAACTATTGGGCCCAGCCCGGCTCGTACGACCCCCGCGGGATCGACAGCGACTATGCGACCGGGCTCGTGGTCCAGAGCGTGACCATCACCAACGCCTTCGTCGGCCTGACCTTCGGCCGGGGCGTCAGCGACAGCGAGGCGGTCGAATGCCTCATCACCCGCTGGTACGACGACGCCTTCAACGCCAGCGGAGACGGGTTCTCCGGCTCATGCCACGACATCCGCTTCACACGCTGCACCGCCAAGGACAGCCCCGACGAGCGGGCCGGCGGGCGCCCGGGCGCCCGCAACAACGCATGGGCGATCGAGGACGGCGCCCACGACATCACGATCGATTCCTGCACCGTCCAGGACTGCGGTGGCAACGGTTTCGCCGTCCGCAACCACGCGTCGGATGACGCCGTCGCGACCACCGCGGTCCGGTTCGTCAACTGTCGCGCCGACAACGTCGCCGGCAACGCGTTCTTCGTCTTCGGGCGGACGTTCCCGAACACCATCGAGTCGATCGCGCTCGATCGCTGCACATCCGACTCGGCGTGTGTCTTCTCCAAGGACATCAGGGGGCTCACCATCACAGCCTCGAAGTTCCCCGGCACGGTGACCATCGGGCCCGTCGACAACGGGCAGATCCGGGGAAGCGAGATCGGCTGGCTCCGCGTCTGGTCGACCGATGTGGGCGTGCCCAACGAGCCGGGCGGCTACCGCACCTCGATCACGTTCGATCACTGCACGATCAACCACCCCGCGTCGGTATTCGGCAATCGGAACTTTGTTCGCTTCATTGACGAATGAACCGACTTCCCACTGCCTCCGGCGCTCCCGCAGCGCCGCGTTCCTGATCCGAGCCGCGGGCGTGAGCACGCGGACACACCGGCGCTGGGCGTGACGACCACGCCGCGTGCTCACGCCCGCGGCCCTGATCAGAAACTGCAATGGGCAACGCGATCAGTGATTGTGAATCCACGGGATCTGCGTGCCCGACCGGGGGTCGGAGATGTCCTCGATCTCGTAGCCGGTGAATTCGGTCAGCTTGTGCCGCAAGAACTGGCCGAACTCGGTCCCGAAGTCCTCGTGCGAATCGACGTAGGTCTGGACGAGCGGCGCCCCGGCCGCCGACCAACGGGCCGACCCGTCGGCGAAGACGACGTTCAGCCCCTTGTCGCCGTGGTTGTTCCATTCGTTGGGCCAGTTCGGATCGCCCTCGCGGAAAGGGATGCCCATCGAATCGACGAAGCCCTGGAAGTCGTGCGGGATCTGCCCATTGTCGTCCACGTCGGCGTCGAGAAAGAGCAGCATCTTGCTGGGGAATGTCACGTTGGTCAGCGTCTTGACTTTCTCGGGCCGGTCGAACCAGGTGATCCCGTCCGCGCTGCCGTCGGAAGGCGGATCGAACCCGAGCTGGAGATACGCGTTGACCTTGTCGGCCGAGATCGTCGCGCCGTCGGGGAACCGGCCGGGGTTGTGCCACATGAACGTCTCGTATGAATGCCCCCCCGTGTCGTCGGTCGCGTCAACGGCGGGCTTGTAGAGGTCATAGAGGATGTCGGCCCGCCCCTGAATCCGCAGGAACGAGAGCAGCAGGCCCAGGTTGACCCCGTCCCAGCGAGGGTCGGACGGATTGAACTGATCGACGACCAGGTCGGGGCGGACCCGGTTCAGCGTCGAAGGGCAGATCGCCACGTCGGGCGTATCGACGTAGCTGGGGTAGAGCCAGCCCAGGTTGTCCTCGAACGGAAGAAAGGTCGGCAGAAAAAGGCCCTTGGCCGTGTCGTTCGCGTAGGCCTGTGAGCCCACGCCCAACTGGCGCAGGTTGGCGAGGCACACCGTCCGCTGCGCCGTGTCTCGCGCGGCGCCCAAGGCCGGCAGCAGGATCCCGATCAGCAGGGCGATGATCGCGATGACCACCAGCAGCTCGATCAGCGTGAAGGCCCGCACGAATCCCGGGAGGCTCTCGCGGACGGCATCCCGGGGCGGCGACGACGGTGACTTACGCATGCGTGGGCCCCGCTGACAGATCGCGGCGTCCATCCACACGGATGTCCGCCCGGTTTGTTGCGACTTACTTGTACCACGGGAGGCTTGTACTTGCAAGCCCTTGCGCTTCTCTGATCTATTTTCGTTAGGAACCCGGCGCATGACAATCGCAATTGCGGCGCGTTCCTGTTAGCATCAGGACCGGTTCAAATAGGCGCCGCCGGTCCGGGCGCCGCCTCAGGAGAAAGAGAATGCACGCGTCCATCCGCACCGTCAGCATCGCCGCCGCCGCGCTCGTTGTGCCGGCATACGCCCAATCGTCGACCGTCGAGATCGATCTCGACGGTGTCGTGATCGATTTCCCCAACCCGCCCGATGTCTCCCGCAACAGCCTTGACAATCCCGCTCCGGGCTCGGATAGCTACATCCTCCCGGCCAACGGCTACGCCTTCAGCATCAACGGCCTGCTCCAGCTCCGCGACCCGCTCTTCGGCCTGCCGCTGGGCGACCCCGTCCTGCTTACGGATTTGCTCGACCAGATCGAGCCCGGCAACTCACGCCTGCTGTCCGGGTGGATCCGCAACCAGGCCGGGGGCCTGCCGCCCGGGGGCATCACCGCCTGGCGCGAGCGGTTCGAGGGCGGCGCGTTCGGGGCCGAGCTCGGGATCGACCTCGAGATCACGGTCAGCGAGCCGGGCGTGGTCACCTTCGCCGTCGAGAACATCACCAGTTCGCTCGGGGGGTTGACGCCCACGATGGACTTCATCGAGGGGTCGACCACGCTCGGCACCTGGGTGCCGAGCGCGCCGCAGGTCACCGAGTGGCACTTCGACGGCGACTTCGCGCCCGCCGCCGGTTCGGACAACAGCGCCATCCGTTTCCTTGACGACGCCGCCTTCGGGCCCATCCTGGGCGGCCTCGGCAGCGAGGATGTTTTCCCAAATCCGCCGACACCGACCGGCGTGACCGCGGCCCAGTCGGGCTTCGTCGACACCGCGGTTGACCCCAATCTCCCGGCCGTGGGCGGCGTCGATGCGATGGCCTTCCGCACCAGCCCCGCGTACAACCAGGCCGACCCGGGCAACAGCGCCTGGCGCCGCGGCATCGGGCTCGCGCTCTATCCCGCCGCGAAGCCCGACTACCCGGGCGGGTTCATCGGCCAGTGGAGCATGGTGTGGGACATGCTCATCCCGTCGTCCTCGTGGTGGTCGGATTACCCCACCAACACCGTGCACAACCAGTACCTCGCCGCGCTCGTGCAGGACCAGCACAACAACGCCAGCGGCGCCGACCTCTGGCTCCGCTACCAGAACGGCTCGCCCGTCATCGTCTATTCGAGCGACGGCGACAACTTCACGGGCGACATGCCCCTCAACCTGGCCATCGCGCCCGACACATGGTTCCGCCTCGCCGTCGTCGTCGACGAGTTCCAGACGGGCCGCACCAAGGTCTACCTCAACGGCACCTACATCGGCGAGACGCTCAGCGACTGGGTCTACAACGCGGTCGATCCGACGCCGGGCGAGCAGTACTACGGCGACGGCGAGGCCGTCGACCCCGCCAATTGGGCCGCGTGGGGCGAGTTCCCCAGCCCCTGGTCCTTCTCCAGCGGCGTCAACAACCCCGACCCCGACACGGGCGACCCCGTGCCCACGCCTCTCGCCTCGACGTTCTGCCTGTTCAGCGACCTCCGCTTCGGGGGCTCGCAGCCCGTCTACGTCGCCAACATGCTCTTCGTCGATGACCTGCTCGACGGCGCCGACGTGGTGGCGCTGGGTGGCCCAAGCGGCGACGGCATCATGCTCACCGGGGGCGGCGGATGCAACGCGGCCGACATCGCCGAGCCCTACGGCGTGCTCGATCTCTCCGACATCAGCGGGTTCATCTCGGCCTTCCTCGCCCACGACCCCGCGGCCGACATCGCCCCGCCCCAGGGCGTGTTCGACCTCGCCGACCTGAGCGCGTTCATCCAGGCGTTCCTCGCGGGCTGCCCCTAACGCAACGCCGGCGACGCCGACATCCTGATCTGAACGAGGCCCGGGCGCCAGCCCGGGTTTTCTTTCGGCGCGTCCTACTCGAACCCGAGCGCCGCCCAGACCGGAAAATGATCCGACGGGTACCGCCCGTCGATCTTCCGCGTCTCAATCCCGGCGCCGGTCGCGCGCAGGCCCGGTCCGATGAGCACATAGTCTATCTTCCGGTCCCCGCCTTCCGAGTCGAGCTTGAAACCGGTGAACGTGCCGGACATCCCGCTCGGGTGGATGGCCCGGTAGGTGTCGGTCAGCCCGACCTCGCCCGTCAGCAGCGCGTGCACCGCCGCGTTGTTCTCGCCCGCGTTCAGGTCGCCCGTGAGCACCACCGGCTCATTCGCTGCCCGCGAGGCGATGCGTTGGAGAATCAACGCCGCGCTCTTCTCTCGCGCCGGCTGGTTCACGTGATCGAAGTGCGTGTTGAAGTGGTACACCGCCCGCCCGGTCTTCAGATCGACCAGCCTCGCCCACGTGCAGATCCGTGTGCAGGCGGCGCCCCACGTGTTGCTCCCCGCTTCGTCGGGCGTGTCGCTCAGCCAGAACGTGCCGGAGGCCGCCAGCGTGAACCGCGTGCGGTCGTAGAGGATCGGGCTCGCCTCGCCGTCGGTCTTCCCATCCTCCCGGCTCACGCCCGTGGCGCCGTACCGGGGCAGGTGTTCGAGCAGGAACCCGATCTGGAACGGCAGGGCCTCCTGCAAACCCACGAGATCGGCGTCGAGGTCCGCGATCGTCTCGACGACCTTGTCGCGACGCAGCGGCCACGCGTCGGGCCCGTCGTCCGCAGTGCCGTAACGGATGTTGAAGCTCGCGACGCGGAGGTCATCCCCCGCGCGGGCGGGCAACGCGGAGACCATCGCGGCCGCGACGGCGAGCAAGGCAACGAGCAATCTGTGCATGGGCCGGCTCCAATTGGGAACGCCCGCATCCTACAGCACGCGATGCCCACGGAACCCCCAGGTTGGCCTTCGCCAAACGAGCCGCGGGCGCGAGCCCGCGGAGCTCTGTTGACTGGCGGCTCCACGGGCAGGCGCCCCCCGCTCGTGGAGGCGCGCCGCTATCACCCGTATTCGACGACCGGCCATCCGATGTCGTCGTTGGATGAAGTTCGCCGGTGGTCCGCCCTACCGCCCCAGCAGCGCCATCCAGCTGTCCGGCGTCGAGTATGACTCGGCGTTCGGCTTGACGTACACCTGGATGTTCCCGTCGGCGCTCTTCGCGATAAACGGGTTCCGGCCCCCGTTCCAGACGCCGTGGTAGCGCTGCATGGCGGGATGCACGTCGGTCAGCGTGCCGTAGGCGGTCACGAAGTTGACATCGCCCCGCTCGGAGGCGAGGTCGATCACGCCCCTCCCCTCGGTGCCGATGACCGCGGTCACCCGCCCGCTTGTTGTGACCAGGGCCACGGGGTCGACGATCGGCCGGCTCGTCTTGAGCTCGATCCGCCCACCCTCACCCGTCGCGGCGCCGTTGCGTGCCGTGATGGCGCCTCCCACGCCGACGAGCACGATCGGCCCGCCGTCGTTCACCACGCTCACCCCGTCGCACCGCGGCGTGCGCACGCGAATGTCGACGTAGCCCGAATCGGGCGCCCCGTCGCCGATCGACGCATCGACCGCGAGCACGTCCCCCGGGCCGTCGGTCCGGCGCACGGCGGTGATGGGCAGCGCTTCGCCGTGGGCGGGCCAGGTTTCGGTGCGGTCGCCGGCGCCCCAACTCACGATCGCCTCGACAACGGGCGCCTCGAGGTCGCCATCGACCTCAACCCAAACCGATCCGCGCTGGTTGTGGACATCGATCGCCAGCGGCGTGCCGGCTCGCAGGTCGGGCCCGCTCGGCTCGATGGGCATGGCCGCGTCGGGCCGGAACAGGTGCTTGCTGGTGATGTCGGCGTAGGTGCACCCGCCCAGCGTGGCGGTGAGCAGGCCGAGACCCAGCATCGCGAGTGTGATTTTTTTCGTCATCTGATAGGACTCCCGCCCGAACGGCTCATGACACAGTATCGACCTTCGGGCCCCTTCGGTTCGATGCGATTGCGCGACCGCACAGGTCCCGCAACCGGCGCGCGGGGGGTATCATAAACGTTTGGTGAAGGCCCCCGCGGTGGGGGTCTTCCGTTGTGAGCAGCAACAGCCGCCTCGCCGGGGCCGAGCCTCGCGGGGCGCGTGGGCGACAGAGCCACTCACGGGGTCGAGACGGCTCGCACCCCTTCCCACCCGATCGGGCGATGAATCCGCCGCACCAGAAGCGTTGGTGCCGGGGACACCCACACCGATCGGCCATGGATCACTGTTGTGATCCGCCAGACCAGGTGAAGCTCTCTCGCTTCCGCCCCCGAGAAATGGTCTCCCCGAGATCCGGCTGTCACAGCATCGTGCCGGGCCGCCGTCAAGCGGTGGACCCGCCACGCGGAGTTCGGCGTGAGCAATCTCCCAACCATGCTCGCGCAGGGTGGCAGCGACGTGCCGCTGTCGGTCGTCCTGGTTATCGGCTTCGTTCTCTTCCTGCTCGGCGCGGGTGTGATGTACATCGCCCAGCGCACGATCACCAAGCAGTCGCTCGCCTCGGCCAAGGCCGAGGCTGCCTCGCTGGTTGAGCGGTCGAAGGAGGAGGCCCGGAACGAGGCGGAGAAGATCCGTCTGGAGGCCGAACGCAACGCCCTGGCGAGAAAAGAGAAGTTTGATTCCGAGATCGAGGCCGCCCGCGGAGAGATCCGCGAGAGCGAGCGGCGGCTGTCCAAGCGAGAGGACCTGATCGACCGGAAGGAGGAGACGCTCGCGATCAAGGAGAAATCCCTCTCCGAGACCGGCGAGACGCTCCGACGCCGCGAGCAGGGGATCGCCGACCGCGAGGCCGAGATGCAGAAGCTCCGCGACGAGCAGGCCGATCGGCTCCAGGAGATCGCCCAGATGTCGCGCGACGAGGCCAAGCGCGAGCTGATCGGGCGGGTCGAGGAGCAATCCCGGCTCGACATCGCCAAGGTCGTGCGCTCGATCGAGGAGAAGGCCGAGGCCGAGGCCCGCGAGAAGGCCCGAGAGATCACGGTCATGGCGGTGCAGCGGTACGCCACCGAGCACACCAGCGAGAGCACGGTCCGCTCGGTCGCGATCCCTTCCGACGACATGAAGGGGCGGATCATCGGCCGCGAGGGTCGGAACATCCGCGCGATCGAGAAGGCGACGGGCGTCGACATCATCGTCGACGACACCCCGGGCGTGATCGTCGTCTCGTGCTTCGACAAGATCCGCCAGGCCGTCGCGGTCGAGTCGCTCGAGCGGCTCATCGCCGACGGAAGGCTCCACCCCACCCGCATCGAGGAGGTGGTCGAGAAGACCCGCAACGAGATCAACGAGCGCGTGCTCGCCGCCGGCAAGGACGCCGCCCTCGAGGTCAACCTGGGCGGCCTGCACCCCAAGGTGATCGAGGCGATGGGCAAGCTGCACTACCGCACGAGCTACGGGCAGAACGTGCTGCGCCACTCGATCGAGGTCGCCTATCTCAGCCAGCTCATCGCCGAGCAGCTCGAGCTCGACGGCAAGCTCGCCCGCCGGTGCGGCTTCCTGCACGACATTGGCAAGGCGATGGACCACGAGATGGAGGGCGGGCACCCGAAGATCGGCATGGACTTCGCCCGCCAGCACGGCGAGAAGGAGGAGGCCGTCCTCAACGCGATCGGCGGCCACCACGCCGACATCCCGTCGACGACGTTCTACACCCCCATCGTCATGGCGGCCGACGCGGTCAGCTCGGCCAGGCCCGGCGCGCGGCGCGAGTCGATGGAACGCTACATCCAGCGCCTCAACGATCTCCAGGACATCGCGCTCGCCCAGCCCGGCGTGATCGAGGCCTACGCGATCCAGGCGGGGCGCGAGGTCCGCGTCATGGTCGACGCCGACCGCGTGGGCGACGACGAGGCCTACCTCATCGCGCACGACATCGCCAAGCGAGTCGCCGACGAGATGACCTTCCCCGGTGAAATCCGCGTCACGGTGCTCCGAGAAACGAGGGCGATCGAAGTGGCGCGATGAGCAGGAACGACGACGAGCCCCGGACCGAGCGACCCAGGCGGAAACGCCGTTCGATCTGGTTCCGCCTCGCCCGGATTCTCGTCCTCTTCGCGATCGTGCTGATCGGAGTCAAGATCACCGGCGTCGGCGAGAGACTGTTCTACTGGCCCACCCGCGACCAGTACGCCGCCCCGACGGGCGCCGAGGACGTCTTCTTCTATTCCGATGGCCATCGCCTGCACGGCTGGTTCCTCCCCGCCGTCGGCGTGCCGCCCGGCGAGAAGGCGCCCACCATCGTCCACTGCCACGGCAACGCGGCCAACATCTCGCGTCACCTCGTCTTCGTCGACTTCCTGCCCCGCGAGGGCTTCAACGTCCTCATCTTCGACTACCGCTCCTATGGCCGGAGCGAGAAGGGTCCGCTCAATCGCGAGGGGCTCATCCACGACGCCGAGGCCGCGGTCGATTACGTCATGCAGCGGCCAGACGTTGATCCCGATCGCGTGGGGATCTACGGCCTGAGCCTGGGCGGCACGATCGCCCTCGCCGCCGCGGCCGACGACGAGCGGGTGGCGGCCGTCTGCTCGATCGCCACGTTCAGCACGTGGAAAGGCGTGACGGGCGACTACCTCCCCGTGATCGGCCCCTGGCTCACCCGCCCCGGCTACGACGCGGTCGACTCGGTCGCGAAGCTGGGCGACCGGCCGCTGCTGCTCCTTCACGGCACCAAGGACCCGATCGTCTCGCCCCGCCACGCCCCGATCATCGAGGCCGCGGCGCGCGACGCGGGGGTCAATGTGACCTTCAAGAGCATCGAGGGCGCCGACCACGTGAACTGGATCGACAGCCACCCGGAGATGTGGCGTGCGATCGTCGCGTTCTTCAAGGAACACCTCGGGCGATCATGACCGCGCTCAAAAGAGCCCCGAGCGTGAGCGACGGGCCGAACCGGTACCGCGATCGAAACCGAGCAGACCCTGGGCCCGTCGCCGACGCTCGGGGCTCCTCCAGGACGTCACGCCGCCCCACCCACGCAAAAGGGCGTCGCGCCCTTCGGCACGACGCCCCAAGTGATCTCATCGCTTCGGAGTACGAATCAGAGCTTGAAGCGGTCGACCAGCGAACGCATCCGCTCGCTCTGCCGGCTCAGCTCGGCGGCCGCCTCGGAGGCCTGCCCCGCCGCCATCGCCGACTCGTTCGACACCGCGGTCACGCGCTGCACGTTCTCGCCGATCTGAGCCGCCGACGCCGACTGCTCCTCGGCCGCCGCGGCGATGGTCTGCACCTGACCGAGCAGTTGCTTCGAGCTGTCGACGATCACGCGGAGCGACTCGCCGGCGCTGGTCGCCAGCTCGACGCCCTTCTCCATGCGGGCCGAGCCGTTCTCGATCCGCTCCACCGCGCGGGTGGTCTCTTCCTGGATCTCGCGGATCGACTGGCTGACCTCTTCGGTCGCCTGGGTCGTCCGCTCGGCCAGCTTGCGGACCTCGTCGGCGACGACCGCGAAGCCGCGCCCGTGCTCGCCGGCCCGGGCCGCCTCGATCGCGGCGTTGAGGGCGAGCAGGTTGGTCTGATCGGCGATGTCGTTGATCACGCTGATCACGCCGCCGATCTCCTCGCCCTTCTGACCCAAGAGCGCCACGGCCTTGGCCGACTCGTCGACCTCCGCCGCGATGCCCTTGATCTCGCTGACCGTGTCGGCGACGACCTTGCCGCCCGTCTCGGCGTTGGCCCGGCTCGAATCGGCCTGGTGGGCCGCGTCGGCGCTCTGACGTGCGATGTCCGCCGCCGCCTCATTCAGCTGCTCGACCGCGGCGCTGGCGGCCTGCGTCTGGTCCTGCTGGTTGCTCAGTCCCGCGGCCATCTCCTCGTTCGACGCGGCGATCTCCGTCGCCGCCGACGCGACCTCGCGGCTCACGCCCGCGATGTCGGAGATGATCTGGTGCACGTTCGCGATGAACGTGTCGAACCAGTGGGCCAGGCGCCCGATCTCATCGCCCCGGTTCAGGTTGACCCGCTTGGTCAGGTCGCCGTCGCCGGTCGCGACGTCCTTCATCAGATCGATCAGGTTGTTCAGCGGCTTGCCCAGCATGTAACGCAGCATGAACACGAACCCGATCCCGGCGACGATCAGGATCGGCACCGTGAACATCATCCCGTTGCCGATGAACCCCGCGACCTGCGCGTCCGCGGCGTCGAGCGGCATCGCGACCTCGTAGGCCCCGTGCATGTCGCCCGGGTTCCAGCTCTCCATCGCGAAGCCGAGCGGGTCCTTGCCGTCGCCGTCGGTGTCATACTTCGCGGGCGCGCCGTGGCACATCATGCAGGTCTCGTCGAGCTTGATCGCCCGCATGTAGTGCAGGGTGTTCGTCTTCTTGTCGATCCGGTAGATCGACTCGTCGCCGCCGCTGGTCACCTGGGCGCGGAGGTCCCGGAGCAACTCGGCCCGGAAGCTGCCGGGCTCTGGCTCGTTGTCGGGGTTGCGGGCGTCGAACGCCGGAACCTTGAAATCGATGTTCTCGCGGGCCGCCGCCTTCTGGGCGGTGGTCCACCCGACCACGACGGGGATCGTCTCGAACACCCGCGTGGCCCGGTAGTCGCCGCCCTTGGCGACGTGGTCCTGCATCTCCTTGAGAAGGGGCGCAACGTCAACCGCGCCTTCGCTGATCAGCTTCGAGGCATGGTTCTTCGCCTCGTCGGCCACCGCGGTGAACGCCGCGGCCTTCTCGACCATCGATCTCTCCGCGTCCGCGCGATACCCGCGGACGAACACAAAGTAGTTGATGGCCACGATGGCCACGATGAGTCCGAGCGTCGTCGCGATGATCCGCGTCGACAGTCCAAACGACTTCTTCTGGTTCTCCATGATCTGGCTCCGTTGCGATGAGAGGACCGCCGGGCGGACACCACCCCCGGGTCAACCCGTTGCATCGGACACCGAACCGGGCCATCCCAATGCTCGTCACGGCGTGTTCGGGTTGCGCCGGCCCCGCCGTCTCTCTGTCGGGCGTGGTCCCCGGTTCGGGCATCCGCGCCATACGGCCGAGTGCTGGTACCGGGCCGGGATTCCGGGTTATCGGCCCCAGGAAAGCCCGCCGTCGAGCACGTGCGAGGGCGTCGAGGCGATGAGCCGACGGGCGAGCCGCTCCATCGCCAGCCGGGCCTTCTTGAGGCCGAGCTCATCCCGCAGCGCGGCCCCCGGGGGAGGCGTGCTCGCCGGGATCTCCGAATGCACCAGCAGCACGCCGAACCCGTCGTCGAGCGCGATCACGCCGCTCGGCGACCCGATGGGCGTTGCGGCCAGGGCGGCCCGCAAGGCGGCCGGTGTCGCCGGGTCATGCGGGCTCAGCACCGCGTGCCAGGGTAGGACGCCGTGCTCGATCGCCGCCGCCCAGAGACCGGCAACCGGGCCGCTCGCGTCGGCGCGCGCACGCTCCGCGACGTCGAGCGCCGATCGCGCATCGGGGAGCACCACCCCGCTGGTCGCGAACCGTCGGCCCGCGCGGATCTCCGACGCGAGCCTCACCTCGTCGTCGGTCACCTCGGTCTCGACGGGATCGACCAGAGCTCGCAGCGCCGCGTTGCGCCAGAGCAGGTCGTGGAAGCGCTCCGGGCCGAGGCCGCGCTGCCTGCGGATCGCGGTCTCCGTGTCGGCCGAGACCCCGTCCTGGGTGAGCAGCGACAGCCAACGATCGTGCTCGGCCCGAACCGCGGCGTCATCGATCGTCAGCCCGCGCGCGCGCAGCTCACGCTCGAGCGCCGAATGCAGCACGAGGTCGTCGACCACCTGTCCCCCCGCGGCCTCGGCGAGCAGCGGCGTGATCCGATCCCATCCGACAGGCTCGCCGTTGATGAGCAGCGGAATCGCGCCGGCCGCGGTCGGGCTGGCGCTCGGCGTACCGCCGTAAGGGGCAATGGAGGATATGCGGGCGTTCGGCTGCGGCGCGGCGCACCCGCCAAGCAGGACCGAGGCGAGGATGCAGGCGATCGTGGCGAAGGGAGATCTCATGCCTGATCTGATGTCGCGGCATCCGCCCCGTCAACCCGGGGGTATAGGCTCCTGCGATGTCCACGACCGAGCCCCAGCAAGCGACCGCCGGCCCGGAGACCGAACAACACCCGTCACCCGGCCCCGACGACGGCGGGACCGCCGAGGCGATCGAGCCGGTGTGCCCCTACTGCGGTGAGCCCCAACTCCGACCGAATCGTTGCGAGCGTTGCGGGGCGCACACCGACCCGCTCTCGAGGCAGGCGACGCAGAACGAGATGGGACCCTGGTCGATCCGCGACGAGGCCCACCCGTTCCGCCCGGGCTGCCGGCTCGAAACCCTGGAACGATGGGCCCGCACCGGGCGAATCGGCCCCGACACGGTGGTCCGGGGGCCGACGACCAACCAGCACTGGACGCGGGCCGTCCGCGTGCCGGGCCTCGCCAGGATCCTCGGCTCTTGCCACGCCTGCCTCGCGCCCGTCGAGCCCGACGAGGTGATCTGCCGGGCCTGCGGGGCCTCGCTGGAGGCCGTCCGCGACCGCCAGCATCTGGGGCTCTCGCCCGTCCGCCCGCTGCCCGGACGAACCAGCCCCGGAGCCGTCGCCGCCAGCCTGGTGGGAGCCCAGCCGAGCGGGGCGGGGATCAGCCCGCCGCCCAGCCCTCGACCCGCGCCGGACCCCGGACCGGCGGCTGACATGTCCGGCCGGTTGTCGCGGCTCGAGCGTCGCGCCAAACGAGCCGAGCGGCGCACGATGATCGTGGCGGTGATCGCGCTGGCGTTCGCGCTGCTGTTCGCGGCATCGGTCGTGCTGAACCGGATCGAGAAAAGGGAGCCCGCCCCCGAGCCGACGCAGCCCACGCTGCCGGCCCTACTCGATGACGACGGGGCGGCGGTCGACCACGCCACTGATACGGCTGTCACCCAGCCGGACATCGGCGCAGAGGAAGAGCCGGTCGCGATGCCCCAGAGCACCGCGGACGCCGCCGCGGTGCGAACGGCGTTGCTCGCCAAACTGGAGTCACTCGTCGTGAACGGCTCTCCCGAGAGCCTCGCGGATGCCCGCCAACTCCTGGACACCGAGAACGGGGTGCTGGGGTCCGACGATATCGCCGCGTGGCGACACCGGATCGAGCTCGCCGAGCGGGCGGCGGAGCGTCGCCTGGTGCCTTGACGTCTCATGTTTTTTGTTTGATCAACGCCGGATTGCCGTATTCTGAGAGGGAACGATCCCGCGCCCGATCCGGACGGGGTCGTGTCCTGACGCGTTCCGGGGCGCTGCCCGATCGAAAGGAGAACCATGACGCGGCGATCGTCGATCATCGCGGCTCGCGACGGCGTGCCCCGGGGACCACGCCGGGGTGCGTTCACGCTGATCGAGTTGCTGGTCGTCATCGCGATCATCGCCCTGCTCATCGGGATCCTGCTGCCCGCGCTGGGCGGCGCAAGACGGACCGCCCGAACTGCGGTCTGTCGGAACAACCTCCGCCAGCTCGGCCTCGCGTCGGCGACGTTCAGCACCGACACCGACGACCAGGTCGCGGGCTTCACCTGGCGTCAGGGACACACGCCCAGCCACTACGCGGACCTCCAGCAGGCCGAGAACGACTCGCGCGGCGCGCGCGCCCAGGCGTTGACCATCGCGCGGGACGCGATCGGGCAGCCCTGGATCAACGCCCCCTCGAACCTGCTGCCCGGGTTCCGGTTCACCCACTTCATGCTCATGGACTCGCTCTCGGGGATCCTGCCCGAGGAGGCGACCATCTGCCCCGATGACAAGACGCAACAGGAGCGGAAAGAGGTTGGGATCGAGGGCTTCGCCGACAACCCCTACAACGCGATCCGATTCTTCGAGTCTTCCTACGACACCGTCCCGTTCTGCTTCACGCCCGACTCGGGTCCCAATGCGCTCTCGCAGCAGGACGCGACCTCGGTGACCACGATCTACAACATGGCGAACGCGCAGTATGTGCAGCGGCGGGCGACCGACGTGACCTTCCCGTCGGGCAAGGTGTTCATGTTCGACGACTATGACCGGCACTACGCGACGCGCAGCCACCCCTACTTCGAGGATTTCTACTACCGGGCGTCGAACGGGTTCGTCTACTACGACGAGGACGCCCTGTTCTACGCCTTCCCCGAGGCGAAGGCGCCGCTGCTGTTCTTCGACGGCTCGGTGGTCGACCACGTCACGGGCGACGCCAACCCCGGGTTCGACCCGCTCGACCCGACCAACCCCGAGCCGACCGTGATGCACTGGGGCTGGCCCATGCCCACCAGGACGACCGTCCTGGGCTATTACCGTTGGACGCGGGGCGGCCTCCGCGGCATCGACTACGGCGGCGGCGAGATCAACACCGGGCAGCACTAACCTGCGATTTGGTCGCGTGGCCTACCATCCCGTCGTGTCCTGTTTTCGACGACACAGACAGGGGAAGCCATGCGGGTGATCATCGCGGACAAGGCGGAAACCGAACTGATCGACGGGCTGAACAAGCTCGGCTGCGACGTGGAGTATGACGCATCGCTCGGGCCGGAGACCCTGCCGGCGGCCTTCAAGAAGACCGGGGCCGAAGCGCTGATCGTGCGCTCGACCAAGGTGCCGGCGTCGGTGATCGACGCGGCGGCGGGGTCGCTCAAGCTCGTCATCCGGGCGGGATCCGGCTACGACAACATCGATTGCAACGCGGCGGCGGCGAAGGGCGTGGCCGTGTGCAACACCCCCGGCATGAACGCCGTCGCGGTCGCCGAGCTGGCGATGGGGCACCTGATCGCCCTCGACCGCCACCTGCCCGACCAGAACGCCGAGCTGAAGGCCGGTCACTGGAACAAGAAGAAGTACAGCGTCGCGCAGGGCCTCAAGGGGCGTTCGCTGCTGGTCGTCGGCGCCGGCGCGATCGGGCGCGAGGTGATCACCAGGGCGCAGGCGTTCGGGATGAAGGTCTCGGCCTATGACGTCGTGCTCACCGCCGAGATGGCCAAGCAGATGGGTGTGGGCTACGTCGACGCGACTCGCGCCGCGCTGCTCAAGGCCCTGCCGGGCTTTGACGCGGTGACGCTGCACGTCCCGGCGATCGACGCGACCAAGGGCATGTGCGACGCCGAGTTCTTCGGGGCGATGAAGGCGGGGGCGTATTTCATCAACACCAGCCGGGGCCCGGTGGTGAACGAGGGGGCGCTGGCCGAGGCCGTGAGCAGCGGGAAGATCCGTGCCGGGATCGACGTCTACTGCAACCAGCCGGCCGAGAAGGATCTGGACTGGAAGCCCGACATCGCGGCGGTGGACGGGGTGTACTGCACGCACCACTGCGGGGCCTCGACCGATCAGGCCCAGATCGCCGTGGCCGAGGAGGTGGTGCGGATGATCGGCCTGTACCAGTCCGAGGGCCGGATCGAGCACTGCGTGAACGGTGTGGCCTGAACGCGGAAGCCGGGCCGAATACCATCCGATATGAGTGGGGCGGCCCTGGGGAGGGTCGCCCGGGGCACGACGAGACATCCCCGGCCCGGGCCGGGTTGAAGAGATGGAGGTTTGCAATGAGCGAGCGCGCGTTCAATTTCTCCGCCGGCCCGGCGACGCTGCCCGAGTCGGTGCTCAGGCAGGCCCAGCAGGACATCTGGGACCTCTTCGGCACGGGCATCGGCATCCTCGAGCACAGCCACCGGGGTAAGGCCTTCGACCGGATCACCGCCGAGACCGAGGCCGACTGCCGCAAGGTCGGCAACATCCCCGACGACTACGCGGTGACCTGGGTGCAGGGCGGGGCGACGACCCAGTGCTACTTCGTCCCGGCCAACTTCCTGCCGGCCGACCGCACCGCCGACTATTTCCAGACGGGCAAGTGGGCCAACGACTCGATCAAGGAGGTGCCGCTGTACGGCACCTGCCACATCTGCGGGTCGAGCAAGGAAACGAACTACGACCACATCCCGGTGGGCGACGAGGTGAAGTACTCGGCCAACCCGGTGTACGTGCACTTCACCGCCAACAACACGATCATGGGCACCGAGTTCCAGGCCGAGCCCACGCCCCCGAAGGGCGCGTTCCTGGTGTGCGACTCGTCGAGCAACATGTTCAGCAAGCCGATCGACGTCAAGAAGTACGGGCTGATCTACGCCGGCGCGCAGAAGAACCTGGGCCCCAGCGGCATCGTGCTGGTGATCGCGAAGAAGAGTCTGATCGAAGAGCCCGTGCGTGAGCTGCCACAGATGATGCAGTACCGCAACCACGCCAACAAGGAGGGGCGGTACAACACGCCCAACACGTTCGGCGTCTACCTCATGGGCCTGGTCTTCAAGTGGATCCTCGAGCGGGGCGGCCTGAACGCCGTCCGCGAGATGAACGCCGACAAGGCGGCGGTGCTCTATGACTTCCTGGACGACCAGGACTTCTTCCTCCCGCACGCCAAGCTCGACAGCCGGAGCATGATGAACGTGACGTTCAAGTGCCCGACGCCCGAGCTGGACAAGCTGTTCATCGAACAGGCGGCGAAGAAGGGCCTCGACGGGCTCAAGGGCCACCGCTCGATCGGCGGGATGAGGGCGAGCATCTACAACGCGTTCCCCAAGAAGGGGTGCGAGGCGCTCGTGAGTTTCATGAAGGCGTTCGCGCAGGAGCACGCGAAGGCCGTTAGCGCCTGAGCGATCAACTCCGGTTCGATCACGAAGCCCCGGGTTTTCCCGGGGTTTTTCGTTGGCGAACGCACCCACGCCGGGAATACGGATTCACCTCAGAGACACAGAGAGCACAGAAAAGAGAATGTAGAATTCGATGCGAGAAGCGTCGTCATGTCGACAGGTCTCTTTGCCCTGACCCAGCATTCTCTTCTGTGTTCTCTTTGTCTCTGTGGTGAATTCGTATCGAGCCGCTTGCATCGCAGGGAGCGTCCGTCATCCAATTGACTGCACCCGTTCAAGGCAGGCCTCGAGCACCTCCTCGACGCTGATCCTCGCCATCATCGCCAGCCCCCGCGTCGGGTGCTTGTGGTCGAAGGTATCTCCCGGGCGGATGTGCTGGATGACCTCGTGGTCGCGGCGGTAGGGCCCGACCAATCCGACCCGGGTCGGGCCGAAGAGCGCGACGAGCGGGCGATCGAAGCCCACCGCCATGTGCAGGGCGGCCGAGTCGTTGGCCACGACGAGCGACGAGCGTGCGATGACGGCCATGAGGCGGGCGATCGACGTGTGCCCGACGAGGTCGACAGCGCGCGGCTCGGCCCCCGCCCAATCGAGCAGCGGCGCGATCTGCGAGCGCTCGTCGCGGGCGCCGACGAGGACGATGCGGGGCACGCCCGCCCCGAGCAGTCGGCGGGCGAGCTCTGTGAACCGCTCGGCGGGCCACTGCTTGCCCGGCCAGCGGCTGGTGGGGGCGAGGACGACATACCCGCCACGTGGCGCGGACGCGAAGGAGCCCGGAGCGCGAGCGACGGGCCGATCGGGCAGCGGCTCACCAACGCCCTGGGACTCCGGCCCATCGCTCGCGCTCCGGGCTCCCTTTATTGAGCATCCACCTGCCCACGGTTGGCGATCCACCCACGCCAGTTCCTGGGCATCCGCGTGCAGGCGCATGTCTTCGACGGGCTCGATCCCCATCGCCTTCACGAGCGCCAGCATCCGGTCAACCGCGTGCCGCGACCGGTCGACACGCGGACGTTGCGTATAAAACAGCCCTCCAAGCTCAGCCGCGTTGGCGTAGCCCACGCGCCGCTTGGCCCCGGTCCACCACGCGAACAGGCCGCTGCGGAACAGGCCCTGCGCGTCGACGACGAGGTCGTAGCGATTCACGGGCCTGAGGTGCTTGTTCATCCACCGGACCGACGGCCAGAGGTTGCCACGCCGGCTCGTGCGCCCCAGCAGCCCCCTCGGGAACGGCACTGCGTGGTCGAGAGCGGGGTTGTCCTTGACCGCGTCGATGAAGGTGTCCTGCACGAGCCAGTGGATCGTCGCGTCCGGGAAAGCCCGGCGCAGGCTGACCAGCACCGGCACGCTGCGGCAGACGTCGCCCAGGGCGCTGGGCCTGATAAGCAGGATGCGGCGGGGGGCTACCACGTTCCGGAACGATAACGTGAACCGTCGAGACAGGGGCAGTCGTCGTGTTGAAAGCCCTGGTCCCTGATCCCCGGTCCCTTCTCAAACCGCCAACGCCCGCATGACTTCGGTCATGGTTGTGACGCCGTCGAGGGTCTTCGCGTACCCGTCCTGGCGGAGCGTGCACAGATGCCCGCTCTTGAGCGCGTGCTCGGCGATGGTGGGCGCGTTGATCCGCTGCATGATCATGTCGCGGATCTCCGTGTCCATGCTCAGCAGCTCATAGATGCCGACGCGGCCGCGGAAGCCCGTGTGCCGGCAGGCCCGGCAGCCCTCGCCCTTGGTGAGCGTCTGGCCCGCGCCCAGGCGGAAATCGCGGGGCAGGTCACCGTTGTCGGGCACGTACGCCGCCTCGCACTCGTGGCAGACCCGCCGCACGAGCCGCTGCGCGAGCACGCCCTCGACCGACGATGCGATCAGGAACGGTTCGACGCCCATGTCGATCAGGCGCGTCACGGCCCCCGCGGCGTCGTTGGTGTGCAGCGTCGAGAAGACGATGTGGCCCGTCAGCGACGCCTGCACAGCCGTCTCGGCCGTCTCGCGGTCGCGGATCTCGCCCACCATCACGGCATCGGGGTCGTGTCGCAGGATCGAGCGGAGCCCCGCCGAGAAGGTGAGCCCCACCTTGGTGTTGACCTGGATCTGGTTGACGCCCGGCACGTGATACTCGACCGGGTCCTCGACCGTGATGCACTTGATCTCGTCGGAGACGATGCGGTTGAGCGAGGCGTACAGCGTCGTGCTCTTGCCCGAGCCCGTGGGTCCCGTCACCAGCACGATGCCGTGGGGCCGCTTGATCATCTCGTCCCAGGGTGTGAGCACGTGGCGGGGCATGCCCAGGTCTTCGAGCTGCAGCAGAACGGCCGACTTGTTGAGCACGCGGAGCACGACGCCCTCGCCGAAGAGCATGGGGATCACGCTCACGCGGAGATCGAACTCCTCGATCTTGCCCTCTTTGTTGCGGTGGCTGAACGTGATCCGCCCGTCCTGGGGCTTGCGCTTCTCGGCGATGTTCAGCGTCGCCATGATCTTGAGGCGGCTGATGATGGCCGAGGCGAAGCGGTTGATGGTGGGGGGGATGTTGGCCCGCTGGAGCACGCCGTCGATGCGGTAGCGGACGATCAGCTCGCCCTCGTAGGGCTCGATGTGCACGTCGGTGGCGCGCTCGTTGATCGCCTCGATGAGCAGGTCGTTGACCAGCTTGATGACGCTGGCCTCCTGCGCCTGCTCGACCTCGTCGCGGGCCTGGTCGCCCCCCTCGATCTCGGCCGCCGTCGCCGACATCGCGTCGAGCGTGTCGCCGCCGACGCCGTAGTGCGAGCGGATGAACTTGTGCAGTTCCTCCTCGTCGGCGAGCACCAACTCGATCGAGCAGCCAGTCAGCAGGCGGAGCTCGTCGAGCGCGGTCAGCTCGAACGGGTCGCTTGTTGCGACCGTCAGCGTGCCGTTGTCCCGGCTGATCGGCACGCAGTTCTGCCGGTAGACGAGCTGCGCCGGCAGCGTGCCCAGCACCTCGCGCTCGACCGCGGTCGCCGCGAGGTCGACGACCGGCATGTGGAACTGGTCACCCAGCGCCTCGAGCACCTGGGCGCGCGACACGAAGCCGAGACGGACGAGGACATGGTCGAGGCGCTCGCCCGAGCGTCGTTGCTCGGCGATAGCCTCTTCGAGCTGGGACCTCGTGATGAGGCCCCGTTCCGCGAGTATGACGCCGATCCCCATGCGTCCTCGATTCTACTCGGCGAGGCGGGCTGTCCCTCGCATATTTAGTGTATACTAACTGATCACTCGACAAGAAACAACAGCCCCCTCGTCTTCTTCTTTGTACTGATCGGACGGATCGAGGGTTTCCACTCAAGCCGGATAGGTGCAACTTGTCCGGTCGGTCTCCCACACCGTCACCGAACGCAATTCGCCCCCGACCCCGCGCAGCGGCTCGCAAAGCCGATCGAAGCACACGCGGGCGATGTGCTCGACCGTGGGGTTCAAACCCCCGTCGTCCGAGAACTCTTCGGTCTGTGTGTTCAGGTACTTGTGATCGAACGGCTCGATGATCCGCCGGTCGACGATCGACTCGATCACGTCGATGCCGATTGGCCGCGCCGGGTCGACCGCGACGCAGGGCTCGACGCGGTAGTTGTGCCCGTGCCCCGCGGGGTTGTTGCACTTGCCGAACAGGCGCAGGTTCTCTTTGTTGCTGAGCGACGCGACGTGCAGGCGGTGCGACGCCGAGAACTCGAAACGCTGTCGGATGAGCACGGTCTGTTCACCCATGCGGGCCTCCAGTTCCAGAAACGGGGTCAGCCGCCATGCGAGCGAGGCCGCCGCAACCGGCAGCGCGGAGCGGACCGATTCAAGCAGCGTCCCAACGAGGCGCACCGGGCCGGTGTCGCTCGAGGCGTCGGCGAGGCACGGGACGATGGTCGTGCGCACCGCGTCGTCGATGTCCTTGATGTTGATGAGGTAGCCCGTGCATGCGTCGGGCTCGCCTTCACAGCGGATATCGACCTCGAAATATCGCCCCAGGCCCGACATCGCGGGCTTGCCGCCAAAGCCGTTGACCCCGGTGCCGGGGGTTGGCGAGTCGGAGATCGTGAAGCGGACTGTGCGCGAGAGGCGGAGCATCGGGAGTACTCTATCTCGCCGCGTCAACGCAATAAGCGTCGCCCCCGGCGAGATGACCCAAGCGTCGGCCAGCGAAGCCGACGCCGCCGCAGAGGTGGATGCGCCGGGGGGGCGTTGCCCGCCACAGGAGATCGGATCATGTTCAACACGCTGCTCGCCGTCCTCGCCACACTCGTTTCGGGCACCCCGACGATCGCGCCCGCGCCGCCCGACGCGAAGGTCAGCGCCGAGGTGCTGCATTATGAGATGAAGCGTCTGGACGGCACGCCTGAGAACCTCGACAAGTACAAGGGCAAGGTCGTACTGATCGTCAACACCGCGAGCAAGTGCGGCTTCACGCCCCAGTACGAGGGGCTCGAGGCGCTCTACCGCGAGTACAAGGAGCAGGGGCTGGTGGTCCTGGGCTTCCCCGCCGACAACTTCGGGCACCAGGAGCCCGGCACGAACAAGGACATCGCCCAGTTCTGTAAGTCGAAGTTCGACGTGACCTTCCCGATGTTCGAGAAGATCAGCGTCAAGGGGGATGACACCGCCCCGCTCTACAGGCAGCTCGCCGCCCAGCCCGCCCCGATCGGGGGCGCGCCCAAGTGGAACTTCACCAAGTTCCTCGTCGATCGGCGGGGCAACGTGGTCGCCAGGTTCGAGTCCAAGGTGAAGCCCGACGACGAGAAGCTGGTGGGGAAGATCAAGGAGTTGCTGAAGTCGGATTGATGGGCGCACGTGCCCCGAGACGAGCCTGAAGCGCAAGCGAAGGACTTGCTTGCGAGCCTTTCCCGACCTCGAATCGATCGGCCGCGGGCCCAACGCCGCAACCGGGCAACGGGTGCAACCGCATCCTTTGCTGGCGCTTCAGGCTCGTTGCGTGCCTGTTCCTGACTTGTGGGGATTCTCCCACACCGTTCCCCGCACTACGCTAGTGGGCACGGATGCCCACGTTCGAGTACATCGCGATCGACGCGCACGGCGCCCGCACCACGGGCGTGCTGGCCGGCAACTCCGAGCAGGCGGTCTTCGCCGAGCTCGAGAGCCGGCAGATGACGCCCGTGAAGCTCGCCGAGCAGGCCGAGCACGCCGACCGGGGTGGCGTCGGGACCCGGCAGCTCGCGACGGTGTACGCGCAGATGGCGGATCTGCTCCGGGCGGGCGTGCCGCTCCTCCGGGCCCTCACGCTGCTGAGCCGGCAGAAGAGCAGGCCCCGCGTCGCGTCGGTCTTCCGCCGCCTGGCCGAGCGGGTGAGCGACGGCGGGGAGCTGGCCGACGCGATGGCCGAGCAGCCCGGCGTCTTCCGCCGCGTCCACGTGGCGATGGTGCGGGCGGGCGAGAAGGGCGGCTTCCTCGAGGACGTATTCAAACAGCTCGGGCAGTTCGTGCTCTCCGAGGCCGAGCTCAAGAGCAAGATCGTGGGGGGCCTGATCTACCCCTGCGTGCTCGTCACCGTGGGCTCCGGCGTGCTGGGCGTGATCTTCGGGTTCTTCGTCCCGATGTTCCGCAAGGGCATGTTCTCGCGGCTCGACAAGCTGCCGGGCATCACCGAGTTTGTCCTGGGCGTCAGCGACCTCGTCTCGCACTACGGGCTGATCCTGCTCGCCCTGGTCATCGCGGGGGTGGTCACGCTCTGGCGGCTGCGGAAGAACGAGGACGTCCGCCGACGCGCCTCCGTCCTCCGCACGCGGGCTCCCGTCCTGGGCCCGCTCACCCGGGCCCTTGCCGCGGCGAGATTCTGCCGCCTGCTGGGCACGATGGAATCCAACGGCGTGCCTCTGCTGACGGCCATGACGATCGCCCGCGACGCGGCCGGCAACGCCCTGATGGAGGACGCGATCGATGAGGCGATCGAGGCCGTACGCGCCGGCGACCCCCTGGCGGGCCCCCTGGGCACCTCGGGCCTGTTCGGTGAGGACGTCGTCGAGATGATCTCGGTGGGCGAGGCGGCGGGGAACGTCGACGCCGTGCTGCTGACCATCGCCGAGACGCTCGAAGGAAGGGTCGAGCGGCTGCTTTCGGGGGCGGTAAAGCTGATCGAGCCGCTGCTGCTCGTGGTGATCGCCGGGGCGATCGGATTGGTGGCCGTGGCGCTGATTTTGCCGATGATGCAAATGACTGCGAATGTTTGACTTACAGAAAATGACGCGCGAAAAAGCGCGCCCGGCGTTGCGGGGCGCGGGGGCTATTGCTAGTGTGGACTAATGAAGCGGGGGGACGCCGGGCCGCGACCCCCGCCGGACGCCCGGACACGGATGTTCACCGCCCACCTGGGGTTGGGGTGGGGAAGGAGCCATTGTCATGAGTGCATCGAACCTGATCGTGTTGCCGCGTCGGCATCGGGCCTCGCCGGCCCGCTCGGGGCGGAGCCGGGGCGGCTTCACGCTCATCGAGATCCTGATCGTCATCGCGATCATCCTCGCCCTCGGCGCGATCGTCGGTGTGGCGCTGTTCAAGCGTCGCGATCAGGCCGACGTCGACACGACGAAGATCCAGCTCAAGCAGATCAAGGACGCGCTCGACCTGTTCTACCTCGATTTCCGGCGCTACCCCAACGACGATGAGGGGATCGCGGTGCTGTGGGACAAGGAGCAGCTCGACCCCGACGCCGACGCGACCAAATGGAAGCAATACCTCGCCACCAAGATCCCGACCGATCAGTGGGGCGACGAGTGGGGCTACCGGGGCGAGGAGCCCGAGCACGGAGAGAAGTACGACCTCTGGTCGTGGGGCCCCGATCGCGAGGACGACACCGACGACGACATCACCACCTGGTCGCAGAGCGACGACGAAGAGGGTGGCGACCTCGGCTCCGATCTGCCCGCTCCGCCTTCCTCGGGCGGCCCCTGAACCGGATTGCAGGAGCGAGGGCATGCGTGCGAGGGCGTTCACGCTGATCGAGATCCTGGTGGTCCTCGCCCTGTTCGTCGTGGTGCTGTCGCTCGTCGGACCCGCGCTCATGCAGCGCATCGCCCCGATGACCTTCGAGCGTACGGCGGAGCAGATCGAATCGGCCCTGTTGCTCGCGCGGGAGGATGCCCGCCGGACGGGAGCGATCGTGTACGTCTACGCGGAGGCGGACGAGAACGGGCGCGGGATCAGGCTCGTGTCGCGCGCGACGCCGATCGACACGTCGGCGGCGTTCAGGCCCGCGGCGGCCACGCCCGACGCGTCGCTCCGCTCGTCGTCCCCGTACACGTCCGACGAGCACGCCGAGACGCTTCTGCTCACGCTGCCCGACGGCTTTCGGCTCGATCACGAGGCGCCGGTATTCGAGTCGGAGACGGACTTGATGGGCCTGGGGCCCGCCGCGGCCGAACGTTCGCCCTCGCCCGGCGACGACGCGGCGGCGGACTATCCCGACATCGGCGGGCTCTCGCCCGATGACGCGACCGACCTCATCCTGGTCTGCATTCCGGACGGCTCGCTGCACATGCCTCGCGACACCTGGCTGATCGACGCCGACAACCGGGCGGCGAGCGTGCGGGTCGACGGGGCGGTCGGCATCGTGCGCCTCGTCGAGGTGAAGCCGCCGGCGGACGGGGATGAACCGGGCCCGGGGCTCGACAACCTCCCGCCCGTCCCCGCGACAACATCGGCCGCCCGGTCCGCGACCCGGGAGCCCGCGCCATGAGAAGGCGGCCCGGTCTGATCCTGCTCGAGGTCCTGCTGGCGCTCGCGTTGTTCGTGATGACCTCGCTGACACTTCTGAGTGTCATCAGCCAGTCGATCGAGGGGCTGCGACGCTCGCGCGACAGACTGCTCGCCGCCGACCACGCCCGCAACGCCATGGCGCAGATCGAGGCGGGGCTCGCCCGGCCCGAAACACTCAACGGGCCCGTGCCGCCTTGGAACGAGCACGAGGAGGAGGCGGCCGACAGCTCGTTTGTCGGGATCGACCCCGACGACGCCCCCACACCGACGTTCGCGGTCGAGCCCGAATGGTCGCTCGAGATCGAGACCGAACCAACGGAGTATCGGGGCCTGACGCTGGTGAGCGTGCGCGCGTTCAGGATCGACGATTCGGGCTTCGAGTTTGAGGGATCGCCGTCGTACACACTCAAGCAATTCGTCAGGCTCAGGCAGACGGACACCGACGGCGTCGGCCTATCGGCCGAGCCGGGACCGCCGCCACCGGGCCCCGCGACGCAGCCCCCCTCGACGCGGCCGCCCGGCCGGGGAGGGTCGCGGTGAATCGGAAGAGCGCCAGACCCGCCTTTACCCTGCTCGAACTGCTCGTCGCGATCGCGCTGCTCGGGCTGCTCTCGGCGGCGGTCTCCGCGTTCATGTGGCACCTGTTCGACCGCGAGGCGCGGACGCGGGCGCTCGCGAGCCAGACCCAGGCCGCGACACTGCTTTTCGACCGGATCGAGCGCGACCTGCTGACCGCGGTCACATCCACGCCCGACGGGCCCGGAATCGTCGGTGATGACCACTCGCTGACCATCGCCCACCGCTCGGTGTTCGTGGGCGGCAAGGACGCGCCGCAGGCGGATCTCCAGCGGACCGTCATCCGCTTCGACCGCACGACCCACCGGCTCACGCTTGAGCGAGAGGACCTGTTCGCCGAGGCCAAGGCGGACGGTTCGACCGCCTCGCGCGAGGCGGCGGGCTCGGCTTCCCCCGACTCCATTGACACGTTGGGGGGCGCACCCCTCGGCGATACGTTCTCAGACACCATCGCCGACAACGCGGCCGCCGACCGGCAGCCCGACGGGCTACTCTCCGACGACGTGCGCGCGGTACGGTTCCGGTACAGCGACGGGCGGGCGTGGCGGAAGTCGTTCTCGTCGTCGCGCGAGCTGCCGGTCGCGATCGAGGTCGCGATCTGGTTCGGAGCCGACACCGATGCGGACGATGCCGATACAGGCGCGACCCGCAGCGACATGTCGGGTCTCGACGACGGCTCGGCGTTGCTCGACTCCAAGCTCGCCAGCGAGGCCCAGGCCGACCCGCTGGCGCAGGAGGATTCGACGCCCACGACCGAGCCCGATCGCGTCCGCGTGATCGCGATCCCCGATGCGCGCGACGAGCCCCCCGCGCCACAGGAAGGGGGCACGCCGTGAGCCAGCCTCGGGCCAGCCGTCGCGCCACAGTGCTCTTCGCGGTGCTCTTCCTCGTCGTGATCGCGGCGCTGTCGGCGACGACCATGCTGACCTCCGTCGCGGCGGAGCGGTCGGCCGTGACGCGGGAAGCCGAGGAGATCCAGCTCCGCTCGGCGCTTCGTTCGGCGCTGCTGGCCTGCCAGGCCGCTTTCGACGAGCAACACGAGGCTCTGCTCGATGGCGAGGCCCCCGACCTGCCCGACGAGATCCGCATCGACATGGGGGAGAGCGACCCCGCGATCGTCGTGAAGCTCGTCCCGCTCGCCGACGGGGCGACCGTGCAGGCCGAGTCGGCCCGGCTCGACCTCAACCACGCGACCGCCGAGATGCTCGCGGCGCTGCCGAGCGTGAGCGCGGCGCTGGCCGATCGCCTCGTCGCGGCCCGCCAGAACGGTCTGTTCCTCTCGCCCGCGGATGCGCTGCGGGTGACAGGCGCGTCGGCCCTGATCTCAATGGGCGACACATCGAGCGAGGACAGCTTCGGAACCGGCGATGCGCCGGATGCGGCGCTCGATGTCGCGGCCGGCGAGAGCGACACGCTCGAACTGCTCACGGTCTACGCCGCCGAGCCCCAGGTCCAGCAGGGCTTGTGCGGCGACGACTTCAGGGGCCTGCCCCGCGTGAACATCAACGCGCCCTGGTCGGACAACATCGAGAAGGCCTTCCAGCAGCGGCTGAGCGACCAGGCCGCGAGGACCGCAACCGAGCTGTTCATCCAGGGCACGAAGGTCGCCAAGCCCAGCGAGCTGGTCAAACTGCTGATTGAACGCGCGGTGCCGCAGGACGAGTGGCCCGCGCTGCTCGACGCGCTGACGACCTCGCCGGACCTGTACCGCCTGGGTTGCGTCGACATCAACCGGGCGTCGCGCGAGGTGCTCGCGGCGTTGCCCGGCATGAACGACACGCGGGCGGACGACCTGATCACCGCCCGCGAGCGGCTCGACCCGGCCGAGCGCGCCAGCGTCGCCTGGCCGCTCGAGGACGGCATCGTGACGCCCGAGCAGTTCACCGAGCTGGTCGACCACATCGCGACCCGCAGCCTGCAGTGGAGGCTCATGCTCCGCGCTTCGTTCGAGCCGATCGACGAGTTCGGCTCGACGGGGTTCGGTTCGACCGGCTTCGGCCCCGACGATGCCGGCCCGGGCCTGCTCCCCCAGGCCGACGAGTTCGGTGTCGAGATTGACCCGGGCGACCAAGCCGCCGACCAGCAGCCGGGCGTGACGCTCGAGGTCGTCTTCGACGCGGCGGGCGTGCGGGCACGGATCGCCTATCTCCGCGATTGCACCGCGTACGACTTCGCGACCAGGCTCGCGTCGCTAGGGGAGTTCGGCGACGACGCGCTGCCGGACGAGGCGTGGGCGGGCGATGATCTCGACTCCTACGAGCCCATGGAGCCCTACGACGCGTCGGACCCGGACGCACGGCCCATGACGCTCGACGACCTGAACGCGTCGTACTTCGACGACGAGCCGATGGACGACGAGTTCGCCGACGGCTTCGGCGATCTGTCCTTCTTCGACGACGAGCCGGACGACAGCGCCGCCGACGGTTTGCCCGCGGGTGACTCATCCCGCGATGATCAGCCGGGCGGCGGTCCTCAAGCACCGCCCGCGACCGGCCCACCGCCGGCGAGCGGCGACAACCGGCTGGGCCGCTGGGCGCCGGCGCGGAAGGGGGGAACGACTTGAGCGCGCCGATGCTCGTGTTCGATCTCGAGGGTGACCGCCTGCTCGCGGTGGAGGCCGAGGTGAGCGGGGGCGGGGTCCGCGTGCGCCGGGCGGTGCAGGCCGATCGTCCGCCAAGCGCCGCCGACGATCCCGGGACGATCGGGCGGTGGATCCGCGGCGTGCTCGACGACAGCAGTTTCCGCGCGAAGACCGCGATCTTCTCCGTCTCGCGGGGTGAGGCGCTCATCAAGCGGCTCGAGGCCCCCGCGGCCACGCTCTCGCCCGCCGAGCGGCACGAGATGATCCGCCTCCAGATGGCGCGGCAGGCAAGCCTGACCAGCGCCGACAGCGTGATCGACTATGTCTCGATGGGCGAGGCGGGCGACGACGGCGCGGTCTCGGCCGCCGCGATGCCCGCCGAGCGCGTCGCGTGGCGCCGCGAGGTCGCCAAGGCGGCCGGGCTCAAGCTCGCGGGCATCCGCCTGCGAAGCGCTGGCGTGCGGGCGCTGCTGCGTCGGGCCCAGCACGACCGCGGCTCGACCCTGGTGATCGCCCCGGGTCTGGGCTCGCTCGAACTGCTCGTGATCGTCGGGGGCCGGCTGGTGTTCTCGCGATCGATCGACGCGCCGCTGCCGACGACCACCGAGAAGCGGGCGATCGAACACTTCGCCGAGCGTGTCGCCGTCGAGGCGTCGCGCACCTGGGTGAGCTACCGCGTCAGCCCCGAGGGCGAGGAGGTCGAGCGGCTCGTCGTGCTGGGAGCCGAGCCGATGGCCCGCGTGCTCGCCGATGCCGCGTCGGAGCGGCTCGAGCTGCCGGGCGAGGTGGTCACGCCGGGTGACCTGCTCGACGCCGATGGCGATATCGCCCCCGGCGTGCTGACCGCGTCGATCCCGCTCGCGGGGCTTTTGTTGTGCGGGGCCATGAAGATCCCCGTGCTCGATTTCGCGAATCCGACCGCCGCCCCCGATACGACCGCGAAGCTCCGGCAGGCCGTGCTCGCGGGCGTGTTTGCGCTGATCGTGCTGACCGGGGCGGGCTACTTCTTTGCGCAGCAGAAGCTCGACGATGAGCGGCGGGCGCTCGCGGCGGTCCGGACGGCGCACGACAAGGCGCAGGGCCGCTATGTCGAGGCGCAGCTGGCCGGCGCACGCATCGGGCACATGCGCGCGTGGACCGATCGATCGATCGACTGGGCCGGGCACCTGGCGCGCGTGGTCTCGCTGATGCCGCCCGCGACGGAGAGCGTGCTGACAAAGGTCGGCGTCGAGTGTTCGCACGCGGTCGACTTCAAGTCGGGGGCGCAGCTCAACGACCAGGCGGCGTGGACTTCTCGCGAGGGCGTCGCGTTCGCCATCTCGGGTCGTGTGCGACAGCGTGACTACGCCCAGGCCTACCGCGAGCGGCTGCTCGAGACGGGCCTGTACGCCGTGGAGAGCCAAGGGCCCGAGGTCGAGGATCGCTTCGCGTTCCAGATCGTGACGGGCGAGGCAACGCCCGATCCGCCGAAGCCCGACGCCGAGGACAAGACGGCCGAGCAGCCCGCGAAGGACGCGTCGGGCGGTGCCGATACGAACGAGGGGGGGCCGGGATGAGGACGAAGACCCTCGTCATCTCGGTCGTCGCCGCCGCCGCCCTGGGAGGGCTGGGCTGGACGCTCACCGACCGGTTCTATCTGCGTGAGCACGACAAGATCAGGCAGCAGTCGGCCGACCTCGAGCGCGTGACCGAGGCCTTCGAGGCCGCTTCGAAGGGCCTACGCGACGCCAAGGTCGCGCTCAACGACTTCGCGGGCACGATGCTGGGCTCGGAGCAGATGGTCGTCGAGCACCGCCTCCGCACCCTGCTCAGCGAGATGGCCGAGCGGGAGGGACTCAGCGAGATCGTCGTCTCGAACACCCGCCCCCGGACGGAGGACAGCCCCGCCCAGGGCCGGGGCTCCGGCGTCAACCGCACGCTGCGCCAGATGCTCGGCCATCAGCAGGACTTCGAGGTCATGCGGGCTCGCGTGCAGGGCACGGGCACACTCGACCAGGTGCTCGCCACGCTCGCCGCGGCCCAGGGCCAGCCCTGGATCCACCGTATCGAGGGGTTCACGATCGTGCCCAAGGGACACGAGCACCCCGTGTACGAGCTCAAGGTCGATCTCGCGACGATCTACGCCCCGGATCTGGTCGACCCCGCGCAGGCCGACCCGCTGCTCGAGAGCCCCAGCCCCGCGGCGTCGGCCCGGCTGGCGTCGGTGATCGAGCGAGCGCCGTTCACGCTCGCGACCCCCCCCGTCGATACGCCGCCGCAACCACCGGTGAGAATCGTCAACACGCCCCCGCCGCCTCCCGCACCACCGTACGACAAATGGCGCATCACGGGGGTGCTCGAAACCCTCGAATCGGGGGGTTCGCAGGTCCAGGTCCTGCTCGCCCGGACCGACACGGGTGAGTTACGGACGATGCGGCCCGGTGACGCCCTGCTCGGGGCCAAGCTCGAGAGCGCCGGCGGGGAGTCGGCGCACTTCACCCTCGATGGGCGGCGCGTCGTCGTTCGCGCCGGCCAGACGCTGGCCCAAGCCGCCACGGAAGAATCGGTAAACTCGGAATCGCCACCACATCCGCACGGATGAAGACAGAGAGCCCCCACATGTTGGGGCAAGGAGTCTGCGATGGATCGCCAGCCCACCTCCCGCGTGCTGATCGCGGCCGCCCTCGTCGCCGCCGCCGGACTGCCCTGTGCCGCGGTCGCGCAGGACGCCCAACCGACCGCGAAGCAGGCCGAGCCGGCCCCGGCGAACCCGAGCGCGAAGGCGGCCGACGCGGCGCGGATCCGCTTCAACTTCAGCGAGGCACCGTTTGCGCAGGTGCTCGACTTCTTCGCGCGCCAGACCGGGCTGCCGGTGATCCGCGAGGCCGACGTACCCGCGGGGGCGATGACGTTCATCTCGGCGGCCGACTACTCGCTCAAGGACGCGCTGGAGATCCTGAACCTGAACCTCGCACCGCATTCGCGCATCGTCGTGCGTGAGCAGAACTTCCTTTATCTGCGGACGATCGAGGACGCCGCCCGCAAGCCGGGCCCGGTCTTCGACGGCGCGGATTTCGCCGACGTCGATCCGTCGGAATACCTGACGATCACGATCCCGCTGAGCAACTCGAACGTCACCAACGTGGCCGAGAAGATCAAGCCGCTGGTCAAAGAGCCCGGTCTGGTCACGCCGATCGAGGCCCAGAACATGCTGATCGTGGTCGAGACCGCGGCGCAGTGCGAGCGGATCCGCGAGATCGTCAAGCACATCGACGCGGTCCGGCCCATCGACTCGGAGTACAAGATCTTCCCGCTCCGCTACGCGAAGGCGGCCCAGGCGGTCGAGGCGCTCAAGGGCCTGGTGGGCCAGCGCGTGCTCAAGCAGATCATCGAGAAGGACGGGAGCGTCCGCCAGGTCGAGGAGGTCGACGTCGCGGGCGTGAACCTTCAGGCCGACGAGCGGCTGAACGCGGTGATCGCCGTGGGCTCGGCGTCGCGCCTCGAGACGGTCGAGGAACTGGTCACGCTGCTCGACACCCCGGAGGGGGGCATCGAGGGCGGGGCCGCTGAGTTGGCGACCTATCAGATGCACACGGTGACGCCGGGCGACGCGGCCCAGCAGCTCAACGCGCTGTTCAAGGGCCTTCCTGACAACCGCAAGCCGACGATCCTGCCGCTCGAGGCGGTGGGCAAGCTGGTGGTGGTGGCGGAACGCGGGCTGCTCTTGCAGGCGACGGCGCTTCTGGGCGAACTCGACCCGGGGCAGGACCAGGGCGATGGGAAGACGTACGAGCCGACGACCACCGCGCGGGTGATCACGCTCGAGAACGCGCCCCCGCAGTCGGTGACGTCGATCGCTCAGCGGATGCTCACGCCGCGGCAGAACCAGATGCTGCGCTACACGCCGACGCCTTCGGGCCAGGGGCTGCTGGTCTCGGGCCCGCCCGCGGACGTGGACGCATTCGAGGAGTTGATCCACGGGATCGACCTCAAGCCCGAGGTGAAGCGTGAGGTGCGGCAGGTCGCGATCCCGGGCTCGAGCGATCCCAAAGCGGTGCTCGACCGCGCGGTCGCGCTGGACAACATGGGCGATGACGCCGCGGACGACCCGGTCAAGGCCGTGCTCGAGGCCGAGACGCGGACGGCGACGCTGGTTGGTTCGCGGGCCGCGATCGCGCGGCTCGAGGGGCGGCTCCGCGAGGCCGCGGGATCGTTGCCCGTGCGCACGGTCAAGCACACCTATGCGCCCGAGGTTGTCAAGGCGAGCGAGCTGGCCCGCCGCCTGCCGACGCTGGCGAAGACGCTGCTCGAGCCCGACGACGGCTCGGCGTACGTGCAGCCCACCTTCGAGGGCATCGACGAGCTCGACACGCTGGTGATCCACGCGCAACCCGAGCAGTTCGCGGTGATCGACGGGCTGATCGATCAGCTCGACGTCGAGAAGCCGACCGGCCAGCAGCTCCGCGTCATCCCGGTGCGCGGCCCCGACCCCCAGGGCCTGCTCGAGCGGGCGCAGAAGCTCGCGGGCGAGCGGGTCGCGATGATGGATGACAAGGACCCGGCGGCTTCGCCGGTGAACATTGAGTTCGACGAGGTGAGCGGGAACCTGATCGCCCGGGGTCGACCCGAGGCGCTGCAACTGCTCGACGACTCGCTGCGTCAGGCGCAGCAGCTCACGCCGCCCGAGCGGACGACGCGGATCATCGACCTGCACAACGTCGAGGCGCAGCAGGTGCTCAAGCCCCTCGAGGACCTGCTCGCGTCGAGCGACCCGGTCGACCCGTCGCGGAAGGTGCCAGACCCGACCCTGCGTGTGATCGAGCGGACGAACTCGCTGCTGGTGACGGCCGAGGACGCGCAGCACCGGATGATCCAGGACTATGTGCGCCGGCTCGACACGGTCGAGCAGGGCGAACTGCCGCCGCTGAGGCTGCTCCAGGTGCGGACCGCCGACGTGAACGCGGTGGCGCAGATGCTCACCCAGCAGTACGCCGGCCGCCCGCTGGTGGACCGGACCGCCAAGCCGGTGCAGGTGCGGGCCGACGCGGCGACCGGGACGCTGATCGTCAGCGCGCACGAAGATCTGTTCAACGAGATCAAGACCTTCGTTGACTCGCTGAACGAGGATCGTGAGGACGGGCCGGCTCGCGAGACGTTCCTCTTCCCGCTCAAGGTGGCCCGCGCGACCGACGTCGCCAGTGCGATGAACCAGCTCTACCCCGAGCCCCCGATGCCGCGCGACCGGCGGGGCAACCCGATGCCCTGGCTCCAGAAGCAGAAGGAGGTCACCGTATCGGCCGACCCCTCGAGCAACAGCCTGATCATCGACGCGCCCGCCGACCGGCGCGAGAGCCTCGAGACGCTGGCCGAGACGCTCGACCGCGTCGACGTGCCCCCGGTGGCGCAACTCAAGACCTACCGGATCGAGCACGCCGACCTCAACGCGGTCGCGAGCATGCTCACGGGCCTGGCGAGGCGAGGCACGCTCTCCGGCCCGGCCCAGCCAGGCAAGCCCAAGGTCGACGTGGTCGTCGAGGTCGAGCCCAGGAGCAACACGCTGATCGTCGCGGGCGACGAGGTGACCTTCGAGAAGGTCGATCAGATCCTCGAAGACCTCACGGCGGTGCCGGTCGAGCGGGGGCTGCGGATCATCCCGATCGCCAACGCCGATCCGGCCGACGTGAGGGACCGCGCGCTGGCGATCTACAACGCGCAGATCGCCCAGATCCCGGGCGCGGGGCCCGTCGACATCACCGTCGACGACTCGACGAACTCGATCGAGGTCGTCGCCGATCGTGACGCGATGGACCGTTTCATGAAGATCATGGACGAACTCCAGCGCCAGATCGGCCCCGCACGCGAGGTGCGGATGATCGAGCTGAAGCTCGCGAAGGTCGACAACGTCATCAAGTTCCTGCGCGACATGGTCGAGTCGAGCGAGGCGCTGCGCGTCCAGGGCGGCCCCGAGCCCGAGTTCGAGGCGATCGAGGAGACCAACTCGCTCATGGTCGCGGCCCAGCCCGCGCAGTTCAAGATCATCGAGTCGCTCATCCGCTCGCTCGACAACCAGCAGACGGCCGAGCGCCCGCCCCTGCGGATCATCCGCCTGCGCTCGACCGACGCGTCGAACATCGCGCAGATCCTCGAGCGGAACTACCAGCAGCGCCCCGCCGAGGAGCGGCAGCTCAAGCCCGTGGACATCGAGGCCGACGCGGCGACCAACTCGCTGATCGTCAGCGCCCACCCGGACGTGCTCCCCGAGATCCAGGAGATCATCGACCAGCTCAACGAGGCGCAGGCCTACGACAGCGAAGGGCGTGAGATCCGCATCTTCCCGCTCAAGGTCGCGCGGGCCGAGGAGCTGGCCAAGACCATCGACGCGATGTACCCCGAGCCCCCGATGCCCTACGACAACCGGGGTCGCCCGTTGCCCCACCTGCAGGGGAAGAAGGAGGTCAGCGTCCGGGCCGACCCGGTGACCAACTCGCTGATCGTCGACGCCCCGGCGCAGCGACTCGCGGGGTTCGAGCAGATCGTCGAATCGCTCGACAAGCTGAAGGTCAACGAGGGCGTCGAGCTGCGGACCTACAAGATCCAGCGGGCCGATCTGACCGCGGTGTCGAACACGCTGCGGCAGCTGGGGTCGAGCGGGGCGCTGGGGGCGACGGGCAACACGCCCGTCACCGTGAGCGCCGAGCCCGCGAGCCGGACGATCATCGTCTCGGGGCCCGACACGATCTTCGACCAGGTCGAGTCGGTCATCAAGCAGGTCGACGGGCAGGTCGAAAAGCCCGGCACGACGATGAAGATGTACCCGCTCAAGTTCGCCAAGGCCGAGCGGCTGCAGACGCTGATGGAGCGCATGCTCACGGCCCGCCTCCGCGACGCGGACGAGGCGCCCGAGCGGCTGATCAACGAGCTGCTCGATGTCGCGGCCGACGCGGCCAGCAACACTCTGATCATCTCCGCCCCGGAGGACATCCAGGCGGTCGCCAAGCAGCTGCTCGACGCGCTCGACACCGAGGCGGCGAGCGTCGGGCGGTCGGAGGTGAAGATCGTCCCGCTGACCTTCGCCGACGCGAGCGACGTCGCGAGGACGATCAACGGGGCGGTGCCCGGGATGGAGCTGCCCGCGGGCGGGCCCGTCTCGGTGCTCGCGGCGGTCGGGTCGAATGCGCTGCTGCTCACCGGGGCGCACGCCGATCTGGCGAAGGTCGAGGAGCTGATCGAGCCGCTGGACAAGCAGCCCTTCGACCCCGAGAAGCCCGCGGTCGAGACGTTCGTGCTGACCCACGCCGACGCGGGGGAGATCGCGCAGACGGTCCAGCGCCTGCTGATCGACCAGCAGCAGACCGACCCGCGGCTGCTCGCCTATCGCCTCCGCCTTAGCCGGGGGCAGTACGTCGAGCCCCCGAAGATCCGCGTCGAGGCGGAGCGGCGGACCAACTCGCTCCTGGTGAGCGGGCCGGCCGAGACGATCGGGCTGGCGAAAGAGATGATCGAGCGGCTCGACCAGCCCAGCGAGTCGAGCGACCGTGAGGTGCTGACGTTCACGCCGGCGAAGGCCGACCCCGCGGTGCTGGCGTCGACGGTGACGAAGATCGTGCGCGAGACGTTCAACGTCGAGCGCCGGCCGCTGGAGATCACCGCCGAGCCGACATCGGGGGCGATCCTCGTGATCGGCCCGGCCGAGCAGGCGAACAGGGCGATGAAGCTGCTCGCGGAGTTCGACGACCGCTCGGCCTCGATGCCGCTGGTGGAGATGCGGTCGTTCGCGCTCCAGCACGCCGAGGCGCGGGCGGTGGCGGGGACGGTGCAGCAGATGCTGGGCGACCGGACGCGCTGGCCCGAGGATCTGCAGCGGGCCGAGCGGGCGGGGCTGAACATCGCACGCCCGACGATCCAGGCCGACGAGGGGACGAACCGCCTGCTGGTGAGCGTGCCCGGGCCCCTGATGGCGATGGCGAGCGACCTGATCGAGACCCTCGACCAGCCCCGGGGGGAGGACGCCGTCGAGGTGCGGGTCTTTCGCCTGACCAAGGGCGACGCGGAATCGGCGGCCAAGGCGCTGCGGGAGACGCTGACGGTGGGTCTGCCGGCGGGCGAGACCAGGCCCATGATCTCCGCCGAGCCCAAGAGCAACACGGTGCTGATCGCGGCGACCAGCGAGCGGCTGGCGAAGGCGGGTGAGCTGATCGAGTCGATGGATGAGGTCGCGGCCGAGCCCGCCGACGTGGGCGTGCGGACGATCTTCCTCAAGCACGCGCGGGCCGAGACGGTGGCGCCGATCGTCGAGAACGTGCTGTCGAAGCAGGACAACTCGCAGCAGATGGACTGGTGGTTGCAGTACCAGATCCGCCTGCAGCGGGCGCGGGCGGGGCAGACCGAAGAGGCGCCGCAGGTGCGCGTCGAAGCCGAGCGGCGGCTCAACGCGATCGTGGTGAGTGCACCCACTCCGGTGCTCGAACTGGCCGAGCAGATCGTCGCGGGGCTCGACATCGACCCCGAGGGCGGGCCCGGCGGTGAGCGGATCGTCCGCGTGATCACGCTCAACAGCGCCGACGCGGGCGAGCTGGCGACGAGCCTTGAGGCGGTGCTCGCCGATGACGGCACCGGCGGCACGGCCCCGACGCTGCGCGTGGATACGTCGAGCAACTCGCTGATCGTCAACGCGAACGAGGCGCAGATGGCGCTCATCGAGCGGCTGGCCGAGCAGCTCGACCAGGCGACGCTGACCACGTCGCGGCAGATGCGGACGATCAGGCTCGACCGCTCGAAGACCGACGCGGGCCGGGTGGCGCGAACGCTCCAGCGCCTGCTCAAGCAGCAGGGGGGCATCAAGGTCGAGGTGATCGACGCCGCCGACCTGCTCAAGGAAGAGGAGGAGAACGGCGAGAAGGGCTCGATGCTCGAGCCGTCGCGAGGCGATCTCGGCGGCCCGATGCCGGGCGGGATCCGCGGGGCTGTCGAGCGGCTGATGGCCCAGGCGGCGTTCGCGGCGGTGCAGGAGACGAAGCCCGCGGCGACGAAGAAGGCAGGGACGAAAGCCGCGAAGAACGGGGCGGACAAGGGAACAGCCGAGGAAACCGATCAGTCGGCCACCGACGACGAGGCGGCGGTGACGATCGCGGTCGACCCCGATACGAACACGCTCGTCGTGATCGGCTCGCCCCGGATGACCCAGCGGCTCGCCGATCTGGCGAAGGAACTGGAGAGGCAGACGCCCGCCGAGCCCACGGCCGTGCGCGTGGTCAAGCTGCCCGAATCGGCCGATCCGCGGATGGTCGCCAACCTGATCGGCCAGACCGTCCGCCAGGTGGGACGCGCGAGCGACAACAACCCGAGCGGGTTCACCGGCAGCGTCGCGGTGAGCCCGGACGTCGACGGCGGCGCGGTGATCGTGTGGGCCAACGACACCGATTTCGAGACGGTGGCGTCGCTCATCGGCGGCGTCGCGAAGCTCGATCGCTCGAGCGAGCTGACGATCAAGGTCTACCCCCTGACCAACATCGACGGGCGGGGGGCGGCGCGAGCCGTCCAGGACCTGTTCTCGGTGAATCCCCGTGGTCGCCAGGCCCGCCGCGTGCGAGACCTGATGCTGACCGTCGAGGGCCCGGACGGCGACTCGCTCAGCGGCTCGTTCGACCCCGAGCAGGTCTCGATGACCAGCGACCCGGCGGGGCGCTCGCTCATCGTCTCGGCCCCCCGCAGCGCCATCAAGGTGATCGACCGGTTCATCGGCCTGCTCGACCAGAGCCCCGTGACCGATCGGATGGAGATCCGCCGCTACGCGCTCGAGAACGCGGAGGCGAGAACGCTCGCGAACACGATCCAACGCCTGATGGACGCCAAGCGTCAGGGGCCCGGCTCGAACGTCATCCCGCGGGCGACGCTCGTGCCCGACGATCGTTCGAACAGCCTGCTGGTCACGGCGACCGATTCGCAGCACGACGAGATCGCCGAGCTGGTGACATCGAGCGACGTGACGCTCGAGCAGCCCAACCTCGAGATGGCCGTGATCCCGCTCGAGCACGCCCGCCCCACGGCGATGCAGCGGATCATCGAGCAGGTGATCGTCGGACGCGACCCGGCCAAGAAGGACCGGGTGCAGATCTCGGCGCAGGACGACGTGAACACGCTCGTGGTCAAGGCTGAGCCCGAGACGCTGCAAGAGGTGCGCGACCTGGTGGCGAAGATCGACGTGTCGGAGACGGGGTCGTACCCCGTCCGCTCGATCAAGCTCGAGCGGGCCGATGCGGCGGACGTGGCCGAGGGCCTCCAGCGGTTTTTCCAGCAGCGCTCCCGCGTGGCGGGGCGGCGCGGGGCCAACCGCTCGGGCGACGCGGCCATCTACGGCGACCGGCGGAGCGGGACGATCGTGATCGCGGCGAGCGACGAGGATTACGAGCAGATCAAGAGCCTGGTCGACCAGTTCGACGCCCCGGCGCCCGAGCGGTCGACGACCTTCCGGATCATCCCCCTCGAGCACGCCAGCGTGGAGGACATCTCCGACACGATCCAGAGCATCACGTGGGAGCTCCAGTTTGAGCGGATGTGGGGCCGGAACCAGGCCAACGCGATGGGCGGACGTGTGCTCATCGAGACCAACCGGCGCACCAACTCGGTGCTGGTGTTCGGTGAGGGCGAGATCGTCGACACCGTGCAGGAGATCGTCGCGCAGCTCGATCAGCCCACGGCCGATCAGACGAAGATGGTCGTCAAGGCGGTGCTGGTCGAGCAGGGGGATCTGAACGCCATCCAGCGGTTGATCGAGCAGATCACCGCGACGCCCGGGTGGCGGTCGTGGCAGGGGCGCGACCCCAAGCAGGTGCAGGTGGAGGTCGATACCGACCGCCGGCTCGTGCTGCTCATAGGAGACAAGGCCCGCGTCGACGAGGCGGCCGAGTACATCGACCAGATCAAATCGACCGAGGGGGGCGAGGGGCAGCAGATCGTGTCGATCCCGCTCAAGTACGCCCAGGCGAACAACGCGGCCAACAGCCTCAGCCGGTTCTTCCGCGACAAGGCGAGGGCCGCCCAGCAGAACCCCGACCGCGTCGCGGTGATCGGCTCGCGCGAGGGCAACCTGCTGATCGTCAGCGCCCCGCCCGAGGAGATGACGACGCTGCGCGACCTCGTCGCCCAGATCGACCAGCCCGAGATGAGCAAGGACCGCCGCATCGAGGTCTACACGCTCGCCAACTCGAACGTGAGCGAGGTGGCCAACACGCTGCGGACGATGTTCCCGCGGTCGGGCCCGTCCGATGAGCAGGTGCTGGTGACCCCGCAGCCCAGTCGGGGGGCGCTGATCGTCTCGGCCCCCGAGCGGCAGTTCGACCAGATCGAGTCGCTGCTCAAGGAGCTCGACAAGGTCGAGGCCGAGGCGGCGCAGAGCATCGTGACCGTGCCGCTCGAGTCGGCCCGGGCGGCCGACGTCGCCACGAGCCTGCGGGCGGCGCTGCCCACGGGCATCACGGTGAAGATCACGCCCGTCGAGCGGAGCAACGCGCTGCTGCTGACCGGGTCGAACGAGGCGGTCCAGCTGGTGATGAAGCAGATCGCCGAGCTCGACACCGCGGCCGTCCAGTCGCCCATCGAGTTCCGCCGCTTCGAGCTGGTGCACGCCGAGGCGCTCGACACCGCGATCATCCTGCGCAACATGCTCTCGAACAGGCCGAGAGCGGCGGGGGTGGCCAGGCCCAGCATCGACTACTCGTACAACAGCAACATCCTGAGCGTGACTGCGGCCCCCGACGAGATGGGCTTCATCGAGGAGATGATCCAGCAGCTCGACGTGGCCGAGCCGACCACACGCCGGACCGAGTTCGTCAATCTTCAGTACGCCCGGGCCGACGCGGTGCGCCGCGCGCTGGGCGTGTTCTACGGGTCGAGCGCCACCGAGGCGAGGGGCGAGACCGAGCGGAACGTGACGATCATCGCCGACCAGACCTCCAACTCGCTCATGATCACGGGCGACGAGTCGGTGTTCGATGACATCAAGGCGCTGCTCACCAGGCTCGACACCCCCGAGTACGACACGTCGCGGCAGCTCGTGCTGATCGCGCTCGAGCACGCCGACGCGGTGAGCGTCGCCCGCGCCCTCAACGAGGGCTTCCGCGCCCCGCTCGACCAGGAGATCCAGCGTGAGCGCGTGCGGAACCAGCAGGACCAGCGGAACCGGCGGACCGCCAACACCCGCGAGGAGCCCGAGGCCCCCGCGGTGCTCGTCAGCGCCGAGGAAACGCCCAGCGTCTCGGCCGAGCCCGCGACGAACACCCTGATCGTCTTCGCCAGCCGGCGCGAGATCGAGCGCATCCAGAAGATCGTCGAGCAGCTCGACGTGCCCGAGTTCCAGCGCTTCGCCCAGGCGAGGCTGATCACGGTGACGGGGCAGATCCGCCCCTCCGTGCTCGCCGACCGCGTCAAGCAGGTCTTCCTGAGCACGGGCGGCCGCAACCAGGCGAGCCGCATCGTGATCGTGGGCGACGACGACGCCGACGTGCTGATCGTGCGGGCCGAGGACGCGGCGTTCGAGGAGATCCGTGATCTGGCCCGGTCGCTGATGGACGCCGGGGCCGACTCCACCGCCTCGCCCCGCGTGGTCCGCCTGGGCCGCCTGCCCGCGGCTCGCGTCCAGCCGATGCTGCTCAATATCTTCAGGCCCATGGCCCAGAAGCGGGGCGAGAGCCTGACGATCGAGGTCGACCGCGACTCGAACGCCCTCGTCATCGCCGCGAGCGAGGAGTTGCACGGCCAGATCGAGGCGCTTGTGCACGATCTCGACGGCGGCAAGCCCGCCGGCCAGGACACGGGCGATGAAGAGCTGCCAACGCCCGGCGTGGGCCAGAGCGTCAGTGTGTTCGACCTTCAGCACACCTCGCCCCAGGCGATGGCCCAGCTGCTCACCGCTCTCGGGCTGACGGGACCCCAGCCCGCCGACCGTCCCGGCATCGTGGGTGAGCCCATCCGCGTGGTGCCCATGAAGACCCGCCGGGCCATCGCGATCCTCGCAGGCCCCGTCGACCTCAAGACGGTGGGGGCGCTGATCGAGCGGCTCGATTCCACCGAGATCGACGGCACGCAGACGCTCTCGATCGTGCCGCTCAAGCTCGCCGAGGCGGCCCGGCTCGTGCCGATGCTCGACGGGCTGCTGCGTCCCGCCCAGGCCGACGGCAAGACCGACGCGGCCGCGGCGCTGGCCGAGCAGGTGCGTCGCCTTTCGATGGTCGACGGCGTGTTCGACCACAAGGGTGTCGAGCTCGACCTGACCGTGCCGATCAAGCTGATCGCCGACGCCACCACCAACTCGGTGATCATCGCTTCGACCGGGGACAACGTCGCCGCGATGGAGCAGGTCATCTCGATGTTCGACAAGCTGCCGGTGGGCGACGCGGTGCTGGTGCGCCTGTTCCCGCTCGAGAACGCCTCGGCGTCTCGGGTGCAGCGGATCGTCGAGGACCTGTTCCGCCAGGGCGAGGCGCTCAGCCGCCTCCCGGGCACGCGGCGTCAGGGGGCGCCGACCACCGCGACCGGGCAGGCCCTCCAGGGCCAGATCGCGGCGACCATCGACGAGCGGACGAACACGCTCATCGTCGCGGGCCGAGAGGAGGCCGTCGCGCTGGTCGAGGTACTCGTCGAGGGCCTCGACAAGCAGGACGCCGAGCGGGGCTGGGTGGAGACGTCGATCGTCCCGCTCAAGTACGCCGATCCGGTGACCCTGAGCCGCAAGCTCAACGAGGTGCTCGTCAAGGGTGTGGGCCAGACGCCCGACGCGATCGGGCTGCGCGAGCAGATCGGCCGCCTCCGCCTCGTGCTCGATCAGGGTGAGGGCGTCGACCCGAAGGAGGTCAAGAGCGACCTGTTCACGCCCATGTCCAACCTGCTGATCACGCCCGAGGAGAACCTCAATGCGCTCATCGTGATCGGCACGCCCACCAACCTCGAGGTCGTCAGGGCCCTGGTGGGCCAGCTCGACGTCGAGCTCGCCTCGGCGGGCAACGACGTGCGGGTGATCCCCCTCGAGAACGCCGCGGCCGACCGGGTTGCGGGGGTGGTCCAGAACATATTCGATGAGCGGTCGAAGCTCGACTCCTCTCGGCCGGAGGACACGCTGATCCTCTCGGTCGATGCGAGGACGAACTCGCTGATCGTCTCGACGAGCCCCCGCAGCTTCGCGGTGCTCGAGAAGCTGATCGAGACGCTCGACAAGGACGAGGCCCGCTTCGCGGTGGGGCTGCACGTCGTGCCGGTGCCCGGCGCCGATGTGGCCGACCTCGCCCCCAAGCTCCGCCGCCTGATGAACGAGCGGATCAAGGGTCAGCAGAGCCGGGGCGGTGTCGACAGCCCGCTCGACGTGTTCAGCATCGAGCCCGTGCCCGCCGACGATCTGCTGATCGTCGCGGCCAGCGACGAGAACCTCGAACTGGTCAAGGAACTGATCGAAGCGATGACCAACGGCGGCGACGGGTTCGCCGAGGCCGAGCGGGTCGAGCTGATCCCGATCGAGTCGCCCGGCGGGGCGGCCGAGCTGGCCCGTGCGATCAACGAGCTGTACGTGCAGCGTGAGAACGAGAAGCGGGGTCGGCAATCGGTCAGCGTGATCGCCAACGAGCGGCAGAACGCGCTGCTCGTGAGCGGCACGGATGAAGATATCGACGCGATCCGGGGCCTGGTCTCCCAGCTCGACAAGCCCGAGTCGGAGACGCTCCAGGACATCAAGCGCATCCAGCTCCGCGCCGCCAACTCCGAGGAGATCGTCCGCCTCGTCGAGAGCATCCTCGCGGGCCGGCCCATCGCGGGCGGGCGGGGCGCGGCCCAGGCGACCAAGCTGAGGTTCTACCGCGAGAAGCTCGAGGGCGAGCTGGGCGAGACCGAGGCGACGATCGACGCGGCCATCCGCGAGCAGGTGCGGATGACCCCCGACCTGCGCACCAATTCCGTGATGGTCTCGGCGCCCCCCGCGGTCATGGAGCTGATCGAGGAGATCATCCAGGACCTCGACAACGAGACCTCGGGCGATCGCGAGATCGCCCAGTATCGGCTCCAGAACGCCGACGCGCAGCAGATGGCGCTGCTGCTCCGCGACCTGTTCAACCTCCAGCAGCAGGGCGACCGGCTGGTGCTCGTGCCCCGCCAGACACGCGACGAGGAGCAACCCGACCAGATCCAGGGCCAGGGCGCCGAGGGCATGTTCACCCCCGTGCCCGACATGCGCCAGGCTCTGGCGATCACGATCGATCGCCGCACGAACACGCTGCTCGTCTCGGGCACCAAGGAGTACCTCGAGCAGGTCAAGCAGGTCGTCGAGCAGCTCGACGAGATCGACGCGAACGAGCGAGAGCAGCTCGTCTACGCGCTCAAGAACGCGCAGGCCGCCGACATCCAGCAGGTGCTCACCAACTACTTCGCGGGCGAGGCCGACCTTCGGCGAGAGGTGCTCGGCCCGGGCCTCTCCGGCTCGCTCGCCCGCCAGCTCGAGCAGGAGGTCACGGTCGTCGGTGACGAGAAGTCCAACAAGGTGCTCGTCTCGGCGTCGCCCCGCTACATCGAGACGGTCAAGAAGATCATCGAGGAGCTCGACGCGGCGCCGCCCCAGGTGATGATCCAGGTGCTGCTGGCCGAGGTGACGCTCGACGATTCGCTCGAGTGGGGCCTCGACTTCAACGTTGGGCTCGACGTCTCGACGAGCAAGTTCGGCGGCGACGGCTACGTGCTCAACAAGCTCGCGGCCGGCGCCGGCGCCGCGACCGCGCTGGGCGTGCCCAACTTCTCGGTGTCGAGCACCGACTTCAACCTGCTCATCCGCGCCCTCGAGGTGCAGGGCAAGCTCGAGGTGCTCAGCCGACCGCAGGTGACCGTCAACAACAACGAGGCCGCGACGATCAACGTCGGCGAGAACGTGAGCATCGTGACCGGGTCGAACCAGTACCAGGACCGCGTCTCGGCCGTGACCGAACGCAAGGAGGTCGGCATCATCCTCAACGTGACCCCGTCGATCTCGCCCGACGGGTTCGTGCGGATGGAGATCGCCCCTGAGATCTCGTCGGTGAGCGCGCGGACGACGCCGATCGACGAGAATTTCGAGAGCCCCATCATTACGCAGCGCAAGGTCGAGACGACGGTGACCGTCCGCGACGGGCAGACCGTCGTCATCGGCGGGCTGATCCAGACCCAGGGCGAGGAGCGGGTGTGGAAGATCCCTCTGCTGGGCGACATCCCGATCATCGGCAACGCCTTCAAGTCGGTCTCGCACAACAACGTCAAGACCGAACTGCTCGTCGTGCTCCGCCCGGTCGTGATCCCGGGCGATGGGCCGATCTCGGTCGACATGCAGGACCGAATCCTCGGCAACTCGCTCGACGCGCTGCACGACCCGACCAAGGTGAACGAGTCACTCGAACAGGGCCGCAGGTTCCTCCCGGGCGGGCCGCTCAATGAAGACGTGATCCCGCTCCCGCCGGCCCCGCAGCAGCCCGATTCGGGCTCGCCCACGGCCCCGCCTCCCGACGCCCCGGCCCCCACTCTGGCGCCCGAGCGGATGGAGCGCCGCACCAGCGGGGGTGCCACGTGAAGACCGCGAGCGGGTTGATGCTCGCCGCCCTGCTACTCGGCGGGCCCGTGGCGTGCGTCAGCGAGACGGTCCAGACCGCCCCCGAGCGGGATCGCCACGCACCGGCCAAGCCGAGCAGGCCCGCCGGCGTCGTGCCCGAGCAGATGACGCTCTCGGCCGGGGCCCCGTCCGACTCGGACGGCAACCTCTTCCCGGACATGATCCCGGTCGTCGTGTTCCTCTTCGGCGACACCCGCCGATACGAGCTGCCCATCACCGCGAAGGGCACGTTCGAGTTCTTTCTCGCGGGCCCCGACGGGGCCGAACTCGGCCACTGGGTGTTCGCTCCGGACGACGCCGCCAGGGCCGTCGGAGAGACCATGGCCGGAAAGTGCTACCGCTTCGCGCTGCGGATGGCGCCCGATCGCGACCGCATGTCGTCGCGACCGGCCAGCCTTCGCGCAATCTTCACGAACAGTGAGACGAATGAACGGGTGTTCAGCCCCGGTACGACGACAATCCGCGTCGGCGCGGGCGAATGACCGATCGGCGCTCGGCTAGGATGACGCCCTCGAAATCACGAGCCACGAACCGAGAGCAAAGGAGCCTGAGCATGAGGATCACCGGGAGATTGGCGGCGATCGGACTCTGCCTGCTGACCGCAGGGGCGACCGCCTTCGGGTCCGACCTCAAGGTCGACCCGGAGTTGCCCGCCTACAAGCCGACCCAGGCCGTGGGGGGCGACCTCCGAAGCGTGGGCTCGGACACCATGCTCAACCTCATGCAGCTCTGGGCCGAGCGATTCCGCGACAAGCACCCGGCGGTGCGGGTCCAGGTCGAGGGCAAGGGCTCGTCGACCGCGCCGCCCGCGCTGCTCGAGAACCAGTCCCAGTTCGGACCGATGTCGCGCGAGATGGAGGACGAGGAGGTCGACACGTTCGTCGACAGGTTCGGCTATGAGCCGACTCGCCTCCACGTCGCGATCGACTGCGTCGCGGTGTACGTCAACAAGGACAACCCGATCGAGTCGCTCAGCCTCGAGCAGCTCAAGCAGATCTTCTCGGTCGCCGGGCCCGACCGCATGACCTGGGGCGACGTGGGCGTCACCGACCCCGCTTGGCGGACCAAGCCCATCACGCTCACCGGTCGCAACTCCGCCTCGGGCACCTACAAGTACTTCAAGGAAATCGCCTGCGACGGCGACGACTACAAGCCGACCGTGCAGGAGAACCCGGGTTCCGCGGGCGTCGTCAACGCCGTCTCCCGCGACCCGTCGGCGATCGGCTATTCGGGCATCGGCTATCGCACGCCCGACGTCAAGGTCGTGCCGCTCAGCTTCGCGACCGGCGAGACCGCCATCACGCCGGGTGTCGAATCGGCCAACTCGGGTGAGTACCCCCTCGCCCGGTTCCTCAACCTCTACATGAACATCGACAAGCGCACCCCGCTCGATCCGCTCCGCGAGGAGTTCCTCCGCCTGATCTTCTCGGCCGACGGCCAGGAAGCGGTGATCAAGGACGGCGCGTTCCCGGTCTCGGCCGACATCGCCCGCAAGGAACTGAAGCGGATCGGCCTCAAGCCCGGTTTCTGACCCCCGCCCGGAGGCTCGGCGCATGATCTCGCCGGCGGACACCGCAGGGCACGACGCCGCCGCGGGCCGGCGCACGTCCGCGTTGGTGCGCGTGCAGGACAAGCTCGCCTCGGTCGTGATCACTTCGGGCGGGCTCGTCGTGCTGCTCGCGATGCTGGGCATCTGCGTGTTCCTCGTGGTCAGCGTCGGGCCCCTGTTCGCCGGCGGGCGCGTCACCGGTGAGGTCTCACGCTTCGACTTCACCGACGGCCCGCCCGGGTGGGTCTCGCTCGATCCCGCGTTCGGGCGCATGGTGACGCTGGGGCACGACGGCCGCTTCCGCGTGCGGTCGCTCGACGACGGCCGCGTCCTGGCCGAGGCGCCGGCGCTCGAGGACGGCACGACGCCCGCAGCGATCCGGTTCGAGGCGGGCGAGGGCTGGCTCACGCTCACCACGGCCGACGGCTCGTTCGCGATCGTGCGCACGGCGCTCTCCTGGAAGCCGATCGACGACGCCCCCGCAAGAGCGACGCAAGCCCAGGGTCGCGACGCGACAGCAGACGGTCTCAGCCCGGGCGACGAGCCCGACACCTACATCCAGCGTCTCGACGACGGCAGCATCCGGCGCTGGACGCTCGAGGTCACGCGCCTCGGGCCGTTCGATCTGGGGCCGCGCGCGGTGTCGGCCGATTCACGCGGCAAGACAGCCCGCGAGCGCCAGTTCGCCGCGCTCGGGCCCGATGGGCCGGTCATCGGTGTGCTCCGCGGGCGCCGGGCCCTGGGGGCCGACACCATCCGTTACCGCGCCTCGCATGACCAGGAGGTGCCCACCTTGAACGGCCCGGCCCCAGACTGGGTCTTCGCGTCGGGCTCCGGGTCGTGGGTCTACGCCATCTGGCGGCCCGGCGAGATCGCCCTCATCGACCGCCGCAAGGATCGAAACCAGACCGACCTGCCGCCCGTTGTCCGCGTCGAGACCGCGGCCCCGATCTCCGCCGTCGCGATGGGGCTCGGATCCGAGACGCTGCTCGTGGGCGACACCGAGGGCGGCGTGTCCACCTGGACCGCCCACGACGGCACGCCCAGGCTCACCCGCCGCCGTGTGTTCGGCTCGGCCGCCGTCACCGCCATCCGTGCGGGCGATCGCGATCGCACAGTTACCGCCGGCTTCGCCGACGGCTCGGCGGTCATGTACAACACGCTGAGCAACAAGGTGATCGTGAGGCTGAACGCCAATGGACTGGGTCCGATCGCCTCGATCGCGGCCTCGCCCGATTCGAGCGTCGTGCTCGCGGTCGACGATGCCGGGCACGCGGTCGCGACGGGCGTCGAGCCCGGGCACACCGAGGCGTCGTTCAGCGCCCTGTTCTCGAAGGTGCAGTACGAGGGATACGACAAACCCGAGTACGTCTACCAGTCCACCGGGTCGGCCGACGCCGAGCCCAAATTCAGTCTCATCCCCCTGATCTTCGGGACGATCAAGGCGACGGTGGTCTCGATGCTCTTCGCCGCGCCGATCGCGGTGCTCGCGGCGATCTACTCGAGCGAGTTTCTGCACCGGCGCGCCCGCCGCTTCGCCAAACCCACGATCGAGCTGATGGCGTCGCTGCCCAGCGTCGTGCTTGGGTTCATGGCGGCGATGGTCATCGCCCCGTTCGTGCGCGACCAGTTGCCCCGTGTCATCGTCTTCGCGGCGACCGGGCCGCTCGTCGTCGTGCTCGCGGCCCACGCGTGGCGGCTGATCCCGCGTGACCGGCGCGCCCGCTGGGGGACCGTGGGCCAGTTCGGGCTCATCGCCGTCGCGCTCGCCCTGGGCGTCGTCGCCGCGATCCCGGCGGGCGGGCTCATCCAGAATCTGCTCTTCAGCCCACCCGATGGCGGCCCGGGTTCGATCCAGTCGTGGCTCAACGGCGATTTCGGCTCGGGCACCGCGGGCTGGCTCGTTGCCCTGCTCTTCCCCATCGTCTGCGTTCTGCTCATCCTCGATTCGACCGTCTTCAGCCCCTTCTGGCGGCGCGTCTCGGGCATGGGCCCGGGCTGGTGGGCGAATGTGTGCGAGTTGATCCGCCTCCTGCTCAACCTCTCACTGGGGCTGCTGATCGCGTGGACGCTCGGCGCCGCGCTCGACGCCGCGGGTTTCGACCCGCGTGACTCCATCTTCGGCCACTTCAGCCAGCGCAACACGCTCGTCGTGGGCATGATCATGGGCGTCGCCGTCATCCCCATCATCTACACCATCAGCGAGGACGCGATCCGCGGCGTTCCCGACGCGCTCCGCTCGGCCTCGCTGGGCGTGGGGGCGACGCCCTGGCAGACGGCGATCCGGGTTGTCCTGCCCGTCGCCGGCAGCGGCATCTTCAGCGCCATCATGATCGGCCTGGGCCGGGCCGTCGGCGAGACGATGATCGTGCTCATGGCCACCGGCAACACGCCTGAGATGTCGATGAACATCTTCAGCGGGTTCCGCACGCTCGCCGCCAATATCGCCGTTGAGCTGCCCGAGGCCCCCCGAGCGAGCACCCACTACCACGTGCTGTTCCTGTGCGGGCTGGTCCTCTTCGCGATGACGCTCGCAATCAACACCACCGCCGAGGTCGTGCGTCAGCACTTCAGGAAACGGAACGCCGCCCTATGACCGGGATCGTCAACGACATCCCCGTGCCGGGCGTCCACCAGCGCCGCTCCACGCCCCCGTCAGCGTTCGGCGAGCCCTCGGTCTGGCTCATGGGCTCGGCGTTGCTGCTCTGCCTGGGCATGGTCGCGGTGATTATCGTGCTGATCGCCGGGCACGGGTTCTCGACGCTCTGGCCCCGCCCCGTCGATCGCGTCACGCTCCGCTCCGGCGAGGTGTTCCTGGGCATGCCGATGGGCTCGGAGACCTTCACCCCCAACGAGGAGGAGCAGGCCCGGATCAATGCGCTACTCAAGGCCGGTGATCTCACCCAAGCCGACACCGCTGGGCCCCGGACGCGATACCGCTTCCGCCTGGGCAATCGTGACCTGGGGCGTGATTCGTTCCGGTGGGTCCCCGCCTACGAGATCGCCTCGCGCGAGCGGCCCGACGACGCGGTGGTCGTCGAGCGCGACCAGTGGGGAGTGTTCATCGGCGTGCCTGACGCGGTCGTGCTCCGCCAGGAGATCGAGGAGCCGGCCAACACGCCCTTCGTCGAGTCGTTCGAGGTCCAGACACCAAATGGATCGCACCCCGCGACCCAGCGCGTCCTGAGTGAGACCGGGGAAACGCGGGTGATTGCCCGCGAGGTGCACGTCGCCCAAGGCCCGGCAGAGACCTCCGAAAAGATCGATGAGCTGATGGGCGCCGCCCGCGATCGTCGCGACGAGATCGACCGCCTGCTCCGGAACAGGATCCCCGCCGTCCAGGATCGTCTGGCCGAGCTCAACTGGGCCGAGCGGCGCGTCGAGCGGGCCGCGGGCGATCATGACCCGGCGGGCCCCGTCTGGCTCTGGGCGATCACGACGCTGGCGTGCCTGGGCTCACTCGCGGGTGCCGTCGGAGTCTGGAGGGCACTGCCCGAGTCGCGGTCCCGCTCGGTGGCCCTGCTGGCGATCGCGGTGCTCGCCTGCGGTACCGGGCTGCACGCCGTGCTCGAGAGGCCCTTCCTGCGGGGCACGCTGACCGAGCAGCAGGCCCAGGTCCGACTCGACAAGATCGCCTTCGATAGCTCGGTGGCCGAGGATGAGCGCGAAACCCTGCTGAGCCGGATCAAGGACCTCGAGCAGCGCGACGACACCGTCCGCGTCGAGATCGTCGACCCGGGGCTCGACCGCTTCGCCCCGGTCGCCCAGACCAAGCCCGAAGAGCCGATGCGGCTCTCGCAGGCCCGGCGCGTGATCCACGCCAACACGCTCGGCCCTCTGGGTCGTGTGCGCCTCTACCTCGCCCGCTGGGGCGACTTCCTCTCGAGGCCCCCGGGCGAGAGCCCGGGCGAGGGGGGCGTGTTCCCAGTCATCGTGGGCACGGTTGTGCTCACGATGCTGCTGACCGTCAGCGTCGTGCCGCTGGGCGTCATCGCGGCGATCTACCTCCGTGAATACGCGAGCCAGGGCGTGGTGACGAGCGTGATCCGTATCGCGATCAACAACCTCGCGGGCGTGCCCAGCATCGTCTACGGCATGTTCGGCCTGGGCTTCTTCTGCTACACAATGGGCGGGTATATCGACGGCGGACCCGGCGCCGCGGCCCTGCCCCGCACGCCCTGGTGGTTGCTGATCGCGGGTCTGGGTGGCCTGGTCGTGCTCGCGGGCCTGCTCGGTGCCGGGGCGTCGACACCCGGTGTGCTCTCGGGTGGTCGATCGCTCTCCGCCCGGCTGGTGCGCTCCGCGACGTGGGGCCTGTGGATGGGGGCCGTGGGCTTGGCGATCTACCTCGCCTGGCGGACACCCTACTTCCATGGCTTCTTCGCCGAGAAGCTGCCCGAACAGCCCACGTTTGGGGCCCGGGGCATCCTCTGGGCCGCGTTCACGCTGGCGCTGCTCACGCTGCCGGTCGTGATTGTCGCGACCGAGGAGGCGATCGCCGCGGTGCCCGGGTCGATGCGCGAGGGCAGCCTGGGCTGCGGGGCGAGCCGGTGGCAGACGATCCGGCGGATCGTCCTGCCCGCCTCGATGCCGGGCGTGCTCACCGGGGCGATCCTCGCGATGGCCCGCGGGGCGGGCGAGGTCGCGCCCCTGATGCTCGTCGGCGCGGTCAACCTGGCGCCCGCGTCGCCCGTGACCGCGACGCCCCCGTTCCTGCACGGCGATCGGACGTTCATGCACCTCGGTTTCCACATCTACAACCTGGGCTTCCAGAGCCCCGACGCCGAGGCCGCCAGGCCCCTGGTGTGGACCACCACGCTGCTGCTGGTGGCGATCGTGCTCGTGCTCAATCTGGCGGCGATGGTGATCCGGGCCCGGCTGACGGGACGGCGAGGAGGCGGCGGGCTATGAATGGGTCCAACGGGGTCGTCAGCGCGATCGAACCGATCGGAGCGAGCGAAGTGGAACCGAAGGGCATCGCCGAAGAGCCCAAGCCGAGCGGCAGGAAGCGCCAGGGGTCTGTCCTCGACGCGATCAGGCGAGGCGAGCCCACCAAGGCGACGGTCCATCCCGAGGTGCTCACCGAGGACGCGGTCATCGAGATCGAGGCGTTCTCGCTCTGGTACGGGTCGAGCCGAGCCCTCTTCGATGTCTCCATGCCGATCTCACGCGGCAAGGTCACCGCCCTCATCGGCCCATCGGGCTGCGGCAAGAGCACCCTGCTGCGGAGCGTCAACCGCCTCAACGACCTCATCGACGGCGTCCGCGTCGACGGGCGGATGCTGCTCAACGGCGCCCCGCTTTACGCGCCACACGTCGACGTCATCGACCTCCGCAAGCGCCTCGGCATGGTCTTCCAGAAGCCCAACCCCTTCCCCATGTCTATCTTCGAGAACGTCGTCTATCCCCTGCGCATCGACGGCGTGCGTAAGAAGTCGGTCCTCCGTGACGCCTGCGAGCGGGCCCTCCGCGGCGCGGCCCTCTGGGAAGAGGTCAAGGACCGCCTCGCCGCCCCGGCCCTGGGCCTGTCGGGCGGGCAGCAGCAGCGGCTGTGCATCGCCCGGGCGATCGTTTCAGATCCAGAGGTCCTGTTGCTCGACGAGCCCTGCTCGGCTCTCGACCCCATCGCCACCCAGCGCGTCGAGGAGCTGATCGCGGAGATCTCCGAGCGTTATTCGGTCCTCATCGTGACCCACAACATGCAGCAGGCCGCCCGCGTCAGCCGCTACACCGCCTTCATGTACCTGGGCCACCTCGTCGAGTACGGCCCGACCGAGGCGATCTTCGGCAACCCGAAGCTCAGGGAAACGGAGCAATACGTCACCGGCCGATTCGGGTGATCGTTCGGCCCCGATTCGCGGACGAAACACGAGCAAGGCGTTCGGACGACCGATAGACCCGGGTACTATCCCGTTGTATCGATGTCCGCCGCGCGCCGGACCGGCCTGGGGGTCGGATCCGCGCACGGCCAAGTACCGATCAAGCGACATGACCACCGCCCCCAACGCGATCCCGCGTTCCGTCAACGGCTGGAGCCCCGAGTATCTCGAGGCGAGATACCGCCTCTACAAGGCCGACCCCACCGCACTCAGCCAGGCCGAGCAGATGTTCTTTGCCGGCTTCGAGCTCGCGATGGCCGGCGACCTGAAGATCCACGGGGTCGACGGCGGCCACGCGACCCGGAACGGTTCGGCGAACGGCGCGGCTTCGGTCGCGAAACTCGCGGCCCCATCCCACGACGCGGGGGTGTGGCCCTCGGCCTCGCCGTTGCGGTCGAGCACCGCCCCGATCAGGGTAACCCCGTTCGTGGGCCAGCCCGCCGGACAGGCCTCGCATTTCCAGGCGGTGGTCGACGACTTCATCACCGCCTACCGCACCAACGGCCACCTCGTCGCCAGGATCGATCCGTTTGATCGCGCGCGCGAGCGGCCCGAAGACCTGACCTTCGAGTACCACGAGCTCACCGACGAGGATCTCCGCCGCCCGGTCGATGCCGGAGCCGTCGGGCACGACGGCGCGATGTCGCTGCGCGACCTTGTCGATCGCCTCGAGCGGACCTACTGCGGCTCGATCGGCGCCGAGTTCATGCACGTGACCGACACCGACGCCCGCGCCTGGCTGCTCGAACGCTTCGAGCGCACGGGCGGGCGGTACGAGCTCACGCGCGGCGAGAAGGCCCATCTGCTCGAGCAGCTCACCCGGGCGGAGATGTTCGAGCGTTTCCTGGGCAAGCGCTACCCGGGCGAGAAGCGGTTCAGCCTCGAAGGCTCGGAGTCGCTCATCCCCCTGCTCGACCGGCTGATCGAAACCGCGAGCCGGCTGGGCATCGAGGAGATCGTGCTGGGCATGGCCCACCGCGGGCGGCTCAATGTCCTCAACAACATCCTGGGCAAGACTTATCAGCAGATGTTCACCGAGTTCGAAGAGACCTGGCTCGAGGACTTCGACGACAGCGGCGGCGACGTGAAGTACCACCGCGGCTACTCGGGCACGCGCCGCTTCCCTAACGGGCGGATGCTTCACCTCGCGATGGCGAGCAATCCCAGCCACCTCGAGTGCGTCGGGGCGGTCGTGCAGGGGCGGTGCCGCGCCAAGCAGCGGCTGCGGGCCGACCTCGAGCGCAAGCGCGTCGTCCCCGTGGTGATCCACGGCGACGCCGCTGTGGCGGGCCAGGGCATCGTGGCCGAAATCCTCAACTTCAGCCAGCTCGAGGGCTACACCACGGGCGGCACGGTGCACATCGTCGTCAACAACCAGATCGGGTTCACGACCGTGCCCGAGGACGCTCGCTCGAGCAGGTACTGCACCGACGTCGCGAAGATGATCGAAGCGCCGATCCTCCACGTCAACGGGGAGGACCCCGAGGCGGTCGTCATCACGGCCGCCTTCGCGATGGAATTCCGCCAGACGTTCAAGCGCGACATCTTCATCGACCTCCAGTGCTACCGCAAATACGGGCACAACGAGCAGGACGAGACCAGCTTCACCCAGCCCATCCTCGCCAGGCTCATCAAGGGCAAGCAGAGCGTTCACGACCGCTACCAGCGGCAGCTGCTCGACGAGGGCGTGATCAACCAGGCCGACCTTGCCGCCATCGAGCTGCGGATGGACGAGGCGCTCGAGCAGGCGCAGCGCGAGGTCAAGGCCAACCCGCACGATCCGACGATCGACCCGGGCAGCTCGCGGTGGGCCGGGCTGCGCCACAAGTTCTCGTTCGATCCGGGCGAGACGGCCGTGTCGATGGAAACGCTCAAAGAGGTCTGCGAGGCCCTGGGCCGCGTGCCCGACAACTTCGAGGTCAACCGCAAGCTCGCGCCCCTGCTCAACGCCAGGGCGTCACTCCCGGAGACGGGCGAGATCAGCTACGCCGACGCCGAGTCGCTGGCCTACGGGACGCTGCTCATGGAGGGCTACGCGCTGCGTCTGAGCGGGCAGGACTGCCGCCGCGGCACGTTCAGCCATCGCCACGCGGTGCTGCGCGACGCGAACACCGGCGAACCCTATACGCCCCTGAACCACATCCGCGAGATGGGCGTGTTCGGGACCGACACCCCGCCCGGCTCGGTCGGGGCCGACGGGCGGCCCCGCCAGGCCAAGTTCTGCGTCTACGACAGCCCGCTCAGCGAAGCTTCGGTGCTGGGGTTCGACTACGGCTATTCACTCGCCGACCCCGCGATGCTGGTGATCTGGGAGGCCCAGTTCGGCGATTTTGCCAACGGCGCCCAGGCGATCATCGACCAGTTCGTCGCGACCGCGGAGGTGAAGTGGGAGCGATGGTCCGGGCTGGTGATGCTGCTCCCGCACGGGTACGAGGGCGCTGGGCCCGAGCACTCGTCGTGCCGGATCGAGCGGTTCCTGAAGGGGTGCGGGAACAACAACATGCAGGTGGTCTACCCGTCGACCGCGGCGCAGACCTTCCACATGCTCCGCCGGCAGGTGAAGCGCAGCTTCCGCAAGCCGCTGATCGTCGCGACGCCCAAGAGCATGCTGCGCGTCCCCACGAGCCGGATCGAGGAGCTCACCAAGGGGCACTTCGAGGAGATCATCGACGACCCGATGTTCGTGGGCGGCGCCGATCGCTCGAAGGTCCGGCAGATCACGCTCTGTTGCGGCAAGTTCTACTACGACCTCGCCGAGCGGCGCGCGGCGCTGGGGCGCGAGGACGTGGCCCTGATCCGCATCGAGCAGCTCTATCCCTTCCACTTCGATCTGATGAAGGACGTGCTGGGCCGATACCCCGACACCGCCGAACTCGTCTACGCCCAGGAGGAGCCGCGGAACATGGGCGGCGGGATGTACGTGACCGACCAGATCACGGCGTTCCTGGGCGTGGAGCGGCCTAGGTACATCGGCCGCATGCCCTCGGCGAGCCCGGCCGTGGGCTCGAAGCGGGTGCACAAGAGCGAGCAGGAGCACCTCATCACCGAGGCCATCGGGCCGAAGCCGTTGCAGGATGAATGAACCGCCCCGCCCGGGAACAGGGCGCGAGAAGGACACGAGGCGAGCATGGCGCAGGACATTGTGATCCCCACGGTCGGCGAATCGATCACCGAGGGCGTGATCGGCGCGTGGACCAAGGCCGACGGCGAGTGGGTCGAACGCGACGAGACCGTGATCGAACTCGAGACCGACAAGATCACGATGGAGATCCCTGCGCCGGCGTCGGGCCTGCTGCGTCGCGGGGCGGCCGAGGGCGACACCGTCGCCGTGGGGGCGGTCGTGGGCTCGGTCGACGAGTCGGCCGAGAAGCCCAAGGCCGCGACCAAGTCGTCCACCACCAAATCCGCCGCCACGGCGCAGGAAGGGGCCGCGGGCGTCAGCGACCGGTCGTCGACCGCGGTGGCCGAACCACCGGCAAAGCCGGCGCCATCCAAGCCCGCCGAGCAGAGCGCCGGCGCAACGACCCCCGACCGGGACTCTGAGACTCAACCCCCCGCCGCGAACGGCGACGTCCGCGCCACGCCCCTCGCCAAGAAGCTGGCCACCGAGAAGCACGTCGATCTGCACGCCGTCCAGGGCACCGGCCCCGGCGGCCGCGTGCGTGAGCAGGACGTGCTCGCGGCGATCCAGGGCGTCGAGACCGCCGCGGCGGGAGTCAGAGATGCCGGCGCGGATGAAGGACGAGTCGCGGTCGCCGCGGGGCCTTCGCGGGCCGTGTCCCACGAGAAGATGAGCCCGATGCGTCAGCGGATCGCGGCCCGGCTCGTCGATGCCCAGCACACCGCGGCGATGCTCACGACCTTCAACGAGGTCGACATGACCGCCGTGATGGAGACCCGCAAGCAGTACAAAGAAGCCTTCACCGATCGCCACGGCGTCGGTCTCGGCTTCATGAGCTTCTTCGTCAAGGCGGTGGTGGGGGCCCTGCGGGCCTTCCCGCGCGTCAACGCCTCGATCGTCGTCGACGCCGAGGGCAAACCCGCGATCGAGTCTCACGACTACCAGGACGTGGCGATCGCGGTGTCGAGCCCCAAGGGCCTCGTGGTGCCGGTGCTGCGGAACGCCGAGACGCTCTCGTTCGCCCAGATCGAGGCCCAGATCAAGGACTTCGGCACACGCGCGAAAGAAGGCCGGCTCGGCCTCGACGAGATGCAGGGCGGCACGTTCACGATCACCAACGGCGGCGTGTTCGGCTCGCTGCTCTCCACGCCCATCCTCAACCCGCCTCAGTCCGGCATCCTCGGCATGCACGGCATCAAGAACCGCGCGGTCGAGCACCCCGACAGGCCGGGCGAGATCGCGCTGCGGCCCATGATGTACCTCGCGCTTTCATACGACCACCGCATCGTCGACGGGTCGGAAGCGGTGCGGTTCCTCGTGCACGTCAAGGATGCAATAGAGGATCCGAAGCGTCTTCTGCTGGACTTGTGATCGCTTCGCGGGAAAGGTGGATGGGTGCGCCAGCTCGTCGCCGTCATCCTCATCGGCGTCGGCGCCCTGCTCGCCAGCTACGGCCTCGTCGGAGCCGTGACCGAGCTGGGATCGCTCTACACGCAGGTCTCCGACGATCCGCTCGCCGAGCCCGCCGTCCCGGAACACGAGCGCCCCGCCCGAATCCTGCATAAGGCCGCGTTCGGCGGTGTCGGCGTGCTGTCGTTAGGGCTCGGCACCTTCCTGCTCAAGTCGAGCCGGCGCAAGCGCGAGACCGAAACGCCCGATCGCACCGGCCGATCGCCCTGATCGCTCCGGTCACGGCTTGTCGGTCGGCTCCGCGTCCTCGGGCTTCTTCGGCGGTCGCTCCCCCGTCTCCTTGTTCCACCACGCATCGGCAAGAGGCTCGAGCGTGGCGGGCCCCTCCTTCACCCACAGCTTGTTCGTGTCGGTGAACAGGTCGACGTAAAAGAGCATCAGCCGCCCATGCTCGATGCGGAACGACTTCGGGCTCGGCTTCGTGTACTTCTCCTTGGCGGCGGCGTAGGCGCACCAGCCCCCGAACGCGGGCTCATACTTCTCAGGGTGCTCCTTGAACAGGTCGCGGTTGGCCGCGGTGATGAATCGGTAGACGACGCCGTTGTAGGTGAGCTCGATCTTCTCGCTTCCCTTGGCCGCCTTGCCCTTGTGTTCCTTCGCATCGCCCTCCGGGAAGTAGGCCACCGGGTCGTACCCCTGAAGCCCCAGCGTCATTTCCACGAGCTGGTACTTCTTCAGGCGGACCTTTTGCCAGTCGGTCTCAGACATGTGTTCGGGCGGGAGCGCCAGCGCCCGCGACGAGGCGAAGAGGCCCAGGCACAACGCGGCAAGCGTCGCGGCGCGTCCGGCGGTCGATCGTGGCATCGGGTGTCCCTTTCACACGCCGCGGCGTGCGACGCAGCAAGCGATCACGCTCGCCGACTCGATTATTCCGGTTCGATCCGAACACCGCGATTCCGCTCGCGCCCGCCGGTTACCCGGACGCCGCGGCGGCAGCGGCGGCCTGCTGCTGAGCCTGCATGGCCGCCACGATCGCGGCGTTCGAGCCCCCGCTTCCCATCATCGTCGCGACGATCGGCAGGCTGTTGCCGCCTCCCGGCACCTTGATCGACCAGAGGATCTGTCCACTGATCGGGTCGAGGCAGGTCAGCCGGCCCGTGCGCGTCGCGTAGACGCCCGTGGGGTCGGCCACGAGCGTCATGAAGCCCGAATTGAACCACCCGCTCCCGGGCACCTCGGTCGTCCACAGCACGTCGCCCGTCCCCCCGTCCACGGCGGAGACCCAGCGCTTGGCGGCGACAAAGACGAGGTTCTCGATCTCGGTCACGGCGGACCCTCCTCGCGGCGCAGACCGCCCGCGTCCGGAGTGTATTCGGAACGCCGCCCGCGAAATGTCGCCCCCGCACGCCGGGTACACTGTCGACATGCCGATGACACGTGACCAGATCGCCAGCCGGGCCGCCCTCGAACTCCGGGACGGCTATGTCGTCAACCTGGGCATCGGGATGCCGACGCTCGTCGCCAACTACATCCCGGAGGGGATGGACGTCTGGCTCCAGTCGGAGAACGGGCTGCTGGGCATCGGGCCATTCCCGATCGACGCCGAGGTCGACGCCGACCTGATCAACGCCGGCAAGCAGACGGTGACGGCGAGAACGGGGTCGAGCTTCTTCTCGAGTTCCGACTCGTTCGGCATGATCCGGGGCGGGCACATCGACATGTGCATCCTCGGCGCGATGCAGCTCAGCGAGGAGGGCGACATCGCCAACTGGATGATCCCGGGCAAGATGGTCAAGGGCATGGGCGGCGCGATGGACCTCGTCGCGGGCGTGCGCAAGGTCATCGTCGTGATGGAGCACTGCTCGAAGAAGGGCGAGGCGAAGCTGGTCAAGGAATGCTCGCTCCCGCTCACGGGCAAGGCGTGCATCGACATGGTCATCACCGACCTCTGCGTGCTCGAGATGGAGCCCGTACGCCGCCGCTTCCGCCTCACCGAACTCGCCCCGGGCGTCACCGCCGACGAGGTGGTCGCCAAGACCGAGGCGGAGTTGATTGTCGACGGCGAGCCCGTCGTGGTCGGGGTGTGATGGATGTCGATCTTCCGCGTCCACGGCATCGACCAGAGGGGCGAGACGACTCGCTTTGATGTTGAATGTGGTAGCGAATCAGCGGCGCGAAAGGTCGCGGTCAGGCACGGAATAGAGTACATCGCTCGCGTGGAAGCTACTGATGCCGATCATGCAATCGATGTGATTCACCCAGAGGTTCGTGTCGAATCGAGACACTCGCACCGGAAACTCGACCGCAACCCGGTAATGACGATTGCAGCGGGTGTCTTTCTCGGGCTACTGATGTGGACGCTCTTCGTAGCTCTGCTTGCGATGACCTTTGGGTCACCATTCAAGTAGCGACCCTCCTCTACACCCGACCCATTTGCCAGCGTCCGCCCAGTACCCCAGCCGCGGGCGTGAGCACGCGGAGTGGTCGTCGCGACCGGCGCCCGTGTGTCCGCGAGCTCACGAGGCCCTTGCATTCAACCTCTTCTCCCCCGTCGCCGACGGGGGAGGTGGCCCGCCGAAGGCGGGTCGGAGGGGGTTCTTCGGGCGTTCTTGGACGCTCGTTTCGAGGCACCCCCTCCGCCACCGCTCATCCTTCGGATGGACTCCGGCACCTCCCCCGTCGGTGACGGGCGAGGAGACCTGCAAACGCGCCCGCAACAAGAACTTGGATAAGAGTGCGGGCGAGCGTGATGCAAGAGCCTCTTGCGCCCGCGGCTCCGATCAACCGGTGCCGCCCCAAGCCGACGAAAAAGACCGGGCCCCCACGGCCCGGCTCGCTGCGAAACCCATGATGTCGCCCGCGGCTCACTCCACCAGCCGCATCGGCCGCTCCGACGCGATGTGCTGGAACACCTCGCGCAGGTCGTCGGCGTAGTCGGCCACCGACTGCCCGCCCGGGATGTTGAACGCCACGCCCTCCGTGATCGACGCCACGTCACGCAGCAGCCCCAGATCGGCGTCCGCGCCCAGGCTGATCGCCATGATGGGGTAGCCGTCGTCCGCGGCCGCGTACGCCTCGTCGAGCACATACTGCCGGGCGTAGTCGGTGTTGTAAGGCTTGTTCGCCTGGCCGTCGGTCAGCAGGATCATCGTCTTGAGCGTGCCCGACCGCCCGTTGGTGTCCAACTCCTGCCGGGCGACCTGCATGCCGGCGCCGATGTTGGTGTAGGCGTCGTAGTGCCCCGCCTGGCGGTGCCGCGACAGCGAGCGGATCAGCTCGATGTCGTGCGTCAGCCCGTGCTCGAGCAGCGCGCTGCCGTTCGATGATGTGTACACCGACAGCCCCACCTGGTCATTGGTCGCCACGTCGCGCAGGAAGTCGAGGAAGATATCCACCGCGTCTTTCACGGCCGTGATGGGCTGCTCGCTGGTCATCCAGAGATCGGGCGTCTGGCTGGCGCTGTACCTCGTCGCCAGCAGGTAGTTCATGAACGTCAGGCCGCCGTACATTTTGCGATACCCATTGTTCGCCAGCGTGCCGTCGCGGCGGACGTAGCGGACGAAGTCGGTCCAGCTCCCGCTGGGATAGGGATAGGGCACGTGGTCGAGCCCCAGTTGGCTGACGACGACCGAGTCGTAGTTGGAAGACAGATACACGGTGTCGAAGCCCATGCTGCCGTACTGGTGCGAGCCCAGCTCGGTCCAGATCTGGTAGAGGTTGTCCTCGATCGCGTCCTGTCCCAGCAGCGGGATGTGCGAGATCTGGCTGTCAAAGCTCATCGATCCCGACAGGTCCAGCACCAGAACGATGTCACGCGGGCGATACACCGCCGTCGCCGAGGCACGCACGTCCGATTCGCCGTCGCCGAACACCTGGGCGAACACCGAGTGAAGCGGATTGCCGTGGTCCTCGGACAGGCTCGCGGTCACACGCACTGAGTCCGCGTAGATCTCGTCCTCGCCCGTCACGGGCGTGAAGGTCCGCATGTCCTCGTCCCACTTGCCCATCACCACGTCGGACCCGAGCACCTGCACGGGCTGGCCCGCGGCCCGGTTCTTCGCCGCGTACGTGGCCGCCCGGCTGCGGGCGTCGGCCGGGCTCGTGGTCAGCCCGCTCGCCGCCGCGAGGGCGGCCGAATCCGCCGCGGCCTGCAGGTCGGCCTCCGCGCCGTACAGCATCGCGCCGTCGACCACCAGCGCCGACAGTGTCAGCAGCATGCCGACCGACACGACGCCCCAGATCGTCACCATGCCCCGCCGGCGTTCCGCGAAGAGCGGGAAGCCGCGCGACTTCTTGAAACGGCGCCCCTCGCGGCGATGTTTCTCGGTACGCATGGGTTCACCCCTTTCCGGGTTCACGGGCTTCACTCCTCGCTCCGCATCGTGACCGCGACACGCATCAGCCCGCTTCCGTACAGGTTGAAGAAGTCGCCCAGTGCGGCCTGCGAATAGGGGACGGTTATCGTGACCGTCACGTCGCGGTCCAGGTCCGAATCGAGCGGCGCGTTCGCGTTGAACTCATAGTCGAAGCTGTCGGCGTTGGGGAGCTGGGCCAGCGCCACCTGCTGCGCGTCGGAGATCGACCCGCCCTGGACCGCCAGCATCCGGGCCGCCTCACGCGCCGCCGTCGTCATCGTGTGCCGCACATGCAGCAGGCACCCCGATTCGAGCGCCCCGAAGATGAGCAGCAGCATCAGCGGAATCATGAAGGCGGCTTCGACGATCGACGTGCCCCGCCTCGCGTTTCGTTTCATCCGTGCCATAGCTGGGCTCCAACGAATGCCGACGCGACGCCCATCAGGATCGCCACGCCGTAGGGGATGCGGTGCGTCCCGCCCGACGGGGGCATGAACGCGAGGCACTCGGAAGGCTTGAGCTGGCCGTAGGCGACCCCCACGACGCCCGTGGTGGCGAAGGCCAGGTTGCCGAGTGTGCGCCTCGAGTCCCCTCTCGCAAAGCTGACGACCACGCCGGCGAGCCCGCCGACGAGGGCGATCGACACCAGCGCCAATCCGCCGTCCAACAGCCCGAGCCAGGCGCCCACGCCCGCCATCATCTTGGCGTCGCCCGCCCCGCCCCCGGCGCACAGAAACAGAATCACGTAGGGAACCGCGAGCACGACCGAGGCGGCCAGCGCGCCGCCCAGCCCGATCGGTCCGCCGGTGATCGTCGAGTAAGCCAGGCCCGTGACCCAGAGGCCCAGCGTGAGCACGTTGGGCAGCCGGCGGGCCTTCAGGTCGGTCAGGCAGCCGAGGCCGCACGCGACCAGCACGACCACCCAAGCCCCGAGGTGCTGAGAAGGATCCGGGATGATCGAGCCTTCGAACATGCATCACTCCTGAAAAGCAGACACGCCCCGTCTGGGGCGTGTCTGCGTCTGGACGACGTCGGGGGCGGGCCGGGTGCCGGGCGGAGTTCGCCCGGTCGCTCGACCCGTCCGCGACGGAGAAGGGCTTAGCTGATGCCGTCGACCGTGCCCTGGACATCGCCGAAGCGGCCGGTGATGGCGCCCGAGAGCGCGCCGAGGGCGGCGACGAGGCCGGCGACGATGAGGGCCGTCATCACGGCGTACTCGATGGTCTCGAGGCCCTCGTCCTCCTTGATGAACCGCTTGGCGATGGTGGTGAGCTGCTTCATGGCAATCCTCCTGGTAGTCGTCCCGTTCGATCGGGCCTCGCGTTCGGCCCGCGGCGATGCGTCGTGCTCGCCGGGATAGATATGCAAAGCAGAATTCGAGAATGCAACCGCTGGCAAGATTCTTTCTCGCCCAAGGGCGGGGCCGGGCCCCGGATCATCCTGACAACCGGCGCAGTCGGACGAGAAACGCCCTTGTGGAGGTGAGAGCGTGGCCTCTTCTATCGCGTCGCTTCTCGAGATCTGTCCCGCCGGGACGAGCGGAAGGCGGTTATCCGGTCGGTGCATCGAGTGTTGAGGCGACTCTGAAGCGCCCCGTGCGAGCCCGCCGAGCAACCCCGGCTTGGGATGCCCCGTCGCCCCCACCTTTCTATAGACGCCAGGCACGCCGACGGTGACACGTTCCAGGCGAGGGCGGACCGGCCGGGACTCGCGAAGACGCCAGACGGCATTGCTGCCTACATGTCCCTCGCTCATCCGCGGAACGGAGCCGGCGACGCACGCCATCGGCGACGACAAACGAAAAACGCCCCGCGGTCGCGGGGCGTCGTGCGGAGGTCGGATGGTTCGGATCGCTCACGCGACCTTGCGGTATTCGTTCCCGGACCCGTGCTCACCCGCGCTCTGCAGCGGGATCGGCTCGTGGTGCTCTTCCTCCATCGGCGTCTGATCTTCCCTCGCGTGCGAAGCCCTCGCCCGGCCCGCAAACGTGCAGATCAGCATGTGGGGTGTCGCGAGGCAGATCATGCCCGCGACAAGCTCGGGCACGCCCCATCCGCCGACCGCGCCGCAGAACGCCAGTCCGAAGAACCACACGCACAGCACCACGGGGTTGAACGCCCGGCGTGCGAACGCGTCCACGCCCGTCGCAAGCAACGCGGTCGCGAAAAGAAAGCTCCAGGGCACGAAATGCCCGACCGAGAGGCTGCTGGCGAGGTCGAGGGGCATCGAAGCGTCCTTTCGTCACGGGCGGCGTCGCCCTCGTCTACACCTTCGATTACGCCGCGTCGATTCGGCCACGCGATCCCGGAAAAAAACCTCCCGTGGTTCCGGTCGCGCGCCGAGCGGCGTTCTCGGGCGTCACGCCTCGCGCCGCCATCTGATTGGACCTCTCCCCGATTCTGGATGTCCGGCGCGAGCGGGGTAGGCCGGTCACGACGCCTGGAAGTGCGCACATTCAGGCGATTGTGTTCAGCGGTCAAGGTCTTGCGACACCGGGTCGATCGGAGCAGATGTCCATCGGGACGAAGCGCACGGGATTGGTGTGCAAGGAGCCACCGCGATGAGCGGGAAACTACCAATGTTCGGCGTTCTCGGACTCGGGCTCGTCGCATCGATCTGCGCGGCGGTGCTCATGGCCGCGCTGCGATCCGGCGGAAAGCCGACCGCGGCCGCCCCGACCGAGATCGAGGTGCTCGTCGCCAAGGGCGACCTGCCGGCGATGACCAGGCTCGAGAAGGACCTGATCGAGGTGCACGTCGTCTCGGTGAGCGACAAGCCCGACGGCGCGTTCGGTGACCCGGTTCAGATCCTCGGGCGCGTGCTCAAGACCGCGCTCGTCGACGGCCAGCCCATCACCGAGCTGGGCCTGCTGAGCGAGGGCGACGGGGCGAAGCTCGCCAGTTCGCTCCCCGACGGCATGCGGGCCGTGAGCGTGGAACTGCCTTCCTCATCGGCGATGAAGGGCCTGCTCTATCCCGGGTGCTGCGTCGACGTGATCGTCGCCTACAAGCGTGTGGGCCGGCGTCCGGGCGATGTCGGGCCCGATTCCCGGACGCTCCTCCAGAATGTCAGCGTTCTAGCGGTGGAAGACAAGACGGTCTTCACGGTCGAACCCGAGACCGACGAGGACGCACCGACCCGCCCGACGAGGGCCTCCTCCAACAAGGGGCTGATGGTCACGCTGATGGTCGATCCGCAGCAGGCCCGCGAACTGCAGGCCGCCCGCGACACGGGCGAGCTCTCGCTCACGCTGCGCAACCCGCTCGACGCCTCGACGACGGCCGACCCGACCGCGACCCCTCTGGATCAGGCCATAAAGCCCGACGCAGACCCCGACGGGCCTTGGCGGATGGTGGTGATCCGCGGAAACGACCGAGAGGTGCAGACGTTCAACGAGCGGGGTGAGGCGGAGCCGCGCGAGGAGAAGTACGCCGACGCACCGGCGGACCCGCCCTCGCCGATCGACGAATGAGTTCCGGGCCGCACAGCCCACGAGGAGCCTCGGACCATGACACACGCACGCGGACGCTTGATCCCGATCCTCTTTGCTTCACTCACCCTGCTGGCGTCGTCGCCCATCCGGGCCGACGTGCCGGTCACCCCGCTGGAGGCCGATCCTCTTCAGGTCGAGGTGCCGGTGGGCCGGTCTCAGGTGATCGAGCCCGGCTGGAAGATCTCGGAGGTGGCCGTCGCTGATGATGAGATCGCCGACGTGAAGGTGGTCAATCCGGGCCGGGTGATGATCATCGGCAAGTCGGTCGGCGCGACCGACGTGACCATGTGGGACCCCCAGGGCAAACGCTGGGAGGCCCGCGTGATCGTCGAGGTCGACTACGAGATGCTCCGCCGCACGCTCGAAGACGTGCTGACGGGCTCCGATCTGCGCCTCAAGCAGTCCGAGGACGTGATGATCGTCTCCGGCACGCTCCGCCAGGCCGAGCAGGCCGACATGATGCACCGCTTCCTCGACGCCGCCGAGATCAAGTATGTCGACATGACCCGCGTCGCCGGCCTCCAGCAGGTGATGATCAAGGTCCGCGTCGCCGAGGCCAACCGCATCGCGATCCGGTCGCTCGGCATCAATGCCGTGCACTCGGGCGACAGCGCCTTCGGCGGCTCGACCATCGGGGGTAATCCCAACTCGATCGACATCGGCATCCCGGGCAACCAGCCCGCCCAGGACAATCTCCTGTTCAACGTGCTCCAGTCGGCGACCGTGGGCGACGCTACCACGCTCTTCGCCGGGTTCCAGGGCCTCGACTTCGAGATGTTCGTCGAGGCGCTCGAGGACAACCAATACCTCCGGACCCTCGCCGAGCCCACGCTCGTCGCGATGTCGGGCGAGAAGGCCTCCTTCCTCGCGGGCGGCGAGTTCCCCATCCCGGTCGCCTCGGCCGGCGCGGGCGGTGCGACGCAGATCTCCATCGAATGGAAAGAGTTCGGCGTGCGGCTGAACTTCCTGCCCACGGTGATGGGCGACGGCGAGATCCGCCTCCAGGTCGCACCCGAGGTCAGCGACCTGAGCGATGTGGGCGCGGTCGAACTCGAAGGCTTCCGCATCCCCTCCCTGCTCACACGCCGCGCTGCGACCACGCTGCGGATGCGATCGGGCCAGACGTTCGCGATGGCCGGCCTGCTCGATCGGAAGGTCGCCGGGCGGACCCAGAAGGTGCCGGGATTGGGCAATATCCCGATCTTGGGCGCGCTCTTCAGCTCGGTGCGCTACGAGCACGGCGAGACCGAGCTGCTGGTGCTCGCCACCGTCGACCTCGTCGAGCCGATGGACACCACCGTCGACGTGCCCATGCCGGGCGACACGCACGTCAAGCCCAACGCGTGGGAGCTCTACGCAGAAGGCAAGCTCCACGGCGAGGCCGCCAAGCCCGAATCGCCCGCCGTATGGGCCGCCGACATGGGGCTGGACCGGCTGATGGGGCCTGGCGCGTGGGCGACGCACGACCAGCAGCGGCTGCCGGTAGCGCCGGCGGACCCTGATGACAGCGCGAACAAGGGGGAGGACGAGGAGGAGCGGTGATCGGCACGATCCGTTCCGGGGCCTCAAGACAAGATGAACTCACCAACCGGCACCATCCTGGTGACAACGAACCCGGAGATCTCGGATGCGCTGAACGGCGCGTTCGGGAACGACGCGCTCCTGCTGCCGATCTCCGAGCTCGAGACAATGCGCTCGCTCGAGAAACGCCTCGAGCAGCAGCACTCGGGCTTGGTGGTCATCGACATCGAGCCGGAGCCGTCCGTGATGCTCGACTACGTGGGCCAGCTGGTCGACGAGCATCCGCGATGCCGCTTCGTCGTGATCGCGCCCTCGTTCGACAAGCAGCTCCTGCTCGAGTCGATGCAGGCGGGCGCGCGACACTTCCTGCCGCGAGACTGGATCGGCCCCGACGTGGTGCCCATCTGCCGCGAACTGGTCGAGCAGCTCTCCGGCCCCAGTTCGACGCTGGGCGAGGTCTATACGGTGCTATCCGCGAGCGGCGGGTGCGGGGCGACGACCGTGGCGGTCAACCTCGCCGCGGAACTGGGCGCGCTCGCCTCGCAGCGAGCGCTGGTGATCGACTTCGACACCCGCTTCGGCGGTGTGGGGACCCACCTGGGCGTCAAGGGAGACTACGGGCTGGCCGACCTGTTGGCTCGCGAGGGGCCTCTGGATATCGAGCTGGTCCATTCCACCGCCGTCGAACGGGGGAGCTGGCTCAACGTGCTGCTCAGCCCATCGCAGGTCAACTTCCGCGAGCCCGCGCCGCTCTACCTCGACGAGATCGAGGAGACGCTCGCCGTCTTCCGCACGGGCTATCCCGCGACCGTGATCGATGCGCCCTCGCTGCCATTCGAAGCCACCGCGGCCCTCGCGGGCTATTCGACCGCGACGCTGATCACCATGCAGCTCACCGTCAAGGACCTGCACAACGCGCGGCTTCTGCTGCACGGGCTCTCGCAGAGCGGACTCAAGACGCCCGTGCACGTCATCGCCAACCGCTGCCGGGGTTCGGGCAAGCCGATCTCGCTGGCCGAGGCGGCCGACACGCTCGAGTTCTCGGGCGAGATCATCCCGCTGCCCGACGACCCGGTCAGCGCGATCCGGGCCCTCAACGCAGGCGAACCGCTGCTCGCCGAGTGCGCCAAGTCGAAGCTGAGGAAGAAGTTCACGGAGCTCGCCAAGACGCTGAGCAACGCAGGCGCCGACGAGTCGAAGGGCCGCAAGGCCAAGAGGGGTGACAAGAAGGCCGACAAGAAGGCCAAGAGGAAAGCCGCCTGACGCATGAGCCAGACGCCCAACACATCCAGCGGCGACGCCAAGCCGAGCCCCGACGGCGGCGATCTCCGCACGCGCATCCACCGCCGCCTTCTCGAGTCCATCGACCTCAATCAGGCGCGCCAGCTCCCACAGGAGCAGCTCCGAAAGGAGTGCGCCCAGCGGGTCGAGACGCTGCTCCACGGCGAGGGCAAGCCCCTCACCGCGGCCGAGAAGGAACGCCTGATCACCCAGGTGATGGACGACATCTTCGGGCTCGGGCCGCTCGAGGACATCCTCCGCGACCCCGACATCTCCGACATCCTCATCAACGGCCCCAAGCAGATCTACGTCGAGAAGAAGGGCCGCCTCCAGCTCAGCGAGATCAACTTCCGCGACAACGACCACCTGCTGACCGTCATCCAGCGCATCGCCTCGGGCGTGGGCCGCCGCGTCGACGAGAGCACCCCCATGCTCGACGCGCGCCTGAAGGACGGCTCCCGCGTCAACGCCATCATCTCCCCCCTCGCGCTCGACGGGCACAGCGTCTCGATCCGGCGCTTCGGCAACATCCCCTTCACGCTCGAGAAGCTGATGGAAGTGGGGGCGATGACGCCCGAGATGCAGAAGTTCCTCCAGGCCGCCGTCGCTTCAAGGCTCAACATCATCATCTCGGGCGGCACGGGCTCGGGCAAGACCACGCTGCTCAACTGCATGAGCCGCTGCATCCCCGAGGGCGAGCGCGTGCTGACGATCGAGGACGCCGCCGAGCTCCGCCTCCAGCGGGACCACGTCGTCCGCCTCGAGACCCGCCCCGCCAACGTCGAGGGCAAGGGCCTCATCACCCAGCGCGACCTCGTCAAGAACGCCCTGCGCATGAGGCCCGACCGCGTGGTCATCGGCGAGCTCCGCGGCGGAGAGGCCCTCGACATGCTCCAGGCGATGAACACGGGCCACGACGGCTCGATGACCACCCTTCACTCGAACGGCACCCGCGACACCATCCGCCGACTCGAATCCATGGTCTCGATGGCGGGCCTCGACTTCCCGATCTCGACCATCCGCCAGCAGATCTCCAGCGCCGTCCAGCTCCTTGTCCACGCCGACCGCCTCACCGGCGGGCGACGCAAGGTGACCGCGGTCAGCGAGATCACCGGCATGGAGTCCGACGTCGTCCTGCTCCAGGATGTCTTCCGCTTCGTGCAGACCGGGCTCGACGAGGAGGGCAACGCCCAGGGCTACCACGAGGCCTGCGGCGTGCGGCCCAAGGTCCTCGAGCAGATGCGGGCCGAGGGGCACGAGCTGCCCGACGAGCTCTTCCACAAGGGCAAGCTCGAGAACGGCAAGCCCCGGACCAGCGCCACGGCGCAGATCCGGATGGTCCGACCCGGGAAGGGGGCCGCGTGATGGGTGGTCTCTCCTCTGTCGACGTGCTCGCGATCGGCGCGGTCTTCATGCTCGTGCTGTGTGTCACCGGCATCGGCGGGCTGATCTGGCTCCAGAGCCGCTCAAAGCGCTCCGAGCAGGTCAAGCGACGCGTCGGGATGAACGTCAACAAGGACGGCGACGACGAGGGCGGCCGCGTCGTCCGACTCTTCCACGACGGGCACGAGTTCGAGGCCATCCTGCCCGGGCTGGGCAAGCGGGCCGCGGGGCCCCTCGCCGCGATCGCCAAGCGGTGCAAGGAAGCCGGCCTCACCACGCCCCTGCCGACGCTGCTGCTGATCGCCGCGTCCTCGGCGGTGGGGACCTTCGTCGCGGTCTGGGTGCTCACCCAGAACCCGCTCGGAGCCACGCTCGCGGGCGCGGGCGTCGTCTACCTGATGTGGACGGGCGTCAAGATGAAGGCGAACAAGAAGACCGCCAAGTTCGACGACCAGTTCGTCGAGGCGCTCGACCTGTGCGCCCGTTCGCTCCGCGCCGGCCACACCGTCATCGCGGGGCTCGGGCTGGCCGCCGAGGAATCCGACGAGCCGGTCAAGAGCGTGCTGACCGACATCGTGCAGCAGCAGGAAATGGGCGTGAACCTCGAGCAGGCCCTCCGCAACGTCGCCGAGAAGAGCACGAGCCAGGACCTCAAGCTCTTCGCGGCTTCCGTCGCCGTGCAGATCAAGGCCGGCGGCAATCTCTCGGAGACCACCAACCGGCTCTCCGCCGTGATCCGCGACCGCCTCCGCCTGGGCCGCCGCGTCCGCGTGCTCATCGCCCAGACGCAGATGAGCAAGCAGATGCTGCTGGGCCTGCCGGTTGTGGTATTCGTGCTGCTGAACGTGATCAACCCGGAGTACGTCAAGCCCATGTACACGACCGACATGGGCCAGACCATGCTGATGATGTGCACCGCCAGCATGTTCATCGGCGCCTGGGCCATGAGCAAGATGGCGGTCATCAAGTACTAGAGGAGAACCACCGACGCCCATGCTGCCACCCGACCTGCTCATCCCGATGGCCGTGTTCGCGATCGTCGCCCTCAGCGGCGCGATGATCGTCGCGACCAACCGCCGGGGGCGACGCACCCTCGACGCGCGGCTCAAGCAGATCCGCACCGACGGCGTCGCGCTGCCCGAGCCCGAGGTCAGGCCCAACCCGCTCGCCGAGCTGCTCGGCAAGGTCGGCGGGCTCTCCGTGCTGGGTGGGCCATCGCCCAAGCTGCGACAGACGCTCGCGAGGGCGGGTTACAGCCAGCGCGGCGTGGCCGAGCTGTTCTTCGGCATCAAGATCACCATGCTCGTCGTGGGAGTCACCGCGGCGATACTCGTGCTCCTCCAGTTCCAGGTGAGCATGGCCATGGGCGTGCTTATCGTCGTCGCCGGCGCCGCGGGCGCCACCATGATCCCCAACTTCATCCTCTCCCAGAAGGTCAAGAAGCGCACCGGCGAGATCCGCAACGCCCTGCCCAACGCGATCGACCTGCTCGAGGTCTGCGTTTCCGCCGGCATGGGCGTCGATCAGGCCTGGAACGCCACCGCCGAGGAGATGCGCGAGGCTTCCCAGGCCCTCGCCGACGAGATGGCCCTGGTCAACCTCGAGATGCTGCTGGGCGCCCGCCGCCCCGAGGCCCTCAAGAACATGGCCAACCGCTCCGGCGCCGACGACCTCGCCAGTCTCTCGTCGATCATCAGCCAGGCCGACCGCTTCGGCACCTCGATGGCCGACGCCCTGCGAACCTTCGCCGAGACCATGCGCGAGACGCGCAGCCAGCGAGCCGAGGAATCGGCCGAGAAGATGGCCATCAAGCTCCTGCTCCCCATGGTCATCTTCATCTTCCCTGTGGTGCTCATCGTGTCGGCCGGACCGGCGGCCCTGAAGATGATCGAGATGTTCTCCAAGTGACGGGCCAGCGCCCGGAGGTTGTGGCATGAAGCGAATCCTGATCCCAATTATCGCGGCCGGGCTGCTTGCCGGATGCCGGTCGGCGCCACAAGAAGTGTCCAGGGAATGGGACGACGACGCCCGCGGCGACACCAATGCCTGGCTGATGCGGACCTACTTCGACACGCAGACGACCAACGGCATCACCAGCCAGCACACGATCTACCCGCACCACTTCGTCGACGGCACCGCCGAGCTCACCGTGATCGGCAGACGCGACATCGCCGCGCTCGCCGAGCACTACACCCGGTACGGCGGCGGCGAGCTGGTCATGCCAAACGGCGGCGTCTCAACCGAGCTCTACCAGGCCCGTGTCGACGCCGTCCGCGATTGTCTCCGCAGCGACGGCGCCGATCCCACTCTCGTCGCCTTCAGCGACGGCGTCTGGAAGGGCGTCACCACCGCCTCGACCCGGGCCGGTGCCGATTTCGCCAGGCCCAGCAGCCAGGACCCGTACCACTTCCACGACCAGGAAGCCGGCCAGTGATCACCGACCCGAATTGGAGGGCACGACCCATGTTCACGCATCATTCCAGGAAGAATCGTCTCGCGGGCACGGCGTGCGTGCTCATGCTCCTCGCGGGCGGGCTGGTCGGCTGCCACGGCCCACAGACCCGTCGCGACGCGTTTCAGGAGGGCGCCAACCGGCCGCCGACCCCGAGGACGCTGCACATGATGGCCCGTTTGCTCAACGAAAACGGGCGGTCCGACCAGGCCGAGTACGTGCTGCTCAAGATCATCGAGCAGAACCCCAACTACCTGCCCGGGTACGTTGATCTGGCCGATCTCCAGATCCGCCAGCAGCGCTTCACCGAGGCCGTCGAGACCCTGGGTATCGCCCACGGAATCGCGCCGAACGACGCCGTGATCGCGAACAACCTGGGCGTGCTCCAGTTGCGTGACCGGAACTTCGAGCAAGCGAGCGAAGCATTCCACGCGGCTGTCATGGCCGACGGGGGCGAGGCCCGCTACCGGGCCAACTACGCGCTGAGCCTGGGCATGGAAGGCCGCTACCGCGAGGCGTTCGAGGCCTACACGTCGGTCGTCAACACGTCCGAGGCTTACTGGAACGTCGGCGTGATCGCCGAGGCCAGGAAGGACAAGACGCAGGCCGCGTCGTTCTTCGACCAGTCGCACCGCGTCGCCAAGGCTAACGACGACGTCGACGCCGACACATTCTGGGCCCAGGCCACGGGCAGCACGCCCACAACCGACGGGCCGACCGGGTTCGACGCAACCGCCTCTGTGCCGGTCGAATAGCCGTCCTGGGGCTCCAAGGCCCGACACTCGACGCCGACCCCGCCGGCGGATACACTGCGCCAAGGCCCAAGTGCGGGCCCCGCGGCTTGTCCGCGCGTCTGCGGGTGTAGTTCAGCGGTAGAACGTCAGCTTCCCAAGCTGAATGTCGCCGGTTCGATTCCGGTCACCCGCTCTTCCCGACCCGGCCTACGAGGCCGGGTTTTTCACGCGCCGGGGCGGGCGGGTCGCATCGGCACGCCCCGCCCGCGAACAGGGTCGGCCCGACCAGGCCATTTCCCGCCGAGAAGGTGGATCATCCGACACCGGACCGCGAATAGTCCAGACACGCGGTGCTTCTCGGCCCGCCCGCTGCCGGGCGGGCCCCTCACCGGGCCGGGATGTTCTCCCGGTCGATTCGCCGATTCTGCTCAGTGACGCCGAGTTCCGGCCCGAATTGGCTCGCAAGGAGACCGACCAATGAGTCGCACGCAAGCTGGTGTTCCCGCCGCTCTGACGGTGCTCCTGACGCTCGCGGCGTGCGGTGTGGATGCAGGGCATCGAGGAATCGCTGGCCCGCGTCGCCTCGATGGCCGCCCGATAACCCTCGTCGATCCTAACCCGCCTGACCCGAACCGGCCGATCGCCGACCTCTCCAACCCCGATGCGGCGGTGCGCGGCGAGACCGCCTCGCGGACCCTCGACACCCGCACCTTCCCCATCCAGCGGCAGGTCACCGGCCCGTTCCTCGGCGCGGACCGCGAAGAGCCGTTCGAGGTCGATGCTCACCTCCAGCCGCCCATGGCCCACGAGCAAGGCCCGACCCCCGAGAAGGTCCCGTTCGGCACGACGCGCGAGGGCGCGGCCGTCCTGCCCGGATCGATCACCCAGTTCTCAGGGCTCGACCGCACCGGCTGGGTGCCGCCCGACCCGACGCTCGCGGTGGGCCCAAACCACGTGCTCATCACGGTCAACCAGACCATCGCCTGGTACACCAAAGCCGGCACGCTCCAGTTCTCCGCCATCCTCGGCAGCCAGGGCAACCCGGGCTTCTTCGAGCCCATCGGCGCCGGCACGTTCACTTTCGACCCCAAGTGCTTCTACGACTACGACACCAACCGCTATGTCGTTCTCGCCCTCGAGACCTACAGCAATTCGGCCTACATCACGATCGCCGTCTCCGACGATGACGACCCCAACGGAATCTGGCACGCCTACCGCACGGACGCTGTTCTGGAGGCCGACGGGACCACCTTCTGGTGGGACTACCCGGGCTTTGGCTACGACCAGCAGGGCTATTACGTCACCGGCAATCTCTTCGGCCTCAACCAGGACGGCTGGGGCGGCGCGGGCTTCCGCTGCTTCCGCAAGGCGCCGCTGCTGACCGGTGATCCCGCGGTTTACTTCACCCTCCGCGGCCCCGGCGCCGGGTCGGTGCAGTGCGTCGACAACTTCGATGCGGCCGGCGCCGCCTATTTCGTCGAGGTGGAGAGCGATTTCGCGCTCCGTGTCCATGCCATCTCCAACCCCGTCACCGAGCCGACGAAGGACTCGTACCGCGTGCCGGTCGGCACCTTCAGTGGTGCGTCGGGGGCCCCCGTCCTGGGCGGTGGCACGCTCTCGGTCGTCGACGCCCGGATCATGAACGCTCAGGTCCGAAACGGAACGCTCTATACCACACACCACGTCTCCGTCGGCGGCGTCGCCAAGCCGCGGTGGTATCAGATAAGCCTCAACGGCTGGCCCGCGACGAGCATCCCGACCCTGACGCAGGCGGGCATCGCCGATCCGGGTTACGGCATCTCGGGCTTCTTCCCGGCGATCTTTTCGAACGGCGGCGGCAACGTCGGCATGGTCTTCGGCACCAGCTCACCCGACCTTGCGGCGGGCGTCGTCGTCACGGGCCGCCTCGCGACCGACCCCCCCGGAACGATGGCCGAGCCTGTGCTCGTCCGCCGCAGCCCCATCGGCGGCACCAACGGCCGCTGGGGCGACTACTTCGACATCACCACCGACCCGACCGACGACACCACCTTCTGGTGTATCTCCCAGACCGACGAGCCCGGCATCGGCTGGGACACCCGCATCGCCAGCTTCCGCCTGGGTGAGCCGTGCCTGGCCGACCTTGTCGAGCCCTACGGCACGCTCGACCTTCTCGATATCAACGCCTTCGTCGTAGGCTTCCAGATCCATTCGTCGCAGGTCGATTTCGCCGAGCCCTTCGGCGTGTGGGACCTCGGCGATATCGCGGCGTTCATCGAGAGTTTCCAGGCGGGGTGCCCGTAGCCGGGTGATCTCGGGCCCGCGGGCGTCGACGCGGCGGAGCGACGAATGACCCGGGATTGGTGAAGTCGGGTGGTATCTGACGTGGCCGCGGTGCGTTCGGCCTTGTCGGAGCACAAGAGACCCGGAGATTGTCGGTGGGGAGGGACGTGTGCGGAATCGTGTCGCTTGCGCTCCACGCTCGGACGGCAGAGCGGCGCACCGCTGCGCCGGGGAGGGCGGGCGGTGGCACCTGGCGCGCCCCACGAGGTTGAGGAGGGTGGGGAGCACGGCCGGGACGGCCGTGGCACACGGTTGGTGAGGGCGATGAGTTTGTTGGCCGCTTTGCGGGCGGTCTCGTGGTGGCGCGCGGTGACGGCGGGGCTCGGGTTGATGTCGTGGTGGGCGGGGTCGTGGAGGGCGATGTCGCGGAGGCGGGCGAGGGCCGCGACGCGGGCTTGGGCGGCGATGAGTTCTTCGCGGAGTTGGGCGAGTTGGGTGATCGCTTCGAGGGTGGGGCGAAGTTGTTCGAGGCGTTCGATGAGTTGGTGGGGGGTGAGATCGTGGGCTTCGCAGAGCGAGAGGAGGCCCAGGTCGCCGGCGAGGAAGTCGCGGAGGAGGTCGGTGTCGGTTACTTCGTCGGCGGCGTGGATGTGGTGTTCTTGGGCGATCATGGTCGCACGATACGGATCGGTGGGCTTGATACAAGGCGCTTGGGGAGGGGGACGGGTGTTTGCGCACGGAAGTGGGTGTTGGGGTGTCCTTTTGGTTGGGGCTTTGTGATTGGTGCGGGGAGGCTGGTAGGAGCACGGGTTGCCGAAGACGGACAAGCCGTGGCACCCGGCTCAGTTGAAGGCGTACGCCCACAACAACTCAAGACCCTTGCCCGCAAGCCACCCCGCGACGCCGCACACGGACAGCACGAGACTGATGCGGCGTGCCACCCATGCCGACCATGATTTGCTCAATCTGGACTCCTCAATATCATCCTTTAGGCGTGTCCGCTCTACGTCCGGGCTATAGCGACCCTTCAGGAACAGTTTGGCATTCGCATTCTCGATTCGATCAAGTTGACTTGTGCCAAGAAGATATGGGCCTTTTGAGGTATAGGCATAGACTGGAAAAGGTGTGCAATGGTGAAATTTTTTGTTGATATATTCCATCAAATCGATTCCACTAAGATGTTTGTCCATATCAGCGTCGATGCGCTTCGCCGTCTTGCGAATCTGTTCTGCCGCCTGCTGAACTTCTTTTTCCACAGCTTTTGCTCTCTCTGGGCTTTCATAAAAATAGACATCGCACAGCATGGCGTCCGGTTCCTCTTTCTTTAGGGCATCGCGCACATCATCTATCGACGTGAACGTACGTATGTCGAATGCGGTGGAATGCGCAGCCTGGAATGCATCTAGATTAGCTTGGAGATCATCAACGAACCAGACGGTGGGTTTGGTCTTTGGCATTGTTAGCATCTTTCTTTGTTGGAATTCCACAGATCAGAACGGGCTGAGTCCGTCAGGTTGCTTCGCACACCCTCGAATCAAAAGTGTCAACGACCTCGGATTGCTCACCAAAGCACCACGCGCCGCTGTCGCGGCGGGTGGTGGCTCCGATTCTTGTCGTGCGTCCGGATCAGACCTCGACGGGTTCGGGCTTCTTGGTCGGCTTGGGGGCGCGGATCTCGAGGACCTTGCGGCGGATCTCCTCGAACAGCTCGGGGTTCTCGCGCAGGAAGTCCTTCGAGCGCTCGCGGCCCTGGCCCAGGCGCAGATCGGCGTAGCTGAACCAGGCGCCGGATTTGTCCACGATCTTCTCGTTGACCGCCAGATCGAGCAGGTCGCCGGTGGTCGAGATGCCCTCGTCGTACATGATGTCGAACTCGGCGTCGCGGAAGGGCGGGGCGACCTTGTTCTTGACGACCCTGGCGCGAACGCGGCTTCCGACGGTCTGGTCGCCCTCCTTGATCGCGCCGGTGCGGCGGACATCGAGGCGGACGGAGGCGTAGAACTTGAGCGCGCGCCCGCCGGGGGTCGTCTCGGGCGAGCCGAACATCACGCCGATCTTCTCGCGGATCTGGTTGATGAAGATGACGGTGCAGTCGCCCTTGGCGATGGCGCCGGTGAGCTTGCGCATCGCCTGGCTCATGAGCCGCGCCTGCAGGCCAACGTGGCTGTCGCCCATGTCGCCGTCGATCTCGGCGCGGGGGATGAGCGCGGCGACGGAGTCCACGACGATGAGGTCAACGGCGTTGGAGCGGACGAGGAGCTCGCAGATCTCCAGCGCCTGCTCGCCGCAGTCGGGCTGGGAGACGAGCAGGTCGTCGATGTTGACGCCGATACGGCGCGCCCACGACGGATCGAGCGCGTGCTCGGCGTCGATGAACGCTGCGACGCCGCCGGTCTTCTGGATGCTCGCGACCGCGTGCAGCGCGACGGTGGTCTTGCCGGAGGACTCGGGGCCGAAGACCTCGATGATGCGGCCCCTGGGGAACCCCTTGCCGCCGAGGGCGAGGTCGAGGGAGATCGTCCCGCTGGGGATTCCCGGGATGGCGAGGTAGGCGTCTTCGTCGAGGCGCATGATCGAGCCCTTGCCGAAGGACTTCTCGATCTGCCCCAGCGCCCGGTCGAGGGCCTGGGCCTTTTCCTTGGTGATCGGTGGGGGGGTGGGCTGGCCGGCGGGCTTGGTCTCGACCTGGGCCGCGGGCTGGTCGCCCTGATTTGCCGAAGTGTCTTTGGAGTCGGGCTTGTTGTCGGCCTTGCTGTTGGCGTTGGCGGACGGAGCGGGCGCGGAACTCTCCTGCTTGGCGGTGCGGGCCATGAGGCCCTCCCTTCTTTCTGGCGTGCGGGGCCGCGGGCGTCTTGGGGAGACCAGAGTTCCAGATCACAGATCACCAGATGGCCAGATCAAGAAGCGATGCTCGCTTCCGGGATCTCGACCTTTGGCCATCTGCTTATCTGGCCATCTGTCTCCCCTCAGCCGTCAGGGTGCACGCGGGCCGGTACGGATCGGGAGAGGTTCGACCATGAACGTTCTCGCCGGCCGGGGGCGGTATCGGACGCGGGCCCGGCGGGGGCACTGTATCAGGTTCCGAACAGGTTGGCAAGGTTCGGGAAAAAAATGGTGAACAATCTGGATGTGTTGTGGAATGCGCCTCCGACGCACCGGGAGATCTCGGCGTGCGGCACGCTCTGGTGAACGCCCTAGGTCGTTCACCCAGATTTCCAGAACTGGGGTTGAGCCGATTCGTTCCCGGACCGATGAGGTCGAACACGCCCGGCCGTGCATTCTCGGCGGGCGTGGATTCGGGGACTGTCATGGAAGACCGCAACGAGCTCGGGTGCTGGCTGACGCTCAAGATGCATGAGCAGCACTTCATGATCAGCGTCGATCACGTGGTCGAGCTGACCAAGACGACGGGCCATCCGATCGCCGAGTTGCCGGGGAGCCCGCCCGCGATCGTGGGCACGATGCGTCTGCGTGACAAGCTCATCCCGCTGATCGATCTGCGCATCGTGCTGGGGCTGCCCTCGATGCGCGAGGAGACGAAAGAGGTCATCGAGCTGCTGGATTCTCGGCGGACCGACCACATCAACTGGCTCAACGAGCTGGAATCGTCGGTGCGTGAGCAGCGTGCGTTTACGCTCACCACCGATCCGCACGCGTGCAAGTTCGGCGTGTGGTACGACGCGCTGATGGGCGATGAAGCGAAGCTCAATGCGTTCACCAACGGGAATCTCGCGCTGCGGGCGGTACTCGAAGAATTCGCGGATCCGCACGCTCAGATCCACCAACTCGCGGTCGAGGTGACGGGCCTGGTGGGCGAGGGCCGCGCGCCCGACGCGCTGGCTCACATCGTCGAGACGCGGGAGACGGTGCTGGGCTCGATGGTCCGGTTGTTCGACCGGGCCAAGCAGATCACCGCCGAGCTGCGTCAGCCGCTCGTGGTGGTCGTCGAGTCGGACGGCGTGCGTGCGGGCCTGCTGATCGACGAGGTCGACGCGATCCGCCGGCTGGGGGCCGAGGCGTTCGATCCGGTGCCGGGCGAGCTTGAGCACAGCGAGTACGTGACGGCCGTGTGCACGCGTGACGAGAACCGGCCATTGCACGTGGTGCTGTCGGTTTCGTCGCTCATCGAGCGGCTCGCGGGCGCTCTGCGGCGCAGCGACCGTGAGGCGTTGCACGCCGAGGCGGCGTGAGAACCGGTCGAGGCCCCGATCCGCTAGTCTGGCGGCGTGCGCACGAGCTGTCCGAAGTGCAAGATCGAGATTCCGGGCGACGAGATCGACGCCGAGCGGGACATCGCGGTGTGCCGGTCCTGCGATCTGATGTACCGGCTGAGCGATCTGCAGCGGGCGGAGGCGAGGCGGGACGCGGAGATTGTCGCGGGCGGGACTCCGGAGGGCGCCTGGGCCAAGAAGAACAAGGACGGTGTGGAGCTGGGGGCCTCGGTGCGAAACACCGAGGCTGCGCGGCTGTTCACATTCGCCGCGGTTGTGTTCAATCTGGGCGCGTGGTTCGCATGGCTGCATCCGATCACCTATTTCCTCGGTGTGCCCCCGGGGTCGACGTGGACGTCGCGAGGAGGACCGGTCACAACCGGTGAGGCGATCTTCGTCTTTTTCTTCGTCATGCCGCACGTCGCCGGTGGCGTGTTCATGGCTTGGACCTCCTGGTTCAACTGGTGCGGGCGCATTCGGGTGCGCTTTTCGCGTGACCGGATCCTCTTGGTCTGGTCGGCGGGCCCCCTTGCGTTCCGGCGGACGATCCCGAAGAGCCGCGAGGTTTCGGTCGGGTTGGTCCCGGGTCGTCGGACGGACCCCAATCGATCGAATGCGCCGGGGAATGAGCGTGCGACCAAGATCGAGGTGCAATCGGCGGGCAGGTCCATCAGCTTCGGGAGCATTCTGACCGAGGCGGAGGGCCGCTGGATCGTGGCGATGATCAGGAGCCGGCTGCCCCGCCCGAAGGCGGCGCATCGCCCGACCGGGGCCCGAAGGAGCCACGTGGCGAGGAGCGCCGTCGCCGGCGGTACGAGCATGGAGGATCCTGCGGGGAGGCCGCCCGCCGCGGTGCCGGCCCCTCTGCCGGCCGCGAAGCCGGTGGGAGGGACTGTCACGGACGACGGCACGGTCGTATCCATCAGTCTCACGCGGCCCAATCCCGTCGCGCGATTCGTTCCTTATGTCTGGACGGGTTGCGTCGTGCTGGCGGCAACGGCGCTGGGCGTGGCGTGGCTGGCGGTCGGCGGTATGCCGCCCGGGCCCGTCATCGCACCGATACTGCTTTTCGCGCTCTTTCCGGGGATCGGAACGACGTTGGCGAGCACGGCACGGGTACGGATGGAGGCTCGAATCGCGCCTCGGCGTGGGGAGCTGCAATGGGGGATCGGTCCTGGGCGGCAGTTCAAGCGGTTCGAACCCGCGAAGGTTCTCCGGGTGACCTACGAGGAAAGGTGGCCGTCGCTACCGGGTGAACCGCGGCCGATCTTCAACCAGGTGGAGTGCGTCCTCGAGATGGGCAACGACATCGTTCGGATACCGATGATGACGCTCGGCAAGTCCGGCGACGCCGAGGCGATGCGGTGGTTCACCTATGCGGTCAGACATCATCTCGGACTGGCCTCCGGATCAACAGGCGGTCGCCCGTGACGCCCGATACCATCGCCACATGACGACGGACCTCCAGACGTTCCGGGCTGACGAGGCCGCCATCCGGGCGGGGGGCGGCGCGAAGGCGATCGAGCGGCAGCACGAGAAGGGGCGGCTGACGGCGCGGGAGCGGATTGCGCGGCTCGTGGATACGGGACCGCTCCCTTACGGTCGCGGCTCGTCTGGAGAGGTTCGCTCGCCTGGGGCAGGCGGCTCGTCGGGGTTCGACCCGCATCGCGACGAGATCGCCGGATTCCAGGAACTGGGACTCTGGGCGGCCCACAACATGTATGCGGAGCACGGGGGGGCCCCGGCCGCGGGGGTGGTGACGGGCATCGGCGTCATCCACGGGCGGCGGCACATGATCATCGCGAACGACGCGACGGTGAAGGCGGGCGCGTTCTTCCCGATGACGTGCAAGAAGATCATCCGCGCCCAGCACGTCGCGCGGATGGCCGGACTCCCGCTGATCTACCTCGTCGACTCGGCGGGCGTCTACCTGCCGTTGCAGGAGGACGTCTTCCCCGACACCGACGACTTCGGGCGGATCTTCTATCTCAACAGCCGCCTCTCCGCCGAGGGCATCTCGCAGATCTCGGCGATCATGGGCTTCTGCGTCGCCGGCGGCGGATATCTGCCCGTCCTCTGCGACACGCTGCTCATGACCGAGGGCTCGGGGCTGTATCTGGCGGGCCAGGCGCTCGTGAAGGCGGCGATCGGGCAGGAGGTGAGCGACGAGGAGCTTGGCGGGGCGGCGATGCACGCGGCGATCTCGGGGACGATTGATTTTCGTGAGCCGGATGATGAGGCTTGTCTGGTGCGAGTGAGAGAGGTGCTCGGGAAGCGGGGGGGCGGCGTGGACGCCCACAACGAGACCCGGGCGCAAGCCCGGGTGTTCGAAGCTCCGGTTGATGTCTCGGGCGAGTCGTCCGTAGGTACGCAGTTAGAACACCCGGGCTCGCGCCCGGGTCTCGTTCATCCCGTCCGGGACGGCTCCGACCTCCCCTCCATCTTCACGGACAAGCCGGGCGAGCAGTACGACGTGCACGACATCCTCGCGTGCGTGGTCGACTCGCGCACCGCGCCCAACGCAGAGGGCCACGAATCGCTCGAGCCCGACTTCGATGAGTACAAGGCCGAGTACGGCAAGTCGCTCTGCTGCGCGTACGCCAAGATCGGCGGGCACGCCGTCGGCATCGTCGCCAACCAGGGCAAGCTGACCGACCGCTCGCTGCCGGGCGGCAAGGCCGGTCCGAGCAAGTCGACGAACATGCCGCGCGTGATCTACGACGACTCGGCTGACAAGGCCGCCCGGTTCATCATGGACTGCAACCAGCGCAGGATCCCGCTCGTCTTCATGCACGACACGACCGGCTTCATGGTCGGGCGTGACTCCGAGCAGGGCGGCATCATCCGATCGGGCGCCAAGCTCGTCAACGCGATGAGCAACTCCGTCGTGCCCAAGATCGTCGTCATTACCGGCGCCAGCTACGGCGCGGGCAACTACGCCATGTGCGGACGAGCGTTCGAGCCCTTCATCTCCCTCGCCTGGCCCGGCTCACGGTGCGCCGTCATGGGCGCGGCCCAGGCCTCGGGCGTGCTCGCGATGATCGAAGAACGCAGCCGCCAGCGCAAGGGCGAGGAGATCGACCCGGAGACGCACGAAGCGATCCTCGACGCGGTGCGGGCGAGCTACAACGAGCAGCAGGACATCCGGCACGGGGCGGCGCGGGGATGGGTGGATCGGCTGATCGAGCCGGCGCGGACGCGGGAGGAGCTGATCGGGGCGCTGGAGGCGGCGGGGCAGGGTTGGGATTGGTCGCGGGGGTTCAGGACCGGTGTGCTTCAGACATGAGCGGTCCGAAGGTCCAGGACGATCTCGACCGGGGCGACTACGGGCGAGCCAAGGAGCGCCTGTGCTCCTACATCAGGGGTGCGGGCTATTCCCCGTCAGTCTGCGTTCGGATCGCCGAAATCTGCGTGAAGATGCACGACCCGCGAGAGGCCGGTCGCTGGTATTTCATTGGTGATGAAGACTCTGCCGAGGCGGACCGGCATATCAAGCTATTCCTTGGCCGATTCGGCCCTCGGCCTGTGGATGTGGTCGCCCAACTGCCAAAGGTCACAAAGCTGGCCGATCGATCGAGGTACCCGCTTTGCGTGCAACGGCGTCTCGATGAGCTGGGGTTGACCGGCCAGGTTGGGGAATCGTACACACGGGCAATACGGGGCCGTGAGAGCATTGTTGACGCCGGCGTGAGGTTTGGATGTGTTGCGGCATTGTTGATGTTGGGATTGATCTTCGTCATCGGCTGCGTGACCATCGGTGGATGGATCATCGGGATGTGGCATTGACAGCGAACATGTGATGCCCGGTGCCCAGACCCGCCCAATGGACGAGTCGGATATCGTCTGGTCCCCATACCCTTCCATATGCCCAAGCGCACACCCGAGCCCGGTGTCTGGCGGACCATCGCACGCGAGCTCAAAGCCCTCGAACCCCGTGCGCTCATCGAGGTCATCGCCGACCTCTACGAGTTTTCCCCCGAGAACCGGGCGCACCTCGCGGCTCGATTCTGCGATGAGGCCGGTTCCTCGGCCCTTCTCGACAAGTACAAGGCGAAGATCACCTCGCAGTTTCTCACGCGGCATGGCCCGCGCGTTTCTCGTGATCCCGACTTCATGCTCTGCCGGCGGCTCATCAGGGAGTATCGCAAGGCCACCACTTGGGACGAGATCAGCGACGAGTTCGACGCTCATGGCGCGTTCGACCTGGGCCTGCACTCCATCGAGACGGGCGTTGCGTTCCTGAGGAAGGTCGACTGGAACGAGGCCCGGCCCTACGACTGCCTCGCCGCGGTGGCGAAGGAGATGGTTGAGATCTGCCAAGGCCCCGACGGCGGGGCGATTGCCCGGACGTTTCTCCCGCGCATCCGTGCCCTCGCCCCGGCCGGCGACTCGTTGGGGTACGGGTTCTGCGATGTCACCTACGGCCTTCTCGACGCCGTGGAGGAAGCGGCGGGTCAATCCGCGAAAGCCGGCGAGCAACACCCGCCCGGCGCCTTGGACCATCCGGCGGAGTAACTCACGGACGGACAGTACACAAGCAGCGCCGGGGGAGGCACCGCGACCCGTCTTGGGTTCGCTATCTACACTCGCGACATGAAAGCAGCACCGATCCTCACCCTCGTTGTCGCCGCCCTTCTCCTCCCCGGCTGTGTCATCCAGGACATTCACAAGGAGCTCAAGGGGGCCAATGCGCGGCTCGACCGCGTCGAGGACGCCTTGGGCCACATCGACACGACCAACGCCCAGCTCACCGCTCTCCAGGCCCGGCTCAGGACGCTTGACAAGATCGACTCCGTCGACGCCTCGCTCAAGTCGATCGACGGGCAGCTCGACTCGATCGAGGAGTCGCTCCGGCATCTCGACGAGCACCTCGCATCGTTGCGCAAGACCATCAACAACATCGACTCGACGATCCCGTTCCTCAAGATCTCGGGGGATGATGAAGGTGACGAGGGGAATGCTGAAACGGGCGAAGCGGGGGGTGGCGGCGATCAGAAGGACGCCGGGCCGACGCCACCACCGGGCGAGCCGACCAAGCAACCCGAGTCCGCACCGACGACCGGCGGGGGCGGGTCGGGTGGTGGCTCCGGCGGGGGCCGCTGACCGTCCCGATAACGGGATACGATTGACTTGAATTCGCCCCCGAAACCGCCGACACTGGTGCAGGGGGATCGGCGCGGGCGCACTCGTGACGCCCGGCGCCCGGGGCACGCGCGCTCCACGTCGCGCGGGCGTGGTCGCGGTGGGAGCCGCGACGAGTTGTTCGCGGCGCCACGCCGCGGCCAGAAAGGTCGAAGCCATGAATACGCGTTGTCTGCCGGGCTCGGTGTCCCTCGCCCTCCTCCTCGCCGCCGCGCCCGCGTGGGCGGAGCCGACGGCGGACGGCGAGCCGACCGCCCGCGAGCTGGTCGCCCGCCCGCCCTATCAGGCCGATTACTGCAAGGTCGCGGGGTGTGGCAAGGCGGCGGCGGCGATGCTCGCCGAGCTCAACGGGACCGCGGGCGACACGGGCGGATTGCTCCGGGATCCGCGGGGGCTGGAGGACACCGACGTCCTGCACAACGACGTCGAGCTCGAGCTCTCGGTTAGCGGGTATGACCTCACCATCAACGGCTCGAACACGATCACCGTCCGCTCGCTCATCGACGGGCTCACCCAGTTCGACATCCGCCTGCGCACCAACTACACGATCACGTCGGCCACGGTCAACGGGAACGCCGCGACCGTGCAGCCCGTGGACACCGTGACGCGGACGATCGTGCTGGGTTCGACGTTCAACACGGGCGACGAGTTTGATCTGCGGATCGAGTTCAACGGGCTGGCCGTGAGCCGGGGGCTGGGCTCGATCGAGGTCGATTATGCGGGGGGCCAGCCGGTGGTCGCCTCGCTCAGCGAGCCTTACTACGCCTACACGTGGTGGCCCTGCAAGGACGGCGAGTTCGGCGCGCCGGGCGACAACGACGACAAGGCGACGCTCGACCTCGCGATCATCGCACCGTCCACCATGCGGAGTGTGGCCAACGGCGTGCTCGAGGGGGTTGATTCACTCTCGGGCAACCGCTCGCGCTACCGCTGGCACAGCGACTACCCGCTGTCCACCTACCTGGTGATGATCGCGAGCCACCCCTACAACACTTGGACGCAAACGTTCACCTATGACGACGGGCAGACGGTCTACACCATGCCCGTCGAGTTCAACATCTATCCCGCCGACGACACGACGAACCACCGCACCAACTGGAATCGGGTGGTCGACATGCTGGGCGTGTTCAGCGATCAGTTCGGCCTCTACCCGTTCATCGACGAGAAGTACGGGATCTACGAGTTCCCGTTCAGCGGGGGCATGGAGCACCAGACGAACACGGGCGAGGGCGTGTTCATCGAGTATGTCAACGCCCATGAGCTGACGCACCAGTGGTTCGGCGACATGATCACCTGCCGCACCTGGTCGGACATCTGGCTCAACGAGGGATTCGCGACCTACGGCGAGGCGATCTGGGAGGAGTTCAAGAACGGGGGGGACAGCCACGCCGCGCTTGTCGGCGCGATGAACGCCCGTCGCCCGAGTGCGTCGACCACGACCAGCTACAGCGTCTACGTGTATGACACGACCAACGAGTATCGCATCTTCGACTATGACACCAGCTATCTCAAGGGTGGCTGGGTGGTCCACATGCTCCGCGGCGTCATGGGTGACGAGACGTTCTTCCAGTTCCTCGGCGACTACCGCGCCCAGTTCGCGTACAAGGCCGCGACGACCGCCGACCTCCAGTTGGTCGCTGAGAACAGTTCGGGTCTCGATCTCGACGCGTTTTTCAGCCAGTGGGTCTACGAGCCGGGCCAGCTGATCTACCGCTATGGCTGGCAGAACGCGACGATCGACGGGCAGAACTACGTCCGCCTCCGCCTGCGGCAGACGCAGAGCGCATCGCTGCCGACCTTTGTCATGCCGGTCGAGGTGGCGCTCGGCGCGGAGCGGGCCACGGTCGAGAACACCGCCCGCACCCAGCATTTCCTGATCCCCGTCGCCGGAACGGTGGGTTCGGTGTCGCTCGATCCCGACACGTGGATTCTCCTGGATGGAGCCACCACCGAGTCTTACGTCGCTGGCCCGCCCAAGATCGTGCGAACGACCCCTGCGCCTGGCGACGAGCCGGCCACGCTGGGTGACATCGAGGTGGTCTTTTCCGATCCTGTCACGGCCTCGATCGCGGACTTTGCGCTGAACGGTCCGAACGGCGGTGTCGTCATGAGCTTCAGCCAGCCGGAGACCAACCGCGTTGTGCTCACGCCGGCTTCCGGCGCCCCTGGCCTCTACACGCTCACGGTTTCCGACGCGATTGTCGGCAACGGCCTCGCCCTTGACGGCGAGATTGGTCCGGGCGATCCGTTCCCGTCGGGCGACGGCCTCGCGGGGGGGGATGCGGTCGTCACGTTCGCGGTCGCGCCGCAGGGGTGCAATCCGGCCGACCTCGTCGCGCCTTACGGCGTGCTCGACCTCGCCGACATCGGCGCGTTCGTCAGTGCATTCATCGCCCATGATGCCATCGCCGATCTCGCCGAGCCGTTCGGCGTCTTCGATTTGGCGGATCTTGCGGCGTTTGTCAACGCGTTCGTCGGCGGGTGCCCCTGAGGGCGGGGCTCGTGCGAATCCCGGGTCGTTTCCGCGCGGCGGGCGTGATGCGCAGGGGAGTGTCTTGAATCTCGGGCGTGGCGCACATCTCAGCCAAGAAGATTCACCACCGAGGCGCAGAGATCACAGAGAAGAGCCGATGCCGAATCGACAGTACGGCACGGTTCTTCCTCTCTGTGTTCTCGGTGCCTCTGTGGTGCTTTCTTCTGACAGGACCGCGTCGATTCATGTACGTGTGCGATGAAGCAAGCCCGAGTTTCATCGGAATCCGTGCGACTGCTGGGCATTTGTCCTTCGCTTGCGCTTCAGGCTCGCCACAGGCGCCGCTTCTGATTGCGATCTGTATCAATCCATCGTCGGCGGGGAGGTGGACCGTTGGTCAGCGGCGCCGCCGGACGCCGACGGCTCCGAATGCCGCGAGCAGGCCGAACGCTTGGGGCGCGGGCACGATGTACTGCAGGTGGTCGACTTCCATGCTGCCGGAGGAGGTGATGAAGATCGAGGCGATCCCGGCGTCGTGCTCGACGCCATAGAAGCGGTCCTCGGCGGTCGTGCCGTGAAAATCGCTGTCGGCGTGTGTGCCGGTGATCCGGGTGATCAGGCCGCCCGAGGCGTCGTAGGCCTCGAACTCGATGACGCCGCCGCTCGGGCCGTCGGTCCAGACGACGCCGGCGTGGGTCGGCAGGCGGCCGAGCATGGCGGCGTTGAAGGAGAAGAGGATCCCGTCGGACGCGATCCGATAGAAGGAATGCCCCGCCGTGCCTGAGCCATCGATGGCGCCGTCGTCGCCGTCGACCGAGTCGGTCGATCCGCCCGGTGCGAGCACGGTCCCGCCGCTGGCGGTGACCCCGGGTATGTTGAAGACGCCGTCCTCGAAGTCCTCGAGCACGAGCCCGGTCATCGCGAACCAGGGGCTGTCCGCGGCGCTGAGGTACTCAGACGGGCCGTAGCTCACCGTCGCGTGCGCCGGAGACCACGCGGCGAATAGGCCACCGATCACGACAAGCCTCATGTTCGTCATCACGTCCCCTCTCGATCACAACGGCGTCGTGTGCTGGGAGCGCCGCTTGGAAACGTGTCACGCGAACGAGAGGGACGCACCTCAATCTGGATAAACTCGCCACAATCCTCCGGTTTGGGGGGATCCCTACAGGTCCAAACTGGTGCTGTCGGCCCGGAGCCGGACGGCCGGTGGCGCCCGGGTCACGGCCATGCGTCACCTGTCGGTGGAGAGGACGGCGAGAATCCATCTAGCGGGAATGCCGGGTTGGCGAGGGGCCGGAGCGCGAGCTTCAGCAGCGCCATCTCGCTGTCGTCGCCCGCGATCCGGTTGCGACGCAGGCGCCCGCACCCGGTGCAGCGGTGGACGATCGCCCATTCGCCGTTCTCGGCGACGGCGATCGCGATGGGCTCCATCGGCTGATTGCACGAGGCGCGGCGGTCGCCGATCTCCTCGTCGACGTGCCGCGACCAGAGGCAGGAGGGGCAGTGGTTGCGGTGTTTGGTGCCGAACGCCTCGGTCGGCACGGAAAGCTTGCAGCAGACGCACGTAAACGCGCCGCGGCCGCGGCGGTTGCTCTGTGATGGCATGGGGAAGATCCTGATCGGTCCCTGAAGGACGGCTTGGAGGTCGGCGACGGCCGGCAGAGAACGATCACGCCGCGGGCATGGGCCCCGCGTTCACGATCGAACCGGCGTGAGAAGGGTTCGAAGGACCGGGATCAGGCAATTTCCGTCGTCATCCGGGGCAAGTATGGCGGGCAAACCTTGTTCGGGCAAGCGGAGCGCGTGAGGAAACCGCGGAATTGGGCGATAGGCTTGGGTGATGCAGCCCGACGACGAGATCTGCCTCTGCTTCCACGTCACCCAGCGGAAGATCAACGCCTTCCTCAGGCGCGAGAACCCGCCCGTCGCGAGCCTCATCAGCGAGTGCCTCGGCGCGGGCACCGGGTGCGGCTGGTGCATCCCCATCCTCGAGCGCCTGCACGCGAGGCACCGCGAGGGCCTGGCGGTCGAGCTGGGGTTCTCCGCTGAGGACTACGCCGAGGCGCGGAAGGTGTACCGGGCAACCAGCGAGCGGCGTGTGCTGCCGGGCGACAAGATCTCGCCGTGAAGCATCGGACGGATGTTGCCACGTCCGTTTGTTTGCGCCCGGCCGGTGATGAGGCCGGTTGTAGACATACGGGGGGAATGACCGGCGTCACCGAGTTAGCGAAAGTTGCTCGCACACGCGACACGTTAGGCCGAATCTCGGGCGGCCCCGAGTGATGGCAGCAGGATGCCGATCAGCAGGGCGATGATCGAGATGACCACGAGCAGCTCGATGAGCGTGAATCCCATCGCGGGACGGTGCGCGTTGTGCATGTCGCTCTCTACCACTGGCAAGGCCAACCCCTCGGAATTAGGCGAGAGGTTAGTGTGGGCCAGCCGGCATGAAGGGAGCGCGAACGGTGAATGCTTTGTTGAGATTGCGTGAAGTAATCTTCACAATTTGACCGACTGCCGCATTGCCAAGGGTGGCATGGTCAAGCAAAGCTTGGCCATGGTTAGGCGCTCGCGGCGGGCAAGAGGTACGCTCTGCCCGGCTACCTCCGAGGCCCAGCTATGGATCCGATCAAGTACAAGACGCGCAAGCGGCACGAATCGCCCAACCACGCCCGGATGCTGAACTTCGCGTGCTACCGCAATCGCCCCTTTCTGCGCTCGGATCGCGCCTGCCGTTGGATGATCGACGCCATCAGCAGGGCGAGGCAGGCGCATCAATTCCGCCTGTGGGCGTTCGTCATCATGCCAGATCATGTGCACCTGCTGATATGGCCGCGGGGCACGGTGCCGCCGATCATGCAGGCCATCAAACAGTCCGTTTCTCGCCGGGCGGTGAGCTGGACACGCAAGCACGCGCCCGAGTACCTCAATCGACTCGCAGTGACGGGGCCGAACGGGAAGGTGTCATATCGGTTCTGGCAGCGGGGTGGTGGCTACGACCGCAATCTGTGGGAGTCCGTGCATATCTGGGAGGCCATCGACTACATCCACATGAACCCCGTAAAGGCGGGTCTCTGCGATGGCCCGTGGGACTGGCCCTGGTCGAGCGCCGTGGGCTTCCAGGAGCGGGGCGCGGGACCCGTGGATCTTGATCTGGAGACGATTCCACCACGTCCCTGAGCGCGCCCGACCAGCATCGCCGCAGGTGAGGCAAGCTATTCGGGGACATGCCCAAGCTTCGCTTGAGCATGCCACCCAACGCACAAGAGCTGACCACAAAGAGCTCGGGTGGCATGTCAAGCGCAGCTCGGCCATGGGTTTGCGCACGAGCATTCCCAAGCCTTACTTGAGGACGCCGCCCGCTGCCACCTCCGAACTTCGCAGAAGCAACTGCACATCGCTCGGCTGCGGTCATCCGGAGCGCTGGATCGGCTCCCCGCACTCCGGGCAACGATCAGCTTGAAGCCCCGCGAGTGAGTAGCCGCAGCGAATGCAGACACCGGTCGGCTTGGCCTTGCTGACAGTCCCCGGTAGGCGCCCGGTCACGGCGAGGTACATGACGACAAGCCAAGCGATCGGGAGGGCGCCGCAGAAGTAGATGTCGAGGTCATACCCCATGAACTCGGTGAGGCCGCTGCCGTTCTCCGGGAGCACGTGGAGTGAGGCAATGAAGCCGTAGAGCAGTTGTGTGAGCAGCAGATAGAGCGGAACAGTTCCAACGATCCAGAGCATGACGACATTGCCGTTGAGCGGACGTTTGTCATGCAAGGCGCATTCCCTCCGGCGGCTGCAACGGCAGCGCCCTCGCCAGATCCATGTACCGCTCGAAGTTCAGCCGCAGCTCGGTCATCGAGTCGCCCCCGAACTTGTCGACGAAGCACCTCGCCACCTCGAAAGCCACCACGTTCTCCATCACCACGCTCGCGGCCGAGACCGCGCACACGTCCGACCGCTCGTACTGGCTGTGCTCCGCCTGCTTGGTATTCAGGTCGACGCTGGGCAGGCCCTTGAGCAGGGTCGAGATGGGCTTCATCGTCCCCGTCACGACCACCGGCATGCCGTTGGTCATCCCACCCTCGGTGCCGCCCGCGTTGTTGGTGGGGCGGGTGAACCCAAGGCAGGGTGTGCCGAGCTTGGAGCGGTCATAGAGGATTGGGTCGTGCAGGTCGCCGCCCCGCGTCTCGCCCGCCCGCACGCCCGCGCCGATCTGCACCGCCTTGAATGCCTGGATACCCATCACGGCGTAGGCGATCCGCGCGTCGAGCTTGCTCGTCCAGTCCATGCTCGACCCGACGCCCGGGGGGCAGCCGAAGATGTGGCACTCGACGTGCCCGCCCACGGTATCCTTGTCTTCCTTCGCCTGTCGTATCGCCTGCCGCTGGGCTTCGGTTGCGGGCTCGTCGAGCGTGTAGGTGTCGCTCGCGTCGCGCGCCGCGATCAGGTCCTTCCAGTTCTCTTCGGTGACCACCGCCTCCGTGCGCTCGCCCAGGATCTGCCGCACGAACCCGAACACCTCCACCCCGAACGCCTCGCGCAGCAGGCACTTCGCGATCGCCCCCGCCGCGACCCGGCTCGCCGTCTCCCTCGCGCTCGCCCGCTCGAGCGTCTCGCGGCAGTCGGTCGTCAGCCACTTGACCGACCCGGCCAGATCCGCGTGCCCCGGTCGGGGGCGCGAGACCGCCGGGGTCCGTTCCAAGTCGTCCAGCCGGCTGTCCTTGTTGGCGATCTTGAGGACCAGCGGGGCGCCGATCGTCTTCCCGAGCCGCACGCCGCAGAGGAACTCGACCGCGTCGGTCTCGATTTTCTGCCGCCCGCCCCGCCCGTAGCCTCCCTGTCGGCGGCGGAGCTCGCCGTTGATCAGGTCGAGGTCGAGCGTCAGCCCGGCCGGCAGCCCCGTGATCGTGGTCACGAGGGCGGGGCCGTGGCTCTCGCCGGCGGTCTGGTAGTCGAGTTTGGGCTGGAACGCGGGCATGGTGCGAGTCTAGGAAAGATCGGCCCCCGGCCGAGCGAGGTGAATCCGGCGATCCCCCTCGCGTGGAATTGCTGTGTAGCAATACGTATTCTTGCTATGGAAGAATAGTCCGGAATGATTCTGGATTCGCAAGAGAAGGGTCTCTCGTGGACATCGAACTGCTCAGCCGACTCCAGTTCGCCGGCACTGTCATGTTCCACTACCTCTTCCCGCCCCTGACCATCGGGCTGGGGCTGGTGATGGTGATCATCGAGGGGGCCTGGCTCCGCACGGGTGACGTCACCTGGAGGCACGCCGCGAGGTTCTGGACGCGGGTCTTCGCCCTCAACTTCGCGCTGGGGGTCGCGACCGGCATCGTCATGGAGTTCGAGTTCGGCACGAACTGGGCCGCCTACTCGCGGTTCGTGGGCGACGTGTTCGGCTCCGCCCTCGCGGCCGAGGGCATCTTCGCGTTCTTCCTCGAATCGGGCTTCCTCGCGGTGCTCGTCTTCGGGTGGGATCGCGTCGGGCGGAAGATGCACTTCTTCAGCACGCTCATGGTCTTCCTGGGCTCGTGCTTCAGCGCGGTCTGGATCGTCGTCGCCAACTCATGGCAGCAGACGCCCGCGGGCTACCACATCGTCGAGCGCGTCGTCAACGGCGTGACGACCTACCGGGCGGAGGTCACCGACTTCTGGGCGCTCGTGTTCAACCCGTCGACTCTCGACCGCCTCACCCACACACTCATCGGCGCGATGATCCTGGGCGGGCTGTTCGTCTGCTCGGTCAGCGCGTGGTACCTGCTGCGGGGCCGGCACGAGCAGTTCGCCAGGCGCTGCTTCTCGATCGGCGTCGTGGTCGCGGCGGTCTTCAGTCTCGCCGCCCTGGTCAGCGGGCATGAGCAGGCGTCGAAGGTCTCGCACACCCAGCCCGCCAAGCTCGCCGCGTTCGAGGGTCACTTCGTGACGGGCCCCGCCGACCTCTACCTCTGTGGACGGCCCGACGCCGACGCCCAGACCGTTCGCTACGGCCTCGCGATCCCGGGCGGGCTGAGCTTCCTGGTGCACTGGGACTTCGACGCGCCCGTCACGGGCCTCGATGCCTTTAAGCCCGAGGACCGTCCGCCGCTGGTGATCCCGTTCCAGACCTACCACCTCATGGTCGCACTCGGGATGATGTTCATCGGCGTGACCTGGTTCACGCTCCCGTTCCTGAGGAGCGGGCGAGCATTCAGGATGCGGTGGCTGCTCTGGATCTACGTGCTCATGGTCCTGGGCGGATTTGCCGCCAACCAGTCGGGGTGGGTCGCCGCGGAGGTCGGGCGGCAGCCCTGGATCGTCTACCCCAGCGTGCAGGACGGGGTCGCGATGCGGGGCCTGCGCACCGCCGACGCGCTGAGCGAGACCGTCACCGCCGACCAGGTCGGCTGGTCGATCGCGATGTTCGGGCTGATCTACCTGCTGCTGTTCTGCGTCTGGATCTACGTGCTCAACGAGAAGATCCGCCACGGCCCCGATGAATCGGAACCCCAGGACGAGCCGGGACCCGAAGAGGGCAAGAAGTGGGATCTGCTCGGCGCCGCGGCCGCGCTTGCCGGCAGGAGCCGATCGCTGCTCGGCGGCGAGAAGGGGGGCGTGTGATGATCAGCCACGATGCGCTCAGCCTGATCTGGTTCGCGCTGCTGGGCGTGCTGCTCATCGGCTACACGATCCTCGACGGGTTCGACCTGGGCGTGGGCATCCTCCACCCGATCGCCCGCACCGACGAGGACCGCCGGATCATGATGAACTCGATCGGCCCGATTTGGGACGGCAACGAGGTCTGGCTCGTCACGTTCGGCGGGGCCCTCTTCGCCGCCTTCCCCGACGCTTATGCGACGATCTTCAGCGGGTTCTACATCGCGTTCATGCTCCTGCTGCTGGCGCTGATCTGCCGGGCGGTGAGCCTCGAGTTCCGCTCCAAGGTCACCAGCAGGCTCTGGCGGGGCGTGTGGGACACGGGCTTCTTCGCCTCGAGCTTCCTCGCGGCGTTCCTGTTCGGCGTGGCGGGGGGCAACGTGATGCTGGGCCTGCCGGTCGACGCGGAGTACGTCGTGCATCAGTCGGTATTCCAGCAACTCTCGCCCTACCCGCTGGCGGTGGGGGGGCTCACCGTGCTGCTGTTCGCGATGCACGGGGCGATCTTCCTCTACCTCAAAACCGAGGGCGATCTCCAGCAGCGGGTCGAACGCTGGATCTGGCGCGCGTTCGGCTTCTTCCTTATCGCCTACATCCTCATCACGATGTTCACGCTCGTCGCGGTGCCGAGGGCGACGACCAACTTCAAGGAACACCCCTGGCTTTGGATCGTCCCGGTGCTCAACGTGCTCGCGATCGCCAACATCCCTCGAGCGATGCACCTGCGGCGTCCGGGCTACGCGTTCCTGAGCTCATGTGCGACGATCGCGGCCCTCGCCCTGCTGCTGGGCGTGGCGCTGTTCCCCAACCTCGTGCCATCCTCGATCGATCCGGAGCACAGCCTGACGGTGTTCAATGCCCGCTCGAGCGAAAAGACGCTGAAGATCATGCTCACCATCGCCGTGATCGGAATGCCTTGCGTGCTGGCGTACACCACGGTGATCTACTGGGTGTTCCGGGGGAAGGTGAAGCTGGATCACGCGAGCTATTGATATGAGCACGCGGGACTCCCCGGGCGGAGTATGTTCTTCACGCAGAGGTCGCGAAAGCCTCAGAGAAAGAAACCGGACTCGGAGAGTTCGGTGGGAGAACGGTCGCAGAGCGGGAAGGAGGCGTGAGCGCCGGCAGGGGCGGCCGATGCCGGCATGGGCTTTGCCGTGTGTGGCCTGTGCGGTGACTGTCGCTCCTATCCTTTCTTATGCCCGAGCACGACGACCCACGCGCCCTTGTCCTCCGCACCGCGGGGACCAACTGCGACGGCGAGCTGGTGCGGGCGTTCACGCTCGCGGGCTGCGTCGTGGATCTTGTTCATGTCGACCGCCTCGTGGCCGACCCGGCCCCGATCGACCGGGCCGACGTGATCGGCTTCCCGGGCGGGTTCAGCTATGGGGACGACATCGCGTCGGGGCGCATTCTCGCCGCCCGGCTGCGCGAGCAGCTCTGGCCGAGCCTGCGGGGCGCGGCGGAGCGGGGCTGCCCGATGATCGGGGTTTGCAACGGGTTCCAGGTGCTCGTGCAGGTGGGGCTGCTGCCCGGTCCGGCGGATGGGGAATGGCCTGCGGACCGGTCGCCCGAGCCGACGGTCGCCCTCGCCGAGAATGAGGGGGGGCGGTTCATCGACCGTTGGGTGGGTGTCGAGCCGGTGGGCGACCGTTGCATCTGGACGCGTGAGCTGGCGGGGAGGTTCGGGCGTGAGACGATGATGCTCCCGATCGCCCACGGCGAGGGTCGGTTCGTCGCGAAGGACGGGGCAACGCTCGCGGCTCTCGAATCGGGCGGGCACATCGCGCTGCGGTACACCGAGGCCGTCAACGGGTCGCAGGGTGACATCGCCGGTATTTGTGACGCGTCTGGCCGGATCTTCGGGCTCATGCCGCACCCCGAGCGCTATCTCGACTGGACCCGCCACCCGGCGTGGACGAGGCTGGATGCGGGCGTGCGCACGGGGCCGACCCCGGGCCGGCTGCTGTTTGAGGCGGCGGTGGGGGCGGTGCGGGCGCTGGCGTCGGCCTGACGCTGGTGCCACCGATCCCGACCCCACCGGTACACTTGGCTGATCATGCCGGTCGACCCCGTGACGACGCCTGCGACGCGGACGCCGGGTGAGGTCATCCTGACCGATCGCCCGTGCTATCGGTGCGGCTACAACCTGCGGGGGCTCGAGACGGGGGGGCTCTGCCCCGAATGCGGGGCCCCGATCACGGTCCGCAAGAAGTCGGTCCGGTTTGCCGACGGGCTCGTCGACGCGCCGATGTGGTACATCCAGCTCGTGGCGCTGGCGTCGGTGCTGATGGCGCTGGTCGTCGTCGGGACGATCGCGGGCTTTGTGGCCGCGCTCGTGGGCGCGGTCCCGGCGTTTGTGATCAACGGCCTGTTCACCATCCTCGCCGGGGTCTGGTTCGCCTCGGCCTGGCTGGTCACCTTCAAGCGCCCGCACGGCGAGCGCACGCTCAAGGACGTCATCCTCGACAGCCGGCCCATGCAGATCGGCTGCCGCGCGACACAGGGCACGGGGCTCGCGGTCGTCGTGATGATGTGGGCGTTCTGGGCGAGCGGGTTCGGGGTGTTCGTCTGGCTCGCGGGGTTGCTGATGCTGGGGGTGCTGTTCGGGCTGGTGCCGTTCGGCATCTATCTTTCGTCGCTGGCCGACTGGAGCGGCGACACGGGTGTGGGCAGCCGTCTGCGCAGCGCGGTGTGGTGCATCGCGGTGTGCGGGACACTGCTGGTGGCGGTTTCCGTAGTCGAGGTGGTCGGCATCAAGCTGGGGCTGCTGGGCCTCGTCAAGATTCCGCTGTCCATCCTCGTTCTGGTCGGCGTGGGGCTGTTTGGCTGGTCGGTCATCCAGCTCGCCATCAGCGCGGTGTGGGCGATCCAGAACTCGCACGAGGCGAACGAACGATCGATCCGCATGGAGGAGAAGCGGCGGGAACGGGCCGCCCGGGACGCGGCGCGGGCCGAGGTGGCGGCGGCGTCGATCGCGGCGGCCAACGCGGCGCGCGAGGCGGAGATGGATGAGCGGATCCCGGATTCGATCCCGCTGTCGGGGGGGGGCGAGAAGGCCAAGGAGGGACCCGCGAAGCCGGCGCCCGAGGCGCACGGCATCAAGCACCACAAGAGCGCCGAATTCAAGACGCCGCCTCCGGAATCCGCCCTGCCGAAGCGGGAGGTCGATCCGTACGAGCTCGAGCCGGACGAGGAGGAGCCTTGAGCGGCGGTGAGCTCCCCTTCGCGCCTTTGTGCCTTTGTGCCTCCGTGCCTTCACCCTCTCTTCCATAGCATCTCTCGTGTCCGGGCCGCCCATGCCAATCCGCCGCAAGGTGCTCGTCGCGATGTCGGGTGGGGTGGATTCATCTGTCGCGGCGGCTCTGCTCAAAGAGCAGGGGCACGAGGTCGTCGGTGTGTTCATGAGGCTGGGCTCGCCCGGCGAGACGATCGACGAGCTCCGGCCGTTCGACTCGGCAGGGGTGTCGTGCGACCCGGCGAAGATCAGGATCGGGCACCAGGGATGCTGCTCGATCAACGACGCGGCCGACGCGCGGCTCGTGGCGGCTCATCTGGGCATTCCGCTCTATGTGTGCAACTTCAAGAGGGACTTCGGGCGGATCATCGATTATTTCGTGGATGAGTACGCCGCTGGGCGGACGCCGAATCCGTGCGTGCGGTGCAACGACTGGCTCAAGTTCGGGAAGCTGCACGAGTACGCGGCGCAGATCGGGGCGGACGCGGTGGCGAGCGGGCACTATGCGAGGGTGGGAGGGGGAAGGCACGAAGGCACGGGGGCACGGGGGCACGGAGGGGGGGAGCCCGTGCTTTTGCGGGGTGTCGATCACTCCAAGGACCAGAGCTATGTGCTCTTCGGGATCGATCGGGCGAGGCTGGCGGCGATGATGCTGCCGATCGGGGGGTTCAGCAAGGGCGAGATCCGCGAGAAGGCGCGCGAGCTGGGGCTGCCCGTCTTCGACAAGCCCGACAGCCAGGAGATTTGCTTCGTGCCGGACAACGACTACGCGGGGCTTGTCGAGCGGCGCCGCCCCGAACTCGCGAAGACCGGGGCGATCGTCGACAGCGGCGGGCACGCGATCGGCGAGCACGGGGGGCAACATCGGTTCACCATTGGGCAGCGTCGGGGCGTGGGTGTGGCGCTGGGCCACCGAATCTATGTCGTGGGGCGTGATCCCGAGACCAACAGGGTGACGGTGGGGGGGCGGGAGGATCTTGTTGCGACGGGCCTGGTTGCCCGTGAGGCGAACTGGCTGGTCGACCCGCCCTCGCCCGGTGTGTGGGCCGATGCGATCGTGCAGTACCGGTACAACAGCGAGGGAAGGCCGGCCCGGGTGTGCAGGATTGATGACGCCGACGAGCCGACGCCCGGCGGGCGGATGGGGCGGTTCGAGGTCGAGTTCAATGAGCCGGTCGAGGCGGTCGCGCCGGGGCAGGCGGCGGTGGTGTACGACGCGGCGGAGCCGGATCTGGTGCTGGGCGGCGGATGGATCGAGCGGGCGATGCGGTGACTGTCAGCATCTGAGGGATTATGAAGAGAGGGGAGAGACGGGCAGGATGCCCGTCCCACTAAGATGAAGAGAGAGGAAGCCAACGCATGAGTGAGCGGCCCATCGCGATCTATCTGGTCGGCTACAACGCCGAGAGTCTGGATCGGCAGGACGACCCGACGGCGGACGCGGACGGGCACGTGATCTCGGCTTCGGTGATGCGGCGTGAGGACATGCAGACGCCCATCTCCCCCGTGAACGTGCGGGTGAGCCACGGGGCGTCGCCCATGACCGTGGCGTCGATGCTGCGGAAGATGGCGTCGATGTTCGAGGCGTCGCCCGATCTCGTCAACGCGGGCCCGGGCACCGCGGCCCGGCGGATGCCGGACGGGTCGGTGGCCACCAAGCACGTGACGATCGAGCAGTTCGAGGCGGCTGCGGAGCATTTGCCAGAAGACCAGCGGGATCAGTTGCTGTCGATCATGGACCGGCTGCGGCGGGCGATCGCGGACGACGAGGAGTGATATGAACCACGCTCGCTTCTCGGGCGAGGCACACGTTTGAGTCATGAAGATTCACCACAGAGGCACAGAGATCACAGAGAAGAACCGATTTCGGCTTGACACCACAGCACAGTTCTTCTGCTCTGTGTCCTCTGGGCCTCTGTGGTGATCTCATCTGACAGAACCGCGTCGCCTCATGCTGGTGCGCGATGAATCAAGCCCGGGTTTCATCGGAATCCGTATGAGGCAGGGATTTGCGGGCGTGGAGACGGCGGGGTCTTTGCCGCAACCGGCCGTTGTTGTTCGTGGAGAAACCGAGAACAGCGTCTGCGCGGCACCCCGCTCAAGCCAGGAAGTTGTGGTGCACGATGCAGCGCACGGCCTCGAGCCCGTCGCGCCAGCCGATCTTCTTGCCTTCCTCGTAGGTTCGTCCCGCGTAGGAGATGGGCACCTCGAAGATGCGGATCGGGCGTGCTGGCTGGTCGGCGGCGTCGGCGGGGGGCAGCCGGAGTCGGGCGAGGCGGGCGATGAGTTCGGGCTCGATGCCGAAGCGGTCTTCGCGGAGCTTGGGGGTGATCTCGGCGAGCACGCGGTGCGTGAATGCCTTGGTGCCGCACTCGATGTCGGTGAGGTTGAGGTTGCTGAGCATGTTGCTCAGGGCGGTGATTCCCTTGTTGACGACCGAGTGCCAGTAGTAGAGCACGCGGTGCGATTCGCCCAGGAATCGCGTGCCGATCACCGCGTCGGCCTGCCCGTCGAGGATGGGCGCCAGCGCGGTCGCCTGGTCGGCGGGGTTGTATTCGAGGTCGGCGTCCTGCACGATCACGGCGTCGCAGCCTTTGTCGAGGGCGGCGGCGAAGCCCCGGCGCAGGGCCGAGCCCTTGCCGCGGTTCTTGTCTGTGTAGAGGCACGTCACGTCTTCGCGCTGGTCGTAGTCGGGCAGGAGATCGACGGTGCCGTCGGTCGAGCCGTCGTCGACGAGGAAGATGTGCCTGGTGGCGGGCGACCCGTCGGGCATGAGGGGCCTCGGGGTCGCGTCGAGGCGCTCGAGCAGCCTGGGCAGGAGCACGCGTTCGTTGTAGACCGGGATGACGACGCCGACGAGCATGGGGCGAGTATACGCCCCGGGGTCGGGCCTTCCGCGCGGCGCGTGCGGCGTAGCATCGCCGATGTCGGCACCCAGCAAGCGGCGGCTCGTGTTTCTCGCGTTGATCGCGGCGGGCTACGTGCTGATCGCGTGGCGTCTGGACTGGCTCGGCTTCGCCCCCGCGAAGGACGAGGTCCACTTCTGGCCCACGACGCTGAGGTTCGCCGCCGAGCCCATTCCGTCACGCACGCTGCTCCGGTCGTACGGCGAGCTCAACACGCCGCTTCCGTTCATGGTCTTCGGGTGGCTGGAGGCCGCGCTGGGCGGGGGGATCGTGGTCGGGCGGTTGTTCAACGCGGTCGTCTCGTTCGCGATGGCCGTCCTGTTCGTGCTGTCGGCGCGCGGGCGGGATAGGCGCGTGATCGCGGCCGCGATTGCGGCCTGGACGTTTCCGTACCTGATCGGGACGAGTTTCTATCTTTATACCGACGTGCTCGCCGTCGCGTTCGCGTTGGCGGGGTTCATCGCGGTTCGCCGGGGGATGAGGTGGACGGGCGCCGTTGCGTTTGTGCTGGCGGTTTCGAGCCGGCAGTACATGGTCGCGGTGCCGGCGGCGCTGGCGTTGCACCGGGGTATCGAGATCATTCGCGAGCGGGGCGTACGCGGGCGGGGAGTCGCCGCTTTGGCGGCCGACCCGGTGGTGATGGCCGGCGCGGCCGGCGTGGGGGCGCTGGTGGGGTGGTTCGTCTTTTTCGGCGGGTTTGCGCCCGCGAACGAGATCGCCGACCAGGCCATCCGGACGACCTCGGCCGGGGTGATCCTGCCGCGGAACGGGTTGTACTTCCTCGCCGTGATCGGCGCGTACTTTGTGCCGCTTTCCTACCTGCTGTTCGATCGCGACCGCCGCTTGCTTTTTTGGGGTCCACGCTGGGTGGTCGCCGCGGTTGTGCTGGCGGTCGGCGGCCTGTTTCTGCTGTTTCCGCCCGTGAGGAACCTCGACTACGACATCGAGACGATGGGCTTTCTCGACAAGGCCCTGCGCCGGCTGGTCGGCGATCATGATGTCGTTCGCGTCGCGGTGCTGTGGATGCTCGCGTCGATGGCTGTTGTGCGGTTCAGGAGGTGGTCGCTCGCGTCGGCGCTCGTGCTGGTGCACGCGGTGATGCTCATGAAGGCGCACATCGCGTGGGACAAGTACGCGATGGTGTGCCTCGTGTGCCTGTGGTATCTACATGCGGATTGGCCGCCGGCGGAGGCGGCGCGGGCCCCGGCGCGTGTGCGGCCGCCCGACCCGGCGCTAGCCGCCCAGCAGGATCCTTCGCTGGGGTGAACCCAGGGCGAGCGATTCGAGTTGAAGGCGCGACCGCCAGACGCGACCCGCGCCGGCCCGCGCGTGGTCGGCGTGCCAGACGCCGAACTCGACACGTCGGTGCGTCGTCTGGTGGGTGAAGCGTTCGGCGGGCTGGTTGCCCCGAATCGACAATCCCAGGGCCTCGGCGAGGTCGCGTGGTTCGGGCGGTCGGTCGTCACGCTCGAGCGAGGGCGGCTGCCACAGGCCGGCCCAGAGGCCCGTTGCGGGCCGGCGCTCGACCAGCCGGCGGCCCCTGGTGTCGACCGCCAACACCGACCCGACGAACAGGGGGGACTGCTTTGCTCGCGGCTTGGGCGCGGGGATCTCGTCCTGCAGGCCCCGGCGTTTCGCCTCGCACTCCCGCGCGATGGGGCAGGAATCGCAAGCCGGGGAGCGCGGTGTGCAAACGATGGCGCCCAGTTCCATCATCGCTTCGTTGAACGACCCGGGTTGCTTGGCCGAGTGGACCAGGTCGGTGGCGCGCGCCCAGGACCAGGCAATAGTGGCCGGGGCCGTCGGTGGATCGCTCCGCCCGTGCAGGCGGAGCAGCACGCGCGCGACGTTGCCGTCGACGATGGGCTGCGGCTGGTCGAACGCGATTGAGGCGACCGCCCCGGCCGTGTAGCGTCCGACGCCGGGCAGCGCGAGCAGGGCCGCGGGGTCTCGTGGCATAGCGCCCCCGTGCCGCTCGACGATGGCCTTCGCGGCGGCGTGGAGGTGGCGGGCCCGGCGGTAGTAGCCCAGCCCCGACCAGGCCGCGAGCACGTCGGCCTCGTCGGCCTGGGCGAGCGCCCGCACATCGGGAAACCGCCCGATGAACGCCGCGAACCGCTCGGCGACGCGCGAGACCTGCGTCTGCTGGAGCATGAGTTCGCTGACCAGCACGCGGTAGGGATCGCGCCGCCCGGGCTCGGCGTCGCGCCAGGGCAGCGCCCTCGCTGCGGAGCGGGCCCATGCGGTGAGCGTTCTGGCCAGCGTGCGGTCGTTCATCTTCGCCTCGTCAGCGGCCATCGCTCCGCGGGCCTGGTCGGCGTTGAAACAGGATCGGGCACGTCGACCGGACCGGGCTTGCCGATGCACCTGATCGCGTTGGAATCGCGCGTGCGCCCCGAGCGCGGCACGCGGTTGCGCATGGATTGACTCCCGCCGGCGGGGTGTTCTGGCCGATGCTACACCGCGGCGGGCCGGCCCGCGGTATGCTCCGGCTGGACGTGCGTAGTAAGGAATCGGCGTGCCCTTTGAGCGGTTGCAGGATCTGGTGGATCGGCTGCTCTCCTACTCGTGGTGGGAGGTTGCGATCGAGCTGGTGTGCATCTGGTTCGTCGTCTACGCCCTGGTCCGGTTCGTGCAGGGGACCCGGGCGGCCGGCGTGCTCAAGGGGCTGCTTCTCGTGCTGGTGATCGGCACGCTGACGGTCCGGGTCATCAGCGCGGGTGATGCGTTCCAGCGGCTCGCCTACCTGTTCGACCGCCTGCTCGCCCTGTTCGCGGTGGTGATGGTCGTGGTCTTCGCGCCCGAGCTCCGCCGGGCGTTTTCCAGGCTGGGGGAGGCCCAGCTCCTGCGGTCGGCCGCGGCCGTGGGGCTGGGCGACGTTGTCGATGACGTCGCGACGGCGTGCATCTATCTCTCCCGCCAGCGCTTCGGGGCGATAATCGCGCTCGAGCGACGGATCGGGCTGCGGGGGCTCATCCAGGGCGGGACGAACCTCGACGCGGAGGTCTCGACCCGCCTGCTCCAGACGATCTTCTTCCCGGGGTCGGCGCTGCACGATCTCGCGGTGATCATCCGGGGCCGTCGCATCGTGGCGGCGAGCGTGCAGCTCCCGCTGGCCGACCCGTCGGAGATGCCCGACCCGATGCTGGGCAGCCGGCACCGGGCGGCGGTGGGGCTGACCAAGGAGACCGACGCTCTGGTGGTGATCGTCTCGGAGGAATCTGGGCTCATCCGCATCTCCGAGCGTGGGCGGCTCTCGAAGGCCTACGGCGAGGAGGAGCTGGCCGATGAGCTGCGTCGCCGCCTCGGCGTGACGGCCCAACCCGGCGCGGAAGCGGCGCCCGAGCGGGGGGAGGCGGCGTGAAGGGCGAGACGATCCGGACATTCCTGATCGTGACGCTGGTCACCCTCCTCGTGTGGCTCTTCGCCGAGTCGCGGACGCTGCGTGCCGAGACGCTCACCGTGCCGGTCGAGATCAGCCAGGGCGGGCGGGCGCTTGTCTTCCGCCTGACGAACGAGAGCGAATGGAACTCGGTTGTCGAGGTCGAGCTGTCGGGGCCGACGGGCAAGCTCGATCAGGCCCGGGGGCCCTTGCTCGACGGGGTCAACCTCGAGTTCGGCGTCGAGTTGTCGAGCGATCCCGGCACCCGGTCGGTCGACCTGCGCGAGGCCCTCCGCCGGTCGGATGTGCTCGCTGATAGTGGTGTGACCGTTCGTCGCGTCATTCCCGAGTCGATCGAGATCCAGGTCGACCGGCTCGAGTCGGTCATGGTGCCGGTCGAGGTCCAGCTTCCGGGGGTTGACACCACCGGCGCGGTGAACGCGGAGCCTCCCGAGGTGGAGGTGCGGCTGCCGGCGGCGTTCGTCAAGGATCTCGCGGTCCATGCGGTCGCCAAGGTTGACCCGGCCCGGCTCGCGAACCTGCGTCCGGGTCGGCGGACCGAGCTGAGCCAGGTTGCGGTCGAGTTGACCGGCCTTCCCCAGGGCATCTGGGGGATGCGGCTGGTCGATCCGCGCGTGACGGTTTCGCTCGCGCTGCGGGCGGAGACCCAGAACCTGCTGCTCCCCGAGTTGCCGGTGTTCATCGAGATGACGCCCGCGGACGTTGCGGCGTGGCAGGTGGAGATTCCACCAGAGGACCGCGTGGTCTCGGGCGTGACGCTGACCGGCCCCGGCGCGGCGATCGACCGGATCCGGCGGAACGAGGTGAGGCCCAGGGCGGTCGTGTCGATCTCGACCGAGGACTTGGAAAAGGGCGTCGAGCGGGCGCCGGTCGAGATCGTCGGGCTGCCGCCCGGGGTGGTGGCCGACCCCGCGGTGAGGCAGGTTCGCGTCATCGCGAAGCGTCGGCCGGCCGAGCCGGCGGGCTGACGCCGAACTTCTGCCCCAAACCGGCCCCCGAGGCAGGACAGGGGCCGCCCGGCACGCTACCGTATTCGCCCATCGACCGGGCCCCCCGGGGCGCGGTGGTGGCCGGCCGATCGTCGGCGTCTTCGCGGCGCCGGGGGCGGGCCGGGTATCCGCACATCGGCTGAACAGACATCGCCGCCCGAGACGAGCGAACCCCAACGCGAAACCAGCGAGGATCGACCCGTGAAGATCAAGACCGACGAGATCGCCAGCGTCATCAAGCAGGAGATCGAGCAGTACACCGCCGAGCTCGAGGTCTCGGAGGTCGGCCGGGTGGTCGAGGTGGGCGATGGCATCGCCCGGATCTACGGGCTCTCCAACGCGATGGCGGGCGAGCTGGTCGAGTTCCAGTCGTCGCAGGGGGCGGTGATGGGCCAGGTGATGAACCTGGAGCAGGACACCGTGGGCTGCGTGATCTACGGCGAGTACCTCGCGGTCAAGGAGGGCGACCTGGTCAAGAGCACGGGGCGCCTGCTCGAGGTGCCCGTGGGCGAGACGATGCTGGGCCGCGTGGTCGACCCGCTCGGCAAGCCTCTGGACGACGGCCCGGCGCTGACTCCCGAGGGCTACCGCAAGGTGGACATCATCGCCCCGGGCATCGCGGACCGGCAGCCGGTCTCCGAGCCCATGCAGACGGGCATCAAGGCGATCGACTCGATGATCCCCATCGGGCGTGGGCAGCGCGAGCTGATCATCGGTGACCGCAAGACGGGCAAGACCGCCGTGGCGATCGACACGATCATCAACCAGAAGCAGTACTGGGGCACGGACAAGGCGGTGGTGTGCATCTACGTCGCGGTGGGACAGAAGGAGTCGACCGTGGCGGGCGTGGTGCAGACGCTCAAGGAGAAGGGCGCGATGGACTACACCATCGTGGTCAACGCCGCCAGCTCGGACCCGGCCCCGATGCAGTACGTCGCCCCCTACTCGGGCTGCGCGATGGGCGAGCACTTCATGTGGACGGGCAATGATGCGGGCAAGAAGCTGAGCAACGGGGCGCCGTATCCCAAGCACGTGCTGTGCGTCTACGACGATTTGAGCAAGCAGGCGGTGGCCTACCGCCAGCTCTCGCTGCTGCTCCGCCGCCCGCCGGGGCGTGAGGCGTTCCCGGGCGACGTGTTCTATCTCCACAGCCGTCTGCTGGAGCGTGCGACCAAGCTGAGCGACGAGAACGGTGCGGGTTCGCTGACGGCTCTGCCGATCATCGAGACGCAGGAGGGCGACGTCTCGGCGTACATCCCGACCAACGTGATCTCGATCACCGACGGCCAGATCTACCTCGAGCCCGATCTGTTCTACAAGGGCGTGCGGCCGGCGATCAACGTGGGCATCTCGGTGAGCCGCGTGGGCGGCGCCGCGCAGGTGAAGGCGATGAAGAAGATCGCGGGCTCGCTGCGTCTCGACCTGGCCGCGTTCCGTGAGTTGGAGGCGTTCGCCCAGCTCGGCACCGAGCTCGATGCGGCGACGCAGAAGCAGCTCGACCGCGGGGCGCGGATGGTCGAGCTGCTCAAACAGCCGCAGTACGTGCCCTACGAGGTGGTCGACCAGGTGCTGGCGATCTTCGCGGGCTCGAAGGGCTTCCTCGATGACATCAAGCCGAGCAAGGTGCTCGATTTCGAGAAGGCGATGCTCGAGCACTTCCGCTCGGCGGGCAAGGCGATGCGCGACGAGCTGGCATCGAAGCTGGCTCTGACGGACGAGCTGGCGGCGAAGATGGCGGACGCGATCAAGCACTTCAAGGCGGGGTGGACGGGCTGAGGATTGACCGCGGCCAGAGATTCGCGGCCGAGCTACTCCAGCGTTTTGTATTGACACCTATTTCGTGTTTGGTACGCTGTTTGTGTTCTTCGTGCCAGGCATGTCATGGGCGCGATGTCATCTTGGCTTTGAGGGGAGTGCAGCGTGATGGCGTGGGCACAGAATGTCAATACGGTCTGCGGGATCGTTGTGTCGGCGGCGATGTGTGGCGGCGCGGTTGGCCAGGTGCTGACCGAAGGCCTGAAGTTGACCGCCACTGACGCCGCGGCGCATGATCTCTTTGGTGAGTCGGTCGCGGTTTCGGGCAACACCGTGGTGGTTGGTGCGTACGAAGCCGATCATGGCGGACAGGACAACACCGGCGCCGCGTACGTCTTCGATTTGACGACCGGGGAGCAGTCGCACAAGCTGACCGCGATTGATGCTGCCGCGGGCGATCAGTTTGGTTATCGCGTCGCTGTTTCTGATACACGGGCTGTCATTGGATCGATTCGAAGCAGCCACAGCGGGATAGAAGCCGCGGGTGCGGCGTACGTCTTCGATCTCACAACGGGCCAGCAACTGTTCAAACTTACGGCGGCGGATGCGGCGCCGTTCGACCTGCTGGGGATTTCAGTGGCGATCTCGGGAGACGTCATCGCGGTTGGGGCGGATCTGGCGGACCACAGCGGGCACAGCAGCGCTGGCGCCGTTTACATCTTTGACGCCGCGACGGGGCAGCAGACAAGCAAGCTCATCGCTTCCGACCCGTCTGACTACGCGTACTTCGGCTCTTCGGTCGCTGTTTCAGGAAGCACCGTCGTGGTGGGGGCGCACGGCGATGACCCGAGCGATGATCCCTTCATGGGTGCCGGTGCGGTGTATGTCTTTGATTCATCATCGGGAGCGCAGTTGTACAAGCTGACGGCGTTCGATGCGGGACCAAACGACCGCTTCGGGTGGTCTGTGGCGGCTTCTGGAGCGACGGCGGTCGTCGGGTCCTACGTGGCGACAATCGGCGGTTCGGCCGCTGCGGGCGCCGCCTACGTGTTTGATCTGGCGACCGGCGAGCAGGTTCACAAGCTCTTCGCGTCCGACTCTGTTGCCGGGGACTGGTTTGGCTGGTCGGTCGGCACGTCGACGACCACGGCCGTTATAGGCGCGAAGAACCACGCATCCGGGGGTCTCGCGAATTCCGGCGCGGCGTATGTGTTCGACCTGGTGACAGGTCAGCAGGTGGCGCAGCTCGTCGCTTCCGACGCTGCGGTATCTGCGTGGCTCGGCGCTTCTGTCTCTGTCGACGGGAGCGCGGCGGTCGTCGGGGCCTGGGGAGATGCTCATGATGGCCTCGTCAATACCGGCGCCGCATATGTCTACAAGGGCGGTGAGACGGCTTTGGTGTTCCGTGAGGCCGATGACGCGTCTTGGGATTGTCTGGGCTTCGGGTCCGATTGCATACCCGGATGGGATCATGTCGGGCTGGCTGCGGGCGTCAGGGTCTGGGAATCGCACCCGGGGTATCCGGATGGCGATTGGTGGGATCCCGAGTTGGAAGTGTACGTGTCGATTGTCCGGACCGGCGGTGTGCAGAGCGTGCACACGCCGGGGTCGTTCGAGCACGATTCAAGATCAATGACCAGCAGCGCTGCGTATAGCACGTATGAGTTGCCAGAGCAACTGGCCGCGGACATGGCCGTGTTTGCCGCCTCAGAAGTAGGAAGTCCATTTCTCTATCTCTGTGCAGATACGCTCGACGTCTCTTGCTGGCGTTCGAGGCTTTCGCCGGAACAGCAGAAGGGGATATCCGGCGGCGAGTACACGTGTGTGGGGCTTGTCGAGCGGAGCGCGGAGGTAGCCGGCCACAACAACGGGCAGGGGTTCATCCCGGATCAGTATGAGTGGGTACGCGTGGCCGGCGAGAATGTCTTTCCGGCGTTGTCACCACAGCTTCTGTATTGGTTTACGCATGGGCTTTTTCCCAGGGCAGGGTCGACGGAGCCTCCCACGCAAGGGATTATCGCGGGTGACGCGGGGTGGATCCTCACAGATCCTCTGGGTCGTCGGCTTGGACGAACCGCGTCCGGTGCCGAACTCAACGAGATCCCCGGCGCGATGGTCAGTCTGGGTGGCTCGTTTTCGCAGTTTCTGATTCCAAGCGCTGAAACCGGGGACTTCGTTCTTCAGATTGAGGGGACAGGTGGGCCCGTAGCCAGCGTTGTAGGAAACGGGGATTCGGGTGACCTGTTCGAAGGAGACGTTGCGGATGGTCAGATAGTCGAGCGGGACTTTGAGATCACGGGGCCCTGTTTGCCCGACCTCGCCGAGCCGTTCGGCCTGCTCGACCTCGCGGATGTCCTCGCCTTCGTCACGGCCTTCACCGCCCAGGACCCGGGCGTGGACTTCGACGGGAACGGGCTGTGGGATCTCGCCGACGTGCTGAGATTTGTTGACTCTTTCAGTGCCGGGTGCCCGTAGCCGGCGTGACCAGCAGTGGCCAGGCCTGTACACCAGTGGGCACGATCGTTGCGGTGATTCTCGCTCTCTGATGGTGTCACGGCCCGGCGTGGTGACCTTGCGATGATCGGCACGCGGGTTGCAAGTTCTTTTCCGCGCCGAACCAGCCTTTCCTCATCGACAAGGACCGGACCTATGCCCGTTCTCTCTCGACTTGCCGCGATCGCGATGCTTGCCGCTTCGGCTGCGACCGTCACCGCTGAGCCGCCGCGGTATGCCGCGGTCGACATCACGGGCTGGACGGCGGCGCAGCTCGACACGCTGCCGTTCTTCAAGCACCTGACGATCAACCCGCCGACCGGGGCCGGCGTGCCTTACGGGTTCGCGCTCGTTTCTCAGACCTCGTCGGGCTACTACGCCGGGATGGTCGATCAGGGTATTCCGTACGCAGGCAACGAGGCGGTCCTGCTCTCGACCGACATGGGCGGCGACCTGATCGCCGATCACGTCGAGCCGTTCGGGACGTACAGCTGGGGCTACTGGTCGTGCGACTCGACCGATTGTCATTACTACTTCGGGTATGTGCGTGACAGCACGGCGAGCGACGTGAACTGGTCCGGCAGGATGGTCGGCCGGGCGACGATCGCGGGCAGCGGGGACTACTCGTCCGGCTCGACGTATCACGGGTATCGGTACGACGCGCAGGGCGGCCGTATTGACCTCTTCCCGGATGACGGCTCGACGTCGGCTGTCTGTATCAACAACCGGGGTGAGATCGGGGGCACGATCTTCGGCGTCGGCACCTACCGGCGGGCGCCTGACGGCACGCTGACGTTCCTCGACATCATCGGCGCCTACGGCGGCCTGTCGCCGCGGTGGATGAACGCGGACGGCGTGATGATCGGGGCACACTACCCGTCGCGCGCGGGGGTCGCGTCGGGCGGGGCGGCGACGTTCGATCTGCCCGACCTCGGCGGCTACGACACTGTCACCGCGAGCGACCTCAACGACTCGTCGTGGATCGTCGGGAAGTGCGGGAACTTCGCCGACCCGGAGACTTTCGCGATCATCTGGGAACCGCTGGGCGACGGGACCTGGCGCGAGTATGACCTCGTCGAGCAGCTCGATACGCCGGGCGTTCTGCTGGAGAGCGCCGTCGTGATCGACAACGCGGGCCACATCATCGCGACGGGGCACCTGGACGGCACCGATCTGTTCGGCTCACGCCGCTACTGGCTCGTTCCCGACACTCAGCTTGCGGGCTGGTGCACGCCCGACATCGGGGTCCATCCGGCCGACGTGACGTTGAGCGGGGGTGACGCTCAGTTCTCCGTCGTCGTGGTCAACGCGGGCGATGTCACGGGCTATCAGTGGCGGGCCGACGGGATTCCGATCGACGCGGTCCAGAACCCCTCGGCCGGGACGGCGTCGCTCGTGATCCGGGACGTGATGCCGATCGACTCGGGCATGGTGATCGACTGCGTCGTCACGAGCGCCTGCGGCAGCACGACCAGTGGGACCGCGACGCTTGCCGTCGAGGCTCCGAGCTGCATCGCCGACCTCAACGGCGACGGGCTGCTCGATCTGGTCGATGTCAATCTGTTCGTTGGCGCGTTTGTCGGGGGTGATCCGCTCGCCGATCTCAATGACGACGGGCTGCTCGACCTGCTGGACATCGGGCTGTTCGTGAACGCGTTCGCCGCCGGGTGTCCCTGACAGCGGCCGCACCTCGCCGGCGTGTGGGCGCATGACAGATTCTGTTGATTCCGGGACCCGCCGCCGGTACGTTGACGGCGCCGTCATCGTGCGGTCTGGGAGGCGTCGGCATGGGTACCCGCGTCGGCTTCGGGGTGATCGTCCTTGGCGTTGGCCTGCTTTCCACCGCGGTCACGGCCGCGTCCGGCCAATCGGGCCTGCCCTATAACCGCTCGATGACCGCGGGGGACGTGCGCCTTGAGGAGAATCCCGAGCCCACGCCCGATCGCCCCTTCCTTATGACCGGGCTGGTGCACTACGACGCCGAGCCCGTGGGCACGTTCGATCTGAGTTGTTCGATCGCGGTATTCGTCAACGGCGAGTACGCCGGGGGCGGGCCGGGCGCGGGCGGCACGTGCGGCGATCCGGGCGGGACGCAGCGGATCACTGTCGCGCCAGGCATCCAGATCTCAGGGAATCCCCCGCTGTTCGACTGCACGCTGTTCTGCTCGACCTGCAACGGCTCCGACTTCAACTTCTGTAACCCGCCGGGCGTCTCGCCTGGCGCTCTCTGCTTCTGCCAGCAGGAGTGCATCCCTTTCCGGGTCGTCGGCGGGTTCGGTGTGCCGGTGGGCCAACTGGACCCGGACGATTTGATCGAGATAGCTCTCGCTGTCTACGACACGGGACTCCCCGAGATCGACACGAGCGACGACTCGATCGCGATGCGGGCCGGCGACGCGATGCCGTGTCCGGCCGATCTGGACGGCAACCGCTTGCTTGACCTTCGCGACATCTCGGCGTTCATCGACGGGTTTCTCGGCGGTGACCCGATCGCCGATCTGAGTGGCGACGGTGTGTTCGACCTGGTCGATGTGGGGGCGTTTGTCGAGTCGTTCCTCGCCGGCTGCCCGTGATCCGGACCGGCTCGCGCGGTTGCCCCTCGAATCGAGGGGGTCTATCGGCTACGCTCTCTCGGGTGATCCGCGCGGGATCGCCGAGGGAGCGGATCGAGGACGCCGATAAGCAGGGCGGCGGCTCGTCGGGGGACGGGCGCGGTCGGCGCGTCCGAGCGAGGTGAATCATGCTGAGTTGTGCGTTGCGTCGAGCCGTGGGGGTCCTGTCGCTCGCGATGTTCGTGGCTCTTGCGGGCGGGGCGGCGTCGTTCGTGGCTCACGATCCCGGCGCCGGCGTGTTTGGCGAGACGGGCGACATCACGCAGCGCGAGCCCGAGAAGCCCCGCGAGGCCGAGGCGACCAGCCTGTGGATCAAGACCGGTCCGTCGTTCAGCTATGACGCGGTCGCGGTCTACTACACGCTCGACGGCACGCCGCCCGCGGGCACGCACGGCTCGGCGGGCAATCCGTCGACGCACGTGCTCACGAGCGGAGCGGGGCAGATCCAGTTCGTCCGCAACGAACCGGGGCAGAGCGGGAATGACGACTGGTGGCGGGCCGACCTGCCCGCCGATGCGCGCCTTTTCGGTGCGACCGTGCGCTATCTGGTCTCGGCGTACGGGCCGGGCGGGGCCGAGGTGTTCGCGACCGACGCGAGCGATGGTGACAACACGTTCGAATACGCCAACCTGCTCGCCTGGCCCGGCGCCGGGTCGGGCAGCGCCAACCCGGGCGAGGGCTACCCGCCGCTGCACTTCTGGAAGGAAGAGGCGGTCGCCGGCAACGGTTCGATCAACACCATGCTCGACCAGAACGGCTCGCTTTACGATATCTACTGCCCGTCGGCGGGCGCCGTGAACGGTGTGTCGACGAAAAACGAGGGCTACTTCGACAACTTCCAGGACCAGTTTCCCGCGTCGCTGCAGCCCGGGCAGCGGGGGCAGATGCACCTCAACCAGGCGTTCGTGGGCCTGCGCCCCACCAACCCGGCGACGGGCGAGGGCACGACCTACTGGCTCACCAACGCCACGGGCTCCGACTACGTCGGTGTTTCGCAGCATTGGGACGGCGACTCGGACGTGATCGTCACCGAGCAGACCCTCGTCGCGGGCGGCCACAACCTCAAGGTCACGCAGACCGACTTCGCACCCCGCGGCATCGCGTTCCCGACGACCAACGGCGGTGATCCCAACCGGGGCCTGCACATCAAGCGCGTCTCGATCAAGAACCAGGGGGCGAGCACGGCCGAGGTCAACGTCTACTTCTTCGCCGACTGGGCCCTCAACGGGGGCGACCAGTTCGACGGCGCCTTCGCCGACGAGAGCCGGGGGGCGATGGTCTTCTATGACAACACCCACCGCTTCGTGAACGGCGCGGGCGAGTACAACCCCTCGACGTTCTCCGACTACGAGAAGAACGTCTCGGTCTACCTCGCCGCGGCGATCAAGGTGAATGGCGGGCCCGCCCGCGGCTTCTGGTCCGACACGTCGAACGACCAGGGCGAGGGCTGGATCGGCGACAAGATCACGATCAACCCGGGTCAGACCAAGAGCTTCGGGCTCTACATCGTTGGGGGGTTCGACGACTTCGCCGGGGCGACCGGCACGTATGCGGCCCAGCAGGCCCCCGTGATCGACCAGCTCTTCAACGCCGGCTCGATCACCGCCCTCTCCGACGCGACCAGGGCCGATTGGGAGAGCTGGCTCGACCAGGGCGTCTCGTTCACCTGCCCCGACACGGCGTACAACGAGCTGTTCAAGCGGGGCCTGATCGGCACGGCTCTGCACCTGGATGACAAGAACGGCGGCATCATCGCCGGCATGCACAATGGGGCGTATCCGTACGTGTGGCCCCGCGACGCGGCGTGGGCCGCGATCACGCTCGCCCGCACGGGCCACATCGCCGAGGCGGAGAACATCTTCCACTTTCTCCGCGACGTCGCCTACCGCGACATCGAGGGGTGGGGGCGCAAGGGGTTCTGGAAGCAGAAGTACACCACCGACGGCTACACGATCTGGGGCTCGCCCCAGGTCGACGAGACGAGCTGCTACCCCTGGGGCGTCAGGTCCATCTTCGACATCACGGGTGATCTGTCGTTCCTCGAGGATCACTACGACGAGGTCTACGAGGCCGCAATCGCGTCGAGCCAGGACAGCACGGTCGACAGCCGTCTGCGCTACGAGGAGTCGGTCGACCTGATGTACTCGATGAGCCTGTGGGAAGACTCGTTCGACGTCTTCAACTACTCGAACGCGTCGGTTGTCCGGGGGCTCGAGGACGCCGCGGCGATCGCGGACACTCTCGATCAGCAGTCCTGCCCCGGAGGACCCGGCACGTGCAACTACCACAACGACGAGGCGCTCTTCCAGGCGAGGGCGAATGCCATCCGCGGTGGCCTCGACGCCCGCCTCGCCTGGAACGGCGAGAACACCGACATCTCGCAGCTCGGCATCACCTACCCCTTCGAGATCTACCCCGCCGGCTCGCCCCGCCCCCAGCTCATCCTCGACCGCATCAACGGGTTCGCGCCCGACGCCTTCGGCAACATCCACCCGCTGCTCCGCGACGGCTCGATCCCCGAGTGGGCGGGTCTCGTCGACCGCTACTGGAACGACGGCTACTGGAACGGCGGGCCCTGGTTTCTCACCACGCTCTGGTTCGGCGCCTACCACGCCGAGCGGCAAGGCGTGAACCCGGGCACAGCTGACATCGACGTGCACAAGCAGAAACTCGACCTGCTGATTGGTCACCTCGGGCCCATGGGCTTCGGGGCCGAGCAGATCGCAGACTACTCCAACGTGCTCTACGCGGGGCAGGCTGACTACACGCTCCAGACGGCGTTCCCGAATGCGTGGGAGAGCATGTCTTTCCTGACCGACGCGATCATGTTGTTCCTGGGCTATGAGCCCGACGCGGGTTCGATCCTCCGCATCAAGCCCAAGCTGCCGAGCGACTGGAGCTCGATGTCGTTTGGCAATCTCCCGGTGGGTGATAGCCGCGTGGACGTGCTCGTCGAGGGCCATCTCAATCCGTCTCGCCACACGTTCACAAACAGAACAGGCGATCCGCTTCCGTTCGAGACGACGATCCGCTTCGAGCCGATCGCGGACGCGTCGCCCGTGGTCGAGGTCAACGGCGTGCAGGCGCCCGCGGCGCCCGGGCCGACGAGCGATTCGCTGATCGTCACCGGCACGCTTGTCGCCGGCGTCGGGGCGGAAACAGTCGTCGAGGTCACGTTTGTGCCCGATTGCGCGGCCGACGTCGCCCCGCCGTACGGCGTGCTTGACCTCGCGGACATCAACGCGTTCATCACGGGATTCCTGGCCCACGACCCGATTGCGGACATCGATGGCAATGGCATCTATGACCTGGGGGACATCAACGGGTTCGTGCAGGCGTTCGTGACCGGGTGCGCGGCGCCCTGATCACACCCGTCGGGGTCCGAATCGCGAGAATCTCCGAACTCTGTGCTTTTTCACTGGCGGGGTGGGATCGTGCGCGTACGCTCTCACGAGTGGCGGGCGATCATGCCGAGCCGCGTCCGGGGGACATCATGATGCGTCGCGATCCGTTTCTGCTGTCTATTGCGTTGTGCGGGTCATTCTGTTCAGGCGCGCACGCCGATCCGTTGGCCTCGTGCGGGATGACGTGCGACCAGCGTGTTCCGCCGCCGCTCGCGGTTCTCCGCCCGCTCGATGCGGCTCGCTCTGATGTCGCGGGACTGCGGGGCCCGGCGGGGCTCGAGGACGGTTCGACGATCGACATCCTCGTGCTTTACACGACGCAGGCCGCCGACGCCAACGGCGGGCCGGCGGGAATCGAATCGAAGATTCTCGCGGGGCGGGACGAACTCAACACGGCGATGACCGATTCGCTCGTGCCCACACAGTTCCGTGTCGTGCACATGGAGGAGGTCACGTTCGGCCAGAGCGGCTCGATGGGCACGCAGCTCGCGCAGCTCCGCGATCCCGCCGATGGTGTGCTCGACGACGCCCACGACCTGCGCGACCTGTACAAGGCGGACATCGTCATGCTCGTCATCTCGGCGGGGGACGTCTGCGGCATTGCCAATATCGGCGTTGGGCCGGGCAGCACGCCGACGCCGGAGAACGCCTTCGGCGTCGTGGCGGCGACGTGTATGACGGCGCCCGCCTCGGCCTTCGCTCACGAGGTGGGCCATGTCATGGGCCTGCTGCATGGCTACGAGGAGAACCCCTGCACCAACGGCGGCTCGCGCTTCGGGAAGGGGTACGAGGCCCCCGATCTCTCGTTCCAGTCGGTCATGGGCGTGGGCGCCGCCCCGCGCGTGCTCCGGTTCTCCAACCCCGACGTCGAATACAACGCCCAGCCCACCGGCGTGCCGATCGGCGATGACCAGGCCGCCGACAGCGCCGCGGCGCTCATGCTCGCCGCCCCGATCGTCGCGCAGTACCGCGACCGCGACCTCAACGCCAACGGCGTCGAGGACAGTGACGAGATCGCCGCGGGCACGCTCTCCGACTGCGACGGCAACGGCTACCCCGACTTCGCCGACCAGGATTTCAACCGCAACGGCACACCCGACGCGTGCGACATCTCGAACGGCACGAGCCTCGACGCCGACGCCGACGGTGTGCCCGACGAGGCCGAGGTCCCGGTGCTCTACGTGAATCAGGCCGCGGCGGGCAACCAGCGGGGCGACTCATGGCCCGACGCGATGATCGACCTCCAGGATGCACTCGCGCTCGCGCGCGCCAGCGGCGACGTCAGTCAGATCTGGATCGCGGGCGGAACCTACCTGCCCGCGACAGACGGTCACCGGGCTCAGGGCTTCGACCTCGTTGCGGGTGTTTCGCTTTATGGCGGGTTCACCGGCACGGAGGCTTCGATCGATGATCGGATTGCGGGGGCCGCGGAGACCATTCTGTCGGGCGACCTCAACCAGGACGACCTGCCCGACCTCTCGAATCGGGAGGACAACACGATCAACGTGCTGTTCCTCTACGCCCAATCCCAGCCCATCACGCTCGACGGCCTCGTCGTCGAGCACGGCAACGCCGACTTTGAGGTCAACTGCGGCGGGTTCATGTACGACGCCGGCGGTATGCTCGTCTACAACACCGATGTCATCGTCAACAACTGCGAGTTCCGGGACAACACGGCCCTGAGCTACGCTGCGGCATTGCTGATCAACAACTCGAAGTCGAAGATCGTCAACTCGTGGTTCCACCACAACACCGCGATCGACGGCGTGTTCTACGGTGTCGGCGGCGCCTACCCCTACGACGGCTACGTCGGTGCGATCCGCCTCAATACCTTCTACAACGGCGCCGACAACCAGTTCGTCAATAACCTCGTCGAGTTCAACGAGGACGGCGACTCCACTTCCGGGATCTTGATTGCGGGCTGTGAGCCGCTCTTCGCCAACAACGTCATCGCGCACAACTCGACCCGCGGGCGGTACGGGGGCGGGGCGCTGTCGTTCGTGCTGTGCAACGGGGTCGAGATCGACAACTCGACCATCGCGTACAACACCGCGCCGAACGCGATCACCAACTCGTATCAGGGCGTCTCGAACAGCCGGTCGCAGGTCATCATCAGCAATTCGATCATCTGGGGGAATACGGTTGCGGGCGTGCCGCCCGTCGCGCAGTACAACGGGTCGGGCACCGGCGCCTCGCACGAGATCAACAACTCGGTGGTCGAGGACTGGCCCGGGAGCTACGTGGGCACCGGGTCTACAAACGCCGACCCGCTCTTCGCCGACGCCGCCAACGGGGACTTCTCGCTCCTGCCCGGCTCGGGCGCGATCGACATGGGCGACAACACCGCCGTGCCCGCCGACGGGCCCGACCTTGACGGCAACGGCAATACCTCCGAGTCCCTGCCGCTCGACTTCGCGGGCAACCCGAGGTTCACGGACGACCCGGACACGGCCGACACGGGTGTCGGACCCGCCCCGGTCGTCGACGCGGGCGCGTTCGAGTATCAGCCGGCGGCGGCGTGTCTCGCCGATCTCGCCGAGCCGTTCGGCCTGCTCGACCTGAACGACGTCCTCGCGTTCATCAGCGGGTTTACGACCCAGGACCCGATCGCCGACCTTGACAGCAACGGGCTCTTTGACCTCGTGGATGTGACCACGTTTGTGTCGTCGTTCCTCGCGGGGTGCCCGTAGGCGTCGGCGTGGGCCGCACGAGGTCCGGTTGGCTCACACGGGGCGAACAAACGGGCAGGTCCGAGATCTGCCGGGCGGGGCAGGCCCGAACATTCTCGGTGCGGTCTGCAAGATTGGTCGAATCGATTCCGTCCATCGGGTACGCTGATGGACCGGCTTCACCGCGTCGCAGAGCTGGAGCCCGAGGGAGGTTATCATGCGCACGTTGTTCACCGCCGCCGCGTTGCTCGCGGCCGCCGGGGCCGCCAACGCCCAGTTCATGTTCGAGATCAGCGAGGACGGGCGCGACGTTGCGTTCCCGGTCGCCCAGCAGACCCAGGGCCAGGCCGCCCGCGGCTCGACGCTGCCGTTCGGCACAACGCCCGATATCGAGGTCGCGCTCCGTCGCCAGATCGGCGGGCTGGCCGTCGCCGACATGAATGGCGATGGGCTCAAGGACGTCGTCGCGGTGTGCTACTCGTCCAGTTCGTTCCCGCCCTACGACGACTGGCGCGAGATGGTGTTCTACAACACGCCGAGCGGGCTGAGCACCACCCCGGGCTGGTACAGCGACAACCAGACGCACGCGGGCGACGTCCAGGTCGGCGACGTCAACGGCGACGGCTTCCCCGACATCGTCGCGATCCGGGGCGGTTCGGTCCGCACCGACAACGTGCAGATCTACTTCGGAACGGCGAGCGGGCCCTCGACCAGCCCGGGTTACTCGTCGAGCTACTCCCGCCGCGCGTGGGGAACCTCGGGCGATCTCTTCGACATCGACAACGACGGCGACCTTGACCTGATGACAACGAACCAGGGCCTCAGCCCCGACCCCTATCGACCGATGCTCCTCTACCGCAACAACGGGTCCGGGCTCGGCGTCACACCGGACTGGCAGTCCGGCTCCGACGAGATCTCCAACGGCCTCGCGCACGCCGACTTGCTGGGCTCCGACGGCCTGCCCGAGGTCATCGCGGCGAAGTGGGTCAACTTCAACAGCGGCGTCTACCAGAACACGGCCGGCACGCCCGATCCGTTCCCGTTCATGTCCGTCGCGGCCACCACCGCCGACAAGGGCGCCGCCGCGGGCGACATCAACGGCGACGGGTTCCCCGACGTCGTCATCGGCGGCGACCCGGTGATGGCCTACGACGCGGTGCACGGCGCCCTCATCCCGTTCTGGACCGCGAACCCGCCGTTTGGCGGCTCGCAGGAGGTCCGCCTCCACGACGCCGATGGAGACGGAGACCTTGACGTCGCGGACGTCGTGTTCGGCGACGGGCGGGCCCACCTCTACCAGAACAACAGCGGCACCCTCGACACCACGCCGACGTGGACCTTCGACGCGCCCGAGGTCGGCACGGCGATCACCTTCGGCGACCTCAACGGCGATGGGCGCGACGACCTCGTCGTGGGATACTCGGGGGACATCTGCATCCGCGTCTTTCTCGCGCAGGCCCCGCCCTGCCTTGCGGACCTGACGGGCGACGGAGTCCTTGACCTCGCCGACGTCCAGGCGTTCATCACCGCGTTCGTCGCCGGTGATTCGGCCGCCGACCTCGCCGCGCCTTTCGGCGTGCTCGACCTCGCAGATGTCCAGGCCTTTATTGCCTCCTTTATCGCGGGCTGCCCCTGAATGAAGGAACGTGGGGGGATGCACTCGGATTGAAGATCGAGGCCGGAGAATCGACATGAACGGGACATCACGGATGCGTGCCCCAATCGCGTGCGTGGCGCTCGCCGCGGCGGCTGTCGCCTCGACTGATGCGTCGGGTCAGCCGCTCTCGTTCGATCCGCCTCTGCCCGAGCTCGGGGGGTTCCCGGGCGAATACCCGCTGCCTCCGCTCGTCATTCCCGACGAGAACCCCATCACCGAGCCCAAGCGCGTGCTGGGCAAGATCCTCTTCTGGGACGAGCAGCTTTCTACGGACAACACGCGCGCCTGCGGCTCGTGCCACGTCAGTTCGGCCGGCGGGACCGACCCTGTTCTCGCTCCCAACCCCGGGCCCGACGGCGAGTATGGCACCGAGGACGACAAGTACACTTCCTTCGGCGTGATCCACACCGGCGCCGACGGGCGCTACATCCCCGACCCCGTCTTCGGGCTCGACCGGCAGGCCGGCTTCCGCTCGGCTCCGCCCTCGATCTTCGCCGCCTACTTCACCGAGCTGTTCTGGGACGGGCGAGCGATTGCTGAGTTCGTCGACCCGGAGACGGGCGAGGTGGCGATCCCCAACAACGCGGCGCTCGAAAGCCAGGCGGTGCAGCCGATCTTCAACCCCGCCGAGATGGCGCACGACGGGCGGGCGTGGGTGGACGTGAAAGCCAAGCTCGTCGATGCGGTGCCGCTCGCGCTCGCGCAAGGCGTCCCCGATGACGCGGCGGCGGTGCTCGCCGATCATCCGAGCTACCCCGATCTCTTCGCCGCCGCGTTCGGCGATTCGGAGATCACGGGCCGCCGCGTCGCGATGGCGATCGCGACGTACGAGCGCACGCTCATCCCTGACCAGACACCCTTTGATCTCTACGTCGCGGGCGACACGGGCGCGATGACGCCCGGCCAGATCCTGGGGTGGGAGCGGTTCAACGCCGTCGCTTGCGTGGTGTGCCACACCCCGCCTCTGTTCGTCGATCGGAACTTCCAGAGTGTCGGGCTGCGCCCCGACGCCGAGGACCTCGGGCACGGCGGCGTGACCGGCAACCCGGGCGACGCGGGGACGTTCAAGACGTCCACGCTCCGCAATGTGGGGTTGAAAGCCTCGTTCATGCACACCGGCGCGCTCACCACGATGGAGGAGGTGTTCGACTTCTACGCCGGCGCCGGCGCAGATGGCGTCGCCAACCGCAACCCGTTCCTTCCCATCGACGTCACGCCCGACGACCGCGCTTCGATCACCGACTTCATGGTCAACGCGCTGACCGACCCGCGCGTGGCCGCCGAGGCCTTCCCGTTCGACCGGCCCAGCCTCTACTCGGAGTGGGGCGACAACCCGCGGATCGAGCCGGGCGGCACCGCGGGTTCGGGCGGGATCACGCCCCGCGTCATCGCGATCAGCCCGCCCAATGTCGGAAACCTCGATTTCAAGGTTGGTCTCGCGGACGCGTTGGGTGGTGCGACGGCGAACGTCGCGGTCTCCGATCAGGCGCCCGTCGGGGGCGTTGTCAGCCCCGACGAGCTGGTCGGCCCGTTCCTTCTGCCGGGTGCTGCCCCGGGCGAGGGGTACGCGACCTGGCAGCGGCCCATTCCCGCCCGCCCGGCGCTCGAGGGAAGCGTGCTCTACATGCAGTGGCGCGTCGATGATCCCGCGGCGGCGGACGGCCTCGCCTTGTCGCCGCCCGTGCGCGTCGAGTTCTTCTGCAACGGGCGTTGCGCCAGCACCTGCCCGGCCGACGTCGCCGAGCCGTTCGACGTGCTCGACCTCGCGGACGTGCAGTCGTTTGTCCTGTCGTTCGTTTCGGGCGACGCGCTGGCCGACCTTGCCGCCCCGTTCGGCGTGCTTGACCTCGCGGACGTCCAGTTGTTCGTTTCGTCGTTCCTGGCGGGCTGCCCCTAGGCCGCTCCGCCCCAGTCATACCGACACCCGGCGCTGCCCGTGGTGAGAGAGGGGTTTCACAATGAAGTCATCTGCGATTGTGTGCCTTGCGCTGGCGGCGGGCGTCGCCTCCGCCCAGTGGACGGACGACCCGACCGCCAACACGCCCGTCGTGGTCAAGGCGAACGACCAGGACGTCGCCCGTATGGCCGTCGCTCCCGACGGATCGAGCTGGACCGGGTGGTACGACTTCGAGGCCGGCGGCATTACCGTCCGCGTCCAGCGGCTCGACGCCGACGGCAACCAGACCTTCGGCCCCGATGGCCTGCTCGTGAGCAACCACGCGCAGAACACCTTCGTCGTGGGGTGGGATCTGGGTGTTGACGCGGCCGGCAACGTGATGCTCACGTTCGTCGACATCCGCGCCGGCGGCGACAATGACGTCTACGCCTACCTGATCGCTCCCGACGGGACCTTCCTCTGGGGCCCGGACGGCGTGGCCATCTCGGACAACAGCGACTACGAGGCCAATCCCGTCATCACCCAGCTTATCGGGGGGCAGTACGCGGTGGTCTGGCCCCGCTACGACTCGGCGCCGGGCCTTTATCTCCAGGTTCTCGACGCCTCGGGGACGACCCTGCTCAGCCCCGGCGGCATCCGCATCGCGGGCAACGGCACCGAGGCGCCCGCGTTCCAGGAGATCGCCCCGATCGACGACGGCGACTTCATCCTCTCGTTCGTCCGCGACACCGCGACCTTCCTCAGCCCGCGGCACGTCATGGCCCAGAAGTATGGCCTCGACGGAACGCAGCGGTGGGGGAGCGCGCCGGTGGTTGTTTCCAACGCGACCAGCGTGCCCATCGCCCATCTGCCCAGCCTCGTGCTCGACGCCGACCAGCACGCTGTCATCGCGTGGCACGATACACGTGACGGCGACTTCGACTGCTACGTCCAGCGTCTCGACGGCTCGGGCAACCCGGTGTTTGTGGCGAACGGCGTGGCGGTCTCGACCGAACTCGCCCGCCAGCAGATCGGCCCCGCGGTCGCCGTGGAGCCGGGCGGCGACGTGATGGTCGCCTTCCGCAACCTCGACGGCGCCCAGAACATCCAGGGGCTCAACGTGCAGCGCATCGACGGTGACGGCGTGCGCGCTCTGGGCAACAGCGGCGTCGTGCTTCTGCCCTACGACAACCAGTACAACGGCACGCCCCTGGCCGTGTCTGACGCGGGGGGCATCGCGATCCTCACGGCTTTGGAGCCCAACTCCTCGGTCGGCAACTTCGACGATGTCCTCAAGCTCCTCCGCGTCGATGCTTCCGGCGCGCTCATCGACGGCGCGCCTATTGATCTGGCGACCACGGCGAGCCAGAAGTTCCGTCTCAACTTCAGCCGCACGCCCGACGGCGGCTACCTCGTCGCGTGGGACGACGACCGGAACGGCAACCAGGACATCTACGCGCAGAAGGTCAACGCGGACGGCTCGCTCGGTGGTAGCGGCTGCCTGGCCGACCTGACGGGCGACGGCATTCTCGACCTGGCCGACGTGCAGCTGTTCATCAGCTCGTTCATCGCGGGCAACCTGCTCGCCGATGTCACGGGCGACGGCATCCTCGATCTGGCCGACGTGCAGTTGTTCGTCGCGTCGTTCGTCGCGGGCTGCCCGTAAGCAGGCGATTCAAGCCCGGGCCACCGGGTGGAGGAATCACCGATCCATGCGAACCGCCGCGGTATGCCGCGGCGGTTCTCTTTGTTTGCGACGGTGGCTGTCAGGGTGAGATTGGCGATTATCGGTCACGGGATGGTCCGGCCGTATCCCGGACAACGTCCGCACTGAGCATCTCCGGACGGCACGGGCAAGACCGGACCATGTACTCGCTATTCCCCAGCGCAAACGCTTGCCGGGACAACCGCTTTGCTGTACCGTGGGAGCCCTCGGGGGTATCTGGTCCTTTATTGATCGAGAGGGGAAAACGTGAATACCAAGTCGTTCGGATCGGCGGCGATCCTTGCCATCGTCGCCGGGTCGGCTCTCGCTGCGGGTGACTTGCAGTGGCGCAATGCCGACGGCGTCGCGACGTTCGAGCAGGCCCACCCGCGTCTGGCGCCCGCGGAGATGCTCAACCAGCTCTCCGGGCAGGCCCAGCACGTGATTGTCCGGCTTGCCGACGTGCCGTCAGCCCAGCAGAAGGCCGCGCTCGCCGACGCGGGCGTGCGGCTCCTTTCCCCGCTCGGGGGCTCGGCTTACTTCGCGAGCATCGCGGCCGACATGCAGCCCAGCCGGGTGATCCGTGCGGCGAACTTCGATTCCATTGATTACATCTCGCCGGCCCACCGGCTCGACCCGCGTCTGGCCGACGAGACCGCCCCGGCGTGGGCCCTCGCGGGGCCCAAGGAGACCGCGGGCAGCAACCCGATCATCGGCGTCTACGTCCAGTTCCAGCAGGACGTCCCTCTCGCGTCGGCGGCCGCACGCGAGGTGATCACCGAGAACGCCGGCGTCATCCGTGACAAGGTTGAGGCCGTCAATATGTTCGTGGTCGAGATGCCCTTCGGCAACATCGCCGGTCTCGCCGAGGACGATCGCGTGCAGTGGATCGAGGCGCCCCTGCCGCGCTTCGAGGGCTACAACGCCGAGAACCGTGCGCGCGTGCAGGCCAACGAGGCCCAGGCGGCGCCCTACAACCTCGACGGCGCGGGCGTCACCGCGTACATCTACGACGCGGGCTCGGTGCTCGCCTCCCACTTGGACTATTCCGGTCGCGCCACGGTGTTTGACGGGTCGGGCGTTCACTACCACTCCACGCACGTGGGCGGCACGGTGGGCGGCGACGGCAGCGCGATCTTCAACAACCGCGGCATGGCCCCGGGCGTCACCATTCTGAGCTCCAGCTTCGAGTATGACGGCTCCGGAACCTTCCTCTACACCAACCCGGGCGACCTCCTGGCCGACTACACGACCGCCGTCGGCATGGGCGCCGACGTGTCCAACAACTCCATTGGCTCGAACGTCGCCCCCAACGGGTTCCCCTGCTCCTACGAGGGCGACTATGGCCTGTGCGCCGCCACGATCGACGCCGTCGTTCGCGGCGCCGCCGGCGGCGACATCGTCATCTTCTGGGCCGCCGGCAACGAGCGCGGCTATGGGTGCGGCAACACCTACAACACCAGCCCGCCCCCCGGCAACAACAAGAACGCCATCACCGTCGGCGCGCTCAACTCCAACGACGACTCGATGACCAGCTTCTCGAGCTGGGGCCCCGCGGACGACGGACGCATGCGCCCCGTCATCGCCGCGCCGGGCTGCCAGGTCGGGGGTGACGGCGGCGTCACCAGCCTCAACTCGACCAGCAACAGCTCCTACACGACCCTCTGCGGCACCTCGATGGCCTCGCCGACCGCGTGCGGTGTCGGCGCCCTCGTCATGCAGGACTTCCGCGCCAACTACCCGGGTCGGCCCGACCCCTCCAACCAGCTCATGAAGGCCTTCTTCTGCCACAACTCGGTCGACCTGGGCAACACCGGGCCCGACAACACCTACGGCTACGGCTCGATCCGAGCCGTCAACATCATCGACTTCGAGCGCACCGGCAACTTCGACGAGGGCTCGGTCGATAACGGCGGCATCGGCACCTTCACCGTTGACGTCAACGCGGGCGACCCCGAGCTCAAGATCACGCTCGTCTGGGACGACGTCCCCGGCACCCCCAACACCATCCCTTCGCTCGTCAACGACCTCGACCTCGTTGTCGTCGATCCGTCCGGCGGCCGCCACTATCCGTGGACGGTCAATCCCTCCAGCCCGGGCACGCCGGCGGTCCAGACGCAGGAGGACCACCTCAACAACATCGAGCAGGTCCAGGTCGCGAACCCGCAGGCCGGCCGCTGGATGGTCCAGGTCGTCGGGACCACGGTCCCCGACGGGCCGCAGGGGTTCGCGATCACGGCGACCCCCGCGCTCGGGCCGGGGCTGCTCGCCGTGAGCCTGCTGTCCGACGTCCCCGATCTGCTGCCGCCCGCGACGACGGTTCCCGTCGAGGTCTCGGTCATGCCGGGCGTTGATGCGCTCGTCCCCGGGACCGTCGCGATGCACTACCGCCTCGATGGCGGGACGTACACCGACGTGTCGATGACCGACAACGGCGGCGGAGACTTCACGTCGACCGTCCCCGGCGCCAACTGCTCGCAGCTCATCGAGTTCTATGTCACCGCCGAGGGCGAGCAAGCCGGCGTCGTCAGCGTGCACTCGGCCGCCGACCCGTTCACCGTCCCCATCGGCGAGATCGAGACGATCCTCATCGACAACATGGAGACCGACATGGGCTGGTCGGTCTCGGGTGACGCCACCGCGGGCATGTGGGACCGCGGCGTGCCCGTCAACTGCTCGTCGCGCGGCGCGCCCGGATCCGACGCCGACGGCTCGGGCCAGTGCTGGCTGACCGGCAACAACACCGGTTCGGGCGGTGACTGCAACTCCGACGTCGACAACGGGACGACCTACCTCACCTCGCCCATCTACGACCTCCCCGACGGGGGCCGGGTCACGTACAAGTACTGGTTCGCCGACATCGCCTCGGGCGGTATCAACGGCGACGAGTGGGGCGTCGACTACTCCACCAACGGCGGCTCGACGTGGACCCGCCTGCGGACCGTGACGTCGGTCTCGCCGTCCTGGCGCAGCGACACCATCTACGTCGGCGACGAGATGCCCGCGGGCTCGAACCTCCGCTTCCGCTTCTCGGCCAACGACGTGGGCACGCAGAACGTCATCGAGGCCGGCCTCGATGACCTCCAGATCTCCCGCCAGTTCTGCAACGACGTCTCCTGCCCCGCCGACATCAACGGCGACGGCATCCTCGACCTCGTCGACGTCCAGGCGTTCATCGCGGGCTTCCTCGGCCACGACCCCGTCGCCGACCTCGTCGCTCCGTTCGGCGTGTGGGACCTCGCGGACGTCCAGGCGTTCACCTCCTCGTTCATCGCGGGCTGCCCCTGATCTGACCGCGGCCTGAATCCGATCTCGCCACGCCCGGGCCTTGTGCCCGGGCGTTTTTTGTGCGCTTCGTCGCGCTTACGTGGATGCGGTGAACAGGGGACGCCGACGCGGGGTCCGCGCAGGCCCCGGGCGACGGCCAGGATCTGGGCGGGACCACGCTGGTACGCTGGATGCATGGACACACCCTGGGGAACCCAAGGGACGGCCCCCGATCCGGCGCTCGCCCACGCCGTGGCAATCGCCGACATCCGCGCCGCCGCGACCCGCATCGAGGGCGTGGCCTCCCGCACGCCCACGCTCTGCTTTGCCCGCCTCGACGAACGCGCCGGTGCCCAGTTCATCCTGAAGTGCGAGAACCTCCAGCCCATCGGCGCGTTCAAGATCCGTGGCGCGACCAACGCCATGCTGCGGCTGGACGATGACGCCCGCGCCCGCAGCGTGCTGACCTATTCCTCGGGCAACCACGCCCAGGCGATCGCGTACGCCGCCGCCCGTCTGGCCGTCCCCGCGGTAATCGTGATGCCCGACAACGCACCGCGGGTCAAGCTGGACGCGACGCGGCGCTTCCTTGCCGATGCCCCGGCCGGCAGCGAGGTCGTCCTGTACGACCCCGCTCGGGCGTCGCGCGAGGTTCTGGGCCGTCAGCTCGCCGAGGAACGCGGCCTGCATCTCATCCCGCCCTACGACCATCCCGACGTCATCGCGGGCCAGGGCACGGCGGCGCTCGAACTGCTCGAGAACCACCCCGACCTTGACGCCCTCTTCGTTCCCTGCGGCGGTGGGGGACTGCTCTCGGGATCCGCCGTGGCCGCGAAGGCGCTCGCCCCTGCCTGTCGCGTCGTCGGCGTCGAGCCGGATCTTGCCGATGATGCGACACGGTCGTTCAACGCCGGCGTCCTGCACACCGTCCACAACCCGCCGACCATCGCGGACGGCGCCCGCACGCCCTTCCTGGGCCGCTACACCTTCCCGCTCGTCCGCGCCCACGTCGATGAGATGATGACCGTTACCGAGGCCGAGATCGCCCGCGCGACACTGCTCTGCTTCGACATGCTCCGCCTCGTCGTCGAGCCGAGCGGCGCCCTGGGCCTTGCGGGTGCGATCAGGCAGGCGACCCGGGGCTCACGCGTCGGGGTCATCGTCAGCGGCGGCAACATCGACTTCGACCGGTTGCGAGATCTCCGCACGCTCGCCGGCCAGCCGGAGTAGAGCGGGCCGTGCGGCTCCAGTCGAAACCGGGCCGCGCTTCGCGACCAGCACCCTCATCTTACGGACTCCGATTGAAGCCCGGCTTGCTACATCTCGCACGCACATGAAGCGGCGCGGCTCTGTCAGAAGGGCACACCACGGAGGCACAGAGAGCACAGAGAGGAAGAACCGTGCAGTACTGTCGAATCGGTTCTTCTCTGTGATCTCTGTGCCTCTGCGGTGAATCTTCTTGCCTTCAACGTGTGCCGCGCCCGAGATTCGAGCGTGATTCACATTGCGCCGCGTTGCATTCCAGCAGATCCCGCATTGCGCTCGGGTGTGTGTCTCGTGGCTCATGCGAGCACGGTGTGCACCCGCTCACCACGACTGCATCCCGACCAGTTCGAGCAGCGTCTGCTCGTGTTCGGTGGGCCTGATGCGGTCGGTCAGCAGCAGCAGCGACGCGAGGATGACGCCGGCGACGGTGCCCGCGAGGTGGGCCATGAGCGCCACGCCGTTGTCGTACACGCCCGTGTCGTAGAGCACCTGGAAGAACAGGTCCTTGGCGAAGTAGGCGCCGATCACGATCCAGGCCGAGAGCTGGAACACCTTAACATGCGCCCGCAGAATCCAGACGAAGAACAGGATCGAGATGTTGTTCCGTGGGTAGAACACGATGAACATCCCCATGATCCCCGCGATCGCGCCGCTCGCCCCAAGGGAGGGCACGCCGGCGTGCGAAGCCGCCGTATAGGCCAGCCCGGAAAGGGTCCCGAGCAGCACGTAGCACGCGATGAACAGCCCGTGCCCCAGCTTGGCGTTCACGGCGTTGCCGAACACGAACAGGAAGATCAGGTTCCCGATCAGGTGGCCCCACCCGCCGTGCGTGAACACCGACCCGAGCAGCCCCGCGTCCGACCACCAGTCGCCCGGGCCTGACATCATCCAGTGCTCATAGGCACCTATGCCCATCATCGCCGGGAACGCAATCACGCTCACCATCACTGTGAACGCCATCAACGCCCAGTTGGCGAAGGGCCACCGCTCCATCGGCACGTCGACGTTGTAGGGGATCAGGAAGAAGAACACCGGCTATTCGTCCTCCTCGTCTTCCTCAGGGTCGTAGGGATTCGTCACCCCGACGCTGAACGCCACGAGCACGCCCGCCGCGATCCAGGCGCCCTCGAAGATCAGCTTCTGGCTCTCGTCCAGGCCCTCGATGCGCTTCGTCTCGGTGTGGTCGCCGAAGAAGTCGTGCCACGACACCGTCCACTCGAAGGCCTCGGTCGTGTCGGGCGGGGTCATCCGCATCCCGCCAGCGATCGCGAAGAAGGCCATCGTCGCCGCGATCACGCCCGTCGTGATCGTCCCGGCCCCGCGCACGAACAGCAGCGCGGGGGCGGCGGCCAGCACGCCGACCAAAAACACCAGGACGTAAGACGAGAGCCCGTTCGCCGCGCTTGCCGCGACCCAGATCGCCAGCCCGACCGCCGCGCCGGCCGCCGACCCCAGCGCCGCCAGCGCCAGCCTCGGCGCCGAGGGGGGCGGGGGCGGCTCGCCCGCGTCGCGGTCGCGCACGCGCGTCTTGAGCTTCTTGCCGCTCTGCACGTTGGTGCCGCATTCGAGGCAGATCACCTGCCCGGGCTTGTACGGCCGCCCGCACTTGGGGCATCCCTCCTTGACCTGGAGCCCGCCGGTCGGATCGGTGTGGGCCGCCGATTCCGAGAGCCCGGCGACCAGGGCCGCGAGGCCGTCGTCCGCAGCGGGTGGTGCGGGCAAGCGTTCTTCGGCCAGCAGTGCGATCGGCGCCGCGTCCTCATCGATCAGGTCGGATGTCCTGAGCCGATCGCGCGCATGTTCACCCGAACCGCCCGCCTGCTTTGCATCCAGGCACGCTTTGCAGGCGTAGTGGCCGTGCGCGTCCCTGACGCGGGGCAACGCCGAACAATCGCGCCCGCAGATCACGCAGACTTTCGCCCCGGCCTCACCCATTACGCCGCCGCACCGCGGGCCCTCAGGTTTCGTCCGTCCCGCCGGACGCGATCTTGAACGCCGACGCGACCGCGAAGAACCCCCACAGGACGTCAAAGAAGTTGAGGTCGTCGACGAACGCCCCCTTCGCCACGGTCGCTTTGTACTCCCCGAATGCGTCCTTCACGTCGTGCACGCGTTGGTCCTGCTCGCTGCGTGCCAGGGCGTCCCAGCGTGTGTGGGTCTCCTCGACGACCTCGGGAGGATACTCGTCGGGCCACTCGGCCTCGTCGTAGGTCAACCCTTCGGGCCAGGCCAGCTCCCGGCCGTCGACGTTCTCGAACTGGTCGATCACCTCGTCGGCCACGCCCATCATCGCGAACCGCTCGTAGTCGGCCCGCGTCATGTCGTCGAAACCGGCCTGGTGCATCAGGATCGCGATCGCCCCGAACTTCTCGGCGGCGACGCACACCAGGGCGATCCCAGCGGCCCAGAGGCCCGCCATCACGCCGCCGTTGCCTTTCGCCCCCATCATCACGCCGATGCCGGCAAGCACGCCCACCCCCCACGCGATCCAGCCGAGTTCGACGTGCAGGAACGCGGCGACCGCGGCCCAGACGCCCGCGCCGATCAGCCCGCCCGCGAGCCCGCCGATCGTCCAGAAGACCGGGGCCGCCACAGCACCGCCCACGGCGGCCGCGGCCTTGGCTCCCGCGCCGGCCGTCGCTGCACGGATCTCGGGCGACTTCTTTCCGGTCTTGACGTTGATCCCACACCTCGTGCACACGACCGCTTCGGCCTCGACCGGTGACCCGCACCCGGGGCACATCATCGTCGCGACCGGCGCTTCCATTGTCTGAGGTTCCTCGTAGAAATCACCCAGCCCGAACCCATCGTCGGCGGCCGGTTCGGGCTCCGCGGGAGCCGCGTGGTGGGCGTGTCCCTCCTTCGCCTCCACGCACGCCTTGCACGCGTAGTGCCCGTATGCGTCCTTGATCCGCGGCTTGCCCGAGCAATCCTGCCCGCAGATCACGCACACCTTGCTCCCCGGTCCGCTCATCGGCGCTCCCTTCTCTCACGCGGAACGCGCGAGACCCGGACAAAGGATAACGAGAACCGCAATACCTGACAAGACACACACTGAGTCTTGATGTGCCCGCTCCCGTACCATCCCCACCCCGGGAGCAAGACGTGACCGACCCCGACCAGCCCTCCACCCCCGATACCAACGATCCTCATTACGATCGCGGCCTGACGCGCGAGGTCGAGCGCGGGTCGCTCGATCCCACCGAGGAGGGGCTTGTCGGCGCCAGCGAGGCGGGTATCGCCCCGCCCCCGCCCCAGAGGCGGGGCCTGGGCCTCACGCCCGACGGACGGTTCCGCGTCGGGCGCCTCGCTGGGCTCACCATGACCGCGGCCATCTGGACACTTTCGTGGCCGGTCATGCTCGAGAGCTTCCTCAACTCGCTCGTGGGGCTGACGGACACGGTCCTCGCGGCCGGGCTGGGTGTGCCCGAGGCCGACGCGATCGCGGGCGCCAGCTACATCATGTGGTTCATCGGGCTGGTCATCATGGCGGTGGGGGTGGGCGCCACGGCCCTGATCAGCCGGTCCGTGGGGGCCGGGCGTCTGGCGGTTGCGAGCGCGGTCCTGGGCCAAAGCCTGGTGCTGTCGGTGACGCTCGGGACGGTCGTCGCCGTCGGCGTGGCTTCCAGCGCCAAGCCCGTCACCGGGCTGCTCAACATGACCGGGGAGGCCGGCTCGGCCTTTTCAACCTACATCCTCGTCATCGCGGCGGGCATCCCTTTCACCGCGATCCTCTTCACGCTCACCGCGTGCGCCCGCGGCGCGGGCGACTCACGCCGCCCGCTCTACGCGATGGTCATCCGCAACATCGTCAACATGATCGTCAGCTTCCTGCTCTCCGGGGTCGACATCACCCACACCGCGGCGGGCCCCGACGGCCCGATCGTTCATACCGTCCTCGCCAACCCCGCCCACTTCGATCTGGGCATTCTCGGCATCGCCCTGGGCACCTTCGCGGGCGACACCGTCGGCGCCGGCGTGATGGTGTGGATGGCCCTCCGCGGCACGTGGGGTATCGCCCTCTATCGCAAGCGCCTCAGGCCCCACTGGATCACCATCAAGCGCCTCGTCAACCTGGGTGTGCCCAACTTCCTCGAGACCGCGGGCATGTGGTTCGGCAACTTCCTCGTCCTTGTCATGGTCGGCGGCATCACCGTCACCGAGACCATCGGCGGCATTACGGAAGAGGGCGGTCTGCTGGGCGCCCACATGATCGCCGTTCGCATCGAGGCGATGAGCTTCCTGCTAGGTTTCGCGATGGGCGCCGCCGCCGCGACGCTCGCCGGTCAATACCTGGGCGCTGGGCGTGCCGATCTCGCCCGCAAGGCCGTCTGGCGCTGCGCCGCCGTCGCCGCGGCGGTGATGGGCTCGTTCGGCCTCGCCTTCCTGCTCATCCCGAGGACGCTCGTGGGCCTGCTCTCCAGTCAGCCCGAGCACCTCGCGATCACGCCGACGCTACTCACTGTTTGTGGGTGGGTGCAGATCCCGTTCGCCATCGGCATCGTCCTGCGCTCAGCCCTCCGCGGCGCGGGCGATGTCAAGGTGGTCATGGCGATCACCTGGATCTCCACCTATCTTGTTCGGCTGCCGCTCGCCTTCCTCCTGTGCGGGGCCGATCTCGTTCTTGGCGCCGGATCGGGTCACCCCTGGCTCACGATCCCCAACCCCATGCCCGACGACTTCCCCATCCACGGCATCCGCGGGCTCTGGATCGGCCTCTGCATCGACCTCGTCATTCGCGGGGTCATCTTCACGTTCCGTTTCACGCGGCGGGGATGGACCGGTCTGCGCGTCTAGCTCGATATTCACCCAAAAAGATCTAGATATACATCTTTCCTTTTTCTAGACTGGAACTATTCCAACCGGCCGATCGGGCCGGCGCGCCGCGGCGTGAGAGAATTGAAGGAGAAAGGGCATGGGGCGTTCCAACTTGAACAGCCGTCGGGTCGCCATTGCTGCAATGGTTGGGGTCTTCGCCGCCTGGGTTGGATCCACGGCGCACGCGCAGGCGCCGACGACCATCAACGACTTCTTCGCGCCGGGAACGCAGCCCGGAACGCTGACCACGCCCATCCAGGCGATCTCGCGCTGCAGCGGCTGCCACGGCGGCTATGACGAGATCCACGAGCCCTACCGGCCCTGGGCCGCCAGCGCGATGGGCCAGGCGATGCGCGACCCGATCTTCCGTGCTTGCCTCACGGTCGCCGAGCAGGACGTGGCGTTCGTGGGTGATGTCTGCCTCCGCTGCCACACGCCGGGTGGCTGGCTCGCGGGGCGGAGCACGCCGACCGACGGTTCGGCCCTGCTCGACATCGACTACGAGGGCATCAGCTGCAACTTCTGCCACCGCATGGTCGACCCCTGGCAGCACGGCATCAATCCGCCCGATGACGCCGACATCCTCGCCAACCTGCCCGACTTCCCGGTCATCGAGGGCAACGGGAGCTTCGTGGTCGATCCCGAGGACCGCCGCCGGGGCCCGTTCGACCTCGACAACTTCAACAGCCACGAATGGCGGATGAGCGATTACTACCCGGATTCGTCGAACTGCGGCATGTGCCACGACGTCTCCAACCCCGCCTTCGACGCCCAGCCCGACGGCACCTATGTACTCAACGACCTCGACATGCCGCACCCCACTCAGAACAAGTACGACATGTTCCCGATCGAGCGCACCTACAGCGAGTGGACCGCGAGCGCCTTCGCCCAGGGCGCGATCGAGATGGGGGGCCGCTTCGGGGGCAACATCACGGCCGTCAGCTCTTGCCAGGATTGCCACATGCCCGACGGCACGGGGCGGGGCTGCAACCGCAGCAGCCGACCCATTCGCGACAACCTGCCGACGCACTACTTCAACGGCGGCAACACGTGGATGGTGCAGGCCGTGCGCAACCTCTACCCCGACGACAACGCGACGGGCCTGACCGACGCTTCGGTCGCCGATTCGATCGCCCGGGCCGAGCAGATGCTCCGGGCCGCATCGGACCTGGACATCTGGCAGGACGGCGGCGACGTTGTCGCCCGCGTCACGAATATGTCGGGCCACAAGCTCCCCTCGGGCTATCCGGAAGGCCGGCGTGTGTGGGTGAACGTCCGGTTCTATGACGGCGGCGATCAGCTCCTCGGCGAGCACGGGGCCTACGACGTCGGTACGGCGACACTCGACACCGCCAGCACCACGGTCTACGAGACCAAGATCGGCGTCGACGACGTGATGGGCGGCATCACCGGCCTGCCAATCGGCCCGACCTTCCACTTCGCGGTCAACAACGTGGTCTACAAGGACAACCGCATCCCGCCGATGGGCTTCACCAATGCGGGGTTCGAGGCAGTCCAGGCCGCCCCTGTTGGGCATCCCTACGCCGACGGCCAGTACTGGGACGACAGCATCTACCCGATTCCCGCGGGGGCCGTTCGCGCCGACGTGCGTGTCTTCTACCAGCTTTCGTCGAGGGACTACATCGAGTTCCTGCGCGATGCGAACATGACCAATGACGATGGCGATGTTCTCTACGCCCAGTGGCTCGCCACCGGCATGAGCAGCCCCGTCGAGATGGACTTCGCCACGCTTGCCCTGGTCACGCAGGGCGGGTGCAACCCCGCCGACATCGCCGAGCCCTACAACGTGCTCGACCTCCAGGACATCGGCGCCTTCATCTCGGGGTTCCTCGCCCACGATCCGATCGCCGACCTGAGCGGCGACGGCGTGTTCGACCTCGCCGACATCAACATCTTCGTCACCAGCTTCATCGCGGGCTGCCCGTAGTTGCCAACCACGACCCGGGTGGGTAGGCCGGGTCGATCAGCGAAGCACGGCCGGGCTGACCCGGTCGTGTTTTTTGTTTGAGCGTCGTGGCGCGGCGTCGGCGTCGAACATGCTCAACGCACCGCTCTCTTGGTGCCAGCGCGAAGCACGATGGAAGTATGCATCGAGGGCGACAATCGTCCCGCTGAGAACGAGTTGGACGTCGAGCAAGAATCAGAGCATGGAACGCAACCGACACGGCTCGACTATGCCGGGAGGTCCGGGCAAACAGAATCGTGTCGGTTGCGCTCCACGCTCTGACAATGCAAGGCCCGCATGCGCGGAACGGAAGCCGGGGCCGCCGTTGCTCGCGCTTCGGGCTCGAATGAGGATTGATGCGGGTCGTGCAACTCCGCTTCACACCAGGTGCAGCGCGAAGAAGATCGCCGTGAACACCAGGTCGGCAAAGATGATGGCCACCACGCACTGCACCACCGTGCTCGTCGTCGCGTTGCCGACGCCCGCGGCGCCGCCGGTCACCTTCAGCCCGTTGTAGCAGGCGATCAGCCCGATCAGCAGCCCGAACACGCCGCCCTTGCTGAACCCGGAGAGCACGTCGGCCAGCTTCACCTGGTCGACCATGTTCGACACATAGGTCGAGTAGGGGATGCTCAGCAGCGTCACCGAGATGACGATCGAGCACAGCACCGCCACGCCGCTCGCGATCACCCCCAGCGCGGTCATGCTCAGGGTCGACGCGAGCACCCGCGGCACGACCAGGAACCGCACGGGATTGAGCGCGTGAGCCTCCAGCGCCTCGATCTCCTCGCTCACGACCATCGTCCCGATCTCGGCCGCGATCGAGGCTCCCGCGAACCCGGTCAACACGATCGCCCCGATCAGCGGGCCCAGCTCGCGGAACACCGCGACGCCGATGATATTGGCCACCAGGTCGCGTCGCCCGAAGTCGTCCAGGGGGGGCGCGAGCTGCAACGCCAAGATCAACCCCACGACCCCGGACACCAGCGAGACGATGAAGATCGATCGGACCCCGACGCGCACGATCTGCGACACCAGCGCATGGCGCCCGAATCGCACGCGCTTGGTGGTCAGCGCCCGCCACACCCAGACGAACGCGTCCCAGCACAGGTAGGTCGCCCCGCCCACCTGCTCGAGCAGGGCGAGCGTCTTGCGGCCGATCACCGCCAGGATCGGGATGATCAGCCAGCCGTGCGTCGGGATCCGCCGCTCGGATGAAGGGATGGAAGGCTCGTCGGCCATGCGGCCCACAGGTTACACGATCACGATCCCACGATGTCGTCCACCGTCGGCACGATGATGAAGAACTGGTCCAGCCGGGCGATGTCGAAGATCGCGCGCACCCGGTCGTTCATCCCGCAGAGGATCATCTCGGTCTTGTGTCCCTTGGCCGTCCGCATGCATTCCACCAGCGTCGCCAGGCCGGAGCTGTCCATATACCCGACCTTGGCCAGGTTCACCACCAGTCTCGGGGGTCTCTGGTCGTTCACCCCGCGCAGCGCCGAGCGAAGCTCGGGCGACCGGTGCATGTCGATGTCGCCCTCGGGCGTCACGACGATCCCACCGGCCGCGTTGGCGATCCCGATTTCCTGCTCGCTCATGCCGACCCTTCCCCGTCACGCCCCAGCGTCACGCTGCACGTCCGCCCGGGGCCGTCACGCCGCGGGGCGTGCTTGACCATCGACAGACGCATCCCCTTGTCCTTCCGCTTCGCGTACACCACGTCGTCCATGACCTCGCGGATGATGTGCACCCCGAGCCCGCCCGGGCGGACGTCGTCGAGCTCTCGGCCCTTGAGGGCGTTGGGCTCCACCTGGCGCGCCTCGTCCTCGATTACGAGCCGAATCCCCGAGGGTCGTCCCGATTCATCGCGTCCCGCGGGCCACACGCTGATCCAGATTGGCCGATCCGCCGCCCGGTCATACCCATGCCGGATGATGTTGCACAGCGCCTCGTCCACCGCGAGCGCGATCTTCGAGCATTGCAGGTCGTCGAACCCCAGCCGCCTCGCCACCGAGCCCACCAGCTCCCGCGCCCCGCTCAGGTAGATCGGGTCGCTCACCAGCTCGATGTGGATGTGGGGGCGCTCATCCATAGACACAGGCCCGCTCAGTCCGCCGCCGACCGGCCGTCGTCGCGCGACTCCCCCGCAGCGTACCAGTCACGCCAGCGTTCGACCGCTTCCGACCGCTCCCACCGCGGAGCCGCGTAATCATACCCGAACGTTTCCCCCGTGATCCGCTGCAACGACCGGATCGCCAGCAGCCGGGCCCCCGGATCCGTGCTCTCCAGTTGCCGGATCAGCTCGGGGATCGCCGCCTCGTCGCGTGCATCGCCCGCGTCTGCGATCGCCGCCAGCCGCATCGTCGGGTCGGGCGAGTCGAACCCTTCCGGGATCGGCGGGATGCAACCCGGGCAGGCCGACATCGACGCCACCAGCCATGCGGCGTACGCTCCCCGTTTCCACACGGAGAAAGCCGGCCCTCGGGCCCGCCTCCGGGAAAGATGAGCATGGCAGAACGTGAGCAAGGCGCACTCCGGGGGGACCACCCGCACGACGAGGTCGTCCCCATCCTCGATTTCGGCTCCCAGACAGCCCAGCTTATCGCACGCCGGGCCCGCGAGGCGGGCGTCTACGCGGTCCTCGTCCATCCGGGCATATCGGCCGAAGAACTGGCCGCCATGCAGCCGCGGGGCATCATCCTGTCCGGGGGTCCCTCCAGCGTCTATGACGACGGCGCCCCGACGTGCGATCCCGCCATCTTCAAGCTGGACCTCCCGGTCCTTGGCATCTGCTACGGCATGCAGCTTGCCTGTCATCTCCTTGGGGCCACGGTCGAGCGCGCCCGGCACCGCGAGTTCGGGCGGGCGTCGCTCCAGGTCCAGGGCGGCTCGCTCTTTCTCGGCGTCCCGGCCCAGACCACGGTCTGGATGTCGCACGGCGACCAGATCTCGGGCCTCGCCGGCGCGGGCCTCGAGCCCGCTGCTTCCACCGAAACCTGCCCCTACGCCGCCGTCCGAACCCCCGACAACCGTTTCACCGGCGTGCAGTTCCACCCCGAGGTGACCCACACGCCGCACGGCTCGGACATCCTCCGCAACTTCCTCTACGAGATCTGCAAGTGCCGGGGCGGCTGGCGGATGACCAACTTCGCCGACTATCAGGCCCAGCGCATCCGGGAGGCGGTGGGGGCGCAGCGGGTCATCTGCGGGCTCTCGGGCGGCGTTGATTCCTCCGTCGTCGCCGCGCTGATCCACAAGGCCATCGGCGACCAGCTCACCTGCGTCTTCGTCGACAACGGGCTGCTCCGCAAGCACGAGCGTGAGCTCGTCGAGACGACGTTCCGCGACAACTTCCACATCGACCTCCGCGTGGCCGACGCCGCCGACCAGTTCCTCGCCGACCTCGCCGGTGTCGAGGACCCCCAGGAGAAGCGGCGCCGCATCGGCCATCGCTTCATCGAGGTCTTCAAGGAGACCGCCGCCGAACTGGAAGGCGCCCACTTCCTCGCCCAGGGCACGCTCTATCCCGACGTCATCGAGTCGGGGCACGGACACGCCGGCATCTCCGCCAACATCAAGCTCCACCACAACGTGGGCGGCCTGCCCGAGGAGTTGGGCTTCCGGCTCATCGAGCCCCTCCGCGACCTCTTCAAGGATGAGGTCCGCAAACTGGGCGAGGTCCTGGGCGTGCCCGACCAGATCGTCTGGCGCCACCCCTTCCCGGGCCCGGGCCTCGCCGTCCGCGTCCTGGGCGAGATCACCAGGGAAAAGCTCGACGTCCTCCGCGACTGCGACGAGATCCTGCTCGAGGAGATCGTCGCCGCCGAGCTCTACCGCAAGACCAGCCAGGTCTTCGCGGTGCTGCTGCCCATCCAGTCGGTTGGCGTCATGGGAGACGGACGGACCTACGAGCGTGTCGTCGCCATCCGCGCCGTCGAATCCCAGGACTTCATGACCGCCGACTGGGCCCGCATCCCCTTCGATGTGCTGGCCCGCATCTCCAACCGCATCATCAACGAAGTCCGGGGCGTGAATCGGGTGGTCTACGATATATCGAGCAAGCCACCGGCGACGATCGAGTGGGAGTGAAGGCGCATGGCGAAGGTAACGGTGCGGTGCGCTCGATGCCGAGGGACAGGCACAAGGGACCGGGACGGTCGCGATCCGCCCTGCCCAGTTTGCAACGGCATCGGCACGGTCTTTGTATCCGAACCCTACATCACTTGTGGACGCTGCCAAGGCGATGGCACGCGGGATCGAGATGGGCGCGATCCTGTGTGTCCGACCTGCTCTGGTACGGGCGTCGTATTCGCCGGGAGCATTCGAGAGTATTGACTGTGCCGCGAGCTCGCTGGTGGCGGGCCGCTATGGGGCAAGACCGAGCGCTTCGCTTAATGGCCCAAGGCGCTTCTCGTAGTTCGCGTGCCTCCCCCTCGAACTCGTAAACAGCTTCTCCCGCACCTGCTCGTTGCTGTGCGTAATCGCCGCCCGCCGGTTCTCGTGGAAGCGCAAACACGCGTCGTCCCATTCCAGCCCCAGGAAGTCGATCAGCTCTCGCGTCACTCGCTCCTGGTCTGCCACCAGGTCCTCGTACACCAGCGTGTACACCGGGATGTCCACCACCCGCTTCCAGTGCTCGATCAGCCGTCCCGTGTGCCTGTGGAACGCCCCCAGGCTCGCGAGGTCGTACGCGTAGCCGTGGTGGCCCGTGAAGTCGTGGAAGTAGCACGACAGGCAGGTGTCCAGCGGGTCCCGCACCGTGTGGATGATCCTCGCCTTGGGGAACAGCAGCGAGATCAGCCCCACGTTCCGCCAGTTGTACGGCATTTTGTCCGTCACGCGCAGCGCGTCGCTGTCAGCGATCTTTCGGATCTTCTGCAGGTAGCCCCTGGCCGCCCTGGTCAACGACTTCTCGTTGATCGCCCCCGCCTCCACGGCCCGCCCGATCCGCTCCCCGTGCGGGGCCAGCAGGTTGTCGTGCGGCTCGCGCATGAACTTCAGCTCGCCCCCCGGGAAGACCGCCGGGTGGCTCGAGACGATCTGCTCGCACAGCGTGCTCCCAGACCGCATCATCCCCACGATGAACACGGGGCGCTCATCGTCCACCGTCGACCTGGGCAGCCCCGCCAGCCGCTCCGCCGACCACCCCTCGATCTCCTCGTCGATCCGCGCCGCCAGCCGTTCCGCGTCGTAGGGCCTCCGCCGGATCCCGTTCGCCTCCTCGAACGCGGCCCACGCCTCGTCGTACCGGCCCGCCTTGTCGAGCATCTGGCCGAGCTGGAAGAGCGATTGCGCCCGCGACGTCGGCGGCAGGTCGTCCCGGCGGGCGACGTCCTGGAGCAGTTCGATCGACCGATCCACCCCCTCGAACCGCTTGGCGAGCATCGCGTAGATCGTCACCAGCGTGGCGTCCGGCTTTGACCCGGGCCCCGCCCCCTCGGCCAGCGGCTTGAGCAGCGCGTGGGCCTCGTCGTAGCGCCCCAGCAGGCGCAGCAGGTCGGCGTGCGACCAGTTCGCGAAGGCGTGATCGGGCCCCGCCCGCACCGCTCGCTCGCTCGCTTTGAGGGCGTCGCCGGTGCGTCCGGCCTGCCGGAGGCAGATCGCGAGCTGGGCCAGGATCGCCGGGTCGTCGGCCTTGAGCTTGAGCGCCTGCGTGAGGTGGCGGATGCCGCCGGCGTGGTCCCCGCTGAGCGACTCCGACTTGCCCAGCCTGAACAGCACCGAGGCGTTCGAGGGCTCCAGCCTCGCCAACTCGTGGTAGAGCCGGGCCGCCGCGTGGAAATCGCCCGCGGCGAATCTCGCCTCGCCCTCGGTCAGCAATCTCTGCCTTTTTGCCTGTCCGTCGCTCATGTCAGGACGAGCATAGAGCCCGGCGCCTCTATCGGCTGCGCGGGCGGGTCGGGCCTTCGACACGCCTCAAGCCGAACAGGCGCAAAAAACCGCCCCCATCCACGACGGGGGCGGTCCACGGTTGACACGGACCAATTACAGGAAGGGCGAGGGCGCGGGCTCCGGCGCCGGCGCGGGCATCGAGACCGGTGCCGGCGCCGCGGCCTTCTTGGCCTTCTTCTTCGCCTTCTTCTTGCCGCCCTTCTTGGCGGCCTTCTTGGCGGCCTTCTTGGCAACCTTCTTCTTGGCGACCTTCTTCTTGGCCTTCTTCTTCCCGGCCTTCTTGGCGGCCTTCTTCTTGGCCTTCTTCTTGGTCACCTTCTTTGCAGCCTTCTTCTTGGTTGCTTTCTTGGCCTTCTTCTTCGTCGCCTTCTTGGCCGTTTTCTTCCCGGCGGCCTTCTTGGCCTTCTTCTTCACGGCTTTCTTCTTGGTCTTCTTGGCCATTTCTGGGTTCTCCACGGCCTTTCCTGAGGCCGATCCAGGTTTCGGGCCACGCGGCCCGAGTTGACGTTCATACTGCTCGATGAAAGACGACACCGTCACGCGACGGATTGTCTCGCCCAATACGTCCAGCGGCACATCCTCGAGTTTCCTCACGCGGACGCACCCCTTGCCCATGTCCAGCCGCTTGCCCGTCGCCCGCCATGCCTCGACGAATCGAGCCTGCTCGGCCGGGTTCATGTACACGCAGAACAGGTAGATCCCGATGTGGTTCTTCTGCGACGCCACGCTCGCGAACGGCAGCGGCTGCTTCGGGTCGCAGTGATACCCCGCGGGGTACACCTCGTGCGGCACGAAGTAGCCGATCATCCCGTACTGCATCCCCTCGCGGAACCCCGAGTCGAGGTTGGCCCGGATCGTCTCCCGGATCGCCGACACCGCCGCGCGACGTTCCTCCGGCAACTCGGCGAGGTACTGCTCGGGGTTGGCGGCGCTGCTCCGCATGGCGCGAAGAATACCGCGAAACGAGACGCGATCGGGCGAGCAAATGACAAAATGTGGAACGCTCGCGCCGGTACGATGCCCCACGAGCCGCCCGACACGTCATGCCCGAGCCCATCGACACAACCAGGATCACCGCCCGCCAGCGCTGGGCCCGGCACTGGATCCGCGCCCACCTCGTCACGGCCGCCGCCGCCGGGTTGCTCATCGCGGGGCCGACCTCTCTCACCGAGATCGCGGTCATCCCGCCGGCGGTCATCTTCCTCCTCTTCTCCCCCTGGACGTTCCACCTCTGGCGGGACGCGTGGCGCCGACCGGTCCTTGTGCTCCTCCTCGCCTTCGCGGCCTGGCTCGCCATCGGCCTCGTCTACTCGCCCAACCGCGATCTCGGCGTCGAGGAGTTCGGGAATCTCCGCTTCTTCCTCGTCGTTCTCCTGCTCATCCCCGCGTTCCACCTGCCGTCGCCGGGCCGCGGTGCGGCGGACGACGCGCCCCTGCCGGGACCGGGCCGCTCGCTCACCGTCGCCGCCGTCGCCCTCGGGTTTCTCGCGGGCAACGTTGTCCAGGCCTTGAACGCCTGGGCCTTGCTCGGAAACGGGCCCGAATCGCTTGATTTCGGCCGTCTTGCGGATCGCATCAGCGGATGGTGGGATTCGGCCGTCGCCGGCACCGTTCTCACCGCGGCCCTCGGGCTCCACCTCCCCGCGGCGCTCATGGGAAGGGGCCGGGCCCGCCTCGTCGCCCTCGGCGGGTCGTCCGTCACGCTGGTCGCCCTCGTCGCGACGGGCTCACGGGGCGGATGGGCGGCCTCGGCGGCGCTGCTCCTGCTCACGTTTGCCGTCGGCGGATTTCGAGCCCTCAGATCGGGACGCGGACGAGCGGCTTTCTTCGCCTCTCTCGCCACCTTCCTGATTGTCCTCGGGGGCACGGCGTTCGCCCTCCGGGCCCAGATTGGCGAACGCATCGGCCGTGCTCATGAGCAGCTGACGGCCGCGGCGGAGGGTCACTACGACAGCGTCGACGGCGCCCGTCTCGCGATGAAGAAGGCCGCTCTCGAGGCCTTTCTCCGGCATCCCATCATGGGCGTGGGCACCGGCGGGTTCAGCGCCTGGGCCCGTGAGCACACCGGGTTCACCGATGAAATCCACGATCATGCCCACGACACGCTCCTCCACGCCGCCGCCTCAAACGGCCTCGTCGGCGTCGTTCTCCTCATCGCCATTGCCGCGGCCGCGCTTCTTCAGGCCTGGGCCTGGGCCCGCCCCCGGGGCCTGGGCACCTACGCCGCCGGCCCGCTCTTCGCGCTTCTCGGCCTGATCTTCACGACACCGTTCGACACGCTCTACGTCAGCGGCAACGCGGCCGCCGTCACCGGCATGATCGTCGCGCTCTGCGCCCATCCGCCGCCCCGGCAAGGCGAACCTGACGACGCGCGGGAGGGCTGATCAGCCCCCATCGGCGTGCAGCGCCCGGATCACTTCGTCATCCTCGAGCTGGTGGAAATCGTCGTAGAACCCGCCCACACCCAGGAACGCCCGCGCACTCCCCACAAACTCGACGCGGTCCGCCTCTTCCTCGAGGAGCCGCAGCGTCTCAACGGGCCCGACCGGGATGGCCAGCACGATCCGCTCGGGTTCGCGCGCCCGCAACGCCCGCATCGCGGCCCGGATCGTCCAGCCGGTCGCGACCCCGTCGTCGACCACCACGGCGGTTCGCCCCACGATCGGCTCCGGCGCCCGCCCGTCCCGGTACACCCGCGCCATCCGGTTCGCCTCGGCGAAGCGGGTCTCCGCCTCGCGATCCACCCGGTCCCGCGCGATCCCCAGCAGCCCGATCAGATCCTCATCGATCAGCGCGTCCGCCCGATCGCCTTCGCACACCGCGCCCATTGCCAGCTCGGGCCGCCCCGGCGTCCGCAGCTTGCGAGCCACCAGCACGTCCAGCGGCGCCCCGATCGCTCTCGCCACCTCCGCCGCGACGACCACGCCGCCCCGGGGCAGCCCGCACACCACGCACGCCCTGTCCGCCAGATCACCGACCAGCGCCGCCAGCCGTCTGCCCGCGTCGATGCGATCCTCAAACCTCATCGGGCCTCCCCACACGCCCCGCCGCCCCCGTGATTCGCAAGGTGATCGACCAGCCACCCGCTCGCCAGCTCCGCCACCGCTTCGAGCGTCCCCGCCTCCTCGAACAGGTGCGTCGCCCCGTCCACGATCTCCAGCCGCTTCTCGCACCGCAGATGCTCGAGCGCCCACTCGTTCATCCCGATCACCCGCGTGTCGCGCCCGCCCACGATCAGCAGCGTCGGCGCCCGCACCCGCGCCAGCGCGTCACCCGCCAGGTCGGGCCGACCACCCCTCGAAACCACCGCCGTGATCGAGTGGTCCTCCTCCGCCGCGACCAGCGCCGCCCCGGCCCCCGTGCTCGCGCCGAAGTACGCCACGCGAAGCTCGCGCGTCCGGGGCGACTGCCCCGCCCACGCCCGCGCCATCCCCAGCCTCTCCGCCAGCAGCGGGATGTCGAACACGAGCTTGCGATCGACCGCCTCCGCCTCCGTCAGCAGATCGAACAGCAGCGTCGCCAGCCCCGCCCGGCGCAGCACCTCCGCCACCATCCGGTTACGGGGGCTCAGCCGGCTCGAACCCGACCCGTGCGCGAAGATCACCAGCCCAAAGGGCCCGACCGCTTCCAGGGGCCCCTTGGGCCACAGCAACACCCCGGGCAACGCCGCGCCGCCCGCCGGGATCACCACCTCGATGTCGCCCTGCTCGGCCATGACCGGCCTCACCCACATTCTACCGAATCCGCCTGCATTCTCCGAGCCCCGTCTCTCGCCGAATACAGTCCAACGTGGCCGACGATCCCGACACCCATCTCCCCGGCTCGCTCGACGACGAGGGCTACCTCCCCGCCGACACGCCCCCGCCCTGGGGCACCGAATCGCGCGAAGACCGCCTCGCCCGCCTGGGGCGCGCCGCCCGCGACCTTCCGCCCATCCCGGGCGTCTACCTCATGAAGGACCACAAGGGCGTCGTCCTCTACGTCGGCAAGGCCGCCAAGCTCCCCGACCGTGTCTCGAGCTACTTCGTCCCCTCCGCCGACCTGGGCCCCAAGAAGAGCCGCATGCTCGACGAGGTCCACACCTTCGACTGCCTCCCCTGCTCGGGCGAGTGGGAGGCCCTGCTCACCGAGAACCGCCTGATCAAGGACATCAAGCCCAAGTACAACGAGCGCCTCATCGACGACAAGACCTTCCCCTACCTCGTCGTCACCCAGCGCGAGGACTACCCCCGCGTCTTCGTCACGCGCAACCCCACCGGCGTCGACCCCAAGTCGGGCGAGCCCGACCCGCTCTTCAAGGGCGCCAAGATCATGGGCCCCTTCACCAACGCCGGCGCCCTCCGCGAGGCCGTGCAGGTGCTCCAGCGCGTGTTCAGGTTCCGCACCTGCAAGCTCGACATCGTCGCGGGCGACCCCAAGAACAAGCGCTTCCGCCCCTGCCTCCTCGCCGCCATCGGCCAGTGCACCGCCCCCTGCAACGAGTCGATCTCCGCCGACGCCTACGGGCGCGACATCGACCGCTTCGTCCGCTTCCTGGGCTCCAAGCGCGCCGCCATGCTCCGCGAGATGAACCAGGAGATGGCCGCCGCCGCCGCCAACCTCGAGTTCGAGAAGGCCGCGAGCCTCCGCGACCAGATCAAGGCCATCGAGCGCCTCGACGACCGCGCCAGCCGCAGCGACGGCTGGCAACCAGAAACCGAGATCGGCTACCTCAACCCCGAGGCGGGCACCAGGAGCCTCGCCAAGACCCTGGGCCTCGACCAGCCCATCCGCTGCATCGAGGGCATCGACATCGCCCACCTCCAGGGCGGCGAGACCGTCGGCTCCAAGATCTGCTTCATCGACGGCCGACCGTTCAAGGACGAGTACCGCCGCTACCGAATCAAGTCCTTCGACAACCTCCCGGGCGAGCGCCGCAACGACGACTATATGTCCATCCGCGAGGTCGTCAGCCGCCGCTACCGCGAGGCGGGCGCGGGAGACGCCCTCTACCCCGATGTCATCCTCATCGACGGGGGCCTGGGCCAGCTCCACGCCGCCCTCGAGGCCTTCGACCAGCTCGACGTCAGACCCCCGATGGTCATCAGCCTCGCCAAGAAGGAGGAGCTGATCTACATCCAGCGCGAGTCCGAGCCCGTGCGGCTGAGCCGGAACAACGCGGGGCTGCGGCTGTGCCAGCAGGTGCGGGACGAGGCGCACCGGTTTGCGCAGCAGTATCACCATGTGCTGAGACGGAAAAGGACCGTAGGGGAGTAGGTGTTGGACCGTTGGGGACCGCGCTGCAGCATACTGGGGTGAAGGACGAGCACCTTCACTAATGAATTGGGGTCTATAGGGCAAGTTCTGGCGAGTCGTGCCCAGTGGTTATGGCCGAACTCCAGAGTCAGGTCCACGGACAGGTGCGGGTTGCAGGAGCCAATGGGCGGGGATCGTACGACGGTTGCAGTTGCACGAAAGCAGAAGTGGTGAGACAATTGCCAAATGGACAGTCTGGCAAACATCGGGATAATCGTAGGAATTCTGACTGGAACATCGGGGCTTGTACTCGGAATACTGAATGCTGTCCATCAGAAGAACATCACTCGTGCACGAATCAAGCTGGAGGCCCACGTTGGAGTGGTCACACGCGGCGCGGTGTTCTTCAATAATGACCGACGACAAGACAACTCCCTGATTCTATCAATCATGAATATTGGCATGGTTCCGACTACCATAGCGTTCGTAGGGTTCGAAAAGATGCCAAGGAAGACAGGGACTATTGCCCTATTATCACCAGTGTGCGTAGAAGGAAAAACAATACCGGCAGACATTCTTCCTGGAGCATGTCTGCATATCAGAATCAACGAAGCAGAAGTAACGCACTTTGCTGCTAAGGGGAATCTCGGAAGAGCGTTTGTACGGACCGCAATTGATCAAGAATTCCGATGTTCTGCAAATGCGATTAACAAAGCGATCGGATTGCTGTCTTAAATGGCCGGACGGGTGCAACGCCCCGTCCCGAACTGAAAGGTACGCTCTCCCCGTCCCCTCAATCCCCCTCAATCCCCCTCAACCCCTCACAACCACCTCAGCCACCTGAACAGCCCCACCAGCCCCGCCGCCACCACGCACAGCCCGACGCACACGATCCAGAACGCCCAAGGGTCGTTCGCCCCCGGCATCCCGCCCACGTTGATCCCCAGCAGGCCCGTCAGCAGCCCCAGCGGCAGAAGCACCGCCGCGAACAGCGTCAGCAGATGCATCGCCTACGCGCTTGGTGCTACGCCTTGACCGCCCCCTGCAAGGCGTGCCCCCGAGCGCTGACTCTCAGCCCCAACCCCAGACCGTAGATGTTTGAATCCCATCCGCGGCATCCAATGCAAACACAACCTCTACGGATTCCCCATCAGCCCGTCCATCGCCTCGGCAAACTTTCGCCCGAAGTCGATGTACCCCGGCGTGTCGTAGTGCCACGGATCGGAGTAGCCGTAGTTGTCCGTGCTCGTCACGATCGCCGCCGCCGCGTCGTCGGCCGCGACCTTGTCCTCGGCCGCCCGCACCGTGTCGCCGAACGCCCAGATGCGCTCGCCCTCGTGCAGGTTCACCGCCCGGTCGCTGATCCGCCCGATCACGAATGGGAGTTCATCCACCCGCATCGCCGCCCGCAGCAGTTCGGCGAGCCCGGCGAGATGCCCGGCGTAGGCGTTCGCCGTCGCCTCGTTCGTCCCATCGGTCTCGCCCTGCATCCACAGGATGCCGGAGGGCACGAGCGTGTCGTCCTCGCCGTCGCCGTCGATGTCACGCACCGCCGTCGCCGAGCGGATGGCTGCCAGCGCGTGGTCGTACTGGTTCACGCCACGCAGAGCGCCCGAGCCCCGCGTGTCGTGCGGGTCCCACGTCCCCGCCCCGCCGGCCACCCGCACGTCGAGGCTGCTCCCGCCCCGCGCATACTTGATGATCGCGATCTTCTCGTCGGGCCTCAGCATCCGCAGCCGGCGGGCGAAGGTCAGCTCGGGCCCGAAGCGATCGCCGAGATGGTTGGACTGCCCATCGGTGTCGCACCCCGCGCCGAACCCGGGCGTCAGCGGGGCCCAGATCCCCTGCCCCGTCGACGCCTCGCCGTCCCGCTGGCGGTGGCCGCAGAAGATCATCACACCTTCCACGGGCCCCTGCATCTCGGTCGGGAGTTCGTTCACGTAGCCGTAGCCATCCATGTTGGACTGGCCTCCCAGGAAGTAGAGGTGGTAGGTCCCCGCCCCCGCGACCGGGCACAGGCACACCAAAGCCAGCATTGCGCAACGCCTCATGGGCCCTCCTTTGCAACGCCCGACAGCCTACCCAAAAAGAGAAACCGCGGGATCCGGATCCCGCGGCTTCCTGTGTTCGACACGAACTGCCTGTCCGCACTCAGGCGATGGTCACGCCCTGGTCGAGGTAGACGTCCTGGATCGCGTGGAGCAGCTTCACGCCGTCCTTCATGGGCTTCTGGAACGCCTTTCGCCCCGAGATCAGGCCCATGCCGCCCGCCCGCTTGTTGATCACCGCGGTCTTGACGGCGTCGGCGAGGTCGCTGGCGCCCTTGCTCTCGCCGCCCGAGTTGATCAGCGGCACGCGGCCCATGAAGTTGTTGACGACCTGGTAGCGGCACAGGTCGATCAGGTCGCCGCCCTTGCCGTTCTCGTCCGACCCGCAGAGCTGGGTGTAGATCTCGGTCTTGAACTTGCCGTAGGACGAGTCGCCGGTGTTCAGCGCCTTGTAGCCGCCGTTGTTCGTCGGCAGCTTCTGCTTGATGATGTCGGCCTGGATGGTCGCGCCGAGGTGGTTGGCCTGGCCGGTCAGGTCGGCGGAGGCGTGGTAGTCCACGCCATTCACCTTGAACGCGTTGTTGCGGATGTAGCACCAGAGCACGGTCACCATGCCGAGCTCGTGCGCCTCGGCGAACATGTCGGAGACGTACTGGATCTCGTCGCTCGACTCCTCGGAGCCGAAGTAGATCGTCGCCCCGACCGCGACCGCGCCCATCAGGTAGGCCTGGCGGATCGAGCCGAACGGGATCTGGCTGAACTTGTTCGGATAGGTCAGCAGCTCATTGTGGTTGACCTTGACCAGGAACGGGATCTTGTGGGCGTACTTGCGAGCGACGGCCCCCAGCACGCCGAACGTCGACGCGACCGCGTTGCAGCCGCCCTCGATCGCGAGTTCGACGATCTTCTCAGGGTCGAAGTAGGCGGGGTTGGGCGCGAACGACGCCCCGGCCGAGTGCTCGATCCCCTGGTCCACGGGCAGGATCGAGACGTATCCGGTCCCCGACAGACGCCCCGTGTTGAGGATGTACTGGAAGTTGCGCAGCACGGCCGCGTTGCGGTCAGTCTGGCTGAACGTGTCCGCCACGAACTCCGGGCCGGGCAGGTGCAGGGCGTTCCTGCTCACGGTCTTCGATTCGTGGTTGAGCAGCTTTTCGGCGTCGCCGCCCAGCACATCGCGAACATTGATCGTCATCTCCGGCATCGTGGGTCTCCCCGGGTGTGGGTGCTATCCAATCTCGGGCGAATGATACGCGAGGAAAACGTCCGATTCTGTTATCACACAGCGCCGCAATCCGCGTGTTTTTGCGCCTGAAACTCATCGGCAGGAACCTCGGCGTCGTCCAATCGGAGAGAACACTGAACGCCGGATCGAGGAGCTGGGCCGGGCGTGGATAGACAAATCCTCCAACGCGTCGCGGGGGGAGAGCACGGGGCGCTGGGTGAGCTCGCCGCCCGCCACGAGGCCGCCCTGCTGGGCCTCGCCCGGGGCCTGCTTGGGGGCTCGACCGACCTCGCCGAAGAGGCGGTGCAGGACGCGTGGGTCCGTGTCCTCTCTCGCGCCGGCTCGTTCAACGGAGACGCCTCGGTCAAAACCTGGCTGTTCCGCATCGTCATCAACCGCTGCCGCGACATCGGCAAGCGGGAAGCTAGACGCCTCCGCCGCGAGACCCACGCGGCCCCGACCGGCGAGCAAGATGAGCCCGACCGGCACGAACTCAACGGCGAGCTGAACGCCGCCGTGATGAAGCTGCCCGCCGTCCAGCGTGAGGCGGTACTCCTCTGCCACCACCGCGACCTCACCCACACCGAGGCGGCCGCGGTGCTGGGCATTCCCGAAGGCACACTCAAGAGCCGGGTGCGGGCCGGCTTGCAGCGACTCAGACGCGAACTCGGAGACGAAAGCGGGGTGATCAGATGATGGCCGCGACCAGACAACCCCTCGCCGAAGCGCTCGCCGGGCTCACCACGTGGGATGGCGAGACACCGGGCCTTTGGCGCCACGCGCTCGATAGCGCCGACGAGCACGCGACGGCGGCGAGAAGCCAGACCCACGACTGGAGGCGATCGATGCTGGGTCTGGCCGCGGTGATCGTCGTCGCGGTTGTGCTCGTGGGAATCATGCTTCCGTCGCTCGGGAAGGCACGCAGCGCCGCCCGGTTCGTTGCATCGAGCACCGGTGACCTGTCGGAGAAGATGGTCGATCGATCAGACGTTGGGGACGACGCGACGTTTGGGCAGGAAGGCGTATACCGCTATGCACCAGAGTTCGATCGCTACCGCGGCAGCGAGCTCGGTGGCGGCGGGGGAGGCCAGTCGCCGTTCCAGGACAAATCCGTGCTGGGGCGTCAGGTCGAGCGCTTCGACGCGGCCCGCATCAACATCAACACCGCGGGCGGGGGCCTCATGATGGTCTCCTCGCCTGACGACCAGACCACCTCATCGCGCCACGTCGTCCGCAAGGCCGCCATCCAACTCCAGACCGACGACGTCAACGCGGCCTACACCCTGGCCCGGCAGCTCATCAACTCGGCCCGGGGCGAGTACATCGACGGCGCCGTCATCCGCGACAACGATCAGGGCCAGCCCGCCGCCGAGCTCACGCTCCGCGTCGAGGCCGCCCGACTCGACGACGTCCTCAACGAGCTCCGAAAGCTGGGCAAGGTCATCCAGGAAGGCACCGACGCGGACGATGTTACCGACCGCGTCGTCGACCTCGAGGCCCAGATCCGCAACGAGAAGGGCGTCGAGGAGGAGTTGCTCAATCTCCTCAAGGACCGCCAGAACGACAAGCTCGACGACATCCTCGCCGTCCGCCGCGAGCTCGCCAAGGTCCGCGAGCAGATCGAGCGCCTCACGGCTCAACGCACCCAGTACGCCAACCTCGTCAGCCTCGCCACGATCACGGTCATCATCCGCCCGGACGAGGTCAAGCCCGACGAACCCGAGCCCGAGCCCACCTTCTGGACCCGTGTCGGCGGGGATTTCAAGGACGCGACCCTCAACGGCGTCGACGCCCTCTTCGCCACCGCCGCGACCCTCCTGATGATCCTGATCGGGGGCCTTCCCTGGTGGATCCTCGCCGCCGCGTGCACCGCCCTGATCTGGCGCCACTGGCGTTCGGCCCACCCCAGGCCCCTCCCCGAATGACCTGTTCTGGGAGATCTGGGGGGCTCATGACGCCCGATAACCACAGACCATTGCCCACCCACCACATTTTTCTCAAGTTCCCTGGCACACCTTGATTCCTGTGGCACAGTGACCATGGTGGGTAGTCACGACCCGTGGCGTAAAGGGCGTGGCAAGTCGATCGTGGCCTGACTGATCGGCTTCGCGAGAACGAAGAAAACGGCCTCTTGAGGGCCGTTTTCTTCGTTTTGGGCCCGCCAAGACTGCTACGCGTGTTCCATGATTGTCGTCAGGTATGTGATCGGCAAGAGGTGGTACCATCAGGGCATGTCTGAGCCCGCCTCGATCAGCGACACGGACGCCCTGGCGGCGCTCGAGCGCTTTGTCGTTGAGAACGACGAGCTCACCGACCTGGAAGCCGAGATCGGGCGGCTCAACATCTTCGACGCCCTCGGCATCGTCAACGCCGAGATCCGCCACTCCAACTTCCTCGCCTGGCTGCTCGATCCAGCCGAGAGTCACGGGCAGGGCCAGCTCTTCCTCCGCGTCTTCCTCATCGACCTGCTCCGGGAGGCCCCGCCAGCCGACCGACCGCTCAGCCCGGTCGACCTCGATGGCTCCGATCTCCGCGGCGTGCAGATCCGGCGCGAGTGGCGCCACATCGACCTCCTCATCGTCGCAGAGGAGCCGCGGATCGTCATCGCCATCGAGAACAAGATCTTTGCCGGCGAGCACTCGAACCAACTCGAGAGATACAAGCAGGTCGTCGAGTCCGCTTTTCCTGATCACAAGCCGCTGTTCGTTTTCCTGACTCGCGAGGGCGACGAACCGAGCGACGAGGCCTGGTGCCCGTACGACTATGGCCGACTCTACCGGGCCCTGGCTCGGTGCGTGAAGCGGAACGAGGACTCGATTGGTGAGGAAGTGCGAGTGTTTGTCGGGCACTACCTAGCGATGTTGCGGAGCCGATTCATGGACGACCCGAAGATCGATGAACTGGTTGACCGTATCTATCGAAATCACAGGCAGGCGTTGGATCTGATCTTTGAGCGGAGGAGTGATCCGCGAGTAAGGCTGACCGCGGTGTTCGCAGACAGGCTCAAAGAGATCGAGTCAGACTGGATCATGGGTGATGTCCGCGCATCAGGCTTTGGGTTCTTTCCTTGTGAGTGGAAGTCGATTGTGCCACCGATCTACCAGCATGACGGGCTCGCTCCAGAGGCTTGGCTGTTCGGTGCATTTCGAGTCGGTCCAAGAGGGAGGCGGGCATGGATCGAGTTCATAGCCGGGCCAACGACGGACCAAGAGACGCGTGACAATCTGATTGAAGCTATACGTCTCGCCGGGCCAGATAGCGGCTTTGAGCTCTCCCGGAAGAAGACGACGAAGGTCTGGACTCGGATTCAGACCATCACCGTTGCGCGGTCGCACGCAGATGTCCTTGACGACGACCAGAACACTATCGAATTGATTCGACGATCCGCCGAACAGTTACCTCGGACCGTCGAGCAGATGACGACTTTTCTCCGAGGACATTTCGCCTGACTACACCCTCGGCTCCGTTCCCCCCTCCAACTCACCCTTGTACCGCTCCCGCAACGACCCGGTGACCGTCGAGATCACGTGCTCGGTCTGCTCCACCGACCGCCCCACGTACTTCATCGGGTCCAGCAGATCCCCGTCGGTCAGGCGGTCCTTCACCGGCGCGAACGCCGGGTCGCCCCGCAGCCGCTCGATCAGGTCGTTGTCGAGCCCCAGGTGCTTGACCCGGTGCCCCGCCTCCTGGGCGTGCACCCGGATCCGCTCGTGCAGGTCCTGCCGATCTCCCCCGGCTTTCACGGCCTCCATCAGGATGTTCTCGGTGGCGAGGAACGGCAGCTCGCCCATCAGGTTCTTCTTGACCATCGCCTCGTGCACCACCAGCCCCGACGCGACGTTGTGCATCAGGTCGAGCGCCCCGTCGAGCGCCAGGAACGCCTCGGGCAGGCTCAGCCGCCGGTTCGACGAATCGTCGAGCGTCCGCTCCAGCCACTGCGTCGCCGCGGTGTCATACGCGTTGTCCACCAGGTTCATCACGAACCGCGTGAGCCCGCAGATCCGCTCGCACCGCATCGGGTTGCGCTTGTACGGCATCGCCGACGATCCGATCTGCCTGTCGCCGAACGGCTCGTCGATCTCCTTGCGGTTGGAGAGCAGCCGGATGTCGGTCGAGATTTTGTGCAGCACCGCCGCCGCCGCCCCGAGGTCGCTCAGCACGAACGCGTCGATGAACCGCGGGTACGTCTGCCCCATCAGGCCGTGCGTCGCCGCGTAGTGCCCGCCCGAAGCGAGCTTCTCCACGACCAGTTTCTCGAACCGATCCACCATCGCCGAGTCGCCGTTGAACAGCGCGAGATACGACGCCTGCGTCCCTGTCGCGCCGCGGAAACCCCGGAAGCGGACGAAGCCGTGCTCGCGCAGCAGTCGGACCCTGAACTCGACGACCTCCAGATCGTGGGCCCACAGCGCGCACCGCCGCCCAACGGTCACGGGCTGGGCCGTCTGGTAGTGCGTGAACCCCAGCGTCGGCGTCGACTTGTGCTCGCCCGCACGGTCGAGCCACGCGAGCGTCGCCCGCCCCAGCTTCATCGCGATCAGCCGCAGGGCCGCGTCGATCTGCATCAGGTCGGCGTTGCACACCACGTCCTGGCTCGTCATCCCCAGGTGCAGGATGGGCTTCGCGACCGGGCACGACTCGCCCAGGCCGTGCACGTGGCTCATCACGTCGTGCCGCAGCTCGCGCTCGATCTCCGCTGCCCGCGCGATCTCCTCATCGGTGATCCCACGCTCGACGACCTCCCGCAGCGCCCCGACCTGCTCGGCGCTCACCAGGGGCGAATCCCACACCTTCGTCACCTCGTGCTGCGCCTCCGCCACCGCCAGCCAGACCCGCCGCCACGTCTGGAACTTCCGCCGGGGCGACCAGATCCGCAGCATCGCCTCGCTCGCGTTCCGCGTCGCCAGCGGGCTCGTGTACGTGTCGTTGGGGTTCGTCATGAGGCAATCATACGACTACCGACCAACCCCCCTACCCTCCACGGCTGCGGTCACAGCCCGGGCCTTCCAAAGGAGCGCCCCGCGCCCTCTCCGCGCCGGCACCACACCATGTTCGACCGACTCTCCGACGGGTTCAACAACGTCTTCCGCAAGCTCAGCGGCCAGGGCTCGATCTCCGAGAAGAACATCACCGACGCGATGGCGGAGGTCCGCACCGCCCTGCTCGAGGCCGACGTCCACTACGACGTCGTCAAGGCCTTCTGCGACGAGGTCGTCGCCGACGTCCTGGGACGCGAGGTCACCAAGAGCCTCAAGCCGGGCCAGGAGATGATCGGCATCGTCCACCGCCGCCTCGTCGCCCTGCTGGGCGGCGACCCCGACGCCGACCCGCAGGAGGCGCTCAAGACGCTGGGCACCGACCGGGGCATCATGAAGGTCAGCCCGCCCCCCACCGTCGTCATGATGTGCGGCCTCCAGGGCTCGGGCAAAACCACCACCTGCGGCAAGCTCGCCGCCATGCTCAAGAAGCAGGGCCGCAAGACCATGGTCTGCGCCGCCGACCTCCAGCGCCCCGCCGCCATTGAGCAGCTCCACACCGTCGTCGAGCACGTCAACAAACAGTTCACCCAAGGCCCCACAGTCCTCTTCCACGGCGAGCCCGACAAGGCGGCCGAGTACGGCAAGGCCGTGAACGTCGCGGTCAAGGTCTGCCAGCGCGCCCTCGACGAGGCCCGCCAGCAGGGCGTCGACGTGCTCATCCTCGACACCGCGGGCCGCCTGCACGTCAACGACGAGCTGATGACCGAGCTGCACCTCGTCAACCGGGCGATGATGCCCCACCACATCTTCCTCGTCGTCGACGCGATGACGGGCCAGGACGCGGTCAACAGCGCCAAGGCCTTCCACGAGCGCCTCACCGTCGACGGCGTCATCCTCACCAAGTTCGACTCCGACACCCGGGGCGGCGCCGCCCTCTCCGTCAAGCAGGTCACCGGCGCCCCCATCCGCTACATCGGCGTCGGCGAGAAGCTCGACCAGATCGAGCCCTTCCATCCCGAGCGCATGGCGGGCCGCATCCTGGGCATGGGCGACGTCGTCTCCCTCGTCGAGAAGGCTCAGCAGGAGGTCAGCGAAGAAGACGCCGCGAAGCTCAGCGAGAAGATGGCCCGCGGCGAGATGACGATGGATGATTTCCTGAGCCAGCTCCGCACGCTCCGCCGCATGGGCTCGATGAAGCAGCTCCTGGGCCTGCTCCCGGGCGTCGGCTCGATGCTCAAGGACGCCGACGTCGACGAGGGCCAGCTCAAACGCATCGAGGCCATGATCCAGTCGATGACCGCCGAGGAGCGGGCCCACCCCAAGATCATCCACGCCCCGCGCCGCCGCCGCATCGCCGAGGGCAGCGGCAGCGAGCAGCCCGCGGTGGGCCAGCTCATCAAGCAGTTCGACGCGATCAACAAGATGGCCAAGTCGATGGCGGGCGCCGGGGGCGCGGGCCGCATCGCCGCCGCCCGCCAGATGGCCTCGGCCGGCGGCATGCCGGGCATGGGCCTGCCCATGATGAAGACCAAGGGCTCGACAAAGCAGGCCAAGCGGGGGGTCAAGCAGCGGAAGAAGCGAAAGCACTGAGTGGCTTTTCGACAGAGTCGAGAGCGTCTACGAAGCTGCCGAGTAATCCCGAATCAGCACTGGCGTGTCAATCCATATTAGTCATGATCAACGCCTTCTCCGGCACAGAAGACCTGAAGCCCCTGCCACGATTGACAGAACAACTCCGGGCGTCGGTACAACTTGGATTCGCGCTCTTTGATCAAAACCAGCCCCCCAAGTGAATTCCTGCTCGATCACCCGCAACGATGCAAGGGGAGCGTCAATGAAGGTAACCTGGCCCGAGATCAATCCGTTTTCAAAAGCTCGAGGGACGAAGATCGCTAGATAATCTACTCCAGTAGTAAGGCCAAATTCATCACCAGTCACCAACGACGAATCGAGTATGTTGCTGCTGTAATGGAACTCACTCGGGGCATTGAAAAGGGCCACCTCGCCACCAATCCGGTAGGAGTCCGCAAGCCCCGGCGTACTCCGAAAGACATCCCCATCGCCATCGTGGTCCAAGACAGCCTGTGGGATTCCATGGCTTCCGAACTGTGCCAATCCACGAATGTCAAGATCTCCGTCAGCGGTGATAATTGTCCCCGCACCGTTTGGAGTAGGTGAAAAGCTGAAGACAATCTCAGCACTTGAATCACTGACGAGGTATGCACTTGACAATGCGAGCGACGCAACGACAACGCTGATGTTTTTCATTTTTCGTATCCTCTTTCAGTGCGGCTCATGTATCGAGAATGCTGGCCGCCGATTCCGACGACCGTTACGCTGCCCTGTTCGAGCCCTGCAGTGAAGCGGTTCCGCTTGGCATCGGAGTATCGATGTACAATCCGTTTGCGGCAATGTGATCACGCCCCACGCCCGCCAATATAGGGGACAGAGGGCGGCGTAGCTCCAGTCTAGATGCACCTCGTGCCACCAAGATCAGTCCTCCGATCTCGGTGCACTCCAACGCTCAACGTCTCGATCGACGCCCCAGCAATCAACACCGAGATCGCAGAGCCGATCTCGGTGGCACGGCGTGGACACCCGCGTGCCATTACAACGACGCTCCCCGCCCTACCCCACTTCCCACTTCTCGGACCAAAATCACACCCTCATATCTGCTATCCTTCAGCCAGGCGCGGCCAACTCGGGGTGTTGCCGCGCCGGCAGGAGAGCCGAGATGCGTTGCACTGCCCTCGCCGCGTTCTTCACCGCCGTCCCTACGCTCGCCGCAATCGCCGAGACACCCCCGCCCACCGGCGACGCGGGCTACACCGACGCGGGCGACACCATCTTCGTCGACGACGAGCTCACGCTCGTCACCGTCACCCTCGACCCCGCCGACCTCCAGGCGATGCTCGCCGACCCGTGGAACGACACCTACCGGCTCTGCACGGTCCGCATCGCCAACTCCCGGATCGACGACACGATCACTGACGTCGGCATCCACCCCCGCGGCAACACGGCCCGCAACGCGATCAAGAAATCCTGGAAGCTCAAGTTCAACGAGTTCGTCCCGGGCCGGACCGTTCACGGCCTCGAAAAGCTCAACATCAACGGCCACCAGAACGACCCGAGCGTCGTCCGCGGCAAGCTCGCGTGGGACACCTACAACGGCTTCGGGGTGCCGTCGCCCCGGGCGTCGATGGTCCACCTCGTCATCAACGACGGCTCGCTCGTCGACGACGTCTACGCCAACGTCGAGCAGATCGACGACGAGTTCCTCAAGGCCTGGTTCGGCAACGACACCGGCAACCTCTACCAGTGCGGCTACAAGGGCCGGCGGGCCGACCTCCGCTATATCGCGCCGGGTGACGCGGCGGCCTATCAGAACATCGGCGGAACGTACGAGCTCGAGGAGGACAGCGGCGCCAACCAGTTCGTCGATCTGGCCGACTTCATCTCGTTCATCGAGTTCGCCGACGACGCGACCTTCGCCGCCGAGCTCGTCGACCGCTTCGCCGTCGACAACTTCCTTCGCTCGCTCGCGGTCGACTGCGTCAACGGCCACTGGGACAACATGTGGTATGGCGCCAACAACTTCTTTCTCTACGCCAACCCGGATACGGGCCGGTTCGAGTATGTCCCTTACGACCTCGACAACACCTACGGCATCGACTTCTTCAGCACCAACTGGGCGACGCGTCCGCCGCTGAGCTTCGGCAACGGCGGGTTCGGCTGGGACTACGGCTCGGCCTATGGCGGCGGCCCCGAGCCCCCGCTCGTGCGCCGCGTTCTCGCGATCGACGCCTACCGGGATCAGTACCTCCGCTACGTTCGCGAGCTCGTCGGCGCCCTGGGCGAGCCGAACGAGCCTGTGCCGACCGTCTACACCGACACCGCGGGCGACGTCTTCAACGCCGGGACCGATCCGCACTTTGATCTCCTCGGGGTCACGCTGGCCAACGACTGGTACGAGCTGTTCGCCGAGGTCACCGTCGCCGGCCCGATCGACGTCGGGGGCACGACCGACCAGTCTCGCATCGTCTTCTTCTTCAACACCCGCCCGGGCGGCTCGACCTCGAACCCCTGGGGGCGGGCGATCAACACGCCCGTCCGGGCCGATTACTTTCTGGGCACCTGGACCGACCACGGCGGGGGGTTCCTGTTCTACGAGTGGAACGGGACGAGCTGGGACCTCCTGCACGCCTCGTTCAACGATCCCGGCGGCCTCGGGCAAGACCTGAGCGACAAGGTCGACGGCGTCGTTCGCTACACCATCCCCCTTGAAGCCATGAACCTCCTCGGGTCCGACGCCTTCACCTTCGACGTCGTCACCACCAACGACCGCGGCGGCGGCTTCGAGCCCGGCCTCGACCACCTCTCCAACCCGTCGATGGCCACGCCTGATTACAACACCGCTTCGACCGCGGGCGACTATCTCAACTTCGTCGTCACCCCGATCGAGCCCGATCCCGGTGCGTTCGTCGATGGCCCCTTCACGCTCCCGCCGAGGGAGGCGCTCATCGATTCGCTCCGCGACCAGCTCGCGCCCTACGCGTTCCAGGCCTCGTTCGACAACGGGCACAGCGACTACGGCTACACCGACGCCGACTTCCTCGCCTCGTTCGATTCGCCGGCGGCGTGGGTCGGCGCGGCGCCGTGGGCCTGGGGCATCAAGCCCTACATCGAGGCCCGCACGGATGATCTCCGGGCCAATGCGCCGGTGCCCGATCCGCTGCCCCCGCTCTTCATCAACGAAGTCATCTCCAACAACGACACGATCATCGCCGACGAGGCCGGCCAGTTCGAGGATTTCATCGAGATCTACAACGCGGGTGATGTGCCCGTCGATCTCTCCGGCATGTGGCTTACCGACGATCCGGGATTCCCGCGCGCGTGGCCTATCCCGGCCGGCACGATCATCGCCGCGGGCGGCTACCTCCTCATCTGGGCCGACAACGACCCGGCCGACGGCCCGCTGCACGCCACGTTTGGCCTCTCCACGGGCGGCGAGACCGTCGCCCTCTTCCACAACGACGCCAATGGCGTCGTTCTGATCGACAGCCTCACCTTTCCGGCGCTCGCCCCCGACGAGTCGTTCGGCCGATTCCCCGACGGCGACGAGTACACCGAGGTGTTCTGCGCGGTTACCCCCCTCGGCGCCAACGACGACGACGATTCGTGCTTCATCGACCCGGACCCAACGCCCCGTGTGTTCGTGAACGAATGGCTCGCGAGCAACGACGGTGTGATCGTCGATGAGTTTGGTGACGCCGACGACATGTTCGAGCTCTACAACGACGAAGGCGCCGAGGTCGATCTCGGCGGACGCTACCTGACCGACGACCTCGCCAACCCCACCAAGTGGGCCATCCCCGCGGGCGTCGTTATCCCCGCCAAGGGCTATCTCGTCTTCTGGGCCGACGACGAAACCACACAGGGCCCGATGCACGCGGCTTTCAAGCTCTCCGCGGGCGGCGAGTCGGTCGGCCTGTTCGACCGAGCCGACAACGCCTTCGCGCCGATCGACGCGGTCAGCTTCGGCTCGCAGACCACCGACGTGAGCGAGGGCCGCACCCCCGACGGCGCCGCCTGCATCGCCACGCTCCCGGCGCCCTCGCCCGGCGCCGCCAACCCCGCGGGCCCCGCCGACCTCAACGCCGACGGGCTGCTCGACCTCGCCGACATCAGCGGCTTCATCGCCGCGTTCGTCGCCGGCGAGCCGGCGGCCGACCTCGACGGCAACGGGCTCTACGACCTCGCCGACATCAACACCTTCATCGCCCGATTCGGCGACCCGTGCCCCTGACACGAAGGGCACGGGCACGCGCGAACCGGTCGGCTGGGGTGGATGGGTTCACGGGCACCCAGCCAGGAACAAGAGCACGAACGCGGTGACGTCGTACAGGTCGAGGACGCCGTCACCGGTCAGGTCGGCGACCGGGTCTCCCGCCAGGAATCCGGTCGTGAACACCGAGATGTCGCCGAGATCGACGATGCCGTCACCGTTCAGATCGACGACGCACCCGGTGGTGGGGTTGGTCAGGTTCACTCCCTCCGACAACTCGACATAGATATCGTCGAAATACACGGGCCCGAAGTTCGTCCCGCTCGACCCACCCGACGTCTTGATGTAGAACGTGATGAAGCTGCTCGAATCGCCGACACGGAACTCGAACGTGTCGTCGCCGCTCTCGTCCATGAGCAGATCGTCCGGCGACGCGTCGGCCCCCGGCGTGTTGTTCATCCACAGGCGGTACACGTTCTGGTCGGCGTCGACATAGAGCCACACGTTGTACCAGTTGTCCGCGGTGAGATTGGTCACGTTCTCGTAGTTGCCCTCGTCGTCGTCCCACACCCGTACGTCGAGGTTCTGCGCGCTGTTGGCCATCCCGATCTCGGGCCCGAAGTCGCTGTATTCGCTCGGGTGCGACATGGGCGACACCCCGACCGAGAACGTCTGCTTCTCCGCGACGCACATGCGAAAGAACATCATCTTCGCCGTGCCGTCCAGCACCGCGAGGTGCTCCGCGAGCATGGACTTGTGGAGCGTCGAGGACGACGAGGGCACGTACATCACCTGGTTGGTCGGATCCCACGGATCGACGACGACGCTGTTCTCGCCGCCCGACGAATCCCACCCATCCTGGCCGTCGATCAGCCCGATCGTCTCATCCTCGAACCCGTCGAAAAGGGCGAACTGGGCATTCTCGGCCGGCGCCCCGAACGCGAAGCCGGCGAACGCCGCGATGGTCAGGCCGGACTTTCCGGAGCAAATGTGGTGCATGACTGCGCCTTTCTCCCCCGGACTGGCTTTCCCCCGGCTCTTCTCACCCGGCCCGGGACACCCCGAAGCCGATCCCGCGGATCATCGAGCCCAGAGCCCGGCACGCGGGTCAACGTTTCTCGAATCGGACCTTTTTGTGTACAAACGACATGCCACATCGAGTAGGGCAGAATCCCGATCACACGGCCGAGCAATCGGGCGCTCAGCGCGACCGGTGGCCAGCAAGAGCCAGGAAGGGCCACGCTGAGCCACGCCCACGCGCCCATCATCACACCGTGAGCCGGAATTCCAACTCGCCCTCGACGCCGATCGCGGCCACCCGCCCGTCGGGCATCCTCGCAGATCACGCCGGGCTGGTGATCGAGACCGCGCCGCATCCGAGCAGCGGCTCGAGCAGGTTCGCCGCGCCGCCGTGCTCGACGATCAGTCCACCGACGACCCGGTCGACGTTCACGGCCGTGAATTCGAGCAACCGACCCGTCGGGGCCATCCCGAGCCACGCGCCCAGGTGCGTCCCGCGCGCGGTGACCAGGCTGGCCACCCGGTCACCCTCGGCGATCTGCTCGTCGACGCGGACGGTCAGGTCGGGGAACGCCTCGCGGACACCCGTCACATGCCGTCTGGCGCCGTCGACCCCCAAGGGATACCCGGTCTGCAGGTAGATCTCTGTGTACGCCGGATCAATGAACTCGTCGATCCGGTCCACATCGCCGGTCCCCACGACGAGTTCGTAGTACTCGCGTGTGATCCGTTTGGCGTCTTCGATTGACATGGGCGGTTCGGGTCTCGATCCTACCTTTTCCTGTTCGCTCACCCGTCCCCCATCGCCTCGATGAACGAGTCCGCCTCCTCGATCGAGGCGTTCATCTCCGCGATCAGCCGGTCGACCTCGCCCTCCAGTTCCAGCACCGTCTGGTCCAGGGATGCGATCGCTCGCGCGTTCAGGTTGTGCTTCAGGAACAGCACCTGATCCCGGAACGCCGCCAGCACCGGGTCCATCCGCGACTCCGCGTTCTTCATCGCCCCGATCAGTTGCCCGTACCGGTCCTTCGTCTCCCGCAGTTCTTGAGCGCTCGCGTCCCGCAGCGTCGCCGAGGAGTACTGATCGAGCTCGCCTTCCCATTCTCTGAACAGCGCATCCGAAACGCGCTCGATGCTGCGGATCCGCCCCCGCACGTCGTCCGCCGCGCTCTCGCTCCGCGAGAGCTGCCGCTTGAGCTTGGTGTATGTCTTCTCGAGGTCGCCCCCGTCATACCCGGTCAGCGACTTCAGCTCGTCGAGCGTCGTCGCGAACTGCTGCTTCGCTTCTTCCTGGTCGCCCCGTGCCGCCTGCACCTGGTCGACCAGTTGTGCCCGCTTCGCGTACCCCAGCTTCTCCTTTGCCGCGATCATCGCCGACGAGCACCCACCCAGCGGCAGGCACAATGGCAGAAGCAGCAGCATCCCGACGACGATCGCAACACGGTTCTTCATGCTCAGGCCTCCCGAGCCCCGCCAACGTCCATCAAGCCGCAGATCAGCAACGCGAATCTGTCAGGCACGCACCTGTTGCGCGCTCTCTACCTCTGCTCCCTCACAACCTGCACCGCCCCCTTCGATCCCACGCTCCAGCCGTGCCGACCCCGCCCCGAGTCATCCGGGTGCGCCCCCAGGTAGTCCGTGTCGAAATGCAGCAGCAGCAGCGTGCTCTCATCGGGCCCGAACACCTTCTCAGGCGTGAACGACCCCGTGTACCGCACGACCGACGACACACGCACCTCGTCGATCTCCCCCACGAACAGCCCGATCGGGTCACCCCGCTCGTTGGGCTCGGCCCCGATGTACAGCGGCAGATCGGAATAGGCCGCACTGCCCGCGGTCTCCGATCGCGCCGCCTCGACGCCGTCCAGGTAGACCACCGCCCGCTTGCCGTCGTAGGTCAGCGCGACGTGGTGCCACTCGCCCCATGCCGGCGGCGTATCCAGCGACGCCCACGCCAGGCCGCGATCGGTGCCGACGATCCCGTAGGGCAGCACGCCGCCCGGCTTCGACCACGTCAGGCCGAACCCCTTGTCGTCTCTGAACCGGCTCAGCACCGTTGATGTCCCTGAGAGCTGGTCGCCCTTCACCCAGCACTCCGTTGTGAACCGCCAGGGGCGATCTCCCAGTTCCACCCGGACCGCGCCGCGCCCGCTGAGGGAGAGAACGCCGTTTGCATCGGGCGTCGCGGCGGCCCGCTCCTCTGCGCCCCGAGGCCGAACGGGGACGTCCAACCGTCGGATCACCGCCTGCTCGCCCCCGCCCGCGAGGGGGTAGCGTCCGGTCACCACCACCCGAACGTCCGGCCGTTCACCCTGCACGAGCGCGGGCGCCTCCGCCCGCACGGCGAGCCGGCGCGTCTGCCCGGGTTCGACGGTCCCGCTGATCCGCTGCTCGTTGAACACCCAGCCATCGGGCGCGAGCACCTCGGCGTCGAAGCCGATCCGGACGGGCGTCGGGTTCTCCAACGCGATCTCGAACCCCGCGCCGTCACCGGCCTCGGCCCCGGCCTGCACGAACCCCTCGACCGAGGCCCAGCCGGTCTCCGCGAGTGAGCGCACGGCCGCCGCGTCGGACGCCGGGAACAGGTCGATCGACGAGGCCATGTCGAAAGGCACGATCGAAATCTGCGGATCGCCGTGCCTCACGCGAACGAGGGCGATCGAGTCCGAGGAGGCGTACCCGTGGGTCTCCGACCCGTACGCGCCGGTCGTCGAGACCGAATAGTACTTCACGTTGTCGGTCTGCTCGCTCCCCTGGGCATACAGCGTCCCGCCCGAGATGACCCGCGTGGGCTTCAGCTTGGCGCTCAGGGTCTGCTGTACGCCTTCCCACAACGGAGCGCTGTCGCCCCGCCACATCGGATCGTGGATGAACACGAAGACCTGCTCCGCATCCGAGCCGCGAAGATCGGCCGCGAGCCAGCTGAGCAATCGCTCCCGCTCCCCGCCCCGGTCCGAGAGCAGCTCACCAGAGAGCACAACGACGTGGGCCCAGCCCGAGTCGAACGAATAGGACATCGGCCCGAAGGCCGAGCGATACATCGTGCGGGCCTCATCGCGCGACACCCCTCGGACGGCCGTGTCGAGCGGACCCGGCGTCGGGTACCAGGGCCGGTTCAGCGAGTTCATCACACTCCGGTAGGCCCCGACGCGGTCCTTCCATTTCGCGGCGTCGGTATCCCCCTGCAGCATGTTCCCCGTGGTGACCACGAACCGGACATCGAGCAGATTCAGCGTCTCCACCGCCCGCCTGAGCACGCCCAGCCCGGACTCTTTCCCGGGGACGCAATCACCGACCACGGCGAACACGAACCCGTCGTCCGCATCGGGCGCGGCCAGCGTCCTCTCCCTCCCGTCGAAGGCGTCCACAGGCTCGCCCAGTCCGCTTCCGACGAAGAATCCAACCAGGCCCAGCACCAGCAACAGGATCGATCTCGGCATCATGCGCTCCGCTCCGTGCGTCGCGCCCATGCTACCCGAAACCGGACGCTCGCACGCGCCGGGCATCGCCCCTCACGCGGGTCGGCGGGGACCGAGCCGGAGCAAGGGGCTCACGGGGTTTCGCGCCCGGTTGCCCCGTCAGCCCGAGACAGACGCAGACCACTCGACACCAAGCCACGTCGTCTCGCTGTGCCTTCGTGCCTCAGTCTGTCCCCGTCCCCTCCAGCTCCTTGACCCGATCTCGCAACGCCGCGTTCTCCTGCTGCGCGGCTTCAAGTTCCTCGCGCAGACGCGCGTTCTCTGTCCGCAACTCCGCGGCGCCCTCTTCGCGCACGCCCCCGAACGCTCCCCACAGCACCACGACCAGAGCGACCAGCACGACCCCCGCCGCCGCGACTGATGCCCAGTATCGCTGGAGGATCTTCCGCGACATGTACCGCCAGTTGTCCCGCTTCGCCTCGATGGGCTGGCCGGCGAGCAGCCGCTCGATGTCGCGGGCGAACTCGCCCGGCGTCTGATACCGCTGCGCTCGCGACTTTGACAGCGCCTTCAGCACGATCGTGTCGAGCTCGGAATTGATCGGCTTGCTGAATGTCCCGGGTCTCGCCGGGATCTCGTTGGCGATCCGGTCCACCACCTCGGCCATCGGGCCGTTCACCTTGTAGGGGAACCGCCCGGTCAGCAGCTCGTAGAGGATCACCCCCAGCGAGTACACGTCGGTCCGCACGTCGATCTTCGCGCCTTCCCCCCGCGCCTGCTCGGGGCTCGCCCAGGGCAATGAGCCTACGAACTGCCCTGTCGCGGTCATCTGCGTCGGGGCCGCGCTCGCCTCGCCGTCCACCGATTCGAGCTTCGCGAGCCCGAAGTCGAGCACGTGCGGCTCGCCCTCCGGCGTCACGCGGATGTTGCTGGGCTTAATGTCCCGGTGGATCACGCCGCGCAGGTGAGCCGCGTTGACCGCGTGGCACACCTTGATGAACAGCTTGAGGATCTCCTCGACCCCCAACTCCGCGTGGCGCACATACTCGTCGAGCGTCCGCCCCGCGATGTAGTCCATCACGTAGTAGCCGCACCCGCCCGCCACACCGCTGTCGTGGATCGTCACGATGTTGGGGTTGTTGAGCTGCGCCAGCACCTGGATCTCGCGCTCGAACCGCAGGCGATCGCTCTGCCGGGCGAGCGCGCCCTCGCGCATCAGCTTGATCGCGACCTGCCGGCCGGTCCCCTCCTGCCGCGCCAGGTAGACCACCCCCTGCCCGCCCCGGTGCAATTCTCGCACGATGGTGTAGCCCGGGATCGACGCCGCCATTCCCACACCGCGCATCGCGGGGCGCGATCGGTGCTGCGCCTGCATCCGCGCCGCCTCGATCAGGCCGATCTCTCCCGAGGACGACGGGGGGTCGCCGCGCGACGGCGTCTCGAACAGCGCGGGCTCGGGAGCCGGCGGCAGCGTGACCATCTCGGTCTCGTCCTCGATCCCGTCTTCGTATGGATCGTCCATGCGCCCCACGCTCGCACCCAGGGTTTGCGACCGGATCCGGCCCCCGTCCGACTCATCCGGGGTCGGTGAAGAACTGCGACGCACTCCCCAACGCCCCGCGCATCTTCTCGTGCGCCCGCGCCCGCAGCATGTAGATCGCGCCCGTCGACCGGCCGAGCTGCTCGGCCACCTCCTGCGCCGACCGGCCCTCCAGGTCGTACAGCCGCACGACACGCTCGTAGTCAGGCGGCAGCCCCGACAGCACGTCCTCGATCATCCGCTCCGACTCGTCCCGCGCCGCCGCCCGGCTCGGTGTCGAGTTCGTCGCCCCGAGCAACTCCACCAGCGCCACGAACGAGTTCTCGTTGGGTCGCGACACCTGCACACGCCGCTTCGGGTTGGGCCGCTTGGCCGCCTGCAGCCCACGGAGCGCATCCCGGAGATTGTTCTCGGCCACCTGCGAAAGCCAAGCCAAGAACGAACCGCTCCCTCGGTGCTTGAACTGGCCGATCAGCAGGAACGCCTCGAGATACGTCACCTGCATCACGTCGTCCTCATCGAGCGAGGCACGCCACTGCGGCCCGATCTTGCTCTTCAGCCGCTCCCGGACAATCGGGCCGAAATGTGACAGCAACGCACACAGCGCCTCTTCGTCGCCCCCGGTCGCCCGGTCGACAAGCCCGGCTTCGTCCGCGACGCCGGCGGAGGCCTCCGCGAAGGCCTCCAGAGGCTCCTGCACGGGGGCTCCGGACGCGGCGGCCTTGTCGGGCTCGGTCGAGGGGGGGAGCCGCGTTGCTCGGGGCCTCCCCCCATCCCCTTCTGTCCGTCCGGTGGCGTGCTGGTCCACAACGACTCCTCATCCGCGCAGCCCGCAACCGCTCTCGGCTGAAGCACAGCGACGCCGACCATTCTACAGCAATGGCGGACTCGATCCTAAACCGATATTGCGATCATAATACGAACAAACCCATCGGTATTGGGAAACCCCACCAATTCCAGCGCCCCACCACAAAACTGTCATGTTCCAGAGCGTGGAATTCTAGGGAAATTGCTATACTCAGGCCCGGTCGTCGGGCTACCCGGCGGTCGATGGCCTTGCTCTTCTCTTCCCGGCCCGGGGGACCGTGTTCACACGTCCCCCGGGCATTCTTATCGGCGGAACGCGCAGAATTCGCGCCCGTCACGACCCGCGGCTGGGCGGCGTGCGCTGAGAATCGACGACCTGATGCGCAAGATTGATGCGGGCCGCCTACCCGCGCAGCTCCTGGATCAGCGCCTTCACCGCCTGGCGACGGTCCACGATGTCCCGATAATCAAACCGCTTCATCGCGATTTCTGAGGCGAGCCGATCGGCCTCTTCCGCGGCGTCCAGGTCACGCGTCTTGTCCGCCTTCTCCTGCAACGCGCACATCAGCCCGTATCGAAGCTCCATCGCGAGTTCGCTGCCCGTGTCGGCCATCCCGTCCAGCGCCGCCCGGTAGGTCGTCACCGCCTCGTCGGGCCACTCGATCGCCAGGAACGCCTCGGCCTTGTATCGCAGCACGGCCCGCCGGTGCTGAGGGTCCTCCTCGGCCTTCTGGAACAGACCGATCGCCTCGTTGTGCTCGCCCTTCTGGTGCAGACGCTTGCCCAGTTCGAACTTCATGCCCAGGTTGGTCGGGTAGTTCTCGATCTGGAGGCGCAGCTCGGCGATCTCCTTGTCCAGCAGATCCGCCTCGGCCTTGGCAACCTGCTCGGTCAGCCCCTCGTCGCCCGGCTTCGCATCCAACTTCCCACGCAGCGTCCGGAGCTTTCGCCGCTCGATGCGGAGTTCCACCTCGCCCTGCCGCTGCCTGAACCGGAACTGCCCGGTTTCCTCGTACGCCTTCTTGTACAGCAGCAGGCCCTTCAGTTCGTCCTGCGGCTTGCCACGGTCGAGCAATGCCCGTCCGTATCCCTCGATGGCCGAGGTGTCTGTGGGGCGCTGCTCGTAGTCCGCCTTCTTCGCCGCGAGGATCCGGTCCTTCGTGTCGGCCGTCTTGACGATCGAGTCCTCCGCCTCGAGCTGCGCCTGCTTCTCGAGATCGCGGATGTTCTTGCGGAAGCCGCCTTCCTGCCCCGCCGACTCCTCGAACCGCCCGCGTTGGATCGTCGCCGACGCGAGCATCTCCTTCAGCTTCGCCGAGAGCTGCCCGTCGCTCGGGTCGAGTTGCACCGCGATCTGCCCGGCCTCGACCGCCAGCTCGAATGCGCCCGCTTCGTCGAAGATGTCCAGCAGCTTGACGTAGACGTCCTTCTTGGGTTTCTCCTCGCGTTTCGCGAAGTTCAACGCCTGTCGGCCCAGGATCTCGGTCGTCTCCTTGAGCCCCAGCGCCGCCGACGCCTCGGCCGCCTTCAGCGTTGCCGACCCGCTCTCGGGCTTGAGCCCCCAGCTCAGCAGCGCCTGCTGGAACTTGAGGATCTTTCCTTGCCCCTGCAGGTTCTTGATCACGTCCTTGCCGGTCGCCTTCTTGCCCGCCTCCTCGGCGTACGCGCGCACCGACTGGAAGAATCCGGCGAACCCCTCCTGGCTCGCCGGATCCTGCGCGAGTCCGTTCAGCCACAGCGTCACGGCGTACTCGTAGTTCAGCGTCTCGTGCGTGGTCTTGGCGCGGTCGAAGAACACGCGCGCCTTCTCCGGTGAGAACGCCCCGCTCCCAGGCTGCTCGCCTTCGTCCCCGTTGTCGCCCTTCTTCTTGCCAAATAGAGCCAAGGCACCACACTCCCTACGCGAAGCCGGCCAGCCACCGGCCCAGAAGGGCAGTTTAGGGCCTGCCCGGCCCCCGCGGGACCGTATCATCGACCATGCCCGTCGATCCCGCCACGCTCCGCATCAAGATCTACCCGGCCGACATCCTCCGCCGGAAGGCCGACGAGGTCGATCCCACCCCGGAAGTGGTCGCGGTCGCCCGGCAGATGATCGCCATCATGCACGAAGCCCCGGGCATCGGGCTGGCCGCGCCCCAGGTTGGCCTGCCCTGGCGTCTGTTCGTCGCCGATGTCCCCGCGGATCCGGAGCGCAACCCGCCGCTTCTGCCGGACGCTTCACCTCCCACGGCCTCTCCCAAGCCCGAGATCCTCATCAACCCGGCCATCGAGAGCACCGAGGGCCCGCCCGAGTTGGGCGAAGAGGGCTGCCTCTCGCTCCCGGACATTCTGGGCGACGTTCCACGCCCCCCTGTGGTCACGATGTCGTGGACGGACATCGAGGGCGAGCGGCAATCCCGCACCGTCGGGGGCCTGCTCGCCAGGTGCTGGCAGCACGAACTCGATCACCTCGACGGCGTCCTCATCCTCGACCGGATGACCAACCCCAGCCGCACCCGAAACCGCACCCGCATCCGCAACCTCGAACGCGGGATGTAGCGTCCCCGGATGGATGGCGCGACTCTCCGTCGTTGGAGCCGTCGTGCCGCGCCCGACGGGTTCACGGTTCGATCTGGCAGGTCGAGCTTCGTGCGACGCGCGGCGCCATCGTCAAAGGCCCAGCGCCTTCTTCAGTCTCGCGAAGAGGGCCTCATCCTCTCCGAGCGCGTCCGCCCGCCGCGCCCCCGCGAAGTCGTACGCCGCGAACGGATCCATCATCCGCTTCTCCGGATCCTCGTCGGTGAACCGCGGCACGACGTGGGCGTGCAGCACGGGCACCTGGTTGCACAGCATCAGGTAGTTCAGCCGTTCGCACCCGGTCGCGGCGATCACCGCGTCTCCCAGCGTCGCCACGTCGCTCAAGAAGGCCGTCCGCGCCGCCGACGGCAGGTCGTTCAGGTGGGCCGGCGTCGGTCCGCACCCCGAGTCGGTGAGCAGTTCTTTCGGCAGATCGGGCAGCAACATGCAGCATCCCGCCAGCGGTTGCTGGTTCGAGAGGATCGCGTATCCCGTTTGCATTCGCCCCAGGCACTGCGGGTCGTTGCCCGCCTTGATGCGGTTGATCCGATTCGTGATCGCGTCGGTCATGCTCATCCCTGTCGTCAACCCACCCCGTTCGATCCAATCGCCTCAATCGTTGTCAACCCCGGCCGCCCACGCCGGATACGGCTCGTGCGTCCCCCGCATGGCCCGCCACAGAATCTGATTGAGCTTATCTTCAGGCGCCCGATCGACCTGCTCGAAGTTCATCGAGGCCGATGCGATGGCATCCTGCCGCAGCTGCGGGTCGTCGATGTCCTTCGCCGCGATGTTCATCTGGTCCAGCGGCACGTTTGAGGGCCGAGCGTCGTAAGGCGTCGTGTCCGCGTGATCGGTGAAGCATTCGAACATGGGCTCGGCGCTCGCGTCGAACGCGTTCATCGGGGGCATGCCCAGGATCTGCTCGATCGTCCGCAGGATGCTCGTCGTGTTGTACCGCGTGCTGACGATCTCGGCGCGCTTCGCGTAGGGGCTGGCGACCAGCGACACCGTGCGGTAGCCGCTGACGTGGTCCCACCCCGCCTGCGGGTCGTCCTCGATCACGAAGATCGCCATCTCGGGCCAGAACGACGAGTGGCTCAGCCCCTCGATGATCCGGCCCAGCCCCAGGTCGTTGTCCGCCACGCACGCCGCGGGGGTGGGGCAGTTCCTCGACGTTCCGCTCGTGTGGTCCTGCGGCAGGCAGATGATCGTCAGGTCGGGGTATTCCCCCTTCTCCTCGTACCCCTTGAGTTGGTTGAGGATGAAATCAGCGCGGAACTGATCGGGCACCGACATGTTCCACCCCACGTACCCCGACGGGGAGAACGGGCGAATCGTCTCGATGGAAGGCTCACATCCGAACACGACGTCATCGCCCCCGTTCCTCCAGGCGGCGAAGCACGCCGAGAAGCCGGGCCGCCCGCTCCGGCTCTCGTCCTTCCACCGAACCGCCGGCGCCATGAATTCGCCGTAGTTGCGGATCGACTTGCCGTGCTTGAGGATGCTGTCCCAGATGAACCCGCTCGGCGAGTAGGCAAGCGCATCTTTTTCGTCGAGCCCCATACCGTCCGGGTAGCTGCGGGGGAAGCCGGCGAAGCTCTTTTCCATGTAGTCCGTCGAGTAGGCGGTCGTGCTCCACTGGTGCCCGTCGGCGCTGAGGATGCCGCAGCAGTAGGTGTTGTCGAGCAGCACGAACTGGTCGGTGATGGCGTGCGCGTTGGGCGTGATCTCCCGCCCGAAGACGCAGAGGCTCGGGTCGCTGTCGCCCCGCCCGCTGTCGCCCAGCACCTGGTCGTAGGTCCGGTTCTCCTTGATGATGTAGACGCAGTGCTTGATCAGGCTGGGCTCGCCGATCCGCTCGGGGATCGCCCGCTCGGGCCGGCCTTCGCGGGGCGGGAGCAGCGCCGCGTCGATCCGGGGGCGGCGCAGGTTGCCGGCGACGCGCTCGGAGAGGCCCGCCAGCTCGTCGTCGCGCGGGACCTTGAAGAACGAGAGCGAGCCGAAGTAGTGGTGCGAGTTGAACCCCTTCGCACCGGGCTGGGCGCCGCCGTAGCCCTTGGGCTCCTTGGGCAGGCCCTTGATGTTCGCGGCGACGATCGTGCCCCGCCCCGCGTCAAGTGCCACAGCTCCGGGGTACCAGCCGACCGGGACCAAACCCAGCAGCTTGCCGTCCTCGGGCTCGTCGGCGTCGATGTCGAAGACGGCGATCGCGTTCTGGGAACCGTTGGCGACATAGAGGCGGCGGCCCGTGGGATCGAAGGCCGCGGCGTTGGGGGCGGCGCCGAGCAGGTCGGCGGGGTTGGCCCGCGCCCAGAGCTTGCCGACGACGCGGTCGGTGCGGGTGTCGATCAGGCTGAGGTCATCGCTCGCGGCGTTGCAGCAGACGAGCAGCGCGTCGGTCGGGGAGACGGCGAGGCCCGAGGCATGGAGACCGGTCAGGATCTCGGTCTTCGGGCTGCCGGTCTCGAGGTCGATGACGCTGACCGAGCCCTCGCTGGCGATGTTCATGGTCGGGTCAACGCGGACGATGGTGCCGCGCCCGGCGGGGCCCGTGAGGTCGCCGGCGCCCGGGCGGCGGCCGCCCCAGTTGGAGACGTAGGCCTTTCCGGCGGTGAGGCGGACGTCGTAGGGCAGGGCGCCGGTCTCGAAGGTGCGGCGGACATCGCCCGAGTGGGTGTCAATCTCGAAGAGCTGGTTGGAGAGGTTGCCGCAGACGTAGAGGCGGGCGCCGTCATCGGTCATCGCGAGGCCGCTGGGGATCTCGGGCTTGCGGCGGGGCGCGTTGGCGTGTGGGAGGGGGATCGTCCGCTGGGGCGTCACGGTGCCGGCGTCGTCGACCGCGAAGACCTTGACCGAGCCGTCGACGTTGCTCATGTAGATGCGCGAGCCGTCGGGCGAGAAGATCAGGCCGGTGAAGCTGAGCTGGCCGTGCTTGTCGGGGTCGAGCACCTGATCGGAGACGGGCTCGGGGCTGGTGGCTTTCTCGGCGGGAAGCGGAACACGCTGGACGATGGTCGCCTTATCGGGGTCGACGACGATGAGCTCGTTGGTCTTGCCGGCGGTGACGAGGATCTTTCCGTTGGGCGAGAGCGCGACGGCCTGGGGGCGGAGGCCCGGCAGGTCGAGCTGGCGCCCCAGGGGGGTGAGGATCTGGTTGACGGGGGTGATCGTCCGGCCGTCGGAGTTGTGGCCGACGGGTTCGGTTGGCGTGGCGACCTGGGCCGTCGCCGGGAGGGCGAGCAGCAGGATCGCGAGGGGCATTCGGAGGGCCGGGAGGATAACGCGGGTCTTGGGGAGCATGTGTGTCTCCGCGTGGATTGGTGTGGCCCCCACAATCTAGGTCACCTGACAAAGGCGTGTATTCAGGATCGAAGAATTCGGGTGGCTGAACTGGCGGAACCGACCCGTGGGAACACGCTCCGACCCGCATTCCCCGTCGGTGTCCCGGTGGGGACCTTGGAGGGAGGCGTTGAATGCGCGGGGATCCAGCGACACCGGTTGCCTGTGTGCCGTCGCGCGGCCGAGAGCGTCGGTGCACTCATTTGTGATCGCGGATGTCCGCCTGCGCGCAGAGAATACCCGGGCTGGCGCCCGGGTCTCATTCGTGCTCGTTGTCAGACCACGTTGGCCTGCCGTGCTGCTCCGGCGGATCAGTCGTTGTCGGCGATGAAGCGGAGCATATCGATGCAGCGGTTGGCGTAGCCCGACTCGTTGTCGTACCAGCTCACGACCTTGAAGAAGTGGTCGTTGAGCTCGATGCCGGCCTTGGCGTCGAAGATCGAGCTGTGGGGGTCGCCGATGAAGTCGCTCGAGGCGACCTCCTCGTCGGTGTAGCCCAGCACGCCCTTCATCGGGCCCTCGGCGGCGGCCTTCATCGCGGCGTTGATCGCGGCGAGGTTGGTCGCCTTCTCGGTCTTGAAGGTCAGGTCGACCGCGGAGACGTCGGCGGTGGGGACGCGGAAGGCCATGCCGGTGAGCTTGCCCTTGACCGCGGGGATGCACAGCGCGACCGCCTTGGCGGCGCCGGTGCTCGCGGGGATGATGTTCTGGTAGGCGTTGCGGCCTCCACGCCAGTCCTTCTTGCTGGGCCCGTCCTGGGTGGGCTGGGTGGCGGTGGCGGCGTGGACCGTGGTCATCAGGCCCTCGGCGAGGCCGAAGCTGTCGACGATGACCTTGGTGATCGGCGCGAGGCAGTTGGTGGTGCAGCTCGCGTTGGAGACGACCTTGTCGGTCTTGGGGTCGTAGTTCTCGTGGTTGACCTTGTAGCACAGCGTCTTGACGGTGTCGGGCGTCTTGGTGGGGGCGCTGATGAGGACGCGCTTGGCGCCGGCCTCGATGTGCTTGGCGGCGTCCTCGCCCTTGGTGAACAGGCCGGTGGACTCGATGACGTAGTCGATGCCCAGTTCCTTCCAGGGCAGGGCGGCGGGGTCGCGCTCGGCGAAGGTCTTGGTGGTGTAGCCGTTGACCGTGAAGCTGTTCTCGGTGGCCGAGACGTTCGCCGGGGCGTTGTTGACGCGGAAGCGGCCGTGCATGGTGTCATACTTCAGGAGGTAGGCGAGGTTGTCGGCGGGGACGAGGTCGTTCACGGCGACGACCTGCATGTCGGTGCGCTGGGCGATGGCCCGGTAGACGAGGCGGCCGATGCGGCCGAATCCGTTGATGCCGATCTTCACTGTCATCTCATCAGTCCTTTCGCGGGGTGGGGCGCGGGGCGCCCCCGGCGTCCCCGGCGCGGCGCCCCTGGGGCTCGACACCGAGTGTGCGGGTTGTTTCGGAACTTTAGAAGGACGCGCTCGCCGGGGCCCGCCCGGGGCGGCAGAATTGCACGGATTCGTGGGGATTCAGGCGGTTCATGACGACTTCTCCGCCCACGAGGGTGGCGACGGCGCGACCCCTGACTGTGCGCCCCAGAAAGGGCGTATTGGAGCTCATGCCGGCGAGTTCGCGCGAGGTGACGGTCCATTCGAGGTCGGGGTCGATGATCGTGATGTCTGCGAGGTCGCCTACCGCGAGCATGCCCAGGCCGCGCTCGTCGAGCCGGCAGAGGCGGGCCGGGTTGATGGTCATCTTCGCGATGAGTTCGGGCCAGGTGATCAGGCCCGAGTTGACGAGTGCCTCGATGTAGATCGACAGCGCGGTCTCGAGCCCGATCATGCCGCAGGGGGCGTCCTCGAACGGGGCGGCCTTCTCGTCCGCGGCGTGGGGGGCGTGGTCGGTCGCGAGGATCGTGATCGTGCCGTCGGCGACGCCCTCCAGGATCGCCTCCGCGTCGCGCAGCTCGCGCAGCGGCGGGTTGACCTTCGCGGCCGTGTCGAACCCGTCGCACGCCTCGTGGGTGAGCGTGAGGTGGTGGGGCGTCGCCTCCGCGGTGATCGGGGCGCCGTCCCGCCGGGCCCGCCGGACGATCTCGACCGAGCCCGCGCTGCTGATGTGCTGGACGTGGTAGCGGCAGCCCGTCACCTCGGCGAGGCGGGCGTCGCGCTCGATGATGATCTCCTCCGCCTCGCGGGGCCACCCCGTCAGCCCCAGCTTCGTCGACACCGTCCCCGCGTGCATCGCCGCGTTCTGCGTCAGCGTCGTGTCCTGGCAGTGCTGCATGAAGACCGAGCCCAGTTCGCCGATGGTGGTGAGCAGGGCCTTCATCATGCCGGCGGACTGGACGACGTCGCCGTCGTCTGAGAACGCCACCGCCCCCGCGTTCTGGCACATCTGCACCTCGACCATCTGCTCGCCCTGGCGGCCCACGGTCGCGGCCGCGACGGGGAAGACGCGGCAATGGGCCGTCTCCTTCGCGCGGCTCGTGACGAAGTAGAGGATCTCGGGCCGGTCCATCGTCGGCGTGGTGTTGGGCATGCAGCAGACGGTGGCAAAGCCCCCGGCGACGGCGGCGCGGGTGCCGGTCTCGATGGTCTCCTTGTGCTCCCCCCCGGGCTCGCGGAGGTGGACGTGGGGGTCGATGAGCCCCGGGGTGACGATGCGGTCGGTCGCGTCGATGACGGTGTCGGCGATGGAGCGGTCGAGGTCGCGGCCGATCTCGGCGACGAGACCATCGCGGATGGCGACGTCGGCGGTCTCGTCGCGCCCCGAGGCGGGGTCGATGACGCGGGCGTTGGTAATGAGGGTGGTGGGCATGGGGGAGGGTAGGGACCGGGGACCGGGGATCAGGGACCGGCGGAGGCACTGGGCACGAGAGCCTGCTTGATGGATCGGATTCCGACGAGCCGCGACCGTAAGGGAGCGGTTCTCGAGCACCCCAAGCCATGTCCCCTCTTTCACAAGCCGCTTGCATACGTCCTCTCCTCCCCCGGTCCCCCATGGGGCGCCGACGGCGGAGGTGGCCCGCCGAAGCGTCAGAGACGCGTTGGCGGGTCGGAGGGGGTTCTTCGGGCATGGCACGCAAGGAGGCTCGGAGATCGGGGAGCCCCTCGCCCTGGGCCGTGGGCTGTGGTCCTCCCCGCCGAGCCGGGGAGAGGGGGGAGACGGGCGGGCGGGGCTTTCGCGGACGGGGCGGGGGTGGGGGCCTATGGTTGTCAAGCGGGGTGTAGCGCAGCTTGGTTAGCGCGTTTGACTGGGGGTCAAAAGGTCGGGAGTTCGAATCTCCCCACCCCGATTTCTCTTGCGACTTCGATTCGCGAAGCGCCCCCCGCAACGGCTTGGCATGGGCGAGTGGTACACGATTCATCCTCGCGACAATCCGGGCCTGTTGCGAGCCATGATGTGGGCTCTCGCCGGAGATGGGCATATCTCGTTCGAGGGCGATCTGTTACGGTGTGTCTTTCCGGAGCACCTCGGGGCGAACGACGAGGAAACCGACGCGCTCTGCCGCAACACCCTTGTGCCCAGGCAGGACTTCGTCGTCCTGCCGCTCAAACCGGAATCCGTGGTGCCGATCCTCGATGTCGTGCTGCCGGCTCGGCGCTACATTGACGCCATCATCCACATTCAGATCGAACGTGATGGCGAGCTGCGGTTTGGCTCATACGACAACTTCCATCGCGACTGCATCGGGTGCAGGGGAATAGACCCCGCGTTGCTCGACCGGCTCGAGTCGTCCGGTGTCATCCGTTCCTGGCGGATCGCGCCGGATGCCTAGCGCCGGTGGCAAGACGGCGTCGGGGCCGGCAAGTCGTGGTACCCGGCAAGCCGCTCCGCGTGATTCGACCGCAACCCGTTGCCCCTCGTGAACAAGCCCGTCGGTCAGCACGCAGAAGCGCCTTGTGCCCGCCGGCGCACGGTTACCCTGTCGGGACGGTACGTTCAAGCCCGGTTTGCGATGCACCGCTGTGCAGTGCTCCGCGTGCTCGCCAAGAGCGATCTCTGCAACCGCGTCGGGCGAGTCCTGTAGAGGTGGTCATGAGATCCGCATTCGCGCTTTGCGTTATCGCCGCCGCCTGCGTAAACGTGCTTCGGCCGGTCCTTGCGCAGGAGCTCGAACCCGACTCTGTCGTCCGCTCCATTCATCAAGACACCCGGGGGTGGTACTGGTTCGGCACCCAGAGCGACGGCGTGTACCGGTCTGATGGGCGTGATCTCACGCGGTTCACCGAGCAAGACGGACTCGCGAACAACCAGGTCCGGAGCATTCTCGAAGATCCGCAAGGCGTGGTCTGGTTTGAAACCGCGGCGGGGCTCAGCCGCTACGAAGACGACTCCATCCGCACCTACACCGCTCGCGACTACAACTCCAAGGACAACTGGCAACTGAGCCGCGAAGACCTGTGGTTCAAGGGCGACCGCTCCACCGGCGTCACCATGCAAGAAGGCTCGCCCGGGGTGTATCGGTTTGACGTGGCGACGCTCCGGTATTACGCATTCCCGTTGGAGATCGCCCGGGAGGACCAGGATGCCTACTCCGTGACCGGGATTCACCGCGGGGACGGGGGGCGCGTCTGGATCGCGACGTACAGCGCGGTGATCGGGTTCGACGGCGAGGAGTTTGTCGTCATAGACGACGAGTCGCTCGGGCATACCCCGGAGACGGGCTGCCTTCACGCGCGATGTGTGTTCGAAGACAGCAAGGGACGCCTCTGGATCGGCAACAATGGGATCGGCGTCATCATGCGCGATGGCGATACAACCATCAACTTCACACAAGCCCAGGGCGTCGGCAGAAGCGACGAGCGCGGCGGGAGCGGGATTGGAGTCCCTGCCCAGGGCGACGCCCCCGCGGGCGAACCCTCGCTCAATCGTGTATTCGCCATCGGGGAAGACCGGGACGGGAACATCTGGTTTGGCACGCGCGAGCAGGGCGCTTGGCGGTTCGATGGCACGTCTTTGCGGCAGTTCACCGCTCGGGACGGGCTCCAGACGAAGCAGGTCTTTGCCATTCACGTGGACCGGAATGGCGACCTGCTGCTCGGCGGTCAGGGGGTCTTCAGGTTTGATGGAACGAGATTCGAGAAGCAGTTCTGATTCGCTTATGGCGGCGCTCTATCTACCGATCGGCGCGCCCGACCGCGCGGTTCACGGCGGCTCGTGCCGAGCGACCTCCGCGTCGAGCCGCTTGTAGCAGGCCTCCATCCCTTCGTCCATGCCGGAGCCGAGTGCGCCGTCGCGGGCATCCTTCGATTCGTACGCCTGCGTGATGCGCATCGTCGTGACGCCGTCGTTCTCCGCGAACTCGTGCGTCTCCACCAGCCTGCCGATCACCTCGCCGGATCCCGAAGCCATCGTCTCGGTGTGCACGATCCGCTCGTGCGGGGCTGCTTCCGTGAACACGCCCTCGAGCGTCATGGCCTGATCGGCCTCTTCACTCTTGAATTCCAACCGGAGCGAGCCGCCCACGCGGGGCTCGCACTCGCAGAGGGTCAAAGCCCAGCCCGGGGGAGGAAGCGTCCAACGGCGCATCCTGTCCGGGGTGAACATCGCCTCCCACACGAGCCGACGCGGCGCATCGAACGTGCGGGTGAGGACGATGGCGGTGTCCGTGGGAGTTGAGATCTGGAGGCCTTTGGGCTTCATGGTGTGATCCTGGCGACTGACAAAGGGGTAGCGGCCGGTGAGACGCTCAGCGACGGCGAGAACGTGTTTGTTCCTCAAGTTTCATCTCAAAATGGAGTCGGGCGCCAGGCTCGCCGTCCGCGGCGCCGCAGTGTCTGATGCACCACCATCGTACAGCCCGCGAGGGTACTTCCGCGCCGCGGGCGGTGAGTCGTCTCGTCCCGTGGCCAGATTCGAGGTGGCGGCCCGCCGCGTACAGTCCGCGCATGTCCGCCTGTGTGCCCGGCTACCTCGATCTGCTGGACGAGCAGCGTGAGTCGTTGTTTGCTGAGTTGGGGGACATGCCCGACGCGGTGCTGTGGTATCGGCCCGGGCCCAAGGTCTGGTCGATCGGGGAGCATCTCGACCACACGCGTGTCATCAACGTGTGCACCCGGCGGATCATGATGGCTTGGGTGCCGCTCGCATGGCCGTTTTCACGGCCGTTCCGGCGTCGGGCGTTCGAGGCGGAGATCGACGATGTGTATAAGCGTCCCAGATTCCCGATGAACGTCGGGTGGATCTGGCCCCCGAAGTACAAGCCGAGCCGGCCGGTGGGCGTGGGGTTTCTGCACGACGCGCTGCGGGGTGAGCACGACGCGTTCCGCCGGTTCTACGGGCGCCACGACGAGCGGCTGCTGGGGCACGTGGTGCTGCCCGATCCGGTGATCGGGGCCCTCAACCTGGTGCAGTGGCTTCGGGTGCAAGGATACCACGATGCGCACCACTTCGGGCGGGTGCGGGCGAGGCTCGTTGATCCGGCGTATGCGGAGCGGGCGATGGGGGCGGCGGAGGGTGCGGGGCGGGGTTGACGGCATCACCGCCTGAGAACGTCTCGCGCCGCGTGCGATGACGCGACGCGCCGCGGGCGGCGGGTCGTGGCACCGGCCAGATGTTCTACGACGCAGGCTCGAGGCGGATGTAGTCGAGGCCGAACATGTACGCCTTGACCGCGCTCGGGTTGGCGCCGGCGATCTCGACCTTGACGGTGTTGTCGCCCTTCTTGAGGTCGAAGGCGCCGAGGTCGATCTCGTCGGACGCGACGCCGTCGTTGAACCGATCGAGTTCGTTCGCAACGGGCTGGCCGTTGATGGTGAGTCGCACGATCGCGTAGTCGATCGCCTTGGTGAGGTTGGCGAAGACGCGGTATTGGCCCGCCTTGTCTACGGGAAGCGTGAGCGAGAGGGTGTCGCCCGGGGCGCCGTTGCGCCACCAGAGCTGCTGCTCGCCGCTCCAGTGCCACTGCGGCGGGCCGGGCTGGCTCTCGACGACGCCGTGGGTGTTGGCGGTGTAGGCGAGCGATTCGCCCTCGATGGCGCCGGGCACGCGGTACACGGGGGCGATCTGGTCGCGGTCCTTGATGACGGGGAGGGCGGCGGCCTCGGGGTCGGGCCGGATGTTGACTCGGGCGCCGGGGAGGGCGTACCAGAACGTCGTGGGGGCGTAGTTCATGGTGCACTCGGCCCAGTGCCAGAGTTCCATGTCGAACTTCAGCATCGTGGTGAAGGGGATGCCGTCGAGCAGGCGGTAGCGGTTGTTGACCGCCATGTCGATGTCGTTAGCGCCCCTGCCGCAGGGCTGGGCGTGGAACGGGGAGTCGAAGGCGTTGGGGTTGCTCCAGGCGTAGCCGTAGTAGTCCTCGGTGCCCGTGCCGATGTGGGAGGGGAAACGCTCGCCATCGACGAAGACCTTTTCATCGCCCTCGCCCCACCAGGAGTGGGAGCCGTTGAAGATGGTCAGGCTGTCGCCCGCGTAGACGCCCCGGCCGCGGACGGTGACGAAGTTGACGTCGAAGGCGCCATGGGTGGCGTCGGCGTTGGTGCGGGTGTGGACGTGGTTGAGCTCATGCCACGTTGCGTGGAAGTACATGGAGCGTTCGTTCCATGTCCAGGGCGAGGTGTGAGCCTCGACGCGGGCGTCGACGGGCTGGTCGCCCACGTTGAGCAGGTGAATGGTGCAGAGAGCGCCGAAGGGCATGGTCCAGCGAGCGGTGAGCGTTCCGTCGGCCTTGACCGTCGAGGGCCAGGTCTGGTGGGGGCTGAGGCGGTGGCCCGTGCCGAAGAAGTCGCCGACGGGGCACCAGACGCTCGGCTCGCCGTCGAAGCTGATCTGGAGGATGGTGGAGCGGAGGGCCTGGCCGAGGTCTGGGGCGTCGAGGTGGACGGTGAGCTCGCGGATCGCCTTGGTTCCCGTTGCGATAACGGTGAGGGGGGAGCCGGCTCTCAGGTCGGTGGCGTGGGCCTGGAGCGTTTCCATGTCATTGGGAAGCGAGCCGGCGGACCGGAGGGTCTGCTGGACGGTGTCAATGAGCGGGGCGAGTTCATTGAGTTGATCGGCGGAGAAGGTGCGCACGGGGGAACGCGCGGGGTAGGTGCGATAGTTGATCTGGTAGTAGAGGATGTCGCAGCCCCGCTCGCCCAGCGGGATGTCGCGCTCGTTGGTGTAGGTGACCTTGCAGTGCTTCTCGTAGGGAATGGGGAGGTAGAGGTTGTGGCCCCTGTAGGCGTAGGGGGTGAGGGGCGAGACGCTGTCACCCAGCGGCGGGCCGACGAGGGCGCCGCGGTCGAGGATGTCGGAGATGCGGCCCTCGATGGTGGGCGTGCCTGCGTTGTCGAGGTAGATCCGAAGCGTGCCGTCGGGGTATTCGCGGGGCTGGGGAACACTCCAGGTGGCCCAGAAGCGGACGATCGCGCCGGGGCCGTCGGCGTCCATCATCACGTGCTCGACGCGGTCCGCGTGCGGCTCGGTGCGGATGAACTGGTTGTTGTCCCCGTTGGCGAACCAGGTGGCGGGGTCGTCGGGCGAGGTGGACTGGCGGTCATAGCTGCTGAACTGGGTGCAGGTGTAGGGCGGATCGGGCCAACGCGCGATGGCGTCGCGGTCGATCATCTCGGTGAGGAGGGACTGAAGCGAGACTTCGCTTTCGTCGGCCTTCGCGGCGTTGGCGGGGAGGGCAAACAGGAGGGTGAGCACCGCGGCGACGAACTGGCGTGATGGCATGGTGTGGCTCCCGATCGGGGACGGTCCGGCGGGTCCGGATCACCGGGCGTTGGATGCGTAGGTGCGTTGGCGCGAGTGTAGCGAAATGGGCCCGAAGGAGTGTTCGAGCGCCGTTGGTGAGGTCGTTCCGCGTGCTGACGCCCGCGGCTCGGATCAGGAGGGATCGGTTGCGTTGGCTGGCCGTGGTCTCAGGATGAGGACGAGGATGACGGCGAGGGTCGCAATGGCGGCGCCAGCGCCGAACGTGGCCTTGGGGCCGGCGTGATCCCAGAGGAGGCCGCCCAGGATGCTCGCGAGCAGCATGGTCAGGCCATTGGCCATGGAGAAGAGTCCGAGGGCGGTGCCGCGGCGGCCCTGCGGGGCGTGGTCGGCGACGAGGGCCTTGCCGACGCCGTCGGTGAGCGCCATGTAGACGCCGTAGAGGGTGAGCAGGGGCCAGACGGCGGTGGCGCCGGTGAGGGCGAAGCCGGCGTAGGTGATGGCGTAGACGGCCCAGCCCAGCGTGACGACGTGCCAGCGGTTGATGCGGTCGCTGATGACGCCGGCGGGGTAGGAAACGAGGGCGTAGATGGCGTTGTACGCGGCGTAGGCGAGGACGACGGCCCAGGCGGTGAGGCCCGTGTCGCGGGCGCGGAGGAGGATGAAGGCGTCGCTCGAGTTGGCGAGGGAGAAGACGAGCAGGAGGGCGACGGTGCGCCAGTAGGAGGCGGGGAAGCGGGAGTGGTCGGCGCTCTGCTGCGTCGTGGGTGCGTCGGGCAGGGTGTCGGGCTGGGCTTTGGGATGGGTATCGCGGACGAGAAACGCGATGGCGAGAGAGATCAGGCCCAGGGCGGCGGCGATGGCGAAGATGAGGCGGTAGGTGCCGGCGGACTCGGCGTGCGCGGGAGCGTTGTCGGTCGCGGTCTGGGGCGAGCCGGTGAGCCACCAGAGCAGGGCGGCGGAGGCGAGCACGCCGACGAGGGCGCCGCCGGTGTCCATCGCGCGGTGGAAGCCGAAGGCTCGGCCCCGCATATCTTGGCTGGTGGCGTCGACCATGAGGGCGTCGCGGGGGCTGCCCCGGAGACCCTTGCCCAGTCGGTCGGTCAGCCGCCCGGCGAGGACCATGGGCCAGGCGGTGGCGAGGGCGATGAGCGACTTGCCCAGGACGGGCAGGCCGTAGCCGACGCGGACATAAGGGACGCGGCGTCGGTGTCGGTCGCTGCGCCAGCCCGCCCAGGCGGTGACGATCGCGACGAGGAAGGCGGCGCCGCCCTCGATGCCGCCCAGGGTCGTGGCCGAGGCGCCGAGCACGCCCACGACGAAGAGGGGAATGAGCGGGTAGATCATCTCGCTGGAGACGTCGGCGAAGAAGGAGACCCAGCCGAGGAGGAGGACGGTGCGGGGGAGGCGTCGGTCGGATTTGCGTGCATGCATGGTCGTGTTGGGTACCGGCTGGACCGGCTCCGCGGCATCGTCATTCCAGCGGGTCGATACCCTCGAATGTGATCTTGACGGGGTTGATGCGGCCCTCGGCGTCGAAGGTCATCTTGTCGATGCAGACGACGCGGTGGTTGCGGTCGGTCTCGAGCAGCGGGCGGCGGTGGTAGACGATGGCGTGGTCGTCGGTGCCCGGGATCTTGAGGACGCTGTGGTGGCCCGCGCCGGTGGCGACGGCGGGGTCCTGGTGGAGGATCTGGCCCACGCGTTGAAATGGGCCCAGGGGTGAGTCGGCGATGGCGTAGGCGACAGCGTAGTCGGGCCCGGTCCAGCCTCCCTCGGACCACATGAAGTAGTACTTGCCGTCGCGGACGAACATGAACGGGCCCTCGACATAGCCCTCGGGGGTGATCTCCTTGAAGGTCGTGCCGTCGTCGAAGGGGACAAAGCCCGTGTAGTCGTCGTTGAGTCTGGCGATGTTGCAGTGGCGCCAGCCCCCGTAGATCAGGTAGTCCCGGCCCGAGGGGTCCTGGAAGACGAACTGGTCGATGGGCTGGGCGCCGTTGTGGAAGGCGTCGACAAGGGGATGACGCAGCGTGTCGACGAACGGGCCGGCGGGGCTGTCGCTGATGGCGACGCCGATGCCGCCGAGTTCGTCGTCGTTCTGGATGTCGTTGGCGCCGAAGAAGAAGTAGTAGCGGTCGCCTTTGTGGACGACGGATGGGGCCCACATCGCGCGGGTTGCCCAGGGGACGTACTTGGCTTCGAGGACGCGGGGATGGCGGGTCCAGGTGGCGAGGTCGGTTGAACTGAAGGCATCGAAGGAGGTCTGCTCGTCGTAGGGGGCGGAGGTGGTGGGGTAGATCCAGACGGTGTCGTCGAAGACGGTGACTTCCGGGTCGGCGTACCAGCCCGGGACGATGGGATTGCCGGCGCGGGCCTCGGGGCGTGTGGTTGTGAAGCTGTACCGGCCCGAGCCCGCTTCGACGACGACGGCGTTCTCGTCGCGGCGGACGAGTTTGAGGCCCTCGGCATTGTCGAGCGGGTGGCCCGATTCGAGGACGTCGGCCCCGGGGCGAGCCGGGATGTCGATGGTGGCGGTGGTGTTGGCGGGGATCTCGACGAAGAGTTCGAGCCGATCGCCTCGGAGTGACCAGCTCGACGCGATCAGGCCGTGGACCGAGCGGAACGAGACGTCCGCGATGGTGAGCCCGCCGCCGATGCGGGGCTCGATGATGAAGCGGGAGAAGCCCGGCTCGTCGGGGCGGATGCCGCCGACGCCTGCGAAGAGCCACTGGCCGCAGGAGCCCAGGGCGTAGTGGTTGAAGGAGTTCATGCCCGGGTCGTTCATGCCGTCCTCGGGGGTCCAGCCGTTCCAGCGTTCCCAGATGGTGGTGGCGCCGTGCTTGACGGAGAAGAGCCAGGATGGGAAGGCGTCCTGCATGAGCAGCCGGCAGGCGGCGTCGGGGTGGCCCGCATCGTCGAGGGTGGGCAGGAGGTGGCCCACGCCGATGAACCCGGTGGAGAGCCGCCAGCCCCGCCCCCGGACGTCGGCGACGAGGCGGTCGGTCGCGGCCCGGCGGAGATCGTCGGGGACGAGGTTGAACGCGAGGGAGATGACGTAGGCGGTCTGGGTGTCGCCCTCGATGCGGCCGTCGGCGTCGATGTACTTGGCGGCGTAGGCGGCGCGGATCTTGTTGAACAGGTCGCGGTAGTGCCGGGCCTTGTTGGTGAGGCCCAGGGCTTGGTATGAGCGGGCGACGAGGTCGGTGGAGTGGGCGAAGTAGGCGGTGCCGATGAGCTCCTTGGGGGTGTCGGCGTTGATGGAGAGCCAGTCTCCGTAATCGTTGCCCCGGTCGTGGTCGCGGATGAGGCCGGTGCTGTGCTCGGTGCACCAGTCGACCCAGCGTGTCATCGAGTCGATGTTGCTCTCGAGGATGCGGGTGTCGCCGTACATCTCGTAGATGGTCCAGGGGACGATGACGCCCGCGTCGCCCCAGGCGGGCGTGCCGAAGTTCAGGCCCTTCATCGTGGGGGCGACGTCCGGCTCGGCGCCGTCGTCGCGCTGGGCGTCGCGCACGTCGCGCATCCACTTGGTCATGAACGGGGCGACGTTGGTGATGTAGGAGGCGGTGGGGATGAACGCCTGGGCGTCGCCCATCCAGCCCATGCGCTCGTCACGCTGGGGGCAGTCGGTGGGGATGGAGAGGTAGTTGCCGTGGAGGCCCCAGACGATGTTCGAGTAGAGCTGGTTGAGGCGAGGGTCGGAGCAGGCGAACGAGCCGGTGGGGGGGAGATCTGATCCCAGGACGATGCCGGTGACGGTGTCGGTGGTGGGCTTGCCTGTGAGTCCGGTGATCTCGACGTAGCGGAAGCCGTGGAAGGTGAAGGTGGGGGTCCAGGTCTCGGGCTCGCCGTTGGGGCCCGGGCCCCGGCAGATGTAGGTGTCGGTGGCGGCGGCGCCGCGGAGGTTGGCGGTGTAGATGGTGCCGTCGCGGTTGAGCATCTCCGCGTAGTGGATGGTGAGGACGGTGCCGGGCTTCTCGTTCACGCGAATGCGGGCGACGCCGACCATGTTCTGCTTGAGGTCGAACACCCAGCGGCCCGGCGTGGGCTGGGCGATGGCCTGCACAGGGAGTTCCTCGAGCACGCGGACGGGGAGGTCGGGTGGCGCTTCGAGGTTGCGGGACTCGGTGCGGGTGGTGACGGGGCCCCAGTCGCCAGCGCTGGCCAGGGGCGTGCACCAGCCGTCAATAGCCTTGGTGGCGTCGTAGGTCTCGCCGTCCATGATGTCGGCGGCGAGGATGGGCCCGTCGTGTCGCTGCCAGGATTCGTCGGAGAGGATGTGCTCGGTCGAGCCGTCCTCGTAGGTGATCTCGAGCTGGGCGAGGTAGGCGGGGATGTCGCCGTAGAAGGCTTTGGCGTGGAACAGGCCCGCGCGACCGGCGTACCAGCCCGGGGCGATGAGGGCGCCGAGGACGTTGGAGCCGTCGATGAGTTGATCGGTGACGTCATAGACGTGGTAGCGGACGCGCTTGCGGTAGTCGGTCCAGCCCGGGGTGAGATAGGCGCTGCCGATGCGCTGACCGTTGAGCCAGGTGTCGGCGAAGCCCAGCGAGGTGGTGTAGAGGCGGGCGGCACGGACGGGCTTGTCGAGGCTGAATGTCTTGCGGAGGTAGGGCCAGCGGGCGTCGGCGAGGGATGCGGACTCGCCCTCGGCGAGGTCGGCCTGGTGGGCGACGCCGTCGGCGTGGTAGTCGATGAGGAGGTGCTTGCGGACGCCGTAGGCGGGGTCGCCGCCCAGGGCCTGGTTGGTGACGGTGACGGGCAGCCCGCGGCCCGTCATCTCGTTGACGAAGCGGGCGACGTCCACGGCGACCTTGCCGTCGACGGTGGCGTACTCGGCCCTGTCGATGGTGACGGCTGAGAGGGTCGGCCCCGCGTTGATCCACTGGGCGTGCCAGTCCTCGGCGCTGAGCAGGCCCATCTCCCAGCGCGCGGGCGCGCTCCACTCGCCCGGCTCGCCGTCGCGGTTCCAGGACATGACCTTCCAGGAGCACGCCTCGCGCGAGGCGAGCGGGGCGCCCCGGTAGGGAATGAGCACCGTGTCGTTCGACTCGACCTTGCCGGTGTCCCAGAGATCGCCCACGCCGTTGGCGAGCATGTCGGGCGAGGAGGCGACCAGGATGCGGTAGGCGGTCTGGCGTGCGCCCCGGCTCTCGGAGGTGACGATCCAGCTCAGACGGGGGGCGGGGCTGTCGATCGCGATCGGGTCGTTGAGGTATTCGCATCGGAGGCCGGTGCAGTTGAGCGGGGTCCGAGCGAGGGCGGGTGTTGTCATGACGAACAGGGCGAGGAGTGGCGCGAACAGCGGGAGCCTGGCGTGCATGGGGGTCATCCTTCAGCAGGTGCGCACGGCGAGTCTACAGCGTCGGGCGGGGCTGGTCCGAGCTTGCCGCAGATCTGGCTCACCGCGTTGAAGCATGAATCGTGTCGCTCGCGCTCCACGTTCTGAAAGCAGCCCGCATCAGGCGATCAGATGTTCTTCGCGTGTGGCCAGCCTGACGCGTGCTACTGAAGCGGATCGACGCCGTCGCGGCGTTCGATCTGGTAGAGCGTGGGGAGCATGTAGGTGTGGCCGCCGTAGCGGTAGACCCGACCACTCATCAGGCCCGCGACCGCGTCGCCGAAATGGAGGGCGCGGCCTTCGAGGGCCTCGAGGGTGCGGCAGGGCAGCAGGGTGATGCCGCGCGAAGTGGGGCCGTCGGTGTCTGGGATGAACGACCATGCGCCCTCGGGTGTGCGCACGATGCGGCCGCGCTGGGCGGCGAGGTAGTCGCCGTCGGCGATCGGGACATTGTCGGCGGCCTTGGGAGCCGCGTCGGTGTGAGTCGGGGCCGGGGGGCGGGCGATCGGGCTGTGGCGCTCGAGTTCGGACATGAGTGCGGCGACGTCTGGGTTGTCGGCGAGGGGGTTGGCCGTGGAGGGCGCGGGCGTTGCCTCGCCTTGGTCGGCGTCGGGCGAGGTGGGTTTGGACGCCGTCGTGTCGTCCGGCCCGGCGCTGCTCTCGGGTTCGGCCGGCGGCGCGGCGTCGGAGGCCCAGCGGATGGACGTGGGCAGGATGTAGTTCCGGTCGTTGTAGAGGAAGACCTGGCCCGACAGCAGGGCCGGGGCGCTGGCCTGGTCGGCGAGCGTGTACTCGTTGTATCGCTCGAGCACGACGCAGGGGAGAACGAGCATCGCGCGCGGCGTCGGGCCATCGCCCGTCTGGGCCGGCACGAAGAGGCGCGTGTCCTGCGGCCCCTTGACAATAAAGCCTCGGAGCTGGTTGACGAATGAGCGCTCGGGGAGCAGCGTGGGGTGCGTCGCGCCGGGCCACGTCGGCTCGAGCATCGTCGCCCAGTCGTGGCCCGCGGTGAGGCCCGGGCGGACGGGCGATGTCGTCTCGGGCCGGATCGGGTCGAACTCCTCGACCCGGCCCGGCTCGCGTGGCACGAGCCGCTCGGCGTCGTCGAGCCGCCGGTCGGGGTCGTCCGGCTGGACGGCCGGGGCGGGGGCGGCGATCAGGGCGGCGATCAGGAAGATGGCGGGGCGGTTGGGCATTGGACTCTCATCGGCCGGGGGCGGCGGCGGGCTTCGACGCCGGCGTTGGTGGGGCCTGGGCTCGTCCCGGGCGGCGTATCGCCCGATCCTAGCGGAAGGCGGGGCGGGCGGTTGACCGGGGGGGACGGGGGATGTAGCGTTGCCTCTGGCCGCGGGCTGCAAGCCGGCGGCGTGGACGCGTGCCCGAGTGGACTAAGGGGGCGGATTGCAAATCCGTTTGGCGAAAGCCTACCGTCGGTTCGAATCCGACCGCGTCCTTTGATGATTCGGCTCGCTCTGAGCCTGGGAATTCCGAGAAAACTGGGGATTTGGGGCCGCGGCGATCGGTTCGCGCCCGGGTAGAACGGGGCTCATGGGCAGCCCGCTCCGAAGGCCTGGATGAACGCGACGAGGTCGGCCAGATCGAACGTGCCGAACGGCTCGGCGAGATCGGCCGCGGGGTCCAGGTTCGCGAAGGCCGTGACGAAGGCGACGATGTCGGCGAGGTCGAGTGTGCCGAACGGTTGGGCGAGGTCGGCAGGATTGCACCCGCATGGTCCGGATGTATTCAGTAGCACGCTCACGTCTTGGCTGTACCAATTGGCAACGGCCATGTCAAGATCGCCGTCCCCGTCCAAGTCACCCAGCGAGATGCTCTCTGGCCCGTCGCCCGCGGCGTAGTGCTGCTGGTCAGCAAAGGTTCCGTCCCCGTTGTTGAGAAGCACGCTTACATTGCTGAGGCTGAGGTAGGCGTTGGCGACGGTCATGTCGAGATCGCCGTCCCCATCCAGGTCGCCAAGCGACACGCTAGACGGTAACCTGCCGGTGGCGTAACGCTGCTGGGCCGCGAAGGTCCCGTCACCATTGTTGAGTAGCACGCTCGCGTCATCGATGTAGTCCGGGTATGCGCCGGTATTCACGATGGCTACGTCGAGATCGCTGTCCCCGTCCAAATCGCCCAGCGAAACGCTCTTTGGCCGGATGCCCGCGGCGTACCGCTGCTGGGCCGCGAAGGACCCGTCACCGTTGTTGAACAGGATGCTCGCGTCGCCGCTGCCTGAGTTTGCGATGGCCATGTCGAGGTCGCCATCGTCGTCCAGGTCGGCAAGCGCGACGCTCACCGGCCCAGCGCCCGCGGCGTACCGCTGCTGGGCCGCGAACGTCCCGTCCCCATTGTTGAGCAGTACGCTCACATCGGCGTTGTTGCCGTTCGTGACGGCCATGTCGAGATCGCCGTCTCCGTCCAAGTCGCCCAGAGAAGCGCTGTTTGGGTGGTCGCCCGCGGCGTATGGCTGTCGGGCCGCGAAGGTCCCGTTGCCGTTGTTGAACAGCACGCTGACATCACCACTAATATCATAATTGTCGAATGGACCGCGGTTGGCGACGGCCATGTCGAGATCGCCGTCTCCGTCCAAGTCGCCCAACGAAACGCTGGTCGACCCGGCGCCCGCGACGTAGCGCTGCAGGGCCGCGAATGTCCCGTCCCCTTTATTGAGCCGCACTGTTACTTCGCCGGGCACGTAATACTGCAAACTCCCATAATCGGCGACAGCCACGTCGAGGTCGCCGTCCCCGTCCAGGTCGCCAAGCGAAACGCCCACCGGCCCAGTGCCTATGGAATAGGTCGCTCCGGGGAACAGTAGTCCGCCGCACCCCTGCCCCGACGATGGGCTGGCCGAGACGCAAAGCGAAGCCGCCACCAATGCCGGAAGGACTGGGGAAGCCGACAGTACTCCGCGCCTGCTTGACGGGTTGTCACGACAAGACCTATTCAGTATCAACAGCATCGCCAACTCTCCTTCGCCCAATCGCACCGCTCGCTGCCCTGCGCCGGGGCTGCCGACCCCGAATGAGCGGCGTGCGGTCCATTCCGCGGGCTGCCCCTGCCTTGGCACTGATTGGCGGCCCAAGCAAGATAGCTCACATTCTGGATACGAACAAACAGAATCTTGGTCGCCAGCTCTCGCGGCGATGCGGGGCCGGCGTCGCCCTACTGCCCCGCGAGCAGCTGCGCCGCCAGCGCCTCGGCCTCGTCGTCAGAGATGTCGTCGGCCGCGGCGGCCGCGGCGGCGCGTTCGGCCGCGGAGCCCACCGCGGTGATCCGCAGGCCGAAGTTCTCGCCGACCTTGACGGCCGTCCCGGTGGCGACGGGGCGGTTGTTGGCGAGCAGCTCGAGGTGCTCGTCGGCCGACTTGGGCAGCTCGAGGATGGCGCCCGGCAGGAGCATCATGACCTCGCGGACCGTCATGGTCCGCCGGCCCAGCTCGACGATGATCGGGACCTCGAGTTCGCTGAGATGGGGGTGCATCGTCGGCATCGGACCGGCTCCTCACGGCGCGGATCGGCAAAGTGTGCGCGTTTCTTGAGCGCCAGTGAGGAGTCGCAATCGGTGTGCCGGGCCCGCTCAGCCCTCGAAGCGGCGGACGATGAGGGTCGTGTTGTGCCCGCCGAAGCCGAACGTGTTGTTCATGGCGTAGCGGACGGGCCGCTCGCGGCATTCGTGGGGCACGAGATCGATGTCGAAGGCCTCGTCGGGGTTGTCGAGGTTGATGGTGGGGGCGATGACCCCGTCGCGGACGGCGTGGAGGCAGGCGACCATCTCGATCGCGCCCGAGGCGCCCAGGGCGTGCCCATGCATCGACTTGGTCGAGCTCATCAGCAGCCGGCCCCCGGCCGATTTGCGGGCGTGGCCGCCGAAGACACCGAGAACGGCGGCGACCTCGGCGTCGTCGCCCAGGGCGGTCGAGGTGCCGTGGGCGTTGATGTAGTCGATCTGGCCCGGCTCGAGGCCCGCGTCGCGGAGCGCGCCCAGCATCGAGCGGGCGGCGCCTCGGCCCTCGGCGTCGGGCGCGGTGATGTGGCTGGCGTCGCAGGTATTGCCGAACCCGATCAGCTCGGCCAGGATCGTCGCCCCGCGGGCCTTGGCGTGCTCGAGGCTCTCGAGGACGTAGACCGCCCCGCCCTCGGCCATGACGAAGCCGTCGCGGTCGACATCGAAGGGTCGGCTCGCCCGCTCCGGGTCGTCGTTCCGGGTCGAGAGGGCCTTCATGGCGCTGAAGGCGGCGATGCAGAGCGGCGTGATGGCCGCCTCGACGCCCCCGGCGAGCATGGCATCGCACTCGCCACGGCGGATGTAGCCCATCGCATCGCCGATCGCGTGGCCCGACGAGGCGCAGGCGGTGGCGTGGGCCGAGGCCGGGCCGCGGAGGCCGTACTTGATCGAGACGTTGCCCGCGGTGGCGTTGACCATGAGGCGGGGGACGGTGAAGGGGCTGACGCGGCGCGGGCCCTTCTCGTTGAGGGCGCCCAGGCCTGCTTCGATCGTGGCGATGCCGCCGATGCCCGAGCCGATGACGACGCCGCAGCGGTCGCGGTCGGCCTTCTCGAAGTCGATGCCCGAAGCCCCGACGGCTTCGTGGGCGGCGCCGAGGCCCAGGACGGTGGATCGATCGAGCTTCTTGACCTCTCGGGGCTCGACGAAGGCGTCGGTGTTGAGGTCAACGATCTGGCCGGCGATGCGGGTGGGCCAGGCGTCGCTGATGGCCTCGAACGGCCCGATGTCGAAGACGCGGATGCCGGACCGGCCCTCGCGCATCGCCTCCCAGGTCGACTGCTCGTCGTGCCCCAGGCACGAGACAACCCCGGCGCCGGTGATGACAACTCTGTGCGGCGTATGGCCCATGGACCGTCCCTATGCCGGAGCTGGCTCGCGATCGACCTGGTGCATCGAGGGTGGCCGCTGGATCAGTCGAGCCCGTGGGCCTGCTTGATGAAGCTGATGGCCTCGCCCACGGTCTTGATCTTCTCGGCCTGGTCGTCCGGGATGGAGGTCTCGAACTCGTCCTCGAACTCCATGACCAGCTCGACGGTGTCGAGGCTGTCGGCGTTGAGGTCTTCGACGAAGCTGGTCTCGCGGGTGATCTTGGACTTATCCGCGCCCATCTGCTCGGCGACGATGTCGATCACTTTGGCCTCAATCTCTTGTTCGGTCACGCGCTGTTCTCCGGAACTGTCACTCGGCATCGCCGATATTCGGGGGAGACCATTTCCGCCGGCCTGCCCGGTGATCGCGATTCTAGCCGATCCCCGCGCCGGGGGCATCCCCGGGTCAGTCAAGCCCTCCCCGACCCGGGCGGCCCGCCCAGGGCCAGCCACCGGACGGGGAGGTCCGAGAGCATAGGCCGGCGAACCGGATGTCTCGGCCGCGCGGGCTGTGCCGACGGGGGCGGGTTTCACGGCCCGCGAGCGAAACAGTCGGCTTCGATCCGCGTATCGGGTGGACGATGAGTGGGCCAGTTCTTGGCCGGCTCGATGCCCGAACAGACCTCGACAGGGGCTCTGCATCGCGTCGGACGCGGATGTTCGTTCTTGCGCCCGCAGGAGGCGGTTGATGGCACACATGCCGATGGAACCCGAGGCGTTCGCCGAGCAGGTCGCCGACCTTCTCCGCCGGATGCAGCCCGACTACGCGATCGCGATGGTCGGACCCCGTGAGCTGCTGGTCAACGGCCGGCGGCTCGACCTCGAGAACCTCTACCGGATGGTCTCCAACGAGCCCGGGCGGGGCACGGAGATCGTCGAGCACTTCCTCGACCAGCTCTTCACGGGCGACGGACTCGACATGAACGAGATGCCGTTCGACCTGATCCGCTCGCGGGTCATGCCGCGCATCCAGCCCGAGAGCATCTTCGAACACCTCAGCCGCGATCTGGTGGCCCACATCCCCTTCGTGAACCACACGGTGGTGGTGTTCGTGACCGACCTCCCCCAGATGACGGTGAGCATCACGACCGAACAGATGGTGCGGTGGGGGGTGGACGCGGACGAACTCGACGACGTCGCCCGCGAGAACCTGCGATGCTACGCCCCGGGCCTGGAGTTCCAGGTGATCGAGAGCCGCGAGGGGGGCAAGGCGGTCATCGTCGCCGAGCAGGACGGCTACGACGCGGCGAGGCTGCTGCTGAGCGGGCTGTACATGAAGCTGGCCCCGCAGCTCGGGGGCGACTTCTACGTCGCCACGCCGGCGAGGGACATGTTCGTCGCGATGAGCATCGGGCCCGGCGAGTTCGTTGATCGGCTCCGCGCCCGCGTCGACGACGACTACACGCGGATGCCCTACCCGATCTGTCGCGACCTGTTCTACGTGACGCGCGACGGCGTCGCGGGGACGATCGGCAAGGGGATCGCGGCCTGAACGAGGCGGATACTACTGGCATTCATCCGCGGCGGTCTTCCAGCCGGCGGACGAATCGCAGCCCCGACCAGGTTTCGTCGATCGCGCACGTCTTGTTGTCGACCAGCCCAGATTCGAGGCACCACGAGCGGACGGCGCTGTCCGACAAGTCGGTCGGCACGCCCGACGCCTTTTTGGGCCAGGCGACCCAGAGCCCGCCCGAGGTGGCCAGACGGGTGACGGCCTTGGGGTAGAGCATCCGCATGGTCGCGACGCTGTTGCAGAACACGACGATGACATCGAATGGCCGTGCGCCCCGGAGGTCGTGGCGGATCTCGACGCCGTCGGGCAGGTCGGCGGGCGTCAGGCCCTCGACGCCCCCGGCGGGTTCGCGGAGCAGGACCACACGCGCCCCGGGATTGATGCCGAGCTTGCGGGGCATCGGGGTACCTGAGTAGCCGGCCATCGGGGCCCTCCTCGGATCGGGGAATCCGGCCGAACCTACCATCGCCGTCGTGATCCTGCTCATCGACAACTACGACTCGTTCACGTGGAACCTCGTGCAGAGGCTGGGCGAGCTCGACCCCACGATCGAGCTCGACCGCGACCTCGTCGTCGCACGCAACGACCGGATCACGCCCGATGAGGCGGCGGCGCTCGATGGGGGGCTGGGGCCCAGCCACGTCGTGATCTCGCCCGGGCCCTGCACGCCCAAGGAGGCGGGCGTCTCGGCGGCGATCATCGAGCGGTTCGCGGGGCGGGTGCCCATCCTGGGTGTCTGCCTGGGACACCAGTGCATGGCGGACATGCACGGGCTGCCGGTCACACGACACCCGGTGCTGATGCACGGCAAGGCGAGCGAGGTGAGCCACGACGGACGGGGCGTGTTCGACGGGCTGTCCAACCCGTTCACGGCCACGCGGTATCACAGCCTCGTGGTGCCCGAGGCGGCTTGGCCCGCTGAGCCCGGTCCCGGGGAGGACGGATGGGTGGTCAGCGCCTGGTGCCGCGAGGACGGGGCGGGGGCGGACGGGCCGCGCGTGATCATGGGTCTGAGGCGGGTGTGGGGCGAGCCGGCGTGGCCCGACGGAACGCCCAGGCAGCCGCTGGACGGGGTGCAGTTCCACCCCGAGAGCTTCATGACGATCGAGGGGCCGCGGATGCTGGCGAATTTTTTGGCGAGCGGGACAAGGCCCAGGTGTGCGGATCCGGCGAGGTTGGCGGCGCTCTTGGCAGGGGGTGTGTGATCGCCTCCCTCTCCCCGGCTCTGCGGGGAGAGGTGGGGTGGTGGACCGTTGCGCAGAGGCCGACCCGGGGGGATCGACCTATCCTCATCCCATGCTGCATCCCGCCCCCACGACGAAGATCGACCCGGGCCTCGCCCGGGGTGTGCTCGAAGAGGTCTGTGCCGCGACGGCGACCGCCCCTGCGCACATCGTCGTCAGCTTCTACAACACCAACTACCGCGTGCACCTGCTGCCCGTCGGCGAGATCACGGCCGAGGTCGGAAGGCGGATCCAGGGCGTGATCCGGGCCGAGGCGAAGCGGGTGGACGTGGTCAAGACGGGCGGGAAGTACATCGACCCGGTGTACGGGAGGCCGCGGCGGGTGCAGGGGCGGATCGTGGAGACCGACACGTCGCGGAACACTCTGACGGTCGATGTGGGCGGGGCGCCGTTCGTCTGCCGCCTGACCGACCACCGGCAGCGGGCGAGCGACTTCGAGCCCGGGCAGTTCGTTGGGTTCGGGGTGCTGAAGGGCGCGACGTTCGAGCAGGCTCCCTGAGCCCGTCCGTTGTCGATCGGACAGCGTGAAGTCTCGGTCGCATCGGCCTCAGAGGCCGACTCGTCGGGGCGCACACTGCACCTCGCGGGGGTGTCGCGAAACCGTCATCAATACCGAAGCCCGCCGATAGGCGGAAATGCTGAGTGAGGCGGACGATCCGTGGGTGGCGTGGGTTGGATGCGCCGGCTGTGGGGGGGGTGCGACCGTTCAGGGATTCAGATAGAATCTGGATAGCTTACTGGGGAATGGTCCACGCCGAAGGGAGGCGTGCGATGACCGTCAACTCGGTGGCGATCGACCGGATCCCGCGGTTCGACCGTGACTTCTTCGGTTCCGACCGGCTCGCCTCGTGCATCGGGCGGGGCGAGATCGGGGGCAAGGCGAGCGGCCTGCTGTTCGCCGGCGACACCATGCGCCGTGCGTTCCCGGGTATCGCGTGGGGCGAGCTGGAGATATCGATCCCCCGGATGGTCGTGATCACCACCGAGGTGTTCGACGCGTTCATGGTGCGCAATGACCTGTACGGGATCGCGTACTCCGATGCGCCGGATCATCGGATTGCGCACGCGTTCCAGCAGGGCGAGTTCCCTCCAGAGTTCGTGGACGATCTGCGGGGGCTGGTGGAAGGGGTGCACAGCCCGCTGGCGGTGCGCTCATCGAGCCTGCTCGAGGACGCGCTGTTCCGCCCGTTCGCCGGCGTGTACCACACGAAGATGACGCCGAATAACCAGCCGGACCGGGAAAACCGATTCAGGAGGCTCGTCGAGGCGGTCAAGCTCGTGTGGGCGTCCACGTTCTTCGCGGCCCCGAAGCGCTACATCCGCACAACAGACCGGCGGATCGAGGATGAGAAGATGGCCGTCCTGGTGCAGGAGGCGGTGGGCCGCCGGCACGGGGATCGGTTCTACCCGGACGTCTCGGGGGTCGCGCGGTCGTACAACTTCTACCCGGCCTCCGGCACCGAGCACGACGAGGGCGTGGTCAACCTGGCGCTCGGCCTGGGCAAGCAGATCGTCGACGGGGGATTGTCGTGGTTCTACCCGCCCGCGCGCCCCCGAACCCCGCCGCCGTTCGGGTCGACGCGCGACCAGCTGGAGCACACCCAGACGCGATTCTGGGCGGTGAACATGGGCGAGCACTTCGCCTACGACCCGGTCGGCGAGGAAGAGTACCTCGTGCGGTGCGGGCTCGAACAGGCCGAGGCGGACGGGTCGCTGCGCTACCTCGTCTCGACCTACGACCCCGCATCAGACCGGCTGACGCCCGGTCTGGAGGACGGTGGGGCCCGGGTGCTCAACTTTGCCCCGCTGCTGTCGCGCTACGCATTCGGTTTCAACCACGCGGTGTCGCGCCTGCTCCAGGTGTCGAGGATGGCCCTGGGCGGCCCGGTGGAGATCGAGTTTGCGACGACCCTGCCACGCGGGGACGAGACCCGCGCCCGGCTCGGATTCCTGCAGGTGCGTCCGATGCTCGTCGAGGGGGGCGATTCGGTCGTCTCCGACGAGGAACTCGCCCGATCGGACGTGGTGCTCGCCTCATCACGAGTGATCGGCAACGGCACGGACCAGACGATCACGGACATCGTCTACGTCTGTCCCGGGACCTTCGACGCATCGGTGACCCGCGAGATCGCGGCGGAGATCGAGCGAATCAACGGCTCCCTGGTGGATGAACGGCGTCCCTATTTGCTGATCGGATTCGGACGGTGGGGCACGTCCGAGCCCTGGTTGGGCATCCCGGTGAGCTGGGACAAGATCTCCGGGGCGCGCGTGATCGTCGAGGCGACGCTGCCGACCATGCTGACGGAGATGAGCCAGGGGTCGCACTTCTTCCACAACCTGACGAGCTTCAAAGTGAGCTACCTGATGGTCTCGCACCACGACACTCCGGGCGTGAACTGGGATTGGCTCGAAGCCCAGCCCGCCGAGACGGAAACGGCCCATATGCGGCACCTGCGTCTCTCGAAGCCGCTGCTGGTGATGGTCGACGGGGTGTCCAGGCGAGGCGTGATCCGGTGGGGCGCGAAGTAGGCTGCCCCCTCCCCACGGGGAAGCAGCGAAGAGACGGAGAGAGTGGGCGGGGGTGCGTGGTTGGCGTTTTGCGTGTGTTGGTGCGTGAGGAGGCTTGCAGATCGGGGAGCCCCTCACCCTGCCCTCTCCCCATTGGGGAGAGGGGAGAAGAGACTGAGAGACGGCGTGGGAGCGGCGTCGTCCTAGTCAATTCTGGGGTCGACGAAGCGGTAGAGCACGTCGACGACGAGGTTGAGGATCACGAGCATCCCCGCGAAGACCAGCACGACGCCCATGATGAGGAACAGGTCCTTGTTCTGCACGGCGGCGACGAAGTGCTGGCCCATGCCCGGGATGTTGAAGACCTTCTCGACGACGAACGAGCCGGTCATCGCGAACGCGGTCGCGGGGCCGAGGTAGCTCAGCACGGGCAGGAAGGCGTTGGGCAGCGCATGCCGCAGGAGGACGCGCAGTTCGCCGGCGCCCTTCGCCCTCGCGGTGCGCACGTAGTCGCTCTGGAGGGCCTCGATCATGCCGAACCGGGTGAGCCGGGCGATGTAGGCCGCGAAGGGGAGGCTCAGCGTGAACGCCGGGAGGACGAGTGACCGCAGCGAGCCCCACTCGGCGACGGGAAAGATAGGGATCGCCACCGCGAAGAGAAGCAGCATGATCGTCCCGACGACGAAGCTGGGCAGGCTGATGCCGATCAGGGCGACAAGCAGCGTCGCGAGGTCGGCCGGCGAGTTGGGCTTGACGGCGCCCACGACGCCGGCGGTTAGCCCGATGCCCAGCGCGATGATGATCGCGGCCGCGCCCAGCGTGGCCGAGACGGGCAGCGCCCCCGCGATGATCTCGTTGACCGTCCAGTCGTCGTACTGGAGGCTCGGGCCGAAGTCGAAGACGGGGCGGTGGGGGGGCACGAGCCCCGCGGCCTTCGCCGTCTCGGCGGTCTTGGCGGCGCGGCCCGAGAGCGTGTCGCGGGCCCAGCGTAGCCCTGTCACGCGGTCGAGGTAGCTGAAGTAGAAGCGGGGGAAGCTGTCGAGGTCGTACTGCCGCAGCATCTGCTCGGCGACCTCGGGCGAGGGTCGGCGGCCCTCGGGGTTCTCGAGCGGATTGCCCGGGATCATCCACGCGAGCGCCAGCGTGATCGTGTAGATCACGAGCAGGATCAGCGGGAGCTGGAGCAGGCGGCGGAGGATGAGGCCGGTCACGGAGGGGGCTCCCGCATGGGCCTGGGCTTGTCCGCGCCGATCCCGTCGCCCAGCACGTCGATGAGGTAGAGATTCTGCTTCGTGCGGGCGTTGGCCGAGACGCCCGTGATCTTCGCCGGATCGAACATATAGAGCTGCACGTAGTGGAAGATCGGGATCATGGGCAGCTCGTCCTCGCACAGCATCCGCTCGGCCTTTTCGAGGATTCGCATCCGCGCGACGGGGTCCCGCTCGACGCGGGCCGAGGCGAGCAGCGCGTCGTACTCCGGGTTGGAGTAGTTGCGATCGTTGTTCCCATCGCCCGTCTGCATGATGTCGAGAAACGTGGTCGGGTCGCCATAGTCGCCGAACCACCCGGCCCGGCTGGTGATGAACCGGTGCTTCTTGAGATCGTCGCGGTAGACCTTGAGCTCCTTCTGCTCGAGGGCGACCTGCACGCCCAGGTAGCGCTGCCAGCAGTTGGCGATCACCTGGGCGACCAGGTCGTGCCCCGAGTCCTTGTTGAACTCGAGCCCCACAGTAATCGGGAAGTCGGTCACCGGATCGGGATAGCCCGCGTCGGCGAGCAGGGCGCGGGCCCGCTTGACGATCGCCTCACGCTCGGCGTCGGTCTTCGCGTCGCCTATGTTGGGCAGGCCCCCGGGCGGCGTGTAGCCCGGGATCGAGCCCACGGGGATCAGGCAGCCCGTCGTCGGTTCACCCATGCGTCGCACGTCCTCGGCGATGGCCCGCTTGTCGACCACGAGCGAAAACGCTCGGCGCACGCGCGCGTCGGCGAACGGGTTGGGCCGCCCGTCGGGCAGCGTCGGCGAGCAGTTGAAGTTCCAGAAGTAGGTGCCGAAGGCCGGGACCACGTGCAGGTCCTTGCGTGGGTCGGGGGGCAGGCGGCGGTCGATCTCGTACTGGTCGAGCCCCTCGGCCTCCAGCCTGGCAATCTCGTCGGCGTGCTCGGCCTGGAACGCCCGCTTGGCCTCCACCATCTCGCCCCGGTAGCCCGAGAAGACGTCGGTCAGCAAGTCGACGGTGCCCGTGCGATAGGCGAGCACGGCCGCGTTGGGGTCGCCGATCGCGGGGATCGAGATCGAGCGGATGTTCAGCGAATCACGGTTCCACCAATACGGATTCTGGACGAGCCGCATCTCTCGTTTGAAACGCCACGAGGCGATCTCGAACGGGCCGTTGGCGATGAGGTTGGGTGGGCGCGTCCAGCCCGGTCGGCGGACGAGCCGGCCCGTGGACCGGTCGGGCTGCTCGTAGGCGTCGACCAGCGGGGGATAGACAGGGCTGAAGTTCGCGAACGCGCAGATGTCCAGGAAGTAGGGCACCGGGCGCTCGAGCTCGACCACGAGCGTTCGCTCCCCCTCGGCGTGCAGGCCGACGAGTTCGCTGAATTCCTCGAGCGTCGCCTGCCAGAGGGCGTCGCCATCGGCGAATCTGGACTCGCCCGCGTCCATCTTCGCGAGCTGGTCGGCCCGCCAGTCGAAGAAGTCCTGGGCGCCTCGTACGAGCAGGAACAGCGCCGCGTAGTCGGCCGCGATGTCGGGAAGCATCCCGCGGCGCCAGGCGTAGACGAATTGGTCGGCCGTCACCGGCTCACCGTTCGACCATTTCGCGTTGTCACGTACGTGGAAGGTGTAGGTGAGCCCGTCGTCGGAGACCGTCCAGCGGTCGGCCGCGGCGGGGACAATCCCCGCATCCGTCCGCAGGACGTCGTTCTGGACCAGGGGCTCGAAGACCAGGCGGGCGGCCCGCATGTCGGGCATCCAGCTCATCCGCTGCGGATCGAGCGTATTGACATCGTTCCCGTTGTAGAACGAGAAGTCCGCGGGCGGCTCGGAGGTCCGCAGGCCCAGCACGGCCAGCAACACGACCAGGATCGCGGCGATCACGGCGAGGCGGGTCATGGACAGACCATATCCACCCGGCGGGCGCGGCGATCGGCCAAGCCGGGCCTATCCCGACGACTCACGGCGCGATGAACTCGTCGTCCTTGAAGCCGTAGGGCGCGTCGGTCAGCACGCCGTGGACGGAGACAAGCGAGAGCGCCGCCTGGCGGAAGTTCTGACCCCCTGAGCCGACGAACGAGTCTTCGAGATCTGCGGCGGCCTGCTCGATCTTCGGGTCGGGCTGACGCCCGGTAGCCTCGGCGAGGCGCTGCTCGCCGAAGATCAGCAGGTTGCCGGCGAGCTCGAGCATCCGCTTCTGGACCAGGGCCGCGTCGTCGTTCTGGCGTGCATCCACGCCCCCGACGCGCTTGGCCTCGACGTCACGGTACACCGAGGCGACCAGGTGGCCCGCCAGGCGGATCGCCGCGACCGCGACGTCCCGATCGGCCCCCGCGTCGGGCTGGGCGACCACGGGAAACACCTCGCGCCCAGCCGTGAGCCAGACCAGACGCTCCTCGTCGCCGGGGTCGTCCTTCCATTGTGTGCGGACGCGATCGCACACGCGCTCGCCGATCAGGCGGGTCGCCGCCAGGGCGACGCCGCCCATCTGGTTGTCGGGGATGCGCCCCGCTTCACCCAGCGACCGGATGATCGCCGCGGCGTTCTTGGGCGATTCCTCCGAGACGATCAGGTTGCCCAGCTCACCGATCAGGCCCGCGGGCTTGCCCCGCTCCTCGTGATACAGCGCCTGCGCGGTGACAGCGGGCTGCGAAACCTCGACAGCGAAGAACACCATCTCGGTGCAGTGGATCGCAAAGAAACGCCGGCCCTGCTCCTTGTTCGCCAGCTCGCCGGTGACAATCCCGAGCATCCTGTTCGTAGCGATCTCGCCGGCGAGGCGCAGGCCCGTGTAGGGCCTGGCGTTGATGACCTTGTTGCCGTGCACGTCGACCAGCATCTCACGCTCGTCGGCGATCGCTTTTTCGATGTCGTCGGCCAGCTCGTCCGCGAACGCCTGTCGCAGGGCCACCGATACGCCCTCGGTCTGGAGCGGGCTCAGGAGCGTGTCGAGGGCTCGTTTCGCCTCGGTGAGATCGTCGCTGAACAGGGCGGGTCGGAGCTGGTCGATGAACTGCTTGATCTGATCCTGCTGCGCAGGCGTGAGCGTGACGCTGGTCGCGATCGCCGGATCGAGCGTCGCGAACTGGGCGTCGGCCGGTCGCGCCGCGCCGAGCATCAGCAGCAGGCCGAGCAGCAACGCGTGCGTAGCGCCCCGCCCGAGCGACACAGAACAGATCGGTCTTGTGGCTGGTGGTGGCGTCGGCCCCACGTTCGTCCTTTCGGCGGTGTCCGGGAGGGGGCTGTGGGCCGGCCCGTCTGGGCACCGAATCGTGCAGCGGGATCGAAACCTATCAGGGGCCGCCTTCCCCGTCAACCGGCGGGCCGCTCGGCCCGGTCGCGTCGCCGCGCGATCGCCGGCTAGTAGACCTCGAGGAAGACCCGCTTCGTCGGGCGGATCTGCCGGTTGATCATCTTCTTGTTCCACGACTTCAGGTCGTCCGCGACCTCGTCGTCCACCCGAACATACCCGCTCGCGCCCTCGCGGCCGAGCACGGCGTAGAGACCCTTGAAGATCCCCATCTCCATGCCCGCGAGCCCGCAGACATAGATCAGCGTCCGGTCCGAGGCGAGCTGCTCGGTCAACGAACCCGGCCCGGTGCCCAACGTGTCGTGCTGGATCCGGTCCTGCACGTACAGCTTGCGGTCCTGGTCGTCCGGCACCTCGCGGCTGATCGCCGTGACATAGCGGAAGTTGTCGTACTGCTTGTCGAGTTCGACGAGCTGCTCGTGGTAAATCAGGTCGGTCGTGTAGGGCGAGCCCATGACGAGCGTCACCCGGCTGTTGAACCCGCCCTCGAGCAGGTCGATCGCCAGGGCGCGGAAGGGGGCGATGCCGGTCCCGGTGGCGAAGAACACATAGTCGTGCTTCGAGGGCTCCTCGGGCAGCACGAAGCGCTTGCCGCTCGGGCCGGTCACGTTGATCTCGTCGCCCACCTGCGCGTCGCAGAGGTAGTTCGAGCACACGCCTGTGAAGAGCTTGTGATCATCCCAGTGCTCATCGAGCACCCGCTTGCAGCTCGTTGCGAGAACATTGCCGTTCCCGTCCTCGCCCCGCGTCGGGCTCGAGATGGAGTAGAGCCGCAGCTTGTGGGGCTTGCCCTTGGCGTCCTCACCCGGGGGCAGCACGCCGAAACTCTGGCCCGCCCTGAATTGGCCGGCCAGCGCCGTCCCCGACACGTCGATCGCGACATGGCGGATGAACGCCGCCGACTTGCGTTTCCCGAGCGTGCACAGCTCAGACTCGACCACCCGGCCGATCACCGGAGCGGTCGGTCGAACCAGGTTCACCGCCACGTCGGGCAGCACGGGTTCGCCGGGAACAGCACTTTCTTTCTCGGTCACGTTTTCCACGGGCATCGGGTGATTCTCCACGCACGCTTTGTCCGCATTGTTCGCCGACGGCGGGGTCCGGTCCGGATAAAGGCCGGTTCGATCCGGATATTCTGCCTCGCCGCTGCCGGGCGACCCGCCGGGGCCGGCCCCGGGCCCGGGCCGGGTCAGGGCTCCTGATCGGGATCGGGCTCCGAATCTGGGGCCGGCTCATCGACCGGGGCCGGCGTCGCCTCATCGCCGGGCTGATCGGTCTGCTCGGGCTCGCCACGCAGGCTGCGAACCAGCACATCAAGGTCGGCGGCCGCGGCCTCCAGTCCTTCGCGTTCGGTGCCGCGCAGCCCCGTCGCGCGAAGGGACGCGGCCGCCCGCTCGTACGCGTCCGCGGCCTTCTGAATGGCCTCCACTTCGGCGGCTCGCTCCTGCGCCGCGCGATCGGCGTAGTCGTCGGCGTCGGGCAGCGTCGGCGAAACGGCCGCGAGCTCCTCGAGCAGCGAGGCGAACCTCGCGTGCCCCTGGGCGCGGAGGTGGCAGGCCTCACCGAGCCAACGCTGCGCCGCCGACTTCGCCAGCTGGCCGGATGCCTTGAACTCACGGAGGGCCTTGTCGCTCGACCGGCTCGCCTGCTCGAAGGCGTCGATCGCGGCGTCGCCGGCGGGTTCCACGCTTTCCTCGCGCTGCTTGATGATCTCAGCCACCGTGGCCCGGATCTTCTCGCCCAGAGAGGCCGCCTCGGCCCTGGCCTTGACGGCCCGTTCATCCCGTGCCTGCTTCGATTGCCGGAGTTCATCCCCGAATTCCAGGGCCAGACTCCGCTGCTCCTCGAGCTTCTGGACGTCGCCCTCGATCTCGGCGAGGCGGGGCCTGAGCATGTCGATCTCGCCCTGGACCCGGTTCGCCTCCATGTCCAGCGCGTCGGCCTCGCGGGAAAGCGTCCTCGCCGCCACCGCGAGCTTCGCCGACTCGACCGCGCTCAGCGCCGCGGCCTCGAGCTTCAGCTCGGCGGCCCGGTTCCGTTTCTCGTTTGATCGGCCCCGCAGGTCCGCCACGCGGCTCTCCGATCGCTCGACCTCACCGGCGAGCTGCGAGCGGTCGGCCCGGCGCGCCTCCGCCTGGGACGCCAATCGATCCGCTTCCGCCACCGTCTCCGCGATGTCGTCGGCGGGGTCATATGAGGTCAGTGCCTGGGCGGTCGTCGAGAGCGCCGTCCAGCGGACGGCGTCGGTCCGCGCGGCCGCGATCTCGTCGAACAACGCCCGCTCGGCCAGCATCGCCTCGACCGCCTTCAGCGATCCCTCGCCCTGCCGGCTCTCCGAGAGCAGCCCCGCCGCGGCCGCGGCCGCCGAGTCATCGGCCGCCTTCAGCCCCGAAATCTCTCGCGAGACCGTTTCATAGGTGAATGTCGCGTCGCTCAGGGCGCCGGAACCCACCGCCGCGAGGTGCCGTGCCGATTGGGTCACCGCTTCGGCGTCGGCGCCCCAGTCGGAGCACCCAGTGAGGAGAGCCGCCGAGCCCATCAACACGGCGATGCAACGGCGAGTGGCGAAGGGGTGTTCAGGCATCGATTGCGGGCTCCGTCGGGGTGGGCCGGGCGCCTCGTGGGCGGGTCTCAACCATAGCAGACCGGGCGACAACGGGTCGGCGTTCGCAGCCGTTTTCGGTCAACGCTCGCCCGCCGGCTGACCTTCCATCCGCAAGGCCCCGCGGGGCAGCGGGGGCTGATAGCTGATGGGATAGTCCGGCCGTGGGCGGTACATCGAGTTGATCCACTCCACCGCTCGGCGGAAGCGCAAGTCGTCCTGATCGCGGAAGAACGGCTTCCACCCCCTCCGGCCCTCGGCTCGGGCGATGTCGGGGTGGGGGTGTGTCGATCGGTCGCGCGGCAGGGCCATCTGGAGCAGGGGCGAGTTGGCGGGCTCGTCGTAGTCGATGAGCGGCGTGCCGTCCTTGAGCTTGAACCGATCGAGGATCAGGAAGTTCGTGTACACAGTCGCATCGGTGTTCGACCGGTGGTTGTTCAGGTACAGCCGTCCGGCTTCCTGCCCGCCGTGGCAGCTCGTCGAGGCGCAGCTCGAGTCGGACCCGACCAGCCACGTGCGGTGGATCTGGGTGCGGAAGGCCTTCATCGACGCGGGATCGTCGAGCACCTGCACCTCGCCGTACAGCGGCCGGGCCTGGACCCGGAACATCAGGTCGAGGACCGTGAGCGGGTCCCGACGCAGCAGGGCCTCGCGGCCCTCGGGGTCCTTCGGCATCAGGTCGTGGCCGCCGTAGAGGTCGATGAACTCCTCGACCACGGGCCGGGAGATGTGCAGCTTTGGCGGGTCGGCGAAGTTCACCTCGTACACGCGGATCAGGTTGATCTCGTCGGGCGTGAGCACCGGGAAATCGAAGATCTTCCTTCGGGCCGAATCCGTGTTCTCCTCGGCCTCGTCGCGGCTGCCGCCTCGCGTCTTCAACAGGATCTGTTGTTCGAGCCAGACCCGCAGTTCAACCGCCTCCTGATTGAACGGCTCGGCCCTGACCAGGCTCTCGATCTCATCCAGTGCGGTGGCGTAGGCCCCCCGATCGCGGAGCCAGTACGCGAGGTGCAGGCGGCCCGCCGCGTCGTCATCCTTGGTGGCGGCGCGCAAAGCCCGATAGGTTTCAAGCACCGGGCCCAGCATCTCGAACTCGACCGCGTCGGCCAGATCGATCTTGAGGTCCTCTCCCCGGACCCGGAGCGTGACCGTGCGATCCTCCCGGCCGATGAACAGACCCACAACTTCCCGGCCCGTGCGGAGCATCACCCGGGCCTCGCGCAGGTCGGCCTCGGCGGCCCGCATCGCTGCTCTGGCGGTCTGCTCCTGCTCGTCCACGGCAGGTGGTGCGGGAAGGGTCGTGTCCGCCGTGGTCGTGTCAGGGGGCTCCCCCGGGCCCGCGGCGGACACCCAGGGCAATGCGGCGGCCAGGACGGCGGGGCGCCACAAAGGGGACCGCCGGGGGCGGCTCGACCGGCCACGATCGATTCGAGACATGAACGGGCTCCTGGCGTGCGACACCGGCTCGTTTCGGGGAGGGAGTCAGCACACTGTACCGCCAGCGCGGTGGGGCGGTTGACCACCATACGCCGCCGGGCCCGATCCGGGTTCATGGCGTTGCCAGGTTTGGCCGGGTTGGGAGCCGCCGGAAGGGCCCTACGCCGCGTGCGGCGAGATGCCGCGAAGCCGGACGATCGGGTCGCGGTCCTCTCCGGTGTCCCGGATCGTCGCGATCTCGCCGATGGGCGTCGGCTCGCTGGCGCCGCGCAGGTGGCAGTGCGGAGAGCCGGCCTTGTCGAGTTCGAGCAGAATGGGCCCCTGAACCATGTCGCGGATCTCGAGGACAACGTTCCGCAGCCTGATCCGCGCGCCCTTGTAGACCGCCCGCCTGACGATCAGCTTGGTTTCCGTCCAGCTCCCGGCCGCGTTGAGCAGCTGGGCCGCGGCCTGCCCGACCCGCCCGACCAGGTCCTCGCACGTGACCTGCGAGTATTGCAACTCCGTCAGTCGCTCTGCTTGGGCCGAGGTGAGCTTCTTGCCACGCTCCTGGAGTGCCTTGAGTTCGCCTTCGCTGCGCTCGCGCTCGACCTGGACGGCATGGGTGAGGTGGGAGATGCGGTCGGCGAGCGGCTCGATCTCGGCGAGGCGTCCGACCACGACCTCGGTCTCGACACCGCCCGGCCCGCCGATGACGCCGATGTCGACGCTCTGACGCGAGACAAGCTGGCCGCCGTACACGGTGCCGTCGGGGCACACGACGCGTCGCTCGACACAGAGACGACACTCCTTGATCTCGCGCTTGACGTACAGGTTCCCCGACACCTTGCCCGCGACGCCGTCGAGATAGCCTGTGTGCAGATCTCCGCCGATCTCCAGCCGTCCCATGCCCCGGCCGGCCATGCCCTGCGTGAGCACGACGGCGCTGGAGGTGTAGAACTCGGCGGCCTCGACGAGCTTGTGAACGGTGACAGTCCCGCCGGCCCGGACCACGAAGTGGTCTTTCACTCCGCCCGACACATTGACGCACCCGGGGAAGTCGATGTTGCCTGTTTCGAAATCCACGTCGCCGCGGATCTCGAGAACGGGGTCGATCTCGACTCGATCGATCTGGTAGCGAAGAACGCCGCTGGTCTGGGCGATCACTTCAGAGCCCTCGGCCCGGAGCGACTCGCCCAGCTTGACCGACATCGATCGGCCCTTCTTCGCCTGGATGACGTGTCCGCGAACGTCGATCCCATCGGTGCCTTCGACGCCGGGCACGATCTGCCCGATGTGGTCACCTTTCTGGACGACGACGAAGGCCGATTGCGAGCGAAAATCGACTGCATCCTGCTCGGATGTCTGGCCCCCGGCCGTCTTCGCATTCAGCTTCCCGGCGGGCATCTCCTCGAGTCGATCACGCCTCAGCTGGATCGCGTCGAGTTGGGCGCGGATGGCGGGGTCGAGCGTGAACTCGGCGCTGCGGCCGTGCTCGGCGGGCTGACCCTGCGCGACCACCTCGGATTGGTCGGCGCCGGGCTCGGCCGCGGCGCGCGCCAGCAGGTCGGCGACGACGCCCCCGAGAATGCGGCTTGGATGGATGTGCTGGACTTCGAGCTGCGCGAGAATATCGGCTTCGGTCGGCAGCGTCGACTCGGGCCCCGAGCGGACGATCACGGTGCACGACAGCCCGCCGCGTTCGATCGTGACCGAGATCCGTTCACCAGCGGCGTCGACGCCGTTCATGTCGGGCCTTCCGGGGGGTCACGGCGCATCGTGCCGTCAGGCTGAGCACTTGGCGATGGTCTCGTTGATGCGCTGGCTGAGCATGTCGGGCGTGAACGGCTTGACCAGGTAGTTGTTCACCCCGGCCTTGATGGCCTCGATGACACGCGACTTCTCGGCCTCGGTCGTGACCATGATCAGCGGCGTGGACTTGTCCTGCTTGCGGAACGCCTTGATGAACGACAGCCCGTCCATGTTGGGCATGTTCCAGTCGACCAGGATCAGGTCGGGCTGAAAGGCGCCGACCTTGCTGAGCGCGTCCTGCCCGTCGCACGCCTCCTCGATCTGCTCGATCCCGAGCTGGCGCAGCACCGAACGCTGGATGTTCCGCATCGTCTTCGAATCGTCGATCAGCATCACCTTCATGGCTTTGGTCTCCGATGGACGCCCGGGGGATCAGGCGTTGGCGGCGGCCTGCTCGGCGGCCTTGTTCGCGGCGGCGTTCTCACGGATGGCGACCTCGATGACGAACTCGCCGCAGTCCGTCGAGCACGGGATCAGCACGCACGGGACATCGCTCGGGAGGCACACGCCGTGGTCCTTCCCGACGATTACGCTCGGGCACGAGATCGAGACGCGCTTCTTGTCGGTGAACATCGCCTTCGCCCCGCCGCAGACCATGTTCACCAGCTCGCCGATCGCGTCGGCGAAGTCGGCGTGGTCGGGGTCCATGCGTTCGCCGCAGAACAGCGCCACGATCGACTCCGCCGCGTCGAGCTTGAAGCTCAGGATCACCGATCCCTTGACGTCACCGCTCATGCCGATGATGCCCGACACGTCGTGGCTCGGCGAGTTGCCCTGCTTGATCGCCGGATCCAGCACCGTCACCGGCAATTGCAGCATCGTCGAGAACACGTTCTGGATGCTCTTGACGAATGGCGTGATGTAGCCCGCGTCCATGATTCAGACCTCCAGGTTCGTTCACTAAGCCGTCGCCCTGATCATCTCGGCGACATCGATGATGAGGCTCACGCCCCCGTCGTTTCTCACGGTCGCCCCGCTGAACGGGCCCGTCTTCTCCAGCCCGTCGAGGGGCTTGATCACGATCTCCTGCTGACCGATCACTTCGGTGACCAGCAGCCCTACGTTGCGGTCCTCGGCGTTGAGCACCACCGCCAGCTTGCCCTCGCCCGCGTTCTCCTGCCCAGGAACCTGGAACCGCTCCGTTGCGTCCAGCAGCGGCAGCACGGTGCCGCGCAGCCTGATCACCCGCTCGCGCACGATCGTCGCGAGCTGGTCCGAGTCCGGCCTGACGATCTCGGTGATGTTGCTCAGCGGGATCGCGTACGCCTCGTTGAGCACCTTGACCATCATCGCCGGCAGGATCGCGACCGTCAGCGGGATGGTGATGAGCATCGTCGTGCCCTGCCCGGGCGTGCTGCTCACGTCCACCGTCCCCTTCAGCCGCTCGATGTTCGTCCGCACGACGTCCATCCCCACACCCCGGCCCGAGAGGTCGCTCACCGCGTCGACCGTCGAGAAGCCCGGCATGAAGATGAACCGGTAGACCTCCTGGTCGCTCATCGCCGCGAGGTCGGCCTCGTTCACCAGCCCCCGCTCCAGGGCCTTGGCGCCGATCTTGTCGCGGTGCAGCCCCCGGCCGTCGTCGCAGATCGCGATCACCGCGTTGTTGCCCTGGTGCGAGGCACGCAGCGTGATCGTCCCGGTCCCACACTTGCCGGCCGCGATCCGCTCGTCGGCGGGCTCGATGCCGTGGTCGGCGCTGTTCCGCAGCAGGTGGACGAGCGGGTCGCCCAGCTCTTCGATCACCTGCTTGTCGACCTCGGTCTCGCCGCCCTCGATCTTGAGCTGCATGTCCTTGCCCGTCTTCTGCGACAGGTCACGGATGAGCCGCGGGTAGCGGCCGAACAGCTTGTCGAGCGGCTGCATCCGTGTCCGCATCACGGCGACCTGGATCTCGCCGGTGATCCGGTCGAGCCCGCCGCCCGCGAGCTCGAGGGGCTCGGCGAGGTCCTGGGAGACCCCGGTTTCGAGCGTCACACGCCGGCTCAGTTCGCAGATGCGGTTCTTCTGGAGCACCAGCTCGCCGACGAGGTTCATGAGCGATTCGAGCCGATTGACCTCCACACGCAGGGTCTTCTCCACCAGCGGGGCACGGGTCTTGGTACGCGCGGGAGATCCGGATGGGGCGGCTGCGGTGTTCGACTCTCCGTCGACGGCGCCGCTGGGCGTCGGGGGGGCGTCCGATGCAGTTTCGGGAGTCTGGTCCGCCGGCTCGTCGGCCGCCGACGGAACGACGCCGTCGATCCGGAACACCATCTCGTCATCGGCGTCAACGGGGAGTTCCCAATCCGGGTCGACCTTGCCGGTCTCCACGACGCGGCGGAGCCGGGCGAGCAGCTCACCCGTCGCGGGCTCGATCAGCGAGCCCTCACCCAGCCCGCTCTTCTGCTGGTTCAGAAGATTGAGCACGGCCCGCATCCGCGGCAGCAGCTGGCTGACCTCGAGCGACTCGGCCTTCGACGCCGCGGCCGCGGTCTCGACGAGGGTGCTCGCGAACTCGAGCATCGAGTCGAACTCGAAGAAGTCGATCGTCGCGGACAGCCCGCGGCCCAGGTCTTCGATCTGTTCGGCCAGCGTTGGCCGGGCGGCCTCGTCCATCAGCATCTCGATCTGATCGCTCAGCTTGTCGAGCTGCGATTCGAGGTCCTCCACGAACGGACCGAGCAGGTCGGCCTTCGACGGGTCGAGCGCTAGGTCGCGGCGTCCCGAGCCGGGGGCTCCGGGGGTTCCCGGGGTTCCGGCCGAATCCGCGGGCTGCGGGGCCGCGCCGGGCGCATCCGGGTTGTCGCCGTGCTCACCGCCCTCGGCGAGCGCGCCGAGGGACGCGACGAGCGACGGATCAGCCTTGGTCAGCGACGCCGAGCCGGCCCCGATCTCGGTCATCTGCTGCTTGATGACGTCGACGGCGCGCAGCAGCAAGTCCATCATCGCCCGACCGACCGTGATCTCGCCGTTGCGGGCGGCGTTGAGGGCGGTCTCGGCGACGTGCGCGATCTCGACCAGTTCGGTCAGCGCGAGGAACGAGGCGCTGCCCTTGATGGTGTGCAGCGCGCGGAAGACCTTGTTGATCATCTCCGCGTTGGCGCTGTCGGATTCGAGTTCGAGCAGGTCGACCTCGAGCGATTCGAGCAGCTCGCCGCACTCGGTGAGGAACTCCTGCAGGATCTCGGGGTCGACTTCGATGCCCGGCATGGTGGACTCCCCTGTCGCGTCAGGCCGCCTTCGTCGCGGACGCCTTCAGCGGCTGATAGCAGAACCCCTGGGTGTACGGCAGAGCCTCGAAATGGTCGTTCACGTCGCGGATGTTCTCGGAGTGCCCGATGAACAGCGTGCCGTCAGCGGCGAGCTGGTCGGAGAACATGCCCACGACACGCCGCTTCATCTCGGCGTCGAAGTAGATCATCACGTTGCGGCAGAAGACCACGTCCCAGATGCCGTGCCGCTTGGCCGCCAGGCGGTCCTTGAGGTTGTGCAGCTCGAAGTTGACCATCGACCGGATGCCCTCGTCGATGGTCCACAGCCCGTTCTTCTCGCGGAAGTAGCGGTGCTTGACCAGCTCGGGCGTGCTCCGCATCGCGTAGCTCGAGTACTCGCCCGTGTCGGCGACCTTGAGCGCCCGCTCGGAGATGTCGGTGCCCAGGATCTCGACGTTCCAGTCCTTGAGCCGGACGCCCAGCGCCCTGTGGACGATGATCGCCAGGGTGAACGGCTCCTCGCCGGTCGAGCAGGCCGCCGACCAGATACGCAGACGCTTGGTCCGCTCTCTCGCCTCGAGCAGCGGGGGGAGCACCTGCCGCTCGAACACCGTGAGCTGGGGCTCGTTGCGGAAGAAGCTCGTCTCGTTGATCGTGATGCGGTTGAACATCTCCTGGAACTCGTCCGACTGGTACGGCCCCATCGTCAGGAACGCGATGTACTGGTCGAAATCGTCGAGCTCGAGTTCGACGAGCCGGTGCGAGAGCCGCGACTCGACGATGTATTTCTTTGTTTCCGGGAAGTGGATCCCGGATCGGTCGTAGATGATCTTCGCGAGCGCCTTGAACTGGCTGTCGGAGATCGCCCGGCTGTGTTGACTGGACATGAACGCCTCCTCGCGCCGCGGCGCGACTTCCGGTCAGGCCGCGAGGTCGAGGTCTTCCACCTCAGCCAGCTGTAGAACACCAAACAGCTTCCGCAGATTCAGAACGATCAGCAGCCCGGTATCGAGCTTGGCGATCCCGTCGATGAAGTCGGCGTCGACGGTGCTCATTACCTCGGGCGTCGCGTCCACCACGGTCCGGTCGATCCGCAGCACCTCGTGGACGCGGTCAACGATGAACCCCGTCTCCCGTCCGCCAAACTCCAGGACCACGATGCGGGTCTGGTCGTCGTGCTCCTTCTCCGGGAACCCGAACTTCTTGCGGAGATTGACGACCGGGAAGATCTTGCCGCGCAGGTTGATCACCCCCGCGATCTCGGGGGGGCTGTTGGGCACCCGGGTCAGCTCGATCAGCCTGTTGATCTCACGAACCGCGTGGATGTCGACGGCGAAGCTCTCGCCCCCGAGATCGAAGGTCACCAGCTGGAGCTGGCCGGTCGCCGTCGGCCCGTGTGAGCCGGCGGTCGCATGATCGCTCGAACCGCTGCCCATGTCTTCGTTCATACCTGGTCTCCAATCGAGAGGGCGCCTGTCGCGTCGGGTGGCGGCCCTTGTCGACCTCATCGGCGCAATGTCCCCCGGGCTTGACGCGGGTTGGAAGCCGCCGCCCTATGCCGAGGCGCGCAGGACACCCCCGGATTGGGTGCTTTCAATCGCGGCCGCGAGCATCCGCCCGAGTTGGTCCGGGCTCATCGAGGCGCTGGTCAGGCCGCCCTCGGTCACCGCCTTGGGCATCCCGTAGACCACGCACGACGCCTCGTCCTGGGCGACGATCTTCGCGCCGGCCTGCACCATCGACCGGGCGCCCTCGCTGCCATCGTCGCCCATGCCGGTGAGCACGACCCCCAGAGCCCTCGATCCCACAGCGCCAGCCACACTTGCGAACAGCTCATTCACACTCGGCTTGTAGAGCGCGTCCGCGGGCTCGCCCGAAACTTCGAGCAGGTACCGCCCCGCCCTGCGGCGAACGCGCAGATGCTTGCCGCCCTCGGCGACATAGACGTGCCCCCGCTCGACCTTCTCGCCGTCTTGAGCCAGCTTCACGGTCGCCGGTCCGACGGTGTCGAGCCGCGACGCCAGGCTCTTGGTGAACAACGCCGGCATGTGCTGGGCGATCACGACCGGAAGCCCGGATCCGGTCTGGATGGCCGTGACGAGGGTCTCGAGCACCGGGGGGCCCCCCGTGGAGGAGCCGATGGCGACGAGATCGAGCTGGCCGGGCTGGAACAACTCACCGATCCGCGGCACGCTCGCCGTGGCGACCGGCCTCTGAGTCGGCTGCTGAAGGGTTCTGGCCCGGCGAGCCTGCAGGCCGATCGCGCGGACCTTGGTGAGCAACTCGGCGCGGAAAGTCGACGTTTGTTCGTCGCTGAGTCCCAACTGCTCCTTCGCGATCACGTCCGAGGCCCCGAGGCGCAGGGCCTCGAGCGCCGTTTCGCTGCCCGACTCGGTCAGCGACGAGCACATGAGCACAGCGGGCCCGGCGGCGCCGTGGTCGGCCCGGATACGACGCAGGGCTTCAAGCCCGCTCATGTTGGGCATCTCGACATCCAGCGTCAGGACGTCGGGTTTCAGCTCGGTGCACTTCTTGACGGCGTCGGCGCCGTCGCGGGCAGTGCCGACGACCTCGAACCCGCGGCCGGCCTCGAAGATCTTGGTCAGCATCCGCCGCATGAAGGCCGAGTCATCGGCGATAAGCACGCGCACGTCCGTCCCTCGCTGCTTCCGGCGCCACCATGCACGACCGGCGGGATTCTCCCGATCTGCACCTATCGAGTGGTTTTGGGTGACGCTGAAGCCGATCGGCGCGGGGGGTCCGGAGAACGCCGGGACTCGTGGGCGAAAGGCCGCATCAAAACGGTTCGCGGGCCGCCCCGCCAATATGTGGGGGGGCGGCCCGCCGAATGCCCAGGAGAGGACTCGAACCTCCACCCGGTTTCCCGGACTACCACCTCAAGGTAGCGCGTCTGCCAGTTCCGCCACCTGGGCCGAGGTTATCCCCGCAGGCGTCGCCGCCAAGCGGGTCATGATGGTAGCCCCCATCCGCGCGGCGGTCAGCAAGGCCGGGACAGATGCGGCGCGCCTCGGCGGTCTGCCCGTTATGCGCAGAAAAACGCCGGCGCTTCTCACATTGCTGTCGTCAGAGTCCTCCTTGGCGTCTAACCTTCGGGCTCATCCGCAACGCTGGGCACGTGGTGGCGGGTGATCCGTGTGTTTTCGCGATCCGGCGTGGTCGTGTGGGCTGCTACAGTGGTCGGGGATCAGGTAATGACGCGCGATGATTTCTATACATCAATCGAGGAAGGCGCCCGGACGTCGGGTGTCTTCGCCGATGTGTGCGTCACAGACGACCAGCTGGCCTGCGCCGCCCGGGGCTCGGCGGAGCCCGCGTTCTACCGCGTGTCGGACGAGGAAGGCCGGGTCTGGGTCTCGCTGGTTACGCCCAACCGGTGGCTGAGCGAGTCGATCGAGGCCGAGTTGATGCACACCGGCGACAAACTCGAGGAGTTGCTCGAGGAAGAATTGGTCGACCTGGGGTACGAGGGCCCGGCGCCGACGTTCGAGCACTTCCGCTCGGAGGACATGCTGTTCACGTTCCGGTCGCCCGTGCCCCGGGAGGGGGACGGATTCGATGGGGCGCTGGCCGAAAAGGTGAAATTGATGTTGTTTGGGTACGAGGCGTGCTTCAGACAACTCGGGGACATGTCCGAGGAAGACAACTGACGGCAAACGCGGCCGGGTGGGGCCGGAGAAGGGCTGCGATGCGCATCCTGATGCTGGGCTGGGAGTTTCCGCCGTACATGGCGGGTGGATTGGGGACGGCGTGCTTCGGCCTGACCCGCGCCATCAGCCGCGCCGGCCACCACGTGACGTTCGTGATGCCCAAGGCGGTCGGCCGGGGCGGCGCCGAGTTCGTCGAGCTGCTCGGTCCGGATTCGCTCCGACCGATGCTGGGTTCGGGCGGAACGGCCCCCAGGCCCGGCGCGTCCGGCGTAGTCCAGCAGACCGTGCGCGAGCTGATCGAGTCCGAGGCGGGCCACATCGAGGGGATCGACCTCGAACGCACGTCGATCCTGCGCGTCCCCGCCGGGTTCTCCAGTTCATACGGGGCGGGTGACGCGGTTGATGCGACGAAGGAAGCGCTGCGGCTGAAGGCGCTGATTTCCATCCTCCGCGAGCGAGGGATCGACATCCCGCTCGACGTGGCGGACGCGGCCGACCGGGCCGCGGCATTGCCGCTGCCGTCCGGGGCGGCCAGCGAATTGAATTCGCTGCTTGATTCGGCCGACCGGCTGTGCCAGAACACGGCCGAGTATGGCAAGGACCTCTTCGGCGACGCCGACCGGTATGCCCGCGTCGTCGCGGCGATGTCCTCGTCGCTTGATTTCGACGTGATCCACGCCCACGACTGGCTCGCCTTCCCCGCCGGCATGGCGGTGCGGGCGGTGACCGGCAAGCCGCTGGTCTGCCAGGTGCACGCGACCGAGTTCGACCGCTCGGGCGACCACATCAACCAGCACGTCTACGACATCGAGCGGGCGGGGGTGCACGCCGCCGATCACGTCATCGCCGTCAGCCGGCTGACCAAGGAGATCCTGACCCACCGCTACGGCGTGGGGAGCGAGAAGGTCGACGTGGTCTACAACGGCGTCGACGCCAACGGGGGCCACCCCGAACTCGGCGGCAAGATCGAGAGCGACGACAAGATCGTGCTCTTCCTGGGCCGGATCACGATGCAGAAGGGCCCGGAGTATTTCATCCGCGCCGCGGCACGTGTGCTCGAGAAGTTCGAGAAGGTCAAGTTTGTCGTCGCCGGCTCGGGCGATATGGCCCTGCGCATGATCGAGGAGGCCGCCCACCTGGGCATCGGGCACAAGGTGCTGTTCACGGGCTTCCTGAGAGGCAAGGACGTCGAGCGCATCTACCGCATGGCCGACTGCTACGTGATGCCCAGCGTCTCCGAGCCGTTCGGCATCGTGGCGCTCGAGGCGGTCCAGCACGACACGCCGACAATCATCTCCAAGCAGTCGGGGGTCTCCGAGGTGCTCAGCCACGCGCTGAAGGTCGACTTCTGGGACATCAACGACATGGCGGACAAGATCCTCGCGGTGCTGCGCTACCCGCCGCTGAGCCAGACGCTCCGCCAGCACGGCCCGTTCGAGCTGCGAAGGCTGACGTGGGCCGACGCGGCCCGCAAGGCGATCGCGGCCTACGGGCGGGCGATCGCGACGCACGCGGGGATGTGAGGTTCATTCAGAGCGTGGAGCGCCGGCGATACGATTCTGGTCGGCATCGCACCTCGAATCCAGAATCGCGTCGCTCGCGCTCCACGCTCTGACAGTTTGCGCGCGCCATGTTCAAGCCTCGGCTTGGCCATGCACTGAAGACATGCCCAAGCTTCGCTTGAGCATGCCACACATCCGGACCAATCGGTTGTTCTCCGCACGCTCCGCGGCTCCGCGTTGATCCTCTTTCCTCCGAGTCCTTCGCGACCTTCGCGTTCAAGCCGAGTCCCCTACCCCACCGCCGGAATTAGTTCGGCCGCTTCCGCCCGCGTCGCCAGCCCCGCGACCCGCTCGATCGCGTCGGCGGCGCCGACCGCCGCAGACCGGCCCTCGAACATCCGCCCGATCTCGCGGAGCCTCGTCCGCTGGCGCTCGCACAGCTCGGGCCGCTCGAGCAGGGCGACCGCCTCGTCGACCAGGGGCTCGGGCCCGCCGAAGTGCGGGATCAGCTCGGCGACGATCCGCTCGCCCGCGACGAGGTTGGGCAGGCTGAAGAAGGGCGTCGAGAGCAGCCAGCGGGCGAGCAGCCAGTACATGAGCCGGCTCGACTTGTAGACGATCACCATGGGCCTCGCCTGCTTGGCGATCTGGAGCGTCACCGTCCCGCTGACCACCAGCGCGAGCTCGCACCAGTGGATGACGGCGTCGGTCTGCCGCGACGTGAACGCGAGGCCTTCCGGCCAGCCCTTCTCGCAACCGGGGGCGCTGGGCGTGCGCTCGGCGAGGCCCCGGAACTGCTCTTCGAGTTCGGGCCTGGTCCCGGCGACTACCCCGGAGAGATCCGGGTAGTCCTTCTTGAGTCGGCGGAACGCCTCGATGAGCAGCGGGAAGTTCTTCTCGATCTCCGAGGGTCTTGACCCGGGCATGAGCGCGACCCGCCGGCCGCTCTGCGGGAACGACTCGGCCTGGGCGGCCAGTGCCTGCTCGTCGGGCCTGGTGTCAAAGAGCGGGTGGCCCACGAACTTCGCAGGCACGTTCCGCTGCTTGAAGTAGTCCTCCTCAAACGGCAGCAGACAGCAGACGAAATCGGTCAGCCGGCGGAGCTTGTGGACCCGCCACTTGCCCCACGCCCACACCTGCGGGGCGACGAGGTGGACGACCTTCGCCCCGCGGGCCTTGGCCATCGCGCAGATCGGGAAGTTGGCCGCGGGCGAGTCGACCGGCACGTGCACGGTCGTCGGGTGCGCGTTGAGCCAGGCGGCGACGCGCTGGTTGATCCGCCGGTGCTCGAGGATCTTGCCGAGCCCGGGCAGGCCCATCACCGCGTTCTGCCCCGTCTCCTCGACGACCTCGGCTCCCGCCGCGGCCATCTTGGGACCGCCCCAGGCAAACATCTTCAGATCGGGGTGGCGGCGGCGCAGCTCGGCGATCACGGCCGAGGCGTGGTCGTCCCCGCTGGGCTCGAAACCCGTAAACAGGATGACCGGCCCGTCCGGCATGCACCGAGTGTAGGTAGCACAAACTTCGGGTCCGCCCGACCATTCGAGCCGGCCGCCCGACCCATCCGATACTCCGGTCATGCCGACCCGAGGCCAGACGGTGTTTCTCTGCACGCTCGCCCTGCTGGTGATCGGCGTGCTGATGGTCAACTCGGCCGGGATGACCGTCCGGCCCGTCCCGGACGGCGTCGCCGGCGCCGACGCGGTGGTGCAGGGCGGCCTGCTCGACATCCAGGCGGTCATCACGAGCCGGGCCTCGGTCTATCTGGTGATGGCGGTGCTCGCGATGGGGTTCGCGTCGCTGATCCCGGTCGCGCCGTTGGCCGAGCGTCTTGTGCCCAAGATGCACGCGCCGATCGGGTATGTCTGCGCGGGGCTGTTCGCGGGCGTCGTCATCATGCTCGCCCTGCTCGCCCTGGTCTACGTGCCGGGGCTGGGGCGGAGCGTCAACGGCTCCTCACGCTGGATCGCGCTGCCCGTCGCGGGCTCGATGCAGCCCAGCGAAATCGCCAAGTGGGGGATGATCCTGCTGATGGCGTGGTACGCCGCGGCTCTCGGGCCCAGGCTGGGTAGGTTCTTCTCGGGGTTGCTCCCCGCGATCGCGGCGGTGGGCGTCGTCTCATCGTTTATCGTGCTCGAGGATCTGGGCACGGGTGTGCTGATCGCCGCCGCCGCGGGGGTGCTGCTGCTGGCCGCGGGCGGGCGGATCATCCATTTCCTCATTTTCGTGCCGGTCGCGGCGGTGGGTGTGCTCGCGGCGATCATCGAGAGCCCGTACCGGGTTGAACGCGTGCTGAGCTTCCTCGATCCGTTCGCCGACCCCAAAGGCTCGGGCTACCACATGATCCAGTCGATGAGCACCGTCGCGGGCGGCGGGGTCGCGGGGCGTGGGCTGGGGCACGGCATCCAGAAGTTCGGGTATCTGCCCGAGGACACGACCGACTTTCTCTTCGCGGTTATCTGCGAGGAGACCGGGCTCGTGGGTGCGATCGCGGTCATCTCAATCTACCTGATCATGGGCTGGGCCCTCGTCGGCATCGTCCGCGAACAGAAGCGGCCCGCGCTGCGGGCGGTCGCGGTGGGGGTGCTCGCGATGGTGCTCGGCCAGGCGATGATCAACCTGCTCGTCGTCACCGGACTGGGGCCGACAAAGGGGATTGCGCTCCCCCTGCTCAGCGCCGGTGGCACCGGCTGGATCCTCACCGCCGCGTCGCTCGGGCTTGTCATCGCAATCGACCGTGCGTCGCGCCGCGACCGGGCGGCCGAGGCGACCGGCACGCCCGTCGACCTGATGGGCTTCGCCGCGGCCGCGGGGGCATGAGTGGGCCATCGTTCATCTTCGCCGGGGGTGGCACGGGGGGGCACATCTTCCCGGCTCTCGCCATCGCCGGGGCACTGCGGGCGAGCGCCGATGTGCGCACGCACGTGGTCTGCTCCGATCGCCCGCTCGACGCGCAGATGCTCGAGGCATCGGTCGCCCGGGGTGAGGTCGACCGGTTCACGTCGATCCCCGCCCGACCGTTCGGCCTCAGGCCCCGGGCGCTGGGCCGACTCGTCGCGTCCTGGGGCGTGTGCGTCCGTGCCGTGCGGGCGATCATCCAATCCGAGAAGGCAGAAGCGGAATCGGTCACGCTCGTTGCGATGGGCGGATTCGTGTCGGCGCCGGCGGTGCAGGCGGCGCGGGCCGAGCGTTGCCGCGTGGTGTTGGTGAATCTCGACGCCGCCGCGGGCCTGGCGAATCGTTGGATCGCGAGGCGCGTGGACGAGCGATTCGCGGTCGTCGCGGCGCCGGACAAGCCGGCGGGGCTGGACTGGACGGTGGTGCATCCGATCGTGCGCGCGGGGGTGCTTGTGCCGCGTTCGCCGGCCGACGCGAGACGCGCGTTCGGCCTTGATCCGGAGAGGCCGACGCTGCTGGTGACGGGCGGCAGCCAGGGGGCTCGCTCGATCAACAACTTCATTGCCGCCTTTGTGGCCCGCCATCGCGCGTCGCTGCGGAACTGGCAGGTGATCCACCAGTGCGGGTCGGAAGATCCGGGCGCCCTCGAAATGCTGTACGAGGCGGCAGGCGTGCGAGCGCTGGTCGTCCCGTTCATCGATTCGATGGCCGACGCCTGGGCCGCCGCCGACGCCGCACTGGCGCGCGCCGGCGCCGGCACGGTCGCGGAGGCGTGGGCGACCGCGACGCCGACGCTGTTCCTGCCTTACCCGTATCACGCCGACCTGCACCAGCGCCGCAACGCCGAGCCGCTCGTCGCGGCCGGCGGTTCCCTGCTCGCCGCCGACCTGATCGACCCCGGTTCAAACCTGGAGGCCCACGGCGGGGCTCTTCTGGGGCTGATCGAGGGGAATCCCGAGCGTGAGCGGATGCGGGCCGCGCTGCGTGGGCTGGGCCCCGCGGACGGCGCTTCGAGCATCAGCGCAACACTTCTCGGCGGATTTCGTCGGGATCCACTCTGATTCTCGGACCAGAACAACCCACATTCTGGCGTTTGCCATTCACGAACCACGATGTCTCAATACACTCCGGGAGTGTCGGCCCAAGCATCACCACAACCGGTGGGTGAGATGATCTGCGTCATGCTCCACGAACCGGGGCAGGAGGCGCCCATGCGCCTCTGCCGGGCCCTGGGGAACAAGCGGATCCAGGTCCGGACATGCACCGATCGCTTCGCCGCGCTCGCGATGCTCTGCCGCGCCGAGCGGGACGAGGGTGCATCGTTGGCGATCCTGCTGCTGGTAGAGCCGACACAGCTCCGTGGGTCGATCGAACTGATCGAGCTGGCCGGGGTCTACGCCCCGCGCTCGGTGGGCTGGCTGTACACCGGGACGCCGGCGGAGCAGGTGCGGGAGATCCGCGAGGCCGATCTCGCGGCGTGGCGACAGCGGAGCGTTGAACGTCAGCCGGCGGAAGTGGTCGTCACGATGAAACACGAGCCTTCGCTCCGGATTGTCAGCGGGGCTGATGAGGGTCGGCCCGGGATTGCGGCGGAGGGCCCGGGTCAGGAAAGGGCCGATCCTCGTGCGGCCCGGGTTCGTATGGAAGGAGAGGGGCGATCGGAAGAGGATCCCGAGCCCGTGCTGACCGATGAGGAGTTGTCGATGCTTCTGGCCGATGAGTTCGGCGAGCACGACAGGAATGGTGGACGCGGATGAGCCGGGGACACGCCGCCAGGCCGACCGACGAGCAGCACGCGGGCGATCCCGTGCGCGTGGTCGTGGTGGGCCGCACGGTGCTCGACGCCTCGTGGCGTGACGACGCGTCGATCGAGATGGTGCGGGCCCGCACGCCTCTCGAGGCCGTGGGAGAGGTCGCGGCCCCGCCGGCGTCGTCGCGTTCGAGGCCGACCGTGGTGCTGGTGGGGCGTGACGGCGAGCCCTCGGATCACGCCGAGGCTTTCCTCGCGGCGATGCGCGAGGCGAACCCTTCCGTGAAGCTGGTTCGCGTGGGCGGGAATGGATGGGTGGAGCCGAGCCTCTATGACGCGGTGCTCGGCGAGCAGGTGACGCCCGACTCGATCCGCGAGGTGCTCGAAGCGCGACGATTCGAGCCGGAACTGCTCGGGAGGACCGTGGGCTTGCCCGAGGCGAAGCCGGCCGCTACTTCGCGCGCCGAGCCGCCCCTGGTGGTGTCGAAGCCGGTCTCAATGCCGGCGCCCGAAGCCGAAGGGACGTTGCCGGGAGACGGATCGTTGCTCGCGGCGCTGGCCTCGGACCGTGCGGCCTTTTTGCACGCCGCGCTCGGACTGATCCGGGCACGCACCGGCGCGACCGACCTCGACTTCCGCAGCGAGGCGGATGACCCGGGGCATGGTGTGGCGGTGATGTCCGGCCGGAGGCGGTGGGGCACACTGACGAGCGATCGCGTCGGCGTGGGCGAGGTGGTGCCGCACGCGGCATGGCTTGGCGCCTGGCTCGCCGAGCACGAGCGGCAGCGCACGCTGCGCCGGGCGGCGTTCACCGACCCGCTCACCGGTGCGTGGAACAGGCGCTACTTCGACGGGTTCCTCGATTCGGCCGTGCGAAGGGCCCGGGCCGCGCGGCGGACGGTCACCGTCCTCGTCTTCGACATCGACGGGTTCAAGCAATACAACGACCAGTTCGGCCATCCCGCGGGAGACGAGATCCTCATCGAGACGGTCAAGGCGCTCAAGACTTCGGTGCGTCCGTCCGACCGCGTGTGCCGCATCGGTGGGGACGAGTTCGCGGTGATCTTCGATGACCCCGAGGGGCCCCGGGCCGTCGGCAGCCGGCCTCCCGAATCGGTGTACGTGCTCGCCAAGCGCGTGCAGCGGCAGATCGCGGAGCGGCGGTTCCCGAAGCTGGGCGCCGATGCGCCGGGCAAGCTGACGATCTCAGGCGGGCTCGCGGCCTTCCCGTGGGACGGGCACGACCCGGAGACGCTCTTGGGCAAGGCGGACGAGCTGGCCTGCCAGTCGAAGCGCCAGGGCAAAAACGCGATCACGCTGGGCCCTGGGGCGGAGCGGGTGTGCCGGCATCCGGGTGATGAGTGCTGAGGAACTCACCGTTTCGCTCATCCCGCTCCGTCTGATTCTCCGCTTCCATATCCGCGGGCACATCGAAGGTGCGGCCGCATGATCGGCATACGTACCTGTAGCCGAAGTGCCACACTGTCCCGTTCAGCACGGCCCACACCGTCGCGGCGAACAGACGCGTGATGTTTCCGGGTGAGCGCACGACGCGGGTCTGATTGGAATGGCACGCCGGGCAGGGTGGGCGGTGCAGGCGAAACGATCTCATGGTGTGGCGCGGGTCGGTCATCCCTTGGCCAGCTCCCGCCCCCGATCGCGGGCGGCGGTGATGGCGCGGACGAAGGCGTCCATCACGAGCGCGTCGTCGAGCACGGCGGTCGCGGCGGCGGTGGTGCCGCCCTTGCTCGTCACGGCGGCGCGGAGGTCGGCGGGGGGGCGGTCATCGCGCGCGAGCAGCTCGGCCGAGCCCGCGATGACCTGGCGGGTGATCGCAAGGGCTTGGTCGGGCGTGAAGCCCACGGCTTCGCCCGCCTTCGCTATCGCCTCGGCGAGGTAGAAGACATACGCGGGGCCCGAGCCGGACAGGGCGGTGAAGGCGTCCATCAGGTCTTCGTCGAGGCGGATCGTCCGCCCGACGGCGTTCATGACTCGCTCTGCGAAAGTCCCATCGCCGGGGAGGGCGCCCTCGCCGGGACAGATGGCCGACATGCCGCGGCCGACCTGGGCGGGGGTGTTGGGCATGACGCGGACAACCCGGGCCGCCTCGCCCAAGGCCGATCGGATCTTGGCGCTTGGAGTCCCGGCGAGGATGGAGACGACGACGCGGGACGGCCCCGCAGCGAGAGGCTCGCGGATCTCATCGGCGATCGCGACGAGCATCTGGGGTTTGATGGCGAGGAAGACCTGGCCTTCGCCGGGCTCGTTCTCCATCTCGCCCAGCTTGCCCAGAGCCTCGAGCGCGGAGGGAACGCCGACGCGAAAGGAGGCCCGCTTGACCGCATCGGGCTCTGCGATCACGCAGCGCGATTCGTCGAGCGCACCCGCGGCCGAGGCCCCCCTGACGATTGCAGAACTCATGTTGCCGCCGCCGATGAACGCGACGGGCGGATGTTCGTGATTCATGCGCACAGCCTATGGTGATCGTGCACCGGGGGCGGGGGCAGGTCGGGACGGAGCCCAGCATGAGCTTCTATCAACTCGATTTCGAGCGTGAGATCGGCGAACTCGAGGCGAGGATCGCGGCGGCCGAGCGGGCGCGGCCGGGCGAGGGTGTGCCCGCGTTGCGAGGCATCGAGGCCGGCGTCGCGGGTGAACCCGAAGACGCGGAGGCGCTCCGGCGTGAGCGCGATGAGCGGCTCGGGCAGATCTACGGATCGTTGTCGAGCTGGGACGTCGTGCGTGTGGCCCGCCACCCGGACCGGCCCCAGACGCGGGACTACATCCGCATGATGTGCCGCGATTTCGCTGAGTTACACGGCGATCGGCGGTTCGGTGACGACCCGGCGATCGTGACGGGCTTCGCGAGGCTGGGGCGGCACAAGGTGCTGGTGGTGGGGCACCAGAAGGGGAAGGACACGCAGGAGAAGCTTGCCTGCCACTTCGGGTGTGCGCACCCGGAGGGCTATCGCAAGGCGCTGGCGAAGATGAAGCTGGCCGAGAAGTTCGGGCTGCCGATCGTGACGCTGGTCGACACACCCGGCGCCTATCCGGGGCTGGGGGCTGAGGAACGGGGGCAGGCCGAGGCGATCGCGGTGAACCTGCGGGAGATGAGCCGGCTGCGCGTGCCGATCGTGTCGGTGGTGATCGGCGAGGGGGGCTCGGGCGGGGCGCTCGGGATCGCGGTGGCGGACAAGGTGGGGATGCTGGAGTTCTCCTGGTACTCGGTGATCAGCCCGGAGGGGTGTGCCGCGATTCTGTGGAAGCAGGCGAACGACCAGACGACCCGGGCGGCGGCGGAGGCGCTGCGGCTGACGGCGCGTCACAACATCGAACTGGGGATCGTCGACGAGATCATCCCGGAGGCGCTCGGTGGGGCGCACAGAGATCCGACAGGCACGGCGCAACGGCTGGGCGCCTGGCTCGGAGCGCAGATCGACCAGCTTGTCGGCCTGTCGGCCGAGGACTTGATCGCGCGCCGCTACCAGCGATTCCGGACGCTCGGGAGCGTTTCAGAGCGGGCCCCCGCGGGCCCCCCGGTCGGCGATGACACGGCCGCGGGGCGGGTTTCGCCGGCGTGACGCTCGCCGGGCGGTGATGTTCCTCATCCGGGCGTCTAGGCTGCCCGCGGCTTTGACTTCGACGGTACCCCCGTCTAGATTTCGCCCCGTCGGCGGTCGCCACGCCGTGAGGGTGTACGATCCCACTCGAATTGGGGTTTGTCTTGGCGAAATCTTCTCGAACAAAGAAGTCCGCCACGAAGAAGACCTCGGCGAAGTCGCGTCCGGCTTCACGTGGGGGTGGGGGGCGTTCACGGTCGGCGGGGAAGCCCGCGACCAAGAAGGCGGCGAAGAAAACCGGTCGGGCGTCGACCGCGACGACGAAGGCGAAGGCTGGGAAGGCTGTCAGGAAGAAGTCGACGGCGAAGAAGGCCGCGACGAAGAAGCCGACGGCGAAAAAGGCGGCCCGGACGTCGGCCAAAAAGGCGACCGGGCGGAAATCGACCCCGAAACAGGCGGCCCCCAAGAAGGCTACGGCGAAGGCCGGACCCGCAAAGGTCGGGAAAAAACAGACCTCGAAGTCTGTGAAATCGCCGGCCTCGGGTGCGGCGAAGGCCGGCGCTGAGCGTGAGGCGAAGGCCCCGCCGGCGAAACCGGCGGCGGCCGGTTCCGAGGCCAAGGGCGGCGCGGATTCGAAATCGGGAGGTCGGAAGGGCATCACGATCGTGTCGAAGCGGCCGGCGCGGAAAGCGAGGTCGAAGCCCGTTCCGCGGTCGTTCACGATGCCGGGTGACCGGCTGCTGGGCCCGGGCTCGCCGATCCGCAAGCCGCTGATCCCGTCGGGTCCGTCGGCGGCGCCGGCGTCGAAGATCGGGAGGGGTGATCCTTCGGCGCCTCGGAAGTCACCGTTCGGGAAGCGGGAGTTGACGAAGTATCGCAAACTCCTGCTCGCGAAGCGGTCGGAACTGCTGGGCGACATGGAGCAGATCGAGACGGACGCGCTGCGCGGGGAATCGGGCGATCTCAGCCATTTCCCGCAGCACATGGCCGACCAGGGGTCGGACAGCTTCGAGCGTTCGCTCTCGCTCGATCTGGCGGCGGCGGACCGGCGGCTGATCAAGGAGATCGACGACGCGCTGCGTCGCATCGACGACGGGACGTTCGGCCTGTGCCTGATGACCGGCAAGCCCATTGCCATGGCGAGGTTGAACGAGCTCCCGTGGGCGAGGCACTCGATCGAGGCGGCCCGCGAGATCGAACGGCGCGGGGGGGCGTGAGGTGGTGACCGGCCCGCTCCGCCCGCCGGGACGCGGCGCGTGGGTGACGCTGCTGGCGGCGCTCCTGTTCGGCGTGGCGACCGACCTGGGATCGAAATGGGCGGCGTTCAGGTGGATCGCGGGGGCCCCCGTGACTGTGAGCCGGGAGGCCGTGCTCTCGGTGGATCACCTGGGGGCGTTGCTGCCGCCTCACAACCCTGTCGTGGTGATCCCGAGCGTCTTGGATCTGACGCTGGTGCTGAACCCCGGTGCGGTCTTTGGGATCGGGGCGGGGCAGCGATGGCTGTTCATCGGGTTCACGCTGCTCGCGGTCGTGTTCTCGCTCTGGATCTTTCTGAAGTGGACCACGGCGCAAGATCGCCTGGCGCACCTGGCGTTGGGGCTGCTGCTCTCGGGCGGGATCGGGAACCTGTACGACCGGCTGCGTTTCGCGTGCGTGCGGGATTTCCTGCACCCGCTCCCCGGCGTGCGGCTGCCGTGGGGGATCACCTGGCCCAACGGGTCGGACGAGGTGTGGCCGTACGTGTCGAACCTCGCGGATCTGTGGCTGATCGTGGGCATCGCGGTGCTGCTGGTGTACAGCTGGCGGAAGCCCGGGCATCACGAGGCGGGGGAGCGGGTCGAGGCCGACGAGGGAGGCTGAGGCTGGATCCGATCTCCTCGGTCAGAATACCCGGGCTCGCGCCCGGGTCTCGTTCTGCATATGCTCGCTCCGTGAACGAACAAGGGACAACCTCATCGCCCCGGGTTGAGCTGCGCCCCGTGCGGCCCGGCGATCTGGGCGTGTTGCACGCGCACGAATGCGACGCCGAATCGGGCCGGATGGCGGGGGTCAAGCCGCGCGACGAGGCGACGTTCCGGGCGCGGTGGGCGAGCGTTTTCGAGGACGCGACCGTGGTGCCCCGGGCCATCGTGGTCGACGGCGAGCTCGCGGGGCAGGTGACGTGCTTCGAGCGCGACGGGCAGCCCTGGATCGGGTACTGGATCGGGCGGGATTGGTGGGGACGGGGGATCGCGACGCGGGCGCTGGGGGCGCTGCTGGGCGAGGTTGAACGGCGGCCGCTGTACGCGATGGTCGCGAGCTGGAACGCGGCGTCGCGGCGTGTGCTCGAGCGGAACGGGTTCGAGCTGACCGGGAGCCGGGTGGAGCCCGAGACGGATCGGTACATGGCGGCGGAGGTTCAATTGTTCCGGCTTGATTGATGGGAGCGAGGTTCGGGAAGAACACCCGGGCTTGCGCCCGGGTCTCGTTTCGTCCGGCTCGCTGAGGTCGCTTGCTCGACTGGTCAGGCCTGGGCCATCGTCGCGGCCTTCTCGCGGACGCCGTCGATGACGCCGCGGATTTCCTCGGCCATGCGGGTGTTGGGGAACTCGCGGATGATGCGTTCACCGACGTCGGCGGCGCGCCGCCAGTCGCGGTCCTGCACGGAGAGCTTGAACTGGACGCCCAGGTTCTCGCGGGCCTGGCCGATCACGCCCCGCGCGAGCTCGCGGTAGGGCTCGGCCTCGACCTCGGTGAGGTAGTTGTCGAGTTCCTTGAGCAGGTCGTGCGCTTCTTCGACGCGGCCTTCCTTGGCGGCGTTGAGGAAGCGGCGTTCAATGTCGGCCTTGTAGCGCTCGCGAGCCCGCTCGACGCGGTGGCGCAGGCCATCGACGCGCGGCGAATCCGGGTAGACGCGGGTGATGCGGGCGGCCTCGGAGGCGGCCTCGTCCCACTGACCCCGGACGATGAGCGCGTCGAGGTTGCGGACGGCGTCGCCCACCTTGCGGTCGATCGACTCGGAGCGGGTGCGATCGACACGCTGGCGGAACTCTTCGGCTTCGGCGCGGTAGCCGAAGCGTTCGGCGAGCTCCTTGACGAGGATGGTGGCGGCGTCCCAGTCCTGGGCGGCGATGTCCTCCTCGATAGCGAGGCAGAGGATGTCGCGCTCGCGGCGGCGGTTGAGCACGCGGCGGGCGTCGTCGGAGAGGGTCTGCTCCTCGGCGAGACGCTCGAGGGCGGCGGTCATGCTGGCGAGGCGGGCGATGGGGGCCGACCCGGTCGAACCACGGATGGCGGCGACGAGCGGGGCGAGAAGGAGCACGCCGATCACGCCGATGAGGCCCGCGAGGAGGAGTTCACCGGAGCCGCGGTCGGCCCCGATGTAGATCAGCACGGCCGAGAGCAGTCCGACGACGGTGTAGACGACGATGGTCCAGAGGGGCGGGGCGGGGGTTGGCCCGAACCCGGAATTCGGAACACGTGACGCCATGGCTCCGCCTCCGTTTCGTTGCTCGCGGGGCGGGGGCCCCGCGGGTGGGTCAGCTTCCGGGGACCGGTTCCCCGCAGTCGCGTTCCATGGGCACCATGCACAGGAACCGCAGCGGCTGGTCGCCGCCGGCTCGGAACTGGTGCTCGTGGTTCTTCGGGACGTAGATCACGTCGCCGCCCCGGATGGGCCTGAACTCGCCCTCGAGGAGCACCTCGCCCGATCCGGAGACGATGTAGACCTCGTGCTCGAAGTCGTGGCTGTGGCGGGGCGTGTGGCCCGCGGGCTCGACCTCGAACTGGCGGAGGGCAAAGGTGGGGGCGCCGTCGTCGCGTCCGACCATGACGGCCATGGAGGCGCCGACGACGCCCTCCATCTCGACCTTCTTCTTCGGAGTCTCGTCAATATTCCGGATCAGCATCGCTCGCTCCGCTGGGTGATCGCTCGCTCGGCGGGGGCCGGCCCTCTGGTTCCATTCTACACTGATCGATCCATGACCGACCCACACTCCATCGAGATCGAGACGTTCTGTCTGGGTCCATATCAGACCAACTGCTACGTCGTGCGCAGCCGAGCGGGCGGGAAAGACGCCTGCTGGGTGGCGGATATGAGCTTTGATTCGGGGGTGCTGCTCGGGCGGGTAGACCAGCTCGGGCTGGTTCCGGAGGCGTTCGTGCTGACGCACGCCCACGTGGACCACATCGCGGGGCTATTCGGGGCAAGAAAGCGGTTTCCGGCGACGCCGATCTGGATTCACGAAGCGGAGGAACTGTGGCTGCTCGACGCGGAGCGGAACCTCTCGGCGCTCTCGCCGATGCCTATGACCGCCCCGCCGGCGGACCGGCTGCTGCGCGACGGGGATGAGCTGGCGCTGGGGGGGCACGTGTGGCGCGTGCTGCACACGCCGGGGCATTCGCCCGGGGGCGTGTCGCTCTATCAGGCGGAGGCGGGCGTGTGCCTGTGCGGCGACGCTCTGTTCGCGGGATCGATCGGGCGGACGGACTTCCCGGGGAGTGACTTCGCGACGCTGGAGCGGTCGATCCGGGAGAAGCTGTACACGCTGCCGGGGGAGACGGTGCTGTACCCGGGGCATGGGCCGGCGACGACGGTTGGGGCCGAGAAGGCGACGAATCCGTTTGTGCGGGGGTGAGACGACTCCCGAGGTGAGGCCCGACGCGCCCTTTGGGCGGGTCGGGGCACCTGGGCTTCGCGACTATGCGGGTAATGAAAACACCCGGGCTTGAGCCCGGGTGTCGTTCGTCATCGTGACTGGCGCGTCGGGGTCAGCCGCGGCCGTGCATCATTTTCTTGATGACGGGCGAAAGGAGGGCGATGAGCACACCCGCGCCGATGGGGAAGACGACGAGCATGAGATAGAAACCGGGCAGGCCCTCGATGATGAAGTTGTACTTGGCGGGCTCACCGTTCTCGCCCGGGAGGAACTGGGTTGAGAAGGCGGCGATCCAGCCGGCGAGGAAGTTGGAGCCCGCCATGGAGAGGAACCAGACGCCCATCATCAGCGACTGGAGGCGCTGCGGGGCGAGTTTGGTGACCATCGACAGGCCGACGGGCGAGAGGCACAATTCGCCCCAGGTGACGACGATGTAGGAGATGAGCAGCCACTGCGGCCCGGCGAGGTGGCCCTTGGCGTCGATCGCGCCGAACACCATCGCGATGAAGGAGAGGCCCAGGAGCCAGAGCCCGAAGGCGAACTTCATCGGGGTCGACGGGTCGGCCTTGTGCTTGGCGAGGAAGATCCAGAGCCAGGAGAAGATCGGGGCGCACGCGACGATGGTGAGCGCGTTGACCGACTGGTACCACGTGGCGGGGAACTCGGTCATGTCGCCCAGGCCGACGAGCCAGCCGCGGCTCTTGCAGATGGCGAGCACGGAGATCCCGGCGCCGATCAAGGCGAGGGTCCACATGATGAACTTGCCGAACCCCTTGCGGGCAACATCCATCTTGAACGTGATGATGCGGGGGAGCAGGAAGGCGATGCCCAGGATCAGGACAAGCGGCCAGCCGACGGGCTTGCCGGGCTCGAGGCAGAACTGGCGGAACCAGTCCGGCAGCCACAGGGAGCGGTCGGTGCGCTCGGCCGCGAAGACGTTCATGGACGAGCCGGCCTGCTCGAAGGCGGTCCAGAAGAAGATGTTGCCCAGCAGGGCGAGGATCAGCACGACGCCGATGCGCTGGAAGTCGATCGAGTTGAGCGGTCGGGTGGCCTCGTGCTCGTCGATCTCGGCCTGCTTGATCTCCTCGGGGGTTGGCTCGGCGCCGGCGAGGTGGGTGGGCTTGTGGTGGGGCGGGAGCCCGATGCCCTTGAGGTAGTAGGGCCTGAAGATCTGGTAGAAGATCAGCCCCAGGACCATGCCCACGGCGGCGGCACCGAAGCCCCAGTGCCAGCCGACGGTCTCTCCCAGCGTGCCCGCGACGAGCGGGGACAGGAACGCGCCGAGGTTGATGCCCATGTAGAAGATGGTGAAGCCCGAGTCGCGGCGGGGGTCGTCGCGGCCGTAGAGCTGGCTGACCATGACCGAGACGCAGGGCTTGAAGAAGCCCGTGCCGATGATGATGAGGGCGAGCCCCAGCATGAAGACGAGGAACTTGCCGGGGCTGGTCTGGAGGTTGACGACTTCGCCGGCGGAGATGCCGAAGAACTCGGTGCAGGCGAGGGTGATGTGGCCCGCGGCGATAATCCAGCCCCCGATGAGCATGGATCGGTTGGTGCCCAGGAACTTGTCGGCGAGCCAGCCCCCGATGAGCGGGGTGAGGTAGACCGACATGGTGTAGATGCCGTAGAGCTTGGCGGCGTGGGACTCGGTCCACCCGAAGCCCGGGTTGGTGTTGGCCGTGCCGTCGGCGAGGGTTTCGGATGTCGAGGCGATGAGGTAGAGGACGAGCAGGGCCCTCATGCCGTAGTAGCTGAAGCGTTCCCACATCTCGGTGATGAAGAGCACCCAGAGCCCGGCGGGATGGTCGCTCCTGGTGCTGGTGCCGTTGGTGAGGTCCTGCTGGTCACTCATATTCGTTGGCCTCCGGGAGTGGACAGCATAGTGGACCGGGGTTGATCGTGCGAGCGCGGCGTACCGTATTCGATCCGAACAGTGCCCGGCGAGGGTACGCATGAGTGCGTCACACGCGGTGACGCGTCATTCTTCATTCGTGACGATCAGATCGGCCGAGGCGCGGTAATCGGCGGCGAAGCGGGCGAATGTGGGGTCGGCGACGTCGTGGAAGAAGGCCCGCGCGGCTTCGACGCCCATGCCGCGTTCGCCCCGTTGTTCGATGGCCTCCCAGCGTTGCCAGCGGGTGGCGGGGGGTGCATCGACGTAGACAGCCAAGTTGAGTGATTCTCGGACGAGGGTGTGGAGGGCGAAGAGGCCCTCGAGAACGATCGGGCCGGTCGCGGGGCCGATTGGGCGCGTGCCGGTGCGGCGGTGCTCGTGGAAGGACCACGTGGGGATGTCGGCGGGGCGACCCTTGCGGAGTTGTTGCAGGTGCCGGTTGAGAAGGGGGAGATCGGCGTGCTCGGGGAGATCTCGCTCGCGGACGGGGAGGCCTTCGTAGTCGGGCAGGTAGTCATCGGTGGAGAGGACGAGGCCGTGGGTGGATTCGGCGATGATCGAGGCGAGGGTCGACTTGCCGGCGCCGGCGGGGCCGGTGATGCCGAGGACGGGATGGGGGGAGGCGAGGCCGGCGAGGCGGTCGAGGATGTGGGCGGGGGCGGCTTGCCAGTCGATGGATTCGGGATTCGGTGACATGCGACGAAACATAGAGCGCCGAGCATCTCCCGGTGTGGCACGGGCTGCTTGCAGCCCGTGTCGCCTCGCGGAATGCGAGGCGTTCTCACGGCTGGACAAGCCAGCCGTGCCACACGGGGGCGTGCGGATGGAAGGAGCCCCGTATTCCCGGGATCCTCGTGGCGTGACGCCGAGAGATTTGTTTACGTGGTGGGCCCGTAGAGATCGGGGCGGGCGTCGCGGGAGAGGTTCCAGCCCGATGGGTCGGCGGCTTCGAGTTGATCGAGGTCGAGATCGGCGATGACGAGGTTGGGGTTGGTCGAGAGGTTGGGGGGACGGCCGTTGGGGCCCACGAAGTAGCTCGCGCCAAAGTAGTGCTGGTTCCAGGGGCGTTCAGAGCCAAGACGGTTGGAGCCGGCGATGAAGAGGTTGTGTCGGGCGGCGTCGACCTCGAATTCGAGCTCCCACATGCGGCGGGACTTGTCGCCGAAGGTGACAGCTGGGGAGAAGACGATCTGGGCGCCGGCGCGCGCGAGCTCGCGCATCACGCCCTCGAAGTGGCGGTCGTAGCAGATCGCGACGCCGATGCGGCCCGCGGCCGTCTGGATGACGGGGAAGTGGGGGTTGTCGCCCAGGATGGCGGGGGAGGGCTCGTTCTGGGGGACGTCGCCCGGCTCGTAGTAGAAGAGTTCGTCGAACCGGCCCTGTTCGTTTGAGCCACGGGGGATGTGGAGCTTGCGGTAGCGGCCGAGGACGGCGCCGTCGGCATCGATGACGACGGCGGTATTGAAGCGGCGGCCGGTCGTGTGATCGAGTTCGTAGATGGGGGCGATGATGACGAGGCCGTGGCGGGTGGCGAGGTCGGCCATGAAGCGGACGGTGGGGCCCTCGAACGCGTCCTCGGCGAGGGCCCGCCAAATCGCGCGGCGTTCGAGGGCGAAGTAGGGGGCGCTGAAGAGCTCGCCCAGGCCGACGATCTGGACGCCGGCATTGGCGGCGGCTTCGATGAGGTTGGCGTGGTGGTGGAGGTTGGCGTCTCGAATGTCGTTGAGGTGGTCGGCGAGCGACGGCAGATCGGCGGGGTCGTCCGGCATGTGCGGGTAGACGCTCACGGTCTGGGTCATCGCGGCGCGGACGGTGGTCATGCGCCTTCCCCGGCGAGTGTGACGATCGTGTTGAGCAGGGCGTCGGCGGCGTGGCCGCACTGTTCGGGGGTGGAGAGCTCGAGCGGGTTGTGGCTGATGCCGTCGTTCTCACCCGGGACGAAGATCATCGCGGTGGGGCAGAGTCGCGACCATTCCTGGGCGTCGTGCCCCGCGCCCGCGACGATGGGGCGGTGGCGGAGCGCGAGGCGGTCGGCGACGCTGGCGATGACGACCCGGACGTGTTCATCGAAGATGACCGGGGGCGTGCGGGCGGTCTGCTGCCAGGTGATATGCACGCCGCTGGATTCGGCGAGCTCGCGGCAGAAGTTGTCGAGCGTGCGCTCGGCGGCGGCGAGGGCGTCGGCGTCGGGGTTGCGGAGGTCGACGGTCGCGGTGACGCGGCCCGGGATCACGTTGACCGAGCCCGGCTCGGGGCGGATGACGCCCATCGTGGCGCGGAGCTCGCCGAACTCGCCCGAGACGCACATCTCGCGGAGGCGGACGTTGATCTGGGCGGCGGCGAGGCCGGCGTCCTTGCGGTAGTCGGTGGGAGTCGCCCCGGCATGCGCCGCGGAGCCGACGAGGGTGAGCCGCCGCCAGGAGATGCCCTGCACGCCCGTCACGACGCCCAGGTCATAGCCCTCGCGGGCGAGGATGGGCCCCTGCTCGACGTGGCACTCGACGAAGGCGTGGGGGCGGCGTTGGCCGACCGGCTCGGGGCCTGCGAAGTCGAGGCGGTCGAGTTCGTCGCCGACGGAGATGCCGTCGGCGTCGCGGAGGGCGCGGGCGTCGGCGAGGGGGATGCGATCCGTGGCGACGGCGCTGCCGAGCATGTCGGTGCCGAAGCGGCAGCCTTCTTCGTCGGTGAAGTAGGCGATGGTGATGGGGCGGGGCGTGGTGATGCTGAGGTCGTTGAGGGTGCGGACGGCTTCGAGGGCGCTGAGCACGCCCAGTGCGCCGTCGAAGCGGCCGCCTGTCGGGACGGAGTCGACGTGGGAGCCCGCCATGACGGGGGCGAGGGCGGGGTCGGCGCCGGGGCGGTCGGCGTAGGCGTTGCCGATCTGGTCGATGCTGACCGCGAGGCCTGCCTGCTCGAACCAGGACATGACGAGCCGTCGGCCCGTGGCGTCCTCGTCGGACAGCGCGAGGCGGCGGACACCCATGACGCCGTTCCCGGCGTCATAGGCGCCGATGCGGCCCAGTTCGTCGAGCGATTGCATCAGGCGGTCGCGGTTGGCACGAAGTGTCTGAGTCACAACAGGCTCCAGAGGCGGGTCGCCTGCTCGCGGGCGAGGGCCATGATCTCGTTCTCGTCGACGAGTGAGCTTCGGCGGTCGGCGACGATGACGCGGCCGTCGCTGATGACGGTGTGGATGTACGAGCGGTTGAGGGCGTAGACGATGTGGGCGGGCCAGTTGCTGGCGGTGACGGGGGTGGGGGGGTCGTAGTCGAGGACGACGAGGTTGTTGGGGGCGTCGCCCTTGAAGCCGTTCGTCGAAAGGTATTCGTGCACGCGACGGAGACGGCGGTAGACGGCGAGGGGGTTGGGGGCGTCTGTGGACTGGGCGGCGAGGCAGGCGGCGCGGGCGGAGGCGAGGCAATCGCCGTTCATGCCGTCGGTGCCCAGGAAGACGCGGTGCTCGAGGCCGCGGGCGCTGGGGACGCCGACCGCGTTGTTGAGGTTGCTCTCGACCTGGTGGGCGACCCAGGCGTTGGAGGCGGCGATGAGGTCGCGCTCCGTGTCGTCGAGATGAATGCAGTGGGCGAGGATGGTACGGGGGTTGTCGAGCACGCCGGCTCTCGCGAATCGCTCGACGCAGCGGCAGGCGTGGCTGGCCTGGCAGTGCTGCTGATCCGACTGGGCCTCGGCGACGTGGACGTGGACGCCCGTGTCGTGCTCCGCGGCGAGGGCGGAGGCCCGGTCGAGGAGTTCGTCGGAGACGGTGAACGAGGCGTGGAGGCCGACGAGGCCCTGATGAGATTCAAGGTGGCGGGCGGACTCGCGGAGACCCGCGTCGCGGCTTTCGGGGCCGTCGCGGTCGGAGAGCTCGTAGCAGAGCACGTGCGAGAGGCCGAGGCTTTCGAGCGCCTCGGCGATGATCGCGAGCGAGCCCTCGACGGCGTTGGGCGAGGCGTGGTGGTCGATGATCAGCGTCGTGCCCGACTTGGCGGCGTCGAGCCCCGCGGCGAGGGCGGAGGCGCGGATCATGTCGGCGTCGAGCTTCTTGTCGAGGTTCCACCAGATGCGTTCGAGGATCTCGATGAAGGTGGTGGGGGGCGCGCTGGGCGGCGGCATGCCGCGGGCGAGGGCGGAGTAGACGTGGTGATGGCCCACGGCGAAGGCGTGGGTGACGAATCTGCCGGCGCAGTCGATGCGGTCGGCCCCGGCCGGGATAGTGTCGACGAAGGTGATATCGCCTTGGGGGCCCGGGGTGACGGCGAGGTGGGTGTCGGTGATCGCGAGCGAATTGGCGTCGATGTAGCGGGCTTTCGCCAGGTAGAGCAAGTCTGACGGGGTGTCGTCGCTCGCCGTCATGCCTTGTCAGTCCTTCATCGGCAGCGAGCGGCGGCGGCGGCCGTCGAAGGTGTAGAGGGCGTTGGCGACGGCGGGGGCGGTGGGGACCAGGCCGATCTCGCCGACGCCCTTGGCGCCGTAAGGGCCGAACTCGTCGGGGACCTCGACGCCGATGACGTCGATCTCGGGCATGTCCTTGGCGCGCATGACGCCGCACTTGCGGAGGCGGGTCGACTTGGGGCGTCCACCCTCCATTGCGAGCTCCTCGGTGAGGGCGTAGCCCAGGCCCATGTGGACCGAGCCCTCGATCTGGCCCTCGAAGAGCGTGGGATTCATCACGCGCCCCGCGTCATGGGCGGCGATGACGCGTTCGACCTTGCCAGCGTCGTCGAGGATGACGACCTGGGTGGCGTAGCTGTAGGAGTAGTGCGTCTTGATGGGCTTGCCATCGCCATTGCCGGGCTTGTTGGTCCAGTCGCAGACCCACTCGCCGTAGTACTCACGCCCCGCGAGGTTGGCGAGTCTGTCTTTGGCGAGGTCCGCGTTCAGCTTGGCGCAGGCGTCGATGATCGCGTTGCCGACGAGGCTGGTGGCGCGAGACGCGGTGGTCATGCCGCAGGGGGCGTCGTAGGCGGTGTCGACGTGAACCGAGACGATCTCGGGGGGCAGGTGAGTCTCCTGGCAGAAGGTCTGCACCGTCATCGTGTCGACGCCCTGGCCCATCTCGGTCCAGCCGTGGTGGAGCTCGACGTGGTCGGCGGACTTGACGAGGATGCGGGCGGTCCCGGCGTCGGGCATGCCGTTGCCGATGCCGGTGTTCTTGAGCCCGCAGGCGATGCCCGCGTGCTTGGCGCTCTGGAACTGCTCCTTCACGGCTTCGAGCGTGGCACGGACACCTACGCCTGAGGCGAGGACCTGGCCCGTGGCGGTGCTGCGGCCCTCGGTGAGCGCGTTGTCGTAGCGGAACTGCCAGCGGTCGAAGCCGCCGGCCTCGCAGAGTTCGTCGATGATGCTCTCGATTGCGAAGTTTGCCTGGTTGGCGCCGAAGCCCCGCATCGCACCGCAGGGGATGTTGTTGGTCGTGACCGCGGTCGATTCGACGTCGACGTTTGGGACGTGGTAAGCGCCGGTCGCGTGCCCCGCGGCTCGCTCGAGCACCTTCATGCCGACGGAGGCGTAGGCGCCGGTGTCGCCGTGGATGCGGGCCTTGACGGCGAGCAGCTCGCCTTGCGCTGAGCAGCCCACCTTGTAGACCATGTGGAGCGGGTGGCGCTTGGGGTGCATCAGGATCGACTCGTCGCGCGAGATGACGACCTTGACGGGCTGGCCGAGCAGGCGAGCCATGAGGGCGGCGTGCCCCTGGACGCACATGTCCTCCTTGCCGCCGAAGCCCCCGCCGTTGGGGACGAGGACGACGTCGACGTCCTTCTCTTCGAGCGAAAGGAGGCTGGCGAGCTGGCGGCGGTCCTCGTAGACGCCCTGGCTCTGGGAGTAGATCTTGACGCCGCGGTCGGTGGGGCAGGCGATGCACGCCTCGGGCTCGAGATAGGCGTGCTCGATGAACTGGGTGGTGTAGGTCTGCTCGACGACACGGGCGCACGCGGCGAACGCGGCGTCGGTGTCGCCCTTCTTGGCGCGGGACACGCTCAGGACGTTGCCGCCCTCGTGGATGGGGGGGGCGTCGGGCCTGATCGCCTCGAAGATGTCGGTGACCGGCTCGAGGACCTCGTACTCGACATGGATGAGCTGCGCCGCCTCGCGGGCGACGGCGCGCGTCTCCGCGGCGACACAGGCGATGACATCGCCCACGTAGCGTGTCGTCTCGCCCTCGGCGACGAGGACGGGCCAGTCGGCGAGGATCAGGCCCACGTGGCGCTTGCCCGGGATGTCGGCGGCGAGGAAGACGCGCCGGACGCCCGGCAGGGCCTCGGCCTCGGCGGTGTCGATCTTGAGCACGCGGGCACGCGGGTGATCGCTCAGGCGGACGGCGCCGTGGAGCATGTTGTCGACGGTCATGTCGGCGACGAAGAGGCGGGCGCCGAGGATCGCGGGCCTGATGTTGTGTTTGGCGAGTCGCTCGCCCACGCCCGCGCCTCGGGCCCGCTTCTCGACGGGGCGGCCCGAGCGCAGGGACTCGGCGGCGACGCGGATCGAGTCGACGATCTTCTGGTAGCCCGTGCAGCGGCAGAGATGCTGGTTGAGCGAGACGCGGATCTCATCGTCGGTGGGGTCGGGATTGCTCTGGATCAGGTTGGCGGCGCGGACGGCGATGCCCGGGATGCAGTAGGAGCACTGGGCACCGCCGCACTCGGCGAAGGCGTCGGTGAGAGCCCGGCCCACCTTTGGGTCGAGCCCGGCGGGCGTGATGACCGCGCCGCCTTCGGCCTTCTTCATCGGGATGACGCAGGAGAGGACGACCTTGCCGTCGAGTTCGACGGCGCAGGCGCCGCAGGCGGCCTGGGGGGAGCAGCCGTCCTTGGGGGAGACGTCGCCGCAGCCCTCGCGGATGAAGTCGAGCAACGAGGAATCGGGGTCGCCGCTAAACGTGCGTTCGACGCCGTTGACGGTGAGTCGGATGCTCGTCGAGGTATCGCGGGTAGGGGTCGCGGTCATGTCGGCAGCCCCACGCGCTGGTTGAACGCCTCGATGGCGCGGTCCCACGCTTTGACCTGGGCGAACATCTCGTCCCAGAACGCCGGATCCCAGAGGCGTTCGAGGTCCTCGAGCGCCCGCTGCTGCTGCTCGACCCAGGTGAAGTACTTGAAGTTGTGCAGGGCGCGGCGGTCGTGGTGGTTGAGCTCGCGCATGTGGTCGGTCGAGATCCCGGCGAGCCAGCGGTCGAAGTGGCGGGCGGCCCAGTCGGCGTCGTAGGGGCCGTGCTGGTCGCGCTGCTCGGCGAGGCGGCTGGCGTAGAGCTCCATCGAATCGGTGAGGGGGATGAAGATGAAGTCGCGCTGGCCCAGATCGAGCAGCTTGGCTTGCTTGATCGCGGAGACGAGGTTGCAGATCGAGGAGATGCCCAGGAGGGGGAGTTGGGCGACGAGGCCCTTTGGGATGCCTTCGCCCTTGAGGAATTCGGCACCGGCGGGCTCGTTGAATAGCCGCATGAGCGCGATGCATTGCTCGTCATCGATGGCGCAGACGACGTCGGTGTTGCGGACGTTGTGGATCCAGGGGATGTGCTTGTCGCCGATGCCCTCGATGCGGTGGTCGCCGTAGCCGCAGCGGAGGAGGGTGGGGCACTGGAGCGCCTCGGCGGCGGTGACGGAGATTCCGGGGTGGACCTTGCGGAGGTAGTCGCCCGCGGCGATGGTGCCGGCCGAGCCGGTGGCGGAGACGTAGCCCGCGAGGCGATCGCCCGGCTTGGCGAGGCGGTTGAAGGTCTCCTCGATGATCGAGCCGGTGACGTCGTGGTGCCAGCAGGCGTTGCCGAACTCCTCGAACTGGTTGAAGATCACGCACTCGGGGCGGGTGCGTTTGATCTCCCAGCACTTGTCGTAGATCTCGCGAACGTTCGACTCGCAGCCCGGGGTGGCGATGACCTCGGCGCCGATGCCCTTGAGCCACTCGAACCGCTCGCGGCTCATGCCCTCGGGGAGGATGGCGACGGCGTCGCAGCCCAGCAGGGCGCAGTCGAACGCGCCGCCCCGGCAGTAGTTGCCGGTGGAGGGCCAGACGGCCTTCTGGCTTGTCGGGTCGAACTCGCCCGAGACGAGGCGGGGGACGAGACAGGCGTAGCCCGCGCCGACCTTGTGGGCGCCGGTGGGGAACCACTTGCCGACGAGGCCCACGATTCGGGCGTCGACGCCCGTGAGGCTGGTGGGGAACTCGATCCAGTTGCCGTCGTTGTAGAGCCCGCCCGAGGCGACGGGCTCGTTCTTCCAGGTGATGCGGAACAGGTTGAGCGGGTCGACGTCCCAGAGGCCGACGTTTGCGAGTCGGTCGCGGATGGACCGGGGAATCAGCGACGGGTCGCGCATCTGGGCGAAGGTGGGCAGGAGGATGCCCCGCTCGCGGCAGCAGGTGACGGCGTTCTCGATGGCCTGGTCGGGTGTCGTCATCGTTTCAGCGGCGGTTCTCGACACGTCGGGTTCCGTTCTTGGTCTTGTGGTGAACCCCGAATCGGGAATCATAGCGGGAGGGGCAATTCAACCAAGGTCCGATCACAGGGGGTCGACCTCCGTGGGTTGGCCGCAGAGGCGCATCGCGGTGGCGATGTCCTTGAGCCCGTTGCCGGTGACGACGGCGAGGACGTTGGAGGCGGGGTCGATGACGCCGTCGGCGATGGCTCGCTTGAGGCCCGCGACGGAGGTCGCGCCGGCGGGCTCGGCGAAGACGCCCGCGAGGGCACCCGTCGCCTTCATCGCCTCGCCGATCTCTCCGTCGCTGACGCGGACGAAGCAGCCGCCGGTTTCGCGGACGCGGGCGACCGCCTTGCGCCAATTGCGGGGCACGGCGACGTTGATGCTGTCGGCCATCGTCGTGCCGTCGGGCGGGGTGGGCTCGCCCGTCTCGAACGCGAGGGCGACCGGGTCGACGCCCTTGGCCTGCACGCCCAGCACGCGGGGGACGCGGTCGATGAAGCCCAGGCGGTGCATCTCGATCAGGCCCTTGGCGACCCCCGCGATGGTGCAGCCGTCCCCCACGGAGACGGCGACCCAGTCGGGCACGTCGCCCGCCGTCTGCTCGGCGATCTCGAGGCCGCAGGTCTTCTTGCCTTCGACAAGGTAGGGGTTGATGGCGCAGTTGCGGTTGTACCACCCGTGCTCGGCGCAGCGGGCGGAGCAGAGGTCGTAGGCCTGCTCGTAGGTGCCCCGGACGCGCCGGACGTCGGCCCCGAAGACGAGGAGCTGGGCGACCTTGGGCTCGGCGGCGGCGGCGGGGACGAAGATCGTCGCCGGGAGGTCCGCGATCGCGGCGAAGCCCGCGAGGCTGGAGGCGGCGTTGCCGGTCGAGGCGCAGGCGATGCGGGTCGCGCCGCGCTGGAGTGCGTGGAGCACGCCGACGCTCGAGGCCCGGTCCTTGAAGCTCGCGGTGGGATTGCGCCCATCGTCCTTGACCCGCAGGCGGCGGGCGCCGGCCCAGGCGGCGAGGCGTTCGGATTCGAGGATGGGCGTCCAGCCGACGGGCCAGGTGAAGGCCTTGGCGTCGGGCTCAATCGGGAGCAGCTCGCGGTAGCGCCAGTGGTTGAACGGACGCTCGGCGAGGGCGGCGGGGGTCAGCGTGCGCGCGGCCTTGTCAAGGTCGAAGGAGATCTCGAGGACGGCCGAGGGGTCGTTGCAACGGGGGCAGACGCCGGCCGACTTGGGGGCGTCGGTCGCTTCGCCGCAGACCACGCAGTGGAATCCACTGACGCAACTCATGCGTTCGCCCCGACGAAGAGGGGCACGACGGTCTGGCTCTCGACGTCGACGAGGCCCAGGTCGGTGAGCTTGAGCTTGGGGATCACCGGCAGGGGCATGAAGCTCAGGGGCATGAAGGGGTCGTCGAGCGGGCAGCCGATCGAATGGGCCGCTTCGAGCAGGGCGTGCTGTTGCTCGATGACCTCGGGGGCCTCGGCGTCAGAGAGCAGGCCCGCGATGGGCAGGGGCAGCAGGGCGACGACCTTGCCGTGCTGGACCACGCACTGGCCGCCATGAGATTGCTCGAGGGCCTTGGCGGCCACGAGCATGTCGGCGTCGTTGGTGCCGACGACGGCGAGGTTGTGGGCATCGTGGCCAACGGTGCTCGCAAGAGCGCCATCCTTGAAGCCAAAGCCCGTGACGAAGCCCAGGCCGACGCCCTCGGTGATGTTGTGGCGCGCGATAACGGCGATCTTGAGCAGGTCGCGCCCCGGGTCGGCGACGCAGAGGCCGTCGTCGACCATTGGATCCATGTGGTGCTCGGCGGTGACGAGCTGGGTTGGGTCCATGCCGATGACGCGGATCTGGCCCGGTGCTGTGGACTTGATGCGGAACGATGCTTCGGATAGGCCGACGGGCAGGTGGACGGTCGAGCGGCGGGCGGATGGGTGGCCGCCTTCTCCGGCGACCTCGGTTTCGACGGTCATCTGGCCGTGCTCGGCGATCGTCTGGCCCCGGAAGATCACGCGGTGGGGGCGGATGTCCTGGAGATCGTCGAAGACGATCATGTCGGCAAAGCGGCCCGGGGCAATCGCGCCGATGTCGGGGCGGCGGTAGTGCTCGGCGGCGTGCAGCGAGGCCATCGCGAGGGCGGTAACCGGGTCGAGCCCCAGACGCACCGCCTTGCGGACGACGTGGTCGATGTGCCCCTCGTGCCGCAGGTCGCCAGGGTGGCGGTCGTCGGTGCAGAAGCAGAATCGGTGGGCGTTGGTCTCGTTGACGACGGGGACGAGGGCCTCGATGTTTTTCGCGGCGCTGCCCTCACGGAGGTAGATGCGCATGCCGAGGCGGATTTTCTCGAGGGCTTCTTCGGGGCGGGTGCACTCGTGGTCGCTCGTGATCCCCGCGGCGGCGTAGGCGCGGAGGGGGGCGCCGGTGAGGCCCGGGCAGTGCCCATCAACGATGGCCCGATCGAGGCCCAATGCGACTTTGGCGAGCACACCCGGGTCGGCCAGGAACACCCCCGGGTAGTTCATCATCTCGGCGAGTGCGACGACATTGGGCTCGTCAAACAGGGGCGCGAGGTCGCCCGCTTCGAGGCGGGCGCCCGAGGTCTCCATCGCGGACGAGGGCACGCAGGATGAGACCGCGAACATGATGTCCATCGGCAGGCCCCGGCATTCGTCCATGAGGAAGCGGATGCCCTCGAGCCCCAGGACGTTGGCGATCTCGTGCGGGTCGAAGACGACGCCCGTCGTGCCGTGGGGGGCCGCGACGCGGACGAACTCGCGCGGGAGCATCATGGTCGACTCGACGTGCATGTGGGCGTCGATGAGGCCCGGGGCGAGGTAGCGCCCGTCGAGGTCGACGACGAGGTCGGCGTCGGCGTCGACGCCCACGCTCGCGATGCGGCCCCCGTAGATCGCGACGGGGACTTCCTCGATCTCGCGGGTAAAGACGTTGACGACGCGCCCGTTGCGGAAGATGGCGTCGGCGGGGCGGTCGCCCCGGGCGACGGCCATGAGGTGGGGGTCTGTTCTCGCGATGGTCATCGCAGAGCCTCTTTTCAAGACGCGGCGCCGCTTGGCCCGACCGAGCCGCACACGGGCGCCAGTTCATGGTAGAGCACGCGGGCCAGCACGCCGAGGCGGTAGGCGGCGGTGGAGCGGATGTCGTCGATGGGGGCGAGATCGCGGGTGAGCAGGGGCGTGAAGTCGTTTGGCGAACGGAGCGGGGCTTGGTCGTCGAGAGCCTCTTCGAGGGCGCGGCATCGGCGGACGGTGGGGGCCATGCTGTTGGCGACGATGCGCCAGCCCGCGTCGGAATGGGCAATCGCAACGCCGACCTTGGTGATCGCCTGGGCGCGGCGCGTGCCGACCTTGATAAACGACTCGAAGTGGTGGGGGCGGCGGGGCAGGCGGATGGCGGTGATGAGCTGGTCGGGCTTCATCACGAACCGCTTGTAGCCCAGGTAGAACGCGTCGAGCGGGACCTGCTCGACACCCTCGGCGGAGGTGAGCTCGACTACCGCGTCGCGGGCCATGAGGGCGGGGACGCCGTCGGCCGCGGGGGAGGCGTTGGCGATGTTGCCGGCCCAGGTGCCCCGGGTCTGGATCTGGATCGAGCCGACGGTGCGGGCGGCTTGAACGAGGATGGCAAACTCCTCGGCGGCGCGCGGATCGGTAATGACGTCCCAGTAGGTGGTCAGGGCGCCGAGGATCAATTCGTCGTCGGTCCAGCGGTGGGGGCGAAGCTCGGCGAGGCCCGAGAGGTCGATGAAGATCTCGTCATCTGCCGGCACGCGGACGGGCCAGTGGACGAAGACATCGGTCGCGCCGGCGATGGGCTTGGCCCGCCCGCCCGAGTCGCGGAGCATCGCGGTTGCTTCGGGGACCGTGCCGGGCGTGAGCAGCTTCATGCGCCCGCTCCGGGTCGCTGATTGCTTGCATCGAGGGCGGCCGCGAGACCATCGATGATCCCGTCGTAGCCCGTGCAGCGGCAGAGGTTGCCCGCCATCAGTTCGCGGAGGGAGTGGGAGTCGCACAGGTCCGGGTGGTCGAGCACCCAGCAGGCGGACATCACGACTCCGGGGGTGCAGGCGCCGCACTGGGTCGCCCCCGAGTCGAGTAGCTCGGAGAGGCGGCTCGGGTCGATCGATTCGATCGTCTCGACGCGCCGGCCCCGGGCCTGGATTGTCGGGACGAGGCAGGAGTTGACGGGCAGGCCATCGAGCACGACGGTGCACGCGCCGCACTCGCCCTCGCCGCAGCCCTCCTTGGTGCCGGTCAGATTCATCGTGTATCTGAGCGTGTCGAGCAGACGCTCAACGGGGCTGACCGACACGGCGACGGGTTGGCCGTTGACGGTGAGTTCAATCTCGATCTTCTCGGCTTGCGGCTTGCTCATGCGACACCCGCCTCGGTCATCAGATCCATCAGCCGCTCGGGCGTGAGTGGGATCGTCGTGGGCTCAACGCCCAGCGCGTCGGCGACGGCGTTGCAGATCGCGGGGGCAGGGCCATCCATCGGCAGTTCGCCGATGCCCTTGGCGCCCATGGCGCCATGGGGGTATGGGTTCTCGAGAAACTCGACGCCGATGGGCGGGACATCGCAAGCGGACGGGATGATGTAGTTGGTGAGCTGGGCGTTGGCCATCGCGCCGTCCTTCCACACGAAGTCTTCGGTCAGCGCCCAGCCGATCGCCTGGACCACGCCGCCCTGGATCTGGCCGCGAGCCAACGTCTCGTTGAGCACCTTGCCGATCTCCTGCACGGCGTCGAAGGCGATGACGCGGGTCTCGAACATGCGCAGGTCGACCTCGACCTCGGCGACGTAGGTCGCCCACGCGAACGTGCCGTAGGCGTCGCCCTTGTAGGTCTGCTCGTCCCACTGGATGCCGGGCGGGGCCTTGTACCGGGCTTTGCCCACCAGCTCTTCACTTGGGTGCGATGCCAAGCGGGCGATGATCGCGGCGCGGACTGCATCGCCCGGGGCGTCCTTTGGGAGCCCCAGCGTTCGGCGGAGGTCGTCGCAGGCGAGCTCGAGCAGGTGGCCCACCACCATCGCGGTGCGCGAGGCGACGGTTGGCCCGCTGTTGGGCACGCGCGAAGTGTCGGGCTCGGCGATCACGATGTCGGATTCGTCGAGCCCCAGGCGGCTTGCGGCGATGGTGGCGAAGATCGTGCGCGTGCCCTGCCCGATCTCGGTGCTGGCGCTGCGGACCTCGACGCGCCCGTCGGGCAGCCCCGCGACGTGCTGGGTCGACGCGAGATAGACCTCGCCCCCGCCCGTAAACCCAGCGCCGTGGTAGAACGAGGCGAGGCCCATGCCGCGTCGAAGATAGGGATGCGAGGCGTTGAACGAGCGGTGGGCCTCGCGCTTGGCGTCGTAGTCCGACCGCCGCAGGGCGGCATCGAGCACCGCCAGGCGATCCGTCCCGTCGTCGATGCGCTGCGACGTGGAGGTCGTCTGCCCGTCGCGGATCAGGTTGCGACGGCGGATCTCGGCGGGCGAGAGGCTCGCGGCCCGCGCGACGCGGTCCATCTGTCGCTCGCAGGCGAAGAGGCTCTGCGGGGCGCCGAAGCCCCGGAAGGCGCCGAAGGGCACCGAGTTGGTCATCACCGCACGCCCCACGATGCGGACGTTGTCGCACGCGTAGGGACCCGCGGCGTGGATGATCCCACGGCTCAGCACCACGGGCGAGAGCGTGACGTAGGCCCCGCCGTCGAGGATCATCTCGATGTCCTGGGCGACGAGGCGGCCCTCGCTGTCGACACCCGTGCGGTGGCGGACGAGCGAGGGGTGCCGCTTGGTCGTCGCGGCGAGGTCCTCGCCCCGGTCGTAGATGATCTTGACCGGGTGCTTCGCCTTCAGCGCGAGCAGGGCGGCGTGGAGGGCGATGTTGGAGGGGTAGTCCTCCTTGCCGCCGAACCCGCCGCCCGTCGGGGTCTGGACGACGCGGACTTGCTTCTCATCGCGCCCGAGCGCGTGTATCAGCGCGTTGAGCACGTAGTAGGGGCACTGCATCGACCCGCTGACGGTGACGACGCCGTCATCCTCCCACGCGAGCATGCCCTGGGTCTCGAGGTAGACGTGCTCCTGAGCGCCGGTCTCGTAGACCTCCTCGACGACGTGGGCGGCCCCGGCGAGCGCCCGCTCGACGTCGCCCTTCTCGATGCGCAGGTGCTTGAGCACGTTGTCGTCGGCGTACTGGATCTGGTCCGGCGATGGTGTGACGCGGAAGTCGAGCGCGGGCGGCTCGCGGTCGACGACGATCTCGATCTCGCGGATCGCGCGCCGGCACATCTCGCGCGACGGATGGGCGACGAGCACGACCGCCTCGTGCACGTGCCGCACGCGGTCGGCGGCGAGGACGGGCTGGTCGAGCTCGATCAGGCGGACCTCGTTGGGGCCCGGGATGTCGCGGTGGTCGACGACGACGAACTCGGACCAGTCGACCCCCTTCCCGAAGCGGATCTCGCGGATGCGGCCGCGGGGTGCGGGGCTGCGGGCGGTCATGCCCCACCAGCAGCCGTCGATCGCGAGGTCGTCGACGTACCGCTCACGCCCGGTGAGCTTGCTGATCCCCTCGCTGCGTCGCGGCGATGCCATCGTCACTCCATCGGTGGTCGGCGTCCAAACCGCACAGCATACCACGGACGCGGGGGCGGGCGGACGCTTCGCGGGAGCGGGCGCGTCTGGTATACTGGCGGTTTGCACGCTGGTGGAGACCGCCTTCCGGGAGGATTGCCCCTTGCCCACGCTCGAAACCAAGGTCGACGGCCTGACGCTCCCCAATCCGTTTGTGATTGGCTCGGGCCCGCCCGGCACCAACGCCAAGGTGATCGGCAAGGCGTTCGACGAGGGCTGGGGCGCGGTGATCTCGAAGACGATCAGCCTCGACGCGTCGAAGGTGGTCAACGTCGCGCCGCGGTACGCGCGGATGCGGGCCGAGCAGTCGCGCGAGGTGATCGGCTGGGAGAACATCGAGCTGATCAGCGACCGCCCCTTCGAGACCTGGCTCGACGAGTTCCGGGAGATCAAGGCGGCCTACCCCGATCGCGTGCTCATCGCGTCGATCATGGAGGAGTACCGCAAGGACGCGTGGGTGGAGATCATCGAGCGGACGCAGGAGACGGGCATCGACGCGTTCGAGCTGAACTTCTCGTGCCCGCACGGGCTGCCCGAACGCCGCATGGGCTCGGCGATGGGGCAGGACCCGGACCTGCTCGAGGAGGTTTGCGGCTGGGTGTGCGGGGCGAGCAGGGTGCCCGTGTGGGCGAAGATGACGCCCAACATCACGCACATCGTCGACCCGGGACGGTCGGCGCTGCGGGCGGGATGCAATGGCTTGTCGGCGATCAACACGATCCTCTCGGTGATGGGCATCGATCTCGAGACACTGAGGCCCGAGCCCACGGTCGAGGGCTACTCGGTGCCGGGCGGGTACTCGTGCAAGGCGGTCCGCCCGATCGCGCTGCGGATGGTGATGGAGCTGGCGACGATGATGTTCGGGGGCGGGTCCGGGGCGCCGATCTCGGATGACGGCGAGCCGCCTCTGAAGGGCGAGTTTGTGGATCGCAGCTTGTCCGCGATCGGGGGCGTCGAATCGGGCGAGGACGCGGCGCAGTTCATCCTGCTGGGGGCGCACACGGTGCAGGTGTGCACCGGCGTGATGATCCACGGATACAAGCTGGCGAGCACGCTGTGCGAGGGCCTGCTCGCGTTCATGGAAAAGCACGGTTTCGAGACGCTCGACGACTTCCGGGGGCACTCGCTCCGCTACTTCACGACGCACGCCGAGCTGGTGAGGCGGCAGGCGGAGGTGAAGGCGGCGGAGAAGGCGGAGAAGGCGGGGATGGTGACCAAGGACACCGCGTGGGAGGGGGACCGGTTCGTCGAGCAGTCGGATCGGCTGGTGTCGAACGATTGAGACGCGTCCCGTGCTCCGAGTGTGCCACGGCCGTGTCGGCCGTGCGATGGCCGGATTGACGTCCTAGGCACGCCGCACGGCCGACACGGCCGTGGCACACGAAGAAGGACGGGACGAATTCAGAAATGCGTCGGTTCGCGGGTGATGAGCCGGCCCCGCCCGGTCGTGCCGACGAACTTGCCTTCCTTCGCCTGCACCTCGCCGCGGACCGTGACGGCCGAGGCCCGGCCGTTGACCTTCCACCCCTCGTAGGCGTTGTAGTCGACCGCGCTGAGGCTCGTCTCCTTGGAGAGCGTCCCCTCGAAGTCGGGGTCCCACACGACCAGGTCGGCGTCGGCGCCGACGCGGATGTCGCCCTTGCGGGGGTACATGCCGAAGATGCGGGCGGCCTGGGTGCTGCACGCGTCGACAAAGGTGTGCAGGTCAATGCGGCCCGGGCGGACGCCGTGGGTGTAGACAAGGGCGGGGCGATCCTGGATCGACGGGATGCCGTTGGGAATCTTCGTGAATGCGCCCTTGCCCATGTCCTTCTGCCCCTTGAAGTCGAAGGGGGCATGGTCGGTCGCGATGGTGCTGATGGCGCGCCCGGCGAGGCCCGCCCAGAGCACGTCCTGATGCCGCCTGCCGCGGAGCGGGGGTGACATGACGTACTTCGCGCCCTCGAAGTTGGGCCGCTCGGCCGCCGATTTGTCGAGCACGAGGTGGGGCATCACCGACTCGATCCAGACGTTGACGCCCCGCAGGCGGGCGTCGAGCGCGGTGCGGACGGCGGGCTCGCACGAAGTGTGCACCGTGTAGATGTGGGCGCCTGTGAGGCCCGCCATCGTGGCGAGGTGGTGCACGCCGTCGGCCTCGACGCTGATCGGGCGGGAGGGCTCGTGCCACTCGGGGCCGGTCTTGCCCTCGGCGAGCAGACGCTTCTGCATCGCGTCGATCGCCTCGGCGTTCTCGCAGTGGGCCGTGACGATGACGCCCAGCTCCTTGGCGAGCGAGAGCATGCCGAAGAGGTCTTCGTCGGAAAGGTCGAGCGCGCCCTTGTAGGCGAGGAAGACCTTGAATGAGGGGATGCCCTCTATCGTCACGATCTGCCTGAACTGCTCGCGGGCCGACTCGTCGAAACGGACGACGGACATGTGGAAGGAGAAGTCGCACGCGGCCTGGCCCTCGGCCTTTGACTTCCATTCGTTGAACGCGTCGAGGGGCTCGTCCTTGGGCCCGGGGCAGATCATCTCGATGAACGAGGTGGTGCCCCCCGCCAGGGCGGCGCGGGAGCCCGAGGCGTGGTCGTCCTTCGCGCACGTGCCCATGAAGGGCAGATGGATGTGCACATGGGGGTCGATGAAGCCCGGGAAGACGTATTTGCCGGCGGCGTCGATCACCTCGGTGCCTTTGGCGATGCTTCCAGAGTCGATGCTCGGGGCGATCTTCGTGATCGTCTCGCCCTCGCAGTAGACATCGGCGGTGTAGTCGTCGGTGGCGGTGATGATCCGCCCGTTCTTGATCAGCAATGCCATTTCTTCGGCCTCCTGTCTGGCCCGGAAGCGATTCGGTTCCTTGTTCAGTGTGCCACGGCCGTGTCGGCCGTGCGGAAGTTCAAGATTCACACGCACGGCCGACACGGCCGTGGCACACTTTTTCCCTCTCAGCTCTTCGCGGCCTGCGTCAATGCCTCGTCGAGCACGGCGCGCAGGAAGTCGCAGTCGTCGCGCGTCAGGCACATCGGGGGCTTGATCCGCAGCACGTTGCCGTAGAGCCCACCCTTGCCGATCAGCAGGCCCATGTCCTTGCACAGCTCCATGACCTTGGCGGTCTCGGGGCCCGCCGGTTCCTTGGTGGAACGGTCGCGGACCAATTCGACGCCCAGCATGAGGCCCATGCCGCGGACGTCGCCGATCAGGTCATGCTTCTTGGCGAGCGAGTCGAGCCCCTGACGGAGGTGGGCCCCGATCTCCTTCGCCTTCTGCTGGATGTTCTCCTCGTGCATCACCTCGAGCGTCGCGATGCCCTGGGCCATCGAGACGGGGTTGCCGCCGAAGGTGTTGAAGTGGAGGCGCTGGGCGAGCGAGGCGGCGATCTCCTTCCGCGTGATGACACAGCCGATGGGGGCGCCGTTGCCAATGCCCTTGGCCATCGTGACGATGTCGGGCGTGACGCCGTGGTTCTCGAAGCCCCAGAAGTGCTCGCCCGTGCGCCCGAACCCGGTCTGCACCTCGTCGGCGATGCAGAGCCCGCCGGCGTTGTGCACCGCGTCGTAGACGCGTTTGAGATAGCCCGGCGGCAGCTCGACCGCCCCGCCCACGCCCTGGATGCACTCGGCGATGAACCCCGCGATGCGGCCCGGCGTCGCGGTGCGGATCAGGTCCTCGACGTCCCCGGCGTACTTGCCGCCCGCGTCGCGGTCGTCGTAGCCCCAGTGGCCCCGGTAGCGGTCGGGGTTGAGGGCGTGGTGAACGCCGATGCCCTGGAGGACGGGGAATTTCCAGGTGTGCAGGGCGGTCAGGCCCATCGCGGTGGGGGACATGCCGTGGTAGGCGTTGCGGAGGGCGATGACGTCGTTCGAGCCGGAATGCAGGCGGGCGATCATGAGGGCGAGGTCGTTCGCCTCGCTGCCGGAGTTGGTGAAGTAGCAGGTGGTGAGCCCCGAGTCCTTGGGCATCGCGTCCGCGATCATCTTCGCGAAGCGGGCGATATTGGGGTGGAGGTAGATCGTCGTCGTGTGCTGGAGCAGCTCGTTCTGGGCGTTGACCTTCTCGATCACGCGCGGGTGGCAGTGACCCACGCTGACGGTGACGATGCCGGCGAACCCGTCGAGGTAGCGGCGGCCCGTCTCGTCGTAGAGGTACTGCATCTTGCCCTCGACGATCATCACGGGGTCGCGGTAGTAGGTCAGGATCGCGGGGGAGAGGTAGGTCGAGCGGAGCTCGCGCACCTCGGCCTTGGAAGGGCCGGTGTACGGGGCGGGCGTGTGGTCGAACGGGGGGAGCGTTGGGGCGGTCATGACGGTTTGTCCCTCTGATGGTCGTGTTGTGAGGTGGCGCGTGTCGCGGGCTTGGCGACCCCCAGCATCAGCACGTAGTAGACCAGCATCCCGAGCGGCAGGCCCACAAACCAGGCGTAGCCATAGATCGTGTCGAAGTGGGCGGGGAAAATCGCCTTGTCGGTGCCCGCGGTGTTGGTCGCCGCGTTGATGAATCCCGGCAGGTTCGGCGCGACCGCGAGCACGAACGCGATCACGGCCCGCCAATTCAGGCCCGCGTACTCGCCCTGGGGGTCGTACAGGGCGTCGACGTCGAGGCGGGTGCGGCGGAGGAGGAAGTAGTCGGAGATCATGATGCCCGCGATCGGGCCCAGCAGGGCGCTGTAGCCGATGAGCCAGGTGAAGATGTAGTCCCCCAGGTCGTCGAGCAGGCGCCAGGGCATGATGACGATGCCGATCACGCACGTGATCAGCCCCCCGGCGCGGAAGCCGATTCGACCCGGCATGAGGTTCGAGAACCCGTTGGCGGGGCTGACGACGTTGGCGGCGAGGTTGGTCGAGAGCGTCGCGAGCAGCAGGGCGATCATCGAGATCACGACGACGGTGGTCGAGCCCATCCGCGAGACGAGGGCGACGGGGTCCCAGATCGCCTCTCCATAGAGCACGACGGTGGCGCTGGTGACCACGATGCCGATGAAGCAGAACAGGGTCATCGTGGGGGGCAGCGAGACGACCTGCCCGACGATCTGGCTGCGCTGCGAGCGGGTGTAGCGGGTGAAGTCGGGGATGTTGAGGCTGAGCGTAGCCCAGAAGCCGACCATCGCGGTGAGCTGCGGGAAGAAGACGTGCCAGAACTGGCCCGGGCTCGTGAAGTCGGACTTGCCTTTGAAGAGCTGCGAGGGCTCGTCGACCCTGAAGATCGCCCAGACGAGCAGGGCGAGGCCCGCGGCGATGAGGAAGGGCGCCGCCCACGCTTCGAGCCACTTGATCGACGTGATCCCCCGGATCACGATGACGACGTGGATGAGCCAGAACGCGAGGAAGCAGGCGAACTGCCAGGCGGTGATGCCCAGAAAGCCGATCTTCGCGGCCTCGGGGTCCTCGTGGATCCAGCCCAGGGCGGTGATGATCGCGTAGATCGCGGCGCCGCCGATCCAGGTCTGGATGCCGAACCAGCCGCAGGCGACGAGCGAGCGGGCGATGGCTGGGATGTGGGCGCCTTTGGTGCCGAAGCTGGCGCGGGCGATGACGGGGAAGGGCACGCCGTACTTGGTGCCGGCGTGCCCGATCAGGATCATCGGCACGAGCACCACGACGTTGCCTAGCAGGACGGTCAGCACCGCCTGCCACCAGTTCATGCCCGCCTTGATCAGACCCGCGGCGAGCATGTAGGTGGGGATGCAGACCGCCATCCCGATCCAGAGGGCGGCGATGTTCCAGGCCGACCAGTCGCGCCGCTCGATGGGCACGGGGTCGAGATCGGGGTTGGAGAGGGCGCGGGGCATGCCTTGCTTGGGCCCCGCGGTCAGGCGCGCCCGCCGGTGCTGGCGATCTGCTGGTAGCTCTCGGGGCGGCGGTCGCGGTAGAACTGCCAGACGTCGCGCACCTTCTGGATCATGTCGAGATCGAGGTCGGCGACGACCACCTCGTCCTTGTCACGCGAGGCCTGGGCGATCATCTGGCCCCGGGGGTCGCAGAAGTAGCTCTGCCCGTAGAACTCGCCGATGTCCCAGGGCTTCTCGTGCCCCACGCGGTTGATCGCGCCGACGAAGTACTGGTTGGCCACCGCGTGGGCGGGCTGCTCGAGCTTCCAGAGATACTCGCTGAGCCCCGCGACGGTCGCGGACGGGTTGAACACCAGCTCGGCGCCGTTGAGCCCAAGCTCGCGGGCGCCCTCCGGGAAGTGGCGGTCATAACAGATGTACACGCCGATGCGCCCGAAGCTGGTCTGGAAGACGGGGTAGCCCAGGTCGCCCGGCGTGAAGTAGAACTTCTCCCAGAAGCCCGGGTGGCAGTGGGGGATGTGGTGCTTGCGGTACTTGCCCAGGTACTCGCCCCGCTCGTCGATCACCGCGGCGGTGTTGTAATAGACGCCCGTCATCGCCTGCTCGTAGATCGGGACGACGAGGACCATCTTGTGCTTGCGGGCGATGTCCTGCATGAGCTTGGTCGTCGGGCCATCCGGGATGGGCTCGGCGGTCTCGTACCAGCGGGTGTCCTGCTCGGCGCAGAAGTAGGGGCCGCAGAAGATCTCCTGGAGGCAGCAGACGCGGGCGCCCTTGTCGGCGGCCTCGGCGATCATGGGCAGGTGCTTCTCGATCGTCGCCTGCTTGAGGTCGGGCAGCGCGACGCCCTCGCAGCTCGGGCTCGACGCCTGGATGAGCGCGGCTCGTGTGATCCTCGCCATAGTCAGACCTTTCCGAAAGAGCCCTGAGCGTTAGCGACGGGCCGAGAATCCGGTGGCTTTGGCCCGTCGCCTGCGCTCGGGGCTCTGCTGATACCGGGCTCGATGAGCCCTCTCTCACTATCAGATCCAGCGGGTGACGAGGATCTTGTGCTCGGTGTAGAAGCGGACGGCGTCCTCTCCGTTGGCGTGCAGGTCGCCGAAGAACGAGTTCTTCCACCCCGCGAACGGGAAGACCGCCATCGGGGCGGGCACGCCCACGTTGACGCCGATCATGCCGGCCCGGGCGCGCGTCTTGAATCTTCGGGCGTTGTAGCCGCTGGACGTGAAGATCACGCCCATGTTGCCGTAGTCGGTCGAGTTGAGGGCGTCGATCGCGTCTTCGAGCGACGCGCAGCGCACGACGGAGAGCACGGGGCCGAAGATCTCCTCCTGGCAGATCCGCATGGTGGGCTTCACGTGGTCGAACACGCTGGGACCCACGAAGCAGCCGCCCTGCGGGATCTTCGCGGTGCGCCCGTCGAGAGCCAGTTTGGCGCCCTCGTCGACGCCGATCTGGATGTACGAGTTGATCCGTTCCCGGCTCGCCTCGTCGATCACGGGGCCCATCTTGACGGCCGGGTCGTCGCCCCGCGAGACGGTGATGCCCTTGGCCGCCTCGATGATCGTGGGGACGAACCAGTCGGCCGCGTCGCCCACCGGGGCGGCGACCGAGCCCGCGAGGCAGCGTTGTCCCGTGTTGCCGAAGGCGGAACCCAGGACGCCCTCGACGACCGCGTCGCGGTCGGCGTCGGGCATGATGACCATGAAGTTCTTGGCGCCGCCCATGCACTGGGCCCGCTTGCCGGCGGCGGTCGCGGTGGTGTAGACGTGCTTGGCGACCTTCGTCGAGCCCACAAAGGAGACGGACCGCACGTCGGGGTGGGTGATCAGCCGGTTGACGACATCGGCGCCGCCCGTCACCGCGTTGATGACGCCCGGCGGGAAGCCCGCCTCGCCCGTCAGCTCGAGCTCGCGGAGGGCGCTGAGCGGGACCTTCTCGGAAGGCTTGAGCACGAAGGTGTTGCCGCACGCGACCGCCATGGGCCACATCCACAGCGGCACCATGATCGGGAAGTTGAACGGCGTGATGCCGACGCAGACGCCGATCGGCACGCGCTCCGACGTGCTGTCGATGCCGATGCCGCCCTCGTCCTCGCTCCGGCAGAACGAGCTCGACACCGCGATCTGGGGCAGGGTATTGCCCATCATCAGCACGGGGGCGCAGCAGGCGAACTCGATGCAGTCGATGCCTCGCCGCACGTCGCCCCGCGCCTCGCCCATCGTCTTGCCGTGCTCGGAGACGATGAGGGCGGCGAGTTCCTCGAAGTGGTCCTCGAGGACCTGCTTGTAGCGGAACAGGCACTGCACCCGCTCGCCCACCGGGGTCGCGGCCCACGACTCGAACGCCCCGGCGGCGGCGGCCACCGCCCGGTCGGCGGCTTCGGTCGCATCGAGCCTCACACGTCCCAGGTCCTCGCCCGTCGCTGGGTTGAGCACCGAGATCTGTTCGCCGCCGGCCGCGTCGGCCAGCAGGGTTCCACCAACGTAATGCCCGATCGTCGTTGACATCAGTGTTCTCCCGCCGGCGCGGGATCGGCGCCGGCCAACGCGGAGTCTACGCGAAACCGCCGCTCGGAACCAATCGGTGCCCGTTCATGGAGGTCGGTGCGCTGAGCCTAGTGCAATTGCGATAGCGCCAGAACCGCCGCGACGATACCTCCCGCGACAAGCAGCCCCAGCACGAACAGGGTGATCTTGACCCAGCTGTACGGCGCATGCCCCACGACGTTGCCGGTCTGGCCGTGGATGAGGACGGTGTAGGTCTTGCCGCCGAAGCGGTACTGGAGCGACCAGATCGGCAGGAGGATGTGCTTCCAGCGGGTGTCGGAGATCGCGTTGGCGACGCGGAGGAAGCGGTGGGTGTCGCCCGGGACGTCGCCCCCGCAGCGCCGCTCCTGCTCGTGCTCGACGATCTGCTGGGCGCGGCCCCAGCCCGTCTCGAGGTCGACCTGGTATTCCTCGGCCCGCCAGCCGGCGAGGTACTCAGGGCGGTAGCCCACGAGAGCGTTGAGATCAAACGGTCCCAGCTTGTTCACGAGGTCGTGGGGCCTTCCCAGCGAGGCGGAGATCAGGACGTCGTCGTAGGCGTCGTCACGCGAACCCCACTTAGGCACCCAGCGGACCTTGCGCACCTGCCTCGTGCGCATCACCCGGCGCCCGTTGACCGTGGTCCAGTAGGTCTGCGTGACCCAGTAGTAGTAGCCCGCATCGGCCGACCAGTCGGAGTGGACGCGGCAGTCGAAGGTCCAGAAGGGCGTGTAGACGCCGACCGCGTCGAAGTGCTTGAGCTGCTTGAGGGCGCTTGGGCGGAACCAGAGACCCTTGAGCCACTTGCGGAACGCGGACTCGACGTCGTCCTTGCCGACGTCGATCGGGATGAGCGACTCGGGGCGGATCGCGTTGCGGTTGGCGTCCTGGTCGAGCACCGCGGGCGAGCCGCAGTAGACGCAGACGTCGGCGGTCTCGCCCGTGTCGAGCGAGACGGTGGCGCCGCAGGTGTCGCAGCGGATGACCCGCCGTTCGAGCCCCAGGCCCCGGGCGGCCGAGCCCGCCTCGGAGAGCGGGCGTTCGAGGATCGTCCCTTCGGCCCTCGGCACCTGGACGACGTGCTCGCAGTAGTTGCAGCGCATCGCATCGGCGTCGGGGTCCCAGCGCATCTCGGCCCCGCAATTGGGGCAGGGGAACTGGAGATCGGGCGAGGCCGCGGAGGACGACTCCTCCTCGACCTCGGACTCGATCTCCTCGTCGTGCTGTTCGACCGGCTCTGTCGTCATCGGGGGCCCTGAAAGCGGCGTGTCGGAAACACGAACATGGTACCGGGGTCTTTCTGGAGACGGACCGGCCAGTTTCAGAGCGTGGAGCGCAGGCGACACGATTCGGTTCGCCGCGCGAGACGCAGAGGAATCGTATCGCTCACGCTCCACGCTCCGACAAGGCAGTACACTTCGGTTTCACACTCGGGAGGAACACACATGGGCATCGCAGACTGGTTCAAGCGCGGCGTGAGCGAGATGATGATCGCCCGCCCCGACGACGCGAAGTCGCACGTCGTCTGGAAGCACCCCGACCCGACCATCCCGATGAAGAGCCAGCTTACGGTCGAGGCCGACGAGATGGCGGTCTTCTTCCGCGACGGCAAGGCGATCGCGACGCTCGGGCCCGGGCGGCACACGCTCGACACGTCCAACCTGCCATTCCTCTCCGATCTGATCGACCGCTTCACGGGCGGCAACGTCTTCATCGCGGAGGTCTTCTTCGTCAACGTCCGCGAGAACGCCGGCATCAAGTTCGGCGGGCGGATCGGGCACGTCGAGGACCCCAAGAGCGGCGTGCCGGTCGAGACCATGGTCCACGGCGAGTTCAGCTTCAAGGTGACCGACCCCGAGAAGCTCATCGTCGGGCTCGTCGGCATGGGGCGGACCGAGTCGTACCTCGTCCGCTCGTGGATGAAGGAGCAGGTGCTCAAGATCATCCGCGACCGAATCGCAGAGATGTTGGTCAAGAATAAGTGGCCCCTGCTCGACGTGACCAGCGGGGCCTACACCGAGGAGGTCGAGCAGCAGGTGCTCGCGGGCATCTCCACCCACGTCTCGAGCTACGGCATCGAGGTCGTCCGCCTGGGCAACTTCGTCATCGCGATCGACGAGCAGGACGCCGACAACCTCAAGAAGCTCTACACCGACGCGGCCTACCTCAAGACGGTCGGGGGCGTCGGGGCCTACCAGCAGTTCGCCGCGGGCAAGGCGATGATGGGGGCCGGCGAGGGCATGGCGAAGGGCGGCGGCGCCGGTGACGGAACCGGCGGAGGCGGCGCCCTCATGGGCGGCGCCGGGCTCGGCGTGGGTTTCGGGCTCGCCCAGATGCTCGTCAAGGACCGCCAGGGCGGCGAGGTGCTCGCCCCGGCGGCCGCTGGGGTGGTGTGCGCCGCCTGCCACGCGGCGGTGCCGCCCGGCAAGTTCTGCAGCGCCTGCGGCGCCGCGCTCGCGGCCCCGGAGCCCGAGAAGGCCGACGGGGCGTTCTGCAGCGCCTGCGGCTCGCCCCTCGCGGCGGACGCGAAGTTCTGCGGGCACTGCGGGGCCAAGCGGCGGTAGGGCGCAGATGGATCTATCTCCTCCCCCGTCGCCGACGGGGGAGGTGCCGAGCGGAGCGAGGCGGAGGGGGTTCCCCGGCGCGTCAACTTCCTCGGTTGATCGAAGACCCCCTCCGACCCGCCTTCGGCGGCCCACCTCCCCCGTCGGTGACTGGGGAGGAGACCCGGAGGGGCGATCGCCCGGGGTGTCTCGTCACTTCTCCCGCGCTCGACCCGTCCCGGGCCGATGGATCTTCTACCATGGGGGCTCACGCACACCAACCCTCCACCGGATCCCACCGATGAAGCCAGCATTCAGCACCGTCGCCTGCCCCGACTGGACCCTCGACGAGGTCATCCCCTTCGCCGCCCGCGCGGGCTACGCCGGCGTCGAGTTCCGCACGTTCGGGCACAGCGCCAGCGACCTCACCTGCGAGCCCTGCCTCACCGGGTCGGCCAAGATCCGCGAACTGCTGGCCGACGAGGGGGTCCGGCCGGCGGCCCTGGCGACCTCGATCCGGTTCGACGCGCCCGTCTTTCCCCCGGTCCTCGGGCGGGTGATCGGCGACTTCGAGAAGCCCGTGCGCGAAACCAAGCTCGCGGTGATCGAGGCGGCGGCGATCGAGTGCCCGTTCGTCCGCGTCTTCGGCTTCGAACTCCAGGGCGAGAGCCGCCAAGCGGGGATGCGGCGGATTGTCGAGCGGCTCGGCCTCGCGGCGGCGACGGCACGGCACACGGGCGTGCGGCTGCTGCTCGAGAACGGCGGCTCGTTCCCGACGGCGGCCGACCTTGTCGAATTGATGGATCGTGTGGGCTCGCCCCTCATCGCGGCGGCCTATTCGCCAGCGGTGGCCGCGATGGCCGACGAAGATCCGATCGACGGCGCCAGGCTGCTCGGCTCCTCGCTCGCCTCGGTCAAGCTGCGCGACATGAAGCACACCCAGCCCGCGCCGCTGGGCCTGGGTGATCTCGCGGTCGAGCCGTTCGTGCGGGCGCTCGCGGAGACGGGCTTCGGGGGCTGGCTGGTGTACGAATACGACCGCCTCTGGTGGCGAAACCTGGCCGACCCGTCGGAGGTGCTCATCGACGCCGCCGGCAAGATGTACCGGTGGTCGGGCCGGCCCGCCGGAGAGTTTGAGGCCAGGAAGTACGCGGTGGCGTGACCGAAGGGATCGGAGATCGGTGATCAGGGATCGGGGTTGTGGGAACCGGACACGACGACACGTCTCACGGCCCGGGTCTGACGCGATCTGTCCTTGATCTCTGTTCGCGGCAAGGATTCGCTCTTGCCGGTGTGTGCGATGTGACGCCGAGCGAGCGCGGCAATGAACTCCGCGCGTGGCTGGACACCGGCAGGCACGGCTCGATGGCCTGGCTCGCCGAGCACGTCGACCTGCGGACCGATCCCGCACGCCTGCTGGAGGGCGCTCGATCGATCGTCATGGTCGCCGATCTCTATGCGACGCGGGCTGCATCGGGCGCCGACGACGTGCCGCCCGGGCACGGGCGGATCGCCCGCTACGCCCGGGGCGATGACTACCACCGGACCATGAAGAAGCGCCTGCACGCGGTGTGCGATGCGCTGCGGTTGAACCACCCCCACGCGGGCTTCCGGGCCTTCGTCGACACCGCCCCTGTCCCCGAACGCGAGCTGGCGGCGAGGGCGGGGCTGGGCTGGATCGGCAAGCACACGCTGCTCATCCATCCTCGCCTGGGCTCCTGGCTCCTGCTCGGGGGTTTCCTGACCACGCTCGAACTCGAGCCGATCCGTGACGCGATCACCGATCACTGCGGCTCGTGCACGCGTTGCCTCGACGCCTGCCCGACCGACGCGATCACGCCCTACTCGGTCGACTCCCGCCGGTGCATCAGCTACCTGACCATCGAACGCCGAGAGCCGATCGACCCGGTCTTCCACGCCGCGATCGGCGATTGGCTGTTCGGCTGCGACATCTGCCAGGAAGTCTGCCCCCACAACTCGCCACGCGACGCGGACGATTCACAGCACCCGGTGGCGCCCCGATACGGCAACCGCCGTGGCTCATTCGATCTGCTCGACGTGCTGGGATGGGACGCCGACGCCCGAGCCGCGGCGCTCAGGGGCACCGCGATGAAGCGGGCGACGCTCGAGATGTGGCGACGCAACGCGGAGATCGTGCGGGGCAACAACGGCCCGATCTGATGCGGCGGCGCCGCGCCCGAAAAGAAAACAAGCCCATCGAACGACGGGCTTGCGGCAGAGGCGTTCCCGGGTGTCTGGCCTACCGGGCGCACCCGGCGAAATACTGGTTGATGAACTCGATCACGTCACGCAGATCGAACAGGCCCTCGGGCGCCGCGAAATCGGCGGCGGCGTCTTCGGCGGCGAAGGCCGACACGAACGCGAGGATGTCGGCCATGTCGAGAACACCAAACGGCGCGGCGAGGTCGGCGTCGCAGGCCGGGGGCTGGGCGAAGCTGTTGTCGCCGAGATCCTCCCAGACTCCCTCGAAGTTGCCCGGCTGATTGCCCCAGAGCGTCGACGCCACGACCGCCAGGGCCGAGCCCGGCTCGATCTCGAACCCGCCGCCCGCGGCCTGGGCGGTGTTCTGCGACACCTCGCACCCGGCGACGTACAGGTCGCTCTGCTCCGACATGTCGACCGCGCCACCCCACGTGTCCGACTCGTTCAGCGACATCGTGCACTCGGTCAGCGCGCACGGCGTCGAGCCGACCAGGCGCACCGCGCCGCCCTTCATCCACGACGTGTTCCGGCTGAACGTGCTCTGCCCGGCCTCGAAGCCGGACATCACCGCCATGATCGCCCCGCCCTCGTCGGCGGTGTTCGACTCGAACGAGCCCGCCCCGATCGTTGCGAAGGTGTTGCCGTCGCGGCCCGGGCCGACGTAGAGGGCCCCGCCGAGTTGTGCCTCGTTCGCCGTGAAGGCGCAGTTGTCCATCAGGGCGTCGGCGTCGGGCCCGAGGAAGACCGCGCCGCCCGCGCTCGCCGAATTGGCCTCGAAGTGCACCCGGTTGAGCATCGGGCTGCCGAGCAGGAAGGCGCCGCCGCCGTTCTGGGCCGAGTTGCCCGTGACATTGCAATCGACCACCGCAACGTCACCCGCGAGAAACAGTCCGCCGCCGTTCTCGCCGCCGCCCCCGGTGACGGTGAAACCCGCCAGCGTGCCGCCCTGACCATCCGTTGATTCCATCGTGACCACCGGGCTGCCGCCGTTGCCCCGCAGCGTGGTCTGCCCGGCCCCGGCCTGGCTGCGAACTGTCACGGCCTTATCGATGCGGATCGGGCCGCTGTACTCACCCGCGGCGACCACGATCTCATCCCCTGGGTTGGCGGCGCCGATGGCCGCCTGGATGCTGGTGAAGTTGGCCGGCACGTCGAACCGCTCGGCCATCGAGAGCGTTGTCCCAGCGAGAAGGGCCGGGAGCGTGGCGGCAAGCGCGGGGCTTGTAAGTCGCATCGATCATCCCTCCAAACCTCGACACAGCGGCGTGTGTCCTTGCGGTTGTGCCGCGTGGCGGCACCTCGAACGGCCGGCATGTCTTGGGTTTGGGGGAGAGCGACGCGGGCCGACAGGCCCGGCTCTCCCGCTGAGCCGCCCGAGGGGCGGGCTCGCCGAGAAACATAGAAAACCACCCGTGTTCGACCAGTGATCTCACCGCCGGCGAGGCCGATCGGAGGCGGTCTGGTTCACCTGCACGGGTTGCGCCGGCGCGTTCGGTCGACGCTTGTTGCGGTGTGCGGTTCCCATCTCCCGGCGAGCCCGCAGGGCTATGGGACGCCGCCGCGACCGGTTTCCGATCGGCGGCGACCGTCGCTCAGACAATTGCGCCGCGGGCGGGCCGGGTCATCCCATCGTTACGGGCGGCACCTCGGCTGCCGGGTCGATGAACACCTCACCAGCGGGCATGGCTTCACCGGTCCAGAGCCGGTGCGCGATGCGCTTGACGTCCTGCAGGATCATCAGCAGGCACGGCAGCACGATGAGCACGATCATCGTCGAGCTCATCAGGCCGAACGCGATCGTGATGGCCATCGGGATCAGGAACCTCGCCTGGAACGACTGCTCGAGCATCAGCGGCAGCAGGCCCAGCACGGTGGTGATCGTCGTCAGCAGGATCGCCCGCACGCGGGCCCGCCCGGCGTTGAGGCACGCATCGTAGACGCTGCGGCCCTCTCGGCGTTGCTCGTTGAAGAACTCGACGAAGATCAGCGAATCGTTGACGACAATCCCCGACAGCGCGACGAACCCGATCAGGCTCAGGAAGGTCATCGTGTAGCCCAGCAGCATGTGCCCCCAGATCATCCCGATGGTCGCGAACGGGATCGCCGTCATCACCAGCAGCGGCTGCGTGTAGCTCTTGAACAGCCACGCCAGCGTGACGTAGATCAGCCCCGACGCGACGAGGAACCCGATCGGCAGCGTGCGGAACGAGTCGGCGAAGTCCTTCTGCCGGCCCCGCGCCACGATGCTCACGTCCGCATACTTCTTCTCGATCTCGGGGAATCGGGATTCAAGCGCCACGGCGATCTTGTCCGCGTTGGGGTGGCTGCCGTCGGCCATCACCAGCGTCCGGTCGACGTCGGCGGTGACCGTCACCGACCGCTTGCGGTCGAGCCGGCGGATCGTGGCGTAACTCCGCGCCTCCTCGATGCTCGCGACCTCGGAGAGCGGGACGGGCCGCCCGTCGGGCGTGAACACGAACTGGTCCTCGATCGCCGCGAGGCTCCGCCGCACCGGCTCGGGCAGCATCACCCGCACGTCCACGTCCTCGCGGTTGCCCGCGAAGGTGTAGGCCTCGAGCCCGAAGACCATGCCCTGGATCTGCCGCCCCAGGTTGGCCCGCGTGAACCCCAGCTCGCGGGCGCCCTCCCGAAGCGTGAACCGCACCTCGCGCTGCCCCGCGTCGCTGTCGCTGGCGACGTTCTGAACGCCCTCGAAGTCGGCCATCATCGCCATCAGATCCGACGCGGCCGCGTCGAGCGTCTCCTGGCTCGTGTCGCCGGTGAGCGTGAAGCTGATGGCCGCCCCCTCGGGCCCGCCCGAGACGCCCGCCATCCGCAGGCTCTTGATCCCGCTCAACTCGCCGGTCTCGTCGCGGATCGACTGGATGATCTGCTCGCTCGTCCGGTCGCGCTGCTCGATCGCCACCAGTTCGAGGATGAGCTGCGCCCGATTCGTGCCGGCTGCCCCCGAGCCGTCACCGGACATCGACTCGACCGCACCCACGATCGTGTAGAACGACTTGACCTCGGGCTGATCCTTGACGGCCGCCTCGATCCGATGCGTCAGCTCGTTGGTCTGCGCCAGCGACGACCCGACCGGGAGTTGCAGTTCGATGCTCACCGTCTCCGCGTCGTCGGTCTCGAAGAAGATGAACTCGAGCCGGCCCCCGGCGACCAGACCCAGCGAAACAACAATCAGCGCGGCCGCCGACAGCGTTGTGGTATAGCGGGCCCGCAGCAGCACGCGGAGCACCGCGACGTACGCCGGCGCGATGCCCTTGGTGAACAGCGCGTCGCGATACCGGTCGAGGCGATCGTCGAGCTTCTGGACGATCGTCTCCTTGTGCGCGGCGTGGATCCTGTCGGTGTGCTTGAGGCTGTGGCCCATGTGGCACGGCAGGATGAACAGGCTCTCCAGCAGCGAGACCGAGAGCGCGCACCCCACGATCACCGGCAGCACGCCCAGCATGTCGCCGATCCGCCCCTCGATCATCGCCAGCGGGAGGAACGCGAAGATCGTCGTCAGCACCGTCGCCACCACGGGCCACGCGACCTGCTTCGTGCCCACAATCGACGCCTCGAGCGCCGGGGTGCCCTCCTCGTGCCGGCTCGTGATGTTCTCGGCCACCACGATCGCGTCGTCGACCAGGATGCCGACCACGATGATCAGGCCGAACATGCTCAGCAGGTTCAGCGTGATCCCGCTGAACTTCATCACCGCCAGCGTGCCCAGCATGCTCACCACCAGCCCCGCCGCGACCCACAGCGACACCCGCCGGTTCAGCAGCAGCACCAGCGTCGCGAACACCAGCAGCCCGCCCCAGAACGCGTTGCGGATCAGCAGGTCCATCCGGCCGACGACGAACCGCGCCAGGTCGGTCGTCGTCACCAGCTCGCCGGGCAGCGCCTCGCCCGACTTGCTCTGGCCGAGCAGATAAGCCCGGTGCCTCGCGGAGAGCGGCGCTTCGCTCTTGGGCGGACGCAGCATCTTGGCTATCTTCTCGACGATGTTGAGCTTGAACGGCTCACCCACACGCCCCTGCCGGTAGGCCTTGACCATCTCCGCGATCCGGACGATGTCCTCCTTGCCCTTCTTGAACACCGTCAGGTTCGCCATGGGCTTGCCGTTCAGGCGGCTGATCAGGGGCGTGTCGGCGAACCCGTCCGAGATCTCCGCGATCTCCTCCAGCCGCACCGCGCGCCCGTCCGCCGCCCGCACGACGATCCCCCGGATCGCCTCGGCCCGGTCGTCGACGCCCATGCTCCGCAGCGACACGTTGGAGGTGGGGGTGCGCACCGATCCACCCGGCAACTCCAGCATCGCCTCGCGGATCCGGTCGGACACCGCCGACAGGCTCAGACCGTGCTCGAGCAACGCCGCGGGCCGCACCTCGACGTTGATCTGGTCGGTCCGCACGCCGCCCATCGCGATGTCGCCCATGCCCGGCAGGCTGCGCAGGTCGTCGCGGATCTCGCGGGCAGAACGCTTGAGGTCCTTCTCGTCCGAGTCCCCGTAGATCGACAGCGAGATCGCGGGGAGGTTGGGCTCGATCTTGTCGACCACGATCCGGTCGGCCGCGTCGGGCAGGTCCTGGAGCGCGTCGATCTCGCGTTTGACCTCGGCGACCTTCTCGTCGATGTCCACACCGTCGTCGAACTCGATCGTGATCGACGTGCCGCCCTCACCCACGATCGAGTTGATCTCGTCGATGTCGGAAAGGTCGGCAACCTTGTCCTCGATCTTGACCGTCAGCGAGTCCTCGACCTCGTCCGGGGCCGCCCCGGGGTAGGGTGCGTTGATGACCACCATGTTGGGGCGCACCTCGGGGAAGAACTCACGCACGAGCCTGAGCCCGAAGATCACCCCCGCCCCCATGACGCTGAACATCACGAGGTTCGCGACCACGGGGTTTCGCACGCCGAACGATGCCAGGCTCACGGCTGGTCCCCCGTCGGACCATCTCCCCGGGCGCTGGCGGCCACGCCGTCGCCCTCGACGCGCACGTCGACCAGGTCACCCGGCCTGAGTGATTCGAGGTTGGACACCAGCACGAGGTCGCCCGCGTGCAGCGCTCGGCTGCTCGAGATGCCCCGGTCGATCAACACGGCCCATTGAGTCTCCGTGGGCGAGACCCTGTCGAACCTCCCCTCGAGGTAGTGCACGACATTGACGTCGGCCTGCTGCACGATCATGGGCCGCGAGGCACCGGTGGGGGGTGTTGGGTCGTTGGGCCCCAGCGACACGACCGTCAGAACCGTGTCGACGTCCACGCTGTGGCGGGGCACCACCATCCGCTCGACCACATCGCGAGAAACCACCCGGCCCATCACGAACTGCCCGGGCCGGAGCAGCGTGCCCGCGCTCCCGTCGGGCTGCTGGCGGACCTCGACGAAGACCGTCATGCTCCGGATCGACGCGTCCGACTCCGGCGCCAGCCGGGAGACAGCGCCCGCCCAGGTCTGGGTCGCCGGGCCCTCGACCGTCAGCGTCGCCTCGTCGCCCGCCTTCAACGCCGAGCCCGCTTCTTGGGGAAGCCGCAGCGGCACCTCGATCCGCGACAGGTCGACGACGCGTGCCACCGCGTCGCCCACGCGCGCCCATTCGCCCACCTGGAGGTCCATCCGCTGGAGCACACCCGCGAAGGGGGCGCGGATCTCCGTCCGCGCGAGGTTCTGCTGCGCCATCCGCAGGTCGGCCCTCGCCGATTCCAGCGAGGCGTTGGTCTCCGCCCGCTTCGAGGGGATGACCTCGAGCTGCGAGAGCACCGCCGCCCGGTTCCGGTTCACCGCCTTGAGCGCCTGGAGCTTTGCATCGACCTGGCTCTCGTTGCCCGCGCCCTTCTCGAGCGCGTCCTTGGCGCGCTGCAAGTCGCGCTCGGCGATCTCCTTCTCCGCCGCGAGCAGGTCCGCCTGTTCGTTGAGGCGGGCTTCCTGCACCTCGAGCCCCGAAAGCTGGGCCTCGAGCGACGCGATCCGTGTCTGGGCCGACTGCACCCGGTCCTGGTAGTCGGACGGATCGAGCCTGAGCAGCAGGTCGCCCTTCTCGACCGCGACGCCCGCCTCGAGCCGCTCGGGCCGTTCGACCACCGCGCCCGCGACCTCGGCGGCGACGTCCGAGGCCTCCATCGCCCGCGCCGTGCCGTAGCCCGTCCACTGCCGCGCGATGGGCCTGGTGACGCACTCGACCGCCCGCACGACCGGCAGCGACAGCGCCTCGTCGCGGTGCTGGGCCACCTCGCGGGTCTTCGCGAGATACATGAACAGCGCCAACGCGATCACAAGGGCGATGACACCCACCAGCGAGCGCACAATCCGAGAGATCCAGATCCACACGGCGTCAGTCCCCCGCGGCGCTCCCGGCGTCCGCCAAGCCACCACCCCGCAGAGACGATGCTAGGGTCCCGCCGTTCGTGGTTCTTTGGATCCGGTTGATCGGTTTTGCTCAGAGCCCGGTCAGCATCGGGCGGTCGAGCAGCACGCGGTCCTGGATCGGCCCGTAGAGGCCCGGAAGCAGCTCGACCACAAGCGTTCGGCCGGCCACGCCCGGGTCGGGCAGCTCGACAGCGATCGGCGCCAGCGGCGTCGATCGGTCGAGCTTCACCGAGAGAATCTCGGTCTCTTCGCCCCGATTCACCATGCCGATACGCAGCACCGCGTTGGCCCAGCGTCCGGCCTCGGCATCGGGATCGTCGAGCGTGCCGCCCATTCGGGCGATCGCCCCGAACTTCGCCGCATCGGGCGGCAGAAGCCACTCGACCCGCATCGGGCCGGGCAGCGCCACGTGCGGCGTGCCCAGCGGCGCGTCGTGCTCCGAGCCCGTGCGCACGGGTGGCGTCCATCGACGCCCGCCCAGCGGCTCGTAGTGCTCCACGGGCAGCCCCGCCAGCGGGATCGGGCTGGCTCCGTCCAGCCACACGGCCTCGATGGCGCCGATGATGAACTCGACGGGTGGCGTGCCCGATCCATCGGTGAACGCGACCTCGCCGTCCGGGGCTTCACCGGTCGCGTGCACCGCGCGCACGTCTCCGGTCGTCCACCAGACGCGCGGGCCCTGCCACGTCTCGGCGGGGTTGCCCAGCCGCACCTCCGCAACGCGGTCGAGCGGGATGGTCTGCTCGGCCTGCCCTGAATCGAATCGGACCTGTTCGCCAAACTCGACGAGGAACCCACGCAGCCGATCCCCGTTGGCGAGGATCAACTCGTCGTCCACGCTCGGCGTGAACGCGTGCGGCGCGTCGCCCCGCGTCCAGGGGTCGATGACCACGCGCGAGATCCGGTCGAGCGGGAGCGTGCTCGCGCCGAAACCGGGGGTGAGCACCGAAACGGTCTCGTCGGCCGGGGTCGGCACGGGCACCGAGGCCGATTCCCAGGGCCCGACCGACCCGAGCAGGCGTTCGCCATCGACCAACTCGATCACGACAGGCGTGCCGCCGGCGAGGTCCTCGTCGGCGGGGCGGGCCCACCCACCCTGCGAGCGAGGCCCGGGCAGCACCGCGACGTAGCGCCCGATCGGTTCCTGACGAACGCGCCCCAGCGAATCGCGGTAGGCCACCGATTCGTCCGTCCAGCCGAGAAGGTCGACCGATGTTCGGACGAGTGATCGATCGACGAGCGAACGCGGAGCCGCGTGAGAGGCGCTCGCGAGCCCGAGCAGCGCCGAGACCGCCAGCGCGACGTTCTTTGGGGCACGCGGGCCGGCACGGGCTGGAGAATGGGCTGCACGCATCGAAGGGCTCACTTCTGGAAGATCGGGAGATACCGCTTGGGCATTTGCAGAACGATCAGCATCATCGCGGTCCCATAATTCGACCCGGCCGTGCGATCGTCCCAGCTCCCATCGTCGGCTTGCTCGCTCAGCAACTCGGACCGCACCGCGGGCCACCACTCGGCCCAGTGCTCGCCCCCCGCGAGGTACATCGCCTGCACCGAGTAGTACTGCCCGTAGGCGTAGTGGGCCCGCGAGCCCCGAACCTGCCCGGGCATCGCGGTCCGTTCGAGATACTCGAGCCCGGTATTGATCGCGTTGTCCTCGTAGATGCCGGCGTAGAAGAGCGTCGCAACCCCGGCCGCCGAGCGGGGCCACGCGCTCGATCCCCCGTCGGCCTGGTAGCGGAACCCGCCGTCGGTGTTCTGGCACCGGCGCGCGTAATCGACGGCCCGGTCGATCACGGCCTTGTCGACCTCGATCCCCGCGTTGCGGGCCGCACGCAGCGCCATGACCTGGCAGATCGTCACGCTGACATCAGCGTCATAGGGCACCGGGTTGTAACGCCAACCCCCTTCCGGGTTCTGCGTCCGCTCGATCAGACGCACCGCACGGACGAGCGATTCATGGATCCGGGCCGAGCGGGCGGTGTCGCTCCCGCCCGCGGTCATCCCGTACACCTCGCCCAGGAAGAGCGTGGCGAACCCGTGGCCGTACATGGGACCGTGCGCCCCCTCGGCGGCGATAAGCCCGCTCTCTGTGCAGTTGGCGAGCACGAAATCGAGCCCGTGGTCGACCACGTCGCCGTACTTGCCGCGCCCGGGCAGATTCCCGTCGGCCATGAACGAGATGCAGGCGAGGGCCGTGATCGCGACGTTCTTTCCGAATCGCCCGCCGTCCCACGACCCGTCGGTGTCCTGCTGAGAAGCGAGGTAGGCAAGCCCTCTGGTCACCGCGGCGTCGAGTTCCGGCGTGATCTCATTCTCGAGCGCGTCGTTCTGGGCCGAGCGGGCCTCGGGCGCGGCGAGCGCGGGGGGTGCGAGGAATCCCAGACACATCGCGAGCACAAGGAGGTGTGGCATGCCCACGCGCAGCGCGGGCATGGGCAGCGCGACTGCGCCCGCCGGCCATTCCATGCCCGCGCTGCGCGTGGGCACGCCACACGAACCATGCCGGGTGATGGGCTTGGCCGCATTCCGTTTCACTTCTCCCCCTCCGCCTGCTCGGCGAGCCGCTTGTAGTAGGACTCGGTCAGCCGGCGATACGCGCTGCTGAACGACTCGCTCATGCCCTGCTGCAAGGCATCACGCAGGCGGTCGGGCAGGGCGCCCCATGCCGCCGAGTCCATCAGCGTCTGGGGGCTGAGCGCCGCGTCCTGCGGGGGCGGTGCGTTGGTCTGCCCCGTGTTCTCACCACGGTTGTTCGCCTGCTGACCGCCCGAGCGTTGTTGGGCGGGCTGGTTCTGCTGCCCTTGCTGGGCCTGCGACGACGCCGACGACGAACCGCTCTGCCCCTGGTTCTGCTTCGCCGATTCGATGATCGTGTCGAGCTTGCGGATGATGTCCTCCTGCAGCCGCTGCGTGACCAGGTCGCCTCCTTCGGGCCCCGCGAGGCGGAGCGCCGAGTCATCCATGAGTTGCAGAGCCTGGGTCAGCGCCTCGGCCGCCTCCTGGGCGGTCAGCTTGCGTTCGAGCTCACGCTCGTGCTGCGTGTCGCCCGCCGCGGCTTGGTCGTCGATGCCGAGCATGTCGTCGAGGCTGGGCAGCGGATCGGCATTCTTCTCGGTGCTTTGCGTGGTGGGCTGGTTTGCCGGCGCGTCCTGTGCGAGAGTCGCGGATGGGCAGCACGCCAGCAACACGACCAGGCACAGAATATCTGAGAGCCCCCGCTCGACGAGCCCGAAGCGCAAGCAAGGGACGAAGGACCCCGGGCTCCCTCGCTCGCGCTTCGGGCTCGTCAGACAGGCGTCGTTCTCGACGTGAAACACCATCACTGGGCGCCCCCCTCTCCTGTACCGCCTCCACCCGGCGCCGGGTTCGGCGGCCGGCTCATCTGCTCGACGAGTTCCCGCGTCTGCTTTGCCAGCTTGCGTTGCAGGTCGGACAGCGCCGCCGCGTCGCCCCCGGCGCGGGTCTGGTCGAGCACGATCGCCTGGAGATTGCGCACGAGGATGAGCTGCTGGACGTTGCCGATCATGGGCTGGTCGCCGCCACTCCCTCCGCCGCCGCCCCCGCCCTGGGCGTTCTCGAACTCGTCGTTCTGGGGCGGGGGCTTGGGCGTAAGCGTCTCGACGATCGATTTGAGCATCGCGATCGCGACGTCCTGATCGGCGAGCACCGCCGCGTCGCTCGTGCCCCGCCCCAGCGAGCGGACGGCGTCGGTCAGGGCCCCGTCGATCCGCTCGTGATAGAGCGAGAGAACACCGATGTCGTCCGCCGCGTGCTCGCCCGGGATCGCCTTGATCACCGTGCGCAATGCTTCCTGCCGCTGGCCCAGCCCCCGCAGATCGGCCCTCTGCCGGCGGTTCAGCTCCGTCCCGACAAATGTCTCCGATTCGCCCCGCAGCGCCATCTGCTGCGCGAGCGCGGCCTTGTAGGCGTCGCGCAGCTCACGCTGCTTGCGCTCCTGCTCGCGTTGCGCCGCGTTCTCGTCCTGTCGCTTCGCCTCCTCGAGCGCCTCGTTCAGCCGCGCGAGGCTCTCGCCCTCGTGCTCCCGCGCCGCGCCCGGGTCGGCGGGCTCCGCCCGCAACGCCGAGATCGCCTCGGCCTGCGAGCCCGCCGCCCGCTTGAGCAGGTCGGCCACGCGCTCCAGCTCCGGGAAGCTCCCGCGCGTCTCGGCCTCGGCGGCGAGCGTGTTGGTGTACAGACGCTCGGCGAAGGTCGACGCCTCGCGGACGTGGACATCGCCCTCGAGAGGCCCGATCGCCGCGGTCTGCTGGCGGATGAGGCTCTCGATCGTCTGGATCACGCTCGCGAGCTGGCGGCGCAGGGCGTCGTCGCGGTGCCGCTGGGCGTTCTCGAGCTGATCGAGCATGTCCTGCATCGCCTCGATCGACTGCTCCTGCATCTGGCCGCCCGTCGCGGTCTGGTTCTGCCCGATCTCCTCCGCCGCCTCGCGCAGCTTCTGGGCGAGCTGCTCGCGCGTCGCACGTTCCGCGGCGTCATCCATCGCGGCGGCCTGCGTCGGGTCCTTCTCGCGGATCTCGTCGGCCCGGTCGCTGAGCTGGTCGATCGCGTCCTGCGCCCGCTCGGCGAGGTCGCGCTGCCGCTGGGCGATCCGTTCGAGCTCGGTGCGCTCGTCGGGCTGGAGCTCGTCGAGCGAGCGGCCCATCGTCTTGCCGGCCATCTCCTTCGTGCGGTCGGCGAGCGATCGCTCCTCGTTGAGCAACTGCTCGATGTTCCGACGCACCAGCCAGCCATCCTGCCCCTGGTCGAGCTGGTCGATCAGGCGGGCGAGCTCGTCGCGCACCTCCTCCTGAGCCCGTTGGGCCTGCGCGGGATCGCTGTCGGCGTGGTCGGCCTCCTCGGCGAGCTTCTCGGCCGCCTTCTCGGAGGCCTGCGCCGCGCGGTCGGTCGTCGCTCTCGCACGGTCGAGCAGGTCGCGGACGGATTCGTCGTCCAGCCCGTTCTGCTCGGCCCGCTGAGCCAATCGGTCGAGCAGCGAGGTCTGCGCCCGTAGCCGCTGCGAGACGCCCGTCTGCTGCTGGGCGGTCTGCTCGAGTTGATCGGCCCGGGCCGATTCTTCGGCCTTGTTCGCTTCCTTCGCGTGCTCGATCAGCTCGCCCTGCTGGCGGTCGAGGCGGATCGCGGTGCGACGCACGCCCTCGAGCTCGGCCTGGAGCAGCTCGACGAACCGCGCCGGTGCGATCACGCGGAGCCGACGCGGGGGCGACGCGACGGGCGCGTGCGTCTGCCCGGCGAGGTCGAAGTTGTCCGTCGCCACCGCCCGGATCCACACCTCGTCGCCCGGCTCGACGCCCAGGTCGGCGATCACGAGCGGCGCGGTCACCTCGGCCCGGCTCGCGGCCTGCATGGCTCTGCTGAAGATGATGGTCGGCTTGGCGTCCGGATCGGGCACGGGTTCGCCGCTCAGCGAGCTTGGGTCGGGCCGAGCGATCTGCCGCTCGAGCTCGAGCTTGGTCAGCCCGATATCGTCCCGCCCCTCGCCGACGAGCGGCACGGTCGCCGTAGGGAGCACCGCGTCATCGACTTCTGGTGTGAGGATCGTCGCCTCGGGCGGTGCGTCGGGCGTCACGTTGATCTGCACCGTCGCCGGGTCGCGCGTCTCGAGATCGAACCGGTCGGCGGCACGCAGCACGATCCGCCCCGTCTCGCTGGGCTGAACCTCGACGTGGATCGTGGAACCCTCCGCCCCGATCTTCGCCTCGATGGACCCGCCGTCAGTCCGCGGTGTGACCGGCTTGCTGTAGGCGAGTTCCAGTTGCACCACCGAGCCCGGCAGCACCGGGCCGACCTCGATCATCTCGCCCGAGGGCGGTGCCGGCGCCGAGTCGGTGCCCGAGGCGAACGCGCCGCGCCGGTCGCGCGCGTATTCCGGCGGGATCACGGTCGTCGTCCGCGAGACGAGCGCGGGCGGGTCGACGATCCTGATCCGCCGCGTCGGCGTCGCGTCGTCCCCACTCGACAACGAATACTCGAGTTGCCGCTCCTCGCCCGTCGCCCCCTGCCACACCACGGGCTCGATGAGCCGCTCGAACAGCTCGCCCGTCCCGGGTGTCGATGATGCCGGTTGGGGCGTGAGCACGGCCCTCGCCGCGGGCCCCGCGTGCCCTTCGCCATCGATCACGCGGTACTCGACCGTGATCGTCGTCTCGCCCGGCGCCCGGTTGGTCTTGAGCAGCAGCGCCCGCAACGCGAGACCCGTGTCGGCGGGGTGGGCCTCGGGTGGCGTCGTGTCGGCAATCTGGGTGCGCTTGGGCCAGGGCGTGTCGCGCCAGGGCATGAACAGCCGCGACATGCCGATCACCGAAAGCGTCGGCTGCGCATTGAACGCGACCGACAGCCCCGCCGCGACGAGCACCGCAGCGACGAGCGCCCAGGCCGGGCGACCGAACCGCAGCATGCCCCATGGCGTGGACGTGAACCGGCCCGCGGCCTCCGCCGCGACCAGCCGGCTCAGCCGGCGTGTCAGCGGGTCGGGGTCGTCGATCGGGACGTCGATGCCCGAGGCGATCGGGCCGGCCGGTCCGCCCCGCCGCCGGCCGAGCCATTGCTCGACGCGCAGCGCCACGTCGCTCAGGTCGGGCTTGAATCGCGTAACCGGGACCAGCGACCGCCGCACCGACCACAGCGCCGCGATCAGCAGCAGCCCGAGCAGCACGCCACGCAGCGCCCCGGGGAAGCGCAGCACCAGGTCGCCCAGCACGAGCACCGCGATCAGCAGCATCCCCCAGACACACAGGCGGGAGACCACGCGCGTCGCGAGCAGCGCCCTCGCCGCCCGGCGCACCCGCCTCAGACGGGCCCGCACGGCGCGGATCGCACCGGCGTTCTGGGTCGCTTCCGCGGGATGGTCGGGCTGGATCGCGGTCAACGGGCGCTCCACGGACGGTCAACGGCCGTCCCCATCGTCTTGTTCGAGCCTATCGGCTCGCCGGATCGTGTGATCTGACCGATCGACCCCGCGCCGGGTTGCGGGCACACCGCCTGAATCGATTGCAAGGAAGATGTTTGGGAAAACCGCCCTAGGTGAGCCGGATCAGGCGTCGCCCAACCCATTCCACGGTGAGCAGCACCAGCAGCACGATCAGCGAGACGGGGCGGTCCCACAGCGTCGCCGATTCCGGCGGAAGCGGCACGATCAGCCGCCGGTTGGGCAGCAGGCCGGGCAGCGAGTCGAGCTCGTCAAGGGTGAGCACCTTGCCGCCGGTCGCGTCCGCGATCTCGGTGAGGAAAGGATGGTCGGTCTGCGGGTTGCGCAGCTCGTCGTCAGGCGCGATCACCTCGAGCGGCGACTCGAGCCTGATCCCCGCGAGCTGGTCGGGCGCGACGTTCACCGAGAACGCGCCGGGATCCAGCGCCGGGAACGTCGTCGAGTAGCGGGCCCGACCCGTCCCCCCGTCGGGCTCGCGCACAAGTCTGATCGTCCGCGGCGCGAAACTCCCCGTGGGCGTGCGCGAGACGACCGCGTTCAGCTCCTTCGGCGCGATCTCCGCGACCGACTGGTCGACGATCGTCAGCTCGACCGAGACGACCTGCCCCGCGTCCGCGATGGGCGGCGTGACGTTCAGCGTCGCGGCGGCGCCGATCGAGGCGAGCCTGGGGCGTGCCAGCATCCGCAGCAGTGGCAGCCAGAACCGCTCGGTGGGGGGCTCGCCCCGCCCGTATCGCCAGCGCCAGATCTCGTCGGTCGCGACCAGCGCCGTCCGCCCCGCCCCGTACCGCATGGAAACGACCAGCGGGCCGCCCTCGTCGGCCGAGTCGGTCGGGACGGCGAGCGCGAGCGTCTCGGCCGCGGCCTTGAGCGTCCCGGGCTCGATCCGCAGCGCCCACCGCAGCGCCGACCAGCCCGCGCTCGCGTCCTCTACGCCCGCGAACGAAGCGTCGTCGGCAAACAGCCCCAGACGCTTCCCCAGCGGGGTGGGCTTCATCACCACCGGATCGGACCAGAGCGCCGCCGGCGACCCGGCGGGCCCCGCCGCCGCGACCGGGAGCAGATCGGCCAGCGGCGTGTCGCCCCACGCGTAGGGCGTCGCGGTGGGGCCGGCGAGCCAGAGCAGCGCCGCGCCCTGCTGGCCCACGTGGTCGCGGATGTTCTCGAGCGTGCGCTCGCCGAACAGGCCCGGGTCGAGGTCGCCGATGATGATCGCGTCGAACCCGTCCCAGTCCTCCGCCGACTGCGGCAGCTCGCTGAGCACGGTGTCGCCCTCCTGCTGGTAGCGGCGATTCACCGCGAGCAGCAGGCATGACGACTCGATCGAATCCTCGCGGATCAGCAGGCTCTTGAGGTACCGCTCCTCCCACCGGGGGGACCCGTCGACGTAGAGCACGCGGATCGGCTGGTCGACGAACCGCACCGCGAACGTCGCCATGTTGTTCTGCGGCGCGAGGTCGGGCCCGCTCGGGACGTAGCGCACGCGCCAGCGTTGCTCGCCCGCGGTCGGGGCCTTTGCGGGGATGGTCACCTCGCCCGCCGCGAACTCGTCGGGCGTCAGCTCGTGCCGCTCGAGCACGAGGCCCGTCGCCGCGTCGGTCAGCTCGAGCGTGCCGAGCGAGGCCTGGTCGACGATTTCCCCGCCGAACCGGACGGACACAGGGATCGTGTCATCCACGTACGCGACGGTGGGGGCCGACGCCGAGTGCACCGCGAAGTCCGCGCCTCGTTCGTCGCTCCCGAGCGGGACCACGTCCACCGGCACGCGATCGGCCTGCAGGTCGCGGCGTGCCTCGGGCGTGAGCTCGTCGCTCGATCGCCCGTCGCTGATCACCACGATGCCCGAGAGCGGGTGGCCCGCGGTCCGCCGGCGGGCCTCCTCGATCGCCGCCCCGATCGTCGTCCGCTGACCCTCCGCGGGCGGCAGGCTCGCCGGCACGCCGTCCTTGTCCGTCGTCAACTCGGACACCGCGTGATCGAACCCCAGCCAGACGATCGATTTCTCACCCGCGAGCTTCTTCCACATCGCCGCGTGATCGGTGAGGGAGGTCCGCAGTTCGTCATCGCGCGAGGCGCCGCCCGTGTCGGCGATCCCCAGCGAGGCCGACCGATCGAGCAGCACGACCAGCCGATCGGGCTCCACCTCGGTCCGCTCGCGTTGCAGCCTGGGCCCCGCCGCGAGCAGGGCGATCAGTACAAGCACGAGCGCCCGCACGCAGGCCAGCGCCGTCCGGGCGGCGACAGGTCCTTGGAGCCTCGCGTAGCTCCACCCCGCCAGCAGAATCGCGGCGAGGACGATCAGCAGCCACGCCCAGGCCGGGATGGGGTGGGCCCACCCCAGGCGGGTCACGCCGTCGCCGAAGCGGAGCGCGTCGAGGCCGAGCATCCGGTTGAGGGCGTCGCTCATGCCGGCGCCCCCTTCGGCGCGCCCGCGCCCCCGCCCGCGTGGCTCGCGACGCGCGCCGCGACCAGTTCAATGAGAGCCAGCGCCGCCGCGATCAGGAACGGGATCCACTCCGACCCCTCTTCCGCCGCGGCCACCTGCTCTCTCGCCACCTCGTCGCCCGCGTCGAGCCAGCGGGGCTCGACCCCTGGGACCGCCTGCCGGAGCACGCCCAGCACCTCGTCGGCGGGCGTGGGCCCGGTCCGCCCCGCGCGGTGATCGGGCGTGACCGCGACCAGCCCCAGGGGTTCGCCCCGAGCATTCCGGGACGTCCACACACCGGCCTGGTCGGACGCGGGGATCCGCCCCGTCGCCTCCGACATCGCAAGTCGTCGCTCGGTCTGGATGTTGACCAGTTCGATCGCGCCGCGCGGCGGCGCGAGGCCGGTCCCCGCCGTGACGGTGGTGGGGGTGCTGGGCGCGACGCTCTGCCGCACCATCTCCTGGATCAGCGGCAGCAGCAGGGGCTTGGCGGGCAGGTCGGTCCACGCCGGGTCGAGCGCCGACGCGAACACCCAGAGCCTGGACGCCGGCTCGCACAGGAACGCCCCGCCGCGCTCCGTCCGAAGGGCGACGCGTGCATCCGGGCAGTCGATCTCGAGCATGGTCGCCACGCCCACGTTGCCCGCGAGCGCCCCGAGGTCGCCCGAGAGCATCGGGAACGCGTCGGCCAGCCCGCCCGGCACGAGCGGTTCGGGAGGATCGAGCGTCATGGGTTCGCGTGCGAACGTGGTCTCCAGGCCGAGCGCCTTCGCGAGCCCGTCGGGCCAGCGGTGCACGCTCTGGTCGGCGGGCGGGAACACGATAAGCGTCGAGCCCCCGTCGACGAATCGCGCGAGCGCCGCCCACGCGTCGTCGGTCAGCAGATCGGGCCTCGTCAGCACCGCCGCGTCGAGCCCAGCGAGATCGGGCGCGGTCATCCCCGCCGCGTTGACCTCGCGGATTTCCACGGGCGTGAGCGCGTCGGGCCTCAGCGCCACCCGCACCCAGTCAGCCGCGTCGTACTTGTTCAAAGCCCGATTCGCCCGGCGCGTGTGCACCACGCCGACGCGGGCCGCCTCGCGCAGCCGAACGGTCCGCCACGCGACGCTGTCGCGCGCGATCCGGTCGAGCAGGGGCTCGCCGTGCACGCTCGCCTCGAGCGCGATGTCCGCGTTGCCGTCGCTCGGCAGCGGCAGCAGCACGGGCACCGTGACCACGCGTTCGCCACGGGGGAGCGTGACGGCCTGCGCCTCGCGCCGGGGGGATGGACCCGCCGGGCCGATCGATTCGACAAGCACCGTCGCCGCTTCCTCGGGCAACGTGTCCCCCTCGCGCTCGATCGTGACGATCGCCTGCTCGGCCGAAGACGTGTCACCCGGGAAGACGGCCCCCCGCCCCGGGACGAACGACGTGATACGCAGATTCGGGGGCTCATCATCGGCGGGCCGCGTCACGGCGAGGTCGAGCAGGTCGGCCGCGAAACGGGCGGGGGACGACGTTGTGCCGGCGTCCTCGAGCCCCGCGCCGCGCCGCCAGTCGCCGATGAGCACGACCCGGGCCTGGCCGGCGCTCTCGGGGAGCGCCCCCGACGCGAGCGCAAGGGCGGCGGACAGGCTCATCGCGCTGTCGGTGGGCTCGATCGAGTCGACCAGCCGGCGTGCGGCGTCGAGGTCGAGCGTCGCGGGAGAAACAAGCCCCGCCGCCGGCGCCGCGGCGGTGATGACCGCCACGCGATCGCCCCGGGCCGAGGAGAGTCGATCGAGCCGCTCGGTCGCGGTGCGTTTGAAACGCTCGAGTGCGGGCTTGCCATTGTCGTCGATGATCGATGAGCCCAGGCTGTTGTCGATCACCAGGACGAGCGTTGCCGGGTCGTCCAGCCCCCGTCCCCCCGCGATGGGGCGGGCGATCGCCGCCGCGAGCAGCAGGATGAGCAGGCACCGGGCGGCCAGCAGCAGGATCTGCTCGAGCCTCCGGCGTCTGCGGCGCTTCTTGTGCGCCTCGAGCAGGAACCGCATCGCGGCCCACTTCACGGGCTTGCGTTTCCGGCGCAGCAGGAAGTGGATCACGATCGGAATCGCGACCGCGGCCGCCCCGGCGGCGAAGAGGATGGGGTGGAGGAACTCCATGATCCGAGATCAGGTTAGCCGGATGCGGGCGGGTCGTGCCGACGCCGGCACGCCCCTAGACTCATTGGTGTTTCGGCTCCCCCGAATGGCCTCCGCGATCCGGGGGGAATACGGGATTGGAGTGACACCATGCAAGCGACGTGCATCGGCGTGCGGAAGTCGGGCTCAGCATTCCTGTCGGCCGCCATCGGGGTTGTGCTCGGGGCGGCCGCCCTGTGGGCCGCCGGGTGCGACGGTTCATCATCCTCGTCGAGCGGCACCGGCGGTGCATCCGGCGCGGCCGCATCGCACACCGAGGCCGCTGCACCCAAGCCCACGGTCAAGGACCGCTACGTCATCGGCATGGTCGCCAAGAGTTCGACCAATCCCGTCTATCTCGCCGCCCGAGCGGGGGCCGAGGCGGCGGCCCAGGAGATCGGCAAGGACAAGGGCGTCCAGATCGAGATCGTCTGGCGCTCGCCGACCGAGGAGGACGCCGCCCGGCAATATGAGCTCATCGGCGAACTCGTCGGCGCGAAGGTCGACGGGATTGCCGTCAGTTGCTCCGATCCGGCACTCGCCACTCCCGCGATCGACACGGCGATGGCCGCCGGCGTGCAGGTCGTCACGTTCGACGCCGATGCACCGCAGAGCGATCGGGTGGCGTTCTATGGCATCGACGACGGCGAGGCGGGCGCAACCGTGTTCCGTGAACTCGCGGCCGCGATGGGCGAAGGCGGACGTGTGGCGATCCTCGCGGGCAACCGCGCTGCCGAGAACATCCGGTCCCGCGTCGTCGGCGCCGGCATGGAGCTCCGCCAGCATCCGGGCATGGAGATCGTGGGCGTCTTCCACCACGACGAGACCCCCGAGGCCGCAAACGCCGCGATGATCGAGGCACAGACCAAGCACGGCCCGATCGACGGGTGGGCGCTCGTCGGCGGCTGGCCGCTCTACAGCCCGCAGGGGCTCGACGGCGTGCCGGACAGCGTGAAGATCGTCTCGATGGACCCGCTGCCCCCGGCCCTCGACTACGCCGCTGCCGGGCGGGTCAGCAAGTTCGTTGCCCAGCCCTACTTCGGCTGGGGGTACGAGTCCGTGCGCACGCTGATGAACCTCCTGCACGACGGGAAGAAGCCCGATCTGGTCGTCCGGCACGCCCCGCTCGAGGTCATCGATCCATCGGACGCCGACGCCTACCGCGCCCGCTGGGTCGGCTGGGTCGGTACGTCGGCGATCAACAACGGTGGCTGAGGCCGTTCAGCCGAACTTGGTCCGCTTCATCCTCGCCGTGCGACGAGCGATGAACGCCGCGAGGGGCGGGCCCAGCCAGTCGTGAGTGTTCACCACGGCATGGTCGAATCCGAACGAGCGGACCAGCCGCTGAAGCGCCTGCGTGTGCGCCTCGAACGCGCGCCTGTAGTCGTCACGCACCGCCCTTGGGTCGACCCGCAGCGGCGGTTCACCCTCGAGGCCCTCGAACACCGCGGGCAGATCGACCGCAAGCGTTCGCTCGGCCTCGTCCACGATCTGGAAGAGGATCAGGTCGTGCCCCCGGTGCCGCACGCGGGCGAGGGCCGCCCGGATCTTCTCGATGTCCTCGAAGAAGTCGCTGATCATCACGATCAGGCACCGGTTGCCGAGCTGGCCCAGCGTCTGGTCAATCACCCGTGCGATGTTGGTGGGCTGGTCGACGGTGTGCGTCGAGAGCGTCTCGACGATCTTCCGCCACGTGCCACGCCGGCTTGACCGGCCTACGAGTGACGCCAGACCCTCCGCGAACACCCCCAGACCCACCCGGTCGCCCTGGTGAAGGGTGATGTAGCTGACCGCGGCGGCGAGGGCGGTTGCGTGGTCGAATTTCGTCCACTCGAGTCGTCCGTCGAGTGACCGCTCGAGGCCCGCCCCGCTCGCCTCCTTGAATGAGCGTGAGCCGAAGTTCATCGAACCCGAGGCGTCAACGAGGCAGATCAGGTCGAGATTGGTCTCCTGCTGATACTGCTTGAGCTGGAGCTTGTCGGTCCGGCCGTACACCTTCCAGTCGAGGTGGCGGATGTCGTCACCCGGCGAATAGGGGCGGTGCTGGGCGAACTCGACCGAGAAGCCCTGATAGGGCGAGCGGTGCTGCCCGCTCATCACGCCCTCGACGATCAGCTTGGCCCGCAGTTCGAACGTGTCGAGGCGGGCGAGCGTCTGTGGGTGCAGGTAGAGCGAGGCGTCGACCGCCCGCTGGGAGCCTGCCTGGGGTGTCGGACCGGATTCGCTCATCACGCCATCCTACGGGAGACCGAGGGTGCCCAAGGCAAACAGGGGCGTTCGGCCTCGTCGGGGAAGGGGTTCCGCTCCAGTCGGGCCCCCAAACCGCCCGATCGTAGTGGCATGACCCACGAACCGATGAGCGCCAGCGACCGCGTGCCGATGTCCGGAGTCCGCCGCATCGGCGTTCTGACCGGGGGCGGCGACTGCCCCGGCCTGAACGCGGTCATCCGGGCGGTGACCAAGGACGCCCTTTTCCACGGCATCGAGGTGATGGGCATCGAGGACGGGTTCGCCGGACTGATCGAGGACCGCATCGTCCCCCTCGACCGCCGGACGGTGGGCAACATCCTGACGCGGGGCGGGACGATCCTGGGCTCGTCAAACAAGGCGAACCCCCAGCACTACGCGATCGGCCTCGGGGATGATGGCAAGCCCGTCTACCGGGACATGGTCGAGGTCTGCATGACCACGATCGATCTGCACCGCATCGAGGCCCTCGTCGTCATCGGGGGCGATGGCACGATGTCGGCCGCCAAGCCCTTCGCCGACCGCGGCATCAACTGCATCGGCGTACCAAAGACCATCGACAACGACCTGTGGGGCACCGATCTCACGTTCGGCTTCATGACCGCGGTCTCCAACGCAACCGAGGCGCTCGACAAGGTGCACACGACCGCCGCGAGCCATCACCGCACGATCGTGGTCGAGGTGATGGGCCGCAATGCGGGCTGGCTCGCATTGCACTCGGGCATCGCGTCGGGTTCCGATGTCATCCTTCTGCCGGAGATCCCCTTCGAGCTCGACGACGTCTGCCATACGGTCGAGACTCGAGCGCAGCGCAAGTTCGGGTTCACCATCATCTGCTGCTCCGAGGGCGCCAAGCCGAAGGGGGGCAAGCAGATCGTGGACCGCGTGATCGAGACCAGCCCGGATCCCGTCCGCCTGGGGGGGGTGGGCAAGTGGGTGGCCAACGAGATCGAGAGCCGCACGGGCATCGAGTCGCGCAGCGTCGTGCTGGGGCACGTCCAGCGGGGCGGCGTCCCTGTCGCGGCCGACCGCGTGCTGGCGACCCGGTTCGGGCACGCCGCGATGGAGATGCTCCGCATGGGCAAGACCAACCGGCTCGTCGTCATGCAGGAGGGCAATCTCAGCGACGTCGAGATCACCTCGGCGGCCGACAAGCAGCGGCTGGTCCAGCCCGACACCGATCCTCTGGTCGAGGCGGCCCGCAGCGTTTACACCTGCTTCGGCGACGGTCTGACCAAGGTCGTCTGAAAGACAATCGCGCGGACCCGATTCCCAATGAGCGGGGGAAGGAGGTCCGACTTGGAACCGAAGCAAACGAGCTGGAGCTACCTCTTCTGGTGCCTGGGCCTGGTCGGCCTGTGCGGCATCCACCGCTTCTACATGGGCAAGTGGGGGACGGGCCTGCTGTGGCTGTGCACCGGCGGGTTCTTCCTGATCGGGCAGATCCTCGATCTGTTCTTCATCCCGGGCATGGTCGAGCGGCGGAACCACAAGCTGTCCCGGCAGGGTCGGCTGGTCTGCGTGGGCGTCCCCGCTTGGGCGTGAGGGACGTCCGATAGGGATTTGATCGCTCTTTCTGGCCCTTCGCGGGCCATTGTTGACAGATTGAAATATCGATATATTGACACATGTTGATTGATCGATATGATTGCTCACATGCCCGACGCCCCGGCCAACGCCAGCCTGATCAGCCTCGACGCCCTCGCCGACGCGGCCGAGTGCCTGAGGACCATCGCCCACCCGCACCGGCTCCGGATGATCCAGATGTTGCTGGCCGACCGGTACACCGTGGGCGAGCTGGCCGAGGCGTGCGGCATCCCGAGCCCCGCGGCGAGCGGCCACCTCCGGCTGATGAAGGACCGGGGGTTCCTCGACCTCGAGAAAGAGGGGCGGACGGTCTACTACCGGATCGTCGAGCCCCAGCTCAGATCGATCTTCGGATGTGTAAAGTCCAGGTTTGGGTGTTCCGCCCACGCGGCTGAATCGAACCGCCGCGATGTCGAGCAATCTACGGAGAATCACGATGACCGTTGAACGTGCCCTGCGCCTGATGGCCGGCTTTGTGGTCCTGCTGAGCGTTGTGCTCGCGGTGTTCGTTTCGCAATGGTGGTTGCTGCTGACCGCGTTCGTTGGGTTCAATCTCTTCCAGTCGGCGTTCACCAACTGGTGCCCGGCTATGTGGATCTTCCAGAAGATCGGTCTGCCGACCTGCCACGCCGGCACGGCGCACATTGCCTGATCGCCGATAGAGTCTTTCGAGGACTGACGCCATGAGCGACACGAACGCTCCTGCTTCGGGCGGTCTCACCACCGCGTGCACCAATCGGCCTCGCTTCGTCACGGGCGTGATGATCGTCGCGACGATCGTGCTGGGGCTGCTCGCGGGCATCCCGAGCCTCTGGCCCGAGAAGACGCACGAGGTCGCGCCCTGGCTCAACACGCTGCGGGTCGACACCGACCCGGAGAACATGCTCGCGGCCGACGAGCCGGTGCGGGCGTTCCACCACGATGCGAAGAAGCGATTTGGGCTGCACGACATTGTCGTGCTGGGTGTCGTGAATGACACCAACCCGGACGGCGTGTTCAACACCGAAACTCTGGGGGACGTCTACGCCCTGACGCAGTACGCCAAGACGCTCAAGGGCGAGGCGATCGGCGAGAAGGATGATCCCGAGGCGGGCGTCGTCAGGGTCGATCTCATCGCGCCCTCGACCGTCGATTTCATCGAGAACGCGGGCATCGGCACGGTTCGGTTCGACTGGCTGATGCCCTCACCCCCGAAGACCCAGGAGGAAGCGCTCGCGGTCCGCGATCGGGCGAGGCGGATCCCCTTCCTCAACGGCACCCTGATCAGCGACCGGACCGACGATGCGCTCTGCCTCTACATCCCGCTGACGCGCAAGGATCTCGCGCACCAGGTCTCGGTTCGACTCCAGAAGAAGATCGACGAGCTGAAGGGCGCGGGCGGGGCCGCGGCGGAGAACAAGTACTACATCACGGGCCTGCCCGTCGCCGAGGACACGTTCGGCGTCGAGATGTTCAAGCAGATGGCGATCAGCGCCCCGCTCGCGATGCTCGTCATCTTCATCCTGATGTGGATCTTCTTCAAGAAGATCACGCTGATCATCCCACCGATGATCGTCGCGATGGTGACGTCGATCATGACGATGGCGCTGCTCGTCATCAGCGGCAAAACCGTGCACATCATGAGCAGCATGATCCCGATCTTCATCATGCCGATCGCGGTGCTCGACGCGATCCACATCATCTCCGACTTCTTCGACCGGTACGGTGAGACGCGCGATCGGCGGAAGACCGTCATCGCCGTGATGCACGAACTCTACAGCCCGATGCTGTTCACGTCGCTGACGACCACCGCCGGGTTCGCGTCGCTGGCGCTCACGCCCATCCCGCCGGTGCAGGTGTTCGGCATCTTTGTCGCCATCGGCGTGATGCTCGCCTGGGTGCTCACGGTCACGTTCATCCCCGCGGCGATCATGTTCATCCCCGAATCACGCCTTGCGAGCCTGGCGAGCGAGACGGCCCACGAGGACGAGGCGAACAGTCCGCTGGGGCGGTGGCTGCCCCGCGTCGGGCGGTTCACCTATGCCAAGGCGGGGCTGATCGCCGTGCTCGCGGTGGTGGTGATGGGCGTGTCAGGCTACGGGATCAGCAAGATCCGCATCAACGACAACCCGACGAAGTGGTTCGAGCCCGCCCACCCGATCCGCGTCGCCGACCGCGTGCTCAACAAGCACTTCGGCGGCACCTACATGGCCTACCTCGAACTCGAGGCGCCACCGGTCGGCATCGATGTGACCTCCTACGCCCAGGGCGTCGCGACGCGGCTCGCGAACAAGCTCGACGAGTGGAAGGACACCGAACACGCGCAGGACGCGGTCGACGCGACCACGCACGAGCTCACTACGCTCGCCGAGCACGCGAAGACGCCGTGGGGCCTGCTCGCCGACACGCAGGCGTACGTGCAGAACAAGCTCGACACCTGCCCCGACGCCGAGTACGACGCGTGGAGCGAGGTCTCGGATGCACTGGGCGTCGAGCGCTCGGCGTTCGAGGTCTTCAAGCAGCCCGAGGTCCTGCGCTGGATGCGGGACATGCAGGACCAGATCGAGACCATCACAGATGACAAGGGCGCGCCGATCGTCGGGAAGTCGAACTCGCTCGCGGACATCGTCATGACGGTGCACCGCGATCTGCTGGGCGGCGAGCAGTCGGAGTATCGCGTGCCCGACTCGCCCGCGGCTGTGGCGCAGTGCCTGATCCAGTACCAGTCGTCGCACCGCTACACCGACCTCGACCACTTCGTGCTCCGCGACTCGTCGAAGCCCGAGGTCGACTACCGCAAGTCGAGCCTCTGGTTCCAGCTCACCAGCGGCGACAACAAGGACATGGAGCTTGTCACCGAGGCGCTCGAGTCGTATGTCAAGTCCACCCCGCCGCCCGACGGGCTGACCCACCACTGGTTCGGGCTGACCTACATCAACGTGATCTGGCAGGACAAGATGGTCAGCGGCATGCTCCAGGCCTTTCTGGGCAGCTTCCTGGTCGTCCTGTTCATGATGATCATCCTCTTCCGCTCGGCGTTGTGGGGCATCCTGAGCATGATCCCGCTGACGCTCACGGTGGGGCTGATCTACGGGATCATCGGGCTCGTGGGCAAGGACTACGACATGCCGGTCGCGGTGCTCAGCTCGCTGAGCCTGGGGCTGAGCGTCGACTACGCGATCCACTTCCTCGCCCGCAGCCGCAACATGCGTGCGAAGTATGGCACGTGGAAGGAATCGGTCGGCCCGGTCTTCGGCGAGCCGGCTCGGGCCATCACCCGCAACGCGATCGTCGTGGGGATGGGATTCCTGCCGTTGCTCGCGGCCCCGCTCGTGCCCTACCAGACCGTGGGCTTCTTCATCGCGGCGATCCTGCTCACCGCGGGGATCTCGACGCTGATCCTGCTGCCCGCGCTGATGCGGTTCCTCGAGCCCCTGCTGTTCGCGGAGACGGCCGGCAAGGTGTTCACCTGCCGGTGCGGGACCTGCGTGGTTACTTCCGCCACGTTGCTCGCGCTCATCGCGGTCAACGCCCACCAGTTCCTCACGGGGCGGGCGACGATCGTGACCTGGATCTCGCTGGGGCTGATCCCGGTGTTCGCGGTCGCCTGCTTCGTCGCCTCGCGTCGCAAGGCGTGCCGTGTGCCGACCGTACAGGGAGAGCCGGCATGACCGCACCGCTCACCCATTCGACGACGAGCCACGGGCGCCAGCCCGTGGAGGCGGGCGCCACTGCTCGCCGTCCTCGGCGCAGCAGTGCTCCGGTTGGAACATCGCCCTTCGGGCGATGGCACGACTGCGCCGAGGACGGCGAGTCGTGGCACCCCGCTCGGCCGAGACGGCCTTGGCACACACCGGTGGTTGCACGGCGCTCCGGGGGCTTGCGCCCGCGGGTCGTTGGATCTGTTGTGTGTCTCAAGCGAAAGGAGTCCCGATGAACATGGGGCGTTCCATTGCCGCTCTTTCGATATCGCTCCTCACCACGTTCGCGTTTGCCGGTGACCTCACGGTCGACCAGATCGTCGAGAAGTCCAACCACGTCTCCTACTACGCGGGGAACGACGGGCGCGCCCGCGTCGAGATGGTGATCACCGATGAGCAGGGGCGGACGCGGAACCGCCGGTTCACGATCCTGCGGTGGGACGAGCCCGCGGCGGACGGGAGCCAGGTGGATGGCGACCAGGATTTCTACGTCTACTTCGATCAGCCGGCCGACGTGTCGAAGATGGTCTTCATGGTTCACAAGCACCTGGGCGCTGACGACGATCGGTGGCTCTACATGCCTTCGCTCGACCTCGTCAAGCGGATCGCCGCGAGCGACAAGCGGACGAGCTTCGTTGGCTCCGACTTCTTCTACGAGGACGTCTCGGGGCGTCGGCTCGAGGATGACACGCACGAGCTGGTCGAGACGACCGACAACTACTACGTGGTCAAGAACACGCCCACGGACCCGTCGCTGGTGGAGTTCGCCTCCTACACGATGTGGATCCACAAGGACACGTTCCTGCCGATCAAGGTGGAGTACGTCAACAGGGAGGGGGAAAAGTACCGCGAGTACGCCGCCGAGGGCGTCGAGCAGATCCAGGGGCACTGGACGGTGACCAAGTCGAGCATGAAGAACCTCGACACGGGGTCGACCACCGTGATGAGCTACTCTGACGTGAAGTACGACATCGGGCTTGACGGGGATATCTTCACCGAGCGGTATCTCCGCAAGCCCCCGAGGAACTTCCTGCGGTGATCAGTGCGACCGACGACGGCGTGATGAACAAGTGTGGCACGGCTGGCTTGCCCAGCCGTGGGGGTGGTCGTGCGAAGTATGGTCCAGCCGGCACCTCTTGGTGTGCCACGGCCGTGTCGGCCGTGCTGAACATGCGTGCACTCTCGCACGGCCGACACGGCCGTGGCACACAGCCTACCGGGTGCCACGACTCGCCGTCTTCGGCGCAGTCGTGCCATCGCACGGAGCGCGATGCCTTGTCCGGAGCACTGCTGCGCCGAAGACGGCGAGCAGTGGCACCCGTGCTTGCTCCCCTGTGCTTGTGCCTTGTATCACTCGCCTCCGCCGCCGAACCCGCGCTCCCTCCCGGGCTCACGAAGCCGCAACCCAAGAATGAGCCGAGCGAGCCCGCCCTGCCCGCCGGGCTCGGCGGCAGGTCGGATGAGCCCGCGCTCCCGACAGGGCTGGGCGGCAAACCGGAATCGCCCGCGGACGAAAACGAATCCCCCCTCGCCGACAGCCACCTCACGCTCGACCTCTCCGGCTTCGCCGAGGGCCGGCTCGGCACGCGGATCCAGAACGACCCCTACGAAAAGACCGCCTCGATCGGCGAGGCCCGTCTCCAGCTCGAGGCCGACCTCGCCTCGCCGGACTGGACCGCCCGCCTCGTGACCGATGTCCTATACGACCCCGTCGTCGACCGGCACGAGCCGCATCTCGAGACGGGCGAGGGCGCCCTCGACCTCCGCGAGGCCTGGCTCGCGTTTTCAGTCTTCGACAACGCCGACGTCAAGGTGGGCCGGCAGATCATGACCTGGGGCACGGGCGATCTGCTGTTCATCAACGACCTGTTCCCCAAGGACTGGAACGCGTTCTTCATCGGGCGCGACGAGGAGTACCTCAAGGCTCCAAACGACGCCGTCCGCGTCAGCCTTTTCACCGACCTCGCCAACCTCGACGTCGCCTACGTTCCCAACTTCGACGCCGACCGATTCATCGACGGCCAGCGGATCTCCTACTACAACGCGACGCTCGGGAGGCGGGCCGGGCGCGACGCGGTCGTCCAGACCGACCGCCCCAACCGCTGGTTCCGCGACGACGAGATCCACTACCGCCTCTACAGGAGCATCGGGGCCGTCGAGTTCGCCGCCTACGGCTACCACGGTTTCTGGAAAAGCCCGGGCGGGCAGACGCCCGGGGGTCTCGCGGCCTTCCCCGGACTGAACGTTTACGGCGCCAGCATCCGGGGCCCGCTGCTGGGCGGCATCGCCAACGGCGAGTTCGGGTTCTACGACTCCGCCGACGACCGGGGGGGCCGCGACCCGCTCATCAACAACTCCGAGCTGCGCTACCTGCTGGGCTACGAGCACGAGCTCGCGACCGATCTCACGCTGGGCGTGCAGTACTACGTCGAGCAGATGCTCCAGCACGACGGTTATCTGGCGTCGCTCCCCGCCGGGGTGCCCGCGCGGGATGCATTCCGGCACGTGCTCACCGCCCGCCTCACCTGGAGGTCGATGAACCAGAACCTGATCTGGTCGTGCTTCGCCTACTACTCACCCTCCGACCGCGACGCGTACCTGCGACCCAGCGTCACCTACAAGATCGACGACCACTGGACGGCGTCGGTCGGCGGCAACGTTTTCGTTGGGGCCGAGCAGCACACGTTCTTCGGGCAGTTCAGCCGTGATACAAACGTCTACGCGTCACTACGGTACGGGTTTTGATGTGATGTCAGAGCGTGGAGCGCAAGCGACACGATTCGGTCTGCGTCACTGGCCGACGATTCGAATCGTGTCGCTTGCGCTCCAAGCTCTGAACTGAATCAGCCCCGCAGCCCAGGGAACAGCCACCGCAGCCTCTCCTTGAGCGTGAACTCGCTCAGGTCGGCCAGCTCGCCCGCGTCGAAGAACAGCCCGCCGCAGTGCGTGCACAGGTCGTACTGGATGTGGGGCTGCTTCGGGTCGCGCACCTGTGTGAGCGGCGCGTGGTCGCGGGGGCACACCGGGGGCGAGCCCACCGACGGATCCTCGGGCTGCACCCAGTGATCGAGCTCGCCGATCGCGTGGCGGATGTCCTCGCCGCTCTCGAGCAGGCGCTGGAGTTCGCCCAGATCGAGCCAGATCCCGCCGCACACGCCGCACCGGTCGATCTCGACGCTTCCGATCAGGAATCGTCGCATCGTTTCCTGGTGCCTGGGGCACTTGATCGCCGGGTTGTCTCGCGTGGGGTCCACGGTCTGCACGGTCACGCCCTGTCCCTCCCGCTCACCCCCCGCTGGGGGTGGTGCGGTTCGCGTCGAGCAGCTTCTTGAGCTCATCGCTCATGTCGATCACGAACGGCTCCTGTGCGATGCCCGCCTCGTCCGCCTTTGACTTGGCGTTGGCGATCGCTTCGCGCAGCATATCGTCCGTCACCTCGCCCTTGGCCTTCAAGTGGAAGTCGCCGTCCTCATTGGTCTCGCCGATCGGCGCCGCCATCGCCTCGAACGCGTCGACCGGGATCTTCGACTCATGCAGACCACGCGCAAAGCGTTGCAAGGCCAGTGTCGCCGCCGCCTTCTCCTCGTCGGGCAGCCCGCTGGGCTTGACGTAGGCCTCTTCGATCCCCTGCACCATGCCGACCGGAATCAGCGACCCCTCGGCCAGCGCCTGCATGGTCTTCGTGAACTGCTCGACGTTCACGTCACCCGCCTTGAACGCGTCGGCGTAGTCTTCGACGTGGGCGACCATGTCGGGCTTCTCGCCCGCCGGCAAGTCGGACTGGTTGATCGCCTGCACGGCAACGGTCTTCATGCCCGAGGCGGCCCAGCCCCGCCAGTGCGTGGCGACGAAGAATGCCCCGATCCCGACCAGCAGCGCCAGGATCCCGAGGGCGACGAGGCATCCCTTCAGCGCCCCGCCGCGCCGATAGCCGCCGGCCGCGAGGCCGCGTGTGATTCGTGACATATGTGTGGCTCCTTTCCACGGAGCCCGGCCGAACGCTCGGCCCGGGCCCTCGCCAGGGTGTTCGGGAAAGATCCCTCGGTTTTTCAGCGTTTGGGGGTCCGGTCGCGCCGCGTCATGTCCTTCCAAGCATCACCCGCAACCGGTCGACGAACGAGTATTCGGTCAGCTCGGCCAGTTCGCCCGAGTCGAAGAAGCACCCGCCGCATTCGGGGCAGACGTCGAACTCGACGCTCGGGTCGTCGGGGTCGTGGACGATGAGCATCAGCGCCCCGGTGCGGGGGCTCTTGATCCGCCCCCTCGTCTCCCGGGGCACCTCATCCTCGCGCCGCACGTCGATCGCCTTGATGACGCGCTTGTAGCGTGCGTCGAGCAGCGCGAGCTGTCCCAGTTCACCTCGGTCGAGCCAGATCGCGCCGGTCGACTCGCACCGGTCGATCTTCACGCCCCCGATGTCCAGCTTGCGCATCGCCCGGCCGTTGAGGGGATTGACGACGACCGGATCGTCCTCGGTCGGCTCGACGTCGTGGATGAGGTCCCAAGGGCCCGCCATGCCCCGAGTGTACGGGGATGATCGCGTTGTCGCGTGTGTGGCGGCGGATCCAGTCCCGGCTCCACACGGGCGGGCGAGCCGCCCGTGCCACAGCGAATCGCCGCCTAGTGGAAGATCGACTTCAGCTTCTCGACGAACGTGTATTCCGTCAGGTCGCTCAGCTCACCCGCGTCGAAGTAGCACCCGCCCGTCTCGGGGCAGACCTCGAACTCGATGTGAGGCTGCTGGTCGTCACGCACCACCATCATGGGCTTGGTGCTGAACGGGCTGGTCAGCATGCCGCGGGCGGGGCGATCGAGCCGGACGGTCTTCTCGGGCCTGGTGTCAAGCTCCTTGAGCAGGGCCTTGTCCGTCTTTGACAGCGCGTGCAGCCGGCCCAGCTCGCCCCGGTCGAGCCAGATCGCGCCGGTGAAGGCGCAGCGATCGATGCGGATGCCGCCGATCTCGATCTTCTCCATCACGAGGTTGTTGGTGGGGTTGCGGATCGCCGGATCGTCGGCGGTCGGCTGCACGAAACGGACCTTGGTTCGCCATTCGCTCATGGACGCGAGTGTACCAGCGGGAGGCCCACTCGCATCGGGCCGTTTACCATGCCCGATGCCCGACCAATCCCCGCCCTGGTTCGACGCCCACCTCGACCTCGCCTTCCTCGCCGAGACCGGGCGCGACATGCACGTCGATCCCGAAGAGAGCCGGGGACGCTACCAGCCGGCGGCCGTGACGCTGCCATCGCTCGCCGAGGGGCGGGTGACGCGTGTGCTCGCGACGGTCTTCACCGAGTCGATCGCCGACCCGTCCGCGCCCGACGCCGAGACCGGGGCATTCGCCTACCCGGCCGGCGATGTTGACAAGGCGTACGTGTCGGGGATGAGGCAGCTCAAGCTCTATCACGCCTGGCACAACGCAGGGGTGATCGAGATGCCGACGCGGGTTCACCCCGACGCAACCGCCTCCATCGCGACAACGAGCCGCGGGCGCAGGCCCGCGGAGCCCGAGGCTCCGCCACTCACGGTCGGCGTCCTTGTCGAGAATGCCGATCCCATCACCAGCCCGGATGATCTGGGCCTCTGGGTCGAGGGAGGCGTGGTCGCAATCGGCCTGACCTGGGCCAACCAGGGCCGCTACGCCAGCGGGAACTCGGTGTCTCCGGACGGACCCGAATCGGGCCTGACCGATCTGGGCCGGGCCCTGGTCGCCAGTATGGACGAGCTGGGCGTCGTCCACGACGCGAGCCACCTCAACGATCGGTCACTCGCCGACCTGTTCGAGGCGACCGACCGCCGAGTGATCGCCTCCCACTCCAACAGCCGGGCCCTGCTTGCCGACAAGCAGCGCCACCTCACCGACGACGCGATCCGCGAGATCGCTCGGCGTGGCGGCGTGATCGGTCTCAACCTGTGCAGCGCGTTCCTCGACGACCGGTGCTGGAAGGACGGGAGAGCGACGATCGACGACGCCGTGCGTCTGGTCGAGCATGTCTGCGAAGTCATCGGCGATCGGCGCCACGTGGGCCTGGGATCGGACATGGACGGGGGCTTCCCCGCGTCGCGATTGCCGGAGGGCGTCGACCGACCGTGTGATCTCGACAAGATCGGCGAGGCGCTGCGTGGCAGGGGCTGGAACGACGACGATATCGCGGGCTTCATGCACGGGAACTGGGAGCGTGTGTTCCCCGTGCTCGCCTAGCGCAGCCTCACTCGTGCTCGTGCACCACGAGCGGGGCCCCGCACACCGAGCAATACGCGACGACCGAATCGTCCGCGCTCGCCTGGCTCTTCATCGCCGGCAGCTTCGATTCCGGGACCAGGAACCGCTGCTTGTACCGGCTCTCGTACAGCCCGTAGCCCGGGTGCCCCGTGATGTCGGCGTACTGCGTCGCAAGCAGCTCGTCGATCTGCTTGATCCGGTTCTCCGGATAGGGGTGCGTCGACAGGAACTCTGGCGGACGCGCCCCCTGGCTCTCGGCCGCGAGGATCTGCATCACCTGCCGCTGCGCCACCGGGTCGTACCCGACCCGCGACATGTAGCGCATCCCGAGCTTGTCCGCCTCGAGCTCCTGATCGCGCCCGAAGTGCAGCAGGTAGCCCTGGCCGCCGTACCCCACGATCGTGTCGGTCAGCTGCTGGAGCGCGGTCGAATCGCCCAACCCCGCCGCGGCGCTGAGGAGCTGGCCGAACAGCGCGGTCCCGGTCTGCGTCTGCACCCGCTCGGCGATGTGCTCGGCGGTCACGTGCCCGATCTCGTGCCCCAGCACGCCCGCGAGCTGCGCCTCGTTGGTCAGCTTCGCCGCCAGACCCCGGCTGATGAATACCTTGCCGCCCGGCAGCGCGAACGCGTTGATCACGGGCGAGTCGAGCAGCGTGAATTCCCAAGGAAGCGACGGGTTGTCCGCCTCGGTCTTCGCCGCCATCTTCGCGCCGACCTCGGTGACGTATCCCTGCAGTGCCGGCGAGGGCGTCGCCCCGCCGTACTCCTCGGTGAGCTGCGGCATGGCCTGCTCGCCCAGCGCGACCTGCTGCTGCGGGCTCATGTAGCCCAGCATCAGGCGGCTCTCCCCGGTCGCGGCGTTGGTCTCGCAACCGGCCGCAAATGCCCCGAAGAGCGCGAGGGCGCCCGCCAACAGCGGCCCCGACCCGACGCGTCCGAGGTTCCGACGCATACGCTGCACAGTCCTGTTCGGCATGCCTTCCGTCCTTTCCGGCCGCGCGGACCCGTTCAGGCCCGTTGATACGGTCTCAGGAGCCCTTCCCGTTGACCTCGGCGACCGAAGATCGAACCAACCCCGCCCCGCCCGTGTGGCACGAGGCCGAACTCGCCAATCCCCACGCGAGCGAGGAGAAGGCGAGCAAGGTGCGATCGATGTTCGCCGCCATCGCCCGATCGTATGACCTCAACAACCGGGTCCACTCACTCTGGTTCGACCAGGCCTGGCGCCGCCACGCCGTGCGGTCCGCGGGGGTGAGACCGGGCGAGACCGTCCTCGATGTCGCCTGCGGGACGGGCGACCTGACCGAGGCCTTCGCCGCCCGATCGCCCGCGAGCGAGGTGATCGGGGTCGACTTCACCCCCGAGATGCTCGAGATCGCGCGCACGAAGCAGGCGGCCCGCAAGCCCGGGGTCGCGGGCAAGATCCGCTACCAGCAGGGCGATGCGATGGCCCTCGACTTCCCCGACGCCAGCGTCGATGTGGTCTCGATCGCCTTCGGCATCCGCAACGTTCAGGATCCGGCAAAGGCCATAGGGGAGTTTGCCCGCATCCTCCGACCGGGCGGGCGGCTGGTGATCCTCGAGTTTGACACGCCGCGCGCCGCCCCGGTCCGGTGGTTCAACGCGTGGTATTGCGGCTGGCTCATGCCCCGGACGGCGACCCTGCTCGCCGGCGACCGATCAGGGGCCTACCGCTACCTGCCCAAGTCCGTCGGCTCGTTCATGCCGCGCGAGCGGATGCTCGAGACGATCCGATCTTGCGGCTTCGACAACGCGTCGGTTCGATCGCTGTCCCTCGGGCTCTGCGCGTGTTACCGGGCCGAGCGGGCCTGAGCGAAAGTCCAACTTCAATCCGGCTGCGTCCGAGAACGCGCACTGATTCGCTGCTTATCGGAGACGGAATCGCTATCGGTCGCGGTCCGTGCGCACGAAGGGGCAACATTGGCGGGCCGGGCGCAAACCGCTCGATATCGCACGCACGCCGGATCGAGATCGGGCCGCACGGTGCGGCTGTCTCGCCCCGGCGTGCTCGGCCGGGGAGGGCCGGGTTTGCGATCCAGGGATGGTCGTCCGAGGGGACCGGGGCGATCGGGGATGTTCATCCATGAACGCCGAAACGCTCACGCTCCGCCTCTTCGAGGCCCTTGTCGACGGTGACCGCCGATCGGCCCGGGAACTCGTCCGAAACCAGCTCGACTCCGGGACGTCGGCCGAGAAGGTCTACGTCGAACTGCTCTGGCCGACGTACGAGATGATCGACCGGCTCTTCAGGTCCGATCAGCTCTCGGTGCTGAGCCACAACATGGCGACTCGCCTGCTCCGGGTCGTGGTCGACCAGACGGGGGCCTCGCTCACGTCCGCGGGGACGGAGGGCCGGGGCCGGCGCGTCCTCGCGATGTGCGGCCCGACCGAGGAGAGCGAACTCGGCGCCCAGATGGCCGTCGACCTGCTCGAATCGCATGACTTCGCGGTGAGCTTCGCCGGCGGCGGCGTGGCGAACGACGAGATTTTGGGCCGCATCCACGAGACGCGGCCGGAGGTGCTTCTCTGGTTCAGCTCGGTCCCGGGCGACCTGCCCGCGATCCGCGAGATGATCGACAACCTCCATGAGATCGGGGCGTGCCCGGATATCCAGATTGCGGTTGGGGGAGGGGTCTTCGGCCGGGCCGACGGTCTGGCCGAGGAGATCGGGGCCGACATCTGGGCCGATCATCCCCTGGAATTGGTGGACACCCTGATCTACGACGCCGAGCATCGCGCACCCGTGGACCAGCGCACGGTTGGGCGAACAAAGAGGTATCGCTCGGCTGCCTGATTGGTTTTTACTTGGCCAATGCCCAAGGCCGGGCATTCCGGGAGACCGTCGGGTCTTCGGGAATGCCCGGTTTTTTTCGCGAGTTGCTCAGGAAAGGCACGGCAACCGGCGCGTGCGGCGTCCTGTATAGTGATCAAACAGGGGCTCATCCAATGGACCGACACACCGAACGGGATCTCATTGAGCGCGCGATCGCGGGGGACCGTGCCGCCGCCGGCGAGTTCATCCAGGCCCACCAGGCGTCGGTCTATGCCTACCTGCTGCGGATGAGCGGGCGGCCCCACCTGGCCGAGGACATCGCCCAGGAAGCGTTCGTCCGTGTCCTGAGCAACCTCGACCGTTTCGACTTCCGCTACCGGTTTAGCACCTGGCTGTTCACGATCGCCCGCCGGCTCTACCTCAACGCGGTGCAGAAGCACAAGCCGGCGTTTGATTCCGAGGTCGTTTCGCGGGCCACCGGCGACGCGTGTATGGCGGGCGGGGCGGTCGATGATGACGAGTCACGCCAGACGAGGCGCGACCTGCTCCAGCAGGGGCTGATGCGACTGTCGACCGAGCAGCGCGAGATCATCGTGCTGTTCCACCAGCTCGACTGGCCCATCGCGTTGATCTCGCGTCACCTGGGCATGCCCGAAGGCACGGTCAAGAGCCACCTGCACCGGGGCCGGCAGAAGCTGAGGAAGGCCCTGGCCGAGACGCCCGACTACGCGGAGCGACTCGATCTGGTCTCGCTCGGTCTCGAAACACACACCGCACGGGATGAGGGGGTGCCCGATTGAGTTCCGATCGTGGGGACCAGTTCGGTGACCACAGGCCCCTCCCGCGGGAGGAAGTCGATCGGCTGCTCGATCGCGAGCTGACGGCCGAGGAACGCCGCGCGATGGTCGCCGGGCTCCGCCGCGATGCGCGGGCGCTCGACGAGCTGGTCGAGATGCGGCGTCTGGCCGGGCGGTTCCACGAGCCGATCAGCACGCCGGATCTGACCGACCGCATCCTGCACGGCGTCGAGCAACGCCGCGGGTTCCTGTCGTCTCGCCTCCGTCGGCGGGTCAAGCAGGGGCGGACGCTGGTGGGTGCGTGCGCGCTCCTATCGCTGTTCCTGATCGCGGTGGCCCACCGCGTGAACCCCGATCTGTTCCGCCTGCACGCCGAGCCCACGCCCGTGGCCGATCTCGACCAGGCGGTCGTGGACGATTCGATCGAGAGCAAGAGCGTGATTCGCGATGTCGTTCGGGGGCTGGAGCCCGCGGGGCTGATCAGCGGGGCCGAGCCCGTCCGGCGTGATCCGGTCGCCTTGCCGGCGATCCACATTCCCGAACTCGCCACGACCGCGCCCGCCGCGCCACCCGAGCGCTATATCACGCTGACGGCGTGCGCCGATGCCGAGGTGCTGGCGCTGGGCGGATCGCACTCGCTGATCGCCAGATTCGAGATCACGACGGCGAGGGCGGATGATGCTTCCTTCGCGGCCTGCCCGGTCGAATGGCCCGTCGATCGCTTCGCTTCACTGGCCGTGCTGACGATGCAGATCGGGTCGTCGCCCGCCGTGAGCGCCGACTCGCCGGTCGTCGCCGCCGGCGTTGTGCCGCTCTCCGTCGACCCGGGCGTGGTCTCGGCCTACGTCGGTCGGTTTGATCCGCTTGGCCGGTCCGAGATCACGGTGGATGACCGCGCCAACCCGCAGCCGAATCTGCGCGAGCGGGTATCTTCTGATGAAGATCGCTAGCCGCCGACATCCGGACCCGAACGTGCAATGATGTGGGTGTTCCGGGGCCGGGCGTTCGTCCGGCCGGCCTGTTTCGGTCACTCCCGGCCTCGTCGCTGGGGCGTCCGTGTCGAGGATTGCATGTCGTTCTTGCGAGTGTTCCTGCGTTCACTGCGTCCCGTTCTTGCGGTGCTGGCGGCCTGCCTGCCCATGCCGCGCGCCCTCGCCGGCCCGCCGGAGCCCGCCTCGGCGTTTGAGGGCGTCGACGCCGAGCTGATGATCCAGATAGACGACCTTGCGGGCCAGTTGCAGACGCCGGCCGGGCGGTCGCTCCGGAGCCTCTTCGATGGGCTCGGCGTGTTCACTCGCACCAGATCGGCCTGGGAGGGGCTGAGCGGGGCGCTGGACATGACGCCCGACCAGGCGATCGACCATCTTCTGGGTGGTCGCGTGCTCATCATCGCCGACGACGTGGGCGCTCCCACGATGCGTTGGGCGTGCGTGATGGAGGTTTCGGACGAGATCGCGCGTCTCGTGCCCGCGCGGCTCAAGGCCTCGCCCCGCGACACGATGGACGGGCGTGCGGTTTACGCGGTCGAGGACGGGCGGTTCCGTGTTGTCCGTATCGCTTCGCAGGACGAGCAGGGGCTCTCGGCGATCGCGATCGCGCACGCGGGGGCCGACGGGCTGCTCAGGGCGGGGGCGGAGCTCGGATCGCGCTGGACCGGCGGAGGGGCGCGCGGCCCGGCAGGTGTCGCGACCGTGCTCTATCGGCCGGCGCCCGGATCATGGCTCTTCGGACAGGTCCACCCGGATGGCGACGGATGGAGGCTTTCGTTCAGCGCCACGCCCGCGCTCTTCGGCCCGACCAAGGCCGGGGCGCCGACGGTTTCTCGCGCGTGGTTCGACCGGATGAGCGGCGACGCGCTCTTCGCGTTCACCGGACCGGTCTCGCACGACGCGGCGGCGCCGCGGGGCCCCGCTGGCTGGTTCGATCTGGGGCCGAGCGGGCTGATCTGGAGGCTGCTGCCATTCGAGGCGCCCGAGGCGTTCGTCGAGAGCGGGGCCAAACTCGCGTCGGTTTCGCTTCAATCGGCGGGGCCGGGCAAGCTGGATTGCTCGTTGGGATTCCTCGTCGACGACGCGACAAGGGCCGCGAAGGTCGGCGACGCGTATGTGTGTGAGATCCTCGGCGCTTTCACGGGCTCCGCGGGGTATGACCAGCATGCGCCGCTCTGTGCCGGCGACTATCCCGGCGCGGCCAGGCTCCAGACCGTGGACGTGGGCGAGCAGAACGCCGGGCGGAGCGTGTACGGCCCCCGCCTGTCGTTCGTGTGGGGGCTCCGCCCGGACGGCGAGAAGCGGGATGCGGGCTGGTGGACCATGCGCGTGCTCAGCGAGAACGTTCCCGATGCCGTCGCGACCCTGATGCGGCACGACACGCCGATCGACGCTGGCGGGGGCGACCGCGCGGCGATCCTGGGCCGGCTTCGCCCCGCCGGCCTGCTGGCGGCGGGGGCCGAAGAGATGCCGAAGGCGGCCGGTCCGATCGCGGCGTTGCGTTGGGTCGACGAGGTTTCGTGGTGGGTCGGAGAGCCCATTCCGACCGGCCTGTTGTCGGGCGAGCTCGCGCTGCGGATGCAGGCCGACGAGTAGGCAGATTCGGGCCGAACCTGCCCGGGCCTACGATCGGCCCGAAAGGCGGAACGAGCGATCATGAGCACCCCCAAGTCGAGCGACGGCGCGGTCAATCTGCGGAACGTCGCGATCATTGCCCACGTCGACCATGGCAAGACCAGCCTGGTCGATCAACTGCTCAAGCAGTCGGGCAACTTCCGCAAGGGGGAGCTGGAGAAGCTCGCCGGCGGCCAGCACGACCTGATCATGGACTCCAACCCGCTCGAGCGGGAGCGGGGGATCACGATCCTCTCGAAGAACTGCGCGGTGAACTACCACTGCGCCGACGGGCACGACTACCGGATCAACATCGTCGATACGCCGGGGCACGCCGACTTCGGGGGCGAGGTCGAGCGCGTTCTCCGCCTGGCCGACGGGTGCCTGCTCGTGGTCGACGCCTTCGAGGGTCCCATGCCGCAGACGCGGTTCGTGCTGAGCAAGGCGCTCGAGGCCGACCTGAAGCCCGTGCTCGTGGTCAACAAGTGCGATCGACCCGATGGCGAGCCCGACCGGGTGGTCAACGAGGTGTTCGATCTGCTGGTCTCGTTGGGTGCGGAGGACGAGGCGCTCGACTTCCCGGTGGTCTACGCGAGCGCGAAGGGGGGCTGGGCGGTCGACGAGTGGCCGGTCGAGGACCCGGAGTCGGGCGACATGCGCCCGGTGTTCCAGGCGATCGTCCACCACGTGCCGCACCCGGAGGCCTACCCCGAAAAGCCGCTCCAGATGCTCATCACGAGCGTGGACTACTCGGAGTATGTGGGGCGGATCGGCATCGGGCGGGTCTTCAGCGGGACGATCAAGGCGGGCCAGCCCGTGGTGCTCGTCCATGAGCACGAGCCCGATGCGAAGCCCAAGCGGGGCAAGATCGGTCAGCTGCTGGGCTTCGAGGGCCTGGGGCGGCGTGAGGTCGCGCGTGTCGAGGCGGGCGACCTGTGCGCGATCACGGGCGTCGAAGACTTCGAGATCGGCGACACGGTCTGCGACCCCGATCACCCGGAACCGCTGCCCGCGGTGAGCGTCGACGAGCCGACGATCTCGATGACCTTCCGCATCAACGACTCCCCGTTCGCAGGGCGCGAGGGCGAGTATGTCACGAGCCGGCAGATCAAGGCGAGGCTGGAGCGCGAGCTCGAGCACAACGTCGCGCTGCGTGTCGAGCCCGGCTCGGGGTCGGACGAGTTCCTTGTCTCGGGGCGCGGCGTGCTCCACCTGGGCATCCTGATCGAGACGATGCGGCGCGAGGGGTTCGAGCTGGCGATCGGACGGCCGATCGTGATCGAGAAGCTGATCGACGGCAAGCGTTGCGAGCCGCTCGAGGAGCTGGTGGTCGACTGTCCCAACGGGGCGGTGGGCGCGGTGATGCAGCTCATCGGCGAGCGCAAGGGCGAGATGCTGCGGATGGAGGACCGGGGCCCGGACATCACCCATCTCGTCTTCGAGATCACCAGTCGGGCGTTGATCGGGCTGCGCCCCCGCGTGCTCACCGCGACCCAGGGCGAGGCGATCATGCACCACACGTTCCTGCGGTTCGTGCCGACGATGGGCGAGCGGCTCGACCGCAACGCGGGGGTGATGATCGCGACCGAGACGGGGCAGGTGACGGGCTACGCGGTCGAGGGCCTGCACGACCGGGGCGTGCTGTTCGTCAGGCCGGGCGACAAGGTGTACGCGGGCCAGGTGGTGGGCGAGCACAACCGCCCGCTCGATCTGACGGTCAACGCGGTGCGGGCCAAGAAGCTCGACAACATCCGCAGCGCGAACAAGGAGGCGTTCGTTACGCTCAAGGCGCCTCGCGACATCTCGCTCGAGCAGGCGATCGAGTACATCGAGGACGACGAGCTGGTCGAGATCACGCCCAGCACGGTGAGGCTGCGCAAGAAGATCCTGGATGAGGGCGCGAGGCGGCGCGCCGAGCGGCAGGCGAAGGACAAGGTGGGGGGGTGACCGTGCCACCGAGATCGGCTTTGCGACCTCGGTGCTGCTCGGGGGCACCGAGCTGAGCGAGGGTGAAACAGGTGTGCGTCGCTTGCTGGCGCTTCGGGCTCGTCAACGACGCGGGTGGCATGCCTGAAGCAAGCCGGGTGCCGTGATGGAGACTCATCGCGAGAGGGTCGCGTGCGGCTGCCGGCCGGTGGGGGCGTGTCGGTTGGTCATCCACGCCATGGCCCGGTCGCCTCTCTCTGGTTGAACGGGCACACCCCTGCTCGTGATGAAATGTCTGAGTGACCAGCGTGCATTTGTATATCCAGAATATCCACACTTGATGCGATGCCCCATATTTCTTGGAATTGGCTGTGTGGCTGATCCTCCCCCTTGTACCGTGATCTGTTGGGCCTCTCGTGCTGGGCAGGCCCGGGGTTGAATCCGGATTTGGCGACCATTCAGATTAGGGGGACATCATGCTCACCGTACATCGTGTTTCATCTCCGTTGTCGCTCGGAGCGGCTGTCGGCCTGCTCGGGCTCGGCATTGCGGCGACACCCGCCGAGGCCTATTCGGGGCGGATCTGCTACATGGGAGATTGGATCAGCATCTGGGTTGAATGGAGCTCCAGCAACGTCATCGGGAACTACGACCCGGTGGCCCACACGGGTCTGATCAACATCGCCACCGACGGGCCGTTCAACCAATCGGATTTCATTGCGATCGACGTGCCCGACGGTTCGGGCGGCACGACCACGCTCCAAGGCGGCCAAGAGAGCATCATGACGTCGTACGAGGTGCTAGATGGCCTCGGGACGGCTCGGGCCACCGTCGATTTCCTGGGAATCTGGGTTGGCGCCTACGGCTACTCGTTCCATCTCATCGTCGAACCCGGGGCGGCGGTCACCGCGGCCCTCCCCCTGACCGGCTTCACGGCGGGGGGAGAAGGCGTCTACTTCGCGGACGGGCTGAGCATCCCGGTGTCGTACGAGGTCACCACGCCGGACGGGACGCCGTACGTCATCCCCGATGTCATTCACGCCCTCGAACTCCGCACGCCGCTGGATCTGTCGCCGCCTCCGTGCCTGGTGGATCTCGACGCGAACGGAATCCTCGATCTGCGGGACATCAATCTGTTCGTGCAGGGGTTCCTGGGCGGGTGCCCGTAGTGCGGTGACGGGAATCCGGCGGCGCCACCGTTGGACCCCGATCCGATTGCAGTCAGACATCAACGCCGCGGGCGCACGAATCGTGCGCCCGCGGCGTCGTCTATAAGTGACCGCTCGGTTGGATCAGCCGATCGCGCTCTTCAGCGCCCCGACCTTGTCCGTCTTCTCCCACGAGAAGAACGTCATCCCGTCCTTCTCCACGGGCTTGCGTCCGAAGTGGCCGTGCCGCGCGGTGGGGCGGTAGATCGGATTGCGGAGGTTGAGCGTCTCGATGATGCCGCGGGGCGTGAGGCTGAACACCTCGCGCACAGCTCGCGCGATCTTGGTCTGGTCGACCGTCTCGGTGCCGTTGCAGTCGACGTGCACGCTCGTGGGCTCGGCGACGCCGATCGCGTAGCTGAGCTGCACCTCGCACTCGCGGGCCAGCTCGGCCGCGACGATGTTCTTGGCGATGTAGCGCGCCATGTAGGCCGCGGAGCGGTCGACCTTGGTCGGGTCCTTGCCGCTGAAGGCGCCGCCGCCGTGCCGGCCGCGCCCGCCGTAGGTGTCGACGATGATCTTGCGGCCCGTCAGCCCGGCGTCGCCGTGGGGCCCGCCGATCTCGAAGCGGCCGGTGGGGTTGACGTGGACGGTGATGCCGGGGTTCCAGAGGGCGCCCAGGACGGGCTTGAAGATGTTCTCGATGACTTCCTTCTTGAGTTCGCCCTGGCGCTCGTTCCAGCTCGGGTCGTGCTGGGTCGAGAGGACGACGGTGTCGACACCCCGCGGCTGGCCGTTCTCGTACTCGACGGTGACCTGCGCCTTCGCATCCGGGCGGAGGCCCGGGATCGTGCCCTCACGCCGCGCCTCGGCGTGCCGCTCCATCAGCCGGTGGCTGAGCTGGATGGGCAGGGGCATGAGGTCCTCGGTCTCGCGGCAGGCGAAGCCGAACATCATGCCCTGGTCGCCGGCGCCGTCGCGGTCGACGCCCTGGGCGATGTCGGGGCTCTGCTTGTTGAGCGCGACGAGCACCGCGCAGCTCTCGTCGGCGAAGTGCATCCGGGCGTCGGTGTAGCCGATCTCCTTGATGGTCGAGCGGACGATGCTCTGGATGTCGACGTACGTGGTCGTGGTCACCTCGCCCGCGACGACGACGAGGCCGGTGGCGACCAGCGTCTCGACGGCGACGCGCGAGTAGGGATCGTCGGCGATCATCGCGTCGAGGATGGCGTCGGAGATCTGGTCGCAGACCTTGTCCGGGTGGCCCATCGAGACGGATTCTGAGGTGAACAGGTGACTGGGCATCGGGCCTCCTGGCTCGGGTCGTTGATTGATCCGTTCTTCCGGTTGTACGGATCAACGGTCAGGGGAGCGTAGCAGCCCGCCGCCCGGCGCACCACCTGCACCCGGGAGACTATCCTCGTTTGATGGGCGAAACACCGGGATCGACACGGGCGGGCGGGCTCACCTACGCGGATTCAGGCGTCAGCATCGAGGCCGGGGACGAGGCCGTCCGCCGCATCCAGCAGCACATCCGCCGCACGCAGGGGCCCCGGGTCATCGACAACCCGGGGGGGTTCGCGGGCTTGTTCCGGCTTGATTTCAATGAGCAGCTCTTCCGACGGAACTACCGCGACCCGGTGCTGGTCGCGTGCACCGACGGCGTGGGCACCAAGGTGCTGCTGGCGATCGAGATGGGGGTCCACGATACGGTGGGCGTCGACCTCGTCGCGATGAGCGTCAACGACCTGATCGTGCAGGGGGCCGAGCCGCTTCTCTTCCTCGACTACATCGGGATCTACCGCGTCGACCCGGCCTTGGTCGAGCGGCTGGTGGCGGGGGTGGCGCGCGGGTGCGAGATCGCGGGGTGTGCGCTCGTGGGGGGCGAGACGGCGGAGATGCCGGACGTCTACAAGCCGGGCGACTACGACCTCGCGGGGTTCGCGGTGGGGGTGGTCGAGCTGTCGAGGGCGATGGACACGGCGCGGGTCGAGCCGGGCGACGTGGTGCTGGGGCTCGAGTCGGACGGGGTCCATTCCAACGGGTACACGCTCGTGCGCAAGATCGTGGCGACCCGCAAGCTCAAGCTGGGCCAGATCTACCCCGAGCTCGACGCGGAGCGGACGCTGGGCGAGGTGCTGCTGACGCCGACGCGGATCTACTGCCAGCCCGTGGTTCGCGCGCAGCGGGCGTACAAGGTGAAGAAGGTCGTCAGCGGGATGGCCCACATCACCGGGGGCGGGATCGCGGGCAATCTTGTTCGCTCGCTGCACCCGGGCGTCGACGCGGTGATCGACTGGGACGCATGGGAGACCCCGGCGGTGTTCCGGTTCCTCGCCGAGCGGGGAGGCGTCGAAGAGGCCGAGATGCGGCGCGTGTTCAACATGGGCATCGGCTACTGCCTGATCGTCCGCCCGACGTTCGCCGAGGCGATCAAACGCCGGCTTGCTCGGATGGGCGAGCGCGTGCATGTCATCGGGAAGATTGCGAAAGGCAAGGGGCGGGTGACAGACAAGAAGCGGGGGCGTTGATGCCAGATCCGGGTGAACAGACCTCCGCCGACAAACTCGGCCATAAGGGAGGGCTCATCGCGGCCTATCGACTTGCGGGTGACGGCGGCGCGCAGGCGGTCGGGTGGGACGTGCTCGACGCCGATCCGCTGGGGTCGAAGGAGGCGGGCGATCTGTGGGTGCATCTCGATCGCACCGCACCGCGGGCCCGCACCTGGCTTGAGTCGGCCTCGCAGGTCTCCAGGGCCGCCCTGCCCGCGCTGCTCAGCCCCGATCCGCGGCCTCGCCTCACGCACTTCGGCGAGGGCACCGACGGTGTCGACGGGTTCCTGCTCATCCTCCGCGGCGTCAACCTCAACCCGGACTCGAACCCCGAGAACATGGTCTCGATCCGCCTGTGGGTCGACGAGCATCGCATCATCTCGCTCCGCCGGCGCAAGGTGATGGCGATCCAGGTGCTCCGCGACCTGCTGCTCAAGGGCACCGGCCCCAGGACCTCGGCCGACTTCGTCTCGCTTCTCGCGGGGGCCCTGATCGAACGGATGGAGCCGGTGCTCGATCGCTTCGAGGCCCAGATGGACGATTTCGAGGACCGGCTGGGCAAGGCCGACCCGGAGGCGATGCGAGACGAGCTGAGCGAGCTGCGGCGTGTCGCCGTGCGGCTGCACCGTTACCTCCAGCCGCAGCGGGAGATCCTGCGGTCGCTCGCGTCGACGGCGCCGGCGTGGTTCAACGCCTACGAGCGGCTGATGGTGCACGATGCGGCCGAGCGGGCGGCGCAGGTGGTCGACGAGCTCGATGAGCTGAAGAACCGGGCGACGATCGCCTACGACGAGCTGGTGGTGCGTACCGGCGAGCGGATGAACCGGATCAGCACGAAGCTCACGCTGGTGGCAACGATCTTCCTGCCCCTGGGCTTTCTCGCGGGCGTGTGGGGCATGAACTTCTCGAGCATGCCGCTGGCCGACCACCCGGGCGGTTTCTGGATGATGATGCTGATCATGGGGGTGATCGCGGGTCTGGTGAGCCTGCTTTCCTGGTGGATGCTGAGGCGGTAGCCGGGGACATCGCGGCCGGGCTCGGCGGCTTCCGGGCTGCACTGTCCAGTCGGAGAATGGCGGGCGATCGCCGCACGCAACTGCTTTCTGAATGATCAGGCAATCGCGCAGCCCGGCGAGGAGGCCCCGGTCCGGGCCCGCGGCCGACGGTCAGGGTTCGCCGTTCCGGCCCTCGGCGCTCGGCAATGTGATGTGGAATGCGGCGCCGCCGGTCGGCGAAGATTCCACCCACGCACGTCCCCGGTAGATCTCGGCGACGCGTTTGACCAGAGCCAGGCCCATGCCTGAGCCGTCTCCTGTGGAATCCAGCCGCTCGAAGAGGCCGAAGACTCTCTCGCGGTATTCGGGGGCCACGCCCTGTCCGTTGTCGGCGACGCAGAGGTCGACGTGTCCGCCGCTCCGCGAGCCGGAGACGAGGATGCGCAGTGCTTCGCCCTCGGGCTTTGCGTGCATGAGGGCGTTGTCCAGCAGGTTCTGCATCACCCGCCTGAGCCGGGTCTCGTTGCACCGCACCGCGGGGATGTCGGGCTGCACATCGAAGATCGCGTGCGCCTGCTCGGACTGGAAGCGGAGATGCTCGGCGATCGACACGGCGATCGCCGATGGATCGGCCTCGCCCTCGGGCACGTCTTTGTAGCCGGCCCTGCTGATCTCGAGCAGGTCGTCGACGTTCCGGCGGATTCGGGCGGCCGCGTTCGTGATCCGGAGGGTGAAGTCCTCGAGGCGATCCAGTCGGCCTTCCCTGAGGTCTTGCAGCAGGTACCCGGCGAATCCCTCGATCGTGACGATCGGCGTCTTCAGGTCGTGCGAGGCCGAATAGACGAACTGCTCGAGTGCGAGCGTCTTCTGCTGCAGCTCGGCGTTGAGCCGGCGCTGCTCGATCTCGGAGCGGAACCGCTCGGTGACATCGACGACAAGGGCGTGGACGAACAGTCCGGCCTCGGTGTGGATCGGGCTGAGGCCCACCTCGGCGTGCACCGGCGAGCCGTCCTTGCGAACCCCCGCCAGCAAGCGCCCGCGCCCGACGCACCTCGACTCCGGCGTCGCGATGAAGGCCGACACGTGGCGATCATGGGCTTCGTGCAGTTCGTGCGGGATCAGCACCTTGATGTGCTGCCCGAGGAGCTCGCCGGGTTCGTAGCCAAAGACGTGCTCCAACTCGGCGTTGGTGAAGACGATCGTGCCCTTGGCATCAGTGGTCATGACGCCCACGGGCGACGAACCGGTGAGCCCGGAGATACTCGGGAGCTGCGATTCGAGAAGCGCGGCGATGCTGCCGGCGACGCCTGTGATTCTCAGTTCCTGCGCTTCGGTCCAGTCGTGGGCGATCGTGTCGGCGACGCAGACCGCCCCGATCACGTTGCCGAACGGTGAGTGGATGGGCAGCGCGGCACAGAACACCACCTGTGCGCCGTTCACCGCGATCGACAGGTCGGCGACGCGGGGGTCAGTCCGGGCGTCGCCCACGACCATCTGGCTTCCGGTGTATTGGGACCGCTCGCAGAACTGCACGAACGGTTCGGCCTGGTCGGCTACCAGGCCGACCGCGTTCTTCAGGATCATTTCGCCGTGCTCGATAGCGCAGACGACCGCGAGGGGCGACTCGCTGACACGCGACGCCTTCAGGGTCTGCGCTTCGAGCGCCGCCTTGAACGGGGGCATGGGACCGGGCGCCGGCATGCCGGGGCCGGATGGCGTGTGGAGCCGTCGGCGTTGCCGATTCGGAGATGCGGCGTGATCTGAAGTGAGTGTCGGTGATGTCGTCAGGGCAGCGCCACTCTCCGCCGCTAACCGAGATTCGTCGCCGCCGAATATGCACATATCTTTGGTTTCCACCTAGGCGCGCACGCCCGTGTGCTCTGACTGGGCCTGGCCTTCGCTCTGCGAGCCCACAAGCGTTCCGTGGCTCGGCTCCGATTGCCGCGACGGGTCCCGAGCGGCGTTGCCGCGAAGTTCCGCACACGTTCGCAGCGACGTCACCTCGACCATGACGTCCGCAGACGCTCTGGCGACCAGGGGCGGGAATGACCGCGTTCTCCTGAGCTCAGCGGCGATGACGACCAGATCGTCATGGGCCGATGTGATCCGCTTGACCCGCCATGTCTCGGGCGTTTCATGGAGCTTGCCGGCGTCGGTGTGCACCTCGATGAGCGTGCCCTGAGTCGGGGCGTTCTCTCCGCGCCATGCGAAGGCCAGTCCGGATCGCGAGCGTTCCAGCAGCCAGCCCATCTTCAGCGTGTCTTGCGGGCCGAAGCGCCAGAACAGGGCGTCCGATCGGCGGCGGCGGGGGTCGATGCGTTTTTCCATCATTCTCTGGGGTGTGCTCACGACAATCTCCTCAGGGCGTTGCGGGTGTGACGGACGGCGAGCCGCTCCTGTGTCCGGAGCCGATAGCGGCGTGCCCGGTCGCTGCCGATGACCCAGCGGCATCCCAGGCAGGTCTCGGCCGACCCGCTCTCCTTGTGCTGCTCGACGCGGATGACACGGGCCCTCCGGGCCTCGGCGTGATCCCTCGAGAGGGTGCGGATCAGCTCCCCGTGGCCGACCACCGCATCGCCCGGGATGATCAGCCCGATCCCGGAGAGCGAGATGTCCCGCACCCGGGCCGGGGCGAGCGGGTTGCCGCGAGCGTCACCCCAGGCGATGGTCTCGTTCTGGGGATACCGACGTTCGCAGATACGGTGACGATTCTCTCGCATGGGTTCCTCCTCTTCGAACAGATCGTCCAACGACAGGAAACGGATGGTGTCGCCAACGTGTGCCCGGGCGAGGGGCCGTGCGGGATGGCGGTCAGGCCGCCAGGCGGATGTCCTGGCCGACGGTGTGCATCGCGTCGACCACGTCGGGATGGAATTGCTGGGCGCGTTGCGAGCGCAGCTCGGCGAGGGCCTGCTGGACGGTGCGCGCCGGCGCGTACGGGCGCTCGCTGAGCATCGAGATGACGGCGTCGCAGCCCGAGATGATGTGGGCGGGGGACATCGGATTCGCATCGCCCCGGATCTCGGCGGCGACGTGGCGGTACCAGTCGTGGTGGTGGGCGACGATGTCGGCGACGGCATCGCTCGCGCCGCAGGCGCGGAGCAGGTCGGCCCCGAATCGGGCGTGCTGGTCGATCAGGTTTCTCTCCTCCGGATTGAGGAGGCGGGGGAGCGCGAGCAATGATTCGGGGATGCCGAGCTTTCCGATGTCATGGAACTCGGCGGCGAGCCCGATGTCGTCCAGACGCCGCTCGTCAAAGAGCAGCCGGCGGGCGAGGCGGACGGAGAGTTCGCGGACGAGCCAGCCGTGCAGGCCGGTGTGGTCTCGCTGGACTGGGCCCAGGTCGTCGCCAAGACGATCGATGAGCATGAGCAGTCGTTCACGCGGTGGCAGGCCGGGCGTCGTGCCGACGTCATGGGCGATGTCCATGGCCCGGACCATCTCCCAGGTGCAGACACGGTCGCGGCCCGTGTCCTTGGCGAGGTACATCGCCCGGTCCGCCAGCGTGATGGCGTCGACGTTGACATCGATTGAGGCCACCGCGTGCACGCCGACGCTTGCGGATTGCGGCCCGTAGGGTGCGGGGAGCCTGATGTCTCTCGCGATCGCCCGCCGCACGCGATCGGACCAGATCCAACCTTCGGTCAACGTGGAAGATTGCCGGAGCACCAGGAACTCCTCGCCTCCCCAGCGCGCCACGATGTCATTCTCGCCCGCGAGTTGTTTGATCGTCTGGACGGCGTCGCGCAGGACGCGGTCGCCCGCGGCGTGGCCGAGGTTGTCGTTCACGCGCTTGAAATGATCGAGGTCGATGAAGACGATCGCCGTCGATCGCCGGCGGTCGGAGCGGCGTGACTCGGAGTCCAGCACCGCCTCGGCGCCCCGCCGGTTCAGCACGCCGGTGAGCGGATCGGTCTCGGCCTGCCGCTTGAGGTGCTCGAGCCGACGGTTCATCCGCCTCCGTTCGACGTGGCGCGATCGGGCTTCATTCATGGCCACCTCAATCCGCTTCCACAGCGTCTCACCATTGATCGCGTCGCACTTGGGCACGAAGTCGGAGACGCCCCGGCGGATCGACTCGATTACCACCTTCTGCTCTTCACTGCTCGAGATGACGACCCGCGGCACGCCCGGCTGGATCGATTCGAGATCGCCCAGAAGATCCAGCGCCGTGTAGGGCGGCAGGTTGAAGTCAAGAATGATGCAGTCGAATGTGTCGCCCTGCGCGGCGGCGAGCAACTCGTCACGGTTCGAGGCCACGACAACCGACACGGACGGTCTGCCGGTGGCGAGGGCGAGCAGCAGCAGACACTGGTGGTCGCGGTTGTCCTCGGCGAGCAGAATCCTTGTCTTCCGGTGCATTCGTCACACCCCCGAACGTGGCATCCGGTGGGACAGATCGGTGCAGCCAAGGCCCCCGGCAAGGGTGGGAGCGCAAAAAACTTCGGGGCGCGGGAGTCTGTGCCGGACAACCGCCTTCCCTGCGTGCGGCTCAGGGCGTTATCAGAGCGGCCCCTTTCGGACACCGACCGCCGTTTCTGGCAAGGGGGGCGAAGGCCGCGGATTCCCGGTCGTACGACGGGCGTGCGCAAACGCCGTCTGGGCGAGTGCGCGCCCGACCCAGGCGTCGACCGGGCGTTGGATCGTTCCATGCGTGCGACGTTCGGGGGGGGCGTCGGCCCGGGCGGTCGACGCGCCGTCAGGGCAGCACAGAACACTTCTGGTCTGCGGCCGAGGCGTGCAGCAGCTCGGCTCGTCGCTGCAGATAGCGGACGCACACCACGACAAACGTCGCATGGCTCCAGGTGAGCGGGCTCACACTGATCGGCTCGCCCGTGAACGGATGGAACTGCTCGGCGAGCACACCGCTGGGCTCGGCCTTCGCGACCGTCCAGTCGATGTAGGGGAGCGCGTCCTTGAGTTCGTCCAGGGTCCGCGCCCGCTCCACCAGATACCACGCCTGCCACAGCGTGCAGATGACCCATGGGTTGCCCGGCACCTTGTCGATGTTCTCGGCCTCGACCTGGTGGTAGTAGTCGAGCTTGTATCGCGCGTATCCCCCGATGTCGGTGCGGACGAGCAGCCGCTCGCGGAGCGCCGTCATCTCGGCCTCGACGTCGGCGTCGGTGGGCTTGAGCCCCGCAAAGGCCCAGATCGCGAAGTTGGCCGAGTCGGGCGTCATGTCCAGCCGATACGCGCCGTCCTGCTCCACGATCGCGGTGCGGGCGAAGCGTCTCTCCTCGGCGTTCCACAGGTGGCGGCGCATGGCGGCGCGCATCCGCTCGGCGCCGTCGCGGAACTCGTTGGCGCGGTCACTCTCGCCGAAGTCGGTCGCGAAGTCGGCGGCGGCGTCGAGGGCGCCGATGGTCGCGGCGACCGTGAACGTGTTGACACCGCGACGCTCTTCCCACAGGTCCCACGAGGGCTGGGGCAGCCCGTTCCTGTCGCGGTATTCCATCATCCATTCGGCGGGGTGCGCGATGAGGCGGGAATAGAGCGGCTTGATGAACTCGACGTCGCGGAAGACCTCGAAGTGGCGACGCAGGGCCCAGAGCACGAGGGCCGTCTCGTCCTGCTGGATCGGCAGCACGGGCTTGCCGTTGATCGTCCATGGATGCCAGGATGACGCGAGCGACCCCTTGGGCGTGTACTTGTGGAGGAAGTAGCCCGCGTCCTCGATGCACCGCTCGGCGTAGCGGAAGAAGGACCGGCTCAGCTCGCTCTGCCCGGCGAGCACCAGGGCATGGGCCACCAGCGCCCCGTCGCGCATCCAGCAATAGGAATAGTGGTCGCCGCCGAACTGCGCGATGTCCGAGTCGTTCGCCGCGAGGATCGCCCCATCGTTGTCGATCTGCGTCCGCATGATGAGCTGCGAGCGGTAGTACATGTTGCGGATCTGCTCGGGCAGCGGCGCGGTGTCCATCGGCTCCTTGCGGCACCAGAGACGCCAGTAGGCCTCGGTGCGGTTGATCATCCGCGTGGGGCCCTTCTCGAGGATCCGATCGTTGAGTTCGCGCACGTCCGTGTAGCTGTGTCCGCAGCCGATCCACGAGATGAACTCCGCCTCGCCCGACGCCGGCACAGCGAGGTTGAACCCCACCGTCGCGTCGACCGAGCCCTGGCTGATCGCGTTTCGGCCCAGTTCGCCGTCCTCGGCGTCGCGCCAGGTGCCCTCGGCGCCGCCGATCTTCTTGTGTCCGATCGCCCAGTGGTCGATGCCGTGCTTCTCGCCCGAACTCGCGTTGACGATGAAGTAGCTCTCGTCCTTGTAGAGCACGACCGACTGTGTCTGCGGGTCGTAGTTGGCGGTGTCGCCCACGGGCGAGCCGTTGATCGAGAGGTCGATGTGGTAGAAGAGCCGCACGTCGCGGTCCTTGCCCGTCTGGTCCTGCACGCGGACGCGGCGGAAGTGGACGGGGTCGTGGAAGTCGACGACATCGTTGCAGATGATCTCGAGGCCCAGGCCCCTGTGGCGGAGACGGACCTCGGTGACCAGCGAGTCCTCCAGATAGCGGAGGTCGCGTTCCCAGTCCTTGTCGGAGACCCAGGCGAAGGCCTTGTCGGCCCAGACGCCGAAGTGCTGGACGTGGCCCAGCGTGTGGTTGAGAGCGCCGACGTGGGGGTAGTACATGTCGCGAACGCGGTAGAGGTCGTCGAAGTTGACGAGAAGGTCACCATTTCCGATGGGCAGATCGCGTGGCATGTGCGACGAGCGTAGCCCGCCGCGGGTGGGGCTGCACGGTCTGGCGCGGGTAGGGGGGCCGTCCTCCGTTTTCCACGATGGAGGGGTTTGCCCGGCCGGCGAGGTGTGGTAGGCTGTTCGGGTCAGCCGGGGCAGTCGACCCCGGGCCGGGTCCTCTCGTGGCGAGTTCGATCGGGGTGACCAATGCTGCACGGACGGCGCCGGTTTGGTTTTACGCTCATCGAGTTGCTGGTGGTCATCGCGATCATCGCGCTGCTGATCGGCATCCTGCTGCCGGCGCTTGGCAAGGCGATGGGCACGGCGAAGCGGGTGGTGAGCCAATCGAATCTGAAGTCGCTGGCGCAGATCCAGGCGCTGTACACCGGCGAGTTCGATGAGTCGTTCATTAACCCGTTCAGGGAGGACGCGGTGGGACCGTGGGCCAAGGCCCGCAAGCCGAACTACCCCGGTGTGTGGGAGTTCCTAGGTCAGGGCAACACCTACTACAGCGAGATGTACGCCTTCCACTGGTACAGCCTCGTGGCGGGCTGGATCTCCCAGGACGACTGGGCGAGCGAGGTGCAGTTTGCTCCGGATGATTACGGCCCGCGTGAGCGATGGTCGGAATTGGCCGAGACAGGCATGATCGATGGTCACCACTACGAGATGTGGCAGTTGATTTGGGACTGCTCGTACCCGTATTCGCCGACATTCTGGTACTCCCCCGACCGCTATGTGGAGGGCATGCACGCGTCCTCGGTTCGCAACAGCGCGAGCCAATCGATGGTCTATCGCAACCGCGTGCAGCACGTGCAGAATCCGTCGATGAAGGTGATGTTCTGGCAGCGGTTCGACAGCACGAAGTCGCGCCGGCATGAGACCAGCCGGTTGGGCATGTTCGAGCGCGACGTCGAGCGTCAGCCGACCTGGCACAACCCCGGGGCGCACACCTCGTGCGTCACGGTGGACGGCAGCGTGCACGTGGCCGACATGGCCGAGCTGAACCAGGCGGCGGCGCAGGAGGACCAGGGCGACCCCGCCGACAAGGTCATCTCGCCCACGCACTACTGGGAGGTGCCGGACACGGTGCTGAGGATGTACTCGATGGACAAGGACGGCCTGGAGAACAGCGGCACGGGCGGGCTGGGCTACTACCCCGCGTTCTTCTGGGCCACGCGCGGCGGCGTCCGCGGCATTGATCTGCTGCACTGAGGCGTGATCACGCCAATTCCCGGTCGCGGCTCCCACTCGAAGTGCAAAGCGGATTCACCGCAGAGGCACCGAGAGCACAGAAATAGTGATTGGTCTGCTTCGGAGAAGTTGATCCGACAGCAGAGCATGGCTGCTCATCTCTGTGTCCACTGTGCCTCCGTGGCGGGCTTCTTGGCTTGAGTCGATGGTCTGGTGCACGCACGCGGCAACCCGAGCCTGGAACCCAGTGCGGATTCGTATCAGGCGACGGTTGTGGGCCGTCTCTGGCGACGCGTCCGTCGACGCCTGAATCCAAAGGTCGGATTCGCTCAGGTGGCCGGCGGCTTGAGCGCGCAGAACGCGAGGAACATCGGGATTTCTCGTCGGGCCCGGTTCTCCTCGTCCGCCCGTGGACCCGGCTTGCTCTCGCGCTCGCTGGCCCATTCCTCGAGCGCCTCGATGACCAGCCCCGCGTGCCGGGCGGCGTCGACATAGGCGGAGATCGGGCGATGGAACGTGGTTGTCGTCACCGCCTCGGCGCCGTCCGATGCGGCTCCCGGGTTCATGGTGATCTCGATTGCCTCCTCGCCCAGGTAGGCGTCGACACGCCGGAACTGCTGCTGCGTCTCGGGCGTCGGGCCCTCCCAGCCCCAGGCGGTGCGGCGGGGCGTACGAAAGGCGGGGTGGAGGATCGCCGCGACGAACCGCCCGCCCGGCTTGAGCAGGGCGGCCACGCCCGCGAGCGTGGCGAAGAGGTCCTCGATGTTCATCAGGGCCATGAGGCAGGTCGCGGCGTCGAAGCCCGCGGCGCCGGCGTCGATCGTGTCGGTGAGCCGCTGGGCGTCGCCCACACGGAACTCGATCGGGGCGCCCTCTGGACGGAGCTCGCGGGCCCGCTCGATCAGGCTCGCTGAGGCGTCGACGCCTAGGACTTCTGCACCGGTCGCGGCGATCGCTCGGGAAAGGATGCCCTGCCCGCAGGCGACGTCGAGCACGCGCTGGCCCGGTTGAACGTCAAGCAGGCGGAGCGAGCCCGGGATGAGCACCTTCTCGTGGTGGTCGCTGCCCCGGTCGGTGAGCAGTTCGTCGTACCACGCACTCACCCTGTCCCAGTGCGTCTCCCGGCTCTCGCCCTCGGCGGTCTTGACCTCTGGGGCCGGCGCATCGCCGGGCGGTGTCTTGCCGACCACGGTGTAGAACGCGGCGGGGGTGGGCACACGGAGGCGGAGCTTGTCGTTGGTTCCGGGATGCTCGAAGGTGACCTCGGCGAGGTGCAAGGCGAGGCGCGGGAACTCGCGGCGCTTCGAGCCGTAGGCCCGGTCGCCCCCGATCGGATGGCCCGATTCGGCCATGTGCGCGCGGAGCTGGTTGTTGTGGTCGGTCTCGGCTCTGAGCCGGACCAGCGTGAGCCCGTCACCCTCGCCGATACTCCGCATGTGGGTCACGGCGGCGAGCGGTCGGTTGGGGCCGGTGGGGATGGCCTCGTCGTCCGCCACGCTCTGGGCGACGCCCCGCCGGTTCTCGGCGAGGCGTGAGCGGATGGTGACTGTGGGGGGCGCATCGGGGGGAAGCGTGCCCTCGATCACCGCCACGTAGAGGCGATCGGTCTTGCGGGACCGGAATTGGCGACGGAGGGTCTCGGCAACCTCGGGCGTGCGTGCGAACACGACCACCCCCGAGGCATCGCGATCGACCTCGTGGACGACGAAGACGCGGCTGTTCTTCTCGCGGCGGAGGCGGAGCAGATCGCGGGTCAGGTCGAGGGCCGTGGGGTTGCGGCTGTGCTGTGCGGCGGTGACGAGGCCGACCGGTTTGGCGATCGCCACAACGAGATCATCCTGGTGGATGATCTCGATCGGGGGCGGGGCGTTGCGGGGTGCGCGTGCCGGCCCGCTCCGGGGCGCGGGGCGACCGCCGGGTCGGCCGCGGGACGGGCTGCCACTGGGGCCGCCGGGGCGTCCGCCGGGCTTGCCTCCCGGTCGTCCACCGGGCTTTCCGCCGCGATGGGGGCCCCGGCCTCCCGGGGTATGTTGGTTACGTGGCGGTGCGATCGGCGTGGCTCCTCGCCGAGTCGGCGACGGCGGGCGCGAGCAGGTCGAGCAGCCACCGGGCGAATTCGGGCTTGGTGATCGGGCCGTCGGTCGACGAGACGGCCTCGCCGCCCCGGCGGAAGAGGGTCGCGGCGATCGCGTCGGAGTCCATCGTTTCGAGGGGGTTGGCGACGATGAAGTCGATGTCCTTGCGCTCGAGCTTGGCCCGGGCCGAGGCGGTCAGGCGGTTCCGGGGCTCGAGTGCGAATCCGACGAGCACCTGGTCGGGGCGGCGGCGGGCGGCACAGCCGGCGAGGAGGTCGGGAGTCGGCACGAGTTCGAGGCTGATCGGCCCGTCGCCGCGTTTCCACTTGCCGGTGGCGTCGGCTTCGACGCGGGGGGTGTAGTCGGAGACGGCCGCGGCCATGATGAGCAGGTCGCACCAGGGCAGGTGCTCGGCGAGCAGCCGCTCGAGGTCGGCGGTGGAGCGGAATCGGATGATCTCGATGCCGTTGGCGGGCGGGACCGTGGGCGCGGGACCCATGAGCAGGCGGACATCCCACTTGCAGGTGGCCGCGGCCTGGGCAACGGCGGCGCCGACCCGCCCGCTGGAGCGGTTTCCGATGTAGCGGACGGCGTCGATGGGCTCGTGGGTGGGTCCGGCGGTGATGAGGAGGCGGATTCGGTTCTGCTCTGGATTGGCGCCGAGATTCATGGTCGATCCCGATTGGGGTTGCGAGGCGGGGTTCGGGGGAAAGGTAGGGCCTTGATCCGGATTGGTCGCGGGAGGGGCCGAACATCTTGCGATGGCCGGCGGACCCAATTGCCCGCGGAACAGGTATAGTTGTGCGATCGGGTATCCGGCGTGTGTAGGTGCGCGCGCCGCGCCGACCGATCGGCACACCGCCCGCCGCGGCCGCGGCGCCAGCCTTGGTGGAGGCCCTCGTCAGCTCATGGCACGATCACGAAAGAAACTGGGCGAGATCCTCGCCGGCTCGGGTGTTGTCTCCGCCGACGACGCGAACCAGGCCGCGAAGGCGAGCAAGAAGAGCAGCAAGCGGATCGGCGAGATGCTGATCGAGCAGGGAAAGATCAACGAGGAGCAGCTCGCGCAGGCCCTCGCCCAGCAGTTCGGGTTTGATTATGTAGATCCGAACAAAGGCGACATCTCCGGGCAGGTCGATCTCTCGGCGATCGACAGCCAGCTCATCCGCAAGTACCTCGTGTTGCCGATGGGGGAGGAGAACGGCAAGCTGAGGCTCATCGTGCACGACCCGATGAACCTCGAACTGCTCGACAACCTGCGTTTCCGGCTCAACAAGGAGCTGGACCTACGGATCGCGAGCCGGGGCGCGATCAGGCGGTTCCTCGAGGCGAAGGAATCGGGGACGGCCCCGGTGCAGGCGGACGCGAGCCTGGTGACGCAGTCGATCGACCGGACGATCGATCGCTCGGTCGACCGGTCGATGGACAAGTCGATCGACGTGGCGGGCGAGGATTCGCCGGTGGTGCGGCTGGTGAACCGGATTCTGTCCGAGGCGGTGCGGGTGCGGGCGTCGGACGTGCACATCGAACCGATGGCCGACCGGGTGCGGCTGCGCTACCGCATCGACGGGGTGTGCATCGAGCGTGACAACCTGCCGAAGCGCATGCAGAACGCGGTGCTGAGCCGGATGAAGCTGATGGCGGGCGTGAACATCGCGGAGAAGCGGATCCCGCAGGACGGTCGCATCAAGCTGTCGGTGGACGAAGTGCTCATCGACTACCGCGTGTCCGCGTGCCCGGCGTACCACGGGGAGAGCGTGGTGGCCCGTATTCTGCGCCCCGATGCGGTGCGCATCGGCCTGGAGAACCTGGGCTTTGAGTCGGACAACCTAGAGATCTTCAACAGGATCATCCGCCGGCCGAACGGCATCTTCCTCGTGACCGGGCCGACGGGCTCGGGCAAGACCACGACGCTCTATTCGGCGCTCGACGTGCTCAACCGGCCCGATCGGAAGATCATCACGGCCGAGGACCCCGTTGAATACAACTTCGAGGGGATCAACCAGTGCCAGGTGCGCGAGGGCATCGGGCTGACATTCCCGGCGATCCTCCGATCGATGCTGCGCCAGGCGCCCAACATCATTCTCGTGGGCGAGATCCGCGACCGCGAGGTGGGCGAGATCGCGATCCAGGCGGCGTTGACGGGCCACCTGGTGTTCTCGACGCTGCACACGAACGACGCGCCGAGCGCGATCACGCGCCTGATCGACATGGGGATCAAGCCGTTCCTCGTGGCGTCGTCGATCCAGGCGATCATGGCCCAGCGGCTGATCCGCGTGCTGTACGACCCGTCGAAACAACTCGCCGAGGAGAAGGACCTCGATCCGAAGCACCTGGCGCTGATCGGGATGAAGATGGGGGACGCGCTGGGCAAGGTCTACAAGGCGATGCCGCACGAGGCCGCGCCGGGCGGGTACAAGGGGCGGAAGGCGATCTTCGAGATGCTCCAGATGAACAGCGAGATGCGGGAGCTGGCGTTCAAGGTGGCGCCGGTGGCCAAGCTGCGCAAAGCGGCGCTGTCGTCGGGGATGCGGCCCCTGGTGGAGGACGGCAAGCTCAAGGTGCTCAAGGGGATGACGACACCCGAGGAGATCGCGAGGGTGAGCCAGGTGGCCGAGGATTAACCAACTGGCCGGACCGCGGGGACCGGCACGGAGCGAAGCAAGATGTCAACGATCCAGATCGACCGCCTGCTCGACACGGTGGTCAAGCTCGACGCGAGCGACCTGCACCTGACGGTGGGGCGGCAGCCGACTATCCGCATCCACGGCGGGCTGCGGAACCTCCAGACCAAGGTGCTCGATTCGGACGACATGGTCGCGTTGATGAAGTCGATCACCCCGGAGCGGAACCAGCAGGAACTCCAGGAGGAGGGCGGCACCGACTTCGGCTTCGCGTACGGCGAAGCGGCCCGTTTCCGCGTGTCGGTCTTCCGGCAGCGAGGCGACCTTGCGATCGTGCTCCGGCAGATCCCCAACCGGCTGATGTCCTTCGAACAGATCGGGCTGCCCGACATGTGCCGCGACCTCGTGCGACGACCCCGCGGCCTGTTCCTGGTGACCGGGCCGACCGGGTCGGGCAAGACGACGTCGCTGGCGACGATGATCGACTACATCAACATCTACATCGATCACCACATCATCACCATGGAAGACCCGATCGAGTATTACCACTACCACAAGAAATCGATCGTCAACCAGCGCGAGGTGGGCAACGACGTGCCGAGCTTCGCCGAGGCCCTACGGCGGGCCCTGCGTCAGGACCCCGACGTGATCCTGGTGGGCGAGATGCGCGACCTCGAGACGATCGAGGCGGCGGTGCGGGCGGCCGAGACCGGTCACCTTGTGTTCGGGACCCTGCACACGACCGGGGCGGCCAAGACGATCGACCGTCTGGTGGACGCCTTCCCCGTGACCCAGCAGAACCAGATCCGGGTGCAGCTTTCGACGGCGTTGATCTGCGTGCTCAGCCAGGTGCTGATGCGGCGGGTGGACGTGAAGGGTCGTGTGGCCGCCTACGAGTTCCTGGTGGTGACGCCGGCGATCGCGAACCTGATCCGCGACAACAAGACGTTCCGCATCGACTCGGCGATCCAGACCGGGAAGAAGTACGGCATGCAGCTCCTGGACGACCATCTATGGTCGCTTTATTCTCGGGGTATGATTGGTGCTGAAGAGATGATTGACAAGGGCAAAAATGCGGCTGACCTGAGAGAAAAAGTGCTTCAGGCTGGCGGAACAATCAATCGACCTGAGCTGGACGATGCCGGCGGCGGGGACGATTAGACGAACGAACAGGATGCGGACAAGAACGATTCCGCAAATCAACGCGAATTTAGGGCAATAGTGTGAGTGTCCTGTTGTCCAACGCCCGTTTTTTGTTTACAGTGGGTTGAACCCGTCAGGGGAACGGCCGAATCGGGAGGTAGCTCGACCGGATCGACCGTGGCGATCGGCCCAACGCCGATTGGCTCGCGGGTCGGCCTGGTGAGGAGGCCTCGATGCCGACGTTGCCGGTTTCGGAACTCAAGGGTCGCAAGCTCGGTCGCGTGCTGACCAAGCTCGGATTCTGCTCGCGCGAGCAGGTGCACGAAGCGCTGACGGTGCAGCAGACTCGCAAGGAGAAGCTGGGGCGGCTGCTGGTCGAGCTGGGTTATGTGACCGAGCAGCAGGTGGCCGAGGCCTTGGCCGGCCAGGCCGGGATGGAGTACAAGGATCTCGCGGGGTTCGAAATCCCGGATGAGGTGGTCGACGCGATCCCCGCGGAGAACGCGAACGCGTACGGGATCGTCCCGATCGAGTACAACGCGGCGACGAAGGACCTTAAGGTCGCGCTCAAGAGCCACGAGAACTTCCAGGCGGTCGACGACCTGCGGCTGCTGATGGGCTTCAAGGTCGAGGCGGTGGTGGCCGACCCGGGGGCGATCGACGCGCTGCTCAAGAAGTACTACGCGCGTTCGGAGTCAATGGCCGAGCTCGTGAGCGGGATGGCCTCGGACAATCGGTTCGCGTCGCTGGCGGGGGCGAGCGACCAGTCGATCGACCTGGACGCGGTGCTGGAGGCGGCGGACGACAACCAAGTGGTCAAGCTGATCAACCTGGTGCTGTTGCAGGCGATCAAGGACCGGGCGTCGGACATCCACTTCGAGCCGTTCGAGAACGAGTTCAAGATGCGGTACCGCATCGACGGTGTGCTCTACGAGATGGTGCCGCCCCCCAAGCACCTGGGCCCGGCGATCACGAGCCGCGTGAAGGTCATGGCGAACCTGGACATCGCCGAGCGGCGGCTGCCGCAGGACGGGCGCATCGAGCTGAGCGTGGGCGGCAACCCGATCGACCTGCGCGTGGCGATCCTGCCGACGATCTACGGCGAGTCGTGCGTGATGCGCGTGCTCGACCGGTCGAACGTGGAGCTGAGCCTCGACCGGATCGGGCTGCGGGACGACGATCTCGACCAGTTCAGGCACCTCATCGGCAAGCCGAACGGGATCGTGGTTGTGACGGGCCCGACGGGCTCGGGCAAGACGACGACGCTGTACGCGGCGCTGGCGGACCTGAACGACATCGAGACGAAGATCCTGACGGCCGAGGACCCGGTCGAGTATGACATCGACGGCCTGTGCCAGTGCCAGGTGAACGCCGACGTGGGTCTGACGTTCGCGAAGTTGCTGCGTTCGTTCTTGCGTCAGGATCCGGACATTATCCTGGTGGGCGAGATCCGTGACCTGGAGACCGCGCAGATCGCGGTGCAGGCGTCGCTGACGGGCCACCTGGTGCTGTCGACGCTGCACACGAACGACGCGCCGAGCTCGATCATCCGTCTGGTCGACCTCGGGATGGAGCCGTTCCTTTTGACGGCGACGATCGAGGGCGTGGTGGCGCAGCGCCTGGTGCGTAAGCTCGATTCTTCGGTGAAGGAGGAGTACGAGCCCTCGGAGTCGGAGCTGCTTGAGCTGAACCTGCACCCGGAGGACGTGCAGGGGAGGACGTTCTTCCGCCCGAGCCGGACCGACCGGATCGGCGGCGGGTATCGGGGCCGCATGGCGTTGTTCGAGATCATGGAGATGGACGACGACATGCGCGAGCTTGTGATGAAGGAAGCGAGCACGGCGGTGCTGCGCGACTATGCGCGGCGGCGCGGTATGCGGAGCCTGCGTGAGAGCGGGCTGCTGGCGATCTACGACGGGCTGACCTCGATCGACGAGGTGGTGCGGGAGACGCTGGCCGAGGAATGATCGGCGGGAAGAATCGCGTGGGGGCGTGGGCGCCCGCGCGTGGGCGTTGGAGACGACACGATGCCAACCTTTGCGTATGAAGCGATGAACGCGGCCGGCAAGTCTCAGAAGGGGACGATCGAGGCCTCGAGCAGCGAGGAGGCGGTCCAGAGGATCCGCAACCAGCAGCTCTTCCCGATCACGGTCAAGCCGGCGAAGGCGGCCAAGAAGAAGGGTGCTCCCGGCGCCGAGGGCGGGGCCACGAAGAAGAAGAGGAAGAAGAAGGCCGGGGCATCGCTCGCGATCGGCGGGGTGAGCAAGAAGCAGCTCACGCTGTTCACGCGGCAGCTCTCGACGCTTCAGGACGCGGGCCTGCCGCTGCTGCGGAGCCTCCAGATTCTCGAGGGCCAGCAGAAGCCGGGCCTGATGAAGAACGTGGTGGGGGGCGTGGCCGAGGAGGTCGAGGGCGGCTCGTCGCTGTCGGACGCGATGGGCAAGTTCCCAAAGGCGTTCGACGTGCTGTACACGAAGATGGTGCACGCGGGCGAGATCGGCGGCGTGCTGGACATCATCCTCCAGCGCCTCGCGGAGTTCATGGAGAAGGCGCAGCGGCTGAAGCGGAAGATCCGCGGCGCGATGGTGTACCCGATCGCGGTGATCACGATTGCGATGGTGATCCTGACCGCCATCATGGTGTTCATCATCCCGAAGTTCGAGGAGATCTTCGCGGACTTCGGCGTGAACCTGCCGGCGCTGACCGTGTGGCTCATCGACACGAGCCGCTGGGTCGCGGGCGGGCAGCCCGGGCAGCAGATCCCGGGCTGGGTGTTCGTCTCGTTGTCGCCGTTCGCGATCTTCATCTTCTGGAAGGTGATCCGCAAAACGAAGCCCGGCAAGGCGGTGACGGACATCCTCCTGCTGTGGACGCCGATTTTCGGCGGGCTGATCAAGAAGACGACGATCGCGCGGTTCACGCGGACGCTGGGCACGCTGATCGGTGCGGGCGTGCCGATCCTCGACGCGGTGACGATCACCAAGGAGACGAGCGGCAACTTCGTGTTCGAGCGGGCGTTGGGCAAGGTGCACGACTCCATCCGCGAGGGCGAGACGTTCGCCGAGCCGCTGCGGGCGTCCAAGACGTGCGACGGCATCGTGATCAACATGATCGACGTGGGCGAGGAGACGGGCGAGCTGGACGCGATGCTGATGAAGATCGCGGACAACTACGACGAAGAGGTCGACGTCGCGGTGGCCGCGCTGGTGTCGCTGCTCCAGCCGCTGATGGTCGTCGTGCTGGGCGGCCTCATCGGCACGATCATCATCGCGATGTTCCTGCCGCTGGTCGAGATGATCAACTCGCTGAACTCGGCCTGAACGGGCGGGACGAAAGGACGAGCGATGCGCTCTCTGGAATCGACAACCCGGGCGGTCGGCGGTCGGCGGGGCTTCACGCTCGTCGAGCTGCTCGTCGTGGTGTTGATCATCGGGATACTGGTGGGGATTCTCCTGGTCGCGGTGACGCACGCGAGCTCGGGCGTGCAGGCCAAGGCGATGCAGGCGAACGTATCGTCGATCGCCCGCGCGGTGCGGCAGTTCGAGCAGACGTTCGGCTCTCCGCCCCCTCTGGTCCAGGACGGGCTGCAGGCCGACAACGGCGGGGCGATGACCGTGGACGCCGCGGTGCTGGACCGCGCCGGTGACCTCTCGGCGGGCACGCCCGTCATGGTGGCGCCGGGGAACGACCGGGTGCGGCTCGTCGTGACGTATAACCCCGCGTACGGGGAGAACCGGCGATTGCTCGAAGGCCTGAGCCAGGGCGGTGTGACGGCCCCTACGCCCGCACAGCTGGCCGAGCGGTATGACCCCGAGGACCACGAGCAAGCCTGGCGGCTGGCCAACCAGCGGTACAGCAAGTATGCGCTTGGTATCTATCTCGCCGGGGCGATGCCGGCGTCGGTCGACGGCGTGGACGGGCCCGGCATGGTGCGACCGAACCCTGACGGCACATTCGACGGCGTGACGGCGGAATCGGCGGGCGAGTTCGAGACGGTCGGCCACTCGACGTCGCGCGAGCGGTTCGAGCCGTTCTTCGACACCGAGCGGCGTAGCGCCCGGCTGACGCGTGAGTATTTCGACCTCGACGAATACCGGGAGAACGCGGGCGACGCGGGGTTGGCCGTGGCCGACCCGACGGCCCAGACCGACTGGCGGCACGCGGCCATCACCGACACGAACGGCAAGGCCTACCGCTACTACCGCTGGGAGCCGCTGAGCAGCGCGTACGGCATTGCGACGGACGCGACGGTGCAGCTCAACATCCCGTGGGTGCTGCTCGACGACGAGGCGCTGCACAAGCTGAAGGACGACCCGAACGCCGCCGCCGAGATCGACCTGACCAACGGCGACACGAAGCTGCGCAGCGCGCGCTGGGCGGTCGTGGGCGCCGGGCCCGACGGCGTGTTCGGCACCGAGCCGATCGAGACGCTGCGGGACCGGCTCAATCTCCAGGGCGGCAAGCTGGACGACTGGGAGGTCAGGGCGAAGGCCAAGGCCGACAACGCGGTGGAGGTGGGGTCGTGATCGATCGGCGCGTCCATCTCGTTCTCCGCGCGTTCACGCTCATCGAGGTGCTGGTGGTCGTGACGCTGCTGATCGTGGTCCTGGGCATCGCGGTGCCTGCGTTCCGGGGGATGCTCGACGCGTCGGAGCGGACGCTCTCTGAGAACTCGTTGAGGGTGGGCGTGCAGGTGGCCCGCGACGTCGCGATGCGGGGCGAGGGCGACGCGGCCGTGGTGTTCTTCCGCGACCTCGACGGGCGGACGCGGATGGTGCCGGCGATCAAGGTCGGGACGATCGAGGACGGGGCGGTGAACTACGCGATCACCGGTCCGCCGAGCCCCGGCGACCCGACGAACGAGCGCGAAGTGTTCGCGCCGATCGCGCTGGCGAGCCCGATCCGGCTGCCCAGGGGCTGGGCGGTGTCGGGCTATGCCGACCCCAACACGATCGACCAGTGCCTGCGGAATTGTGCCCTGAGCGGGAACCACTTCCAGGATTTCGAGGGGTGGTATGACTCGACGGCCTACGGCGATGATGGCAGCTCGGCCGGCGACGAGGCGCGGCTGGACGGGAACTGGCTGCTGCCCGAGACGGCCTACTACGAGGTGTTCATGCAGGCGCCGGGGGCGCAGCCGCCGGACGACTACACCTCGGCGGTGTCGGCGGTCGATTCGCAGCGTGACCCGCGCCAGACGTTTATGGTGCGGTTCAAGTCGGGCACGGGCGAGCTGATGCGGGGCTCGCGGCCCGCGATCGTGCTCGACCCGAGGCCCACGTCGCTGGGGCGGGGCGTGCTGCCCCAGGAGCTGCGCTGGGCGCGGGCGAACCGGATCGAGGACGCTCGCGAGTGGTGTGAGCGGGTGATCAACACCGAGGACCTCGACGAGAACGAGGCGGTGGATGGGCTCGACGCGTACTACAGGGCGATCACGCTCGGGTCGTTCTCGAACGACACGGTGCTGGCGGGCCCCGTGTCGCGGCTGGCGCTCTACCGCGACGAGGACCTGGTGAAGGGGCTCGGGGCGAGCGGGCTCAACAAGGAGACCAACTCGCTCTACAAGCCGATCGACGCTGACGGGCGGATCGAGTTCGATCTCCCGGGCCTGTTCGCGAACAACGCGCTCATCGCGACACCCGGGGACGTGCGGATCGCGATCGACCGGTGGATGCAGGGCGACACCAACTTCATCGCCGCGAACGGCTTTCAGAACAGCGACATGGACGGCGACGGCAACATCTACGGCGACGGCGGCGACTCGCCCGACACGCCGATGGCGAAGCTGTTCGTCGTCCAGCCGGGCACCGGCGAGCTGACGGAGGTGAAGCGATGAGCCGCTGCACGGTGGGATCGACGCTTCCGACCCGGCACGGCGTGCCGGGCCACGCGTTCCGTCGGGGGGGCTTCTCGCTGATCGAGGTCCTGATCGCGGTGCTCGTGCTGGCGGTGGGGCTGTTGGGGCTGGCGTCGGTGTTCCCGGTGGTGATCACGCAGCAGCGGCGCGCGTCGGACGTGGTGCTGGGGCAGGTCGCGTCCTCGGCGGCGCGCGATCAGATCACGACCAACCCGGACATCGCCGGCGAGCTGCTCAGCCAGGACGGGTACGCTGACGCGGACGAGCCGGATGCCGACGGCGATCGCGTGCCGAACGAGCAGAACGACAACGACGCGGCGATCGTCAACAACACGGGCGAGCCGATCTTCGGACAGCATCATTCTTATCGAGTGGGCTCGAGCACGATCGCCGTTGATTACAACAGGCGGACCGGCTTCTCATACCTCTGGGAAGCGGACTGGCAGTGGGGCTCGAACAACACTGACCTCGACCTCGGGCCGCACACCGTTCCTGTCTGCAACGGCAGCGTCAACCTGAATCACTACATTCAGACCGGCAGCATGTGGTATCGCGATCCGGGCGAGCGGGCGCTCGCGAATGTGAACAGCGACGCGCCCGACCTGCCCCTGACGGCGAGGCTCTACCCGAGGCCCTACACCGTGCCCGGGGCGGCCAACGACGGGCCGCAGTTCGTGTGGGATTTCGTGCCGCGGCGGACGCCCGAGGAGAGCGTGCAGTTCGCGGTGTTCGTGCGGCGGATCGACACGGGGATCAAGGTCACCGCGGGCATGACGCTCTCTGAGTTGTTCACCACGCGGGACACGGACGGTGCGCCGCTCCGCTACCCCGTCGCGCGTGACAAGAACACCAAGGTTCCCACGCTGGACGGCAGGGGGCCGGACAATGGGGGCGAGTACTCGGTGCCGGTGAGCGCGAAGGCCGTGCCCGTGCCGTCGGCCGATTACCCCTACAGCCCCGAGTATCGAGGCGACCCGCGGAGCCCGAACCCCGTGCCGCTCAATGTGCTGCTCGACGCGGTGCGGATCGAGTCGGGCTCGGTGGGCAACACGGAGGTCTCGACGGCCAAGCCGGCCGAGGCGCGGTATCTCGCCCAGGTCGGGCAGCGGTTCGTCGACAACTTCGGCGTTGTTCGCCGGGTGACCGAGGTGCTCGATCCGGATCGGCGCGGCGACGGCGGGTCGGAGATCGACGTCCGCGTGACGCCGCCCTATTCGCTCGCGCAGCTCGATCCGGGGTTCGACGATTTCGACACGTCGGCGGGCGAGGCGCAGCTCGAGCTGGCGCGGGCGGGCAAGCTCCGCCAGATCGTCTTCACGCCGCAGACGCCGGTCGATGTCTTCGTGATGGAGTTCAACAAGCCATGAGACGCCCCGAGCACAACACGGGCGGCGTCGGCCGGGCGTTCACGCTCATCGAGGTCATCGTCGCGGTCGGCATCCTGGCGCTGGTCGGGGTGGTGGCCGGCACGATCTTCGCCACGGTGGGCGACACGGTGACGCAGGGCCGGCGCGTGAGCAACATGAACCGCTTCGCGGCCCGGGTCGAGCGTGTGATGCGTCGCGACTTCGAGAACATGGTGCGCGAGAACGGGTTCCTGGTCATCCGCAACGAGGTGACCAGCGACTACGGCGGGCGGCCCCAGAAGGTCGACGTGGGGCTGACCGCGACCGACCAGAGCCCCAGGCCTCGCCGGATCGACGAGATCATGTTCTTCAGCCGGGGCGATTTCACGAGCCGGCGGACACCGCTGAGCCGCGACATGGCGGCCCACTCGAACGTCGCGCGGATCTACTACGGGCACGGGCAGAAGATGCCGGTCGACTACGGCTCCAATCCCGGCGCGCCCGACTACGAGACGCGCTATGCGCGTCCGCGGCTCGACGACCCGAACAACTTCACCGCGGCCCGGCTGGGGCAGCCCTCGCAGGTGGGCGCGACCAACCCCAACGAGTACGCGTCCGACTGGTCGCTCCTGCGGCAGGTGACGCTGCTCTCGCCGCGGAAGGAGGGCCTGCAGGACCTGCCCGACAACGTGTTCGGGCTCGAGCCCAACGGGAACACGTGGCAGGACTACTACCGCGTCGCCGATTCGTCGCGGCAGGTGGCGCTAGGGCCCGCGGCCCAGAGCGTCTTCCGGTCGGTCGCGTTCATGCAGCCCTACGAGTTGAACACCCGCGCCGACGCCGGCGGCAACTTCACGCGGCTGAATCCGTCCGGTTTCAGCATCCGTCCGCTGAGCGGAGGGTCCATGGCGCTGCTGCCCGGCGGCGATGAGACGGTCGCTCGCCCGCTGTTCACGTCGGGCATCGTTGACGTCGCGGTGACCGATCTCGAGGAGATCCGGCAGACCGTGACCGCGACGTGGTTCGGCAACCTGAACGCCCCGCGGGAGGCCTACCCCACGTCCTTCATGCCCTACGACTTCTCGGGCACGATCGATCGGCTGAATCAGTATGAGCGCATGCGCCGCGCGTTCAACAAGCAGGGTGAGGCGCGTGTCGGCACGGCGATCGTCCGCACGGGGCCGACGGCGCAGGGCTCTCTGAACCAGGCGCAGCAGATGTGGATGCTCGACGCGCTGCCGAGCACGCCGTTCGACCCGGCCGAGCCCCGCGACACGGGCTTCCGCGTGCGCTACGAGGACAACCCGCCGCGGCTGGCGCTGGACGACGGGACGGTGACGCCCGACGCGGACGCGAGGCTGAAGCGGGCGGTCGAGGAGGCCGACCAGGGGATGCTGGGCGCGAGCGAGTTCCTGCCCCGGTGCACGGAGTTCATCGTCGAGTTCAGCCTCGGGATCATCGACCGGCGCAACCCGCTGAACAACCCGAACTACGGGCAGCCGATCTGGTTCGGGCTGCGGCGGTTCCGTGACGGCGGGGCGGCCCCCAACGGCCGGTATGACGAGGGCGGCAACAACGCCGTGACGGCCGACACGCTGTTCGCCGACGCGCTCGGGACGAGCTACGACGGGGCCGTGCTGGCCGACGAGCTCGATCCGACCGGGCCCGACAACAGGTTCAACATCCGCGGCGCGCTGGGCGATTCGGTCTTCGAGGACGGCAACCTGCCGCGCAACGGGACCGACGATAGCCGGATCGACGCGGAGATGATCGGGCTGATGCGCTGCGATCAGCGCGTGCCGCCGGCGCTGTTCAGCGACGCGGAGGACGCGACGGCGGCCGAGTATTGCTTCGGCTACACCTACCGCGACGACAACGGCACGCCGAACGACACGACCGACGACACGACCCGGGCGTGGCCCTGGCCCAAGCTGATCCGGATCACGATGCGCTTCGTGGATCCGTCCGACCCCGACACCGAGCGGACGTACGAGGCGGTGTTCAGTGTGCCCTCTCGCGACGGGACGATGTGATGAGCGAGCGAATGCGTACAGACGGGCGGAGAGAGCAGAGGAGGCAGCCGATGCGCGGCCGAGATAGCAAGCGGATCCGCCGGCGGGGGAGCGCGCTGATCATCGTGGTCGGCACGCTGGCCCTGATCGCCGTGTTCGCGGCGTTCTACGTGACGCTGGGGCAGGCGGACACCCGCGTGGCCGAGACGACGAAGTTCACCAACGAGGTCGAGGGCGTCGAGGACCAGGTCGCCGAGTACATCGCGCGCATCGTGGGCGCCGACCGGTTGGCCGTGACCATCGACACCATCTCGGCCGATGAGAACGAGGTGGGGCCCGACTACAACGCCCAGGGCAACCCGATGCCGGGCGATCCCAATGCGGCCGACCGCCAGCGGTTCGTGCGCGAGGCGACCGACTATCCCTACACCGACTATTCGTACAAGAGCGTCTTCACGCTCAGCGGCGTCGACCCCGACCTGGCGTTCCTGCCCAACGACTACGACAACGTGCCGAGCCTGTTCGGTGGCAGCGTGAGCAGGCTCTCGGCCGCGATCGACCGGTTCCGGTTCAACCCCGTGGGCGACGTGAGCGAGATGCTCCAGCTCAAGACCGACACGGTCAGCCTGACCGGCGACGAGGCGTTGCGGGACTACCGCACCGCGTCGGACCCGTGGCTGAGCGACGGCGAGCCGAAGTTCCTGGGCCGGCCCGAGACCCTGCTGGCGATCGACCAGCGGCTCTTCTCGCGCTCGGCCGGGCGCTTGTCGGGGAACAGCGGGCCCGTGGCCAGCGCGGGTGATTTCCCGGAGTTCTTCTACCTCGACAACCGCGACTGGCAGCAGATCTCCAACATCGCGCCCGACGGCCTGAGCATCAACCTGTTCAACCTGCGCGGCCATTTCACGGCCGAGCCGGGGCTCGGAGTCGATGGCGAGGGCTGGGCCCGCCTGAGCGAGAACCGCACGCTGCTGACGCTCAACAACCCGTCGCAGAACTGGGTGCCGCCGACCGGCAACCTGACGGCCGACGCGAACATCATCCGCGCGACCGACACGCTCTCGGTCGAGCACGTGCCGGCCTACGTCGGCGCGCCGCCGGCGACGAGCTTCCTCGCGAACACGCCCGAGGCGTTCGCCATCCGCAACACGCCGGCGTGGTGGACGATGAACCAGCGGTTCCTCTACTTCCCGACCGATCCCGCGTTCCAGATCCTGGGGCGCGAGACGACGGGCCAGCTCATCGACGCCAACCCGGGCCTGCTCGTTCCGCAGACCTGGGCGACGCCCGACTTCCCGGACTACCAGTACGCCGACGCGGACGGCGACGGGTTCTACGACTCGCGCTGGTTCTCGATGAGCGACGCGACGCTGGGGCCGCTGGGCATCAAGGACCTGCTCACGAACAACACGGACATGCGGTTCTTCGTCGCGGCCAAGATCATCGACCTGTCGGCCCGGGTGAACGTCAACTCGGCGACCGACGGGCTGGTGCCGCCGACGAGCGAGGTGGCGGCGGGCGCGACGCCGGCCGAGATCGACCTGCGACGTGTGCTGACGATGGAGGACCCGTCGTCGCGGTTCAAGCCGGTGTTCGAGAATCCGGAGGCGTCGCCGCCCGAGCTGACGCTCCAGCGTCTGAGCCTGTCGCACATCGAGCCGCTGCCGTGGGCCGAGCGTCAGGTCAACCCGCTGAACATCAACTCGAAGCTCGTCGCCGCCGACTATTCGAGCTACCTGACGGTGGTGGCCCAGAACACGACGTTCCTGGTGCGCAAGGGGATCGAGACCGGGCGGAGCGCCTACGACGCGCTGCGGCGGGACATCCAGGGCGATCAGTTCGTCATCCCGAGCAACGCGACCAGCCGGCGATCCTCGGGGACGGCCTACCTGTTCGACCTCTCGCCGTTCGAGTACTTCAACTTCAACTCGAACAACCAGGGGCTGCTGAACGGCTCGCTGCCCGATCCCAGCCAGCCGTATTCCATCAGCCTGGGCAGCAACCAAGTCGACAAGCTGGCCGCCATGCCGCGGTGGCGTCGTGACTACTGGTACAGCGTGGGCGGGGCCAACGTGGCCGACCCGGACGACCCGCCGATGACGGTGGACGGCCTGGGCGGTCGGCTGTTCGATCTCGAGGACCTCTCCGAGCTGCTCACGTTCAACGGCGTCAACGACGACACGCGGACGAGCCGGCTGGAGAAGGTGACCCAGGGACGCTACGAGTCGGAGGACGGCGCCCAGGCGACCACCTCGACGCTCCGCTTCGGCCCGCTGCGGGCCAACCGCCCGACGGCGCTCGAGCGCACGGGCCACGACAACTGGCAGAACCAGTTCAGCCCGTTCCTGCCCGGCTACGCCGGATCGCCCGCCAATCACACGCCCGACAACCAGATCGACTTCGAGTCGATGGCCCTCCTGGCCCTCGACGCCCGCCGGCGGCTGACGACGATCAGCGGGGCGGCGCCGCTGCGCTCCCGCGTCGTCGAGGACACCAACGGCGACGGCATCCTCTCCGACGACGAACGCCGGCTGACGAGCGAGGACGCGCGGCTCGACCTCGTGTTCGACGCGGGCGACGCGGCCAAGCTGTTCGCGCTCTACGCCGACGCGCTGGCGCCCTACGCGGAGGCCGACGCCACGTGGAACGTCGATCCTGAGGGCGAGTTCGACTCGCACGCCCAGTTCGCCTACCGGCACATGCGGACGCTCGCCTACGGCCACCGGGGCTCGGAGCTGGCGCTACGGATCGCGGCCCACCTGTCGGTGAACATGGCCGACCTGTACGACGAGGACGATGTGCCGTCGGCGTACACGGTGGTCGCGTCGCCGCGGAACGAGATGCGTGAGAATCTCGACGAGAACATCGTGTCGAGCCAGCACGAGAACGACCCCTACCCCTGGTGGGTCGACGGCAAGAAGCTCGACCTGGGCGATGAGAAGCTCGCCCCGGACAAGGCCGATGTTTCGGCCGGCACGCCCAACGACTATTCCCGCATCGCCTACAACGTGTACGGGCTCGAGCCGCAGCCGTTCATCACGGAGGTGGCGGTGGTCACGGTGTACACGGACACGCCGATGGCCAGCCTCGTCGGGCAGGACCCGACGGTGACCGGGTTCGTGGGCGCCGATCTCGCTGATGATGGCGGCGAGGGCGCCGGCGATCACCCGGGCATCGACGAGCGGATGTGGGACCCCCGGCCCGTGCCGGTTGGGCAGCCGCCCAACCGGGGCCAGGACGATCGCGAGGCCGACGACGTCACCGTCCGCACGGACATCTCACCCGAGAACCCGGACCTGGTGTGCCACGTCCTGGCGATCCAGCTCACCAACCCGTTCGACGTGCCGATCGAGCTGAGCGGGCGGGACACGTCACCGACCAGCGTCAGCAACAACGACGGCGGGGCCCTCAACTCGAACAATCCGAACCAGATCGAGGACGCGAAGTACTACATCGAGTTCAACGGCCACTTCTTCCCGCTGGCCGAATACTTCGAGCGCGACCCGGATATCAACCCCTATGACGGCACGCCTCTCCCGGTCGGAAACCCGAACCGCCAGGCCTTCAAGCTCTACCCCGTCACGCTCGAGCCGGGTGAGTCGCGCGTGTTCTATGTCTCGGCCCACCCGTCGGTGCTCGACATGAACAAGCGGTGGATCGCGATCGACAAGGTCTACCCCGCCGCGAAGGACGCCGACAACGGCGTGTTCTACCAGCAGTGGCCCGACATCGACACCCGGCATCCGTTCGAGGAGTTCATCCGCTCGCAGTTCACGGTGACCCGCCAGAACGGCCGGCCTCTCTACCGTGACACGGCGTTCGACGCCCGCGAGCCGGTTCGCGTCATCCCGTTCAACCCGGTAACGGGTGAGCTGGCGCACGCGGGCGTGTCGTGGGACGGCACCGCGGCGGGGGGCACGTTCGTCGACTTCCTCCGCACCAGCCTTGTTTTCCGCGATCCGGGGAGCGATGCCGCCCACGACCGGATGCGGCAGGAAGTCCGCCTCTGGCGGAAGATGACCGTGGATGACTCGGGGCCCTTCAGCAGCGCCGTCGAGGACAACGACTTCGATTCGACCGACAACAGTCTGCCGGACCAGTCGGATTCGGGCCGGAACTGGATCCAGAACGACCTGCTCGTCGACCGCATGCGCGACCCGGTCCTGACGCAGAACGATCTGCCGATCGCCGGTTTGCCGACCGCGGCGACGGTCGACCATGCGACGTTCGACCCGACCAAGGTGCGGGACCGCGCGGGCGCGAATCTCTACCAGTTCAACCAGTGGAACGACTACGTCAACCCGACGGGGACGATCCTCTCCGATTGGCAGTCGGCTGCGTTCCAGAAGATCAAGAACACCACCGTCACGGCCGACGTGTTCCCGGGCTCGAATACGGGCCAGGGCCTGACTTTCTCGCGGTTCGCGGGCTATCGCCGCCCCGACCACCTTTCTCGCAGCCAGGCCGGCGCGCTGGAAGCGGTGCTCAATGGCGCGGACGAGACGCCGCGGGGCCTGTTGCCCGCGTGGTGCATCGAGGGGATCGAAACGAACGACAACATCGTGACGCCGATCGAGACGGGGCTGGATCGCGATACCGACAACGACGGGCTGCTCGATCTGCCGGTGGGGTCCGATCCGCCCGTTCCGTCGTTGGGCGCGCTCAACTACATCAAGGAGTTCTTCGAGGACGCGGACGCATTCAGCGGCGCGCTCCCGTATGGATTCGCGGGAGCCCCCCCCGGAACGGACACCGGGGTGCCCTACGACGGGGGAGACCACCCGCCGTACTTCGCGAAGATGTTCCGCGGCTTCATGACCGAGACCGTGCCCAGCGCCGCGATCAATCAGAACGACATCTTCTACAACATCCCGGATCTGGCGATGATCCCGACGATCCGCCGCCACCCGGCGCTCAAGAGCGATCGCGGCGTCGTCGAGGATCCGCTGGACTTCGCGACCACCTACGCCGCCGTCGGCGTCGAGGGCAGCCTGCTCCTGTCCGACACCGACACCCCCTACGTCCTCAACAGCGGCGACGCGGGCTTGCAAAGTCCATCGGTCATAAACGACAAGCAGTCGCTGTTCGTCAACACCTCGGACAAGTTCGGCTTCGACGGCAAGGACCCGCGCACCGCCGGCATCCGGCTGGGCGATCTGCTCATGCCGCTCGGCGTCGGGGCGACGTTCGCGCCGAAGCTCGACAACACGAACACGCCGTGGAACTGGTCGAACCCCAACAACTTCCGCCCCGGCGACTGGACCACGGTGGCCGAGGCGCTGTCGGCGGCGCTGGGGCTCGAGCCGCCCGCGTTCTACAACAAGGACCCGGGCGACCCGGGCTATTCGCTGCTGTGCGAATTGTGCGAGAAGAAGGGGACGCAGCAATCGGCCGCGGCCTACGACCCGCCGACCGGCACGCCGCCCGACCCGACCACTCAACTGACGGTGAGCACCCCCAAGAACGAGGTCGAGTATGTGCTCGACAGGGGCCGGCTCGATATCAGTGAGTACACGCCGTTCTACAACCAGAGTCTGTTCGCCGAGGGCGTGTCCGTCCGCTTCATCGCCGGCGAGCCCGGCGTCGGCGACCGGCGCGTGGGGCTCTCCGTCCCGCCCGCGCAGCGGCTGCTGTCGATGGCCCGGGCGATCACGCGGGGCGGCGACCCGCTGACCACACCCATCGTCGGGACGATCAACATCAACACCGCCCCGGACGCCGTGCTGCGGACCATCCCGGGCTTCTCGACCTCGCTCCAGATCGCCGACGACTGGATCGACTACGACAAGTACGACGGCCCGGAGGGTGTCATGTCGCTGAATGGCGGCCCGGGCATGATGGAGTGGGCGCCGGGGCGCGTCGCGGGCATGACCTTCGGCAGCGCGTTCACCTATCCGCCGACGCGGCCGCTGCCGTTCGGCATCGGCGATCCGTTCGCCTTCGGCAAGCCCAAGCAGAGCCGGGCCGACATCGCGCCGGCGTTGGGCGCGTTCCGCGACCGGAGCGGGGCGGCGTTCGCCCCGACCACTGACCCGAACGTCTCGGGCTTCGGCGGCGTGCCGCCCGTGGGGAGCCGCAACCCGAGCCCCAACGCGGTGTTCGACTTCAACCCGTTCCACAACGTCATCCAGTACGCGTTCGGCATCACCGTGGGCACGCCCGCCATGCCCGACGTTCGCGCGCTCTACGCCCAGAACTACGCGGTCGACATGTCGCGCTCGGCGATCAACGGCGAGTTCGGCTCGTCCGAGAGGCCGGGCCTTTCCGGCATCGGGAGCCTGCTGGGCGTCTCGATCTACAAGCGAGATCCGCTCTCACTCGTCGGCGGCCCGCCGATCGCCAACCCGCGCCCGGTCATGGGCGGGGGCGGGACCAACAACTGGGGGAACTCGGTCCGCTACCAGGCGATCCAGGGCACTTCGACCCGGTACGGCTGGGACAAGACACCCCCAGATCCGACCGGCGAAGACCTCGCGATGGCCGCGAAGGACCAGGACCTCAACGGCAACGCCGACCCGAACGGCGACGGCACGGAGATATCGCTCAACTTCAACGATCCCAACAAGAACGACAACTTCTCGTACACCCTCGGCCGCGGGTTGTTCCTCAACGACAACCCCGACAAGACTGACCGCAAGCGCGTGCTCGAGGACGAGGTCGCCAACGACTTCCTCGAGGAACTGGCGATCTTCGACGGAGCCGCGAACACGATCGACACGCGGAGCGACTTCTTCGCGGCGTGGTTCATCATCCGCGGCTACCGGGAGTCGGACGTGGAGGGCCTGGACGCCGCTCAGCCGATGACGCCGACCTACCAGAAGCGGTTCCTGATGGTGCTCGACCGGTCGAACGTGACCGAGGCGGGGCAGATGCCGCGGATCCTGCTGTTCAGGGAGGTGCCGCTGTAGGGCGGGGCTGGTTGAAATCATGGATACGAGCACCGGGCGCGAGCCCGGTGTTTTTCTGGGCCGGGGCCATGCGGGGGCTCTGCCGGGGCGGGCCGCCCACCGTCGGACGATCTACACTTGGCTCGACAGGGCGTAGCTCAGTTTGGTAGAGCACGTGGTTTGGGACCACGAGGTCGCACGTTCGAATCGTGTCGCCCTGATTGGAGAGTGGGTTGTCAGAGCGTGGAGCGCGAGCGACACGATCCGGACTCACCACGGAGACATGCAGAGAACCGCGGAGTTGAAGACGTGGTGAATCATCCCGCGAGGCAACCAAGCCCGTCGCGTGGTGGGAGTGCTCGTCGCGCGGACCGAGATTTCCCCTCCGTGGTCCTCCGCGTGTCTCCGTGGTGAAACCAAATCGGGGCGCTCTTCCCGTGCGCTCCCGGCTCGTTGCGGCCGGCTCAATGCTCCCGCATCACCCCGCGGCGGTAGGGGGGTCGCCCGGGCTTCGTCACGTCGGGCGAGAGCGTGATCTGGATGGTGGGGCGGTCCGGAGAGCGGGATCTGATGAAGAACGGCTCGTCCGCCTTGCCGAACGGTCTCAGGTCGTCGTACCAGGTCGCCCTGGGGTCGTACTTCGCGAAGAACGGGCGGCGGACCAGGTCGGGCTCGCGGGCCTGGAGGAACTCGAGCACGAAGACCTGTTCGTCGCCGATATCCGAGACGCCCAGGATGTGGCACTTGCCGGGGAAGCAGCTCATGCTCGGGCCGCGGACCGTTCGCGCGGTGCCGGGGACCTGCTGGTAGGCGTTGCGGAAGATGTTCCACGCCCGCACGAGCGGCATCTCGAAGTACTTCTTCGCGCCGGTGTCGCGCTCGACGAACATGTAGTAGGGGACGCATCCGAGCCGGACGCCCTCGGTCCACAGGTCGACCCACACGCCCGCGTCGTCGTTCACGTGCCGGATCACGGGGCTCTGCATCCGGATGTTCCCGCCGGCCGAGCGGATGCGGCTCACAGCCTCGCGGGCGACGGGCGTCGAGAGCTCGACCGCGTGGGAGTAGTGGCCCATGATCGCCAGATGCTTGCCCGCGTCGGCGACGCGCTCGAACAGCCGCATCAGGTCGTCGGCGTCCCGGTCGGTGACGTAACGCTGGGGCCAGTAGGCGACCGACTTGGTGCCGATGCGGATCGTGTTGAGCGACTCGATCTCGAGCAGCGGCTCGATGTACCGCTCGAGCACGCGTGTCTTCATCACCATCGGATCGCCGCCCGTGAGCAGCACGTCGGTCACGCGGGGCTTGGCCTTCAGATAGCGGGCGAGCCGGCCTGCCTCCTTGCTCGCGAACTTCAGGTCTTCGAGCCCGACGAACTGGGCCCAGCGGAAGCAGAACGTGCAGTAGGCGTGGCACGTCTGGCCGTGGCTCGGGAAGAACAGCGTCGTCTCGCGATACTTGTGCTGCATCCCCTCCATCCGCTCGCCGTGCAGCGTCGGCACGTTGTGCGTGAGTTGGCCCGCGGGCTGGGGGTTGAGCTCGTAGCGGATGCGGTTGATCTCGCGATCGAGCCTGGGCTTCTTCGCGGCATCTTCGTCGACCTCGCGCAGCAGATCTCGGATGCGTGCGTACTGATCATCGCGCAGCATCCCGCGCTGCGGAAACGTGAGCTGGAAGATCGGATCGTCCGGCACGCGGCCCCAGTCGATCAGCTCGTTGCACACGTACTCGTTCGTCCTGAACGGCAGCACGTGCGAGACCACCTCCACCGCCTCGCGGAGCCCCGCGTCCAGCCGGCGCCATTGCGGGAGTTGGGCGACGCTCGATCGGGTCACAGCCCGGAACTTGGTGGTGCTGGTGACCTGTCTGATCATCCGCGTCCTTTCGTGCGCCGGGAGACGGCGATCGGCACGGCAGCCCGTGGCGGGATCGCTGGCTCTCTCGCCGCCGCTGCGCTCGTCGAACGCCGGCCTGACCGGCGTGTGGTCCGTCGCTGTCCGCGAACCTCTGCCCCGACCTGATCGGCACGCGCCATCGGCCGGGAATGACCTGGAAAACGCGGGGCTTCTGCGTACTTCGCGTGCCCGCACGCCCGGTCAACACTGTTACCCAGCATACCCGAATTGCACACACCGATCAACGGATGCACCTCCATATGATCGTGCTGTGTTCGCACAGCTATTCGGCCTCGATCGCCGTTCTGATACCCTGAGGGTGGTTCGTGCCCGGTCGCGTTGGGGAATCTCCGAGATGCACTCCTCCGAAATGGAATCATGTTCGCGACGAGAATTCATCGCGATGGGCCTCGCCGGTGCCGCCGTGATGACGCTGCCCGCGCTCGGCAACCCGGCGAAGGAACAACCCGTGTTTACGATCTCGCTCGCCGAATGGTCGCTGCACCGCGCGCTGTATGCCGGCGACCTCGATCATCTCGATTTCCCGAAGGCGGCGCGCGAGACCTGCGGCATCGACGCGGTCGAGTATGTCAGCGTCTTCTTCGCGAAGAAGGACGAGGACGACTACCTCGCCGAGCTGAACCAGCACTGCCGCGACCACGGCGTCAAGAGCCTGCTCATCATGGTCGACAACGAGGGCGCGATCGGTGCGCGCGACGAGGGTGAACGGCTGAAGACCGTCGAGAACCATCGCAAGTGGCTCCACGCCGCGAAGGTGCTGGGGTGCCACTCCATCCGCGTCAATGCGCAGAGCGAGGGGACGTACGAGGAGCAGCAGAAGCTCGCGGCCGACGGGCTCGCCAGGCTCGTCGCCCACGCCGAGCCCATGGGGCTCAACGTGATCGTCGAGAACCACGGCGGCCTGTCGTCCAACGGCGCGTGGCTCGCGGGCGTGATGAAGCTGGTCGACAACCCCCGCTGCGGCACGCTTCCCGACTTCGGCAACTTCTGCCTCGACTGGGCGAAGGCCGAGGATCCCGCGATGTGGTACGACCGCTACAAGGGCGTGGCGGAGATGATGCCGTATGCCAAGGCGGTCAGCGCGAAGTCACGCGAGTTCAACGACAAGGGCGAGGAGGTCCAGACCGACTTCCACAAGATGCTCAGGATCGTCACCGACGCGGGCTACCACGCCCACCTGGGCATCGAGTGGGAGGGCGACGGGATGAGCGAGCACGACGGCATCGTCGCGACGAAGAAGCTGCTGGAGAAGGTGCGGGAGGAGTTGGTGTAACCTTGGGTGCCAGGGCCCGCGTGCCGTGCTCGCCCACGGCGAGCATGGCGCGCCGACCGGTCATTCCGGAAGGAGCCCGGAGCGTGAGCGACGGGCCGAAGGTCAAGAGGAAACGCGAGCACCTGCACGCTCGGCCCATCGCTCGCGCTACGGGCTCCTTCCTATGGTGACCCGTGGCGCACCTCCCGGCACAGAACCGCCCTGATCCACCTCCCCCCGCCTACCCTCGATAGATGACCGATTCCCGCCGGATCTACCTCGACAACGCCGCGACGAGCTTCCCCAAGCCCGCGGCGGTCCACGAGGCGATGTCGCTCTACGCGACGACCCTGGGGGCCAGCCCGGGGCGGGGGTCCTACCACGAGTCGGTCGAGGGCGGGCGGCTGATCGCCCAGTGCCGCCGCCGCCTCTGCCGCCTGTTCAACGCCCCGAGCCCCGATCACGTCGCCTTCACGCTCAACGCCTCCGATGCGCTCAACCTCGCGATCAAGGGCATCGCCCACCACGAGCGGGCCCGGAGAGCCCGGGAGGGCTCGAACACGCGCGTCCACTTCGTCGCGACGAGTATGGATCACAACTCGGTGCTCCGCCCACTGAATGCCCTCGCCGCCGACCCGGTCGGGGCTCCGGTCGAGTGGACCTGCCTGGCGGCCGACCCGGGGACGGGTCTGGTCGACCCCGCGGATCTCAGAGCGGCGATTCGCCCCGAGACGGCCCTCGTTATCGCCGTCCACGCGTCGAACGTCTCGGGCACCATCCAGCCAATCAACGACTTCGGGGCGGTCTGCCGGGATGCGGGCGTGCCGTTCCTCGTCGACGCCGCCCAGTCGGCGGGCCGCCTGCCGATCGACTTCGGGGCGATCGACCTGCTCGCGATCCCGGGGCACAAGTACCTCATGGGCCCGCTGGGCACGGGTGCGCTGATCATCCGCCCGGGGGTTGAGGTGAGAATCGACCCAGTCCGCGAGGGCGGCACCGGGACCGTGAGCGAGTCCGACCTGCACCCCGATTCGCTGCCCGACCGCTACGAGCCGGGCTCGCACAACACGCTGGGGCTGGTCGGCCTCTCGGCGGGCGTGCAGTGGATCCTGGATCGCGACGTCGAGACCCTCTGGAGACGCGAGCAAGCCCTCGTCGAGCGTTTTACCGACGCGTTGGCCAACAGGGGCGAGTTCCCAGGTCTGAGGCTGCTTGGGCCCCACACCGCGGCCCACCGGGCCGGCGTGTTCAGCCTTGTCCACGAGGCGATCGGGCCCCACGAACTCGCGGCGATCCTTGAGTCCGAGTTCGGCGTGCTCGCAAGAGCGGGCGTCCACTGCGCCCCGAGGGCCCACGAGACCTTCGGCACCCGCGACGCTGGTGGGGCCACGCGCCTCAGCCTGGGCCCGTTCGTCACCGACGAGGACGCGTCCGCGACGCTCGACGCCCTCCGAGAGATCTGCGCCCACACCGCCGCGGCGTCGTGAGCCCCGACGTATGGACCTCGACGCCCCCTTCCAACTCGACTACACCCACCGCGTCCGCTTCACCCGGGGTGTGTTCGATCCGGACAACAGGACGCTCACGAGCCTCCTCGAGCCCACGACGGATTCTGTCGCCCGCGCCTGTGTCTACATCGACGCGGGCGTCTCGGAGGCCTGGCCCGGGCTCGCAGGGGCGATCACGACGCTCTTCGATGTTCACCCGGCGCTGAGCCTCGAGGCGCCGCCGCTGGTGGTTCCGGGGGGCGAGGGGATCAAGAACGACCCGGCGCAGTTGGAGGCGATCCTGCGGTCCGTCAACGAAGCCCACCTCTGCCGGCGGTCGTACGCGTTCGCGATCGGTGGGGGGGCGGTGCTCGACACGGTGGGCTACGCCGCCGCGATTGCGCACCGGGGCATCCGCCTCGTCCGCCTGCCCACGACGACGCTGAGCCAGGACGACTCGGGCGTCGGCGTCAAGAACGGCGTGAACGCGTTCGGCAAGAAGAACTTCCTCGGGGTCTTCACGCCCCCCTGGGCGGTGATCAACGACACCGACTTCCTGATGACCCTCTCCGACCGCGACTGGCGGGCGGGGTTCTCCGAGGCGGTGAAGGTTGCGCTGGTCAAGGACGCCGCGTTCTTCGACGCGATCGAGCGCGCCGCCCCGGCGATCGCCGAACGCGACATGACCGCCGCCGAGCCCGTGATCGCCCGGTCGGCCGAGCTGCACGTCCGGCACATTACCGAGGGGGGCGACCCCTACGAGATCACCCACGCCCGCCCCCTCGACTTCGGGCACTGGTCGGCCCACAAGCTCGAGCAGCTCTCGGGATTCGAGATCCGGCACGGCGAGGCGGTCGCGATTGGTGTAGCGCTCGATTCGGTTTACTCCTCCCTCGCGGGCCACGTCGGCGCCCCCCAGGCCGAGCGGGCCGTGGGGTGCTTGCGATCGCTCGGTTTCACGCTCGACCATCCGCTGCTGGATCACCCCGGGCTGACCGAGGGCCTCGAGGAGTTCCGCGAACACCTGGGCGGCCGCCTGACGGTCGCGCTACTCCGCGACATCGGCGAGGCCTTCGACGCCCACGAGATCGATCCGGCCCTGGTCGCCCGGTCAATCGAATACCTGCGCGCGATGGGGTGAACCGGCCCGCCCGGCGGCCATGCAGGCAGCTATTCGGACTTTCCTGCATCAAGATCCCGTGAGGATTCGGCCTCGGGCCCCCTCCCATGCTGTGCACCGCAGATTCGGCGTTCTTCTCTGCCTATCGTGCGTCCACAACACGCCGCTGGGGCCGGGGCTTACCGGCTCCTCAACTCCCTCCGGGCGTCGGTCCGCCCGGGGGGCAGGACAGCGAAAGGAGGCCCGCCGTGGCCAAGTCCGTCAAACTCCTCCTGACCGAGAACGTCGACAATCTGGGCATCGTGGGAGACGTGGTGAATGTCCGCGTGGGCTACGCCCGCAACTTCCTGCTGCCCCGCAACCTCGCCACCGAGCCTAACCAGGAGCTGCTCGCCCAGCTCGCCGAGAAGCGCAAGCAGGCCGAGAAGGAGCTCGCCGAGCTGCGGTCCCAGCGCGAGGTGCTGATCAAGAAGATCGACGGGATCGAGCTCACGCTCACCCGCTCGTGCAACGACCTGGGCCACCTCTACGGCTCGGTCACCCAGCAGGACATCTCGGCCGCCCTCACCGAGCTGGGCTATCCCGTCCAGCCCCGCGAGGTCCGCCTGGCCCACACGATCAAGCGCGTCGACACCTACGACGTGCTGGTCAAGTTCGACTCCGACCTCGAGGCATGGGTCAAACTCTGGGTGGTCGCCGACCGCCAGCTCGAGACCGAGCGCGAGGAGATGGAGTTCGACAACGAGGGCAACCTGATCGAGAAGCCCAAGCGTGAAAAGAAGTCCGCGGGCAAGGCGGAGCAGCCCGCGGCGGCGGAGTGAATCGCTCCCGTCGACGCTCTATCCATCGAGCATTCCGATTCAAAGACAGAAGCCCCGGGACCCAGATCCCGGGGCTTTTCGATTGGATCACGTGATCTGTCCAACGCGAAAGCCGGCGCGTCCCGCGTCAGTCCTGTGCCCTGTCGAGGGGCAGCGGTGGATTGAGTTCCAGGATCACCTTCGGGCCGATCGAGTAATACTTCAGCTCGACGCCCTTGCTGCACCGGAAGATGAGTTCGAGCGATTGGTCGGTTCGCGCCGAGCTCAGCGAGGGAAGCGCCGCCAGACCCCGGATCTGCTGCGACGGGTCGTACGACAGCTCGATGATCTGGTCGTCGCGATAGATGTATCCGACGGCCGGGTAGACCGTTCCGTTGGTGTCGACGAGTTGTGGGGGAAGCACGCGGTCGACGGATCGCGCCACGCGGCCGAGCAGGCTGGCGGCGGTGGTCGGGCTGACGTTGACCTGCACGATCACCACATCGGGCGAGACCGCGATGCTGTTGACGATCACGTTCCGATCGCCGAAGCCGTTGACGTCCTGTGGCCTGAACTTGACGGTGCCCCGTTCGACGCGGTTGTTCTCGCCGAGCTCGAGCGAGCCCTTCTGCCGCACCTCGAAGCTGAATCCGAGCGAATTGGTCGCGACGACGGGGCTCTCACCCGGATTGCGCCGGTTGCCCGTGTCGGTGGAATTGACCGTCGCGGCATCCGTGGTGTCGACCTCCTTGAGAGACGCGCCGCCGAGCAACGCGCCGCCGCCGAGCGCCGCGAACCGGGCCGAGGCGGTCGCGAAGGTCCTGTCACGCTCCGCGGGCAGCAGCACGCGGGCGCCCTTGATCGAGAAGGCCTCGGGTGTGAAGCCTGTGGGCACGACGAACTCGAACACCATGGTCGCCTTGGACGATCCACCCACGGATGAGATGAACACATCCTCGCCGTCAAACTTCCAGCGTCCATAGAGGCTCGCGTCATCGCTCCGCGCCTGGCTGATCAGCGCCACGGGGTGGGCCACCTTCGCCTCGCCGGATTCACCGCGCAGGATCAGGCTGGCCTGGCCGTTGCCCATGACGACCTGGCCGTTCGACTCCTTGGCGCCCTCGCTGAATTCGACCACGATTCCAAGGAGCGTGCCGGTCTGCACGGTCTCGCCGTCGATGTCCTGGTACCCCTGCGAGAGCGCGTCCGCCGCCTCCGACTCGATAAGCAGGTCGCTCACTTTGCTGGTGCCGTCGTCGGCGCCGACGATGTAGGTGCTCCTAATCTTGAAATCATCGGGCTTGATCGACGGGCTGGCCTTGCCATCGGCCACGCTCGTGTTGATCGCGTACCCCTCGAGATCGACATCGGGGTGCCACTGGGCCAGCGGCTCGCCCGAGCGGAGCGAGGTCTCTGAAAGGTGGCCGTACAGGCCGGCGGCCAGGCGGTCGACCGGGACCCACAAGCCCCCGGCCCGGACGAGCGAGCCGCTCCCCGCGCCCTTCTCGGTGTAGTTGATCGGGCGGAAGCCCATGAACCCCGTGCCGAGCGGGAGGAACCCGATCCCGATCACGATGATCCCGACGGTGATCGAGGCCGAGACGGCCCCGCAGATCCCGCCGCCGATGTACTCCACCGCCCCGATGGCCTTGATGTTCGAGCCCACGACCTTGTCGGCGATCGTCCGCAGCACGAGCAGGGAGAGCCCGAACGGAAGCAGCAGCCCCGCGCCCCAGGCGATATAGGCGAGCACCGTCAGGAAGCCCTTGTTGGGCGCCAGGCTCAGCAGCAATGTCGCTACGGGCTCCCACACGGCGAACGCGATGGCCCCGGCCCCGATCGTGCACAGCATGTGCATCAGCGAGTTGAAGAACCCGCGGGTCATCCAGATATAGGTCAGGCCGAGCAACAGCAGCAGGGCGGCGATGTTCATGTACATGACTGGTGCTCCCTGTCTTCTACCGTGAACCTCCCACGGCGTGGCATTTCCCCGCGGGTTCCATCACCGATCAGACGCCGAGTCTCAGCTCCCGGTTCCGCTCGGGTTCTTGGCCGGGGCGGGCTTCTTGGGCGGCGCGGCGATCCGCTGCACCTCTTCCATGCTTGTCTCGCCCTCGACCGCCTTGAGCAGGGCGGCCTGCTGGATGCTGGGCAGCTTGCGCTTCCGCATCTCGCCCCGCAGCCCCGTCCAGTCCTGGGCGGCGATCAGCTTCTGCTCGGCCGACCCGATCGGGAACACCTCGAACACGCCGAGCTGGTCCTCGTAGCCGATGCCCTTGCACACCGGACAGATCTCCGGCTTGTTCTTGATAAGCACCTGCCCGCCCTTCTTGAAGAGCTGCTGGACGTTGGTGGGCAGTTGGAGCTTCTTCATCAGGTCGGGCTGGGGCTGGTAGGGCACGCGGCAGTTGCCGCAGAGCTTGCGGATCAGCTTCTGCGCGACGACGCCGTTCAGGCTCTTGGCCGCCTTGGCCGGGTCGCCGACGGCCTTGACCCACAGCTGGATCGCCGACAGCGCGGAATCGATGTTGAGCGAGAGGTACATCCGCGTGCGCGAAAGGTCGGCGTTGGCGATCTCCTTCGCGGTTTCGACGTCCGGCATCTCCGCCACGCCGACGACGTCGGGGTCGCGCCGGAGGATCGACCGCACTGTCGTCGAAAACTCCGCCTCGGCGGTCGGGTCGAACGAGATCTGGCGGATGCCCTCGAGCTCGGCCATCGGCTCGATCTCGATCGTCTGCACGTTGTTCGTGTACGCGTCGTGCATCTGGATGATCGAGTAGAGCGAGGTGGTCCGTCCGCTCATCGGCCCCGCTGCGAGCAGCACCAGGCCGCCCTTCGCCTTGACAATCTCGTCGAGCGCGGTCCGCTGGGCCGAACTGAGCCCGAGATCGTCGACCTTTCGCGTGACCGACTGGGCCGGGTTGAACAGCATCGTGAGCCGGAGGCCCCCCTTCTGTCCGATCGAAAGCAGCCGGACCGGGATCTTCGTGCCCTCGTGCTCGATGGTGCACTTGCCGACCAGCCGACGGCGGACGTCCTTGACGTCGAGGTTGGCGCAGCCCTTCCAGAAGTCGATGATCGCCTTGGCCTTCTGGGGCGTCAGCGTGTCGCCCGGGTGCCGCACGCCGTCGATGATGAACTCGGCCGACGACCCGGCCTCTGTCGACCTCGCGGTCGCGATCAGACGCCGGGCCCGCATCCCCAGGGCCTTGATGAGCAACTGCTCGGCCTCGACCCGGATCTCGTACTCGGGCGTTTCCTTCTCGGGGGCCGCGACGAGCTTCCCCGCGCTGTCCTTGATTTCGAGCGACACGGTCGCGGCCTGTCTGGCCGCCTTGCGCTTGCTGCTCGCCTCGGCGAGCGCCGAGAGGTCGAGCTTCAGGTGCGCGTGCTCGGGCACCCGCTCGTCGCGATTGGCGATGGTCGTGAACACCATCACGTCGATCGCCAGGATGACCACCATCGCGACCACGCCCACCAGGAAGCCCCACCACGCCGGGATCGGCATCGCCAGCCCCGCCGCCAGCGCGATCAGGCCGATGAAGAGATGCACCGCGCCCCACGTCTCGCGTCCCAGATGGAATCGCTCGGCGTGCTTGTCGAACACCTTCGACACCAGCCAGCCCCACGCCAGCAGCGGGGCGAAGAAGAACAGGAACTTCCACCAGGAGACCAGCACGAAGGCGCTCTGAGCCAGCACGATCGGCAGGGCCGGATCGGTGCCGTGAGAGATCAGGCCGGGTAGCAGCGGGGCGGTCGTCGCATCGATGGGCACGGTGGGTTCCTCTGCTCGGCAACGGGGCGCGGAGGACGAGAATAGCACCCCCGGGCGGCCCCTGCATCGGGGCCCGGGTGGGCGTCTACGCCAGCTTCTTGAGCCTCATCTGGAGCTCATCCGCGTTGGGGGTTGCCTCCATCGCCACCCGCAGGTGGACCATCTCCTTCTCGACCAGGTCGACCAGCGACTGGTTGAAGTCGACCATCCCGCTCTGCCTCGCCTCGATGCTCTTGAGGTACTCCCGGAGCTCGCCCTCCCGGCCCTCGAGGATGTGCTTGCGCACCACGCTGTTGTTGATCAGGATCTCGAGCGCCGGGATCCGCGGGATGTTCTTGTGCAGCGTCGGCAGCAGCTTCTGGTACACGATCGCCCGCATCTGGTACCCCATGATCTTCCGAACCTGATCCCGCTCCTCCGCGGGGAACAGGTCGTAGATCCGCTGGAACGTCTGCGGCGCGCTCGACGCGTGGATCGTCCCGAACACCAGGTGCCCGGTCTCGGCCGCGTGCAGCGCCGCCTCGAACGTCTCCGCGTCGCGCATCTCGCCCACAAGCACCACGTCCGGGTTCTCGCGCACCAACGCCCGCAGCGCGACCTTGAAGTCCAGGCAGTCGATCCCGATCTCGCGCTGGTGGATCGTCGCCTTCTTGTCCTCGAAGATGTACTCGATCGGGTCCTCGATCGTGACGATGTGAACCGCCTTCTGCTCGTTGATGTAGTTGAGCATCGACGCGATCGTCGTCGATTTGCCCGAGCCCGTCACGCCCGCCAGGATCACGATCCCCTGCGGCTGCATCGCGATCTCGGACATGATCGGGGGCAGGTACAGGTCCTGGAACCGCTTGATGTCGCTCGTGATCCGGCGGGCCGCGACCGAGATCTTGCCGCGGGCCTGGAAGAGGTTGACGCGGAAGCGTGTGTTGTCGTCGTAGTCGTAGGCGAAGTCGACCGAGCCGTACTTCTTGAGGTCTTCGACCTGGGCGGCCGAGAGGATCTCGTTGAGGATCGTGTTCCAGTCCTCCATCGTCACCGGCGCCGTGTCCAGCCGCTTGAGCGATCCCTTGATCCGCAGCGCCGGCGCCTGGTCGGTCTTGATGATCAGGTCGGACGATTCGTAGTCGATCGTGGCCTTGAGGAAGTCGCCCCAGCGCGTCGCGTGCGGGTCCTTCCGCTCGTGGACAAAGTCGATATGCCCCGCCGGATTCGGGGCTGAAACGGATTCCGAGTCGATGGTCGTCACGATCCGCTCCCTTTCGCCGTCGGCCGGGTGCGGCGTCGGTCAAGCCCGTCCCGGTCTGCTGCTCAAAGAACCACCCGGCAGGCGGCCGCTCGGGGCGTCCGCACGCCCGTTCTCGCCGACTTGATCCCCAGCGGAATCATAGCCGAACGCCCCCCACGCGAAAAAAAGAGGGCACCTTCCCGGTGCCCTCTGTTCGGTCCAGCGTGCCTCAGCCCGCGGCGGCCGCCTCGCTCTCTTCGTGCTCGGCGGGTTCGCCCAGGAACTTTGATTCCAGCTCGACGCGGATCTTGTCCAGCGCCTTGTTCTGGATCTGACGGACGCGCTCCTTGGTGACGCCGATGATCTGGCCGATCTGCTCGAGCGTCATGGGCTTGTCCATCGGCTCCTCGTCGATGCCGAAGCGGTAGTCGATGATGGTGCGCTCGATCTCGGTGAGGTCGGCGCGGTTGGCCAGGACGATCTGCTTGACCTCATCGGCGGTGTCGCGCTGGACCTCCTCGCGCTTCTCCTCGAGGAAGTTCGAACGCTCCAGCTTGGGATCGAAGTCGGTCGGGAACCGCTGGCGGTACTTGCTGAGCTTCATGCCCTGGCGGCTGAACGCCTTGAGGATCGCCCGGCAGGCGTAGGTCGAGAACTTGAACCCGCGGCCGGCGTCGAACTTGTCCACCGCGCGGAGCAGCGCCATGTTGCCCTCGGAGACGAGGTCGGCGAAGTCCACCTCGCTCATCCGTGTCCGCTTGGCCATCGCCAGCACGAGCGCGAGGTTCGTCTCGGCGATCTGCTCGCGGATCCGGTCGGCCCTTCTGTGCCAGCCCAGAATGCTCTCCGCCTGCTCTGGCGTGGGCTGCCGGTCGGGGTTCGCCCAGATCTCGTCCTGGATCTGCCGCACGCGATGACGGGCATAGTTGAACTGGTGGAACAGCACCCGCTCCTCGGCGGCGGTCAGGATCACCTGCTGGCTGCTCTTGACTGTCCGTGAGCGCGTCCCCGAGAGGTCGTCCATCACCGGGTGGTACCAGGTGGTGTCGGGCTGCTGGATATCCGGCGCCTCGTCGTAGATCGAGCGCTCGGCGTTCTGCTCGTAGAAGACCTCGCTGTCGATGTAATCCTGGGGCTTGACCAGGATCTGCTTGAGCAGCCGCTCGTCCTCATGGGACAGCCGCCGCTTCGCGGCGCCCGACGCCGACGACTTCACGCCGACGCGTTCGCGCCGCTGCGTCTGCTCAATCGGGCTTGGAGATCGCTTCTGTGCGCTCGCCATCATCGTCGTTCTTTCGCCTCTCGAGGTCGGCATTTCTCGTCTCGCCGACGCCGTCAATCCGATCACCGCCCATGTGGTCTGCCGGTGGCCTTGTTTCGTCGTATCCGCCCGGGGTCAAACGACGCCCAGGGGACCGAGTATTCCACGTTCAGGGCCGATAGTAGGTTATTGATAGGGTATCGAAGGCCACCTCGGTCGGTATTCTACGAGCCCCACGCCCGCGAGTTTCGCGCATTCACCTGGAATGATTCAATATGTTGAGAATCTGATCACCGGTGAATCCTGTCGCCAGTCTCGATTTTTTCGGAATCAGATCGCGAGGTTATCGCTCTTTGATCGTGATTGACCACCCTGGTTCGCGGACCTATTGTCTGTATTCGGACCTGCCCCCGCCGCGACGAGCGGCGGGGGGCCGACATCGTACATGATTTTGATGACGCCGGCAAGAGACCGGTTCGGCTGTGAGCGACCTGTGGATGTTCCGGGTCCGGTAACGCTGGCCGCTTGCAGAATCGGGTGAAACACCGAGTCCGATCAAGAGGAGGTCGCCATGTCCTTTGAGCTTCCCCAGCTTCCCTTTGCCTTTGACGCCCTCGAGCCGCACATCGACGCGCGCACTATGGAGATTCATCACGGAAAGCACCACGCGGGCTACGTCGCCAAGGCCAACGCGGCGCTCGAGGGCACGCCGTGGGCCGGCAAGCCCGTCGAGGACGTCCTCAAAAACATCGAGAGCATCCCCGACGCCAAGCGCACCGCGGTGCGGAACAACGCGGGCGGACACGCCAACCACTCGCTGTTCTGGCAGATCATGGCGCCCGCCGGCAAGGGCGGCGGCGGAGCCCCGAGTGGGGCGCTCGCGGCTGAGATCAACAAGGTGTTCGGCTCGTTCGACGAGTTCAAGGCGAAGTTCGCCGACGCGGCCGCGACACGGTTTGGTTCGGGCTGGGCCTGGCTGGGCCTCGACGACAAGGGCGTGCTCCACGTCGGCTCGACGGCCAACCAGGATTCGCCGATCATGATGGGCCACACGCCCATCCTGGGCCTCGACGTCTGGGAGCACGCGTACTACCTCAACTACCAGAATCGTCGGCCCGACTACATCGCGGCGTTCTGGAATGTCGTGAACTGGAAGAAGGTCGGCGAGTTGTTCGACGCCGCGAAGGGCTGATCGCCCCCTTCACTTCCCGATGACGAGCACGACCGAGGCCCGGGCGCGAGCCCGGGCTTTCTCTTTTTGCACGACCCGGTTTGTCACCGCGAGACTGTCTCCGGCGTGTGCCGCCTCCGCCCGACGCTCCGCTTACCCTTCCCCATGACCTACGTGAGGGGCACCAAGAAGAACATCTTCCTCACGATCTGGCTGGCCCTCCCGTTTCTCTTCCTGATCGGGATTGTGGTCGGTATCTTCGCCGCCTACTCCAACGGCCCGATCATGGCCGCCCGCCCCGTGGGCGAGGGTGCGGGCGACACGGGCGGGGCCAACGCTCTGGGTGAGTGGCTCGCGGGGCACGACCCCGACCAGATCGAGCGCCTCAAGCGCGACATCCGCGAGGGCCGTCTAGTCGATCCGCTCGACTGGGCGGTAGGGGTCTCCCTGCGCCTGACCCCCCAGCCCGAGAAGGACCCGCCTCGGTGCGTGCTGCTCTGGTCGGGCGAGGGCTCGCGCGTGCCGATCGGCGTCCGCCCCCTCGAGCCGATCGGCGACGGGCGTGTCGGGCTGGTGCTGAGCAAGGCCGACATTGACATGATCTATGCGGAGGGCAGACCGGGGGCGGGGCTCTACCTCGCGGATGAGCCGGACGCGAGGCCCGATGGCGACAGGCTGCTCGACGCCGCGGGGGCGGTGCTCACCGAGCTCAATCTGCCGCCGGTTGATGCTGGGCTCGCGGTACAGGGCGAGCCCATTCCAGTGGCCATCATGCTGCCACAGGACAGCGGGAATGTGCCCTGAGCCCAGGGGCACGATCGATCATCTTGGGCCTGTTCGACGGATCAACGAGCCGCGACCGTGAGGGAGCGGACCTTGCTCTACTAACGCGAAAACCGCTCCCTCACGGTCGCGGCTCGTCAGAATCTGAGACCTCACGACGGGCCTACGCAGTCGCCGCCTCGAACCGGTCCACCAGCCGCTCGGCCCCCTTGCACGCGATCTCGGCTACCAGGCCCTCGACGAACTCGTCGACGGGGATCGAACCGAGCGCGTCGTTGATGCCGAACGCGCGGACCGATACCTGCCCCGCCGCCTCGTCGCGAGGGCCGACGATCGCGGAGTAGGGGATCTTCATCGACGCCGCGTGCTTGATCTTCGCCTGCACCCGGTCGTTGTGGGTGTCGACCGACACGCGCACGCCGCGATCCTTGAGCCTGGCGCACACCGTCTCGGCGTAGTCATTCGATTTTTCGCTGACCGGCAGCACGCGGACCTGCTCGGGCGCAAGCCAGAGCGGGAAGGCCCCCGCGAAGTGCTCGATGAGCACGCCCACGAACCGCTCCATCGAGCCGAACGGGGCGCGGTGGATCATGACGGGGCGGTGGGGCTTGTTGTCCGAGCCGATGTACTCGAGGTCGAACCGCTTGGGCAGGTTGTAGTCGACCTGCACCGTGCCGAGCTGCCACTCGCGCCCGATGACGTCCTTGACCACGAAGTCGATCTTGGGCCCGTAGAACGCCGCCTCGCCCGGTTCTTCCGTGACCTTCGAGCCGAGCTGGGCCGCGGCGTCGCGGCAGGCCTGCTCGGCTTTGTCCCACACCTCGGGATCTCCCACGTACTTGCTCGAGTCGGGGTCGCGCAGCCCAACCCGCACGCGGAAGTCCTCGAGCCCCAGCGTGTCGAGCGCGATCTTGACGAGGCTCAGGCACCCCGACACCTCATCGGCCACCTGGTCTTCGCGGCAGAACAGGTGGGCGTCGTCGACCGTGAAGCTCCGCACGCGCGTCAGCCCGTTGAGCTCGCCCGATTGCTCCCAGCGGTAGACGGTGCCGAACTCGCTCAGGCGGATCGGCAAGTCGCGATACGAGCGGGGGCGGCTTGCATAGATCTTGATGTGGTGCGGGCAGTTCATGGGTTTGAGCAGGTATCCGTCGATCTCACCGCCCCGCATGCGGTTCGACAGATCAGCACAGGAACACCCCTCCTCGGACACCGCCGCGAGGAACTCCTTCTCCATCACAGGCGTGAACTGGCTGTCCTGGTAGTAGGGGAAGTGGCCGCTGGTCTTGTAGAGCCCCAGCTTGCCGATGTGGGGGCAGAACACGTCGGTATAGCCCATTTTGCGCAGCTCGCCCCCGATCCAGTCCTGGAGCTCCTTGCGGACGATCGAGCCTCGCGGCGTCCAGAGCACCAGCCCCTGGCCCACCTCGTCGTCAATGTGGAACAGGTCGAGTTGCTTGCCCAGTACGCGGTGGTCGCGCTTCTTCGCCTCTTCGAGCTGGTGGAGGTAGTGGTCGAGGTCCTTCTTGCTGAAGAAGGCCGTGCCGTAGACGCGCGTGAGGCGGTCGGAGTTCTCGTCGCCGTGCCAGTAGGCGGAGGCGAGGCTCATGATCTTGAAGGCGCCGATGCGGCCGGTGCTGGGGACGTGGGGGCCGCGGCAGAGATCCTCCCAGTCCTTGCCGGGCTCGCCGGTCGCGTACCAGGAGAGCGCATCGGAGCCCGCGTCGACGGCGCGCCGGGCGTTGTCGATCTTGTACTTGCTGCCCTCGCCGTCGAGCTTGCTCATCCCGTCGGCCACCGGCATCTCGTACCGCGTGAACGCCCGGTCGTCCTTGACGATCGCCTCCATCTCCTTCTCGATCGCCTCGAAGTCGCCCTCGCGGAGCGGCCGGTCCTCCGGGAACGCGATGTCGTAGTAGAACCCGGTCTCCAGCGGCGGCCCGTAGACCAGCAGCGCCCCGGGCACGACTCGCTGGATCGCCTCGGCCATCACATGGGCCGCGGAGTGCCGGAGCAGGAAGAGCGCGTCCGGATCGGGGTCCCCCTCCCGGGTCTTCTCGGTCACGATTGCGAGCTCGCAGTCCGAATCGAGCGTGGTCGAGAGGTCGGACAGCACCCCGTCCACCTTCGCCCCGACCGCGGCCTTCGCGAGGCGCGACCCGATCGACTCGGCGACCTGGTACGCCGTCACCGGCCCATCGAACTCCTTGACCGACCCGTCTGGAAGCGTGATCTTCGGCATAGGGCGATGGTACGCCGGGCGTTGCGTGGTCCCCGAGGCAACCGCATCAAAAGAGCCCCGAGCGTCAGCGACGGGCGAGAGTCGGACAGCGTCCGGCCGTCGCTGACGCTCGCAAAGCTCGGGCCTGCCAGATCAGCACCCGCAACACCCCGGCCCGCAGCAGGGCTTGGTCGCCGAGATCTCCAGGCTCGTGATGCACTCCTGAACAGGCACGTCGCCCAGAATTCCCGCCAGCTTCTTGTAGAGCGGGTCGGCCGTCCCGGCCATCGCCGCCACGTACTCGGGCTTGGGCTTCAGCTCGATGTTCTCGAACCCCGCGTCGGCCAGCATCGCCCGGATGTCGTCCACGAGGGAGGCCCCCGCGACGCACCCCACCCAGCTCTCGACCGTCTTCCGGGCCTCGTCGGGCAGGGGCCTCAGCAACGCGATGTCTGACACCGCGATCCGCCCGCCCGGCTTGAGCACACGGAACACTTCACGCCACACCCGCGGCTTGTCGGGCGAGAGATTGATCACGCAGTTGGAGATCACCACGTCCGCCGTGCCATCCGCGATCGGCAGCGCCTCGATCTCGCCCAGCCTGAACTCGACGTTGTCGAGCCCCGTCGTCTTCGCGTAGCCGGACGTGTTGGCCCGCGCCTTGGCGATCATCTCGTGGGTCATGTCCACGCCGATCGCCCGCCCCTGGGCCCCGACTTTCGGGCCCGCCAGGAACACGTCGAACCCGCCACCGCTGCCAAGATCGACAACCACTTCGCCAGGCTTCAAGGCCGCGATCGCCGCGGGGTTGCCGCACGAAAGCCCCATGTTGGCCCCGTCCGGCACGGCCTTGAGCTCCTCGGGCGTATACCCGATCTGCTCGGCCAGCTCATCGACGGTGATCGTGGACACGCCGCAGCAGCTCCCGCCACCGCAACACCCACCCTCCCCGGCCAGCGCTTCGCGGACCGGCCCCGCCGACTCACCAACGAACACACCGACCTTCGCGATCTGGGCATACCCCGACCGGATGGCCTCCCTGATCTTCTCGGCATTCTGGTCACTCATCAGCAGCACTCCTTTTTCACTACGATCACGCAACACCCCGCGCGGAGCATCCGGCTCAACTCGGCCGGCTCCAGCACGAGGACCTGATTCATCAGCTTCCTGACCCGCTCGATCTCGCCCTTGGCGTGCCGACGCACCCACTCGATCGCATCCCGCACGACCGGTCCAGGCTCGGCCGGTAAGCGGTAGTAGACCCACCGCCCCTCCTTGCGGCTCTCGAGCAGCCCCGCGTCGCGGAGCAACGAGAGGTGCTTCGACACCGCGGCGTTCGAGAGCCCCGCGAGCGCGACGAGCTGGCACACGCACCGCTCGCCATCGAGGCACGCCGCCAGCAGGCGGACGCGGGTCGCGTCGCTCAGGGCCGCGGAGATCTGCACGAGGTCGTCCATTACATCACTATATTTCGCGAAACGACGAAATGATTGCGTGGATCCGGAAAAATCTTGTGAATCGCAATTTCTGGCCTTTTCAGATATATCCATTATCGATATATTCCGGATTGACACACCGGAGGCCCCATGCCCGAAGCACCCCTTCCCAGACTCTCGCCCAACCACGCCGAGATGCTGGTGCTCTCGGTCCTCGCCGAGGGCCCCAGCTACGGCTACGCGATCACCAAGGCGATCGACCTCGGCTCCGAGGGCTCGTTCGCGATGGGTGCGGCCAAGCTCTACCCGCTGCTCGCCCGCCTCGACAAGCAGGGCCTGGTCACGACGACCTGGGAGGAGGTCAAGGCCCGAGATTCCGACGACGAGACGAACGGACGGCGACGGAAGTGGTACACCCTCTCACCCAAGGGCGAGCGCCGGCTCGAGCAGCACGTGCAGGCCCACCGGCGGTTCACGGCCCTGATCGATGCCTTCCTCCCGCCGCTGGAAGCGAGGCCCGCGTGAGACGCGACCAAGCCCACGAGACCGCGACGAAGCAGCGGGGGGGTGACGTGGCCGTCGTTCCCTCGTCCCGCGACCCCGTCGAGCGCTGGCTCGACGTGTTCATCCCGATGACGGGCCTGCCCAGGGCCCGCGCGGAGGAGATCCGGGCGGAGCTCGAGGACCACCTCCGCGCCCGCGTTGACGACCTGATGATCACCGGGCTGGGCGAGCCCGAGGCGGTGCAGAAAGCCGTCGCCGAATTGGGCGAGACGGCCGAGCTTGCCCGCCAGTTCCGCACAGCACTCAAACGCAGGAGACCTGTCATGCAGACCGCACTTGTCGCCGCCGCGGGTATCGCGCTGTTCGCGGGCTACACCGCCTTCAACGGCAACCCGGCGTCGGCCCCGACGACCGCTCACGTCGCTGAGGCCGGTGTTCACCAAGGGGGCGATCCGCTCGCCGGGATCATGCTGGACACCCGCGCCGGCACCGTCCGGGATGTCTTCGCCCAGTTCGACGACCTGTACCCGGGAGACATCCTTGTCTATTGGGATCGGCTCGAAGACATCGGCATCGAGCCCGACCAGCCCGCCGAGGTCAAGGCGGCCCGGCTGCCCGCGGCCCGATTCCTCGACAGCCTGACCCGGCGGAACCCGGACCTGGGCCCTGTCGCCACGCACCTCTCGGGCGACCTGCTCGAGATCTCGACGCAGGAGGACTTCGACCGCATCACGACCGAATTGCGGCCGTATGACATCCGCGATCTCGCCGAGCTCCGTTCCGGCTTCGATGCGGGCCGACTGGCGCTCGGCCAGAACAGGGAGTGGGAAGAAGCCGCCGAGCAGATCGCCCAGACCATTATGAACCTCTCGGATCGGGATGCGTGGGTCGACAACGGCGGGGAAGCGGCGAGCGTTGAGATCGCGGGAGCGAGTCTGCTCGTCAAGGCCCCGACCCGGATTCACGAGCAGGTCGAGCACGTGCTCGGGATGCTGCGCGAAGACGCGGAGCGAACGCGGGAGCTGGCCGTGGCTCAGCAAGAGATCGAGGCTCAACGCGATGCTGAGTATCAAGCGAAGCAGCGACGCGACTTTGAGGAGCAGAGCGCTCAGCGGGCGGCGCAGCGGGCCGTGGAAAGCGAACGCAGGGAGGACGAGCGTCAGCGGCACATCGCCGAGCTTGAGGCGGAGTTCGAGCGGCTAACACAGGAGGTGCTCGAGATCCAGCGGTGGTACGCGGAGGTGTACGAGCCGGGCATGATCACGCACCAATCCGCCGACGGCACAGTCAAGGCGCCGGATCCCGAGACGCGCGCCCGGTTGAACGCCGACCGCAACGAGCGCCAGCTCCGCGAGAAGGACCTCCAGATCTTCCGTGACAGCGTCCGCCAGCGACTGATCGTCCTCAAGTACGGCGAGCTGCCGGGCGCGGCGTCGGCAAACGCGGCGCAGTAGCCGCCCGCGTCGGATCGCAACACGATCATTCCGCGGCCGATCGGGGCGCCCGCCCCGAGGCCACTCAGTTCACGTCCCCGACGCGATCGCCGGGCTTGATGAACCACATGAAGTGCTTGATCTCGCTTTCGTAGTAGGGCTCGGTGATGCTGCTGCCCGGAGCGCTGTACATCCCCTTCGCGCCCTGCCAATAGCTGGACTTGTCCGACATCGCCTCGACGTGCCCGTCGGTAAACACCGCGGGCCGCCGGCCGACCTCGGGGTGGCTGCCCTTGTTGGGGATGGTCGAGCCGAGTTCGCCGTCGTCGAACGGGTCGACCACGACGTCCCACGCGCGTCGATAGAACTCCCGCGCGTCGATGTGGCTGTGCGTCACCACCCAGTACTCGACGTTGCACATCAGCATGATCAGCTCGGATGTCCGGTCGAACATGCCGAGCGTCCGCCAGCCGCTCCGTCCGTACCGCGCGTCCCAGCCCGGCATCGCGTCGACCGAGGCGTAGGACTCCCCGGCCTGCTCATCCGAATCGAGGAAGCCGAACATGAACTGGTTGGGGGCGTGGTAGATCTTCCCCTGGTGGGTGAGCCGGGTGCCGTTCTGTCCGTCGTCGGCGTCGGGGCAAACCCACACCCCGTTGGGCTCGGCGAAGAACATGCCCTCTTCTTTCTGGAACGGTTCGCCGACCGAATCGGCGACCCACTCGTTGATCAGCTTGCGGTCGAGTTGGTAGTTCCCGTCCCCGTCGGTGTGGTTCACCCACGCGAGCCGGGGCGGCATGGCGTCGTGGTTGTCGAACGCGTACTGCGTGACCATCTGGCCCTGCTGGCGGACGTTGGATTCACACCCCACCAGCCGGGATTGATGGCGGGCCATCCCCAGGGCCGGGAGAATGATCCCGATCAGCACCGCGATAATCGCGATGACGACGAGCAATTCGATGAGGGTGAACGCCCCCGACCTGAACCGAACGCGGCGGGCCATGCCTCATGGTATGGCGATGGCTGCTTCAAGGGAGTCGTGAATCCGGATATCTTCGCCGGCCCCGCCCGCTTCGCCCGCCGCGTGAGCGGCCTAAACTCTCGACCCGCCGCGGCCCGGGCCCGCAAGCCGGCCCGAACGCCGCCCCGTGCCGCGCGGAAGCAGGAGCGACCCATGTACGCCATCATCGAGGAATCCGGGGGCCAGCGCAAGGTCACCGAGGGCGACGAGATCCTGATCGATCTCTACAACTCGGGTGAGTCCGAGGCGGGCGCCGCGATCGAATTCGACAAGGTGCTGCTCGTCGGCGACGAATCGGACGTGGGCAAGGCCAAGATCGGGCAGCCCTACGTCGACGGCGCGAAGGTGGTCGGCGAGATCAGCGATCCGATGGTCAAGGGCGAGAAGCTCCACATCTACAAGTTCAAGCCCAAGAAGGGCTCGAAGCGCAAGACGGGCCACCGCCAGCGCTACTCGGCCGTGAAAATCACGTCCATCAAGGCCTGACCGTCCGGACTGCTGCGATCTTCGCGCAAGGCGCCTTCGGATCGAACCGAGGGTCGCTATACGACCCGTGCCGGTACACCCACGACCGTCGCTCTGGCCGGGACGTCTTTGAGCACGACCGCGCCGGCGCCAATCGTGGCGCCCTCACCGATCGTCACGCCCTGGATCACGTTCGCCCCGAGCCCGATCATCGCCCCCGCGCCAACCACGACGCGCCCGGCGAGCTTCGCCCCGGGGCAGACGTGGGCGTATGGTCCGATGACACACTCGTGCTCGATGATGGCGCCGCTGTTGACGATCGCGCCATCACCAACCCGGGCCGCGGCGCACACAATCGACCCGATGCACAACTGCACTCCGACCCCGATCACCGCGCTCGCCTCGCACAGGGCCGCCGGGTGAATGAGCGTCGTCAGTATCGCCCCAGCGTCGGTTGCTCCGAGCGTCGTTTCGCGGCGGACGTCGTTGTCGCCGATCGCGATGGCCACCGCCGGGTTCCCCAGGTCGCGCAGCGCGCCGAGCCCGACGAGCACGGGCAGATCCCACGCGAACCCCGGCGACTCGGCCCCGCCCCGCGGCTCGATCAGCCCGGCGACCCGATAGCCGCACGCCCGCGCCAGGTCGAGCACCACCCGGGCGTGCCCGCCCGTGCCGATGATCCAGAGCTCGCCCGCGTTCTCACCCATCACCCCAGCCCGAGTTCGTGGATGGAGACCAGTGGCTGGTAGTCGACGCCCGTCGCGGCAATATTGGCCGAGCCGCCCGACTCGCGGTCGAGCACCGCGAACGCCTTGACCACGCTGTGCCCCGCCTGTTTCGCCACCTCGATCGCCTTGATGAGCGAGCCGCCGCTCGTCACCACGTCGTCGACGATCACGACCCGCTGCGGGGTCTCGGGCAGGGGCCCCTCGATGAGCTTCTGGGTGCCGTGGGCCTTGGGGTTCTTGCGGACCACGAACGTGGGGATGTCGAGCCCTTGCTCGTGGGCCCGCAGCCCGAACGCCGCGGCGATGGGGGTGGCGCCCATGTCCATGCCCCCCAGGGCATCGAAGTCGAGATCGGCGGTCTCCTCGAGCAGCGCGTCGGCGATGAGCCGGGCCCCCTCACCCGACAGGCTGACGAGGCGGACGTCGCAGTAGTAGTCGCTCTTCGCCCCGCTCGCGAGGGTGAATTCGCCCCGGGTCACGGCCCGTTCGAGGATGCACCGGGCGAGATCGGGGTGGCGGGCGGTGGCGAGGTCGGGCATGTGGGATGGTAGAGGGGAGAACGCCATTCGTTCTCCTCCCCCGTCACCGACAGGGGAGGTGCCGAGCGAAGCGAGGCGGAGGGGGTGCCTTCCCCGATTCTCGCCGCACCGCAAGAACCCCCTCCGACCCGGCTGCGCCGGGCCACCTCCCCCGTCGGCGACGGGGGAGGGGAGCCGATCCTGATCGCTGATCCCCGATCCCCCTCTCCCTACACTTGGCCCCAAGGAGCCCCGGATGAGCGACCAACCCAAGTCCATGGACGAGATCATGGCCCTCTGCAAGCGCCGGGGGTTCATCTTCCAGGCCTCCGAGATCTACGGCGGTATCCAGGGCTTCTGGGATTACGGCCCCCTCGGCGCCCAGCTCAAGAAGAACCTGCGTGACGCGTGGTGGGACGACGTCGTGATGACGGGCTGCCGGGGCCAGGCCGGCCCGGACGGCCAGCCGATCCGAATCGTGCCGGTGGACTCGTGCATCATCCAGAACCCCAAGGTGTGGGAGGCGTCGGGGCACCTGGCCGGGTTCGCCGACCCAATGCGCAAGTGCCCCGGCTGCGGTCACTTTGTGAGGGCGGACCACCTCTGGGACCTGCTCGCCGAGTCGTCTGTGTGGTTTAATGATCTGATCCAGGTCTTCGACCCCCACACCGGCGGGATCGACTCGCCGCGGCTCCTTCAGTGGGCGAAGTCGAAGGGCAAGAGACTGGCGCCGAATCTGGCTCTTGTCCGTCAGCCCGAGGTCACGCTCTCGTGGCTCGCGACGCGCGTGCAAGGCCAGCCCGGCGTGCCGCCCGACATGAAGGAGCTGACGCGCTACATCGCGACCGAGCAACTTCATGAAACGGGTCTGCAGGAACCGTGTCCCAGGTGCGGCGCACCCCTGGGAGAGCCCGCACCATTCAAGCTGATGTTTGAGTCTTACGCCGGGCTCACGCAGGACGAGGACAACAAGGTCTACCTACGCCCCGAGACCGCCCAGGGCATCTTCATCAACTACAAGAACGTGCTCGACTCCACCCGCGTCAAGGTCCCCTTCGGCATCGCGCAGACCGGCAAGGCCTTCCGCAACGAGGTCACGCCGAGGAACTTCACCTTCCGCTCGCGCGAGTTCGAGCAGATGGAGATCGAGTTCTTCTGCCACCCCGACGAGTCGCGCAAGTGGTACGAGTTCTGGCGCGACTGGCGCATGAACTGGTGGGAGTCGCTGGGTCTGGCCGGCGTCAACCTCCAGCTCCGTGAGCACGACGCCGACGAGCTGGCCCACTACGCCAAGACCGGCGCCGGCACCAGCGACATCGAGTACCGCTTCCCCTTCACCGCGCCAGGCTTCGGCGAGCTCGAGGGCGTCGCCGACCGGACGGATTTCGACCTCCGTCAGCACATGGAGCACTCCGGCGCCAAGCTCGAGTACTTCGACCAGGAGCGCAACGAGCGCTACCTGCCCCACGTCATCGAGCCCTCCGCGGGCCTCGACCGGGGCGTGCTCGCCGCGATCTGCGAGGCGTTCACGCCCGATCCCGATCGGCCCAGCAAGGTGTACATGAAGTTCCACCCCCGCCTGAGCCCGATCAAGGCGGCGGTGTTCCCGCTGGTCAAGAAGGACGGGATGCCCGAGGTGGGCGAGAAGCTGCGGGCGGAGCTGGTCAGGCGGTTCGGCCGCCTGGGCTCGATCGACTTCGACGAGAAGCAGTCGATCGGCAAGCGCTACGCCCGGATGGACGAGGCGGGCTGCCCCTTCTGCTTCACGATTGACGGCGACACGATGCAGGACCAGACCGTCACCGTCCGCCACCGCGACACGCTGGCGCAGGACCGGATTGCCCTCGACGCGGTTCTGGCGTATCTGGGGGAGAAGCTGGGGCTGTGAGTCTCAGGTGGGGCAGGCACTGACGATCGGCCAATCGGACATTGGTCCTGCTGACAGGCGTGGTGTCCCGCGTATGACGGGTCGACAGGCTTGGCTGGGTTGATTCGCACGGTGTTGTTCGATCATCTCCCAGCATCCCGCCTGCAAATCGCCTGTAGAGCATCACAAGAAGTGGTCTCGCCGCCGCCGAGGGCGAAAGGTTGCGGTGCGTTGTCCCAGCAATGGGGCAGACACCGGCCCCGGCGGGGGCCGAGGACCCGCCTGGTCTAGAATTGATCGGGTCGAGGGCGGAAGAAGCGGAACGGGGTGGAACGTGTGGAAGTGGATCCTGCTGCTGGTCTTGATCCTCGCCGGCGCCGGCGGTGGGATCGCCTACTTCGTGCTCCAGGGCGAATCCGGATCGGGCTTCAAGCTGTCGTTCGCCTCCAAGAAGACCGAGGACAACGCGACGCCGGTCCACGTCGAGCCGGCCGAGACGGGCGACCTGGTGCGCACCGTCTCCGCCCCGGGCTCGATCGAGCCGCGGACGCTGGTGAAGATCTCCAGCCAGGTGTCGGCCAAGGTGCTGGCGGTCCCGTTCCGCGAGGGTGACCTGGTCCACGAGGGCGATGTGCTGGTCCGGCTCGACCCGCAGAACCTCGTCGCCCAGCTCGAGAGCGCCAAGGCGAGCGTGCGGAGCGAGGAGGCCCGGCTCGACGGGGCGAAGGCCGACCTGATCAACGCGAGGCTGGAGTATGAACGCCTCCAGCAGCTCGTCGAGACGGGCGACGCCCCGCAGGCCGAGCTCGACGCGGCCCAGGCCCGCTACCTCGGGGCGTCCTCCAACCTGAAGGTGATCGAGGCGTCGATCGAGATCGCCAAGGCGAACATCGAGCGCGTGAACAAGGACCTGGAGAACACGGTCATCTCCACGCCCATCGACGGCACGGTGATCGCCCTGAACACCGAGGTGGGCGAGACGGTGATCGTGGGGACGACCAACAACCCGGGCAGCGTGATCCTGGAGATCGCGGATCTCTCGTCCATGCTCGTCAAGGCCCAGGTCGACGAGACGAACATCGCCCAGGTCGCGGTGGGCCAGCCGGCGACGGTGTACATCAATGCCTACGACGAGGAGAAGTTCCGGGGCAAGGTCGAGAAGATCGGCCGCAAGCGGATGGTGTCCAATACGGGCACCGGCTACTTCATCATCGAGATCGCGCTCGAACTCGAGGAAGGAAGGACGCTGCTGAGCGGGCTGACGGCGAGCGTCGACATCGAGGTCGAGCCGTTCTTCGACGTGGTCAAGGTGCCGAGCCAGTCGGTGATCAACGTCCGAGTCGAGGACCTGCCCGACAAGGTCCGCGAGATGGACTTGGTGGACAAGGAGAAGACCTACACCGACATCGTCTACCGGATGATCGACGGGAAGGCGATCGCGACGCCCGTCATCAAGGGCCCCAGCGACCTGACCCACACGGTGGTAAAGGAAGGCCTCTCGGCGGGCGAGATCATCGTGACCGGGCCCTACCGCGTGCTCGACCCGGGCCGGGGCGACTTCCTCAAGAACGAGCAGGCGATCAAGGACGAGAACGCGCCGAAGGAAGAGGGCAAGGCCGGGGCCGGCGAGGGCAAGGGCGACCAGCCCGAGGCTGAAGGCGCCGGCGAGGGCCGGGCCGCCGCGGGCGATGCGTCGGACACGAAGGCCGCCGATGCGAAGGACGATGCGACGGGGGCCGACGGGTCGACCGGGGCGTCGGGCGGCGACCAGGCGTCGGGCGGGGGTGAGGCCGATCAATCGGGCGGTCAGGGCGGCTGAGGCGTTCGGGCCGGAGGGGCGTGCCGTGGCGATCGAGGTCCGCAAGCTCGAGAAGGTCTACAAGGTCGGCGTGGAGCGTGTGCGCGCGCTCGACGGCGTCGACCTGACGATCGAGCCCGGCGAGTTCGTCGCGATCATGGGCGCCTCGGGCTCGGGCAAGAGCACGCTGATGAACATCCTGGGCTGCCTCGACAAGCCCACGGGCGGCAAGTACGTGCTCAACGGCAAGCCCACGCACAAGATGGGCATGACCCAGCTCGCGCGCGTCCGCAACGAGGAGATCGGGTTCATCTTCCAGTCGTTCGAGCTGCTCCACCGCGCCAGCGCGCTCAAGAACGTGATGCTGCCGATGCTCTACAGCCGCAAGCACATGTTCACCGCGCGCCGCCGGGCCAAGCGGGCGCTGCGGCGGGTGGGGCTCGACGACCGGATGGGCCACCGCCCCAACCAGCTCTCGGGCGGGCAGAAGCAGCGCGTCGCGGTGGCGCGGGCGCTGGTCAACGACCCTTCGATCCTGCTCGCCGACGAGCCGACGGGCAACCTCGACTCGAAGACGACGGTGGAGATCATCGGGCTGTTCGAGGAGCTGCACGATCAGGGGCAGACCATCGTTGTCGTGACCCACGAGGAGGACGTCGCGGGCCACGCCGAGCGGATCATCCGGCTGCGCGACGGGAAGGTTGTGTCCGATTGCGCGACCAGGGACGACACGGTGCATCAGGACTGGGTCCGCGCGGTCGCCGCCCGGATGGGCGCGGGGCCGGTCAAGACGACCCACCTCAACGGCGAGTCGGGCGAGTCGGGCGAGTCGGGCGACGCGGGCGACCGCGCCGACCGTCTGATCGAACCCTCGGCCGACCCGGTCGAGGCGACAGGCTCGATCGAAGCAGGGGAGGCGGGCGCATGATCCGGTTCCTGGGCATCCTGTTCACACCGATCGTCTGGTTCGGCCGGATCTTCTTCCAGACGGTGATGCTGGCGCTGGGGCAGGTGTGGGCCAACAAGGTGCGATCCATCCTGACCGCGTTGGGCATCATCATCGGCACGGGGTCGGTCATCGCGGTGGTGGGCGGGCTGGTCGGCATGAAGAACTTTGTGCTGGGCGAGTTCGAGACGATCGGGGCCCGCAAGATGTGGGTCTGGGGCGAGGTGCCCGACTCGAAGGAAACCACCATCAGCTGGGACGACGTCAGGATGACGCCGTATGAGGCCAACCTGATCCTCGAGAACGCCCCGTCCGTCGACACCCTCTCCCCCATCTGCGGCACCTCGGAGGAGATCAGCTACGGCCAGGAAACCAAGCGGGGCGTCCGCGTCCGCGGCATCTGGCCCGCGTGGCACGAGATCGAGGACCGGGGCGTTATCTACGGCCGGCCCATGAGCAAGATCGACGTTGAGGAGAGACGACAGGTCTGCCTCATCAACGAAGCCGCGATCGAGGAGCTGAATCTCAACCGCGATCCGACGGGCGACTTCCTGCTCGTGGGCAACCGCCGCTTCCTCATCATCGGGGTGCTCGAGACCAAGGAAGCCTCGGTCATGTTCGGCGGGGGGGAGGCCCGATCCGAGCTCTACATCCCCTTCGAGACGTCGAAGATGATGAACCCCTACACGTTCACCTACTTCGTCATTCAGCTCGACGAGCCCACCGACGACCGCAAGATGGACGACATCGCGGCCGATGCGCGCGCCGAGGTCCGCTTCATCCTCCGCACCCACCGCAACCTCGAGGGCGACGACGAGGACACCTTTGGCATCGAGGTGATGGCCAACCACATCGAGCAGTTCATGCAGGTCGCGAGCGTCATCGGCATCATCGCGACCGCTGTGGTGAGCATCTCCCTGCTCGTGGGCGGCATCGGCATCATGAACATCATGCTCGTGAGCGTGAGCGAGCGGACGCGGGAGATCGGGCTGCGCAAGGCGGTGGGCGCCCGCCCGCTCGTCGTCCTGATCCAATTCCTCGTCGAGGCGGTCATCCTCTGCCTGGTGGGGGGGATGATCGGGCTGAGCGTCGGCTTCGGGCTCGTCATGGCGCTCAAGTATGTCCCCAACATGCAACTCGACCAGGCGACCGTCCCGTCGTGGGCCGTCACCCTGTCGCTGGGGTTCAGCGCGGCGGTCGGCGTGATCTTCGGCATGTTGCCCGCGATCAAGGCCGCGAGGCTCAACCCCATCGACGCGCTCAGACACGAGTAGCCGGAGAGACGAAAGGGAGCCGACCCGCGCCCAAGAAAGGAGCCCAGAGCGTCAGCGACGGGCTATTCCAACGATCATCCTGATCCGGCCCATCGCTTACGCTCCGGACTCCTTTCAGAACATCTCGGTTCGACGCACCTCGGAATCGGGGATTCAAATGGACCAACGTGCTCGCCGCCTCTCGACTCTGATCCTCACCTCGGCCGCCTGCCTGCTCGTCGGCTGCCAGGGCGGGCCCCTGGGCCGGTCGGAGCGCGACTTTGACCGTCGCGTCAGCCTCGCGAGTCTCCGTACGGTTACTCCGCTCGATCTGGACGACCGGGGCGCCCAGCCCCCGACGCCGATCACCGACCCCGCCGGCCTCGCCGCGGTTCGCACCAACTTCCAGAGCGCCCAGCAGATCGAGCTCACGCTCGAAGAGGCACGGGCCGCCGCGCTCGAGCACAACCTCGACCTCAAGGTTTCGCTCATCGCCCCGACCATCGACGCCGAGCGGATCAACGAGGAGGAGGGCCGCTACGAGGCGCTGATCTTCGCCAACGCCCAGTTCGCCGATCGCGACGACGCAACCGCGCTCGCGACCGAGAGCAACCAGTCGAAGTTCGCGTACGTGCAGCCCGGCATCCGCATCCCGCTCCGCACGGGCGGCACCGCCGAGATCCGCGCCCCGATGTCACGCTCGAAGACGGACAACCGCTTCGCGCTGCTCAACCCGTCGTATACATCCGACCTCGAGTTCAGCCTCTCGCACAACCTGCTCCGCGGGGCCGGGCGGCGGGCGAACTCGTACGCGATCCGCGTCGCCGACATCGGGCGCCAGCAGTCCGAGGCCCGCGCCAAGCTCCAGATCATCTCGCAGCTCGCCGCGGCCGACCGGGCCTACTGGACGCTCTACGCCACGCGGCAGGCGCTCGACGTGCGGGCGCGGCAGTACGAGCTGGCCGAGCGGCAGCTCGGACGGGCCCAGCGGCGTTTCGACGCGGGCGCGGTGGCCGAGGTCGAGGTCGCGCGCGCCAAGTCGGGCCTCGCCGACCGCGTGCGCGACATCATCGTCGCCCAGAACAGTGTGCTGCTCGCCGAGCGCGAGCTCAAGCGGCTGCTGAACATCCCCGACCTGGGGGTCGATAGTCCCCAGCACGTCGTCACCGTCACCGATCCCGAGCCGCTCTACTACACCCTCGACGGCGATAAGCTCGCCGGGCAGGCGCTCGACGGGCGCATGGAGCTGCTTGATCTCGAGCTCCAGCTTGCCGCCGATGAAGCCCTCGAAGCCCTGCGCCGCAACGATGCCCTGCCCTTGCTCGCCGCCCAGTTCACCTACCGCATCAACGGCCTGGGCGCCGAGTTCACCGAGGCGATCCGCGTCGCGAGCGAGAACAACTTCGAAGACTGGGAGCTGGGCCTCACCGCCGAAGTGCCGATCGGCAACGAGCAGCGCAAGGCCGCGATCGAGCAGGCGGTGCTGGCCCGCCTCCAGCGGCTCGCGACGCGGGCCTCCCGCCGCCAGCAGGTGCGCAAGGAGGTGCTCGACGCGGTCGACAACATCGATTCGGGCTGGCAGCAGATCCTCGCCGCGAGGCAGGCGGTCGCGCTCAACGAGAGAACACTCCAGTCCGAAGAGTCGCTCTTCGATAACGGCCGGTCGACGAGCACCGACGTGCTCAACGCCGACGCCCGGCTCGCCGACGCGAGACTCCAGGATATCCAGGCGGTGGTCAACTACCAGATCTCCCAGATCGATCTCGCGGTCGCCACGGGCACGCTGCTCGGGGCCTCGAAGGTCGAGTGGGAGCCCTATGACCCGCGCCAGGAGCTCACCGGGGGCGAGCCGGCCGTGCCGACGCTGATCAGCGAAAAGGGTGGGATGGCCCCAACCCCGCCGCCCGCTGACCAGAAGCCCACGGACATGCCGCCGGCGCCCAGCGAGGCCGGCACCGGGAGATAGCCGTCGCGGTCAAATAGCTCGTCTGTTTCTGCGCCAAATCACGCTCGCGAATCCAGCCAGATCGTCACGGGACCCTCGTTGACCAGGTCGACGTGCATGTGCGCACCGAACACGCCGGTCACCACCTGCACGCCCGGTGCCTCCGCCGCGACCATCATTGCCAACCGGTCGAACATCGCCGATGCTTCGCGCGGCGCCTTCGCCGTCGTGAAATCGGGCCGTCTCCCCTTGTGGGCCCGCCCGGCGACCGTGAAATTGGGCACGAGCAGCACGCCCGGCTCATCTGCTCCATCACCCACGAGATTGACCGCCGACCGATTCATCTTGTCGTCTTCGTCCTTGAAGATCCGCAGGTGCGGCAGCTTGCGGGCCATCCACGCAAGATCGGCCTCGCCGTCATCCTGCTCGATGCCGACCAGCACCACCAGCCCCGCCCCGATCTCGGCGTGCGGACGCTCAACATCCGCCTCGACGACCGAGAGCGTGGCTCTGTTGACGCGCTGGACGACCGCCCGCATGACAGACCTCCATCGACGGTTCGGGTCACCAGCGTACACTCGCGAAGGCGCGGCAGCAGCGGGGGATCGCAGCGGGGGATCAACGATGCCGGACCATCGCTACGAATCGGGATCGACCGCCGGGATGATCGACACCTGGCGCGCCATCTTCGCTCGCCAGAGGGCGTTCGGCGAGCACGCATTCGACCAGCTCGACGACGCCGGCTTCTTCTGGACGCCCGCCGATGGGCTCAACTCCGTCGCCATCATCGCGCGGCACCTCGCCGGCAACCTGCTCAGCCGCTGGACCGACTTCCTGACCAGCGACGGCGAGAAGCCGTGGCGGGACCGCGACGCGGAGTTCGAGCCCCCCGAGCCCACCTCGGCCTCACGCCGGGCGATCATGGATGGCTGGGAGAAGGGCTGGGACACGCTCGACAGGGCGCTCGCGGGTCTCACCGACGCCGACCTCCGCCGAGAGATCACCATCCGCGGCGCTCCCCACGCGGTTCACGCGGCGATTGCCCGCCAGCTCGACCACTACGCCTTTCACGTCGGGCAGATCAACGTGATCGCCCGCCTGCATGTGGGCACGGCCCACTGGAAGTGGTTTACCTTGCCGCCCGGCGGCACAAAGGCGTTCAACGAGCTGGTGCGCGCGAAGCACCACGCCTGACGCGAGCAGGCGACCTCAGAGGTTGCAGCCACTGACATAGCTCGTGATGAAGCGCTGCACGTCCGCAAGATCGAGCAAGCCGTTCCCGTTCAAGTCGGCGACAAGATCCCCGCCGACGAAGGCCTGCACGAACACACTCAGATCGTCGAGGTCGAGCACCGCGTCAAAGTCCATGTCGGCCTCGCAGAGTCCGCCGCCATTGACGATCGGGGTCCCGGCCTGTGTTTCAAATCCGATCGCGAAGTAGCCGAAGTCGCTGTGCTCCATCGCGATGGGCGGATTGTCGGCGCAGTAGTTGCAATCCGGGAGGAACCGCTCCTCGCCCCGGAGCGCGACCCAGCCGTAGTGCCACTCGCCCGCGTCGTCACGGATGCGGATCGGGAAGGAGCTGACGCCGTCCGCCAGGCCGGCGAGGAAGATCTCGCGCTCCGGGCACCCGGGGCCGCCGCAGCCGGCCTCGCCGCCGACAAGGATGACTGGCCAGGTGATCTCGAACTCGAAGCAGAAGAACGCGTCCACCCAGCCTGGCATCGCGGACGAGATCGTCGCCCCGATGGGCGTGCCCGCATAGCCGCTCGGCCCGTGCCGCTGACACTCGAACGGTGTCGGGTCGCACGCGGACGAATTCCAGCCGTCGGCGCCGAAGAAGGGATACACCGAATATGTCCCCGCGGCGGTGACAGGAAACTGCGCGAACGTCAGCGGCGGGATCACCGTGGTAGAGTCGCTCACGGAGACGGTGCTCGGGCTGGCCAGCCACCGAACGACGACCGGTTCGCCATTCGCCGCCACCGCCGACACACCAAGAAGAACGAGTGTCAATGAACGCATTTGCTGCCTCCGGTTGGGCTAGGGATGGGTCTACATCCTAGAGCACCTACCAATTGCCGCATAGCGCCATCTCGGAATCGAGCCCCTGCTTGCCGCGTCTTGGTGCAGCCCCTGGGGAAGGTCCGAGGCGTGCGGTCAGGCCGACTTCTCCTGCGCCGCCTCCGGCTTCTTGTCCTTGTCGCCCGGGTAGGACACGCGCCCGTGATAGATGCTCGCCACCGACTTCGAGATCGACTCGACCACCTTGTGCAGCTCGCGCAGCGTCAGGTCGCACTCGTCGAACTGACCGTCCATCAGACGCTTGTTGGCGAGCTGTTGCACCAGCGACTCGATCCGGCTCGGCGTCGGCTCGCGCAGCGTCCGAGTCGCGCTCTCCACCGAGTCGGCCAGCATCAGGATCGCCGCCTCCTTCGTCCGCGGCTTCGGGCCCGGATATCGGTAGTCGAACTCCGCGGGCGCCTGCTCCTCCTCGCCCCCCTCGGCTTTCTGCTTGGCGCGGTGGTAGAAATATTCCACCAGAGTCGTGCCGTGGTGCGCCTCGATGAAGTGGTGCAGGGGCCTGGGAAGCCCGTACTCGCGGGCGAGCTCGAGCCCGTCCTTGACGTGCCCGATGATGACGAGCACGCTCATCGCGGGGCTGAGCCGGTCGTGCTTGTTCGACCCGCCCGATTGGTTCTCCACGAAGTATTCGGGTTTGGTCATCTTCCCGATGTCGTGGTAGAGCGCTCCCGCGTAGGTGAGCAGTGTGTTGGCATCAATCGACGCGGCCGCCGACTCGGCGATCGTCGCGACGTTGAGCGAATGGTTGTATGTTCCCGGCGCGCGCTGCTGGAGCTCGCGCAACAGCACCTGCTTCGGGTCGCGCAGCTCGACGAGCGTCATGCCCGTGGTGATGTTGAAGGCCCGCTCGATTCCGGGGAGGACGAACAGCGTCACGCCGCCGACGAGCAGCCCGCCGAAGCCCGCCGTCGCCGCATCGGCGAGGATCTCGCTCACCCGCGCCGCATCCAGCGGCAGGGAGGCCAGCCCATCGAACGCCGTCGCCAGGCCTAGCGCGAGCATCGCCCACAGCGACATCGCGACGATGCTCCCCCGGTCTCGGATCTCGGGGAGGCTCCAGAGCACGGCGGCGATCCCGATCAGATTGATCACGACGTACCCGCGCATCGGCGTCAACGCCAGCGACACCAGCAACGCCGCGATCAGGCCCACCACCGTCGCCACCAGCCTGTCATACACCGTGACCATCAGCACCGCGAGCAGCGCCACCGGAGCGGTGGAGGCCAGCGCAATAAACGCGGGATCGACGAGAGTTCCGATTGCAGCCGTCGTAACCGCGAGCGCGAGCAGCCCGGCGATCCAGCCCAGCCGCGAGGGCTTTGTCGCCGTTCGGGGGCTCAGCGTCGCGAGCGCGATCCCCAGCGCGACGGTGCACACACCGACGATGGCGATGATCCCCAGGCGGCGCCCCCAGAGCGTCGATGGGGCGGCGCGCAGGCGGTACTGCTCCATCTCCTGTTCGTACATCAGCAACTGGGTGGGCGTGATGATATCGCCCCGTGTGAAGATCGTCTGCCCGATTGCACGCTTGTCGACGACCGTCTGCACCTGTTCCGCGGCGACATCCTGGCGTTCCGTGGTCGTCGCCGCATCGAACGAATACGTCGGCTCCGACCGGGCCAGCATCACGGCCACCACCGCCTCGGCCGGCGGGCCCTCGAACCGCGCATTGCCGGCAAGCTTGGAGATCTGGTCCCGGTAAGCCGACGTGTCGCCGATGTTGACGACCTGCTCACGCACGACCATCTCGCCGCCCGCCCCCCAGGCGAGTTCAAGCCGGCGGCTGAGGCCCTCGGTCCGGGCTCGCTCCCAGTCGGCCCGCTGGAGCAGCGGGTTGCGCAGCAGGATGTCGCGGAACGCCGCGGTCTTCTGCGTCCACTGTGACAATGCCGCCGGGTCCGCGCCGACGGCCGCGAGCGCCGAGACCGTCTCGGCCGAGAGGTTCAGCGACGTGAGCAGGCTCTGCGCCGCCGAATCCGAGCTGCCGGGCCCGGCCATGGTCGCCGTGCTCGGAAGCCGCTCGATCTCGCCGATGATCGAGTCGATCGTCGTGTCGATCGCGCGATAGACGCGAGGGGTGTTCTGCCGGGCGTTCTCCTGCTTCTGGGCCGTCTGCGCCGCGTTCGGCGCGTCGAACTCGACGCGCACCGTGCGGGTCGACCGGGCGGTCCGGTTTGCGACCAGTTGCGGTTGTTCGCGCGTCCACGCCACCAGCGAGCCGACAACGAGAATGAACGCAACCGAGATGATCAGCCCCCAGCCGGCCGAGGGGTGCTCGGCCAGCCGTGCAAGCCGACGGCCCACCGGGTCGGACGCCTTGCGCACGCCGCGACGGCCCCGTCCCTTGCCGGGCCTGACCAGTTTCCCGCTCTGTGAGGGAAGTGACGCCATGGAAGCCGATCAAAGGTCCGCCGGATGCAGGGCCTCACGGAGGGCCTGCGCGTGCGGGGCGTTGTGCTCTTCGTCGCCGTAGGCCTCGACGATGCGCTGCACCAGCGTGTGCCGGACCACATCGCCACCGTTGAGTTGCGCGAACCCGACTCCCGGCACACGTCGCAGGCGGCGCACCGCGTCGATCAGCCCGCTCTGTGTCGGATCGGGCAGATCGATCTGCGTCGTGTCGCCGGTGATAATCACTCTGCTGCCGTGTCCCATCCGGGTCAGGAACATCTTCATTTGCCCGCGCGTCGTGTTCTGTGCTTCATCGAGCAGAATGACCGCGTTATTCAGGGTTCTCCCCCGCATGAACGCGAGCGGGCTGATCTCGATGACGTCGTTCTCCATGAACCGCCGGATCGTTCCAAAATCGAGCATATCGTGGAGCGCATCCAGCAGGGGCCTCAAATAGGGATTCACCTTCTCCTGCATGTCTCCCGGCAGGAAGCCCAGCCGCTCGCCCGCCTCGACGGCCGGGCGGGCCAAGACGACACGCTGCACCGCGCCGATCTTGAGGAGCTGCACCGCGGCGGCCACGGCCAGAAACGTCTTGCCGGTGCCGGCCGGGCCGATCCCGATCGCGAGATCGTGGTCACGGATGGTCTCGATGTACAGTCTTTGGCCGGGCGTTTTGGGTTGCACCGGCCTCCCCCCGGAAGCAACGTGCAGGCTCCCGTCCCAGGTCACCTCGGGCCGGGTGCGCTCCGGGTTGCCGAGCACGGTCTCATCGGAGTCGGCCCCCTCCGGCCAGCCCCGCGGGGCCGGCTTGGCCGATTCGTGGGCGATCAGGTCGAGGACAGCTTCCCGCGCTCTGGGGGCGCCGGCATCCCGGGCGAGCCGCTCGAGCACCGCCTTGGCGACACCGATCTGCCGCGCGCCGCCCCCGACACGGATGACCCCGTCGCGCGACGAGATCGTCACGCCCAGCGCTTCGCGGAGCATTTTGAGGTTACGCTCGGCAGGACCGAGTACGGCGACTTGGTCAGCGGTTGGGGGAACTCGGATGGTGATGAGCAAACGCAAGGACTCCGTGACCCGCGGCCGAACGGCTCGAGCCGTCTGCGATTGTAGAGCGCCGGCGGCGGTGATCGCCCTGCTTTCCGTTTCCGGCTGTGCCGTTCCGCCACCCGCGACGGTGGCCTCGGGGACCCCATCGAACGCCCCGTCCCAACGAGTTGTAGAGGCCGATTGGGATGATGTCGACGCCGCGGTGCGCACGGCTTTGCGGCAGTGCCAGCTCGTCCAGGCCGGACGCCGGGCCTACCGGAAGCAGGAGGGCGGCGAGTGGACGATCGTTGAATACGACCTGGTCACCGTGCGTGGCGATTCGGGTGTTCTCCGGGTCCGACGCCTCGGCGAGGGGTCGGTCGACCTGGAATGCCGCGTGGGGGTGCTCGGCTCCCCGGACGCCGAGCAATGCGTGATCGACCGCCTCGCCCGACGTCTCGCCGCGCTCCGGGGGGTTGACTATGCACCGCTCGACGAGTGATGGCTTTCGCCACGACGCCTTGGCCGGATACGCCAGCCCTGTGCGCCCGAGGCTCGGGCAGCGCTCTCACCGGTCGCCGGCATCCGGGGGCACGCAATCCGGGATGCTGACGATCATCGTCGTTCCGTTCTGCCACACCGATTCGACGGTGATCTCCCCGTCCAGCCGGCGGACCGCGTGCCTGACGATCGCGAGCCCGAGCCCGGAGCCGCGGCGCGTGCCGACGCGAGCCCGTGATTCGTCGACCTGGTAGAACCGCTCGAAGATCCGCTGCTGGTGCTTGAGGGGGATGCCGACGCCCCGGTCGGCGACCGCGAGCCGCACGCCCCGGCCCCCGGCCTCGCCCGCACTCGGCTCGCACGTGACCGTGATCGTCGTGTTCTCGAACGCGAACTTGGTGGCGTTGTCGATCAGGTTGCGCAGGACGAGCAGCAGCAGCTTGCGATCCGTCCGCAGCGTCTTCAGGCTCCCACTGATGTCGAACACGAGCGAAAGCCCGCGCTTGCGGCACGCCGGCTCGAACATCGCCCCGAGCGCGTCCGACATCTCGCCGAGGTCGAACGTCTCGATCCGCAGCGGCTGGCCCTCCGACTCCAGCCTCGAGAGGTCGAGCAGGTCGCCCACCATCTCCTCCAGCCGGGCGACGTTGTTCTCGATCATCACGAACAGCCGCTCGTGCATCGCCGGGTCGTCCTCGGCGGCGCCGCGCATGGTCTCGATCGCCGTCCGGATCGTGGCGATCGGCGTGCGCAGCTCGTGGCTCGCGTTGGCCGCGAAATCGGTGCGGAGTTGCAGCGTCTGCGCGAGCTCGTGCACGTCCTTGATCGTCAGCACCACGCCGCACCGCTGCGGCACGCGCGCCGGGATCTGCCCGATGTCCAGCCGCACCGGGATGGCCGAGACCTCGTACACGCGCACCGTTCCGTCGAGCGTGAGCCGCACCTGCCGCTTGCACGCCTCCCCACGCTCGGCCCGGGCGTGCAGCTCGAGCAGGGCGCTGTTGGTCAGCACCTCGTCAATCGGCACGCCCAGCACTCGCCTGGCCCGGTTCGCCAGCAGCCGCTCGGCGGCGCGGTTGGTGATCGACACCCGCCCCGATTCGTCCGTCGCGAGCACGGGCGCGTCCACCGCATCGAGGTTGGCCCGCACCGTCGCGAGTTCCTCGATCCGTCGCACCATGTCGTTGTCGACCATGGCGCGCCTGGCCGCGACAATCGCTCCGAGCCGCTCGATCGGGTCATCGGGCCGGTCGTCTGCCTCCGGCGGTGTTTCCTCGGCGGCTCGCCCGAGCAGGCCCAGCCCGATCGCCATCTCCGCAACCCGCGCGAGCCGCTCTCGGCGTCGCCGGCTCTGCTGAGCGCTGATCGCCCAGCAGATCAACCCCGCGGACGGTACACACAGGACGACCGACCACGCGGGTCCCGCGATCCCGAGCACCGCCGCCACGATGCAGAAGGACAGCCAGATCAGGGGCACTGGATCGACGGGCTGTCGATGCTGGCGCGGCATGGAGGGTCCCGTGGCGATTCCGGAGGGCGGGGGTGGCCGCTCAGCTCCGTGCCGTGTCCTTGGCCCCCCGCTCCGTGCGATCATGCTCGATACGGTAGCCCACGCCTCTGACCGTCTTGACCATCGACGCGTGCTTCCCCAGCTTCTTGCGGATCGACGTCACGTGGACGTCGATCGTGCGCTCCGTGATAGTCACGCCCGCCCCCATCGCCATCCGGATCAACGCCTGCCTGTCGAGCACCCGGCCCTCGGCCTCGATCAACGAGCAGAGCAGCCTGAACTCGGTGACCGTCAACGCGATCACCGCTCCGTCCAGCCGCGCTTCATGGGTCTCCTTGTTGATCGTCACGGCCCCGAGCGACAGCAGTGGGGAATCCTGGGGCTCTTCGGACGCACGGCGAAGGATGGCCTCGATTCGTGCCTCGAGCACCTTCATCGAGTAGGGCTTGGTGACGTAATCGTCGGCTCCGTACGAAAGTCCTTCGAGTTCGTCGTTCTCTTCGCTCTTGGCGGTGAGCAGGATCACCGGGAGGTGCGACGTCTCGGGCGTGCGCCGGATGCGTGCCAGCACCGCATGGCCCGATAAGCCCGGCATCATCACGTCGAGCACCACCAGATCCGGGTTGTACTCGGCGATCTCGCGCAGCCCGCCCGGGCCGTCCGCGGCAACGCGCGTGTCATATCCCGACTTCGAGAGGTTGTACGCCAGCAATTCGGCGAGGTCGGTCTCGTCATCCACGATGAGCACACGCCTGGCCACGTCTCGCTCCTGCCCGGTCTGGTCCGGTGGCGGCCGATCGGGGTGGAAGCGTACTCGTTACCAACGGGAACCAAGAGGCCCGATGTGTCAGGTTTTGGTGAAGATCGGCTTGAGCTTGTGCGCACAAACAGCCGGTGTTTGTAGAATGTTTGCATAATCCGGCGGAAACTGGGTCGAAAAAATGCAAATGCTAGTGACTATTAGCCGAAACCATGTCGACGGAGTTTGTACTTGCTAGCCGAGCGGGACTAGACTTCTCGGTCGTCGGCGGGGTGCCGGCGGCGATCGGCGAGGGGCCGGGACAAAGGACACGGCCTCAACAAGCACAGGCCTCGAAGAGAATGGGAACACAGCGGGACTGGAGCCATGTCCCGCCATCACCAAGGAGTCTCAGCCATGAGGAAGATTGTGACCTTCGTGATCGCGGGCACCGCGTGCGGTCTCGCGTCTGGGCAGAACACGCTCGACGTTGAGCGTGCGTATTCGGCCGAGTTGGCCGCCGACGCGGCCAACCGCTCCAGCCTCCTGCAGGGCGCGGGCGAGGGCAGTGGGTTCAGCGTCACCAGCGGCGACGGCGCCAGCACGCTGAACATCAACGCTCTGTTCCAGTTCCGCTACGTCGCCGACTTCCGCGACAGCAGCAAGACCGGCCCCGAGGGCGTGATCGGCAACAGCGACTTCACCCACGGGTTCGAGATTCCCCGCGCCCGCATGGACTTCTCGGGCAACCTCGTCAACGACCAGATCACCTACCGCATCAGCGCCGACTGGGGCGAGCAGCGTGACACCACCGGCGCGAACTACTTCGGCGTCACCTGGGCCTACGGCCAGTACGCGTTCGAGAGTTTCGACGGCGCGTTCATCCGCTGGGGTCAGTTCAAGGCCCCGATCTTCTGGGAAGAGCTGGTTGATCCCGAGTTCCAGCTCGCCGGCGATCGCAGCGCCGCCAACCTCTACTTCAACCAGGGCTACACCCAGGGCATCATGTTCGGCTACGAGGCCGACGCCTGGCGCGGCTACTTCTCGGTCAACGACGGCGTCCGCACCATCGGCACCAACTACAACGGCGCCGGCGAGGCCGACATCGGCCTGACCGCCCGTGCTGAGTTCAAGTTCGCCGGCGACTGGTCGCGCTTCACCGACTTCACCTCCTGGCGCAACAGCGACTATGCCGGCAAGATCGGCGGCGCGATCCACTGGGAGACCTACGGCGACACCGGCCCCGCGGGCGGCGCTTCGGCCCACCCGGCGGCCCTCGCCAGCGCCACCGGCGGCGACCTGATCCTCTACACGATTGACGCCGCTGTGGAAGGCAACGGCTGGAACGTCTCGGGCGCCTTCATGGGCTCCTGGAGCGAGCCGGACGGTGCGGGCAGCACCAGCTCGAGCGACTTCGGCGCCAACGTCCAGGCCGGTGTCTTCGTGACCGACCAGGTCGAGCTGTTCGGCCGTTGGGACGCGGTCTTCCTGGACGACAACCGCTTCGCCCCGGCGTCGACCATCGACCAGGACCTGCACTTCCTGACCTTCGGCGTCAACTACTACGTCATCCCCGAGAGCCACGCCGTCAAGGCCAGCCTCGAGCTCCTCTGGGCCCTCAACGACAACACCGCGGCCTTCGGCATCCTGCCGGGCTCGGGCGGCGCGTTCAACCCGGCCAGCTTCCTCGGCCAGAACGACGGCGACGAAGTCGCTGTCCGCGGCCAGGTCTCTGTCCTCTTCTGATCCCGATCAAGCTCGTCTGATCTGATCCAACACGGCCGGCCCTTCGGGGTCGGCCGTTTTCATTGCGCCTGCACCCCACACCGCACGGCGGTCGACGGCTCAAGCCAGGGGCCGATGCCCGCACTCGGGGCACTCGGTGTCCTTGCCCAGCCCGGCGCGGTTGTAGCCACACCACCCGCAGCGAATCACCCCGGCCTCATCGATGCGGCGGTCGGCCCGGGCCCAAAGGAAGGCCGCGAGCCGGACCAGCCCAACAAAGACGCCGATCGTGGCTACGGAGACGGCGATGCAGGCCGGGACCGAGCCGGTCACCACACCCGCGACCACCGCCAGGAACATCCCCACGAAGAACACCACCGCCGAGAGCACAAACAGAGCCCACGCGGCGCCCGCCGCGATTCTGAGAGATCGCCTCAGCTTCTCTTCATTGGGATGCCTCACAAGGACTCCACTCGAAGGCGACACACCCTACAAGCCTGAAGCGCCAGCGAAGGACGAAACGCCCGGGGTCCGTCGCTGGCGTTTCAGGCTCGTCGAGCCGAGACTTCCGGGATTCGCTTCATTCCTCGTCGAAGCCGCGCTCGACGAGCGATCTGAGCTCGGCCAGACACTCCGGCGCGTCGGCACCCTTGGCTTCAATCCTGATCTCGGTCCCGTACGTCGCGGCGAGGAGCATGATCTCCATCACCGACTTGCCGTCGACACGCTGGTCGCCGCGGTGCACGGCGACCGACGCCTTGAACCGCCCGGCGGTGTCGGCGAACGCCATCGCGGGCCGGGCGTGCAGGCCCAGCTTGTTGACGATCTTCACCGTGGTGGTTGCGAGGTCGGGCACTGGGCGGGCCTCCGGGCCGATTGTGCTGGTTGCCGGCTGGCCGCTCAACCCGAGAGCTGCTGCGTGTCCGCCTCCTCGAGCAGGGTCCTGACGTCCTCGACGCTCTGGGCCTGCCGCAGAAAGCGCCGGAATGTGTCCTTGCTCAGGTTCTTGAAGATCACCTCCATGGCCTGGAGGTGCTCCTCGGGCTGATCCTGTGGGCTCAGCAGCAGGAAGACGGAATAGACGGGCTGCTTGTCGAGCGCCGAGAAGTCGATCCCGCGGCCGCTCAGCCCGACCGCCGCCGTCAGCCTGGTCACCCCCGGGTGCTTGGCGTGCGGCACGGCCACGCCGCGCCCGAAGCCCGTCGAGCCCTTGGTCTCGCGTTCGATCAGCCGGGCGAGCACCTCATCGCGGATCCCGGCGTCAAGGGCGCCCGTTGCAACCAGGGTGTCGATCAGTTCGCCGAGCACGCCGTCACGCTCGACCGAAGCGAGTGAGGGAATGATGGCCGTCTCAACGACGATCTCCGTCAGCTTCATGGGCTGCTCCGTCTCTTTCGCGAATCGAGCCGCGTTGGTCTCAGCGGTTGTTGTTCTTCAGACGTTCCTTGAACTCGGTGAGCTGGCGCGTGGCCTTGTGGACCGAGAGATCGATGGCGGTGAGGATGTCCGGATCGTCGGCGTGGGCCACGAAGTCGTTGTGCCGCTCCACGTCGACGACGCACTCGACGTTGTAGTTCAGCCGGTCCTTTTTGCTGATCGTGAACGTCACCAGCTGGGTGCCGTCGAAGTACTTGGGCAGCTTCGCGCCCTTCTCCTCGGCGTGGGCCCTGATGTTGTCGGTCACTCGCACGTCTTTGCCGACTACGTCGATCCGCATCCTTGACCCCCTTCCGCCCGGCCCCCGGCCGGGCCACGCTTGCCACGCTCCATCATAGCCGAAATCGCCGCCCCTCCCGAGCGCATCAGTCTTTCCCCGATGATTCCTCGATCGCCCGTTCCGCCGCCTTCTGGGCCTTGAGCAGCCTCGACGAGCCCTGCGGCTCGGCCGCCGGCGCTGCGTCGTGCTCGGGCGTGAGCACCCCCGCGGTGATGATGAACCGCAGGGCCTGATCGATCGAGATGTCGAGCTTCACGGTGTCCTTGCGTTGCGCGTTGATCACGAACCCCGTCATGGGCGTGGGCGAGGTCGGGATGAAGACGCTGACGGTGTCCTCTCCCGCCGTCTCGCGGACCTGCTGGAACGTGTGGCCGGTGACGAACCCCAGGCTCCAGAGCCCGTTGCGGGGATATTCGACCATGACCACCTCGCTGAAGGCCTTCATGCTCGCCTTCTCGCCGAAGATCAGGTCGACGAACTGCTTGACGTGTGGGTACACCTGCTTGAAGCCCGGGATCCGCGCGATGAGCGCCTCGACGCGCGTGTAGATCTGCCGGCCCAGGTAGTTCCCCAGCAGCAGGCCGGCCAGGTAGATCAGGATGATCGCGACGATGATGCCCAGCCCGTCGAGATACCAGTGCTTGCTCCACTCCGTGCGGAACTGCTGCACGCGGATCTCGCGCCGGATCGCGTCGCGGCTCATCTCCGCGAGGCCCTCGGCCGCCCGCCGCCCAGCCCGCCGCGACACCTGGTCCTCCGTGACGACGAACCACGACGGCATCTCCGTCTCGTCGAAGACCATCGGGATCACCCGGATCACCCCGCCCCGGATGCCGCGGTTGATCGGCTCGGCCACGTTGTTGAACACGAAGATGAACGCCTGGAAGAGCAGCCAGAGCGTGACGATCGAGGGCAGCAGGATGCCGAGACCCCGCCCGAAGAACCGCTTGAAATCGCCGGTGAATGACCGTGTCTCGCCCATGCCCTCGCCGTTCCGTCCCCGTCCGTGGGACGAGCATGATACGTGGTGCACCCGGTCGCCCGTTCGCCGTCGCGCCGGGGCGGTTTCATCCCCCACGCGGCGAGATCGGGAAAAAGAAAACCCGCGTGCGCGGACGCGGGTCGTCGGGTCACGAATGGGCCTAACAGGACTTGAACCTGTGACCTCACCCTTATCAGGGGTGCGCTCTAGCCAACTGAGCTATAGGCCCTGGTTGTCAACCGCCCCGCCGGGAGGCCCGCGGCGCAGGGGCGAGTATATGACCCCGGATCGGCCGCGTCATCCGCGGGCTGAATCCCGAGCGGGCGAATCCGCGGCCGGGAGACTCAACTCGAAAACCGCCCCGGGCCCGTCAGCCTTGACCAACCGCAGGTCCCCACCCTCGGCCCGCGCCAGACCGCGAGCAAGAGCCAGGCCCAGCCCCATCCCGCTGTGCGATCTGGTTGACGCCTCGCCACGGAAGAAGTCGCCGAAGATCCTGTCGCGCTCGCCGGGGGGAACGCCGGGCCCATCGTCCGCAACGCGCAGCCGCGCCGACTCTCCCGCGCGGAACGCCGAGAGTCGCACCACCGCGTCGGCTCGTCCCGCGCCGTATCGGCACGCGTTGTCGATCAGATTCGCAAGGATCCGCTCGATCGAGCCGGGCGAGACGCGTACCGCAGCGTCGCCGTGACCCTCGACGTCGACCTCGAACGAGGCGCCGGCCTCTCGGCACCGCTGCTCGAACGCCGGCAGCAGGGGCTCGAGGAGCTCGCCGAGCGCACGGACCGGGCCCGCCTCGCGCCTCTGCCGCAGCCCCGCGTAGGCAAGCACGTTCTCGACCACCGCCGCGAGCCGGCGCGACTCTCGCTGCAACGACTCGATGTGCTGCCGCCGCTTCGTTTCGTCGTCGGTGCGGGCGAGCAGGTCGGTCGAGAGCCGGAAGCTCGTCAGGGGTGAGCGCAGCTCGTGCGTCACGGCCGTCACGAACCGGCCGCGCCGGTCAGCCAGCCGCATCGCCGCCCGGAGCACGAGCCCGATCGCCGTCAGCGCCGTGATCGCGGCGATCCACGTCACGACGATGGTCAGCCGCGTAGGCGTCCACCCGAGGACCACCACCGGCGTCACGGCCGTCTCGAGACGCAGCGGGATGGTCGCCAGCGTCCGCGAGCTGGGCCCCGTGACCCGCGCGACCGGCTCGAGCCTCGCGTCGGGCAGCAGGCGGACCGCGACGGCGAGCAACTCGGCCCGCAGGGCGGGCCAGTCGACCCACATGCCTTGCCGGTAGAGCGCCGACCCGACCTCGACCGGACGCTCGAACACCAGCAGCGTCTCGTGCCCCGGGTCGAACAGCCACCGCGGCTGGAAGACCCCGACCTCGACCCCGGCTCGGCGCTCTTCGGGCTTTGCCGGCGCCCGGCCAGACCGCGCGATGTCGAACAACTGCTGCCGCAGGCCCGCGTCGCTGAGGTCGGGTTCGGGCTGTGGCTTCAGGGCCGGCATTGGGGCTGCTTGGGCCTCCGCCGACTCACCGCCCGACCGCCGCGATGGCCCATCCTGATCGGTCGGCGAATCCGCCCTGGTCTCGTTCGCGGCTTGCCCGGGCGTCGTGGCACCGGCGGCTTCCCCCGCAAGGCGCTCGTATGTCGTTCCACCCGGCTTCTCCGGGTCGAAGTCGAGCAATAGCGTGTCAGTCGTCGCCGGCTCGCGCGTTTCCGCCTCAAACGAGGAGTTCATCGACAACTCGCGCACCAGCCGCCTCGCCCGCAGGTCCTCTGTCCCGGGTGTCACCGCGTCGGGGTCAACCTGGGGCGAGACCACCCGCCCGCTCGGCTCGACCTGGTAGTGCAGCCGGATGATCGGGTCGCCCGTGCCCGCGGCGAGCGGCGACGCCGCCACCGCGTGCGAATCGTCGACCCGCCACGCCCGGTCGTACGGCAGGTCAGCGGCGTACTTGGGGCGGTATTCGAAGTAGGGCCTGGCCGACTCGCGTGCGATCAGCGCGCTCACCAGCGAGTCCATCTGCCACAGCGCCAGCCGCTCGCGCTGGGCCGTGTCGGCCTGGGCCGTCGCCTCCCGTTTGTCGCGCTCCAGCCCCAGCACGCGCCACGTCGCCCACGCGAGCACGTCGATCACAAGCAGGGCGCACAGCCCGTAGATCAGCCATGTGAGCCAACGCCTGCCCGGCATCACGCCTCCCCGGCCAGCATGTAGCCGCGACCCCGGACGGTCACGATCACCCGATGCTCGGGGCCCGCATCGCCCAGCTGGTCGCGCAACCTGGCGACCGCCATGTCGACCGACCGCGTCTGCATCCCGCGCGGGTCGATGCCCCACACCCGCTCGAGCAGTTCCTCGCGGCTGATCGCCCGCCCCCGGTGCTCCGTGAGGTAGCCCAGCACCTCGGCCTCGCGCAGCGGCAGCACACGCGTCTCGCCTGATTCGAGCGTCACTTCCTGCCGGGCCAGGTTGATCGTCCGGCCGTTGAGCGTGAACGTGCCGTCGGACGCCGCCGCAGGAGTGGGGGGGGCCGACCGCCGCAGCACCGCCTCCACCCGCGCCAGCAGCTCGTCGAGCCCGAACGGCTTGACGATGTAGTCGTCCGCCCCGGCCTTGAGCCCCCGGACTCGGTCGGCCTGCTCGCCCAGTGCGGTGAGGCAGATCACCGGCAGCCCGGGCTTCTCGGCCCGCACGCGCTCGAGCACGTGCAGCCCGTCGATCTCAGGCAGCATGATGTCGAGCAGAACGAGATCGACCTCGCCCGACAACGCGCCGTTCAGCCCCGCCCGTCCGTCGCCCGCCTCGCGCACCGCGTAACCGGTCAGCTCGAGCGCATCGCGCAGCCCCGCACGGATCGACGGGTCATCCTCGACGATCAGCACGCGGTTGGGCATGATGGACTCCGGCGGAAGGTGACGAGCACCAATGAACGAGGCCCGGGCGCGAGCCCGGGCTTTTGGGTCATCCAAGACGGTCCATCAGAACACCCGAGCCGGCGCCCGGGCCCCGTCGACCCCGATCACCAAGTGTACTTCACCGTGTACGTGATCGTGGCCTCCCCGTCCTTCGCGACGGTCACCGGGAACAGCACCGTCCGGCTGTCCTGCTTCTCGTAGTTGCTGCTCGACTTCGTGATCTCCCAGTTCGTCCACCGGTACAGGTTCTCCTTCGCGATCACCTTCACCGCCCCGTCCTTGTGATTCTTCAGCGTGATCTCGATCGTCTCGGTCATCACGTGGGCCCGCTGGTCCACCGTGAAGTCGGTCTGAGTCCGCTGGCCCACCACGTCGAACGCCTCGCCCAGCTTGATCAGCACCGTCTCGTCCTTGGGCGTGTGGTCGATCACGTCCTCCCCGATGAACTCGAGCGAGTTGTCCGCCGGGTCGAGCTGGCTCACGCGCACCCGCCCCTTGGGCATCGGGATGCCCAGCCCAGCCTTCTTCTCGTTCTTGAACTTCAGGTAGACGTCCACTTTCGTGTTGCCCGTCTGCCCGAAGTTGCGGTCGACCATCGGGTTGGCGAAAAACCCGTACCGCGATCCGTCCAGCCCGTAGTACACCAGCACCTTCTCCGCCGGCACAGAGCGGGCGGGCTCGAACAGCTCGATCTGCTTGGTCGAGTTGTCCGGGATCGTCGAGGGCCGACCCAGCGTGTAGAGGTGGTACTCGAAGAACGACTTCTCCTCGAACCCGGCGGGAGCCGCGGCGAGCATCTCGACGGCGCCGCCGGCTCCGCCGCGCCGCATCATCTTCTGCGGCTGCGGCGCCCGGTTCACCTCGCCCGCGATCAGCTTCAGCTTCGCGTCGTCGTACGTCCCCCCGGACTGGTTGAGGATGCTCACCCACGCCCCGACGTCCAGCGTCCCGCTGTTCTCGTCCCTGCCCGGCGCGAAGACGAGGTTGTAGTCGGCCCACCACGTGATGCCGGTCGTCTGGTAGCTCAGCCGCACGTCCTGGCTGCCCGCCGTGGGGCTCCACGTCTTCCACACCAGCGTGGGCCTGGTCAGCAGCCCGCCCGGCAGGCTCGGGAAGTCGATCGTGTCGTAGTCGTTGATCGTGACGATGCCCCCGTTGTCCTTCTGGAGCACGAGGCCCCCCGACGCGCTCAGCAGCTTCCCGGCGATCTGCATCTGCTCCGATCCCGAGGTCGAGACGACCTTGATGTCCTGGTCGATGAACCGCTCGATGAGCTTCTGCTGGCTCACCAGGTCGAAGCGGTAATCCTGCTCGAGGACCTTGGTCTGGTCGTTGTCGAGCGATTCGAAGTGGACGGTGGTGGGGTCGAGCAACGCCGCGACGCCCGTGAAGCTCAGCTCGCCCACGCCCTTGTCGAACGCGAACGGCCGCTCCTGCTTCACCACGGCGTAGCCCGGGATGCTGCCGTAGAGATTGATGCTCTGCCCCGGCACGGGCCGGTACCACTCCGCCGGGATGCCCCCGGGCTGCGCGGTCGAGTAGATCGTCAACGCGGTCGAGTCGGCGAGCGTCGTCAGCGAGCAGGCGGCCAGCGCCCCCGCGGCGAGCGTGATCATCGTGTTCCTGTGCATGCTGTCCTCACTTCCTTGTTTCCGTCATTCTCGCAGATCATTGGTGCCCGTGCCCGCGGCGGGCGTGGGTGCCGTGGAGACGCCGGTCCGCCGGCTTCTCCACGCCCGGCGCTCACCTCGTGGAGAAGCGGCGCGTCTCCACGCCACCCGTCGATGGGCGAGAATCCGAAGCCCGGGCTCGCGCCCGGGCCTCGTTCAGAAGGATCGCAACCGATTCACGCCGGGTTCTGCACCAGGATCCGCTTCCCTTCCAGCAGGATCTCCACGTCGCCAGGCACCGCCATCAGCCCCTGCCGGCTCTGCGTGGCGAGCTCGCCCGCGATCTCGAAGTAGCGGGCCGAGCCGAACGCGACTGTCTCGTCGGGCTCGGGGATCTTCTCCCCCTCCGCCCGGTTCTGGTCCATCTGCACGAGCTGCGCGTCCACCCACCGCGAGCGCTGGTTGTACAGCGTGTCGGGCCCGACGTTCTGCATCGCCAGCTGGGCGTTGGCGTACTGGTATTCGCGCTCGGCCGGAACAGGGGCCGCCGCGCTGTCCGCCACCGCCCGGAACGCTTCTTGAGCCTTGGGGGCCTGCGGCTGGACCACGTACAACCCACCGCCGCCGCCCATGTCGCGCCGAGCCTGCTGCGCCTCTCCGAGCGCCACGCCGCCGGTCCCGCTCCGGGTTGCGTTTGTCGACTGGATCATCGCGTCCAGCTCCTGCACGTTCCGCCCCACGCTCGCCGTCATCGAGTCCTCGGCCGCGAGGAACGACGTGTACTCCGTCAGGATCCCGTACTTCGTCGACAGGCGCACGATCTCGTCGATGAGCTCCCTGAGCTTCGGGTCCTCACGCAGGCTGTCGAGCTGCTGCACGCGCGGGTCGGCCCCGGCGCTGCGCAGCTCATCGATCAGCCAGGTCACGTTCTGCTGCGCCCAGAGCCTCGCGATATGGCTGTTGGCGGGCGAGGCGTCACGCGGGTCGAGGGTGATCCGCCGCTCGAAGTCGCCCCCGGGTGATTTCGCCCGCACGATGAGCGGGAAGCCGCCCGCTCTCAGGCTGTACCGCCCAAGCACCACCAGCCGCTGCGCCTCGAACAGGTCGCCCATTTGACGCGGGAACACGTCGGTGATCGGCAGCGCCTCCAGGCGGCTCTGCGCGGTGAGCCTCAGATCGGTCAGCACCGGCCCCGCCAGCCGATCGAACACCCGCCCGACCGCCGCCTCGACGTCCTCGCCGGGCGAGACGAACTCGGGCACCGCCCGCGACTCGCGGGCCAGGTCGCTCAGCAGCGGCACGTTGACGTCGTTGCCCACGCCGAACGTGAACAGCCGACGCACCCCGTTGTTGGCCTTGAGGATGTTCTCACGGATCGATTTCTCGTCGGTCACGCCCACCGTCGGCAGCCCGTCGGTCAGGAACAGGGTGATCGGCAGATAACCCTCGTGAGGCTCGGGACGCACCGCGGTCATCAACGCCTCGTTGATGTTCGTCCCGCCGACCGCCTTGAGGTTCTTGAGGTACTCGACCGCCATTTGCACGCGCTCATCGTGCCGCGCGTCGACGCCCGAACTGAATTCCGCGACTTCGTTCGAGTAGTCGATGATCCGGAACGTCTCGTTGTCGTCGAGCCCCCGGATCACCTGGATCGCCGCGTCGCGGGCCTGCTCGAACTTCTCGCCCTGCATCGAGCCCGACCGGTCGAGCACGATCGTCACCTCCCGCGGCACGCGGTCGGCTTGAAGACTCTTCTCCGGCGCCGCCATCAGCAGCATGAAGAAGCCCGCGTCCACGCTCTCCGGATCGGGATAGGTCAGCAGGCTCATCGCCGGGCCGTCGCCCTTCTGCCGCATCGCCACCAGCCGGAACGCGCCCGGGTCGGCGAGGTCCTTGCCGGTCACGTGCGCCACGCCGTCCTTGATCTCGACGTCGATCTTGTGCGAAGGGCTCAGCACGCTGAGCACGGGGGCATCCCCCTTGATCTCGACGCCGATCTTCCAGTCCGGCGCGTTGCCGAGCGAGCCCGAGCGGGGCAGCTCATACTCGACGCTCGTCCCGTCGCCCTTCGCGACCTGCTCGTAGGTCACGCGGAACGTCTGCTCGCCGTTCGCCGGCACCGGGAACACGCTCGACTTGATCAAGCCGTACCCCGCGAACTCGAGCAGGCCCGGGTCGACCATCTTCCGCACGATCTCCTCGAACGTCTTTCTCGCCTTGTCGCGGGGCAGCAGCACCGCCCCGGGATCGCCGCTCAGACCGTCGAGGCTGAAGCTGCTGATCGCCGCCTCCCCCGGCACGGGGACGACCAGCTCGCACTGGGCACGTTGCGACGACGGGTTGTGCAGCGTGATCGCCAGCGTCGTTCGCGCCACATCTCCGTCGATGACAACGTTCGCGTTGACGTTCTGCACCTCTACCGGTTGCCAGTCGGGCCGGATGATCCGCCGGTGCCGGTGTTCCGGCATGATCGTCTGGATCTCGGGCACCGCCGGCGCGGGCCGGTCATCCTGGGCCGGGGCCGCCGGGATCGCGCCGAACAGCATCAGGCACGCCGAGAGCATCGTCCACGCGTTTCGCACTCTGTTTGTCATCATGCTCGGCTCCTTCACGAGACCGGTTGTTCCCCACTCATAGCAATACCAACTGGTCGGCCGATCCGTTGTCACGGTCGCGCAACCGTGACACGCCGGTGACAAACGGCAGGGCTGGGAAGGCGGGATCGCGGATGGCAGATGGCGGATAGCAGATCAGAGGCCGCCGCCATCCTCCATTTGCTATCTGCCTTCCGCTTTCCGCTTTCCGCGATCCGCTATCTGCCATCTGCTGTCCGCTCTCCGTTTCCGTTACCCTCCACCCCATGACCAAGACGCCCGGAAAGCGCCGCCTCGCCCTCCACTGGAAGATCGTCATCGGGCTCGCCCTGGGCGTCGGCGTGGGCCTCGCGATCAACCTGTTCTGGACCGCCGAAACCTGGGCCGCCCTGGGTGTCAATGACCCGGCGTCCTTCCTGAGCGACAAGGTCAGTGTTCGCCAGGCCTCGGAGATGGCCGGCGCCATCAACAAGAACGCCGACTTCGGCGCCCACGCCGCCCGGTTCTTCCGCTTCGCCACCGCCTTCACGGGCGACCTCTTCCTCCGGGGCCTCCAGTTCATCGCTGTGCCGATCGTCCTCTTCAGCCTCATCGTCGGCGCCTCGAGCCTCAACGACGCGAGCAAGCTGGGCCGCATCGGCGGGCGGACGATCGTCCTCTATCTCTGCACGACGGCCCTCGCCATCACCATCGGCCTCATCCTCGCCAACCTCATCGCCCCCGGGCGGGGCTTCAGCGACGAGGCCCGCGTCCTGCTCAGCTCCACCGGAGAGGGCGGCGCCGCCGACAGCATCGCCAAGGCCGCGGGCCGGTCTGACTACTGGCAGACTCTGCTCAACATCGTGCCCAAGAACCCCTTCAGCGCCCTCGCCGACACGATGATGCTCCAGGTCGTCTTCGCCGCCCTGCTCATCGGCGTTGCGCTCACCCGCCTGCCCGACGAGAAGGCCGCGGCCGTCATCAACTTCTGCGACGCGATGACCGACGTGATCATCCAGATCGTCCACTGGGTGCTCATGCTCGCTCCGGTTGCGGTGTTCGCCCTCATCGTCGAGGTCGTCGCCGACCTGGGCATCGGCGTGCTGGGCTCATTGCTCAAGTACAGTCTCACCGTGGTCGCGGGTCTCGCGATTATGATCTTCGCGGTCTATCCGGGCGTCCTGAGAGTCTTCACCCGCGTCGGCTACGCCCGCTTCTTCCGTGCCATCAGCCCGGCTCAGCTTCTCGCCTTCTCGAGCGCCAGCAGCGGGGCCACCCTCCCCGTCACCATGGAGTGCTGCGAGGAACGCCTGGGCATCTCCGAGGAGATCACCAGCTTCGTCATCCCCCTCGGCGCCACCGTCAACATGGACGGCACCGCCCTCTACCAGGGCGTCGCCGCGGTCTTCATCGCCCAGCTCTTTGGCATCCCCCTCACCTTCATGGACCAGCTCACCATCGTCCTCACCGCCACGCTCGCCTCGATCGGCACGGCCGCGGTGCCCGGCGCCGGCATCATCATGCTCATCATCGTCCTCCAGACCCTCGACTTCCCTGATGAAGTGGTCTCGGGCGGCATCGCGGTCATCCTCGCGGTCGACCGCATCCTCGACATGTGCCGCACCGCCTGCAACGTGACGGGCGACTGCATGGTCTGCACCGTCGTCGCCTCGGCGGAGAAAGCGGTGGCGCCGGATGCTCCCGGGGCTGCCGAGGCCGCGAGATCCGTGGCGGATTAATCTTCTGTTGAGAAACGGATAAACTAGGAATTATCCGGGTTCCGCGGCATCCGCCGGGGTACCGAGATGGTATCAGTTTGGGCGTGGGTGCCGCCCAGGAGGTCTCCAATGGCATCGTTTAAGCGGAATGGCACGGGAATCCGTGTCGCAGCGGGCCTGGCGGTTGTCTCTGTTGCCTCTACGGCGTTCGGGGAAGGGTGCCCGGGGCTCGTTTTCAGCAATCTCTCGGCGTATTACGATTTCCCCTCGGGCATCGGGGTGATCAGTGCCCAGGTTGGCGAACTGACCGGTGACGGCATCCCGGACATCGTCACATCGGATTCACACAATGGCGGTGTCTCCGACTACGCGGTCGTCGTGATGCACGGGATCGGGAACGGTGTCCTCGGCTCGCTCAGCTACCTCGATGTGGGAATCCAGCCGTACATGGTCCGGGTCGCGGATCTCGACGCCGACGGCGACGACGACATCATCGCAAACGGGAGTGGGGGACTGGCCTACCGGCTGAGCAACGGCGACGGGACGTTCGCGACTCCCGTGATCTGGTGGTACAACGCCGGGTTCGGGAATGTACTCGTCAAGGACATCAACAACGACGGTGCGATGGACATCATCGCGACCGGGGACGGCCTCAGCGGCATCAACGTGTTCATCGGCCACGGCGACGGGACATTCGACGATCCGATCTACACGCACATGGACACGCAAACCGTCGGGCTGGACATAGGCGATTTCGATCACGACGGCAATCTCGACGCCGTGCTCGTTCACTTCACCCTGGATCGCGCTACGGTGATGTTGGGAGATGGGACCGGTTCGTTCGTGGAGTCGCAGCGGTTTGCCATCGGGCACCATCCCGTCTCAACGAAGGTTGCGGATTTCGACGGCGATGGAGAGCTCGACGTCGTGATCGCGTACAACTTCCTTGACGCCGTTGATGTCGGGTACGGGAACGGTGACGGAACCTTTGGCGCCATGATCCGGCACGAGACCAATGTCGGCGGTTTCTCGTACCCGCAGTCGATCGAGGTGAATGACCTCGACAACGATGGGTACCTGGACATCATCACCGCCGCCGGGTATTCGGGGCCCACGATCTTGCTGGGACGGCCTGGCCGGGGGTTCCTGCGGGTACGCAACTACGGGGCCGGCGGGGCCGTTGGGATCTCATCGATTGCCGTGGCCGATCTGAATCTCGACGGGGTTATGGACGTCATCGCGGGCGACACCGTGCTCAATGTGGGCGTGCATGTCGTGATCAATAGTTGCGAAGAGATGTGCAGCCATTGTGACATGGCCGCACCCTACGGGGACCAGGATGTCTCAGATGTGACCCTCTTTGCCAGCCTCTTCCTCGACAACAACCCAATAGCCGACCTCAACCGCGACGACCTTGTCGACCTGGGCGACATCGTCACCTTTATCACCGAGTTCGCATCCGGCTGTCCGTAGCCATTCGCCTGCATGCCTCTCCGCACGCCGGCGCGAACGGTCCCGGGCCATGCCGCCTGAATCAGCTCGAAAGGGCCTCCCATGAATCAGCCGCAACAAGCACTCGCCAGCCTTCCCATCGCCGCCGCCCTGGCGGCCCTCTCACCGATCACCGCGGCCCAGCCCTGCCCGGGGCTCGCCTTCAACAATGTCGCCCAGGAGCTCGAATTCACGACGGGCGTCGCCCGTTCGCTCAAGACCGGCGATCTGAATGGCGACGGGCTGATCGACGCCGTGCTCGTCGGCGAGGGTGGGGTGAGCCTCTACTACGGCCAGGGCGACGGGCTGCTCGCCGACGCCGTCCAGATCGATGCCCCGATCGCTCCCGATCGCCTCCGCCTGGAGGACATCGACCTCGATGGGTACGACGACCTTGTCATGCTCGGCTACGGCGGGTACGCCATTCTCTACGGCGACGGGTCCGGTTTCACCTCCCAGCACATCGAGGTCGCGACAAACTCGATCGGCGTGAGCGGGTTGGCCATCGCCGACCTCAACGGCGACGGGATCAAGGACATCGTCGGATCGATGCTCAGCCTCGACCGGCTGAGCGTTCTGATCGGGCTGGGCAACCGCCAGTTCGCGCCCGAGATATCCATCCCGATCTATCACCCGTTTGGGCTCGGCACGGGCGATTTCGATGGCGACGGCTTCGACGACCTCGCCGTGGCGCTCGAGCAGGACGCGCAGGTCCTCGTGCTGCACGGCCTGGGCGACGGGACCTTCTCCGAGACCCAACGTCTGTCAACACCTCAACATCCCAACGCGGTGAACGTCATCGACCTTGACGGCGACGGGTTGCTCGACATCGTCGCGGACAACGAGTTCCCGCCCCAGGGCATCAACATCAGCTACGGCGAGCCGGGCGGCACTTTTACCGTCGCGACACACTACGACGCGGAGGTGAACCTTTTCGCGGGCTCTGATCCGCCCGCGGTCGCCGACCTGGACGGAGACGGGCTGCTCGACATCGTCTCCGGCGCCGGTCTCGACGGGGCGGCCGTGCTGCTGGGCGTGGACAACCGGCACTTCCTCGTGCAACGCGAATACGCGGGCCGCCTCGTGCTGGCCCAGAGCACCGTCTCCGCCGACGTCAACGCCGACGGCCGATCGGACGTGATCGTCGCGACCTGGTACGCCCCGTTCAACGGGCTCATCGTCGTCGAGAACATCTGCGACCAGATGTGCACCGGCTCTGATGTCGCCGCGCCGATCGGCACGCAGGACCTGGGCGACATCACCACCTTCGTCGAGATGTTCACCGCCAACGATCCGATCGCCGACCTCAACCGCGACGACCTCGTCGACCTCGCCGACATCGTCGCATTCATTGTGGGCTTTGGCCAAGGCTGCCCGTAGGACCACTGTCGAGCCTGGGCCGGCGATCGCCTCAGCGGGTCCCCGCCGCCTCCGGCTCGGGCAGCTTGAAGTCCCGTTGGATCGCGATGATGTGCTCGAACATCGAACGCGCCCCCGCGACGATCTCCCGCTTCTCGTCCTCACTCAGCGCCTGCTCGTCGAGCCTCGCCTTGAACGATTCCCACAGCGGCCTTTGTCGCTCGCCGTAGGGGTCGAGATAGCTGAACCCCGCCATGTCCTTCGCGCCCCACGCTCTGCGCAGCGCTTTGGCGACGTACCGGTTCCCGTTGTTCGCGCCCTCGCGGACGTAGTGCAGCCCGAACAGCCGGATGGGCTCCTCCCGCTCGCACCGCCCGATCTCCGCGATCAGCGCCGCCGCCCCGGGCTTGGGTGCTATCGCCGCCGTGTTCGCCCCCCAGTGCTCGAGGTCGGCCTCGAGGTACGGCGTCTGCAACTGCTCGTCCGCCACAAGCGCCAGCACCGGCACCTGCGACCGCTTCGCCTCGATCGCCCCGTCCAGCACCCGGGCCACCAGCCAGAACTGGCCGAGAAGCTCGACGTAGGTCTCCCGCGGGATCGTGCCCTGCACGAGATGCCGCGGCAACGTGTCATGCTCCGCCTGCCGGTGCAGGTCCCAATTGTCCTCCATGAGCCGCTGCCCGAGCGGTCGGGGGTCGATCGCCATGTCCGGTCCTTCCTGGAGCGATTGATGCTCAGTGGCAACTGTAGCGTTGGTCACCACCGGTTCCAGGCAGCCGATGACTCGGCGAACGTCCCGCGATCAGGGTGACCCTTGCAGGAAAAACCCGATAAACGCCGTGAGGTCGTGCAGATCGATCACCCCCTGGGGCGGCGCCAGGTCCGCGGCCGGGTCGCCGCCGAGGAACGCGGTGATGAACGCCGTGATGTCCTCCACGTCGAGCACGCCGAACGGCTCGGCCAGGTCGGCGGGGTTCAACCCGCATCCGACCGTGTAGATCGCCAGGTCATCCACCGCCGCCTCGATGAGCGAACTCGATCCCTCGTCGGTCGCGACGAACCGCACGCGGAACGCGCGCGACGAGCCGAAGTCGGCCGGCAGCGCGTACGACCTGTAGACCCAGTCGCCAGTTGTCTCGGTGACCACGTCCAGCGGCTCGAACGTCTGCCCATTGTCCGCCGAGATACCGATCTCCAGCGGCTCGTCGTAGGTGTTGTACCAGAGCCAGAACGAGAGGAAGTGCTCGTCCCACGTCGTGCTCAGGTCGTACGCCGGGCTGATCAGTGTGGTCACCCCGTTGACGTCGCTGTCGTGCAGGTTGCTCGTCCGCGCCGCCTCGGTGATCCAGCAGAGCGTGCCGTTGGGCGTGTGGTCCTCGCCGGGCTGATCCTGGCTCACGACGGGCTCGGCTAGCTCCCACACGCCGGTCGTCGCCGTGTCGCCCGGCACGCCCGCTGTCCAGCCAGTATCCGTCTCCATGTCGTCGGTCAGCACGCTACGCGTGCGCACGACTGTGAGCGATACCGGATCATCAGCCCCGCCCTCGGGATACCGCAGTGTTACGCCCTCCGGCGTCGCGACCTCCGCGTAGTAGTCCACCGGCGTGCCGCACACCACGCCGGGCAGCGTGGTTGTAAACACATAGTTGTCGCCCGACATCGCGACGGGCGCAAACACCGAGCCCTCTCCGGTGCGCACGAACAGGTCGATCGAAACCCCGTCGAGCGTCCGCAGAAACGCGGGGTCCACCTCCACCACCACGTCAACCGGCGTCTCGGGCTCGGTCAGGGTGGGGGTCTCGATCGGGGTGAGCAGCACGCCGTCGGCGACCGCCTCACCCAGCACCAGGGCGCCGGCGAGGTTCTCCTGTGCGCAGGGCAGAATCTCGGTCGGGGGCGGCGCGAACGTGCCCCCCGCCGAGGGCGGCCTGAGCTCTACGGCCCAACTGAAGCTGCCCGCCTGCACATACCCCCAGTCGGCGGTGTTCCCGCTGGCGAGGTAGAGATCGGCGATCCGCTGGGGCTTGTACCGCGCGCCCGTCGTGTCGTGGATCGCGTTGCGGTAGTCCCGCCCCAGTTGCTCGAACACGGTCCCGTCCGGCGGCGGCAGGTAGCTGATCTCGTCGCCCGGGGGCCACATGACGAGCTGGCTGAAGCTGTGGTAGTCGATGTGGGCCGCGAGATTCGGCACGCCCAGCATGTAGTCGCGCAGCACCCGCGATTCGGGCTCGCTGAACGGCGATGAGCCGCGGTAGGTCTCCGATCCGTGCGATCCGCTCGACCCGGGCCCGCCCCAGCCCTCCGAGAAGTTGCGGTTGAGATCGACGCCGTACCCGTTCCTCAGGTTCTTGCGCCACATCCGGTAGGTGGTCCAGGTGTAGTCGTACCCGTCCGGGTTGAGCACCGGGATGATCCGGTACGTCACGCGGTCGAGCAAGGCCGTGATCCGTGGGTCGCTCCCGTAGCCGTCGGCCAGTTGCTGCATCATGTAGAGCACGGTCGTCGGGCTGATCCACTCGCGCGCGTGGATCGTGCCGTTGAACACCAGCGACCGCTTCGAGTCAGGATCGCCCGCGCCGGAGATGGTGAACGCCTCGATCGTCCGCCCCTGGAGGCTCGTGCCGATCGCCTCGCGCGAGACAATCCCCGGATGGGCCGCGACGAGCTGGTCGAGGAACGCCGCGATCTCCGCGGGGTCGCGGAACTCGGTGAAGAACGTGTCGTCGCCCCGCGGCGCCGGCCCTACTCCCCACCGCACCCGCGCGTCCAGTCTCGCCCGCTCGGTGTCGACGACCTTCTGCATGTCCTCGACCTCGACGAGATAGACCACGCCCGCGGCGTCCAATCGCCGCAGCGTCGCTTCGTCCGCGAGATATTCCGTTCCCCCGTGCGTCCGCTCCGCCTCGCTCATCAGCAGCATGGGCAGCGTCCCGACCATTTCACGCTGGGTCGCGGAGTCGGTCCACACCTTCACCAGCCGCATCCCGTCGTAGGGCCCCGCGAGCCCGACCGAGACGAGTGCCGAGAGAACGACCAGTGCGAACACGTGCCGGCGCATGGGTTTTCTCCTCATCGCGGCGGTGGTCGTCCCGAGAGCTGCCGCCACTCCGCGATCCTCTCGGCGAGTATACCGACGCGACCCGCGATTCCCAAAGCCGGCCGTTCTGGAGGTGTGGCCGGCGGCGGGGTTCGCTTGCCAAGGCGGGGCTACGACCCGATCGACCCGGTGTACAGGAACCACCCCAGACCTGTGAAGAACGCCCACCAGCCGTACGCGGCGTGCTCGACGGTCGCGGCGAGCGTGGACCTGCTGCGCGCGTATGTCCAGGCGAACAGGATGCCGCCGGGCAGCGTCAGGGCGAAGGCCCAGAGATTCCAGAACGGGGCGTGAAGCCAGGCGAAGGCGAGCGCGTTCACGGCGATCAGCACGGACGCCGGCCCCAGGATCGACCCGTAGCGGTGGAAGAAGAACGTGCGGTGGCTGATCTCCTGGGGGTAGGCGCTCAGCCAGGGGTAGAAGATCGTGATGATGACGAGCCAGAGGGGGTGGTGCCTCGGCAGGCTCAGAAAGCCGAACCCGGCGGGCATGTCGAGGAATCGGTCGGCCGCCCAGGCGACGGCGAGCATCAGCACCGCCCCGGGGACGAACAACGTCGCGACCCGGCGCCATTCACGCCGGAGCCCCGTGGTGTTCCAGAGCTGCCGGCGGTCGAACGTGCGATCGAGCATCAACCAGGCGACGACGGCGACCGTGAACAGCAGCAGGAGCGGCAGCAGCAGACGCTTCGTCGCGAACGGGAGGTCGAACAACGCACCGAGGCCGATGGATTGGAACAGCCCCTCCGCCCGGCGGGCGGGGTCGACGATCAGCGCGGCGACCGCCGGAAGCACGAAGAAGAGCCCGATCATCTCGACCCAGCGGGCAATACGCTGAATGCCGCCGAGCGGGGGCGGCTCACTCTCCGCGGCACCGGTCGGCGCGTCGATCACGCCCCAGGATCCTCGTCTGCGGGCGTGCGATCAACCGGCGCAGCGGTGGGCGGCGGCGAAGGGGCATCGGCGAGCGTGGGGTCGTCGCATATGTGTGTGCGGCCGGACTCTACGCCGCGCCGCGCCCGCGTCACATCCTCGTCGCTCAGCCGTTGCTCGCGCCGGCGTGGCAGCGACCACGGATACTCCCGCATCAGGAAGGCGAGCAGCCGCTCGCGGACGTCGCACCGGAGCTCCCACGCCGTGGGCGAGTCGGCGGCGGTGACGAGGACGCGGAGCACCATGCTCTTCTCGGTGCAGTCGATCACCTGGAGGACCTTCGCCCGCCCGTCCCACTTGGGGTGCCCGTCGAGGATGCGGTCGAGCTCGTCGCGGACCGCGTCGACGGGGCAGGAGTAGTCGACGTAGAGCACGACCGAGCCCAGGATGTCGGCCGACTTGCGGGTCCAGTTCTCGAATGGCTCCTCGATGATCTTGCTGAACGGCACGATCAGCCGACGTTCATCCCAGATCTTGACGACGACGTAGGTGGTCGTGATCTCCTCGATCCAGCCCCACTCGCCGCCGATGATCACCGCGTCGTCGATGCGGATGGGCTGGGTGAGCGCGATCTGGATGCCCGCGATGATGTTGCCCAGCACGGGCTTGGCGGCGAAGCCCACCGCGATGCCCGCGATGCCGGCAGAGGCGAGCAGGCTGGCCCCGATCCGCCCGACGCTGTCGAACGTGAGCAGGGCCAGCGCAACGCCCACAACGCCCACGATGATCATCAGTGTGCGGCTGATGACGAGCACCTGCGTGTGCACGCGTCGGGCGCGGAGGTTGTCTTTGACGTCGATGCGGTACTTCGAGAGGATGAGGTCGTCGAGCCCCGCGATGACGCCGATGACGAGCCAGGTGCCCGCGAGGATGTTGACGACGGTCAGCGCCTGGGCCCACCACCCGTTGATCCACGCGGGCATCAGGTCCCGCTGCTCGATGACAGCGCACGCGACCGAGAGCCCGACGCCGATCGCCAACAGGCCCGCGGGCTTGGAGGTGTGCTTGACGAGCTTGCGCTTCGCCGAGTGCTGGTCGTGCCCGGCGGCCCGCCGCAGGATCGCCCAGACGAGCCGCTGGAGCAGCCACACGCCGCACACGATGACGGCGACGATCACCAGGATCTGAGCCCACCCGGGCCACCCGTCGATGAACGAACCGATGACCTCGTTCGTCTGCTGCATCGGCGTCGGTCCGCCCGTGGCGGAGTTCGCGGCGGCGGTGCTCAGGAGCGTCGTCGGCGAAGGCATGGGGGATCGTATTCGTTCGGACGGTCGTGCCGTCACGGGCGGGGCGTATGATGCCTGTAACGACACAGATTCACCGAGTACCGCGTGCCAACCGACGCGAAGAAACCGACGAGAACCAGGAGTCACGAGATGTCCAGCCAGCCCGTCATCGTCGCCGCCAAGCGCACCCCCATCGGCCGCTTCCTGGGCGGATTCACCAACGTCGCCAGCCCCAAGCTCGGCTCCATCGCGATCCAGGCCGTTCTCAACGAGGCGCCCGCGGCGAAGGGCCACATTGACGAGTGCATCATGGGGTGCGTCCTCCAGGGCGGGCTGGGGCAGAACCCGGCGCGCCAGGCCGGGCTCGGCGCGGGGCTGCCCACCACCCTCTCGGCCGTGACCGTCAACAAGGTCTGCGGCTCGGGGCTCCAGGCCGTGATGATGGCGGCGAACAACATCAGGGCGGGCGAGGCGGAGTGCATCATCGCGGGCGGGTTCGAGAATATGACCGCCGCCCCGCACTTCGCCAACGTGCGGGGGGGAGTCAAGTACGGCCCGACCCAGCTCATGGACCTGATGGCCCACGACGGGCTCACCTGCCCCTTCGAGGGCTGGCCCATGGGCAACGCGGCCGACCACACCGCGGCGAAGAACCACATCTCGCGCGAGGATCAGGACCGCTTCGGCGCCCAGAGCCACCAGCGTGCGGCCGGCGCGTGGGAGGCGGGCTGGTTCGATTCCGAGGTCGTCGCGCTGACGGGCGAGCAGGTGGGCAACCGCAAGGTCCCGGGCCCGGAGGGGGGCGTGTCACGCGACGAGGGGATCCGGGCGGACTCGACCGCCGACGGGCTCGCCAAACTCCGCCCCGCGTTCGTGAAGGACGGCACGGTGACCGCCGGAAACGCGAGCCAGATTTCGGATGGAGCCGCGGCGGTGCTGGTGATGAGCGAGTCCAAGGCGCAGTCGCTGGGGCTCAAGCCCATGGCGCGGATCATCAGCCACGCGACGAGCGGGGTGGACCCCAAGGACATCTTCGAGGCTCCGATCACCGGCGTGCAGGCGGCGCTCGCGAAGGCGGGCAAGGGCGTGGGCGACATCGACCTCTTCGAGATCAACGAGGCCTTCGCGGCCCAGGTGCTCTGCAACATCAAGGCGCTGGAGGTGCCGGAGGACAGGCTCAACATCGCGGGTGGCGGGATCGCGCTGGGTCACCCGATCGGCGCGAGCGGGGCGCGGGTGCTGACGACGCTGCTGCACCAGCTCAAGCGCACGGGGGGGAAGACGGGGGTCGCGGCCCTGTGCCTGGGCGGGGGGAACGCGGTGGCGATGGTGGTGGAGATGGTGTGAGCTGAAGGACCTCGGAGTTGAAATGACACTTCTCACAACTGCCGCGTCTTGGACTGCCGCCATTGCGACGTCCTTGGCGGTCGTAGTAGCGCTCTTCAAGGACACGCTGATGCGGTGGCTTCGGCGGCCAATCATCAAGACCTCTAGCGGTCAGTACATACCATACGTCGTGCGAGTGCCCTTGCGCCATCATGAGAGATGCCCCAATGGTGTAATTGTCAGTGAGTGTGATGCGTTCTGGTTTCGGATTTGCGTTACAAACCGAGGGCGCGATACGGCACGTGCTCTGGAGGCTTTTGCAGAGAGGCTGGAGAGAAGAGCGGCGACGGGAGACTTCCAGCCGGTTGAGCGGTTCATTCCGGCGAGCCTGACATGGGCAGGACTCGATGCGCCCGTCCTGCCGAGGTTGAACCCCGGCAGCGATCGGTATCTAGTTGCTCTATCGATCCTCAAGCCGGACGATCGTGCGTGCGTGCTAGACAACCAGGCCCAGACTGTCTTCGACCGCCTTCACGCCAGCGGTCCAGTGACCGAGCTTGGAGTTCATCAAAAGGACACATCCTATTCTCACGCCTGCGCACCAGGTGAGTACAGACTTCGACTTGCCATTTCTGGCGAGAACGTTGATACGGTCCGGTTCATATTTGAGTTCGCCGCACCGTCGGTTTGGCCGACTGGGATTGAGAATTTCGCCGAAGCGGTTGGATTGACGCTGCGCGATGGGGCCTGATGCGAAATGCGCCAGCCCGGTGCCGTGGATCATCTCGAAGAGTGATCCACGAGCGGACGGCGTTCCAGCACCGCCATCACCCTCCGGGATGATGGCGGGCACCGTTTGCCGCGTCGGGCGACCCGCTGATGCGGGCTGATGGTTGATCCTGGGTCCGACGAGCCGCGGGCGCGAGCCCGCGGAGCGCTGTCGCCGGTCCGCTCCACGGGCTCGCGCCCGTGGCTCGTATGAGTGGGGTGAGGCCCGGGCGGTGCCACCACCCGCCGCGCCAGCGGCGCGTGGTGCTGGCTCAACTGCCCTCGACCAATCACGACGCGCCCTTCGGGCGGGTCGTGGCACCGCGATGGTCCTTCGCTCGTCCACCCGCCCGGTACCGCGCGTCATCTCGAAGAGCGATCTGCGAACAGACGGGCCCCAACCCGCGTCACCCTCCAGTACCATGAAGGAAGCCGGCGGGGCACCCGCCGGCGAGGTCGTGGAGATCGTACGACATGAGCGTGCAAATCAAAGACGCCCGGGGCGAAACCCACGACTTCCGACCGCCGAGTAGGGCCGAGAGGCGGTTCCTCATGAAGGAACTCGGGCCGGCGCATCGCCTTCGGACCGTCTTCGGCCAGTTGATGCGACTCCTGGGCCTGCTCGCCGCTCTGCTGCTGACCATGCTCATCGCCACCCTGCTGGTGGTCTTCGCGGGCCTCCTCGATGATCTGGCCGCGATGGTGGTCGGCGCGGCTCTGTCTTTTCTCGTCGTGCTGCCCCTGGGCGTTCTCGCCTGGGCTCGGAACGCCGCGAAGGACTGGCGTCTGCGCCGCGTCCTGAACCTGTGCTGCCCGGTCTGCGGCGACTTCATCGGCGAGGAGGGGTACCGGTTCGTCCCCGATTGGATGCCATCGCACAATGTTCGATGCGAGACGTGCGGGGCGGTGCTGCGATCGCCGGATGACCCGGTGAGTCACTCCATCAGGCGCACCGACGCGATGGCTCAAACCGTGCAGGCCGCGGCGATCGTCGCCGGAGTACCATCGCCGGTTCGCTCGAAGCCGCGCCCGCGGCAAGCTTGAGCTCGGTGCCGTGGATCATCTCGAAGAGTGATCCACGAACGGACGGCCTCCGACCGCCATCACCCTTCGGGATGGTGGCGGGCACCGTTTGCCGCGTCGAGCGACCCGCTGAAGCGGGCGGAAGCTCGATCTCAAGTCCGACGAGCCGCGGGCGCGAGCCCGCGGAGCGCTGTCGCCGGTCCCCTCCACGGGCTTGCGTCCGTGGTTCGTATGAGCGACGAGAGGTAAGGGCGGTGCCACCACCGCCGCGTCAGCGGCGCGTGGTGCTTGCTCGAATGCCAGCGACAGAGCACGACGCGCCCTTCGGGCGGGTCGTGGCACCGCGATTGGTCCTTCGCTCGTCCATCCACCCGGTGCCCCGTTGTGATCCGAAGCGCGATCCACCAACTATAAGGTCCCAGCCGCCGTCACCCTCCAGTACCATGAAGGAAGCCGGCGGGGCACCCGCCGGCGAGGTCGTGGAGATCGTACGACATGAGCGTGCAAATCAAAGACGCCCGGGGCGACACCCACGACTTCCGACCACCGGACAAGGCCGAGAGGCGGTTCCTCATGAAGGAACTCGGGCCGGCGCATCGCCTTCGGACCGTCTTCGGCCAGGTGACGCGCCTCCTGGGCCTGCTCGCCGCCCTGATGCTCACCTTGCTCATCGGCTCGCTGCTGCCGATCTGGATGAACCTCCTCGATGGACTCGCGGCCCTCGCGGTCGGTGCAGCCCTGACGGTTCTCGTCGTTCTGCCCCTCGCCGTATTCGCCTGGATGCGGACCGCCGCGAAGGACTGGCGTCTGCGCCGCGTTATGAATCTGTGCTGCCCGGTCTGCGGCGACTTCATCGGCGAGGAGGGGTACCGGTTCGTCCCCGATTGGATGCCATCGCACAATGTTCGATGCGAGACGTGCGGGGCGGTGCTGCGGTCACCGGATGACCCGGAGGAGCACTCCATCAGGCGTACCAACGCGGTGGCTCAAGCCGTGCAGGCCGCGGCGATCGTCGCCGGTGTTCCGTTGCGGGTTCGCGCCAAGTCGCGCCCACGCCAAGCGTGAGTGGGATGACGCGAGGCCACGCCGGGGCCCGGGCGGTGCCACCACCCGCCGCGCCAGCGGCGCGTGGTGCTGGCTCGACCGCACTCGACCAAACACGACGCGCCCTTCGGGCGGGTCGTGGCGCCGGGTTGGCCTTTCTGAGTCTCACCCCGCTACCGTCCCCCCATGACCACAACACTCATCACCGGCGCGAACCGGGGCATCGGACTCGCGCTCGCCAGGGTCGCAATCGAAAACGGCCACGCCGTCCTCGGCACCGCGCGTGATCCCGCCGCCGCGACCGAACTCCGCGACGCGGGAGCCCGCGTGCTGGGGCTCGACGTCGCCGATCTGGGGTCGGTCGAGGCGCTGGCGGGCGAGCTCGCGGGCGAGCCGATCGACATCCTCGTCAACAACGCCGCGATCTACCCGGACAAGGCGGGGATCGAGGCGACCGACCTCGACGCGTTCAGCCGCACAATGGAGACCAACGTGCGGGGCCCGATCGCGGTGACGCGGGCGCTCCTGCCGAATCTGCGGGCGGGCGATCGGAGGGTCATCGCGACGGTCTCATCGTCGATGGGGAGTATCGCGAAGGCCGACTCGGGGCGGTCGTACGCCTACCGCATGTCGAAGGCGGCGGTGAACATGATGGCGAAGGCGCTGGCGGCCGAGCTGACCGACTTCGTCTGCCTCGCGGTCGACCCGGGCTGGGTGCGGACCGACATGGGCGGAGCGGGGGCGTCGATCAGCCCCCGGGAATCGGCCGCTGGCGTGTTCCGCGTGGTCGACGGGGCGCGGGCGGAGCAGACGGGCGGGTTCATCCGGTACGACGGCACGACCTTGCCCTGGTGAGCAGGCGGTATCACGACCCGCCGCGCAAGTGGCGCGTGGTGCTGGCTCGCCCGCCACCGAGAAGGCACGACGCGCCCTTCGGACGGGTCGTGGCACCGTGCAGCGAGAATGCGGTACACTCCGGTGGAGGTTTCGATGTCTCAGACCGTTCTCATCATTGTTGTTGTCGGCGTTGTCGTGCTCGCGGGCGGGGCCTACGTCGCCTATCGCATCGCCCACTGCCGGCCCAAGAAGTGACGCCCGGGTGCGGGCCTTCACCTCGGGGCGCGTCGCGGGCCGTGGTACACTGCAAGCCGCGGAGGGACACCCATGATCAGCTCCATCCTGACGCCGATCCTGCTTGTCATAGTGCTCTTGGTCGTCGTCGGGTTCTTCGTCGCGATGTTCGGAGCGCTCGGGAAACGCCACCACAAGAAGCGGCGGCACTGACCGGGTCCGCGCCGTTCCGGGGACCACCATGCCGACGCCGCACTTCACGCCCGAGCTGTTTGCCTTCCTCCGCCGGCTGAAGAAGCACAACAGCCGAGACTGGTTTGAGTCGCACAAGCGCGAGTACGTCGACCATGTCCGCGATCCGATGCTGCGGTTCATCGCCGACTTCGCGCCGCGGCTCGAGAAGATCAGCCAACACTTCGTCGCCGACCCCAGCCCCAGCGGTGGGTCGATGTTCCGCATCCACCGCGACACGCGGTTCAGCAAGGACAAGTCGCCCTACAAGACCGCGGCGACGGCCCAGTTCCGCCATGAGGCGGCTCGTGACGTGCACGCGCCGATGTTCTATCTGCACCTCGAACCCGGGCGCGTGTTCGTCGGCGCCGGGATCTGGCATCCGGATGGGCCGACGCTGGCGGCGGTGCGGGGGCGGATCGTCGCGGACGTGGCGGGCTGGAAGAAGGCGACAAGCGGCGCGGTGTTGAAGCGGTCGTTCGCGTTCGCGGGCGAGTCGCTCAAGCGCCCGCCGCGGGGGTTCGACCCCGAGCACCCGCTCGTCGAGGACCTGAAGCGCAAGGACCACGTCGTGGTGTCGGAGATGGACGAGGCCGCGGCGGTGAGCCCGGGTTTCCTCGGCGAGTTCGCGAAGCGGTGCCGAACGGCGTCGGGGTATGTGCGCTGGCTGACCGGGACGCTGGACCTGCCGTTCTGAGTCTGGACAGGTTCCTATCCAGTCTCCTCTCTGTGCTCTTTGTGCCTCTGTGGTGAGTCTTCGGAACGACGGAAGAAGTGGATTCACCACAGAGGCACAGAAAGCACAGAGGGATTCATGGTGCACTGGATTCGTCTTGATTCTCCCTGACGAGCCCGAAGCACAAGCGAGGGACAAACGGCAAGGGGCTCCCTCGCTCGCGCTTCGGGCTCGTCAGGACAGCACCACCCAAGATCCTCGCTACGCCTTCCGGATCACCGGCGCCGGCTTGTAGCGCTGCTCGAGCACGAGCGTCGAGTCGGCCTTCATCCAGTTCTCAAGGATCGCCGCGTACACGGTGCGGAAATCGACCGTGTACTTGAGGTCGCCGCTGTCGAGGTCGGTGAGCGAGGGGTGTGGGTTCATCACGCCCGCGTTGACCATGGGGCCGAAAAGGAACATGGGAGCCGCGGTGCCGTGGTCGGTGCCGCCGCTGGCGTTCTGAGCGGCCCGACGCCCGAATTCGCTGAACGACATCGCGAGCACGCGGTCGGCGTTGCCCTGCTGCTTGAGATCGGCGTAGAACGCCCGCATCGCGGCGCCGAACTGGCGGAGCAGGTTCGCGTGCCGCCCGTTCGCCCCGCCCTGCCCCGCGTGGGTGTCGAAGCCGCCCATGGTGGCGTAGTAGACGCGGGTCTTGAGCCCCGCGCGGATCATCTTCGCGATCATGCCGAGTTGCTGGCCCAGCTCGCTGTTGGGATAGTCGACCAGCGATCGGGCCGCGACCGCCTTGCGGATCTGGTCGCTGGAGATCTGCGCTTCGAGCGTCGTCCGCATCAGGAACGCGGCGTTGGAGCCCGCGTCGGCGTTGGGGTCGGGCTCGCGTTCGACCAGCTCGGCGTATGGCTTGACCAGCGACTCGTGGATCTGCTCACCCGTCCAGCGGAAGAGGTCGGGCGTCTCGAACGCGACGGGCTTGGTCGCGCGCCCCTGGAGGGCGAGCGGGGCCTCGTTGCCGATGGAGATGGGGGGATAGGAGGTCTTGCCCTGCGTCTTCGGCGCGGTCCCCGACTCTCCGGCGCCGTACCCGCAGCACTCCGAGTCGCAGTAGCGGCCCAGCCAGCCGTCGCCGGTGCCCGAGGTGTCGGCGGTCTGCCAGATGTCCATCGACTTGAAGTGCGAGCGATTGGGATTCGGGTATCCCACGCCCTGGACGAGCGAGAGCATCCCGTCGTCATAGAGCCCCTTGAGGCCTTCGAGCGCGGGATGCAGACCGATGTCGGCGTGACGCTTGTCGAGCATGAGCGCCTGCTGGGGCGTGATGTGGATCGCAGGACGGAGCGAGTGATAGGCGTCGTGCCCCACCGGGGCGACGGTGTTGAGCCCGTCGTTGCCGCCGCCCAGCTGCACGACGACAAGGATGCGATCCTCCGGAACGCCCGGGAGCGGCCCGCTCGCCGGATTGGGCAGCGCGAGCGCGGAGCGCTGGAGGAACATCGGCATCGTCATCGCAGCCGACGCCATGATCAGACCGGTGCCGAGCAGCTCGCGGCGGGTCCAGGCTCGGGCTTCCGACGCGTCATTGTGATGCATTGGGAGGGCTCCCGTGGAAATGGCCAGATGGCAGAGGTCCAGATGGCCAGATGACTCGTGTCGTGCGTCTTCCTTCTGATCTGGCCATCTGGCCCTTTTCCAGTTGGCTCTCTCGCCGCGTCAGCACAGCTGATACTCCGGCATCGCCGCGACGAGCAGCAGCATACCGGTGATGACGTCGGGCTTGATCGTGTTGCCGTGGTCGGCGACGAATTCGGTGAGCACGCCCTGGGCCTGCTCCTGCGGGTGGCCCAGCGTGAAGCGGAGCAGGTAGTCGACCACGCGGGCGGGGTCGCGGGCCGCGGCGGGGTCGGTCTCGGCCAGCGGCTCGAGCAGCGCCGTCGGGTCGTACTTCTCCTCGCGGGCGGCGGAGTCGTAGCCCACCGGCAGCTTGCCGGTGAGCAGGAAGTTCATCAGGTTCTGCCGCACGAAGATGGTCGAGGTGTTGATCCAGGTGCGACCGCCCAGCCAGCCCTTGACGCTGGGGGGGTAGAACAGGCTCTGGCCCATCAGGTCCATCGCCTGGAGGAGCACGCCCATGTCGCGCACCGGCGTGTTGAGCGACCGCACGGCCCCGATGACGAGTTCGGCCGGGCTCTTGATGCGGTTGTTGACCACGCGCGGGTGGTAGAAGTGCTTGGACAGGAACAGCGTGCGGAGCACGGGGCGGACGTTGTAGTCGGCGTCGCGCAGCTCGCCTGCAAGCCTGGCGGTGACGCGCCGCACCGCGGGCTCATCCTCCGGGGCGAGCGCGTGCATGTGGAGCGCGAACTCGTCGTAGAGGCGAGCGGCGATGTACTCGGCGCACGCCTTCTGACGCAGGATAGCGCCAACGAACCCCTCGCCGTTGAGATTCCCCCGGGTACCCAGGATGGATTTCGATCCCTTGTCGTGGTTCTTCTCGTTGAAGGAGAACTCGTCGTCGACGAAGGTGTAGCCGGTGAGGGCGCGCGCCCCCTCCTTGATGTCGCGCTCCGAGTAATTCCCGACGCCCAGGCTGAACAGCTCCATGATCTCGCGCGCGAGATTCTCGTTGGGGTGGCCCACGCGCGAGTCGTCGTTGTCGAGATAGGCGAGCATCGCCGGGTCGCGGATGAGCCCGAACAGCAGGTCCTTGTAGGAGCCGATCGCGTGGCTCCTGTAGAACTGATTCTGCTGGTACATGTGGTACGAGTTCTCGATCGTGCGGTAACTCGTCGCGAACAAGCCATGCCAGAAGAGGGTCATCTTCTCTTCGAGCGGGCGGGGCGTCTCGATCATCCGCTCGAGCCACCACCGCTGGATGTCGGCCATCTGCCGTCGATCCTGCCGCTGCCGCTGCTGGCGCAGCAGGCGGAGCCGGGCGAGCGAATCCTCGTCGCGCTGCCGGCGGGCCATCTGGGCCTCGGCCTGCTCGGCGGCGGTGGGGGGCCTCATGATGTCGGGGTCGAATTCGTTCGGGTCGGGCTTGTCGTAGGGGACCCTCTCCACCTCAATGAGATGGTCCACCGCCTTCTCGGGGCCCCACGACGCGAGCGTCTCGATCTGCCGGGGCGTGCCGCCGAACCCGGCGCGCCAGAGCAGGTGGCGGGCTTCGTGATACCCGAAGTCCTGGTCGCGGATGCGGTCGAGCGTGGACGGGATCGGCTCGGCGGTCGTGCCCTGCATCGCGGTCCTCCGGAATGGCCGCCGTCGCGGACGACGCCGTGCGGCCGAACGCGGTGCCCCCGCGGGTATTGCATCGGCCACAGGAGCGAGTATGCCCGAAAACCGGGGGCGGGTCGAGAGCGGACTTGGATGTTGTGGGGGAAGTGGGGGAGGGGATTGCGGAGGAGAAGAGACTCAGGTACGAAGAGACGGAGAGACGAAGTGCCGGGAGCGGGATTTGGGCGCGCATGGCGGGCCGGCGCCCATCGGCTCACGCTATTCTCCAGACATGACGCTCCGATTCGCCATCATGGGCACGGGCCGGATCGCCGGTAAGGTGGCCCCGTGCATCGCCGAGGCCGAGGGGTGCGATGTCACGGTCGCGGCCTCGCGATCGCACGAGCGCGGGCACGAGTTCGCGAGCGAGATCGGCATCCCGCACGCCTGCACCTACGACGACCTGCTCGAGTGCGACGACGTCGACGCGGTGTACGTCACCCTGCCCAACAACGACCACCCGGTGTGGAGCGAGAAGCTGCTGAAGGCCGGCAAGCACGTGCTGTGCGAGAAGCCGTTGTGCTGGACCCGAGCCGAGGCCGAGCGGCTGTTCACGCTCGCGGCCGACCGGGGGCTCGTGCTCGTCGAGGCGTTCATGTACGTGCACAGCCCGCTCACCGCGGAGGCGGTGCGTCTGGCGCGGACGTCGGATTCGCCGATCGGCTCGCTGCGCCGGATCGAGGCCCGCTTCGACATCTCGATCGAGGACGGGCACAAGGCGGGCGCCAAGTCCAACGTGCGGTACAGCCGGGCGCTGGCGGGCGGATCGGTGATGGACCTGGGGTGCTACCCGCTCTCCTACGTGCGGCACCTCACGGGCGAGACGCCCGCATCGCTCGAGGCGGGTGCGGAGATGGTCGACCTGTTCGGGGGCTCGCGGAGCGACGGCTCGGACGCGGTGGACGGGCGGGCCTGGATGCGCGGCGCGATGCCCTCCGGCGTCGAGTTCGATCTGACCTGCTCGATGGTCGAGCCCTCGGGTCACCTCGTCGAGGCGAGGCTGATCGGCAAACGGGGCGAGGCGGTGGTGCGGGATTTCCCGCGCCCCGCGAAGATCGAGATCATCGCCGGCGGCGAGACGCGGGTCATCGGCGCGGGCAAGGCGGGCGGGCTCGCACCCTACACGCTCCAGGCGGAGTCCTTCGCGCGGGCGGTGGGGGGCGCGGAGCCGATCCCGTCGCCCGCGTGGTCGATCGAGCAGGCGGGTGTAATCGAGCGCGTGCTGGGGTTGATCGGGTTGAAGTTCGACGGGTGACCTGTGTGCGTCTGTACGAGCCCGGAGCGCGAGCGACGGGTCACGCCGGCGTCGATTATGCGATGTACGTTCGGTAAAGCTCGGTCCGTCGCTGACGGTCAGGGCGCTTCGCGTTCGGTGCCGTGGGTCATCCCGATGGGTGACCCACGAAAGGCCGGCGTTCGCGGTTTGCCGCCATCACCCTTCGGGCTGATGGCGGGCACCGGCAATGAACGCTCGATATTGCTCGGCCCGTCGCTGACGCTCAGGGCTCGTTCACGCCTTCCCCATACCTGATCCACTCCAGGCGCAACCCTTGCGGCGGCAGCGTCGGCCCGGCCTGGCGTCTGTCTCTCGATTCGATGATCTCGGGGATCCGGTTCGGGTCGATCCGCCCCCGCCCGACCTCCATCAGCGTCCCGGCGATGATCCGCACCATGTTGTAAAGGAAGCCCGACCCCGACACGCGGATGAGGAATCTCTCCTCCCCCGTCACCGACGGGGGAGGTGCCGAGCGAAGCGAGGCGGAGGGGGTGCCTCCCCCGATCCCCGATCCCCGATCCCCGGTCCCTTCCACCCCGCACGCAAAGACCCTCCGAACCGTCGTCTTCCGCCCGTGGCTCGCCTGCGCGAACGCCTCGAAGTCGTGCTCGCCCACCAGCAGGGCCGCCGCGGCCTGCATCGGTTCCAGCTCCAGGTCGTGCCAGGTGTGGAAGACGTACCGCCGATCCCAGAGCGGGCGCGTCCGCCCCGAGACGATCGCGTAGGTGTACTCCTTCGCGACCGCCCCGCCAATCGGGTCGAAGTCGAGCGGCACCGCCTCGGCGCCGAGGCAGAGGACGTCTCTCGGAAGCTCGCTGTTGAGCGCCCGCACGAGGGCTTCGGTCCCGCGCTCGACGGGCCAGCCCACCCCCTTCGCCGGGTCGGGGTTCGTCGTGAAGGCCGCGACCTGCCCGCCCGGCTTCCCAAACTCGGGCGGGCCATCGGGGTAGTGCCCCCCCGCGTGCACCCCAGAATCCGTCCGGCTCGCGCCCTTGATCGTCACCGCCTCGCGGCACACCGACCGGACGGCCCGCTCGACGACGTGCTGCACCGTCCGCATCGCCACCCGCCCCTCGGCGATGTCATCGGGCGTCTGGTCGACAAGCTCGGGGTGCTCGCTCGCCGGCGGCTCCTGCTTCTGCCAGCCGTGGAATTCGGTGCCGTCGTAGGCGAGCGTGAGCTTGTATCGAACCGGCGGCACGGATCAGGATAGGTCCCCGTCCGTCAGGGCAGGCGCCCCGGACGGCGCGACGCGGAGCATCCGCAGCCCGTCGACGTCTCCCGCGTAGTAACGGGACAGCGTCTTGATCGCGCGGAACCCGGCGGACGTGTAGAGGCTGATCGCCGCGACATTCGTCGCCCGCACTTCGAGGTAGACCCGGGCGATGCCCTCCTGCTCGAGCGCGTCGAGCATCCAGTTGAGCATCCCGCGCCCCAGCCCCACGCCCGTCATCGCCGGGTCGACCGCGACGCTGTAGACCCGCCCCGACTTGGTGCGACGGTGCGTGCGGATCAGCGCCACGCACCAGCCCGCGACCAGCCCTTCGTGCTCGGCGACAGCGACCCTCGCACGCGGGTTGGCGATCAGCCGGCGGATTTGGCGGAGCGTGAACCGGTCGTCCGAGTCCGCGAAGGCGCGCGACTCGATATCGAGCATGGAGGCGGCGTCCTCCGCGGTCGCCCGGCGGATGCTCATGGTCGGTCCCCCGATCATCTCGGCGTGGCGAGGCGCGGGCCGCCCCCGCGAGAGCAGCCGCACGGTCGATGGCTCGGGCCCGCCCGGCTCGTGCACCGGCTGGCGGGTGAGCACGCTCTTGGAGAGCATCTTGCTGGGGCGGTAGCTCTGCTTGGTGTAGCGGAGCGTATCGATGCCCCAGTCGTCGCCCGCGTTGATCTCCGTGGCGCCCTCGAAGCGGGTGCGGCAGAACTCGCTGTAGATGAACTGGGGGGCGCCCGCGAAGTCCGGGTGGGTCTTCTCGACGCTGACGACGCCCATCGCGGGCGTCAGCTGCTCGCCGATGGTGAAGCCCACCAGGCGGCCCGACGCGCGGACGGTCATCGAGACGAGGCCCAGCTCGTCGATCAGTTCGAGGTAGCGTCTGGTGCTGCGCTCGTCGCGCTCGCGGAGCACGTCCACGCCGATGAGGTGGTCGTTCGCCTCGCCCTCATGACGCAGGTCGGCCTCGTGCCGCCAGAGGCTCAGCAGCTCGACGCACTCGGGGATGTCGGCGGGCGTGATGTCCGCGGTCTGGACGTCCGGGTTCTCCCGCAGGAACTTGCTGCGCAGCTTGCGTTTGCCCTTCAGGTCGCCGCCGGCGAGTTCCACCAGCGCGTCGCGCCGGTAGACATAGTCGCCCGGCATGGGCGAGGCCGAGAGCGGGAGGGCGCGGATCGAGCGGATGTGCTCGAGCACCTCGTCGGACACATACTCGATGCGCGACCGCTCGACGCCCGGGCCCCGATCGTTCGCCGCGTCCATGATCTCGAAGCACGCTTCGAGAGCACCGGCGAGCTCCGCGTCGCTGGACAGACGGGTCGGGAGCGGCGGGAGCATCATCGAGAGGTCGCCGTCGGCCGCGCTGAACAGGCAGACGTGGTCGTTGATGACCGCGCGACGCAGCAGCAGCGGCTCGCACCAGCAGAGCGACGCGGCGAACGAGGCGTCCGAGATGGGCTCACGGAGCATCCCCGTCGCGGCCGCGAAAAGCTCGCGGTCGTCGAGCGTGACCGGTACGAGGCATTGATCGAGAGCAAGCCCGCCCGTTGGCGGGCACGGGTGTCGGTCGTCGACTTGGGTTTCCATTGGAGGGCCGGTGGCCTTGTCTCACGGCGGCGTCCGAGGCCGCGTCGGCCGGGGTCCCACGCCTTCCACGACGGCGGAACCCCGACGCAAAACAATATCGAGTGGTGAGGGCGAATAGTCAAGCCGCCAGACGGGCCAGAACACGAAACTTCTCGATTCCCCATCGAGGGGCTCGTTCTCGGTCGGCGGGCGACGACCTTGAAGGCGGAGTCCGACCTCAGACAGTCCGGGTGACGCGGGCTGGCCGTCCTCCCGATTCCACCCGGGTCAGGCGTGCCACCGGCCGGAATGTCGACCTTGGGTGAGCCCGACCCGACGACGTCAGCTTGTACTTTGGTGTCCGTGACGCGCGCGGGTGGGTCGGCCGGGCGTCCCGTCGCTGAACGCTTCGGCCCGTGACGGCACCTTGGTTCGCGCGATCCGCACCGGGCGGCGGCTCGCGACGGTCGGTCCGGTCGGGAGGTCGTACGAATCCGAGCAAAGTTCCGGGACGCCGCGCGTTGTGCACAGCGCGCCGCGCGCCGGGCCGGACCGGTTCGCCAAGGCCGGCCTGGCGAGCGGAACACGCGACCTGAAAAGAACTGAAAGCAGTCGGAATTCCGTATTCTTCCGTTCATCCGCAAAAACTGATGAATCTTCTCGGGAATGGCCTTGACTCTTTCCGTCCGTTCCGTATGCTCCGCCCAGTGCATCAAGAGTCCCGGGATGCCTCATAAGGTCCCGGGCGGCAACCGAGCGGGTGAACCCCGCCACGGTGCCGAGGCCAGCCCCGGCGTGGGGAGCGATGCGGACGGGACCTGCCCCGAGCGGGGACCCGTCAAAACCAGCGGCGACGTTCGCCGCGCCACGCCAGCACTGGACGCTCTCGATGCTGTGAGGAGTTCACAGCATGGGACGTACCAACCACACCGAGACCATCACCCGCCTCCAGACCCTCTGTCCGGGCATCGGTCAGACGGCGTCCGATGGCGAGCCGCTCGTCACCCCGCTCGTCCAGTCGACCACCTTCTGGCGCGACGGCGTCGGCAGCGGGGCGGAGCACCAGTACTCGCGGGTCTCGAACCCGACCGTCGCCGCCCTCGAAAAGGCCCTGGGCGACCTCGAGCAGGCATTGCCCGCCACCTGCTTCGCAACCGGGATGGCCGCCGAGACCGCGCTCTTCCTGGCGCTGCTCAAGGCGGGCGACCACGTCATCTGCGGGTCGGGTGTCTACGGCGGCACGACGAGGCTCATCCGACAACTGCTCAGCGACCTGGGCGTCGAAGCCGACTTCGTCGATGCGACGAGGCCCGAGGCGATCCGCGCCGCCGTGCGGACGACCACGAAGCTGATCTTCGTCGAGACTCCCTCGAACCCGTCGCTGGAGATCACCGACATCGAGGCGGTCGCGGTGATCGCCCGGGAGAGCGGGGCCCTGCTCGCGGTGGACAACACATTCCTGACCCCGGTGCTCCAGCAGCCGTTGGATCTGGGTGCCGACATCTCTGTCTACTCGACGACGAAGTTCATCGAAGGGCACTCGGTTGCGCTGGGCGGGGCGCTGGTGACGCGCGACGAGGCGGTCGACGAGCGGATCCGCTTCATCCGCAAGTGCACCGGCGCGATCCAGAACCCGCTCAACGCCTGGCTCACGCTCAACGGATTGCGGACACTCCCGCTGCGCGTCGAGCGGCAGTCACGCACGGCCGAGGCGGTCGCGGCCTGGCTCGCGACGCACCCGCAGATCGTGAAGGTCAACCACCCGTCGCTGGCGACGGGGCGGGCCGCGGCGATCGCGGATCGGCAGCACGTCGGGCTGGACGGGGCGAGGCACGGGGCGGTGGTCTCGTTCGAGATCGACGGCGGGCTCGACGCGGGGCGACAGTTCGTCGAGGCGCTCGAGCTGTGCACTCTGGTCGAGCACGTGGGTTCGGTCGAAACGCTGGTGACCCATCCCGCGAGCATGACACACGCCGACGTCCCGGCGGATCAGCGTCGGGCGACGGGAATCAGTGATGGGCTGCTGAGGCTGTCGGTGGGCCTCGAACCCGCGTCGGCGATCATCGCCGACCTCAAGAAGGGACTGGAAGCGGTGGCCGCGTGCGAGACGGTCCGAGACGTGGTCCATGAGGAGGCCGCGGCGTGCGCGTGATGTGGGGTGGAGTCGCCAAGGTGTCCGCGTAGAGAAGACTCGCAGATCTCCTCCCCCGTCACCGACGGGGAGGTGGCCCGCTGAAGCGTCGAAGACGCGCTGGCGGGTCGGAGGGGGTTCTTCGGGCGTTCTTCGACGTTCGTTCCGAGGCACCCCCTCGGCCTCCGCCCATCCTTCGGATGGACTCCGGCACCTCCCCCGTCGGTGACGGGGGAGGAGAACCACGTCATTCCAGCGCCTTGAGGCGGGCGTACTCGAGCACGAGCGTCTTCTTTCCCAAGCCCTTGAAGTTCACCTGGATGCGTGCGTTCGAGCCCGCCCCGTTGACCTCGATCACGCGCCCCTCGCCGAACTGCGGGTGGCTGACGCGTGAGCCCGGGGGGAACAGGGCCGACGCGGGCGGGCCGCTCGACGCCCGCCGAACGGCGCGGATCGCCGAGAGCTTCGCCTCCATCGACCCGGAGGCCATGGGGCTGGCGTCATGCGTCGGCTCGGCGTCCCATGCATCGGACTGGTCGGAGCGGGTGACGTGCTCGGAGCCGATCTCTTCGAGGAACCGGCTGGGGATCGTCCGCTCGGAGATGCCCCGGATGGTTCGGTAGCGCGCCGCGGTGATGTGCAGACGCTGCATCGCCCGGGTGATGCCGACGAACGCGAGGCGGCGTTCCTCCTCCAGTGCGGCGTCGGAGTCGAACGCACGGGAGTGGGGCAGAAGACCCTCCTCAAGCCCGATCATCGCGACGGCCGCGAATTCCAGCCCCTTCGCGGCGTGCAGGGTCATCAGCGTCACGGCGCCCTGGGCGGGGTCGACCATGTCGGCGTCGGCGACGAGCGCGATCGACTCCAGATAGGCCCGCAGCAGCGCCAGCAGCGGGGGGACCTGCGTCTCCGCCCCGGACTCCAGTACATCGGCCCCCGGGAACGTCACCGGGTCGGCCGCGGGGTCGTATTCGTCCCCGAACTGCCTGGCGCTGCTGATCAACTCGTCGAGGTTGTCGAGCCGCTCGGCGTCGGACTCGGCCCCCGACGTCCGGGCCTGCTTGGCGTAGTGGGCTCGCAGGCCCGACTCGTCGATCACCCGCTCGACCAGCTCGTGCAGCGAGCCCGCGACCTCCGAGCCCATGAACGACCCCGCCCCGGTCCACCCGTCGAGAATCTCGACGAACTTGCCCATCGCCCCCGTCGACCTGGCCGTGAGGCCATCGAGTTCGTCCGCGCGGCGCATCATCCCGAAGAGCGGGACGCCGGCCTGCTGTGAGGCCATCCGGACCCGGTCGAGGCTCGTCTTGCCGATGCCGCGCGTCGGCGTGTTGACGATCCGCTCGAGCGAGACATCGTCGGCGGTGTTGGCGACCACCCGGAGGTAGGCGACCGCGTTCTTGATCTCCTCGCGCTGATAGAACGCGGTGCCACGCGCGATGGTGTAGGGGATGCCGCCCTGCCGAAGCGAGTCCTCCATCACCCGGCTCAGCGCGTTGGTGCGGTAGAACACCGCCATCTCGCGCCAGGCGACGCTGTGCTCGTCGTGCTGGGCCCGGAACCAGTCGGCGATCAGCTCCGCCTCGTGCCGCTCGTCGCGACAGAGGATCGCCTCGATCGGCTCGCCCCCCTCGCGGCTCGTGAACAGGGGCTTGTCCTTGCGGCGGGTGTTGTGCTTGATCAGCGTGTCGGCGATCGCGAGGATGGGGCGGGTCGAGCGGAAATTCTCGCCCAGCGTGATGACGCGGGCGCCCGGGTAGTGCCCCTCGAACTCGAGGATGTTGGTGATGTCGGCGCCGCGCCAGCCGTAGATGGCTTGGTCGGGGTCGCCCACGACGCAGATGTTGGGCCCGCCGACCGCGCCCAGGTCGTCCTCATCGACGTCGGGCAGGCCCGCGAGGTCGCTGTCGGCCGCCCGCCCCTCCCCGGCGAGCAGCGAGGCGATCTGGAACTGGGCCTGGTTGGTGTCCTGGTATTCGTCGATCAGGATGTACCGCCAGCGGTCCTGGCACTCGCTTCGGATGCCGGCGTCGCTCGCGAGCATCCGGGCGGTGAGCAGGAGCAGGTCGTCGAAGTCGATCGCCCCCGCCCGCCGGAGCGTCTCCTGATAGGCCCCGTAGATCTTCGCGAGCTGCTTGGAGTAGAAGTCGCCCGCCCTCGCGGCGAAGGCGTCGGAGTCGAGCAGCTCGTTCTTCGCGTTCGAGATCGCGCCGAGCACCGAGCGAGGCGGCCAGTTGGACGTGGACAGATCCAGCCGCTCGAGCGCCCGCTTCATCGCCGCCGTCTGGTCGGCTGTGTCGTAGATCGTGTAGTCGGGCTTGAGGCCCGGCAGACCCGCCCGGTCGGCGTACCGACGCAGCAGGCGTGCACAGAGCGAGTGGAACGTGGTGACCGTCAGCCCCCGCGTGCGGCGCGGGTCGCCCTCGTCGGCTTCGAGGATCGCGAGGACGCGCTCGCGCATCTCCCCCGCGGCCTTGTTGGTGAAAGTCAGGGCGAGGATCTGCCACGCGGGCACGCCCAGGCTCATCAGGTAGGCGATGCGGCGTGTGATCACCCGTGTCTTGCCCGAACCCGCGGCGGCGAGGACGAGCAGCGGGCCCTCCGTGCATTGGACCGCTTCGCGCTGTGGATCCGTCAGTCCTTCGAGCAACTCCGTTTGCATCGCCGGACGGTAGCGGGGCGGGGGGTGTGGGTCACGGAGATCGTCCGAGCCTTCGCTCGAGGACTTGCTCAGGCTCGGTGTCGAAAACGTGAGGAATGGTCGCGGGGACGCCGATGCCGAGTCCTCGAAGCGTCGGACGCTTCAGCGGACTTGGTCACCCCGCCGCCCGACCGATGCGCATGGACTCGACGGCCTGTACGACCGCATCGGGGTCGAGGTTGTAGCCCCGGGCCCGAGCGCCGTGCCAGTTGAGCCCCACGAGCTGGCCGGCAGACCGCATCTCGGGGACGATGCGCGAACAGAACTCGTGCCAGATCACGGGCACGATCACCAGCCCCCGCCGGCGGAGCGGCCCCTGGAGCATCCGGACCGCCCGGCTCCGGGCCGACCAGAACGGCCGGGCGTGGATGCCGCCCGCAAGATGCCATTCGATCGGCCCATCCTCCTCGTGCTCCACCGTGAAGAGTTCGCCCGAGGCGATCACTTCGCGATAGAACGCGTCGGCGTGCACCGAGGATGACACGGTCGCTGCTCCTTGGGGCCCAGGGGACGCGGCCACGGGGACCCCGCCATGAATCGGCGATCGGATCAGATGCGCTCAGGTGTTGCGCCGGATCTGAAGCCGAGACGCCCGTGAAGAAGCGCGGATTCTGCCGATCTCGCGGGGAGACTTCAGAATCGCCCGCCGCAATCCGATGGTTCTCGGTCGGGGCCGGCCCTGAGTTTGGATGGAAGCCGATCTGTTCTCGCGCCGCCCGATCCGCCTCGCCGTTCCGGCCGTATCGATCTGGTGGGTTGTCACGCTCCGATCTACCAAGGGTGGGCGATCAGGCGTTGACAAGCAGGGGCCGCGGATTTACTTTCGGTACATCACGGGTCTCGTGCGATATCGCGCGCGTGGCCGAATCAGGATGAGCCAGCCAGAATCCAAACTCGAATTGGAGAAAAGCGCCACGCCGTCGGCGGACGACACGGCCGGGTTCGTTCCTCCGCCACTGGATGGCCCCGATATCTCTTCGGCCGCGCTGGACGAGGCCTGGAAGGCCGAGGCGGAGAAGAGCGGGACCAACCTGGACACGATCGTCGGCCGCGCCGTGATCGAACAAGGGCTGGCGACGACCGAACAGGTCCAGCACTGCCTCGCCCTGGCCAAGGGGATCGAGGACCCGAATAACCGCTCACTCTGGAAACTGCTCGTCCACAATGGGTATGCGACGACGAGCCAGATGGCCCGGTTGCGCGAGCGGCTGGACGAGGAGCGCAAGGGCATCCCGGGGTATACCGATTTCCGTGAGCTCGGTCGGGGGGCGATGGCCAAGGTCTACCGCGCCAAGCAGCGGAGCCTCGACCGCTACGTGGCGGTGAAGGTGCTGCCCAGCAAGTTCAGCGGCAACGTGCAGTTCATCGAGCGGTTCTTCCGCGAGGGCCAGGCGGCGGCGAAGCTCAACCACCCCAACATCGTGCAGGCCTTCGACGTCGGTCAGAACCGCGACACCTACTACTTCGTGATGGAGTACGTGGACGGGCGGACCGTGCACGATGACATCATCGCCCAGAAACGATATGAGGAGAAGGACGCGATCGAGGTCGCTATCCAGGTGGCCGAGGCGCTCGAGCACGCGCACGAGCGGGGCCTGATCCACCGCGACGTCAAGCCCAAGAACATCATGATCACCAAGCAGGGGGTCGTGAAGCTGGCCGACATGGGCCTGGCGCGCGCGGTGAGCGACAAGGAGGCCGCCGAGGCCGAGAAGGGCAAGGCCTTCGGCACGCCCTACTACATCAGCCCCGAGCAGGTGATGGGGCTGGAGACGGTGGGGCCGCAGAGCGACATCTACTCGCTCGGTGCCACGCTCTTCCACATGGTCACGGGCGTCGTGCCCTTCGAGGGCAAGGACCCGTCGGAGGTGATGAAGAAGCACCTCAAGGCGACCCTCACGGCGCCGGATCATGTGAACCCCAAGCTGTCCGGGGCGATCAGCGAAGTCATCGAAATGATGATGGCCAAGAAGCCGGGCGATCGGTACCGCTCGTGCAAGGATCTGCTCATCGACCTTCGGGCGATCCGGGCGGGCGAGACCCCCCCGATCGCGCACAGGGAGTTGGGCGCGATGGAGAGCCTGAGCGGCCTGGCCCAGGCCGAATCGGCGGCGGCGGGCGAGATCCCCGTGCAGGTCTTCCCCGAGTCGCACAGGTCCTGGACGGATGTGTTCGCCGAGCCGCTGTTTCTGGGTGTGCTCTTCCTCTTTCTGCTGAGCGTCGGGCTGAACATCATCTTGGCCGCGCTTCGGTAGGCCGAGCCAGGCCCGAGCGTCGCCGCCTCCCACCAATCTCGGGGTCCCTCGGCTTGCTTTACGCTCAGATCCGAAATAGATTAAGGTGATCCGAGGATCGGGCCGAGACCCGATCGGTCGTCTTGATCAGGAGCCCGCGGCCTCGACATGCCACAGACCCGCTCTGATCGCTACGCACTTCCTCTTCTCCGCGGCGCGGCGCCACGCATGACCCCGATCGTTATCGCATGGGCGCGAGCGCCCCGGCCCGTTGGCCGCGCTGGGTATCCGCGATGATCCCGGCGGCTCGCTCGGAAACTCGTCTGCATTCTCGCCGGTTGCCGCCGGTCTGGGGGCCGCGTGTGGCGAGCCGACCGGTACCGGCGCACCAGTTCAAAGGAGCACCAAGATCGCACGTCGCTTCTACATGAGAGGGCCGGCCCCGGTTCAACGCACCCGCGTGAACCACATGATCCGCATCACGCCGATCAGGGTGATCGGGCCGGACAACGAGCAGGTCGGGGTGATCGAGACGCACGAGGCACTGCGGATGGCGCAGGAGGCGGGGCTCGACCTGGTCGAGGTCGTCGCCGACGCCAGGCCGCCCGTGTGCAAGATCATGGACTACGGGAAGTACAAGTACGACCTGTCCAAGAAGCAGCAGAAGAGCCGGGCGGCGGGCAAGCAGCAGGAGCTCAAGGAGATCCGGCTGGGTCGCTCGATCAAGATCGACCCGCACGACGTGAAGATCCGCGTCGATCAGGCCCGCAAGTTCCTGATGGCCGGACACAAGGTGCAGATCACGCAGCGATTCCGCGGCCGCGAGATGATGCATAAGCAGCTGGGCCTGGAACGCCTCGACCAGATCTGCATCGATCTGTCCGACATCTCGAAGGTCGAACTCGCGCCGCGGTGGGTGGGCCGGCAGACAAGCATCGTGCTCGCGCCCGACCGCGACAAGATCGAGGCGATCAAGCGGAAGATGACCAAGGAAGAGCACGAACGGGCCGAGCGGGAGCTCGAAGAGGCCGAACAGGCCCGGCTCGCGGCGCTCGAGGCCGACGCCGCCGAGGACGATGACGACGACGACGACCCGGACAACGACCACGCGGCCGGCGGGGATCGCCGTGAAAAGCCCAAGTCCGGCAAGGGCACCAAGCGAGGCAAGGGCCCGGCCGACGACCGGGCGTCAAATCCCGTCGACGATGAGATCGCGGACCTGCTGGGCGAGGTGTAAGAGCCTCGTATGGTCCAGTGAACCAAACCGAGCCGCGTGCGTGAGCACGCGGTTTTTCGTGGTATCACAGAAGCCGCTACCGACGCGTCAATCGTGCCGCAACGCGACGATCGGATCCTGCCTGGCCGCCTTGCGCGCCGGGTAGATGCCGAAGACGAGCCCCGTCGCCGCCGCGACGAGGAAGGCGACGATCACCGACCAGGGCGATATGGCCGTGGGAAGCGACACGTCGGGCGGCACCAGGCTGCCCAGGTAGGGGACCCTTGGCAGAAGCGGGATGAGCTTGTCCAGCGACACGGTCAGCCCGATGCCGAGGGCGACCCCCGCGATCCCGCCGACCGCGCTGAGCACGCCCGTCTCGACCAGGAACTGGGCGACGATGTGCTTGCGGGTCGCCCCGAGGGCCCTGCGGACTCCGATCTCGCGGGTGCGCTCGGTGACCGTCGCGAGCATGATGTTCATGATGCCGATGCCGCCCACGAGCAGGCTGATGGCGGCGATGGCCGCGGCGATCCACTTGCCCGCGATGGCCCGCTTGCGGGCGTTCTCGAGCAACTCGTAGGGAACGATCATGCCGAGGTCGGTCAGGTCCGGGTGCCGGTGCTCCATGAGCCGCTGGAGCCGCGAGGCGTCGGCGATCACCTGCGTCCGGTCGGGGCTCTCGAGATACACCTCGGCGACCTCGACCTCGTTGCCCTGGAACGATCCCTGGCTGCGGCGGATGACCTGGTCGCCGAACACGGCCCGGGCCGTGGTGATCGGGATGTGCACGTCCAGGTTAAGGTCGCGGCCCACCAGGGCCGACCCGGCCCCACCCGACAGCCCGACCGGGCTGAGCACGCCGACGACCTCGACGACCTTGTCGTCGATGCGCAGCGTCTGGCCCAGCGGGTCCTCGAGGTGGAAGAACTCCTTGGCGATCTCCGACCCGATGATGCAGACCAGCGACTGGCTGGACATGTCCGTTTCTGTGAGGTAACGGCCCCGCGCGACGCTGAGGCGGGCGACCTCGGCGAACTCAGGCGTGGTGCCGAAGGCCTGGCTGACCTTGCGCATCGCGCCCCGCAGCACCTCGCCGCCCACTTCCTTGAGCGGCACGACATGCGTTGCATCGGGGAAGTTCTCCTCGATGACGATCAGATCGGCGTAGGTGACGCCGTAGCGATTGATGAAGCTGCGCTGGCTGGCGCCCTGCTGGCTCTGGGCCTCGGGCGGCTTCTGGCTGCGGAGGATGATGTTGCGGGCTCCGAGCCGCTCGATCTGGGCCAGGGCCTCGCGCGTCGAGCCCTCGCCGATGCCCACCATCGCGATCACCGCCGCCACGCCGAAGATGATGCCGAGGGCGGTGAGGATGGAACGGAGGAGCTGCAGACGCAGGTTGGTCAGGCCCAGCCGGATAGTCTCGAGGAGGAATCCCATTGGAGCGATCGTACGGCCGCCGCGGCACCGGCGTGGGTAGGCTTCGGGCGCGATGACCATCCACGCCATCGAGATCCGCATCGGACCCGAGACCGAGACCGGTCAGGGGTGGTCGTACGAGATCACCGTCTCGTGGCCCTCAGGGGCGGAATCCGCACACGAGGTCACGCTCTCCTGGTCGGATCACGATCTGATCTCGGGCGGGCTTCATCCACCATCCCAGACGGTGGATGCGGCCCTTCGGCTCGCGGCCTCGATCGGCGAAGCTGTTTTCGGGGCAGGGGGCTGGCCCGCCCGCTTCGACGTCGCCACCCTCCGCCGTCGCATCGACCGCTTCGACGAGCGTGTGCGCGAGCGTCTCTAGCGTCAGGCCGGTGAGCCGACCGTCCGCAACACGTCATCGAGGGCGGCGGCCGCCGCCGACCAGTTCAGCGTGCCCCCGCCCCCCTTGAGGAACACACGGTGCGCGCACACCGGCGTGATGTTCTCGATCACGTCCTCGGGGATGACGTGGTCCCGCCCCGCCATGAACGCGGTGGCGCGGGCGGCGTGGGCGAGCGCGAGGCTGCCCCGCGGGCTGAGCCCGATCTCGATGTCGTCGTGCTCGCGCGTCGCCCGGGCGTACCGCACGATGTAGTCCCGCATCGCGCCGCTCAGCTTCACCCGGTCGACCGCCTGCTGAAGCGTGACGACCTCCGCCGCCGAGAGCACCGGCTCGAGCCGGTCGAGGACCGTCTGCGACGGCCGCAGCTCGAGCAGCGTGCTCTCGGCCTCGGCGGACGGGTAGCCCAGGCTGATCCGCATCAGGAACCGGTCGAGCTGGTTCTCCGGGAGCAGATAGGTGCCCTCGAACTCGTAGGGGTTCTGCGTCGCGAGCACGATGAACGGGGGCGGCAGCTTGTGCTCCACGCCGTCGATCGAGATGCTCCCGTCGCTCATCGCCTCGAGCAGGGCCGTCTGCGTGCGGGGCGTCGTGCGGTTGATCTCGTCGGCGAGGACGATGTTGGCGAAGATGGGCCCCCGCCGGAACTCGAAGCGGTGGCCCTCCCTGTCGAAGATCGTCACACCGATCACGTCCGCCGGCAGCATGTCGGGCGTCAGCTGGATCCGGCTGAACGTCCCGGCGATGCTCCTGGCGATCGACGAGGCAAGGACCGTCTTGCCGACCCCGGGGACGTCCTCGATCAACGCGTGCCCCCGGGCGAGCAGGCAGCGGATCACGCGGTCGATGACCGCGGCCTCCCCGAGATAGACCGAGGCGACGTTCTTGCGAAGGCGGGCGATCTGGTCAAGCATCGTGTGGCTCTACGGACGGGTCGCGCGATCAGTTGCCGAAGATCGGGCCCGACTATAGGACGACCCGCTCGCCCGCCCGAATGGGCTTCAACGTCCGGCCGCGATCCGCTATGCTGCTGACGCCCTGGGCCGTGTCGTATGGTCGGGTCTCCCCGGGGCGGGATGTGTCTCGTGACGGGGCCACGCGTGAGCGAGGAGAAGCCGCAGGGCGGTGCGGCGCCGGAACCGGCGCCCATGCTCGCGACCGATCTGGCCGGCAACCTGCCGTGCATCGGTTGCGGATATGACCTCAAGGGTCTGTCGATCCGTGCGCGCTGCCCCGAGTGCGGCACCGCCGTGCGGGCGACGATCCTCGCGTGCGTCGACCCGATGGCCGAGGAGCTCTTGCCCCTGCGCCGGCCCCGGCTGGCCGCCTACGGGATGATTCTCTGGTCATGGGCGGCGATCGCCGCGGCGTTGTCGGTCTGGGCGCAGCGGCTCATGGATGCGCTCGCCATCTGGCGTACGACGCCCATTCCCCACGTGCCGCTGCCGAGCCCGCACGCCATCGCGACGCTGGGTCTGGGTTGCATCGGACTGAGCGGGCTCGGTTCGCTGGTCCTCTTCAAGCCCGTCGCGCACCGGAACGGGTGGGGGTCGTTCAAGGCGCTGGGTTCCACGCTGCTCTACCTCCCGCTGATGTTCGTGCACTACGGGCTGATCGTCGTGTACGACCGCAACGCGGCGCCCTACCTCGGGGCCGGTGTGATCGACTGGAACCGGGCCTGGCTCCGGCTGGCCGAGAACCTGCTCATCGTCATCATCATCCTGGGTTTGCGCGAGCACGTCGTCTCGCTCACGGCCAGGTCGCTGGTGATGCGCACGGGGAGAGTCGATACGCAGCCGCTGACCGCGCTGATCGGCTCGCTCGCGCTCGCGTCGCTCGCGGACGTCATGAGGCTCGCCATCGGCGACGTCCAGGGGCTCGCGGCCGACCTGCTGATGACCTTCGAGCTGATCATGATCGCGGTGGGGTCGTTTCTCTTCACGCTGGGGCTGTTCGGCGTGGGCGTTGATGCACTCAGGCTCCGCGCGGTGCTGCTCAATCCCGCGCCCGGGCTGACCGACGTGATCGCCGAGAAGCCCGCCGGGGCGGGTGGGCGCGATGCCGCTGGCTGACCGCGAACGAGACCGGTTCGACGCGTTGCTCGAGGAGGCGCTCGGCGAGTTGCCCGACGCGCTGCACGACCTGCTCGACGAGGTGCCGCTGATCGTGGTCGACGAGCCCGACGATAACATGCTCCGCGACCTGGGCCTCGACCCCCGCGACCCCGCGTCCCGCACGGAGCTGTGCGGGCTGCACACGGGGATCCCCGACACCGAACGCGGCGTCGACGCGCCGCCCGAACTGCCGGGCGACATCCACCTCTTCCGCCGCGGCATCATCGAGCAGGCCGGCGGGTGGGGCCGCGTCGATTGGGACGACCGCCCGGGCGACGACCGCGTGTACGAGGAGATCATGATCACGCTCCTCCACGAGATCGGCCACCAGTTTGGGCTTGATGAGGATGATCTCGATCGTCTGGGCTACGCGTGAACAGGATGGGCAAGGCCCCAATCGGATGTTCGCCTGTCCCGCGCGCCGTCGGGATAGACTCACCACGGGACCCCCCCGGGATGGAAGAACTCGAAAGGTGGACCGATGCGGATGACCGGAATTCTGGCCGCGGCCACGGCCGTGCTCACTGCGGGCCTGGTCGCGTGCGCCCAGACCTACGACGTCAGGATGCTCGAGATCAAGGGCGACCCGCCCGTGATGGACAGCCCGTTCTCGATGTTCGGCGAGGCCTCGCCCACGCTGCGCGACTACGTCGACCTGCTGCACGACGCGGCCGACGACCCGGACCTAGAAGGCCTGATCGTCCGCGTCAAGGACGCGACGCTCAACGTCAGCGAGGTCGAAGAGATCGGGCAGGCGATGCGCGAGGTCCATGACGCGGGCAAGACGGTGTACATGTTCGCCGAGGGCTACGACACGGCCGAGGTGCTGCTGGCCTCCTACGCCGACGACGCGATGCTCCAGCAGGGCGGGGGCGTCTCGTTCCCCGGGGTGTACATGGAGGAGATGTACCTCGCCGACACCCTCGGTTGGTTGGGGCTCGAGGCCAACTTCGTGCAGATCGGCGACTACAAGGGCGCCGACGAGACCATCACCCGATCGGCACCCAGCAAGGCCTGGGACGAGAACATCTCCGGTCTGCTCGACGCGATGTACGCCAACATGCGGGGCATCGTCAAGGACGGCCGGGGCCTGAGCGACGCCGAACTCGACCAGGCGATGGACGAGGCCTGGTGGGCCGACGGCGACACGGCGATCGACGCCGGGCTGATCGACGCCGAGGTCGACCTGACCGGCATGCTCGACCACGTCGAGTCGTATGCGATCGCCTCGGGCTGGACGGGCGACGGCGTGTCCTACAAGGGTGAACTCGGGCCGGGCGAGGAGAGCGTCGACTTCGCCAACCCGTTGCTGATCTTCGCGCAGCTCTTCCAGCCCGTGAAGCGGCAGACCACGGGCCCGACCATCGCGTTGCTGCACATCAACGGCACCATCATCGACGGCGATTCGACCCCCGAGGGCCCATTCAGCTCGGCCTCGGTCGGCAGCCGGACGATCCGCAACGCGATCAAGCAGATCGCCAAGGACGACAACATCGAGGGCGTCATCGTCCGCATCGACTCGCCCGGCGGGTCAGCGATCGCGAGCGAGGTGATCTGGCAGGGCCTGCACCGCCTCGCCCAGGACAAGCCCGTGTGGGTGAGCGTCGGATCGATGGCCGCCTCGGGCGGGTATTACATCGCGGTCGGTGGGCAGACGATCTACGTCGACCGGGCGAGCATCGTCGGCTCGATCGGCGTCGTGGGCGGCAAGATCGCGCTCGCCGGGCTGCTCGACAAGGGGCACGTCCACGTCGTCGGGCGCGCCCGCGGGCCCCACGCCGATCTGTTCAGCTCGACCGAGCCCTGGTCCGAGGCCGAGATGGCGATGATCCGGTCGAAGATGACCGAGACCTACGACCAGTTCACCGGCCGTGTGACGGCGGGCCGACCCGGGATCGATCTGAGCAAAACGGCCGAGGGTCGGCTCTTCCTGGGCCGCGACGCGGTGAAGTTAAAGATGGCCGACAAGGTGGGTTCTCTCGACGACGCGCTCAACGACATGGCGTCCTCGCTGTCGCTGAAGGAGTACGACGTGATGGACTTCCCCGAGCCGCCCAGCCTCGAGGACATGCTCAGCCAGGCGTTCGGCGGGATGATCAAGGCGCCGATCGGATCGGAGTCGCTGGGCGAGAAGCTGGCGATGCTCAAGGGCGTGCTTGGCGAGCAGCGGTTCAATGCGCTGCGCGATGCGGTGACGATGGGCGCGATGCTGAAGACCGAGCCCGTCCTGCTCACGTCTCCCCAGATCGTGACCTTCAAGTAAACCGCTGCGAACCGGCAGAACGAAAGAAGCCCAGGTATCTGGATACCTGGGCTTCTTGCTTTCGGCACACAACGGGAGGTCTCACACCTCCATCACCTCGTCCGACTTCTTCTTTACCATCCCGTCGATCTCACCCTCGTACTTCTTGAGCAGGTCTTGGATCTCGGTCTTCAGCGTGTTGATCTCATCCTCGGAGAAGTGCGTGCCCTCCTGCTTGGAAAGACCGTCGGCGTGCTTGTTCCCATCGCGACGCGTGTTCCGCAGCACGACCTTCTGCTCCTCGCCGTGCTTCTTGACCTGCGAGACGAGCTGCTTGCGGCGGTTCTGGTCGAGCAGCGGGATCGTGATGCGCAGCGCCTTGTCCTCGACCTGCGGGTTCAACCCCAGCCCTGCGCTCTCGATGCCCTGCTTCATCGCGTGCAGCGCCGTGTTGTCGAACGGCTTGACGAGGATCTGGTGGGGCTCGGGCACGCTGATCGCCGCGAGCGACTTCAGATCGGTCGGCGAGCCGTAGTAGTCGACCTTGACGTACTCAACGAGCGCGGTCGAGGCCCGCCCCGTGCGGATGCCCCGGAGTTCGTGCTGGAGATAGTCGAGGGCCTTCTTCATCGCGTCCTCGGTCTCGGCGAGGATCTTCTCGGGGGTGGTCGACATGGGTGGTTCTCCGTGGTGCCGTCGCCGATTCGCCCTCAGCCCGGGCGGCCGCGCGGGGGGGGATTTTAGCCCGGAATCCGCCGCGGCTCCGGCACCCGGGCCGTCAGCGCCCGGCGACCAGCGTGCCGATCGATTCGCCCGAGACGACGCGGGCGATGTTGCCCCGCTTCTTGAAGTCGAACACGACGATCGGGATGCCATTCTCCTGGCACATCGCAAAGGCCGCGGTGTCCATGATCCGAAGCCGCCGGTCGAGCGCCTCCTGGAATGTGAGCTTGTCGTAGCGTGTGGCGCCCGGGTCCTTCGCCGGATCGGCGGTGTACACGCCGTCGACCTTGGTCGCCTTGAGCAACGCCGAGCAGCCCAGCTCGGTGGCCCGCAGCGCCGCGCACGTGTCGGTCGTGAAAAAGGGGTTCCCGGTTCCCGCGGCCAGCACCACCACCCGGCCCTTCTCGAGGTGCCGGATCGCCCGCCCCCGGATGAACGGCTCGGCCACCGCGCGGATCTCGAGCGCCGACTGCACCCTCGCCGGGATGTCCATCGACTCGAGCTTGTCCTTGAGCGCCAGCGCGTTGATCACCGTGCCCAGCATGCCCATGTAGTCGGCCGTCGCCCGGTCGATGTGCCCCCGGTCGGCCAGGTCGGCTCCCCTCACGAAGTTGCCGCCGCCCACCACCACCGCGACCTCGGCCCCCCTGGCCCGGGCCTCGGCGATCTCGCCCGCGATGACGCTCAGCTCGTCCGCATCGATCCCCCCTTTGCCGGGCTGGCAGAATGCCTCACCGCTGAGCTTGAGCAGCACCCGGCGGGGGCCCTGGTGAGCGGCGAGCGGGTTGTGGGGTTCGGAGGCGGTCTCGGTGCGATTGGCCATGCGCGGTTCCCCTGCGAGCTCGGGTCATCAACGGAATGACGGGCGGATCAGACCAGCAAACGCGCCAGGACCTCCCCCGTCAAGCGAAAAGCCCTCCCGAGGGCCTTTATCCACCCGGATCCGTGCATCCGCCCCCGATCCGCGATGGTACAGCATGGAGTTGGGCGCATCGGCGGATGGCGACGGGCCACCCACTCGGCCCCCGAACCATCCGATGGGGTGGTGCCGATCGGCGACCCGATACACTGCCAGTCACCGCGGCCGCGCGGCAACAGGCCGGACGAGATCCATGCCCAGACACGATCAAACCCCGCACGAGGCGGGCGACCATCACGAAGAGGCCGGAGGCCCTGAGACTGAGCGTGGTGGGTCCGCGGTGTGGCACTCGATCGTGAAGTGGGCGACGCGCGCGACGGTGGCCGGGGCGCTCCTTTCGTTGCTGATCCATCTCGGGCTCTGGATGGTCGCCGGTTTCCTCACCATCCGCTACCCCTCGGCCGACGCGGGCGGGGCGCCCCAGGGCAACCAGGTCGACTTCGCGGTGATGACCGAGGCCGAGCTGGCGGCCCTGCTCGCGCCGGCGGAGGATGTTCCCCAGCCGCTCGTGCCCGAGAGCGAGGCCCCTGTTGACCCGGCCACGACCGACTTGCGCACGGCGGCCCCCTCGTCGGTCGAGTCACTCACCGACGCCACGCTCGACGTGCAGATCGACGCCGGCGCGGGCGACGTGGGCGAGGGCGACGGCGAGGGCCTGGTGACCGGCGCGGGCGGGGGCGGCGCGAGCTTCTTCGGCCTCGAGGCCCAGGGCAGCCGATTCGCCTACATCGTCGATCGCTCGAGCTCGATGCGGGGCGAAAAGATGGCCCGCACGCGGGCCGAGCTGGAGCGGTCGGTGACCGAGCTGGCCGAGAACGGGGAGTTCCTGGTCGTGTTCTACTCCGATCAGCCCGAGGCGCTGGGCGGCCGCCCGCAGTGGCGTGACGCCTCGGAGAAGTCGAAGGCCGAAGCCCGCCGGCTGATCGGCGCCGTGATGCCGATGGGCGGGACGAAGCCGACCCCAGCGTTCGAGATGGTCTTTGAGCGGCGGATCAAGCCCGACGCGATCTACTTCATGACTGACGGGAGGTTTGGCGACGAGGTGCCGGGCCAGATCGAGGCGATGAACCGGCGCTATCGCATCCCGATCCACTGCATCCTCTTCGGCGAGGCCAGCACGAACAGCGTCATCTCGGGCGAGGTCAGGGTGATGATGGAGCAGATCGCGCAGGCCTCGGGAGGCCGCTTCCGGCAGGTGGAGGTGACGCCGTGAACGGCGTGGTTCCCTCAGAGCGTGGAGCGCGAGCGGCACGATTCGATGGCTCCCCCCGGGTGCCACGACTCGCCGTCCTCGGCGCAATCGCGCTTTCGCACGACGCGCGATGTTGCGCACGGAGCACTGCTGCGCCGAGGGCGGCGAGCAGCGGCGCCCGTGTCAGAATCGTGTCACTCGCGCTCCACGCCCTGACAGCTCTTTCGCTCGCCTCGGCTCAAGAGGTCATGACCTGGGACGGGGGCCACCCCGGCTGGACCGTCGTCAGCGCCGACACGCAGGGCCTCCACGTCGAGCAGGCCGGCCAGCCGATGATCGTGGGCTGGCAGTCGATCCGCGCCGTCGAGGGTGACCATGCCGACGAGGTGCGCCCATTCCTGCCCGATGGCGAAACGGCTTGGCGGGCGCTCAGCCGGCTCAACCGCGGCGACGCGTTCGGCGCCGAACCGCTCTTCGAATCGCTCTTCGAGACGTATGTGGGTATCCCCGGGCCCACCTCGGCCGCGATCTCCGAGGGCCTGCTCCGCTGTCGGCTCCGGCGCGACGCGCGAGCCGCGGCGCTCGAGGCGTGGCTCGACCTCTACGCGAACCTTTCCGCCTCGCCATCACGCCAGGCCCACTGGGGCGTCAATTCTCCTGCGATCGACGACGAATCCCTGCTCGCCCCCGCCCTGCCCCCGCTCTGGTTCGACGGGCAGGCCGCCCGGGCGTTCGCCGATATGCCCGCGCCCACATCCACCGCCGCCGCCGCCGACGAGGTCGCCTGGGCGATGCGCGTGCTCTACCGCGCCGCCGCGCGGCAGACGGCGGGCTACCCCGTCGATCCGGCGGACCTGAGCCGCGCGGTGACCCTCGCCGCCCGCCGCGAGGGCAGCGACTTCGTCGCCAACATGGTCATGGCCCAGCTCGGGGGCGAGCAGGCCCGCCGCGACGCGAGGCTGATGCTCGACCGCCAGCGCCTCGCCGGCGGTCCACGCTGGCGAGCCGTCTGGGCGACGATCGCCATCGGCCGCTCGTTACTCCGCGAAGACGGCGCATCCCAGCGCCGACGCGGCGTGCTCGAGCTGCTCTCCGTGCACGCGCTCAACCCCGACGTCTCGCCCTATCTGACGGGCCTCGCGCTCGCCGACGCGGCCCTGGGCTGCGAGGGGCTGGGCGACGACCACGCCGCCCGTGTGCTCACGGGCGAGCTGCGGAACGGATTCCCGACGCACCCCGTGCTCGAGTGGCCGGCGTTGCGAGAACTGTGGGGCCAGGGCCCCGGGAGGTTGTCCACACCATGATGCTCATCACCCTCGCGACCGCGGCCGGTTCGTCCGGCGCCGACCGCACCTTGCTCGACTACATCATCGAGGCCCGCGAGGTCGGCCTGCTGATCGTCGCGCTCTCGATATTCGTCACCGCGGTGATCATCGCCCAGTTCTTCACGATCCGCGTGTCTCGCCTCGCGCCCGACGACCACATCGAGCGGCTCGACCACCTGCTGAGCCACCATGATGTCGCGGGCGCGATCACCTACTGCGAGAACGACGAGAACCGCTGCCTGCTCACCCGCGTGCTGGGAGGTGCGCTCTCGCGCTGCGCCCGTTCGCCCTTCGGCTTCCTCGAACTGAAGAACGCGATCGAGGAACTCGGCGAGCAGGAAGTCGCCCGCCTGCACCGCATGACCGACGTCATCGGCCTCGTCGCCTCGATCGCCCCGATGCTGGGCCTGCTGGGCACGGTGGTCGGCATGGTGGGAGCCTTCGACGTCATCTCCAACACCGAGGGGCCGGTCCGCCCCGACAACCTCGCCGGCAACATCTCCGAGGCGCTGATCACCACCATCATGGGCCTGGTCGTCGCGATCCCCTGCACCGCCATCTACACCTTCCTCCGCAACCGCATCGACCACCTCGTCACCGAGATCGGTGAGACGATCGAGGAACTCACCCTCCACATCGAGCAGCACTCGGGCCAGCCCACCACTGCGCCAGCAGCCCCGCCCGCGGCCGCACGCGCCCAGCCCGGGGGACAGGCCCGCTGATGCGTCTGGCTCGCCGCGTGACATCCCGAGGCCGGGCCCGCCGCGGATCATCGATCCGGGGCTTCGATCTCACGCCGATGATCGACGTGGTGCTCCAGCTCATCATCTTCTTCATGTTCACCTCCCAGTTCGGACAGATCTCGCGCACGCCGGTCGACCTGCCCGTCGAGAAGGGCGAGCAGACGCCCGAGACCAACCCATCGCTCGTGATCGACATCACCCGCGAGGGGGCCTATATCGTCGACGCCCGCCCGCTCGCCTTCGATCGCGTCATCGCCGTCGTCGAGCGTGAGATCAAGCGGCACGGCGGGCCCGAGGGCGTCGTGCTGCTCATCCGCCCCGACAAGAACGCCACCGCCTCGGCCCTGAACCGCCTTGCCGACGAGCTCGCAAGGCTGGGCGTGCGACGCTGGTCGCTCGCTACGCGCACCGAGGGGAGCGGCGGATGAAGCTCAGCAAGCACCGCCACCGCGAGGCCTCCCTGCTCGGCGTGCTGCCCATGACGAGCATGATCGACGTGGTGTTCCTGCTGCTCATCTTCTTCATGGTCACAGCGAGCTTCTCGTCAGACGAAGACAAGCTCTCCTCGGCCCTCGCGACCGAAGGGGGCGGCAAGGCGGGCGCTCTCCAGCCCCAGGTCGTCCGCATCAGGTTCGCCGATGGGGCAACGGTGTACGAGATCGGGGCGCACAGGCTGCGATCGATCAACAGCCTGCGCAATCTGCTGTCGGCCCTACCGAAGGAGCAGGGCGTGGTGTTCCGCGTGAGCGACGGCGTGCCGATCGACGACGCCGCCTCCGCGCTCCAGGCCGCGGTCGACGCGGGCTTTGTCAAGAGGAGCTATGTCCCGTCGTCCGAGCCCTAGATCGACCAGGCCGGTCCGGATTGCGGCCGCGTTCCTGCTGCCGGCGTTCCTGCTGACCGCGGGCGCACGGGCGCAGCCCGAGCCGCCCGAATCGGCGCCCGACACGTCGCCCGAATCCCGGGCCGACGCGATCGCCGACGACTCGCCCGACGGTCTGCTCGAGTCCTACCTCCGCACGCGAGGGCTCGACGAGTTGCTCGCCGAGCACCTGCGGGGCCGACTCGAACGAACCTCGGGCGAGCAGCGGGTCGGGGTCGCCCAGAGGCTGGGCGCGGTCTACGCGAGGATGCTCTCCAAGGCCGACACCGAGTCGGCGAGGCAGGACCTGGTCCGTGTGAGCGGCGACCTGCTCGAGCAGGTGCCCGCCGCCGACACGTTCGACCTCCGCATCGCGCTGACCAAGGCCCGCTACCTGACGGCCGAGCAGACCGCCGAGCGGGCGAGGCTCGAGCTCGCCGACGCCGAGTCGGTGCGCGAGTCCATCGACGCCTTCAGGTCGATCTCCGCCGGGCTGGTGCTGATGGGCCAGCGGGCCGACCGCCGCGTCGACGCGCTCGAGCGGCGCGAGCGTGCCGGCGGCGTGAATGACCTCTATCAGTTGCGTGCCGACCTCGCCGAAGCACGCCGACAGCGATCGCTCGCGAAGTACTACGCGGGCTGGTCGCTCTACTACGAGGGCTTCCTGACCAAGACACCTGGTCGCGCGGGCGATGCGCTCAAGGAGTTCGGCTACCTGCTCGGCGCCGAGGGCGCCGACCCCGCGCTCGACAAGCTTCCCCGCTCGCTGCTCCGCTACGAACACGTCGCGAGGGCGGCGATGGGCGTCGCGCTGTGCCACTCGCTGCGAGGCGACGACGTCTCGGCCGTGATGTGGCTGGGTGAGCTCGAAAAGGACGACGAGGTGAACCCCGCCGTGGTCGCCCAGCTCTTTGCTCGCAAGGTGACCATCCTCACCGCGGCGAAGCGGTGGGACACGCTCACGCGCGCCGTCGAGAAGGAACGCGGCGCGGGTCTCGACGAGAAGGCCGCCACGCCCCTGAAAGTCAATGAGGCCCGCCTGCTGGCGGTGTCGGTGCTCGCCGCGATGCGCGCCCCCGACGCCGATGAACGCCGACGCGAGGCCGCCGAGCCCCTGGTGCGGGCGGCCTTGGGCGACCTGCTCGCCGAGGGCGCGAGCGCCCAGGTGCTCGACCTCGTCGAGAGGTACGGCACGCTGCCGCTGGGCGATGAGGGGTTCATCGGGCGCTACGTCCGGGGGCTGCGGGCCTACCGCGCCGCCCGAGAGCAGCACGAAAAGTCGGACCAGGACCCGGCCCTGCCGACGCGCGACCCCACGCTCGTCGCCGCCTATGTCGACGCGGCCGACCTGCTCACCCACGCCTTTGAGAGCCAGGACGCCGCGTCGTTCGACGCCGAGCGAGCCGCGGCCGGCATGATGCTCGGGATGGCGCTCTACTACAAGGACAACCCCGCCACCGCGGCCGCCCGGTTCGAGCAGGTCGCCGGGATGTCCGAGCCGGGCACGCGGCACGCCGAGGCGCTGTGGATGGCGATCGTCGCCTACGACCGCGCGATCGAGCAGGGTCGAAACGAACTCGAATCGAAGCTGCACTCCGCCGCGGTGGTCTACGTGCGGACCTACCCCGAGGACGAGCGGTCGGCCCGTCTGCTGCTCCGCTTCGCCGATTCGGGCCTGTTCGACCGCGAGACCTCGCTCGCCGTGCTGCTGGGCGTGCCGCGCGGGTCGACGCTCTACCTGCCCGCCCGGGCCCACGCGGCCGACGTGCTCTACCGCGTCTACTCCGGCGCCCCCGAGCCGATGCGCAGCGAACTCGCCGGACGGTTCATCCCCGTCGCCTTTGATCTGATCGAACCGGTTCTCGACCGTGCGCGGGACGCGAGCCCGAACCCTGATGCGAAGGGCGTGGAGGCCGCGGTGCTGCGAATCCGCCAGGTGCTTGATGCGGCGCTCACGCCCCTCGTGACCGACCAGGCGTCCGCTAGGCGGGCCTTCGGCGTGCTCCACGAAATGCGGACGAGGATCGGCGACGATGTCGGATCCGGTCTCGAGGGCGAACTGGCCTACCGCCGGCTCCAGCTCGCGATCGCCGATGCGGATGACGATGCCCAGCTCTCCGCCCATGGCGAGCTCGAGGCCGTAGGCGGGCCCTTCCTCGCCGCGGCCGACCGGTTCATCTTCTCGCGCGCCCTGGAACGCTGGCGCCGCACCGGCAAGGACGACGACGCCGAGCGCGTCGTCGAGATCGGCACGCGACTGATCGGCGACGACGCGATCGACCGCGAGTTGCTCTCCTCGGCCGACGCGACCGCCCGGGCCGCGACGGCGCTCTGGGATTCGCGGCACGACAAGGGGATGCTCGCGATCGCGATCGATCTCGACAAGAGAATGCGCGATCAGCACGTGCCGACCGCGGCCCTGCTGCGCCGCCTCGCGACCAACGCCGAGGCCTCAGGCGACCTCCAGTTCGCGTTCGAGGTCTGGACGCAGCTCTCATCGTCGATCCCCGAGGGCGGAGCCGACTGGTTCGAGGCCCGCTATGGCGCGATCAGCGCGCTGTCCCAGCTCCGCCCCGCCGAGGCACGCGAGGCGATGAGCCAGCACAAGGTGCTCTACCCACAGCTGGGACCGAAGCCCTGGGACAAGAAGTACGCAGAGCTCGACCGAAAGCTCGAGCAATCCGCGGGGGGGCACGGGCCGTGACGCGCAGGCCGGGTGACATCACGGGCAATGGAAGGCCCTCGATCCCCGCGGCCGATCCGGTCGTGCGATTCCTGGGCCCCGCGGCGACCCGCAACGGACCGTTCGGCGTGCTGGGTCTTCCGGTGGATTCGATCGACGAAGCGGGCGTGCTCGCCGCCGTTCACGACGCGATGGCGCGGATCGACGCGCACCCCGAGTCGAGCACCCCCGCGGCCGACGAGGCGAGGCTCGCGGTGCACGCCGCCGCGGCCAACCTGCTCGACGGGGCGGTGCAGCGCGAACTGCTGGCCAGACTCGGGGGCTCGGCATCGGTCCGGTCGGCGGGCCCGCGTCCGGCACACCCCTCGCCGCGGGTCCACGCCGGCTCGGTTCTCGAGGCCGACCTGCTGCGCTGCATCGCGATCTCGGGCGGATGGAACGAGCAGGCGATGCAGCACTTCATGAAGCTCGCCCACCTGAAGGGCCACCCGACGCCCCAGGCGATGGCCGCGATCCGCTCGCTCTGGCGGGGTGCAGGGGCGCTCCCGATCTCCGCGGCCGCGCCGCCGCCGCCCGTCGCGTCGCCGCCGAGAGCACCGGAACAGACCGCGAGCGCGCCCGCATCGCCACAGCCTGCTCCCGCCGTCACGGTGCCCGAGGACGAATTACCGGGCCTGCCTCCTGTCGTGGCCGTCCTGCTGACGATCGTGGTCTTCGCAATCCTCGCGGCAGGGGCCTGGTTCGTGATCGACGGGCTGCGTGTCCCCGTTCCCCCGCCTGCTGAACAGCACGCCGCGGCACCGGCACCGGGGAACCATGTGGGCCATCCGTCGCCCCCGCCGGGAGACCAGGCACCTGTCGCCAACACCACCGAGAGAGCTCTCGACAACGCCCCCGCGATCATCCACGAGCTCGAAGTCGCGGTCGACGGGCTGAGCGTCGATCCCGATGCCGCGCTGACGACCTTCGAGCCAGCCGTCGCCGCGCTCGCCAACCGCTGGGGAGAGTGCTCGCCGATCGACCGCCTCGCCGCGCACGACCAGATCGTCGGGTTCATCTACCGCGTCTCGGGCCGCCGCTCGCTGGCCGACCGCGCGATGAATGCGATCGAGGCCGGCGCCGATGGTGTGATCAAGGGCACGCTCGACGATCCTGGCGACATCTGGCGCGGCGCCTGGTCGATGGGCATGCTCGCCCGGCTGCGCCGCGAGCAGAACCTACCCGGCACGATCATCCGCCGCATCGATGGTGTCCTGCTCCGCGCCCCGGGTGGTCTCTCTCCCAACGCCTCAACCTTCAGCGCCGGGGCCGTCGCGGCCTTGCGGTCGATCGCCCGCTCGCTCGCCGAGCCGCCCGTCTCGTCGACCGACGGCGTGCTCTGGGAGACCTGGCCCAACGCCGTTCGCGCCGCCGCCGCGGGCGACGACGCGATGGCCGATTCGCTGATGCTCGACGCGCTCGAAACCGTGCTCCACCGTCGCGGCCCCGGCGGCGTGGTGCTCGACGAGGCCGCCGGGGGACTGGTCGCCTCGCTCAACTGGCGGGCCGGCGGGGCGGCGCGCGTCTGGTTGCTCCGTGCGTTCGACGACCGCACGCTCACGGCCAACGATCTGCACGCCGTCACGCTCGCCCTCGCGACGCGCAGCAAGGCCGAGGGCGTCGACCTGTCGCTCGTGCTGCAAAGCGGGGCGAGCGAATTCGCCCGACGCCGGCTCCGCGACAAGTACCGCGCAATCTGGGGCGTCGCGCCCGGGGGCGGGCAGGACGCCGCCGTCGCCGCGTTCGCCGCCGCCGCTCGCGAGGCCCTGCTCCACGAGCCCAACGAAAACGGACGCGACGAGGACGCGGTGCTCGCGTCGGTCTGCCGGCTGGCCAGGCTCAACACGGCGGGCGAACTCGCGTGGCGGGCCGACGTGCAGGCCGCCTCCGACCTGCTCGGTTCGCTCGACGACCCGATCGACGCGGTGCTCGAGGCGGAGGCGACGCCCGATGTCTCATCACTCTTCGAGACCAAGTCGGGCACCTGGGCCGAGACCTACCTCGGTGCGGGCTCGCACATCCCCCGCCGGCTCGAATTGCTCGACAAGCTCGCGACCCGCTCCGACCAGCTCGGTCCCATGGAGGCCGAGGTGCTGGTGACCGAGGCGATGCGGGGCTCGCCCCAACGCGTGCGAGACGCCGCCGCGTCGATCGTCGAATCGTTCGCGGCCCAACCCACCGTGGTCAACGCGGTGCTCGAGGCGCTGCCGGTGTCGCCACGCACCGAGCGCAACGCCACGTTGATCGAGCTGGTCGCGGGCGCGTCTCTGCCCCGCTTCGACGCCGACGACTGGCCGCTCGAAGCCCGCCGAGCCGTCGTCGAGCGCCTGCTCGAACTCGTCGCGGGCCACGCGGTCTGGGCCCGGCTCGACGCGCTCTCGGGCCTGCTCGAAGAGGCCTACGACATCCAGCTCCACGGCCTTCCGGGCGGGTCATCGGCGGGGTCGTTCGGTGTTGGCTCGCTGCCCCCGGCGAGTGTGTCGGCCCGCCAGCTCGCCCAGGAGTGGGCCGCCCTCGCCGCACGCCGTCCCCCCGCGGGCCTCGAGGGATACACCGCCGACGAGATCGAGAGCCGCCGCGCCGCCCGGCTCGCGATGGCCGATGGGCTCGTGCAGTCCTTCCACGCCGAGCAGCTCGCGCTCGCCGAGGATATGGCCCTCGTCATCGCCGCCGAGCAGCCGGGGTCGGCCCAGCAGGTCGCCCAGATGCTCGCCGATCTCCAGATCCACCGCGACCGCGCGCGCGACGTGCTAATCCAGATCGAATACACCGAGCGGCTGATGCTGTCGCTCCGACTGCTGCGTTTCGGGGAGGACCAGGGATGACCCACCTCCCACGCCTCGCCATCGTGTTGCTGCTTCTGGTCGTGCCGGCACTCGCCGCGGCACAGAGCAAGACACCGGGCGCCGCCGACACGCCGCTCGCCGCCCAACCCGAGTTCGCGCTGCGCCTCGCCGCCCTCTCACCGGACGACCCCGCGGCCTACCTCCGCCTGGGCGAGGAGGTCCTCGCGCTCGGCAAAGCCGACGAGGACGCGGCGCTCGCCCGTCGCCTCTTCGGTCTCGCCTATGAGCTCGCCCGCCGCGACGCCGACAAGCCGGGCGTGCAGGCCAGCGCCTGCATCGCGCTCGCCGACACCGCTCGCTTCGAGCGCGACCGCCGCTGGCTCTGGTCCATCGCACGCCTCATCGACCCGCGCTACAGCGAGCCAGACTGGAGCCGCACCGTCGAGCGCGACGTCAGCCCCGAGTCGGCCTTCTACGCCGCGACGACACTGGGCCTGCTCCGCTCGGGCGAGGGCGTCCGCGCCCGCGAGCTGCTCCGCGACCCCGGCGTGCGCAGCGTGTTCACCTGGTACAGCGGCTTGCTCACCGGCACGGGCCCGGGCGACGTGCTCACCATGCTCGACCGCGAGGCCCAGCGTTGGCCCTGCCCCGAGTGCCACAACGAGCGGATCGTCCACCAGATGAAAGACGGCCAGGCGGTCACGGTGCGCTGCTTCACCTGCCGGGGAAACCCGGGGTGGCCGCTCAGCGAGGCCGGCTTCCTCGCGACGCTCCGCTTCGAGTCGCGCGTCCTCGCGGGTGTCCAGCGATCGTGGGGGGCCCAGCTCGCCGCCGATCTGGGCGAGCCGCTCCGCGACCCCGACCCCGCGGCGGTCGTCCGCTCGATCGGCGTGGACGCGACCAAGTGCGTCTACAGCGACGGGCACTGGACGACACCCGAGTGAGCGCTTCGAGATCACCGCACGCCGCTCACGCGCCGAGTGCGCGACAAAAGGAGCCCCGAGCGCCAGCGACGGGCCGAAGCACAACAACGGAGGGACGCTCTGCAGCGATCGGCCCGTCGCTCACGCTCCGGGCTCCTTCCCAGGAGCATCGATGACGCACGATCGAACGACGCGCTAAACTGCCTCTCCGCAACCCCAAGCCCGAGGACAACATGAGCGAGACCGAGACGAGCAACCCGGAGCAGACCCCCGAGCAGGCCTCTTTCTTCAAGCCCCAGATCAGCTTCGACGAGTTCGCGAAGGTCGATCTCCGCGTGGCCGTGGTCACCCACGCCGAGGCTCATCCCAACGCCGATCGACTCATCAAGCTCCAGCTCGACGATGGCTCGGGCGAACCCCGCCAGATCTGCGCCGGCGTCCGCGCCTACTACCAGCCCGAGGACCTCGTCGGCAAGCGGATCATCATCGTCGCCAACCTCGCCCCGCGCAAGATCCGGGGCGAGGAGTCCCGCGGCATGTTGCTCGCCGCGAGCGATGCTCCCAAGGACGGCGACGCCGATCGCAACGTCGTGCTCCTCACCTCCGTGAGCGAGATCGCACCCGGCTCGACCGTCTCCTGACCGTCAGTCGTGGTCGCGATCTCGACCACGGTCGCGTCCCCGCGGCCCGCGCCCGAACCCCGCGTCATCATCACCGAGCGTGCGGTCAAGCACGCGTGAGAGGTGATCGTCAATCACCTTGTCGCGGTCGCCCGCCCTCACCTCCAGTTCGGCCCGGGCCGATTCGAGGTCGGCCTGCATCCGATCCAGCCGGTGCGCCTCGAGCTTCTGCCGCAGATCGAATTGCCGCCCCAGCAGGTCACGCAATTCCTGCTTGGCGCGATCGACCTCGGCCTCCGCGCCCCCCGACCGGATCAGCTGATGCAGCGTCCGCGATTTCCCCAGGATCGCCATCCCCGTGCGCATCTCGTCGATGCGCAGTTCGACGAACCCCGGGTCGTCCTTCTCCGCCCGGATGATGTCGGCCAGCCGGGGCGTCATACGCTGGACCATCCGGTCGCCGCGGCCCGGCTCGACGCCGTCGGCCTCCGCGATCCGCGAGGCCAGTTCGGGAAGATGGGCCTGGATGAACGCACGCACCTGCTCGACCGGGATCTCCGGCGCGTCGGCCGGGGGCCTCCCATCGGGTCCCATCCCCACGCCCGGCGCCTCACGCAGCAGGCCCCACAGCCCGCCGGGATCACCGTCCGGGCCGAGTCCGGGGCCGGGGCTGCCGGGGCCACCGGGGCCCTCGCCCGCGCGCCGCTGCATCAGGCGCATCCCGATCGGGCCCAGCGCCTCCTCGGGCGCCTCGCCCGCGTCGATCCGCGCGATGATGCCGGCCAGCCGGTCGCGCAGCTCATCGAGCTGCACCAAGCGATCGTGTAGGCGCCCGACGATCTGCTCGGGTGGGGGCCGGTCGGTCACGCGATCCGCGGGCCGATCGGTCGCGGGTCGACCCCGATCAGCCGGCGGGCCCTGCGAGAACGCGGGCGACGCGAACGCGGCCGCGGCGAGCGCGATCAGAACGGTGCGTTTCATGAGGCACCCCCTTCGTTTCCAAGCACGTCGAACAGCAGCTCGTCGGCAGTCTGATGGTCGGCAGAATCCGTTGTGTACGAGGTGTCGATCACCAGGGCCTGGTCCTGCGCGAGCCCGTCGATGAACAGCAGGTCGTCGACGTCGCTCTCGCTCCAGGCGACCGACGTTGTCTTCGGACCCGCCGCGGGCGGGCTCGAGCGCGCGAGCCACAGCCCGACCACGCCCACCAGCACGCACGCCGCGACCGGCACCGCCCACCACGTCGACATCGGGTGCCGACGCGTCGGGGGCGTCACGGATCCGACCACGCCGGGGCGGGTGGCCGACGCGATCCTCGACTCGAAGCCCTCGTCGGGCTCGTCGCGTTCCGACAGCGCCAAAGCGTCGAGCCCTTCGACCGTTGACCGCAGCTCCGGGTCGTCGTGGTAATCGGGATGGATGTGCTCGGCGTTCATCTCACAGCCCTCACGAGCGGGACGCTTCGACGCGTTCCAGCTCCTTCTTGATCTTCTTCAGCGCCCGGTGGTGCCGGGCGAGCACGGTGCCGAGCGGCTCGTCGAGCAACTCGGCGATCTGGTTGAACGACATCTGCCCGTGGTGCCGCAACTCGACCACCTCGCGATCGCGATCGTCCAGCCGCCCCAGCGCCTCACGGAGCGGGCCCACCCGGTCCTCCCCGTCCAACGCCGGTTCCGCCGCGGGCACCGACGCGGCGTGCTGGAAGGGGATCGTGTCCGCGGCGCGCCGCTGCCGACGCCGCCCCTCGTCCCGCACGCGGTTCATCGTGATCCGGAAAAGCCAGGGCTCGAACTGCCCCCGCTCCTCGTATCCCGTGTCCCCGCCCCGCAGCCGCTCGGCCAGCGTCGCGAAGACCGACTGTGTGATCTCCTCGGCCGACTCCGCGTCGCGGAGCCGGCTCTTGGCCATCGCGTAGATTCGTCGCCCGTACAACGACACGATCGACTCCCACGCGGACTCGTCACCCGAGGCGGCCTCGGCGACCAGCGCGCCGAGGCGATCGGCCCCGGGAGGGCGTGCCGGGTTGTCCTCGGCGGCGGTCGGCCGCATCCATGCCCTTTCCATCCCGGCATCCGGTCCGCACGAGCCCAACGCCCGGAACCGCCCCGGATTGCATTCTGACGGGTTCAATCACGAATACACGCCGATCAATCCGCCCTCGCACAACGTACACTCGCGGAATGACGGGTGCCGAGCGGCACAGCGAGAATGATCGGACGCATCCCCGCGCCGCCTCGGTCCCCAGCGACGAGTCGCTCTTCCTGCGGTTTCGTGACGACGGCGACACCGAGGCCTACCGCGATCTGATAGACCGATACCACGACGATCTGCTCCGGTTCCTCTACCGGATGCTCGGGGATCGTCAGGGTGCCGAGGACGTTTTTCAGGAGGCGTTCCTCCAGGCCCACCTCTCCGCCGGCTCATTCGACGAAAACCGCAGATTCCGGCCCTGGTTGTTCACGATTGCCGCGAACAAAGCCCGGGACCTGCTGCGTAAGAAGGGGCGTCGGAAGACCGCCGAACTCTCGGCCCCGATCGGGGGCGATGGCGGGCGGGGCGCTTCGTTCGTCGATCTCATGGAGACCGACGTCGCCCCTCCCGACGAGCGGCTCACCGCCGAGGAGAGAGATCGTCAGGTGCAGAAGGTCCTGAACGACATGAGCCCGACCCTTCGCGAAGTGCTCCTGCTGGCCTACTTCCAGCGGCTGAGCTACGCCCAGATCGCCGACGAACTCGGGATCCCGCTGGGCACGGTCAAGTCGAGGCTCCACTCCGCCGTGGCGGTGTTCGGGAAGGGCTGGCAGGCGCTGAACCGGGGGGAAACCGACGTATGACCACCCACGACCACTCGGACCACGACCCCGACACTCTGGGCCTCCACGCCGACGACGCCCGGGCCCTCGATGCCCTGATCGACGCGGGATTCGAGCCGGAATGCGTCGAGCCCGAGTTGCAGTTCCGCGCGACCAGGATCGCCCAGGTGCTCGGGGCACTCGACCAGACGCCCGCCCACCTCGATGGCGAACTGACCGACCGCGTCATCGCGTCGATCCGGGCCTCGATCCGCGATACCCGCGAGCAATCGGTCCAGTTGGGCGCCCGCGACGGCGAGGCCCTCGAGGCCTGCGTCATGAACGGCTTCGATCCCGCCCGGGCCCCGTCGGCCCTTCGCGAGCGGGCCGAGCGGCACGACGCGATCCGCCGGGCGGTCACGACGTTGGACGCCGCGGGCGAGCAGTGGATCGCCGCGGGCCGGCGCGTGCGGACGGAGCGGGTCATCGACGCGGTGACCTCCGCCGACGCAGCGACGATCCCCTTCGAGCAACCCAGGCGAGTCCGGGGCTTCCGCATCGGCGACCTGATCGCCGCGGCGGCGATGCTCCTGCTCGCCTCGGCCGTGGTCCTGCCGGTCACAAACTCGATGGGTGAGAGCGGGCGGCGGGCCGTCTGCATGTCCAACCTCCAGGCCGCGGGTCTGGGGCTCGGGCTCTACGCGATGTCGAACGACGACTCGCTGCCGATGGCGACGGCCGGCTTCGGCGGTTCTTGGTCGCAGGTGGGCAACCCCGTCCATTCGCAGTCGGCCAACCTGTTCACGCTCGTGCGGACCAAGCACGTCCCCTGGTGGGCGCTGACCTGCCCGGGCAACGCGAACGCGCCCAAGGACGCGCTCCCCGCCGACGCGGTCGACTGGCGGTCGCTCGACGAGGTCTCCTACAGCTACCGCCTGATGCCCCGGGGATCGGCCCGGCTGGACGAGCTGAACAGCGGCTCTGTGGTGCTGGCCGACCGCTCGCCCGTGCTGCTCGCCGGGTTGCGGGGCCGGTCGATCGACCCCGAGGCCGCCTCTCCCAACCACGAGCGCGAGGGCCAGCACCTCCTGCGGGTGGACGACTCGGTCGAGTGGGCGGCGTCTCCTGTGCTTCCGAACGGTGACAACATCTGGCTGCCCCGCGTCGTGGAACAGCAAATCCATTCTGTCAGGAAAAAGTACGGATTGGTTGACGGCTACGAGCTGCCCGCGAGCACCGAGGACACCTTCCTGGGGCCCTGATCCGGGTCGGGTCCCGGGCCCCCGGTCGAGATCGGCCGAGGCCATCCCGGGTTGAGTCTCCCGGACACCCTGCCTAACGTTGCGGTCCCGCCTGACCGGGCTCGGCCCGGCGGTGCGGTGTGTCCACGGAGCCCAGAATCGCGTCCGGTGGTCGCGACAGGCGATCGCCCACGAGGTGCACGATGCCGAAGAACAAGCCGCACAAGGGTCTGCTCAAGCGCGTCCGGGTGACGAAGACGGGCAAGGTCCGCCATCGCTCGGCCTTCCACTCGCACTTGAGTTCGCACAAGAGCGGCAAGCGTCTGCGCCAGCTGCGGGGCGACCACTACATCTCGAACCCCGAGATCAAGCGGGCCGAGAAGCTGCTGTTCCGCCGCCTGCGTGGCCGGAGCATGCCTCTGTCGGCCCGCCGCGTGAGCCCCTCGCCCGAGCAGCGTCGCGAGATGCGGGCGGAGAAGCAGGGCGACTGATCGAAAGTGAATTGTCCGTCGGGCCAGAAGCCACCGGGTGAACCGGTGCCCCGCCGGGTGAAGGAGTAGAACGATGCCACGTGTTCGCAAGGGCGCCGCCCGCAACCAGGCCCGCAAGAAGCTGCTCAAGCAGGCCCGGGGCTATTTCGGTTCCAACCACAAGAGTCCGTACCGCGCCAAGGACGCCGTGATCCGCGCGGGCGTCTACGCCTTCCGTGACCGGCGCGCCCGCAAGCGCGACATGCGGGCGCTGTGGATCACCCGCATCACCGCCGCCTGCCGGATGCGCGGCACGCGGTACAGCGCGTTCATGAACGGCGCCAAGCTGTCGGGCCTGCTGCTCAACCGCAAGATGCTCAGCCAGATCGCGATCGAGGACCCCAAGCTGTTTGACAAGCTGGTCGCGATTGCGCTCGAGTCGAGCAAGGCCTCGCCCAGGAAGGCCGTTGCCGGGGCTTGATCGGCCCCGCGAACACCTGACGCGCACTTCGAAGTCTGAACGAGCCGCGGGCGCGAGCCCGCGGTTTTCGTTGGCGGATCACCTGCCTGTGCCGACTCATCCGCGAACGAGCCACGGGCGCAAGCCCGTGGAGCGGATCGGCCGCAGATCTCCACGGGCTCGCGCCCGCGGCTCGTCGACGCCGCTATCGTGACACCATGAACGGCTGGTGGGTGAGCGATGTCCTTCAGAGCCCGCACGGGCCCGTGATCCTCGTCTCGTGGACGGTCGTGGTGATCGGGTCGATCGTGCTGCACGAGCTCTCCCACGGCTGGGCGGCCATCCGCCTGGGCGATCAGACGCCCCGCCTCGCGGGCCACATGACGTGGAACCCGCTCGTGCACATGGGGTCTTGGAGCCTCGTCGCCTTCGCCGTGATGGGGATCGCGTGGGGCGCGATGCCGGTCGACCCGACCCGCCTGCGGGGCAAGTACGCCGATGCGCTCGTCGCCGTCGCGGGCCCCGCGATGAACATCCTGATCGCCTTGGTGTCCTTTGTGCTCCTTGTGCTCTGGGCCGGTTTCGCGGCCCACCTGGGCGTGGCCGACCCGCTGCTCACCAACCTGCATCTCTTCCTGCGGATCGCCGTGTGGCTGAACGTCGTGCTCGCGCTGTTCAACATGCTGCCGATCTACTCCCCGATGATCGTGCTCGATGGGGGGCACATCGCGGCCAATATCTTCCCGGGCTTCCGGCGCTTCGCCGAGACCGAGCACGGCGGGTGGATCATGCTCGGCGTGTTCATCCTGTTCTTCTGGTTCGGGTTCGATTGGATCATGGACGCCGCGACGACCCTCATCGAGACGCTGGCCTCGGGCGCGCTCTCACTCTTCGGTTGAGGTGCCCGGAGATTGCTTGCCGAGGCACCGCAAGAAGGAGCCCCGAGCGCCAGCGACGGGCCGAAGTGACAGGGCGATGCGGCGCAGGTGAATGCTCGGCCCATCGCTCGCGCTCAGGGCTCCTCGTTGTGCGCGACCCCGACTCGCGATCCGCCTCACACCGTCCCGCAAAGCCGATAGAGCACCCGTGCCCCGACCGCCGCATCGATCGGCGAGGCGCCCTCGATCGGCGAAGGGCACACCTCGACGAGGTCGAACCCGACGACCTGCCGGTCGGACTCCCTGATCATCTTGAGCAGCAGGCTGAGCTGATCCCAACTCAGCCCTCCGGGCACGGGCGTCCCGGTGTGGGGGCAGAGCGACGGCTCGAGCCCGTCGATGTCGACGCTGATGACGATGTTGGACGGAAGCAGGGTGATGATGCGCTCGCAGATCACGCCCCACGATGCGCCGCCGAACCGCTCGTCGGCCAGGTCGTCCCAGAAGAACGTGGAGATGGAGGTCCCGCCCTCCTTGACGCGATCGGGAGACCGTTCCTCGGCCAGCGTCGCTTCTTGCTCGCAGTAGTCGCGGATGCCGACCTGGACGAGCCTGGCGACGCCGTCCAAGTCGTGAACCACGTTGTGCATCACCGATGCGTGCGACCACGCGAAGCCCTCGTACGCGGGCCGCAGGTCCATGTGCGCGTCGATCTGGAGGATGCCCAGCCCCGGGTAGCGTTCCGAGGCGGCCTTATAAAGTCCGAACGCCACGCCGTGCTCGCCCCCGATGATCCCCGGCGTCTTGCCATCGTCGTAGGCCGCCCGGGCCCGATCGCGGGCGTGGTTGGTCGCGCGGGAGGAGAACCGGTCGACCTGCCCGACGGCGTCTTCGTCGCCCTCGCGGGGGCCGCCCTGCTCGATGATGGGGGCAGAGAGAAGGCGGGCCTGCTTCGACCAGTCCTCAACCTGGACGGGGTGGGGCTCCATGTGGATGCCCCGCTCGAAGATGTTGCCGAAGCGTCGGTCGAAGAGATCGATCTGTCCCGACGCCTCGCGGATGGCCCCGGGGCCCTTGGCCGAGCCGGTGCCGTAGGAACTCGTGGCGTCGTAGGGGACGGGGATGAGGATAATCGAGGCGTCGTCGCGGGAGTGGGGCAGGCCGAAGATGGCGTCGGGATTGACGGCGGCGGCGTTGGGGTCGAACGGCATGGTCACAGGATACCGGATGCGCGGGCGGAGACGACCCAGCGGTTTCTGCCGGGCCGCCCCGCGGCGTGCCCCGGGTGGAAATGCCGGCGCGGGAGGACTTCAATACGCCCCCGGTCCGCGCGGACCGGCACATTGCCCGGACGCATCGACCGAAGACTCGGCCCCCGACGCGTCGCTGACCCAGCACCGGCCCTCCCGCACGGGACCAAGGCCGGACGGAAGGAGCACAGATGGCCCGGTACACCGGTCCCAAGGTTCGTTTGTCCCGCCGCGTCGGGGCGCCCATCGAAGACAACCCCAAGCACACCTCCAAGCGGCAGCTCAACCCGCCCGGGATGCACGGCTTCCGGGGTCGCCGCCTCCGCGACTACGGCATCCGCCTCCAGGAGAAGCAGAAGCTCCGCTACCACTACCACGTGATGGAGAAGCAGTTCGCCCGCTACGTGGACGAGGCGAAGCGGCTGCCCGGCAACTCGGGCGAGATCCTGATGCAGCTCCTCGAGCGCCGGCTGGACAACATCGTCCGGCGTACCGGCGTCGCCCGCACCATCTGGGCGGCGCGGCAGATCGTCGCCCACGGGCACGTGCTGCTCAACGGACGGAAAACCGACCGCCCGAGCTGCTCGGTGAAGGTCGGCGATGTGATTACGTTCAAACCCAAGATCGAGAAGCTGCTCCGCGAGAACATGGAGAGCCTCTCGGGCCACGAGGTGCCCGGGTGGATCGACTTCAATCCTTCGGAGCTGAAGGTCAAGATCATCGCGTTGCCGACGAGCGACCAGATCCCGTTCGACGTGAACACGAACCTGATCGTCGAGTACTACCGCGGCTGATCCCGCGAAGACAGGCCGGACGCCTGCCCCACCCGCAAACGAATGAGCCGGCCCACCTCGGGCCGGTTTTTCATGACGGTACCCTCGCGCGGCGTTTCCGACCGGAATGGCCCGGCACGTTGGCCCGCACACGCGGGCCTCGGGCGTGGTGGAACCACGCCGGGCGATCTACACTCCCCGGTTCCACCCCAGACACAGGCGGGCCCAGATGCTCAAGTTTCTCCGCAAGTATCAGATGATCCTCCTCGCCGTCGGCGGCTCGCTGCTGATGGTCGTCTTCCTGCTCCAGCCCGTGCTCAAACGGATGACGCCGGACCCCGGCAAGCGGACGTTCGCCACGATCGGGGCGGACAAGCAGAAGATCACGCTCGGCGAGCAGGGCCAGGCGAACGCCGAGCTCGACGTGCTCGAGAAGTTCATCCCGGAGCTTCGAATTCTCCTCGGCATCGATCGCGAGCACCAGTCGGCCCACTGGCTCATGCTCAAGTATGAGGCCGACCGGATGGGCGTGATAGGCGTGCAGCAGGACGGCGACGACTGGATCCCCGAACTCGCCTACGGGCTGGTGCTCGCCCAGGTTCAGCTGGCCCGCCAGCAGGGGCAGCAGGTCTCCAACGACGACGTGAACCAGTCGATCGCGACGACGACCGAGGCCCTCAAGGCCAGGCGGCGCTCGATGCTCCAGAGCTACCGGATGCTCGACGAGGGCGCGTTCAACCAGGTACTGTCGAAGGCCCGCGGGGTGACCAGGCTGCGCCAGCTCTACGACGGCGCGGTCCGGATGAGCGAGCCGCAGGCCGTGCGTCTCGTCGAGGATCGCGGCACGCGGATCCTGACGGATCAGCTCGTGCTGGGCCCCGAGCTGATCGACACCAGCGATACCCCACCGACCGACGAAGAGCTCGCCGCGCAGTTCGAGAAGTACAAGAACGACCGGGCGGGCGACACGACGGCCAATGAGTACGGCTTCGGCTACCTCCAGCCGGCGCGCGTCAAGGTCGAGTGGCTCGCGCTCGACCCCAAGCGGATCTCCGAATCGGTGAACCCCGACCCGGTGCTCGTGCGTCGGCGCTGGCAGGAGAATCACAAGGAGGGCGAGTCGTTCGACGACGCGAGGGCCGACCTCCAGAACCAGATCCGCGACGAGACCGTCAAGCAGATCATGACCGAAGCCGACGAGCTGATCCGCGGCGACATCCTCGCGGCCGAGCGGGGGCTCGAGAAGGAGGGCATCTACCGCAAGCTGCCCGAGGGGTGGACCCCGCCGAACTACGAGAAGATCGCACAGGACGTCGTCGACGCGATCAGGGAGCGCCACGGAATCCGCATCACGCTGCCGGCCGTGATCCGCCGGACCGATCGCTGGCTCACGCCCACGGACCTGAGACAACTCCCGGGCCTGGGTGGGGCGAATTTCCGCGTGGGCAACCGTCGCGTGCTCACGGCCATGCTGCCCCAGATGGTGCGCGGCGTCGGGACCGACACGACGGTGCCGGTGCAGCTCGGCCTTCCGGTGATCGAGCCGGTGGCCGAGGACGCGGACGGGGCGAAGTACTACATCACGGTGCTCGACGCCCGGGGTGAGTCGCCGCCGGACGACGTGGAGGAGATCCGAAGCCAGGTCGAACGCGACCTGAATTCGCTCACGGCCTACAAGCGGCTCACCGAGCACCTCGACGAGTACCGCGCGATGGCCGTCGAGGGCGGGCTGGCCGCCGTGACCGACGTCTTCCGCAAGGACGAGAACGACAGCCGGGCCAAGGTGCGGGAGAACATCTTCGTCTCGTACGATCGGCTCGTTCCCGCGACGTTCCAGTCGCTCCCGGATTCGCGGGCCAACGTTCAGCCATTCCGGGACGCGGTGGTCAAGATCGGCGACACGCTCGACCCACAGGCCAAGCCCGACACGCTGCCCGCCGAGCAGGCGATGGTGACGCTGCCGCTCCCGGCGTCGCGCGCGGTGGTGCTGGCCAGGGTGCGGGCGAAGGTCCCGCCGACCGTCGAGGAGTATCAACTCTACGAGGAGAGCATGGTGGCCCAGCAGTCGCGTGAGATGGTGCGTGACGCCCAGGATGGCGACGACCCGCTGAGCTACCAGAGCATGGTCGCCCGCCTGCAATACGCCGAGGTGAAGAAGAAGGGCTCGGACGATTCGGACTCGGATTCCGACTCCTGACCGAGCCCCGGCTGACGCCCGTGCCCGCACCAGGGGCACGGCCGCTCCCACGCGTCGCCTCGCCGCCTATGCAGGCAGAAAAAACGCTGCGAACGTGACGCGCCGCGACCGCGGCCGCATCGCCGTGTAGGCTGGACCGATCGCGGGGAGCCGAGCATGGCCAGAGAGTGGCTCGAGAGCATCGTCGACATGCGCCGGGGCGAACTCATCCCGTCGCTGATGGCCGCGGCGATGTTCTTCTGCCTCCTCTGCGGCTACTTCTTGCTCCGTCCGCTGCGCGACGCGCTGGGGCTCGAGGGGGGCGTCGACAGCCTGCACGGGCTCTTCCTCGCCACCGTCGGCGTGATGATCGTCGGGAACGTGGCCTACGGCTTCGTCGCGGCCCGCGTGCCGCGGACGGTCCTCGTGCCGGCGGTATACCTGTTTGCGCTCGCCTCGCTCGCCGTGTTTCTCGTGTACGTCGTGCCGGGGGGGAAGGCGAGCGCCACCGTCGGGCGTGTCTTCTACGTCTGGCTCAGCGTGTTCAACCTGTTCGCCGTCTCGGTGTTCTGGTCGCTGCTCGCCGATGTGTTCACGCTCGAGCAGGGCAAGCGCCTGTTCGGCTTCATCGGCGCGGGCGGCACCGGCGGGGCGATCACCGGCTCGTTCTTCGCCTGGACATGGGTGAAGACGATCGGGCCGGCCGGGCTCATGGGAGTCGCGGCCGGGCTGATCGCCCTGACCGCGGTGCTCGCGCTGCTGCTGAGCCGGCGTGCGACCCGCACGGGCCGCCCCGGCGCGGCGGTGGGGGGCGCCTCGTGGGCGGGGCTCACCCGCTTGTTCTCCTCGCCCTATCTCGCTGGCATCGGGACGATGGTGCTGTTGTTTACGATCACGTCGACGCTGCTCTACTTCGAGAAGGCCCGCATCATCTCCCTCGCCGTGGAGGGCCAGGATGAACGGGCGAGCCTGTTCGCAGGCATCGAGTTCGCCGCGCAGACGCTGACAATCCTGCTCCAGATCTTCCTCACCGGGAGGCTCATGCGTTGGCTGGGCGTCGGGGTGATGCTCGCGGTCGTGCCGCTGATCTCGATCGGGGGTTTCACCGCCCTGGGCCTCGTGCCCACGCTCACCGTCGTGACCATCTTCGAGGTGACGAGACGGGCCTCGAACTTCGCCCTGACCAAGCCAGCGCGTGAGACGCTGTTCACGGTCGTTCCGCGCCAGGACAAGTACAAGGCGAAGGCCGCGATCGACACCTTTGTGTACCGTGGAGGCGACACCGTGGGCGCCCTCGCCGACCAGGGCATCGCGGCGATGGGCTGGGTGATCGCCGCGGTCGCCGTGCCGGTGGGTGTGGTGGGCGTCGCCCTCGCGTGGTGGCTGGGCCGCGCCGAGCGCCGGATGGACCGGGAGACCAAGGTAGAGTTAGAGTCGGAGACACCGGATCAGGAAAGGGATCGCCATGCAGCAATCGCGTCGTGAGTTCATGGTCGGAGCAGCGGGCCTGACGGTGGCCGTCGTCGCGGGCTCTGCTTTCGCCCGCAATGAGGAACCCTCGAAGAAGCTCAAGATCCTCTTCCTGGGCGGCACGGGCTTCCTGGGGCCCCACACGGTCGAGATCCTCAAGGAGCACGGGCACGAGATCACGCTCTTCAACCGCGGCAACCGTGACGAGCTTTTCCCCGACCTCGAGTTCATCCAGGGCAACCGCATCGTCGACGTCGATCCGGGCCTCGAGCCCCTCCGCGCGGAGGTTGAAAAGGGCCGGAAGTGGGACGCCGTAATCGATACCGCGAGCGTCCACAGGTGGGTCGAGAACAGCGCCAGGCTGCTCAAGGACGCCGCCTCGCAGTACGTGTTCATCTCGAGCGTCTCGGCCTACGCGAGCACACCCCCCGACGGCAACAGGGAGACCGACCCCGTCGCGACCATGCCGGACGAGGAGGCGGACAAGATCGACCGCCTGCCCTACGACATGAACTACTACGGCGCGGTCAAGGCCCGCTCGGAAGCGGCGGCCGAGAAGTACTTCCCGGGCAAAGCGGCCGTCCTCCGCCCGGGCCTGATCGTCGGGCCCCGCGACTACTCCCACCGCTTCACCTACTGGCCCTGGCGCGTCCGCGAGGGCGGCGAGGTGCTCGCACCCAACAGCCCGACCGACCCGATCATGTTCGTCGACGTGCGCGACGTCGCGGCCTTCCTCGTCCGCACGATCGAGCAACGCACGATGGGCCTCTTCAACGTCAGCGGGCCCACGACGCACGACATGACGATCGGCAAGCTGCTCGACGCGTGCAAGCAGACGACATTCTCGAAGGCGAACTTCACCTGGGTCGACGCCGACTTCCTCGAGAACCACGACATCCACGGTTGGGTCCAGATGCCGGTCTGGCTTCCACCCACGGGCGAGACCGAGGGCTTCCACAAGACGCATCTCGATCGCGCCATCGCGGCGGGGCTGACCACGAGGCCCGTCACCGAGACGATCCGCGACACGCTGGCGTGGTTCGACAAGTGGCGGAACGAGGCGAAGGACACCAGGGGCTACGAGTACAAGCCGGGCGAGAATGCGCCGGGCGTGAGTTCCGAGCAGGAGGCGAAGGTGCTCGCGGAGTGGAAGTCGCGCGAGGGTTGATCGCCAGAGTGGCGTGGAAAGCCCAATACGAGCCCGAAGTGCAAGCGAGGGAGGCTTGTGCGTGTTCGTCCCTCGCTCGCGCTTCGGGCTCGTCCCGTTTGCGCGCGTGGTACGCCGGAGGCGATCGGGATCGAGGTCGAGACCGCGTCGATTCCCGTCTGGTACGATCGTCCTGCCGCCCAATCGCGTCGATTGCTCAGGGGAGTCCCCATGCCGATCTCACGCCGACTCGCCTGCTTTCTTGGCTTGCTCCTCGCCGTCGTCATTCCGCCAGCCAGCGCCGCCGACACCATCCCGGTCACCATCACCGTCGATGCTTCGCACACCTTGGGCCCGCTCCGCGAGATCTGGCGTTTCTTCGGTGCCGACGAGCCCAACTACGCCTACGCCCCCAACGGCGCCAAGCTGCTTGGCGAACTGGGTGAGCTCAGGCCCGGGCGGGTCTACTTCCGCGCGCACAATCTGCTGACCTCGGGCGACGGCTCATGGGGCCTCAAGTGGGGCTCGACGAACGTCTACACCGAGGACGAAGAAGGCCGGCCCGTCTACGACTGGACCATCGTCGACCGGATCTTCGACACCTATCTCGCCCGGGGCGTGCGCCCCTACGTCGAGGTGGGCTTCATGCCCGAAGCCCTCTCGGCCCATCCCACGCCCTACCGGCACAACTGGAAGCAGGGCGATCCCTACGAGAGGATCTTCACCGGCTGGGCCTACCCCCCGAAGGACTACGAGAAATGGGGCGAACTGGTCGAGCAGTGGGTCCGCCACTGCGTGGAACGCTACGGCGCCGATGAGGTCTCCCAGTGGTACTGGGAGACCTGGAACGAGGCGAACGCGGGCTACTGGCAGGGATCCGACGGCGACTATCTCAAGCTGCACGACTACACGGTGGCCGCGATCCGCCGCGCTCTGTCCACAGCCCGCATCGGTGGGGCCGACACCGCGGGCCACGGCGGCGAGTTCACACGCCGATTCCTCGAGCATTCCCTCCGAGGCGTCAACTTCGCCAAGCCCGACACCCGGGGCACGCCCATCGACTTCATCTCGTTCCACGCGAAGGGCGAGCCCGAGTTCGTCGAGGGGCACGTCCGCATGAACATGGCCCGCCAGCTCCGCACGATCGACTGGGGCTTCGCGATGATCGGCGAGTACGAGCACCTCAGAGATCTGCCCATCGTCATCGGCGAGTCCGACCCGGAGGGCTGCGCCGCGTGCCGGGGTGAGCGGCAGGGATACCGCAATGGCACGATGTACTCGTCGTACACCGCCGCCTGCTTTGCCCGCACGCAGGACCTCGCCGATCGGCATGGCGTCAATCTCGAGGGGGCGCTGACCTGGGCTTTCGAGTTTGAGGACCAGCCCATCTTCGCGGGCTTCAGAGCCCTCGCGACCCACGGCATCGACAAGCCGGTGCTCAACGTGTTCCGCATGTTCAGCAAGATGAGCGGCGAGCGGATCGAGGCCGAGAGCGACCACGCAAGGTCATTGAACGACATGCTGGAGCACAGCGTGCGAGACGACCCCGACATCGCGGCGTTCGCGAGCCGCGACGGGGACCGAGTCAGCGTCATGGTGTGGCACTACCACGACGACGACTTGCCGGGCCCGGACGCCGAGATCGAGATCCGGCTCAAGGGACTGAGGGAGACGCTATCGCCGCTCACGGTGCGGCAGTACCGCATCGACCGCACGCACAGCAACGCCTACACCGCATGGCTCGACATGGGCTCACCCCCGGAACCCACGCCGGCCCAGCAGGAACTGCTCGAGGCGGCGGGCCAGCTTGCGGAACTCTCCGAGCCAGACGCCATCATCATCCGCGGCGTCGTCGGGCTGCGATTCAACCTGCCCCGCCAGGGCGTTTCGCTGTTCGTGTTCGAGCCCGCTCGGGCGCAGCCCTGATCAGGGACACCCCGCGATAAACGAAGCGATGAACGCCTGCACGTCCGCCAGGTCGAGCACACCCGCGGGCGGCGCGAGGTCGGCGAGCAGGTCACCCGAAACAAATGCCGCGATGAACGTCTGCACGTCCGCCAGATCGAGCACCCCGAACGGCTCGGCCAGGTCGGCCGGGCACGGGTTGTTCTCGGTGTAGAACACAGCGAGTTCGGGCCGAGCGCTGGTGATGGGGCTGGTGCGGCTCTCGAAGCGGCGGGCGTTGCGCGTGCCCGACTCCTGGCCACGGATGATCCACCCGAAGTTCGCCGCCGGGTTGTCGAGCCAGCCCTGCACGTCGGCAGCCATCTGCACGCTCTCAAAGAGATAGAACTGGTTGGGCGCACCGATGGTTGTGAACCCGCTCGACGCCGGCACGAAATCGCCCCCCGGCGTGGTCCACGTGGGCGAGGGTCCGCCCGGGACGTAGAACCGGTAGAGCCAGGTCGCGTCGTTTGCGGTCGCGGGGGCGCCGCCGCCCTCGTTGCCACTCGGGTTGGATGTGCCCTCGCCCCAGTCGGCGAGCACCCGGCTCACCGTCGCGGTGATCAAGCCCCCGCTCGAGGCCCGGCTGCAGAACAGCGAGAGCTGCGCCCCCTCGATCGTCGCCCCCGCGGGCACGGCCGAGGCGATGTCGAAGTGGATGAGCGCCCGCTTGATATTGCCCTGGGCGTTCGAGCCGATGTGGAAGTACTCGCCCGCCCCGTTGGCCGTATCGCCGAAGTCGTTCTCGAGCAGCGTGCAATCACGGTCGGCGGCGATCAGCACGACCGACGGCCCGGCTGTCACGATGCTGGTCAGAGATCCGGCAAGGGCGGCCGCGAGAATCAGGGTGCATTTCGACATCGCTCGTCTCCTGTCAGCGTTCCCAGATTCGGTGGACGCTCCCATATCCTCTCGCGGAATGCGCCCGGATCAAGCCCGAATCCAGATCTTCCCGCGGCGACGGACGATTGACGCCACGGAGTGCCCGTTGTCCAATAATCACATATGAAGATCATCAGAATCCGCCACGGCGTCGCGATCGAGCTCCCCACCGGCACGGCCCTGCCGATCCGCCACATCATCGGCATCGGGCGGAACTACGCCGCCCACGCCGCCGAGCAGGGGGCGGCGGTGCCCGAGCGGCCCATGACTTTCTGCAAGAACCCCGCCGCGGCGTGCGTCGATGGTGACGACATCGTGATCCCCGCTTGCTGCTGGGATGAAGAGACCGGCGGCGGGGGCGAGGGGCGGAGCCGGGGCCAGGTCGACTACGAGGCCGAGCTCGCCGTCGTGCTGGGCGAGGCGGTGAAGGACGCGACCGAGGCCGAGGCGGCGTCGGCGGTGCTGGGGTACTGCGGCGCCAACGACGTCTCCGCCCGCTGGTGGCAGAAGCAGGGGAGCGGGGGCCAGTTCAACCGGGGCAAGGGCTTCGACACGTTCTGCCCGCTGGGGCCCACGCTCGTGTCGGCGGGCGAGATCGCCGATCCCCAGGCGCTGAGGGTGCAATGCCGGGTGAACGGCGAGACGATGCAGGACGGGACCACGGCCGACATGATCCACCCGGTGGCGTCGCTGATCGCGGAACTGAGCCGGGGAACGACGCTGGTGCCCGGCACGGTGATCCTGACCGGCACCCCCAGCGGCGTGGGGATGAGCCGAGATCCGAAGTTCTTCCTCCAGCCGGGCGACACGGTCGAGGTCGAGATCGACGGGATCGGCGTGCTGAAGAACGGGGTCGTTGCGGAGTGATGCGACGGTGGGGCGGCTATCGTCCCGCTCCACATGGCCAAGTCCGGCAAACATCACAAAAAGTCCGACACCCCGACGATCGAGAACCGGCGGGCGCGGCACGACTACTTCATTTCCGACACGCTCGAGGTGGGCATCCGGCTCGTCGGCACGGAGGTCAAGGCGGTCCGCGACGGCAAGGCCTCGCTCAAGGAGGGCTACGTGAGCGTCGAGAACGGGCAGCTCACCCTCCACAACGTCAACATCGGCGAGTACCCTCCCGCGGGCCAGCTCCAGCACGCGATGGTCCGCCGCCGCCGCCTGCTGGCCCACCGGCGCGAGATCAAGAGGCTGGCCCGCCAGGTCGAGCAGAAGGGCGTCACCCTCGTTCCCCTCAAGCTCTACTTCAAGGACTCGTGGGCCAAGCTCCTCATCGGCCTGGGCACGGGCAAGGCCCAGCACGACAAACGCCAGTCGATCAAGGAGCGCGACATGGAACGCGACATCCGCCGCGCGATGAGCCGGCGGGCGTGATCATCCGTGGGGGCCGCTAGGGGCACCCCGCGCTGAAGCTCGTCACGAACGTCACTACGTCCGCGAGATCGGCGATGTCGTGCGGCTCGGCGAGCGCCTGGGCCCGGCCGTCCAGATCCGGGTTCAGGAAGCTGAACACGAACGCCGTGACGTCCGCCAGATCCAGCAGCCCGTACGGCTCGGCGAAATCGGCGGCGCAGTTGGGGCATGCGCCCAGGCGGAGCACCTGGACGCCCCCCCGGTTCATCGCGACGTAGGCGAAGCCGCCGCTCGCCGCGACCGAGACCGCGGATCGGGGCGTGGTGAACCCGCCCGCGAGAGCGGGTGCGTCCGGGTCCGCGGCGTCGAAGGCCTCGATCCCCGTGTGCATGTCGGCGAGCAGCAGGCTGTCGCCCGCGACGGCCACCGCCCGGGCCAGGCCCGGCGTGTCGACCTCGTCGACGAGCGCCGGCAGGAGCGGGAATGAGACGTCCGCGACCAGGAGCCCCCCGTCGGACTGCGCGACGTAGAGACGCTGGGCCTCGGACGCAATCGCGAGGCCCCGGGCCGGGCCGGACGTCGCGAGTTGATCGGTGAAGATCGGGATCGGGGGCACGGTCAGGTCGAGCGTGAACAGGCCCTGGTAGCCCCCCGCGACGTAGACGGTGCTGCCATGAATGAGCACACCCAGATTCACCACCCCGGTGTTGAAGAACGAGACCTGGGCCGGGTTCGCCGGGTCGGTGACGTCGATCAGGTTGACCATGTCGCCGTAAACCGCCGCGGCGAGCGGGCCCTGCACATCGACCGCGACGCTGGGCAGCGCGAGCGAGCCGAGCAGGGCGGGGCTCGCCGGGTCAGAAACATCGAGGATCAGCAGGCCCCCGTCGGCCCCATCGGCGAGGCAGGCGATGCCGCCCTCGATCGCGATGTCGCTCGCGTGCCCCGGCGTGGGGTACTCGGCGAGAAGCACCGGCGAGGCCGGGTCCGAAACGTCGAAGATCCGCAGCCCGGTCTCGGTCTCTTCAAGGATCGAGTCCTCGAGCACGTAGAGCACGTCACCCACCGCCTCCACGTCGCGCACGAACGTAGAGCTCTCGATCGTCGCGAGCGGCTCGGGGTCGCAGAGATCGGGCTGGGCGGAGGCGTCCGCCGCGGCTCCGGTGAGGGCGAGCGTCATCGCGAGGCTGAGATGGGTGTGTGTGCGTCGCATCGCTCGCCTGCTTAGTCGCACCAGGTGCTGGTGTCGGTCTCGTCCCCGCCCGTGTCGACGCCCTCGAGCCCGCCCCGCGTCCACTTGTAGCAGCCGGGGAAGTAGGTGTTGCCGTTCGGGTTACCGTCGTAGGTCGGGAAATACCGGGTGTCGATCGATTCGTACAACAGATCGGCGGAAGCGGTCATGTCGCAAGGGGCACCCGCGTCCCAGCCCGGGTTCGCGTCGGCGGTCGCGACGCGCCGAACCGACCCGTCGAAGAACAGCACGTTGACGCTCGCCTCCGGGTCGGCGTAGTACCGCCCGGCGTTGCCCGATCCCTCCGAGTAGTCATACTCCTCGTGGTAGAACACCTTGAGGGCGGGGAAAGCAACGTCGGCCATCGGCTGGCGACCCAGCCGGCTGGGGTCAACAACCAGCAGCGAGCCGCCGTCGGACGGGTGGAGACCGAGGTTGCCGTACTCGTCGGGCCGGCTGGTCGTCCACGCGTAGTAGGTGCACTGGTAGCTGGAGCCGTACGCCCAGTACTTGACGACCCTCGATGTCGTCCAACTGCTGTCCGCCTCGCAGTACTGGGGGAGGCCCGCCGGCAGATCCGCGAAGTCGTATGGGTTCGCCTGGAACTCCTGGTGGTGCACGTCGAGCGGGCTGACGAAGGTCGGTTCGGGAAGCCCGCCACCGAGGTCGTCGGCGAGCGGGAGGTGGTTGTAGCGCCGGTGCGGAAGGCGGCTGTAGTTCACCGGCAGCCGACGTGGGCCGCTGGCGTCGAAGCGCCCCGTCGCCTTGCGGCAGATCGCCGCCTGCTGGAGCTGCGCGGCTACGAGGTTGTCAGACGCCGTCGCGGCATCACCGCCCCCAAGGTCGTACAACGGCGGGTCCGAGCCGCCGTGCCCTTCCCAGTCATACCCCGCGATCAGTCCGTCGTTCTCCGCGGCCGCCTCGCCGTTCGCCACGCCCATCTGGCGGAGGTTCGCCCGCGAGCCCTCCAGCCCCGCCGCCGTCCGGCTCACGCCGACCGCGGGGAACGCGATCGCGAGCAGCATCGCGGCGACCGCGACCACGATGAGCAACTCGACGAGAGTGAAAGCGCGGCGGCGCGTGACCCGGCCCATGAACACCTCCGCTCGCGGAACTCTGTCCCGGAGTCTACCACGCCTCCGCCCGAACACCAGCCTCTTGCCGCGAACCGAGTTCGCGAGGTCCGATCAGACCCAAGCGGCTACGGGCACCCCGCGCTGAAGCTCGTCACGAACGCCACCACGTCAGCCAGATCCGCGACGTCGTACGGCTCGGCGAGCATCTGCGCCCGGTCGTCATAGTCCGGGTTCAGGAAGCTGAAGACAAACGCCGTGACGTCCGACAGGTCGAGCAGCCCGTACGGCGGCGCGAAGTCGGCGGGGCACGAGCCAACCGCTTCGTACGCCCCGCGGTCAACGATGGGCGGCTCGCCGATCCCGGTGTCCGGGGCCATCGGGTCGTCGATCCGCCGCGGGAAGCCGTCGAGGTCGGCGTCGAGATCGGCGGGCAGGGCCGTGTTGTCGCCCGAGTCGATCGCGGGCGACCCCGGAGAGAGGTGGTAGTCGCCGAGTTCCGGGTCGACGAAGAGCGGGTCCGCATCGAGCGTGTTCGAGCCGGCCAGCGAGTCATCCCATCCCGCTACGATCGAGGAGTCAACCAGGAACGATCCGCCGAGAATCACGTCCGTGCCGGCGCCGATCTGTTGGTCCTGGAGGCTCGCGGCCGTCGAGGCATTGTCCCACGCGATCGTGTTGACAGCGCGTGTCGGGACGAGTGTGTAGAGCCCCGCGGCCGACTCCGTCTGGCCGACATTTGAGGCGATCGTGGCGTTCGTCACGATCGCTTCACCCCCGGTCGGCCCCTCGCCGATGTAGAGGCCGCCCGTCATCGGCGCGAGATTCCGGGTGATCAGAGTGTTCGTGATTGTTGACGAATCAGAGAACATCGCGAGCGCCGCCGATTCTTCCGCGGGACGGTTATGCCGATCCTGATCGACCGTGAGCGTGTTGCCGTCAAGCCCGCAGGAACGCACATCGACGGTCTCCCCGCTGAGCGAGGCGCCGCTCGGGAACGGTCCTTGCTCGTAATCGAAGTCGTGCGGCGTGGTCGCGTACAAGGCCGTCTCGTTGTTCAGGAACCCACATTCAGCGACGTGCACCGCCCCCGACGCGAAGACCAGTAAGGCCCCGCCCGAATGGCCCGGTGAGAAGCTTGAATAGGAAAACAAGCCGACCGAGTCGTCCGCGAAGGAGTTGCCGTCAAAGGTCGAGTTGAGAACATCCACTGTGCCCGACGAGAAGATCGAAACAGCGCCGCCGCCGCAGGTGGTGCACGATCTGGGCTGGGCCTCCGGGGCGGCCGTCATCGAGCTGTTCTCGGAGAACACGCAGCCGTCGATGACGGCGGATTGATCCACGCCGAGGTGGACCGCTCCACCCGAAGCGATCCCGGAGGATTCGCAGCGATTGGACTCAAACAGTGATTCGCGGAGCACGGCCTCTGACGAGAACGCGACAACGACGGCACCGCCGCCTGCACTCTGGTCAGCGTCCTCGACATTCAACGCCGTTGAGGTGTTCCCGACGAACGTCGAGTCGACGACCGTTGTTGGGTTCTCCGAGAAGATGGCGCCCCCGCCCGCGTAACCGACGGGGCTGTCGTGAAGGAGCGACGTGTTGCTTTCGAAGCGGCAATCCCGCACGATGAGCGGATTCTCACGCCCGTCGTTTGAGTCCCCGCAGTAGATGGCCCCGCCCTCCGTCTCGGCGTAGGCCGCGTCGGAGGTGGTCATGTGAACAGCGTTTCCGATGAAGTTGCAGCGCGTGAACGTGCTCGGCGCTCGACGAATGAAAATGGCGCCGCCGCGGGCCTGCAACACGGTCGACGCGACCTCATTGCCTTCGAATCGGCTGTCCGTGACCGTGACTTCGGCGCTGTGATAGGCGATGAAGAGCCCGGCGCCGCCTCTCTGGCTCGCATTGCCTTCGAACACGCACCGGAGAATCTCGACACGCTCCGTCAGCACGCCACCCACGAGCAGGCCGGCGCAGGTCCCGGCGCTCCGGTTCTGTCGAATGACGCAGTCGGTGAACGTGCAGTCGGCCGCGACGGTCGTCACACCGGCCGTCGGCCCGAGCACGAGATCGTCCTCTCCTCGCTCGACGATCAGCCGGTCGAGAATCACACGGCCGATGCCGTAGGGCGTGGTGACCACCGAGCGCGCGTTCTCTCCACGGTTGTCGCCGCCCGGCCCGTCGTCCCCGTTCAGGTCCCCCGATAGCGCCGTCTCCGGCGCCGTGTCGTCATCCATCGGCGTCCGCTCCGCCGAGTCCGCCTCGTCCCCCCGGAACCCGCCCAGCAACGCCACGCCGTCGACAAGCTCGAACGAGATGTCGCGATCACCATCGGCGGACGCGGGCGTGTACACCCCGCCCGCGACCCAGATCGCGTCGTACCGACCGGGCTCGCCCCGAGCCTCGGCCAGAGCCTCCTGCAGATCGGTGAACGCGTCCGTCCAGCTCGACCCGTCGCCCGCTCCCGTCGCCGCCTGATCGACGAACAGCACCTCACCGAACGACGCGGACGCCCCGGCGGCGACGAGTACCACCGCCAGACCCAGACCCCGATATCCCACACCCAGACACAAACACCCCCCTCGATCGCCGCGGTTCCCCATGGGTCGCCTCCTTGTCGCCGGCAAGACAGATCCAGAACACGAATCGCCGACAAACTGGGGTACCCACCGGCCATGCGTCGGTTGCACCCATAAGCACCTCGGGCCACCCCACACACGACAGCGCCCCCCTCGAACCCCCTCCAACGCAGCGGTATATGTACGGTATCTGATAAGTCTCGTCTCTCCGCCGCGACCGCTACACTCTTGGGCGCACACGGTGCGCTTCGCCGATGAACGTCAGGACGGCGTCGTCGGCCAACCGGGATCGCCCGGGACGGGGACCATCCAGACCGAGGAAGCCGAGCGGGCATGACGCGACCACACAACTTCAACAACATCGCCGACGCGGGCTCAAGAGTCGGCCGGATCATCGGCGGCAAACGCCTGGTGCGCCACCTGAACCGCCACGCGCTTGCCGATCGCTACCTGGGGCACGATCTCCGCCGCGGCGTCGATTGCCTGGTCTACCTCTTTGATGGCACCGAGGCGACGGCCGGCGAGCAAACCTGGGAAGCGCTGCGATCGATCGTCGGCCCGCGTCGGGCGCACGCGCTGCGTGTCGACGAGATCGGCCGCGAAGCCGGCGGCGTCTGCTGGGTCGCCTCGCCATACCCGGGCAACCACGAGGCCCTGATCACCCTCGAGACGCTCCGCCGAAACAAGGGCGGCGTCTTGTCGCAGATGGAATCGACGCGGGCGATCGAGCAGCTCCTCGATGCCTCCATCGCCGCACACGACGATGGCGCGTGCCACGGCGCGATCGCGGCCGACGAGGTCGTCATCGACCCTCGCGGCTCGTTGTTCATCGAGCTCTACGGCCTTCGCCGACGCCTCGCCGAGCCCGCCGGCACCGAAGACGCCCGCCAGGACGAGATCCGCTCGATCGCCGCCCTCGCGTGGACGCTGCTTACCGGCATCGACGCCGGCGAACGCGACATCTTCGCGTCCCAGGCGGCCCGTTCGATCGATCGCCGCTGGTTGCAGTGGATCGAGCGAGGGCTCGATCCGATCATGGGATTCGAGGGCGCCCGCGAGGCCGTCGCGGCGCTGCCGGGCAACGGCCCCGTCGGGGTGGAGATTCCCGCCGGGGGCGCCAGGGCCCTGTTGGGGAGGCTCTCGTTGGCCGTCGCACAGAGAAAGGAAACCGCCGGCCGCTGGTCGCGAAAGAACCAGGGACCGGGAGGCGTTTGAAAGGTAGTCGAACCGTGACCGGGGCCGACGGCAGGACGCTTGGAACCCGGATCACCAGGGGACGGTCGTGAACGACTGGTCGGAGGCCGAACAGCGCGTCGAGCGGGCCCACGAGTTCTTTGAACTCGGCCGCTGGGATGATGCGGAGAGCGAACTCCGCACGGCGTTGTCGTTCAACCCCTACCAGCCCGAATGGCACTTCAATCTGGGGCTCACGCTCGACGCCGCCGGCCGGTTCATCGAGGCGGCGGGCGCGTTCGACGAGGCCTTCGAGCTCGACCCCGAGAATCTCCAGGCGGTATTCCTCGCCGGGGCGTCCCTGGTCCGGGCCGGCAAGGACGAGCAGGCCCTGCCGAGGCTCGACATCGCCTGGGAACGCGACAATACCCTCGTTGACGCTTTGGTCTACCGCATCGAGGCTCTCGCCAACCTCGACCGGCACGAAGAGGCCGAGGAGGCGTTCTACCTCGCCCAGCAGGCCGACGCCGAGCACGGCGACCTCTATGCCGCGATGGCCGAGTCGCTGATGTCGCGGGGTCTGTACGACAAGGCCGTCTGGTGCCTGCGCGAGGCGGCCCGGCTCAACCCCGACCTGCCCCGCGTCGAGGCCCGCCTCGCCGCCGCGTACGTCCAGACGGGCCGGCACGAGCGAGCCCGCCAGCTTTACGTTCGTGAACTCCGCCGCGACCCTGGCGACATCGACACGTTGCTTGACTTGGGCGACCTCCTGCTCGAGATGAACCGCATCGCCGAGGCGCGCGAGAAGTACAACCGCGTCCTCGAGCTCGAGCCCGACAACGCCGACGCACACGCCGCGCTCGGTGAGTTGCTTGTCCGAGCCGGCGCGCTGGGCGACGCGATCGTCGAGTTCGGCCTCGTCGTCCGCCTCGACCCGACCGATGGGCACTCCGCCCGCCGCCTCGCGTCGCTGCTGCTCGAGCGGGGCGATGACGATGACCTCGCCCGCGCCCGCCGCCTGATCGAGGTCGAGATGCGCCGGCTCCGGCAGAATCCGGACGGCATGGACGCCGATTCGCTCGACGAGCTGGGCTGCCTGCTGCTCGATGCGAGCCGCCCCGCCGAGGCGGCGCGCGTGTTCGCGGTCTACGCCGAGCGTGCGGACTCCGACCCGATGGGCTGGCACCACCTCGCGGTCGCCCAGTTCGAGTCGGGCAAGATCGACGAGGGGCTAGCCTCGGCCCGCCGCGCCCTCCGCCTCGATCCACGCTCGGTGCGGGCGATGCACAACCTCGCGGTGGCGCACATCCGGCAGGGCCAGATCGCCCGCGCCCGCTACTGGATCCGCCAGGCGATGACGGTCAATCGCGACGACCCGGCCATCCGCCGCCTCCGTGCCGTGCTGGTCTGGTACGCGACCCGCCGGGGCCTGGGCATCGCGAGCCGGGTGGGCGTTGCGATCGCTAAGTTCTTCTGGGGCGTGGTCACCCGCCCGACGCGCCGCGTCGCCCGCTGAGAGATCTACGCCCATCCATGCCTGAACGAGACCCGGGCGCAAGCCCGGGTGTTCTGCTCGCTGTGTTCCGGTTGGTTTGTGCGCGTCCGTTGTCGAGAGGCGCTGCACTACGACGACACGTTTCTGTGACTTCGTCGTCAGAAACATCCGGGCTTGCGCCCGGGTCTTGTTGACAATGCGCGATCGGCAATCGAGCGAGGCGTCAATTCGCAATCCCTTGCCTCGACACCAGCAACACGAGAAAGAACGGCCCCCCCAGCGTCGCCGTCAGCACGCCCACCGGCAGCCGCCCCGCGCCGAGATCGATCGCCTTGACCAGCGTGTCCGCCGCGATGAGCAGCGCCGCCCCCGCGAGCGTCGCGTTGACCGACAGCATCGCGTGCCGGGGGCCACCCGTTATCCGCGCCGCGTGCGGCGCGATCAGCCCCACGAACCCGATCGGCCCCGCGAGCACCACCGACCCCGCCGCGAGCGCCCCCGACGCGACGAACAAGAAAGAGCGGATCCACCCAATCCGCAGTCCGACTGACCTCGCCTCGTCCTCCGTCATCGACGCCGCGTCGAGCCGGCTCCCCCAATGCACCGCCACGGCGAGCACCGCAAGCCCCAGCCCACCGACTACGCCCAATTGCCCTGCTGTCGTCTCATCCGAGATCGACCCCATGAGCCACCGCACCGCCGACTGCCCCCGGTCGGGCATCTGGTACTGCAGGAACACGGTCCCGGCGCCGAACACAAGCCCCACGATCACGCCCACGAGGATCATCGCGGCCGGGTCGATCAGCCCCCGACGCTGGCTCACGAGGTAGACGATCCCCAACGCCGCGAGCGCCCCCGCGAGTGCGGGCCCCGCGACGCCCGTCCACCGCGTCAGTTCACCCGTCGCGAGGTAATGCACATACGTCGCGACCATCACCCCGAACCCCGCCCCGGGCGCCAGCCCGATCAGGTCGGGCGAGGCGAGCGGGTTCCGCAGCAGGCTCTGGAGCAGCACGCCCCCAAGCGCGAGCGCCCCGCCCACGATCCCCGCCGCCGCGAGCCGATGCAGCCTCAGCCCCAGGATCTCGGGGTCTCCCGGCCAGGCGAGGCCCTCCCCACCCACCAGCAGACGGGCAACCGCCGCCGCCGCGAGCAGCAGCACGAGCACGAGCAGCGTGGTCCGGGGCCTGGGCGACATCGCAGCAGGGTACAACACCGGGCGGGCGGTGCTCGTGCAAACGAGCCCGTCGGGCGTCATGGAGACGCGCCGCCCCTCCACGATCCGGAATGCCAAGCGTGGAGAAGCCGACGACGGCGTTTCCACGGCACCCAACTGGTCGGCGTTTCTCCCAGCGCCTGGTGCCTGATGCCCGGTGCCCCCCTCATTGCACGATCCCGCCTCGTTCTCCCGATACTCCCTCTTGTATGTCCGCAATCCCCCGTCTCATCCTGGGCCGACTGATCCCCGCCGTGGCCATCATCGCGGCTTCGGGCGTCGCGGGCCTATTCGGGCTCGAACTGATGCGCTCGAGGGCCGAACGCGAGATTTATCGGGACCGTCTGGCCGACCTCACCGCGACGTACGAATCGCTCGCCGATCACTACAACACCGCCGTCCGCCGTACGGCGTTGACCGAGCTGGTCGTCGAGGACGGCAATCTGCGGGTCGTGGTGCAGTCGGCGGGGGGGCAGATCGCGGAGATACCCACGCCGTTCGACCCCTCGAGCGAGATCTACGTCGACTACGCGGTGATCGGCGGGCGGGTCTGGATCCGACGCGTCTTCGACGAGCACACGCCGCCCAGCGAGGGCGTGGTGATCGACCCCGCGATCGCGAGCATCGACTGGAACGACGATGAGCACGAGGTGGGCAAGGCGATCTACCGCAGCCTGGGCGAGGGGCGGTGGATCGTCACGGTTGCCGGCAACGGGGCGCTGGGGCTGCGCAAGGTTGCGAAGGGCGAGGAGGTCGCGCTGGGCCCAGCCCCCGCGATCGACCGCTTCGAGGTGATCCAGGACGAGGCGCGGCGCCAGGCCGACGATATCGACTGGCGCGACCTGCTCGCCAAGGTGCTGGGGCAGTGAAGGGGACAACGTCCGACGCGCTGACGAGCCGCGGGCGCGAGCAGGGTGCCACGACTCGCCCTCCTCGGCGCAGTCGTGACATCGCCCGCGGGGCGATGTTCTCCCAAAGACACTGCGGCGTCGAGGACGGCGAGCAGTGGCACCCCGCGAGGCGCGCCGGGACCACCGATACGCTGACGAGCCACGGGCGCCAGCCCGCGGAGCAGTGTTCGAATGACAAAGCTCCACGGGCTGGCGCCCGTGGCTCGTGGCGGGCGGATCCATGTCGGGTGTGAATCCATCCCACGCCGGGTCCAACCCCTCATCCACGGGCCGCGACGTCCGCACCGTCTCGGGCCTGACCATCCTCTCCCGTTGCTTCGGGCTCGCCCGCGATCTCGTCACCGTCCGCATCTTCGGCGACACCGCCGTGGGGTCGGCCTTCGCCGCCGCCTTCGCCATCCCCAACCTCTTCCGCCGCCTTTTCGGCGAGGGCGCCCTCTCCGCGGCTTTCCTCCCCGCCTACGCCCGCCTGCTCAAGAACGAGCCCGAGACCGCCCACGCCCTGGGCTCGCTCGTCATCGGGATGCTCGCGGTGATCACGGGCGCCATCGCGATCCTCGGCGGCGCCGCACTGCTGGGCCTGGTCTACACGCTCGCGCCCGACCCGGATCGCGACCTCTCCCTCCGCCTCATCGTCGTCATGCTGCCCTACATGCCGCTGATCTGCGTCGCGGCGATCCTGGGCGGCATGCTCCAGGCGCACGGGCGGTTCGCGCCGTGGGCAGCCGCCCCGATCATCCTCAACACCTGCATCCTCGCGGCGGCCGTGCCGTTCTTCCTGTTCGGCGGGGCCGACCCGGCGCGCTGGGCCTACTTCATCGGCTACGCGGTCGTCGTCGCGGGCGTCGTGCAGCTGGCCTGGTCGCTGTGGATGCTCCGGGGGCGGGCGGCGTGGACGACGCGGGTCGCATCCGCGAAGTCCGAGACGTTCGCGATGTTCCGCCGCATGCTCCCGGCGCTCATCGGCCTGGGCACGCTCCAGCTCAACGCGATGCTCGACACCCTCATCGCGATGTGGCCAAACTGGGTCGGGCCCTCGATGCTGGGCCATCGCTACCCGCTCGACGAGGCGTCCAACTCGATCCTGTTCTACGCCCAGCGCCTCTACCAGTTCCCGCTCGGCGTCTTCGGCATCGCCGTCGCCACCGTGATCTTCCCCGAGCTCGCCCGCGCCTCCGACGATGGATCCGCCTTCGTGCGCACGCTCCGCCACGGCGTCCGCCTCAGCCTGTTCATCGCCCTGCCCGCATCGGTGGGCCTCGCCCTCGTCCGCGACGACCTCATCCGCACCGTCTACACCGGGCTAGGCACGGGGTTCAGCGAGCCCGGCGCCGTGCGCGCCGCGGCGGTGGTGCTGGGCTACAGCGTCGCGATCTGGTCGTATTCGCTGATGCACGTCTACACCCGGGCCTTCTACGCAGCCGGGGATACGCGGACGCCCATGTACACCGGTCTCGCGGCTGTAGGGCTCAACCTGGTGCTCAACCTCACCCTGATCTGGTTCCTGCGTGAGGCCGGGCTGGCTTGGTCGACCGCGATTGCGAGCATCGTCCAGATGGTCATGCTCGGCCGGATCGCCCGCCGCCGCCTGCTGGGCGAGCCCCTGCTGGATTCCGAGACGAGGGCCTCGATCGTGCGCACGATCGGCACGTCGCTTGCGATGGGACTGGCGGTTGCGGCGGTCGTCGTGTTCTGGCCCGCCCGCGGGTCGTGGGGCGCACGGGCCTCGGCGCTGGTTGTCGCGGTCGTCGCCGGGGGGGCGGTGTACGCCGGCGTGTCCCGCTTCGTGCGCGCCCCCGAGCTGGGCTGGCTGCTGGCCCGGCACGATCCGGAACTGGAGGGGCCCGATGCCTGAGTCCGTTTCGAAGCGACGCGTCCTCCTCGCCCTGCTGGGGCTGCTCTTGCTCGGGGGCGTCGGCGCGGGTCTGAGCGGATGTGCCGCGATGCAGGACTTCTCCGACCGCTTTGCCGACGAGGCCCGGTTCTGGGGTGACAACGCCGTCGCCGCGGTCCTGGGTGATGATCCATCACGCGACTAGCGCTGGCATTCTGGTGTCTCGATGTGTGCCACGGCCGTCTCGGCCGTGCCGGATTCCATCCGACCTCCGCACGGCCGACACGGCCGTGGCACACAGGCTCTTCCTTCACTTGCCAAGCTCCGGCCTGCTACATTTCGCCCGAAGGAGACACCATGAGCGCACGTCACAAGCGATTCGCCATCCGCGGCCTGCTGATCACCGCCTTCGCCCTGAGCCTCGCGGCCTGCAACACCGTCCGCGGTGTCGGCACCGACATCCACAACGCCGCCGACACCACCGAGCGTGCGATCGACAACGCGGTCGACGGCAACTAGGGCCGGGTTTCCTCTTGTGCCACGGCCGTCTCGGCCGTGCCGGATTCCATCCGACCTCCGCACGGCCGACACGGCCGTGGCACACATGAAACGAGCATCGCGCTGTGATCGACCTCCACGCCAAGCCCATCGCCATCACCGGCGCCAGCAGCGGCATCGGCCGGGCGACGGCCTCGGCATGCGCACAGGCGGGGATGTACGTCGCCGTCATGGCCCGCCGGCGCGACATGCTCGACGAGCTGGTTGACGAGATCCGGGGCGAGGGCGGGCGGGCGATCGCCTTCGCCGGGAGCGTCGACGACCCGGACGCGTGCGCCCGATTCATCGAGGCCTCGGAGCGTGAGCTGGGCCCGACCCACGCGGTGTTCGCGAATGCGGGCTTCGGGTCGTACAAGACGGTGCTCGCGTCGAGCGAGGCCGAGCTTCGGCGGATGTTCGAGGTGAACTTCTGGGGCTCGCTCAATGTCATCAACCCGGCGCTGCCCGGCATGCTCGAGCGGGGGCGGGGGCACGTGCTGATGTGCTCCAGCTGCCTGAGCAAGCTGGGCGTGCCGTTCCACGCCGCCTACTGCGCGACCAAGGCCTGCCAGGACATGTTCGGTCGAGCGATGCGGCACGAGCTCTCGCCGCGGGGTGTGCACGTCTCGACCGTCCACCCGATCGGTACGCGGACGGATTTCCGAGACACGGCGCGGGCGCACTCGGGCAGCACCCCCGCGATGGATGAGCAGACGCAGGGGCCGTTCGTGCAGCCCGCGGAAACGGTGGCCGACGCGGTGGTCCGCTGCCTGCGCCAGCCCCGGGGCGAGGTCTGGACGAGCCTGTCGGTGCGCCTCGCGATGGCGGTCGCGCTCGCATGCCCCGGTCTGGCCGACTGGGGGCTGGGGCGGATGGCGAGGAAGAAGTTCGAGCGGGGGGACGTGCAGTAGCAGCGACGTCGGAACTCGGGGAGCATGCGGCCTTGATCGACCTGCAAGACAAGCCCATCGCGATCACCGGCGCCAGCAGTGGCATCGGGCGGGCCACCGCGCTGGCATGCGCTCGCACCGGGATGCCCGTCGCGGTCATGGCCCGCCGGCGCGAGATGCTCGATGAACTCGTCGACGAGATCCGGCGCGGGGGCGGTCGCGCGACCGCCTTCGCCGGCAGCGTCGACGACGCCGACGCGTGCGTTCGCTTCATCGAGCAGAGCGAAGCGGAACTGGGCCCGACCTACGCCGTCTTCGCCAACGCGGGCTACGGGATGGAGAAGCCCGTGTTGGCGTCGACCGAGGACGAGCTGCGCCGCATGTTCGAGGTCAACTTCTGGGGCTCGCTCAACGTGATCCGGCCGGCGTTGCCCGGGATGCTCGAGCGGGGGCAGGGTCACGTGCTGATGTGCTCGAGCTGCATCAGCAAGTTGGGCGTGCCGTGCTACGCGCCCTACTGCTCGACCAAGGCGTGCCAGGACATGTTTGGGCGGGTGATGCGGCACGAGCTGTCGTCCCGGGGCGTCCACGTCTCGACCATTCATCCGGTCAGCACGCGCACCGAGTTCTTCGAAACCGCGGCGACGCAATCCGGGCATGAGATCCGCCTGATGGATCGGATGACCGAGCGGTTCATGCAGCCCGCAGAGCGGGTCGCCGACGCGGTGGTCCGCTGCCTCCGCAAGCCCCGGGGCGAGGTATGGACGAGCGTGTCGACCCGCCTGAGCATGGCGTTCGCGCTCGCGTGCCCGGGGCTCGCCGATCGGGCGCTGGGGCGGATGGCGAGGAAAAAGCTCGGGATTGGGGAATTGCCGTAGCGGGATCGGCGATCAAGTCGCGCAGTCCGATTCGATCCGCTGGTCCCTGGTCCCTACTCCCTGATCTGCACCAGGCTCTCGCCCTCGCTCAGGCACTCGTAGACGAGCTCGATGTCGTCCGGACGCATGCGGACGCAGCCCATCGAACGCTGCCTGCCGATCGATCCCAGGTCGATCGTGCCGTGCAGGCCGTACCCGGCGTAGGCCGCGGAATCGCCCAGACCCTCGAGCCCGATCCAGTACTCGCCGATCGGGTTCTGGGGGTCGTCGGCGGCAAACTTCTCGCTGGGGTTGCGCGGATTGACCCAGCTCGGATTCTCGAGCTTGCTGTTGGGACGCACGATGAAATGGCCGACGGGGGTGGAGTCGCCCTCTCCCAGACCCACGTCGAACGAGCGGATGTAGACCCACGCCTCGGGCCTGTCAGGCGGGCCGGCGAAGAGGTCGAGACGGAAGCTGCTTTTGTCGACGATCGCGTGGAAGGGGCCCGGCACGAGCTTGAGCTTCTGGCCCACGCGGATCCGCTCGGGGCTCGACAGGCCGTTGACGCGCTGGATGAGCTTCCAGTGCGTCGAAAGATGCTGCGAGCGGGCGATCCGCGACAGCGCGTCGTTGGGCTGCACCGTGTAGAGCGTGCTGAGCGGGTCGCCCGCGATGACGGTCGGGCCGAAGACGAGGTCCTTGTTCAGATCGGTCAGGCGGGCGCGGAGTACGCTGAGCTCGAGCTCGTCGAGCCCCGGCATGCGCATCGCGTCCCATAGCGCCTGCCGCGCCGCGAGCGGGTCGTTCCGCTTGAGCAGCTCGTCGGCTGCGTCGAGGTGCATCTGGATGACGCGGGCCGGGGGGTCGTCCTTCGTGATGGTGTTCGCCGGCGCGACCGGCTGACTCACGGCGGGCTTCGCACCCGAGCCTTCGCCCGAGAGCGCCTCGTCGAGCATCCCCTTGTCGTTCAGCGGCGGGGGAGCCGACCGGCTCCCTAGGGGTGTGGTCGACGAGGCAAGGCGCTGCGAGTTGTCGCCGAGGTTCTTGGCGGGCACTGTCGGCTTCTGATTCTGAGTATCACCCTGCGAGCCTTGGTTGATGACCAGCGTCCCGGCCTTCTGGTCCGACTCGGGCAGTGGCGAGGTGATCAGCGGGTCGGTCGGCGTGTCTCCCGTCGGTCTCGCGTCGGTGGTCTTCGGCCCGCCCCACGACGGGCCGAAGAAGTAGAGGCCCAGCGCAATCACGACGATCGCGGCCCCGGCTCCTGAGACCACCACAATCGGGGAAGGCCGGTGGCGGTTCCGGCGACGCCGGTAGACGAACGATCGCCCGGCGGGGCTGGTGCGCGCGGTCTGGCTCGGCAGGCTCATCGATTCCCTCCGTGAAGTCGTCCCCACACCATCGGCACGCTCGCGGCCCGTGCACGAATGAGGGCCTTGGCGCATCGTTGGCGGGCCGCGGCGGGCCGGCCGGGGTTCAGCCGCCGGCGGGGCGACATTCCTGCAAGCCTTGCTCTGTCAGCAGCCTGTGGACGCGGACATCGTGCGGGGCCACCGGAATCTCGCCGAGGATCTGCCCGGACCAGCAGACGCCGACGCGGGTGACCCCGGGCAGGCCGGCGAGGAAGCGGTCGTAGTAGCCCCCGCCCCGCCCCAGACGCGCGCCGTCGGCGGCGAACGCGAGCCCCGGGACGAGGACGAAGCCGAGCGACGCGGGATCGAGCCGCTTGCCGTCGGGCGCGGGCTGGCGAACGCCGTGCGGGCCGGCCGTGACGTCCTGTTCGGGATCGTCGACCACGACCGGGTGCATGGTGCCGGAGTCCCAATCGACGCCCGGCGCGGCGAGGACGGGCCGGGGCGTCACACGCCAGAGCCCATCGAGATCGACCTCGCTGGGCATGGCGAGATAGGCCATCGCGGCCCTCGCGTCGCGCCAGAGGCCGGAGCGAGACAGGTGCTCGACGATGACCTCGGAGACAATGCCACGGACCGGGGCCAGCGCCCGCACGCGTTCGCGGGCGATGGCTCGGGTCACGCGCTTCGCCTCCTGCACCTCGCTCACGATGAGCCCCGCCTCTGCCGGCGCCGGCGGCGGACCTCCTCGAGCCGCTCGCGCATCGCCCGCTCGGCCCCTTTGTCACCGGGCTCGTAGTAGCACTTCTCGACGCCCAGGTAGTCCTGCCCTGTGATCCCGCCCTCGGCGTCGTGGCTGTACTCGTACGCCTCGCCCTCGACCCGGCGGACCCGTTCGCCTTCGCCCGAACCGGTCGAGACGGGCGAGGTGTTCTTGTCGCGCAGGTGCAGGGGCACCGGGCGCACGCGCCCCTCGCGCACGTCGTTCAGGGCGGCGTCGATCGCGAGGCAGGCCGCGTTGCTCTTCGGGGCACACGCGAGGTAGGTCGCGCACTGGGCGAGCGTGATCCGGGCCTCCGGCATGCCGATCCGCGCCACAAGGTCCCAGCACGCCTGAGCGACGACGACGCCCCGCGGGTCGGCGTTGCCGACATCCTCCGAGGCGAGGATCGCGAGGCGGCGGGCGATGAAGCGTGGGTCCTCGCCCGCATCGAGCATCCGGGCGATCCAGTACACCGCGGCGTCGGGGTCGGACCCACGGACCGATTTGATCATCGCGCTCGCGGCGTCGTAGTGCCCGTCGTCGCCGTAGACCGCGATCTTCTGCTGGATGGAATCTTCGGCGAGTTGCGTGTCGATGACGAGGCCCTGGCGCAAGCCTGGGCCTTTGGCATGGCTTGAGCCCAGGCTTGCGCCAGGGCCTCGTTCGGATTCGAAACTCGACCGGACCGCGACCTCGAGCGCCGACAACGCCCTTCGCGCGTCCCCTTCGCACTTGACCGCCCACACCCTCAACGCCTCGTCGGTCGCGCGGATGTCGAGCTTTCCGTAGCCTCGGCCGGGATCGGCGATCGCCCGTTTCAGCGCCTCGACGATCTCCGACTCGGTGAGCGGCTCCAGCCGGAAAAGTGTCGACCGCGAGATCAGTGCGCTGTTGACGCTGAAAAGCGGGTTCTCCGTCGTCGCCCCGATCAGGGTGATCAGCCCCCGCTCGACGTCGCCCAGCAGCACGTCCTGCTGGCTTTTGGTGAACCGGTGGATCTCGTCGAGGAACAGGATCGTCCGCCGCCCCGTGTCGCCCAGGTAGCGGTCGGCCTCCTCGATCAGCTCGCGGATGCGCTTCACACCCACGCTCGCGGCGTTCTCGCGGACGAACCGGCGGTTCGTGGCGCCCGCGATCACCTCGGCCAGGGTCGTCTTGCCCGTGCCGGGCGGGCCGTGGAGGATCAGGCTCATGATCGCGTCGGCCTGGATCATCCGGCGGAGCAGCTTGCCGGGGCCCAGCAGGTGCGACTGGCCGATCACCTCGTCGAGCGAACGCGGCCTCATCCGCACGGCCAGCGGCTCCACCCCTCGTCGGGCATCCTCGCGTTTGGCGGCCCAGAGATCGGTCATCGGTGGAGTGTAGCCCGGGGCGGGGTCAGTTGTTCGATATTCGATAGGCTTTTGGGGCCCGATTGGCACAGATCCGAGCGGCAGCAAGCCCGACGGGATTGTGTTTGTGCCCACGGCCCCAACCCCGCGTGGCCGCTGGCGATGCGAAAAGGCCTGAACATCGCTGGAATTCGGGCGCGCCGCCGGAAATCGGTATTGCGGCCGCTAACATACAGACGCCGTGGCCGAGCCAATAGCGATCATTCTCTCCCTGGTGTTCGCCCTGGGTGTTCTTGTTTTGATTGGTTTGTTCGGGCGATCAATCTTCAAAAACCCGCGGGGTGACTTTGAAACCGGCTTTGCCTACTTCGTCGGACGGTTGTATGTCAGGGTGGTCCATCTCGTCCGCATCCGGGGACGGAAGCGGATCCCGAGTGAGGCGAGTCCGGGCCCGCTGATTGTGGTCTGCAACCACACCGCTGGGGTCGACCCGATCCTGGTGCAGGCGTCGTGCCCGTTCTTCATCCGCTGGGTGATGGCCCAGGACATGCGCGACGCGAGGCTGGAGTGGTTCTGGAAATGGTGGGACGTGATCTTCGTTGATCGCACCCGCCCCGACTCGGTCGGCATCCGCGCGGCGCTTCGGCATCTCCACAACGGCGGTGTGATCGGCATCTTCCCGGAAGGTGGACTGGAGCGGCCCGCTCGCCAGATCCTGCCCTTTCAGCACGGCGTCGGCATGCTGATCAAAAAAGGCGGCGCCCGCGTGCTGACGGCGACGATTGAGGGCACGCCGCAATATGACCCCGCGTGGGCGAGCCTGTGGCACCCGAGCCGCTCGATCGTGCACTTCCGTGAGCTGATCGACTACGGGCAGAACTCGAAGACGGCGGGCGAGATCGCGCAGGACCTGCATCGCCGGTTCATGAACTACACGAGCTGGCCCGCGAATGACACGATGCCGGCGATCGAAGACACACCCGGGCACGGCAAGAAGGGCCGGCCCGTGCCGGCGCACTGAGGTGGGGGTCAATCCGGATTCACCGCGGAGAGACGCGGAGGAACACGGAGAAGAACCGGGGATCCCGAGGTCGTGCGTGCGGTCCTGGTCGACCGGAGCCGATGTGCTCTTCGGAACGACTGGATCCCCTCCGCGGTCCTCCGTGTGTCTCCGCGGTGAATTCTCTCCAATCGGTGCGCCCGCCATGCAGAATCGTGTCGCTTACGCTCCGATAGAGGCGGGCGGCGAATCCCGCTCAGTCCTTCCCCTCGGGCTGTTGCTTGAGCATCTGCGCCTGGGCGGCGAGCATGTTGGCGATGATGGCGCGGGTCGCGTGCAGTTGCTCGCGTGACATGCCGGCCTTGGCCGGGTCGACCTCGATCGCGTCGAACCAATCGGTATCGACGGGTTGAAAGCCCATCTCGGCGAGCGACGCCTCCATCTCAGGCAGGTGGCCCGCGCCGTAGAAGACCGCGATCGAGCCCGGCTCTTCACCTTGCTTGGTAGAGTCTTCCCTGATCGCGTCGCGGATATCAGCCAGCACGACCTCGTTGCGCTGGGCAAGCAGCACGTTCATCATCTTCTCGAGCCCCTCGACGTCGCCCGCGAGGCCCATCAGGTCGTCGGCCTGGGCCATCGTCTCGATCAGCATGATTCGCAAGAACGCGCTCGATTTGGGGTTGGAGCCCAGCAGCTTGAGCAGGCCCCCGGCGAGCTTGCCCATGAATCCCTCGCCCCGCATCAGGTCGAACAGAGGCTGACCCCCTCCGCCGACCATCGGCGAGCCGTCGCCCGGGCGGGCGTTCTTCGGGTCGAGCCCCGAGAGCGCATAGGACAACGCCTCGGCGGTGGTGTCGCTGTTGCGCCAGTTGGGCTTGTCGTAGTCGATCGCGTCGAGCTGGAACACCATCCCTCCCGCCTTGGCGAGCTGGGCCTGGATGCCCTCGCCCGATTCAAGCTCGGCGTCCAGAATCGGCGGGAGTTCGGAGAACGTGATGTCGGCGTTGTTGCTCTGCCCGCCCGGCTTGCCGTCGGCGCCGAGGCTGGTCAGATCGAACACGTCGTCGTGGAGTTGGTAGCGGAGCGCGTTTCCCCAGGCGTCACTCGAGGCGACGCGGAGCAGGCGGTCTTCGTACCCCGCGCCGGTGAGCACGTCGGCGAGGGTCTTCGTCTCCTGCCCCGCCCGGCGGCGCTGCTCGATCGCGATCGCGAGCGTACGGATCCGCTCGCGCGTCGCATCGGCTTTGACCTGGGCCGACGCGTCCCCACCGATACAGGCCCAGAGCGGCCCGACGCCCTCGAAGAGCACGAGGTCGTGCGCGTCGAGTTCGGCCTGGAGCGCCTGGTAGAACGACGGATCGCCCACGTGGGCGGCGCCGACGAGCGTGATCGTGGGCTCATTGATCCCGCGCCGGAAGGTCCGCGAGGCGACTTGGAGCGAGACGCGGCCCGTGTCGTCGTCTTCGTGCACGCGCAGGTAGGGCTCGGCGTTCGCGAGCGGGGCGAGAACCGCCAGCAGGGCGGCCAGAATCGCGAGGAATCGTCGCATCGTTGTGCCTCCGGAATCTCGACAATGATTGGCGTGGAATCCAAGGAAGGTGTTTGTGTTGACGGCCGCTGAGTTGCAACCGAGAAGACCAGAGGCCCCTGTACGGGATGCGTTGGCTCGTGTGGCGTGGCCGCTGGTGCGCGGCGTGACGATCGGCCCGCTTGTCGCGGTGGGGGATCTGCTGCCGAGCGGGCTGCCCAACCCCGCGTTCAACCCGGGGCGGGCGGAGGTTCGGCGTCGGATGCGGGCGATGCGGGCGTCGCCCCGTCTGCTCGAGCGGCCCGTGGTCGTGCTCAGCGGCTACAAGGCGTGGCCCCACATGGCGATGGAGCTGCGACAGCGGCTGACAGCGCTCACCAGCGGCGAGCCGGGCGACTTCGCCAGCGTGGCCTACTCGTTCCGGCGGGACATCGACGAGGCCGTGGCGATCGCGTTGGACCGTGTCGATCGGGCGTTCCCGCCGGAAGATCCCGTGTGGACGCGCGAGGTCGACGTAGTGGGGATCTCGATGGGCGGGCTGGTCGCACGCCGGGCGGCGATGGATCGGGACGACGGGGGGCGACGGATGCGGATCCGCAGGCTCTTCACGCTTGCTTCGCCTCACCGCGGCTCGTGCCTGGCCGACCGCGTCGCTCCGGATCGCGCGGCGATGGCAATGCGGTCGGGGTCGGCGTTTCTCCGATCGCTGGACAAGGCGTGGGAGACTGAGCCGCTCGAGATCTACCCGTACGCAGTGCTCAACGACAAGTGGGTGAGCGCCCAGCGATCGGCCCCACCCGGCGAGGGGACGCACTGGGTGCGTGGGGCGGCGATCATGAGTCACTTCACGGTGTCGGTGAACCGGGCGATCGTCGCGGACATCGCGCTGCGCCTTCGGGGCGAGGCGCCGCTGTCGGGCGGGGCGTCGGAGCCGCCGAGCCGTTGATGAGGAGACGAGCAATGAGTGGGGCGGATTCCGTTTGCGAACGGTGCGCTTCTCTGACGAGCCTGACGTGCAAGCGAAGGACAGAGGCCCCGGAGTCCTTCGCTTGCGAGTCAGGCTCGTCGCGCAGGTGCTTCGTTGAACTCGCATGAGAAGAGCCCCGAGCGTAAGTGACAGTCCGGGCGCGCAGGGGCTTGCGTTGGCCGGTGCACATTGGCCCATCGCTCACGCTCAGGGCTCTTTCAGGCATGGTCGCGGTCGCCGAAGGCGTGCGGATGCACAACGCCGGTCAACCCGCGGCGACGAGGCCCCGTCTACGAAGGAGCTTGTTCATCGCGCGCTCGCGCGACGAGCCGGGTTTCGGATCGAGCCGGGCGGCGGCCTCGCGCAGGGCGTGGTCGCTCAGCAGCAGCGCGACGGGCGTCGCGCGGCCGTGCGCGGTCGCGAGTTCGCGCGTGATGAGCCTGGCGCCGGCGGGCAGGCGCTGGTGTGAGGCGATGCGGCGGAAGGCGCGTTCGGAATCGGAGAGTCGTCGCCGACGGATTGAGCGGATCTGGAGCGTCAGCAGCACCACGGCGCCCACGATGAGCACCGGGCCCAGCACCCACCAGTCGGTGATCGGCCAGGGGGCCGGCGTCGGGTCGGCCTGGGCGCGGACGAGTTGGACGGGCTGTTCGTTCACGCGGCCCCCCCGGCGTACGAGGCGGCGAAGCGGTCGAGCCGGTCGCGGGCGTGCGCCACCGCGGGGTCGGTGCGGGCCGCGGCGCGGGGTGGTGAGGCGACTTCGGCGAGCAGGCGGCGGGCGCACCGGACCGCGCGGGCCTTCACGTGGGCGTCGGCCTCGTAGCGTGCAAGGGCCGCGACGCGGCGAGCAAGGTCCTGCCAGACCTCTCCGCGTTCCCGCGTGCCGCAGAGCGTCCGCTCGGCCAGCCAGACGCCCGCGAGGCGGTGCGGCGGACGGTCATCGGCGAGCATCGCGGAGAGATCATCGGCGCTCGCACGCGGGTCGGGCCGACCCTCTGGGTCTCGAGCGATCGCGCGGATCGCGTTGGCTCGGGCGCGATGCTCGCGGGCCGTCTTGAACTCGACGAGCCGGTGATCCGGGATCGCAGCCGCACGCCGGCGGTGGAAGAGGTCCAGGGCCTCGATCGCGTTGGCCTGCACCCGGGGGTCGGGGTGGGACAGGGCCGACGCGAGCGCGCCGGTGGCCTCGGTCTCCGCGAATTCTCCGAGCGCCGCGGCGGCGGTCGCCGCGAGCCGGGCGTCGACGCTGGGGGTGTCGATCATCCCGGCGAGCAGGTCGAGCCACCCGTCGAGGACGCCCAGCCGGCGGGCCACGCGGATCGCCTCGAGACGATCGCCGGTCTTCCCGTGCGCCGCGGCGTCGCGCAGCGTAGCCGCCAGAGACGCGCGGTCGTGCCGAAGCGCGGCGAGGAGTCGGGCGCGTCCAGCCAACAAGGTTCCGGCGGTCGCGTCGGCCGCGGGTTCGTCACGGGCCACGCGGCGCACCGCCTCGTGCGGGCTGCGGACGAGTTTCGCGGCAATGTGCGTGCGATGCTCGGATGGGCTGGCGGTGAGGTCACGTGTCGAGCCGATGCCCACCGTCGACCACCGCAGCATCGCGGCGTGGGCGATCGCCGGCGATGGATCGAGGCAGTAGTCGACGAGTTCGAACCCTTCGGCGTGACGGGCGTGGGCCAGGCGGGTGTGCGCGTCTGGGTCGGTGAGCGATTCAACGTGGAGCGCCGCGGCGAGATCGGCGCTCGCGTGCGCACTCGCGAGCAGTCGCGGCAGGCCCCGACGGGCACGGACGCTCAGACCCGCGGCGGAGGGGGGCAGAGCCGAGTCGCGCGCGGGCTGAAGGCCGTTCGGCTTGCCAGCCGGCCTGGGGCCCTGCGATGTGGCGAGGCGGGCCGCCATCCGGGCGCGGGTCGGGTTCTGCAACAGATGCGTGTGCTCGAGCACCGCGTTGTGCTGGGCCGGCGAGCCCGACCGGGCGACGCGCTCGAGGGCCGCTATACCGAGCGGGTGGTCGCCCAGCAATCGCCACGCGATCCGCCGCATCGCGGGTGAGTCGTCGCGGCGAAGCAACCGGCGGATGGTCGGGAAGGCCGGGTGGGCGTCGTCCATCGCGATGGTGAGCAACGGCGCCAGGTCGGCCCGCGCTTCGTCGAACGCCGGGCGGTCGAGCAGCAGGAGGGCGCAGAGGGCCGGGCTCGACCGCTCGTGGGCGGCGGTGGCCTCGAGCGCGCGGATCAGCGCGTCGACGAGCGAAGCCGGCGGCGGAACCGGGCCCGGCGTGAGCGCCTCGTTGATCTTGCGGGGAAGATCGGCGGGGCTGCTTGGAAGCAGTCGCGATGCGAAGCGGAGCAGGATCTGCTCGCCACAGTCAGCCACCGCGCGGTGGTCGCAGGCCAGCAGGCCGACCGCGATTCCCAGGGCGGCCGGATCCTCCCACGTCTCTGTGAATGCTGCGACGGACGGGGCGGCGTCGGGGTTCTCGGCGAGCGCCGTCGCGGCGATCGACGGCCAGTCGGCGTGCTCGATGGCCCGCATCAGTCGCCGACAGGTTTCGGGAAGCCTGGCCCAGCCGGCGACAAGGACCACACGAGCTTTGTTCGCGGTGGCCAGTTCACGGGCTGATCGTCGCGTGATGATCCGCGAGCGGAGCCGATCGAGCCAGCGAATATTCGTTTTATATTCGGTATATCGCGCCGGGTTGGCCAGGGCGACGAGCTCGATGGCGAGCGCCTCGATTTCGCTCTGATGCGCGACCTCAAAGGTCTCCTGGAGTGCGGCCAGGCGAGGTTTGGGATCGAGTCGGTGAAGGGACGCGACCGGTTCTTGAAAGCGTTTTCCGATCTCGGTCGCTCGTAAGTCCATGATTATCAAGGGGGTGTTTAAACGGATCGGATCATCTGTGAAAAACGTTCCGAATTACGCAATTTGTAGTGGATTGGGTATCGGGCTTTCTCATATATTGTGCGCACGATCGGCGACAAGAGCCGTATAAAGCCCGATCGTATGGGGACATACTCGTGGGGGCCGGCCGAAGGCGTGTCCGCTCGACCCTCCTTTCATCATTCGGCTTTGGAGCCGCCCGACCTACACAAACGGCTCCCGAAGCTGTCACATGCCGGCCCGCACGATGCCGGTCCACTCAACGAGGGAAGCATGGCTGTGAACCCGACGCTCGCGCAGAACATTGGCCAAACGTTTAACTTCGCTCTCTACCATCGCCCGCTGCATCCGGAGTTGTTCGAGTTGCGGGGCCGAAGGGTCGTTCGCCACGAGAGTTACGAACTCGAATACTGGGTGCTCGAAGGCGGTCACGCGTTGCGGTTCGGGTCTGGGTCGGCGTGCTACAGCGAGGTCGTCAGCCCGACCGGCGTGGCGCTCCCGGAGGGCAACGTGGTCAGCGCGTTCCCATGCACGGGCGAGCACGATATTGACCAGCACTTCCCACGGGACAAGGTCGGATACATCACCACGATCCAGTCCGAGACGCTGGGCGAGAATCTCTACCTGGCAACCCACGCCGAGATGCTCGACTACGCCCGCGAGGCGGAGGCGCTGGTGCACCGGTGGGACACCGAGATGGGCCCCAGCATGTCGATCGTCGACGTGCAGCGGTTCAACAAGGAGGTCCATGCCCAGAGCTACCACTTGCTGGCCGAATCGGGGACGGTGCTCCGCACCCAGACGATCTTCGAACAGCGGGCGTGAGCGTCGACGGGCCCCCTCTCCGATTTGGGCTTGACCGTGGGCGGGTCGGCGGTAGTGTGTCTGCCATGGCGAAGCGGGTTGCGATCTCGGCGATCCGAATTATGACGCCCCGTTGAGGCGGAGGGCTGCCCCTCTGGCCGATTCGGGGCGTGTGCCGTCGGCGTTCCCACCTAACCCCTTCCCACCTAACGTAGAGACCTGAACCTGATGCCCGCCGGGCCGGTGCCGTGCGCCGGGCGGCGATGGAGCCGTTGCGATGAGCGGATCGACCCCCCAACCGAAAGCCGAGGCCGAGGCCCGGAACTACAAGAAGACACTAAACCTGCCCAAGACCGGGTTCGCGATGAAGGCGAACCTGGTGCAGAACGAACCGGCGAGCCTGAAGCGGTGGGACCAGGCGGGTTTCTACGCCGCCCTGCGCGCGAAGGACGCCGGCAAGCCCAAGTTCGTCTTCCACGACGGCCCGCCCTACGCGAACGGATCGATCCACCTTGGGCACCTGATGAACAAGTGCCTCAAGGACTTCGTCGTGCGCACGAAGGGGATGATGGGCTTCGACGTGCCGTTCGTGCCGGGCTGGGACTGCCACGGCCTGCCGATCGAGCACAAGGTGATGACCGAGCTGCACGAAAGCGGCAAGGCGGCGAAGCTGGCCGAGCTCGAGCCCAACGCGGCGAAGATGACGATCCGGCGTGAGTGCAAGAAGTACGCGGAAAGGTACATCAAGCTCCAGTCGCGCCAGATGAAGCGGCTGCTGACACTCGCGGACTACGACGATCCCTACCTCACGATGCATCCGTCGTACGAGGGCGCGGTGCTCGAGGTGCTCGCGGGGCTGATCGGCGAGGGGCTGGTGTTCCGGGCGCTCAAGCCGGTGCACTGGTCGATCGCGAACGAGACGGCGCTGGCGGACGCGGAACTGGAGTACGAGGACCGGGAGGACATCTCGGTGTACGTCGACTTCGAGGCCGAGGACGCCTCGGCGGTGTACGCGGCGTTCGGGTTTGAGGTGGACCGGCTCGCCGAGCCGGGTGATGAAGTGCACGGCGCGGCCGGACTGAACACCGAGGATACGGCTCGGCGAGCCGTGCCACCGGGCCAGACGCCCTCGTTCATGATCTGGACGACGACGCCCTGGACGCTGCCGGCGAACCTCGCGGTGGCTGTGCATGAGCAGTTCAGGTACGCGCTCGTCAAGATCGACGGCAATGTGACGGTGATGGCCGAGAAGCTGATCGGCACGGTGACCGAGCAGGCGGGCAGCGAGAGCGTCGAGGTGCTGGCGACGACGACGGGCGATCGGCTGCTGGGGCTGCGCTACAGGCACCCGTTCATCGACGAGGCGCCCAGGCCCCACGGGCATCCCGACGCCGACACCAGCGCGTGCTACTCGGTCGTCTCGGCCGACTACGTGACGCTCGAGGACGGCACGGGCCTGGTGCACACCGCGCCGGGGCACGGCGTCGAGGACTACCAGACGGGCCTGCGCGTCGGGCTGCCGGTCTACTGCCCGGTGAAGGGCGACGGGACGTACGACCACACGGTCCCCGAGTGGCTCCAGGATCTGAGCGTCTGGGAGGCGAACGAGAAGGTGACCGAGCGGCTGCGCGCCAGCGGACACCTCTTCCACGACAACCGGTTCATGCACAGCTATCCGCACGACTGGCGGAGCAAGACGCCCGTGATCTTCCGGTGCACCGAGCAGTGGTTCGTGGGGGTGGATGCGCCGATGGCGAAGCGGGGGAAGTCGCTGCGTGAGATGGCGTTGGCGGCGGTGGACAAAGCAAACGGCGACTCGGTGAACTTCGTGCCCGACTGGGGCCGCAACCGCATGCGGGGCATGCTCGAGAGCCGGCCCGACTGGTGCATCAGCCGGCAGCGGTCGTGGGGTCTGCCGATCCCCGCGTTCGTGATGGCCGACGGCTCGGCGTTCATGACCGAGGCGAGCGTGCGGGCGATCGCGAAGCTGTTCAGAGAAGAGGGCTCGGACTGCTGGTTCACCTTGGAGCCGGCGGACCTGCTCAGGTACTACCGCCCCGAGGACGACCCGGCGGCGCCGGACAGTTTCGACATCTCGCTGTTCAAGAAGGGCGGGGACATCCTCGACGTGTGGTTCGAGTCGGGCTCGTCGTGGAACGCGGTGATGCGCGAGCGGCTGGGCGACGAGGGCTTCCCGGTGGCGCTCTACCTCGAGGGGTCGGACCAGCACCGCGGGTGGTTCCAGCTCTCGATGCTGCCGGCGCTGGGGGTGATGGGCCGCCCGCCCTACGAGACGCTGCTCACGCACGGCTTCATGGTCGACAAGGAGGGCAAGAAGCTCTCCAAGAGCGCGGGGCACACGATCGAGAACCTGTTCGAGCAGTACGGGGCCGACGTGCTGCGGTGGTGGGTGTGCTCGCTCGCGTACGACGGCGACGTGAAGGTGGACGACGAGTTCTTCGCCCTTGCGGGTGAGAGTTACCGCAAGGTCCGCAACACGGTGCGGTTCCTGCTGAGCAACCTGTTCGACTTCACCCCCGGAACCGCGGGCGAGCACCGCGTCGACCTCAAGTCGCTCGACCCGAAGAGCATGGACGCGTGGGTGCTCGCGGAGTTCGATCGGGTGTCGAAGGAAGTGAAGGCCGCGTACGACGGCTACAACTTCCGCAAGGCGCACGCGGCGCTCTACGGCTTCTGCAACGACACGCTGAGCTCGGTCTATCTCGCGGCCGTCAAGGACCGCATGTACTGCGATTCACCCTTTTCGCCGCGGCGGCAGCGGACGCAGACCGTCATGTGGGACCTGGCCGACGGGCTGTGCCGCCTGCTCGCGCCGGTGCTCTGCCACACGGCCGACGAGGCGTTCCGCGAGTTGCGGGGGCCCGACGCGGGCGAAGCAGCCTGCGTGCACTTCGAGGAGTTCCTGCCGGAGTTCGGTGTCGAGGCGGACGCGGGCTGGGCGAAGGTGATGGCCGCCCGCGACGCGGGTCTGCTCGCGCTCGAGAAGGCGAAGGCGGAGCTGGGGCTCGACAACCCGATGGACGCGGGTCTGGTCTTCCCCGACCCCGACGGCGTGCTCGCGGGATTCGACGCGGTCGATCTGGCCGACCTGTGCGGCGTGAGCCGGGCGGCGGTCGACTCGGCGGCGTCCAAGGTCGTGGTACAGGATCTGCGGTCCGAGCCCCGGTGCGAGCGGAGCCGGAAGCGGGACGGGACGGTCAAGGAGCGGAGCGACGGCGGGCTGCTGAGCGATCGGGACGCGGAGGCGGTGGGGGTGTGATTCTCGGGCTCGCGGACGGCGACTTTGGCCAGATCCCTCGGAATCCGTGAACTCGATACGGCATATTGCCGTATAATATGGCAGCCATGGACGCGACTACCAAAATCACCATCCAGCAGCCGACACACCTGAAGGCGAAGATCAAGCAGGCGGCGGCTCTTCGCGGCATGACCGTGACGAGCTTCATCAACAGCACGCTCGAACTCGTCGCCGATCGGACCATTAAGCGGGTGCGCGAGCGCGAGTTGACCGAGCGCGATAGCCGGGCGTTAATGGAGATGCTGCAAAGCCCGGGCGAGCCGAGCAAGGCGCTGCGCCGGGCGGCGGCCCGGAGTGATCGGTCGCGGTCGCCATGAACAGGAGCGACGCCGTCGAACTGCATCTGGAGCGATTCGACAGGGCGCGGCACGACCGGGGCTCGTTCGATTGCGGCGTCGATGCCTTGAACACCTATCTGAAGACATCGCTCGGGCAGCAGCACAGGCGCGACGTGACACGGGGGTACGTGCTGGCGGATGATCGCGGGCGAGTCGCCGGGTTTTTCACGTTGTCCGCGGGGCTGCTGCGCGTGGGGGCGATCCCTGGTGGCCACGGGTTTCCGGTGCGGATGCCTTTGCCGACGACGCTCCTGGGGCGTCTGGCGGTCGATCTCGCGTTCCGGGGGCGCGGGCTGGGCGAGCGGATGCTGGTCGAGGCGCTGCGGCTGGCGGTTGAGACCAGCGAGATCGTGGCGTCGGCGGTGATCGAGGTCGATGCGAAGGACGAGTCGGCCCGCGCCTTCTACCAGAATTACGGGTTTCAGAGCCTGCCGGATGACCGGGAGCACATGTACCTGCCCATGGCGACGGCGCGGAAGGTGTTTGAGGAGGGGCGGTGAGAGCCGGGTGGCGGATGCCGAATTCTGCTCCGCCCCATAGACTGCCGGCATGACCACCACCCAATCCGCCAAGCTGCTCTCCGGCGTCCCCGCGATCAACAAGGCCGTGTTCCACCAGATCCGCTTCGACGCGCACGACCCGGCGTCGATCATCGTCATGCCGGACGGCAAGCGGGTGCTCATCCTGCGCGACGTCGAGCTCATGCGGGCGAAGACGCAGGCGAAGGCCGACGAGGTGCACTGCTACGAGGATTTCGAGCCTGCGGAGGGGCTGTCCGGTGATCGCGAGATCAGGGCGGCCCAGGCGACGGCGGTCTGCCTGAAGCGGGCGGGGGTGACCAGCGTGAGCGTCGATCGGAGCCTGCCCATGCTCGTGTTTGACGCGTGCATGAGGGCCGGTATCTCGGTGAGCCTCGACGTGAACCTGGGTGTCAAGGACCGCCGGCAGAAGGACGCCGAGGAGGTCGAGGCGCTGCGGACCGCCCAGCGGATCACCGAGGGGGCGATCCGGATGGCGTGCGAGCTGATCGCGAAGACCGAGGCGAACAAGAACGGCGTATTGCTCGACCCGACGCGCCCGGGCGAGACACTCACGGCCGAGCGGGTGAAGGGGCTGATCACGGCCCATCTGGCCGAGCACGGGGCGTTGGGCGAGCACCACATCATCGCGGGCGGACCCGAGGGGGGCGACTGCCACAACGGGGGCTCGGGTGTGCTGCGGACCGAGCAGCCGATCATCGTGGACGTGTTCCCCAAGCACCTCGAATCGGGCTACCACGGCGACTGCACTCGGATGGTCGTGCACGGGCAGATCCCAGATGAGGTGAAGAAGATGCACGCGACCGTCGTCGAGGCGAAGGCGGCGGGGATCGAGGCAATCCGGGCGGGCGTGACGGGCGAGGACGTGCACCGGGCGGTGATCGGCGTGATCACCTCGCACAGCTACCACACGGGGTTCCCGCCCGAGGGTTCGCCGGCGTCGTACTGCTCGATGCCGCACGGGACGGGGCACGGGCTGGGGCTGGATCTCAAGGAGCCCCCGCTGCTGGACTTCAAGGGTCCGGCGCTGCTGGTGGGCGACGCGGTGACGGTCGAGCCCGGGCTCTACTCGATGGCGGTGGGGGGGATGCGGCTCGAGGACCTGGTAATCGTGACCGAGGACGGGTGCGAGAACCTGAACGAGCTGCCGGAGCACCTTGATTGGAAATAGCCAGATAGCAGAAATCCAAAGGGCCAGATGGGAAGGTCGTGGTCTTCATCTGACCATCTGGAGTTCTGCGATCTGGCTCTCTGCCCCCACTGTCGATTCTGGGCAACATGTTCTTGAGGGCGGCCGGGCCCTGACCGATGAATGATGCCATGGAGCATCATGAGGGAGCCGGGCCGGGTCGTGACCTCCCGATAACAGGGGGACGTTCGGGGCCTGCGCGCTCACGGAAAGCAACCGGCGGGGCGCCGGACGCCGCCGACCGGTTGACGGCGTTGACGCACGAGCTGCGGAACCTGCTCGACGGGTCGCTGCGGTGGATCTCGATCGCGGAGCGCGATCTGCCGAGCCCCGGGGACGCCGATCTGGGGGATGAGCTCGAGCGGACGCGCCGGCAGCTCGAGACCGTCAGGCGGGCGCTGATGCAGATGAACGAGCTGGTGCGCACGTCGATGAGCGCCGGGCTGAGCCTGGGCACGCCCATCATGTCGCCTTCGGAGCGGATCTCGCTGGGCGAGGCGCTCGACCACGCGGTTGATGTGGCGAGTCCCCGGGCGTCGAGCCTGGGGATTGAGTTGTCGATAGCGATCGACGGGCAGGCCGGGCCACGCGCGGCGGGGGCGATGTACAGCGTGATGCTCAACGGGCTGCACAACGCGATCGACTCGATCGAGCGGCGGTTGGCGGGCAAGGCGGGGTCAGGGCGGATCGAGGCGAGGCTCGGATGGACCGAGCGGGGGGGGCTGCACCGGGTGGTGCTGGAGATCGCGGATGACGGGGTGGGTCCCCCCGCGATGGAAGATCCGGGCGGGGTGTTCGAGCCGGGGTTCACGACCAAGGACGGCGGGCAGGGGATCGGGCTGGCGCTGAGCCGGCAGATCGTGCAGGAGCTTGGGGGACGGATCGAGTTGGTGAAGAGAAAGGACGTGGCGGGGGCGGTGCTGCGGGCGGTGTTCCCGGCGCCGAGCGTGGTGGAGATTGAGGACGTGTGAGGCGTGACGCCTGCATGCCCGTCTCGCGAGAAGAGGAAACGGAGACACGGGCGGGACGCCCGTGCCACGAGGCTTGGTAGAAAGAGGGTTGATGGGGCAGAAGACGCGGATCCTGATCGTGGACGACGACCCGATCGTCGCGGAGTCGCTCGCCGAGCACCTCACGGGCGAGGGGTACGAGACGGCGACGGCGATGAACGCGGCGGAGGCGCAGGCGCTGCTCGACGGGGCGTCGAACTTCCCGACGCCGGACGGGCGGGCGCCGCTGCCGGTGCATGTGGTGCTGTCGGACGTGTCGATGCCTGACACGAGCGGCCTCGAGCTGCTCAAGTGGGTCAAGGAGAACCACCCGACGACGGCGGTCGTGATGCTGACGGGCTACGGCACGATCGAGAGCGCGGTCGAGGCGCTGCGGCTCGGGGCTTCCGATTACCTGACCAAGCCCGTGATGGACGACGAGCTGCGGGTGGCGCTCGAGCGGGCGCTGCGGCAGCAGGCGTTGATGGCCGAGAACAACGCGCTGCGCCGCCGGCTCGACGACCGGTTCGGTCTGGACAACATCGTGGGCGGCGATCACCGGATGCAGCGCGTGTACGAGCTCATCGAGGCGGTGGCGCCGAGCCGGACGACGGTTTTGATGAGCGGGGAGAGCGGCACGGGCAAGAGCCTGATCGCGCACGCGATCCACCATCGATCGCCGCGGGCGACCAAGCCCTACGTCGAGCTGAGCTGCGGGTCGATCCCGGAGACGCTGCTGGAGAGCGAGCTGTTCGGGCACGTGAAGGGCGCGTTCACCGGGGCGCACGCGGATAAGGTGGGTCGGTTCGTCGCCGCCGACGGGGGGACCCTGTTCCTCGACGAGATCAACAGCGCGAGCCCCGCGATGCAGCTCAAGCTGCTGCGTGTGCTCCAGGAGCGCAAGCTCGAGCCGGTGGGTTCGACGCGGACGATCGAGGTCGACGTGCGGGTGATCCTGGCGAGCAACCAGCCGCTGGAGGACCTCGTCGCGCGGGGCGAGTTCCGCCAGGATCTGTACTACCGGATCAACGTGGTGAAGATCGAGCTGCCGCCTCTGCGCGAGCGGATCGGGGATATCCCGGCGTTGGCGGACCATTTTCTGGAGCAGCAGGGGGCGGAGCTTGGCAAGATGTTCGCCGGGTTCAGCGCCGAGGCGATCGATGCGCTGCGCCGATACGCGTTCCCGGGCAACGTGCGCGAGCTGGCGAACATCGTCGAGCGGGCGGCGGTGCTGAGCCGGGGGCAGACGATCGGATTGCAGGACCTGCCGCCCCAGGTGATCGAGGGGGCGCACGCGGGGCTGATGCGGGCCGCGTCGGGAGGAGGTGGAGGAGAAGAGGGAGAGAGGGGCAGGATGCCCGTCCCACGAGGGGACGAAGGGGAGTGGGAGCCCATGCCGCTGGTGGAGGCGCTCAAGGAGCCCGAGCGGCGGATCATCCTCAGGGCGCTCGAGGCGAACGGGTGGAACCGGCAGAAGACGGCCGAGGCGCTCGAGATCAACCGGACGACGCTGTACAAGAAGATGAAGGCGTACGGGCTGGACGAGGGGCGAAGGGCGGGGTGATTCGCGGTCCCCGCGATCTGTGAAACGCGCTCGAGCCCAATCCGAACCGTGAACGTGCGGCGGGGCGATCCCGCCCTCTGACGTTTTCACTGTGTGCGGGGGGGTGACATGCGAGTCGCAATCACGGTGCTTCTTGCCGCCTTGTTCGTCGGGCTGATCGGCGGTTGTGCAACGTCTCCGGAAGGCCGTCGGGGGCCGGTGATCGCTTCGGCGCGGCCTGTGTTCACGCCGGGGGCAGGTTTCGCGCTCAACCGGGGGCTCGGCGAGCGTCTCGGGGCCGACGCGGTGTGGGACGCGACCGATGGGTCGGGCGATCGCGTCGTGCTGAGCAGGACGGCCAAGTCGGGCGAGGTTCCCTCAAGCCTGGGCGCCTACGCGGCGTTTGTCGACAGCACCTTCCGGGGACAGATCGTCGACCGCGAGCTGCACCTCGTGGCTTTGGATGAATCGAACGCTGGCCTGGCGCGGCTTGCGGAGCACCACGTGCCCTGGATCGCGATCGCGTACACCCGCGATGCACACACCGACGCGTCCGTCCGCGGCGCGGCGTGCGACAGCGCGGCCGTGATCATGGACTTCGGTTCTGCCTTCTGGACGCTGAGCTGGAATGCGGCACGAGGTACGCTCGACGAGCGGGAGGGCGCGATGAGTGGATTCCTCGCGTCGCTCGAGGTCACACCCGACGGGGCGGGGACGGCCGAGGGGCGGTTGCGGCGTTGAAACGGGGCGATCGGCACGGCCTCGGCAGAGGGCCGGGCTATCGCTCCTGAGGATCGGCGGGTTCACGCGTCGCCAGGCAGGCCTCGGCCGTCGCCTCGATGCCGTCCGGCACGCTGGAGACGATCCGCTGGTGCGTTGGAGTTGAGTGCCGGGCACCGCGACGAAGTGAGTTGGGCCGGCGCGAGGCAGGCGAACCAGCCGTTGGAGTTCGTGGCGGTCGTTGCTGTACCCGCTCCCCCGTCGCCAGAATCGGCCTTCAGCATCCGATAACTGCTTATTCGCTCACTATTCTCCGGAATCAGTTGCCAGACTTGGGCCTTGGCATAGGTTGAACCCGGTGCCGCTCGCACGGCGCGGTGGGCTTGTCGATTGCGCCTCCGGACGAGGGGAAAAACATGAAATTCGCGTCACTGATCATTCTCGGTGTGTCGCTGCCCGCGGCCGCGGACCTGAGCTGGACGTTCGATGTCGACGCGGCGGGGTGGGGCACGCTGAACGACGCGACAGCCTTCACCTGGGACGGCGCGCTGGGCAACCCCGTCGGGGCCATCAGGGCGCGAGACGTCGGCGATGGCCGGATCTGGTACTACGCCGCTCCGGCCGGCGCACTCGGCGATATCTCCAATCTGTACGGTGGGGAGATCAGCTGGGACATCCTGGGCATCCAGGGCAACCAGACGTCGATCCCGGACCGGGCCGACGTGATGCTGGTCGGCGGGGGCTATCAGATCGGGATCGACGTCGACGTCGTTCCGTTGAACGGGACGTGGACGTCGTGGTCGGCGGGCCTCTCTAGCGCGGGCGGATGGGAGCTGGTGAGTTCAGTCTCGAACGGGGTCCTGAACGGAGACTCGGCGACCGAATCGCAGATCCGTGCGGTGCTCGGCGATCTCCAAGGGCTGTACATCCGGGGTGAGTACACGAACGGCAGCGATCAGACCGCGATCGACAACGTCCTCGTCGTGCCGGGCCCGGGCGTGGCCGCGGGGCTCGGGATGGGAGCGGTCGCCGCCCGGCGTCGCCGGCGCTGACCTGCTGCCGGGGTGTCGCGCAGTCAGTCTGAGCCGAAAAGCCCCACGTAAAGCGATTCTGTGAATGCATCGAAGCAGCACGCGATGATCTTGCGGAGTGTGTCGTGGCGCTCGAGCCCGGCCCGCATCTCGGTGACGGCGATGCGCGCGGCGCGATCGGCGGGGAAGCCGTAGACACCCGTGCTGATCGCAGGGAAGGCGATGGTCGCGAGGTTGTGCTGCGCGGCGAGGTCGAGGCTGTTTCGGTAGCAGGAGGCGAGGAGGTCATCCTCGTTGTGGTGGCCGCCGTGCCAGACGGGGCCGACGGTGTGGATGACGGCCTTGCAGGGCAGGTCGAAGGCGGGTGTGAGGCGGGCCTCGCCGGTGGGGCAGCGGACGCCGGGGCGGACCTCGGGGAGTTGGCGGCACGCTTCGATCAGGCGTGGGCCGGCGGCCCTGTGGATGGCGCCGTCGACGCCACCCCCGCCCAGGCAGCGCTCGTTGGCGGCGTTGACGATGGCGTCGACATTGAGCGTGGTGATGTCGGCGACGCGGACGGTGAGGGGCATGGGGGAGGATATGGACGAGACCCGGGCGCGAGCCCGCGTGTTCAATCCGAGTGGTGGGGGTGGTGACAAGAACACCCGGGCTCGCGCCCGGGTCTCGTTCGTGCTGGCGTTCAGTGGTGTTGCGGATGGGTCAGGCGGTCGTGTTGATGCGGGCGTAGGCCCGGACAGGGGAGGCGTCGGCGTCCCTGAGGCGCAGCGGTGTGCAGAAGAACTCGAACGGGCCCGGTGGGATCTCGGCAAGGCGGGTGAGATTCTCGATGATGAGCAGGTCGCGGACCATCAGGATGTGGTGGATCGGCAGGCCCTCGGCGCCCACCGAGTCGACCGACGCGACGTCGAGGCCGACGCCCTTGATCGGCAGGGACGCGAGTCGCTCCGCGGCTTCAACGGTGAGCGTGGGGAAGTCGCCGAAGTAGTCGGGCGTGCCCCACTTCGCGTCCCAGCCGGTGCGGATGAGGATGAAATCAGGGATCAGATCAAGCCCGTCGAGCGGGCGGAGGTGGTCGAGTTCGATCTGGGGCGAGCCCGTCGTGTCGACCACGACCGCCCGGCCCGAGAAGGCGTCGAGCGGGTAGGTATCGAGCGAGCGGGCGCCGGGGAGCACATGGCAGGGAGCGTCGACATGTGTGCCGGTGTGCGTGCCCATCTGCAGACAGAGCTCGGCGTAACCATCGCGATCGATGGTGGCGATGGGGTCGAACGTCGCGGGCGGCGAACCCGGGAAGACGGGGACGCCGGGGCGGAGCTCGTGGGTGAGGTCGATGATCACTTGGGGTTCGTCCATGCCACCCTGTCGGCGTGCCTTACGGTTTCGCCTTGTCCAGTTGCTTGAGTAGATCCTCCACCGCGGCCTGGAGCTGGAGATCCCGCCCCGCGGCCTCGTCGCCCGGAAGCTGAGCGACGTCGACGTCGGGCTTGGCGCCGTGGAGCTCCATGTCGGTGCCGTCGGGCAGGTACCAGCCGCGGAAGGGGATGCGGATGATGGTGCCGTCGATAAGCGCGTGGGCGCCGGTGGAGATGACGGCGCCGTGGGTCTCGGTGCCGACGAGGCGGCCCCGCCCAATGGTCTTGATCGCGTGGCTGAAGATCTCGGCGTTGGAGTAGGAGTGCTCGTTCATCAGCACGTCGAGGGGACGCTGGAAGGCGTGGATGAGCCGGCGGTCACGCGGGTAGGAGTCGAACTCGACGTCGTCGGGGTTGGCGCCGCGGGGGATGGTGTAGGCATGGGCCGGGGCGGTGAGCGAGGCGAGGAGGATGTCGGTGGTCCAGCCCCCGCCGTTGTCGCGGACGTCGATGATCAGCCCCTCGCGGCCGTGGGCGGCGGCGAAGAGGTCACGCTCGTAGTCACGCACCTGGGGCTCGCTCATCCCACGGATGTGGAGGTAGCCGATCCGGCCGTTGGAGAGCTCGTGGACGCGGGCCTCGCGTCGCTCGACCTCGTCGCGATAGCGCATGTTGGTCTCGGCGCCCTGGGAGTGGGGGATGAGCAGGAGTTGCATTGTGGCCGGGCCGTCATTGCCCGGGCGGTGGACCGTGAACAGCGTCTCCTTGCCGGCCGTGCCGATCATCGCGGCCTGGAGGTCGCGGATGCCCGTCGCGGGGTCGGCGAGCGGGGCGCCGTTGATCTCGGTGATGATGTCTCCGCGGAGCAGACCCTCGTCGCCGTTGTCGGCGGGCCCGTCACGGAGAACGCGGAGCACCTCGTAGCCGGCGGCGTCGGGGTTGCTCACGGGCGTGGCATCGATGGCGAGCAGGCCCACGGCGGGGCTCGGGGCGGAGTAGGCGTCGCCTCCCCACGAGCCCGTGTGCGACCCGTTGACCTCGCCGAACATGGTGGCGAGGACACGGGTGAACGCCTGGGATGTGCGGGTGTTGAGGGCGAGCTGACGGTAGCGGTCGGTGGCGCGGTCCCAGTCGACGCCGTGGAGGGTGGGGTGGTAGAACGTCATGCCGAAGGTGCGGGCGGCCTCGTCGAACTTCTGGAGGCGTTCGGCGGCGGTGTTGATGGTGACGGGGGCGCTGATGTCGAGCGTGGTGACCTCACCCCCGGCGGGCGGGGCGGTGTTGGCCTGCCCGCCCTTGATGAACACGGCTTTGTCGCCCGTGAGGCTGGTCGCGACACCGCTCACGCCGCCGCCGGCGACGGTCTTGCGTTCCTTGCCCTTGTAGTCGACAGAATAGAGCGCGCGATCGTCGTCGATGCTGGTAGTGAAGAGAATGCGATCACCCGCGGGGGTGATGGCGAGATTGTTCTCGGAAGAGGGAAAGGACGTGATGCGGCGGATGCGGAGGAAGGCGTCGGCGGTGTCGAACTCCAGTGTGGTCTCGTCGTCGTCCGCGTCCTCTTCGTCGCCATTCTCCGCGTCGTCGGCGTCCTCGTGATCATCGGCATCCTCGTCGGCCTCCTCGGGCTCGGCCACCTCGATGGGCTTGAGCTCGCCCGCGGCCTTCTTTGCATCGTCGAAGTACTCCGCGAGCTCGTAGTCGGCCAGGTCCTCGAGCGCGGCATCGAGGAACACGCGGTAGACGTCGAACTCCTCGTTCTGGTTGTCGCGGTCGGAGAGGAAGTAGAGCACCTTCCCGTCATGGCTCAGGCGGGGCGCGAAGTCGGTGTCGGGGTGCATCGTGATGTTGATGGGCTTGGCGGCGTCGGACTCCGGGTCGTCCTCGAATGCATCGACGTTCATCAGGAACAGGTCGCTGTTGAACTGGAGGTCGAGGCGGGCGAAGACGATGTGCTCGCTGTCGCTCGCCCAGATCGCCTCGGGCTCGTCCCAGCCCTCCTGGAGCGTGAGCAGGCTGTGGTCCTCGAGGTCGTAGAGCATGAGATCGCCGCGGTCGCGGACGAAGAGCATCTCCTCGCCGTCGGGGCTGGGGGTCGGGTGGGTATCGGTGTGGTCGGAGACGAGCACGGGCTCGATGGTGAACTGCAGGGCCTGGGCCCAGCGATCGCCCGGGGTCGGGCCCTTGTCTTTCTCTTCCTTCTTGTCGGCCTTGTCGGCCGCTTCGTCATTGCCCTTCGATTCGTCGGCTTCGGCGGGCTCGGTGTCGGCGCCGGTTTCGGCATTGTCCTCGTCCTTGGCTTTGTCCGCATCCTCCTCGGCCTTCTTGGGCTCGATGTCCTGACGCGAGAGCGACACCGTTGCGGCGTAGATACTGGGGGCGCCCTCGCGATCGCTCACGAAGTAGAGCTTGGTGCCGTCCGGCGACCACGCGATGTGCTGCTCGCGGGCCTCGGATTCGGTCACACGCCGGGTCGGGTGGTCCTCCTTCGTGCTGCGGACAAAGATCTCGCCCCGCGCGACGATCGCGATCGTCCCGCCGTCGGGGCTCAGGGCGGTTTCCGTCGCCTCGCGGTCGAGGTCGATCCGTCGCATCGCGAGCGTGTCGGTGTCGCCCGAGATCGAGAGCGTGATTGCCTGGGGCGCCGCGTTCTTGCGGTCGAGGTCGAGCGTGTAGAGCGTGTCCCACACCGCGAAGACCGCCTTCGAGCCGTCGTTGCTCACAGCGAGGTCACGAACGCCGTGGGCGATGGTGTAGTCGGCGTCGGAGGGCTCGAAGGTGGTGAGCTGTTCAACCTGGGGGCTGCCCGGGTGGAGGCGGCAGAGGTTGTACTGCCCGTCGCGCGAACTGACGAACACGACCGAGCCGTCCGGGGTGACGGACGGCTGGATGTCGTCGAAGCGGTCGTTGGTGAGTTGCTCAAAGCCCCCGGTTGCGAAGTCGAGCTTCCAGATCTCGCCGGTCGCGGGCCCGCGGTAGATGGGGCGGACGCCGTTGTTCGAGCCGCGGGCGAAGACGAGCGACGCGCCGTCGGCGGTCATTGAGGGGTGCTCACCGAAGGCGTCGGTGAGGCGGCGGACGGGGCCGCCGTCGAGGGGCGCGCGGTACATGTGCTCCTCGCGGTAGATGTCGCGTTCCATGTAGGAGCTGAAGATGACGCCCGCGCTGTCAGGGGTGAAGCCGGTGAGGTTCTGGCCCGTGTCGGAGACGGTGACGCGCCGGGGCGGGCCGGCGACGAGGGTGCCGCCCGCGACGGAGAGGTCGGCGACATAGATGTTCTTCGCGCCCTCGCGGTCGGACTCGAAGGCGAGCAGCCTTCCGTTGGGGCTGACGGCCGAGGCGAGTTCGTCGGCGGGGTGGCTGGTGAGCCGGGTGGCGGGCCCGCCGGTGGTTGGGACCGACCAGAGATCGCCTGCCCAACTGAAGATGGCGAACGCGCCGTCGGGCGTGAGCGAGGGGTACTGCGGGTAGCCCCCGGGGGTGGACTGGACGGTGGCCTGGGCGGCTGCGGTCAGGCTCACGGCGAAGGCGGCGGCGGTGGCAAGGACGCGGCGTGTCATGGCGAACGTCAACTCCCTGGTGGTGTGCGTGGTTCACCACAGTACCGCATCAGAAAGCGGTGGGGGCGGATTCCCAAGAAAAGTGCGAACGGCGGGGTTTCGGCCGCGCGGGCCCGCTTCGCCGTGGATAATGCCTGCGCCGGGGGTCCGCGGCGCCGGGGAGGGCAACTCGGTGATGGGGAGCGGCTCGGTGATGGAGGGTCAGGCGGTGAGCCATGACGTCACGCCCGGCGAGGTGGTCGCGGTCCTCGCCGACAACGGGTACGAGATCAGCGAGCACACGCTGTCGGACGGGACGGGTGTGCTGCGGATCCGCGACCCGGAGAGCGGGGTGGTGATCCGCGGCGTGCTTGAGGACAACATCCTGTTCCTGACGATGTCGTGCGTCTCGGTCCCGCGCGAGAAGATCTCGGCCGAGGCGATGCGGAAGATGCTCTCGAGCAACAACGGCATCTCGACCTCGTCGTTCCAGCTCTACGACCGGCGTGATGGCACGGTGGCGATCACGCTCAACAACTTCTGCAAGCTCCAGGAGCTCGGCTCCGATGATTTCGACGACATCCTCTCGTGCGTCGAGTTTCTGATGGTGGACGTGATGGCGGCGCGGGAACTCGTGGGTGAACTGCTGTGAACCGGTGGGGCTGGATGGCGACGCGCCCGCTTGGGCGGGCGGAGAGGACGGCGACGATGGGCTTCTTTTCCAACCTCTTCGGGCGGACCGGCGATCGGGCGAGCGCCCCCGCGATCGACGCCGGTGACGAGGCGTTCGAGGCGGCGGTGCGGCGGACGATCGCGGACATGAAGGGCGAGCTGCACGCGGCGGTGCGCGCGTCGGCCGAGGCGATGAGCGCGTACAACCGGATCGAGGCGAGCTACGTCGAGAGCCGGCGTTCGTCGGAGGGCTGGCGGGACCGGGCCCGGGCCGCGCTCGAGTCGGGCGACGAGGCCCTCGCGAGGGCGGCGCTGGCGCGGCAGCTCGAGCACGACGCGGCCTGGCGGTCGATCAGGCCCGAGTTCGAGGACGCGAGGCACGAGTGCGAGAAGCTCCGCACGCGCGTCTCGGGCCTGCGTCGGCGGATCGGCGAGGCCGAGCGGAACGCGGAGACGCTCATCGCCCGCAAGAACGCAACGCGGGCGCAGAAGAGGGTGGGTGAGGCGATCGCCGATGCGGACGACAACGCCTTTGAGGCGTTGCGCGCCTTCGAGGCGCGGGTCACGAGCGAAGAGGCTGGGGCCATTGACTCGGCGGCCCGTGCGACCCCGGCACCGCCGGGCGTTGACGAGGCGCTGGCGAGTCTGAGGGCCGAGATGGATCGAGGGGCGTAGGGCGAGGCCGTCAGTCGGCCTCGGCGAGCCGCAAGGCCGCGTGGATCAGCCCGATATGGCTGTAGGCCTGGGGGTGATTGCCCAAGGCGCGGCGCTCGCCCGGGTCGTATTGCTCGGGTATCAGGCCGGTCGGGCCCGCCGTGGAGATGTATCGATCGAACAACGCGCGGGCGTCGTCGACACGGCCGCACAGCGCGAGCGACTCGATCAGCCAGGAGGTGCAGAGGTAGAAGCCGCCCTCGCCGCCCGGCAGGCCGTCGTCGTAGTGGTAGCGGTAGACGATGCCGTCGCGGCAGAGGTCGCGTTCGACGGCGCGGATGGTGGCGTCGAATCGCGGGTCATCCGGTTCGACGAGGCCGGTGAGCCCGACCGCGAGCACCGAGGCGTCGGGGTCGTGCTCGCCGTAGGCGCTGGTGAAGGCGCCGTAGTCGGCGTCCCAGCCCTGTTCGAGCACGTCGGCCTTGATGTCGTCGGCAAGGGCCTGCCACTCCGGGCGGGCCCGGCCCAGGAAGCGCTCGGCGATCTCGGCCCCGAGCGTCGCGGTCTGCCAGCACATGACCTTGGAGTGGACGTGGTGCCGCACGGGGCGACGGATCTCCCAGATGCCATGGTCGGGCTCGTCCCACCGGCTCCATACCGCGGAGACCATCGCCTCGACGAGGCGCCAGTGCTCGGTCGAGAGCGGGGCGCCGTTGCGGAGCAGCAGATACACAAGCTCGACGATCGGGCCGAACACGTCGAGCTGGAGCTGCTTGTTGGCCGCGTTACCGATGCGGACTGGGCGGGAGGCGGCGTAGCCCGGCAGCTCGCGGATGTCGGCCTCGGCGGGCAGGTCGTCGCCCGAGACGGTGTAGATCGGGTTGAGCCGATCGGGCGCGGGCAGCGTGTCGACCACGCCCAGCATCCAGTCGAGGAACCGCACGGCCTCCTCGGTCGAGCCCAGACGGACGAGGGCCGATGACGCGAGGGCGGCATCGCGGGGCCAGCAGTAGCGGTAGTCCCAGTTGCGCACGCCCCCGATGCACTCTGGCAGGCTGGTCGTGCCGGCGGCGGCGATGGCCCCCGTCGGCCCGTGGCACAGGCCTCGGAGGACGAGGGCGCTGCGCTTGACGAGATCGTCGGCGACGCCCGGCAGTTCGAGGTCCTCGGCCCAGTGCTCCCAGAAGCGAGACGTCTGTTTCGATCGCTTCGATTCGTTGATGACCGCGGGCGAGAGTTCGCCTGTGCCGCAGCGCAGCTCGAGGACAAGGCGTCCATCGTGGTCCGCGAGATCGACCTCGGCGGTGGCGGTGTGGTGGGGGCCCTCGTCGCAGAGCGTCCACCGCACCCCCGGGGCGCGGAGGACGATCGGGTCGGGCCAGTCGGTGACGGCGAGCCCGTCGGGCTTGAGGATCAGGTGCGTCTGCCGGCGTCCGTAGTCGAGGCGGGGGGCGAACTCGATCTCGACCCGTCCGGCGCCCTCGATGACACGGACGATGTCGGTACGACCCGGTCGCTGGATGGTGCGGCCGCCGGAACAATCCATGTAGTCGGTGACGGTGACATCAGCCCAGATGGTCTTGAGGTGGAACGTGTCACCCGTGTACTCCTGCACCGGGGCAATGCCCGGTTCGAGCGGCGTGATCGCGAACCGGCCCGCGATCGGGCCCCCGAGCAACTCCGCGAATATGGAGGGCGAATCGATCCGGGGCACCCCCATCCACGTGATGCGGGCGCCGGGGGCGACGAGCGCGATCGTGCGGAGATCGGTGAGCATCGAGTGCGACTCGATGGGCGCGGCTCCCGCGCCGCCGATCCAGGCCGCGCGCAGCTCGCTGAGCCGGGCGAGCACGCGGGCGGCCTCGGTCGTGTCGGCGACGCGGTGGCGGGCGCTCGATTCGCCCTCGCCGACCTTGATGCCCACGTCGGGCCCGGTGAGCGTGGCGAAGGCGTCCTCATCGGTGCGGTCGTCCCCGATGAAGAGGACGGCGGTGGCGCCGAATCGCCTGCGGAGCGTGTTGAGCGCGTCGCCCTTGTGGGTGGAGACCACGGCGAGTTCGAGGACCATCTTGCCACGCTTGACGAACACGCCGGGCTTGCCGACGAGCTCGTTCTCGGCCGCCTTGACCGCCGCCTTGCCGATTTCCTCCTCGGCGTTGCGGTAGTGCAGGGCGATGCTGGCGGGCTTGACCTCAACGAAGCAGCCCGGATGGTCGTGTGAGATGCGCCGCAGCGCGTCGCTGATCTCCTCGTGCCGGGCCTTCGCCTCGGGGCTGAGCATCTGAGCGAAGCCCACGTCGAACTCGCTGCCGTGGCTGCCGACGAGATGGATGCCCTCGGGGTCGCCCGACAGCTCGGCGAGATCGGCGAGCGATCGGCCCGAGATCAGCGCGACGTTGGTGTGCGGCAGCTCCGCGAGCGCCCGCAGCGCGACCACCGCCTCGCGGCTGGGACGCGCCTGGGTCGGGTCGCTAACGATCGGCGCGATCGTGCCGTCGTAATCCGATGCGACGAGCAGCATGGGGACATGGGCCAGCTCGCGCACCGCATTGTCGAGCGCGGGGCCGGCCCCGGATTCGGGTCGTGGAATGGTCTGCTGCTTCGGCATGGCTCGATCAGCTCTCTCGGAGACGGGAGATGAATCCGTCGGCCCAGTCGTGCACGCTGCGGGCGCGGACGGTGCGGCGGAGTGTGGTCATGCGCTTCCGCTGCTCGGCGTGGGTCATCTCCAGCGCGTCCTCCATCGCGCTGGCGATGCCGTCGACGTCGAACGGGTTGACAAGCAGCGCCTGCTTGAGTTCGAGGGCCGCCCCGGCGAACTCGCTGAGCACGAGCACGCCGTCCTGGCGGATACGGGTCATGCAGTATTCCTTGGCGACGAGGTTCATGCCGTCGCGGAAGGGCGTGACCATCATGACGTCGGCGGCGCAGTAGCGGGCGATCAGGTCTCGCGTGGGCAGACCACCATAGATGTAATGCACGGGGACGTGCTGCTTGACCGAGTGCGTGCCGTTGATCCGTCCCACGAGCCGCTCGACGTCGTCACGCAGCTCGGCGTAGTCGTCCACGCTCTCGCGCGTCGGCACCGCGATCTGGATGAGCACGCAATCCTCGGCGGTGTAGCGTCCCCGGCTGAGCAACTCCTCGAACGCCCGCAGGCGGATGTCGATGCCCTTGGTGTAGTCGAGCCGGTCGACGCAGAGGATGATCCGCCGGCCGTTCATGCTCGCGCGAAAGCGCTCGGCCTCGACCGCGATCTCGGGATCGCGGGCCATGCCCTCGTAGAGGTTGACGTCGATCGAGATCGGGAAGGCGTCGACCACCACGCGTCGGCCGGCGAAGCGGAGCAGGCGGTCCGAGCCGCGGGCGTCGGTGAACCGGCGGGCCGCCCTCGAGAAGTTCTGGGCCGCGAGCCTGGTCTGGAAGCCGACGACGTCGGCCCCGAGCATCGCCTCCAGGATGGGCGTTCGCCACGGGATCTTGGCGAACAACTCCTCGGGTGGGAACGGGATGTGCAGGAAGAAACCGATCCTGGTCTCGGGCCGGCGCTCGCGGAGCATGCCCGGGACGAGCTGGAGCTGGTAGTCGTGCACCCAGACCAAGTCGTCCTTGCCCGCCACCTGGGCCGCGGCGTCGGCGAACCGTTCGTTGACCCGGTGGTAAGGCCACCACCAGCGACGGTGGAATTGCGGCTCGCGGATCGAGTCGTGGTAAAGGGGCCAGAGCGTCTTGTTGGCGAAGCCGGCGTAGAAGGTGTCGAACTCCTTGGCCGAGAGCGACACGGGACGGATGCGGATGTTCTCGTGCAGGAACGGTGGCACCGCCTTCCGGCCCGCCGCGCCGTCCCAGCCCACCCAGCCCCCGCCGCGCTCGCGGAGCATCGGGGACAGCGCCGTGACGAGCCCGCCCGGGCTGGTCTCCCACTCGCCGGGCTTGTTCTTGGCGGTCCGCCTCACCGGCATGCGGTTGGCGATGACGACAAGGCCCCCGTCAGTCTTGTTTGGATTGGTGGTTCGCTTGGCCACGCGGAAGGGTAACGCGCCCGTGGCACCGATGGGTGGGCAAGCGGGAGATTCGTGGTCGAGCCGGCGGGCGCGGCGTGGGCCTAGACTCCCGTCCCGCCCGTTTTCGGGCAATACTGTGGCATCACACCTGTGACGCGGCGCCTGAAAGTGCGCCGGCAGAGCCCAAAGAAAGGTCTCGATCATGGCCGAAGGCAACCCGCAGCAGACTCAACAGATCCAGTTCCGCATCGACGAGTCGAAGATGCACACGACCTATTCGAACACGATCCGGACTACGCCCACGCAGGAGGAGATGGTCCTCGACTTCGGCATGAACATCCCGATGCAGATCCAGGGCCAGGCCCCAATGATCACGTTCAGCGTGGGGAGCCGGGTGGTGATGAATTGGGCGGGGGCCAAGCGGCTGGCGATCAACCTGGGCCAGCTTGTCCGGCAGTTCGAGGAGCGGAACGGCGAGATCGTGATCCAGCAGCCGCAACCCCAGCACGCCCCCGAGGGCGATGACTGATTGAAGTCGACGGTTCCCTGACGGGGGCCGGCATCCGGAGCATCCGAGTGTGGGGACGCCGGTACGCAAGGTCGGCCGTCCCCGCTTTTCATTCCCGGGAGTACCGCAAACGCGATGACCGAGACCGCGATGACACCAGACACGACCGCCGCTTCGCCCGAGATGACCGCCGCCTCGGCTTCCATGCGCCGCCTCGTCGACGCCGTCGGCTCGGTGGTGGTGGGGCAGGCGGGGATGGTCGAGAGGTTGCTTATCGGCCTGTTGACCGGGGGACACGTGCTGCTCGAGGGCGTGCCGGGGCTGGCGAAGACGTTGACCGTCTCGGCGCTCGCCGGCGCCCTCGACGGCGCGTTCAGCCGGATCCAGTTCACGCCCGACCTGCTGCCGGCCGACCTGGTGGGCACGCTGATCTACAACCCGCAGACGGGCGAGTTCACCACGCGCAAGGGCCCGGTGTTCGCCAACATCGTGCTGGCCGACGAGATCAACCGGGCGCCCGCCAAGGTGCAGAGCGCCCTGCTCGAGGCGATGCAGGAGAGAAGCGTCACGATCGGCGACGCCACACACCAACTGCCCAGGCCCTTCCTTGTGCTCGCGACGCAGAACCCGATCGAGCAGGAGGGGACCTATCCGCTGCCCGAGGCACAGGTCGACCGGTTCATGCTCAAGCTGAGCGTGGGCTATCCGAGCAAGGAAGAAGAGCGCGAGATCGTCCGGCGGATGGCGTCAACCAAGCCCAAGATGACGGTCGACCCGGTCGTGTCGCTCGACGACATTATGCGGGCGCGCGAGCTGGTCGACGCGGTGTTTGTCGACGAGAAGATCCATGACTACGCCGTGGAGATCGTGCACACGACGCGCGAGCCGGAGGGGATGAAGGGGCCCGGGGGGACCGACCTGGCGAGGCTGATCGAATTCGGGGCCTCTCCCCGCGCGTCGATCGCGCTGGTGCTTGCGTCGAAGGCGCACGCATTCTTGCAGGGGCGGGACTTCGTGACGCCCAGCGACGTGAAGTCGATCGCGCTCGACGTGATGCGTCACCGGATCATCATCAGCTACGAGGCCGAGGCCGAGGGTGTGAGCGGGGACGACATCGTCCGGGCGGTGCTCGACCAGTGCCCGGTGCCTTGAGGTGAGTGATGGGGGCGAAGTCGCACGATCTTCCGAGGCGCGGCGGAGAGGAGCCCGGAGCGCAAGCGATGGGCCGAAGGAGCCTTCCACTCCGGCCCGTCGCTTGCGCTCGGGGCTCCTTCGGGTTTGCCGGCGGAGCACCTCGGCTTCTCGGTAGCGCATGGGAGGCAACGCCATGCTGACCCCCGAGCTCATGGAAGAAGTCCGCAGGCTCCAGATCCGCACCCGCCGGCGTGTCGACGATCTGTTCGCGGGCGAGTACCACTCCGCCTTCCTGGGGCGGGGGATCGAGTTCGCGGAGGTCCGCGAGTATGCACCGGGCGATGATGTCCGCTCGATCGACTGGAACGTCACGGCCCGCGCCGGCAAGCCTTTCATCAAGCGGTACATCGAGGAGCGTCAGCTCACCGTCGTGCTCTGCGTCGACGCGTCGGCGTCGGGGCTGTTCGGCACGGTCGCGAAGACCAAGGGGCGGCTCATCGCCGAGACCGGGGCCGCGATCGCCTACTCGGCTCTCCAGAACAACGACCGCGTCGGGCTGATGCGCTTCAGCGACGAGGTCGATCTCTACGTGCCGCCCCGCAAGGGACCGCGCCACCTGCTCCGCCTGCTGCGCGAGCTGCTGGGCACGACGCCCTCGGGCTCGGGGCGGGCGTTCCCGGAGGCGCTCGAGACGGTGGGTTCGGTGCTGCACCAGCGGGCGATTGTGTTCATCGCGAGCGACTTCCTGCCGCCGCCCGGCGGATCGATGGACGACCTCGCCCGCCCCCTGGCTGTGCTGGGCCGGCGTCACGACGTGATCGCCCTGCGCGTCTCCGACCCGCGCGAGCAGACGCTGCCCCGTGTCGGGCTGATCGAGCTCGAAGACCCCGAGACGGGCGAACGCGTGCTCTTCGATACCTCGTCGCGCCGCCTGCGACGCCGGCACGAGGCCGTCGCGGCTAAGCGCCGCGCCGAGTCCGACCGCGTGCTGCGGCGTACGGGGGTCGACGTGATCGACCTGAGCACCTCGCGTCCATTCGGCGCCGAGCTCGAGCGGTACTTCAGGCTCCGCGAGAGGAGGCGGAGGCGAGAATGAGTTTGTGCGGGCGCCATCCTCCGACGAGCCAAGAGCGCGAGCCCTTGGAGCGCTCCGCGGGCTTGTGCCCGCGGCTCGTGGCGACCCGATTCGCCTCGGTCATCTTCGCTCTGCTCTGGCTCGCCCAGTCCGCGGTCGCCGCTCAGGCGATCGCGGGCCGGGCGGAGCTTTCCGCGACCAGCATCACCGTGACCGATCGCGTCACGCTGACGGTCACGCTCGAGACCGACCCGGACTACACCGTCGAGCCCTGGAAGGACGACGCCGCGAAGCAATTGGAGGGTGCCGGCTGGACCGTTGTCTCGACCACCGCCGACGCGCCGGCGCTTCATGACGGGCGGATCGAGCGCACGACGCGGTTGCTGCTCGAGCCGTTTCTCGACGGCGACTACGACGTCCCGGCGATCACGTGCACCGCGATCGGGCCGGCAGGGGAGAAGCAAACGGTCGAACTCGCCGCGTCGAAGGTCGAGGTGACGTCGCGGCTGCCGGCGGACGAGACGGTGCAACTCCCACTGCCCGGCCTGCCCACGGCGACGCCCTCCGACGGAGACAGGCCGCTTGGCGAGTTGCGAGTTGTGCCCGGGCCGAAACTCGCCGAACCATCGGCGTTCCTGGTTGGCGCGATCATCGTGCCCCTTGTCGCGGCGGCGGGCATCGTTGTCATTGTGGTCGGAGCGGCCGGCAAGAGGAGAGGTCGACCGTCCGACGTTTGGCGTGAGCTTGAGCGGTCCACGAAGTTGGTGCGTTCGGTCGACGACCTGGGCCCGGTCGATCGCGCGTTCCGGGCTTGCCTCGTGCTTGCGCCCGAGCGAAAGAGTGGCGAAGCGGTGGCGTTGCTCGAGCGGCTCGAGCGGGCGCGGTACGCGAAGTTGGCCCGGGGCGTTGACGCGTGTGCGCTCGCCGATGAGGTGGCGCGGGTGGCCAGGGCGCTGCGTGAAGCGGCAGGGGGCGCGGCGTGATGTTCGATCGCTTCGCCTGGCCCTGGCTGCTCGCGCTCGCCGCCGCGGTGCCCGTTGTGCTGGTCATCGCGCTTCTCCGCTCACGACGGGGAAGGCTGCTCTATCCCGCGAGCGACCTGGCGCACGGCCTGGGGATGAGCCTGCGCGCCCGCCTGTTCCGCGTGCCGCTGCTGCTGCGGGGGCTGGCGCTCGTGCTGCTCGTCGTCGCGCTGGCGAGGCCCCAGGACACGAAGGGCCACGTCAAGACGAGCACCGAGGGCATCGCGATGCAGATCGTCGTCGATCGCTCGAGCAGCATGACCGAGGGCATCCTGCTCGACGGCGAGAAAACCTCCAGGCTGGATGCGGTCAAAGAGATGGCCCGCGAGTTCATCGCCGGCAATGGCAAGGACCTCAAGGGCCGCCCTGGCGACATGATCGGCGTGATCGCGTTCGGCTCGTTCGCCGACACTGTGTGCCCTCTCGTCCGCGAGCACGACGCGCTGCTCGACCTGATCTCGAACGTGCAGGTCTCGCCCCTGCGGGCCGACCAGGGCACCGCGATCGGCGACGCGATCGCCCTCGCCGCCGCGAGGCTCCGCGACGCCGAGAAGGAGGTCGCACGCGGGGTCGACGACGACAAGGGAGGCGACCCGGGGTTCAAGATCAAGTCCAAGGCGATCGTGCTGCTCACCGACGGGCGGAACAACCGGGGCGACATCGCCCCGATGGACGCCGCGGCGATCTGCAAGCAGTGGGGGATCAAGCTGTACACGATCGGCATCGGGGGCAACAGCACCGTGAAGATCTCGGGGCTGACGATCCCGCAGGGCCCGAACGTCGACGTCGGGACGATGAAGGCGATGGCCGAGGGCACGGGGGGCAAGTTCTTCCTCGCCGATACCGCGGACGATCTTCGCGACGTCTACGCCGAGATCGATTCGCTCGAGAAGACCAAGGTCGAGACGAGCCAGAGCGTGAACTACGACGAGCGTTTCCCGCCGTTCGCGGCGGCGGCGCTGGCGCTGCTCGCGATCGAGACGCTCGCCTCGACCACCGTGCTCCGGAGGACGCCTTGAACGAGACGGCCCGGACAGCGCTGGATCTCGGCGGCGCCGCGAGGCTGGCCGACCCCGCGTGGCTGCACGCGCTCTGGCTCGCGCCCGCGGCCCTGCTGCTGTTCTGGATCGCGGCGCGGGCACGCAAGCGGGCGCTCGTCCGCCTGGGCGATTCCGCCCTGGTGGGCCAGATCGCGCGGGGCGCGGGCGCCTGGCGACGCTGGATCCGCGCCTGGTGCGTCGCGATCGCGGTGGGGCTGGTCGCCATCGCCCTCGCGAGACCCCAGGCGGGCCAGCGCACGCACGAGGTCGAGAAGCGCGGGCGCGACCTCGTCTTCGTCGTCGATGTCTCGCGGAGCATGCTCGCACGCGACCTCGCGCCGAGCCGGCTCGAGCGCGTCAAGCTCTGGATCAACGACCTCGTCGACGATCTGGGGGGCGACCGCGTCGGCCTCGTCGCCTTCGCGGGGGCCCCGTCGGTGCAATGCCCGCTCACCCAGGACCGGGCGTTCTTCCGCCTCTCGCTCGATCGGCTCAGCCCCGACTCGGCGCCGATGGGCGGCACGATGATCGGCGACGCGATCCGCAAGGTCCTCGACGATCTGTTCGAGCTCGACGACCAGGCGGATGAGCCCGACGATTCGGGCCGCTTCCGCGACATCATCCTGTTCACCGACGGCGACGACCAGGAGTCGTTCCCGGTCAAGGCCGCCCAGGCCGCGGGCGAGCACGGCGTGCGGATCATCGCGATCGGCGTGGGCGACCCCGACCACGGCACGCCGATCCCGGTCGCGGAGAATTCCCAGGCCTACATCGAGCGGGACAACGAGGTCGTCCGGAGCCGGCTCGACACGCAGACGCTGCGCGACATCCAAAAGGCGGTGCCCGGGAACGTGTTCCTGCCGGTCGGCACGGGAGAGATCGATCTGGCCGAGGTGTACCGCGATCTGATCGCTTCGGCGGACCAGACGGTATTGGGTTCATCGACTGTGACCGACTACGAGGATCGATCGACGATCTTCATCGCGCTGGCGTTGACGCTGCTCGCGGTCGAGTCGCTGATCGCGGAGGGGAGGGCGAGGCCGTGAAACGCTCGCGGAACACCACTTTAGCATGGTCTCACCAAATCCGAGCCGCGGGCGTGAGCACGCGGACCAAGTGCCGGTGGTCGCTGTTCGATTCCGCGCGCTCACGCTCGCGGCTCGGAATTCTGTTTGCGCTGCTCGCGGTGGCGCCCGCCATCGCGGGTGAGCCGCCGATCGGCGGGGCGGTCGACGAGGCGCTCGCGACCGACCTCGAGCCGGACGAGAAGGCCCAGAAGCTCGACGACGTGCTCGGCCACACGGGGGCGAAGGGCGATGAGCTGGCTCGCGCATATCTCGCCGCGGCCAACGGGCTGGCCGACGACAAGCCCGACGCCGCGACGGGGTACTGCTGCGACGCCGACGACGCGGCGAAGTCGGACAAGCTCCGGGCGGTCGCGCGGTTCAATCTGGGGCAGATGCTCTATAAGCAGGCTCTGGCGGCGTTCAAGCCCGCCGAAGGGGCCCAGCCCGACGTGGAGGGCGCGAAGAAGCACCTGGCTCGCTCGGCCGACGCATTCAGGGCGGTGCTCGACGTCGCGCCGGGCGACGCGGAGGCGGCGCGGAATGTCGAGCGCGTGCGGCGGATGATCAAGCAGATCGACGAGATGCAGCAGCAGGCGCGGGAGCAGGCCGAAAAGATGCGCCAGCAGGCCGACAAGCTCGACGACCTCGCTGACAAGCAGCAGCAGGAGTCGATGCAGAACGACCAGCAGACGCAGCAGAGCGACCAGGCGAAGCAGGACCAGCAGTCGCTCAACGAGCAGACAAAGCAGCAGAGCGACGAGATGCAGAAACAGCAGCAGGCTAGCGACGCCCAGCAGAAGCTTGATGAGGCGATGAAGCAGCAAAGCGAGGCTTCCGAGAAGCTCGACCTGGGCGACCAGCAGGATGCGTCACAGTCGCAGCTCGACGCCGCCAAGAAGCTGCGAGAGGCGGCGCAGGCGTTGCGAGACGAGGCGGACAAGAAGGAAGGCAAGCAGGGACAGCAGGGCGAGCAGCAGGGCGACCAGAGCGATCAGAAGGGCGACGAGCAACAGGCCCAGCAAGCCGAGGACGCCGAGCAGTCGCGCGACGACCGCGTAACGCAGTGGCTGCTCGACCGCGAGAAGCGGCAGCGAGAACAGCGAGACCAGCAGCTCAGGGCCCTGATCGGCAAGCCCGCTCCCGTGGAGAAGGACTGGTGATGCAGCGATACATCCAATCCAACCCGTTGGCCGTGTTCCTCGCGTTCGCGGCGGCGTTGCTGACCGGATCGGCCCGCGCCCAGTCGGGCGGATCGGGCGGCAAGGCCGAGGCGACGTTCTCGCAGCAGGTGTGCTACCTCGGGGATCAGATCACCTACCAGATCAGCATCGACGACGCCGGCCAGGCGACGCCCCCCGATCTCTCGAACATACCCGGCGCATCGTTCGACTACATGGGCGCGACGACCAGTTCGAGCTCATTCATCTCGATCTTCAACGGGCAGCCGAACCAGGAAGTAACGAACAAGTACATCATGCAGTGGCAGGTCACGCCCGACGCGAGCGGCACGCTGGTCGTCCCGCCGCAAAAGGTTGATCTGGGCGGGGGCAAGGTGGTCGAGACGGCGGCGGCGAGCATCCGTGTGCTCGAGCCCGAGCAGGCCGGCGAGCAGGTCATCACCGCGACACTCGATGACGATGCGTTGTACGTGGGCCAGACGACCAGGCTGCACGTCACCTGGGTGCTGCTGGGCCGCACCGAGGGCTTCTCCTTCCGCGGCACCGCAAAGACCGACGATTTCACCTTTCGGCCCTTCGGGCAGGCGGGGCGGAGCCAGGACGACGCCTACCGCATCGACATCTTCGGCGCCAGCACGCCGGGGAGGCTCGGGTGGGCCATGTTCGACGGCACGCGGACGCGAACGCTCGAGTTCGATCTGCTGGTGACGCCGAGGAACGCGGGCGAGTTCACGCTGGGCCCGATCAAGGTGACCTATGACGAGCGGGTCGACATCCGCTCGAACCGCCACCTGATGGCCTCGACCGATCCGATCAAGATCAAGGTGCTCGATCTGCCGAGCGAGGGCCGGCCCGACGGCTTCACCGGGCTGCTGGGCACGCACGCGATCGACGTGACCGCGACGCCGACCGATGTGAACGTGGGCGACCCGATCGAGCTGACGGTAACGATCTCGGGCCCCGAGCCGATGGACAACGTGACCGATGGTCCCGACCTCGCGTTGATCCCCGGGTTCGCCGGCGACTTCCGGACGGCCAGCGAGGGCTGGACCTACAAGCCGGGGCGGATCGGCGAGCGGACGTTCACGACAACGATCCGCGCCGCCCATGAGGGCGTGGCGGAGATCCCGCGCATCCCGCTCGCGTTCTTCGATCCCGGGGAAGGCGAGTATCGCGTTGCTCGGTCCAAGCCCATCCCGATCCGGGTCCGCGCCGTGCATCAGGTCACCGCCGCCGACGCGGTGGTCTCGACGGGGCCCGCCACCGTCAGCCGGGAGGCGCTCACCGCGTCCGATCCGGGCGTGTGGGCGATCACGCGCGGCCCGGTGGTGCTGGCCGACACCAGGGGCCTGAGCGGCGACGCGCTGCGGAACCCGATCGTGGTCGCGGCGCTGGCCGCCCCGCCGGGGTTCTTCGCGCTCGCGGCCGTGGGGGCGTACAGACGCCGGCACCGACAGGACGAGGCGGCACGCCGCCGCCGGGGCGCCCTCGCATCAGCCCGGCGGGCGCTGCACCGGTGCGGGCCCGCGGACGCGGTGCGGGTGTATCTCGCCGAGGCGTTCGGGGCGACGCCCGCCGCGATCACGGGGGCCGATGGGCGACGGCTGCTGGCCGAGGCGGGCGTGTCGGACGCGGACGCGGTGTCCGAGTTGATCGCGGTGCACGAGGCCGAGCACTACGCCGCGGGTCGCTACCGGCCCGACGCGGCGGCCGACCCGGCCCGCGTGCTCGACTTACTGAGGCGGGTCGATCGCTCGATCAGGAGGGGGGCGTGATGCGGCATATCGGTGCCATCGCTGGCGACCTGGTGTGCCACGGCTGTCTCGGCCGTGCGGTCCTCGCCCTCTTCGTCGCACTCGTTACCGCCCCGGCGTGGGCCCAGAGTTCTCCCGCGGACCTACTGAATTCCGCCGAGTCCGCCTTCGACAAAGCCGAGTCCCGACTCGCGACCGATCCCCCCGCCGCGAAGGCCGGGCTCGATGAGGCGATCGCCGCCTACCGCGCCCTCATCGATACGGGCGTCGAGAACGCGGCGATCCACCGCAACATCGGCACGGCCTACATGCTCGAGGGCGACCTGGGCCGGGCGATCGCGGCCTTCCGCCGGGCCGAGCGGCTCGACCCGACCGACCACCGCGTCGAGGAGAGCCTCGCGGCCGCGCGAGCGAAGGTGAGGACGGAGGTCTCGCCCGGCACGCGCTCTCGTGTCGAGGACGCGATTCTGTTCTGGAGGGGACGCGTCTCCCGTGACACGATGCTCGCGATCGGGCTCGCGGGCTGGGCGCTCGCCTGGATCGGCGCCGCGATCCGGATGCGATCGCAGCGCGGCGCGACGCTCATCGCGGCGGGGGCGCTCGTCGCGGTGCTCACGCTGGGCTCGCTCGTCGCCGAGCGGACGCTGACGACAATGAACCCGTCCGCGGTGATCGTGCAGGACGGGGTGATGGGCTACCGGGGTCCGAGCGAGTCGGTCTACGACGCGACGTTCGAGCAGCCCATCCGCGCGGGCGTCGAGGGGAGCATCCTCGAGCGACGCGACGGCTGGACCCGCCTCCGCCTCCGCAGCGGCGCGGAGACCTGGGTGCGGTCGGATTCGCTCGAGACAGTGTGAGTACGCCCCCGTACGGTGCCACGGCCCGTCGTCGGGTCGTGCGCGCTTGCCCCATGTCCCGCGCGGTGCGCCGTGGTCACCGTGGGTGAGCACGACGCATGTTCTTTCAGAGCGTGGAGCGCAAGCGACACGATTCGGCGCCGGAGGACCGCGCGGGAAGGAGGAATCGTGTCGCCTGCGCTCGACCCTCTGAAGGAATACCTCTATTGGCATTGAATCGAGGGCTATTCGCCCAGCTCACTTGACGGCAGCGGCTCGCCCTCTTCGCCCCTGGGCTCCTCGCCACGGAGCCTGCGGGCGACGTCGGTCAAGATCCGCCGATCCTCGTTGATCGTCAGGTGGCTCGTGAACCGCGCGCTGTTCGTCCAGATGGGCCAGCGTCCGGGCGGGGCGGTGTTAATCGTGCCCACGATGCGGTCATCGAGGCGGGCGTAGGGAATGATCTCGTAGTCGCCCTTGTACGCCTCGTCGAGCTTCGTCAGAAACAGCGAGCGGCGGTACATGTCCACGATCGCCGTGTCCTCGATCAGGGGCGAGCCCTCGGCCGCGATCGCCCCGCGGTGGGGCGTCGCGATCGTGATCAGCCGGTTGATCTTCAGGCGGCGGCCCTCGAGTTGGTCGGCCGCGTAGCGGGCGGCGAGCCCGCCCATCGATAGCCCGACCACGTCGACCTCCCGCGTCTTGTTCTCGAAGCCCTGGGCGTCGACGGGCCACCTGTTGTCGACCAGCTCGACCGTCTTCTCCGCGATCTTGTCGATGTCCCCGTCGAACCACGTCGGGATGCGCAGGAAGTCGTCGCGCTCGCCCGTGGTCATGCGGGCCAGCTCGATCGTCATCGCCTCGACGATGGGGTCGGGCCCACGGTAGCTGCCGATCACGACGACGGGGCGGGCCAGCGGCTTGGGGTCGGCCTGCATCCGGCGCTGGTCGGCCTGAGCCATCTCCTCTGTCACCGGGAACTTGGGATTGACCGGGCCGTGGTAGAGGGCGCAGCCGGAGAGGAGCCCGAGGGCGAAGACTGTCAGTAGCCGGTGCATGGCTTCTCCTTGGTTCGATCTCGTTGCCGATCGGCGACAGAGCGGATCTCTCGAGCCGCGGGCGCGAGCCCGCGGAGCCCCCGGGATGCTCCAAGGGCTTGCGCCCGTGGCTCGCCGAGGCATCGCCGGGCGGGGATCATTGCCCCTCCACCGTCAGCCTCGCCGCGGCCATCTTCTCCCACCCGCTGCCCAGCTCGCCGATCGGGTCGGGCGGCACGATGTCGACCTTCTTCTCCCCCAGCCTCGCCTCACCCGCGAGCACCTTGGCCTGGAACGAACGGCACTCGACGAGCAGGCGATCGAGGATCTCCGACTCGGGCACCGTCGCCACCCGTTCGCCCTGCACGTAGATGATCCCCTTGCGGTCGCCCGCGAAGACCGCGACGTCGGCCCCCTCGGCCTCGCCGGGCCCGTTGACCACGCACCCCATCACGGCGACCTTCATCGGCACGTCGATGTGCTCCGCGAGCGTCTTCCGCACACCCTGCGTCAGCGTGAACAGGTCGACCTGGATCCGCCCACAGGTAGGACACGCGATCAGCTCGGCTCCCTTCCGCTCACGCAGGCCCAGCGACCAGAGCAACTCCAGCCCGTCCTCGACCTCGTAGACGGGATCGCTCGCGTAGCTGATACGGATCGTGTCCCCGATCCCGTTCGCCAGCAGCGTCCCGAGCGCGACCACCGATCGGATGCACCCCGTCTCCTTGGGCCCCGCGTGCGTGACGCCCAGGTGCAGCGGGTGGTCGAACCGCTTGCTGATCTCGGTGTAGGCGTCGATGACGATCGTCGCGTCCATGCTCTTGGCGCTGATGCACACGTCGTAGAAGTCTTCCTCGTAGAAGATGTCGAGATACTCCTCGAGCTTGGCGATCATGATCGCGAGCAGGTAGCCGTGCTTGTGGTCGCTGAAGAATGCCCCGAGCTCCTTGGCGCGTTTCTGCTTGTCCTTGCGCTCGATGATCGAGCCCTCATTGACGCCGACGCGGATGGGGATGCCCTTGCCGGCGTTGGCCGCCTGGCACGCCCGGATCACCTCGACCACCTGCGAGCGGTCGGAGATATTGCCGGGGTTGAGCCTGATCTTGTGCACGCCCGCCTCGACCGCCTCGAGGGCCCGCTGGAAGTGGAAGTGCACGTCGGCGACGATCGGCACGGTCGTCTGGGCCAGGATCTCGGGCAGGGCCGCGGTGTCCTTCTTCTCGGGAACCGCGACCCGGACGATGTCCGCCCCCGCGGCCGTGAGCTTGTGGATCTCCGCGACGCACCGGTCGACGTCGTACGTGTAGCCCGCGGTCATGGTCTGGACGGAGACGGGGGCGTCGCCGCCGATGCGGACGATCCCCGTGCGATCGTCGCCCACGCGGATCTGCCTCGTGACACGTCGTTTCTGCATCGCGGGGATGGTAGGGGGGTGGTGTGTTCTGAATGAGCCCGGTGTGTGAGCGATGGGCCGGGGTCCAGAGGCATTCTCGGGAACCGAACCACTCCGCCCATCGCTCACGCTCCGGGCTCTTTCGGATGTGCTTCGTTCAATGAAAGGAGCCCTGAGCGTCAGCGACGGGCCGAATGGACGATGGTGGTCTTCTCTAAACTACCATCCGTGTCACCGAAGGCATACTTCCTGACCTGGACCACCTACGGCTCATGGCTCCGAGGCGACGTTCGTGGCAGCGTCGCCGGTGACAACAGGTTCGGCACTCCCTACGCGGATCCGGATCCTGTGCTCGAATCGAACGATGCAGGCCGGACAAGCTCCGAGGCTGTGCACCTTGATCAAGTCAAGCGCGAGATCGTTGCTTCGGCGATTGAAGAGGTATGCAGCCATCGCGGGTGGCGGATCTACGCCGCGAATGTGCGTTCGAACCACGTCCACATTGTTGTGCGTGCGAATGTTCCACCCGAGAAGGTACTCACCGACCTGAAGGCGTGGGCGACGCGGCGATTGCGCGAATCGGGGTGGTTCGCCCGGGACCAGAAGGTGTGGACCAAGCACGGCAGCACACGGTACATATTCGACGACGCCAGCCTCGCAAAGGCGGTTGATTACGTCATCCGGCGCCAGGATATGAAACGGACGCTGTAGGTTGTTCGGCCCGTCGCTGACGCTCCGGGCTCCTTTTACTGAGCGAAGCACGCACGAGGGAGCCCCGAGCGTGAGCGACGGGCCGAAGACCTGCTTCGCTCGATGCGTCTACGACCCCTGACTGCCTTCGGTCTCGGGCCTCGCCCGATTCGCGAACCTGCACCGGCGCAGACCGAGCCAGGCGAAGACTTCAAAGAACAGGAAGCCCAGTATGGGAGGAAACCAAAAAACCCACGCGACAGCATCGAGCACATCCCAGCCGGTTTCTGAGAAACCCGGGGATTGGTGGGTTCCGTGATCGATCCAGACCATATCGAGCAATGTCACCGGCACACATGCACAGAGCAGCAGGCCTGTTCCCGACACACCCGCGATCCAACCGGAGCAGCCGAACGACGTGACGGTGACCGCGACCGCCTTCGTGAGGCGCGCACCCTTCGTTCTCCCGAGCACGCACAGCCCTTCACATTCGAGAAGTGTCAAGAAAGCGAGAAGAACGGCGATCCCGGCCGTCGCACAGGGCAGGACAATGAACGCAAAGAGCGGTCGCACCGGACCACGTACCAGCGGCGCCGCCGCGACCGCCAGTGGGAGTCCGATTAGCGCACCTGAGACAAGGAGCGCTCGCCACCGGAAGGACCGGACGGATCGTTCATCGATCTGCATCACCGCGATCGTCCCGAGCGGGTGACGCAGTGTTGAGACGACGGTGCGCACAAAAGAGCGCCACGTCGGTGCCCGCTGCCAGGCTGTCCCTTCCCTCCGCTCCGGCAGGCTCTCCGCCACCGGTTTCGCGCACTCCGGGCACGCCCCCTCGCGCGGCAGGCCCTCGATGACGTAGCCGCACTTCTCGCACAGAAGCGTGTACTCGTCGATCCCGTCGCGCATCACCCGAGCCTATCCGCGGACGCCCGCGGCGTGTTCCCTTCTCTCCCCGGTCACCGGGGAGCAGCCAGGGGCTGTCGGGCAGGGTGAGGGGCTCCTGAATCTCCATCCCTCCTCGCTCGCGATCGAGCGGCCGGCGAGTGCGCCCGCTTCACATCCTGCGGATCCCGTCCCCCTCAACCCTCGCCCCCCACCGTCCGATACACTCTCCCTCCCGTGATCACCATCAGACGCATCCAGCCCGGCCACGCCCTCTACCCGCAGGAGACCGCCCTCCGCGAGCGAGTCCTGCTTGCCGGGGCGGGCTACGACTTCGAGGCGTTTGTCCGCGACTATCCCTACGAGGACGCCGCCGAGCATTTCGTCGCCGTGACCACCCACACCAACTCGGGCGCTCCTGTCGAAGTCGTGATCGGCACCGCGCTCCTGATCCCGGGTCACCCGGGCCCGGGCGTCGGCAAGGTCACCCAGGTCGTCGTCGACCCGCAGCGCCAGGGCGAGGGCATCGGCCGCCGGCTCATGGTCACCATCGAGTCCCGCGCCTTCGGCGAATTGGGCTTGCTCGAGGTCTACTGCCACGCGCAGAACACCGCGATGGGCTTCTACGCCCGACTCGGCTGGGGCGTCGAGGGCGCCGAATTCGTCGAGGCCGGCATCCCCCACCACAAGATGTGCATCCGTCACCCGGGCGGCGAGCGCGTCGCCTGCCCCCCGCCCCAGATCGGGCCTGATCTGGATCTCACGAGTCCGGATTAGACCGGTTTCTGTCGGGTTTGTGCTGGCGGGGGGCGTCCCGGCCCGGAATAATCGGGCGATGGCCGGTGAGCGTGAATCCAACACGAATGACCCGGGAGATACGTGCTGCCGCAGCGAGCGGCTCCGCGCGTTCTTCCGCGAGCACGGACTGCGTTGCACCCGCCAGCGAGAACTGATCTACGCCGCCCTGGCTGAGACGAAGTCGCATCCCACGGCCGAGGAGTTGTTCCAGGCGGTCCGGGTCGACGAGCCGGGGCTGAGCCTGGCGACGGTGTACAACACGCTGGACGTGTTCACGGAGCGCGGAATCTGCCGGCGCTTGCCCGCCGCCCAGGGCAACGGGCCGTCGCGGTACGACACAGACATCGACCAGCATGTCCACATCCTGCTCGACGATGGGCGCGTCTTCGATGTGCCCGACGACCTCGCTCGGATGCTCGAGGAAAGCCTGCCCCCCCAATTCGTGGCAGACATCGAGAGCCGCCTGGGCATCATGCTCACGGGATTCCACCTCCAGCTTTCGGGCCGGGCGGCGAAAACATCGGGCATCCCCCTGAAATAACACAACGATCTTGAGTTGCCTAGCCGATCGTCCGATTATTGAGGTACGAGCGAGGGAGAGTTCGTCAACGATCGGAGCGCACCGTGAGCCAACAGATCGACCGCCGCCGGCACCCTCGCTTCTCCGTCAGCCCGTCGTACACGCCCGTCAGGCTCCGCCTGATGACCGAGGACTCGTTCGCGAGGCCCGGGCACGCGTACGACATCTCCGAGGCCGGGATCCGGTTCGAGATGGACATCCCCGTTGAGCCCGGCACGCCGGTCGCGATGGAGATCATGCTCCCCGAGCAGCCCGGCATGTTGCACACCAACGACGGCCCGGGCCGCGCGGTGTTCGTGCTGGGCAACGTCGTGTGGTGCGACGTGGAGGAGCCGGGCCCGGCGCAGATGGCCCTTGCGGTGACGCGCTACGCCCGGTCGGGCGACAAGGAGCGGCTGATGCGCCGCCTGACGACCGGCGTCTACGCCCGCGTCGCCTGACGTCCACGAGCCATTCGTTATCTTTGTGAACCCGGGCCGTTCGCCCGGGTTTCTTTTTTGCGCTCACGCTCGGCACGCGTTCCAAGATGCGACCCCTGCCCGATGTGGCACCTACCCTCCCCCCATGTTCGTCGACCAGGTCTCTATCACCGTCAAGGCCGGCGACGGGGGTGACGGGTGCGTCTCCTTCCGGCGCGCCAAGTACGTCCCCAAGGGCGGGCCCGACGGCGGCGACGGGGGCAAGGGCGGCGACGTCCTCTTCTACGCCGATCCGGGGCTCAACACACTGATCGACTTCCGCGGCGTTCGGCACTGGTCGGCCACCGACGGCGAGCCGGGGCGGGGCAAGCAGCAGTTCGGCCATGCCGGGGCCGACCGGGTCATCAAGGTCCCCCCGGGAACGCTGCTCTACGACGAGGACACGGGTGAACTCGTCCACGATTTGGCGCCCGACGAGACCTACCTCATCGCCCGGGGCGGGCGGGGCGGGTTCGGCAACGAGCACTTCAAGAGCCCCACCAACCAGGCCCCCCGCCAGTCGACCCCGGGTGAGCCGGGCGAGCGGTTCGATCTGCGGCTCGAACTCAAGCTGATCGCCGAGGTCGGGCTGGTGGGCCTGCCCAACGCGGGCAAGAGCACGCTGCTCAAGGCGCTCACGCGGGCCCATCCCAAGATCGCCGACTACCCGTTCACGACGCTGAGCCCCCAGCTGGGCATCGCGGAGATCGGGCCGTCGCGCCGCCTCGTCTTCGCTGATATCCCCGGCTTGATCGAGGGCGCCGCCCAGGGCGCCGGGCTGGGGCACGACTTCCTCCGCCACATCGAGCGGACCCAGGTCATCCTCCACCTGCTCGACGCGAGGCCCGTCGACGGCTCGACTCCCGCCGCCAACTACCGGGCGATCCGGGGCGAACTCGGGGGCTATTCGTCCGAGCTGGCCGAGAAGCGCGAGCTGATCGCGCTGAACAAGACCGACCTGTTCGCTTCCGAGGCGGAGACCAACGAGGCGGTGCGGGCGCTGCGGACCGAGCTGAGGCTTGGTTCGGAGACCGACGTGGTGCCGATCAGCGGCGCGACGGGCACCGGCATGATCCCGCTGCTCGAGGCGCTGTGGAAGATGGTCCACCCCGCGGGCGAGAAGGTGGAGGGGTGGAAGGCGGGGTAGGTTCGCTTCGCGCCAGAGCTTCGGTGGGATGGCGTTGTTCAGATTCACCATGATCTGATACCGTATGTGCTATGTCGAATGCATATCACGAACTACAACTTGATGAGCTAGACAGGGTTTCGGTCCAGTTGCTCTTGGATGGGGGGATGGCCGACAGAGGGGAGATTCGTGCTGGTGACCTGGCCGCTGCCTTGCAGGGCTGGGAGCGCCTGTTACAGATCTCGCAGCATTCCCTCGATACCGCCGAATTGAGACTCCCGAAACGGGAATCGCACTACAGGCTTCAACTACACGTAAGGCGATGCCGCCAAGGGTCAGTAATCGTTGATGGCGCGATCTGGCTGGGGGACGCTGCGGCATCTGGGTTAGTTCAGCTGGCGGCAGGCTGCGCGATCGTTAAGACCCTGTTTCATAACCCCACCCCGGGAGTTTGCCGAGGCAGACGATCGCGGCGGCGAGGGTGAGGAACGCCTGATGGATGTCGGACCGACGCTCCCATCTGGTCCGCAGACGACGGAACTGGTGCAGCCAGCTCAGCGTCCGCTCGACCACCCAGCGCAGCCGGCCCAGACCGCGCCCGTCCGTCCGGCCGCGCACCGGCAGCAGCGGCTCGACGCCGCGGATCCACAGCGAGACCACGCGCTCGCGGGAGTGGTACGCCTTGTCGGCCACCACCGCACGCGGCCTCCGACGCGCCCGCGGATCGGCGGGATCTTGTCGACCAAACCGATCAGCCGCGTGCCGTCGTTGACGTTCGCGGCCGTGGTCTCGACGACGATCGGCACGCCGTGGCGATCCGTCAGCGTGTGGTGTTTCGAGCCGTTTTTCCCGCGATCCGTGGGGTTCGGGCCGGTGTCGGCCCCCTTTTGAGCGCGCCCGGACCGAGGCCGAGTCGACGACGGCGAGCGAGAGATCGACCCGGCCGTGCGCGTTCAGCTCGGCGAGCAGTTCCTCGAGCAGCCTGTCCCAGACGCCGGCCTGTTTCCAGTCACGCAGCCGCCGCCAGCATGTCGACCCGCTGACGCCGAGTTCGGCGGGCAGCTCGCCCCACTGGATGCCGGTCTTGAGGACGAAGACGATGCCGGCGAGGCAGAGCCGGTCGTCGACACGGGGCCTGCCGCCGCGCGGGTCCGGCGGCGATTGGGGAATCATCGGCTCGACCCGCTTCCACAACTCGTCGGTGACCAGTCGCCGTTTCATGCGTCAGCCCTCCTTGGCCGACGCGCATCATCCCGCCGTCAACGGGAGGGCGCAAGCGCCCCGTTCAGGGGGTTTTGAAACAGGGTCTTAGGGCCAGGCGCCACGACTCGCTATCTTCGGCGCATTGGCACCATCGCTCGAATGGCGATGTTCACCTGGGAGCACCGCTGCTCCGAAGCCAGCGGGCAGTGGCACCCGCCCCGCTCTCTTGCATCGCGGTGCTGGACGAGCCGCGGGCGCGAGCCCGCGGAGCGGCGTGTCCTTCGGGCGAGTCATTCGAGAAAGAGTCCCGAGCACCATCGACGGGCCGAAGTCCAAGGGCGAAAGCGGACGCTTTTCCGCCCGACCCATCGCTCGCGTACCAGGCTCCTCCGGGGTGCCACGACTCGCCGCCTTCGGCGCAGTCGTGCCATCGCCCTGAGGGCGATATTCGCCCAGGAGCACTGCTGCGCCGAAGACGGCGAGCAGTGGCACCCCCGGATGCTCTGAGTCGGAGCGAGTACCGACGCTATCCCGTCACACTCTCCCCCCCGAACAACCTCTTTCCCAGCCAAAGCGACACCCCCACCAGCGAGATCAGCACCGGCACCTCCACCAGGGGCCCGACGACCGTCGCGAACGCGACGCCCGAGCCCAGGCCGAAGACGGCGATGGCGACCGCGATCGCCAGCTCGAAGTTGTTGCCCGACGCCGTGAACGCGAGCGTCGCGGCCCGCTCGTAGTCCGCGCCGACCTTCCTGGCCATCAGGAAGCTGACGAAGAACATCACGACGAAGTAGATCGTCAGCGGGACGGCGATGCGCAGGATGTCCAGCGGGAGCGCGACAATCCGGTCGCCCTTGAGGCTGAACATGACGAGGATCGTCAGCAGCAGCGCAACCAGTGTGATCGGCGCGATCTTCGGGAGGAACCGCCGGGTGTACCACGCGTCGCCCTTGATCGGCCGCAGGATGAAACGTGTGCCCATCCCCGCCAGGAACGGGATGCCGAGGTAGATCATCACGCTGCGGAAGACCTCGCCGATCGAGATGTCCACCACCGCGCCCTCGAGGCCAAGCAGCGGCGGGAGCCACGTGATAAACACCCACGCGTAGAGCCCGAAGAACAGCACCTGGAAGATGCTGTTGAAGGCGACGAGCCCGGCCGCGTAGTCGCTGCTGCCCCGCGCCAGGTCGTTCCAGACCAGCACCATCGCGATGCACCGCGCCAGCCCCACCAGGATCAGCCCGACCATGTAGTCCGGGTGATCTCGCAGCAGCAGCACGGCCAGGACGAACATCAACGCCGGTCCGACGATCCAGTTCTGCACGAGCGAGAGCGTCAGGACCTTCCAGTCACGGAAGATCTCCGGGAGCTTCTCGTACCGCACCTTCGCCAGCGGCGGGTACATCATCAGGATCAGGCCGATCGCGATCGGGATGTTGGTCGTCCCGACCGAGACGCGGTCGAGCGCGCCGCTGACGCCCGGCACGAACCGCCCGATCAGCACCCCCGCCGCCATCGCGGCGAAGATCCACAGCGTCAGGAACCGGTCGAGGAACCCGAGCCTCTTCGGACGCGCCGCGGCGCACGGCGCGTCGGCGGGATTCATCGCGACATCGCTCATCGTGCGGACTCCATCGCATCGAGTTCGAGCATCGCGGGAAGTGTCTCCACGAACGCCCGGATCTCGTCACGCACGCGCCGGTAGTGGCCCATCGCTTCGTCGTCCGACGCGGCGCCGACCGCGAGTTTGGGCGGGTCGTCGAACCCCCGGTGAACCACCCGCGTCCGGGGTTCCGCCGCAGATAGACAGGGCAGTGCTCGTTCGCGTGCCCGCAGACCGTCACGACGAGATCCAGCGTCGCCGGGTCGCACGCCTCGACGGCCTTGCTCGTGTGCGACGAGATGTCCACGCCCGCTTCACGCATCGCCCGCACGGCGAGGGGATTCAGGCCGTGGGGCTCCGTCCCCGCGCTGCACGCGTCGATGCGATCGCCGACCAGGCTCCTCGCCCACCCCTCGGCCATCTGGCTCCGGCACGAGTTGCCCGTGCAGAGGAACATCACCCGGGGCTTGCCCGCCTCCGCCATCTCACGCCTTCCCCGGCTCACAGCCGCACCCTTCGTCGCCGCAGCACCCCGTGCCCGTCCACTCCTCGATCGCGTCGGCGATCTCGCGGAACCGCCGGGCGAGGTCGGGTGCCGCCTCGTACCAGACCGTCCGCCCTTCCTTCCGCGAGCGGAGCACGCCGGCCCGAGACAAGGCCCCCAGGTGCCGGGCGACCATCGAGAAATCGACCGAGCAGCACTCGGCGACCTCGGTCACCGAGCACGCCCGCCCACATTTGACAAGGCACGCGAGCACTTTCGCCCTCGTCGGCTCGCCCAGCGCCTTGAACAGGGCGGGGTCGAGCACGCGGTCGAGCCGCGATCGCCGCCGGGCGGCCTGGCGGGGCGTGGCGGGCGGATGCTGGAATACTGACGCCATGACGCAAGTATTGGTGGGTTGCGTGCACTGGTCAAGCGGTCGTGCTCGCGCCAGGTTCACCCGGGCGTCAGCGCCGCCAGCCACTCCTTGTTGCCCGTGCCCTTGCCCTTCTTCTTCCCACCCAGCACGGGGCTCTCGACGCAGCCCAGCACGCGCACGCCCAGCCCCGGCATCGCCGCGATGGCCTCGTCGACCACCGCCGCCGCACGCTCGGGGTCGAGCACGCCCTTGGGCCCCAGCTCCGACTTGTCCACCTCGTAGTGCGGCTTAATCAGCGTGATGACCAGGCCAGTCGAAAGGTGGGTGCCACTGCTCGCCGTCTGCGGCGCAGCAGTGCTCGGGGCGGGCGCCGGTCTGCACGACTGCGTCGAAGACGGCGAGTCGTGGCACCCACCTCGCACCCACCGCAGCGCCGCCGGGATCGCTTTCGCCTGGGGCGTCCAGCCCAGGTCGATCACGACGAGATCCACGCCCCCATGCTCAACGACGCCGGACGGGATCTCCGCGTGCAGCGCGTTCGTGCGCTCCATGACGGTCACCCGCTCGTCCTGCCGCAGCTTCCATGCCAGCTCACCGTACGCGGTATCGACCGACCACACCCTCGCCGCCCCGCCCTGCAAGAGGCAATCGGTGAACCCACCTGTGCTGCACCCCAGGTCCGCTGCCCACCAGCTCGTCGGGTCGATCGAGAACGCGTCGAGCGCGTGCCTCAGCTTCAGCCCGCCCCGGCTGACGAAGGGGTTGTCGTTGGGACCGCTCGGTGTGGATGCACCCGTCACGATCGCATCATACGAATCGATGCTGCACATCACGAGCCGCGGGCGCGAGCCCGCGGAGTTCCGCGCCGAAGGCACATCGCTCCGCGGGCTCGCGCCCGCGGCTCGTCAGAATGCCGCGATCCGCACAACTCAGGTCAGACCTGGTGCACGGGCCTCGCCGCCCGCTCCTCGGCCGCCCGCTTGACCTCGATGTCCTGCTCGGGAATCACCGGGGCCGCGGTCTGCGAGGGCGTCACGCCCACGATCGCGATGCCCAGCTTGTCGGCCTTCGCGATCAGATCCTGCCGGTCGAGCATGATCACGTCGCCCGCCGCGAGCGCCAGGCAGCGCGCCCCGTTGCGGTGCATGTTCTCGAGCGTCCGGGGGCCGACGGTCGGCACGTCGCTCCGCCGGTCGTGACCCGCACGCGAACCCTTGCACAGCGTCCACCCCGTCGCCCGGCAGATCTGCCCGACGCGCTCGATCATCCGGTCGGTCCCCTCGATCGCCTCGACCGCGAGCACGTCGCGGTCGCGCACCGCCAGGGCCTGCCCGATGTCGAGCCGCAGCAGCTCGCCCAGCATGGGCCAGACGAAATCAATGTCCGCCAGTTGCTCGCGCGTCGGGCGGGTGCGTGTCATCACGCCCGGCTCGGCGAGCTGGTTCGGGATGGGGCTGGTCGAGTCCATGAGCGAGACTCCGTTCCGGTCGAGTTCCTCGGCGATCGCCCGCAGGATCGCGTGCGACCGCCGGTCGTGGCGGAGATGCTTGAACCAGGCGTAGAAGGTGCGGAAGTCGGGGATGTTTCGCACATACCGCCATGGATCGTGGGCGATCTTCGCTTTGTCGATCCGGCCCACCATGATCGCGTGCCGAACGCCCCGCTTTGTGAGGTGCTTCGACCACGACCCGACCCGCAGCAGCGGCACCTCGACGAACGTAGTGCTGATCGCCGGCAGCTCCGGCTCGAACTGCCGCGCGAGTCCCAGCGTGTGCACCGTGTGCCCCGCCGAGCGCAGACTCTCCGCGATCAGCACCGGCAGTCGGCCCCCACCGGCAATCAGGCCGATCGGGGTCGGCGGCGGTGGCGGGTCTGGCAGGATGGCGAGTTGGGGCTCGTTCATGAGCGGGTGGCCCGCATTCGGCGCGGGGGCCCAGAGTTTAGCGCATCCGCAACCGAATCGCCGAAATCCTCATGCGGATCTGAATTTCGACCCGCTTTTCCAAGGCTGGATCGCTACAAGTGGTATCGGACGTTCTCCACAATACCAAATACGGCCAAGAGTTGTGCGGACCGCGTCTTTCAGTGGGCCCTAATTAGGGGGATCGCATTGGCGTCGACTCAGCACGGAAAGCCAAAACGCCCCGCCGAGCCCTCAAATGCCCACGCCGGCAACCCCTGGATCGGTGTTCGGTTCACCTGCGCCCGCGCCTATGTCAGGGTCTACCGGAAGCCCGAGGCCCCGGTTTACCTCGCCCGATGCCCCAAGTGCGGCCAGTGCGTCCGCTTCCGCGTCGGCGCGGGCGGCACCAGCGCCCGATTCTTCGAGGTCAGTTGCTGACGACCCGCGACGCCCGGATTCCACACCCGAAGGAGCCCCGAGCGCGAGCGACGGGTCGAGCGAGCAAGGGCCCCCGATCGCTCCCTCATACCGGCCCATCGCTCACGCTCGGGGCTCCTTTCCAGACCTCACACACCTCGCCCACCCGATACAGTCCCCGCATGGCCGGACCACAGCCCTACAGCGTCTCCTCTCCCCGCGGCGTCTGCGCCGTCACCGGCAATCCGATCAGCGCGGGCGAGCCCTGCGTTTCGTTGCTTGTCGAGCACGAAGGCGATGAGGGACTCGACCGCCTCGACGTCGCGCTCGACGCCTGGGACTCGGGCCGCCGCCCCGAGCACGCGGGCGCCACGATCGCGACCTGGCACACGGTGATACCCGAGAAGGACAAGCCCCGCCAGCAGCTCATCGGCGATGGGGAGGTGCTCGACCTGTTCGAGCAGCTGGCCGAGGCCGAAGACCCCAGGCAGCTCGCGTTCCGCTACCTGCTCGCGCTCATCCTCATCCGCAAGCGTCAGCTCGCCTGGGAGGGGGCGACGCCCGCCGCCCGGGGCGTGCCCGGCTCGATCAGCGTCCGCCGGCGGGGCGAGAAGGATGCGCCGCCGATGGAGGTCGTCGACCCGGGCCTCGACGACGACGCGATCGACGCCGCCACCGAGCAGATCGCCATGGTCATGAACCTCGACGAGCAGGACACCTGATGCGCCACACGACGCGGCTCGAGACGCACCTTCCGGGGTGGCATGCCCACGCGCAGCGCGGGCATGGTCTGGGACGATCCCGGCGCCATCCTGGAAAACGCGCCCGCGCTGCGCGTGGGCATGCCTCGCGGAGCGGCATCCCCGTCGTTGTCGCGATGCTCGCCTGCCTGGTGCTTGCGATCCTCCCCGCCGGCTGCGGTTCATCACCCAAGTCGGGCGGCGATCACTCCCAGCCCGCCCCGCTTGCCGACGCTGCGGCCGTGGTCAAGGCCTACAACGCGCGCACAAGCCGGGTCACTAGCCTCTGGGCCCGCGCCTCGGTGGTGCTCGAGGGCGAGGACGCCGAGGGACGCGACCTCCGCGAGCGGGCCGAGGGCCATCTTCAGATCGTGCCGCCGAGCGACGTCGCACTCACGCTCGGCAAGCTGGGCGAGACCAACCTGTATTTCGGGTCCAACGACACCGTCTACTGGTGGTTTGACATGATCGATCCCGACTTCAAGGTCGCCTCGTTCGGCCGCCACCGGCTCGTCACCCCTGAGAAGATCGACCGTCTCGATCTGCCCATAGATCCGCTCGACCTCATTGAGGCGCTCGGCATTACGACCCTGCCGGACGATGGTTCGACGAAGGTCGCTCCCGGGCCCGAAGCCGGCACGCTCATGCTCGCCGCTCCGGCCCACCGCGGCACCCGGCGGATCACAATCGACCGCGAGCACTCCGAGCCCGGCAGGATTGAGCTGCTGGATGACGACGGCCAGACACTGCTCGAGGCCGACCTGAGCCGGTACCGGCTGATCGCGGGGCTCGATCCGGGCGAAGCGCCGCTGCGCATCCCCGAGCGGGTGAACGTCCGCCTGGCCGGCTTCGACGGTGAGATCCGTCTTTCGTTCTACGAGCCGACTCGCCGCGAGATCAAGCCGGTCGCGTTCGATCCCGCCAAGCTCGCCGACGTGTACGGCATCGACGCGCTCGAGGACCTCGACATGCCCACCGAGCGCCCGGGCCCGTAGGATCGCCCATGCTCTCCCATGCCCGGCGTCTGCTCGGGATCATCTTCGTTCTGCTCGCCACCGTTGCCTTTGCCCGCGCCGACGGGTACGCGATCGGCGTCGCAGGTGTCGACCAGCCCGACGCGGCGGTGCCCGAGGTGCATGGTTGGGTGGTCATGCCCAGGCCTGACGGCGACGGGTACATGCTCGTCCATCTCCCGCCCCGCGACGCCGCGGTGCATGGGGGGATCGAGGGGCTGGCCCGGCGAGCCCGCGAGTTGGCGGACACGCCCGTCGCGATTGCGGCCGACGGACGGCGGGTCTACACGGTCTTCAACGGCGAGCCCCGGACGCTCCGTTCGCTTGATGCTGTGCCGACGCCCGTGGACGGGATCTGGAACGAGGTGCCCGAGGACCGGTGGACGCCCTACACGCCCCCGCCCGCGAACGGCGATGTGCTGGGACTCGCGATCGAGAATGGACGCCCGACCATCCTGCTGGCCATCGACGGCAAGCCCACGCTCTACGCGCTCGACGACGAGAAGTGGAGCGAGGCGGAACTGCCCGACAGCGATCCCGCCGGGCGATGGCGCCTTCTCGGCGACACGCAGGGGCTGGTCCTGGTGCGAGTCAACAAGGGCAAGATCACCTCGTGGCGGCGTGACGCCTCGACCGGCTGGCGCGAGCGCGAAATAGCGGTGTCCGCCGACGCGGAGGTGGTGGGAGCGGTCCCGGGTGGGCTCGTGCTGCTCGCGCCCGACGGGGCCGACAAGCTCTCGGTGCTCGTCGCCAACGAAAACTCCGACGCCGCCGCTTCGCTTGTCGCCACGGTTGACCGGCCCGGGCCCGCCGACAAGACCAGCCTGGGCGTCGTTGTGTTGCCCGACGCGACGGGCCGCCTCGTGCTGCTCTGGGCCGAGCCCGTGGCGAAGGACGAGGGCTTTGCTCACATGATCCGGGAGATCTCGCTTTCGACGGGACACGTGCTCTATGACGGGCCGGTCGAGCAGATCATGCCCGTCTCGGCCAGCGAGTTCCGCCTGATCGCGATCGCCCTGATGCTCGTGCTCGTCGTCTCGCTCTACGTCGTGCTTAGGCCGGTCAACGAGCGCGATGCCGTATCGTTGCCGGAAGGCTGGGCCCTGGCCGGCCCGGGCCGCCGTTTCGTCGCCTCGGTGCTCGACGCCCTGGTCTGCGCGGTTCCCGTCTCCTGGCTGCTCGATGTCCCGCTCCAGCAGATCTTCTCGGCGGGTGCGCTGCTCGCGCCCGGCACGTCCTGGGTCGCCATTCCCGCGGTCTTCGCCCTCGGCGCGGTCTACGGCGCGCTCGCCGAGGCCGCGTTCGGGACGACGCTGGGCAAGTTCCTGCTGGGCTGCCGCGTCATCCGCGTCGGTCCCGATGGCGGCCGGCCCGGTCTGGCCGCCTGTTTCATCCGCAACCTGATCAAGTGGGTCCTGCCCCCGGTCGCGGCGCTTGCGATGCTCGAACCCTCGGGGCGGCACCGCGGCGATCTCCTGGCCGGCGTGGTCGTCGCCATGCCCGCACTGCCCCCGACGCCGCCGGACGAGGGCGCGTGATCGGCCCGGCCTGCACTTTCTTGCGCGGCCGGTGAAGCCCGCGGGCTCCGGCTCCCGATAGAGCCTCGGTGGAACACCCCTGTGGGGCCGGAGGATCCGGTCCGGGTGGTGCCGCGGAGGTTTCGTGCCGTGGAGTCGGCTGGCGGATCCGGCAATGTGGCCCCCTCGGACGGGGGATCGACCCAAGGCCCCGAGCAGGGTTCGGGCGGTCCCGCTCGGACCCGTTGGCGCGATATCTGGCCGCTGCCGCTGCTGCTGGTTGCCGGTGGCACGCTCGTGGCGGGCGTGGTGATGTCGCTGATGACCCGGCCCGCGCCGGTGTTCACCCCAGCGCTCGAGCGCGCCGACCACATGATTAGCGCGGGGCGGTACGACGACGCCATCAAGGAACTCAACGACAACGTCTTCCCCTACCTGGGTCGGCCCGAGCTCGGCGTCGAACTCGAAGCGAGATTCCACACGCTGCTGGCACGGGCGCTCTACAGAGGCCAGCAGGAGCTCGAGTTTCCGCAGCGCGTGAACGACGAGAACGTCGTCAAGCAGTACCTCGCGTCGGAAAAGCTCAACACCAAGCTCGCCCAGACTGACATCGACGCGCTGGCGCGCACCTACGTGGCCCTCGACGAGCCCGATCGCGCCAAGGACAGGCTCCGCTCGCTGACCGACCCCGCCGACCGGGACGCCCTGTATCGCCTGCTCATCGATTCGGGCCTGCACAAGACACGCCCCGACTACGCGAACCTGCTGCTGACCATCGAGGAGATGCTCGCGTCCGACGGCCTGGATGAGACCGACCGTGTCTGGGCGATGGCGCGCCGGGCGGAAGCGCAGCTCGAGCTGGGCTACACGTCGGAGGCGATCAACGACCTGCTCCGCGAGATGCCGCTGCTGGTCGGGAAGGACATCCCGGGCCTGGGTGAGTTGTTTGTGATGCTGGGGCGGGCCTACTACGACACGGGGGCCTACCGCGAGGCGCAGCGGGAGCTCGAGCGGGCCGACCGCGACGACATGCTCGCCGATTCCGACCCGGCCCGGGCCTGGGCCCGACTGTATCTCGCGCACGTCAAGACGCGGCTCGCGGCCGACGAGGACCAGCTCCGCGAGGCGAGGGACGGCTACGAGCAGATCGTGCAGCGGTCGAGCAACTCGGGTGCTTTTCTCCCGGCACTCCTGGGATTGGCGGAAACGGAGGCCGATCTCGGATCCGACGACGCATCTCTCGAGTCGTACGGGGCTCTCGTCTCGGAATTGAAGGCCCGCGACGACGTCCCCAGGCCGACCCGAGAGGAAGTGACCGCGAGCCTGCTCTCCCGGGCCCGATCGCGGAACGAAGCGTGGCGCACGGGCGGCGGGCCGCAGCTCGTCGAGTTCGCGCTCCGCTTCGCCGAGATCGCCGGTGAGCTCTACCCCCTCGAATCGACCCCGGCCGACGTGCTCGACGTGCTCAGCCGGATCAACGAGTCGGCGGCGTATTCCACGCTGGGTCTTCCGCCCGACACCGAGCGGCAACAGCTCGACCTCGAAGACCTGCGGACGGCCGACCCCGGCACGCTCCAGCGGGCCAAGCGACACCTGATCCGCGCCGCGAGCTTCGCGCGGATGCACGCGGACTTGTTCGTGATCGATGACTATGAGAGGTACGCCGACTCGCTCTGGCGTTCGGCCCAGCTCAGCGACTCGGCGGGCGATCGGGATCAGGCGATCGCGTCGTTCACGACGTTCGCCGAGACCGTGCGGGAAGACTCGCGGCAGGCCGAGGCGAGATTCCGGCTCGGGCAGATGTTCCAGGCGCGGGGCGAATACACGACCGCGGCCGACTACTACAAGGGCCTGATCGACGAGCAGCAGTCGTCGCCCAACCCCGGCGTCGGGCAGTGGGCTGATCTGAGCTACGTCCCGCTGGCGCAGTGTTACATCCTGGACGTGGACGACACCAACGACGGCGATGCGCTCCGGTTGCTCCAGAGCGCGATCGACGGCACGCGGGGCGGCCCGGATCGCCCCGAGTTCCGCCAGGCCGTGCTCGAGCTTGGCAACCTCGCGTTCCGCGACGGGCGTTACGCCGAGGCCATCGAGAAGTTCGAGGAGGCCATCGCCCGCGAGGGCGATCACGGCGACGAGGCGCTGGTCAGCTATCGGCTCGCCGACTCGTATCGCCTGCTCGCCGAGGAGATCGGGCACCGGCTCGACGAGCCGATGAGCGAACGCGACGCGGGGATGCTCGCGGACGAGCGGGCCGCCCACCTACGGCGGGCGATCGAGCTGTTCACGCAGGTGCGTGACGAGCTGGGCAAGCGCGATCCGCGGACGCTGACGCAACTGGAGGAGACCTACCTGCGGAACTCCTCGTTCTACCTGGGCGACTGCGCGTTCGATCTACGGAGTTTCGAGGAGGCGATCGAGTATTACCGCATGGCGAGATCGTCCTATCCGGGTGATCCGGCGGTGCTGGTGGCCTTGATGCAGATCGTCAACGCGTACATCGAGCTGGGCGACATGCGCAGCGCCCGCACCGCGAACGAGCGGGCCAGGGCGTTCTACCAATCGCTCCCGAAAGAAGTTTGGGATGATCCCAACCTGCCCCTGGGGCGCCAGGAGTGGGAGCGGTGGCTCGACTCGAACGCGAAGCTCTACCAGGACTCGTCCGTTGCGGAGGCGCCATCGCAGTAACCGGCGGAGCCGGGGAAGGCCGTCAGGATGACACATCGGGCGTCAGGGAACGACGCGGCGATCCAACTCGAGAACAAGCTGGGCGAGCACTGGCGCGGCGCGCTCGACCGCGTGCTCTCGCGCCAGCTCGAGCTCTACGGCGAGCTCGACGCGTTGTGCAATCGGCAGCGGGGGCTCATCGAGGCGAACGACGCCGACCGCCTCGTGGGGCTGCTCGGCGAGCGCTCTCGGGTCGTGCAGTCCATCGCCGACACCGCCGATCATCTCGCGCCGTTCACCAGGGCCTGGGGGGAGATCGAATCGACCCTGGACGACAAGACGCTCCGCGACCTCAAGCGGCGGCTCGACGTGATCGCGTCGATCGCGGCGTCGGTCGCCGAACGAGACGCCGCGGACGGGGAGGCGATCAAGGCCAAGCGGAACGCCCTCGCCGACCGGCTCGCTGGGTTGGACCGGTCGAAGGCGGCGGTGACGGCGTACGGCGGGCCCAGGCCGAGCGGCGCCCGTATGCAGGACAGGAAGGGCTGACCGATGTCCGTGATCGCGCCGGGCTCGCCGGTCCAGATCGATGCCTCGAAGCCGACGGGCGAGGCTCTCACGCCGACCGATCTGGTCGAGCTGATCACCTCGTTCAATGAGGTGACCGCGAAGCTCGAAGCGACCCACGCGACGCTGAGGGGCGAGGTCGCCCGGCTCAACCAGGAGTTGCACGAAGCGAACGAGCGGCTCAGGAGGTCGGAGAGGCTGGCGGAGTTGGGCGAGATGGCCGCGGGGATCGCCCATGAGATCCGCAACCCGCTCGGCTCGATCAGCCTGTACAGCGAGATGCTGGCGAAGGACCTCCCCGACGCCGGGGACGGCGCCCCCGGGGGCGTGGCGCGGCGGATCGGCTCGGAGGTGCGTCGGCTCGACGCGATCGTCCGTGACGTGCTGAGCTTCGCGCGCGAGCTGCGGGTCAGGCCCGAGCCGATCCCGATCGCCGATCTCTTCGACGCCGCGACGCATTCGCTGCGGACGACCAATCCGGGTCGCGCGGCGCCGGTGTTCGGCCGGCTCGACGCCGAACCGGATCGCCCTCGCGCAGTCTGCTGCGACCAGTCGCTGGGCCTCCAGGCGTTGCTCAACGTGATCGAGAACGCGAGGCAGGCGATGGGCGGCACGCCGCTCGACCCGGTCACACTCGATTGCCGGCCCGTCACGCTTCGGGCCAAGGGCGGGCGGGCCCGTCCCGGGGTGGCGTTGATCGTCACCGACTGCGGCCCGGGCATCGACGAGGCCGTACTCGAGCGGATGTTCAACCCATTCTTCACGACGCGCGAGGCCGGCACGGGCCTGGGTCTCGCGATCGTGCACCGGATCGTCGACGCGCACGAGGGGTGCGTGGTCGTGCGGAACAACAGCGAGCTCGACCCGGGCGCACGAGGCGCGACGGTCGAGCTGCATTTTCCCGACATCGAATCGGATCGTGAACACTTTGCAGAAACGGAGCGCCAGGGATGAGCACCGTACTCGTGGTCGACGACAAAGAGATGATGCGTGACAGCGTCGCCCAGACGCTCCGGCGGGCGGGGTTCGAGGTCGCGGTGGCCGCCGATGGGCCGACCGCTCTCGGCATGATCGCCCAGAAGCGGCCCGACGCGATCGTCACCGACCTCAAGATGCCCGGCATGTCCGGCATCGAGCTGGTCGAGAAGATCGCCCAGATCGACGACACGCTGCCGTCGATCGTCATGACCGCGTTCGGCACGATCGAGACGGCCGTGGAGGCGATGAAGCGGGGGGCGTTCGACTACGTCACCAAGCCCTTCGAGGGTGACGAGCTCATCATCACGATCAAGCGGGGGCTGCGGCAGTCGAAGCTCGCCCGCGAGAACGCGGTGCTCCGGGCGGGCGCGGCGCGGGCCGAGGCGAGCGTCCCGAGCGGCGGTGGGCTTGACCGGCTCGTGGGCGTGTCTCCTCAGATGGACGACGTCAAGGCCCAGATCGAGGCGGTCGCGGCGAGCCAGGGCAACGTGCTGATCACAGGCGAGAGCGGCACGGGCAAGGAGGTTGTCGCGCGGGCCGTGCACGACCTGAGCCCCCGCTCGGGCGGCGCGTTCCTCGCCGTCAACTGCGCCGCGTTGAGCGAGAGCCTGCTCGAGAGCGAGCTGTTCGGGCACGAGCGCGGTGCGTTCACCGGGGCCGACAAGCTGCGAAAGGGCCGGTTCGAGCTGGCCGACGGCGGGACGCTGCTGCTCGACGAAGTGAGCGAGGTCAGCCCCCACATCCAGGCGAAGCTGCTGCGGGTGCTCCAGGAGCGGGCCTTCGAGCGGGTCGGCTCGAGCCTGACCATCGGTGTCGATGTCCGCGTCGTCGCGACGAGCAACCGCGACCTGACCGCGTCGATCGAGGCGGGTGATTTCCGGGGCGACCTCTTCTATCGACTCAACGTGCTGCCAGTCCATCTGCCCCCGCTGCGCGCACGGCGGGGGGACGTCGGCCCGCTCGCCGAGCACTTCATCGGGCGGTTCTGCGCCCGCGAGGGACGCGAGGCCCTGGGTTGGACCGACGCCGCGATGGACTCGCTCGAGCGGTACGCCTGGCCCGGCAATGTCCGCGAGCTACAGAACATCTGCGAGCGGGCGGTTGTGCTCGCGACGGCCCGGGGGGCGAGCCGGATCGACGCCCCGCTGATCGATCCGTGGCTGCGGAGCGAGCCGGGCCGGCTCGACGCGGCGCTGGCGGAGGTGAAGCCCGCACCCGTGAACGGGGCGGTGTACACGAACGGGCACGGGTCGATCCGCCCCTTGGCGGACATCGAGCGCGAGACCATTGTGACGACCCTGCACCATTTCAACGGGCACCGGCAGAAGACCGCCCGGGCGCTGGGCATCGGCGTGCGCACGCTGGGGCTCAAGCTCAAGAAATGGAAGGAAGAGCAGCTCGTCCCGGCGACGCTGTGAGGGTGGCCCGGCCCGCCGAGCCGGGTGCAGGGTTGGGGCGGGAGGTCCGTGTCGCAGGGCGGCTGGCCCCTCGATTGCGAAAGGACGCGCGTGGGCATCATCGACCAGCTCGACAACGCCGGGGCGCTGCCCGCGCTCGACAAGATGATGCGCTTCGCCGCCGGCCGCCAGAAGCTGATCGCGCACAACATCGCGAACATGGACACGCCCGGATTCCTCGAGGTCGACGTCGACCCCAAGGCGTTCCAGGAACAGCTGGCGAAGGCGATCGATGATCGTCGGTCCCGGAACGGGGGAGGGCATGGCGATCTGGGCATGGAATCGACCCGGGAAGTGGGGGTGCTGCCCGACGGGCGGCTGAGCTTCGACCCACGAACCGGCAGCGGCAACATCCTGTTCCACGACCGCAACAACCGCGACCTGGAGCGCACGATGCAGTCGATGGTCGAGAACGCGGCGATGTTCCGCCTCGCGTCCGACCTCTACCGCAACCGGACGCGGGTGCTGCGCGATGCGATCGCTGAGCGCGTGACCTGATCTGAGGGGAGACGATGTACGGATCGCTGGACATCTCGACAAGCGGCATGATCGCCCAGCGGACGCGGATGGCGGTCATCTCGGCGAACATCGCCAACGCGAACACGATCCTGGACAGCCAGGGCAAGCTCAACCCGTACAAGAAGCGGATCATCCACTTCGCGCCGGGCGACCCGACGGCGGCGAATCCGGCCGCCCGGGCGATAGGGGTGCAGATCTCGGAGATCGGCACGGACGAGAACGCCATCCGGATGAAGTATGAGCCCGGGAGCAAGTACGCGGACAAGGACGGCTATGTGCCTTACCCCGACATCAGCCCTGAGATCGAGCAGATCAACGCGATGATGGCGGCCCGGTCCTATGAGGCGAACGTGGCGGCGGCGGAGACAACCAAGACGATGATGGCACAGGCGTTGCGTCTGCTCGCCTGACGAAACCGATGAACCGGCCGGCGGAGGTGAGGTGATCGCCCCGCGGGAGGACGACTGATGAGCGATCCCTTGGGATTTGTGACGGGGGCTTCTGGGGGCGGGCTGAACCCCGTCCAGCCCTCGGGCGCCGCCTCGAAACCGGGAGCCCCCGGCTTTCGCGAGGTGCTGCTCAAGAACCTCGAGCAGGTGAACTCCGCCCAGCAGGACGCGAACCGGGCGGTCGAGGACCTGATGACGGGAAAGCGGTCGGACGTCGAGGGCGTGATCCTGGCGACCGAGAAGGCGGACGACGCGTTCCGGATGCTCCAGGCGATGCGCGGCAAGGTGCTCCAGGCGTACGACGAGATCAAGCAGGTCCGCGTGTAATCCGCGGGGCCGGCCTGTCGCGCAAAGATCGCGCTGCGTCGGGCGCATGAATCGCGCTTCGGCGCGGGGCGTGCGCCGATTTCAAGACCCCGGCAGCCGAGAGCCGAAAGCAGGAGGACGGATGTTGAATCCCCCGCGCGCGGAGCGTGCGGGCCGGGGCGCGAGTGGGCGTCGCGGTGGCATGGAGGCCGGCGGGCATGGAACGGGCGCGGAGGGTCCTGGCCGAGATCAGGGCCTACCTGGGCAAGCTGAGCGTGACGCAGAAGCTGCTGGTCGCGACGACGGTCGTGATCGCGGTGATGGCGATGTTCTTGGTCAGCCAGTACGCGGCCGGCCCGAGCCTGGAGTCGCTGAGCGGGATCACGGGCGAGGACCAGTCGCAGATAGTGCGTTCGCTGCGGCTGGCGGGGTTCAACCCGCAGATCCGCGATGGCGGGGTGCAGGTGCCGAAGAGCGAGAGCCTGGCGGCCATCGCGCACCTGAGCGAATCCGGCGAACTCCCCGATGACACGACGATCCTGTTCAACAACCTGCTCTCGAAGCAGGACTGGCGGAACAGCCGGGAGCAGCAGCAGCAGCAGTTCATCTTCGCGCTCCAGAACGAGCTGGGCCGGGTGATCGGCAAGTTCAAGGGCGTGCGGTCGGCGACGGTGATCATCGACGCGCCGGAGCGACAGGGCCTGGGACGGGCGTCGCGCGACCCCACCGCCTCGGTGACGGTCTTCCCTGATGGCGGCCGCCCGCTCGACCAGGGCACGGTCGACGCGGTCGCGTCGCTGGTGGCGGGCGCCCGGAGCGGGCTCTCGATCGACAACGTGGCGGTGGTCGACGGTGTGACGCGGCAGCAGCGGCGTGCGACCGACGATTCGCTGATGGCGGCGGGGACCTACCTCGAGCAGCGGCAGAAGGTCGAGCTGGAGACTCGCAAGAAGCTCGAATCACTCCTGGCGTACATCCCGGGGGTCATCGTCGCCGTGACGGCCGAGGTCGATGTGACGCGCGTCAGCGAGCAGACGCGCCGGAACCTCAAGGAGAACGAGGGCACGGTCTCGCTGGTCAAGTCGGAGACCTCGAATACGCAATCGCAGGGGGGTGGCGCGAAAGGGGCGGAGGCGGGCGTGCGGTCGATGCAGGGCGCCGACATCAACCAGGCGAGCTCGTCGGCGTCGAAGTCGAGCGAGACGGAGGAGACCGAAAAGACCTACGAGAACGCGGTGGGGACGTCGGTGCGGGATCTGATGGACCCGCGTGGCATGCCGACATTCCTGGCGGCCTCGGTGAACGTGCCGGAGTCGTACGTCGCCGAACTGCTCAGGCTGGAGAATCCGCCGGCGGACGGGGCCAAGCCCGAGAACCCGACGGCGGCGGCCGTTCAGGGCAGGTTTAGCGATATCGAGGCGCAGATCAAGGCGAGTGTGCTCCCGCACCTCAAGACCCGAGACCAGGAGGGCGCTCTGGTGGACGGGGAGGTGCAGGTGTCCATGATCCCGAACCAGGTCCTTATGGCGGCGAGCGCGGCGGGCGGCGGCGGGGGCGGCGGCGTGCTGGGATTGATCGGGGGCGACGGCGGGCTCGCGGGCGGCGGGCTGCTCGAGATGGGCGTGCTGGGCGGGCTGGCGGTCGTCGCCCTGACGATGATGGCGATGATGGTCAAGCGATCGGCGAAGAAGATCGAGCTGCCGACGGCCGAGGAGCTGGTGGGCATCCCGCCGACTCTCGAGGGCGACGCCGACATCGTCGGCGAGGCGGACGAGGGCGAGAGCGCGTTGGCGGGCATCGAGATCGGCGACGCGGACATCGAGCGGAACAAGATGCTGGTGCAGATCAGCGAGTTGATCCATGCCGAGCCGCAGAAGGTGGCGACGCTGCTGAGGCGGTGGGTGGCTGTAGAGGAGTGAGGAACGCCCGGTGCCGAGGAGACCACACGAGAAGCTCCCAACGAATCCGTCCGAACTGGACGGCGTGACGAAGGCGGCGATCCTGCTGGTGGCGGTGGGCGAGGAGCCCGCGTCGAACCTGCTCAAGGAGATGGAGTCGGAGGCGGTCGAGGAGTTGATGCGTGAACTTGCGGGGCTGGGGCGTGTTCCCGAGACGCTCCAGGCCGCGGTGGTCGAGGAGTTCTACAACATCTCGGTGGCGAGCGCCTACCTGAACGAGGGGAACCTCGACTTCGCCAAGCAGGTGCTGATGAGCAGCCTCGACCCGAAGCAGGCCGAGCGGGTGCTCCAGCAGATCCAGACGCAGGTGCAGAAGACCCCCTTCGCGTTCCTGCAGCGGGCGGAGACCGAGAACCTGCTGACCTTCATCCAGGACGAGCACCCGCAGACGATCGCGTTGATCACGTGTCATCTGCCGCACCACAAGGCGGCGGAGATCCTGGGCGGTCTGCCGGTGCAGAAGCAGGTCGAGGTGATCAAGCGGATCGCCAACATGGAGCAGACCAACCCGGAGGTGATCCGGGAGGTCGAGCGGGGCCTGGAGAGCCGGCTCTCGAGCATGCTGACGCAGTCGATGGAGAAGGCGGGCGGTGTGGAGACGGTCGCGGAGATGCTGAACCTGACCGACCGCGCGACGGAGAAGACGATCATGGAGGGTCTCGAGGCGGAGGACCCGGACCTGGTCGAGCAGATCCGCCGGCTGATGTTCGTCTTCGAGGACGTGCTGCTTGTGAACGACAAGGGGATCCAGTCGGTGCTCAAGGAGGTGGACAACGACGAGCTGGCACTGGCGCTCAAGACCGCGAGCGATGCCCTCAAGGAGAAGATCTTCGGCAACATGTCCGAGCGCGCGGCGGCGCTGATCAAGGAGGACATGCAGTACATGGGGCCCGTGCGGGTGGCGGACGTCGAGGCGGCGCAGCAGCGGATCGTCGACATCGTGCGCCGCCTGGAGGAGGCGGGCGAGGTCATCATCCAGGGCCGCGGCGGCGACTCCGATCTGCTGGTCTGATCCCGGGGCGCCGATGGCGCTGATCCGGCAGTCGGAGGCCGAGCCGATGGCGAGGAACGCCGACGCTGCACCACCTGCGATCCGTGCGGTGCGAGGGCGACGGGCGCTGGTGGCCGACGCGGGAGATAAAGGCCGAGGCGATCGCCGAGGGCGAAGGCCGGTGCGTGAGCGCACGTGGCCGATCATCTGCGAAGGGAGGACGACACGGGGCGGGCGACGCCGAGGGGTATGCCGCCGGGCTGGAGCAAAGGGACGCGACGAGGGCACGGCCGGCGGCGTTCGCGACGAGTCGGGGGCGTTCGCGGCCGCTGGCCGAGACGTGGGGTTTGAGGCGCTGGCCCGGGGTTCGAGGACGATCGCGAGCAGATGATCGCCGAGGCCCGCACCGATGTCGTTCGCCTGGCGGCGGTGTTCGCCGAGCGGGTGACGAAGCGGGTGGTCGAGCTCGACCCGGCGTGGCTGAGCGGCAGATCCGAGGCGGTGCTGCGCGCGGCGATCAGGCCGACCGGGTGATCATCTCGGTGCATCCCGATGACGAGGCGCTGACGCGAACAGGGCGCTGCCCGGGCTGATGAAGCAGTTCGCCGAGGCGGGCACGGAGAGGTAGCAGCCGACTCGTCGGTGTCGCGGGGCTCGTGCGTGGCGCGGACGCTCGGCGGGTCGTCGATCGACGCGTCGCTGGAGACGCAGCTTGACCGGATCGTGCGGGATCTGTTGCCGGCGGGTGACGACCAGGCCGGCGAGGGTGTATCGTGGGCCGTCGGAGCTCTGGCGCCGGAGTTGGGCGTTGCTCGCTGCCGAACCGATGGGGTGACGGGGTGGTGGTGTCGCTGCGCGGGCTGACCCTGCTGGTGGACTCGCTGCCCCTGCCGGTGGGGTCGCTGGTGTCGCTGGAGCCGGGGCGTGGTTCGGCGGATCGGATGCTCGGGGAGGTGGTCGGGTTCAACGGCGATCGCGCGGTGGTGATGCTCTTCGGGCAGTCGATGGGTGTGAGCGCGGGGGACCGCGTGGTGGGGGAGCAGATCTCGCAGAGCGTGGGGGTGAGCGGGCGGATGCTGGGGCGGTGCCTGGACGGGCTGGGCAGGCCGATCGACGGGCTGGGTCCGATCGAGAAGCGCGAGCCGCGCCCGATCAATCCCGAGCCGATCGGGGCGTTGTCGCGTCGGCCGATCCGCGAGGCGCTGGTGACCGGCGTGCGCGCGGTGGACCTGCTGACGACGGTTGGGCGGGGGCAGCGTCTCGGGATCTTTGCGGGGCCGGGGGTGGGGAAGAGCACGCTGCTCGGCCAGATCGCGAGGGAGACCGAGGCGGATGTGAACGTGATCGCGCTGATCGGCGAACGCGGGCGCGAGGCGAAGGAGTTTCTGGAGGAGGCGCTGGGGGCGGAGGGGCTGAAGCGGTCCGTGGTGGTGATCGCGACGGGGGACGAGTCGCCACTCCTGCGGGTGCGGGCGGCGAAGGTGGCGTGCACCACGGCGGAGTACTTCCGCGAGCAGGGGCGGGACGTGCTCCTGATGATGGACTCGGTGACGAGGTTCGCGCACGCGCAGCGGCAGATCGGGCTCTCCATCGGCGAGCCGCCGGCGACGAAGGGGTACACGCCGAGCGTTTTCGCGGAGCTGCCCCTGCTGCTCGAGCGGGCGGGGGCGCTGGAGGGTCAGGCCGGCTCGATCACGGGGCTGTACACGATCCTGGTCGAGGGCGACGACCTGACGGGGGACCCGATCTCGGACGCGTCGCGGGGGATCCTCGACGGGCACGTGATCCTCGACCGCCGACTGGCGCACAAGGGACAGTTTCCGGCGGTGGACGTGCTCGACTCGGTGAGCCGCGTGGCCGACGCGGTGACGGACGAGATGCACCGGGCCGCGATGCGGCAGATCAAGCGGCTGATGGCGATGTACCGCGAGGTGGAGGAGCTGGTGCAGATCGGCGCCTACGCGCGGGGATCGGACGCGGAGACGGACGTCGCGATCGAGTTCGCGCCGGCGATCAACGGGCTGCTGCGGCAGGGTATCACAGAGAGAGTAGGGTTCGATCAGGCGAGGGAGGCGCTCGTGAAGATCGCGATGCAGACCGGCGAGTCGCTCCAGCAGCGCAAGCAGGCGGCGCAGGCCGGGAAGGGCGGGCGGCGCTGATGGCGAGGTTCGTGTTCGAGCTCGAGGCTCTGCTTCGCCAGAGGCTGCACGCCGAGAAGGAGCAGATGACGCGCGTCGCGGAGATCGAGCGCGATCGGCTCGCGATTGAGGGCGAGATCCGCGCGTGCCAGCGGTCGATCGTCGAGGAAAAGCGGGACCTGGCCGAGCGGCTCGGGGCCGAGAAGGCGGGCGTGGGCCACCCCGTCGATCTGAGGGCGGTGCGCGTGCAGGCCAACGCCTCGCTGCACCTGATCACGAAGGCCCAGCGGGCCGTGATCAGGCTCAGGGGTGTGCATGACCGGCTCGATCGGGCGAGGCTCGAGTTGCTCGATCGGACCACCAAGCGGCGGGCGATCGAGCTGCTCAAGGAGAAGCGGCTCGAGGAATGGAAGCATGAGCGGGCGAGGCTCGAGCAGGCCGAGCAGGACGACGCGGCCGTGATGCGGCACAAGCGGAGGGCCAGCGCATGAAGGCGATCTGGAACATCATCACGGTGATGGCGCTCGCGAATCTGATCGCGATCGTGGGCTTCGTGTGGTGGCTGCACTTCTCGGGCCGGCTCGACACCGACCGGTTCGAGCAGGTGCGGACGATGTTCTCGGAGACGATCGCACAGCAGCAGGCGCGTGAGACGGCCGACGAGGCGGCCGCGAAGGCGGACGCGGAGCAGAAGGCGGACGAGAAGCGGATGGAGATCCCGCCGATCACGGCGTCGGACGCGCTCTCGATGCGGATCGAAACCTCGGACATCGACCGTGAGCGGATCCGCCTGCTCGAGCGGCAGGTGAGGGATCTCACAGAAACGCTGTCCCGCGAGCGGCGGAAGCTGGACGCGGACCGGGCGGCGTTCGAGAAGGAACGCGACGACTTCCAGGCGATGCGGGACCGTCTGGCGGCGATCGAGGGCGACGCGCAATTCGCCAAGTCGGTCGGCGTGCTCTCGAAGATGAAGGCCGCGGATGCGAAGCAGACGCTCAGCCAGTTGCTTCCCAACGACCGCGAGCAGGTGGTGAGCTACCTCGATGCGATGCAGGAGCGGACCCGCACGGACATCATCTCTCAGTTCGTCAAGGACGGCCAGGCCGACTTGGCAGCCGGGTTGCTGGAGGACATCCGCGTCCGCGGTCTGGAGGCCGCCGGGCAATGAGGACTGTCAACCGTGCGCATCGAGGCGTCGAATCAGCCCACCCGATCGGCACCGGCTGCGCCCGCGAAACAGCGGGCGGACGCGGCGGTGACGTTCATGGGGATGCTCTCGTCGTTCGATGACCCGGGGACAGGGCCCGACGGGGCCGCCTCGCTGGCGAAGAAGCAACTGACCGATCCGCTGGGGCTGGCGACGAAGCAGGCGATGGTCTCGCCGGCGGACGGGCCGGTTTCGGGGGCGCGGACGGCGGATCGGGCCCCCGCGGCGCCGGAGCCGGCCGACGCTTCCGGCGCGTCGCTGCAAGCGAAGGGCGACGCCGAGCCACTCGAACCGCGTTCGGTGCCAAAGAGCGGATCCGTGCGAACACCGGAGAGCACTGCTCCGAGCGTGCCGTCGGACCGGCCGACCGTGGACACGGCATCTCGGCAGGGGACTCCGAGCGGTGGCGTGCGGGCCGCCGCGCCGCGGAGTTCATTGACCGGGGCCGACGCGAGCCGATTGACCGTCGCGGCGCCCAAGGCTGAACCGGGAACGCGGGAGACCGGTGGGGGAAGTGTTGCGGCCCGGTCCGGCTCGCATGGGGGGAAGAGCCTGGCGGGATTGACAAACGGCGTTGTGAAGAGCGAGGTGTTGAAGGCGGGCGCGAAACCGACGGTCCGCCAGCCGATCCTGCGCGAGGAGAAGGCGGAGATTGCGCCTCAGATCGAGAAGGGCCTGGCAACGCTGCTCAAACAGAAAGGCGGGCGCGTGCAGATCCAGCTCCGTCCCGAGGCATTGGGGCGTGTGAGCGTCGATCTGACGATCGAACAAGGCGTTGTGCACGCGACGCTTGACGCCGAACACGAATCGGCACGGCAGTTGCTTCACAGTGAATTGGACCGCTTGCGCTCGATGCTGGAGCATCGGGGCCTGCGGGTGGAGCGTCTCGAGATCGCGTCCCACGAGGGTGAGCAGGAAGCTCAGCCGAATCGGGACGGGGACCGCGGGGGCTGGCGGACGCCGGCCCAGGATGGACACCGCGGGGTCGGCACGGAAGCCGACGGCCGATCGCCCGGAGGCGGCGATCAAAGACGGGCGTGGGTCGGAGACCCCGGTGGACGCGCGGAGCGGCGTCGGCCCGGAGGACAGGCGATCGCGGCGGAGGCCGGCGTGATGCCGATGGACGGCGATCCGTACACCAGGCGGAGTCCGGTGGCGATGTCGATCCGTCTCGACACCGTGGCGTAGCGCGGCGTGGATGAGCCTGCGCGGCCCTCTCGACCGGAGGCTCGGAACAATGAGCGCGATCAGCACACCCACCAGCGTGGGCACGGACAGCGTGCGCACCCCCTCGAACGCGTTCTCGGCGATCAACTCCGAGGACTTCGTCGCCATGATGCTGAGCGAGCTGTCCAACCAGGACCCGCTCCAACCCAACGACACCCAGCAGCTGCTCGACCAGATCTCGTCGATCCGCTCGATCGAGTCGGACCAGTCGCTGCTCGAATCACTGAACGGCATGGTCGACTCGAACGAGTTCGCGTCGGCCTCCAACCTCATCGGCACGCTCGTCAGCGGGCTCACCGAGCAAGGTTCCCGAACCTCAGACGTCGTCCTTTCCGTGAGCAGGACGACCGACGGCCCTGTGCTCAACCTCTTCAACGGCACACGCGTTCCGTTCGACAAAGTCGATGAGGTGGTCGCGCCGCTCGATCTCTCGAACAGCGACGGGAGCAACTGATGCTGCCCGCCGCGGCTCTGCTCCAGATGCTCGGTTCGGGCGTCGGGCTGGTGAACCGGCTGGCCTCTTCGGGCAAGACGCCCGTCGAGGGCGCGTCGTTCGCCGAGCTGCTCGACCGCGTCTCCAGCGGAACGCTTCGCTCAGCCGAACCCGTGAACATCGACCCGTCGTCGGGCATCGAGCTGAGCCGGGACCAGTTGGCCCGGGTGACGGAGGCCGCCACGCGGCTTGAATCGGCGGGGGCGGCGAGGGGCGTGATTCTGATCGATGGGCGAGCGCTCACCTACGACGTGCTCACCCGCACCGTGACGGGTGAGGTCGACCTGGGCGCCGGGGCGGCGACCGGGATCGACGCGGTCGTGACCGCGCCCCAGGGTGAGCAGGCGGGGCCCGGCCTCGCCCCGCCCAACGCGGGATTGTTGAATACCTCATTGCTCGATCTGCTGGCGAAACGCGGCGCGAACAACGCCGCCTGAATACCGCACGGCCGGGACGGCCGTGGCACACAATGCGGGAACTTTGCACGGCCGACACGGCCCCGCCTCGGGTGTTGACGAGAACCGGAGATCCGTATGGCTTCGACCACCGCCTTCTACACGGCCCTGAGCGGGCTCAACGCCCACGCCCGCAAGCTCGACGTCATCGGCAACAACATCGCCAACGTCAACACGACGTCGTACAAGCAGACGCGGCTCAACCTCGAGAACCGCTTCCCGCGCAACTACAGGCCGGGGCACGAGCCGGGCGACACGATCGGGGGCACCAACCCCTACCAGATCGGGCTCGGCGTCGGGATCTCGGGCACACAGCGGAGTTTCACCACCGGGTCGATCTCGCCCACGGGTGACCCGCTCGACGTCGCGATCGACGGCGACGGGTTCTTCCTTGTGCAGAGCGGCGACAACACCTACTACACCCGCAACGGGGCGCTGCACCAGGACGCCAACAGCGACCTTGTCGCGGTCAACGGGGAGAAGATCCTCGGCTACGGCGTCGACTCGGACTACAACGTGGTCGAGGACACGCTCGCGCCGATCAACCTGCCGATCGGCGGACTCCAGATCGCCGAACCCACGACGCTGGCGCACTTCGCTGGCAATCTCAACGCGGGCGGCGACGAGGCCACGGCGGGCAGCGTCACACGCCTGCTCGCGACCGCGACGGGAGGATTCGAGACGCTCGACGGCGACCCCGCCGCCTCGACGACGGCGCTGACCGACATCGCCGACCCGGGCACGAGCGGGGCGCTCTTCGCCGTGGGGCAGACCATCCGCCTGGACGGCGCCACGCGGGGCGGGGCGCAGGTGCCGACCGTCGAGCTGGATATCGCCGCCGAGACGACCATCGCCGATCTGCTCTCGTTCCTGGACACCTATCTGGGCGTCCACGACACGGATACGGCCAACCCCGACGGGCTGTACCCCGGCGCGACGATCGACCCGGACACGGGCATCATCACGGTGGTGGGCAACACCGGCGCCAACTCGACGATCGAGATCGACCCCTCGGACCTCAAGCTGATCGACGAGGACGGCTCGCTCGCCGCCCTGCCGTTCGTCACCAGCAACGACTCGGCGTCGACGGGCGAGAGCGATCGCAGCGGGCTGATCGTCTACGACTCGCTGGGCAACGCGGTCGAGGTCTCGGTGCAGTTCACGCTCGAATCGAAGACGGCCAGCGGGACGACCTGGCGCTACGACCTGTTCAGCCCGGACAACGAGGGCGGGGGGCAGTACCTCTCGTCCGGAACCGTTGACTTTGACTCGATCGGGGCGCTGGTCGCGAACGATCCGATCACCGTGAGCGTGAGCCGGGCGGGCACCGGCGCGGTCACGCCGCTCACCTTCACGATGCTGCTGAGCAGCGACGACGGCCGCATGACGGCTCTGGCCGACAACCCGTCGCAATTCAGCCCGGTGTTCCGCGACGGCGTGCCGACGGGAACACTCGAGCAGTTTGCGATCAACGACGACGGGCTGATCATCGGTGCGTTCGACAACGGCGTGACGCGGACACTGGGCCAGATCGCCCTGGCGAGGTTCATCAACAATCAGGGGTTGGTCGACGAGGGCGGCTCGCTCTACAACGTCGGCCCGAACAGCGGCGAGCCGACCGTGTACACACCGGGCGAGGGGGCGACCGGCCCGTTGGTGACCGGGGCGCTCGAACTCTCCAACGTCGACCTGGGCCAGGAGTTCATCGACCTGATCCTGACCAGCACGGGCTACTCGGCCTCATCCCGCGTCATCCAGACGACCGATCAGCTCATGCAGCAGTTGCTGGTGCTGGGCCGGTAGGACGTGGCGGGGCGGGCCCCGGGGAAGGCGACGCGATGATCGGGGTGACCAGGCTCAACGGCGACCGGTTCGTGCTCAACGCCGACCTGATCCGGACGGTCGAGGAGAACCCCGACACCGTCATCACCCTCGTCAACGGCGAGCACCTGGTCGTCAAGGAACGGATGGAAGAGATTGTCCGGCTGGTGATCGAATACGGCCGCCACCTGCGCCGGCTGATCCCGCCGGGCTGATCCGCCGGCCCGAACGGGCCTCCGCGGCGTCGGGGTACTCCGATAACCCCCGTGGGTCCGGGTCACGTGATCTGACTCGTCGCGAGGCGGCCCGAGGGGAGGGGACGCGTCAAGTGAGACCGCGATCCCGTCGATGCTCCGGGAGGCATGAGGCCCGGTGCGTCAACGCGGAGGGTGTCGCGTGGATATCGGAACACTCGCAGGGTTGGGGATCGCGATCGTCGCCATTGCGCTGTCGATCGTGCTGGGCGGCGGGAATCCCGCCGCGCTGATCAACATCCCGTCGATTCTCGTGGTGTTCGGGGGGACGGCCGGCGCGATCCTCGCGTCCTACCCGATGGCGAGCGTGCTCAAGATCCACACCGTCATCCTCAAGTCCGTGTTCGGTGTGCCGGGCAACCCGGCCAAGACGATCAGGGACCTCGTCGGCTACGCCGAGATCGCCCGCCGCGAGGGCATCCTCAGCCTGGAGAACCACGTCGAGGACATGGACGACCCGTTCATCGTCCGCGGCATCAAGATGGCGGTCGACGGGACCGACCCCGAGCTGATCCGCACGATCCTCGACACCGAGCTCGAGGCGCTGATGGACCGGCACGCCCAGGGCAAGGCGATCCTCGACACGACCGGCAAGATGGCGCCCGCGTTCGGCATGATCGGCACGCTGATGGGCCTGATCTTCATGCTCCAGAACATGGATGACCCCTCGGCGATCGGCCCGGGCATGGCGGTGGCGCTCATCACCACGCTGTATGGGGCGCTCATCGCCAACTGCGTCACGGGCCCGATTGCGGAGAAGCTCGCCGCCAACGACGCGGACGAGGTGCTGGTCAAGACGATCGTGATCGCGGGCGTGATGTCGATCCAGTCGGGCGACAACCCGCGTGTGGTCGAGAGCAAGCTGATGACCTATCTGCCCCCGGCGACCCGGGCGGCGATGGAAGCGGCGGCCTGACGCGGGAGGGCCGGTGGCCAAGCGGAAGCAGCAATCCGGCGGTGATATCCCCGAGTGGGTGGTGACCTACGGGGACATGATGTCGCTGCTGCTCTGCTTCTTCATCCTCCTGGCGGCATTCAGCGAGATGAAGCAGCCGCACGAGTTCCAGAAGGTGCTCGAGAAGATCAAGGAGGCGCTGGGCTCGGTCGGCGGCATGGGCAAGGCCGACGTGCTGGGCAGCCCGGCGAATTCCGCGACGACCCTGCTGGAGGAGATCCGCAACCGGGGCGGCGACGGCCAGTTCATGGCCCAGAACAACCAGTCCAACGTTTCGGGCATGCACCCGGACGTCAGCATTGTCCAGGACGGCAATCACCACGCCATCGGTGGGTCGTTCGCGTTCCCGGCGGGCAAGACGACCCTGAGCGTCGATCTCGAGCAGAAGCTCCGCAAGGAGGTCGTCGATCTGATCAAGGACCGGCGGAACATCGTCCGGATCGTGGGTCACTCGTACGGCTTCCAGGATCAGACCGCGGGCGATCACCTCCACGTGGGCTTCGAGCGCGCGATGGCGGTGTATTCCTACCTCGTCGACGAGTGCGGGATCGATCCGAAGGTCCTTCGCGTGGTCTCGGCGGGCGACTCGGAGCCGATGACGGGAGCGGGCGGCGACACGGCGCAAAACCGGCGCGTGCAGATCTACATGACCGACCAGACCATCGACCAGGTGCACCCCGACCCGGACGGGACGGGGCGGGACCGGGAGTGAACGGAGGACCGCGGCATGGCGGACGAGGAGAAGAACACCGAGCAGGCCGAGGCGCCGAAGAAGAAGAGCCCGCTGATCCTCTTCGGGGTCGTGGGGGTCCTGATGCTCCTCGAGGCGCTGGGCGTCTACGTCGTCATGAGCCTGGGCGGGCCGCAGTCATCGCAGGCCGACACGCTGGTGGCGCCCGAGAACGAGGACGAGAAGATCACCGAGGTGCTGCTGGTCGAGGACCGGTTCATCAACATCTCGACCGGGCGCGTCTGGCAGTGGCAGGCGACGATCCACCTCCGGGTGAAGAACAAGAATCTCGACTGGGTCAACGCCGAGCTGGAAGAGCGTCAGGCGGAGATCAAGGAGGGCGTCGCCGAGATCATCGCCAGCGCGCAGGATCGCCACCTCCGCGAGCCCCGGCGTGAGACGGTCAAGCGGCAGCTGACGGCGTACGTGAACCAGATCTTCGGTGTCGACGGGAACGGCGAGAACCGCGTCGAGGGGATCGTGATCTCGCGGTGGCTGCCGGCGCCGCTCGACTACTAGTCCTGGTGAACGCGGCATCAACCGACCGGCGGCCTGCCGGAGCGGGGTCTGCATGGGCGACCTGGCGCGGATTCTGCGCTCTGGGCGCGGACACCGTGGCCTGATCGGCAAAGTTTGAGCCACGGGGGCGGGCGCGGCCGATGGAGAGTCGGGATGCGCAGCCCCGAGAGGCTGCGCCGCAGGGCAGGAGGCCCGCATGAGCGACGAAGACCGCACGCCCGCGCCAGACGAAGAGCCGATATCGCCGGATGACCAGTCGGCGGGGGCGGGCGGCGACGAACCCGAGAGCGAATCCGAGGCGTCGAGCGCTCCCGAGGCGGCGGGTGACCAGGGACCGGAGGCCGCCGCGGACCCCGATCCGGGTGATGCCGCGGCGCGGGCGCTCGCGGCGGCCCAGGCCGCTATCGCGGACGCGATGGGGGGCGCCGACGCCGACGCCACGGACGGCGAGGAGCCCACGCCGGAGGAGCTCGAGATGCTGGCCGCCATGCAGCAGGCGGTCTCCGAGAGCACCTCGTCGACGGCGCAGGTGGTGGGGAGCGGGCAGGCGACGGGGGAAGCCCCGACGCCGTTCACGGTGCCGACCTTCGCGCCATCGTCACCGGCGGGCCGGAACGCGGAGATGGAGCTGCTGGGCGATGTCAACGTCGATGTCCGGATCGAACTCGGGCGGACCCGGATGCTGGTCGAGGACGTCCTTCGTCTGGGCGAGGGGGCGGTTGTCGAGCTCGAGAAGCTGGCGGGCGATCCCGTCGACGTGTATGTGAACGGTCGTCACGTCGCGCGGGGGGAGGTGCTCGTGCTGAACGAGAGCTTCTGTGTGCGCGTCAACGAGGTGCTCGAGCCGCTGCCGACGAGCCGGCAGACGGACTGAACGACAGTGGGCCGCGCGGGATGCGCGGACCCGGCGCCTTGGCGCCGAACTCGCCAGGATGGCGGCATGGGTGGCTTGTTGCGGACAACACGGGCGGGGTGGGTCGTCGCGCTGTGCATCGTGGCGACGGCCGCCGCCGCGGCCGGCACGGAAGCGCTCCCCCTGGGCGCGGCATCTGGGGCAAGGCCGGGCGAGGTCGCCGATCCCGAAGCCGACCATGACACCCAAGGCGGTTCGACACTCGATCTCGGCGGGGCCGCCCGGACGGTGCTCTCGCTCGGTTTCGTGCTGAGTCTCGCGGTGCTCGCGGCGGTGGGGGCCAAGAAGCTCTCGAAGGGGCGGGGCGGGCTGCTGGGGGCGCTGGGGCCGGGCGGGCCTTCGCCCTCGGGCGTGCTCGAGATCATGGGGCGCTACCCGGTGGGGGCGGGGCAGACGCTGGTCCTGCTGCGGCTCGATCGCCGCCTGCTGCTGGTCCACCAGACGACCGGCCGGCGCGGGGCGCAGATGCGCACGCTCTGCGAGATCGCCGACCCGGACGAGGTCGCGTCGGTCCTGCTCAAGACGCGCGAGGCCCAGGACGAGGCGGTGCAGACGGGGTTCCGCGAGGCGATGCGCCGGCTCGAGACCGATTTTTCCGCGTTCGACGAGCCTGCTCCGCCGACGCGAGCGACGCTGGCGAACGACGAGGGCGACCGGGTCGAGCTGCTGCGCGAGCCGCTGGAAGGGACGAACGGGGCCGACATCGTGACGCTGCGATCTCGCCTGCATCGCTTCATCGAGGGGGCCCGGGCATGAGCGCGGTGGGCCGCGTCATCCTTTCCCTGCTCGTCTTGATGACGATGGCGGCGGTGGCTCCGGGCCAGACGCTCGGGCCGACGGCGCCCTGGGACGAGACCCCGGCCCAATCGACGCTCGGGCCCTCGCTCTGGGCGCCGCCCGCGCGGCCCAACCCCGCGAGCCTCCTGGGCGACGCGGTGTCGCTCTTCGCGCGGGCGAGCGACGTGCAGGGCGGGGCGGTGACCAACGGGGCGGCGACGGCCGACGCGAGCGGGGGCGAGGAGCACAAGGGATTCAGCGTTGCGCTGAACATCATGCTGCTGCTGACGGTGATCACGCTGGTCCCGTCGGTGATGGTGATGACGACCTGCTTCGTGCGCATTCTTATTGTCCTGGCGCTGCTGCGACAGGCGATCGGGACGCAGGCGATCCCGCCCGCCCAGGTTGTCACGGGGCTCGCGCTCTTTCTCACCGCGATGGTGATGGCCCCGACGATCGACCGCGTCTGGGACGAGGCGGTCGTGCCGTACAACAACGGCGAGATCAGCGACTACGGCGAGCTGTGGGACAAGGCCAAGCAGCCCTTGCGAGATTACATGTTCGACCAGATCGAGGCGACCGGCAATTGGTCGAGCGTCTACATGCTGCTCAACTACCGCGGCGTCGACACGTCCGACCCGAGCGAGATGACACGGGCCGACGTCGACATGACCGTGCTCGTGCCGGCCTACATGCTCAGCGAGCTCAAAGTGGGGTTCCTGATGGGCTTCCGGGTCTACCTGCCCTTCCTCGTGATCGATATGGTCATCGCGAGCATCCTGATCTCGATGAGCATGATGATGCTGCCCCCGGTGCTCATCAGCCTGCCGTTCAAGCTGCTGCTGTTCGTGCTCGTCGACGGGTGGACACTCGTGGTCGGCAGCTTGCTCGAGAGCTTCGTGCAGGACGGCACGAGCGAGCGCACCTCGGCCCAGGCGGCGATGTTGCCGTTGCTGCTGATCCCGGTCGCCGTGAGAGGGGCCCGAGCGCGAGCGAGGGTGCCACAAGGGCAAATCGAAGTCCCTCGATTGGGCAAGCGGCGCCCTCGCTTGCGATTGGGCCTTCATCGCATCGGGGAAGGGAGGTAACCGGTGGCCTACGACGAATCCGCTGTGTACGTCGTGCGTGAGACGCTGCTCGTGGCGCTGATGATCTCGGCCCCGATCCTGCTCTCCGGCGTGGTCGTGGGCCTTCTGATCTCGCTGATCCAGTCGGTGACGAGCGTGCAGGACCAGACGCTGACGTTTGTTCCCAAGATCGCGGCGATGATCGTCATCGCGGCGATCCTGCTCCCCTGGATCGTGATGCGGCTCATCGAGTTCGCCACCCAGATGTTCTTGCTCTTCTAGGGACGCAGAGGTGAGCGGTGCCAGACGTCTCGGCCTTCATCCAGCACTTCGGCCCCTGGCTGCTCGTGTTCAACCGCGTGCTGGGCGTGTTCATCTTCACGCCACTGCTCGCGAGCGGGGCGGTGCCCGTGCGGTTCAGGGTGTTGCTGGCGGCGGGCTTCGCGGCGGCGGTGTACGGCTTCCTGCCCCCCGAGCTGCGCGAGATGCCCCGGGCGACGCTGGCCGAGCACGCGTTCATGATGTTCTCGGAGGTCATGGCGGGCGCCGCGATCGGGTTCATCGCGGGCCTGCCGGTCGTCACGATGGAGATGGCGGGCCACCTGATGGGCCACCAGATGGCCCTCTCGCTCGCCCAGTCGTACAACCCCGAGCTCGAAACCAACATGAACGCGATCGGCTCGATGCTGTTCTACATGGGCATGTCGGCGTTCATCCTCCTGGGCGGGGCCGACGAGGTGCTGCTGATCCTGGCCCGGTCGTTCGAGACGCTGCCGATGGGGGGGCTCGCGGCGGGCGACGCGCCTGTTTCGGTCGTGCTTGCGGTGCTGAGCTCGGGGACGGAGATCGCCATGCGGGTCTCGGCCCCGGTGCTCGCGATCATCCTCGTCGTGCTGGTGGCGATGGGGTTCATCATGAAGACGATGCCGCAGATCAACGTGCTCTCGATCGGCTTCGCGATCAAGATTCTGGGCGGGCTGTCGATCCTGACGCTCGCGCTGTTCACAATCAACACCGTGATCTCGGGGCATGTCGAGCAGACGCTGAACGCGGTCGAGATGTGGGTCGCGGGGCTGGGCCGGTGAGGGAGGGCCATGGCTGAGTCGCTGGGCGAAAAAACCGAGGAAGCGACGCCGAAGAAGCTCGAACAGGCGCGCGAGCGAGGGCAGGTCGCCAAGAGCCAGGACCTGGCGGGCGCCCTGAGCCTGTCGGTCGCCACCGTGCTCATCGTCGCCTACGGGGGCGTCGTGTTCGAGCGGTCGGCGCTGCTCATCCGCTCGGTGCTCGAAAGCCAGATCACCGGCGCCCCTCTCGACGCCCGCGACATGATGGCGTCGTTCATCAGCGCCATGACCACGGCCTGCATCATGGTGGCGCCTGTGCTTGTCGTCACCTTCATCGCGGCCTACGTGGTCAACGTCTTCCAGATCGGGTTCCTCTTCACAACCAAGCCGCTCGCGCCCGACCTCAGCAAGCTCAACCCAGCCAAGGGTGTCCAGAAGCTGTTCGACACCCAGAACATGGTCAAGTCGGGCGTGAACATGATCAAGCTCGCCGCGGCGATCTGGATCACGTGGGGCCTGGTCGGCTCGAGGCTCGAGCGGCTCGCGGCGCTGCCTTCGCTGGGCATCCGCGGCGGGATGTGGATGATCGGCGTGACGCTGCTCGAGATCGCGGCGGTCCTGTCGCTGCTGCTGCTCATCCTGGGCATCGTCGACTGGATCTACCAGCGCTGGCAGTTCAAACGCAACATGCGGATGACCAAGCAGGAGGTCAAGGAAGAGCGGCGGAGCATGGAGGGCGACGTCGAGGTCAAGCGCCGCCGGATGCGGATGTACGGCGAGATCACACGCCAGCAGATCCGAGCGGGCACGCCCACCGCCGACGTGATCGTGACCAACCCGACGCACTACTCGGTCGCGATCCGCTACGACGGCGAGACGATGGACGCCCCGACCGTGGTCGCCAAGGGGGCCGACCTGCTCGCGTTCCAGATCCGCCAGATCGCCTCGGCCTGCGGCATCCCGCTGGTCGAGCGCCCCCCTCTAGCGAGGGCGCTGTATCACGGCACGAACGTGGGAGAGCAGATCGCACCGGAGCACTACGCGGCGGTGGCCGAGGTGCTCGCGTACGTGTATCGCCTCGATGCGGACGCGAGGCGCCGGGAGGGGGTCGGCGCGGCATGACGAAGCAACGCCTGTCAGGCAGGATGAATGGAGCCCTGAGCGTGAGCGACCGGCCGAAGTGCAAGGGGATTCGTGAGCACCCGCCCGCTCGGCCCATCGCTGACGCTCCGGGCTCCTTGGGAGGCACACGCTGACGCATGGCGGCGCCGACGCCACAACCCCTGATTCAGGCCGACGGGCTCCCCGCGTGGATGACGCGGATGAACACGTACCGCTCGCTGATCATGCCGATCGCGTTCGTGCTGCTGCTCGCGGTGATCCTCGTCCCCGTGCCGCCGATGCTGCTCGACCTGCTCATCACCGCGAATATCTCGCTGGCGGTGCTGATCCTGCTCACCACGCTGAACATGTCCAAGCCGCTGGAGTTCAGCGTGTTCCCCTCGCTGCTGCTCGCGACCACGCTGCTGAGGCTGGTGCTCAACATCGCCTCGACGCGGCTGATCCTCACGGCCGACGCGACCTCGCCCGAGGGCGTGATGACCGTCGCGGGCAAGGTGATCATGGCGTTCGGCGACTTCGTCGCGGGCGGGTCGCTCTTCGTCGGCGTGATCATCTTCCTGATCCTCATGGTCGTGCAGTTCATGGTGGTGACCAAGGGCGCCGGGCGCGTCAGCGAGGTCGCCGCGAGGTTCACCCTCGACGCCATGCCCGGCAAGCAGATGGCGATCGACTCCGACCTCAACGCCGGGCTGATCAACGAGGAGGAGGCGAAGCAGCGCCGGGCCGACATCGCCCGCGAGGCCGACTTCTACGGGGCGATGGACGGTGCCTCCAAGTTCGTCAAGGGCGACGCGATCGCGGGCATCATCATCACCGCGATCAACATCCTGGGCGGCTTCGCGGTGGGCATGCTCCAGAAGGGCTGGCCCGCCGGCGACACCGCCACCTCCTTCACGATCCTGACCATCGGCGACGGGCTGACGAGCCAGATCCCCAGCTTCGTGATCTCGATCGCAAGCGCCCTGATCGTCACCCAGTCGGGCGCCAAGGATGACCTGGGAATCGAGCTGACCGGGCAGCTCAGCGCCAAGCCCAAAGGGCTGGTGATCACGTCGGGATTCCTGATGGCCCTCGCGTTCACGCCCCTGCCCACCTGGCCCCTGCTCGTGACCGGCGCCGGCCTGTTCTCCCTGGGCTTTGCGCTCAGCCGGGCCGAGCGGACGAAGGCGCAGCGCACGCTCGAATCGGAGGCCGCCGCGGTTACCGCGTCCGCCGAGCCCCCGCCCGTCGAGGACCTGCTCAAGGTCGATCTGCTCGAACTCGAGGTGGGCTACGGCCTTGTTCCGCTGGTCGACACGGTGCAGGGCGGCGACCTGCTCAACCGGATCAGCGCCGTCCGCCGGCAGCTCGCGGTGGAGATGGGGCTGGTCATGCCCCCGGTCCGCATCCGCGACAACATGCAGCTCGAGCCGACGACCTACCGCGTCAAGATCAAGGGCAACCCGGTCGCCCAGGGGCGCAGCGTGCCGGGGCGGCTGCTGGCCATGGACTCGGGCATCGCGACGGGCCCGATCCAGGGCGAGCAGACCACCGAGCCCGCGTTCGGGCTCGACGCGTGGTGGATCGACCCGGCGATGCGGCCCAGGGCCGAGACGATGAACTACACCGTGGTTGACCCGACGAGCGTGGTGGCGACGCATCTGACCGAGCTGGTCAAGCGGCACGCCGACGAGCTGCTGAGTCGCGAGGAGGTCAACAACCTGGTCGAGGGGGTCAAGCAGCGCAGCCCGAAGATGGTCGATGAGATCATCCCGGGTGTGGCCAAGATCGCCGATTTGCAGCGGGTGCTCCAGAATCTGTTGCGCGAGCGCGTGCCCGTCCGCGACATGGAGACCATCATCGAGACGCTCGGCGATTGGCTCCCCAAGACGAGTGACCTCGACGTCGCGACCGAGTACGTCCGCAACGCCCTCCGCCGGACGATCTGCACGCAATACGCGGCCGATGAGGGCGCGGGCCGACCCAGGCTGGTGTGCGTGACACTCAGCCCGTCCTTCGAGGCGAGGGTCGAGTCGTACATCGAGCGGGGCGGCGCGGGCACGACGGTGAACATGCCGGCGAGGGTCTCCGCGCGGCTGGCGGGAGGCGTGACCGACGCGCTCGAACGCGTCGTCACTTCCGGCCATCAACCTGTTGTGGTCGCCTCGCCCCAGGTGCGAGCGGTGGTGTGGCAGATGGTCTCGCCCCACCTGCCGCAGGTCGCGGTGCTGGGGTACAACGAGGTCGTCGCCGACGTCGATGTCGAATCGGTGGCGCTCGTCGATGACCCGGGAGAGGCGCCCGCACGCGAAACGCCGAGGGAAACAGAAAAAACTGTCGCCGTTGCCTGAACGAGGCCCCCGCGGTCCTGATTGATCTGGTAGACTCCGCCGTCGGACAGGATGTCCGGCTGCGATTCGCGTTCCACGTGTGTGGATGTGCGACGATCAGGTCTGCCAGGGACGGCCGCGATGGATCTGAAAACCTATCGCTCATCGACGATGGCTGGTGCGCTGGCCGAGGTCAAGAAAGAGCTCGGCCCGGACGCGGTCATTCTGCGCACGCGGAGCTTCAAGTCGGGCGGGCTGCTGGGTTTCGGCGGCAATTCGATCGTTGAGATCACCGCCGCGAAGGACTCGCCCGCCGCGGGTACGTACACGCCGCGACGAAGACCGGCGGCTCCCGCGTCATCACGGCCGCCGATCCGCGAACGGCAGACACTCACGCCGAACTCGCCCGTCGGTGTTGACGCAACGCCCGACGCGGGCCATGTGCTCGATCGGCAGGTTGCCGCCGCGGCCGATCGCGCGACACGGCGTGCCGCCCCGGTCACGCAGGTGGCGCTCCGGCCGGCGACCGCGGACGCGCACGCCTCGCTCGAGGCCGAACTCGCCTCGATCAAAGGACTGATTTCGCAGGTGCTCCAGACGACGCGTCGCACGGCCGTGCGAGTGGACGGGGCCGACGCGATGGCGCACTGGGCGCAGGGCGGCTCTGATCCGCTGTTCGATCTCTACAACAGGTTGATTGAGCACGAGCTGCCCCAGCCGATCGTCGATGAGCTCGTCGTCGAGGTCCGCGACGAGCTGAGCGTTGGCGAGCTCGCCGACGCGGCGATCGTCCGCGAGACGCTGCTGCGCAGACTCTCGGCCCGCATCCGCGTTGTCGGCCCGTGCGAACCGGTCGGCAACGGCCCGATTGTCGAGGCGCTCATCGGCCCCACGGGCGTCGGGAAGACGACCACGATCGCCAAGCTCGCGGCGACGCAGAAGCTCCGTTACGGCCGATCGGTCGGGCTCATCACCGCCGATACGTACCGGATCGCCGCAGTCGAACAGCTGCGCACCTACGCCGGCATCATCGGCGTGCCGCTCGAGGTCGTGCTGACCCCAACAGAAATGGACGAGGCCCGCGCTCGCCTGTCGAGCTGCGACGTGGTCTTCGTCGACACACCGGGCCGGAGCCCACGCGACGCCGCCCGGCTCGACCAGCTCGCGGCGTTTCTCGCGACCGCCAAGCCCTCGCGCACGCACCTGGCGCTCTCGGCGAATTCGGGGCCCAGCGTGCTGAGATCGGCCGCGGATCGTTTCGGCGGCGCCGGCGCCGATTGCCTGCTGCTCACCAAGCTCGACGAGGCGGGCGGGCTGGGCGTCATCGGACACGCCGCCGAGGCGACCGGCCTTCCCCTCAGCTACGTGACGACGGGGCAGGAGGTGCCCGATCACATCGAACCCGCGAAGCCCGAGAGGCTGGCGAGGCTCGTGCTCGATGGGGAGATCAACGCATGAGCGCGCTCGCGGATGATCGCCGGGGCGTGGCGGTCGGCTCGCCGATCGAAGACCAGGCGGCCACGCTGCGCCGGCTCGTCGCGAGGGCCGAACCGCCCCGCGCGGACCGGCCCGTGCTGCTCCGTCGCGATGGCGCCCCCGTCATCGCCATCGCCTCGGGCAAGGGCGGCGTGGGCAAGTCGACGATCTCCGTCAACGTCGCGATCGCGATCCACGGGACCCGCCCGGCCGTGCTCGTCGACGGCGACCTGGGCACTGCGAACGCCGACGTCCTTTGCGGGCTCGCGCCCTCGCGCCGGCTCGACGCCGAGCTGTTCCGCCCGGGTGGACCCGATCTCGATTCGCTCAGGATGGAAACACCCTGGGGATTCGGGCTTATCCCCGGCGCTGCCGGCGTGGCGCACGCCCCGCAACTCGACGCCCGCCAACGGCACGATCTCATCGGCGCGCTCCGTGGATTGGGCGGCCCGGGTGACGCTGTCCTCATCGATCTCGGCGCCGGCATCGGTGCGCCGGTCGTCGAGGCCGTCGCGGCCTCCGACCTGGGCGTGATCGTCACCACCGCAGAGCCCGCGGCGCTCGCGGACGCGTATGCCTTGATCAAGTGCGTCACGCGCCACCGCGGCGATCCTCGTCCCCTCCGGATCGGGTTGGTTGTCAATATGGTCGATACCCGGGCGATCGGACGTGCCGCCCACGAGCGGATCGACCGGGTGTGCCAGCGGTTCCTTGGTGGTTCGATGCCCCTGATCGGGCTTGTCCGGCGTGATAAGCATGTCGCGTACTCCGTGCGCCGACGTGAGCCGCTGCTCGCCTGCCACCCGCGAGGCCCGGCGGCCCGAGACCTTCGGGCCCTGGCGGCGATGATCGCGGCTATCGCCCCCAGAATCGGGCGATCGACGACCGAAGGAGCCCTTCCATGACCCGACCGTTCCGTCAAGATCGCCGCAGACTGTCGCCTATTTGGCGTCGAATCGGGCCATTGTTCAAGTCGGCCTGGTCGCGGGCCGAATCCGATCGCACGGTGATGCGCTCTCGCCTCATCGTGGAGGGAAAGCTGGGTGGAATCACCATCCAAGATCTTTGCGGCGGTGCTGGGGCTGACGGCGTTCGCGGTCGCCATCGTGGCCGGCCTGATGAACGGGGGGGACGGTCGCTCGATTCTCACCCGCGCCCTTACCTGCATGGTCGTGTGCTATCCGGTCGGCCTCGTCCTGGGGGCGGTCGCGAGGCACGCGGTCGACGAGCACACCTCGGCGTACAAGCGGGATCACCCGCCCCGGCCGATTCCGAAGTTCGGATCGGGCGCCGGCGCCGAAGAGATCATCGAAGTGGATGTCGCGTGAGGCCGAGCACCATGACGGGCAGTTCCCGCAATGCCGAGGCTTTTTTTTCACCGCGACGCCGGCGGCGGGTTGGCGCCCGTCACAGCATTCTGATTCCGTGTATACTCCACCGCCACGGGCAAGGATCGCCCGTGCAGCGCAGAGAAGGCCGCGTCGGAGATCCATCCGGCCGGCCCGCGTGAGCCGATGGTCAAGGAGCGGACCATGACAGTGACCAGAACGTCGACCCGTTTCTCTTCTCGTTCCAACGCTCGCCACGCCGAGCCGTCGAACGTCCCGACGCCCTACGACGACATGCCGATCGAGGACGTCTGGCGTGAGTATCAGAAGGCCGGGTCGGAGACGATCCGCAACTTCCTTGTCGAGAAGTATCTCCACCTCGTGCGGTACAACGCCGAGCGGATCTACGCCCGCCTGCCCGATGAGGTCGACATCGAGGACCTGATGTCGGTCGGCCTCTTCGGGCTGATGGACGCGATCGACAAGTACGACCTGTCGCGCGAGGTGAAGTTCGAGACGTTCTGCGCCCCGCGCATCAGCGGCGCGATCCTCGACGAGCTCCGCTCGATGGACTGGGTCCCCCGTCTCGTCCGGCACCGCTCCAGCCGGGTCGAGCAGGCGCGCCAGCAGATCGAGAAGGAGACGGGCCGCAAGGCGACCGACGACGAGATCGCCGACCGGCTGAACATCGACGACGAGGAGTTCCGCAAGTTCCGCCGCGACAGCAAGGCCGTCGCGGTGACGAGCATCAACCGCAAGTGCTTCCCGTCGGATGGCAGCCGGGAGCTGCGCGAGATCGACGTGATCCGCGACCCGGCGCAGACGAGCCCGGTGAAGCTTCTCCAGCGGCGGGATCTGCGCGAGCTGATCACCAAGGGCCTGAGCCGGGCCGAGCGGCTGATCGTGATCCTCTACTACTACGAGGCGATGACGATGAAGGAGATCGGCGCGACGCTCGACCTCTCCGAGAGCCGGGTGAGCCAGATGCACTCGTCGATCCTCGCCCGTCTCAAGGCGCAGATGCAGCACCGCATGCGCGAGCTCGAGGAGGAGTAGGCCATCCGCTCACATCCGATCGCAAGCACGAACGAGACCCGGGCGCGAGCCCGGGTGTTCTTCTTTCCGGGGATCACCGTGGTGTTTCATGCTCGCCGTGGGCGAGCATAATCGTGGTCGCTCAACGCGACCGCACCATGCGCTTGTCTCGCCGACGCCCCGGCGCTTCACTTCCCCGTGGATCCCGCCCCCAGAATCGCCTGCATCGCCCTGGGCTCCAACCTGGGCGATCGCCGCGCGACGATCGCCGCGGCCATCGAGGCGATCGCCGCCCTGCCCGGCACGACGCTCCGCGCCGCGTCCGACATCATCGAGACCGACCCCGTCGGCCCGCCGGGCCAGCCCAACTACCTCAACGCCGCGGTTTCGATTGATACCACGCTGAACCCCCGCGAACTCCTCGAAGCCCTGCTCGCGATCGAACGCACGCACGGCCGCGAACGGCGCGAGTGGTGGGGCCCCCGCACGCTCGACCTCGATCTGGTGCTCTACGCCGACGAGGTGATCGACGAGCCCGGGTTGACGGTGCCCCACCCGTCGATGCGCGAGCGGCTGTTCGTCCTCGAGCCCCTGGCGCAGATCGAGCCTGGGCTGGTGGATCCAGCAACGGGACGGAGCATCCGGGAACTGCTGGAGGCGCTGTTGTCGGGAGGAGTGGAAGGGGCGCGCCAATGCGGCGATTCGCGTTGATCCTGATCGGTCTGCTGCCAAGCCTGCTCGCGGTGCGCGGCACACTCGCCGAGCCACCCGAGTTACTGACCGAGATGGCCGAGACGCTGCACGCCACGACCTGGGCCGCGGAGGTCGAGGTCTTCACCGCTGAAGGAGCGGTTGAGGGATCAATCTCAAGGGCGAAGCTCTGGGTTTGGCACGAACCGGGCGGGGTCGTGAGGCTTGCCATCGGGCACATCCACATCGTGGCATCTCCGGGTCGGCTGATCGCGGTTCACACCAACAACCCGAAGCTGATCTTCGAGACTGTCGAGGAAGGGGCGTCAGCCGCGTCGCTGCTGGCCGGGAACCTGCCGCCGCTCTGGTGCCCTTGGCTCGCCGTGGCGCTCGACGGCGACCCGTCGGCTTGGCCCCGCGTGGGGAGTGCGGGTGCACGGCGGGTCGATTGGGCACTCGGCGGATCAGGCATCATCGATGGTCCGACCGGCGGTGGTGTCAAACATTCCTTTCACGGTCGGCCCGCCGACAGCGACGACGAGTTGACATGGACGATCACCGTGATGCACGCCGACGCTGCGGATGAGGAGGCAGATGGTCGCCTCTCGCAGAGCTACACCCTCAAGACAACGGTGAACGGCCGAGAGCGGCGGTTCAACTTCGTCTTTCGGCCACTTGATGCGGCGTGGAAGCCAATCGACTCCGAGGGAAGGCAACTGGTCTCGTCGATCTCGGTTCTTGCTCCCGCCACACCCGAGATCGGCCCCGACGATCATCTCCCGCCGATCGTCGCGTCGGTGGTCGCAAACGACGATCTCGCGGTCGACACCTGGCGGCCTGGTCAGGTCTTCGAGCGGAGGGAGACGGAGCGACGCCCACAGGCGGTGGTCCTGGCTCTGATCCGGGCCGGCGGCGAGACCGAGGACACACTGCGCACGGTCGCCACGCTGGTCCGCAAGGCCGAGGGGGCCGCGAAACGTGGCGGAACAGTATCGGTACTCGCCCGCCCAATCGTGTGCACGGGCACCAGAGATCTCGATCTGGGGCGGTTCAAGCGATTCGGCTTGATGTGGGCGGGTGCCGTGGATGCCGACCCCACGATCCCCGAAGCCGAGGCGCGCACGCCGGGCCTCGCCTGGTGCCCCGCCTCGCTCCTCCTCGACCGCGTCGCCCCCGGCGCCGACGCCGCGATCGTTGTCGTCGACCGCTCGGGCTGGATCGTCGGCGTCCACCCGCCCGACGCCACGCCCGAGGAGATCGCCGAGTCGATCAAGACCGCCGCCCGGTGAATGGAAATCCCCAGGCCCCCGGCTCCCTACCCTCGCCCATGCCGGAATCGCTCCGAAACTACGACGCCGTCGTCTGCGACATCGACGGGTGCCTGGGGCCCGAGCAGAACGGGCCCCTCGACGCGGACGCGCTCGCCGCCGTCGCCGCCTACAACCGCCTCGCGCACGACAAGGGCGATCGCCCCGTCGTCACGGTCTGCACGGGCCGACCCCTGCCCTACGCCGAGGCGATGGCCCGGCTCATCGGCACCGACACGCTGCCGGTCGTGTGCGAGATGGGCGTCTGGCTCTGGCACGCCGACACGAACATCTTTGATTGCGACCCTCGGATCACCCCCCAGCACGTCCACATCGTTCACGAGGCCCAGGAGTGGATCGAGGCGACCTGGGGCGCGTCCAATCCCAGGGGCCCGGTCCAGCAGCAGCCCGGAAAGGCCTGCTCGATCTCGCTCCATCACCCCGATACACCCTATCTCAAAGGCCTCGAGCCCCTGCTGCGCGACGAGTTCGCCCGGCGCAACTGGCCCTTCCGCGTCAGCAGCACCTGGGAGTGGATCAACATCGACCTCGCCCACATCTCCAAGGCCACCGGCATCGAGCGGCTCATGGCCCACACCGGACTGACCAAGGCCCGCCTCGCCGGTATCGGCGACACGATCGGCGATCTCGCCATCCGCGAGCACGTCGCGTTCTTCGCCTGCCCGGCGAACGCGGACGACCGGCTCAAGGCCCACGCCGACTTCGTCGCCGATGACGCCGAGATCCACGGCGTGCTGGACATCCTCGATCGGCTCATCGCGACCTGACCAGCCGTTTGCGCCCGACGGCAGGGACCCGACCATTCCGCACGTCTCGGCTTTGTCACAACGATCCCCCGTGGTAGGCTGCGCTCACGGAGGACAACCCATGCATCGCACCACAGCCTTGGCCCTGGTTGCCGCCGCCGTCGTGACCGCGCAGGCCGACGTCATCTACGAATCCACGGGGCCCTTCGGCGGCGCGTTCGGCCTCTGGGGCGCCGATGTCTTTTCGGGCCAGACCGTCGCCCAGCGCTTCGCACCGACTGCCGATTACAGGCTCGACCTCGCCCGCCTCTGGTTCATGAGCAATGACTTCGCGGGCTCTGTCGACGAGCACGTCACCGTCACCATCCAGACCGACGCGACCCTCCCCGGCGGCCCCGACGCGAGCGTTCCCAGCGGCGTCGCCCTCGATGCCGCCGAGTTCACCGTTTCCGCCGTGGGGTGGGACCCGGTGCAGGAGGCCGTCACCTTCGCCGGCCGCCCCTGGCTGTTCGCCGGCGAGCGCTATTGGATTGTGTGTGCCTCTGACGCCGACGGCGGGCTCGATCCGGTCTGGAGCTTCGCCTCGGAGGGGCTCGGCTTCAACGCGTTCCGTCTGGGGGCTGATCCCTGGCAACCCGGGGGCGCCGGGGCCGAACTCTGCATGACGGTCGAGGCGACCGCGAGCGCGTGTTTGGCCGATCTCGCGCCCCCTGAAGGTGTGCTCGATCTCTCCGACATCCAGGCCTTTGTCGCTGCGTTTCTGTCGCGGGCGCCCGCCGCCGACGTCGCGCAGCCCTACGGCGTGTTCGATCTCGCCGACTTGGCCGCGTTTGTCGGGTCGTTTCTGTCGGGATGTCCCTAGCGATGGCGGGAGATCCCGCGATCGCCCGGGGGTGGTCCGTTTCCCGATGCGATGATCCGCAGAGTGCGATAGCGTGGCGTGATGGCGCCCGGTGATTCACGGCCCTGCACCGCGGAGAGACCGCGCCGGGCGCGCTCTCGCGGGGCGATGCCATGAATGGCCGGCCCAGTCGCGGTGTATTCACGCCAATCTTCGACGGTGTGCGTCAACCCACAATCGACCGGCGCGAGCCGCGATGGCTTCGACCATCCTGACCGTGCGACCTGTCGCCCCGGCACGAACCGGAGGTGGACCATGTCTCACACGAAGGCGCTCGGTTTCCTGACTTCGGCGGGTATCGTCGCGATGCTGGCGGGCTCGGCCGCAAACGCCGCCACGCTGATTGTCCAGAAGACGAACATGTCGGCCTACCAGACGATCCAGTCCGCGATCGACGCCGCGAACCCGGGTGACACAATCAAGGTGTATGCGCAGGGCACAAGCACCAACGTGGGCAATGCGAATCTGCCCTACGTCGAGACCATCGACCTGGGCACCAAGAACCTCACCATCATCGGCGTGCCCGTGTCGGGCCAGACCTACAAGATCTGGATCCAGCCCGATACCGACGTGACGGCCCCGGGCATCGTCACGATCGACGGCGAGCAGGATTCGTCGACGGTGTTCGAGAACTTCAAGCTCCAGACCCTGGGGGATGGCGTGCCGGGCCGCGGGATGTACATCGGGCCGGGCAGTTCGCCGACGATCAACGGCGTGCTCTTCACGGGCCTCGATGCGGCCTACGGGGCGGGCGTGCTCATCGAGTGGAAGGGCGCCGACCCCCTGCCGGGGCCGACCAGCCCGGTGTTCACAGGGTGTGAGTTCAACGACTGCGACGCCGCGGCGCTGACGGAGGAGCAGGCCCCGGGAGACGGCGGCGCGGTCTACGTGATCGGCGCCAGCCCGGTCTTCATCGGCGGCTCGCTCCACGATTGCTCGGCCATCAACTCCGGCGGTGGCCTGTACGTCAACTCGTATGTCCCGCCGCTGCCCGACGACCCGAACGACCCGCCGCAGCCCGCCGAGGTCACCCTCCGTGATGTTTCCTTCGTTTCCAACAACGCGGCCTTCGGCGGCGGGCTGAGTCTCAACGGCGACACGGTTGCGCTCCTCCGCGGCACCGTCTGGGGCAGCGGCGGCATGCGGTTCGTGAGCAACGCCGCCGACGCCGAGGGCGGCGCGATCCACACGCTCCACGAGGAGACCGGCTCACTGGAGATCGTTCGCACCATGTTCTCGGGCAATACCGCCGGGGTGCTTGGCGGCGCCATCGCCACGCAGGCCGCCGGCCCGGTGGCGATGGTCTCTGTGAATATGCAGGACAACAAGGCCGAGAATACGGGGGGATTCGACAGCTTCGGCGGCGCGATCTATCACGCGAGCCTGCCCGCCAAGGCCGGCGCCCCGTCGGCCACCTGCACCATCGTCAACTCGCGCTTCGTCGGCAGCGAGGCGACGATCGGCGCCGCCCTCTACACCGCGAACCAGAACGCCGACATGCTCGTCCAGTGCTCCACGATCGCCAACAGCGTGGCCGGCGGCGGGCATTCGGCGGTGTTCAACGGCTTCGGCACGATGGAGATCATGAACAGCATCGTCTACTGGAACGAGCCCGCGGGTTCAGACTGGGTCGAGAACGCTCTCCCGACCTTCCCGCCTCTCGCCTACTACAGCGACCTCCAGGGTGGCAACAACAATGCCGGCGACATCGCCGTCTTCGACCTCGACCCGCAGTTCAAGGACAAGGCCAACGACGACGTGCAACTCGAGTACACGTCGGGGTGCAGGGACCAGGGCTCCAACGACTACGTGCCCACCGACGACCTCGACCTCGATGAGAGCGGCACGATCGACGAGATACTGCCCCAGGACATCGCGGGCGATCCACGCCTCAACGGCGACGAGGAGCCCTACATGGTCGACATGGGCTGCTACGAACTCGGGCCGGGCGGCCCGTGCAACATCGCCGACATCGCCGAGCCCTACGGCGTGCTCGATCTGCAGGACGTGGGCGCGTTCATCTATGGATTCCTCAACCAGCAGCCCGAGGCCGACGTCGCCGAGCCGTTCGGCGTCTGGGATCTTCAGGACGTCAATCTATGGATTTACTCGTTCCTGCTCGGTTGCCCGTGATGTGGGCGTGCCGGCCGTCGGCGTGGGCTGCAATCGGCATCCAGAACCTGTGAGAACCAGATTCTGGACTCGGCCGTCTGATCTGCGGGCTCGGTTCGACGCGACCGGGTGATTTTCGGACGCCCCTGCGGCCCGGGTTCGCGGCGGACTCGGGCCTTTTCCCTATTCCGCCCCGTGGTCGGCGATCTGTAGGGAATCCCTACTCCTCGACGGCTCCATCACTTATGATCGTCGCCATTCTGTGTTTGTACAGCTTTCATGAATTCCTTGGGAGAGCAGAGATGATGTGTTTGAATCGAGCGACGATCGTTGTTGCCCTGGCCGGCCTGGCCGCGGGCGCTACCGCGCAGACCGACATCTTCTGGAACGCCGGCAGCGCCGGGTGGAACAACGCGGCGAACTGGAGCCCCATGAACGTCCCCGATGCGACGGATGAGAACGCTCTTATCCTCGGGCCGTCCGGCATCACCGTAACGCTCGATCTCACACCATTCATCAACTCGCTCTCGATCGGCGCCGGCGTAACGCTTGCTTGCGAAGCCGCGCGATCGCTCGTGCTCACGGGCGATCTCGACAACGACGGTCTCATCCTGGTCAATCCGTCGAACAGTTCGGCCGACGCGACCATGCAGTTCAACGCCGACGCCGCGATCTCCGGGACGGGCACGCTGCGGCTCGCTGGCGGCGGCAACGACGCGGGGCTCTACACGAGCGGCGCGACCCTGACGAATTCGTTCGGTCACACGATCGACGGCGCGGGCCTGATCGGCGCCGCACTGGTCAACGAGGGGGTGGTTTCGTCGCTCGACGCCGGCTTCGGAACCGAACTCGAGCTCAACGGCTCGCCCAAGACCAACAATAGCACCATGTCTGCCGCCGCCGGCTCTTCGCTGCGGTTCACGGGTGTCGTCATCAGCCAGGGGCCGGGCGGCACGATCGGCGCCGATATGGGCGGACTGGTCATCTTCAACGGCAACGTCACGGTCACAGGCGGCGCGATCGGCGGGCAGGAGACCGTTGAGCGTCTCGCGGGCGGCACACTTACGCTCAGCGACGTCGCGTTGGCCCAGGACGTCAATGTTGCGGCGACAGGAAGCGTGTTCTACAACGGCGCTCTGCTCGACTGCTCCGGAGTGATCATCCTCAATGACTCGACGAGCGCGAACGACGCCGTGCTCCAGTTCAACACCGACACCACCGCCACAGGTGGCGGCGAGGTCTTCCTCGCCGGTTCGGGCAACGACAGCCAGGTGCTGACCAACGCCACCACCCTGACGATTGCGCCCGATTTCTCGCTGGGCGGCTCCGGTGAAGTGCACGCCGCGTTGGTCAACAACGGGCTCGTCAGGGCCTATCCGAGCGCCAACGGCAACGGCCGCCTCCGGTTGCTCACCGAGAACAAGACCAACAACGCGACGATGCGGGCCGAGGTCGGGGGTGCTCTCGAGGTTTCCGGCATCACCTTGACGCAAGGGGCCGGCGGCGAGATCCTCGCGGACGGGGGCTCTGTCGAGTTCGTAGGCAACCAGGCCGTGTCTGGGGGCACCATTCGATCGGCGAACGGCGGCGTTGTCACCCGTGTCGACACCGGCACGCTCACCCTCACCGGCGTAGACATCGAAACCGATCTTGGTGTCGTCGCCACCGGCACCGTCCTCTACAACGGCCCCACCATGAACTGCACCGGCGCGATCGTGCTCAATGACACCACGAGCGCGAACGACGCCCTGCTCCGCTTCGATACCGACACCATCGCCTCGGGCGGCGGGTCGATCTTCCTCGGCGGATCCAACAACGACAGCCAGGTGCAGACGAACGGCACGATCCTCACGGTCGCCTCGGACTTCACGATCGAGGGATCGGGCGAGGTCCACGCGGCCTTGGTCAACAACGGGCTTCTCCGCGGCTTCCCGAGCGCGTTCGGCGATGGTGACCTCGACCTGATCACACAGAACAAGACCAACAACGCGATCATCCGCGCCGACGCCGGCGGCCGCGTGCGGATCAGCGGCATCACGCTCTCGCAGGGGCCAGCGGGCGAGCTGCTTGCCGACGGCGGCGATATCCGCTTCGACGGCAACCAGACTCTTGTCGGCGGGAAGATCCGTTCAGTCAATGGCGGCACGGTCACACGCAGCGGGAACGGCACGCTGACCATGTCCGACGTCGAGGTCCAGGGCGATCTCAATCTTGTCCCGCCGTCCACACTTGTCCACACAGGCGACGCGCTCGTCTGCTCCGCGTCGATCATCCTGAACGATACCTCCAGTTCGAACGATTCAATTCTGCAGTTCGACGCCGACTCCACGGTATCGGGCGGCGGGTCGATCTTCCTCGGCGGATCCAACAACGACAGCCAGGTGCAGACGAACGGCACGGTCCTCACGGTCGCCTCGGACTTCACGATCGAGGGATCGGGCGAGATCCACGCCGACCTCGTCAACAACGGCCTGATCCGAGCGTTCCCGAGCCCCAACGGCAACGGCACGCTCACGCTGACCACGGGCGACAAGGCCAACAACGGGCAGATGCTCGCCTCGGCGGGCGGCACGCTCGTCATCGCCGCGATCACGGTCGATCAGGCCGGCGAGGGTGGAACCCCCGGCGAGATCGTCGCCGACGAGGGCACGGTCCTGTTTACGGGGAACCAGGCCATCCACGGCGGCGTGCTCCGCGGTGCCAACGGCGGGCGGCTCGTCCGCAACGGCAACGGCACGCTCACCGCGAGCGATGTCACGCTCGATGGCGATCTCGAGCTTGTGCCGCCGAGCACCCTGCTCTGCGACAGCGCCACGCTTGTGAACAACGGGGTCGTCATCATTAACGATACAGGCAGCTCGAATGATTCGATCGTCCAGTTCGACGCCCCCACGGTCGTTTCTGGGAGCGGCCGCTTCGTGCTCGCGGGCGGGCCCGGCGACAGCCGGATCGTCGCCAACGCCGTCACCCCGACGTTCGGCGCCAATCAGCGCATCGAGGGACTGGGTGATCTGCACGGTTCGTTTGTCCTCGATGGTGTGATCGCACCCGGCCTGCCGTACGGCTCGATCACGGGCTCGGCGAACCTCGACTTCGGCCCCTCGGCCCGCTTCGAGACCGAGGTCGCCGGGGTCTCGACGCACGGCAGCCTCGTTACGTCCGGAATGGTCGAGCCCAACGGGCTCGTGGTCATCCAGCTTCGCGACGGCTACACCCCCCTGGTGAACGATCAGTACAACATGGTCACGGCCGGCTCGATCAACGGGCTCTTCGCCGATGCGGTGGTGGCTGTCGGCCTTCTGCCCGCCAACCTCGACGTCCGCCTCGTCTACACACCGACGACCGTCGACGTGAAGTTCGTGTGCATCTCCGACCTTGCGCCGCCCTACGGGGTTCTCGACCTCGCCGACGTCAACGGGTTCGTCTCCGCCTTCATCTCGCAGGACCCGCTCGCCGACATCGCCGAGCCTATCGGCGTGTTCGATCTCCTGGATATCAGCACGTTCATTGTCAACTTCCTGAACGGATGCAATTAGTCGATCGGGCGGCCGCCAGCTCCCCGGCGGATCGCCCTCTGATTGCGCAGAGCATGAGGAGCACAAGCATGAATCAGCGTTCGAGCCGAGTTGTCGCCGTTCTGGCCGGGCTGGCTTTCACCTCGTCCGCGTTCGCCCAGAGCGACATCTTCTGGAACGCCGGCTCGGGCGACTGGAGCGTGCCGACAAACTGGGATCCGGCCAACACGCCGGACACGGCGGCCGAGAACGCCCACATCCTCGGCCCCGCGTTCATCAACGTGAAGCTCGACGTGAGCGTCTCGATCAATGAACTCGACGTCGGGCCCCAGCTCACGCTGGAGCTCAATCCCGGCCAGCACCTCAATCTCGCCGGCGACCTGATGAACTCAGGGTTCATCTCGATCAATCCCTCGTTCAGTACTCAGGATTCGTACATCCAGTTCACCTCCAACGCCCTGCTCTCCGGCTCGGGAGGCATCCTGCGTCTCTCGGGCGGCGACAACGACGCGGCGATCTTCACCAACGGCACCAATATCACCAACGACGTCGGCCACACGATCGACGGGGCCGGCCTGATCCACGCATCGCTGATCAACAACGGCGTCGTCTCGGCCATCCCGACCGGTTTCGCCAACCGCCTCGATCTGGTCACCACCAACAAGGTCAACAACTCGACCATGCAGGCTGCCCTCGACGCCGAGCTCTTTGTAAGCGGCATCGCCATCACCCAGGGGCCGAGCGGTGCGATCACCGCCAACACCGGCGGGCAGGTCACCTTCAACAGCAACGTGACGGTCACGGGCGGCCGGCTGGACGGCTCGGGCGTCTTTCGCCGGGTGGGCAACGGCACGCTCTCGCTGACGAATGTGGTCATCCATACGAGTATTCCGGTGGAGCCGGGGAGCCAGATCAACTACACGGGCGCGGCCTTTGACTGCACGGGCGACATCACGCTCAACGACACGGACAGCGGGGCGGACGCCTACATCCAGTTCTTCAGCAACTGCACGGCGACGGGCGGCGGGCGGATCTTTCTCGCCGGGGGCGGGGCGCCCGGCGCGTCCAACGACAGTGCCGTGTACACGAACGGCACGGTGCTCACGATCGGCAACCTCACCGTTGAGGGCTCCGGCGAACTCCACGCCGCGCTGGTCAACAACGGCCTGATCCGGGCCTTCCCGAGCTCGAACGGCGACGGCCGCCTCCGGCTCATCACCAACAACAAGACCAACAACACGCAGATCCTCGCCGACGCCGGCGGCGTGGTCGAGATCAACGGCATCACGATCACCCAGGATCCGAGTGCGGTGCTGCTGGCCGACGGCGGTGAGATCGAGCTCAACGGCAACCAGACCATCGTCAATGGAACGCTCCGCACCGTCAATGGCGGCGTGATCCAACGGATCGGCAACGGCACGCTCTCGCTGACGAACGTGGTCGTCGATACGACTATCCCGGTGGAGCCGGGGAGCCAGATCAACTATACGGGGACGACCTTCAACTGCACGGGGGACATCACGCTCAACGACACCAACAGCGGCGCCGACGCCTACATCCAGTTCTTCAGCAACTGCACGGCGACGGGCGGCGGGCGCATCTTCCTCGCCGGGGGCGGGGCGCCGGGAGCCTCCAACGACAGCGCGGTCCACACCAACGGCACGGTGCTCACCGTCGCGCCGGATTTCGTGATCGAGGGCTCCGGCGAACTCCACGCGGCGCTGGTTAACAACGGTCTTATTCGGGCTTTCCCGAGCACGAACGGGGACGGCCGCCTCCGGCTCATCACCAACAACAAGACCAACAACACACAGATCCTCGCCGACACCGGCGGCGTGGTCGAGATCAACGGCATCGCGCTCACCCAGGATCCGAGTGCGGTGCTGCTGGCCGACGGCGGTGAGATCGAGCTCAACGGCAACCAGACCATCGTCAATGGAACGCTCCGCACCGTCAATGGCGGCGTGGTCCGGCGGATCGGCAACGGCACGCTCTCGCTGACGAACGTGGTCGTCGATGCGAGCATCCCGGTGGAGCCGGGGAGCCAGATCAACTACACGGGCGCGGTCTTCAACGGCACGGGCGATATCACACTCAACGAAACCGACAGCGGCGCCGATGCCTACATCCAGTTCTTCAGCAACTGCACGGCGACGGGCGGCGGGCGCATCTTCCTCGCCGGGGGCGGGGCGCCGGGAGCCTCCAACGACAGCTCGGTCTACACAAACGGCACGGTCCTGACCGTCGCGCCGGACTTCGTGATCGAGGGCTCCGGCGAGCTCCACGCCGCGCTGGTCAACAACGGCCTGATCCGGGCCTTCCCGAGCTCGAACGGCGACGGCCGCCTCCGGCTCATCACCAACAACAAGACCAATAACACGCAGATCCTCGCCGACGCCGGCGGCGTGGTCGAGATCAACGGCATCGCGATCACCCAGGATCCGAGTGCCGTGCTCCAGGCCGACGGCGGCACGATCGAGTTCAACGGCGGCGCGACCCTCAACGGGGGCGTCCTCCGCGCGACCAATGGGGGTGCGATCGTCCGGCTCGGAAACGGCACGTTGAACACGGCCGACCTCACCCTCGAAGGCGAGATTGATCTACAGCCCGGCGCGAACATCCAGTACAACTCCGTGTTCTTCGAGAACAACGGCGCGATCCTCGTCAACCCCACGACGAGCACCGCCGACGCCTACGTCCAGTTCAACGCCAACACCGTCGTCACCGGCGACGGCCGAATCGTCCTCGGCGGCGGTGGAAACGACAGCGTGCTCTACACCAACGGCACCGTCCCTACCTTCGGCCCCGGCCAGCGCCTCGAGGGCGAGGGCCAGATGTACGGCACGTGGAATGTCCAGGGCGTCATCGCCCCCGGTTTGCCCATCGGCGAGATCACCGGCAACGCGAATCTCAACTTCGCCAACACCACCGTCATCGAGGCCGACACCGATGGTCCCGGCAGCGGTGACCGGCTCAACATCGCGTCCGGCCAGGTCGCCTGCGACGGCGTGGTGCGTGTCGGTCTGAGCAGCTATGTCCCCGCGGTCAACGACCAGTTCAACCTGATCACCGCGACCAGCGTCTCCGGTGCATTCGACGGCGTCACAGTGGTCGCCGGGTCGCTGCCGACCAACATCGACGTTCGTCTCGTCTACACCCCGACATCCGTCGATGTGAAGTTCGTCTGCATCGCCGATCTTGCGCCGCCCTTTGGGCTGCTCGATCTCGACGACGTCACCGGATTCGTCTCCGCGTTCCTCGTCCAGGACCCGCTGGCCGACCTCGCCGAGCCGATCGGTCTGTTCGATCTTTCCGACGTGCTCGCCTTCGTCTCCGCGTTCCTCGACGGCTGCAACTGAGCGATGTCCCGGCGCGGAATCCGCTCCGGGTCAACGGAATCGGGACTTGCGCCGCGGACCGGGGAACCGATCGACCCGCACCAGTGCAGCAGGGCCCTGGCGCCGGCTTGGGCGGGGCGTGATCGCGTCCGCTGGGGCCGACCCCCGAACGCATCACTTTCGTCGGAACACCCTTGCCAACGTGCTCGCGATCGGCGATGCTGAAGGGCCCGGGCCAACGCCGGACCGAACAGAGAGAGGACGCATCATGCCAGCCAACCGCACCGCCATCCCAGTCGGCACGCTCGCCGCCGCGATCACCGCCGCCGCACTCACCGCCCACGCCACGGCCCAGGCCGATCTCCCGATGATCTTCGTCGCCAACGAGGGCAATCTCGAGGGCAGCGTCACGTCCATGCATGTTCTGCCGAGCGGGGCGCTCCAGTTCGCCGACCGGGTCATCACGGGCACGAGGGGCTCGACAAGCGAGCCCTGCCCGGGCTGCAACCCCTACGCCATCGACATCACACCCAGCGGGCAGTTCCTCGCCACGACCCACGCCGCCGGCGACAACTTCGGCGAGAACATCACCGTCTACGAGGTCGCCGCCGACGGCTCGCTCACCGTGGTCGAAGAACTCGAGCTTGCCCAAGCCGGGCTCGATATCGTCTGGCTCTCCAACGACCTGCTTGCGGTCCCGCTGACCGACCTCTCAACCACGAACACCGTCCGTCTCTTCCACCTCGACGAGGACAACCAGCTCACGCAGGTCGGGGCCTACCCCGCGGGAGGGTTCCTGACGTCCATGGCGCTCCATCCCAGCCGCCGATGGCTGTACACCAACGACTCGCTGGCCAATACCGTCCGCGTCTTCGAGGTCGTGGGCGACACCCTCACCCTCGTCCAGACGCTGGGCATCCCGGTCTACGGCACGGGTATCGAGGTCACCCCCAACGGGCGGTTCCTCTATGCCGCCGGCGGCATCAGCGCCGGTGGTCACGCCTTCGCGGGCTACGCCATAAACCCCGCCGACGGCACACTGAGCGCCCTGCCAGGCAGCCCGTTCACCTCGCCGGGCTCGTCTCCCAAGGGCTTCACCGTCTCGACCGACAGCACGATCCTCTACGTCTCGCACGGCACCGACGCGACGATCCGCTCGTTCCTTCTCGACAACAACGGCATCCCGACGAGCACCGGCTTCATGTTCGATATCGGCCTCCAGGGGACCCTCCGCGAGATGGACACCCTGGATGGCCTCCTCTTCGCGCTCGATGACAGCACGGCCATCGACGGAGTCGCCGGGGCCTATTCATTCAACACGTTCGGGGACGGCTCGTTCACGCCGCTGCCCGGCACCCCCGTCGACACCCAGGGCGTCAGCCCCAATGACGTGGTCGCCTGGGACGCCATCGCGGGCTGCAACGCCGCGGACATCGCCTCACCGTTCAACATACTCGACCTCGCCGACGTCCAGGCGTTCATCCAGTCCTTCGTCGCCCAAACCGCCCCATCGGACATTGCGCCCCCCCTCGGCGTCTGGGACCTCGCCGACGTCCAGGCGTTCATTTCCGCGTTCACCGCCGGTTGCCCGTGATCTGGCACGTGCACTAGGGCTCACTCCCCGAGCCTGTCGCCAGCCTGTTCAAGAATCTGTACCGCGAGTTGCTCGGGGTGATACCCGGCCCTTACCAAGACGCACGGCACATTCCGCTTCTTCGCCTCAGCTCTCGCCTCTTCCGAGTGCAAATGCCCGGCCAGCGGCACGAGCAGAAGGACGAGCCGTGTGTCATCACGCGCGATCAGCGGTCGCATGCGCGCACCGGAGCCGTGCTCGGACAACTCGGCCCACTCGAGGGCGGCGGGCTCGAACGCCTCCTCGATCCGCCGTCTCTGGTCGGGGTACTGGTCCGTGCCACCGACAATGACGATTCTTCCGCCACGCAGGCGACGCCGGACATCGAGCACGCGTTCGCTCCACTTCGGTTCGGAGTCGGCGGGGGCCGGCGCGTCGGCTTCGCGGTCTATCCATCCCGCGGCGATCCGGCGCAATGCCTCACAGGGCGGCTCGTTGTTTGGGAACGCATCGAGATTGACAAGGTGTTTCAGTTGGATCAGCCGAGCGTCGCCGGGGTCGATTCCGAGGCTGAGCAGTGTGTCGGCGGACTCGTTGATCCGCTTCGCGTCGTGGGGCTCGAATCGCCCGTCCCCTCCTTGTTTCCTGGCGTGGTACCGCAGCGTGTTCAGCGATGAGTCGATTCGCCGGCCGTTCTGTTCTCGTTCGGTGACACGTTCGGCGAGGGCTCGGATCTCTCCGAGTAGCGTCCCGGCGCGACGGGGATCGGCCGGGTCGTCCAGCTTCATGAACCTCGGTACGTAGATGTGCTGGGTGAAAGTCCGCTCACGTAACCAGTGGTGCGCATCGTCCTGATCGCGGTCCGGTTGTGTGAGCCAGGTGCCATCGATCGCGACGCGCAGCGCTGAGTTCGCTTCAGCGAGCAACTGGTATGCGGATTCCATTTCCTGTGTCGAGTAGCCGGATGTGGTCGTGTTCGAGGCCGCCGCGACCTCGCACGCGGCGCGGTGGGCCTCGTAGCACGATGCGATCTGACGCATCGCGTCGGCGTCGGGCTGGGGGCGCTCGGGGATGAGCATCCACAGAAATGCATTGTCAAGCTGCACACGGCGGCGAAGGAGATCATCGACACGGGCCCGAAACTCAGGATCTCGCGCTTCGTCGTCGCCGGCTTCGGCCCGTTCGACGCAGAGCCGGCAGGCCTCCGCCTTGAGCCCGCACCTCAACGCGGAAGATCGAAGATCGATCTCGGGGCGTGCGGGTCGTTCGTCCGCCGCCATCGCATCGGCGGACTCGATCGCCGAAATGAGCTCCTCCGGCGCCCCCGGGACCGCGACGTCGATTCGGGTGTCACCGAGCGAGAGCGGCACGACACCAATCGGGAGTGGGGACCCGGCGGGCTCTTCCTCGCTGGTCTCGGAGCCCGCCTCGGCGATCCCGCCCATGCTGTCCGGAGACTCGGGGTCGGGTTGAGGCTTGTTCGCCACCACCCACTCAGCCACGGCAACAATCAACGCTCTCAACTCGGGCGAACGCTCCATCCCGACACGGAGCGACGCGCGGATCGCATCGGCGATTCTGTCGGCCTCGTCGGGCATGGCGTCCTCGGCGTTCATCGTCGCGTTCGATGTGGCACCGCCAGGCAAGAGTGTAGTTTCGAGCGGGGTGCTCGGTTGGTGGGGCCTCCATAGGGGTCATCCGGAGATTGTGCTTCAACAAGGGCCAGCCAAGCCCTACCATGCCCTCCATGAGAGAGATCCCGACCCCCCATGCGTTCACCATCGCCGCCGTTCTCTCGGCGGCGTTTGTCGTTTCGGCGCAGGCCACGCCCGAGAACTGGGACATCCGACTTGTTTGCCGGTCCAGCCTCGACGCCGGTATCCCCGCCTATCGCCTCCCGCAGATATCGAGCCTGTCGAGCCAGTACGTCAGCCTCGATGAGCAGGGGCGCGTCGCCATCCGCGCCTTCCTGGGCGCGGGCGGCATCACCGAGGGTGTCTTCGTGGGCGACGCGAACGGTGGGGGCCTCGTCCTCACCGCCAGCAGCACCGATCCCGTCTGGACCACCGACGTCGATCTCCACGAAGGCTATCTCTCCGTCGAGGACGGCACCATCGGTCCGGGCGGCGCCGACGTCTACGACCTCGCCGGCAACCTCCTCCAGCGCTACGAAGTCGGTCTCTACGGCGTCGACGGAAGCGTCTCGCTCGCCGACGGCGGCGGCATCGGCTACCGCGCCGCCGCGGGGTTCAGCGGCCAGGCCATCGTCTTTGATGAGTACGTCGCCGGCAAACGCGTCCAGACCGAGGTCATCTCGACCCTCGACGCCGCCGACAACGTCAGTTTCATCCTGTCCCCCGCGATGAACGCGACGCGCGCCTTCGTCGCCAACACAATCCCCAACACGGGCCCATCGCGTCGCATCCGCGTCTTCGAGCCCGACGCCGGCGGATACACGGAGTGGGTCGCCGCCGAGACCGGCGGTGAGTTCTCGTCGTTCGTGAACAGCACCGCGATCGCCAACGACGGCCGGGTCGCCTTTACGGCCCGCCGCACGATCGACTCGATCTGGCAGGTCTCCCGTCGCGACGACGCGTCCTCCCCCGTCGTCTCGATCGCCCGCGGCGGCGACATGGGCATCGTCAACGCGAATCTCGCCAACTTTCCGCCGGTCGTCAACTCGAGCGGCCTCGTCGCCTTCCGAGTTGAGGACGCCGCGGGCTCGACCGCGCTCTACGTCGGCGACGGCGACAGTCTTGTCCGCGTCCTCGGGTACGGCGACACCGTCATGACCGATCTCGGCGAGATGCCCGTTGGCTTCGACTTCGGCGGCTCCACGGGCGTCCAGGTGATGAACGGCGTCGTTGACATCAACGCCGCCGACCAGATCGCGTTCGCCTGCTTCCTCCAGAACGGCACCATCGGCGTGTTCGTGGCCACACCGGCCGCGGCCGGCTGCAACCCAGCCGACGTCGCAGAGCCCTACGGCGTGCTCGACCTCGCCGACGTTCAGGCCTTCGTCGGGGCGTTCGTCGCGGGCGGCCCGCTCGCCGACATCGCCGAGCCCTTCGGCGTGCTCGATCTCGCCGATGTCCAGGCGTTTATCGGGTCTTTCCTCGCCGGCTGCCCCTGAGTCCAGGACACCAGGATCCACAAGGTCGGGAAAAGGGCCCTGAAAGGGTTGTATACCGATCTGCGTTGTGCTAGCGTGCGGCTGTATCCGAGAATCCCGCGTCCGCCGGGCCGATCCTGACGAATGAACATGCAGAGCCCGGCCGTGATGGTTCCCAATCTGGAGGGATGCAATCAAATGCTGAACAAACGACGTGGTTTCCTCGCTCGGGCCGAGGCGTTGTGGATCGGTGGCGGCCTCGCGGGCGCTCTGACCGTCCTCGCCATCGCCCAGGTCCCCACGACGATCAACGACTTCTTCCTGCCGGGCACACAGCCCAACGGGCTCGACGTCGCGATCCAGGACGCCAACGACTGCCGGCTCTGCCACGGCGACTTCGACCCGGACCAGGAGCCCTATCGCCCTTGGGCCGCGAGTGCCATGGGTCAGGCCGCCAGGGACCCGCTGTTCTTTGCGGCGATGGCCATCGCCAACCAGGACGCGGCGTTCGCGGGTGATCTCTGCTTGCGTTGTCACACGCCGGGCGGCTGGCTCGCCGGTCGCAGCACGCCGACCGACGGTTCGCTGCTCCAGGGCATCGATTTCCAGGGTGTCGCCTGCAACTTCTGCCACCGGACCGTCGACCCGTTCAACAACCCCGGCGCGCCCATCGAGGACGCCGACATCCTCGCCAATCTCGCCAATCCGCCGCTCGACGCCCACTCGGGCAACTTCGTCATCGATCCGCAGGACCGCCGCCGCGGGCCGTACGAGCTTGTTGACTTCTTCGTCCACGACTGGCGTCAGTCGCCCTTCCACCTGACCTCCGAGATGTGCGCCACTTGCCACGACGTCTCGAACCCGGCGTTCGAGAGGCAGCCCGACGGCACCTACGCCCCGGGCGCCCTTGATACGCCACACTCGACGTCGCTGAAGGAGGACATGTTCCCGATCGAGCGCACCTACTCCGAGTGGCTCGCCAGCGACTTTGCCGACGGGCCCATCGAGATGGGCGGCCGCTTCGGCGGCAACATCACCGCCGTCTCCACCTGCCAGGACTGCCACATGCCCAAGACCGAGGGCTACGGCTGCATCTTCGGCGACCTCCGCAGCGATCTGCCCCAGCACCAGTTCAACGGCGGCAATACCTGGCTGCTCAACGCCGTCCGCACACTCTACAGCGACGTCGAGACCGGCCTCGAGAATGACTCCGTCGCCGCTTCGATCGCCCGCACGGTCTACCTGCTCGAAGCCGCCTCGGACATGGAACTGACCCAGAACGGCTCGAACCTCAACGTCCACATCATCAACCAGACGGGCCACAAGCTGCCTAGCGGCTACCCCGAGGGCCGGCGCATGTGGATCAATGTCCAGTTCTACGACGACATGAACACCCTGCTCGCCGAGCGGGGGGCCTACGACTTCGGCACGGCGGTGCTCACGACCGCCGACACCAAGGTTTACGAGGCCAAGCTGGGCGTCAGCGCCGACGTCGCCGGCATCGCGGGCGTTCCCGCCGGCGAGGGCTTCCACTTCGCGGTCAACAACATGCGGCTGAAGGACAACCGTATCCCGCCGCGCGGGTTCACCAACGCCGGCTTCGAGGCCGCGCAATCCGAGCCCGTGGGCTATGCCTACGCCGACGGCGACTACTGGGACGACACCGAGTACACCATCCCGGTCGGCGCCACCAGCGCCGACGTCCGCGTCTACTACCAGAGCACGTCGAAGGAATACGTCGAGTTCCTCAAGAACGAGAACCAGACCAACGACGCGGGCGACATCATGCATCAGGCCTGGCTCGACACCGGCATGTCGGCGCCCGTGGTCATGGACATGGGCACGATCACCTTCCAGACCGGCTGCAACGCGGCCGACATTGCCGAGCCCTACAACGTGCTCGACCTCCAGGACGTGCAGGCGTTCATCGCGGGCTTCCTGGCCCATGACCCGGTGGCCGACATCGCCCCGCCCTACGGCGTTTTCGACCTCGCCGACCTCCAGGGCTTCATCGCCGCCTTCCTCGCGGGCTGCCCGTAACCCGCGACCGACACGAGTTCCCAACGAGGCCCGGGTGCGAGCCCGGGCTTTTCTTTGCGCTTCGTGCGAACGCGGCCCGATCCCTATTGATCTCGCTCGACCGCCGCGCCCAGCACGGGCCAATCCTCAGCATCAAACGACATCGGCAGCACCGCCAATCGGGGGCGGCCCGGCTTTTCTTGATCCTCCGCGTCGTAGAAATGCACGCTCACCAGAGGCCCGTGTTCTGTCTCCAGCACACCCACGTGGCCGGGCCCGACGAACCGACCCGTGCCGCACAGCACGAGCGTCCCGCCGTTCGCCGTCATCGCCGTGCCGTTGCGGTCGACGTAGGGCCCCGTGATCTCCCGGCTCCGCCCGACGCGGATCTCGTAGGTGCTCTCAACGCCCTTGCAGCACAGCCACCAGTTCACGAACAGGTAGTACCACCCCCCGTGCTTGTACAACGCCGCCGCTTCGATCGGGTTGTTCCACGCCGGCTCGAGCTGATGGCGGGCCAGCGCGATCGGCTCGGCCTCCGGGCCGGCGAGCATCCCCGTCGCCGGGTCGAGTTCGACCAGCTTGATCCCCGTCCAGTACGAGCCGAACACCATCCACAGCCGACCACCGTCCTCGAACAGGGCCGGGTCGATCGTGTTGTAGGGGTCGCCCGCACGTGAGCGGATCACGATGCCCCGGTCGGTCCACTCGGCCTTCTCTGGATCGAGCATCGGGCTCGACACCAGCGCGATCGCGGAAGTCTGCTTGCCGAAGCTCGACACCGAGTAGTAGAGCCACCACTGGCCGTCGCCGCCGCGCAGCATGTCCGGGGCCCAGAAGTAGCCTTTCTGGTCGGACGCAACGTCGGTGATCCACGCGGGCGGCTTGGTGAACACGCGTCCCGTCTGCTTGAATGTCGAAGGGTCGAGCTCATCGCCCGGCGCCGATACATAGGCACGCAGCCCGGGCCCGGTCGCGAAGAAGTAGTAGCGGTCGCCCTCGCGCACGATCCGGGAGGGGTCGTGCACACGCATGCCCTGGCGCCCGAGCTTCGCGGCCGACCACGCGGCTGCGAACGGGTCATCCTGCTTCTGCGTTGCCGGCGCCGCGGACGCGTCATCTCCGGGAGCCGAGGCCTGAGCCGTCCCCGCGGAGCCCCACGCCACGCAGATCGCTGTCAGAAGTACCAGCATCGCTCGAACTCCGTGCCGAGGACTCGCTCGGCGCATTCGCTCCAGCATACCTCGCCGTCACCGTCGATCGCGCGGCGGACGGCATCCGACAGGCCGTTGCCACGACCCGCCCGAAGCGTGCGTCGTGCTCCGGGAAGCTCACCATCGTTCTTCTGCCCGCCGCTCAGTGTGGCCTGAACTGCTCGCCAATCCCGTCGACGAAGAACTCGACGCGCCCGCATTCGGGGCACACGTACACATCGTACTTCTCGCGGTTGACGAACAACTCGCCCAGATCGCCCAGCAGAAACGGCGCCGCCCGGCTGCCCTCGTGGAACTTCTTGGTGCCCACGTAGTTCAGCGTCGCCTCGCACCGCGGACACGACATCGGATCATGCATGACAGGCCTCCCGCCGCAGCCTATCACAGGCCGCACGCCGTCGGCCTCAGGCCCTGCCTCCGACGCCCGCGCGAGGGTCCACCGGCGACAGTGGCACGCGCCGTGGTTACTGTCACGAAGCCGGGAGAGTGCGCCGGAGTCGAACGGAGGCGTTCATGACCATGCGAGAACTTGACGGGGCCTATATCGCCGACACCGCGCGGGTGATCGGGGACGTGCGCCTGGGGCGGCACGTCAACATCTGGTACGGGGCCGCCATCCGAGGCGATGTCGCGCCCGTGATCCTCGGCGAGGGGTCCAACGTGCAGGACAACGCGGTCGTGCACTGCGACCACCGGTACGCGAACGTGATCGGGCGGAACGTGGTCATCGGGCACGGGGCGATCGTGCACGGCGAGGCGGTCGGCGACGGCACGCTGATCGGGATGGGCGCGATCGTGCTGGGGCACACGAAGATCGGGAAGGGGTGCCTGGTGGCCGCGGGGGCGGTGGTGCCGCCCGGGCTCGAGGTGCCCGACGGGATGGTGGTGATGGGGGTGCCCGGCAAGATCGTGCGCAAGACGACCGAGGCGGACCGGGCCTACATGGCCAAGCTGCCGGGTCACTACGTGGCGTTGGCGCAGCGGCACGTGGCCGAGCCCGGGTCGCCGATGATCTTCGAGATAGGGGAGATCCTGAACGCGGGGTTGATGAAGTGAGGGTGAAGAGGCCGGGCGCCACGGTTTGGCCGTCCTCCGCAAGCCGTGCTTCCAGGTGGTGCACCGTTCGCCGGATGTCACCCGCGCCTCGCTCGCTCGCCGCCCCGAGCACGTGGCTTCCGTGGGCCGAGAACGGATCGAAACCCCCCAAATACGCGTCGCTTCATCAAAAAAGACTATGAATGAGTGGGTAATCCATCCACAATGGGGAGTGCGCCGGCGTTTACCCGGCACGGGGCCGGCCCTGGGCGTTGTGGAAGGGGATGCTGCCATGTTGTATGTGAGGTGTGGTTCGAGCGGCCGCGGTTTGGTGGGCGCACTGCTGATCGCCGCGTCGTCGTCGTGTGTCTTCGGGCAGACCTGGGATCTTGTCGCGGATTGGAGCGACACCGACAACCCCAACGGACCTTGGTCCTACAACGGCTCGCCCGGCGTGCCGATCACCAATCACCTCGACGACTACGACCCTTCGACCGCTTCCGCGTTCGGCTCGCCCCAGCCCGCCTGGGCCGAGGCCGTCTTCCCGCAGAACAACCACGTCCCGGTGTGGTTCAAGCGTGTGAGCGACTATTCCGGCTTCGACATCCCGATCGGCGCCGTCGGGATGCACGGCACCGAGGCGGACGACCCGCCGCAGTGGGTCGGGGTCTCGTGGACCAGCCCCGTCGACGAGGCGGTCGACCTCTCGGGTGTGGTCTGGTACGCCCACACCGGCATCCAGCGGAGCTCCAACTGGCAGATTCGTGTCAACAACATCGTGATCACCGGCGGCACGGTCGCCTGGACCGACGGCTCTTCGTCCGAGTTCCCGATCGATCTCGCCGACGGGAGCGGCGGGGCCCTGGCGCTCGACTCGATCGGCGTCGACCCGGGCGACGTGATCACACTCGAGTTCAAGAGCTTCAGCACGTACGCCTGCCTTCTCGGCGTCGGGCTGACCATCACCGTCGACCCGTGCTACGCCGACATGAACGACGACAACCTGCTCGACCTGGCGGACGTCAACGTATTCGTGTCCGCGTTTTTGTCGGGCGCCCCGGTTGCGGACATCGCCGAGCCGTTCGGCGTCTTTGATCTCGCCGATGTGCTGCTGTTCATCGATGAGTTCCTGGCGGGTTGCCCGTAGCCGATACGTTCAGGGCAGCGCCGTCAGGTCCGGCTCTACGAACCCCGCCTTCGCCTCGGCCGACATGATCCGCCGGCGCGAGTAGAACAGCCTGAGGATGAACTTCTGGCCCAGTTCCGGGTGGTCGGAGCAGAACGCGTCGCTGGATTTCGCCTTGCCATACTCGCGGATCATCGCCGCCACCAGCCGCAGCCAGGCGACGGTCATGGTCTCGTGGTAGCCCTGGGTCGGCGTGTCCTCGAGGCCGTGGAGGATGTTGATCGCCTTGACGCCCGCCCGGAAGTGGTCGAGGGCCTCGTCGAACGGGTAGCGCGTGAGGAGGAGGTAGGCGACGCGGAGGTGCTCGCGGTGCCGCCACTGGTCCTTGGGGATGTTGTGGGTCTCGAACGCGTGGAGGAATTCGTCGTCGTTCGTCATGCCGGACTGTATTCGCACCGGCGCGGCCACAGATCGCCCTACGTCGGGAGGCAGCCCCGGAGATCGTCGCGGATCTCGCGGAGCAGCGTGATCTCCGCGGGACGCCAGCGTGTGGGTTCGGGGCGTTCCGTGCGTTCATCGCCCAGACCCGCGGCCTTGGAGCGGCGGACGCGTTCGAGGATGAGCGAGCGGATCTCGTCGGGATTGTCGATGCCCTCCATGATCGCCTTGTTGCCGATGGTGAAGGCATTGTCGTGTGTGCCCTCCGACGACCCGGCGGTCTCGACGACGATGTGGGAGATGCCGAAGTACTGCTGGACGGGGCCGCGGCGGACGTGGATGTCCTGGACGTTCTCGAAGGTGATGGTGTGCTCGCAGATGAGCCAGACGCCGCGGCGGCAGCGAAGGGTGTGGTCGGACATGACGTACCAGGTGGTGTCGTATCGGAGGTGGATGGCGACGTAGGCGAAGATGTCGGGGACGACCATGACGACAAGGAAGATCGGTGCAAGCAGCAGGCCCGCGAGGTGCGAGGAGAGGAAGACGAGCAGCCAGAGGACGGCGAGCCCGAGGTCGATCGCGACGAGGGCGAACCAGAAGTAGAACTTGAGGTAGGAGAGGAACCGGCGGGAGGGGTGGAAGGTGCGGACGGGCGAGCCCCCTGCGGCGGGGAGTTCGGGCGGCTGCTCGGGCACCTTGAACCACGAGGCGAGGATGCTCCAGAGCCCCCGGTAGACCCACTCGGCCGCCTTCTCGGTGTGGGCTCTCATGCCTGCTGCTCCAACTTCTCGCGCAGGCGGCGGACCTCATCGCGGATGTCGCGGAGGAGGGCGGCGGGGTCGTCAGGGGTGCCGGCGGCGTCGGGCTCCGTCGTGTCGGTGGTCGGGCCCGATTCGTCGAGCCCACGGGCGCCGCGCATCTGCTGGTAGAGGTAGTCGCGGAGGGGTTCGGGGTCTCGGATGCCCTCGATCTGCATGGTGGGCCCGCTGGTGCCGGAGGCCGTCTGTATGGGGACCTTGGCGAGGCCCAGCCAGCGTTCGACGATGTTGCGGGTGACGTGGATGTCCTGGATGCGGCGGTAGGCGAGGTAGACCTCTCGGCGGAAGAAGAAGCCGTAGCTCATGGAGATGCCCTCGTCGTCGAGGGTGTAGCGCATGGTGGAGTAGCGGATGTAGAGCGGGATGAAGACGAAGGGGGCGGCGATGAACGAGCAGAGGGAGACGAGGATGTAGTAGTTGAGCAGCGCCGGGTCGGGCCGGGTGACCATGCGGGGATCGAAGTTGGTGGGGTTGGATGGGGCCTCGCTCATTCCGGGTTCTTCGTGATCGGCAACTCGCGTTTTCTGCGTTCCTTGTGGCGAATCGGCTTCTGCTGCGTTCCGGGCTTCGCGCGAGCCGCGGCGAGCCGAGATCTCCCAGGAAATGCTCGCAATTCGTCTGGAATCCACTATACTCGGCCCTCTGCCAGGGAGGTTTGCCGTGAGGATTCTATTCGCCGCTGCTGTCGGTGCCATCGCGTGCTGCGGCATTGCCCGTGCAACCATCGTCACGTTCTTCGATCCGGCGCATCCGAACGGGGCACAGCTCGTGGCGTCGGGAGACACGTGGGATACTTATCTCATCGACGGCTACATGTTCCGCGTGACGCGGGACAAGCTGTTCACCGGCGGAACCGGGCAGCCGATCGGGCGGGATGTGCACATCGATCTGCCGGAGGGACTCGAGGCGCAGGCGCTCACGGAGCTGCCGCCCGGGCAGACCGACCACAAGGGGAAGATGGAGATCTGGCGTGAGGACGGCGCGGTGTTCGACCTCAACGCGTTCGGGATGACGCTCGTTTGGTGGCAGCTCGACCCCATCACGACCTACTTCGAGATCATGCCCATCTTGAACGGCGAGGACGGTTTCAACGATCCGTTCCTCTTCAACGGAACAGGGCACCAGGGCGATGTGTTCTACTATGACCAGAACACCGTGCCCAGCACGGCACCGCTCGCGGGGTTCGATCGGTACCAGATCAAGTATCTGCTCGATTTCGCGATGACCGGCCTGGTTCTGGACGGGCCCGGCGGGTGCAACGCCGCGGATATTGCCCAGCCGTGGGGGACGCTCGATCTGGCGGACATCAACGCGTTCGCGTCCGGGTTCCTCGCTTCGGACCCCGCGGCGGACCTCGCGGCGCCGTTCGGCGTGTTCGATCTGGCGGACATCAACGCGTTTGTGACCGCGTTCCTGGGTGGGTGCCCGTAGTCGGCGTGAGGGCGCTCCGCGGGCTTGCGTGAGGATGACACCAAATCACTTCCCTCCGGGTCGCCGGCGCGGCGGCGTGTCGATGTGCAACGGGGGGCGGATGGGGTTCTTCGGAGGGCGCACATACGCGCGAAGAACCCCCTTCGACCCGCCTTCGGCGGGCCACCTCTCCAGTCGGTGACGGAGGAGGAGAAGGGTCAATGCAAAGGGCTCTTACGCCCGCGGTTCGGATTGGGTGCTGTTGCCGGCGAGCGATTCGAGCTGGGTGAGGATCCTGTCCTCGAGCTGCGCGTCGCGGAGGGCCTGGGCGAGCTCGGTCATGACGAGGACGACGCCGACGGCCATCGCGAGCACGCCGAGGGCGAAGGCGAAGAGGGCGACGAACCAGAGGGAGTGGCTGGCGAGCGAGAGCCCGATGGCGGCCGAGCTGGCGAGCATGGCGAGGACGCTGAAGAGCAGGCACTGGAGGGCGAAGCGGAGGAGCTGTGCCCGCTTGAGAACGCGGGCGGCGTGGGCCGAGAGGGCCTCGAGTCGGATCTGATCCAGCGAGGCGCCCGTGGGGCCCGGGTGGGGCTGGTCCTGGGCGCGGAGGAGCTCGACCCGCTCCTTGGCGAACGCACGGGAGCGGGCGACGAGCGTGGCGAGCCGGTTGAACAGGGCGAGACAGAGCAGCCCATTGGCGGAGATCATGACGACCGGCGCGACGAGTTGGGAGATGACGACGGCGGTGTCGGGCTGGGTGGCGGGGGTCATGGCAGGCCGTGGGTCATGGACGAGCGGTCAGCTGCTCCCGCCCCGCATGCGTTCGACGCTTTCGGGGAAGGGGTAGCTGGCGAAGACGCCGGTGTCGCCGGCCTGCCACATCTGGGGGCTGGGGTAGACGTCGCCGCGGAAACCCGACTCGTGCATGGTGCGGAGAACAGTCTCGAACGTCGGCTCGCTGCCGTCGGCGTCGATGAGGCGATTGGCGTTGCCGCCCAGGAAAGAGACCGAGCAGACAGGCCGGCGGTCGGCGCGTCCCTGGAGCATCTTGGTGATGGTCTGGAAGCCGCGGGCGAGGTCGCTCATGGTGAAGTGGTCCTGGCTTCGGGGGCGCAGGATGGCCATGACGAGGGTGGAGTCGAGATCGTACTTGAGTATGTAGGGCTCGCGGTCCTGGGATGCATGGATGTGGACCGACTCGTGGAACATCCTGGCGTAGCTGGTGACGGTGTGGGCCGACCACTGGCTCGTGGCGACGAGGTTGACGAGCTGGGCGATGATGCCGTGCGAATTGTCGTTGTCGTTGACGCCGCAGACGACCGCGCGGTAGCGGCCATCGAGGACATCGCGGAGCATGTCCTGTCCCCACATGATGCGGATGCGGGTGCCGGCCTGGAGACGGGTGTGGTCACCCGGGAGAAGCGTGACATGGTCGGCGGCATGGTGGGACTGGATGAGATCATCGGCGGCGTCGTCGTAGAGTCGCGGGCTGTCGGCGGCGTCGGTGGGCATGGCTGGCTCCGGTTCGCGGTTGTTCTGGATGATCCTATCGCCTTCGGGCCGGTCGGGGGGCCTACGCGGTCCACTCCCCCGCGTATCGGCACGGGTAGGGCCCGGCGTCACGGACGATGAGCTGATGGCGGCGTTTGACGAGTTGGCGGGCGTGCAGGGCGTCGTGGTCGGCCCAGGCGGCGAGCAGATCGCCGGCGCGGAACAGGCCCAGCTTCGGGTGGGCGTGCTCGGCGTTCCAGTCGGGGGCGTCGAGCGAGCGCAACCAGGCAATGCTGTCGGCCCGCTCGGCGCGGAAGGCGGCGAGGGTCTGAGCCGGATCGGCGTTGATGTCGCGGTGGCGGGCGACGTCGCCTTCGGGGTCGATGGGTGGCCAGGGCATGGCGGGCGACTCGAGCGTGAGGCGCAGGCGCGTTCGGAAGTCCTCGCGCTCTTCGCGAAGGAGATGGCCCAGGATCTCGGTGATGGACCAGTGCCGGTCATCGGGCTTCCAGCGCCACTCGGCGTCGTCGGTGTCGGCGACGAGGACTTCGAGCAGATCGGGGAAGGCGGCGAGGCGGGCGGTGAGGCGGGTGGGATTGAACATGGGAGGGGTTGGGGAGTGGGGGATGGGGAGAGACGGAGAGACAGGGAGATGGGGTGCGGTGGGTTCGGGGTGCTATGGCGTGTCGCTGTCGGTCGGGACATGGAGGACCACGGTGAGCTCGCCGGCGTTGATGAGCAGGTGGTTGTCGATCGCATCGATCGTGTTGGGTTCGCCGAAGAGGCGGAGGGTGTAGGTGTCCAGAACGCGCGCGGTGGCGGGGTCCATCAGGTTGAGGATGAACTGCGTGCCGCCCAGGCCGAAGCGGCCGCGTTCGATCTTGAGCATGGCCAGAGCGTTCTCGGCCACGGCGGCGGGGAGGAAGCGTGCGGGCTGGATGAACCCATCGATGCCGACGGGGTCGCCGGCGTTGTTGTACACGCACACGCCGTCGGTCGCCGCGAGGAGGAAGCCGTCGCCCACGGTATCGAAGACGACGCGGTCGGCCGTATTGAGCCGGCCCTGCGTGTCCAGCGGCGTGTCGCGGAGGCGGCCCGTCCGGGCGTCGGCGACCCACACACGATCGTCGAGCGAGCGGAGGACGAGTGTGTCGCCGGAGATCCAGGCGTCGTTGGTCTCGACGGTCTGGGGGTTGGCGATCTCGAAGTTGGTGCGTCCTTCGTTGGGCGAGACGGAAACGATGCGGTCTCGGAGCCCCGCGATGAGATCGCCTGCGGCGGTGACGCGGGTCCAGCGCACCTCGCTGGGGGTCCTGTCGTCGACGTGGATGGGTTCACCGGTCCGGGGATCGAGTGTGGCGAGCATGGGGCCGAAGTTGCCGTCGCGGTCCTTGCCGACGCCTCCCATCGCGAAGACGGCGTTGGTGGTGTCGACGTCGTGCACGCGGAGGAGGGGGAGGGCGGCGGCCCACAGCAGGTCGCCCGAAGCGGCGTCGACGGCGGCGGCGCGGCCACCCCGCTCGACGAGGATGATCGTGCGCGAGTCCATGGTGAGCAGCAGTTCGTCGGCGCGGACGCGGCCCTCGATGGGATCGACAAACCGGGCGCGGCCCTCCTGGTCGTCGCCGTCGGGCGGGGGCACGCCCTGGATGAGCGATTCCCAGTTGGCGCTGACCCACATGGGTGAGCCGTCTTCGAGGGCGATGCGCTCGAGCCAGCCCCCGGTCTGTGTGGGCCAGAAGACCCAGGCGGAGACCTCGTCGATGCGGAGCAGGAGGGGGTCGGGCTTGCCCTCGATCAGACGCGACCAGGCGGGCGCGAGCGGGCCGCCGTCGGAAGCGGGGGCAAACCAGGCGAGGGTTCCGTCGTCCTGTGAGACGAAGAGGACGCCGTCGAAGCGGGCGCGGTCGGCGCCACCCGGCTCGGCGCGGACGAGCGGCCTGAGGGGATAGCCCTTGACGAGCTGGGGCTCGTCTTCGGGGACGACCGCGAGGCCGATTCGCGGCTTGAGACGCCGGCCGGCGAGGCGCTGCTTGATCTGGCCGAAAAGGGCGTCGACCTCGATCGGGCGGTCGCCGTCGCGGAGGACGAGTTGGGGCCGGTATTCGGCGGCCTCGGCGGCGAGAGCGCCGGCCTCTTCGAATCGGTTGGCGCGGGCGAGGGCGACGATCTGGGCGCCGTAGGCGTTGCCGAGCACGTCGGCCTCGACCTTCGCTCCGTCGAGGCTGAGGCGGTGGAGGATCTCGACGGCCTTGGCGCCCTCGCTGATGGCCTGACGCTGCTCGCCGGTGTCGGCGAGGTCGCGGGCGGCGTCGAGGCGGGCCATCGCGGCGACGGGGGAGAGCGGGTAGCGGCGCGCGATCTCGTCCAGAGCCACGGGGTCGGGGGCTCCCTGGAGCGATCGATAGCGATCGCGGGCCTCACGGTCGAAGGGGGCGTAGACGCCGAAGCCCGCGAGGCGGACGAGCGCGTGCAGCCGCCGCTCGGCCTCGAGTTCGGCACGGACGCTCATACGCGGGCCTCGCCAGGAGGTCGTGGCCAGCAGCGGATCGGCCAGCAGCCCCTGGTAGGCGGCAGCGGCGGCTTGAGGCCTGCCGGAAGCCTCGTGCTGGCGGCCCAGGGCGAACGCGTACGCGACCCGCTGGGCGGGGCTGTCGGCGATGCGGCCCAGGCGATCGATGAGGCCCGGAACAATCGCGTCGGCGTCGGCGCGCGACGCCCGATCAGGGGCGTTCGGCTGATCGAACCACTGCTCGTGGGCCTTGTCGATCATGCCGAGCGAGGCGTCAAAGAGGCGGTCTGTGGCGCGGCGTGACGGCTCGGTGGGGCCCGCGCGGTCGATCGCGGCGAGGGCGAGATCGACCGCGGGGAGGACCTCCTCGTGGTGCCCCGCCCGGAACGCGAGTTCGGCGTAGGTGATCGCGGGGCCCGGATCGGCCGGGCTGTTCTCGATCCGCTGCTTGAGCATCGCGGACGCAACGCCCCAGGCGAGGTAGCTCCGGAGGCGCGTGTCGTCCGCGATGAGGATCTGCCCCGGCGCGGCGGCGATGTTGCCGGTCGAGTCGAGCGGGACGAGTTCGAGGTCGCTTCCCGGACTGATGAGCAGAACGCCCGATTCAACGGGTGCGAGCAGCCGATCGCCGGCCGCGGCGATCCGTCCCGTGAACGCCCCGTAGGCGGCGGTGACGTCGATGGGCCGGATGTCTGCGGGAGTGAGCGTCGCCTTGTCGAGGAAGACGACGCGTGACTCGCCGACGAGGGCGGCCGTCTCGGGGTGTCCCGGCGTGTCGAGGAGGTAGACGTCGGTGCCGGCCTGGCGTGTCGGGCGTGCGGCGAGCTCGCGGCCCGTGGCGGCGTCGAGACGCTGGACGGTCGAGCGGTCGGGCGAGATCGCGATGACGGCGTCGCCGTCCGGAATCGGCTGGTGCACGGCCCATGGGTTGGGCTGCGCGCTCATGTCGGCGAGGCCGCCGGTGCGGCGGATCCAGACGGGGCGGCCCGTGTCGACCTCGATCGCCGCGGTGAGGCCGATCTCGTCGGTGACGTAGGCGACGCCGTGTTCGACGGCGACGGCCTGTGCGATCCGCGTCTGCTGCTGGTAGGGCAGGGCGCCGACGGAACCGATCGGGCGGATCCAGCGGAGGGCGCCGTCGGTGAGTCGCAGGCCGGCGAGCGAGACGCCGATGATGCGGCGGGTGCGTTCGTTCTTGCGAAGAAGGATGACGGCCGTGTCCTGATCGACCATCACCGGGCCGCGGATGCTGGCATCGACCGTCTCGGGGCTGATTTCGCCGGGGTCGATCGCCCAGCGGGGAGCGCCGGTCTCGCGGTCGAGGCAGATGAGGCGAGGATCGCCCTCGTGTCGGCCGCTGACGATGCTGCCGAGCGGGGCGAGGACGACGCGATCGTGGGCGGTGACGGTGGAGGGGTCCTCAATGAGGCGGGTGCGGTTGCGTTGGCGCTGTGAAGTGCCGAGGTCATCGAAGTCGGGCTCGCGCGCGGGCTCGGGCACACGCCAGAGCTGGCGGAGCGTGAATCGGTCGAGCGCGAGGACCGCCTCGCCGTCGTTGATGAAGACCTCGTTGTCGAGCAGAATCGGGAAAGACCAGAGCGCCCGCGGCCCCGTGTCGCGATCGGCGGCCTGCGCCCAGCCGGTCGCGGCGGGGAGGACGATCGACTGGAGGGGCGTTGGCACCACGCCGTCAAGATTCGCGGGTCCGAACGGCGCGAGCGCGGGCCGATCACCCGCCTCGGCGTCGGGTGGGCGCTCGGCGGGCGGGATCGGAACGGGGTCGAGCCCGGCGTTGCGGGCCCAGCGTTGCGCGGTCTCGCGCGGCGCCGGGCGGTCGAGCAGCGAGGCGAGCGAGGCGGCGAGCTTCGCGGCGTCGGCGGCGTGGGGGGGATCGGTGATGAGCGGGTTGCGGTCGAGCTGGGCCAGGGTGCGCCAGGCCGCCTCGAAGTGGGCGAGCTCGAGCTGCTCCTGGGCGACGCGGAGGGCGGCCTCGAAGCCCGAGGGCGTGAGTAGGCGTGTGTGCTCGGCGGCGTCGTGGCGACCCCGGTCGACGAGGGCGCGGGCGGCGGGCTCCTGCTGGGCGATATAGGTCTCCAGCAATTCGGGATGGGCGAGCAGCGCCTCCTCGGCGGCAAGCCGCACGGGGCGGAACAGACTCGGATCGTCGGGTGAGGCGACGAGGCGGTCGGCGTGCTCGTCGAGCAGGGCCTGGATGGCCCGGGCGGCGTCGGCCTTGCTGCCGGCGCGGAGGAGGTCGTCAAGCTGGGCGAGCGTCTCCGCGGCGAGGGTCGAATCGTCGACGTAGGGCTCCGGGGCAACCTGAGCGGGGGCCCGCATCGGGGCGAGCAGGAGCAGGACCGCGAGGGCCCGATACAACCAGCCCCGGACGGGCCGGGGTGCCGGCGCCTGACAGTGGACCCGGGTCAGAGCTTGGAGTTGTGCGGGTCGTTCGTTCTGCATGTCCCTTGTGCATTGAATCGGCGATGTTCGCCTTCCGCTTGTGAGAAGTTGATTGAACCGGGGTGGGGTTCGGGCCGATCGCACTGGGTCATGAGTTCGCTCAACGCCAGGGCAATCCTGCCCGTCGACGGCTCCGTCGCGACAAACAGTGGTGGTGAAACGGTCGATCTGGCCGCGCTCGCCCGGAGTACGCGTGTGCTGCTGCTGACGTTCGCGCTGGTGGCGATGAGCCTGCTGGACCTGTACATCACCCTGTTGTACCTGCAAACGGTCGGGCTGGCTGAGGAAAACCCGTTTGCCCGGCTGGTCATGTCGCACGGCTCGGCGGGTCTGCTGGCGAGCTGGAAGCTGGCGACGATGCTGCCGACGGTGATGGTGCTCCTGCTCTACCGCCGCCATTTCACGGCCGAGGTGCTGGCGTGGGTGGCGTGCGGGGTGCTTCTGATGGTGACGATCCGGTGGCTGGAATACACCGACCAGACGGATATCCAGATGATGTCGATTCCCACGCTGCAGGGCGGGGCGGACCACCGGTGGGTGACCCTCGTGGGCGACTGACCAGGCGCACAAGGCTCGGGTCTGCTACGCTGGCCCGTGATGAAGCGGACCGCTTGCAGAAACGGAAAGGTCGGGCCCGGGGCGAGCCGTTGGTCGGTGCTCGCGTTGGGCCTGTCGCTCGTGGGGCTGGTGTCGGGATGCTCGGGCGTGCGGGCGCCGGGGTTCCGCGTCGTCTCGGTGACGGAGACCGAACGCAGCGCCGAGGCCGTCGTGCTGGGGTTCACGCTCGAAGTCGAGAACACCAACGACGTGGCGCTGCCGCTGGAAAGGGCGTCATACTCGCTGACGCTGGACGGGCAGCGGGTGTTCCGCGGGAGCCGGGTGGCGGGTGTCACGGCGCCGCGGTTCGGGCGGCAGCGGCTCGAGCTGCCCGTGGTCGTCCCCGCGTCGCTGGTGCCGGCGGAGCGGTTCGACCAGGCCGGGGAGATGCCCTACGTGCTTGGGGGCGAGGTCGAATACCAGACGCCGGGCCGGCTTGCGGAGTTCCTGTTCGACATCAACCTGCGTCGGCCGACGGCGGCGCTGGGGCTGACGGGGACGCTGAACCTGCCGGGGGGCACGGCGATGCCTTCCGGGGCCTCGGACGCGGTGTCGAACTGACGGGGAGGGGCGATGCGGTCGTTCTTTCGGCGCACGCCGACAAGGTGAATCGTGTCGCTTGCTCGCCACGGTCCGACAATCCCTGGCGTTGGCGAGGTCGGGGCGGCGAACCGGAGGACCCGCGCACGCAAGGAACGCTCTTACGTTCGATGCGGGTCACGCACTCCGATCGCGAATAGACGCGCGTGCCGGGCGATGTCGTTCTTCCGGCAACTGGCGTGTCCCTCGCGGGCACTTTGGGTCCGTCGGGGGTGGGGTTCTCGGTGAGAACGCGCTCCCTGCCCGGTGCTCCGAGCCGGGTCCTTGTTCCGCGCCCGTCGCGCCCCGCGTTGATCTCGTCACTTGCCCGGCACAACGAGATCGGCCCACACCGGGAAGTGATCGGACGGGAACTCCGCGCCCGCCGGGGGGTAGCGCCAGATCCCCGTCTTGCGCACGCCGATGGTCCTGGATGGCAGCACGTAGTCGACGCGGAGGCGGAAGCGAGAGGTGTCGTCGGGGTCGAGCCCGGGCAGCGCGAGATCGCTCGTTGGGTGGGGGTCGTCGGCGATGTGTCGGTTCGCGAACAACAGCGACGCGATCGGGTTGCCGACCGTTTGCCCCTCGTCCGGGTCGGCGTTCAGGTCGCCCAGGATCACGAAGTTGGCGCCGGCCGGCAACCCGCCCGGCTGGCGGTGGTCGTCGACGATGTAGGCCGCGTTATCGACGTAGTCGGCCCAGAAGCGGATCTCGTCGTGGTTGCGCAGCTTGTTCCGCGCCTCGGGCCCGTCGAACGCGGGCGGAGTGGGGTGGCTGCAGAGGAAGTGCACGACCTCGCCGTTGGGCAATTCCACCGGCACATCCCAGTGGCTCTTCGAGCTCAGGCGGAACAGCTCGCCCGCTTCGTCGGCGTACCAGGGGCCCGGCTTGTCATCGGCGCCCTTTGTTGCCGCCTCCTTGTTCTCGCCCTCTTCCTTGGACGCGGCCGTGCCCGACTTGTCTTCCCCCGGCTCGGGTGTGTACTGCGGCATCATCGCGTTAGGCATGTCCTTCCAGGGAAAGAGCCTGAACGTGCGGACGTAGTCCTCCTTGATCTCCAGCCGCTTGTCGACGAGCAGGACCATGCCGTATTCGCCCGGATAAGCGCCGAAGCCCCAGCAGTCGCCGCCGTAGGCCCGCTGGGCGTCGGTCTGTTTCCTGCTGGGCGGGGGGATGATCGTGACGACCTCACCGTTGCGGTCGAGGTCAAACCCGCTGGCCCGACCTGTGTTGACCTCACGCGAGAAGGCGGTGAACTCGAGGGGGGCGAGACCCGGGGCCGCCGGCCGGGCGAGCAGCCTGGCGAATCGGTCGGCGTTCTGCCCCGGCCCGGCCTTCGGGTCGAAGTCGGGACCGCCCGACATGTCGTCGGTGATCTCGTTGATCAGGATGACATTGGGGCGGATCCGCTGGATGACCTCCGCCGCGTGCCTCGCCCGCTCGCTGTAGGGCTCGATGAGCTCGTCCGTTCGCAGGTCCTCGATGTTGAATGTCGCGACGCGGATCGCGACGGGCTCGGCGGCCCGGGCTCTGGGGGCGAGCGTGAGCAGCGGCAGGAGCAAACCCAGGGCGAGCGTGAACCGGCGCGGCATCGAGAACCTCCTTCGTCGGAGCGGCGAATGACCGGCCTCTTGGCCGGGGGCGTTCGCCCGCTCTCCTTATGACCATACACTCGTTGGACACGCCGCGGGGCGAGCCCCTCGGCCTTGTCCCGGTAGCTCAGCTGGATAGAGCAGCGGACTTCTAATCCGCAGGTCGCAGGTTCGAATCCTGCCCGGGATGCTTGGCGGGTGATCGCTGGCGAGCGCGAAGCCGGCCCGCGATGCGGCGACGCGGCCTCCCGATCTGCTCGGGAGGCCGCGCGAGGCCTTATACTCGCCGGTGATGCGTCACCCCTCGCGCCCCGCTCCCGTACCCACCCAGAACCGGCGGCCCGGCTGGGGCCGACGGGCGGCGTGACTGTGCCCGATCCCGCCCGCAGCGTTCATCCGACCCTGCTGGTTTGGCTGGTCATCCTGGCCCTGTTCTCGCCGGGCTCGATCGCACAGCAGGACTCAGGAGTCGCCGGCGATCCGCTCCGCTTCGAGCATGCCGCCCTGCCCGCGCTGCCCATTGACCTGACCGCCGGGGTGTCGGCGCGTCACACCGCGATCGTCGCGGGTCCGCTCGACGGCCGATTGCTCCTGGTCGATTCCACCGGCGCGGGCGACTCTGTTCGGATCGACCGGCTCGAGGGCGACGCGTGGGCGGCATCCGGTGCGGTCGCCGTCGAGACTCCGATCGTCGACGCCGTCGCCGGAGACGCGGGGCTGTTGCTCATCGGAAGCGACGGCTCCGTCACGGCGCTGCGGCCCGACGGTGACGGGTACCGCACCGAACCGCTCGCCGGGCCGGTGGCCCACCCGACGGGCAAGGCCGCGATCCTGGAGGGTGTCCTCTTCGTTCCGACCGAAACCGGGATCAGCACGCTCGACACCCGCGCGGCGGCCGCGGGCTGGACGCCCATGCCGATGCAGCCCACGGATGAGCCGCTCCACGACGCGGTGCTCGCGGCCTCCTTTGGGCAACTGCTCATCTTCGCGCGAACGCGGGACGGTGAACCGTTCGCGGCGACGTGGTCGTCGACGGATGGCTGGCGGGACGTCGATCCACCGAGCCGACCGGCGGCGAATTGGCCCGGCCAGACCGCCGCGGTCCCCGTCGGCCCCTCGCACGTCTTCCTTGTGACCGCGGCCGCCGAGGCCGGGGGTATGCCCCGGCTCGACGTGTTCCACACGATCACGGTGCGATGGATCGAGGATGTCCCCATCGGCCCTGAGGCCGCCGGCGCCATCGCCGCGGTCCCGTTCAAGGGGTCGATCGCGCTTCTCGGCCCGAAGAGCGGCACGCTCGCCACGGTCGAGCCCATCACGGCCCACTTCCCGTGGATCGACTATGCCGTCGTCGCGGCCTACCTGCTGGGCATGGTCGTGATGGGCTGGTTCTTCATGCGCCGCGAGGCGAGCAGCGACGACTATTTCCGCGGCGGGCGGAGCATCCCCTGGTGGGCGTCGGGGATGAGCCTGTTCGCCACGGGCGCCAGCGCGATCTCGCTCATGGCGATGCCTGCCAAGAGCTACTCGACCGACTGGGGCTACTTCACCGTCAGCATCCTCACCGTGCTCGTGCTGCCGATCAGCCTTTTCCTGCTCGCGCCGATCATCCGTCGGCTCAATATCTCGACCGCGAACGAGTATCTCGACCGGCGGTTCGGCCTCACGGCCCGCCTCTTCGCCAGCCTGATCTACATCTTCACGCAGATCGCCGGGCGGATGGCCCCGGTCATGCTCCTGCCCGCCATCGCACTCTCCGCCATCACCGGCATCGACGTCTGGGTCAGCATCGTCGTCATGGGCGGCATCACCACCGCCTACACGTTCCTCGGCGGTCTCAAGGCCGTCATCTGGACCGACACCGTCCAGGGCTTCATCATGATCATCGCCATCGGCTCGTGCCTGGTGCTGGTGATGATCCGCCTCGGGATGGGGCCGGTCGACATGGCGATCCAGGCGAACGAGCTCGGCAAGCTCAGGACGTTCGACTTCTCGCCGTCGCTCTACCACGCGACGCTGCTGGCCTGGATCATCCAGACGATCGTCGTCACGTTCGGCTACCTCGCCGACCAGAACTACGTCCAGCGCGTCGAGGCCGTCCCGACGCTCAAGGACGCCCAGCGTGCGATCGCGATGCAGATCGCGATCGCCATCCCGATCAACATCCTCGTCTTCTCGCTCGGCACCGCGCTCTGGTTCTTCTATCGCGGCCACCCCGGGGATCTCAACCCCGTGATGGAGACCGACGGGATCTACCCGTTCTTCGTTGCCCAGCAGCTCCCGGTCGGCGCCAGCGGGCTCGTCGTCGCGGCCCTGCTCGCCGCGACCATGTCGACCATCTCCAGCAGCATCTGCGCCGTCAGTGATCTCGGCGTCAACGATTTCTACAAGCGGTTCTTCAGAGGAGCGTCCGAGCGATCGAGCCTCATCGTCGCCCGCACGCTGATGGCCTCGGTCGGCGTCGCGGGCACCGCCCTCGCCATCCTGCTCAGCACGCTCGGCGAGACCTCGATTTGGGACCTCGCCCTCAAGGTCACCGGCCTGATCTCCAACAGCATCATCGGGCTGTTCTGGCTCGGATTGCTCACGAAACGCGCCAACGAGATCGGCGCGATCACCGGCGTGATCGCGGGCATCGTCTGCGTCTGGTTCTGTCAGGCCAACACGATGATCTCGTTCCTCATCTACCAGGCGATCGGCAGCGCCGTCGCGATCGTCGTGGGGTACGGTGTCAGCCTGCTCGTCCCCATCGGACGGCGCGACACGACCGGGCTCACACTGGCCACCATGCAGCTCTCCAAGGCGGACTTGCACGATCAGCACACATCGGGAGCCGAGCAGTGAGCGCCCGGGCACGCATCGGTCTTGTGGGTCTGAGCGGGTACGCCGCGGAGTTGTGCGGGCTGCTGCTGGCGGGGGGCGAGCACGAGGAGGGCCGCATCGAGTTGGCCGCGTGCTTCGCGATCGACGCGGATGATCACCCCGAGCGTTTCGCGGAATTCGGGCGGCGAGGCGTCCGGTGCCATCGGTCATTCGAGGATCTCATCGGCGACGAGAGTCTCGACGCCGTCTGGCTGCCGGTGCCGATCCATCTGCACCGCTCGCTCGGGACCGGCGTGCTCCGCGCTGGGCGGGCGCTGATCCTCGAGAAGCCCGTCGCCGGGTCCGTCGCGGATCACCTCGCGATCGCGCAGGCCTCCGGTGAGGCCGGTCGCCCGGTCTGCATCGGATTCCAGGACGTCTATTCACCCACGACGGCCCGGCTCAAGGAACAGTTGCTTTCGGGTGCTCTCGGGGCGCCGACAGCCGCATCGGTCTCCGGCGCCTGGCCCCGGGCCGCGAACTACTTCACGCGCAACGCGGCCGCGGGCTGGCTCGAGGTCGACGGGGTTCCGGTCCGCGATAGCCCGCTGGCCAACGCGATGGCTCATTTCGTCAATCTCGCCCTCTTTCTGCTCGGCGTCGAGCCGAACTCCGCCGCGATGCCGGTCGCGGTGTCGGCGCAATGCGCCCGGGCCCACGACATCGAGTCGTTCGACACCTGCTCGATCCGCGCCACGCTGGAGCAGCCGGCACTCGACCTGGTGGTGAATCTCTCCCACGCGACCTCGGAACCGATCGAGCCGACCGTCGAGATCGATACTGATCGCGGTTCGCTGCGTTGGTGCTACGGTGGTGGGTCCACATTCAGGGAGCACAACTCCGGCCGGGTCGAGACGCTCACGGCACCCACGCCGCCCAGGCCGCACATGGTCCGCACCATCGGCGAGTTGCTGCTGGGCCGAGAGCCGTCGCTGCACTTCGCCGACCTCGGCAACGCGCTCCCTCACACGACGCTCGTCGAGATGGTCCACCAGAGCGGCGGAATCACGACGATCGCGGGCGAACGTATCGAGCAGCCGGATCGTCGAGTCACCGAGCCCCTGAACGTGCCCGGCCTCCGCGACGCGATCAGCAAGGCGGCCGAGGCACGCACGACACTCGCCGATGCCGGGTTCGATCTCGCCGCATTGGGCGCCTGAGTGTCGTCGAATGCAGCGACCACGTTCAGACACACGTTCGTGCTCGCTCGGCGATGAGCTCGAGGTATCGGTCCTGATCCATCGCCCAGTAGTGCTTGCTGAAGATCTCAACCTCGATCAGGCCGTCGAAGCCCGCCCGCTCGACCATCCCGCGGATCCGGCGGAGGTCGATCACGCCGTCGCCCATCAAACCTCGATCGAGGAGCAGATGCCCCGTGTCGGCCTTCCAGTCGCAGACGTGGAACGCGAGCAGCCGGCCTGTTCGCCCGAGCGCCTCGATCTCGCGTTCGAGATCCGGGTCCCACCAGACGTGGTAGACGTCGACCGCGACGCCGAGCAAGGGGCTCGCGAGCGCTTCGCAGACGGCTCGTGCGTCGGCGATCCGGTTGATGCAGCACCGGTCGGCCGCGTACATCGGGTGGAGCGGCTCGATGGCCAGCTTGACGCCCGCCCGTTCCGCCTCGGGGAGGATCGCCGCGATCCCCGCCGTCGCTTGCTCTCGCGCTGACTCGAGGGGCACGCCGGGTTCGGCGCCCGCAACGAGCACGACCATCTCGGCCCCGATCTCCGCCGCCTGCCGGATCCTGTGTCGGTTCTTCCCGATCGATGCGGCACGATCGGCAGGATCCGCGGAAACAAAGAAGCCACCTCGCACGAGGGCCGGGACACGCAGACCGGCGCCCTGGACAAGAGCGCGGACGCGGCCGGTTCCCGCCGCATCGACGACGTCGTCCCAGACCGAGACGCCCCCGAAACCGAGTTCGGCGTACTTCTCGACCGCCTGTTCGATGGCCAGCGGCTTCGTTGTCGCGGTGTGGATCGCGATCCGCGAGAGGTCGATGATCGGCTCGATATCACTCATCCCGGCCTCACAGCTCGCTGACCTCGACCCATTTCTGCTCAAGCCAGCTCTGCAAGCCGAGTTCCGCGAGCTGGACGCCCTTCGCGCCCTCCCGCAGGGTCCACGGGAATGGCTCATCCAGCGCGACGTGCCGCAGGAAGAGTTCCCACTGGACCTTGAAGGCGTTGTCGAACGTTGTCTGCTCCGGCACCTCCGCCCAGCCCCGGTAGAAATCGATCGGCTGCGGGATGTCGGGGTTCCACACGGGCTTGGGTGTCACCCCCAACGCCTGCACCCGGCAGCCACGCAACCCGGCGACCGCCGACCCGAGCGTGCCGTCCACCTGGATCGTGAGCAGATCGTCCCGCCGGACGCGTGTGGCCCACGAGCTGTTGAACTGGCATGGGACGCCGTTCTTGAGCAGGAAGATCGCATACGCCGAGTCATCTGCCGTCGCCTTGTACGCCACGCCCCGCTCGTCGATGCGCGTCGCGATGTCCGTATGCGCGTGGGCCACGAGCCGATCCACACGGCCGCAGGTCGCGCCGAAAAGCCCATCGAGCACGTACCGCCAGTGGCAGAACATGTCGATCATGATCCCCCCGCCGTCGTCGGCCCTGTAGTTCCAGCTCGGCCGCTGCGGCGGCTGGTCGGGGTGCTCGCCGGTGAACACCCAATAGCCGAACTCGCCGCGGACGGAGAGGATCTCGCCGAAGAACCCCTGCGCGATCAGCGACCTGAGCTTGCGCAGGCCGGGGAGCCAGAGCTTGTCCTGCACGACCCCGTTCTTGATGCCCTTCGCTTCGACGAGTTCGGCGAGGCGCAGGGCGTCCGCCGTCGTCGTCGCGGTCGGCTTCTCGCAGTACACGTGCTTGCCGTGCCCGGCCGCGAGCTCGACGAAGCCGGCCCGGTGCTGGGTCGTCGAGGCGTCGAAGACGATGTCGCAACTGTCCGCCGCGATCGCCGCCTCGGCGTCGGTCGTGTACTTCAGCGGCTCACCGATCGCGTCCGGCCCGTAGGTCTCGGCGAGAACCCTCAGCTTGTCCGCGTTGCGGCCGACGAGCACAGGGTCGGGCATGAGCACGAGCTCCGGCGAGACGCGGACGCCGCCCTGCCTGATGATCGCGAGGATCGAGCGGACCAGGTGCTGGTTCGTTCCCATCCGTCCGGTGACGCCGCTCATCACGATGCCGAGTCGCTTGGTTTCCATCGTGGCTCCAATAGTATCGAAGGAGGATTCAACGTACGATATCGCCCGGAGCACAGATCAGCATGATCAACGTCGACCATGACATCTCGGCCGCGGACCTCGCGCCGGCGATCGAGACGATGTGGAACCTCTCGGCCGCAAAGATCCTCGCGATCGACGCGGCCTTTCCGCCCGGCTCGCCGACCCCTGTCGTCACGCGCGAGGGCCTCTACCAGCCCCAGGGGTGGACCGAATGGACCCAGGGCTTCCAGCACGGGTCGGCCGTCCTCCAGTTCGACGCCACCGGCGACGAGCGGTTTCTCGACCTCGCCCGCCGCCGCACACGCGAGACCATGGCCAGCCATGTCACCCACGTCGGGGTCCACGACCACGGCTTCAACAATGTGTCCACCTATGGCAACCTGCTCCGCGTCGCTCTTGCGGGCCGATGCGACGCGACGCCGGGCGAGCTCGATTTCTACCGCATGGCCCTCATGGCCAGCGGCGCCGTCCAGGCGGCGCGATGGGCGTCCCGCCGCGACCCCGGCCGGCCCGGCGCCGGCTATATCTACTCCTTCAACGGTCCGCAGTCGCTCTTCGTCGACACGATCCGCTCCGGCCGCTCCCTCGTCCTCGCCCATCTGCTCGGCCACGCCCTCATGGGCGAGCAGGACGAGAAGATCAGCCTCTACGGCCGATTCGTCGAACACGCCCGCTCCACCGCCGAGTTCAACATCTACTACGGCGAGGGCCGGGACATCTACGACCTCCGCGGGCGAACCTGCCACGAGGCTCTCTTCAACGCGAAGAACGGCGATTTCCGGGCTCCCTCCACGCAACAGGGATACAGCCCCTTCTCCACCTGGACGCGGGGCCTCGCCTGGGCGATCTGCGGCTTCGCCGAACAGCTCGAGTGCCTTCCGCTCATCGACGACGCCGACCTCGAGCCGCACGGCGGCCGCGACGCCGTCGCGGGGTTCATGATCCGCGCCGCCCGAGCCACGGCCGATTTCTACATCGAGCGTTCACCCACCTGCGGCGTGCCCTATTGGGACACCGGGGCGCCGGGGCTTGTGCACATGGGCGATGTCAACGCCCGCCCCGCCGAGCCGTTCAATGATCACGAGCCTGTTGACTCGTCGGCCGCGGCGATCGCTGCCCAGGGTCTGCTGCGTCTGGGTTCTGGGGGATTCGTCGATCGGTCTGACGCGGACCGGTACACGCAGGCGGGCCTCACGATCGCACGCACGCTCCTTTCCGATGCCTACACCTCCCGCGATCCGGATCATCAGGGCCTGCTCCTCCACACGGTGTACCATCGCCCGCGCGGGTGGGATCACATCCCGGAGGGGCGTGCGATCCCTTGCGGCGAATCCTGCATGTGGGGCGACTACCACCTCCGCGAGCTCGCGCTCATGATCCAGCGAGCGGCCGAGGGGGCAACCATCCCGGCGTTCTTCCATGCCGCGGTCCCCGACGGTTTCAGAGCGGGAGGCGCGTCATGACCCGCCCCGTCGCCCTGGTCACAGGCGGCTCCCGCGGCATCGGCCTCGGCATCGCCCGCGAACTCGCCGCCCACGGGTTCGACCTCGCGATCAACGGCCTCCGACCGCCGGCGGACGTGCAGACCGTCCTCGACGAGCTCGCGGCGCTCGGCGCCGGGACCCGGTACATCCGGCTCGATGTCGCGGACACCGGGGCCCACGACGCGGCCATCGACGACGTCCTCGGGTGTTTCGGCCGCATCGACGCCCTGGTCAACAACGCCGGCGTCGCGCCCTCCGTCCGCGCCGACATCCTCGAGATGACGCCCGAGAGCTACGACCGGGTCATGGCCATCAACCTGCGGGGGCCGCTCCTGCTCAGCCGGGCGGTCGCGAAACGCATGCTCGAACTGGTCGGCGCCGGCCGGATCGACCGCGGCCGCATCATCAACGTCTCGAGCATCAGCGCCACCGTCGCCAGCATCTCGCGCGCCGAGTATTGCATCTCGAAGGCGGGCGTCGCGATGGCCACGCGACTCCTCGCCGCACGCCTCGCCGACGAGGGCATCGACGTCTACGAGGTCAGGCCCGGCATCACGGCCACCGACATGACCGCCGCGGTGAGCGAGAAGTACGACAGGCTCATCGCCGAGGGCCTTACCGTCGAGAGACGGTGGGGCACCCCGGAGGACATCGGCCGCGCCGTCGCCATGCTCGCCTCTGGCGTGCTCACCTATGCGACGGGCCAGGTCCTGACCATCGACGGGGGCCTCACCATGCCGCGGTTGTAAGCGGAAGACAAGGCGGTCCCCGCGTGTTCTCGGCATGTGATTGCGGCTGGCGGCCCCCGGATTCGCGTGACGCAAAGCCATGCACGGGCCGGCCGCGGGAAGGCCCCGCACGTAGAGTTCGGCTTTCGCCCCTGCAAATCGGGTGACGCCATGCTCCGAATCCAGATCGTTCTGCTCGTTCTTGCGCTGCGATCCATCGTGGTCGGCGCGGCAGGGGTCTGCCTCGTGTCCCCGGAATCGCCGGGGGCGTTCCCGGTCGTTGAATCGGGCCAGGTCGCGGTGATCGTGGTCGACCCGGGCGAGAGCGAGGTGGTGCGCGTGGTGGCCGCTCCGGCGCTCGCCCGCGACATCGAGCGCGTGACCTCGCGCTCGCCCCGCGTGGCCCAAAGTCGCCAACTCGAACAGCCAGGCCCGACGATCGTGATCGGCACGCTCGGCGAGAGCGGCCCCGTTGACGAACTCGTGCGCCGCGGCCTGATCGATGCCTCGGATCTGGTCGGGCGGTGGGAGTCGTTTGCGATCACCGCGGTGGATCGCTCGGGCGGGCGTGAGCCGGATACGCTCGTCGTTGTCGGCAGTGATCGTCGCGGCACCGCGTTCGGCGCGTTCGAGGTCAGCCGGGCGATCGGCGTCTCGCCCTGGTCATGGTGGGCGGACGTGCCCGTGCAGCACCGGGATGAGCTGCGACTGGCTACGGACGGCGATCGCGTCGGGCCGCCCTCTGTGAGATACCGCGGCGTCTTCCTGAACGACGAGGACTGGGGGTTGCAGCCGTGGGCGGCGAAGACGTTCGAGCCCGAGACGGGCGACATCGGGCCGAAGACCTACGCCGCGATCTTCGAGTTGCTGCTCCGTCTGCGGGCGAACTTCATCTGGCCGGCGATGCACCCGTCGACGCACGCGTTCAACTTCTACCCGGACAACAAGCTGGTCGCCGACCGGTACGCCATCGTCATGGGCTCGAGCCACGCCGAGCCCATGCTGCGGGACAACGTCGATGAGTGGAAGCGTGACGGGTCGGGCGAATGGAACTTTGTCACCAACCGCGACGCGATCGTCCGCTACTGGGAAGACCGAGTCCGCTCGAACGGGATGTACGAGAACGTCTACACGATCGGCATGCGCGGCATCCACGACAGCGGGATGACCGGAGGCGGATCGCTGGAAACCCAGGCCCGTCGACTCGAAGAGATCTTCGCCGTCCAGCGCGACATGCTCGAGCGCCACACCGGCCGCCCAGCTTCCGAGATCCCGCAGGCGTTCATCCCGTACAAGGAGGTGCTCGACATCTACCGGGCCGGCGTGGACGTGCCGGACGATGTCACCCTGGTGTGGATCGACGACAACCACGGCTACATCCGCCAGCTCTCGAACGCCGACGAACGCGGGCGGTCCGGCCGGGGCGGCGTCTACTACCACATCTCCTACTGGGGCCGCCCGCACGACTACCTGTGGCTCGAGTCGACCCCGCCCGGTTTGATCTGGGAGGAGATGACCAAGGCGGCCGAGTTTGGGGCCGACCGGGTCTGGGTGGTGAACGTCGGCGACCTCAAGCCGGCCGAGTTCGGGATGGACTGGTTCCTCCGCCTCGCGTGGGACGTCGATCGGTACGGCCCGGGCGAGGTCCGGGAGGGCATGGAGGTGTTCTATGGCGAGTGTTTCGGGCCGGAGCACGCGTCGCGCATCGCGGCCGTGATGTCGGAGTTCTACAGGTTGAACTTCGCCCGAAAGCCCGAGCACATGGGCTGGTCGACCGTCTATCCGAACACGCCCGTGCAGGACAGCGAACTCTCGCACCGCGCGCACGGCGACGAGGCCGAACGCCGGCTCGCGGACTTCGCCGCGATCGAGGCCGAGGCGGAAGCGAGCGAGGACGAACTCGGCCAGGAGTACCGCGACGCGTACTTCCAACTCGTGCTCTACCCGATTCGGGGCGCGGCCGACATGAACCGCAAGATCATTCACGCCGAGGAGAGCCGGTCGCTCGCGGCGTTGGGCCTTCCCGCGGCGAACGAGCACGCCCACCTCGCCGCGGAGGCGTTCCAGCGGATCGTCACGAACACCGCGAGATACAACCGCGCGATCGCGGGCGGCAAGTGGGACGGGATGATGACGATGGATCCCCGTCAACTGCCTGTGTTCGGGATGCCGCCCGTCGGCGAGGTGCAGGCGTTGGGCCCGCCCGGGCTCGCGGTGCTCGTCGAGGGGAAGGCGCGGCCCGCACGCCCGGATGGCGCCGCGGCGGCCGTGTCGGGTGAAACGCCGACGACAATCGAGTTCTCCGCCGACGAAGCACGCGCCACCGACCCCCTCCGGCGGATCGAGATCGATGGCCGGTCCGTACTCGAATGGCCGCAGGGGAAGGAACACCGCAAGCAGACGGCGGACGGCGCCGCGCGCGCCGCGTTCGGCTTCGAGATCGGGTGGGGCGGACGGTGCACGGTGCGGCTCGAGGTGAACCACGCGACGCCGGACGACGACTCCTGGTACATCGTCATCGACGGTGGCGAGCCCGTCACCTGGAACGACCATTCGACCGACGGCCGATGGGAGTGGTTCGATGCACTCAACGTGACGCTCGCGCCGGGTCCGCATGCGATCGAACTGGTGGCCAGGGAGGACGGGGCGCAGCTCCGCGCCGTGCAGGTCGTTCCCGAGGGAGCCGGATCGGCGGTCGTCCCCGCCATGTATGACGACACCAACACACTGCCGGCGATCAATCGGTACACGCGGCGGAGTGTTTTCATCGACCTGTACAACACGGGGGGCGGGCGCGTCGCGTGGAGCGCCGAGGCCGATGAGCCGTGGCTCCGGATCGATCACGCGAGCGGTCGGTTCGCGGCGCACCAGCGACTCCGGGTCTCGGTCGATTTCGACCGGATGCCGCGGCACGGGCGGCTGAGCGCTGCAATCCAAGTTCGCGATGGTGAGAAGGCCTACACACTGTCCCTGCCCGTCGACAACCCGGACGCGAACATCCCCGCCGGCGGGTTCGTGCGTGAGAATGGCTGGATCTCGATCGACGCCGAGGACTTCGACGCGGGGCTGTCGCACAATGTGCCGGAGCGCCGATGGGAGGTCATCAACGAGGTGGGCTACTCAGGCGCCGCGGTCGGCCTGCTGCCCCGTCTGCTCCCCGAGGACGCGGAGAAGGAGGCACGCGAGCATCCGCCCACGCTCGCCTACCGGCTCTACACCGAAGTCGCCGCCGCCGCGGAGTTGATCCTCCAGGCGCTGCCCACGCACGAAATCACCAAGGATCACCGGCTCGCGTGCGCCGTCTCCATGAACGGCGGCCCGCCCATCGAGCTTCAGTTCGTGCAGGGCAACGACGAGAACGATTCCACCTGGCAGCGCAACGTCCTGCGCGGGGCGATGACCGCAACGACGCCGGTCGAACTCACGGCCGGCGAGAACATCCTGACGGTGTACGGGATCGACGCGAGCGTCGTGCTCGACCGCATCATGGTGCGTTTCGATGACGCGCTGCCGACCTATCTCGGACCGCGATCGACCCGCGTCGGTGGCTCGGCGGGCGAGCGTTCCGAGACGAGCGTCTTGCCGGCGAGGCCGCCGCGGTTCGTGCTCGTCGGCGATTCGACCGTGACCGATGACGTCGGCTGGGGCGCGGGCTTCCGCGGCTGCCTGACCCGCGAGGCCACGTGCGTCAACACCGCGGCCAAGGGGCGGAACTCCAAGAGCTTCCGGGACGAAGGACTCTGGGACAAGCGGGTGGTCCCCTGCCAGCCCGACACGGTGGACGGTCGGCCCGGCTCGCCCGTCTACGTGCTCATCCAGTTCGGGCACAACGGCCAGCCCGGCAAGGGGCCGGAGCGTGAAACCGACCCCGCCACGAGCTACCGCGACAATCTCCGTCGATGCGTCGATGAATCGAGGGCGATGGGCATGACCCCGATCCTTGTGACGCCGATGACGCGGCGCCGGTTTGCGGACGACGGCCGGATCACGACGACCCTGACACCATGGGCCGAGGCCGCCCGCGCGATCGGCGACGAACTTGACGTCCCGGTTATCGATCTCCACACCATCAGCCTGCATCTGTTCGAGCACCTCGGGCTCGACGGATGCCTGCCGCTCGAGCCGGTGGGGAAGTCACGCGACGCCACGCACCTGAACGCCGAGGGGTCGCAGCTGGTCGGGGCCGTGGTGGCCGCGGAATAGGAGAGGCTGCAACCGGAACTCGGCCGCTTCATCGACACCGATGCTCTGCCCGATCCCAGCTTCCTGGAGCCGATCGACCGGGAGATGGACAGTTTCGTTCCCGTTCCCCCGTGAAGACGGCTTTCGAGCGGGATGTTGCGACGATCGCCCGGCGACCCACGTGCCTTGCGTCTCGGTGGCCGCGACCGTTGAGCTATGCTGCCCGGAGCCGGTCCGGCCGAATCCCGCTCGGCAGAACCCGGATCGCGGGCCGGGCTTGACGCCCGTGCAATTGTGGAGGGTGTGATGTCAACAAGGCAACGAATCGCTCCGGGTATCACGCGCGGCCCCCTTGCGTGTCTGTGCATCCTTCTTCTCGGCGTGCTCTCGCAAGCCGCCGACGCGGGCCGCGTCACCGAGCCCTTCAACGCCGGCTGGGGGTTCCACAAGGGCCCGCTCGCCGGCGTTGCGGCGCTGAGCGACCGCGCGGTCGCATGGACCCCGGTCCGCCTGCCGCACGACTGGGCGATCGAGGGGCCGTTCGATCAGAGCCTCTCAGGTGAGCAGGCGAAGCTGCCCTGGAAGTCGGAGGGCTGGTACCGGCGCCAGTTCGAGGTCGACGCGGAAGACGTGTCGATCGGCCGCCGGACCATCTTCCTCTTCGGCGGCGTCATGTCCAACCCGACGGTCTACGTCAATGGCGAGATCGCGGGCTCGTGGCGCTACGGGTACAACTCGTTCTGGGTCGACGCGACGGGCCTTGTGAAGCCGGGCGAGAACACCATCGCCCTGCACGCGACGAACGGGCCGCACAGCTCACGCTGGTACCCCGGCGCCGGTATCTACAGGCAGGTCACGCGGATCACGCTCGACCCGGTGCACGTGCCGGTGTGGGGCGTGTCGGTTTCGACACCCACCGTGACGGACGACGCCGCGACGATCGCGATCGAGGCCGAGATCGTCAACACCGCCGACGCGGTCCAGACGGTCGATGCCGAGCTCATCATTGTTGATCCGGACGGCGCGGAGGTGGCGAGGGCGACGATCTCCGGCATGTCGATCGACGCGGGCGCCTCCGAGATCCTGCGCCCCCGCATCACGATCGGCAAACCCAAGCTCTGGGACGTCGACCATCCGTACCTGTACACCCTCCGCACGGTGCTCGGCCGCGACGGCGAGGCGATCGACGAGGTCATCACCCGCTTCGGCGTGCGCACGTTTGAGTGGACCGCCGACAACGGGTTTCACCTCAACGGGCGGCGCGTGCAGCTCAAGGGGGTCTGCCTGCACCACGACAACGGCCCTCTGGGGGCCGTCTCGTTGCGAGACGCCGAGGCCCGCAAGCTGCGGATCATGAAGGAGATGGGCGTCAACGCGGTGCGGACGAGCCACAACCCGCCCTCGCCCGAGCTGCTCGACCTGTGCGACGAGATGGGTCTGGTGGTCATCGACGAGCTGTTTGACAAGTGGGGGCCGACCGCCAGCAGCGACGTGTCGACGGCTGAATTCGTTGATACGTTGGCCGAACCCGAGGTCCGCAATTTCATCCGGCGTGACCGCAACCACGCATGCGTGGTGCTGTGGTCGATCGGCAACGAGATTTGGGACGTGCTCGGGAACGAGGACGGGCACGCAGCCGAGCACGTCGCGAAGATGGTGGGCTATTTCAAGAAGTACGACACGACTCGGCCGACGACGATGGTGATGCACATGACCGGCTCGGTCCAGAATGGCGTGCTCGATGCGCTGGACACGATGGGATGGAACTACGGCGCGAAGTACACCGTCGCGCGTCCCGCCTACCCGGATGTGCCGCAGATCTACACCGAGTCGGCGTCGGCGTTCAGCTCACGCGGCTACTACGCCTTCCCCCACCCCAACGGCCCGCACGACTTCGATCGGACTCTCGAGGAGAGTTCGTACGATCGCACGGCGGCGCGATGGAGCGACATCCCGGACGTCGAGTTCATGCGCATGGATCGGGACCGCTACGTCGCGGGCGAGTTCGTCTGGACGGGTTTCGACTACCTGGGCGAGCCGACACCCCACAACAAGGAGGCCCGGAGCAGCTACTTCGGGATCGTTGACCTCGTCGGCCTGCTCAAGGATCGGTACTTCCTGTACCGCAGCCTCTGGAACACCGCGGAGGAGACGGTGCACGTCCTGCCGCACTGGACCTGGCCCGACCGCGTGGGCGGGGTCGTCCCGGTCTATGTGTACACGAGCGGCGACGAGGCCGAACTGTTCGTCAACGGCAAGAGCCTGGGCCGTCGAAAGAAGGCGGTCGGGGCCCCGGACCGGGTCGATTCCACAAACATCGCCCTCGGCCGACCCGCCGCGGCGTCGAGCGAAGAGATCAAGCAGGACCGCACCGGGAACGTGATCGCCGAGAATCGGGCGGACAGGGCGTTCGATGGGCTGCTCGACACCCGCTGGTGCGCTTCCGGGCCGCAGACGCCGCAATGGCTCTCGGTCGATCTGGGCGAGCAGCGCGACATCGCGTTCGTGCAGATCGACTGGGAGACCGCCGACGGGGGGTACGGCTACCGCGTCGACGTATCCGATGACGGCAATGCATGGCGTCCCGTGGGCGATTCGGACGACGACGAACGCCACGGCTCGCGGACCACGCTGGCGCCGCGCGCGAGCGGGCGATTCGTCCGTGTCGTCGTCGATCACCTCGAGCAGAACAAGTGGGCCAGCATCTGTGAAATGAAGATCGAGGAGCGCGTGCCCGAGAACCTGGCGGTCGACGATCCGTACTACGACGTGACGAACCGGTACCGGTTGCGGTGGGAGGATGTGGTCTACGAGCCGGGCGAGATCCGCGCCGTCGCGTACAGGAACGGCGTGAAGATCGGCGAGGATTCGGTCGAAACGGCCGGACCGGTGGCGAGGCTTCGCTTGACCCCCGAAGTCGCCACGATCAGGGCGTCCGATGATTCATTGGCGTACGTTGTGATCGAGGCGATTGACGAGCAAGGACGGCTCTGCCCGCACGACGGGCGCGAGGTCCGCTTCGGGGTCACGGGCCCGGCCGAGATCGCCGGGATTGGAAACGGCGACCCGATGTGCTACGACCCGTTCCAGGACGAACGCCATCCTCTGTTCAACGGGCGGGCGGTGCTGATCCTGCGAGGTTTCTCTGGTCGGCCCGGCGAGATCACGGTCACCGCCGAGGCCGCCGGAGTCGGTCCGGCCGAGGTGAGCCTGCGGGCGGAGTAGAGCCCGGCTCGGGGCGAGGCCGGAGCGTTCTTCCCCGGTGCGGTCGATCCCCGATAGGATGACCCCGTGCTCGCGATCTTTGAATGGGCCATCCTGGGTCTCGGGGTGTATCTCGGCGTAGGGCTGCTCGTCGCCGTCGCGTTCGTCCTCGTGGGCGTAGAGCGCGTTAGCCCGGGGTCGCGCGGCTCGGGCTGGGCCTTCCGCCTCCTGATCATCCCGGGATCGGCCGCGTTCTGGCCCTACCTCGCGGCGCTGTGGGTCCGTCCGGCGCTCCCGCCTCCCGCGACGACGGGTGACGGGGAGCCGTTCGTGGCGCCCGCCGACGATCCGCTTGACCCAGATGCGGAGACGGCCGTATGACGCGGGGCCATCGGCGTGCGCACGGCGTGCTGTGGTGCGTCCTCCTGCCGGCGCTTGTCGCGCTGCTCGTATTCATCTTCCGGGGGGGCGGGGCGTGACCAACCGCTTCGTGTGGGTGAGCTGGAACCGCCACAAGCGGGTCTACGACGGCGTGCTTGTCGGGGCGATCGTGCTCTACCTCGTGCTGTTCGTGGTCGGGACGTTCGTCTTCAGCGCCGACGAGCCCGACCCGGCCGTGATGCTGATCCACGCGACGGGTTCGCTCGCGCTGGTTCTGCTCCACGTGATCCTCTGCATCGGCCCGCTCGCGAGGCTGTCGACTCGCTTCGCGCCGCTGCTCTACAACCGCCGGCACTTCGGGGTGACGATGTTCCTGGTCGCGCTCGTGCACGCGGTGCTCGTGCTGGGCTACTACGGGGGATTCGGCAATACGAATCCGGTCCACGCCGTGCTGTTCGAGGGGCGGAGCTTCGCGAGCCTCGACGCGTTCCCCTATGAACTGCTGGGCCTTGCAGGGCTGGTCGTGCTGTTCGTGATGGCGGCGACGAGCCACGACTTCTGGCTCGACACGCTCTCACCCCGCGTCTGGAAATCGATCCACATGGCCGTCTACCCCGCCTACGCCCTGCTCGTCGCCCACGTCGCGCTCGGGGCCCTGCGCGACGACCCGGTTTCTTCTTGGAGGGGGCTGCGGGGCGTCCTGCTCTCGGTTGGAGTTGCGACAGTGGGGGGGCTGCACCTCGTCGCGGGCCTGCGCGAGATGCTCCGCGACACGACGGGCTGGAAGCCCCAGTCCCCGGAGGAGGGGGACGATCAGGGCGAATGGCTGGAGGTCGGCTCGGTCGACGACATCCCCGAGGGAAGGGCGAAGGTCGTGTGTCTCGCCGATCGCGAGCGGGTCGCGGTGTTCAACCACGACGGCAAGATCAGCGCGATCTCCAACGTCTGCGCGCACCAGGCCGGCCCCCTGGGCGAGGGCAAGGTAGTCGACGGCTGCGTCACCTGCCCCTGGCACGGCTACCAGTACCTGCCGCACAACGGGCAGTCGCCCCCGCCCTATTCCGAGCGCGTGCCGACCTACCGCGTGCGGGTGCTGGGGCGGGCGATCCTGCTCGACCCGCGCCCGCTTCCGCCCGGCACGCCCGTCGAGCCGGCGTTCTTTGAGGCGAGCGCGCGAGACGAGTCGCTGTTCGAGGAGTCGATCCCGCCGAGCGATCTGATCAACCTGCCGCCCGCACCCAGAGAGGCCCGGCGAGAGGGGAACGGCCATGGCTGACAAGCCCGCCAACGGCCGGCCGTTCTATGTGGGCTATCTGCCCCTGCCGCGCGCGCACGCGGTGTTCCTGCTGGTGCTGCTGCCGCTGGCGCTCGCCGGGCTCGTGGTCGGGGCGCTTGGGCTGGCGCGCACGCAGCCGGCGTGGGGCGATGGCTTTTGGCAAACGGGGAAGGCAACAGAGTTCGAGGGCACGCTCGTGCTCGAGCCCTACCCCATGCTGCACGTCGCGCGAGAGGGGGGGGAGATCACCACCTACCTGCTCGTCGAGATGGGCAAGTTCGGCACGCGCGACCGATTCGCGTCGGCACCGGAGCTCGACGGCGCCGCCGTGTCGATCCGGGGGCGTGAGCTGCACCGCGACGGGCGTCGGATGATCGAGGTCGACCCCGACGATCCGGTGCTGGGGCCCCCGGTCACGACGCTCGCGTCCGAAACGCCGGTCGTGCGTGCGCCGCTGGTCGAGGATGGCGGTGCCGTGACGATCAGGGGCGAGGTGGTCGACAGCAAGTGCTATCTGGGCGCGATGAAGCCGGGAGAGGGACGAGGGCACAAGTCGTGCGCGACGCTGTGCATCTCGGGGGGCATCCCGCCTGTGCTGGTCTCGCGCGACGCGGACGGCGTCGCGCTGTACCACCTGCTGACCGATAAGTCCGGGGCGGGGCTCGTCGGATCGGACCTCGAGACGATCGAGCCCATGATCGGTGAGACGGTCGTGCTGTCTGGGCGGGCGGGCCGGATCGGGTCTTGGCGGGTGTTGATGTTGGATGACTTGTCGCCCAAAGGGGGTGGGGTACCTTCGGCGTCGCCATGACGCCCGAAGAGCAGAAACGGCTCACCCCTGAGCAGTTGGCGGAGATGCCGACGCTGCACGACGCGCCCCCGGTGGGACCCGGTGCGGCGTCGCTGCCCGGGTCGATCGGTCCTTTTCGGGTCGTCGAAGAACTGGGCCGGGGCGGCATGGGCGTGGTCTATCGGGCCGAGCAGAGCCATCCCAGACGGGTCGTGGCCCTCAAGGTGATGCGGCCCGGGCTGGTCAGCGACGCGGCGTCGGCGCGGTTCCGGCGCGAGGCGCAGGTGCTCGCGCTGCTGCGCCACCCCGGGATCGGGCAGATCTACCAGGCGGGCTCGGCCCCCATCGACGGGCGGGGCGAGCCGGTCTCGTTCTTCGCGATGGAACTGATCGAGGGCGACACGCTCACGGCCTACGCCTCCAAGCGTGAACTCTCGACGCGCGAGCGGCTCGCCCTGCTCGCGGAGGTGGCCCACGCGGTGCATCATGCGCACACGAAGGGCGTCATCCACCGCGACCTCAAGCCCAGCAACGTGCTGGTGGACGAGCACGACCGGGTCAAGGTGCTCGACTTCGGCATCGCTCGCCTCGCTGACGCGGACAGCCCCGTCGCGACACTGAGCGAGACGGGCCAGCTCATCGGCACGCTGGCGTACATGAGCCCCGAGCAGGTGACCGGGGCGATCGCCGATCTGGACACCCGCTCGGACGTGTTTGCGCTGGGTGTGATCGGGTATGAACTGCTGAGCGGGCGGCTGCCCCATGCGCTCGAGGGGCGGTCGGTGGTCGAGAGCGTGCGCACAATCGCGGAGGGGGAGATCAAGCCGCTGTCGTCGATTGATGTGCGCCTGAGGGGCGACGCCGCGACGATCATCGGGAAGGCGCTCGAGAAGGACCGCGATCGGCGGTATCAATCCGCGGACGAGTTTGCGCAGGACATCGAGCGGTTCCTGCGGGACGAGCCGATCATGGCCCGTCCGCCCAGCCTGGTCTACTCGCTGGGCAAGTTCGCGAGGCGGCACAAGCCGTTCGTCGCGGGGCTCTCGGTCGCGGTGCTGACGCTGGTCGTGATGTCCGCCGTCGCGTCGCGGCAGGCGCTGGTGGCAACGCAGCAGCGCACGGCCGCGGAGACCGAGGCGAAGATCACCGGGCAGATCAGCGGGTTCATGCGTCGGATGCTCTCGTCGGCCGATCCGACGATCGCGCAGGGCCAGGAGTTGACGGTCCGCGAGGTGGTCGACCAGGCCGCGGCGGAGGTGGACGACGCGGCGCTGATGCCGATCGTGGGGGCGGAGATCCGCTACACGCTCGGGCAGACGTACACGACGCTGGGTGTCTACGACAGCGCCGAGGCGATGCTGAATCGGGCGGTCGAGCTGTATGAGCAGGCGGATGGGCCCGACGCCCGCTCGACGCTCAACGCGAGGCGCCAGCTCGCGAATGTGTACGCCGAGATGGGCCAGCCGGACAAGGCGGAGGCGATCGCGAGCGACGTGCTCGCGAAGCTCGAGCCCCGGTTCGGGCCGGATGATGCCGACGTGCTGGCGGCGCGGGCCGAGCTGGCGAGGTCGTGGCTCGATCAGGGCGAGGTGGAAGAGGCGATCGGAGAGCTCCAGGCGGTCATCGACGCGGCGCAGAAGTCGCTGCCGACGGATTCGGACGTCACGCTCACGGCGATGCACAACCTCGCGTCGACGCTGAGCCAGGCGGGCAAGCTCCGCGAATCGGTAGACCTGAACAAGAAGGTGCTCGAGATCCGGCGCAAGAAGCTGGGCGACCGCCACCCCGACACGATCACGACGATGAACAACCTCGCGACGACGCTTGTGCGTCTAGGCGAAACCGATCGGGCCGAGGAGATGCTGCGCGAGGTGCTCCGCCTGCGGCGGGAGGTCCTGGGCAACGAGCACCGGGCGACGGCGACGGCGATACTGAACCTGACGGGCATCCTGATTCCCGAGGGGCGGCGCGACGAGGCCGAGCCCCTGCTGCGCGAGGCCCTGAAGATCTGCACCGACAACCTGGGACCCGAGCACCCGGTGACGCTGAGCGCAAGGAACCAGCTCGCCTACCTGCTCGAGGACCAGGGCAAGCTGGAAGAGGCCGAGACGTTGTATCGCGAGACGATCGACGTGCTCGGGCGCACCGCGGGTCGCGACCACCCGGAGATGCTCGCGCCGATCAACAACCTGGCGAGCCTGCTGGTGCACGAGGGGAAGGCGGGGGAGGCCGAGCCGATCTATCGGGATCTGCTCGATCGGACGGTGTCGATCGTGGGGCCCGAGCATTTCTTCACGGGAATCTTCCGGTCGAACTACGGCGAGTGCCTGACAAAGCTGGGGCGACGGGACGACGCGATCGCGGCGTTGACCGAGGCGATCCGGGTGCTGGAGGCGGCGCTGGGGCCCGACCACGAGCGTGTCAAGACGGCGAAGGCGCGGCTGGAGGCGGCGGAGGCGTTGCCGGGGTAGGGCGGGTTCAGCCCGCCGGCTTGCGGTGTGTCTCAGAGGGAGCCCTGAGCGTCAGCGATGGGCCGGGCGGTCTTGTGGCTGCGGACCTGCCTGCACTGCCGCCCGTCGCTGGCGCCCGGGGCTCCTTTCCCGACAACCGGGTGATTCTCGGCCATTTCAAGGTCGATCATTGTGCCGGGCGATCGGGCCGATACGCTGGGAGTTCATCGCTTAACTCCAGCGAAGGAGCCGCGGATCATGGCCTTCGGACGACACCGCCTCTGCCTGCTCGCCCCGCTGCTCGCCGCGGCGGCGTTCGCCCACCCGCTCGAGTTCGGGCAGCAGCCGACCTACGCCGACATGCCGCCGGCCGCCGGGGCGGAGGACATCGCCAACTGGATCGGCGCGCCGTACGACGCGGCCAACGTCGGCGGCTCGGGCGTCAACGCGGACGGCGGGGCCGACAACGGCGTGGCCAATGACGGCCTGACGTACGTCAGGCAGGGCGGGTCCATCTGCGGCCAGACCTTCACGACCGGCGCCAACCCGGATGGTTATCGGCTCGACTCGATCACCGTTCGTGTCGCCGAGTACCCCGACAACATCGCCTCCATCGCCAACGGCACGGCGTGGAGCCTCGACTTCACGAACGGCCCGGTCATCGTCGGCATCAGCAAGGTCAACGGCACGACGCTCGCCAGACAGTCGCAGCAGTGGTTCAGCTGGGGCGGTATTGACAACCCGGGCTCGGGCCAGGCCGTGAACGGCCCGGGCTCGGCGATTACCTTCACGCTCCCTTACACGACCTATCTCGATCCGGACACCGAGTACGCTTTCGACTTCTTTGCCGGCCGAGACAGCCAGAGCGAGTTCGAGTGGGACGGCACGATCGCGGACCACTACGCGGGGGGCACGGCCTATACACGCAGCGGCACGACGCTGACGCCACTCGACGGCGACCGCGCGTTCTCACTCGACCTGACCGCGCTCAACGCGCCGCGGCCGGCGTTCAGCCACCCAGGCACGCTGCACACGCAGGCCGACATCGATCGGATGCACGACAAGATCGTCGCGCACGAACTCCCCTGGTATGAGTCCTACGTCATCCTGCGAAACAGCCCGTATGCCAGCCTGGGCTGGCCCGCGAATCCCCAGCAGTTCATCAACCGCGGTGGCGCTGACCCGAACAACTACACACGCTCTCAGCAGGACGCCCAGGCGATCTACGAGCTCGTCCTGCGCTGGCAGGTCACCGGCTCGACACCCTACGCCGATCACGCCGTGGAGATCGCCAACGCCTGGGCCTACACGCTCGAGGGCGTCACGGGTGACTCCAACGCCTCGCTCGCCGCGGGCATCTGCGGCTACCTCTTCGCCGAGGCGGGCGATCTGCTGAGCACCTACCCGGGCTGGGACCCGGCCGACAAGCGGGCCTACCAGGACATGCTGATGCGGGCGTTCTACCCCGCGAACATCGATTTTCTGTGGCGCCACCACGGCACGCCCTGGTCGACCGGCGGCAACACCCACTACCGCCTCAACTGGGACTGCTTCAATATGGAGGCCCTCGCCGCCATCGGCGTGATGTGCGACAACCAGGCCGTGTACGAGCAGGCGATCGACTACTTCAAGACCGGCCCGGGCAATGGGCGCATCGAGCGGGCCGCGTGGTACATCCACCCCGACGGGCTCGCCCAGACCGAGGAGGTCGGCCGCGACCAGGGCCACAACATGACCGGCTGGCATTCGATGACCAGGCTCTGCCAGATCGCGTGGAACAACGGCGACGACCTGTTCGCCTACGACAACAACCGCGTGCTGCGCGCGGTGGAGTACATCACCAAGTACAACCTCTGGGTCGATCCCCCGTTCGTCTTCCACCGCAACTGCGACCTGACCTACACGGAGTCGCTCGCGACCGGCGGGCGCGGCGCGCTGCCCCCGATGTTCGAGCTGATCTACAACCACTACGTCAACGTGAAGGGCCTCGCCGCCCCCTACGCGCAGACCGCGGCCGAGATCGTCCGTCCAGAACCCTGGCCCGACACGGCGATCCACCCGTCGCAGGTCGACTGGCTCGGCCTGGGCACGCTGACGTTCACCCTCGACCCGATCGCCGAGGGCGCCCCGCCCAGCGGCCTGAGGGCCGTGCGCGACGCGAGCGGGGTCGATCTGCACTGGTGGGGGTCGGCCTACGCGACGGCGTACAACGTCAAGCGGGCCGACCGGGCGGGCGGCCCCTACGACACCATCGCCTCGGTCGACGCGGTCAACGGTTCGGAAACGCACTTCACCGACGCCGACGTCCCGTTCGGCTCGGCCCGCTTCTACAAGGTTTCGGCCGAGACGACGGGCGGCGAGACCACGGATTCAGAAGTGTTCGAGGTCTCTCGCCGAATGACGGCCCACTACGCCTTCGAGGGCGACGCGACCGACAGCGCGGGCGGGCACGACGCGACGCTGCACGGCGGCTCGACCGGCGCCCCGGCCTTCGTCGCAGGGCACGGGATAGGGCAGGCGATCAGCCTCGACGGCATCGACGACTACGTGCAACTCCCCAAGAACATCGCCCAGCAGCGCGACCTGACGATCGCCGCGTGGGTCAACTGGCACGGCGGCAGCGTTTGGCAGCGGATCTTCGACTTCGGCACCGAGATCGAGAAGTACATGTACCTGACCCCGTCCGAGGGCTCGTCGATGCGCTTCCAGATGACGACCTCGCGCAACACCGATGGCTCGGGAACGGTGAATGCACCCAAGCTCGCGACCGACGAGTGGACCCACATCGCCATCACGATCGGGGGCGACACCGTGACGATCTACCAGAACGGCGCCGCCGTCGCCTCGAACACCATCGACGGTGTCGAGCCGCTGTTCGGTCAGCCCTTCTGCTACATCGGCCGGAGCATGTGGAACAATGATCCGCTGTTCAACGGCGTGATCGACGACTTCCGCATCTACAACTACGCCCTGGCGCCGGCGGCCATCGGTCAGATCATGCCCTCGCAGCCGAACATCGTCGGGTTCATCCTCGGATTGCAGAACGGCGACCCCGGCGCCGACGTCACCGGCGACGGCGTGCTCGACATGTTCGACCTCATCGAGGCGCTGCGCCTCTGGGACGAGTAGACGCTCCGCGCGCTCGTTGACGAGAATCGGGTTCGGGCCGTTTTCTGAAATGCCGCGTGAGCCCGGCGGCTTGCCCACGTTCATGCGGGTGAGCCACGCCGACGCGAGGCTCCGGCCGGGACCCCGCTTTCCCGGCCGTGGGGGCCAACTCGATCCGAAGATCAAGGAGATTCGTCATGCAGGCAGCCATCGTGCGCACAGGGATCGCCGTACTCGCCGCCGCCGCGGCGTTCGCGTCGGGCCAGATCACCACGACCACCATCGCCAGCGGCGACTGGAACAACCCCGCGGTCTGGGACAGCGGCGTGCCGGGCCCGCTCGACACCGCTGTCGTCGCCCCGGGCGACACCGTCTGGCTCGCGACCGCGGGTGTGCCCGCCAACCCGATGGTGCTCGTCGACCAGATCGACGTCATGGGCACGATCCTCAGTGACAGCAGCGTCGGCCAGTCGATGACACTCCGCGTCGGCACGCTCAACGTCTTCCCGGGCGGCGTCGTCAAGGGCCAGGACGGAGGCGCGGCGCACGGCGGAACCGTCACCGTCGCCCCGGCCGTCTTCGGGCTGCCCCTCAACATCAACAACGACGGGTCGATCCTGGGCGGCACGGGCGTGTGCGGCGGCAACCTGCTGCTCTACGGCAACGCCGACGGTTCCGATCTCGCGGCCCCCAACACCACGATCACCTCCAACGGCGGCACGTTCCGCGCCGGCGACAGCGGGGGGCTGATCTGGATTGCCGCCGGCACCGTCAACCTCACCAACGCGACCATCCACGGCGGCGACGTGACCGCCGCCGGGCCGCTCTGCGGGCGGGGCGGGCAGGCGGGCCCGATCTACATCTCGACGATCAACTGCACCCTGAACGGCACGACGAACATCTCGGGCGGGGACACCTTCTCCGGCCCGAATCTCGGCGGGGTGGTCTTCATCCGCTCGCTCAACAACCTCTTCATCGATACCCCGTCGTCCGTGCTCGCGGGGACGCCCGGCGGCCCGGGCTGCCCGGGCGTGCTCACCTACGCGGGCAACACCTCGACGATTCTGGGCACGGTCAGCCCCGCCCCGGGCGTGGGCTGCTATGTGTGGGACCCGCCGACCCTGATCGCCGCCGGCGACATGAATGTCGACGCGGGCGAGATCCAGATCGCCGGTGAGACCTTCGACGCGACGGCGCTCAACGCCTCGTCCGCGCCGCACTTCATGGCGACCGACAAGATCGAGATCACGCTCAAGCCGGGCGGCTCGCTCAATACGACCGGCCTCATTCCCGGCGTCCCGTACTTCTCGGCCCCGCAGATCATTATCCACGGCGATGTGCACAACGCCGACGGCGTTGCGCTCGAGGAGTTCATCGACGGGCAGATCGCGTACTTTGACGCCAAGGTCTGGCGCGACATCGCCCTGAGCCCGGGCGTCTCGCTCTACACCACCCCGGGGACGACCGTGTACGTTCCCGTGCAGACGATGAACGTCGGGGCCCAGACCGAGCAGGCGACGCTCGAGGTCAGCGACTCGATGGGCTGGATGACGCCCATCAGCGAACTCCGCAGCCTGCCCCAGGGCTTCACGATCTACAAGATCATCGAGGTCAACGTCCCGGCCTCCGCCACTCCCGGCGACGTGACGGTGCTCCACGCGACCACCGCGACCACCGACGGCGTGCTCAGCGAGGAGATGTGGGCGACCGTCGAGGTGGTCGAGGGCGCCGGCGGCCCCTGCAACCCCGCCGACCTGAACGGTGACGGGCTGCTCGACCTCCAGGACATCGGGGCGTTCATCGACGCCTTCCTGGCGGGCGACGTCGATGTGGCCGACCTCAACGGCGACGGCGTGCTCGACCTGCAGGACATCAACCGGTTTGTCGGGGCGTTCCGGGCGGGCTGCCAGTGAGCTGACCCGCGGAAACAGGTGCTCGCCGCGGGCCGTGTGGCTCGGCCTGCGGCGTCCCGGACGAGTGTTTCCGGGGAGAACCCGGGCGCGAGCCCGGGTTTTCTTGTCTTTTTGAGACCTTCTCACCAGATTCGTGTGCCTGCGCCGGGCCGGTTTTCGCGTATTCACCATGAAGCCCCGCGGTCTGGATCGCCGCGCGGGCCGGGCCGTCGGTGCACCGCACGCGATGCACGCTGCCGGCCCACCGACGCGACGGCGTGCCCCTTGGGCGCGGCCGCCCGCCGAGCCGCCGCGGCGACCGGTGGGTCGAGAAGCCGGTGATTCCTCCGCCGGCCGATCCGAGGCATATCCCGAGCAAGGCCGGAAGCGTCGGCTCCGTAGGGAGACCCGGGCGAGAGCCCGGTTTTTTTTTTGCGGTCGGCTGCGCCGCAAAACGTGGCACGTAGTTCTTGTGCAATCGGAACTGGATGGCAGAATGCCTGGACAACCAGTCAATTCACACCAACGACGGAGGGTATTAGAATGCAGTCAATTCAGATGTCGGTCGCCGCGCTTTTTATGAGCACGCTGGCCGCCGTGGCCGCCGGTCAGGACGTTCACATGGACAGTTTCGAGGACGACCCGCTTGGATCATTCCCCGCGGGCTGGACCTCGCGGTTCGGGGGTGGGGGGACCGAGGTCGGCAGCGGTTTCGTCTCCGAAGGCGACCACTCGTTGCGCATGGTCGGGCTGCCGTTGTCGGCAAACGAGAACTACACGAACGCGAAGTTCAGCTTCAGTGGCGGAATGGTGACGCTGGCTTGCTCGATACTCGTGGAGGAGTTCCCGCAGAATAGCGACGGGTGCGCCGGAGCCAGCGTGGGGTATCACGGGCCCAATTGGAATGCCAGCTTTGGCCTGACGCAGTCCGCCGCCGCCGGGCCGCTCATGATCTCCGGCACCGATATCGAAGCGGTCACCGGCAGATGGTACCGTTTCTTACTTGTCGCGGACGTAGACTCTGGGATCGGAGATCTGTACGTCGACGGCGAGCTTGTCCGTGGTGGTTTCGTGCTCGACTCCCAGTCGAATCCCGGCGACGTCCGTCACCTGTCGGTTTCGATCCACAGCGGGTGTATCAACACCGGGCAGGTCATTTCGCACTTCGACGCGCTGCGGATCCAGGGCAAACAATGCCTCGCCGACATGAACGGGGACGACATCCTTGATCTCAACGATGTGACCGGTTTCGTCAGCGCATTCCTGGCGGGATGCCCCTGATTGTCACAACTGGAACCGGCCTCGTACCTTGTACTGCCCGGGCTCGCCCGGGCTTTCTTGTGCGTACCGAGATCCAGAGTGATTCCAAGTCGAATGGCTCGCTGCTCATTCTGGGTTCGGGTCAAACGCCGGCGCATCCTCGAACCGGAAGCGTTCGGTGCCCCACGCTTCACGCAACTCACGGAACGGCTCGGAGGCTTCCAGAGCGTTTGACCATTCAATCTCGGCGACCTGATCGAGCCATGAGTTCGTCATCCAGCCGCCGAATGCGGTCGACGGGTACTCCGTTCCATCCGGTCTGAATCCGATCTCGAATGCCGAGGCGTCGGCCTCCTTCCCGGCACCGGGCCCGACAAGGAGCCCGAGGTACACGCGGGGAAGGTCCGACCCCATCCGCCAGCCCGGCTCGTGTGTGGCCGGCTGCACGAGCACCCAGCATCGATCGACATTCGAAGTCGAGCCTTCGATCTTGTACGTCAGCCAACGATCGCCGATCAGGCCATCGGTTGGATGCACGAGCATCGCGCAACTGGCGAACTCTCGTGGACGCTCGCCCGCTGCCAGATCAAGGCCCTCCCAGGTCGGTGTCGGCAGCCGGTTGTTTGGGCCGGCGAGAAAGAAGCAGCCGGCTCCGGTGAGCCATGTCATGCGCATGTCGCCGGGAACCCAGGCACGAAATAGCTCCTCCCCCTTCAGAGTTTCCCAGTCCACCGCGAAAACGCGGAGGCAACTCGGGAAGTCCGGCTCCCCGCTGTGGAAGAACGCCAGTTCGTCCCCCGCGCGGCCTGGGAAGATGTCGGTCACCACCAGATCCTGCACGCTGTACCGATGGCCTTTTCGTCCGAGTTCCGTGTCGTAGCTGGGGTACGCAAGGGGCGGGTAGTCGCCCGGATCGGGTTCAGTCCAGACGGTGCCATAGGGCAGCTCCGGGCGGATGAGGCGTAGATCAGCCAGTCGCGATGTCTTGTCCGGCACGGTGATGGCGGCGAGCCAACGCCCGCCCTGGCCCTCGGGTGGGTCGATCCGATGGGCGAAGACCGAGCCGGGCGCGTTGGGTCGATTCACGATCCTCGCAACGGTTCGGTGTGTCCGAGACTCGATCCATGCTCTGCTGTGATCCGAGTTGGTAACAACATCAAACGGCTCGTACGCCATCTTCCACAGGATCCCGCCGGTCGCCCCTGCGGCCGCCAGCAACATCCCCGCGCACATCCCCCCCGTCGTCCAGACCGGGTGCCGTGTCATCCACCGCGTCGCCTTGACCCACGCCCCAGGCGGCTGGGCCTCCACCGGCTCGCGCCGCAGCCAGCGCCGCAGGTCGGCCGCCAGTTCCGTTGCGCTCGCGTACCGATCGCCCGGCTTGAACGAGCACGCCTTGGAGATCACCGAGGCGAGAGGCCTGGGCAGCGCCGCGTCGAGCGTCAGCGGATCGCGCGCGGGCTCGGCGCCCACACGCCTCACCGCCTCGTAGAGCGTCACATCGGTCAGGTTGTGCGGCGGCTGACCGGTCAGCACTCGGCAGCACACGGCCCCGAGGGCCCACACGTCGGAGCGCACCCCTACGCAGGCTCGCTCGCCCCGGGCCTGCTCGGGGGCCATGTACGCCGGGGTGCCGATCGGGACGCCGTCGGCGGTGAGCGTCTGCATCACGTCGCTCGACACGAGGGCCGCGATGCCCAGGTCGATGATCACGGGCTCGCCCGCCGGCGTGACGAGGATGTTGCTCGGCTTGAGGTCGCGGTGGATCAGCCCGTGGTTGTGCAGCTCGCCCGCCGCCTCGCAGACCTTGGCGAGCAGTTCGACGCGGGCCCGCGTGTCCAGCCCGCACGCGTCGACGGCCTCGTGGATCGGCAGCCCATCGATGAACTCGGTCGCGATGAACAGCCGCCCCCGGTGCGTGCCGTGATCGAGGACGGCCGGGATGCGGGTCGAGCGGATCTGGCTGAGCAGCTCGAACTCGCGCCAGGCACGCTGGGCGCTCTTCCCCTCGCCCAGCGATTGCTTCATGACTTTGAGGGCCACCGGCCGATCGCTGCCGTCCCGCTGCGCCAGATAGACCCGGCCCGAGGCCCCCTCGCCGATCTGGTGGAACACCTCGAACCCCGGGGGGGCGTCGTGTGGCGAAGGGCCATCCGCGTCGTCGTCGGCCAGGACCCCGGCGAGATGGCGGGCGGTGGGCACATCCACGGTCGGCTCCGTTCTCGGGAAGTTACGCAAGAAAAGGTACCGCGCAGTCCGCGTTCGGTGTATTCTCGCGTGACCGGAGTGGGGTGTGTATGGAGACGAAGGGGCATCAGGCGTTCGAGACCACGCGATGGTCGCTCATCGACGCCCTCCGCTCTGGCGACGCCGACCGCGCCCGCGAGGCGGGGAACCGGCTGATCACACTCTATTGGCCGGCGGTGTACGGCTACCTGGTCCGCTCGGGCCTCGACGCCGAGCGGGCCGGCGAGGTGACGCAGGCGTTCTTCGCCGATGTCGTGATCGCCCGCCGGCTGTTCGAGATCGCCGACCAGGAAACCGGGCGGCTGCGATCGCTGCTGCTCACCGCCCTGCGGCGGTACCGGATCGATCTGGCCCGGCGGGGGAAGACGCACCCGGACTGGGACCGCCCCGACCCCTCGCTCATGCGCGAGGTGGCCGATCGGGCGGGGCGGGCGGACTCACCCGAGGCGGTGTTCGATCGCGAATGGGCGATCGCCGCTCTGGATGAGGCGCGCCGGCAGTGCGAAGCCCATTTCTGCTCGAATGGTCGAAGGGCACACTGGGCCCTGTTCGAGGCCCGCCACATCACGCCAGTGGCGTCGGGAACCTCGCCGACCGCGTTTGAGCTTCTGGCGCCGGTGTACGGGTTTGATTCAGCCGCCGCCGCCGCCGCTGCCGTGCAGGTGGTCCGCCGGAGGTTCAGGTCGATCCTGGTGTCGTTGATGTCCGATCAGAATGCAAACAATGCGGAGGAGGAAGCCGGGCGCCTGCTCGGCGTGCTGACTTCTTGTGTTTGAAGCGGCGATTCTGTTGTGGATTCTCGATCCGCATCGCCGGTTCAGTCGAATGGGATCGTGACGGGTATCCCGCCGCGCGATCGGTGTCGGCGGCCCGGGTTTTGTCTTCTTAATGCGAGGGGTGTCAGATGAAGAACTTGAGTCGGTTGAGCGCCCCGGCGCTCGCAGCGATGGTGTTGGCCGCGGCCGGTTGCCAGACGGCGAGCCACGAGTCGGCCCGGTCGAGCGCCCTGCTGGGTGTCGAGCCCGCGGCGGCCCAGCCCGTGCTCGAGGGGGGCGAGGTCTACACCGACCCGCACCCGCTGCCCGCCGACCGCGAGATCGCCGATCTGACCCGCCCCGGCGCGGTCGCCCGCGGCGTGGCGCCGGTCCAGATCATTGATACCCGGGTGTTCAGCCCGCAGATCGCCCCGCGTCCGCTTGACGCGGGGGGCGGGTCGGTCGAGATCCACCTTCCGCCGCACGAGGAACTGGAGCACGAGATCCGCCCGCACGCGGACGCGTCCGGCCTTCGCGCCGGCACGACGCGCCCGGGCTTCGCGATCGACCCCGGCAATATCACGCAGTTCACCGCGCTGGACAGCACGGGCTGGAGCCCGCCCGATCCGACGCTCGCCGTGGGCCCCAATCACGTCGTGTCGACCGTGAACATGACGATCGGCTGGTATCTCAAGGACGGCACGCAGCAGTTCCAGCAGATCCTGGGCAGCCCCGGCAACCCGGGATTCTTCGAGCCCGTGGGGGCCGGCGACTTCACCTTCGATCCCAAGTGCTTCTATGACCATTACGCCCAGCGATTCGTCGTGCTGGCGCTCGAGGTCTACAACACCACCGCCTACATCACGATCGCGGTGTCGGATGATTCCGATCCGAACGGCACGTGGTACAAGTACCGCACCGACGCGGTGATCAACGTCAGCGGGAACACCTACTGGTGGGACTACCCCGGGTTCGGCTACGACCAGGAAGGCTACTACATCACCGGCAACCTCTTCGGGCTGAACAACGGCGGCTTCGCCGGCGCGGGCTTCCGCGTGTTCACCAAGGCCGACATGCTCGTCGGCGCGCCCGTGCACTACTCGACGCTCAGGGAGGCCAACGCCGGCTCCGTGCAGGCCGCCCAGCATTTCGGCAGCAACCCCGCGGCGTATTTCGTGCAGACCAACGGCGGCAACTCGATGCAGGTCTTCGCGATGCGAAACCCCATCACCAGCCCGACGATCTCCCAGCAGTCGGTCACCGTGCCGGGGTTCTCCAGCATCGCCTACGCCCCGGTCAGCGGCGGTGGATCGCTCTGGATCGTCGACGAGCGGACGTTCAGCGTGCACTGGCGCAACGGCAAGCTGTTCGCGGCCCATCACGTCTCGGTCGGTGGCGTCGCCAAGCCCAGGTGGTATGAGTTCAACACCGGCAACTGGCCCGTCTCGGGCTCGGTCAGCCTGACCCAGTCCGGCAACGCCGACCCCGGCGCCGGCATCCACGGCTTCTTCCCCGCGATCTATTCGAACGACAGCGGGGCGGTGGCGATGGTCTACGGCACCAGCTCGTCAAGCCGCACGGTCGGCATGGTCGTCACGGGCCGGTTGCCCTCCGATCCGGCCGGCACGATGGCCGAGCCGACAACCGTGCGGCAGAGCCCGCTCGGCGGCAGCGACGGGCGCTGGGGTGACTACTTCGACCTCGCGGTCGACCCCAACGACGGCCGCACCTTCTGGGCCATCGGCGAGACGCAGGAGTCGTTCGGCTGGGACACACGCATCGCCAGCTTCACCCTCGAGCAGCCCTGCCCCGCCGACCTCACCGGCGACGGCGTGCTCGATCTCCAGGACGTGAACGCGTTCGTGCTCGCGTTCGTCGGGGGCAACTCGGCCGCCGACCTCGCCGAGCCGTTCGGTGTGCTCGACCTCGCCGATGTCCAGGCGTTCATCGCCGGGTTCATCGCCGGCTGCCCGTAACCCCGGCGCTGCCGATCGAGAGCCTTGCAAACCGGGCGCCTCGTCGCCCGGTTTTTTCTGCGCCCGCATCGCTTGGCGGGGGGAGGGATGTCCGGGCCCGCTCGGGCGTGTAGGATCGCGGCGTGATCCGACTGCCGACCAAGATCGCCGACTCGCTCCGTGCGGGGTACGACAACCGCCGCGTCTGTGTGACCGGCGGTGCCGGCTTTATCGGGGGCCACCTCGTCGACGCACTGACGAGCCTGGGCGCGTCGGTGACCGTGATCGACGACCTCTCGAATTCCACCCCCGACCACCTTTCCGAGTTGATCGAACTCGACCCCGGACGCGTCCGGTTCGTCCACGGGTCGATCCTCGATCCGGATGCGATGGGACGGGCGGTCGAGTCGGCGTCGGTCGTCTTCCATCTCGCCGCGATCTGCTCGGTGCCGCGGTCGGTCGAAGATCCGGCCCGCTCCTGGGCGGTCAACGCGACCGGCGTGCTGCGGACGCTCGAAGCCGCCCGGCACGGGGGGGCGAGGCGCGTGGTCTTCTCGGCGTCGAGCTCGGCCTACGGCAACGCGACCAAGATGCCGGTTGACGAATCGACCATCCCGGCCCCGCTCTCGCCCTATGCCGCGAGCAAGCTTGCCGGTGAGTCGCTGATGACCTCCTACGCCGAGAGCTACGGGCTGAGCACGATCAGCCTGCGTTATTTCAATGTCTTCGGGCCCCGTCAGCCCGCGGGATCGCCCTACTCGGGCGTCGTCCCGATCTTCGCCTCGCAGCTCATGGCGGGCGAGACCATCCGCATTCTGGGCGATGGAAGCCAGACGCGAGATTTCACGTTCGTCAGCAACGCCGTCCTGGCCAACCTTCTCGCCGGCGCGACTAGCACGGCCCTGACGGGCCAGGTGGTCAACGTCGGCGCAGGTGAGCGCACTTCAGTGCTCGATCTGGCCCGCCGGGTGCTCACGGAGTTTGGCCGGACCGATCTCGAGCCACAGTTCTCACCCCCGAGGACCGGCGACGTGCTGCACTCGTGCGCCGACATCACCCGGGCGAAAGAACTCCTCGGCTACGAGCCGATTACCGGGTTCGACGAGGGCCTGCGTCTCACGCTCGAATGGTGGCGCGAGCAGGGGGTTGCCTCGGGGTCGTCCCGCTGAGGCCGGCTTCCAACGCCGGTCCTGAAAGGACAGGGGTTTGCGCACGATACGGGGATGCGTGTGGCTCGCGGGGATGGTCGCACGCTCGGGGTTTCGCCTCACCGGCCCCTACTGGGCCTGGCGGCGCACCACGGCGATGGGCTCGGCCGAGCCCGGCCGGCGCGCCCGTCTGATCGCAATCCTCGAATATGCCCGATGGGTGGACCGGATGCGGTCGATGTCCCGATAGCCCGGTTGTTTCGCTACAATTCGGGGCCGGGCCGGACTCGGCCGACCCGGTGAGCGCACGAGCGGTCGATCACGGAGCAGGAGTGCCATCATGGCCGAGCACAGTGGTTCGAGTTGCGTCTTCACGCGTGGGTTCCTCCCGGGTCTGGTGCTCGGCGTGGTGGTCGGGGCCGTGGTGTGCCTGTTCGTGACCGAAGTGGTCGGCACGCGACCCAAGTTCGACGCGAAGCCGGGCGCCGCATCGGGTGTCGTGGACGACCAGCGGGACCGCGAATCGGGGGCGCCGTCACGCGAGGAACTCGAGCGGCAGGCCCAGGAGGCGCAGCAGAAGGCGCAGGACGCCGCCGGCGACCAGCCAGAGACGCCCAAGCCCGCCGAGGAGCCCAAGGAAGGCGACGGTTGAACGAGCCCCGGCTCGCCAGGCTCGTGAGCCAGCACGCGATGACCAGCCGCCTGCTGGGTGTCGACTTCGTGCCGAGCTACCAAAGCGGGAATCCGGACCGGCCCGTCTCGGAGGTCGTAGAAGCCAAGCCCGCGCCTGTCTCGGCGAAAGCACCCATCTTCGTGGCCGTGGATGACCGTCGTTCGTCCGCCCGGGCCGCGCTCGAGGCGCTCCGCGAGCAGTACATCGCCGACGCGCCACATCAGCACTTCGTGACCGACCACCACTCGATCGTCTTCGGCGAGGGCGACCCGTGCGCTCGCCTGATGTTCATCGGCGAGGCTCCGGGCGCCGAGGAGGACCGGACGGGCCGGCCGTTTGTCGGGCCGGCGGGGCAACTGCTTGACAAGATGATCGCGGCGATGGGGCTGGGGCGCGAGGACGTGTATATCGCCAATGTGCTCAAGACCCGCCCCCCCAACAACGCGACGCCCACCACCGAGGAGGCGAGGTTGTGCGCCCCCTACCTCTTCGAGCAGATCCGGATCATCTCGCCCGAGGCGATCGTGACGCTGGGCAGGCCGGCTTCGCAGCTTCTTCTGGGGACCACCGAATCGATGGGCCGGTTGCGGGGACACTGGGCCCAGTTTCCACCGCCGGAACCGCTTGCCGAAGTGGCCGGTTTCGACCCGATCCCCGTGATGCCGACCTACCACCCGGCCTACGTGCTCAGGCAGTACACGGCCGACACGCGGCAGCGGGTGTGGTCGGACTTGCAGCAGGTGATGGAGTTGCTAGGGCTCAAGGCCCGGGCGTGATTCCCGGCGATCTCGCGTTGATGGCGTCACCATCGCCGCCGTCCCACAAGGCCCGAGAAATCGTGAAAGTTGATCCGAGGTGCCGGAACCGCGCGGGGTGGCCCGCCGTATCGCTTGTCGCTCGGGGGAGGAGAGTTGAACCCGGGCATCGAGCACGACCCCCACGAGACTCGGCGCCCGGCTCAGTTGTCGGGTGCCGGGTTTTTTTCTGGCGCCGTTGCCCGTCAGGGGCCGCCGTCATCGGCGGGAGCGGGCTCTGGGGTTGGGTTTTCAGGGGGTGTGGCTGGGCCGAGTTTGTTTTCGAAGGAGATTTCGGCGTCCGCCGGCAGCGGCTCGAGAGCGGAGACGAGCCAACGCGGGGTTCTTTCGCCCGAGGGCGACTCCAGCCATTTCACCTTGAGCGTGAACACGACCTTGTCGCCTGGGGCCAGCCCCTCGAGCGAGACGCCCTCCCCCAGCTCCGGGAAGGGCATCACCATCGATTTCATGCCGGGCGTGCCGTCGGAGTTCCTGACGACCTCTCCGGTCTTCCCGATGAAGTCGGGGATGTGCTCGTGGTGGATCTTGAGGTCCTCGGGCGGAGGGCCATCACTCGGCAACTGGGCGATGATGCCCCGGACCTGGTAGGTCTGGAATCCCTCGTCGAAGACGGCCTGGTCGTTCTGCCGCCCCTTCTCACCACAGCCCTGCAGGAAGGGGAGAATGAGGGCGACGAGCAACGCTGTGCGCATGGAGCGTGTCATGGCGCACCGTAGGCGAGGCGTCTGGCCGCTTCGGGCGTTTTGCTAGGTTCCCAATGAAAACCCGTCGCCGGGCGACGGGTTCATTCGGGTGCGGATTGTCCGGCCCGATCAGGCCTGCTCGACGCTCAGGAAGCCCGCGACGGACTTGAGGTCGGGGGCGATCGTGGGTGTCAGCGCCATCTGCCAGGTCGCGCCGTCGGCCACACGGACCACCCGGGCCGGCTTCTCGCGGCTGGAATAAAGGCGGTTGCCGCGGATGTAGCGGTGCAGCCGATCCAGGCGCACCTTCTGGGCGCGGCGGAGGATCCTCGCGTTGTCCGGGTCGAGGCGCATCAGGCGGGCGATGGTGTCGCGGTGGCCCTTGGCGCGGGGCGTCTTGGTGACCGTGCAGCGGACAGCCTGGCCGGGGGCAATCGCGTCGATTTGCTCTGTCGTCGTCATGGCTGGGTCTCTTTTCGCCCGGGCGCCCGCGGCCCGCTTCGGGCCCCGGGGTATCCGGAGCCGGGAAGTGTAGCGGTCCGGCTCGGCCTGTCCAGAGTGGGCCCTAGAGTGGTGCGCGGGGAGGCGCCCCGCCCAACGATGATGGAGCATCCTGCATGAGCGAGCCGACCCCGCCGACCGCCCCGGTCTTTGATCCCAACGCCCAGCACCAGGAGCGGCCCAAGCTGCGGCGCGTTCGTGGGTTCCCCCTGCCCATGCAGGGCCCGGATGGCAAGCAGGTGGTGATGCTGGGGCTGGCCGACGCCCAGCAGATCTCACCGAAGATGGTGGCGACGATGCCGGCGGCCCAGGCGCTGCTCCCGTTGATGGACGGTTCTCGGACGCTCGACGAGATCGTGGCCGAGGTTGGGCGGGGGCTGACGCGGGAGTTTCTCGAGCCGTTCGTCGCGCAGCTCGACGACGCCGCGCTGCTGCATGGGCCGGTGTTTGACGCGATGTTCAACGAGATGAAGACTCGGTATGACGAGGCGGACACGCTGCCGCCCGGCGTGACCGCGGCCTTTGCCGACCAGGTCGTGGCGGCGAAGGTCGGCGAGGGTGTGACCGACGAGCAGAAGGCCGAGCAGGGCCCCGGTGCCCTCCGTGAGTTGCTGGATCAGTGGATCGATCAGGCGTTGAAGGACGCGGAGAAGCCCGCGTTCGACACGCTGCCGGCGGCGGTCGTGGCTCCGCATGTCGACTACGTACGCGGGTGGATGAACTATGCCCAGGTGTACGGGCGGCTGCGGGTGTGCGACCGCCCGGATCGGGTGGTGATCCTGGGGACGAACCACTTCGGCCGGGGCACGGGCGTCGTGGGGTGCGACAAGGGCTTCGAGTCGCCCCTGGGCACCAGCCCGCTGGATTCGGGGCTGCTCGAGGCGGTCAAGGCCGAGCTTGGTGCGGACGACGCCCGCAGGATGCTCGAGCACCGCTACGACCACGAGCGGGAGCACTCGATCGAGCTGCATATCCCCTGGATCCAGCACTGCCTGGGGACCGACGGGGGCGGGTCGTACGTGCCGGTGTTCGCGGCGTTGATCCACGACCCGTCGGTGAATGCGGGCGAGAGCTACGACGGGGAGGGGCTGGCCTTCGAGCCGTTCGTCGGGGCGTTGAAGGCGGCGCTGGCGAAACTGGGGGGGACGACGCTGATTGTCAGCTCCGCCGATCTGAGCCACGTCGGGCCCGCGTTCGGCGACCAGAAGGCGCTCGCGGGCGACACCGACGACGCGAAGGCGGCCCGCGATCAGGTGACCACGCACGACCGGGAGATGATCCAGATGATCGTCGATCGCAAGCCCGATGATCTCATCGCCTCGATGTCTTGGCAGCAGAACCCGACGCGGTGGTGCTCGATCGGCAATCTCACGGCCACGATGCGCCTCGTGGAGCCCGGCGAGGTGACGCTGCTCGGGTATGTGGCGGCGATGGACCAGCAGGGCGCCGCGATGGTCTCGCACGCGGCGATGGCGATGTCCTGAACGTGATGGGTCCATGGCCGATCGTCGGGGTCGTCTTCGGGATCGCGCTCATCGTGGCGGGCCTGTGGGCGGTCGCGATGTCGCGCCGGATGCTGCGGGAGGACGACGTGCCGAATCCGGCCGGGCCGACGCGGCTGGCGCTGGGGGTGACGGGCCTGTTCGTGGGCTATCACCTGCTGATATGGTCGCTGCCGGGCTGGTCGATGGTGTGCGTGCCCCTGGAGCGCTGGTGGATCGTGGCGGCGGTCGCGGTGCTGGGGCCCGCCGGATCTCTGCTGGCCGAGTGGCTCGAAAAGCGGACGGAATGAGGAGGTCCGGGGATGGATACTGCCCGCCGAGTGTCACGGGCATGTCACGGGCCGCCACACGGGGCATCCGCCGGTCGATATCAGACGGAAGAATGGATGTCGGGCGCCCGTCGTCATGAACGAAAGCGGGCCGTCCAGTAGGATCCCGGCCCACGGGATCGGCTTCGAGATTCGGACAGAGAAAGGAACGCCATGCCTTCCTCGAATGTGTGCTGGGGTGTGGAGATCGGGTCGGGGGCGATCAAGGCCCTGAAGCTCGAACTCGACGGCGACCAGCCGAGAGTCCGCGACTACGCGGTGCTGAACCACTCCAAGGTGTTGTCAACGCCAGAGTTGGATACAGGCGAGGCCGTCCGGGTCGCGCTCGGGACGCTGACAAGCCAGTTCGACCTTTCGGGCGCCATGCTGGCGATCAGCGTGCCGGGACACCAGTCGTTCGCCCGGTTCGCCAAGCTGCCGCCGGTCGAGCCCAAGAAGGTGCCGGACATCGTCAAGTTCGAGGCGGTGCAGCAGATCCCGTTCCCCCTGGAAGAGGTGGAGTGGGACTACCAGACGTTCGTGAGCCCGGACTCGCCCGACATCGAGGTGGGCATCTTCGCGGTCACCCGGCCCCGGATCATGGAGCTGCTGGGGCAGGTGGGTGACGTGGGGTTGACGCCCGAGATCGCCACCCTGAGCCCCGTCGCCGCGTACAACGCGCTCGCATATGACCTCGAGTTCACCGAGAAGACGCCCGGGACGATCATCCTCGACATCGGGACGACCGCGACCGACCTGATCATCGCCGAGGCGGGTCGGGTGTGGGTGCGGACGTTCCCGTTGGGCGGGCATCAGTTCACCGACGCGTTGGTGACGAGCTTCAAGCTGAGCTACTCGAAGGCGGAGCGGCTGAAGAGGGAGGCCGAGCAGACCAAGCACGCGCGGCACGTGTTCCAGGCGATGAGGCCCGTCTTCACCGATCTGGTGCAGGAAGTGCAGCGATCGATCGGCTACTACCAGAGCGTCCATGCGGGAGCCGACCTGAAGCGGCTGATCGGGCTGGGCAACACGTTCCGCCTACCGGGCCTGCGGAAGTATCTCAAGCAGCAGCTGCACATGGACATCTACCGCATCGAGGGCTTCAAGCGGCTCAAGGGCCCAGATGGGCGTGAGGCCGACTTCACCGACGCGTCACTCAACCTGGGCACGGCGTACGGGCTGGCGCTCCAGGGGCTGGGCTTCGCGACGCTCCAGGCCAACGTGATGCCGATCAAGGTGGTGCGCGACACGATGTGGCGCCGCAAGCGGCTGTGGTTCGGGGCGGCCGCGGGGCTGGCGGCGGCGGCGACGGCGGGCTGGTTCGTGCGACCACTGATGGACATGACCGCCATGAACTCGGTGACCGAGCCCATCGAGATCAAGAAGGTGATCAGCGAGGGCGATCGGCTGAAGGACGAGGCCGAGCAGGCGGGCGTGCTGGGCGACTCCACCAAGGACACGACGGCGTCGGCGTTGATCGGCCTGCTGGCCAATCGGGGCGTGTACGCCGATCTGGTGAACGACCTGGGGCAGATGCTCGAGGACATGCGTGGTTCGACGCTGATGCGCCAGGGTGAGGGCACGAAGATCAGGCTCGCGGCGCTGGAAACCGCGTTCGAGCCGGGCGATCCGAATGCGGAGAAGGCGGCCAAGCCCAAGAACCAGCCCTCGTCGTCGGCCCGCGATCCGCGGACCTCGAGTGGCGGCGGTGGTGGCGGGCTGATGGTCGTGCAGAGGCAGGGGTTCGACCCGGTGCAGGCCATGATCGGGGCGAGCAGCGCGAGATCGGGCCCCAAGGCGGATTTCCCCGACGAGATGAAGTGGAATGACCAGGAGATCAACCTCGCGGCGAAGCGCCGGATCAACGTGACGCTGGAGTTCGCGACGAATCACGCGGACGCCGAGGAAGTGGCGTACGCGGTGGTGGCCTGGCTTCGCGACCACCAGGCGCGCGACGGCGTGCCGTACATGATCGCGGTGAAGGAGCTGGACGAGGATGTGTACCAGGAGACGCCTGTCCAGCCGCCGATGCCGACGGGCAGCCCGCTGTCGCGGTCCGGCCGGTCGTTCGTGAGTCGGCCGACGCCGCGGGGCGGTGGCGGCGGTGGCCTGCTTGTCGTCGGAGGCGGCGGAGGGCGGCCGGCGATGCCCGGGATGACCCCGTCGTTCACCGCGGGCGCGGCGGACGATGACCCGCAGGCGTTGATCCGTCAGATGAACGAGGTGGCCGCGATCGGGCCCGAACCAGCGCCGGACCCGGCGACGACCGACGAGCCCCAGGAAAAGGGGTACCAGATCGCCTTCACGCTGCTGCTTGATCTGCCCGAGACCAAGGCGGCGGAAGGGGGTGACTCGTGAGCGGCGTGCTGAACTGGCTGAAGTCGAACATCCTGATCGTGGTCTTCTGTGTGCTGATCGTGGCCCTGCCGCCCGCCGGCTTTGTGGGCAGTTCGATGTGGAACGCATCGATCAAGAAGGCGGCCGAGGAGAAGCTGTCGACGAACAAGCGGAAGGTCGACGCGGTGTCGAAGGTGCGGTACGCGCTGCCGCCAATCACGCCGGACGAGCAGCCCTACGAAGATTCGAAGCCGCCGAACGCGGCGTTGACGGCCTACTTCGCGACCCAGCGCGCCGAGCGGCAGAAGATGATCGAGGACGTCGTGACGCGGGCGGTGCGGTTCAATAAGAAGGACGACCGTTCGGTGCTGCTCACGGGCGTGTTCCCCGGGCTGGACGACGATCGCGAAGAGCGTCGCCGGGTGAAGGAGATGGCGGGGCTGATCGTCGGCGACGACGAGACGCCGTCGGTCTACGACGGGTTGTTCCGGTCGATCAACGCGGGTGAGCCCATGAAGCCCGAGGACGTGGCGCGGCGCGTGGTCGACGCGTACCGGGCCGAGATCGATCGGGCGGGCGGGGACGACCGGGCCATGTCGGAAGAGGACCGTGACGCGCTGCTCGAGCGTATGAAGAGCCAGCGGCTCGGGGTGTACGCTCGGCGGGCCGAGGAACTGAGCGTGTTCGGATCGAAGGAGGCGTTGTACGGCAGCGGCTCGTCGGGCATGGCCGCGTCGAGCTCGTCGACGATCATCCAGGAGGTGCCGAGCGGGCCCGACGTGACCGACGCGTTCGTGTGGCAGATGGACTACTGGTTCATCGAGGATCTGTTGCGTGCGGTGCAGCTGGCGAATACGACCGAGGACGGCCTCGCCACCGAGGTCCCCCGTTCGCCGGTCAAGCGGATCGTGTCGATCTCGCTCGACAAGCTCGAATTCCCCGAGGCGGCCGCCGGATCAGCCGGATCGGATGATGAGCCCAGCGGGCGTGCCGCGTCGGGGCCGCCGACCCGCAACCCGATGGGCATGCCGTCCGGGATGAGGGCGCCGACGGCGTCGCGGGGCCCGAGCGGCGCGCCGGCCGGCCCGGCCGAGGCGTCGTACACAGGGCGCGCGCCCGATGAGAAGAACGGGGTGTACCAGATCCGCCGCGGGACGATCACCGTGATCGCCGCGAGCGACAAGCTGGTGCGTTTCTTCGACGCGTTGAGCAAGGCCAATCTCCTAACGGTGATCGGGGTCGAGCTCAGCGACGTGGATGTCTGGGCGGACCTCGACGAGGGGTACTACTACGGCCCGGACTCCGTCGTGCGGGCGGAGATCGAGGTGGAGTCGGTCTGGCTGGACTTCTGGCTGGCCGATCTGGTGCCGGACCGCGTGGCGGCGGCGTGGGGCATCGAGCGGCCGGCGCCCGAGGCGGCCGAGCAGCCGTGAGGCGGATCTGAAAGGGGATCGCGATGAGGCTGAAGGGCATCAATCCGATCGAGCAGCACGTTGAGAAGATGGTGCTGGGCCTGGTGGGCCTGGTGTTCGTGGGCGTGCTGGCGATGCAATTCCTGGTTTCGCCGAACGAGGTCGATTACGACGGGCAGAGGGTGCCGCCGGACCAGGTGCTCGCGCGACTGGGCACGAAGGCCGGGGCGCTGCACGGGCAGATGGTCGACCCGTCTCCCGCGTTGCCCACGCTCGAGACGCCCGACCTGGCCGCCGAATTCGAGCGGGCCTTCGAGGCGCCGATTCTCGACGAGAAGACGATCGCGGCGGTGCCGTTCGGCGATCGGTTCGAGCTCGCGATCTCGGATGTGCAGAACCTGGATGGCCCGGTCACGCCGCTGACGCTGCCGGAGCCGGGCTCGGCGTTGGTATCGACGCAGTGGGCGACGGTGGATCCGTTCTTCAGGCGTGCGACGCCGTCGATGGACAAATACCTCCCGAGCGAGCAGCCGCTGGACAAGGCGACGGTGTCGGTCGAGGCGGTGATCAGCGGGAAGTCGATCCACGACGCCCTCGGCGCGGTGGCGGAGGGTTCGCGGGCGATTCCGACGCACTGGTGGTCGGAGGGCCCGACGGGGCTGGTCGAGGTGCTGTCGGTCGAACTGGAGCGTGAGTGGATGAACCCGGAGACCGGCGAGTGGTCGGACGCGCAGCCCGTGGAGAACGTGCGCTGGGAGCCCGGCGTGCTCGACGCCTACAACGAGGGCGCGCCCGAGGGACAGACGTTGACGTGGGACACGCTCAAGGCGTCGGATCTGCGGGCCTTGGCGAGGATGGCCCAGGACGACCCGGGTCTGGTCGCCGAGCCGCCCTATCTGCCGACGATCGCGGGGCCCGAATGGGCGCCTCCCAGTGAGATGGATGAACTGGAAGCCAAGCTGGACACCGAGGCCGCGATCGATCGCGTTCAGGCGGAGATCAAGGACCTCCAGGAGGACATCGTTCGTATCCAGGAGGCGAAAGATCGGCAGAAGAGCCGGGCAACCAGCCCGACGTCTTCGTCGGGTCCGAGGATCACGGGCGGTGGTGGCGGCGGCGGTGGTGGTGTCGTCCGTTCGGGCGGCTCGTCGGCACGCGCACGACCGAAGTCGGGCGCGCGCACGCAGCGGGATGATCCGCTCGACAAGCAGATGGACGCGAAGAAGGCGCAGATCGAAGCCCGGAACAAGGAGCTGGACGATCTCTACGCCAAGCTGGACGAGATGAACAAGGGCGCCTCCGCGACCGGATCGCAGCGGCCTTCACGCGCTCCCACGCGAGGGACGTCGTCGCGGGTGGTTGGCGGCGGTGGAGGCGGCGGCGGAGTCGTGATTCTCGGCGGCGGCGGCGGGTCGTCGCGCGATGATCCGAGGATTCCGGGGCGGGGGACCACACGGCCGACCTCGACGCGCCGACCGACGCGTGCGAACGCGGTCGAATCGCCCGGCCCGCTGCTCGACCAGGAGTCGTATCAGGTGTGGGTGAATGACCTGACGGTTGAGCCCGGCGCGATGTACAGGTATCGGCTGCGTTACGGCGTGAACAACCCGCTCTTCGGGCGGGAGCGTTCGCTCGGGTCCGAAGACCCGGGGTTGCTCGCCAACGCGAAGGCGCCTCTGGTGTACAGCCCGTGGACGGAGTGGACCAAGCCGGTCACCGTTGGGCGCAAGGACTATTTCTTCGTCACCTCGGCCCGTGAAGAGGGGCAACTCAACCAGCAGAGCGCGGCGGCAACGGCGGAGGTGTACCGGATGTTCTACGGGTACTACCGCAAGCACACCGTGACGCTGACGCCCGGCGATGCGGTGCAGGGGGAGTTCCGGCTGCCCGAAGACCTTCCCAATTTCGTGGACCTCAAGGGCATCGACCAGGCGGCCCTGAGCGCCTACTTCGAGGAACGCAACGCCGAGGAAGAACCGAAGGCTCCGCCGAGGACGCCCGCCGTTCCGCCGCGCGGCCCCGGGGCGCCGCCGACGCGGGTGCTGGGCGGCGGGGGCGCGCAGGTGAACCCTGACGAGGAGAAGAAGCCCGTGGATCGTCCCTGGCTGAAGTTCTTCGAGCCCAGGCAGGATCTTCCCATCAACGCGGTGATGCTCGACGTGGCGGTCTACCCCTTGAGCGAGGACGATTCGACCCAGTACCAGGTGTTCTTCTTCGACCCGCTCTCCGGGGTGGTGTCACGCCGACCCGATCAGGACCGGGGGAAGACGGAGTATTCGATGGTGGATCGGTCGGCCCGCCTGGCCGAGACAGCGGAGATTCGTGAGCCGAACGCCGAGTACGTACCCTGATAGGGTGCGGGAGGGACGAAAAAACGGTCGTCCCTGTTTGACCGAAGTGGGATCGCGCCTAGCATCCCCTCGCCTCTATTCGGAGCGGCTGACGGCCGATTCGGGGAGAGGAAGAAAGCCGTGAAAACGGCGTCGGGTGTCGTCGGGTCGAACCCGGGGGCATCCGGGCTCTTTGACAACCGGATATCGACGGGCAGTTGATGGCCCCGCCTTGGCTTCGGTCGGCTTGTTGAGTCGCCGGTCGGAGTCGTTTCCGTCTTGTAGGGCGGGGCCGAAGATGCGAGTATCTCGTAGCGTAAGAGCTGGTGTCGGCCGATCGCGTGTTTGCCGCACGCGTGAGGCCGGTTGTTCGTCCTGGAATGGTGAGCGGTTTGCCGCGACACCTTGCTCGGTATATCGACCGGGCGGTTCGGTTGTACAAGCTTCCGGACATGGCTTGCGAAAGAAGGTCTTGCGAAGGCAAGGCTGACGGCAGCAAGTTTGATCATTATGCGATCCAGGGCGTGCACTGTTGCTCTTGTCTGATTCGCGTGAGGCGACCGGCTTCGTTCTTTGGAACGGGTCGGTGGCGTGATCGCGGCGTCAGGTAGGAGTGGTCAGACCAATAAGGGCGCACGGCGGATGACTTGGCGTCGAGAGGCGATGAAGGACGTTGGAACCTGCGATAAGCCACAGGGAGCTGGTAACCGAGCTGTGATCTGTGGATTTCCGAATGGGGCAACCCACCCTTCGGGGTATCGCGTGCTGAATGCATAGGTACGCGAGGCGAACGCGGGGAACTGAAACATCTCAGTACCCGTAGGAAAGGAAAGCAACAGCGACTCCGTGAGTAGCGGCGAGCGAAAGCGGATCAGACCCAGTGAACCGGTTGGAATGCCGGACCAGAGAAGGTGAAAGTCCTGTAGCGGGTCGCTCAGCCCATAGAGTAGGCTCGGGCTCGTGGAACCCGGGTTGAAGACGGGGGGTCCACCCTCCAAGGCTAAGTACTCCTCGACGACCGATAGCGAACCAGTAAGGTGACTGAATGTTGAAAACCACCGCGATGAGCGGGGTGAAAGAGTAGCTGAAACCGTGCGCTTACAACCAGTCGGAGCCCTTCGGGGTGACGGCGTGCTTTTTGCATAATGAGCCCGCGAGTTAGTCTCATCGGCGAGCCTAAGGTCTACCGGACCGGAGGCGAAGGGAAACCGAGTCTGAACAGGGCGTTGAGTCGATGGGGCTAGACACGAAACCCGTGCGATCTACCCATGGCCAGGGTGAAGGTGGGGTAAAGCCCACTGGAGGCCCGAACCCGTTATCGTTGAAAAGATATGGGATGAGCTGTGGGGAGGGGTTAAAGTCCAATCAAGCCGGGAGATAGCTTGTTCTCGCCGAAATAACTTTAGGGTTAGCCTCAGATAGCAACCGTCGGGGGTAGAGCTACTGGATGGACGGTGGGCCCTTCCTGGGTACCCCTTTCAACCAAACTCCGAATACCGACGGCCAAGGTCTGGGAGATAGTCCGCGAGTGACAATATCCGCGGACAAAAGGAGAAGAATCCAGACCGCCGGCTAAGGTCCCAGAACCCGACTTAGTTCATAAGGAAGTCAGATTGCTTAGACACCCGGGATGTTGGCTTAGAAGCAGCCATCATTTAAAGAGTGCGTAATAGCTCACCGGGCGAGGAGTCTGGCGCCGATAATAATCGGGAATAAGTCGGGTGCCGAAGCCGCGGACGCGAGAGCGTGGTAGGCGAGCGTTCCACAGGCGGTGAAGCGGGTCCGTAAGGGCTCGTGGAGCGTGTGGAAGTGCATATGCGGGCTTGAGTAACGATAATGCAGGTGAGAATCCTGCACGCCGAAAGCACAAGGTTTCCTGGGGAAGGTACATCCGCCCAGGGTTAGCCGGGACCTAAGGCGAGGCCGAAAGGCGTAGTCGATGGACAGCAGGTTAATATTCCTGCGCTCTCCGGTGAACGGATCGTGGAGTCCCCCTGCCTTATTAGATTGGTAGGCCGCAAGGCCGCTGGGGGATGATGCGGTTCCAAGAAAAAGCCGGTTTAGACCCGTACCAAAACTGACACAGGTGTGCGTGGCGAATAGCCTCAGGCGCTCGAGAGAACGGTTGCGAAGGAACTAGGCAAATTAACCCCGTACGTTCGCAAGAAGGGGGCCCTTCGGGGCGCAGAGAAAAGGCTCTGGGAACTGTTTATCAAAAACACAGCACTGTGCAAACTGGCAACAGGAAGTATACAGTGTGACGCTTGCCCAATGCCGGAATGTCACGGAACCGGGTCAGCTTCGGCGAAGCTCGGAACCCAAGCACCGGTCAATGGCGGCCGTAACTATGACGGTCCTAAGGTAGCGAAGTTCCTTGTCGGGTAAGTTCCGACGCGCATGAATAGTGTAATCACTGGAGCACTGTCTCCGCAACCGACTCGGTGAAATAGTAGTGACGGTGAAGATGCCGTCTACCCGCGGCAAGACGGAAAGACCCCGTGGACCTTCACTGCAGGCTTCTGTTGGTCACGAGCACATGATGCGTAGCATAGGTGGGAGGCTTTGAAGCCGGCGTTTCGGCGCCGGTGGAGCCACAGGTGAAATACCACCCTTCCTGAGTTTGTGGCCTAACCCCGATTCCCTTGAACCAGGGCGGGGGACAGCGGGTGCTGGGTAGTTTGACTGGGGCGGTCTCCTCCGAAAGAGTAACGGAGGAGCGCAAAGGTCGGCTCAGCGCGGATGGAAACCGCGTTTTAGAGTGTAAGAGCACAAGCCGGCTTTACTGCGAGACCGACGGGTCGAGCAGTCTCGAAAGAGGGCTCTAGTGACCCTGCGCTTCTGTGTGGAAAGGGCGTAGCTCATCGGATAAAAGGTACCCCGGGGATAACAGGCTTATCGCTCCCGAGCGTCCATAGCGGCGGAGCGGTTTGGCACCTCGATGTCGGCTCATCGCATCCTGGGGCTGTAGGCGGTCCCAAGGGTTGGGCTGTTCGCCCATTAAAGCGGTACGCGAGCTGGGTTCAGACCGGCGTGAGCCAGGTCGGTCCCTATCTGTCGTGGGCGTTCCAGACTTGACAGGAGTCAACCTTAGTACGAGAGGACTGGGTTGGACCGACCCCTGGTGTTCCAGTTGGGCCGCTAGGCCCACAGCTGGGTAGCTACGTCGGGCAGGGATAACCGCTGAAAGCATCTAAGCGGGAAGCCCCCCTGGAGATGAGGTCTGGTTGCATTCGCGTGAGACCCCCGGTAGACCACCGGGTTGATAGGCCGCAGGTGTAAGGGCTGAGAGGCCCTCAGCTGAGCGGTACTAACGGTCGAAGGTTTGACCACCCCTACCAGCCGCCGCGGCGTGCTTGATGAGGCTTGTCTATGAAAGCCTCAATCGGCCGCACGCGTGCAGCGCTGCGAGAACTCACATCTGCCCGTCGATGCCGGCTTCGGTCCGGTGCCCGAATCTCGTTTCGGGTTTCGGACCGCAAAGCCGCGTCGGACATGAGAATGTCCGAACGCGGATTGTCGGTGACCATAGGCTCGGGGCAACACCTGTTCCCATTCCGAACACAGCAGTTAAGACCGGGCCGCCGATGATACTGCACTGCGGGAAAGTAGGTCATCGCCGACATTTGGGCCCGTCCGGGCAAAATCCGGGCGGGCTCGTTTCATTTTTGGGAGGCATGAAGGCACGAAGGCACGAAGTGGGGGCGTGTTCGGGCACCTGCGCCTCGCGCCTTGAACATGACCGGCGGCCTGTCTGGCATTTCCGAGTCCAGCCAAGGATCTGCACAGACGGGCGCGGCGAGGTCGGGGTGAATGACGCCGGAAATTGAATCGCACGGAGCGTAAGCTGCTACAGCACAAGCAGTTAGGGAAATCGGCTCGCTTTGGTGCAGGGTAGGAGTGATTTGCCTGGCGCTACGCGGGCCAAATGGTTGGTTGAGCTGCCGTGTACAAGTGGCTCTGGTGCTTGACCTCTGCGACAATACTCGTAATCTGTAGTAACGCAGGCTTGGTCTAGGATGGGTTGGCCTACCCCCGGCGTAGGCCGGGCCAGTGGTTCGAGGCGGATCCACGAGAGTTGGAGGAGCGCAATGAAGAGAACACTGTTGACAGCCATCGTCGTCGGCGGGATCGTTGGGGCGTCTGCGGCTCAGAGCGCGAGCGTGACCGTGTCGTCGAGTGCGGCGACGGTCGCCCCGGGCGGGACGGTGACCATCACCGTGTTGTCCGACTATGACACCGCTGGCGCCGGCGGTGGGCTGTTCGGCGCGGCCGGGTTCTACGGCTTTGGCGGCAACGTGACCATGAGCGGCGATGCCGTGGTGTCGGCCACGGTGCCCGCCGTGAACGCCAGTCTGACCTTCGGCGCGGTGGCCACCAATACGGCCTCCCCTGATCTCGTGCGAGCGGCCGCGGGCCGGGGGTTTGATGGCGGCCTGAGCAACAACCCGGCCATGATGATGACGTTCGACGTCACCGCCGACGCCGGCGCCGTCGCGGGCCAGAGCATCACGCTCGACTACGCCGGGGCGGTGGTGCTTGTGCTGGGCTCGAGCCTGGCGACCTACTCGACCTCCCCGGGCCTGAATCAGGGCAGCCTGACCACGACCTCGGTGACCGTGACCATCGGCGCGGGCGGCTGCAACCCCGCCGACATCGCCGAGCCGTACGGCCTGCTCGATCTGGCCGACATCACCGGGTTCATCAGCGCGTTCACCACCCAGAACCCGCTGGGCGACATCGATGGCAACGGCCTGTTTGACCTGACGGACATCAACCTGTTCGTCACCAACTTCCTGGCCGGCTGCCCGTAATCCAGCGAGTCGATTCGAAGCAACCCAGCAGCTCGCGGGGCCACGCCCGCGGGCGTTTCTATCTATCCTGCGCTGTTGTCGGTCGAGAGCCGCGTGTGCGACGCTCCGGTGACAGGTGTTGCCGGAGCCACAGGGAGAACCGGCTTGCGTGCCCTCATTTTTCGTGGAGGCTGGGACGGTCACGATCCAATCGAGACCGTCGACCTGCTGGTTTCCCGGCTCGAGCCGAGCGGGATGGCGTGCGAGGTCATCGAGTCGCTCGATCCACTGCGTGACCTGCATCACCTGCGGGGGTATGACGTGCTCGTCCCGGCGTGGACGATGGGGATGCTGCCAACCGGCGCGGCTGGGGCGATCGCCGATGCGGTCGAGGCCGGTGTCGGGCTCGCCGGCTGGCACGGGGGCATGGGCGACGCCTTCCGGGGCGAACCGACCTTCCAGTTCGTGACCGGGGGCCAGTTCGTCGCTCATCCCGGCGGCATCATCGACTATGAGGTCCGGCTGGCCGAGCCCGATCACCCGATCACGGCGGGGCTGCCCGACCGCTTCATGGTCCGCAGCGAGCAGTACTACATGCACGTCGATCCGACGAACCGCGTGCTCGCCGAGACGATGATGGTCGGGCCCGACGCGGAGTGGATCCGGGGCGTTGCGATGCCGGTTGTCTGGACTCGGCGTCACGGCGCCGGGCGCGTGGCGTATTCGGCCCTTGGTCACAACATCGAGGACTTCGCGGCCGAGCCGTGCTTGACGTTGGCGGAGAGGTGCGTTCTCTGGGCGGCGGGAGCGTTGGGTCAATGACCTGGCCGGGAGGGTCTCATGCGTATCGGCGTCGTCGGGTGTGGGAACATCTCCGGCCAGTACTTCCGGACGCTCGCCCGATTCGCGAACGTCACTGTGGCGGCGGTGTGCGATCGCGACGGGGCTCGGGCCCGGGCGGCCGCGGAGAAGTGGGGGGTGCCGCGCGTCCTGACGCTCGACAAGTTGCTGGATGATCCGGAGATCGACGCCGTCCTCAACCTGACGACGCCGGACGCCCACCATGAGGTGGCGTTGCGCGCGATCGCGGCGGGCAAGCACGTCTACAACGAGAAGCCGATCACGTCGACGCTGGACGAGGCACGCGACCTCCTCGCCGCGGCGGGGGATCGCGGGCTCCGCATCGGCTGCGCGCCGGACACGGTGCTCGGCTCGACGTGGCAGACAGTGCGTGCCCTGATCGACCGCGGCGAACTCGGCGTTGTTGTCGGGGGCCAGCTCACGATGGTGTACGCGGGACCCGAGTGGTGGCACCCGGACCCCGAGTTCTACTACAAACCCGGCGCCGGCCCGGTGCTCGACATGGGGCCGTATTTCATACACGCCCTGGTCATGCTGCTCGGCCCGGTCGCCCGAGTGACCGCGAGGACCCGGCGGACCCACGCCCGCCGCCGGATCAACAGCGAACCGAAGCGGGGCGAGATGGTCGACGTCGAGGTCGACACGCACGCGACGGCGATCCTCGAACTCGAGTCGGGCCCGATCGTGACGATGCTCATGAGCTTCGACGTTCCCGCGTCGCGGAATCGCGATATTGAGATCTACGGCTCGGCCGCGACGCTCGCGGTCCATTCGCCGAACGATTTCGAGCCGGCGGCGGGCGGGCTTGGGATCGAGTTGCGGCGTGTGGATGGCCAGGCGTGGGAACCGGTCGATTTGACCGGCGGGCCCGCGGTCAACGGGCGGGGGCTGGGGATCGCGGAAATGGCGTCCGCGATCGCGGAAGACAGACCTCACCGCGCCTCGGGTGAGCTCGCGCTGCACGCCCTGGAGGTCATGCTCGCGGTCGGGCAATCGTCCGAAGAGGGGCGGTCGATCGACATCGTGAGCCGTCCGCCGCGTCCAGAGCCGCTGCCGGACGGATGGCGTCCCGGTTCAATGTAGCTGCCGGCTCAAGCCGGGCGTTGGTCTGATACGGATTCCGGGAGTATTCCGGGCGTGGGTGCCGTGGATCATCCCGGGAGGGTGATCCACGAATGGGCAGCGGTTGCCGATCAAGCCGCCTTCACGCTACGCGATGAAGGCGGGCACCGCGCCTCGGAATCAACCGGAATGCGTATGACGAGCCTGAAGCGCAAGCGAAGGTCGAAGGCCTCGGGGTCCTTCGCTTGCGCTTCGGGCTCGTACATGCAGAGACTTCGTGGGACCCTTCTCTGCCTGCAAAGAGCTCTCCGCCACGATCAGGCGAGCGAGCGGAGCCGGTCCGCCAGCGGTGTTCCGGTCGCGTCCGTCCCGCACAGGTGCACGCGGATCCCCATCGCCGTCGCCGCGGCCGCCTTCGCTGCGAGGGCCCGGTCTGCCCGCTCCGCATCGTCGGCGTACACCACGTGGATGTGGTTGGCCTGGTGCTTGGCCATGAACTGGTCCCGGCTCACGCCGTGCGTCACGGCGTGCATGATCGGCCACTGTGGCGTTGTCGACTCCAGGCGGCGGAGTGTTTCCGCTGCGGGAAGCGCGACCGCGGACGCCCTCCCGATGTCCATCGCGAGCTTGGAGCGGCCGGGCTCCGTCAGCCCATCGACGTAGATCCTGCTCCACACCACGTCGCCCGGCTTGCTCACGCCCTTGATGGTCGAACCGCCCAGCCTGAAGTACATCGGGGGTTGTCGCTCGCCGACGGCCTCGGCCCAGCCCGTCGAGAAGTGCGACGGCGGCACGGATCCCGAGATCTCCAGGACCCACACGTACGTGTCCGTCGTCCCGCTCTTGTCCGTGTCGCCCCAGCGGACGTCGTGCAGCGTGTTGTCGGGCGTCATGCCCATCGCCCGCCAGATCCGATGCGTGATCAGCCCGTCGAGCCCGGCGCACTCGTCGACCTCGTTGAAGTGCGTGATCGGCTCGCCGTCGCGGATCACGGATCCGTCCGCCCGTTTCACCGGCGGTCGCTCCGAGCAGTTCAGCGTCCCTTCAACCAGATCCGACGCGGGGCACAGGTCCTTGAGCCCCTGCTGGTATTGGATCCCGATCGCGTCGCACCCGAACTCATCCGCGAGCCGGACCGCCGCGATGTACATGCGGCACTGCTCGTGGATCTGATCGTCGGTGAGGTCCGTCTGGGGGTTCGGCCCGGTGTTGAACCGCATCCCCCGCTCGTCGTACCACGCGCGGACCGCCTGGGCCTCACCATGCGAGACCTGCGTCATCGCGAAGTAGAGGGCCGACTGGCTCAGTCGTTCCTTGAACACGCCGCAGGGGGCGAGCAGGTGGTCGGGGACGATCGCGTTGTGCATCCCCATGCACCCCTCGTCGAACACGCCGAGGATCGCCGGCCGGCGCCTGAGATCCGCCGCGACGGCCTCACCGAGTTGTCGCTCGGCGCGGGGTAGCGCGGACATGTCTAGCGGGAGCGCGTGCGAGACATCGTGCTCGACGCGTCCGGTTTCGCACCACGCGCGGAGCTTGGCCCGGAATCCGGCGTCCTCGAACGAGTCGCCCCACAGGAACGAGTGGGGCACTCCGGCTTTGGTCAGAGAGCCGCGCAGGTTGAGCGCCCCGACCAGCCCGGGCCACTGCCCGGACCAGTTCGCCAGGATCAGGATCGGCCCGCGATGCCGGATCAGCCCGTGCAGCACGTGATGGCTGTACTGCCAGACCGCCTCGGCCACGACCAGCGGGGCCTCGGGATCGATCGACTCGAAGACCGCTCGCCCGTGGGCCTGGCTGGCGATGAAGCCGTGCGGTTCGGGCTCGGGCCGACTCCCGTCTGGGGCTCGGGTCTCTGGGTGCGCCCGCGTGAGCGTCCAGCCCAGGCTCTCGAACGCGGCTCGGGCTTCGGACTCGAGAGCCCGCTGCGCCGGCCAGCAGGTCGCGTTCGCCGCGGGGCGCAGGTCGCCCGACGCGATCAGGAGGGCCTCCCTCGCATTGACCCGGCGTGGCTGAGGAACACTCGGGAGCATGTAGCTCATGACAAGGCCTTTCCATCCCTCTCATCGATCGATGCAGGTAGGGTCACCGCGCAAACCGCTCCTCCACCGGCGGCAGGGAGGCGACGCCGCGGGGCTCGCGCAGATAGAAGTACGCGGTCGACGCGAGGTCGTCGGTCAGCGGCTGGTACGTCTGGTCCGGCCACCACCCCAGCGCCTGCACGGTCACGCGCAGGTTCTTCTCGAAATGCACGGGGTCGGGGATATGCCACCGATAGAGCGCATGGCTCGGCAGACGGGGCCCCGCCTTGTCCGTTGCGTCGTAGACCGCCTGCGGGTACCCGAGATAGGGCGTCGAATACGTCATCGGGCGCATGTCGGTCGCGTGGTTTTGCACGAACCCCCACGCGCCGCCGAAGTAGTCCTCGGTGCCCGTGCCGCAGATGGTGGGGGCGTCCGACGGATCATCGTCGATGAAGAACTTGACCTCGCCCTCGCCCCACCAGCCGTTGCTGAGCTGGTTCCAGACGATGTAGGTGCCGACGTACTGGCCCGCCCCCTCGACGCCGTCGAGCAGCGTGTGCTCGGGGTGCTCCCGTGTGGTCATGCCCCGCCGGAACTCGGCGTGAAGGTAGCCCGCGTCGTCGGGCACGTCGCCCAGCGTGTAGTCGATCTGGTAGAAGAAGTAGTCGATCTTTTCGCGCCCGTCGTTGCGGACTTCGATGCGGATCCGCTTGCGGAACGGCATAGGCCAGTACGAGTTCATGCCGCCCTTCGGCGCCACCGTGATCGGCGCCGACCCGATCACGGCGCACCCGTCCAGCCCGTTGGCGAAGAAATCGCCCAGCGGGACGCGGATCGAGGGCTCGGTCGCATCGTCGTAGAAGACCTCGAACGACACACGGCGCTGCACGCTGTCGAGCACCGTGATCCAGATGTGGCGGACCTCGCCGGGCCCCTGGGCGTCCAGCAGCGTCAGCGTCTGCCCGGGCTCGAAGTCGCGGTAGCACGGGCGCACCTTCCACCCCTTGCCGAGACGCTCCGCCGCCTTGGTGCAGTGCTTGTCGTCGCCGACGCCCGCCTGGGCCCCGCCGCCCTTGTTTCCCTCGGGGTTCTCGGCGCAGGCCGACCGGCTGCGGACGCCCGGTCGGATCGTTGAGATGCCATCAAGGCCGAATCCGTGCATCGACATCGCAAGCCTCCGTCGCCAACGCGGCGCTCATGGAGCGGGAAAAGCAGTGTACCGGAGACCGGGATTGGCGGCCCGATCCGCGTCAGTCGCAGCCGGCCTCGACCGCCAGCAACACCGTAAGGACATCGGCCTGGTTGAGTGCGCCGGCGGGTAACGCGGTGTCCGCGATCGCGTTGCCCGCGTCGTACTCCCGCAGGAACCCGATCATGTCGAAGAAGTCCAGCTCGCCGTAGGCCGGCGCGAAATCACCGGCGCAGCCGCCGGGCTCCGGCACAACCTCGCGGTACACCGCGCTCGACGGATCGTCGAGGACTTCGAACAGCACCTGTGCCGCAACGGTCGCCTTCCCGTCGCTGGCCGTGAACACCACCGAGGCGTAGTCGACCGAGCCTTCGTGTTCGTTGACCTGCAATGCGTCGGGCGCAAACACAAACTCGCCGGTCTGCGGGTCGAACGAAGAGTTCGCGATCGGTGTCGCCTTCAGCGACACATCGTCGCCGTCCGCGTCCGTCGCCGAGACCGTGAATCGCAGCTCGTCACCTTCGAGGATCGTGAAGATGGAACCATCGGAGAAGTGGATCTCCGGCAACGTGTTCCCCTCGGCCCGGCTTCGGTGCGTCACGATGTCGACCGTGACCTCGTCGGTCTGGCCCTCATCGAACGCGATGTTCACGCGGTCGACCTCGAGGAAGTGGTACTCCGTGACGATCTGGTTGTTCTCGTCGCGGAAGCGGAACTCGAGCACGAGCGGTGCGTTGCGCCCCACCGGGTCAGGCCCGCGGAAGTAGGTCCCGCCCGAATCGACCCAGCTCCACGGGGTGTCGACGCTGAGGCCCCCGTGCCACTCGGGCCGTGTCACGTCGGGGAAGGTCCACAGGCCTTGCGCGTCCGTCCGGCCGGTGAACTTCGCCGTGTTCGGCACCGTCGCGTCCAGCTCGCGCTGGAACACCCTCAGCACCGCATCGGGCACGGGAGACCCGTCCGCGTTGACCAGCCGGATGCTCACTGTCGGCGGGATCGCCAGCAGGAAGTCGCCGTAGAACCCGCGCCGCAGGCCGAGATTGCGGTTCAGCCCCGCGATCGTCCCGGGCCCGAAGTACCGCGCCCCGGTGTTCGCCATCGCACCCCGATCGGTCCAGTCGATGATCGCCTGTCCGTTCTTGTAGAGGTATCGCTCCATCCCGTAGTAGACATTCCAGGGGCTCACCCTGGGCATCAGCGCGGTGTCCGCGACGGGAAGTCCCGTGTTCGGGTGCAGGATGTCCATGTTCTCGATGGCCACGTCGTAGGAGTAGATGTCGATGAAGCCGAGCTGGTGGCCCAGTTCGTGCACCAGCGCCTGGTCCGTCCGCTTGATGAACGACTCGAGGTAGGAGACAGGCCAGTCAAACCCCCAGCGGGAATCCGCCCACAGCGTCGGCTCGCCGTAGGGTTCGTGCGTCCCGCCAGGGTCGAGCGTCCCGTCGGGCACGACCTGCAAGTTGCTCATCCGAAGACGTTGCCGTCCTCCCGAGATCCAGATCTTCCGCTGCAACGCCTCGACCTGGAGCTGCGCCCAGTCCTCCGGGCTGTAGGTCTCGATGAAGTTTGGTCGCTTGAGGAACTCGGCGTAGGTCGTCTCGTCGATCCAGAGGTGGAACTGCAGCGCGTTGATGTAATCAAGCACGCTGTTGTTCAGTTCGCTGTATTCGTCGACTTTGTTGTACGGATCGAGCTGGAACTCGATCGTGTGGTCGCCGACCGCCCGCTCGTATTGGATCGGCGCGAACTCCTGCACGCCCGGGTCAATGTCCACTGTTTGCACCGTGTCCGCGGGCCAGGGCGCCTGGTAGCTCAGCGTGTACCGCTCGTTCGGCAGCATCAGGGGTATCCGGCCGCCGCCGACGATCTCGCCGTCGAACCGCCACACGTACGGCACGTCCGTCGCCGTGACGTCGCCTCGGTTGAAGACGTTGGCCGTGTAGGTGACCATCTCGCCCGGGTCGGGCCACTTCTTCTCGTTCTCGAGCCCCGGCTGGATTGTCTGGTCGCCGTTGAATGCGACACGGAACCGGTTGTACTCGGGCTGCCGGTTGATGAATCCGACGTCGAGGTCCACCGGCCGCGGCGCCCGCGATGAAACCGGGACCTCGCCGGCCAGCACGCCCCGCGTCGCATGGATGATCGTCTCGCCCGGCCCCTGGAAGGTGACGAGCCCGCCCGGCGCAACGGTCGCGACGCCCGGGTCGTCGCTGGTCCACGTCATGAGTTCGGACACGTCGTAGACGTCGGGCCCGTAGCTGAGCGACCCCAACGCCGTCACCTGCCGCGAGTCGCCGACGGCGCCGTCGAGGTCCGCGGGCTGGAACTCCAGCGTGTTGAGGCGAACGAGATCGCCGCCGATGACCACGACCTCGACGGGCTCGACCGTCTGCAGCTCAAGCTCGCGGATGTGTACGTAGTTGTCGTACTCCAGCCGGTACACCTCCCAGCGGAACACGCGGCGGGTGATGGGGGTGTTGTTCCACTCGATCCAGAAGACCTGCTCGTTTTCGGCCCGCAGGTCCTCGAAGATCAGGGTGTAGGAGCCGGTCTTCGAGTCCAGGTCGGCGAGGCTGTCGGCCGCCTCGAGCGTGATGAGACACGGCGACGCGAAGATCCGGCCGCGGCAGGCCCCGCTCGCCACAGGCTGGTTGAACTCGACGGTGACGATCGCCGGGTTGATGTTGGCCGAGCGGTAGACGTTGTCGTAGTCCCCGTCGCACAGCGCGTCCTTGTGGCCGATATCCCACGGTGACGCGGTGATGGTGGCCTGGCCGTCGATCTCCATCTGCCGGATCGGGATAATCTCGGCGCCTGCCGGGGCGGACACGATCGACGCGGCGAGCGCGAGGACGAACAGCTTCAACCGTGACATGTGTGGTCCGACCTTTCTCTATCCCCACTCGCCAATCCTGGCCCACCCTGTTCGCTCGCGAGGGCACTGCCCGGCTGCAATCCTCGGGCCCGACGATCGACCGGCCAACGGGCCGCCCGGAGCCGGTGCTCTGGGAACTCCTCGCGATCAGCCGGGCGTCAGGGGCCGTCGTTTCCCACCTGCGGGACGACGTCGGCGTTGCCGTTCTTCCTCGCGAGGATGAGCTTGTCGAGCGATTCGTAGTCGTTCTTGGCGCTCGCCACGCTGCCGTCGAGACGCGCCGCGTTCACCGTGTTGCCGTGCCGGTTGAACTCGAACGCCCTCGGGAGGTTCGTGTGGTAGCTTGACGGGTACTGCACCTCGAGCTGGTACTTGTATTCGCCGACCGACCATCTCGAGTCGCCGTCCGCCGGCCAGTCGTAGATCGTCATCAGGCGGTCTAGGTCGTCGACGTACCGACGCGGCTCGAGGTCGATGATCCCGACGATCTGCGACGGGAATTCCACCTCGTCGATCAGTCCGCCGAGCCTGGTCTGGGAGCTGCGCGCGGCGAATCCCCCGGCGGTCAGGCCGAAAACATGCTCGTTGAAGCCGAACGAGGTCATCTCGGGCATGCCGAAGCGCGGGTCCCTCCAGAATCCCAGCTGACCACCCGGCACCAGCGTCGACGCGAAGTACTCGGTGTTCCCGGGCTCGAACGTGTCGTCACCCGGGCACTGATAGAACTCCGTCATCGCGGTGAACGCGTCTTCGCCCGCCAGAACGCCCGCCATGCGCCGCGTTTCCATCGGCACTCCGTTGGTCACCGTGTTCGTATCCCAATAGACCCCCGTGTACTCGGCGAGCCGCAGGAACAGCGGGAGTGGGTATGAGTCACCGCCCAGCACCTTGTACCAGCCCATCGCAGCGGCGACATCTGTTGGTATGCCCGCGACGCCGTGAGTCGAGCCCACGTTGCTTTTCCGGAACCCCAACGCCGATAGCCCATAGATCTCGCCAGCCAACGGCCCCTGCCCGTGCGTATCAAGCGCGAGGCTCTGGATCTCCTGCATGCTGCTCCGCTGGCTCGTTGCGCACACGGTGGACTGCGCCGTCGAACGGGCCCTTCCGAGGGCCGGAAGCAGGATCCCGATCAGGAGCGCGATGATCGAGATGACGACGAGCAATTCGATCAGTGTGAACGCCCTCGTGCCTCGCATAGCCGTGCTCCTTGCTCCTTGCTCCGCCATGGCCTATCCCCCGCTTGGCGTTTCCCATTGCCGGCCCTCGTGAGAGCCGGACAACCCGCAGATCCGTGCGTCCGCTATCGCGATCAGAAGGTCCTCTGGCCTTTGTCGATTCCAATCCGACCCGGTCGCTCTCGCGTCCGGGCCGGGAGAGTCAGATCAGTTGCCGTCGGCGACGGCCTCGAGGAGGAAGAGCTCGATGTCGCCCGGGTCCAGGCCCGGGATGCCGTCGACATCGACGGAGGTGTTGCCGGCGTCGTACAGCCCGAGGAAATCGAGCGCGTCGAAGAAGCTGGCGCTCCCGTCGATCGTCCAGTCGAGGCTGTTGGCCCCGATCTTATAGATCTTGCCGTTGGCCGAGCCGGTGATGCTCGCGTTGCCCCCGGCGAAGATAAACGATCCGTCGGACAAGGGTGTCGGCGACTGGCTGCCGTAGCGGGTCGAGGGCAGCGTGCCGTCGAAATCGGTGCGATAGATCAGGTCGTAGTTCGGACCGTTGTCCCGCAGGATGACGTACTGCCCGATCTGCGAGTCGGCGCCGTTCTGGCCGGACGGTGTATTCGGGTCCTTCTGCGACTGCATGCCGCCGTAGACGTAGGTGCCGGGACGGAGCGGGTCGTTGGCCTCGACGGCGCTGACGACCGTGAACTCGCCTGTGAGGACGAAGTCTTCGAGCGTGGCCCAGGCGTCTGGCGTGAGGGGGCCGGCGTCGAACTGGTTATCCATGTCGACATCCAACGCGACGGGGTGGTACACCCAGGTCTCTGTCAGCGAACCGGTGGCCGGGTTCCACGTGTACTTGTGGATCTTGCCGAAGCTGCCGCCGCAGTAGACCGCGGTGGTGTTGTCGGTGCTGCTCGCGATGAGCGACGGGCGGCCGAAGTGGTTCCGCTCGCTGATCAGGCCGCGATCGCCGGGGACGCTGTCGAGGACGTTGCCAAAGTCGGGGTCGATGGCCCAGAGCGAGGGGACATCACCATCGTTGAACGTCGTGACGAAGATCGCCGATTCGTCCTGGGCCAGCGCGCCCGAACCGAACCAGTTAAAGCTGTCCGGCCCGCCGAACCACATCTCGGTGTATGTCCCGTTGCCGTTGTCGCGCACCTGCACGCCGGTCAGGAGCGTGTCACGGCTGAAGTAGGTGATGAGCGATCGGCCCTGCGAGTCCTCGTAGACGGGGCCGAGGGTGCCGAAGAAGGTCTGGAGGAAGAGGAAGGGCTCGTAGGACCAGGAGATCGCGCCGGTCGTGGCGTTGATGGCGTGGATCTCGCCGCCCGAGTTGACGCCGTCGCCCCGTTCGTACACGTAGACGTTGCCCTGGTTGCCGAGAACGGGCTGCCCGCGGAGACCCTGGCTGAAGGCGTCATCGAAGACCGCCTGGTTGCGGAACGCCCCGATGATGGAGAGATCGTCCTTGTCGAGCTTCCAGACGGTGCTGGTCGCGTTCGGGTCGCCGTTCTCGTCGACGGGCGAGCTGGTGGTGCACCAGATCGCGTCGGCGCCGATGGCGACGCCGCCGTAGTCACGGGTGCTGCCGAGCAGCTCGGGCGACTGGGCCATGACTTCGCCGGTGCCGCCGTTGAGCTTGAAGACCTGGTTGAAGCCGACCACCGTCGGCGGCGTGCCCGGGTCGTTCACCAGCGGGCTGATGTTGAACAGATCGAACCAGATGTCCTCGGGTGGAAGCGAGTTGTTGCCCGAGCCGAGGCGGACGAAGATCGGCTGACCGACCTCGGGGTTGCCGCCTTGGGGCGTCCATGAGACGCCGGGCTGCTGCGCCCAGGTGCCGTTGACGGTGTACTGGGCCGAGTTCAGCAGGACGAAGTTTCCGTTGTCGCTGTAGCCGATCTCGAACACGACCTCGCCGACGTCGTTGCCGCCGCCCATGACCCAGGCCGAGAAAGTGTAGGCCGTGCCGGCCTCGAACACGCTGTCGGAGATCTGGCCGACGGTCTCGTTGTTGAAGACGCTCATGTAGCCGAAGTAGGTCCCGAGCGTGCCCGAGCTATAGCCCGGCTTGGGGTAGCTGGCATGGTCGGCCACGCCGCCGTTGGGGCCCCAGGGGCCAATCACACCGTCCTCGAGGCTGGGGTTCACGAGGCCGCTGCCCGGCGTGCCGGGATCGATCACGAACTGTTGACCGCTGCGGGTCATGAAGTAGGCGTCGTCGTTCCCGTCGATCGAGAACCCGCCCATTGAGTTGGGCTGGAGCGATTCCTGCGTCCACTCCACGACCGTCGCGGGGCCTTCCGGCACGACGCGTGAGCCTGTGCGCTCCGGGCCACCCTTGTAATCCGTCCACCAGGCGCCGGGGTCGTACTGCCCGCACGCGAATGACACCGTCAGTCCACACACGACCGCGACGCTCATCACTTCTTTCGTCATGATCTTTCTCCCAATGGCAGACCGTTCGCGCGATTCCGTTTGCCGGTCCAGTTGAGGACGATCCGAGCCCGCCAAGCTCCTGAACGAAATGGACGCACCGTTCAATCCCGATTCACGTTCCGGCGCCGCGCGTGCGATCGATAGATCCCTGTGACGGGAATCAACGCTGTGACACCCACATCGACGCGAACGCGCGGCATGAAAGGCACGCGGGCTCCCGAAGGGCAAAGGCCGCGGACCCTATGGGACGTGCCTGCTATGGTAACACAATCCGGGAGATGCCGGGAGCGCCTTTCGGCCGGGTGGTGAGAAAGAGGTGTCGTGCCCGCCGCCGACCGGTGGTGGGGCCATTCCCGACCGGGGCGAGTGCCTCCACCCAGGATTCGGGGACTCGGCGTAGCGTGGGGCCCCCAACCCTTGGTGTGGATTTGCGAACATACAACAAACGACACTCGGACTCAAGAGCTGATGGGAGTTCGTGGAAGCACAATGGGGTGGGCGTGGCACGCCGCGATTCGCACGGACACGATCGGCAGCTCGCGGAGTATCGCGTGCGCTGCGTGCGCCGTCTGTCAGCAACCAGAGTCGTTCGTGGGAAGGAACTCAGTCCTGGACCTGTTCCAGTGCGAGATCGAGCTTCGCATAGCCGTCGATCTCGAAGTACATCGCGCGCAGGCTCATCAGGCCGGGCTCGTCGACGGTGAAATCGGCCGAGAACGGGGTCGGCACCTGGTGTCGCCATTCGTCGAGGATCATCGTTGGCTCGGCTCCATTGATCGAGATCCAGACGCGCAGGCCGTCGTCTGACACCGCTTTCAGGCGATACCGCCCGGGTTTGATTGGGAGCCGCCCCGCGATCTCAAGGCCGAAGTGGTCGCCGGTGATGGCACTCCGCTCGATGTTGTCGCCGTTGCCGATCCGGTCCTCGATTACACCGGCCCGGACGAGGTCCTTCGGGCCGCCGTACCCGAAGTCGAGCGAGACAGTTTCGAGCCCGAACGGAATCGCCTCGCCGCGGCGAGCGAGCTTGTACCACTCGTCCGCATTCTCACGGGGGTCGACCTGCCCGGCCCATGAGAACACCCGCCCGAGCCAGCGGGCCTTCAAGAGTGTTCCCTCGATCGCCTGGTTGAACGCACCGCTATGGATGTTCATGGTGTACGGGTGGATGCCCTCGGGTGCAGTCACCCGCACCTGCACGCCGCCGTCGACGTTCGCGACGCTCGATTCCGCGCCCTCGATGTTGATCTGAGGCGGGTCGCCTTCGTTGAATCCCAGGGCGTCATAGACGTGTTCGCCCGCCGACTTCTCGCGCAGCCGGACCAGCGGCGTTTCGTGGTCCCACGGCCCCCATTCGTTCATGATGATCTTGTCGCGTCCCCGCAGGTCCACCCGATCGGAGTAGGGGATGCCGTCGCGGATCTCGACCGGGCGCGTGTCGCCGTATACCGGATAGTCCGGGATCTTCCACTCCGGAACCTCACCCGACTCGGTGATTTCGATCGATTCGGTGCGGTCCATCCGCTTCGGCAGGTGGCCGTCGAGTTTGAACTCGTTCCCGAAGATCCGCGTGTCGGAGAAGTTCCCGGGCTGGTCCTCCCGGAGTTGGATCGCAACCCGCGGCTGAGATTCGCGCCCACCCCAGAACGGCCTGGGCTCGTCGTTGATGTCGAACTCGTTCCCGGCGATCGTGTTGTGGGTGACCTTCCTGTAGTTCGCCTTGCCCCATGGCAGGGTCACGATGTTCCCCGGGTCGTCCCACCAGATGTGCACACCCGCGAGGTTGTTCACGAACCGGTTGTCCACAATCTCGTGGCCCGCCGAGTGCTCGATGTTCACCCCGCCCCGCTCGAGCCCGTACCCCATCCCGCCGTTGCCGTCGAACAGGTTCCCCGCGATGAGCGTGTCCTGGCTGAACCCGCCCCAGATCCCGCAGATCGCGTTCTCGACGAACCTGTTGGCGATGACCTTGTTGCCGAAGCTGAAGGTCATCTCCCAGCCGTGGGCCGGGGCGTAGCTGAGATCGTTGTGGATGAAGAGATTGTCGTTGCACCCCTTGCGTTTGTGGTCGGCCGTCCTGCTCGCGACCGACGGATCGCCCAGGGCGTCCAGCCCCGCGAACGCGAAGATGCAGTCCCCCCCGTGCGTCGCCGAATTCTCCGCCACGACATTCTCGTTGCACTGCTCGAAGAACAGCATGCCGGCCGAGTCCTGCCCCCGGTTGTACACGCCCTCGACGTGCCCCCGCACGCAGAAATCGAAGTGATTCCGGGTGATCACGTTCCGGCTCGAACGCCAGAGCGCCAGCCCCCATCCCGACAGGAACGAGGCGTCGTTGTCGTACACCTTCGAGTCGTTGACCTCGTCCAGCAGGATTCCGTTCTGCCCGCGCCGGATCCGCACGCCGCGGACCGTCACGTTGGCTGACTCCTCGATGTACACCGCCGCGGCGTAGTTCTTGAGCCATTCGTTGTTGTCGTTCCGGTGCGGGCTCAGCCAGTCCGAGCCGTCCTCCGCCTCGGGCGTCGATCCGAGATGCTTGCGGTAGTTGTCCGAGTAGTCACCGCCCGAGATTGTCAGCCCGTCGGCGTCGGTCGCGAAGAGCCCGACCCGGTAGCCGTGCACCCGGGCGTTCTCGAGCGTCACGCCCCCCTGGCCTTCGATGACGATCCCCGTTCCGGTGAGCGTGTCCCACGGGGTCCCCTCCGCGGCTCCGCGCAGGACCGAACCGTCCGCGAATCGGACGGTGATCCCCGACCGCGTGATCTGGATCACGCCGTTGTTGTCCGCATCGGCGATCACGGCTCCGTCGGGGATCTCGACCACGCAGCTGCGGTCGATCCTGACGTTGTCCCTGTCCACCGTTACAACGGGCATTGACTCGACAGCAGGTTGGATTGCTCCGGTCTGCCCCGAAGCACCCGTACCCAGACTGACCGCCATGCCGGCCGCCACGACAACACCCGATCGAACGCGTGTCTGTAGTACCATAGTGGCAGCATATCCATAGGGCGCGATGGGCGGGCGCGGCCCCGACCATGCGCGGAAGTCCCGACCGCACCACCGACCCGGCGCCGAGACCATGCCCCCAAAGCCTCTTTACTACACGTTCGGGAATCACATGCACTGGGTCGACATGCAGTGGCTCTGGGGCTACCAGGTCCTCCCGGACTGCATCGCCGACCAACTCGCCCTGATCCAGGCGACCGGCGCTGCGGGTGGGGTCAACTTCGACGCCATCGGCTACGAGAAGCTCGCCGCGGAGGCCCCCGAATCGCTCGCCCGTCTCCGCCAGGCCCTCGACAAAGGACAGGCCGAGCTTGTCGGGGGCTCGTACGGGCAGCCCTACGGCCTCTTCCAGCCCGGCGAGTCCAACATCCGCCAGTTTACGTACGGGGTCCGTGCCGCCCGACGCACCACCGGTCATCGCCCGCGCACGTTCTGGGAAGAGGAGTTCTACTTTTTCCCTCAGCTCCCCCAGATCCTCCGCCAGTGCGGCTACGACGCGGCCAACCTCTTCTTTCAGTGGACCTGGCATACGCCCGAACTCCCCCGGGAACGGGCGAGTCTGATCCACTGGCGGGGCGTCGATGGCACGACCATCCCCGCTCTGCCCCGCAACGGCCTCAACGTCCACCAGTGGCCCGAGGATTTCGACGGCCTTCTTGAGCAGGGCCTCATCGATGAGCTCGACAGTCCCGCCATCGTCCAATGGCTCGAGCTCATGCCCACCAAGGACTGGATGTGTCGCTCCGAGCTGCTTCTCCCCCGACTCAAGGAGCTCTTCGCGGACGATCGATTCGATCTCCGGCCCCGAACCCCCGGCACCCTCGTCAAGGAGCTCGCAGAGCTCCAGGGCGACCAAACCGAGACGCGCGAATACCACCCAGACCAGATCTGGCACGGCGTCACGCTCGGCAAGAACGCCGATGCCCACCCACGCCGGAGCCGCCAGACCGAGCAGATCATCCTCGCCGCCGAGGCGGTCGCGACCATCGCCGCGTACGCCGGCCGCCCGTACCCATCGTGGGACGTCTACCCCGCGTGGGAGCTCGACGAGGCGTGGCGTCATCTGCTCGCGGCCCAGCACCACGACAACCACGAATGCGAGGGCCTCTGCGGGCACGTGGGCCACAACCAGATGGATTTCGCGGTTGCCCTCGCGACTGAAGTGCTCTCGCGCACGCTCGATCAGCTCGAGCGCCGCATGGGTGGCGCCGCATTGATCAATCCGCTCGCGTGGACTGGGCGTGTCCCGCTCGAAGATCCGGACGGTGTGCGCGTCGCGATCCTCCCGCCCTGCTCTGTCGTCGGAATCGACGAGGTCGCGGTCGAGGATGCTCCGCCGCCCGATACTGAGGTGACCGAAGAGCGGATCGTGTTGCAGCGAGGCGCTCTTACGGCGACCGTCGATCGCCCGACGGGCCGCGTGTCCTCACTCAAGTCCGGCGAGGCCGAGCTGCTCGCGAGACCGCTCGGTGATTTCCATTGTTGGATTGAGGGCGAGCTTTGGAGCGTGCAACCTGTCGATCAAGGCGGGCTGGAGCCCGACCTTGCGCCCGACTCGGGTGAATGCACTCTGATGTCTCGCATCGGTCCTGCGCGGGGCCAGTCGATTGGATTCTGGTTGTCTGTGAAGCTCGCCCCCGAGCATCCCGCGATGGATCTCTATCCCGAGATCATCGACGTCTTCCCTCGCCCCGACGCCGGGTTCGAGGGGGCGCTCCGCCTCCCGATCGAGCCCGCCTTCGAGATCGGTGAGGTCCGAACGAACGCCCCGCTCTCGTCGCACGCCGTCCAAGGGACGGGCGATGTGTGCCGCAAATATCCGACCGGTGATTGGATGACCTCGCCGCAGCGTTTCGAGCACGTCCGGCGGGCCTTCACGACGCACTCGTGGATCAATCTCGTCAACAGCGATCCGAACGGTCCGAGCCTGCTCGTCTGCCACGACGGATCGCAGCAGGCGTTCCGCACGGATCGCGGCGTTGAGCTCGTCATCACCGCCTACGACCCCTGGGACGAGGGGCGATACACACCGGATTTGGGAGGGCCCGCGCTGCGGGTGATCCCTCACCGTGGGCTCAAGGACGCGGAGTGCGAACGCCACGCCCGCGAATTCGAAACAGCCCACGTCTGCGACCGAATCGAACTCGCCGAATTCGATCGACCGGAGAACGCCCGCCTCGCCGTCGGCGGCGGCGGCGCTCCCGAGGATGCCCCTGTCCCCACCTTCCTCGGCGGCATCGGCCTGAACGACTGCTCTGGCGTCCTTATCACCGCGATCCATCGCGCCAACCCGAAGGAGGGAGAGCATCTCCCCGACCACGCCATCCACCGCATCCTCGATGCCTCGGCTGGCGCCGCCGGCCATCCCTTCGTCATCCGTTTGGTCGAGTTCAACGGCGAGCCCGCGGAGCCGACCATCCTGATCCCGGGTACGGTCGGCGCCGCCTACCGCACCAACCTCATGGGCGAACTGACGGACGGGATCGGGCGCGAGCCGCTCCGCGCGGCGCCCGCCGATCCGCCCGCCTGGGCCAGAGGCCTGCCGGCGATCACGCCTGGATGGTCGGCCCTCACCATCAGCATGCGACCACGCGAGATCACGTCGCTCCTGATCGACATCGTCGAAGCCCGCAAGCAACCCCGCGACCTCGACGCCAAACGCGAGGTCTGGGCCACCATCCACCGCACCGATTGACCGCTCATGGAACGGCAAACGTCAACCGAATCACGCCATGCCTGAATCCCTCGTCGTCCTCGGTTCCATGAACGCCGACCTCGTCGTGCGTTCGCCCCGCCTTCCCGCGCCGGGTGAGACACTCCTCGCCGGCGCTTTCGAGACCCATCCAGGCGGCAAGGGCGCGAATCAGGCGGTCGCCGCCGCGCGGGCCGGCGCCACGGTTCGCATGCTCGGCGCCCGGGGCGACGACGCCAACGGTGCCCTGCTCGCCCGGACCCTCGCCGACAACGGTGTCGACACGGGCGGCGTGCTTGTCCGTCCCGACGCCCCGACCGGCGTCGCCCTGATCACCGTCGACGAGACTACCGCCGAGAACACGATAATCGTTGCCGCCGGCGCCAACATGACGATTACGCGGGCCGACGTCGAGTCCGCGGCCGCGACCTTCGATGGCGCCGGTGTGCTTCTCATGCAACTCGAAGTGCCGATCGAGGCGGTCGCCGCGGCGGCGCAGTTCGCCAAGGCCCGGGGAGTCAGGGTCATCCTCAACGCCGCACCGGCCCCCGAGAGGGGTAACTCACTGCCCGTCGACCTGCTCCGCTCGCTCGATCTCCTCATTGTCAACCGGACTGAGGCCGCCATCATCGCGGGCGGAGACGCCGACCCCGCTGACCTTGCCCGGCTTCTGCTCGAACTGGGCCCCGCCGCGGTCTGCGTCACCCTGGGCCCCGATGGAGCGGTGCTCGCGGACGGCTCGGGCGTCCGGACGATCCCGGCGTTTCCCGCGGATCCGATCGACACGGTCGGCGCGGGCGACGCGTTCGCTGGGGCCCTTGCCGCGGCCCTCGCCGGGGGTTTGCCGCTGGACGAGGCGGCCCGGCGCGGTGCGGCGGCCGGGGCGCTGGCGACCACCAGGCGGGGAGCGATTCCCAGCCTTCCGAGCGCGGGCGAGATCGCGGCGCTCGTGGGGTAGATCAGGCGTGTGCGAGGACAAGGCCCTGCCGAGTGTCTACGACACACAACACCAGGAGCGAGTCATGGGTTTCATCGAGCACATCCCCGGCACGCGGCCCATCCCCATCCCCGAGCGTCACCCGGAGTCGAAGGGGGTCGGCGTCCTCGGTCTGCACGAGGGACGCACGCTCCTGCTCGCGATGGAGAGGTGCTCGTCGGTTCACGCGGTCGCCGGGTGTGATCTGAACGAGGAGAAGCTGGCCGCGAGCAAGGGCGAGCGGCCCGATCTCTTCTTCACCCCGAAGTATGAGGAGATGCTGGGTCGGGACGATGTCGATCTCGTGGCGATCTACACGCCGGACGCGCACCACGGTGATCACATCTGCAAGGCGTTCGAGGCGGGCAAGGACGTGATCGTCACCAAGCCGATCGTGAACTCGCTCGAGGACGCGGCCCGGATCCTGGAAACCGGGCGGCGGTGTGGGCGCAGGCTGCTTGTCGGGCAGAGTTCCCGGTTCTTCGAGCCGTTCCAACGGCAGCGGCGGGATCTCGAGGGCGGGAAGTTCGGTGGGCTCTGTGGAATCGAGCTCGTCGACGCCCACTACATCCACCGGATGGACTGGTACTACCGCAAGAGCCCCTGGGCGACGACGGAGACCGACTGGGCGTTCCTCGGGATGAGCCATCCGGTCGATCTCGTGCGGTGGTACCTGGGGCGGGTGGCGGAAGTGTCGGCGTATGGGCGAACGAGCGCAATGGGAGCCGAGCACGGGCTGGTGGGGCGTGACATCTACGTCGTGAACCTGACGACCGAGGACGGGCGGATCGGGCGGGCGATGGGGCACTACGGGTGCCACGAGCTTCCACGAGCGAGAAACTGCATCGAGTTGATGCTGTACGCATCGGGCGGGACGAGCCTGGCGCAGTACCACGACATGCGCTATGTGCACTCGGGGCCCGCAGGTGGACCCGCCGTGCCGACCGGGTTCGATCCGGCGGAGATGGCCGAGGTGGTCGAGGATTACCTGTACGCGGGGCGGCAGTACTACTTCAACAGCGAGGTGCACGGGATGCACTACGGGGAGTTCGCGAACTACGCGGAGTATTTCGGCCGGAGCCTGATCGACGGCACGGACGCGTCGCCCGGGCTCGAGGAGGGTGTCGAGACCTACTGCGTGATGGAGGCGGTGAAGCGGTCGGCCCAGAGGCGCAAGCCGGTGGCGATCGCGCCCTTGCTGAAGGAAGTCGGGCTGTAGCGGGCGGGTCAGTTCTTGTCGAATCGGCCGAAGTCATACGGCGGGTGGTTGATCGGCGAGAGCCCGTTGGCTTCACGGTCCTGGTCGATCTTGGCGTGGACGGCGTCGGCGCAACGGGTCAGGTACGGGCGCGGGTCCGGGGCTTCGTCGCCGGCGGCGGCGGCTCGCATCGCGGCGTTGAGGTAGCTCTGCAGCATCGTCCCGAGCTCGTCGCGGAGCTTCTGCATGTAGAGTCCACCCTCGATGAAGCCCGGGGCCCTTCCGGTCTCGGGGTCGGGGCGCCATGTGTGGAGCATCCAGGCGGCGCGGTCCTCGAACTCATCGGCGGTCATGGCGGGGACGCGCACCTGCCCGGTTTCGTCGACGATGCCCGTCGCGGTTCGGAAGGCGTCTGAGTTCAGGACCGCGAGGTTCGCGGGGGGCGCGACGCGGAGCTTCTGCCAGTAGTCGCGGGCCTGCTGCTCCAGAACGAGCCAATGGACCATGCGCCAGGCGGCCTCCTTGTTGTCGGCCGACGAGGAGATGCCCCAGAGCACGCCGCCCGAGAGGACGGCGTCTCGCTTGCCGGCGGGGACGGGGGCGACGGCGAAGTTGAGGTCGGGGTTCTGGAGCTCGAAATTGGGGATCCACCAGGAGCCGCCGTAGAGCATCGCGGTCCGCCCCGACGGGAAGAGCAACTCGGGCCCGGAGCCCCCCTCGGCCGAGCCGCCGATGGCGGGGTGCCAGGAGCCGTCGTTGATGAGTGTGAACATGAAATCGAGGGCCTCGGCGCCCGCTTCGGAGGCGATCAGGGTGGAGAGCTGGTCGTTCGACCAGAGTTCTCCACCGGCCTGTGCGTAGAAGCTGAGGAAGGGCCAGGCCCAGACGAAGAGGTCGACACCCTGGATCGGGAGATCGGGGTTGCGATCGTACGGGCTGGGGTGCGAGCCCTCCCCGAAGAGGTCGCCGGCGGAACCGGTCAGCTTGCGGGCGGCTTCCCGGAGGTCCTTCCAGGTCCAGTGCTCGTTGGGGTATCCGACCGGGTCGCCCGGGTGGGCGGCGTTGTAGAGATCGAAGATCTGCTTGTTGTAGTAGAGGCCGTACATCGCGTTGTCTTCGGGCAGCGCGTAGAGCTCGCCGTCGATGGTGATCTGGTCCATCATGTTCTTGGGGAAGTTGGCCAGTTCCCGGGCCGAGAGCGGGGCGAGTTCGGAGTGGATGAAGTGGCCCAGGGGTTCGAGCATGCCGCGGCGGACGAACTGGGGGTAGTCGGTGATCTGGATGCGCATCACCTCGGCGCCGTCGCCGTTGGCGTGCCAGGCGTTGTACTTCGCGACGAGGTCCGAATGGCGCTGATAGTCGACGATGACCGGGGCGATCTCCTGGTAGCCCTTGGCGTAGACGTCGTCGAAGAGCCGGTCCTCGAACGGCATGCCCCAGACCGTGAACCGGAGCGTGGGCATCTCGACGGGGCCCGAGCCGCGCCGCTCGGCGACCCCTCCCCACCAGACGGCGGGGACGAGGCTGGCGGCGGTACCCGCGGCGAGCCCGAAGAGGATGATGGGGGCGGCTCTCATGGGTGGCTCCCGTTTCGGTGCGAGGTCATTCCTTGAGTCCGGTCATCGCGATGCCCTGCGTAAATGCACGCTGCATGAAGAAGAAGAGAATGACGAGGGGAAGGACGAGAAGGGTGGCGGCGGCCATAGTGGTGGGGTAATCGGTGAAGTAGGCGGCGCTCGCGAGATCGGCGACGGCGAGCGGCAGCGTCTTCATCTTCATCGAATCGACGACGAGGAGGGGCCAGAAGAAGCTGTTCCATGAGTTCATGAAGGTGAAGATGGCGAGGGCGGTGATGCCGGGCCACACGATGGGGCGAACGATGGTCCAGAAGATGTCGAAGGAATGCATGCCGTCGACGCGACCGGCGTCGATGAGGTCGTCGGGGACCGCGGTGACGGCCTGCCTCATGTAGAAGACGCCGAATCCCGACGCGAGGAACGGGACGACGAGGGCCTGGATGTTGTCGATGTAGCCGATCCAGGAGCACAGGACGTAGGCGAAGATGAAGAAGACCTGGGCCGGGAGCATCATCGTGAGCAGCGTGGCCCAGAACAGCGGGGCCTTGCCCCGGAAGCGCATCTTGGAGAACGCAAAGCCGGCGAGGGCGTTGTGGGCGACGGCGAGGACGGTGGTGATGGCGGCGACCATGAAGGAGTTGATGTAGAAGTCGAGGAGGGAGACGTGGCCGCCTACGTTCCATGCCGTGGCGTAGTTGGACCACTGGGGTGTCGCCGGCAGGAGGTTGGACAGTGAGGGTGGCGTGTTGGCCTCGCCGCTCGTCTTGAGGCTGGTGAGCACCATCCACAGGAACGGGATGAGCATGGTGGCGGCGACGGTGTAGACGACGATATGGGACGCGAGGCGGACCGCGAACGGCGGGCGGTTGAAGGTGTTCGCAGCGCGACGCCGGTGCTCTCTGCTCATTTGGCGGCCCTTCCAGCGGCCTTGGGGTGTCGTGTCCCGAAGGCCGCGAGTTGAAGGGCGGTCGCGGCGATGGTGATGACGAAGATCAGCACCCCGATCGCAGCCGCGTAGCCGAAGGAGCCGTATGAAAACTCGCGGAAGATCTCGAGGTTGAGGACCGTGGTGTACCGCGTCTCGTTTTCGCCGGTCATGATGAAGACGAGGTCGAAGACCTGGAGCGCGGAGATGACGCCCGTGACCATCAGGAAGGCGGTCATGGGTGCGACCATGGGCCAGGTGATGTGACGGACCGACCCGAGGCGGGTCGCGCCGTCGATCGCGGCGGCCTCGTACAGGGACGGCGAAACAGCCTGGAGCGCGGCGAGGTAGAGGACAAGGCAGAACCCGATCTGCCGCCATATCTGGACCACGACGATCCAGAACAGGGGCCAGTACCCATCGGCGAGCCAGTTGGGTGGATCGTTGTAGCCGAGGAGCGAGAGGAACCAGTTGAGGATGCCGGCGGAGTCGTTGAGGACCCATCGCCAGACGAATCCGACCGCGACGATGGAGACGATCGTCGGCATGAAGAGGAGGGTGCGTACGAGGGCCTTGCCCCTGAACCAGGGGCTGTTGACCGCGACGGCGAGGACAAATGCAACGAGAACGGAAATGGGAACGGAGCCGACGACGAAGGCGATGGTGTTGATGAGGCCGTGACGGATGTCGGGATCGCTCAGCAGCGAGCGGTAGTGCTGGAGGCCAACGAAAGTGGGCAGATTCCAACCGCCCGCGCCGGTCCAGAGGGGGCCGCCCTTCCATTCGAAGAAAGACAGGCCCAGGCCGATGATCGTGGGCGCGAGAACAAAGACGGTGAGGATGGCCATCGGGAAGAAAAGGAAGGCATAGGCGCTGCCGCCGGCGCCGAGATGGGCGCCGGGGGGATTCCTGCGTGATTCCGGATCGGGTCTGGTCATCCCGTGGCGTCTCCGAGGAGCAGACCCATTACAAGGTGCCGCTGGGCGGCGAGCGTGCATTCTGGTGTCTGGGTGAGTCGGCTCATCATGGAAGCGGCGAGGCGCAATGCGTTTCCTGCCGGGATGTTGGTACATTAACGCGCTCCGGACCGGCGGTGGTTGGGGACAGACCGCGGGTGGCGTCTCGGATCCGGAAAGAGGTGTCGCCGGCAGGCGATTGATGACCGAATCTGGCTGCGGGAGATGCGGGATGACGACGATCGATCTGGCCGGCCGGTGGTTCGCGCGTCCGGATAGGGCGGACGTGGGGATCGACGAGGGGTGGGCGTCGGCCGAGCCCGGGGCCGGATGGGTCGAGGCCGAGTTGCCTGGCGCATGGCAGCACGTCTTCCCAGACGGCGGTGCCACGAACGTCAACAGGGGTGTCAACGGCGGCGTCGACCGCGTGTGGTACCGTCGATGCGTGCCGATCGACAGCGAATTGCGGAGGTCGATCGCGGCGGGGAGGACGCTGTGGTTCCTGTGCGAGGGAGCGGCGACGGACACGACGGTATTCGCGAACGGGATCGAAGTCGGTCGGTGGGTCGGGGACTGGGTGCCGTTCCAGCTCGATCTGACAGAGAAACTCGAAGAAGGCGCCGAGGCGATCGACCTGGCGCTGCGGATCGACCGGATCCGGGTCGGGCCCGTGAAGACGGTCAACGGGCACCCCCAGCAGGACGGGCACATCACGAAGGGGTTCCACGATGTGCTCTCGATCCAGAAGGCGGGGGTCTGGTGCGCGCTGCGGCTCGAGACCTCGGGGCCGATCCGGCTCGCGCCGCAGGGCGTGACGGCGCAGGGGGATCCGGCGACGGGGGCGGTCCGGATAGGGGCGTTCTTCGACCGGGCACGAGCCGGCGGCGAGCTCAGGGTGTCCATCGTGGGACCGGACGGGAACGAGGTTGCGCGCGGGAGGGCGGCGATCGAGGCTCGGCCGATCGATCCGGATGAGGACGACGTCGGCGTCGCGGTGGACCTCGTGGTGGACGACCCGGCGCCGTGGACGCCCGAGTCGCCGATGCTCTACGTGGTGCATGCCGAGGTGGTGACGGACGACGGGGCAGTCAGCGATGTCGGTGGATGCCGGCTCGGGTTCCGATCGATGCGCCCCGGCGGACCGGAGAACCGGAATCTGCTTCTGAACGGGGAGCCGATCCACCTGTCGTTCGTGCTCGACTGGGGTCACGACCCGCGGCACATCGCGCCGTTCCGGCCTCGCGAGGAGATCCGCGCAGTCTTCAGCGGGCTTCGCGAACGCGGGTTCAACGGAGTGTGCCTCTGTATGTACGTGCCGCCCGAGCATTACTTCGAGGTGGCGGACGAGACGGGGATGATGCTCTGGCAGGAGCACCCGATCTGGAAATCGGACATGCGCGACGAGCGGCTGCCCGAATACCGGCGGCAGCTCCGCCGGTGCTTCAGGCGGTCGGCACGCCACCCATCGGTGGTGGTGCTGTCAGGTTCGTGCGAGCATGAGGAGTTCAACCCGAAGCTCGCGGCGTGGTGGTGGGAGGAGGCCGAGAAGCGCGTGCCGCTGGTGACGCGGCAGATCCAGACGGCCTTCCTGACCTGGACGGACAACACGAAGACGGAGATGTATGACGAGCACACGTACGAATGCTCCGGGCGCTGGGTGGATTACTTGGCGGCGGTCGAGCAGGCCGTGGGGGGCATGGAGCCCCGCCCATTCGCGATGGGCGAGAGCGTGCTCTACGTGAACTGGCCCAGGCCCCGAGAGCAGATGGCCCGTATGGAGCGCGAGGGGATTCTCGGGGCGGACGGCAGGGGGCCGTGGTGGCGGCTGTTCTCGCTCGATGCGGCGGCGGCATTCGAGGACGGACTCGAGGCGAGATTCGGCGCCCCGGCGCTCGAGAAGTTCCAGCGGGACGCGGACCGCTTTACGAGGCGAGGGCGGAAGTTCCAGACCGAAGCAGCTCGTGGCATGCCCCGCTTGGCGGCCGTCGTGCAGAACCACATCAACGACGTGCCGGCCGTCGCGTGTGGGTTCATCGACGACTTCGGTGAGCACCGGTTCGAGCCGTCTGAGGCGCGGCACTGGCTCGCGCGGTCCGTCTGCCTGCTTCGCACGCCGGAGGATCCGTTCGGCCATCGCGCCTGTGTCCGGGCGGGATCGCGCGTGACGCTGATGCCGGGGCTGAGCAACCACGGAAGCGAGCCGGCCGGGCCGTTGCACGTGACGGCGGAGGCGGAGCACCAGGTCTTTGCGGAGGTTGATCTGGGGCTGACCGCGGCCCCAGGAGAGGTGGTGTTCGGAGAGTTGAGTTTCGAGACGCCGGGCGTGGACGCGCCGACCCGGCTGCATGTCCGCGCGACCGCGGCGGGGGCGGAGGCGAACGCCTGGGAGTTGTGGCTGCTGCCGGAGACCCAGGAGATCATGCGCGATCGTGCCGGATCGGTATCAAGACTCGACGCCAGACCATTCGACGAGAATGAGACCTCGCTCGATTTCGAGGAGAAGAAGTATTCGAGCGGGTGGGGGCTTCCAAACGACAACTGGCGGCCGCGCCAGCCGGACCCGGCGATGCTGCTGCCGGATGCGGTCGTGTATGACGCGCGGTCGGGCCCACCGACGGGTCCGGTTGTGACGCACCGGTTGACGCCGGAGCTGGTCGAGCGGTTGGAGGACGGCGCTCGCGTGGTGCTCCTGCCGAGCAAGGCGGCGGGATCATGCCCGGTGGCGCACGTGAACCTCTGGGGGCAGTCGCCGCTGGTCCGGGCGGCGGGGCCACTGGCTCGGCACGGCTCGGATTGGGTGCTCGACGCCCTTGATCTCGACCTGAACCGGTCCTGGATCCGGGCGGTTCCCGTCGGCGAACTTGGGCTGGTGGACGCGTTCGAGCCGTTCGTGCGCCTCTGCGGCACGCACGACTCATCGGGACCCGTGAAGCTGCTGGATCAACTCTCGGCCACGCGGGTGGGAGAAGGCGTGCTCTTGCTCTGCTCGCTGGATCTGTTTGAGCCGGCGGGGCAATTGTTGCTGGCGGAGGTTCTAGGGTGGTTGAAAAAGGGCAGGCCGATGCTCGAGGCGAGGGCCCGCGTGGATCCGGAGATCGTGCGCGGGTGGGTCGGCGAATGAGCGAGACGATTCCTTAGCCTTCTCCGCGGCGGGTGATGCTGAGCATCTCGTCGACGGTGATGTCGGCGAGGGACGGAGCGGCGGCATGCGCGGCGGCGGCGGACACAGGATCTGCCGCCGCGTAGCCTACCGCGAGCACGACGCAGCCAGCCGCGAGCCCCGATTGGACGCCTGCGGCGGCGTCCTCGACGACGAGGCAGCGGTGGGGGGGAAGCCCGAGGCGTTCTACGGCGAGGGCGAAGATCTCGGGGTCGGGCTTGGAGCGCGCGGTATCTCCGCCATCCACAACGACCCGGAAGCGCGAGATCAGGTTGAGCCTGTCGAGGATTGTCCGGGCGTTCTTTGATGACGATCCGATGGCGAGGGCGACGCCGCGGGCGGCGAGTTCGTCGAGCCGATCGATGGCGCCGGGGAGAATGGCGGAAGCGTCGATTGTGTCGAGCAGGGCTCGGTATCGGTCGTTCTTCCAGGCGGCCATCTCGGCGCGTTCGGCGTCGGTGTATGTGCGGGTGGCCTTCTCGAGGATAATCTCGAGGCTCTCCGTGCGGCTGACGCCCCGGAGGCGTTCGTTATCTCCGCGGGTGAACGGGATGCCCTCCCGGTCGGCGAGCGCCTTCCAGGCCCGGAAGTGGAGATCGTCTGTGGTGACGAGGACACCATCGAGATCGAAGATGACACCGTCGACAGACCGGGTCATCGGGAGGTTCCCGTGGCAAGGGCGATCGTGGTCGGACGACCGGGCGCGATTGTGTGGGGCGTGCCGGCGATCATCGTCTGGATTTCGGTCTCGGCGCGGGAGGTGATCGTGACATCGGCACGGGTGACGCGGATGGTCAGCGGCGAGCCCCGCCAGACGATCGGGAACTCAAGAGCGGACCAGCCGGCGGGCAACCTCGGCGTGAGCGTGAGTGTCTCGGTGTTGTTGGCCAATTCGAGCCCCGCGAAGCCGAGGATGGCCATCTGCCATGTCGCGGCGCAGGCGGCGATGTGGATCCCTTCCGCGGCCCCGCCCCGTAGGTCGATATCGCAGGCCTGCTTCCAGAATCGCCAGGCTTCGTCCGGGAGGCCGAGGCGGCAGGCCATGAGGCCGTGGATCGCGGGCGAGAGGGAACTGTCGTGGGTGGTGATGGGGACGTAGTAGTCCCACGCCGCGCGCTGCTCTTCGAGGGTGAATTGACGAGGGAACAGCCACATGAGCATGAGCACGTCGGCCTGCTTTGGGCAGCGGGTGCGGTAGAGATACTCCTGGGGAACCTGGCCGGCGAAGGGCCTGTCCCGGTCGGTCCAGCGTGCCGCGAAGTCGGCCGCTGGTAGGTTGTCGAAGCCCTCGGACTGAAGAACAAGGGCTCCCCTCCGTGGGATCGGGAGTGTGTCGGCGGTCCGGCGCCAAGCATCGCGTTCGCCGCGGGCGTCGCCCCGTCGCTCGGCGAGGCCGGCGGCGGTCCGGAGGGCGAAGGCCGCCAGAGCATTGGTGTAAGCGTTGTTATCCTCGAGCGGGGTGTACTCGTCGGGCCCCATGACACCCAGAAGACTCGGGTGATCGTCGCCCGATCGGGTCGCGGTGCGGGCCATCCAATAGCGGGCGACATCAAAGACCAGTTCGGCGGCACCCTCCAGGTACCCGGCACCTGGATGTGCAGCATCAGCGTGCGCGATGCCGAACACGACGTCGGCAGAGATGTGGATCTCGTGGTCGGCGTAATGCCAGTTTGGACAGCACTCGTCACCTGCGGGATTGGATTCCCAGGCGAACTTGGCGCCGGGAAGGCCCAGGGAGGCGGCGTTTCGGCGAGCGCCCCCCAGCGAGCGGAGCCGGAAGTCGGTGAGGACCTTGCCGCGGGCGGGCTCGGTGTAGAGATAGAAGGGGAGCAAGTACATCTCGGTGTCCCAGAAGAACCGGCCCCAGTAGGCTTCGCCCGCGTATCCCTTGGCATCGATCGCGACGCGGTCGTCCTCGCCGGGGTGGGCACGGAAGAGATGAAAGAGACTCGTGCGGAGCGCGAGCTGGGCGTGGGGGTCTCCCTCGACGCGGACGTCGCAGGCCGACCAGCGAGCCGACCAGGCCTCGACGGATTCAGCGAGAAGAGCGTCAAAGCCCATCTCGGCGGCTTGGTTGCAGTCGGTGCCCATCCGGTCGCGTGTGTCGCGCGAGGTGGCGATCGTGACGAATCGTTCGACAACGACCGGCGCCGACGCAGCCAGGCGGACGCTGGTCGCCAGCCACGCGCCCCCCTCGGGCATGCCAGGAGCCGATGTCGTTGTGGTGGCTTCAGGCGACACAAGTCGGCCATCGATCCGGACGCGATCACCGGCGTCGGTCTGGAGATCGACCGATGTGTGGGGACAGGTCGCCGATGCGGTGACCGATTGCGTGTGGGAGAAACCGTTGGTGGTGACGGTCGCGTCGATGCCGGTGCGGAGGACGAGATCGGTGGGGGCGTCCACCTCGATCGAACAGCGCTGGGCGAGCACGCGAGGCCGGGCCATGCTGACGAACCGCTCGTGGGTGATGCGGAGATCTGGGCCAGCCTTGGTTCGCCAGGTGAAGGTACGAGTCAGCAGGCCGGTCTTGAGGTCGAGTGTTCTGGTGTGGGTTTCGGTCCTGCTGCCGTCGAGGTCGAACTGCTCGCCAGCAACGATTGGGACGATGAGTAGCGGGTTGGGCAGATTGATCAATTCGTCGTTGAGGAGGGGGTGCGAGCCGTAGACGCCCGGGACGAATGTCCCGACCTTGCTGCGCTGCTCTCGAAAGACCTCCGAGGTGACGTTGCCGGGGAGGCGCCAGTAATGCAGATTCTGGGGGGCGGCGGCGATCGGCTCTTCGAGGGCCCCGCGGATGTGAAGTGCCCCCGAGCCCAGGGTGAAGAGGCCTTCGTATGCTTTGTGATTCTCGGGTGAGAAATCGGTCTGCGTGATGGTCCACGTGGCGTTGGGCATCGTTGCCTCGAGGTTCTTCAGTCGCGTGCGGCGAGCGTGAGACAGTCGACGCCGCCGAAGGCCTTTCCGCCTCTGCGCCCGATCTCGGTATCGGCGTTGAGACGATCATGGGTCGGCCCGGACCGGTCTTGAACTGTTTCGATGGCGCCGGTGATGGACAGGGCACCACCCTCGGCGAAACGGACGCCAACGCTGTGGACACCTGTGCCACCATTCCATGGATGTTCGTGCGGCCGGATTCTCGTTATGGCCCTGTTCCTCGCCCCGCTGCTCATCATCGCTCCTTGCGGCTCTGATCTCCGGCCGAATGGTAATCTACTTCAACCATCGCACGCCGTTCGGCATCGGATTCGCGCTGAGCTCGTCGGGAAACGGCGTCAGGGGCGGGCGATTCCTGCGGCCTGATGCAGATGGACCGCAGAACTCGGTCTGTCCAAAGAGCGGTCGGGCCGCAGGGCGAGGGGAGCGGAGCAGGCCGAGGAGCGGATCAACCTCTCTCCCCGCACGGCAGCCGCTCGCTGTGGATCCACCATGTCGTGCCCATTTCCGGTTGGAGAACCCACTCGCCCGCGACGGCCGATTCCAGGGTCCACGTGGTTTCGACCAGTGGCTCTGGACCAAAGCCGACCAGTTCGGCGAGCAGGTGCTCGCCGCGGATCGTGGCGGTCTGTGCATAGGGCGCCGCGTGGCACGCGGCGTAGAGGTGTTGTCGCTGGCTCGCTTGTTCGATGTGGTCCGTGGCCAGCGAGCTGTATCCAACCAGCGGCACGATCACCGACGCCAGGCAACCCGAGGCGGCGACGGCGCGTGCTGCGTCAACGTGTTGACGGATTGTCTCCCCGTCGTCGGCCGCGAGGGCATACGAACCGCCGCGGATCACACTTTTCTGCGCGGCCCGCACGCGATGGACCCGGAGCAGCCACACGTCACGCCACCAGATGTCGGTGACCACATTGACCGTGAAGTCGGCCCGCGGCGCGCTCAGCGTGTATGACATGGCCGCGTGGTCAACGTCCACGACGATCGGCATCGATTTGTGCCGGCCGAACCACTCGTCGCGGCCAGGAATCGCGGCGGTGAGTCCGGAGTCAGGCGGGCAGCGCTGCATGTCTGGTGAGACGAGGAATCCCGCGCTGGTTCGATACGCGAGTCTTCCCCATTTCCACCGTCCGAATCGGGCCGCGGCGCTGAACGAGCACCCGCCCCCCGCGTTGACGATCTCGACCTCGCCGCTCACATTGCGCACAACCCAGCTTGGCGCTCGCACAAGAGTGGGGGGCTCGTCCCGCTCAGCCGGGATCGGCCTTTCGGGAGCCGTGAAAAACGGGTGGTCCCGGTCGAGGAGCAGCATCAGCAGGCCCTTGGCGGCCCAGTAGGGCGATCCGGCGCAGCTGTAGGGCTCGGCCAGCGCCTCAAACCGGTCGGTCCAGCCCAGCGAGAGGCAGCCCTGCGATTGGGAGATGGGGTGCGAAAGAAAGAACCCAATGCACGTGCGGCAGATCCGGCGCATCTCGCCCGGGCCGACGGTGTCGAGTCCCAGCATGGCCGCGAGCGCGAACACGCCCAGGCCGTTGAACCGATAGGTGAGCGACCGCCCTATCGGCACGGGCTCGCCCCGGGCGGAGAACAGGCGGGCGTAATCGCGGATGAACTCTCCGGCCCAGCCCTTCCACCTTGCGGCCCGCTCGGAGTTCGACGCGCCGTACCGCCACGCCCAGTAGAGCCCGTAGATGTGGAACGCATACGCGTTGTAGTGGTCGTAGGTCTCGTTCGTCCCATCAATGAACCAGCCCCCGCCCTGGTGCATGCGCTCGAGTTCGCCGAAGAGCCAGTCGATGCACGGGCCGTCCTCCGGCTCTCCTCGCCCCTCGCCCCGCAGGAACTCGAGCACGAGGACGTCGAAGAAGAGGTGATTGTTGTGGTGGCCCGCGTGGCCCCGGATCTGCGCCAGCCAGCCCGCGACCCGATTTCGTCCATCGTCGCCCAGCGGCTCCCAGAGCGTCTCACGCGCGATGTCGAGCGCCATCACCAGGATCGCCATCTCCACGGCGCGCTGGTCGAAGTTGGAGAGCACGCCCCAGAATTCACCGTTTGTCGGGTCGGTCCCGAGCAGGAGGCCTTCGCGGAACCATGCCGCGATCGCGTCACGGTCGAGTACGGGGTGATCGCGCGCGTCGGCCCGGAGCCAGAGCGCCGCGAGCAGGCAGGGCCTCGCGAACGCCTCGAACCGATCGGCGCCCTCGCCGTGGTCGCTGGGCGGGCCCTCGATGGGGATGGTCGCCCGGCCCGGCTCCATCAGCGCGACGAGCGGGGCGAGCAGGTCGCCCGCCCTCGCCGCGAAGTCGTCGTACGTCCAGGTCTCGCTGCTCATCGGGTGAAGGAATCGCCGCTCGGGCCTATGGACAGCCCGCCAAGAAATCGTTGAGGTACCGGAACAGATCGAACGAGTTGATCGTGCCGTTCTGGTTGAGGTCGGCCGAGGGATCGCCCGCGTCATAGAGCCGCAGATACGCCAACGCGTCGAAGAAATCGAGGCTCCCGTTCAGGTCGAAGTCCGGCGCGCACGGCTCGGCCGGGCCCACGCTCAGCAGGTAGTCCAGATCGGGCGAAGTGAGATCGGGATCGGGATACAGGATGATCGCGTCGATCTGGTTGCCGCCCTCGCGCCGGCCCACGCGAAGCTCGGCCTCGCCCGAGGTGTACGCCAGCGTCGCGCCAACCTCCCAGTTGAACAGCCCCGTCGTCGATGTGGAGGTGTTCACGTCCGGGTCGGTGTCGAACGCCGCGGGGGCGAAGAAGCTGTCGGTGCTGGTTGAGAAGCCGCGGGCGAGGAAGTAGGCGGTGTAGTCACCGGGAGCGGGCGGCGTGACGCGGTAGACCGCGATGGTCTCGTGGGGCCCCGTGGCGAGGTCGGTCCGCGAACCGGGCGGCGCCTCGATGACCGCACCGTTCGACGCACCGGCGACCTGGGTCACCATGTAGACGCTGCCGTCGCCGTCCGGGTCGAGAATCTCGTCGGCGTCCTCCGCCTCGATCACCACACCCAGCGCCGGATCGGGCCCGTCGCCCTGGCTCGCGTTCCACCACGATGGTCCCACCTCGTCAGGCGTCAGGGGCCGGCGCATGGGCTGTGCGGTCGAGATCTCGTCGGCCCCCACGTCGGCCGGCAGGCTCCGGGCGTCGCCGTCCATGTCGTCGGTGACGTGGAGATCGAGGGACGCGAGGGTGCCGTCGGCGGGGCCGCCCGCCTGCGGCCTCTGGAGCCCGTCGGCGGCGGTCGAGAGTGGATCGGCCCCGAGCAGCGTGACGCCCGAGCCGGAAGCGGTGCCGAGCCCGCTCGCGTAGGCGAGGTTGTCGGTCCAGGTGATGTTGGGGTTGGCGCCGGTCGCGACGCTCTCGCTGTGGTTCGAGACGAGGTTGCCAACGATGGTCACACCGGAGGGCAGGACGGTGCGCGTGCTGTCCAGCCCCCGGTCGAGGATGAACGCGGGGTCGTTGCAGTCGACGATCGTGTTGTTGGCGATCACGACGTCGGTGACGGGGGCATAGCCCGAAGCCGGCCCGTCGGGCTCGCCCGCCTCGAGCGCGATAATGCCCTCGGTGCGTCCCAGCAGGCCCTCGAAGTAGTTGTTCCAGATCCGGTGGCCCGGCCCGATGACACGGATGCCGCCCGAGCCGGTCGCGCCCTCTCCGAAGAAGAAATTGCCGTAGACCTGCGCCGCGAAGCCGTGCCGGAGCGTGAGCGTCGCCTTGCATTCGCGGAAGGTGTTGTATCGATAGACGTTGTTGCCGGTCTTGTTGCTCACCGCCTCGATCTCGCCGTCGGCGCGCTGGAAGAGGTTGTACTCGACCGTGGTCTCCGAGCTGTCGTCCACGAAGTCGCTCGTGCCGATGCGGATCGACTCCCACCCGTTGTCGGGGCCGACTGGCCTATCGACGAAGTGGTTGTAGCGGATCACGTGGTGGTTGGGCCAGTCGCCCCAGACGCACACGGTCACGCCCGAGTGGTCCTGGTTCTCGAACCGGCAGTGCTCGACGGTGTTGTACTGGCCGTAGAGCGAGACCCAGAAGTAACGCGTGTACCGGTCGGCTGGGTTGTAGTCGACGATGGCGGTGTCGCGGAGCGTGCAGTGCGAGGCGTTGGTCCCCCCGCTGGTGAAGCGGACGACGTGGTCGCCGTCGCCGAGTGCGCCGCCCTCGAACCGCAGCCCCTCGACAACAAGGTAGCTCCCTCCGATCTCGAGCCGGGAGATCCCATTGAGCACGACGTGGCCCGGCGTCTGGGCCCGCAGCGTGATGGGCAGGCCCGCCTGGCCGTTGCCCTTGAATTTGATGTACTGATCGGTCCAGTCGCCATTTGTCATCACGAGTACGTCGCCCGGGGCGATGCTGCTCAGGGCCGAGGTGATCTCTGATGCAGACGAGACGGAGTACTCCACCGCGCCTGCCACGCCCGTCAGGCAGGCCGAGGTCAGCAGAACCCGGATGGTGTGTGTCGCTCTACGCATCGTCGACTTCTCACCTCTCGAGCCGTGGATCTCAGCCCCGGCGTGTCATTCTTCTCACGCGCCCGACGCCGCAGCCGACGCACGGCCCACGTCCTTTGCAGGCGTTTCGCCGCCCGCTCCGCTGTCGTCAGAGTGGGCCTCTCTCGCATTCCTATCGAACGATCGAGCCGCCAGGATCAGCACGCCCCCGACCAGCCCCACGAATCCGCCCACGAACACGATCGCGGCACGGTCACTCAGGTCGTTTTCCTTGATCGGCAGCAGGCTGAGCAGGGCGATCGCCCCGCCCATGATGGCCGCAAACGTCCCGACAACACGGAGCTGCTGCCCGTCGTTCGCCTGCCCCACTTCGCGCTCGAAGTCGATCGGCGTGTGCATCCGCGTGAAGAACTCGCCGACCTGTGCCCGGTAGCCCGCCGACGCCGAACGCCAGAGCGGGATCGTGGCGCAGAACGCGAGTATCCCCGTCGCGAGGTTGATCAGGACGGTGCGGTGATAGGGCCAGCCGGTGACCACCCACGACCCGATCCAGCCCGGCAGCGAGGCAGAGCGGTCGGGCCCCAACATATGCGCCCACCAGCCCTTGCCCGCCCCGAACGACCACGCGGAGGGAATCAGCGTGACGAGCACCGTCGCCATCGCCGCCCAGGGCGGGACGCGCCGGATGAACAGCGAGAGACAGAGGGGGACGGACATCGGCAGCGTGAGCATCGCGCCCACGTTGAGCATCGCCTCGAAGACGCCCTTGCCACCCTCCTGGGCCGCGAAGTAGAGCGCGAGCAGAATGATGATCAGGCCCAGCGCAACGGAGGTGATCTGCCCCAGCAGGTAGCTCAGCCCGGGGCCCGGTTCGCCGACCCCGAAGAGCCTCCCGAACATCGGGTAGATGTCCCGGGTGAACACCGCGGCGTTCTTGTTCAGCCCGCTGTCCATCGAGCTCATCGTCGCGCTGAGCATCGCGACGACCATCAGGCCGATCAACCCCGCCGGCAGCACGTTCAGGCCCGCGATCGCGTACGCCGCCTCGGCAGGCTTGCTCATCTGCACCGCCGCGACTTGGTCGGCCCACTCGAGCCTCGCGACGATGGGCGGGATGAACCAGAAGAGCATGCCCGCGAGCATGAGCCCACCCGCGAGCAGCGCGGCCATCCTCGCTTCCTTGCCGTTCTTGACGCCGAAGTATTTCTGGGCGACGTCGATCGTGCTGAACGTTACCGTCTTGTAAATCAACGCCGCGATCGCGAACTGCCAGGTGTACTTCCAGTAGTCAGGATTGGTCGCGTCGGCGTTGTGCTCGCCGGGCCTGGTGATGATGCCGAAGTGGTTGGCGAGCCCCGCATCGTGGATGCCCTGGAGCATGCCCGACACACCCCCCACCTGGCGCAGGCACAGGAACGCGACCAGCAGCGTGAGGGGGATGAGGATGAGACTCTGGAGCACGTCGGTCGCCATCACCGCCCACGATCCGCCCGCGACCGAGTAGACCAGCACGACCGTCCCGGTCACGAGAATCACGAACGACACCTCGCCCATGCCCAGGGCCGTGGCGGGCCCGGTGAAATCGAACACGGCCGCGATGAAGATCGCCAGTCCCCACAGCCAGATCGACGCGTAGAGCAGCCCCAGCACCGCGTAGAGCCAGGCGTAAACCTGCTGCGTCGCGGGCCCGAAGCGCATCCTGATCACCTCGGGCGCGGTGATCGCCCGCAATTGCCGGAACCACGGCGCGAGCAACGCCGCGTGCACCGCGAACGCCAACACGTTCGCGAAGAAGATCACCATGATCGACCAGCCGCTCTCGTAGGCCGCCCCCGCCGCCCCGGTGAACGTCCAGGCACTGAATGCGCCCATAAAGGCGCTGGCCCCGACGAGCCACCACTTGCCCTTCGCCCCGGCCCGGAAATAGTCGCTCACGTTGCTGTTGAAGCGGCGCAGCACGACGCCCACGGCGACCAGGAAGACCAGGTAGCCGACGATGACGCCGTACTCGATCCAGCCTCCCGGGTCGCTCATCGCGGGTCCTTCGTGGTGCTCGTGCGCACGGCTCGTGCCCCCGTGAATCGGCCCGCCATCTGAGCCCCGGCAGGACCGGTCAGCCTCCGTTGGCGGTCTGTCGGACGTCGTATCTGGCCTTCGTCGGGTCGAGGGAGGCTTGCGCGGCGTCGAGGGCCTCGAGTTGCCTGGCGTGGCCGTCGACGTAGAGGTAGTTGGCCTTCCCGATCATCATGTCGCGATCATCGAGTATGGTCGTCTCTCGGCCTCCCTGCGTGGGGGCTCCGGGTCCGAGGACCCGATACTTGCCCCCGCTGTGCCGCTGCGGATCGCCGCTGCCCATCGGGTCACCTTCGATGTCGCCCTTGGCCCGCCAGAATGGCGTGTTCTCGTCGGCATCGAGGAACGCATCCCCGCTGTCACCGTTGATGAGCCGCATGCTTGGGAAGGTGATGTTCGAGTAGCGCCAGGGCGGAGCGACGTAGTAGTTGTCGTCCGGGCCTGTCGGCACGGTGTGCGACCAGTTCTGCCCCTCCCAGGTCGATCCCCCGGTGGGCGACACCGCCTGATTGATGAACGTCTGGCGATGCTGGTCGACGTAGGGACGGGCCTGCCGGTTTGCGCGTGACAGCGGATAGTGATACTTGCTCCAGGTTAGCGGCTGGATCAATTGCCGGTTCATGCCATAGCCGCAGACGAAGCTGATCTGCACGCCCTGCCCGGAGGGGTCGCCGTCGAGCGACGACAATTCCTCGTTTGTGTACGCCGGTTTCCACGACGGGCAGCGGAACACCTCCGAGCGTTCGTCACGCTCGCCCGTTCCGCCCAGGTACTCGTTCATGACCTGCCACCAGTACTTGGTCTGACCGGTGTCGTAGTCCTCGCCCCATTCCGGCACATACGGCCAGAGGATCTCCTCCTTGTAGTCGGTCCCCCAGGTCGCGTGCCCCGTCGCCGTCTGTTTCAGGTTGCTCGTGCACACCGTCGACATCGCCGAATCCCGCGCCTTGCCCAACGCCGGGAGCAGGATGCCGATCAGCAGGGCGATGATCGCGATGACCACGAGCAGTTCGATGAGCGTGAATCCGCGGTGCCGCATGTTCGGTCCCTTCATCGGCCGTCTCCGGGCCCAATCGCGTCCGCGGCCGTTTCCGACCGCGGACGCGGAGTTTCAATCAATCACGGGCAGCCGGCCTGGAAGGCCGCGATGAACCCGGTGATGTCCGCGAGGTCATACACCCCGTACGGCGGGGCGAAGTCGGCCTGCGGCGTCTGGTTGAGGAACGCCGAAACGAACGTCGTGATGTCCGACAGATCGAGCACGCCGTAGGGCGGCGCCAGGTCGGCCGGGCACGGGTTGGCGGTGTTGGTCGACACCGCGATGTTGTCGACGAGCAGGTCGATGAACGCGGCGCCGCTCGTGCCGATGGAGATCTGGTTGAAGTCGTAGGTGAGCGGGTTGTCGTCGCCCGCGCCGTCGCCCGAGTCGACGCCCTGCGTCGCCTCCAGGCCGTCGAACAGGAAGGTCACGAGGTTGACGTCGCGGCCCAGGCCGCCATCGTGGGCCCGCTCGACCCTGATCGCGACGTGGTGGGCGTCGTTGTCGTCGAGCGAGAACATCGGGTCCTCTGTCGTGCCGCCCAGCGAGCGGGTCGAGCCGCTGAGCAGACCGTTGGGCAGATCACCCCGCACGGTGGCCGTGCTCGACGAACTCACGCCCGTGTCGGTCTGCACCATGTACCCCGGGTCGTCCCCGGTCTGGCTCGAACCGTCGGCCGAAACCGCCGTGCCGCCGTCGCTGTGGATACCGAAGCGGAACCTCCGGTCCGAGTCCGGGATCGCTCCGTTCAGTCTCACGTCGAACTCGAACGTGACCGAGTCTCCCGGGGTTGCGAGCGTCACCGGCTCGATCGCCGCCGAGATGGCCCGTGTGCTCGTCGTCAGCGAGAATTCGTTGAGCGCGTTGCCCGTCCCGATGCCCGCAGTATCGTCGACGAGGGTCACCTCGAAGCTCGACGTCCCCGTGGACATGTACCACGCGAAACCGACGTCGGCCGCGTCGTTCACCGCGCCCTCCAGGGTCCCGTCGTTCTCGCGGTCGCCGTCCTCGAAGCCGTCGTTCGTCGCGAAGGCCGGCTCGGTCCCAACGTTGGTCTCGACCGCGATGTTGTCGATCACGTAGTCGACGAACGAAACGCTGTTGGTGCCGAACGAGATCTGGTTGAACACGTACGCAAGCGGCGCGGGGTCGCCCGCCCCGTCGTCGGTGCCACTCGTCGCCTCGACGCCGTCCATGCGGAACGTGACGTCGTTGACGTCCATGCCGAGATCGGTGTCGGTGCGGCGGCGCACCTCGATCTCCACGCGGTGCGTGTCGTTGTCGTCGAGCGAGAACGCCGGGTCCTCGGTGGTGCCGCCGAGTGATCGCGTGGAGCCGGCCAGCAGGCCGTTGGGCAGGTCGCCCCGCACGGTGGCGGTGCTGGACGAACTCACGCCGGTATCCATCTGCACCATGTAGCCCAAGTCATCGACCGCCTCGGTCGCGCCATCGGTTGTCACCGGCGTCCCGCCGTTGTTCTCGATGCCGAAGCGGAAGCGGCGGTCCGAATCCGGGATGATCCCGCGGAGCCTCACGTCAAACGAGAAGCGGATGTAGTCCCCGTCGGCCATCAGCTCGACCGGCTCGATCGCGGCCGACATGGCCCGCGTCGAGGTCGTCAGCGAGAACGGATTGATGACGTTGCCCGTGCCGATGCCGGCCGAGTCGTCGATCACCTGGACGTCGAAGCTGCTGGTCCCGGTCGACTTGTACCAGGTGAACCCAGTGTCGCCCGCGTCGTTGACCGCACCCTCGGGGATGCCGTCGTTGTCGCGGTCGCCGTCCTCGAAGCCGTCGGTCTGCGGGATGGTCTCGTCCGCGGTCGTATAGTCGACAAGGATGCTGTCGATCCGGTAGTCGAGCGACGCGCCGCTCGTCCCGAACGCCACGTAGTCGAACGTGTACGGCAGATTGAACGCCTGGATGTCCTCCACCGCGTCGGCCACGCCCTGCTGGGCGAGCTCGCCGTCGAAGGTGATCGCGACGTTGATGTTGTCGCCAGAGCGGCTCAGCAACAGCTCGAGCATCCTGGCCGTGTTGCCCAGGTAGTAGCTGGTGTTCGCCGAGGTCGCGCCGAATGAAACGGACGAGCCGCCCAGGATGCCGTCCGCCTTGTCGCCGTAGATCGCGTAGGTATTCCCCTCGCCCGTCCCGATGTCGATCAGCGCGAGGTAGCCGGTGTCGTCGTCCGAGACGGTCGAGTCGTCGTTGTCCATGTCGAGCAGCGGCGTGCCGTTCGAGCTGTAGAACCCGAACCGGAACCGCCGATCGCTGTCGGCCGTCGGAAACGCCCCGCCGTCGGTCGGGTCGACCGGATTCTCGGTCGCTCGCACCACGACCCGCATGCGGACGCGGTCACCGTCGTTGAGCGTCACCGGGTCGAACTTCGCGGCGAAGGCCCGCGTGAAGCTCGTCATCTCCGTCACGTCGAGGGCGCTGCCCTGATTGATGCCCCCGGTGTCGTTCGCCACCGACACGACCACGTCGGTCGCGCCGCGAGCGAGGTACCAGGGCACCCCCACGTCGCTCGGGTTTGTCGCCGCCCCGTCCAGGATCAGGTCGTTGTCCCGGTCTCCATCACCGAATCCGTCCTGGATCAGCACCGTCGTGTCCGCCGCCGCAGTGGCGCCGATGAGCATCGCGGCAAGCAGGCCGGCCTTCACACTTCTCTCACTCACGGTTGGCTCCCCTCGATGGGACGATGTGCAAGTCGTCTCCGTTGGATGATGCGGGCCGCCCCGCCTCCGGTTCACTCCGATTCATCACCGCGGGCGCGCCCCGCGGAGCGTTGGTTCCACCGCCTCGGATCGACCAGCTCGGGCTCGATCGTCACGATCGCACGCGTCGGCTCGTCGGGCCGCTGCATCCGCCAGACGAGCTGCTCGACCGCCTTCTCGCCGATCAGCTCGGGCCTCACGTCGACGCTCGCCGGCCTCGGGTCGAGCGCCTCAAGGATGGGCTCGTTGTCGCACGACATCACCTCGATGTCACGCCCGGGCTCGATCCCCTGTTCGCGCAGCGCCCTGTAGACCTTGACCGTCAGCCGGTCGCGGGGTACGAACACCCCCGTCGGCCTCGGGTTCATCGCGAGCAGTTGCTTGACCACCTGGTCGGTCTGCGCGTCGCCGAAGTCCTCGCGGCGGCTCGGACGCCGGCTCGACGGGTTCTCCGCGATCATCTCGCACGTCGCCCCGTACTCCTCGACCGTCTCGACGAACGCCTCGGCCCGGGAGCGGAAGCCCATGTGCGTCGGGCTGAAATACAGATAGGCCAGATGCCGGTGCCCCAGCCCAAGCAGATACTCCGCGGCCAGCCGCCCGATCACCTCGTTGTCCGGGCAGACCCGGTCGCCCCAGTAGCCTCGGCTCGACCGCTGCGAGAGCACCCACACGCTCGGGTGCGGCGAGAGCGTCTTGCGGAGTTCGGGAGAGGGCGCGTAGCCGTGCAGCAGCAGGCCGTCGATCTGCCCCTTCGCAACGTCGGGCGGCAGCCGGCCCTCTTCGCCCACCTGCCCCACGATCAGGTTGAAGCCGTGCTCGGTGAGCGACTTCTCGACCGCGTGGAACACCGCCGCGGTGACGGGTGCCCGCGCGAACATCGCGTCGGTGCCGACCATCAGCAGCCCGATGGTGCCCGTGGTGACTCGCTTCATGCCCGCGGGTCTGGGTCCCCGCCGCCTCGCCGGCGGCGTGTAGCCCAGTTGCCGCATCGCACGCTGCACGGCCGCGACCGTCTCGGGGGCGACACCCGGGCGTTTGTTGATCACTCTCGACACGGTCGAGTGTGATGTTCCAGCGATGCGGGCGACTTCCACAATGCTCATCGGGAAACTCCGATCCACGCAGCGTACTGGGCGGCACAGATATGTGCAAGATCAATGTGCAGGAATTTCATCGTTTTTTCGGCGCGAAAAACTCTCGCAATTGAAGGAAAACGGCCATTGACACCTACAATGGACGGTGGCATACTGTGAACTTCCAGGGATTGTGCAGAGAATGTGCAAACGTGTTTGGGAATCGATCGCATTCTGACGAATGGATGAACATGCCGAAATGCCCCGCAATCGCCTGTGTGCTCGCACTGGGACTGGCCGCCTGCGCCCGCGCCGAGCCGCGGGGCATCCTGATTGACCTTGCGGAGAAGCCGGTTGTGTTAGGACAGTTGGCTGCGGGAGATGCGCATCTCGTCAACGCTCGGGACACGCTCGTGGCGCAGGCGGACGATGCGATGCGCGCGCCGGTCCGCCCGGTGACCGAGGGCAAGGCCGACGGCAATCACGTCGCCCCGAGCGGCGACCCGCACGACTACGTCTCGCTGAGTCCCTATTGGTGGCCCAATCCGCACACCGACGACGGTTTGCCCTACATCCGCAAGGACGGGCAGGTGAACCCGGATCGCAACGCATTCGACACGCCCAAGCTGGGCGACATGGGCTCGGCCGTGCGCACGCTGGGGTTCGCCTACTTCATCACGGGTGAGGAGAAGTACGCCGAGCGGGCGATCGATCATGTGCGCGCGTGGTTCGTAGACCCCGCGACCCGGATGAACCCCAACATGCGCTATTCACAGTTCATCCCGGGCGTGGCCGATGGGCGGCACGTGGGCATCGTTGATACCAACCGCCTGCGCTGGGTGCCCGACGCGCTGCTGATGCTCTCGGAGTCGCCGGCCTGGACCACCAAGGACGAGCAGGAGACCAAACGCTGGTTCTCCGAGTATGTCGACTGGTTGCTGACCAGCGGTCTGGGCAAGGAGGAGCGGGAGGCGAAGAACAACCACGGCACCTGGTTCGCCGCGCAAGCCGCCTACTACGCTCTCTATGCGGGGCGCGACGATGTGGCCCGCGAGCTCGTCGAATCGATCCCCGCCCGGATCGGGTGGCAGATCGAGCCCGACGGGCGTCAGCCGCTCGAGCTCGTGCGCACGAATTCGCTCGACTACAGCGAATTCAACATCCGCGCGATGCTCGACCTGTGCAAGTACGCTCAGCACGTGGGGTTCGATCTGGCGGGCTACAAGACCGACGACGGCCGCTCGATCCGGGCGGCGATCGACTTTGTCCTGCCGTACGAGACGGGCGAGAAGGCCTGGCCCTACGACCAAATCAAGGAGCCCAAGCGGAACATGTATTACCAGGGGCTCCGGGTCGCGTCGCGCGTGTTCGACGAGCCCCGGTACGAGAAGGCGGCCGAGAAGATCGGCGCGCCGGAAGACGACATGGCGTGGGTTGACCTGCTCCTGCCCGCGAAGCGTTGACGGCCCAACGCAGAGGAACGCATGCAATACACGAAGATCCGGGGCATCGAGAGGGAAGTCAGCCGCGTCGCGTTCGGCTGCATGAGCACGGTCCCGAGCATCATCTACTCGGGGCTGGAGGCCGACGACGCGGTGGCGACGATGCGCCGTGCGTTTGACCTGGGGATCAACTTCTTCGACACCGCCCGCGCCTACGCCGACGGCGAGAGCGAGCGCCAGCTGGGCGAGGCGATCCGGGGCATCCGCGACGAGGTGGTGATCGCGAGCAAGCCCAAGGCGGGCGATCTGTCCGCTTCCGAGATCGCCGGCGAGTGCGAGCAGTCGCTCCGTGACCTGGGGGTCGACCGGATCGACCTCTACCAGATCCACTGGCCCAAGCGCGTCGTGCCGTTGGAAGAGACGGCACGGGCGATGGAGACGCTCGTCGAGCAGGGGAAGGTGGGCGCGATCGGCGTGTGCAACTTCGGGCCAACCGATCTCGACGAGTGGCTGGGGCTCGCCCCATGCGCAACCGATCAGATCGCCTACAATATGATCTTCCGGGGGTGCGAGTTCACCCTCCGCGAGCGGTGCACGGCGGCGAACGTCGGCATCCTCTGCTACAGCCCTCTTGGGCAGGGCCTGCTCGCGGGTCGGTACGAGACCGCGGACGACGTCCCGGTAGGCAAGGCCCGCACGCGGCATTTCAGCGACGAACGCCCCGACGCACGGCACGGCCAACCCGGTTTTGAGAGCGAGACGTTCGCGGCCATCGCGGCGATCAAGTCGATCGCGGAACGCGAGGGCCTGCCGATGGGCGACCTCGCCCTCGCCTGGCTGCTCCACCAGCCCGCGGTGTCGGCGGTGCTCGCCGGCGCCAGCCGGCCCGACCAGGTGGAGCGGAACGTGCGCGCGGCGGAGGTCACCCTTTCACCAGCAGTGTTGAATGAACTCGACGACGCGACGGCCGTCGTCAAGGAGAAGCTCGGGCCCAGCATCGATATGTGGCAGGTGCCCCCTCGGACCGCCTAGGCGGCGAGGGGACCCGGGAAGGCGGACAGGATGTGCGCGGACTTCGACAACATGGGTGGCGGCGGGCGGGAACCGCTCCGCGTCGGCATCGCCGGCCTGGGGCGCAGCGGCTGGAACATCCACGCGAAGACGCTCCGGTCGTGCGGCGATCTTTTCACGATCGCCGCGGCGATGGACCCGGACAGGGACCGGCGAGAGCAGGCCAAGGACGAGCTTTCCTGCGCGGTGTACGCGAACTACCGCGACCTTGTCGCCCACGACGGGCTCGATGTGCTCGTCATTGCGTCGCCCAACCACCTGCACTGCCCCCACGCGCTCGACGCGATCGGGGCGGGGCTGCACGTGGTGGTCGAGAAGCCGTTCGCGATGAGCACCGAGGAGGCCGAGCGGATGACGCTCGCCGCGGCCGATGCGGGTGTGGTGATCGCGCCGTTCCAGAACCGTCGCTACGAGCCCCATTTCCGCAAGGTGCTCGAGATCGTGCGGTCGGGGGCGCTGGGCGAGGTGATCCAGATCCGCATGTGCTGGCACCGGTTCACGCGTCGCTGGGACTGGCAGGCAATGAAGCAGTACGGGGGCGGGGCGCTGTTCAACAACGGCACGCACCTGATCGACCAGGCCCTGGAGTTCTTCGACGAGGACGCCGAGCCCGAGGTGTTTCTGGATCTGCACCGGGGCCTGTCGGTGGGCGACGCCGAGGAGCATCTCAAGCTCATTCTCAAAGCGCCGGGGGGGCCCACGATCGACATCGAGTACACGAATGCGAGCGCGTACGAGCAGGATCGCTGGCACATCATGGGCACGGCGGGCGGGCTGCGCGGCACACCCGAGCGGCTGGAATGGAAGACGGTCGACTGGTCGCGGATGCCGGAGCGGAGACTCGTCGAGGGCCCCGCGGAGGGCCGGCTCTACCCCGCCGAGCACATCGCCTGGGAGGAGCACACCTGGGAGGCGACGCCCTCGATGCCGATCCCGTACATGCTGTTCTACCTCGAGCTGCACGACGCGATCTGCAAGGGCCGGCCCATGCTTGTCAGCCCGTTGAGCGTCTTCAGGTATGTGCACATTCTCGACCGATGCCGCGAGCAGATGGCGGCGATGGGCTGAACGCGGGGGAGCCTGCGGGAGAAAGGACGGACTTGTTCCCGAGCCTGATGCCAGACCTGATCGCGATCGATGCCGGGCCGGCCCAGTCGGTGAAGATCGCCTCGCGCGCCGGGTTCGTGGGGCTCGATCTGCGCTTCAACCGCTTCGCGGACGAGATCGAGCGGCTCAACCCCGAGGCGTTCGCCGACGCGATGGCCGCGGTCGGGCTGCGGTGCGGCTACTGCTCGATCACGCCCCAGAAGATCGGGGTGGATCATGAGCGGTGGGAAGAAGAGCTCGCCGACGTGCCCCGCCGCGCGGCGCTCGCAGCGACCGTGGGCTACCGGCGGGCAACGTCGGTGGTCGTGCCATTCTCTGAAACGCTGGACTACGACGCGAACTTCGCGATGCATGTGAAGCGGATACGCCAGGCCGCGGACATCCTCGCCGACCACGGCATCTGGTTCGGCCTCGAGTACGTCTCGCCGAAGACCCGCTGGTTCGGCAAGGGGCACGAGTTCGTGCGCAATCTTGATGGCATGCTCGAGATGCTCGACGCAGTTGACCGCCCCAACGTGGGCGTGATGCTCGACTCGTTCCACTGGTGCTGCGCGGGCGAGACCGCCGACGACCTCCGCCGCCTGCGCCCGGAGCAGATCGTCGCGGTCCATGTGTGCGATCTGCTCGAGGACGTGCCGATCGACGAGCAGGACGTGCGGCTCCGGGCGTCGGCGGGCGAGACCGGGCTCGTCGATATGGCCACGTTCCTGCGCACGCTCGACGAGATCGGGTACGACGGGCCGATCACCGCGGAGCCGACCCATCCCCGGTGGAAGGAGATGGCCCCGGAGGAAGCGGCGTCGATCACCGCGTGGTCGATCCGAGATTGCTTTGAGAACGCGGGGCTGACGGTCCCGATGCCATCGCACGCGGGCTCGCGGGGCCCTGGAGAACAGACGTGAAGATCACCGACGCCAAGGTCTTTGTCACCAGCCCGGGGCGGAACTTCGTCACCCTCAAGATCTACACCGAGGACGGCGTGACGGGCCTAGGCGACTGCACCTTGAACGGGCGCGAGCGCTCGGTCAAGAGCTACCTCGAGGACCATCTCGTGCCCTGCCTGATCGGGCGGGATGCCCGGGACATCGAGGACATCTGGCAGTATTTCTACCGCGGGGCGTACTGGCGGCGGGGCCCCGTGACGATGGCCGCGATCGGAGCGATCGACACGGCTCTGTGGGACATCAAGGGCAAAGCGCTGGGGGTGCCGGTGTATCAATTGCTCGGCGGGCGCAGCCGGGCGGGGGTCACCGTCTACGGGCACGCGTCGGGGCTCGATCTGGCCGAGGCGATGGACGCGGTGCGGGAGTACAAGGCCCAGGGATACAAGGCGATCCGCGTGCAGAGCGGGATCCCGGGGATCAAGTCGGTCTACGGCGTGGGGCGGGGGCGGTGGTTCTACGAGCCTGCGGACCGCAAGCTGCCCCCCGAGCACGGGTGGAGCACGCGGAAGTACATGAACTTCGTGCCGGAGTTGATGCACGCGGCGCGGGAGACCGCGGGCCCCGACATCGAGCTGCTGCACGACGTGCACCACCGCCTCACGCCGCAGGAGGCGGCCGAGCTGGGCAAGCGGCTCGAGCCGGTGGGCCTGTTCTGGCTCGAAGACCCGGTCCCTGGCGAGAACCAGGAAGGGCTCCGGCTGATCCGCCAGCACACGACGACGCCCATCGCGATCGGCGAGGTGTTCAACTCGATCTACGACTGCCAGACGATCATCACCGAGCAGCTCTGCGACTACATCCGCATGACTGTGAGCCACTCGGGGGGGCTGACGCATCTCCGCAAGGTCGCGGCGCTGGCCGACCTCTACCACGTGCGGACCGGGTGCCACGGGCCGACGGACATCTCGCCCGTCGCGATGTCGGCCTGCCTTCACTTCGGGCTCTGGGTGCCCAACTTCGGGATCCAGGAGTTCATGCTGCACAGCGAGGAGGCGATGGAGATTTTCGGCTGGTCGTACGAATTCAGGGACGGGATGGTCAACCCGCCCGAGAAGCCCGGGTTGGGCGTGGAGTTCGACGAGAAGCTGGCCGAGAAGTACCCCTATCAGCGGGCCTACCTGCCGGTGAACCGGCGGGAGGACGGGGGGATGTGGAACTGGTGAGCCGCGGGGCGGGGGCCCGGCGAGCGGAGCAAGCAGCGGCGTGATGCGTGCTTTGGGCCGGTCCATCCTGGGTGTCGTGCTGCTGGCGACGCCGATCGTGCGCGCGCAGCTGTCCCAGGCGTGGGTCGAGTACGCGGCCGACCCGGACCACAATCCCAACATCCCGAACGTGAGCTACGCGGGATATGGGGGCGGTGGCGTGCCGCTGCCGGACGGATCGGGCACGCTGCTGATCTCGGTGACCAGCTACGGCGCGACGGGCGACGGGGTCACCGACGACACGGCGGCGGTGCGGGCGGCCATTGATGCCGCCGCGACTTTGAACGGCCAGCAGCCCAACGGGGTGACGGTGCTGTTCCCGCCCGGGACGTATGTGCTCAGCGGGCCGCTCTTGGTGCACGGGGACAGGATCCAGATCCGGGGCGTCGATCGCGATTCGACGACGCTGCTGTTCACGGAGTCGCTGACCGACAGCTACGCGGTGTATCCCGGGACCGATCCGGGGGACAGCAACTGGTCGTTCAATGGGGGGATGATCTGGTTCTGCCACGAGACGCGGGTGCCCTACTACTCGGGCGTCCCGACGATCAGCTCGCTCGACAACGGATTCCGATTCACGGGGACGCAGGACATCACAGAGCCCGCGTTCAGGGGCGACCACACCGTGACCGTTGCCGACGCGACGCTCTACGACCCTGGGCAGACGGTCGTCATCGAGATCAACAACGCGGCCGACTTCTCGACGCTTCGGTATCTGCTGGGTGATGGCGAATGGGCGCAGAACTACTTGTTCACGAGCTCGAAGGATGGGGGCATTCTGCCGTCGGCTCGCTCGAGCTTCCGGATCTACCAGACAATCGAGTCGGCCAACGGGACGCACGTGACGTTCCGCGAGCCCGTGAGGTTCGACCTGCGCGCGGAGTGGGACCCCGAGATCAAGACGATCGAGCGGACGCACCACGACGTGGGCGTCGCCAACCTCACCATCAAGCTGCTCCGCGACTATGAGTGGACGCGGGGCGAGTGGCACAACAAGGAGCCCGGCTTCAACGGCGTCGCGTTCACCGACACGATCAACGCGTTCGCGGACAATCTGCGTATCGTCGACCCGGGCGGGATCGCGGTGTTCATGAACTACTGCAAGAACATCACGGTCAACAATGTCGTCGTCGACTACTCGAGCCCGGAGCGGATGCAGCACCACCACGGCTTCGGGTTCGCGAACACCGCGGACTCGATCTACGAGAACTTCGAGATCAGGAGCCGCCCGCTTCACGGCATCTACTGCGGCAACTTCTGCGTCAACAACGTCTACAGCGACGGCGTGCTGCACGGGGGCACGTTCGACTACCACAAGTTGCTGCCCTACGCGAACGTCTACACGCAGATCGACATCGTCAACACGGGAGACTCTGGGGGCGGATCGGACTCGGGCCCCGAGATGGGGGCGAGGCACGTTCACTGGAACGTCAATCTGCATCGCACTACGAGCCGGCTCGCGGCTCAGCCCGACATCATGCCGATGGGGGCGCTGGTGGGCGTCCGTTGCACCACCCCCGCGCAGCCTTTCAGCGACGAGAACGGGGACCCGGAGCTCCTGCGCGAGAGCGTGGGGCTGGGGGCCCGGTCGCCCAATCCGCCCAATCTCTACGAGGCCCAGCTCGCGCTGCGGCTGGGCCTGCCCATCGACGAGCAGGTACCCGCGCCGGACTGCGACGGCTGCGCCGACGACGTGCCGTATGGCTTCGACTTCGGTGGCCTGCTCAACACCCCGCTGACCGGGCAGGACAACTGGGAGTTCAGCCGAGACTTCAGCGATATCGACGGCGAGAACACGTTCTACCAGATGGACCCGACGTATCCGGGCGGTTCCGTGCCGGCGGCGATCAACCGCAACGGGCGGGACAGCATCATCGTGCGGCAGAACGATGACCGCTTCGCGTTTCGGGCGCACCGACACGACGACAGCGACGCGAGGGTCCGGTTCGACGCCCGGGCGGGCATCGCGGGCGGGGCGAGCGGCAACGTCTACTTCATCCTCAACAACTCCGACGGCCGCGACGAGGGCATCCAGTTCGGCCTGACGACCACCGATTTCATCCTGCGCGGCGGGCAGTTCAGCAACTTGCTCTATCTGACCGTCCCGATCCCGTCGGGCTGGTACGCGAAGGGTGAGTGGGCCCGCCTCGAGCTCCGCGTTGACTTCACGGCCGGGCCCGACGGCGAGGCGTCGCTCTACTTCATGAACCTCACCGACGGCGATTCGTCGTTCCGCGCGGTGCCCGGGCTCCAGAACATCCCGCTGCTGGGCGAGGTGGCCTACCCGGAGACATGGGACCGGATCGAGTTCCGTCTGCGGAACGCGGGCGCCGCGACCAACATCGTGGCGAACGTCGGCGCCCTGAGCGTCGACTGCTGCCCTGCCGACCTCGACGGCGACGGGATGCTGACCGCGATCGGCGACGTCGTCCCGTTCATCTCGGGCGTCGACGCGGGCACGCCGGAGACCGACCTCGACGGGGACGGCGAATCGACGTTCCTCGACATGATCGGGTATCTCCGTCTGTTCGACGAGGGCTGCCCGTGAATTGGCTCCGACCGCGAGAATGTTGGCTGCGCAGTGATCAGTGAGAAAGTGCACACGCCAGAAGGGACTCATGATGGTTTCGAGAACAGTCGGTCTTGCCCTCGTCGGCCTGCTCGCCGGGACCGCCGCGGCGGAGCTCACGCTCCCGCCGGTCTTCGGCAACCACATGGTTGTGCAGCGCGATCAGCCTATCGCCCTGTGGGGCGCGGCCGACCCGGGCGCCGAGGTTCAGCTCCAGATGGGCGATGGGAAGGCCGAGGCGCGCGCGGACGCGAAAGGGAACTGGATCGCGCACCTTCCCGCCCTCCCGTCCGGGGGGCCATACCGCATCGAGATTAGCTCGGGCGGCGACGAGGTGCACTTCAGCGACGTGTTGGTGGGCGACGTCTGGATCTGCTCGGGCCAGTCGAACATGTACTTCCGCGTCGAGCAGTCGGCCCGGGGCGAGGAGTTCCTTGCCAAGCCGGTGGACGACCAGCTCAGGCTGCTCCAGGTCAACAAGGTCTGGAGCCGCACGCCGAGCGATAGGGTCGACACGATTGGCTGGCGTTATTCCGATCGCGACCACGCCCGAAAGTTCACCGCGGTGGGGTACTACTTCGGGCGGATCCTGCAGGAGGAGACGGGCGTGCCGATCGGGCTGATCCATTCGTCGTGGGGCGGCACACCGCTGGAGGCGTGGACGCCTCTGCCGACGCTCGAGGCCCGGCCGGACGTGTACGCCGACCGGCTTGCGAGCCTGAAGCTCTACGACATGGGCCCTGACGAGGCAAAGGAAGTGGTCGATGCGGCGCAGGCGGAGCACGTGGCGTTCATCGAGCAGGCATGGAAGCGCGACGTCGGGCTGGACGATGGGTGGGAGAAGCCCACATACAACGACAGCGCGTGGCACGAACTCGAGCTGCCGGGCTACTTCGATGGGGTCCTGGGCAGCATGAACGGGATCGTCTGGTTCAGGAAGACAATTGACCTCGCCAAGTCCTGGAACGGCCAGACCGCGACACTCAACCTCGGGCGGATCGACGACTACGACCATACCTACGTCAACGGCGTGGAGGTCGGCGTGACGGACGTCGACGCGGGCGTCGGGATGAAGATCGAGCGGCACTACCAGATCCCGGCGGGCGTGCTGCACGAGGGCGAGAATGTCGTCGCGATTGCGCTGATGGACGTTCGCAGCGCCGGGGGTGTGACACCGGACGGCCTCCCGTTTGATCTTGTCGCGGGTGACGAGACCGTCCCGCTGGGCGGCCTGTGGAGGTTTGCGGTCGGGTTCGACGCGGACTCCTATGGCGGCTTCCCGCTTCCGGGCGACTACGCGGTGCCGGTCGGCCGCGTCTTCCGGCGTCCGGCGGTGCTCTACAACGCCATGATCCACCCGCTGACGAGGCTGGGCGTGAGGGGCGTGATCTGGTACCAAGGCGAATCGAACGCGGGCCGGGGCGACGAGTACGCGCAGATGTTCCCCGACATGATCAATGCGTGGCGCGACGCGTGGGCCGGGGCGCGTGGCGGCGATCGTGACATGCCGTTCTACTTCGTGCAGCTCCCCAACTATCGCCAATCGCGGAGCCAGCCCTCGGAGAGTACCTGGGCCGAGATCCGCGAGGCGCAGCGTCTGACCGAGGCGACGGCCGACCACACGGGCATGGCGATCACGATCGATCTGGGCGACCCGTCCAACATTCACCCGACGAACAAGCTGCCGGTTGCCCAACGCCTCGCGCGGATGGCCCTGCACGATGTGTACGGCGAGGAAGTGGGACTGCGCACCGGCCCACACCCGGTCTCGGCCCGCGTTGTGGGCGATGCGATCGAGATCACGTTCGACAATGCTGACGGGCTCGGGGCGAAGGGCGGTCACGTGAGTGGGTTCGAGCTCGCGAGCGACTCGGGCGGGTTCTACCGGGCCGAAGGCGAGGTCGAGGGCCACAAGGTGGTCGTGCGGTGCACTGAGGTGAAGAAGCCGACGCGGGTGCGCTACGCCTGGGCGGACAACCCGGTGTGCAACCTGCAGAACAGCGCTGATCTGCCCGCGACGCCGTTCCAGTTGACGGTGTTGGATGGCGCCCAGACCCGAACGACGGGCGATTGACGAGAATTGGCGCGCCCCGTCGCGGCGCGGCTTGGCGCCGGAATGGTCGTGGAATTGCGGCGGGGCCGACCATTGCCGCGGCATCAGGGTCGACCGTCGTCAACCTGCTTGTCTGAGGTGGCGACTCGACAATGCCGAGCAGACGGCGATTTGGCGACAAGCCGACTCGGTAGACTCTGCCGGGGCACAGCGGCTCGAACACCGTGGCACGGGCCGACGAACTCGGAGCCCGTGAGTCCGGTCGTTCGCGTCGGCGTGCACTTATCCGGAGGTTTCATGTCAGCACCACGGGTCCGCGTCGCGCTCTTCGGGACAAACGGGCACCAGATCCACGCGGCGATGGACTATCACCCGGACGCGGAGCTCGTCGCGGTGGCGGACGTGCCCGACGAGGCTTTGCCGGAGTCGGCTCGGGGATTCTGCACACGGGTCGAAACGCTGGACGAGCTGATCGCGATGGACAACGTGGATCTGATCGTGTTGTGCAGCCCGGTTCGGGGCGACCAGCACGAGCACGCGATCGCCTGCCTGATGGCGGGCAAGCACGTCTACGCCGAGAAGCCGAGCGCTCTCCACGAGGTCGACCTCGACCGCATCATCGAGGCCGCGACCTCAGCCGGTCGGGTCTACCGCGAAATGGCGGGCACGGCCTTTGAGCAGCCGTTCCTTGAGATGAGGAACCGGATCGCCGGCGGGCTGATCGGAGAAGTCCGGCAGGTTGTCGCGCAGAAGAGCTACCCGCTCCGCTACCCCGACCGCGAGCGGCCCCGGGGTGAGATCGTCGACGGGGGAATCGTGCGGCAGGTCGGCGTCCACGCGGCCCGGTTCATCGAGCACGTCGCCGGGCGGCGGATCGTCGACATCCGGGCCGACGCGACGGAGGTCAACGGCCTGGCCCTCGCCGCGTCCATGACAATGACACTGGACAACGGCGGGTGCGCCACGATTGCGCTCAACTACCTCAATCCGCCCGCCTTCCCGCTCTGGGGGAACGAGATGCTCCGCGTGTTCGGCGACGAGGGATTCTGTGAGATCACCGACGGCGGGCAGCGGACGCGAGTCGTCCTTCGAGACACCGATCTGGGGCCACTGACCCCGTCGGCTCCGTCGCTGGCCTACCACGATCTGCTGTTCCGCCACATCCGTTTCGGCGAGCCCATGCCGCTGACACTGGACGAGGAACTCCACCCGACGCGCGTGGTGATCCGGGCCGCGGCGCAACTGGCTGGGCGATGATCAGGGATACGCGACGGTGGCGTGGCTGTCGCGATACGGCCGGTCACGAGCTCGAGGGCGGGTTCATCGACCCGGTCCTTTCACCGGCGCCAGCCGGGAAATCCGCAGATGGTCGATGCGCAGGTGGCTGTAGGTCGTCCGGATCGCGAACCAGCCGGAGGTGTAGGGGTGGTCGTCACGCAGCACGAACAGCACTCGGCCGTCGCGGGCATAGCGGATCAGCCCGCCGGCCGCGATGAGCTGGACGGTCTGCCAGGTGTTGGGGCTGAGCATGTGTTCGGCGTCGTCCAGATCGTGCTCGGGGAGCATGGGCCGATGATCCGGATCGCCGATGTAGCGGCGGAACCTGGTCGTTGTGTTCCGGTTGCCGCCGAGCCCGACGTAGTAGGTGAGCAACTGGTTGTAGTCGGCGAATCGGCCGCTCCGCTCGGTCGCGAAGATGTCGTCAGGGCTCCGCGCATCGCGGGCCATCCAGAAGCAGTTCAGATCGCTGACCCGGTCGTTCGGCCCGCCCTCCTTCACGGAGAGCGCGTCGTACTCGATCAGCAGCGGCCCCTCGAGTTCGTGTGTGAACCAGACCGTCGCCCCGGCGGGAACCTCGATGTCGAGCACGCCTTCAATCATGCGGACCGAACCGCCCTGTTCCAACTCCCACCGCCAGTCTGAGAGATCGGCGTCGTCGAAGTCCTCGTCATGCAGCACCTCGGCGATGGTCCAGCCGGGGGCGAGGGTGTGCAGATCGCGCGCCCGGCGGGGGTCACCATCCACCGAATCAGATCGTTCCGACATGCGGCATCCTGTCATCGCGAGGAGCGGGATCGAGCACAACGCGGCGATTGCGGCCGGCGAGCACGACGGACTCATGCCGGAGTATTGGCGTCCGTGTCGGTCCGCGTGCCGGGGCCACGCGCTTTCGCGGTCCTCTATCATGCTCAGCCCCGCGGACGAAAGGAACAGTCGCATGACGTTCGGCATCTCACGCAGGCGCTTTCTCACCAATTCGGCGGCCTCCGGCGTCGCGGTCGCGATGGGCGCGAACACGCTCGGCCGGGCCGAGCGGGAGGACCCGATGCCGCCGCCCGGGGAGCGTGAGGCGCCGGTGGTTCCCGGCGGAGCGGCTCTCCGGTGGCTCGAGGATCAGGGCCGATCGCCCTTCGCTGGTGTGACGTGGGGTGTGCCCTGGCCGATGGGGCGGGTGGCGTCCGGTTCACCCTTCGCGGTCTTCGCGGATGATGAGACGCCGGTCGCGTGCCAGAGTTGGCCACTCGCCTATTGGCCGGACGGGTCGTTGAAATGGTCGGCCCATGCGATCGGGCCGATCGAGACCCTCGCGGAGGGCGCGCGGGTCCAGCCCGGCGTGGAGCCGGCCACGCCAACCACGCCGGTTCGCGTAGAGGATGAGCACGAGCAGGTGACGATCAGCACGGGCCCCATCCGCTGCGTCATCGCCCGGTCTGGCGACGTCTTGATCCCATCGGTCGAACGGGATGGCCGGGCCGCGTTCCGCAATGGTCGGCTCGCGTGCCTGAATCAGAACGCACCGTCCGATCCAGAGGAGGCCCCGAGCGGCTGCTCCGTGCAGCCCTTCGCCGGTGCGATCGATGCGGTCGAGGTCGAACAGGACGGCCCGGTCCGTGCGGTCGTCAAGATCGAGGGCCGGCACACAGGGGAGGATGGACGGGCGTGGCTCCCCTTCATCGTTCGCCTCTACTTCTACGCGGGCTGCGACAGCATCCGCGTGATGCACACGATCATCTACGACGGCGACGAGGACGCCGACTTCATCCGGGGTCTGGGTTTGCAGTTCGACGTGCCGATGGACGACGCGCTGTTTGACCGCCACATGCGATTCGTCAGCGCCGAGGGCGGGGTGTGGGGCGAGGCGGTGCAGACCGTGACCGGCCTCCGCCGCGACCCGGGCGAGCATGTCCGCGCACTCCAGATCGCGGGGCAGAAGCTGCCCGATCCGGCGTCGTGGGACGAGAACGTGGGCGGGCGGATGCACTGGGTGCCCGCGTGGAACGACGTGACGCTCACCCAGCTTTCCGCGGACGGCTTCGAGATCCGCAAGCGGACCAAGCCGGGGTGCGGATGGATCTTCTCAGACGGCGCTGACCGGGCCGCCGGTGTCGGCTATGTGGGCGGCGTGAGTGGGGGCGTTGCGTTCGGCCTGCGCAACTTCTGGCAGAGCCACCCGACACAGCTCGACATCCGCAACGCGGCGAGCGATTCGGCAACGGTCACCATGTGGCTGTGGTCGCCCGAAGCCCCCGCGATGGACCTGCGGTTCTACCACGACGGGCTCGGCATCGAGGGGCACGCCGAGGAACTCAAGGCCCTCGGCATCACCTACGAGGACTACGAGCCCGGCTTCGGCACGGCCCACGGCGTCGCCCGCACGAGCGAGATGAACCTGTGGATCGCGGGGCACACACCGCCGAACGAGCGGCTCATCGAGTTCGCCCGCGACGTGATGACCCCGCCGATGCTCGCCTGCTGGCCGCAGCACGCGGTTCAGTGCAACATCTTCGGCGGTCTGTTCAGCCTGCCCGACCGTTCGACCCCCGTGAAGGCCGCGCTCGAGGCGGGCCTCGATCGCTCGTACGAGGCCTACTTCACGCAGCGGGAGCAACGCCGCTGGTACGGCTTCTGGAACTACGGCGACGTGATGCACTCGTACGACCGCGACCGGCACGTGTGGCGATACGACGTGGGCGGGTACGCATGGGACAACTCCGAGCTGAGCCCCGATTTCTGGCTCTGGTACGGCTATCTCCGCACGGGCCGGGCCGACATCTTCCGCTTCGCGGAGGCGCTGTGCCGGCACACGGGCGAGGTGGATGTCTACCACCTGGGGCGATTCCAGGATCTGGGCTCGCGCCACAACGTGCAGCACTGGGGGGACAGCGCCAAGCAGCTCCGCATCAGCCAGGTCGCCTACCGCCGGTTCTACTACTACCTCACGGCCGACGAGCGGACGGGCGATCTGTTGGCCGAGCAGGAAGACAACGCGATGACGTTCCTGCGGCTCGATCCGCTGCGCAAGATCCGTGAGGGGGACTACACGCCCAACCCCGACGCGGTCGTCGTGCATCTCGGCACGGACTGGGGCGCGGTCGCGATGGCGACGCTGACCGCCTGGGAGCGGACAGGCGACGACCGATTCCGCCGCAAGCTCATCAACTCGATGGAGTCGATCGGACGCATGCCGTACGGCTACTTCACCGACGGTGCGTTGATGAACCCGAAGACGCTCGAGTACGTCCACTGGGATGAGAAGTACGGCATGAGCCACCTCTCGGCGGTGTTTGGGCTCAACGAGATCTGCGCCGAGCTTGTCCAGCTGCTCAACGTCCCTTCGTTCGAGAAGGCGTGGCTCGACTATTGCCAGTACTACAACGCCACCCGGGCCGAGCGGAAGGAGGCCCTGGGAGTCGACCTCCGCAGCGGCATCCTCGTCAACGGTCACTCCCGCCTGACCGCCTTCGCGGCTGTGCACAGGAACAGCGAGGCGCTCGCGCATCGCGCCTGGCGTGAACTGCTCGCGGGCGATTCCGAGCAATTCAGCCCGGACCGGTTCGAGCCGGTGAACAGGCTGATCGACGCGGGGCCGGAGAGCCTCAAGCCGGTGAACGAGACCAACTGGATGAGCACGAACGACATCGGCATGTGGGGGACGGCGACCATCCAAGACCTGGCGCTCGTCAGCGAGTATCTGCCCCGGGACTTCCCTGATCGCGATTGATCGAGCAGAATCAATTCGCTGAGCGCAGATAGCCCTTCAGCCGCGCCGCCGGTTGGGCGTCCGTGAGTTCCCGGATCCCCCGCACCACGTATCCCGCATTGAACGCCGCACCCGCGTCGTTCGTGTGCGTGTAGTCGTCCTCGATTTTGACGAAATAGCGCTGCTTGACGACGCGTGGCTGGGCGCGTTCGAGCCCGATGTACCGCTCCGTGATCATCCCGTGAAGGTCAATGAACGCGACGCCCTCCTGTTCCGCAACGATCCCCGTGATCTCCGCGAAAACGCCGAGTACCTCGTCGAGCGGCTCGCCAGGTCTCGGCGCGAGCGGGACGGGCGAGCAGACGATCGGGATCAGGCCGGCGCTCAACGCCTCGGTCACATAGGCACGCATGTACCAGCCGAACGAATACACCCGCTCGGGTGCGCCCGTCTGCGGGTGGATGATGTCGACGAACTCGTCTCCCGCCGTGCGGAGTGTGCCGCGCGGGCGGTCCGGGTCGTCCGGCTTGTTCCGGTCGTTGTGCCCGAACTGGATGATGACGTAGTCGCCGGGCCTGGCGAGTTCGAGCACCTCGGCCCAGCGTCCCTCGCTCCGGAACGTCCGGCTGCTGCGGGCACCGATTGCTCTGTTGTCGACGTGCAGGCGTCCAAGATCGAAGTGCTCGTCGATCAACTCACCCCAGCCCTTGCCGTGTTGCTGGCCGAGATTGACGGTCGAATCGCCGATGAGCCAGAGTGTGGGTTTCATTGCGGAACGCTCCTCGGCCCGTGGGCTCATTCCGACGCCGGGAGCCCGGCATACCGCTCGAACGCAGCGTCCCATGCCGCCGAGGGCCCGCGCTCGATGGTCACGAGCTCGGTCGACGCCCCAACGATCGCGCGGAGCTCGTCGAGGTCGCGGATCAGGCCGAGCCCCATCGCCTGGGTCAGCAGGTTGCCGGTTGCGGTCGCCTCGGCGGGCCCGACCACAACGCGACGGGCCGTTGCACCCGCAGTCATCTCGTTGAGCAGCCTGTTCTGGCATCCGCCGCCCACGATGTGCAGCGTCTCGAAGCGTCTGCCCAGGACACGTTCCATCGCCTCCAGTGTCCGGCTGTACTCGAGCGCCAGGCTCTCCAGGCAGCACCGCACGAACGCGCCGTCTGAGTTCGGCGCGGCTTGGCCGCTCTGGTCTGCGTATGCCTTGATCGCCGACCGAAGATCGCCCGGTCGGTTGAAGGCCGGGTCGGCGACCGGGATCAGTATGCGCATTGGTTTGGCCGCCTCGGCCTGCATGGTGAGCTCGGTGTAGCCCAGCGATCGGCCCTCGGTCTCAAACTCCCGCCGAAGCCGCTGCACGAGCCAGAGCCCGCTGATGTTCTTGAGGAATCGCACCGTGCCGTCGACGCCCAGCTCGTTGGTGAAGTTCGCCGCGGCCGCGGCGTCGGTGATGCACGGGGCGTCCAGTTCGGCTCCTAGCAGCGACCACGTGCCGCTGGAGAGGTAGCACCAGTCGGTGGACGCATCGGCTGGAACGGCGGCGACGGCGGCCGCGGTGTCGTGGGTGGGGGGGAGGATGACACGCGTTGTCGCCGGTAGTCCGGTGGCAGAGGCGACGTCGGGGCGGATCGGGCCCAGGTCGGTTCCGGGCTCGGAGGGGTCGCGCAGCGGACCGGCGGGCAGACCCAACTCGTCGAGCAGAGCGAGGTTCCAGGAACCCGTTCGGACGTCGACCATCTGGCTGGTCGAGGCGTTGGTGCGCTCGGTGCCGGCGACGCCGCTGAGCATCCAGTGCAGGAGATCGGGCATGAACTGGAGGGAGGCGTCGGCGGTGTAGATCAAGGGCTCGCTCTTCGAGCGGAGGGCGTACTGGTAGAGCGTGTTGAAGGGGAGGTGCTGGATGCCGGTCGCGTCGTAGATGCAGCGAGGCGTGAGTTGCCTGGTGACACTTTCGAACGAGGCCTGGAATGCCGGGTCGCGGTAGCAGCGGGGCAGGCCCAGCAACTCGCCGCCCTTGCTCACGAGGGTGTAGTCGATCGCCCAGGTGTCGACGCCGACGGAGAGGATGTCGAGGCCGAGCGTTTCGGCGTAGGCCGCCGCGGCTTGAAGGCCCGCGAGGATCTCTCGCCAGAGGCCGGTCAGGTCCCAGCACAGCCCTGTGGGAGTCGGGACGGGCGTGTGCCCGAAGCGGTGACATTCGTGCAGCGAAACCCGGTCATTGTCGACCGTGCCAACGATCACGCGGCCCGATTCGGCGCCGATGTCGATCGCGATGTGGGCTTGTGCGGGCATCGCTTCTGTGTGCCACGGCCGTGTCGGCCGTGCGGAAGACCCAGGGCAATGGCACGGCCGACACGGCCGTGGCACACCCGGGAGGGAAGGGGCAGTCTACCGCTGGAACGCCTCGTGCAGCCCGCCGTCGACGTTGATGACCTGGCCCGTGGTTTTCGCCGCCTTCGACGAAATCAGGTAGTAGGCCGCCTCGGCCTGGTCGTCGGGCGTGATCGGGGCCTTGAGAAGCGTCCGCTGGGCGTAGAACCCGGCGAGTTTGTCGCGGAGGACGTCGTCGGGATCGCTCTCGTCGAAGGGGATCTCGTACTTGGTCAGCGAGGCGATGACGCGGTCGCGGGGGAACATCGTCGAGCCCTGGACCACGGTCGCGGGGGCCACCGCGTTGACGCGGACGGTCGGGGCGAGCTCGATCGCGAGTTCGCGGACGAGGTGATTGGCCGCGGCCTTCGAGGTGTCGTAGGCGACCGAGCCCTTCTTCGAGACCACCGCGTTAACCGATGTGGTGAGCACGACCGACGCCGGCAGACCCTGCTCGGTGAAGAGCGAGCGGCATTCGTCCACGGCCTTGTAGAGGCCCATGACGTTGACGTCGAAGCTGAGCTTCCACTGGTCCTCGGTGTTGTGACCGGTGCGGTCGGGCGGGGTGAAGACGCCCGCGGTGACGACAAGGTGATCGATGCCGCCGTAGGCGAGGACGGTGGACTTGATCAGCTCGCGGATCGAGTCGCGGTCGGTGATGTTGACGGGCACGCCGATCGCCGGCCCGCAGCCCGAGATGCCGCTGCCCGCGACGCCGATGCCCTGGCCGTAGATACCGGTCAGCTCGTCGGCGGTGGCCTGTGCTGCTGCTTCATTCATGTCGGCGCAGACAATGTGTCCGCCCTCGGCGGCGAAGCGGTGCGCCATCGCCTTGCCGATGCCGGATCCGGCGCCGATGACGACGACGATCTGCCGCGCCAGCTCCTTCTCGGGGGGCATCCGCTTGAGCTTCGCCTCCTCGAGCAGCCAGTACTCGATGTCGAACGCCTCCTGCTGGGGCAGGGCGATGTACTCGTCGATCGCCTCCGCCCCGCGCATCACCTCGACCGCGCAGTTGTAGAACTCCGCGGTGACGCGGCTCTCGCTCTTGTTCTTGCCCCAGGCGATCATGCCGACGCCCGGGATGAGGATGACGGTCGAGTTGGGATCCCGCATCGCGGGGCTGTTGGCGTGCCTGCACTTCTCGTAGTAGGCGGCGTAGTCCTTGCGGTACTGGGCGAGCCCCCCGTCGAGCAGCGCCTTGAGCGAGGCGAGATTCCCCGAGGCGGGGTCCCAGGGGACATACAGCGGTTTGATCTTCGTGCGCAAGAAGTGGTCGGGGCAGCTCGTGCCCAGCTCGGCGAGGCGCGGGGCGTCGTTCGAATTGACGAAGCGCAGGATGTTCGCATCGGTCTGGACCGTTGCGATGAACTTGCGGTGCTGGGAGACCCGCCCCCGGAGCCACGGGAGCAGGCCCACGAGCAGCGCATCGCGGGCCTCGTCGTCCAACGGGGCATATTTGGGCCCGCCGAAGGTCATCTCGCCCTTGTCGCGATCTTCGATGTATCGCGCGGCCTTCTCGATCAGCGAGAGCGTGAGGTCGTAGCACGCGCGGTCATCCTCGGCCCAGTTGATCAGGCCGTGCTGGCCCATCACGAGACCCTTGAGGCTCGGGATCGCGTCCACCTCGCGCCGCATCATCAGCCCCAGCTCAAAGCCCGGGCGGAGCCAGGGCACCCAGCCGATCTCGTCGCCGAAAATCTCGGCTGTGAGTTCCTTGCTCCGCCGGCTCGCGGCGACGGCGATGACCGAGTTCGGGTGCATGTGGTCGATGTGGCGGGCGGGCAGGAATCCGTGGAGGGGGGTGTCGATGGAACTGGGGCGGGGGTTGAGGTTGTACGTGCAGTGGGGGAACAGGCCGACCATCGCGTCCTCGGCGGGGGTCTTGGGCCCGTTGTCGGGCGCCGCGGCGTAGAGCTCGCGCAGGCCCAGCAGTTTGTCGAGATAGAGCGACGAGAAATTCGCGGCTTTGGCCGTTCGGAGGTCGCCCCCCGAGCCCTTGACCCAGAGCACGTCGACCGCGTCGCCCGAGAGCGGGTCGGCCTCGAGCGCCTTCGACGAGGTGTTGCCCCCGCCGGTGTTCGTGATCCGCTGGTCGCTGCCCAGGAGGTTCGACCGGTAGACCAGCCGCTCGACGGGGCTCATGTGGGCGGCGGCCTCGTCGTCCCAGAGGTGGTTGACGTGGCGGAACTCGGCGGGCTTGGCGGCGGCGGCGGGCATGTCGGAACCCTCTCGGCTCGGGGCGATTCGGAGACCACTAGAGGGTAGGGGAGAGGTCCGGACTTTTCGGGGGCATTTCGTCGCGCGAGTGCGTGAGATTCCGGCAAGGAGCCCCGAGCGCGAGCGACGGCCGAGCATGCATGTGAATTCGCACGTGATTGCGAACCGGTCCGTTGCCGGTGCTCGCGGCGCCTTCGCGTGCACTATCTGGGCTGATCCAGATTGGTGCCTGTGCCCGCGGGTTCGTTACACTGGCCATCCGGCATTCCGTCCACAGGATCCGACCCGATGCGCGTCTCGCTCATGGTGCCCTGCTTCATCGACCAGTACTTCCCGCGGGTGGGGATCTCGGTGGTCGAGCTGCTCGAGCGGCTGGGGCACGAGGTTGCCTATCCGATGGAGTTCGCCTGCTGCGGGCAGCCCGCGTTCAACACGGGGTGCTGGCCCGAGGCCCGGGTGGTCGCGCGTCGCGTGCTCGATCTGTATGAATCGGCCGAGGCGGTGGTCGCACCCTCTGGGTCGTGCGCCGCGATGGCGAAGCGGTTCTATCCCGAGCTGTTCAAGGGGGAGGGCGAACTGGCCCGAGCCGAGGCACTCGCGGCGAAGACATGGGAGTTCTCATCCTTCCTCGTCGATCACCTGGGCGTCACAGAGGTCGGGGCGAAGCTGGCGGGGCGGGCGACCTTCCACGATGGCTGTCACGGCCTGCGCGAACTGGGCATTGCCGACCAGCCCCGGCGCTTGCTCGCGGAGGTCGAGGGGCTCGAACTGGTTGAGATGGACGAGCGCGAGACCTGCTGCGGCTTCGGCGGGACCTTCGCCGCGAAGTTCCAGGAGGTGTCGGTCGCGATGGCGCAGGTCAAGGCGGCGTCGGTCGCGCGGACCGAAGCGGACTACGTGATCTCGAACGACTCGAGCTGCCTGATGCACCTGCAGGCGTACTTCGACCGGCAGCGGATCCCGACGAAGTGCCTGCATCTCGCGGAGGTGCTGGTGTCGCGATAGCGCGAGCCGGCGTGGGGAGCCACGGGCGTGAGCCGAACGATCCACCTCAACCAGTTCCACCACGACGCGGCCCACGCGATCGGTCTGGGTGAGCGCCGGGAGTTCATCCGCGAGGCGCTGCACGGCTACGAGCGGGTCCGGGCGGGCACCCAGACGGGCTTCGGCGATTGGGAGGCGGCCCGGCTCGAGGCCGCCCGCATCAAGTGGGACGCGATCGAACACCTTGATGAGCACCTCGTCCGCTTCGCCGACAACCTCGAGGCGAACGGAGCGAAGGTGTTCTGGGCGGCGACGGGGGAAGACGCGGTCGGATACGTGCGGTCGGTCTGCCGCGAGCGTGGCGCGAAGCGGGTGATCAAGTCGAAGACGATGACGTCGGAGGAGATCCACCTCAACGAGGCGTTGGAGGCCGACGGGATCGAGGCGGTCGAGTCGGACCTGGGCGAGTTCATTGTCCAGCTCCGCAAGGAGCCGCCTTACCACTTCGTGTTCCCGTCGATGCATCTCGAGCGGGGGGAGATCCGGGCGGATTTCGAGCGTGAGCTCCACCTCGAGGTGAGCGAGGCGGGGGACGACCCCGAGACGCTGACGATGATCGCGAGGCGGGTGCTGCGGGAGATGTACCTGTCGGCCGACGTCGGGGTCAGCGGGGCGAATTTCGGTGTGGCCGAGACAGGCAGCATCTCGATCACCGAGAACGAGGGCAACGCGAGGCTGACGACGTCGATGCCTCCCGTGCATGTCTGCCTGATCGGGATCGAGAAAGTCATTCCCAGGCTCGACGACCTGGCGCTGCTGCTGCCCATGCTCGCGACGGCGGGGACGGGCCAGCACCTGACATGCTACAACTCGCTGCTGTCCGGCCCACGCCGGGCGGGCGAGTGTGACGGCCCGGAGGAGATGCACGTCGTGCTGCTCGACAACGGGCGGACGGAGCTGCTCGCCGACCCCGAGCAGCGGGACGCGCTGCGGTGCATTAGGTGCGGGGCGTGCCTGAACGTCTGCCCGATCTTCAAGAACGTGGGGGGGTTCACGTACGGCACGACGTACCAGGGGCCGATCGGCTCGGTGATCACGCCGCACCTGCGGGGGGCGGAGTGGGCGCATCTTTCGTCGGCCTCGACCCTGTGCGGGGCGTGCAGCGAGACGTGCCCGGTGCGGATCGACCTGCACCATCACCTGCTCCGCAATCGGCGGGACGCATGGAATCGGAATCCGGGGCTCCGTGAGCGGGTGGCGTTCCGCGTTTTCGCAGCGTGGGCGACCAGACCCGGGCTGTACGGGCTCGCGGGGGTTGCTCGGCGGGTGCTGGGCGTTTGGCCGAGGGTATTGCGGGGCACCGCGCTCGATCCGGCCCGCGCGTGGCGCCGGGGGCGGGATCTGCCCGAGTCGTCTTCCAAGACGTTCAAGGCGTACTGGAAGGAGCGGTCGCGGTGAGCGGTTCGCCCACGCCAATCTCGCAACGCGAAGCGATCTTGCGGCGGGTCCGCGACGCCCTCGCACGACCGACCGATGTGCACGTAAAGGCGTCCACGCTCGCATTGAGCGGACACTCAGAAGGAGCCCCGAGCGCCAGCGACGGGCCGGAGTCCGGTGGCGATACACACGCACAAGGACGCCCGGCCCATCGCTTGCGCTCCGGGCTCCTTTCGCATGCGGACTGTGTTGCTCGATTCGGTGAGCGGAGCGCCGCGCTCAAGACACGCGTCGAACTCGTCCCCGACATCCCTCACGCCCGCGACCTCGTCGCCGCCATCGCCGGTAAGGAATCCTGGTCGCTCGCCGGTGTCTCATCCGAGCCGATCGCGGACCAGGCAACCGAGGGCCTGGCTTGCGAACTCTGGGCGACCTCACCGCCCGGCGAATCGTCGTACGACCGCGACGAACTCGCTCGCTGCGACGCCGGCGTCACGGGCTGCCTCGCCCTGATCGCCGAGACAGGCAGCATCCTCGTCACAGCCGCCGACCAGGGTGGGAGGGCGCTCTCTGTTCTTCCGCCGCACCACGTCGTGATCGCCACCGCCGAGCAACTCCGGCCCGACCTCGCCTCGGGCTACGCCGCCCTCCGCGAGCGCCACCCCGAGCGTCTTCCCACCCAGGTCTCGTTCATCACGGGTCCCAGCCGCACGGGCGACATCGAACGCATCCTTGTTCTCGGCGCGCACGGCCCGAAGCGTCTCACGGTCATCCTCATTGACTCTTCCTCCTAGTGGGATGGGCTTCCAGCCCGTCTCTCCCCGCCTCCTTCCGAGTGAATCTCCCAACAAGGAGCCCCACCATGCACCGCGTCTGCTTCACCCTCCGCGTCAAGCCCGACAAGATCGACGAGTACAAGCGCGTCCACGAGCAGGTCTGGCCCGAGATGCTCGAGGCCCTCACACGCCACGGCTGGCGGAACTACTCGCTCTTCCTGCGACACGACGGGTTGCTGATCGGGTATTGTGAGACGCCCGACTTCGAGGCCGCGGTCGAGGGCATGCAGCGCGAGCCGATCAACGCGAAGTGGCAGGCGTCGGTCGGCCACCTGTTCGAGGCGCTGCCGGAGGGCGCGGCCGACAAGTCGATGTCGCCGATCGAAGAAGTGTTCCACCTCGCGTGAGATTGTCCGGCCGCCCTGATCCGAGAAAGCCAGATCCAAGGAACCGAGACATGACCATCAGCAGAGCCGCCGAGCGCCGGGCCCTTCAAGCGCTTGACTCGTTCGCGATCGAGTTGCCGTCGTGGGGTTTCGCCAACACCGGCACGCGCTTCGGCAAGTTCGAGCAGGACGCGGCGGCGATGACGCTCGAGGACAAGCTGCACGACGCGGGGTACGTGCACGCCCTGACCGGGGCCTGCCCGACCGTCGCGGTGCACGTGCTTTGGGACTTTGACGACCCCGCCGACCCGGAGTCGGCCCGCAAGACGAGGCGGCTCGCGAAGAAGTTCGGCGTCAGGATCGGCTCGATCAACCCCAACCTCTTCCAGGACCAGCGCTACAAGCTGGGCTCGTTCTGCTCGCCCGACGCGAAGGTCCGCGAGGCGGCGATGGCTCATACGCTCGACTCGATCGCGCTGGGCAAGGCGGTCGGCAGCAAGTCGCTCGCGATGTGGCTGGCCGATGGCACGAACTACCCGGGGCAGGACAACATCCGACGCCGGTTCAATGAGCTGAAGACCGGGTACCGCAAGCTCGCCGACACGATGAAGAAGGGTTGGCGGGGCTCGACGCTGCTCGTCGAGTACAAGCCGTTCGAGCCCGCGTTCTACCACACCGACATCCCCGACTGGGGCACGGCTCTGACGCTCTGCCGGCACGCGGGGCCCAACGCGAAGGTGCTCGTCGACACGGGGCACCACCTGCCGGGCTGCAACATCGAGCAGATCGTCGCCCTGCTGCTCCACGAGGGGCGACTGGGCGGGTTCCACTTCAACGACCGCAAGTACGCCGACGACGACCTGACGCTGGGCTCGATCGACCCCTACGCGGTGTTCCGCATCTTCAACGAGATCGCCCAGTTCGAGCACGACGCGGGCAAGGCGCCGGGATCGTCGAAGATCGACTACATGGTCGACCAGTCGCACAACCTCAAGCCCAAGATCGAGGCGATGGTGCAGACGGTCTGCGAAGCCCAGAAGCAGTTCGCCAGGGCTCACCTTGTCGATCGCGACAAACTCGAGCGCGCCCAGAAGAACGGCGACATCGTCGGGGCGGAGACTTTGCTCAGGGAGGCGTTCGAGGCCGACGTGTCGGGCCTGCTCGCGAAGTGGCGGAAGGCTCGGGGCCTGCCGTCCGATCCGCTCGCCGATCTGCGTTCCAGCAACGTCATCGCCGACATCGGCAAGGCCCGCGCCGCGGCCCGCAAGGCGGCGGGCGTCACGTCGTCGTCCTCGTATGCCTGATCGCCCCGCCTCGTGACCAGCCTCGTGAAAGGGGTCCCATGACCGAGACCGTCGCCGCCGCACCCAACGAGTACGAGCGCGAGCCCGTGCCCGAGCACGCCCGCCTCGGCTTCAAGAGCTTCCTGGGTCAGTACGCCGGTGAGCACGTCGCCGGCACCGAGCTGATGATCGGCCCGCTTTTCATCGCCGCGGGCGTCAGTGCTGTCGACGTTGTCGGCGGGCTGCTCGTGGGCAACCTGCTCGCGGTGCTGAGCTGGGTTTTCCTCACCTGCCCCATCGCGACGCGTGCCCGCATGACGCTCTACTACCAGCTCGAGCGGATCTGCGGGCGCAACCTCGTCACGCTCTACAACCTCGCCAACGGCGTGATGTTCTGCTTCCTCGCGGGGGCGATGATCACAGTTTCGGCCACCGCGGTGGGCGTGTGGGTCAAGTTCCCAATGCCCGCTCTGAACGACTACCTGCCCAACAGCGTCGGGTGGGTCGTCGCGGTCGTCGCGGTGGGGGCGCTGATCTCGGTCGTCGCGGCCTACGGATACAAGGCCGTGGCCAAGTTTGCCAACATCGCGGCACCGTGGATGGTGCTCGTGTTTCTCGCGTTCGGAATCATCGGGCTGCGGGAGCTGGGCGTGACGGGCGTGGGTGATTTCTGGCACACCGCGGAGACGGTGATCTGGAAGGGCGGCGACCCGCTTCCCGGCAGCGTCAAGTTCACCTTCTTCCACGTCATGTTCTTCGCCTGGTTCTGCAACATGGCGATGCATATCGGGATGGCCGACCTCTCGGTATTCCGCTACGCCCGCAGGAGCTGGTTCGGCGTTGCGTCGGCCGCGGGGATGTACATCGGGCACTTCATGGCGTGGCTGAGCGCCTCGATTCTCTACGCCCTCCAGCTCCGCAACGACCCGTCCAACACCAACGTGCTCCCCGGCCCGATGGCCTACGACGCCTGCGGCATCGCGGGCCTGCTTTGCGTCATCATCGCGGGCTGGACCACCGCCAATCCCACGATCTACCGCGCGGGCCTGGCCTTCCAGGCGATCATGCCGAAGGTATCGCGGTTCAAGGTCACGCTGTTCACCGGGGCGATCGCGACGCTCGCCGGCGTCTTCCCCGCCTTCGCGATGAAGCTGCTCGGGTTCGTCGCGATCTACGGCATGGTGCTCATGCCGATGGGGGCGGTCGTCTTCGTCGATTTCTGGCTGATGAAGCGGCTGCGCATGAAACCGGAATACGCGCTGGCCTCGGGCACCCCGTTCAACTGGGCGGCGGGGCTGACATGGTTCATCACGCTCGGCATCTGCGTCGCGCTCGTGAAGTGGGGGGGCGTTGATCTGTTCTTCGTGAGCCTGCCGGGGTGGTTCTTCGCCTGTCTGCTCTATCTCGGGTCGAGCAGAGTCCTGCAATCCTGGAGCCGAATCCAGAGCTGGTTGAGCCGGAATCCCGGTGTGATCCGGGGCATGATGGTGACCTCCATCGCCACGCTGATCTGGCTGATCGCGACCGCCGCGCTCTACTTCGCGGACGTCATTCCCCTTTCGCAGGCGAAGCCGCATCTGCTGGCGTCGACCATCGCGTGGTTTGCCCTGACGCCGATCTGGATGAACCGAACCCGGCTAGGCGAAGCGGAGCATGAATCCCCGGCGTAGCAGACGCGCGCCCGCCAACCCGGCCGGCCTGGTGCCGCGAGCGACAGGTCACTCACTCGCCGAGAGCGAATCCCGTCGGTGGTTCCAGTCAGTGAGCTTCTGTTCGAGTTCCTCGGTTGGTTCGACCTCGACCCAACGCGCATACAGCTCGCAGCCCGCTTCGACCGTCTGGAGCATGACATGCCGCTGAGCTTCCGTTCGCGGGTCAAGGGACGCCAACCCGTCATACGCGTTCAGCAATTGTTGCTCTGCCTTACCGAATTCGGAAAGCTCGGAAAGACAACGCGCATAGGCCAGTTGGGCCGCGGCCCGTGAGTCGGCTGGCGCATCCCTGGCCGATGTGAGGATGTCAACCGACACGGCGAGCACCGGCTCGGCGTCGGCCGCCCGGCCGGCATCCAGCATCGCGCGACCGACATGGATGAGCGCGCCGCCGAAGCGCGGGTGATCTTCGCCGTAGACGCCTCTCCGAATCGCCGCCGCCTCCTGCATCTGCCCGATCGCTTCATCGTGCCGTCCGAGTTCGGAGAGAACGGCCCCGAGGTTGATGAGCGTGATCGCGACCGACGGGTGGTCATCACCCAGCGTGGCGCGTCTGATCGCGAGGGCCCGGCGGTAGGCGTCGGCCGCGCCCTCCAGATCGCCCAGCGTCTGCCTGGCGCCACCGAGGCTGTTGAGCGTGCGCCCGATGTCCGGGTGGTCCGCCGGGAGAATCGACTCGCGGATCTGCAGGGCTTCGTCGAGCGGCGGCACCGCCTCGGCCGGTCTGTTCTGGTAGAGAAAGACGAGCGCGAGATTGTTGAGCGTCGCGGCGATGTCGAGGCGTGGCTCGTCCGGAGCGTTCCTCTGGAGCTCGAGAGCCTGCTCGTATGCTTCGCGGGCCCCGTCGAGATCGCCGCTGAGCCGCAGCGCGACGGCGAGCGTGTTGAGTGTCCTCGCGATGAGACGACGCGGCTCGTTCGGGAGCCGATGCCGGATCGCCAGCGCCCGGCGGCTCAGGTCGATCGCCTCGTCGAGCCGACGCTGCTCGATCCGCAGCTGCGCGAGCCGCTGGAGCGCATCGGCATGAAAGCTCGGGGTTCGGTCCGCCGCGCCTTCGGGCCGGACCGTCTCGATGAGCGCCAGGGCATCGACGAGCAACGGCTCGGCACGCTCGAAGTCGCCGGACTGGAGGTAGGTCGTGCCGAGTGACCCCATGACATCGGCGATCTGGGTCGTGTTCTCCGGCTCATGCTCGGTGAGCAGCGCGAGCGTTCGCTCGCGGTTGACGCGAGCCTGCTCGAGCAGGCCCAGCGACGAGTAGGCGGTGCCGATCGTGCCGCGGACCGCGGCCTCGACCTCGGGCTGGTCGTCGAGTTGGCCAGAGTCGATTCGAGACGAGACGCTGTCCAGGAAGTCCTCGAGCGTGATCGCGCCGTCGCCACGCTCGCGCGGGTCGAGCGAGAGCATGACGCTGCCGAGGAACTCGTTGGCGGCCGCGGCCGCCCTCCCGGCGGCGACGGCCTCGTCACGCTGCCGGCTGACCTCGATCACGCCGACCGTCGTCGCGACGAGCATGGCGACGAGCGAAAGGACTGCGAGCGATGCGGCGGTCACGAGCGCACGGTTGCGCCGGGCGAACTTGCCCAGCAGGTAGAGCGTGCTGGGCGGGCGCGCGGCGATCGGCTCATCGCGCAGGTAGCGCCGCATGTCCGCTTCGAGGGCCGAGACCGACTGGTAGCGGCGGTCCTTGTCTCGCTCGATCGCCTTGGCGCAGATCGTCTCGAGATCGCCCCGGAGCGCCGGCTTGATCGCTCCGAGCGGAGTCTGCGCCCCGTCGCGGACGCGGTGCAACGCGGTCGCGAGCGAGACCCCCTCGATGTCGTAGGGCAGCTTCCCGCAGAGCAGCTCATAGAGGATCACGCCCAGGGCGTGGACGTCGGTGCGCGTGTCGACCTCGCCCGCGTCGCCCGCCACCTGCTCGGGGCTCATGTAGCCCACCGTGCCGATCAGCTCGCCGGCGATGGTGTTGAGGGTGTTTCGCTCGCCGTCGGCCGCTCGGGCGACGCCGAAGTCGAGCACCTTGGGCTGCCCGCCCGCGTCGACGACGACGTTGCCGGGCTTGAGGTCGCGGTGGATCACGCCCCGCTGGTGCGCGTGGTGGACCGCGGCGCAGAGGCGGGCCATCAGCCCTAGCCGCTCGCGGATGGTCAGGTGTTCAGCCTCCGCGAAGGCGAGCAACGGCCTGCCGTCGACGTACTCCATCGCGAAGAAGGGGCGGGGTCCCGAGCCGTCGTCGTACGCCCCGGCCTCGTAGATCTGCGCGACGCCCGGGTGACGAAGCCGGCCCAGCGCCGCCGCCTCGACGTCGAACCGCCGCAACGACTCGGACGTCATCAGCCCCGGGCGGATCACCTTGATCGCGACCTCGCGCCGCGGCTTGTCCTGCTCGGCGAGGTAGACCACGCCCATGCCGCCCGCCCCGATCTGCCGGAGGACGCGGTATTGGTTGATCGATGCGGGGGGCGGCGGCACGTCGTGTACGAAGCCCGACCTCGGGACGATGGGCTCGGAGAGCGGGCCGTCGGCCGTCTCGTGGTGGTCGAGCAGCCGGCGGACCTCGTCGACGACCCCGGGGTCCGTGTGCTTCGACTCGATCAGCAGGGCCTCGCGCTCGGCGCCGTGCCGCGAGCGCGCGGCCTCGAACAGCGCCGCCACCTGCTCGAACCGCTCCCGGTCGTCCATTCAATCAGCCCCGCTCAGCCTGTCCCGCAGCCACGCCCTGGCGAAGTACCAATCCGCCTCGGCCGTCTTCGGCGAAACCCCTACTTCTAACGCGGCTTCGGCGCACGTGAGTCCCCCGAAAAACCGCAATTCGACCACGCGGGCCTTTCGCTCGTCCAATTCGGCGAGGGCCTGCAGCGCCTCGTCGAGCGCGAGCAGGTCGACGTCCGCCCCGGGGGTCGCCGCCGCCTCGCCCGTGAGCGTGACCCGCAGCCACCCGCCACCCCGCTTCTGCGCATTCCGCGCCCGGGCGTGGTCGACCAGGATCTGCCGCATCGCGTTGGCCGCGACCGCCTGGAAGTGTGTCTCGCTCTTCCAGTCGCCCGAGCCGGCGAGCTTGATGTAGGCCTCGTGGACGAGCGCGGTGGGCTGGAGGGTGTGGTCGGAGCGCTCCCGCTGGAGATAGGCCGCGGCGAGACGCCGCAGCGCCCCGTAGGCCTCCCGCTCGTGGGCCGGCTCTGACGTCGAGCCGGACTCGCCGTTCGCGCTCTCGTGGTCGTCTGGCATGTCGCCGCAGATTCCCCGGATCGGTTTGAGGACTTTCTCTCCCCATTCTCGCGGATCCTCTTGACGGGGGCAAGAGTCGATCCCGCCGATCACAACCCGACCACAAGGAGATGCACCATGCGGCTACGGATGCTCGCGGCGCTGATGACGCTGTCGCTGTGTCTTTTCACAGCTCAAACGAGGGCAAATGACACCACGTTCACTTATCAGGGGCGGCTGACCGACAACGGGGGTCCTGCCAACGGCTCGTACAGCGCCACCTTCAAGCTCTACTCCGCGGCTTCGGGGGGGAGCCTGCTGGGCACCGACACCGCGACCGTGCAGGCGACCGACGGCATCTTCAGCGTTGAGCTGGACTTCGGGACGAGCTGGAACAACACCGATCGCTGGCTCGAGATCACCGTGAACGGCTCGACCCTCAGCCCGCGCCAGCCGGTCACCCGATCGCCCTACGCGATCACGACGCGCGGCATTGACGTCAATTCAGACGGCCAGGTGGGCATCGGCGGGACCGCAACGACCACCAACATGCTCACCATCCGGGACCACGACCCGGATGTCCTGCTGCTGAGCCAGGGCAACAACTTCGGGCCAACACTGACGTTCCGTAACACATCGACTTCGTTCTCCGGCACGGTCCACGGCGACATCATCTTCGACGACGGCGCCCAGCTCGCCGCGATCGGCTATGTCAAGCCCGGCATCGGCCCTGAGGGCCTCCAGTTCTCGGGCGCGGCCGACGTCAACATGAAGATCACCGACGCCGGCTCGGTCGGCATCGGCACGCTCGACCCGGAGGAGCGGCTGGAGGTCGTCGGCGGGATCCGCAGCTCAGGCCCCGTCGCGGGCGTCACGGTCCGCAATCCCAACAACAACGACGCGAGCATGGGGATCGGATGGCTGAACGACGTGGCGCGCATCCGCATCGGCGGCAACGGCGCCGGCGCGGCAGGCGGGCTGGACATCCAGCGCACGGGCGACGCTTCGCTCATGCGGATTCTCCACAACGGCAATGTCGGCATCGGGACGACCAACCCGCAGACCAAGCTCGAGGTCAACGGGCACGCCCGCGTCGACGTGCTCGAGATCATCGGGGCCGACCTCGCGGAGAAGTTCCCCACGAGCACGACCGGCGAGATCGAGCCCGGCACCGTGCTCGAGATCGATCCGGAGAACCCGGGCCAGCTCCGCGTCGCCTCCTCCGCGTGCAGCACGCTCGTCGCGGGCGTCGTCAGCGGCGCCAACGGGCTCTCGGCCGGCACGATCATGGGCAACCTGCCGGGCTCGGAGGCCCACGCCCCGGTCGCCCTCTCGGGGCGGGTGTGGGTCAAGTGCGACGCCTCGAGCGGGGCCATCAAGCCCGGCGACATGCTGACCACCTCATCGACGCCCGGGCACGCGATGGCGGTCGGCGATATGGACGCCGCCCGCGGCGCGATCATCGGCAAGGCAATGACGACCCTCGACCGGGGTGAGCGGGGCCTGGTGCTCGTGCTCGTCAACCTCCAGTGAGCAAAGAGAGGAGTCACGCGATGGCACACCGGACGCTCTTCAGCATGCCCGTCATCGCCGCCGCGTCGCTCGCTGGCGGCGGGTCCCCTCCGACCGTCTACTTCTGCCCGACCGACAACGGCCTCCGGGGCGGCGGGATGATCAACGACGGGTGGGACGGCCCAGGACAGCACGCGACGACCCTCTACTTCCACGTCGAGAACTACTCCGACGACTTCCCCGCCGCCGACCAGCGCGCCGCCTACATCTTCGCGCTCGCGACCTGGGCCTCCTACGCGCAGATTCACTTCGCCGAGATCGCCGCCCCGAACTTCAACCGCGAGTTCGACTTCCGGTGGGCGACGGGTGACCACTGCGCCGTCGAGTCCGCCGAGTGCGGAGACCCCGACTGCCCGTTCGACGGACCGGGGAACGTGGTGGCCCACGCCGGCTATCCACCCGGGGCCAACTCGACGTGCATCAGCCCGATGCCCGAGACATTCGCCGGCAACGTCCACTTCGACGACGACGACCTCTACGAGATGGACAACGCCGGCGACGGGCTGAGCCTGACATTCGTCGCGGCCCATGAATCGGGCCATTCGCTTGGGCTGACCCACGACTCCGGCCCGGGCGGGCCGCACATCATGCGCCCGTCGGTCAGCGACACGGACGGGATGCAGACGCCCTCGGCCTCCGACGTCGCCCATCTCCGAGAGGGCTACGCCGCGGGCGTCGGGAGCGTGACCACGCTCGAGGACTCCGGCATCTGGGTGAATAGCGCCTGGCTCGGCCCCCAGACGGGGCTGGCCGGCGACCCATTCCACACGGTCGGCGCCGCGATCAATGGCCTGCCGCCCGATGCCCCGGACATCACGATCCACGTCCTCGGGGGCCTCTACCCCGAGTCGGTGACCATCTCGAAGCCGTGCACCATCACGGCGGAGTTCAGCACGGTGTACATCGGGCAATGAACGGCGGGCATGGCGCCGATGCGTCCGAGCCACGCGCAACAAGGGAAGTAGAGGCATGAGAACGAGCCACTCACTGATCTTCACCTCGATCGCCCTCTGTGTGGTATTGGGTCTGGCCTCCGCCCAGTCCGGCGGCACGAGCGGCAGCGGCGATGACACACCCACCTTCTATGGTGACGGCTGGGACGGGCCGGGCCAGAATGCGACGACCGTCTACTTCCATTTCGTGAACGCGCTTGACTACAGAGGGCGCGAACAACGTGAAGCCATGATCGCGGTGCTGGAGGACTGGGCGGGCGTCGTGCAGATCCATTTCGTCGAGACGCCCATCGCGCACGCCAACCGGTGTATCGAGTTCCTGTTCGCGTCGGGCGACCACTGCGACGTCGAGCCGGTCGAGTGCGGCGCACCCCCGGAGTGCGTCTTCAACGGGAATGAACTCGGGCGCACCGGGCACGCGGCCTACCCGCCCGGAATCCCGACGGTGTGCGACGGGATCTCCCAGGAGCCCTACGCCGGTGACGTCCATCTGGACGCCGATGAGAGCTACCGCATCTACAACAACCAGAACGGCTACAGCCTCTGGCTGGTCACAGCGCACAACGTGGGCCATGCACTGGGGCTGGCGGACGGAGTCGGGTACATCATGGACCCGAATATTACCTGGGGTAGTTTCTACGTCCCGCCCGTCGGCAGCGACGCGGCCCAGATCCTTCACGGCTACGCCGCGGGCGAGGGCAGCGTCACCCGCCTCGAAGATAGCGGTATCTGGGTCAACAACACCTGGCAGGGCGCCGAACTCGGCACGCCCGGCAACCCGTTCAACAGCCTCGCGCACGGTGTCGGGGGCGTGCCTCCGTTCGGCGAGGACGTGCCGATCCACGTCCTGGGCGGGCTCTACCCCGAGAACATCACGATCACCAAGCCCTGCATGATCACCGCGGAGTTCGGCACCGCGTACATCGGGCAGTAGTTCAAGGAGACACGAGACATGACACGTCGGAATTCGATACTCGCCGTTCTCGCCGCTCTCGGCCTGGCTTGCCAGGCGTCGCCGGCCCAGACCGACGCCACGCTCTCGTACCAGGGCCGCCTGCTCGACAACGGCGCCGCGTTCGACGGAACGGTCAGCGCGATCTTCACGCTCTGGGATGCGTCAACCGGCGGCGCCCAGATCGGCCCGACCAACGCCGAGGCCGTCCTCCCGGTCGCCGACGGGCTGCTCACGGCGACCCTCGACTTCGGCCCCGACGCCTACAACGGGGACCGCTGGCTCGAGATCACCGTCAATGGTTCCACACTCTCGCCGAGGCAGAAACTCGCCGCCGCTCCCCGAGCGGTTCGCCTCGAGGGCGTCAGCAACGACCCGACCGGTTACTTCGGCGTCAACACGCTCGCACCGCTCGCCAGGTGGCACGTCGAAGAGGCAACCGGACACGCGATCTACGGAGAGAGCCTGGCAGACGACGCGATCGTTGGTGTCAGCAGCGGCGGCGGCCGGGCCGCCCTGCTCGGGATCGCGACCGGCAGCAGCGGAGACGGCGTGATCGGGCGGTCGGAGGCGACGGGCGGCACCGGCGTGGGCGTCTACGGCAGTTCCGCGTCTACGTCCCTTTCCAGCGCCGGCGTCTCCGGGTACGCCTCCGCCACCAGCGGCAACGGCAACGGCGTGCTCGGGCGGACGCTCGCGACAGGCTCCCTCGCCGCGGGCGTCTACGGACGCGCCGACAGCGACACCGGTGGCGCTGCGGGTGGGCGCTTCACGACCCAGAGCAGCGGGAACGGATCATCGGGCGTCTTTGCCCAGGCGTACTCAGAGGCCGGAAACACCTTCGGCGTGCAGGCGATCGTCTCGAGCCCGTACGGGACCGCCGTCTCCGGACGCGTCAACGCCGCCAGCGGCGGCACCGCGGTGATCGGCATCAACGGCAACGCCGACGGATACGCCGGCTACTTCGACGGTCGGACGCACATGACCGGCCACGCGACCGTCGGGCGGGCGGGCGTGCAGGCCACAGGGGCGGAGTGGTTCGGCGTGCATACGACCGCTGGCGACAACGAGTACGGCGGCATGTATGTCAGCGGGAACAACTCCGGCTCCCTCCCGTTCTATGGATACTCCCCGACCGGTTCGGGAGGCTACGCGTGGCACTATTACGACGGTGGCACAAGTCGGTGGTACCTCGTCGTCAACTACTACTACCCGCTCACCGCCGACGGGTCGAACGGTTACGTCGGCATCGGCGACACGTCACCCGACTATCCGCTCGACATGGGCAGCGGCGCCCACTGCACGACCGGCGGCGTGTGGACCAACGCCTCGAGCCGCGAGTGGAAGCAGGGCTTCCAGCCTGTCGACGTGCGAGATGTGCTGAAGCGTGTCGACGCGCTCCCTATCACCGAGTGGTCGTACAAGGCCGAGGACGGCGTGCGGCACATGGGCCCGGTCGCCGAGGACTTCGCCGAGGCGTTCGGCCTGGGCGACGACGTCCAGACGATCGGCACGGTGGACGCCGACGGCGTCGCGCTCGCGGCCATCCAGGGTCTGCACCAGATCATCGAGGAGAAGGACACCCGAATCGAAGCCCTCGAACGTCGCGTCGAGGCGCTCGAGGCGCTGCTCACGAGTTCCCGGTCGGCCGATCAGGAGGCCCGGCGATGAATCACCTGTACCGTGCCGCTTCGCGCCCCGCCATGACGCTCGCGGCCTTCGCACCCGTTCAATCGCAAAGCCGCGGAGCGCATTCACCTGGAGCACACACAATGACCATCATCCAACCACTGGCCACGTTCGCCACGATCATGAGCCTCGCCGTCGCGGCCTCAGCTCAGCCCTACGAGATCCCCTGGTACACCATCGACGGCGGCGGCGGCACCTCCGCCGGCGGCACGTTCCAACTCGCGGGCACCATCGGCCAGCCCGACGCGGGGCCGACCATGACCGGGGGCGGATTCTCGCTCACGGGCGGCTTTTGGGCCGGCGTCGGTCCCGCGGGGTGCAACCAGGCCGACCTCGCCGCCCCCTATGGCCTGCTCGATCTCACGGACATCACCACGTTCGTCGTGGCCTTCACGGGGCAGGACCCCCTCGCCGATCTGAACAACGACGGTCTGTTCGCCCTGGACGACATCACGACGTTTGTCACGGCCTTCCTCGCGGGCTGCCCATAGTCGAGACTCTCGCCAAGAAGTTCACAAGTGGGCGCCCCGGACGAGGCCGCGAGCGATCGCCGATCTTCTCTCGGGAATGCCGGCCGCGGAGTCCTCGCGTCTCTGACCGATCAGGCCCGCGAGCGCACCCGACGAGGCCACGAAGCAACCCGCATCTTCAGTGCTTCCTTTCCCCGGGCAGCACGCCCCCGTGGCTCAGCCGGATCATGTGGATCATCTTCAGGTTGATCCACACAAAGCGGAACAACTGCCACGGCAGGAATGTGCGGAGAAAGACGACCCACCCGGTTGGCCTGGGGGCGAACTTCGGCGAAACGACCTTGACGCCCTCGGTCCCGATCTCGGCCATCACCTGCTCCCGGCCCTCGACGGGCCCGCTCGCGGTTTACTCGGGGATCAGGGTCCACCCCGGCTTGCCCTGCGCCTTGTGCATGAACATGTAGTGCAGGATCACCTTCACCCAGTGCCCCGCGAGCCCGATCTCGCCGAACGTGTGGCTCAGGTCGCGGCCGTACTCCGGGTAGGCGTCGAAGTCGGGCACGACGGGGTAGACCGTCATCGCCGCGGCCGTCCCGTTGAACAGCCCCGCGCCCGCGGACGCGACGCACCCGGCGCCCATCCTCGCCATCGAGGCCGCGTGGGGCGACTTCTTCCGCCCCAGCATCGCGTTGGCGATGTTCGACGCCACCGCCTTGCCCATCATCGCGCTGGGCATGCCCGTTCTGGGCGGCGTCGCGAAGATCGGTGTGCCCCGCGGGCTCTTTCGGGGCTGGCTGATCGGGTGGGGCGGTGCAAACGCGATGCCCACCGCATAGAGATTGCTGTACTCCGGGTTGACGTAGTATCTGGGCCAGTCCGACGCCTTCCACTCCTCGTAGGGTTTGGCGGAGTAGTCGGCGTCGACCTTCATGAACCCGTTCGGCGCAAACAGCCTCTCGGTGATGTCGCCGCCCTTACGGTCGTGGGCCTTGAGCCCCACCCCCGCGAACGGCGGGAGCAGCATCGCGACGTCAAACTCCTCTTCGTGATCCGTGCCGTCGAGCGTCTCGAAGAGCACACGATCCTCGCACACCTCGTTGACGTGGGCCCGGAAGATCCAGTTCAGCCCCCGCTCGGCGAAGAGCGATTCGGTGAAGATCCGTGAGTGGGTGATATACCCGCCCCGCTTGATGTAGATGCCCCCCATCCCGAAATCGCCCAGGCAATACTCGTTGCTCAGCCAGGTGATCTCGGCCTTGTCACGCACGCCGTGCTTGCGGAGCACGAACTCGAGATTGGTCACATACTCAAACGCCGCGCCCTGACATGTGCACAGCCCGTGCCCGGTGCCCACCAGGAAGCGCTGGCGTTCGCCCTTCTTCATCCGACCGATCGCCTCGTGCACGGCGTCCCGGCACGCGACCGCGTGCTCGGTCGTGCACACCGAGTGGCTGTGACCCTCCGGCCCGAGCCCCTTGGTCGCCCCGAAGTTGAGCTTGGGGCCCGTGGCGTTGATCAGGTGGTCGTAGGCGAGCCGGGCCCGTTCGCCGTCCCGCGATGGCTCGGTGTACTCGATCTCGACGAACGGCTTGTCGTGATCGGCCGACCCCTCGGGATGGATCGCCACCGCCCGGGCCTGGTGGAACTCGATCCCGAACTTGTCGTAGACCGGTTTGATCGGGAACTCGACCTGCGCCGGCTTCATGCACCCAACGCCGACCCAGATGTTCGACGGGATCCAGTTGTACTTCTCCTTGGGTGACACCACGACCACGTCGTGCGAATGGCCCAGCCACTTCTTCAGGAACGCCGCGGCGGTGTGGCCGGACACGCCGGCGCCAAGCACGACAACTCGGCCCATGTGATGCTCCCGATGGTCCGCTTGCGACTCAGGAGACTGTAACACCGCACCCGGGTCGATAGTGGGCAGAATCCCGATAAGATATTGTTCGGGTTGGCGCCCGGCTCGGGCGGCGGGGCTGCGATTCTGCTAGCGTACGCAATCCACGGCGTCCGCCAGTCCGGGCGGGGGCCGCTGGCACGGCAGAGGTGTGACGGCATGAGTGACCAGTATGACCCCATCGAGGGCGCCCCGATCGAGCAGGCCTCCGAGGGCTTTGATCTCGAGACCTATCAGGTCGCCCCGACCTTCGACCAACTCCCCCCGCTCCCAGAGGATGCAAGCCCCGAGGAGAAGGACCACTTCTGGTACACGCACATCTACCGGGGTGAGCGGGTGCCGCAGCTCACGCTCCGGGCCGTGCTGATGGGCGCCGTCATCGGCATGGCGATGTCGCTCTCGAATCTCTACACGACGATTAAGCTGGGCTGGGCGTTCGGCGTCGCGATCACCGCCTGCATCATCTCCTACGTCGTCTGGAACGGGCTCCGCGCCGCCTCGGGGCACCGCCTTTCCAAGATGACCATTCTCGAGAACAACTGCATGCAGTCGACCGCCTCCGCGGCGGGCTACTCGACGGGCGGCACCATCGGCACCGCATTCGGCGCCCTTCTGCTCATCCAGGGCCACCATTTCAGCTGGCACTGGATGATCCCGTTCGTCTTCCTCACCGCCGCCCTCGGCGTGTTCATCGCCGTGCCCATGAAGCGGCAGATGATCAACCACGAGCAGCTCCGCTTCCCAAGCGGCATCGCGGCCGCCGAGACGCTCCGGTCGCTCTACTCCCACGGCCGGGAGGCGGCGCAGAAGGCCAACGCCCTCATCGTCGCGCTGTTCGGCGGGATGGCGCTCGCCTTCTACCGCACCTATCCCACGATCCTCGAGGTCCTGCACGAGTTCGGCAGGATCAAGGACGAGACGCTCGCGAAATTCTCCGAGTTCCCCTTCCGCATCCCCGAGATGCTGCCGTGGAACGGCGAGTGGCTGAGCGCGAAGTTCCGCAACGTCGGCATCACCGGGTGGGGCCTCGAGCCCAGCCTGCTGCTGGTGGCCGCAGGGATGATCGTGGGCCTGCGCGTCTCGCTCTCGATGCTCGCCGGCTCGGCGGCGCTCTACTTCGGGGCGGCGCCCGCGATGCTCCAATACGACATCGACCAGATCAACGACAACCCCTCGTATGTCGAGGCGATCCGCGCCTCCGATGATCGCTGGGGGATCAACCCGGAGTACGCAACTTCCATCAAGGAACTCGGCACCTACATCAAGAACGGCGGCGACATCGCCCGGATCAACGACCCCGACGCGGGCTTCGGTTTCTACCCGGTGAACTGGGCCCTGTGGGGCGGCACGTCGATTATGGTTTTCTCGAGCCTCACCGCCGTCGCGATGGGGTGGAAGACCATCGCGAGGGCGTTTACGGGCGGGAACGCCGCCGCCGCCGGCGCCACCGAGGCCGATCTCGAGGAGATGAAGAAGATCGAGGTGCCGCTCTCTTGGATGATCATGGGCATGGTTCCGATCACGATCGGGATCGTCGTGCTCATGATGCTCGCCTTCGAGATGTCGTGGTGGCTCGGGCTGGTCTCGGTGGTGATGACCTACCCAATCGCGCTCGTTTGCTGCCGCGCGACCGGCGAGACCGACACCACGCCGATCGGCGCGATGGGCAAGGTGACCCAGCTCGTCTACGCCGTGCTCGCCAAGGGACAGATCGTGCCCAACCTGATGTCCGCCGGCACCACCGCCGCAGCGGGCGGGGCCTCGGCCGACCTGCTGACCGACCTCAAGAGCGGCTATCTGCTCGGGGCCAACCCGCGCAAGCAGTTCCTCGCGCAGTTCTTCGGCATCTTCTTCGGCACCCTCATCATCGTCCCGGCGTGGTATCTCATGGTGCCCAGCGCGGAGGCGTTCGACGCGATGAACCCGCCCGCCGCGAAGATGTGGGAGGCCGTCGCCCGGGCCCTCACCCAGGGGCTGCACTCCATCCCCGCGACCGCCCAACTGGCCATTGTCATCGGCGGGCTCATTGGCATCGCCCTCCCGCTCATCCAGGCCTTCCTCCCGCCCAAGGCCCGCCACTATGTGCCCTCGGCGATGGGTCTGGGCCTCGCCTGGGTCGTGCCCTGGTACAACGCCCTCGGCTTCGCGATGGGTGCCGTCATCGCCTGGATCTGGTCGCTCGCCAACAAAAAGTCGGCCGACAAGTTCGTCATCCCGATCGCCTCGGGCGTGGTCGCGGGCGAGGCGCTCATGGCGGCCCTTGTCGCCATCGCGGCCACCGCGATCGGGCTCTACATCACCCACTTCGGAGGCGGCGCCCCCGGGCACTGACGCTCCCTCGACATCGGGTGGAATCAAGAAGCCGCGGGATTCCGATCTCGCGGTTTTCTTTTCCCGCGAATTAGCCTCTCCCCCGGTCAAGATCGCGCACAGATCACTTCACCGAATCCCCGCCGCCCCGCACGCGTTCCCGGCCGCGCTAAGGTCCTACGGCCCGCCCCGGGCCCGGAGATCCGCGTCATGCCCGAACACGCCATGCCTTCTCGCCGTGACGTCCTGGCCGCGGGTGTCGGCCTGCTCGCCGCCGGTGGGCTCGCCCGTGCGCAGTCCACGCCAACAGGGCCCTCGACGCCCACCGCCGCCCCCAAGGGCAAGGCGAAGAACGTCATCTTCATGGTCGCCGACGGCATGAGCATGGGCACGTTCACGCTGGCCGACACCGCGATCACGCGGCGCACCGGTCGCGGCAGCGCCTGGGCCCGGTTGTGGGACGACCCACGCGCCCGCCGCTCGATGATGGCCACCCGCTCGCTCGACTCGCTCGTCACCGACTCCGCGGCCGCGGGTTCGACCTGGGGCTGCGGGCGCCGGATCAACAACGGCGAGATCAACTGGCACGACGGCGAGGAGTTCGAGCCCATCCTGGTCTCGGCCCACAACGCGGGCAAGGCGACCGGGCTCGTCACCACGACCCGCGTCACCCATGCCACCCCCGCGTCGTTCATCGCCAACGTGCCCGACCGGAACATGGAGGACGAGATCGCCCGCCAGATCCTCGACCGGCGCGTCGACGTCGTCCTGGGGGGCGGCGCCAAATACGTCACCCCCGAACTGCTCGCCGAGCACCCCGACATCCGCGCGGTCCGCACGGCCGAGGAGTTGTTCACTTCCGGCAAGCACGAGGGTCGGCTCGTCGGCGTGTTCTCCAAGGGTCACATGTCCTACGAGCTCGACCGCGAGGCCATCGAGCCCCACATCAAGGACATGGCGATGTTCGCGATCGACCGGCTCTCGCAGCACCCCGGCGGCTTCGTCATGCAGATCGAGGGCGGCCGCGTCGACCACGGCGGGCACGCCAACGACTTCCCCGCCTCGCTTCACGACATGATGGCCTTCGACCTCACCGTCGGCGCCGTCACCCAGTGGGCCAGCCGGCGCGACGACACGCTGGTCATCATCACCACAGACCACGGCAACGGCAACCCCGACCTCACCGTGTACGGCGAGAGAAGCCTGAAGGGCTTCGAAACCCTGCTCGGCGCCGGGCACACACTGACCTGGATCACCGAACGCGTGCAGCAAGGCGAACGCGACGCGTGGCCCACCCGCCTGCACGACATGATCGCCGAGCACGCGGGCGTTGAACTCTCCGAGGACGAGGTCGACTGGGCGATGCGGCCCCTGCGGGGCGATCGGGTCAACGGGTTCGACGAGGCCAATCTCTTCGTCTGTGCGCTCGGCGCCGTCATGGCCAACCATTTCGGCGTCGCCTACATCAGCCACAACCACACCTCCGAGCATGTCGAGGCGACCGCCTGCGGCCCCGGAGCCGAAACCCTGCCGACGCGGATCGACAACACCTTCCTGCACGGGCTGATGACCCAAGCGTTGGGCCTGCCCGTGGGCTGAACGTCCGGATACCGGCCGATTCCTCGGGCCGCCGAGGGCTCGTAGGGGTTGGATCGAAAGCAGGGCCAGGCCCGGACGATCGGGGCCCGTCCCGCTTGAACGTCGCCGCCCAGCCCGGCTACGATGCCCCTCGCCGAAGAGGCGACCCCAGGGCGTGTACCCAAGTGGCCAAAGGGGGCAGACTGTAAATCTGCTGGCGGATGCCTTCGCTGGTTCGAATCCAGCCGCGCCCATTGCCCCGCGAAAGCGGGGCGTTTTTTTGTGGGCTGGGACGCGGCCCAGTCACCCGGACGCGGGCGAACGATCGCGGGAGGCCGCGACGCGAGTGCACACGAATTGCACACTCCGGGCGGCGGCGAAGATGAGCACCAGGTACACCGCGGCGTTGCCGCCGATCGCGGAGAGGCTCACCTCGTAGTCGCCCGCACCGGTTGGCCCGTGAAAGGCCTCGGTCAGTTCGCCGTTGATGAAGCCCACCCCGGCCTGCATCCCAAAGAGGTCGATCGTGCTGCACGCGTGCGAGCGGCAAGGGAAGCCCACACGCCTGTACTCCGCGTAGCAGCCCCGCACCTGGTCGGACGCACTCCGATCGAATCTCGAGGGATGCGTCGGCCAGCGGAACGCACCGGGAGCATCCGAGAAAAGGCTAGAAAGCGGGGCCGTGCCGCTCCGACTCGCGACCGCCACGGCGATGTCCCGCGTCAGGTGCGCCTCCCTGCTCTGGCGGAAGTCACTTGTCACGACAGAATCAAATGGAGGATTGCGCCACCCAGTGGCATTCGCGTTCGCGATGATGAGTTTGGGGATCACAAATGCGGCCCAGACCGCGGTCGCGACGGCGACTGCGATCACGAGCAGACGGACGGACTTTCCTTGAACGTTTCCCGCGGTGTGCGTCATGCCCCGTTCCCTCGTGGAAAGACGCGCCCTGCGCTGCATCGTGAGTCGAAGATCAACAGTACCGGGCGATCGCCGGCACCCGCCGACCTACATCCATCTCAGAACCCCGCCGCCTCCAGCCACGCCGACGGCTTCTCGTCGAGCGCCGTCGCGATCGTCAGCAGGCTCTCGACGCTGGGCAGATGCGCCCCTCGTTCGATCGAGCTGAGCTGGCTTACGCTGACGCCCGAGTGTTCGCTCAGGTCCTTGAGCGTCCAGCCCCGCCCCGTTCGAGTCAGCCTGATCTGCCGCCCCAGCTCGCTCCGCAGGCGGTCCTGGGGGCGCCCTCCCAGGTTGAACGCGGCGGCGGCCTGGGCGAGCACGCGGCTCAGATCCTCGGTCGAGAAGGGCTTGGCGACATAGTCAAACACGTCCTGCTTGAACGTCTCGCGCATCGAGTCCAGCGTCGGGTAGCCAGTCACCACGATCACACACAGCCTGGGCCAGCGCCGCCGGATCTCGGCGAGCACCCCCTGCCCGTCCGATTCGCCCATCTTCATGTCCAGCAGCACGACGTCCGGCATCCGGCTCTCGCACGCCTCGTAGAGCATCTCGGGGTCGGCCGCGGTGCGCAGATCATGCCCCGCGGGATCGAGCACCGCGTGCAGGAACTCACGGAAATCCGCGTCATCGTCCACCGCCACGATCGAGAGCGGGGGGACCTGGGGGGCCTGGGGGCTCGGCGGCGCGTCGTTCATGGTTGCTCCTCACGATCGGCGGCGGAGGCCGGGGGCCCCAGCGGACGGCGGGGCATCACGATCTCGAAGACCGCGCCGGGCCCGTCTCTGCGGTTGCTTGCGATGATGGTACCGGCGTGCTCGCGGACGATGCCCTCCGCGACCGCCAGCCCCAGCCCGGTTCCCTTGCTGTCCAGCCGCGTCGAGACGAACGGGTCGAACAGCGTCGGCAGCACGTCGGGGTCGATCCCGGGTCCGTTGTCGACCACGCGGACTGTGATCCACCCGACGCCATCCCGCGTCTCGGCCTCCGCCGAGACCTCGACCGTGCCGTCCTTCGCCTGCCCGTTCGACCGGAACGCGTCAACAGCGTTGCGGACCAGGTTCACGAAAACCTGCACCATCCGATCGGCGTCGCACTCCAGCCGCACGCCGTCGCCCACCGTGTGCCGGATCGTCAGCCCCGTGGTCACTCGGTCGAGTCGCACGAGTGTGATCGCCTCATCGAGGATCGCCGCGAGCTCGGCCTCGGCATACTCGGGCTCTCGGGCCCTTGCGAAGTCGAGCAGCCCGTCGCTCAGCCGCTCCAGCCGCCCGATGACACGCCCCAGCAACTCGGCCTGCGACGGCTCGAGAGGCCGGGATGGGTCGGCCAGCAGCCGCTCGACCAGCCCCTTCGCCACCGCGAGCGGCGTGTTCAGCTCGTGGGCGATGCCCGCGGACATCATCCCCAGGCTCATCAGCCGGTCGGCGCCTTCGAGGTTCCGCTTCGCGTTCTCGAGCAAGTGGTTCTTGCGTTTCAGGTCGGCCGCGACCAACTCGAGCTCGTCGAGCGCCTTGGCGAGCGCCGTCTCATGCCTGCGGATGCTCTGGATCGCGTTGTTCCGCGAACGCATGATCTCGCCCATCTCGTCCGCGGGGATCGCGCTGTCGTCAACCAGCTCACGCCCACCGTCGCCCCGCTCGACCGCCCGGTCGGCTTCGAGCAGCACACGAATCGGGCCGTACACGTTCCGAGGCAGCACGAAGATCTCGAGCGCCGCGGCGATCAGGGCATAGACCGCGACGAGCGCCGCGATGAGCAGCCCGTAGACACCCCACGCCGCCCGGCGCGCCGAAGCCAGCCTCGCCCCGACGAGTACGCACGAGTCGCCCGATCCGCCGGCCCGCCAGGTCAGTCCAGGTTCCACATCCAATCCGATCGGCCCGTCCGCGCCCCGCAGGCGGGCGGCATCGGCCGGTGTGAGACCCAGCGACGCGGGATCTCCGCGGCGGACAATGAGCAGGTCGTTGTAGGCCTCCGGGGGCGGCGCGCCCGATAGCACCGCCCGGGCGGTTCGCTCCGCGAACGCGCCCTCGGCTTCGCTGACGACCTGTTGCACCGCCGGCCGGACTGCCACCAGCAGGACCAGTGTCAGCAACACCGAGAAGACCGAGTGCAGGAAGATCAGCTTCTTGCGGATGCGCATCGACGCCAGCAGCCCCTTGGGCTGCCGGGCCGTGCCCCGGTTTGGACGGTCCTCGTCCGGCATCTCGCGTGCAATGTACGCGGGATCGCCCCGACGTCGCCCGGACGGCCCCCCGATGTCGCGTAGACTCGCCGATGCCCCGTCCAGGCCACACCCGCCGCCCGACCAGAGATTCCCGCCGACCAGGCCGGCCGCGCGAGGCGGATCAGGCCCCGCCCACGGCCCGGGCCGTCGCCTACGCCCGTCTAGCTGACGACGCGGGGCACTTCCCCGATTTGGTCCCCGTTCCTCTCGAAACTGGCGGGCTTGACACCCGCGACGCGGCCCTGGCCCACGCGATCCACGACGCCGCGATCCGGCGTTGGTGGACGCTTCAGGCGGTGCTCACGCCCCTGCTGAGCAAGCCGTTCCTCGAACTCGAGACGAAGCTGCGAGCGGCGTTGCTCGGCGGCTCGGCCCAGCTCATCCTGCTCGACCGGCTCCCCCCACATGCGGTGATCGACGAAACGGTCGAGTGGGCGAAGCGGGCGATCCGACCCGGCGCGGGCGGGCTGGTCAACGCGGTGCTGCGGCGCGTCGCGGGGCTTGTGGGAGCTGAACACACCTACCGAGGCAAGTGGGGGGGCGGCCTCGACGAGATCCCGCTGCCCGACGGGCGGGCGCTCGTGCTCGCCGAGGCGGTGCTGCCCGCGGCCCCGCTCGATCTGCTCAGCGCCGCGACAAGCGTGCCTCGCCCGCTGCTCGCCGCCTGGGCTGACGAGCACGGCAAGGACCGCGCCCGCTCCCTCGCCCTGCACACGCTCGCCCCCGCCCCGGTGATCTTCAACGCAAAGCACGCGACCGCCCCCGTGCCCGGCACGGAAGCCCATGGCCAATCGGACATCCTCCTCTACACCGGAGATTCCCACAAACTGGGTGAACTGCTTTCGAGCCGCGACGACGTCTGGGTGCAGGACCCCGCTTCTGGCATGGCGCTCGGGATCGCGGCCGACCTTTCCCCCCGCGTCATCGTCGACGCCTGCGCGGGCCGGGGCACGAAGACACGCCAGCTCTCCGCGATGTTCCCCGACGCCGAGATCATCGCGACCGACACCGACGCGCCTCGATTCGTGACCCTCGGGCGGGTGTTCGAGAGGCGCGACAACGTCCGCGTCGTCCCGGCCGATCGCCTGCTGGAGGAATGCCTGGGCCGGGCCGATCTCGTCCTGCTCGATGTCCCCTGCTCGAACACCGGGGTCCTCGCCCGCCGCCCCGAGGCGAAGTACCGCTTCGGCCCGCGCCAGACCGAGCGGCTCACCGACACCCAGCGGCAGATTGTCGCCGATTCGGTCCGCCTGCTCGCCAGAGATGGCGCGATCCTCTATTCCACCTGCTCGCTCCAGCACGAGGAAAACCGCGACATCGCCGCGTGGGCGGGCCGCTGGCATGGATTCAAGCCCGAACGCGAGCAGGCCACGCTCCCCGACGGCGAACCCGGCACGCCGCCCTCGGCGTACCGGGACGGGGGCTACGCTGTCCTGCTCCGCCGTTGATCGCCGTTTCGACGCCAACCCCGCGGCCGGGATAAACTCTCAGCCCGGGCCGTCGCGTGGCGGTGCTTCGCGGTTTGTTGGTGAATCTATGAACCTGCTCGACCTCATCTCGCCCGAGTGCATCCGAGCCCCGCTCGAAGCGACCGACAAGCGCGGTGTGATCGACGAATTGGTCGACGTGCTCGTCGCTGCCGGCAAGGTCGAGGACGGCGACTCGCTCAAGAACGCCGTATGGACCCGCGAGCAGACCCGAACCACCGGCATCGGGCACGGGCTGGCGATCCCCCACGGCAAGTGCCCGGGCCTCTCGGGGCTGGCGATGGCAATCGGCAAGCCCGTCGAGCCGCTCGACTTCCAGGCGATCGACGACCGCCCGGTGCGGCTCATCGTGCTGCTGGTCAGCCCTCCCGACCGGACGAGCGACCACATCCAGGCGCTCGCGCGCGTCAGTCGGCTGATGACCTCCGAGTCGTTCCGAGAGAGCGTCTACGAGGCCGAGTCCGCCGACGAGATCTACGACCTCATCAAGGCCCAGGAGCAGGGCGCATAGGTCGAGCAGACGCAGGGGGCCACGACTCGCCGTCCGCGGCGCAGTCGTGCCAACTCATAGCAGGCGAAGATTCCCAAAGAGCTCTGCTGCGACGAAGACGGCGAGCAGTGGCGCCCGAGCTTATGCCCCATGCCCGGTGAGCGCCGGCTCCTCGAGCGTCGACTCCAACCCCGCGCCCCGCTTCTGATCCCGGCTCCGCTCATTGACCGACGCCGCGATGAGTTCCAGCCGAGAGAGGCACCGCTCCGCCTGCGCTCGGAATAGCGCGTGCGGGAAGATCGTCAGCAGCGCCACGACGAGCCCGAAGGCCGTGGTGAACAGGGCCTCGGCGATGCCGCCCGCGATCATGGCGGGGTCGGTGACGACCTGGTCGGCGCTGAGCAGATTGAAGCTGCGGATGATCCCGGTGACGGTGCCCAGGATTCCGAGCATCGGCGCGGCCGTGATGATCGTGGCCTGCGTCGTCGACCAGCGTTCGATGATCGGGCGGATCGACTCGGCACGCTCGAGCGCGAACGACTCGTCGACCGGCTGTGTCCGGCCGTTCTTCTCTCTCGCCTCGTCGAGCAGGTCAGCGGCGTACCGCCCGTACACCGACTTGTCCCGCCCCGCGACGCTCGCAGCGGCGGACAGGTCGCCCTTGCGCATCTCACGCGTGATGCGTTCGATCGTGCGCAGGTGACCCGCCCCATGCGTGCGGGCCCAGAACAGCAGGCGCTCGAAGGAGAGCGCGACCGACAGCACGCTGAGCACCGCGAGCGGGTACATCACCCACCCGCCGGCCTTGAAGAGGGAGATCAGTGAGTCGAGCGACATCGCGGGATGGTAGCGGGTGATCGAGCGGGGATGGCGGGCCGTGTCCGACACGTCCCCTCAGCCGTCAAACCGGATCCGAGTCGCGGGCCTGAGCACGCGGAGTCGTCGTCGCAATGGATTCCCGCGTGTCCGCGTGCTCAGGCCCGCGGCTCGGATCAGAAGTGGCGTTCTTCCCCCGAGCATTGCTACCCCGCGCCCGGTTTTCGCCAATCGGTCTCCGGATCCTGATGCAGCACGCCGGCCGACTGCTTGGCGCAGCGCGTGCAGATCAGCATGGCCTCGAACACCGGGCTCCGCCAGCACGCCTCGTCCGCCTTCGATTCCAGGCACATCGCGCACACCGCGCCCTCGCCCATCGGCTCGCCCGAGCGGTGCACCGCAAGGACGGCGTAGGCGATCCAGAGGCAGTTCCCGCAGACGCACGACCCCCGGTGCCCCTCGACGAACGGCCGGTCGTCACGCCAGGCCTGCCCGCAGAAGTCACACAGGAAATCCTCGGGACGCATGTTCTCGGGGTCGGCGCCTTCTCGGTGCATCTCACACGCTCGCCGGGATGAGCTGCCGCTCGGCGATCTGGCGGTAGACGGCGCACCGATCGAGCAACGCGGCGTGCGTGCCGCTGTCGACGAGCTTGCCCTTGTCCAGCACCGCGATCCGGTCAGCGTTGATCACCGTGCTCAGGCGGTGGGCCACGACAAGCGTCGTCCGCCCAGCGCTGAACTCGGCCAGAGCCGCGGTGATCTGCGCCTCGCTGTCGGCGTCGATCATGCTCGTGGCCTCGTCGAGGATGAGGATCGCCGGGTCGCGGAGGATCGCCCGGGCGATCGCGATCCGCTGCCGCTGCCCGCCCGAGAGCGTCAGCCCCCGTTCGCCGACCACACAGTCATACCCGCCCTTGGCCTCGATGAACTCGTGCGCCCGCGCCTTCTTCGCCGCGGCGACAATGCGTTCCATCGTCGCGCCCTCGGCCCCGTAGGCGATGTTCTGGGCGATCGTCCCGCCGAACAGCACGGTTTCCTGCGTCACCACGCCGATCTGCCGGCGCAGCGAGCGGATCGACGCCGTGCGGATGTCCACCTCGTCGACGCGCACGACACCCTGAGACTCATCGCCGTGGGTCTTGATGCCGTCCGGGTCGAACAGTCGCGGCACGAGGCTCAGAAGTGTGGTCTTCCCCGAGCCGTTGGGCCCGACCACCGCGAGCGTCTCGCCGTGCGGGATGTCGAGCGTCAGGTCGACCACCGCGGGCCGGTCGCCCCCGGGGTAGGTGAACGTGACGTGCTCGAAGCGGATCGACTTTTTGTGCCGCGCGAGCTTGGGCAGGGCGCGGTCGTGCCCGGGCTCGACGGGCTCGGCGAGCATCTGCTCGATCCGCTCCGCCGCCGCGGCCGACGTGTGGATGTCGTTGATGATCCCGGTCAGGGGCCTCAGCGAGGCACCCGCGATGCCTAGGGCGCCCAGCGCCAGGATCATGTCCTCGGGGTCGAGCTCCTGGTCGAACACCGCCTTGACCGCGATGAGCGACAGGCCCGCGACGGTGACGATCGCCACGGCCTCGATCAGCGGGCTCGAAAGCGCCCTCGCCCGCCTCGCGGTGAGGATATGCCCCAGCACCAGCTTGTTGATCTTGTGGAACCGCCCCGTCTCGTACCGCTCGGTGGTGTGCACCTTAACCACCCGCAGCCCCTGGAGCGATTCGTTGATCGCCCCGAGCAGCAGGCTCTGGTGCTCCAGCGCCGCCCTCGACGCCCGCCTGATCCGCTTGCTCAGACTCCGGATGATCGCGTACAACACCGGCGCAACCAGCACCGTGATCCCAGTCAGCCGCCAGTCGATCAGGAAGGCGGCGATGAACGACGCGATCCCCTTGCTCACCTGCGAGACGCCCTTGCTGATCATCGCGGCCAGCCCCACGCCGAGCTGCTGGGGGTCGTTGAAGATCCGGCTCGCCGGGTCGGCCGAGCCGCTCGTCACGATCGATCGGAGCGGTAGGTGGATGACGCGTCGGAACAGGTCACGCCGGATCCGCGCGATCGTGCGCTCGACCACGGTCATCGACAGGTAAAGGTGGATGAAGTTGGCCGTCGCGCCGATCACGGTCAGGATGCTCAGCCCGATCATCACCACGATCACGGCCTTGAACGGCTTGGTCGGGAAGCCCGCGATCACCGATTCGGGGATGTCGATCGGGCTCGTCGCGTTGAACTTGTGGGCCAGGTCGGCCAGCGTCTGCTGCTTGCCCACGATCGCCTGGATGACGGGGGTCGCCGCCATGATGCCCCCGCCCAGGCTCGAGCCGCTCACCACGGCGCAGCACAGGGCGATGATGAGCATCCGCCGGTAGCGGAGCATCTTGCGGGCGGCTGTCCAGAACGCGTCCATCGCAGGCAGTATCCGCTCGCCGAGGGAGAAACTCAAACGACCGCGGGCGTGATCGGTGAATCCGGGGCTGCGATCGAGCACGACGCGCCCTTCGGGCGGGTCGTGGCACCGGCCTGCGGCGCCTTCACGCCCGTCTCGCCCCCGTGTCCCTTTCCACCGTCAGCCGGATCGTCTCCGGGCTGTGCAGCGTCCCGGTGTCCATCCCGGGGCATGTCCGAGCCGCGGCCTTCCAGTGTCGGGGCGATCGGAGATTCTCTGTCCAGAACGGCCAGGTCCGGCACTGGGCGGGCCTGTGCTCGTACAACCCGCACACCGCCTTGCCCGGCACCTTCTCTCTGTCAAGGAACACGCAGTCGTAGCCGAACCCGGTCCGCCGCTCGATCAGCGACCGCCCCGCCGGCGTGTCGTGCGTGAACCGCTCATCGAATTCCGGGCGCAGAATCCCCAGCGCCCGGGCCATCGCGTCGCCCTCTTCGTCGTTGAACAGGACGTACCCCGTCGGCCCGGTGCAGCAGTGCCCGCACATCGTGCAGGTGAACCGCAGGCCCCGCTCGCCGGTGCTGGTCTCGCCCGTGGGGTCGGGCTTGTCCCACCAAGGGCTGCTGCCAATCCAGCCCGGGCTCATGCGTTTGTTCCCTCGTCCGGCCTTCGTTGCAGGGCGACCAGCGTCTGATCGTCGTCCCGCTCCATGACACCCGTGTGCCGATAGAGTGCCGCGTGGATCGTGTCGACGACGCAGTCGGGGTGGCCCGAGCAGGTCTCGAGCGCGTCGGTCAGCCCGTCAACGCCGAACATCACGCCGACATCGTCGAAGGCCTCGGTGATCCCGTCTGTATAGAGCACGACGGTCTCATCTGGGGCCAGTTGGATGCGGTCCTGCTCGGGCTGCATCCCGGGCAGGATGCCCAAGGGCGGAACCCCCGCCGTCTCGAGCGAGGTGACCCCGCCCGACGCGGGCCGCTTGAGCAGCGGGGGGTTGTGCCCGCAGCGCGACCAGACGAGCGTGCCGTCCGAGGGGTCGTACACCGCGAAGAACGCGGTCACGAAGCTCCCGTCGAGGTTCGACGCGACGAGCTTGTCGTTGGCGAACCGCATCACCGACGCGGGGCTGCGGTCGTCGTCCGCGTAGCAGTGCAGGATCGCGCGGAGCATCGCCATGACGGTCGCTGCCGCGGGGCCGTGCCCGGAAACGTCGGCGATCAGGATGCCCCACGTGCCGTCGGGGAAGGGGAAGAAGTCGTAGTAGTCGCCCCCCGCCCGGTCGCTGGTCAGGTAGCTCGTCGCGATGTCGAGCCCCGGGATCGCCGGCAACTTCTGGGGCAACAGCGACCGCTGGATGTTCGCGATCTGCTCGAACTGGCTGGTCAGCGCGCGATTGAGCTGCTCGGCCTGCCGCTTGGAGACCAGGTTCCGAGTCGCCATCCCGAGCAGGCTCGTGTCCATGAGGGCGCCGGCGAGATCGTCCGGCTGGGGCCCCGCGTCGTCGGCGTAGAACGAGAGCGCCCAGTTGAGCGCCTTGCCCTCGTGGTACTGCGGGATCGCCATCATCTTCTTCATGCCGGCGAGGTGCTCGCCGAAGTGGGGGTCGTCGCCCGCGTCGAGGTCGAGCAGGAGCTGGGGCTCGTCCCTCGCGATCACCTCACCGATCAGCCCGCCCTCGTAGATCGGCAGGCTCTCCCAGTCGCGCCAGGGGTTGGCGGGCTCGCCTTCACCCACCCGCTCACGCTCGAGGCGGCTGAGCAGGCGGGTCACCTTGTACTGGTTCCCGGGCAGGTCGCGCCTCGCGACCGAGATGAACAGGTCGGTGGGTCGGTTGCGACCGAACCACGCCCCGAAGTGCTGGAGCATGAGGCTGGGCCGCTCGATCGTGCTCCCGACGCGGAACAGCGTGTTCAGCTCGTCGATCTCCGGGTAGGCCGAGTTGTCGACGCGGCGGTAGTGCACGCGAAGAGGGTAGGTAGCCGGCCGGGAATCCGGATCCCCGGGATTCGTTCAGGGGCGTGCTAGCCGCAAGCCCGCTCGACGTGCTCCCGGGCGTCCTTGGCCTCCGCGAGAGCCTGCTCCACCCGTGCGATCAGGGCCCCCCGCTCGCCCTCCGGGAGCAGCAGGGCGTTGATCCGAACGTTCCACGCCGCCGCCGCCGCCGCCGCCTCGGCGAGCACCGCGGCGATCGCGAGGTCGCTCCGCAGGTGGGCGTTCGACCTGCCCACCAGCCCCTCGGCCATCGCCAGCAGTTCCGACGAGAGATTGAGCGCCCGCTCCGGCGCCTCGATCGCCCTCCGGATCGCCCCGGGCTCCTCGGCTGTCCGGCGTGGGTCGTCCTGATCCAGCCGCTGGAGCTCGTTCAGGGCCGAGTACGCCGCGGCGTCCTCATCCGCGAGCGCCAGGAACTCGGACCGCATCTCGCGCAGCCGGTGCTCGGCCGATTCGAGCAGGGTCTGGTGCTCCGCCAGCGACTTCTTGCCCACCGAGTAGGCCACGACCATCCCGGCCAGGGCGGCCGCGGTCGCCCCGGTCATCGACGCGACGGCCCCGCCGCCGGGGGCGGGCGTCTTCGAGGCGAGGGCGTCGAGTAGGGCGTCGAGACGATTGGCGGCCAGTGCTTCCATGAGCCAAGGGTACGGTCACGGGCTCGGCCGGGCGTGTATCGTGCCCTCCCAGGCCACCCCTCCCGACCCGAGAATACCGAGCGTGTCGATCCCCCAGCGGTGTGTCATCGTGCTGCCCCTCCTGATCCTCGCGATCAGCCCCGCCCGCGCGCAGGATCCGGGCGAACTGCTCCCTGCGGTCGCGGCCCGCCTCGAGGCGCCCCCGACGATCGACGGCGTGCTGGACGATCCGGCCTGGAAGCTCGTGACGCCCGTCGACGATTTCACCCAGTCCAACCCCGTCGCGGGGGGCTCGCCCAGCGAGCGGACCGAGCTGTTCATCGTGTACGACAGCCGGCATCTGTACATCGGCGTGCGGTGCCATGACTCGGGCGGCAGGGATGCGATCCTCGCCCGCCAGACGCGGCGAGACCAGGGCAGCCAGGGCGATGACGCGGTCTACATCTCGATCGACACCAACGAAGACGGGCTGACCGGCTATTACTTCGACGTCACGGCCGCGGGCGCGCGCACGGACGGGCTGATCGACCACGACGGCGCGCTCGGCAACAGTTGGGATGGCATCTGGGAGGCGAGGACCAGCATCGACGACGGGGGCTGGTCGGCGGAGATCGCCATCCCCTTCGCGACAATGACCCTCGACCGCGAGAGCCCGACCTGGAAGGTCAACGCCGAGCGGTCGATCGCCCGCAAGCACGAGACGGTCCGCTGGCGGAACTGGCGTCGAGAGGGCTCGGTGCGACAGGTCTCGCAGGCGGGTACGGTCGAGGGGTTCGAGCGCCTCGAGCAGGGGCGGGGACTGACGCTCAAGCCCTTCATCTCGTTGAAGGAAGACATCAAGGGTCACGAACTCGACGTCGAGCCCGGGGCCGACCTGTTCTACCGGCTCAACTCCCAGATCACGCTCGCGTTGACCTACAACACCGACTTCGCCGAGACCGAGGTCGACGACCGCGTCGTGAATCTGACGCGGTTCCCGGTCTTCTTCCCCGAACGGCGTGACTTCTTCCTCGAGGACGCGGGCGTGTTTGACTTCGGCGGCATCCACCAGAGCCCCAAACCGTTCTTCTCGCGCCGAATCGGCATCGTCGGCGGCGAGGAGAAGGGCATCCTCGCGGGGGCCCGCCTCACGGGCCGAACGGGCGCCCTGCGGTTCGGCGCGATGAGCGTGCAGATGGACCACGACGAGGTGCTGGGCGACAAGAACCTCTCGGTCCTCCGGCTGCAGCGAGACGTGCTCGATGAATCGAGCATCGGCATGATCGTCACCAACGGCGACCCCGCGAGACGCGGCGGCAACACGCTCGTGGGCCTCGACTTCAACTACCGCGACAGCGACGCGTTTGCCGGTACGGGGCTCGTCACCGCCGACGTCTTCGCCCAGGGCACCTACACCACGATCTCGGGTGTCGACGACGACAACGCCGACACCAGCGCGATCGGCGGGCGATTCGGCATTGACCGTGACCCCTGGGATTGCAACGCCTTCTTCGCCCGCATCGGGGAGCACTACGATCCTGCCCTTGGCTTCGTCAGCCGGCGGGGGCGCTACGAGCACGACTACAGCGCGGGCTACACCTGGCGTTTCGACGAGGCCGAGAGCATCATCCGAAGCGTCCGCCTCTCGACCAACACCAGCGTGTATACCTACCTCGATTCAACCATCGACACGCTCAACCTCAACCTGCCCGCGGTTGCTGTCAGCACCCACTCGGGCGACGCGGTCAGCGGACGGCTCTTCTTCACCCGCGACAACCTGGTCGATCCGTTCGAGATCGTCGACGGCGTCACGATCCCTGTCGGCACCTACGACAATCTCGGTACCGAGCTCTCGTTCGGCACCACCGCCTCCAGGCCCGTCGCGGCCGGCGGCACGGTCCGCCGCTACGGGTTCTACTCGGGCGATCGATGGGACTACACCGCGACGCTCGCGCTCCGCCCCGGCCCCTATTTCTCCGCGAACGCGGCGTACAGCATCAACGACATCGACCTTCCCGAGGGTTCGTTCCTCGTGCGGCAGTTCTCGATGCGGGCCTCGGTGCAGTTCACGCCCGACCTGTCGTGGGACAACACGGTGCAGTGGGACAACCGCTCGGACGACTTGGGGCTCAACAGCCGGGTGCGGTGGGAGTTCCACCCGGGGCACGAACTGTTCGTGGTGTACAACGAGGGGTACAACGTCGATGGCGGCTCATTCCGATCGGAGCGTCGGGCGGTGACGATCAAGCTGGGGCTGGCGTTTCAGTTCTGAGCGTCAGGGTGCCACCACCCGCCGCAACGCGGCGCGTGGTGCTCTTGAAGCGCACGGCGGGAGCACGACGCGCCCTTCGGGCGAGTCGTGGCACCCGGCAAACCAGCATGGGCGCACGTGTCGGGTTTCATTCGCGGCTCTGCTGGTCTGCTTACGGGCACCCCCCCAGGAACGCATCGATGAACGCGAGCACGTCGGACAGGTCGAGCACCCCAACGGGCTCGGCGAGGTCGGCCGCGGGGTGCTGGCCCAGGAACGCGACCACGAACGCGTTGACATCGTTGAGATCGAGCAGGCCGAGAGGGTCGGCGAGATCGGCTCCGTTGCAGCCCGGCTCGACGATGACGGGAACGACGTCGGACCAAGAGCCGCCCACACGGATTTCGTCGAAGTACATGTCGTAGCCGGCGAAAGCGTGCGTGCGGAGGTTGACGTACAGCAACTCTCCCGTGCCGCCCACGATCACGTCGTGACCCGGAGGGCCCTCCACGTCGGGCGGGATCGGCGGATCGCCGCCCAGCGTCGCGCGGAGCGGAACGGGATCCACCCAGAGTTGCACCCACTCGCCGTCGACTGGGTCGTCGATCACCCGGGCAACGAGCAGGTGTGCCTGCCCCGTCATCGCCTGGTCGGCCAGACCGTACAACTCCGCGATATAGGGGAATCCGTGCGTTGCCAAGCCGAACTCGAGCGTCTCGCCCTCGACAAAGTCGATGTGCACCGATCCGTGGTGCGACTGCTCGGTCGTCTCGATGAGAACACTGGCCCACCACTCGCTGCGAGTTTGGCCAGGGGCGGCGTCGCGCCAGCTGTAGTAGTCGTACCCCGTGCCGCGCATTCGGATATAACGGAAACACCCCCCGGCGGTGTCGAGCCTCTCGGGCCCGACCTGATAGGTGAGGCCCGGGGCGCTCGGATAAGCGCTTCCGGTGGTGTCGGCGTTGTCGTCCCACGGCGCCTCCCACGCACCCTGGAATCCGAGGATGCTTCCGCCGGTCGGCCCCTGCTGATGGAGGTAGCTGCCCTCGACGTACTCACCCGCAAGCGGATCATCGCCGAGCAGGAACTGATCCTGAACGATGAGTTGCCCGCACGCGACGCCGCCTAGCGAGGCGAGCAGGGTGAGAGACCCCTTGATACGCATGGCCCGCTCCTTTCCCTTATAGAGGATTCAACTATCCTAATATCAAGAGTGGTTGCACGCCCGTTCGGGGCGGTTCAGTGCACGCAATGTGGGGTATTCCCTAGAGCAGGCGGAGAATCGAATCACGGCATGTCGTGCCGATGATCTTCGGTCTGCGGCTTCGCAGATTCGCTGCTCTCGTGCAGATTGCACTCGTAGAACTCTTCCAGCACCGCCCGCCAGTCCTCCAGCGTGCTCACCGCGATGAACCGTCGCCGCACCGACTCCGCCTCGGGATGGTGCTTTGAGAACTGGATGCCGAACTTCCGCATCGTCTTGCCCGTGAACCGCTCGGCGCGGTGCCGCCTCGCCTCGTCGTCGCCCCGCACCATCCGCTCGTTGACCGCGAGCGCCAGCTCGAAGTGCTGCTCGAGCACCGCCCGCTGCTGGGCGATCGTGGGCCCGCTGGGCTCGTGCCCCGCGAGCAGGTCGCGGCACTGGCGGAAGATCCAGGGGTTGCCGATGCACCCCCGCGCGACCGAGACCGCCTGCACCCCGGTGTACGCGATCATCCGGAACACGTCGCCCGCGGCCCAGATGTCACCAGAGCCGAACACGACGCGCTCGCGGACGCGCCCCGGGTGGGCGCGTGTCGTGATCTCGCGGAGCAGATCCCACCGGCTCGGGCCGACGTATTTCTGCCGGACGGTGCGGCCGTGGACGGTGACCCACGCGCAGCCGATGTCGTAGGCGGTGTCGAAGATGCGGTAGAAGTTCTCGCGCATCTCCTCGGTCTCATCGAAAGACCGCCGCATCTTCACGGTCACCGGGATCTCGGCCGGCACGGCTTCCCGCACCGCCTCGAGGATCCGTATCGCCCCCTCCGGCTCGCCCAGCCAGTGCCCGCCCCGCGCCTTCCTGGCGATCTTCTTGACCGGGCAGGCGAGGTTGATGTCGACCGCCGCGAACGATCGCCGCGGGGAAGGCACGGAGGCACGAAGGCACGCAGGCACGGAGTACCTGGCCACGGATACTGTGCCTTCCCCTTCGTGCCTTCGTGCCTCCGTGCCTTCGTGCCCGCTCTCCACCAACTCCCGATATTCCCTCGCCTTCCGCCTCCCCTGCTCCACCATCTTCACCGCCGCCGCGGCCATGGTCGCGGGCTCGGAGCCCATGAGCTGGCCCGCGAGCGGGGCGTCCTCGTCGCCGCCCGGCACGTTGTCGGCGAGGTCGCCCAGGTCGGCCTTGACGAAGCCCCGCCCGCCGCCCAGCAGCGTGATGTCGAGCAGGGCCTCGGTGACGCAGTATGGGCAGCCCTGCCGGCGGGCGATGATCCGCATCGCGGCGTCCGAGTAGCCCGCCAGCCCGGCCTGGAAGAACGGGGCTTCAAAGCCCGGCACGATCTCCGAGACGCGTGGATCAACGCCGCCCCCGCCGAGCCGCTCGACCAGCGCCTCGGCCGCCCGGCGCGGGTCGATCTCACCCCCCGCGGGGGTTTGGTCCAACGCCGGGGCGATGGCCGGCGAGGGCGGGGTCGCGTTGGAGCCGTCACAGCCCATCGCGGGGACGATATCCTGCGGGCATGGATGAAGCCGACCGCACGACGTTCACCCGCTCTTCCGCTCTCCTGGGCGCCCTCGCCGGGTCGCTGGTGCTGCTGACGCTGGCCGGGTGCCACGGGAGTCAGAAGATCGACTACGCCCGCCCCGAGCCCACAGCGATCACCGAGGGCCCGGTGCTCGATATCCAGGTCTTCCGCAATGTCACGACGATCGAGCTGACCAACACCACCGCCCGCTCGTTCAAGGACGCAACGATCTGGCTCAACCAGCGGTTCAGCATGCCCGTGGGCGACATCGACATCGGCGAGAGCCTCGACCTGCCGCTCTCCCGATTCGTCGACGAGTTCGGCGACACCTTCCGGGCCGGCGGCTTCTTCGCCACCCGCGATCCCGACCCGGTCGTCCTCGCTCAGCTCGAGACCGAGGGAACCCTCTACGGCCTCGTAGTTGGTGGCAACCGGATCAAGTAGCTCCGGCGTCCGTCGCCTACTACTTCGTCTCTCCGTCTCTGCGTCTCCCCGTCTCTTCCCTGTTATTCTCCCCCCATGGCACGCATCCTCGTCGTGGGTCCGCACCCGGATGACCAGGAACTCGGCATGGGGGGCACCATCGCCCGGCTGGCCGAGCAGGGGCACGATGTCCTGTTGCTCGACATGACCAACGGCGAGCCCACGCCGTTTGGCGACCCCGCCACCCGCGAAAAGGAGGCCGAGGCGGCTCGCCTGATCCTCTCGCCCGAGGGCGGGCGCGAGGTGAGGCGGGTCTGCATCGACCTGCCCAACCGGTACGTCGAGCACACGATCGAGGCGAGGCACGCGGTGGCGGGGGTGATCCGGGCCCACCAGGCCGAGATCATCTTCACGCCCTACCCCGAGGACGCCCACCCCGACCACCGTGCGACGACGCGGATCGTCGAGGATGCCCGCTTCGACGCGAAGCTGACGAAGGTTGACATGCCCGCCCCGCCGCCCATGACGGGGAGTTCGCTCAGCGAGATCGGGCCGCCGGTCTATCCCAAGTGGCTGTTCTACTACTACGCGACGCACCTGCGCTGGGTGGCCGACCCGAGCTTCGTGTTTGATATCACGGGGCTGGTGGAGCGCAAGCTCGACGCGGTGCGCGCGTACCACACGCAATTCGTGCTCCCGGAGAAGAACCGGAAGGTGATCGATTGGGTCGAGGCCGCGGCGACCTATTTCGGCAGCCGTATCGGCACGTCCGCGGGGGAGCCGTTCTTCACGAAGGAGCCGGTGGGGCTGGGGTCGCTCAGCGGCCTTGTCGGTTGACCGCTAGCCCGCCCGGTTGCGCATCCGCCGGAGCTGCTCACGCTGCACCTCGTTGAGGAACCCCCGGATTCTCGCCGTTTTTTCGCGGCTTGCCGATTGGTCGGCTTCCTTGATGACCACCACGCCGAGGCGTGTGCCGTCCTCGCCCACCGCCCGCCTGGCGCGGATCTCGCAGAGGTGCACGATCTCGCCGACCTCGCCCGGGACGGTGACGCGGATTACCAGCGGCTCGAACACGCGGAACCTGTCGGGCGGCACGTATTCGAGCCTGAGCCCGAACCCGTGCTCGCTCGCGTCGACCACCCAGCCGGTGTAGTCCGGCAAGCGGTCCATCTCGCCCAGCAACTGGTCCAGATGCAGATTCAGGATGTTGAACGCGTAGGAGGGCATCGCCTGCTGCGAATCTTCGCCATCATGCTCTTCTTCGTTCCAGGCCGCCGGGTCGTCGTCGTGCTCGACGACGGGCTTCCACACTTCGACCAGCACGCGCTCCTCACGGCCGCCCAGCGGCACGCGGAACAACGTCCGCCTGTCGCCCTGCTCGATCCTCGGCGGGACCGTGATCGACATGCCCATGATCACCATCCGCCGGTTCAGCCGCTTGGGCTCTGAGGCGGCGAGCAATTCGGTCTTGAAGTGGTAGAGCGTTCGGCCGATCGAGAAGAACGCTTCGAGCTTGTCGCCCCGATGGAAGCGGATCTCACGCCCGGGGATCTGCACCTTGTCGATGTCGAGCCCATCGTCGCTGAGCTTGAGCAGCCGACCGCGGGCCATCGGCACCCGTCCCGCCTGCTCGGGGCGGACCACACAGATCGGCGTGTTGCGATCGCACGCCTCCTGGAGGATCTCCCGGGGAACAACCCGACGCGATCGGTTGATGTCCGGGTTGTTCTCCGAATGCGGCATTCTCTGGCGTCTCCCTGGACCGGCGGATGCAAGATCGTGGATTCGGAAGTGCCGGCTGATGGCTCCCCCGGAAGTTGTGGTGGCCTCGGCTGGGTCGGGGAGAGTCATTCGGATTGTCCGCCAAATCGTGGGTGTCCAAACCCCTATTTCAGGTTCGTTTCGAAGAGCTTCAGGATGCGGCGGTATTCATTAAGCCACGAGGCGGCTTCGTGGAAGCTGTGCGATTCGACCGGGTACAAGGCGATCTCCCAGTTCTGCTTTTCGAGCTCGATGAGCCGCTGGGACAGTCGGATCGTGTCCTGCGCCACCACGTTGTCATCGACTAGCCCGTGGCAGATGAGCAGCGCGCCCTCGAGCCCCTCGGCGTGCTCGATCGGGCTCGAGCGCTCGTAGGCCTCGGGGTCGATGTCGGGCGTGTTGAGGATGTTTGCGGTGTAGCCGTGGTTGTAGTGGGCCCAGTCGGTGACGGGCCTCAGAGCGGCGCCGCAGCGGTAGATACCGGGGCGCTCGAACATCGCCATCAGCGTCATGAAGCCGCCATAGGAGCCGCCGTAGATGCCGACGCGACCGAGGTCTGCGTCGGTGTTCTCTCCGAGCCAGGCGAGGCAGTCGTCGAAGTCCTCGAGCTCGGGCGTGCCCATCTGCCGGTAGATCGCGGTGCGCCAGTCGCGTCCGTAGCCCGCCGAGGCGCGGAAGTCGGGCCCGATGACGATGTAGCCCATGCGGCAGAGCAGCGTGTGGAACATGTGCTCGCGGAAGTAGTACGACCAGCCGTTGTAGACGTCCTGGAGGTAGCCCGCGCCGTGGCTGAACAGCACGACGGGCTTGCCCCGGTCGCTCGGGGCGGGGACGTCGGGGTCCTCCCAGAGCAGGCAGTGGATCGGCCGCTCGGTGTGGCTAGACGGCACCTCGACGAAGCGGGGCCTCACCCAGTCGAATGAGCGGTAGAGATCGGTGTCGGTGTGGGTCAGACGGACGGGTTCGGCCCCCGGCCGGGCTTCCTGCACGTAGAGTTCGGGCGGGTCCATCTCCGTCGACCACAGAAAGACGGCTCGCGAACCGTCGGGCGAGAGGTCATACGACTCGACGGTGCCCGCCATAACGGTGATGAGCAGGGACTCGCCCGTCGAGATATCGACCCGCTCAATCTCGTAAAGGCCCGGGTGTCTGCGGTTGGCGCGGTAGTACAGCACGCCGCCCGTCGGCGATTCCTGGACATCCTGCACGGTGAACCGGCCTTCGGTCAGGGCCCGCGTTTCGGAGGTTGAGGCGTCCCACAGGTAGAGCTGCCCGTAGCCGGTTTCCTCGGAGAGGAACCAGAGCGATGAGCTGTCGCGCGTCCAGCCCATCTCGTTGAAATCCCAGCCGATCCACGCCTCGTCGCGCAGGTGGTGGACCGGATCAAGCCTGGGCTCGTCGTCGTTCTCGGCCGGGAACTCGACCGTCGCGATCCAGCGGTCCTTGTTGTCGTTCGAGCGGAGCTGCACCGCGACGCGCGTCCCATCGGGCGACCACTCGATCCGCTCGACCGAGCAGGCGCGGGGCTTGACGGGCTCGGCCGGCTTCTCGGCCTCTTCTGACTCCGTCGCGGGCTGATCCTGCGAGTCTGGCTCCGGCTCCGTTGATGTCGCATCTTCGATCTCGACCTGCGGATCGACCTGTTGCGCGGTCGCGGCATCGACAGACGGGGCCGCGCCCTCGGCCGTGGGCTGCTCGTCAGGCTTGGCTTCCTCCTTCTTTTCATCCGCCTCTTTCCGGTCCTTCAGCCACGCCAGCGGATCGTCCCCGATCGTCGGCAGCACCGAATCGTCGAGCCAATACACACGCCCGCCATCAAGGTCGAGCAGCACCAGCCGATCGTCCCGGCGTTTCTCCTCGCCCACGTGGGGCCGCACGTCGCGCGTCGAGACGTAGCCGTCGTCGTTGACGTAGGCCGCGAGTTTGTCGTGCTTCTCCCGGCCCGGATCCTTCGACACGCTCAGCAGCATCCACCGCCCCGCGGGCGACAACGCGCGGTCCTGCACCCGCCATCCGCTGCCCAGGTAGAACGGGCCCGGCACCCGCGTCGGGTCGGCGTCGCGCCGGGCCTTGTCCCGTGCCTCCCGCTCGTCCTTGCGTTCTTCACGCTCCCGGATGCTGTCGAACAGGCGGAGCTGCTGCTCCTCCAGGTACGACTTCTTCTCGTCCTTCTTCTTCTCGGGGTCGTCCTGGGCGCGGATGTCGGCCACCTGCCGTTCGTTGCCGGTGTCGGCGTCGCGCAGAATCCATACCCCGTCGCGGCGGAACGCGATCGAGCCGTCCGCCATGAACATCGGGTCGTACTCGCCCGTGGTTGTCCGTGTGAGCTGGGTCAGCGCGCCGGTGAGCATGTCTCGCTCGAAAACGTCACCGGAGCGGCTGAAGACCTTGAGCGAACGGTCAGTGTTGAACGCCCCGCCCGGATCGGTGATGAACGGCAGATCTCGGTCCTCGATCCGAACCGGCTCGCCGCCGTCGAGGCCCACACGCCAGCGGTCCCGCAGGCGAGACCCCTCTCGCTGCCGGTCGAACAGGATGCTCCTCCCATCCCATGAGAAGCACGGGGCGGTGGGCGATCGGGCCACCCACGCCGGGTCGGCCATGATCTGCTTGAGCGTGGGCGTTTCGGCGCCCGCCGCGGCGCCGACCCATCCGGCGACTACCAGAACGGCTGTTCTCCAAACAGGGTGCATCGGTGTTCCCCTCGGCCATTCGCCCCGGGCGTTCTGCGTGACAAAGATGATCTGTCGGCGGCGACTTCGACCGCCGGGCTGGCAGGATAACGCCCGGAGTGCAGTTCATGACCGCGCAACCCGCATCCGAATTGCTGCAAGGACTGGACGACCCCACCGGATCACACTGGGATTGGCAACCCCAGCCCGAGGCTCAGCAGCTCGTCGAGGAGTTGCTGCTCGTGTTCCTCGAGCGTTGCCCCGATTCCGCCGCGCTCGGCGAGCGGATCGTCTCCGAGACCGGCACGCACATCACCGACTGGGTCGGCGTCATCCTCACGCCAGACACACCGGAGACCCGCGAGAGGCTCGCGCGGGCGGGCTACGTCCCGCGGACGACCGAGTTCGTCGACGAGGACATCCACTACGCGTTCGGGCAGCCTGTCGGCGTCTTCCCCGACATCCTGCTGACCGACTCCGACCGCATGTCGGTCGGCCTGCGCGTCGAGTGCATCCCCGACTTCTTCGCGATCAACCAGCTCAAGGGCTTCGAGTTCGTCCAGGGCGAGCCGTTCGCCCGCGCCCGGTGGGCGCCGATCTTCCGCGGCGAGCGGGCCGCCCTGTGGGTCATGGAGCGCCACGGCTACGACGGCTACCACCTGGCCTTCGAGCCCGCCGAGAACCGCATCGCCGCGATGCATCACCTCGAACGCTTCCGCACGCGGGCCCGCTGCTTCGGCAACGGGTGCGACGGGCTGGCCGACGCCGAGCGGGCGGTGGGGGCCGCCGCCGACGAGCTGGGCGCCCACTGGGCGGCCGCCCTGTTCATGCAGGCCGAGTACGAATATTTCGTCCGCTCTCACTGCGCCGCGACGGCCCAAGCCAACCGGCAGCACGCGATCGGGCTGGGGCTGACCAACGTCGACCACCTCGTCTATGCCTCCAGTGCGATGCGCCTGCCTCGCACGCTCGATCTGTTCGCGGTGCTCGGCTTCGCCGCCCGCGAGCGAGTCCCGCTCGGCGCGGGTGACACCGCCCACATCCTCGAACAGCCCGTCAACCGCGATGTCGTTGCGGTCGTCGCGCCCTCCGAGGGCAGCCCGGGACGTGCCGGCTCGTGGACGGCGCTGCTTGGGGAGAGCCTCCTCGCCAGCGGGCCGGCGGCGCTCGCGCTGCGGGGCGACCCGGATGAACTCGCTCGCCAGCTGGGCCTGCACGACCCGGGCACGAGCAAGGTCGCCGCGTGCCCGATCCCCGCCGACACGATCGAGGCGGCCGCTGCGGACGGGCTGCTCGACGACGGGTTCGCCCGGAGCCTGCGCACCGGGGGGCAGATTGGGCCGGCGTTGACCGTTCTTTCGCGTCGTGACGGCTTCCGGGGATTCACCCCCGAGATGCTGGCGTGGCGCACGCCGGGGGGGTGAATCGCCTGAGTTTGCATCGAGGATGCTGCACGTAGAAGAGCGCCCAGCGCCCTGCGATTCCGGCGACGCGATCCGATCCGGCGGAGCGGTTCGTGACGACCGGTGATCTCGAGGCAACATTGGAAACGCGCCAAAAACACCCCCCGCGGATGGGCCGGTCGGCCGATCCGCGGGGGGTGAAGGAAGAACAAGCTTTGGGGCCGGGGCTCACCCCGGCATTCTGACGAACTCCGACCCGATCACGGGCAGCCGGCGACGAAGTTCGAGATGAACAGCTGGACGTCGGCGAGGTCGAGGATGTTGTCGCCGTTCATGTCGGCGATCAGGTCGCCGCCGACGAATCCGGCGATGAAGGCCTGGACGTCCGCGAGGTCGAGCACGCCGAACGGCGCGGCGATGTCGGCCACGTTGCATCCCGCCTGGCCGGTCGAGGGAACGACCGTGGTGGCGGTGATCGACGCCGGGGTGCCGGCCTTGAAGAGGTGGATAGTCACGTCGCCCGTGGTCGGCGGGGTGTTCGCGGTGAACCAGAAGTTGTACATGGTGCCCCAACGCAGCGCGTTGGTGTTGGTGCCCGCGTCGGCCGCCGACCAGGTGATCGCGCCGCCGCCCTGGGCGTCCGACCAGTCGGTCAGGTCGTACGGGTCGCCCGAGTGGTAGTCCACGTCGTGGAAGCCGATGTTGGTCAGATCGACGCCGACGGCCGGCACGCTGAAGCTGTCGGCCGAGCGATCGGAGGTCTGGTTGTGCAGGGCGTACTCGTAGCGCCAGGTGCCGTCGCCGTTGTCATAGACGCGGGTGGCGAGGTTGAACATGCCCTCGCCCGGGACGAAGACCTGCTGGAGATCGACCTGGGGGTCCATCTCCTTCCACGCGTAGATCGGGGCCTGCTCGCGGCGGGTGAAGCTGGTGACGTTCAGCGTGAACCCGTTGTGAGTCAGCGGACGCCAGGAAGAGTTGTTGTTCTGGTTACCGGCCTGGGCGTCGTCGAGGGTGACATACTGCGCGCCGCCGAACCACTGGCCGGCCTGGTTCAGGTCGGTGTCCTTCACCTGGATGCGCTTGAAGATGGCGTTGCCGCCCGTGCCCGAGCCGCCGAAGGGCCAGAGGAACAGGCCCGTGTAGGCGTTGACCTCGGTCTTGGTGCCCAGGTTCGACTGCTGGCCGTTGAGGCCCGACCCGTAGGGGTCCGAGCACCCGATGCCCAGCGAGTCAAAGCCCGTCGACTGGCAGGAGCCGCAGAGGCTGCCGTTGAGGGCGGCGAAGCCGTGCTTGAGCCAGCTCTGGCCCATCTGCTCGAGCCGCCCGTCGAGCAGGCGGTAGATCGTCTGCCCGATGACGGGGTGGCGGTTGGTGCCGTCGATCCAGTCGACGACCTCGTTGCCGACGTTGCACGAGACGGTGCCCAGCGAATACGCGTGGATCCCGCCGACGCCGCCGTAGTTGCTCATGTCGCTGACGTCACCGACGATCACGTCGGGGCCGACCGAAGTGCCGGCGTACGCGATCCCACAGAGCGCACCGGCGGCCAGACAAATCATGCCAGTCTTCATACTCGAGTTCTCCCTTGTTTCACCGAAAATCGTGGATCACCTTTCCGACAAGCGACGACTCAAACGGCCGACGATCGTCGGAACGCTCCCCCGTGGCCCACAACGTAGATGATCGTGTTCCGGGAAACAAGCAAGAGTACAAGAAAAGATCGCACAGAATCTAAAGATGCTATTCGGATATAGAACTGGTGTTTGGCCGCGACAACCTAACCCTCCTCGGTCCCCGGAGCGATCGGCCCGGCGAACACCTCCCGAGCCGACCGCACGCCCGCCCCGATTCCCGGGCCGGGATCGAGGTCCGATTAGGGGCACCCCTGCACGAAACTGGCGATAAAGGCCTGAACGTCGGCCAGATCGACGACACCGAACGGCTCGACCAGGTCGGCCGCCGAGTCACCCGCCAGGAACGCCACGATAAACATCTGCACATCGGCCAGATCAAGCACGCCGAACGGTTCGGCGATATCGGCCGGAGCGCACGCGAGGTCCGCGCAGGTCACGTCGCGCAGCACGAACGAGTCGACGCCGCCCTCGATCGTGTTGTCCACGCCCGAGTCCGATAGGGAGAAACGCACGCGGAAGTTGGCCGTGAGCGCCACCGTGTCGGCGACGCGGTAGGTGAACCCTCGCCAGCCCGGCGTCGGCCCGGTCGAGCCGGCCGAGGTCCAGGTGGCGCCCCCGTCGGCGCTGAACTCGACGCCAAGCGTATCGGCGGTCCCGTCGCTGTTGAGGAAGAGCGAGGCGTCGACGTACGGGTCGAGGGCCGCGGAAAGGTCATAGACAGGACTGACCAGCCTCGTCGGCCCGCCGTCGAGGTCGACGTTGATGGTCACGCCGGTGGTCCAGCACGACCCGGACCCGTCCGCGTCCTCGCGGGGGCCGCCCCGCGTGTCGGTCGCTGGGGGCACGCCCCGCTCCCATCCGCCGGCCGAAACGCCCGTGTTGTCGACCGTCCAGCCTGGAGCCGACTCGAAGTCGAGGTCGGCGATCAGGTCCCAGTCACCGCTCGCGATCGCGTGGAAGGCGATGTCGGGCGCCGAGGGCGGGAAGCGGACCTCCGACCCGTTCGCCGCGGTCGCGGTGAAGTAGTAGTTGACGGTCGCGCCGCACCGGTGCGAGGGGAACGGCGTGTGATACTCATCGCCCCCGCCGCTCGTCATCGCGGTCGCGACCCAGCCATCCCCGTCGTTGCTGTGCAGCGTGACGCCGGGTTGCGGGGCGGCCGAGGTGAAGTCGGGCAGCAGCTCGACGCTGATCGACGTTCCGCCCGCGGGGTCGACCCTGGTCGGCGGGTCATCGAGCATGTTGATCACCGCACCGACGGGCCCGCCCGCAACGCCGCGGGGGATGAGCAGCGCGTTCCGCCAGCCAGTGTTGTTGATCGACGTGCCCTGGTTGTAGGAGGTGGCGCTCGAAGTGCACCCGCCGTGGGTGTGGATGCCGATCGCCCGGTTGTCCTGCGCGTCGAGGACGCACGAACCCGAGTTGCCGCCGGTCGTGTCGGTCCGGTACTGGAGCGTCGTCCCGACGATGTTGTAGAGCACGCCGGTGTGCGACTTCTGGACCGTGTACCAGGCGCTCGGGATGGGCGAACTGGTCACGCCGTACCCGATGATGTTGATGGGCCGGCCGTCGACGGGCGGCGCCTGGGTCGCGAGCACATAGGTCTTGAGCTGCGCATCGAGCGGCGCGAGACCCGTGGTCGAGTTGTTGAACACGCCGAAGACCGACCAGTCGTTGCCGACGCCCGATACCCCCGTGTTCTGGACAGACGAAAGGTCGATCGCGTACTGGTCCTTAGGCGGCGGCGGCACGACCCCGCCGGTGCTCGTCCGCAGCGGCACGCTGAACCACATCACCTCGCCGCTGTTCGGGCCGCAGTGGTCGGCGGTCGCGGCGGTGTTGGGGCGGTTGTTGAACAGCCAGCCGGTGCACCCGATCGACGCGAGCCGGCCCGAGCGAGGGTCATCGGAGAGCTTGCGGTCGTCGACGGTGTCGCAGATCGTTCGCCCGTCCAGCGGGGGCAGCCCCGCGTCGGCCCGGTCGACCACCACCCGGCTGCCCGCGGTCCCCGTGGGCACATAGAGATCGACGAACACGCTGTCCCCCACGAAGTAGGCCGAGCTGTTCGACCACTCGCTGAGTGTCTGGGCGTTGAGGTACTGCACGTCGCCCGTCCGCCCGGACATGATCATGAGCTGGGCGCCTTCGGGCAGCAGGGTGTCGCCGAACCAGAGCCGGATCCAGTCGGCGCCCGGCGTCTCCACGACCTGGGAGAACACCGGCTTGCTCCCGTCCGCCGGCGCCGGCAACACACCGGAATCGAGCCCCACGGGCACGGTGTCGAAACGGAGCGGAGCCGTCTGCGCGAGGGCCGAGGCGGCGAGACCGGCGACGGCGACGATCGAAAGAGCCTTCTGCATTTCCCCATCTCCTCGAGTTCGGACTTTCCCTGATACGGGATCGGCGAGCGAACGCCGTCGGGGCCGGAGGGCCCCACAGAATCGACCGCGCGGTCGATGGCACCACCGCGCGGCCGCTCCCCCACGGTCTCACCAGACTAACAGCAAACGCCCTCCAACGGAACACCCGACCCGAAAACTCGCCCTCAGGGCCCGCCTGGGCCATTCCGCCACGAGGTCAGCAGGTCGGCGAGCTCATCGGCGAAGTGGGCCATCGATGTGCTGGGGAGCAGGGCCAGCGGGTCGTCGATCAGGCCCAGCCGACCGGAACGTACCGCCGGGATGTCCAGTGTGGCGATTCGGCCCAGTCTCGCCCGGATCTGCTCGGCCCCGATCGCCCCGGCGTCCGCGTTGTGGTTGCGCGGGGCGATCAGCACGATCGCCGAAGGCGCGAGCCGCAGGACGTCCTCGGCGTCCAGTTCCATCCAGGCCGAGCCCTCCGTCATGGCGGGCATGCCCCCGATCCGCTCGAGGATCTGCTGGTGGAACGAACCGGGCCCGAGCGCCCCGATCGGGTCGGTCGCCGCGAGCAGCAGCACCGGGCCGACGTCGGCGAAGCCGTCGCCCCGCTTCGACCACGCCTTGGCGAGATTTGCGCTCGGCAGCTCGACTTCCAGCCGGTCGGCCGGGTCGGTGAACCGGGGGGTGAGGTGCAGATCCTCCGGCACCCCCATCGAGGGCGGTGGGCCGGTGCTCTCGGCTCGCGGGTCGACCACGCCGAACATGATCGCGAGGTCGTCCACGGTGTGGGCGATGTCGTCCAGCGTCAGCAGCGTGATGTTGACCAGCTTCCAGCCATGGTCGCGTGCCATCTCGACGAGACGGGGGGGCAATGGCCTCGAGCCCCACTCGATGATCACGTGCGTCGGCTGAACCGCCAGCAGCTTCTCATAGTCGGCCGCCTCCTGGTGGCCCACCGCGGGCACGTTGTCGCCCAGCACCAGGTCATAGTCGTGCTTGCCCACGATCCGGTCGGCCAGGCCCAGATCTCGCAGCATCACCGCGACGGCAGGGCTGAGCGCGACGATCCGCTCGGTCCCCCCGGGCTTGCTTGTCGGCCGCGCCGACGACCCGGGTCCATGACCGCACCCGGCGAGGCACGCGAACCCGATCGCGAGGATGATCGCGAGGAATCCCCGACGCGAGTTCGCTCCATGCCGCGGCGACATCACGCGCACCCCCCGACGCCGATGAGCAGCCGCCGCCTGATCTCATTGCAAAGGCGGAGCAGTGTCGCATCATCGTGCAGCATCCAGGACCACGTCCGATCATCGGCAATGGTGCGATCAGCGAGCGCTGCGCCAATTCCAAGCACGTTCTGATCGAACGCGTCCAGCGCCGGCGCGTGCCCTCGCCGCACCTCGGCCAGCAGATCATGCAACCTCGCGAACAGCGCCGCTCGCTCGTTGCGCTGGGCCGAGCGGATCTGCCCGACCAGTGCCTCCTTCTCGCGTTGCGCCGCCTCGTCGCCCAACATCGCCGGCGTGTGCCTCGCGTGGTGGGCCCGCCACACGGCGCGAGCCAGATCCGCGCGCGTCACGTCGGGCACGCCCAGGTTCAGCCGCACGGTGGCGCTCACCACCCCGGCCGGCGCGAGCGTCTCTTCGAGCCACGCCTTGAACCAGTGCTCGGTCACGCGGTCGTATGCGCCCCCGCCCGTGCCGTGCAGGAACAGGTCGCACCCCGCCAACCGCAGCAGCCCGGTGAGCAGCAGCGCCCGCGGCGTGACCGCGGCGAGGTCGATGTCGCCCAGTTCGTGCGAATACACGGGTTCACGCGGCGCACCTCGCCCGAGCCGCCACAGCGGCAACTCGATCCGCCCGTGCCGCGTGTCGCAGATCAGCTCGCGCATCCCCGCATCGGGGAACGCCAGCACGCCCGCGTTGTACGCCCGCACGCACCCGGCGGGATCGCGACGCATCTGCGCGGCCAGCTCGACAAAGAGGGCCGTGCGATTGAGGTCGGTCGCATAGACCGTCGGCGCTTCGGGCAATCCGAGGCGTCCGATGAGCAGGTCCTCGTGCGCCCGCCACGCCTGACGCGCCGCGTTGGGTTCGCTCGCGTGCACGCGGAGCCGCTCGGCGACGGGCTCGAACCCGTTCGGCGCCCTGTCTGTCAAGGAACCAGCCGCCCGCGCGCCCGCGGGCACGGTCGAGACGTCGCCGGGCCACGCGAGCAGATCGTGCTCCTCGACCGCCCACGAGCCCGCCGTTGAGTGGTGTTCACCGGCGCGTACTGGCACTCGCACTCGCCCGGGCTCGACCACGTCCTGATCCGGCACGCACCACGCCGGCGCGGCGCCCGTCCGCTCGGCGATCGCGCCGGCCGCGAGGTACTTCGCGAGGATCCCCGGGTGCCAGAACGTGGGCTGGTGCCCGGTCATGACGATCGGTCGGTCGGTCGGCAGCCCAAGCTCGCGCCGGAACTGAGTCGCGCGAGCGTCCGCCGCACCGCGGTGCGTGGGCGTCCACGTCGCGAGCAACTCGTCGAGCACCACCTCGGGCCCGCCCGACTGGCACCCCGCATCGCAGCTGATCGGATCAGAACCCACGCCGGAGCCTACGCCCGGCCGCAGCACCGCACGAGCAGGCCTCGGGCCGCCCGCTCGGGCAGCGTGTCCGCGCTCCGGCAGATCTCCTCGTGCATGGTTGTGCGGTAGTGCCGCAGGCGGTTTGTCGCGTCGTCGAGGTCGCCCCCGAAGGTCCGATTCGGGTCGTTGTAGATCAAACGAACGGGCAATTCGATGATCCTCGCCCTGATCGCCCGGAGCTGTACCCAAAGCTGCATTGGGAAGGCATACCCGTCTTCGGTCAGATTCAGCCGCCGCAGAGTCTCGACGCGGTGCGCCTTGAAGCCGCAGAACCCGTCGGTGAGCCGGAGCCCCAGCCGTTCGTTCAGTTCATCCGTCACGAGCCGGTTGATCTCGCGACGCGAAGCGGGGGCCGTGCCGTCTGACTCGACTGAATGGTCGAGATAGCGCGACCCGCTGATGATGTCCGCGTCGTCCCGGGCGATGCGCTCGAAGAACTCGGGCAGGGCGTCCGGCTCGTGCTGCTCGTCGCAGTCCATCGTGACGACCCAGTCGAACCCGCGGTCGGCCGCCCTCGCGAACGCGTCCCGCAGGCTCCGCCCATATCCCAGGTTGCCCTCGTGCCGGATCACGTCGAGCCCGAGCCGCCGGCGGACGGTCTCGATTTCGAGTGGCGTGTCGTCCGTCGAGCCGTCGTCAACCAGCAGCACATGATCGGCGTACCGGCGGACGTGCTCGACCACCGACCGAAGGGTCTCCTGCTCGTTGTACACGGGGATGGCGACGAGTGTCCGCACGCAACCTCCTGTCCCGTCCCGATCTGGGAAGACCCCGCGGATGAACGCCCGCGCCTTCCACATTGTTCCCGCCGGGCCTTCCCGGGATCAACCGTCGCCCGAGGGGGCCCCCCCGGGGCCCTTTTTCTGCTCTCGCTCGCTGTTGGCCAGGCTGGTGAACGCCGCGAAGCCGAACGGCTTCTCCTCGAGCTCGTCGCCCTGCTGGAGGGCGTAGGCCTCCTCGATCCGCTTGAGCAGGGCCTCGCTGAGCGTGTGCACCGCCACGATCTCGTGGACGGGGATCGTGTACACCTCCCCGTTGGGGGTACGGATCTGGAAGATCGAGCATTGCACGTCGGCCGAGAGCATCCGGTCGGCCGCCCCCGCGGCTGTCGGCACGCTGCACGCAAAGACGGGGTAGACGTCAGCGATGGGGATCCGCTGGCCCAGCCTGGTGATCACCGCGGTCCGCCCGTCGAAGAGCTCGTTCTCAGGGCCGGGTGTGGTCGCGGCGCCCTTCGCGGTTGCGCTGAGCCGTCCGCTGAACATCGCCGCGGTCGCGGCCAGGGCCGACAAGATCTCGCGGACCACGTTCTGCCAGAACAGCTCGCGCCGCTGGGCGAGTTGGGCCAATTGGGACGAGGATGGGACTTGGGGATCAACCATCGGGCCATCGTAGAACGGCACCCGCCGGGCCGCCCCGGCGGCCTCACCGCCTCCGATAATCCGCGATGCGATCGTCGACGCGGGCCAGGTCTCGCTCGGCGTCATGCACCGCATCGCGCCACGCGGTGAGTGACGAGACCGCCGGTCCCCCGATCTCGGTCGGCGCGTCCTCGTCGGCGGGGGGCGTCATGCAGAGAATCTCCGGGTAGGTCGTCGTCAGCGCCTCCACCTCCGCGATCGCTCCCCGGCACTCTTCGACCAGCCCCGCCGCTTTGTCCGCCGCCGTGCGGTAATCCCGCGGCATCAGCGTCTCCGATCCACGCCGGTTTCCCCGGATATCCAGGGCCGCGTCGGCCAGCCTGATCGCGACGCGGACCTCGCGGATCAGCGTCCCGCAACGAACGTGCGCACTGATCAGGCCGCTGTCGATCTCGATGGTCTCGACCGGTCGACCCCGCAGCGAGAGCGCATTGGCCAGCGTCCGCGTGGAACGGTTCAGACCGAGCCCATACAGGCGGGCGGCCGAACTGGCGTCAAAGTCGAACGTCCAACCCGCCTCGGTCCGTGTGACGACGGGCCGTGCATCACCCGAGCCCTCGTCCACGAGCCTCAGTTGGCCCTGGGCGTCCTCGATGGCCCAGAGGCCCGATCGCGGCGCCACCAGCGCCTCCAGCCATGCCTGGGGGATCGATCGGGCCATCGCGATCTGCTCCACGGCGTGGCGCAGATCGAGCCCGATCACCGACCAGTCCTCGATCTCGGGATTCAACGCCGTGAGATCGTCGTCGATGGTGCGCACAACCCGCGTCCTGGGGGAGATCGATGCGCTCTCGGCGGCCAGAGCGATTGCGAGCTGGCCCGGCCCCACCTCCCGGTCGGCGTCGTCCTGGAGGTGGACCACGAGCGGTGATTTCGCGTCGCGGACGGCCCGGAGCACGTCGAACAGCAGATCGGGGCGGGCCCGGTTGCCGGTCAATTCGATCAGGATCGTGCCCGCGCCCACCTCATCGAGTTTCTCGAGGCCCGAGAGGAAGGCCCGCTTCGTTTCGTCCGAATCGAGGTCGCCCCGGAAAAGGAGTCGGGCGTGTGAGCGTGGTTCAGGCTGTGCCGATTGCGCCAATGCGCACGGGCACACCATCACGGCACATGCCAAGCCGAGTCTGGCCCTCGTGACTCCCCGCACAACGCGTCCCCCGGGCCGATTGGCCCTATCGCTCCCGTTCCAGACGGCCCAAAGCGTACCAGATGAGCGGCCGCCTCATCCCACCCATCCAGCATCTCCAGCCGCGTGCGCCGAATTCCGCCCCACGGCGCGCGAAGTCGGTGTCGGCGGGGGCCGATACGCCATTGTCGATCGAATGACTACCGGGGGATCCGTGATGAGCACGCCTGCCAAGTCCTTTGACAACCTCCGCTCGATCCTGGGCAAGCTCGATCGAAAGATCGATCACGCCCGCTCGAAGCGGCTCGGCCTGGATCAGGAGCCGGACCATGAGCTGGTCGACGAGAGCCCGACGATCGGGGCTTCGGAGACCGTCGACGCCGAGATCGTTGAGGACCAGGCCGCCTCGAACGGTGACGCCCGGCATCGGTCCCCGTTCGGACGGGCCAAGCCCCTGAACCGGAACGGGCTGGGCGGTCCCGGCAACTGGATCGGCGGGGCGGGCGTCGGCTGATCGCCCCGCGGGCCCGTGGCGAGCCCGCCGGACATCACGCCAATCACCAGCAAGCCCGCCTTCGCGGGCTTGTATTCTCTTTTGTGGCGGGTAGCATTGCCAACGGGCCGATGGATGGGCCCCGAAGGGGATTGGTGTAATCGGTAGCACGACTGATTCTGGTTCAGTTAGTTGGGGTTCGAGTCCCTAATCCCCTGTTGACGAAGCGCCCCGCGGCCAGCCGCGGGGCGTTCTCGTTCCGGGCCCTGCCGGGGTTCGGGCCGGCGGCCGCCTACAACTGCCCGTGACCACCGACGCCGCGCTCGCAATCGAGAACGTTGGCTTCCGCTACCCGGGCCATGACGAATGGCTGCTGGACATCGCCGGTTTCGCGCTGGACCGGGGCGAGCAGATGCTTCTGGCGGGCCGGTCGGGGATGGGCAAGAGCACGCTGCTGCACCTGGTTCTGGGCCTGCTCGAGCCGGGACGGGGAGTGGTCCGCGTCGCGGGGACAGACATCCATGCGATCAAGGGGGCCCGGCGCGATCACTTCCGCGGCGCGCACATCGGGATGATCTTCCAGACATTCCACCTCCTCAATGGGTTCACGGCGATCGAGAACGTCATGGCCGCGATGGCCTTCAGTGACATCCCGAAGGCCGAGCACCGGAATCGGGCGAGGGCATTGCTCGATCGGCTCGACATCGCCCGGCAGGACGCCATGCCCGACCGGCTGAGCGTGGGCCAGCAGCAGCGGGTGGCGGTGGCGCGGGCCCTGGCGTGCGACCCTGAGTTGGTGCTGGCCGACGAGCCGACGGCGAGCCTCGATCCCGAGAACGCGGGGGGCGCGATGGACCTGATCCAGGAGATCTGCCGCGAACGTGGGGCGGCGTTGCTGTGTGTCAGCCACGACCCGTCGCTCGTTGAGCGGTTCGGGCGGCACGAGTCGCTGGCCGAATTGAACCGGGCCCGGACCCCTCAGGCCGGCGACGCGGTGGGGGCCTGACATGGCGATCACCGACACGACCTTCATCACGCGCAGCCTCACGGCCCGCCTGTTCTCGACCGTGACGACGATCGCGATCGTGGCGCTGGGCGTGGGGCTCATGCTCGTGCTGCTGGGCATGCGCGACGCAGGCGAGGCGGCGTTCAGGCGGGGCAAGGGGAACATGCACATGCTCATCAGCGGGCCCCAGCAGGACCCGATGGTTTCGGTGCTCAACAGCGTCTTCTACGCGGGCACCCCACGCACCCCGCTCCCGTGGGCGACCTGCCAGAGCCTCGCGGCGAGGTACCCGCTGGAATGGGCGATCCCGACCCAACTGGGCGATTCCTACCGCGGCCTGCCGGTGATGGGCACGACGCCCGAGTTCTTCACCCGGTTCCAGCCCGCCGACGGTGTTGCCTGGACCTTCGCCGAGGGTCAGTGTTTTGCGGCCCCGTTCGAGCTTGTCGTGGGGGCCGAGGCCGCCCGGGTTGCGGGGCTGAAGATCGGGGACAAGATCAACCTCACCCACGGGACGCCCAAGCGGGGTGAACCCGGCCACGTGCATGACGAGTTCGGCTACCACGTCGTGGGCATCCTGAGTCCTTCTGCGACGCTGCACGACCGGGCGATCTTCAGCGACCTGACGAGCGCCTGGATCCTGCACGCCGACGAACGGCGCGAGCGAGAACTGGGGCCCGATGCCGGTCTGACCACCGCCGACGAACTTATCGACTCGGACCGCAAGATCACCGGCGTGTACGCCCGGGTGATGACACGAGAGGGCTCGGGGACACCGGCGGCCCTCCAGCAGGTGTTCGACCTGCTGCGGAGCGATCCCGAGATCACCGTCGCTGCGCCCGATCAGGAGATCGGCAAGCTCTTCAAGATCGTCTCGAACGTCGACCGGATCATCGTCGCGCTCGCGGCGACGGTGCTGGTGGTGGGGGCGATCACGATCATGCTGGTGCTCTACCAGGCGATGGAGCAGAGGCGGCGCCAGATCGCGGTGCTCCGCGTGCTGGGCTGCTCGAGGATGCGTGTGTTCGGGCTGGTCGTCACCGAGTCGGCGGTGATCGGAACGGCCGGCGCGGTGGCGGGGGTGCTGGTCAGCCTGGTTGGATCCCGGGTCGTCGCGGGGGAGCTCTACCGGCGGATGAACCTCGTCATCGACCCGGGGCTCGACCCGCGGATCGTGCTGGGCGTGGTGCTGGGCACGATCGTGCTGGCGTCGGTTGCGGGGCTTGTGCCGGCGATCTCGGCCTACCGCACGGGCGTGATCCGCAACCTCCGCCCGATCGCGTGACGCCGCCGGGCGCTGGCCTGTCGGCGTGAGAGCGGCGCGTCCTCACGCGATCGATCGTGTCGGCGGTGTGTCCTTCCAACTCCTATCAGAATCCGTGCAAAAGAGGCCTTTTGATTCGGCGTGGAACCTGTTACGATCCGCGGCGAATCGCTCGCATTGCCGGCCGGCGTTCGCCCGGCCTCAAGGGGATGTGGTCGCGTTATCGGCCGTCCTGCGCATATCACGACTTCTGTCGAGAGAGGGGTCTCCATGTTCGTCCCGTTCCTCACCATCGCCGCCACCGGTCTCGCCGTCGCCGCCGTTCCGGCGGAGGTCACGCCCCAGGCGGTCCAGATCGTCAGCGACAGCGAGATCATCATCGACGGCACGACCTACCACTCGTGGGAAGAGGTTGGCGAGTCGGGCTATTACCAGACGCTCGAAGGGCGCTGCCACACGGAGCCATCGCTCGTGCAGGGAGACATCCGGGGGACGGCGGCGGACTGCTCGTACAACGCCACCAGCGTCGAGGCCCAGTATGAGCCCTCGAACGGGCTGATCCGCGTCCAGGTCGTTGTGCATGTGATCCAGAACAGCAGCGGAACGGGCTATATCTCGCCGGCGATGGTGCAGTCGCAGATCGACATCCTCAACGAGGACTACCAGGCAATCCCGGGCACCAACGGCGCCCCCGGGAGCGACGGACAGATCGAGTTCTTCCTCGCCACCGAGGACCCCGCCGGCAACCCCACCAGCGGCATCACCTATTCGACGAATAACACGTGGTTCAACGACGGCGGCGGCTACTACAACACACTCGCCTGGGACACCAATCGCTACCTCAACATCTACACCAACTCGGCGTCGGGCGCGCTCGGCTACGTGCCCGACCTGCCGCAGGGGGGCATCGCCGGCTCCACCGCCGACCGAGTGGTCGTGCTCTATTCCGCGTTCGGGCGCAACTCGCCGCTGCATCCGTATCACCTCGGGCGTTCGGCGACGCACGAGATCGGCCACTACTTCGGGCTCTACCACACATTCCAGAACGGGTGTGCGAGCGCCTCGGGTTGCTCGTCCAACGGCGACCGCATCTGCGACACCAATCCGGAGCAGAGTCCCACCTTTGGGTGCCCGGGCAGCCTGAACTCGTGCGGCTTGCCGGCCCCGTTCCACAACTACCTGGACTATTCCGACGACATCTGCATGAACAACTTCACACACGATCAGATTAACCGCATGCGGTGCACGATCGAGCACTACCGCCCCAACCTTCCCGTCACCGGGCCTTCCGGGTGCAATCCGGCCGACGTCGCCGAGCCCTATGGCGTGCTCGATCTGAATGACGTGCAGGCGTTCATCGCGGGCTTCATCGGGCAGAGCGCGATCTCCGACCTGAACGGGGACGGCGTGTACGACCTCGTCGACGTCCAGATGTTCATCACGGCGTTCAACACGGGTTGTCCGTAACGAACACGTGCCGCGTTCGCCGCGGGCGACCACGGCACGGGGCGTTCCCTGATTGCGTGAACGAGGCCCGGGCGCGAGCTCGGGCTTCTTCGTGCGCCCCTGTTGGCGTCGTTTCAGCCCGGTTCGCCCTGAGTGAAGCTCGATTCCCTTGCAACACACAATTTGGGGATTTTTTGGAGGACAGCCCGTCCCGCCGTTCTGCGTCTACTAGCATTGGGCAACCACGAGCCGCGTCACCCCGGTGCGCGGCCGCCCCGGCTGGTCCGCACCCCCGGCGACCGCCCACCCGGGATGACCCGGTCATCTCGCGAAGGAGGCTGTCGCATGCAGACCGTCACGGACATGAAGGCGAAGGACCTGGCCGGCCCCGGCATCGGTGACTACACCGAGCTCGAGAAGATCCTGCCGAGCGGCTACAAGTCGCTTCTGGGCGTTCGCGAGACGCAGGAGGCGATCTTCTGCGCCAAGGACTACATCGAAAAGCACATGTGCAAGGAGCTCAACCTGATGCGGGTGACGGTCCCGCTGATCGTCGACAAAGCGAGCGGCGTGAACGACATGCTCGACCGCGACGGCTCGCGCACCCCGATCGAGTTCCACATCGCCAACGACCACGAGAAGCACCCGCTCGACGCCCAGATCGTCCAGGCGGCGACGAAGTGGAAGCGCGTCGCGCTCAAGCAGTTCAAGTGCAAGCACGGCGAGGGCATCCTGACCGACATGCGCGCGGTGCGAAAGGACTACTTCCTCGATCACGATCACAGCGCCTATGTCGACCAGTGGGACTGGGAGCTCGCGATCAACGCGAAGGAACGCAACCTCGAGTTCCTCACGACGGTCGTCAAGAAGATCTGGAAGGTGCTCAAGGGAGCCGAGCGGCAGCTGCACAAGGAGTTCCCGAAACTCGACCACCGCGGGTGGCCCGATCTGCCCGAGAAGCTGACGTTCATGCACGCCGAGGAGATCCTCGAGCGCTTCCCCGACATGCCCCGCAAGCAGCGAGAGACCGCGATCCTGCAGGATTATCCGGCGATCTTCATCTACGGCATCGGGTGGCCGCTCAAGGACGGTTATCCGCATGAGATGCGGGCAGCCGACTATGACGACTGGGTCACGGAGACGATCAAGAAGGACGGCGAGCAGATGCACGGCCTCAACGGCGACATCCTGGTGTGGAACCCGGTGACCCAGCGCCGGCATGAGCTGACGTCGATGGGCATCCGCGTCAACGCCGAGACGCTGAAGACGCAGCTCGAGATGTCCAACCAGCTCGATCTGCTCGAAACGCCGTATCACAAGGCGATCGTGAACAAGGAGATCCCGCTGAGTATCGGCGGCGGCATCGGGCAGGCGCGGACGTACATGGCGCTGCTCAAGAAGGCCCACCTCGGCGAGGTGAGCGTGACGGTGTGGCCGCAGATTCTCAAGGAGATGTGCCACGAGAAGAACATCCACGTGCTGGATTGAGGGCGCTGGATTGAAATCGGTGGGTGGACACTCCCCGCCCTCTCCCCGGTTTCCTGGGAGAGGGCGGGGTGACTGCGTGGGAGGACGCACGCCTTTGGTCGCCGGCGGCTCGAGGCACGGCGGGGTGCCGGCCGGTGCGTCCGGCCAATCCTCGGCGTGAGCGTGCTCGACCCTGATTCAGGCCCGCAATCTCCGCGCATCCGGTGTGCGAGGCTCGGGATGTGTGCGGCCGGTCGAGCCGCTCAGCGTAGACCGTTGATCCAGCCGTAGCGATAGAAGAAGCCGAGTTGGGCGAGGTTGTCCGGGTAGGAGTGGGGGAAGTACTGATCGACGGCGGCCTGGCTTGTGTAGGGCACCGACTGCCCCTGGCCGCGCCGGACCCCCACGCCGGACATCTCCCATCCGTTGGGTCGGATGAAGTTCGAGCCGAAGTTCTGCTCCTCGGGGACTTCCAGGTGCGGATCGGTCCGTTCGATCGAGAGGTCGAGGTAGAGTACGAACCCCTCGCCGTTGTGGCGATCGGTGATCGAGTCGTTGTCGACGGCGATGCCGTCTGGGTAGCGGGTGTTGGAGAACGAGTCCTCCTCGATGAACACCGGGAGGTTCCGCATCCGGCGTGCCCAGGGCGTGTTCGGGTTCGGGCTCTGCGCGAACAGCGAATCTACCTCGTCGGAGGTCCACGTCTCGTTCGGTGGGATGTCCGAGCCGCCGACCTGGATGACGTCGTAACGGAAATCGGTTCGCGCCCCGCCGGCGCCGCCGAGCATCGTGTAGTCGAACGCGACGCCGATGTCCTGATCGTTGAGCCGCTGGCGGAACTGCGGGTCGAGCGGGTCGGTCGGCGGTGATACGGGCAGGTAGGCCTTCTGCCGCGCGTTGGTGGGGCACTCGGCGATCTCATCGACGTCGCCGCCGTATTCGGCCACGAGCCCGAAGTCCTTGGCCTTGAGCGCCTGGGTCGGGTTGGTGCCCCATCCGCGGTAGGCCCACGAGGCGTAGGAGATGGTGGCGGTGTCGGGAACGGCCTCGGTTCGCGGCGACCCGAGCATGTAGGCGGGCCAGATCTGGTCGTCGTTGTCGTTCGTGTAGAGCGCCGTGAGCAGGCCGATCTGCCGCATGTTCGATGAGCAGACCATCGCCTGTGCGGCCTTTCGGGCGTTGCCGAGGGCGGGGAGGAGGATCCCGATGAGCAGCGCGATGATCGCGATCACCACGAGGAGTTCGATCAGGGTGAATCCGCGGTCGGGCTGGGCCCCGGATCGTGCGGCGGGTGACGAGAATTCGGTTGTGCGTGCCAATCTGTGGCCCTCCTGCCCGATCCATCAACGGTGGGCCCGTGGACGGATCCGGCGTTGAACGCGAATCAGAACCCCGAAAGCGTATTGGAACAGTACCGGAATCGTACGTCAAGGCCTGAGTCCCAGAAATTCGCACAGGCCTTCAATTTTACGAAAAAGCCCACAATACGCGACTTCAGCCCTGGTTTTGCGGGGTCGATGAAATCGGATGCCGGGATCGAAAAAGCGAGAATCATCACCGAAACTGTTAGGATTCCCCTTGAAATGGCGGTCCGGACTCTGGATAATCACACCCGGAGTGCTGGTGCACTCCAGCCGCGTGTATGGCCACACTCAACCTCTGATTCGAGCGGATCGATGTGATTGATCCAGAGCATCATCGAATCTCGACCGTCACAGTTGAAGGAGACCTGGGATGAAGACCCGCGTCATGCTTGCCGGACTTGCGCTGTTTGCCGCCCCGGCGTTCGCCGGCACCAACCTGCTGCTCAACCCCAGTTTCGAGGAGCCGGGCAACCCGCTGATCGGGGAGGGGCCGTTCGCCAGTTGGTCGGTATTCAACAACGTCTTCTCGGATGAGAGCATCGACCTGCCCGCGTACGACGGCCTCGTGTCGTGCAAGATGTACGGCGGTTTCTTCGGGCCCGGCGTCCAGAGCGACACCGGCGCGTACCAGACCGTCTCGACCCCCGCCGCCGCCGGCAAGAACTTCCGCGCCAGCGTGACGGTCCAGAGCCTCTCGAGCGACCCGCTCGCCCCGCTCGACTTCGGCGACGCCGACGGCAACGGCAGCTTCGGCCACCTGCCCCTGTTGCTCATGCAGTTCCGCGACATCAACGGCAACCAGATCTCGCAGCCGGAGGTCACCGTGTTCGACGCGGCGGTCGATCCGTTCGACCAGTGGATCACGCGCAGCGTCGAGGCCATCGCGCCGGCCGGCACCGAGGAGATCAACATCTTCTGCCTGTTCATCCAGTTCGGCGATGACCCGGGTTCGCTCTACTGGGACTCGGTCTCGCTCGAAGAGGTCGCGGGCGGGCCGGACTGCACGGGCCAGGATGATCCCGTCAAGCTCGTCGACGACTCGACCGCGCCCTGGCTCGGCTACATGAACATCTCTGAGCTCGACGGCACCTACCTCTGGGGGAGCGCATGGGGCATTCCCGACCTGACCGCGACATTCGACGACAACGTCCCGAGCGTCACCATGTCGCCCGCCGAGATCGATGACCCCGACCCGTACTGGTACATCGGCGGCGGCGCGCCGGGCGCGGCGGGCAACAAGCTCATGGAAGCCAACCTCTACGAGCAGGTCCAGGGCTGCATCTCGGGTCAGACCGTGACCTACTCGGGCTACGTCCAGGAGAACACCCTCGACTCGGCCTACACCGCCTCCATCTACATCAGGGACTTCGCCTCCGACTACTCGTCGTTCAACGAGACCCGTGTCAACGCGACGCCGGGCGCGTTCAGCATCAGCCTCGACACGGTCGATGACCCCGCCCGCGTCGTGCAGTGGGGCTTCACGCTCGTCGGCCCGAACGTCTGGCCGGGCGACGCGGCCGCCCTTGGCTCGGTCACCTACTCGAGCGTCGCCGGCACGCTGGGCTGCAACGACGCCGACCTCTCGGCGCCCTATGGATTGCTCGATCTGAGCGACATCAACGCGTTCATCAGCGGCTTCGTCGCGAACGATCCGATCGCCGACATCAACGGGGACGGACTGTTCGACCTGGCGGACATCAACGGCTTCGTCAGCGCGTTCCTGACGGGCTGCCCCTGATACTCGCCCGATTCGGGCTTTGCTGCTCTGATTCCGCCGCCGGGCCCAGTCGGGCCCGGCGGTGTTTTTGCGGAAGCCGAGGCCATCTCTCGCCATTTGGCGAAACGGTCTCATGCGAATCCCGTGAAGTGACCGCACGACGAGCCTGAAGCGAGAGCGAAGGACTCTGGAGCGTTCTTCCATTGCTTGCGCTGCGCGCTCGTCACGCGCGAGCCGCGTGCAATCAGAATCCGATTCGATCGATCGGCGTTGGGCGCCGCGACCCCCGCCGAGCTGAGTCACACGTTGAACAGGAAGTGGCACACGTCCGCGTCGTGCATGACGTATTCCTTGCCCTCGATCCGCAGGCGGCCCGCCTCCTTGATCGCCTTCTCGGTCTTGAGCTCGACGAGGTCGCCGACCGAGTAGACCTCGACGCGGATGAAGCCCCGCTCGAAGTCGGTGTGGATCACGCCCGCGGCCTGGGGCGCCTTGCAGCCGATGGGGATGGGCCAGGCCCGGATCTCCTTGGGGCCCGCGGTGTAGAACGACTGGAGGCCCAGGAGGTGGTAGGCCGCGTGGGCGAGCGCGTTGAGCGCGGGCTCTTCGAGCCCGTAGTCGGCGAGCATCTCGGCCTTGCTCTCAGGGTCGAGCTCGCCCAGCTCGCTCTCGATCTTGGCGCAGACGGGGACGATCTCGGCCCCGGTCGCCTCGGCCCTGGCCCGGACCTTCTTCGCCAGCTCGCCCTCGCCCCGGACATCGCTTTCATCGACGTTGGCGATGAAGAGCTGGGGCTTGACCGTGATCAGGCCCAGGCCCTTGAGGGCCCTGCGCTGGTCGGGGTTGGTGATGCCCCCGAGCGCGGTGCGGGCGGGCAGCCCCTCCTCGAGCACGGGCTTGATCTTCGCGAGCACGTCGCGCCGCGCGACCGCTTCGAGCTCCTTGCTCTTCGCCGCCCGCTCGGCCTTGGGCAGGGCGCTCTCGACGGTCTGGAGATCGGCGAGCACGAGCTCGGAATCGATCGTGTCGATGTCGCGGATCGGGTCGATCGTGCCGTCGACGTGGAGGATGTCCTCGCCCCCCGGCGCCTTCTCGAAGCAGCGGACGACCTGGCAGATCGCGTCGACGTCGCGGATGTTGGACAGGAACGCGTTGCCCTTGCCCGCCCCCTCGCTCGCCCCGCGCACGAGGCCCGCGATGTCGACCAGCTCGAGCACCGCAGGGATGATCTTCTGCGTCTCGATGTGCTCGTTGATCGTTGCGAGGCGGGGGTCGGGGATGGGGACGATGCCGACGTTGGGCTCGATCGTCGCGAAGGGGTAGTTGGCGGCCAGCGCCCCGGCGTTGGTCAGGGCGTTGAAGAGCGTGCTCTTGCCGACATTGGGAAGGCCGACGATCCCGGCTTTCATGGCGCATCTCCTTGCGGGGACGATGGTAGCCGGCCGGAGACTCGGGACGTGGTCGGGATGGCCCGGCAGTTGGCGACCGCTGACGCCGGAACCGCTGACTCGGCCGAGACTTGCTAGGCTGTGCATCCCGGGCGAGCGAGCCGCGGCCGTCGGGGAGCGGTCTTTGACCGTTGCATCCCATCCGCTCCCTCACGGTCGCGGCTCGTTCGGAAGGCCATCAGGAATCAGGAGACCCCGCCGTGCCTATCTCGAAGATCCGACTCGCCGCCCTCATCGCCTCGATCGCCGCCTCGGCCCTGCACGGGCTCGCCGTCGCCCAGGACGAGGATGAAGACCAGGACAAGGACCAGGACCAGTCCGCGGTCGGCAGCGGCGCGTTCGGGGGGCTCAAGTTCCGCTCGATCGGTCCCGCGCTCATGTCGGGGCGTGTGGGCGACTTCGCGGTCAACCCGAACCGCCCCGCCGAGTACTACGTCGCGGTCTGCTCGGGCAACGTGTGGAAGACGACGAACAACGGCATCACCTACGAGCCGGTGTTCGATGGCGAGGGCTCCTACTCGATCGGCTGCGTGACGATCGACCCCAACAACACAAACGTCGTCTGGGTTGGCACGGGCGAGAACAACAGCCAGCGATCGGTGTCGTGGGGCGACGGGGTCTACAAGAGCGTCGACGGGGGCAAGAGCTGGAAGAACATGGGGCTCAAGGACTCCCAGCACATCGGGATGATCGCGATCGACCCGCGCGACTCGAGCCGCGTCTTTGTCGCGGCGCAGGGCCCCTTGTGGAACTCGGGTGGTGACCGGGGGCTCTACCTCACCGAGGACGGGGGCGAGAACTGGGAGAAGGTGCTCGACATCTCCGAGAACACGGGCGCCAACGAGGTGCACATCGATCCGTCGGACCCCGACACGATGTACGCCTCGGTCTACCAGCGCCGCCGGCACGTCTGGACGCTCATCGACGGCGGACCCGAGTCGGGCGTCTGGAAGTCGACCGACGGCGGGAAGACGTGGCGCGAGATCAACAAGGGGCTGCCGGGCGAGGATAAGGGGCGCATCGGGCTCGACATCTCGCCGGTGGATCCCAACGTGGTCTACGCGATCGTCGAGGCGGCCGAGGACAAGAGCGCCTTCTACCGCTCGACGAACAAGGGCGAGTCATGGGACAAGATGAGCGGGTACGCGACGAGCAGCCCGCAGTACTACAACGAGATCTTCTGCGACCCCAACGACGTCGACACGGTCTACGCGATGGACACGTTCATGCACGTCACTCGTGACGGGGGCAAGACGTTCAGCAACGTGCCGAGGAAGGCCAAGCACGTGGACAACCACGCGCTCTGGATCGATCCCGCCGACTCGCGGCACATGCTGGCGGGCTGCGACGGGGGCATCTACGACACCTGGGACGGGGGCGACAACTGGGCCTTCAAGGCCAACCTGCCCGTCACCCAGTTCTACCGCGTCAGCGTCGACGAGTCGAAGCCCTTCTACTACGTCTACGGGGGCACGCAGGACAACAATTCGCAGGGCGGGCCGAGCCGCACGACCAACGCCGAGGGCATCACCAACGCCGACTGGTTCGTCACCGTGGGCGGCGACGGCTACGAGACGGTGATCGACCCGACCGACCCCAACATCGTCTACGCCCAGTGGCAGTACGCCGGGCTTGTGCGGTACGACCGCAAGAGCGGGGAGGTGCTCGATATCCGCCCGGTGGAGAAGGCGGGCGACGAGCCGTACGTGTTCAACTGGGACACGCCGTTGATTCTGAGCCCGCACGATCACAAGCGGCTGTACATGGGCGGCAACTTCCTGTTCCGTTCGAACGACCGGGGCGAGTCGTGGGACATCGTCAGCCCCAACCTCACGCGGGGGCTCGATCGCAATCAGCTCGAGGTGATGGGTGAGATCCAGAAGCCCGACGCGGTCGCGAAGCACGAGTCGACGTCGATCTACGGCAACGCCGTGGCGCTCGATGAGTCGCCGCTGGTCGAGGGCCTGCTCTACGTGGGCACCGACGACGGGCTGATTCACGTGAGCGAGGATGGCGGCGAGAACTGGCGGAAGATGCAGGTCGAGAAGATCGACGGCGTGCCCGAGCTCGCGTACGTGAGCTGCCTGCACGCCTCGTTCACCAGTCCCGACACCGTTTTCGCGACGTTCGACAACCATAAGAAGGGCGACTTCAAGCCCTATGTCTACCGCTCCGACGACCGGGGCCGGACGTGGAAGCCGATCATCGGCGATCTCGAAGAGCCCCAGGTGTGCTACACGATCCGCCAAGATGGCGAGGATGGCAACCTGCTCTTCCTGGGCACCGAGTACGGGGCCTACTTCACGCTCGACGGCGGCGAGAAGTGGGTCAAGATGTCGGGCTTGCCGACGACCGCCGTGCGCGACCTGGAAATCCAACGCCGCGAGAGCGACGTGGTCGTCGCGACATTTGGTCGCGGCTTCTACATCTTCGATGACTATGCGCCGCTGCGCACCGCCACTGAAGATGTGCTCAAGGAGGACGCGGTGCTGTTCGGCGTCAAGGACGCGCCCCTCTATATCCAGTGGAGCCGGCTGGGCGATGAGGAGGGCGAGGGCTCGCAGGGCGCGAGCTTCTACGCCGCGAAGAACCCGCCGTACGGGGCGGTCTTCACCTACCACCTCGCCGAGAAGATCAAGACGCTCAAGGAGCAGCGGCACGAGGCGGAGAAGGAGGACGGCTGGGCCTACCCGACGATCGACGAGTTCCGGGCCGAGGATCTTGAGCTCGAGCCGGGCGTGTATCTCACCGTGCGCGACAGCGCAGGGCATGTCATCAGGCGCGTCTCGGGCTCGCGCGACAAGGGCTTCCACCGCGTCGCCTGGGATCTCCGTTTCCCGAGTGAGCGGCCCGTGAACCTCTCGGGCCGGCCCGGCCCGTGGGAGGCGGCGTGGGAGGGACCGCTCGCCGCCCCGGGTGAGTACTCGGTGACGCTCGACCTCAAGGAGGGTGACGAGTTCAAGACGCTCGCGGGTCCCGAATCGTTCGGCGTTTACAGCCTCGACCGCGCGACGTTCGCCGCGAAGGATCCCGCGGCCGCGCTCGCGTTCCAGCGCGAGGCGTCCGAGCTTCGGCGGGCGGTTCTGGGTGCAACGCGGGCGGCGGGCGAGGCCCAGAACCGGATCAACCATCTTCGCAAGGCGATTCTCGACACGCCGGCCGCCGGGCCCGAGGAGATGGCGAGGCTCGAGTCGATCCGCTCGCGGCTCGAGGACCTGCTCGTCGAGCTTCGGGGCAACCCGACGCTCGGCAGCCGCTCGGTCGCGCAGGCCCCCTCGCTGAGCCAGCGGATCGGGGGCGTGGTCGACGCGATGCACGAGGTGACGACGGCGCCCACGGGCACGTTCGAGCAGCAGTACGAGTTTGTCCGCGACGCGTACACGGGGGTCCAGGGCCGCCTGCGGAGCCTGGTCGGGGAGGACCTGGCCAAGCTCGAGGCCGACCTTGAGGCGATGGGCGCTCCCTGGACACCGGGCCGTCTGCCCAACTACAAGCCGTGACGGCTGAGGCACCAGATTGATTTCCGGTGAGCCCCGGGCCTCGCCCGGGGCTTTCATGCTCCCCCGTGCGGCGCTAAACTGGTCGCAGAGCCGCCCGCGTAGCTCAGCTGGATAGAGCAGGGCTTTCCTAAAGCTCAGGTCGTAGGTTCGAATCCTGCCGCGGGTGTTTCGGGGGGCGGTGTCCCGTCACCGATCATTCCTCCGTCTTCACGAACGTCCCTCGCGTCACGTCCTTCACCACGCCCGGGAAGGCGAGCGCCCGCCCGTGGGCGACGACGTACACGCCCGGCCCCAGCACCCCAGCCGCGAAAACCGCTTCGGTCAGGTTCTGGAGTGCGTCTGAACGCTGCATTTCGTAGGGCCGCATCGCCCCGGTGAGCACGACCGGCACCTCCAGGTCGGCCAATTCGCGGCGGAGCATCTCGCCCGTCACGCTCAGCGTGTCGGTGCCGTGCAGGATCACGATCCCGCCCCGCTCTGGGCTGGAGTCCTTGAGCATGACGCGGACCATGCCGAGGATGCGAGCCCGATCGGCGTCGGTCAGATCGAGGCTGTCCTTGCTGAACAGCTCGAGGGTGTTGATCGTGATGTCCTCGAGCCGCAGGGCGGCGAGCATCTTGTCGACGATGCTCATGCGGTTCTGGAGTGTTCCGGTCCGCTCGTCGTAGGTCTTCTCGATCGTGCCGCCCGTGGAGATCAGCGTGACGTGTTTCATCGCGGCAACGATACCCCCCGGGCGGCGGTGGGGGGGGGCAACGAGCCGCGACCGTGAAGGAGCGGGCCCCAATCGTCAATCCCGGCAACCGCTTCCTCACGGTCGTGGCTCGTCAAGTTGGCGTCGACCAGACAGAACCCAACGGTCCGCCCGACATAGACTCCCCCCCGGCCGCAGGCCTGACAGCAGCGAGGATCACAACCGTGCCAGCCCTCTCCGTCGAAGAAGTCGTCAACATGTGCCTTCGTGCCGTCCGGCGGGGCGACACGATCCGGGCCGTTGGGATGGTCCGCGATCTGGTTCGGCAGGCGCCGAACGATCCGCGATCACGGATGCTCCAGGGCGTCCTTTCGCTCTGGTTCTCCCAGCCGGAGCACGCGATCCGCCTGCTCGAGCAGGTCACCTTCGAGCTGACGGGCGACGAGCAGCGGCAGGCGGCGATGCACCTCGCCCGCGCCCGCATCGCGGCCGGCGACGCGGGCGGCGCCCTCGCCACGATCGACCCGATCGCGGGCGAGCAGGATCCGCCCGGCAAGGCCGTCGCCCTCCGTGCGGCCGCTCTCATCCACGCGGGCCGGCTCGACGACGCCCAAGCCTGCCTCGACGCCGCCCGGATCGACGAGAAGGACGCCTATCACACGGCGATCGCCCGGGGTCGGCTCGCCCTTGCGACCGGCGCCGAAGACCCGGCACTCGCGGATCGCACGTCGGTCGCGATCGAGGCGCTGACCAGCCAGAACGAGCGTGTCGGCGTTCCAGCCGCTTCGCTCATGGAACTGCTCATCGTACTGGGCGAACTCCATGCGCGCCGGGGCGACGACCAGGCCGCGGCCCATCTCTTCAAGCGTTCGGCGTCGCTCAACCCGACGCGAGTCGACCCGAGGCCCTACGCGCAGTCGGTCATGCAACTGCTCGCTTCGTGGAATCCGAAGTCCGTTGGCCGGGCCGCGAAGCTTGCCGATGGGCCGGCGGCGGAGACCGAGCGCCCCCTGTTCATCGTCGGCATGCCGGGCGGCGGGCCCGAGCTCGCCGCGGCGCTGCTCACGGCGCACCCGGCCGTTGCCGGCGTTCACGATGTCGAGGCGCTCTCGAGCGCGATCGCCCGTGCGACGACCAATTCGGGCGAGGCCTCGCCGATGATCGCCGACCCGGCCAAGCTGACCGGCAAGCAGCTCCGCGACGCCGCCGACCGGTACCTCGAGCGGACCGACCCCTACAACGAGGCGATCACGCGCGTCGTCGACGCCGACCCGCTGAATCTCCACGTTCTGGGCGTTGTGGCGCAGATGCTCCCGAAGGCCCGGGTCGTCGTGGTCCGCCGTGATCCATTCGACGCGTGCTTCGGCTGCGTGCTCGAGCACACCAATCCGCGGCTGGTCTACGCGAGCGACCCGAGAACGTTGGCGGTCTTCGCCGGGGCGATCCGTCGGCTCGAGGAGCACTGGATCAGCCTCTTCGCGGGCGAGCACCTGCCACTGCGAGCCCGGGTTGTCGGCTATGCCGACCTGCTCTCGGGCGATGCGACGAAGGGCCTTTTCGAGTTCGCGGGGCTCGATCCGCTGGCCGACGATGTCGCGGGGCGGGTGCTCTCGGAGCACACGCGCTGGACGGCGCACGGGATGGGTCTGCGCGGCCGGTTCGAGCGGTTGTTGCCCGAGTTGGCGGCGGTCGTGGATCAGGCGGAGATCGGGCTGGTCTAGCGTCATCAGGCGTTACCGTGTTGATGACTTGCACGAACCCTGAGCGTGGGTGACACGCCGAGGTTCACTTGGGCTCGGATGAACTCGGACGGCGGCCCGTCGCGCGATCAGGGCTCTTTGCGGCTAGTGGTGCCCTCCTTGGGCGCGTGTGACCATGGTCGCCCAAGACAACAGACGCGAACAGGAATCGTGTCGCTCGCGCTCCACGCTCTGAAAGACCTACCGCTCGCAGCACGGGGGGCCGGGCTCGTCGATGTCGAGCACCCCGCAGAGGGCGACGTGCATGGCCTTCATTTCGGGGCGGGCGAGGCGTTGGCCGACAGCCGAGATCCAGAACATGACGCCCGCGATCACGGCGCAGACGGGAATCAAGGCGAACGCCCAGGGCATCGCCTTCAGCATGATCTGCGCCGTTCCCCACATCGCCGCCATGAGGGCGATCGTGACCAATGCCAGGTAGGTGAACATGTAGCCGGTCCAGATTCCCGGGCTGGGGTTGAAGCGCCCGCTCACGAGCGCCTTGCCATCGGCCTCGCGCACCTCGAGACTCAGCGTCGGCGACCAGAAATGCCTTGTCGCCGCGGGGGCTGTCAGCGTGAAGTGGCTTCCGGCCCGGATTGCGTGGAACGGGCAGCCGCCCTCCCGGATCCACGTGGCCAGCGTCCCCTCGGCCTCGTCCGAGGTCGTGTTCAGCGTCATGTCAAAGGTCGGCCCGAGCACGATGTCCAGCATGGTGTGGCTCCTCGGCCGGGAAGCCTACCGCAGGCCGGCCTTGCACGCCGAGCCCCGGCGTCGGGTACCATCCGCGTTCGACCCGGGGAGGATGTGCATGAGCACGCGCGTGAAACTGGCGCTCGGTGTGACCCTGCTGGCCGTCCTGGTCCTGGCGGCGGCGGTTGTTTTCTCGCACGACCGGGTGGGCGAGCTGCTCGGCGTGCTCAGCAACCTCGGGACGGAGCTGCTGGGTCTGGCCTTCACCATCGCCTTCATCGACTGGTTGCTCGAGCGCAAGCGGCTCAACGAGCAGGTGCAGCACCTCGCGTGGCGGATGCTCCACGACCTCGACCACGCCTTCTGGGTCTGGCAGGGCGGCCGACGGGAGTTTCACCTCGACGAGCTCATGTCCCTGCTCGACATGGCCGACCGCAACGATCCGCTGCCCCGGTTCACCGAGGAGCTGTTCATCAACCTGGGCATCCGCGCGTCGGACAATCTTCGGCTTCAGCCCAGGCTCATGGCCCACGACCGGCGACTCAAGGCGGCCCTCAAGTCGCTCGCGGGGCTCGCCCAGGTGCGCGAGGCGAAGAACATCGTCCACTCAGGGTTCATCATCGACGGGCTCCGCTCGGCGGTGACCAACCTCGCCGAGCTCACGGGGCAGACGCCTCACCCGGGGGAGTTCGCCGCGGCGAAGTCCTTTCGCGACCCGTCGTTCGACGCCCAGCAGCGGCGATACCGGGGCTCGCTCCACGAGTCGATCATGAGGGCGGAGCTGGTGACCGCCGACAGCGGCGAGGACGACGCGAAGCATTGATCTGTCAGAGGGTGGCGCGCGAGCGACACGATTCCGAGTTGCACATGGCGCCGGGTGCCTCGATTCGCCGTTATCGGCGCAGTCGTGTCCGGGGGGTGGAGGAGGCACTGCTGCGCCGAGGACGGCGAGCAGTGGCACCCACGCCCGAACGCGCCCTACCGCGCGACTTCACCGATCTGCCCGATCCTGCTTACCCAACCGCCGCCGCGTAGCGCCGCCCGATCTCGGGCCAGTTCACGACGTTCATGAACGCGTCGAGGTAATCGCCCCGCCGGTTCTGGTACTTCAGGTAGTACGCGTGCTCCCACACGTCGACGCCCAGCAGGGGCGTGACGCCCGTCATTGTCAGGTTCTGATGCTTCTCGGCCTGCAGCACGTGCAGATGCCCCGACATCGGGTCGTGCACCAGCCAGCCCCAGCCCGAGCCCTCGACCGCGTTGGCCGCTGCCTTGAACTGGCCCACGAACTGCTCGAAGGTGCCGAAGTCGCGGTCGATCCGCTTGGCGAGCTCGCCCTCGGGGTAGCCCCCGCCCCCCTGGCCCGCCGGCGCCATGCCCGCCCAGAAGAGGCTGTGGTTGACGTGCCCCGAGCCGTGGAAGCTGAGTTCGCGCGACCAGTGCTTGATCAGCCCCAGGTCTCCCTGACCCTCGCGGATCTTGCGGAGTTCGGTGACGGCCTTATTGAGCCCCTTGACGTACCCGGCGTGGTGCTTGTCGTGGTGGATCCGCATCGTCTGCTCGTCGATCGATGGCTCGAGGGCGTCGTAGCCGTAGGGCAGGGGTGGAAGGTCATACTCGCCGGATTCGGCGTTCCACCCCAGTTCCGCCGGCGAGAGCAGCGACGCAGCGCTGCGAGCCGCGAACGCCCCCAGCGCGGCGGCCCCGGCGATCGTTCCCAGGGCGGTGCGACGGTCGATGGCGGTGTCGGACATGTCAGGTTCCTCCCGGTCTGGTGCTTGTCGGCGTTGCGCGGCGGCCGCGACGTGCGTCTGAGCGTACGCCACCCCGGACCCGCGTGCCCCGTTCGTGCCGACGGTTGATGGTCGGTCAGGTCGCGTGGCTCGTCGGCGTGTCTGCGTCGAAGCGGAGGGTTCCGAGCAGCGACAATCCCCTGATCGTGCGGGGCACCAGCCGCGACTCGAGATCAAAGGCCGCCGCTACCACGCCGTGCAATCCCGCCGCCGACAGGCTCGGCGCGGCCATCGTCGTGCCGCGTTGCCGGCCCAGGAGCTTGAAGGCTCGCGCGAACGGCCAGAGACCGTGGAAGAAGTACCCGGCGTACTCCACGTTCGCGCCGGCCTCGGCCGCCAAGGCCCGGAGTGATCTGAGGTCGTAGCGCAGGTAGTGGCCGTAGTACTCGTCGTAGTTGCTCCAAACTTCCATCCGCGCCGGCAGCGTGACGAGCATCCGCCGCGCTTCCGGGAAATGGGCGCGGATCTGGCGCAGGAACTCGGCCGGCTCGGCGATGTGCTCGAGCACGTCGCACAGCAGCACCGCCCGGTAGCGGTCCCGTGCGGGCAGGTCGAACGCATCGGTCTCGAAATGGACGTGGGGGGCGACGTCGGGTGTCGCGGGCACACCCCGCAGGAGGTCGACGCCGGTGGCGTCGAAGCCGCGCTCGCGCAGCCCGTGGATGACGACGCCTGTGCCGCAGCCGATCTCGATCACGGGGGCCGAATGAGCTCCCTCCGGATCGAGCAAGCGGCCGAGATGGCGGGCGATGATCGCGTTTCTCGCCCTGCTCCACCAGTGCCGCTCCACGCCGGGGGGGTAGATTCGGGACGCCTGCTCGTCGTGGAACGCGCCCTCAGACCCGTCCGTGGGCGTTTCTGTCGGTGGCGCGGCGTGCTCGATGGTCTGCTCAGGCATCAACGTGTCTCCCGGCGTCGGTCGATTCCCATGCGGGCGGCGCAATTCGGCGGACATCGGCGAGGTTGGGCGCCGCCACCTGTGGCACGCGGAGCGTATCGCAGCGCGGCGTCAAAGAAAAACCCCCGCTCGATCGCGGGGGTCGTTCGTTCGCGGCGATTCTCGGGGGCTCAGCCTTCGCCCACGGCCCAGCGGTAGAACTGCTTGACGGTCGCCCCGCCCAGCAGATCGCCGACCTTCTTGGCGGGGTCCATCACGAACGCCTGCTCGATGAGCGCGACCTCGGCGAAGAACTTCCGCATGCCGCCCTCGACCATCTTCTCGGCGATCTCCTGCGGCTTGCCGCTCTCCATCGCCTGCTCGATGCGGAACTTGCGCTCCTTTTCGACGACCTCGGCCGGCACGTCGTCCGAAGTCACGCCGGCCGGACGGGGAACCGCCGCGGTGATGTGCATGCAGATCTGACGCTTCACGTCGTCGCTCAGGTCTCCCTCGACGACGAGCAGCACGCCGGTCTTCCCGTCGTGGTGTACGTAGCTGCCGAAGTTGACCCCGGCGCCATCGACCTTCTCGGCGCGGCCGAGCGAGATGTTCTCGCCCGTCTGGGCCCGGATCTTGTCGATCGCGGCCTCCATCGCGGCGGTCGCGCTGACCGGGCCCACGGCCGCGCGGAGCGCCTCGTCGGCGCAGGTGTCGGCGCAGGCAATGAAGTTCTCGTTCTTGGCCGTGAAGTCGGTCTCGGTCCTGAGCTCGACCAGCGCGGCGCCCGAACCGTCGCCCGCGACCTTGACCGCGACCCGGCCCTCGCCCGCGGCCCGGTCGGCCCGCTTCTCCATCTTGCCCTTGTAGGCCTTGCGGAGGAGGTCCTCGGCCTTCTCGACGTCACCCTCGGCCTCGACGAGCGCTTTCTTGCACTCCATCATCCCGAGCCCGGTTCGGTTCCGCAGGTTCATCACGTCCTTGGCGCTGATCTCGGCCATCGTTGTCTTCCTCGTCTTCGATCGCGCGGCGGGAGTGGGGCTCGCCGCTGGTTCAGTGGTGCTCGCGTGTACCGTCTATCCGCCCGGGCCAAGCCGACCCGGACCTGTCTCAGTTGTCGGCCGCCTGGGAGGCCGGCGCGGGCATCTTGTCTTCGACCTCCGACCCGGCGCCCCCGCTCGCGTCCTCGGCACGGAACTGCGCCCGGCGGCTCCGGCGCGGACGCGCCGATTCCTCGGCCCCCGAATCGCCGGCGGCCTGGTCGCCCTCGGCGGCGCCCGTCCGCTGGCTCTTGCCCTCGGCCACCGCCTTGCACAGCTCGCGGATGATCACGTCGATCGAACGCATGCTGTCGTCGTTGCCCGGGATGGCGATGTCGGCGTACTCCGGGTCGCCGTCGGAATCGATCAGGCAGACCGTCGGGATACCCAGCTTGCGGGCTTCCTTCAGCGACGTCGTCTCCCGGTTCACGTCGATCACCACCAGCGCGCCCGGCAGCTTCTTCATGTTCCTGATGCCGTCGAGGTTCCGCTTGATCTTCCGCATCTCGCGGCGGAGCTGGCTCTCCATCTTCTTCGAGTAGCTCTGGAAGTTGTCGTTCTGCTCGATGGCCTCGAGTTCCTCGAGTCGCTTGAGCCGCGAGCGGATGGTCCCGAAGTTGGTCAGCGTGCCGCCCAGCCAGCGCTCGGTGACGTAGTGCATCCCGGCGTCGGCGACGTGCTGCTCGATCACGCCCTTGGCCTGGCGCTTCGTGCCCACGAAGCAGACGTCCTTGCCGCCCGCCGTGACCTTGGTCAGGAACTTCTTCGCCAGAAGCAGCCCCTTGACCGTTTCCTTGATGTCGATGATGTGGATCCCGCTCCGCTTGCCGTAGATGTACGGCGACATGCGCGGATTCCAGTTGCTGGCGCGCTGCCCGAAATGGATGCCCGCCTCGATGAGTTCCTGGACCAGTGGGTTCGACATGATGGCTCTCGCGTCAGCGACACCGGCGGGACAGGGACCGGCGTGCGGCACGGGCTCCGAGAGCCCGTCCGCCCAGCCCCGCACAAGGGCGCTTGTGTGGCGGGTCGTTGGCCCGCCGGGTTCGTGTTGTGGACGCCCCGACGGCTCCCCGCCGCCTGGCTCGTTCATGCCCGCCGGCCGGGCATGGCCACAACTATAGCCGGCCCACGCCCCCGATCATCGGGTCTCGGTAGCCGGATCTGGCCCGATTCCGTTCGGGTTGCCCGAACAGATTTGGCATCGTTACAAAGTCCGGTCCCACGCCGCGGCCCGACCGCTCGGGCTCAACTCGCGTCCGTTCTCGGCCGATCGTCCCTCGGACTTGCCCGTTCTGGGTGGCAGAAGGGACGCGTATGCACGCAGATTCCGGCATCCCGGTTCGCCGGTCGATGAGGCACGAGATCGTGCTCCCGGTTCGACTGGCTGTTGTCGCCCCCCAACGCCGGCACGTCCAGTTCGCGCACGGCGTCGCCGACCAGGATGGGTGTGTCCCCGCCGACCTGATCGACCTCAGCGAGGGCGGCTGTGGAGTGCTCAGCACGCACTTCTTCCCGAAGTCCTGCAAGGTCCGGATGCGCGTCTACGGGCTCGAGGGCACAGCGGGGCCGACACTGCTCGACGGCCACGTTCGGGTGCAGCGCACCACGATGACCGACACGAGGCCGGGGTACCTCCTGGGCCTGTCGTTCCTGGAAGGCGATGCGGTATTCGACCGCGACCTCGAGCAACTCCTGCATCGTCTGAATAACGACGACGACGCGCCCAACCCGGGCCACGGGGAGGCCGCCTGATGCTCGACACCACCAAGTTCATCATCCGCGACCTTCTCGAGCGGGGCAAGATCTCCGACGAGCAGGTCTCGCGCGCCACGTCGCACGCGGCGGAGCATCAGGTCGAACTGCTCGAAGCGCTCGTGCAGACACAATGCCTGACATACCGTGACCTCGCCGTCACGCGGGCGCGCATCTGCGAGTATCCCTTCGTCGACCTCGACCGGTTTGATATCGATCACGGCAACGGCTCGCTCATTCCCGCTTCGGTCGCCGAGAAGCTCGGGGTCTTCCCTCTCTTCGTGATCGACGGCGTGGCGACGGTCGCGATGACCGACCCGCTGGACCTTCAGGCGGTCGACCAGGTGCGGCAGATCACGCGTCTGGACGTCGAGCCCGTTCTTTGCGAGGAGCAGGCGCTCCGCACGCTGATCAAGCGGGCCTACTCGATGCTCCGCACCACGGAGGCGCTCGACGGCGCCGATCACGCCCCGGGTGACGAGCTGACCACGGGCGAGGAGCCCATCGTCGCGGCCGTGAACCAGATCATCGCCGGCGCCGTCGACGCCGTCGCCAGCGACATCCACATCAGCCCGGACGAGCGGGCGCTGCTGATCCGCTACCGCATCGACGGCGTGCTCCAGACACAGCAGGGCCCGGCGCTGGCCGCCCATGCCGGCATGGTGCAGCGTCTCAAGGTCATGGCGGGCCTCGATCTCACGCAGACCCGCAAGCCCCAGGACGGCAAGTTCCGGTTCGTTCATCACGGAACGCCCGTCGATGTCCGGCTGAGCGTGGTGCCCACGATCAACGGAGAGAACGTCGTCCTCCGCCTGCTCCGTCAGGGCAGCAAGGTGGCCGGCATCGCCGACCTCGGCATGCCCGAGGGGATCCGTGCGTGGTACCGCGAAGCGATCGCCCGCCCGCATGGCATGATTCTGGTCACGGGGCCCACCGGTTCGGGCAAGACCACGACCCTTTACGCCGCGCTCTCGGATATCAACTCGCCCGAGCGCAACATCATGACCATCGAGGATCCCGTCGAGATTCGGCTGCCGATGATCCGCCAGATCCAGGCCGATCACGGCATCGGGCTGACCTTCGCGAGCGCCCTCCGCTCGGTCCTGCGCCAGGACCCAGACGTCGTTCTCGTCGGCGAGATCCGCGACGAGGAGACCGCGCACATCGCCGTTCAGTCGGCCCTGACCGGGCACCTCGTCTTCTCCACACTCCACACCAACGACGCGATGGGCACCATCTCGCGGCTCCAGGACCTCGGGGTCCCGCCGTACGCGATCACGAACTCGCTGCTCGGCGTTATCGCCCAGCGGCTGGTCCGGAAGGTGTGCGTCCATTGCTGCGCTCCGGCCGAGAACGGGCGGGCCGACCTGGCCCGCACGGGCCTGAGCGTCGACCCCGACTCGACCTTTGTCCGCGGCCTCGGGTGCAGCGAGTGCGCCCACACCGGCTACAAGGGCCGCTGCGGCGTGTTCGAGGCGCTCCCCGTCACCCCGGGCGTCAGCCGCGCGATCGAGACCGAGGCTCCCCGCGATGTGCTGCTGGCCGAGGCCCGCCGGGCGGGGCTCAGGACGCTCGCCGAGGACGCGGCCGCCAAGGCAGCCGGGCACATCACGTCAGTCGAGGAGGTGCTCCGCCTGGTTGTCAGTGTCGAAGAGCAGCCGGAGCTGCCATCGGCCGAGCCCTCGGTCGTTGAGCGGAGGCTCTCGGCATGAGCCCCGTCACCATGCGCTACGACGCGATCGACCGCCGGGGCCGCTCGTCGCGGGGCCGCATGGTTGTCTCGGGGCAGGCCGAGGCGATCCGCCGGCTGGGCGAGCAGGGCCTCACGCCCGTCGAGCTCACGGAGGTTCGCCGGGTGAAGCTCTCTCTCGGCCGGCGCATCTCCGGGGCCGAGATCGCCGCGATGACGCGCGAACTCAGCGTCCTGATCGACGCCCACGTCCCGATCGGCCGCGGCATGGCGTCCATGGCCGAGCAGCAGGCCAACCCGGTGCTCCGCGGCGTCCTCAGAGAGACGGCGTCGGCGATCGAGTCCGGGCTGAGCATCACCGAGGCGCTCTCCGCCCACCGGGGCGTATTCGGCGAGGTGTACATCGAGACTATCCGCGCCGCCGAGCGGTCGGGGAGCCTTGGGCCCGTGATGGCTCACCTCGCCGACATGCTCGAGCGCCAGCTCGAATCGCGGCAGACGCTCCGTCGCGCCCTCACCTATCCGGCCGTGGTGCTGTGCGCGGTCGTCCTCGCCATCGTGGTGATCCTCGTCTTCGTCGTCCCCCGCTTTGCGGCGACGTTCAGCGCCAACGGCGTGCAGCTTCCGCTCATGACGCGCATCGTCCAGACCATCGGATTCTCGATGCGCGAGCACTGGTGGATGTACCTGCTCGGGGTCGGGGCGGCGGTCTGGTTCTCGATCGCGGCCTGGCGATCCGAGGTCGGGCGGCGACGGCTCGAGGCGATCCTGCCGCACCTGCCGCGGATCGGCAAGATCGTGCTCACGGTCACCACGGCGCGCTTCATGCGCGTGGTCAGCATCGCGCTCGAGGCCGGGGTCGACCTCACCGACGCGATCCAGATGGGCGGCCGGGCCACCGGCAGGCCGCTCTTCGCCCGTGAGTGCGCCGAAATGGCCGACGGGCTTCGCGGTGGCGAGTCGCTCGAGAATCTCCTCGCGCAGTCCGCCTACCTCCCGGCGTTCGCGCGGCGCATGATCGCGGCCGGGCGCGACGCGCGCGACCTCGCGCGGGCCAGCCACATCGTCTCCGAGCACTACGACCGCGAGGCGGACCACCTCAGCAAGTCCATCAGCACGCTCATCGAGCCGCTCATGACGCTCGGCCTTGCGACCGTCGTGCTCGTCGTTGCCCTGTCCGTCTTCCTGCCCATGTGGCAGATGGTCCGTATGTCACACTGATCGTGGGGTTGTCCGATGTCGACCAGAACCGCCCGTTCCGCCTTCTCGCTGCTCGAGCTCATGATCGTGGTCATGATCCTCGGCATCCTCGCCGCCGTCGTCGTGCCGCGATTCGCCGGCGCCACGGACGACGCCCGTTCGTCGGCCACCGAGGCCACGGTGGCGAGCGTCCGCGCGTCGATCGCCGCCTTCCGCACCAGGGCGGTCATGCAGGGGGTCGATCCCTTCCCGACGCTCGAGCAGCTCAACACGCCGGGCGTGGTCATGACACAGGCCGCGCCGGCCAATCCATTCACCGGAGCGTCCGGGATCCAGGCCGTCTCGGCGAGCCAGGCCCAGGATCGGGCGGTCGCCAACGACGGATCGATCGGGTGGAACTACTACGTTGACAACAGCGCCGACCCGCCCGTGTTCGTGTTCTACGCCAACTGCTCGAATACCACGACCGTCCCCGATGGCTCGGGCGGCACGCTCACCGCCAACGAGCTCTGAGCCTTCCGCGGAAGGGGCCACCGGTGCGAGGCGGCTACACACTCATCGAACTCGTCATTGTGGTCGTGATCATCGGCATCCTCGCGGTGAGCGTGATCCCCGCGTTCGGGACGGTGGACGCCGCTCGCCGCACCGCCGCCGCCGACGAGATCACCCGTCTGCTGGTCCTCACGCGCGCCGAGGCGACCGCGACCGGTGACGCCGCGGGAGTCGCGGTCAGCGCCGGTGAGAGCTCCATCGTCCCGCTGCGCGTCAACGAGGCGGGCACCTCCACCGAACCCATCCCCGGCCCGACGGGCGAGGGCAGGCCCGCGCTGCTGATCGGCGCCGCGTTTCCTGGCGTGCTCATCACCTCGGTCACACTCGGCGACGGATCGGCGGCCGATGGCACGATCTGGTTCGGGCACGACGGCACGCCACGCCTCCGGGATGTCAATCTCGTTGATGTCGGGCCCGCGACCACCGACAGCGTGATCGAGGTCACGGGGGGCGAGCGCGTCCGAGTCCGGCGCCTTTCCGGGGCCATCGAGCGGGAGGCCGCGCCGTGACCGGTGGCCCGTCCTGCGACAGACACCGACGAGCGGGGAGGGGTCGGTCTCGGCCCTCCCTGTTCCGCCGCGCGTTCACGCTCATCGAGACCGTTCTCGTCATCACGGTCATCGCGATCGCCGTCCCGCTCGCGACGCGGACGATGAGCGATGCGTCCGCCGATCGCGCCGACAGCGTCAACGCCCTCCGTGCCGGGACGCTCGCTGAGGCTCTGCTCGAGGCCGTTATCGCCGACGTTCAATCCGACAGCCCCGGCCTGGGGATGGCCGCCCTTGCAGATGCCTCGGCCTACCTCGACTCGCCTTCCACCGGTTTCCGTGACCGCGTCGACGCCACGGCCTCGTACTACACCGGTCTCGGGTTCGGCTACAGCCTCGACATCGGCCCCCTCGTCGCTTCCAGCGGCGAAGCCTCCGGCGACGAGGCCCTTGACCGCTTCCGCCTGGTCACCGCCCGCATCACCTGGCCCTCGGCGCGAGGCGGCGACCTCGAACTCTCCGTCGCGACCTACGTCGGGGAGGTGACGCCGTGAGACAGACCCGCGCGGCCCATCGTCGCGGCATGACCCTGCTCGAAGTCATGGCCTCGGTCATCATCCTCTCGATCACGGCGGTCGTGGTGCTCCCCGTGATCGACGCGGCGTCTCGCAACTACTCCGAGACCGCCAATGTTCGGTCCCAGACCGGTCGGATTCGCTACGCGATCGACCGCGTCACGCGCGTCCTTCGCCAGGCTCCCGCGGGCGAAACCAGCGGCACCATCGGCGTCGCCCGCTTCGACGCCGACACCGCCGAGTTCTCCGACGGAACCGGCGTCGATCTCGTCGACGGCTCTCTGATGTTGCTCGATCCGGTCCAGGACGACGCGATGCTGCTGGACGGAGTGACCGCTTTCGAGCTCGTCGCGCTGGGCAGCGATGGTGTGACTCCCGTCCCCGGCGACGCGCCCGAGACCGTCGACCGCTATCGCGTCCGACTGGCGACGGCCGACACCGAGCTTCGCATGATCGTCTATCCGCGCGTGGGGATGACACGATGAGCCGCACGGCACCATGTCGCTCCGCCCGTGCCGCGTCCCGCCGCGGGGCTGTGCTGGTGATGGTGATCGTCATGCTCGCGCTGCTCGAACTGACGGTGCTCTCGTCGCTGGGGGGCACGGCCGACGACGCCGACGAGGTTGTCCTCCGCATCGAGACGCTGCGGGCCTTCTACGCCGCCGAGAGCGGGGCGGTGCTGGCGCTGTCGGACGAGCTTCGCGGCCTTACCCCCCCCGGCACCGGGGATGAATTGTTACTGCCGAACGCACGGGTCGAGTTCCTCCAGACGCCTTGGGACGACGAGGGCGACGTGCTCACCGTTGAGGGCCGATCCGACGCCGCGAGGCGCCGCATCCAGATCAGCCTGGAATAGGCCGCTCGGCATGACTGACCCGGAACTTGGGGAACGGTTCCAGTCCTCCCCGTTTCCGGTCGAATCTGGAGAAGCCGGTAATCACCGCCGAGGCGTCGGACCGCTGCCATGCCCAGAACGCGATCAGAAGCCATCTTGATACTCAGCCCGTCGCGTATCGAACTCGCACGGACCGATCGTCTGGGCCGGCCGAGCGAGGCGATGTGGTATTCTCCGGAGTTCTGGGCTGACGCGGAGGCTTCCGGTTACAAGACGCTCGATCACTGGCTGGGCCGGGCTTTCACCTCGATGGGCCTCAAGAAGAAAACCCCCGTCACCGTCTGCCTCTCGGGCACTTCGCTCCGAACCGAGGTTTCCCACCATGCGGGCGCCGGACGAGCCGTGTATGGGCACGCGCACGCCACGATGGCCGAGCAGTTCGATCATCGCGACGGGCTCTATCAGGTTGCGGTCTCGCGGCTCGACGCCCGGCCGGGAATCGAGGGCGACGACGCGTGGTATTACATCTCGGCCGAGTCGGACAGCGTCCTCGATGCGCTCGTGGCCTTCGTCGAGCGGGCTGGCTTGGTTTGCCGCGGCATCACCGGGCTTGGACTGATGCACGCCCGGGCGGTCGCGACGCGTCTGGCCGGCATGGTCGAGGCGAAGCTCGTCTGCGATGTCGGAGAGCACGAGAGCATCGTGGCCATGGGCGTCGATCACACCGTCCCGTTGTTCCGGCCCTTCAACGTCGGGTTGGCGCCGTTCGTGGATGCCTACGCCCGCGTTCTCGAACAGGCCGGCGCCGGCGAGTCCCTGAGCCGCGCCAGGGCGTTCGTCTTCAGCCACGGCATCCCGAGTCGCGACGACATGATCGACGAGAGCCTGGGCCTTTCCGGGCGCAGCATCCTCCCGGTTCTTCAGCCGGTCATCCAGCGGCTCGCCGTCGAGATCAAGAACACGCTGCGCTTCGGCCTGAATGACGGCGCGATCGACAGCGCCCGGGTCGAGCTTGACGGGCTCGCGGCGCGTGTGCCGGGTTTGGCGGCCGCGCTGTCGGGATACATCACCTGCGAGATCTCCTGCGGCGGCTCGTCCGAGAGAGCGCACGGGGGCGCCGAACCGTCGGCCTGCTACGTCGATGCCCTGCGAGGCGAGACGCTCGGGGACAACCTGCTGCGGCCGCTGCGGCTTGTCAGGCAGCACCATCAGAAGCTATTCAACAAGTGCCTGCGTGTCGGCGCCGTCACGGCCGCGCTGGTCCTCGGGGCCGAGGCGCTCCTTGCCTTTGCCGACATCCGGAATACCACGACTGAGCTTGCCTCCCTTCGGCCCAGGCTGGACGCCGTTGAGCGGTTCAACCAGCAGTCGGGCGACGCCGTCACGCTCGCCGCCGATCTGAGCGCCGTTCGCGGCGCGATCGACGAGCGAATGGGGGATGTCGCGCGATGGGGGCCCGGGCTCGCCGTGATCGCGAGATCGATGGACGAGCGCACCCACCTGCTCGATTGCCGCGGCATCCATGAATCGGGCCGGGCGTGGTATCGCCTCTCGGGCGAGGTCGATCTTCAGGGGCCGGAGGACCGAACGCTGGGCATTCTCCTCGACGCCATTGAGGCCGACCCCATGTTTGACGCCGTGGAGCTCGAATCGGCGCGCGTGGAGACCAGGAACAGCGCCGCGGTCCAGCGGTTCATCGTCCGCGTTCGCCTGGTCACGCAGCCCGCGGCCCCGCACAGCGTCGTGCTGGCCGCCCCGGCCTCGGCAACCGCGGGGGAAGGGGCCGGTCCATGATCGGCGAGACCCGCCAGCTCATCACCCGCGTCGTCCTGGCGTCGCTTGTCGCCGGCGGGGCGTGGTATCTGCTCGTTCGCCCTCTCCATCAGCGAGCCGACCTGTTGCACACCGAACTCGCCGACGGCCTCGACAAGGTCACATCGGGTGAGATCGTGATTGATACCTGTGTCCAGAACCCGGAAGTGGTTCTCTCGGCGCTCCGGCAAACGGCCGAGGCGTATGACGGGTGGTGGGGAGGGGCGGCCCAGGAGGCCCGCTTCTATGACGCGATCCGAGACATCGCGAGGGACGCGGGCGTGCAGCTCGTCGGTGTCGAGCCGGGCCGCACCCAGACACGATTCATCGGCGAGGGCAAACTGGAGACCGACGCCCGTCTGCGCATCGAGTCGTCGGTGATCGACGCCAACGGTGACTTTGCGCACGTCCTCGCGTTCATCACCGCGCTACAGCGAGGCTTGGGGGCGGTTCGCGTCGACTCGTTCCACCTTGGGCCTCTCGACGGGTACGGCACGCTGCACGTGCAGCTCAACACGTCGAGATACTGCTTCGAGCATCCATTCCCCTCGCTCGAATCGCGGGAGGTGACACCGTGATGCCGGGCCGCATCGATCACCGTACCGGAGCGATGCTGATCCTCGCGTTCGGCGCGCCGACGCTGATGGTGGGGCTGATCCGCTACGTGCCTCTGGGGCCGCAGACGGCCTCCGCGTCGCCCGGATCATCGCTCGAAGCCATCCCGACCATGCTTCCCATGACCGACGCCGCGATGGTGGCGTACACCGACGCCCAGCGGGCCATGATCCGGGCCGCCGACGCCATCGAGGCCGCCGAAGCCCCCATCAGCCCGTTCCGCGTGACCGACCGGGAAGAGAAGATCAAGCAGGCTGTCGAGCCCACCGGCTTCGATGCCGTGCTCACCAAGATCGAGCCCCCGACCTTCCGCCTCACCGCGATCGTCGCTGGCCGCCGCACGGTTGCCATCATCGACGGCACGGCGTGCACGGTCGGCGCAGACCTCGGCCGGGGCTGGACCATCGCCTCGATCGACTCCGACGCGCAGTCCGTCGTTCTTCACAACGAGGCCTACGGCGACCATACGCTTTTTCTTCGCAAGCCCTGATTCAAGGGCTGACGAGCCCCGCGTGGCCCGTAGATCCCCGCTACGCTCGGCTCATGGGCCGGCTCCCGTTCGATCCCGACCGCATGAAGGGCGCCAAGCCCGCGCGCCCGAAGCGAGACCCCGACATCCCGCTCTCCATCTCAGCCCTTGCCTCGCTCATCGAGCGTGCCATCGGCGACGTGTTCCCGAAGAAGATCACCGTTCGCGGCGAGGTCAGCGGGGCCCGCGAACGCACGCACTGGTACTTCAACCTCAAGGACGAGAACGCGGTCATCGGCGCGGTCTTCTTCGCCTCCGCCGCCCGCAAGTCGGCGGTCACGCCGCGTGACGGTCGCGTCGTGATCGCGAGCGGGCGGATCGAGTACTACGCCCCGCAGGGCCGACTCTCGCTCGTCGTCGATTCTCTCAAGGAGGACGGCGAGGGCTCGCTCGACGCGCAGTTCCGCGCCCTGTGCGAGCAGTTTCGGGCCCAGGGCTGGTTCGACCCCGAGGCCAAGAAGCCCCTGCCGACTTTTCCCTCCCGCATCGCGGTGCTCACCAGCGCCTCGTCCGCCGCGCTCCAGGATGTGCTCGACACCACGAAGCGGCGTTGCCCCGCGGTCGACCTTCTGCTTGTCGACACCCTCGTCCAGGGCGACCGCGCCGCTCCGATCATCGCCCGCACCATCCGCCGACTCGACGCGTATCGGGCGGGCTTGAGCATCGACGCCATCTTGCTGACCCGGGGCGGCGGCTCGGCCGAGGATCTTTGGTGCTTCAACGATCCGGATCTCGCCCGGGCGATCCACGACTGCCGAATCCCGATCGTCGCCGCGATCGGGCATGAGAGCGACACGACCATCGCCGAGCTCGTCGCGGATCGGCGGGCCGCGACGCCCACCCAGGCGGCGATGCTGCTCACGCCCGACCGCGAGGCGCTCGCACGCCAGCTCCACGCCCTTGCGGTGAGGCAGAGCCGAACCCTCCGGGTCAGGCTCGACGCCGAGTGTCGCCACCTCCGCGCCCTCGCCGGCCGCCCCGTGCTCGCCGACCCGACCCAGATCGCCCACATCCAGGCTGATCGGCTCGGAACGCTCGGCCGCCGGCTCGTCTCGGCCCAATCGCACCTGATCCACGCCCACCAGCGGCGACTGGCCCGCCTCGAACTCGGTCTCGAGCGCCGCCGACCCGCGGCCGAGCACGCCCGCCGGGCCGAGACCATTCGCGGCCTTTCAATCCGCCTTCGCGGCGCGATGCACCACGCCCTCGCCGACCGACGCCGAGACCTCGGCCGCCTCGCGGCCGTCCGCGACGCGATCGGCCCGACGGCCGTCCTCAACCGGGGCTTCTCGATCACGACCACCGCGACCGGCTCGCTCGTCCGGTCGGTCGGCGACGCTGGCGCGGGGGACCGTCTCACAACCCGCCTCGCGGACGGTGAGTTGCACTCCACGATCGACGGCGCCGCGACCCCGACGCGCCGCCCCCGCAGGCCTCGTCGGGCGAACAACCCGGACCGCGACGTGCCGCCCCAGATGGACCTTTTCGACCGTTCGGAGTAACGTGCGCCCATGCCGAAGAAGACCGGCCCGAAGGCCACCGCCAGCGAGAGCCCCGTCGACGACCTGACCTACGAGGCGGCCGTCGAGGAGCTCGAGTCGATCATCGAACGCATCGAGTCAGGGGAGATCGGGCTCGAGGACTCGATCTCGTTCTACGAGCGGGGCACGAAGCTCCTGCGACGCTGCCGGGCCGTCCTGGGCCAGGCCGAGCAGCGTATCGAGCGGCTCGACGCCGACGCGCTGGCCGATCCAGCAACAGAGCCGGATTCGGGCGACAACCCAGCATGAGCCGTGCCACGCTCATGCTCTGGCTCCCCGCGATCGCCCAGACGGTCTTCGTCTTCGCGCTGGGCGCCTGCATGGGCTCGCTCATCAACGTGCTTGTCTATCGCATCCCCAAGGGGCTCAGCGTCGTGACGCCCCCCTCGCGTTGTCCGTCGTGCGACACCCGCCTCACCTGGCGTGAGAATATCCCGATACTGGGCTGGCTCCTCCTTCGCGGGAAGTGCCGGTTCTGCAAGGCGAAGATCTCGCCCGAGTACCCGATCGTCGAGGCCTTCGTCGCGTGCCTGTTCACGCTGTTCTTCCTGCTCTGGTATCTCGTCAAGCCCGGGACCACGCTCTTCGGCGTCGACCTCGGGTCTGTCGCCCCGGACTGGACCGCGAATGGACTCCTCCGCACCTGGCCCGCCTTCGTCGCCCTCCTTTTCCTCGCCGGTTCGCTTGTCGCGATGACCATCATCGACGCGCGCACCTACACCATTCCCCTCGCCCTCGCCTGGGTCCCAACGCTCGCCGCCGTCCTCCTTCACACCGCAAACGCCGCCTGGTTCGAGATCGCCCACGGGCCGGTCCACCTCTCCCGCCCCGGCCTCTGGTTCGCGGCCGACCACACGCGGTGGGTCAGTCCCCTGAATTGGCTCTGGACCCTTCCCACGCCCTCGCCACGGGACTGGGGATGGATCGGCGCCGCCATCCTGGGCACCCTGGGCATTCCGGTCTCGCTGCTGCTCCAGAAACTGGGACTCATCCGCCACTCCTTCGCCGACTACGACGAGTGGGAAGCTCGGGCCCTCGCCGAGGCCCGCCAGAATGAGCCCGAAGCTCCGGCGAGGGACGAAACGGGCCCGGATTCCCTCGCAGGCGCTTCGGGCTCGCCCGAGGCCGGGCGCGGTGAGGCCGACGACGACCCCGCCCACCTCTGGATCCAGTATCCCCACGCCCGGCGCGAGATGTTCATCGAGTGCGCCTTTGTCGCCCCCATCGTCCTGGGTTTCATCGGGGGCTTCTGGCTCGCCCCCAGGCTCGTCACCCACTTCGCCGGGCCCTACCAGCCCGCCCCGGCCGGCCAGTACGGCTTTGTACCCCCGGTCGAGGCCCCGCTCTGGCTCACGGTCCTTGCCGGTGTCTGCCTCGGATACCTGATCGGGGGAGGCGTCGTCTGGATGGTCCGTATCCTCGGGTCGCTCGCTTTCGGCAAGGAGGCGATGGGGATTGGCGATGTCCATTTGATGGCGGCGGTGGGGGCCTGCGTGGGCTGGATCGACGCGGTGCTGGGGTTCTTCGGCGCGGCGTTCGTCGGCGTCGCCTATGCCCTTGCGTCGCAGATCGTGGGCGGCAAGATGAAGCGGGCTATGCCCTTCGGGCCGTTCCTCGCCGTCGCGACCTTTCTCGTGTTATTTCTGCGGCCGCTCCTGGAAATCGCTCTCGGTGTCGTATTCGGCTCTGCAAAGCCGATCCATCTACCGTAAAGTGGTTCCTCGATCACGCGATCGAGCCGGCCGCTGAAGACCGGCCAGGCAGGTCTCGAAGCAGAAGGAGCGCGGCTGATGTTCCGTCGGATCACCCGTTGTTTGGCTCTCGCCACCACGATGTCCCTCGTCGTCGGCTGCTCGTCGGTCCCGAAGGACGAGTACGAAGCGGCTCTCTCCGAGAACGCCGAGCTGCGCGACAAGCTTGCGTCGGCTCAGTCGATGCTCGAGCGGTCGGAGGGCGACAAGCAGCAGCTCCTCCAGGAGAACCAGGATCTCTCCGCCGACCTGTCGCGGGTCAAGCAGAGCCCAGCGGCGGCCGCCGGCGCCGCGGGCCCGGTGGGCAGCACCACGCGGGCCTCGGGCGACGTCGTGCTGAGTGTCGCGGGCGACGTGCTCTTCGATTCCGGTCAGGTCACGCTCAAGGCCGCGGGCCGGCGTGAGCTCGACCGCATCGCCAGGCTCATCATGACCCAGTATTCGACCAACACGATCCGGGTGGAGGGGTACACCGATTCCGATCCGATCCGCAAGAGCAAGTGGAAATCGAACGAGCACCTCAGCGCCGAGCGAGCCCTCGCCGTGGAGAATTACCTGGTCGCCCGGGGTGTCGATGGCGACCGGATCTACTCGGCGGCGATGGGATCGGCGAGCCCCAAGTCGAACAAGGAGGCGAGCCGGCGTGTGGAGATCGTGATCCTCGCCAAGTGACCGGATTGCCCCACCCGGGGTCCCCGCCGGGTGACCCCGACCGGGCGGCGGCGTATACTGACCGTCCCGGCCACCGAGCCGGCGACAGGGCGATTGGCGCAGTTGGCTAGCGCACCAGTATGACACACTGGGGGTCACAGGTTCGAGTCCTGTATCGCCCACTTCCCAGGCCCGGGCTCGTGCCCGGGCTTTTTCGTGCGCGTGGGACCGACCGACGGGCCGGTACCCCGGGCGCCGGGTCCCGTCGCCGAATTGCCGCGGCGCTGGTGACGGGGTGGTCACGAATCGGTCATGCTGCATCGGGCTGGAGAGGCGGAGACCGAACACGTGGCCACGACGCACGTGCTGACGCCCTCATGTCGCTCGGGCGGCTGCGCCCGGTTTCGCCCTGTCTGCCATCACGCAGTGTTCGTGGATTCTCTGCATGACCCGCGCGCGTGCGGAGAGCGGCACGCCTCGATCCCGTCGTCCATTCTCGCAGGCGGCCATCGGCGCGTGCGCAGGATCGCGTCGGGTGCGGCGGTTTGTGTAGAGGACCTGAAACATCATCCAACAGACGTGTCGCGGCCCGCCAGCCGCCGGCACCACCGGTGGTTCATGAGTGCTTGCTTGCCGACCGGCTGCTCGCGAGGGAGGCGGCGCTTCTCGCGGGGAATCTCGGTCGACTGCTGCCGGCGCCTGCGGAGTCCGCGGGCGAGATCGGTCGCGAGGAGGTGACCACGGGTTCAGGGAACCAAGGCACGGGTGTCCGCTCGCGTCGGCTTGTTCGAGCGAGAATGTCGAGTTGATTCGCGGCCCATTACAAGTTAAGCGATTGAGGACTTGTGGCGCATTGCAATAAATCCGTGCTCCACAGGACAACATCGGCACGAGTAAGTGGATTTCCTATTCCTGTTGCGGCGTTCGCATGATGCATCACCGGATCAGGCCGGGGGCAAGATGACAGACGTAACCTACTTGAACACAACGGGTTGTGAGCTTCTACACATCGCGTGGGCGGTCGATCGCCGCCGCCACGCTGACCGCAAGCGCGATTCACGGTATTGGCACAAAGCACAAACGCTCGCCAGCTCGCGCCCACTTCCAATGGGGCGGCTCGCGCGAAAGAGCGGGTCTGTATTTCGCGAATCATTCTCAAACAACGTGCGTCGCAATCACAAATTGTTCACAGAATCACCCCATACAAACTGGCAATGTGTATCTGTGGCTGGTACATTACATTTCCCGTCGAATCGCGTGGGTTCGCCGGGCAGAGGGGATTGCGGACGAGGATGGATGTTCCGACCGGCGTGGCACGACGCCGTGGGACAATCCACCACGGGCCGCTCGAAGATCGGTGAGACCCTCGTTGTTTCGGGTTTCACGTCTATCTGTATCGGGCTGGTGCGTAGTCGCTTTCGGGCTGTGTGTACACATGGCTTCTCGGCCACGCGGGTGTCCTTGCGCCGCACGCAAGCACGACAAGACTAAAAGGGGCCCGTGTCCGCGCGACTCGGGCGAAAACCGGGCCGTCGATGGGCACCGGGCTTCGATCTTTCTTGCTTTCGTCGGATCGGAACGCGGTGATTGAGTCGCGTGGCGCACTGTGCCGCGCTTCTGATCGCATCGAGCCCTCAGTTCATTCGGCCACAAGAGATCTTCAGCCGGGGCACGGGCGTGGCTCCGGTGATTCCGTGCGACGCGAGCGGGGTCGCCCGCGTCCGTTCAAGGGGAAAGGAGTGCGATGATGCATTCGAGTCTGCACAGATTGGCGGGCGCCGCCATCCCGGTGAGCGCGGTCATGCTCGGGAGCTTCCCGGCATTCGCGGAGGGCCGACCCGGCGTGGTGACGCCGTACGGCACGGTCGTGCCGGATTATGAGCCGGGACAGGGGGGGTGGTACGCGCCCAGGGGCAGTGTCGTTGATCTCCAGGCCGCGGCCGACTTCATCGTCGGCCAGCAGTGCGTTAACGGGGGTTGGGGCTGGCCCGTCGGCGGGTGCCCAACCACCTATCACAACCTCACGGGACCGATCGGGGGCGGCCTGCTCGCGGCCTACCCGGGCACGCAGGACGTGGCCCACCTGGCCGCCGCCGTTGCGGGCGGCGACTACGACGTCGCCGACTTCACATACCCGGGCAACGGGTCCCCGCGCTTCAGCACCGGGACGGCCTATTTCATGAACAATCTGACCAACGCGACGGGCGACACGACCTACGCCGACCACGCCGCGACCTGGTTCTTCGGGGCGCTCGACGCCGGCACCTATGGCGACACGGGCGCGAACTGGTTCACCGCGGACTACATCAACGCGGTGCAGACCGGCGGTGGTCGCGACGGCGTCTGGATCAACCTGCGTCCGTGGGAGTTCTATCCGCTGATCACCACCGCGGCCGAGCTTGGGACGCCGGCCCAGTCGGCGTTGTTCCTCGATGCGTTGCTCGACGGGCTCGACACGCTCGATCGGTCGGACCCCTACGCCGTGTACTCCGACATCATCGGTCTGGCGGGCGGTGTGCTGGGCCTGGGGATGTCGGACACGCTGACGTTCGCGGCGATCAACAGCCCGAACCACGCCCTGATCGACACCATCGACAATCTGACCGCCCTCGCGGGGGTGCTCGCGGGGCTCCAGAACCCCGACGGCTCGTGGTACTGGCACTCCAACCTCGCCACCCCGGGCGAGGACGACAAGGACACCCAGACCACCGCCTATGCCGTGCTGGCCCTGATGGCCGCTCAGGACGCGGGCGCGGGCGATTACAGCATGGCGATCGCCCGGGGCCGGCAGTGGCTCGGGACGATGCAGGACGTCGACGGCGGGTTCTTCAGCTGGCCCGGCACGATCGACAAGAACACCGAAGTCATCGCCGAGGCGACGGCGGCGCTGTCCAGCTCGGCCACGGTGAGTCTCAACACGACCATGTGCGAGAACAGCGGCGTCCTGACCGTCACCATCGACATGTCGGACACGGCCGTCGAGATCGTGGGCGGGCAGTTCTTCCTGGACTACGACGTTTCGGCGCTTGATTTCGTCTCGGCCGACACCGCGGGCGGGACCTTCCCGCTCGAAGTGTTCGAGGTCGTTGATGAGATCGGCGGCACGATCGACTACGCCGTCGGCGTCTCGCTCGGGGGCACGGGCACCAACGTCGGCGAGACGATGGCGGTGCTGACGTTCAACGTGCTCGCCGAGAACTGCACTCCGGAGAGCGCGCTGGTCGCGTTCCGCTCAAACCTTCCGCCGAGCCGGCTGACCGACGAGCTGGGCAACCCGGTGCTGCCCGGCCTGATCGACCTCGATGAGGTGTACTTCGACGAGACCGACCCGGTGGTCACGGTCCCCGCCGACATCACGGTGAACGCCGACGCGGGCGGGTGCGACGCCGTGCTCGATTTCGTGACCGACTTCTCGTCTGCGGTGCCCGTCTGCGGCGTGCAGACGCCCGACTGCTGGTACCCGGACCGCTACGCGCCGGCGGCGTTCGAGTCGGCGTACTTCGACGGCGACGACAGGCTGCACCATGGGATCGACGTGGCCGACTCGCAGGCGAACCGCCCGCCTTCCTACAGCAGCACCTTCTACAACACCCAGGGCCGGAAATACGACATCGACATCCCGGTCGGCGAGTCGTGGTCGATCGATCTGTACATCCCGTCGGACTGGGCGACTAGCGTTCGGCGCGCCGGTATCTGGGCGACGACGCGCGACAGCGCCGGTGACGTCTCGGGCTTCCCGATCGTGGGCTTCACGTCGAACGACCCGAGCGACCCTTCGAACCCGACGCCGGCGAGCCCCACGCCCCGATTCCGGATCTACACGCAGGACACCGATCAGAACCCCGGCAACGGGTACAACGCGGACTGGGTTGACCTGGGCCTGCCCGGCGGGTTCAGCTATGACCGCTGGTGGACGCTCGAGACCGAGATGACCGCCTCGTCGTACGAGTTCCGCGTCTACGACGACGGCGGAGCGCTCGTGCTGAGCTACTCCGACGCGATCACGTTCGACAGCGTCCGCACCAGCGACCTGATCATCCAGGCGTACAACTTCGGCGAGACCTACGACGTCTACTGGGACAACCTGGTCACCGGCCCCGAGGGCGCGACCGCGACCGACAACTGCGGCTCGGCCGTCGTGACCTACGAGCGCGGAGATAACGCGACGTTGACGCTCTCCGACCCGTTCCCGTCCGGCACGACGATGATCACCTGGACGGCGACCGATCCTTGCGGCAACAGTTCGAGCGACGTGCAGTTCGTCACGGTTGACAGCGTGAACGACCTTGATGTCATGGTGGAACTCGCCAACGTGTCCGAGGACGTCGACCGCTGCGTGACGTTTGAGCTCGAGCCGACGGGCGGCGGCACGCCGGTGATCGTCGAGGAGACGCTGAGCTTTGTGTCCGGTGTCGCGACGGCGACCGTGGAGGTCCCCTGCGGCGACTATCAGTGCATCTCGGCCCGAGATACGCTGCACACGCTCAGGGCCCGCGACGATGACGACTTCGGCATCGCCGGAACGGTCTACCTCGCCGACTTCACCGGCGGGGACGCGCTGCTGGGCGGCAACTTCAACGACGACATGTTCATCGACATCCTCGATTTCGGCATCTTCATCGGGCAGTTCGGGACCGATCCGGGCGTGGCCGGCGGGGACACCGTGTGCGGCACGGCCGGGCCCGACGCCGACGCGAGCGGCAACGGCACGGTGGGTGTGGAGGACTACACATTCATCCAGACCCAGTTCCTGTTCATGAGCGAGGATTCGTGCGCAGTGCTGCCGATCTACGCGGATGACGGCGTGCGTCCGATCGACGCCCGCCGCATCGATGAGCCCGTGGTCTCGATCACCATCGAGGAACTCGCCGACCGTGGGCTGGGTCACCTGGCCTCGGCCGACCTGAACCACGACGGCGTGCTCGATCAGGCCGATATCGCGGCGTTCTACATGGGCGTTCGTCCGGACCACCTCGCTGATCTGACCGGCGACGGTGTCGTGGATCTGGCCGACCTTGAGTTCCTCCGTGACGCCTTCGTCGCGGGCGATCCGGCGGGCGACGCGAACCGCGACGGCCGCCTCGATCTGGCCGACCTCGTGTTCGTGCTCGAGCGCATCGGCATGCGGTTCGACAACTGAGTCAGTCTCCCTCGGCGGTGTCCACACACCGTCGAGCACGACCCGGGGTGTCGACGCGCCCCGGGGTCGTTTGGGTTCATTGTCCGGGGGGCCGCTGACCCTGCTGACGCCCGGGCACTGAGAGTCATTGCAACGTGGGAAAGGAGCCGACCGTGCCGCACCGCCCATCCATTCCGGGTCTCTCGCTTCTCTGTGTTGGCATCGCCGCGACCTCCTCGGCACAGGAACTCAGGACGGCAGGTGAGCTCGATGCAGAACGCCTGGATGTTCTTCCGCGATTGCCTGTCCGGTTGGGGACATTCGAGGCCGATCGACCGTTGCTGTATGGCTCACTCGCGGGCTCGGCGACACGCGACCTGGGTGACACATTTGACAGCGAAGTGCTCGTGGCCGACACACCCGCGATCAACGAGTTCGCGTGGGTTTCAGTGGCGCCCCTGGGGCAGAGCCTGCTCGCAAGCGGGTTCTACACGTTCGCGGGCGTGAACCAGTTCAACGGGTTCGATGTCGAGGCCGGCGTGGGCGAGTTCGACAACGGCGACGGCACGTACACCATCGTCGCTTCAACACGAACAGCGAGGTTCTCTGACGGCTTCCTGCCGTACGGCTACACCTTCAGCCCCTCCGGCACGCCGATCGACGCGATCGGGTGGCTTTTCGGCGCTGGCGGCGACCGTGACGGCGCCCCGGACCCGTACGACCCGCAGTTGGCCGTGCCTTTCCCCCCGTCGGGCGAGTTCACGGTGGTCGGCGCCGATGTCTATCTGTTGGACAACGGCTTCGTGATCGGGTCGGGGACGTTCGCCGAGCTGCCGCTGCTCAACCAGACGGAGATCGGCTTCCTGGTCACCGTGGCCGACGCGGCCGGCGGGAACGTCGATGAGATGATCGTGCAGTACCTCGTCCAGTCCGCCAACGCCGATCCGGAGATCGTGCTCGTGCCTCAGGACGACTGCCTCGGCGTGGGGGAGACACAGCTCGTGGTCGAGATCGACTCGCGCGGGCTGGTCGACTATTGCGTCGGCGGGCAGTTCTTCCTCGAGTATGACAACGCGCTGCTCGACTTCGTGAGCGCCGTGCCGGGCGACGGGCCGTTCGCGCGCGAGGTGTACGAGGACGCCGACGAGATCGCCGGCACGATCGACTACGCGGTCGGCGTCCCGGACGGCGACGCGGGAGCGGTCGCGCCCACGACGATGGCTCGGCTGACGTTCGAGGTGCTGGACGAATTCTGCGCGGTCGCCGACCTCGTCCGGTTCCGGACACACGCGCCGCCGTCGCGCTTGACCGACGCGTGGGGCACGGACCTGGGCGCGGCCACGATCAACCTGGCCGAGGTCACGCATGACACGACACCGCCGACGATCGACGCGCCGGCCGACCTGACGGTGCGCGCCGACGCGGGCGGGTGCGATGCGCTCGTCGCCACCGGGGCCCCGGTCGCGATCGACGACTGCTCGGCGGTCAGCATCACGTTCGAGCGGAGCGACAACGCGGCGCTGGGCCCGGGCGACCCGTTCCCCGGGGGGACCACAACGATCACATGGACCGCGACGGACGCCTGCGGGAACAGCGCGTCGGATGTGCAGTTCGTCACCGTCGAAGGCGTGAACGACCTGGAGGTCTCGGTGGCGCTGCAAGCCGTCGACCCCGGGCCTTTCGATCGTTGCATCGCGTTCGAGCTGATCCCGGCCGGTGGCGGCGTGCCCGTCCAGGTCTCGGAGACACTCACCTTCGTCGGCGGGATCGGCTCGGCAACGATCGAGATCCCCTGCGGTGACTATGCGTGCATCACCGCCCGCGACCCGTTGCACACGCTGCGAGCGACAGACAACGACGATTTCGCGATCGTCGGAGCCGTCTACGCCGCCGCCTTCCTCGCCTCGCCGGGCGATGACGATGCGCTCGTCGGGGGCAACCTCAACGGCGATCAGTTCGTCGATGTGCTCGACTTCGGCGTGTTCATCTCGCAGTACGGCGCTACACCGGGGGCCAACTCGCCCTGCGGCACGCCCTCGCCGCACGCGGACATCAGCGGCGACGGCGTCGTGTCGGCGGCGGACTTCACGTTCATCCAGATCAACTTCCTCAAGGGGCACGAGGCCCGCTGCGATGGGTCGTTCCTGATCCGACCGGGCGGGCCCGGGCTTTCATCCAGGCCTGTGGAGCGGATCACGCTGGATGAGCTCGAACGGCGCGGGCTTGGCGTGCTTGGGTCCGGCGATCTCAATCACGACGGGGCACTGGATGTCGACGACATCGCCGCGTTCACGGGCGGCGCGAGGCCCGACCACCTCGCCGACCTTGACGGGGACGGTGTGATCGGTGTCGCTGACGTGATCGCGGCGGCCGATGCGTTGCGCTCCGGCGGTGTCGCGGGCGACGTCGATCGCGATGGCCTCGCGGGCCTCGCGGACGTCTGGTTCGTCATCGACCGGCTCGGACTGGAGGTTGGCTCGCATCACTGACGGGGGCCCAAGAAACCTATCGACCCCGATGGAACCCACGGTATGATGGCTTCGAGGTTGGGAGAAGTACCATGAGACTGTTCCCTTGTGCACGACTGATCGCTTTCGCCGCCCTGGCCGCCCCGAGCGTGGCGACGGGGCAGGTCGATCTCGAGTTCCGCGCGCTCACGCCGGTGCGTGACCCGGGCGAGACAGCCCAGATCGGGCTCTACGCCGTGGCCGGGGCCGGTTCGGTGGACCCGACGGTCGGCGCGGTTGAGGTGGTGTTCTCGTGGGACGACGCCTACCTGACGCTGCTCGGCGTCGACGCGGCGAACCCTGCGAACCTGATCTTCTCGGGCTTCCCCGTGGTCGGCTCGAACGGGCTGAACGAGTCCAACCCGCCGGCGGACGGCGACGGGCTCTACATCGGGCTCGGGCCCCTCGGCACGCCGATCGACGCGACCGCTCCTGGCACACTGATCGCGATCCTGAACTTCGAGTCTCTCTATGGGACGCCCGGGGCCGCGGTCGACATCCTGACCTCGGGCGGCACGCCGGCGCGCGACACGATCGTCTATGACGGCGAGACGCCCAACACGATCGTCACCGGGATGCTCTCCGGCACGTCGGTGGCGATCCGGTGCGGCCCGTTCGATGCGGCCCCTCCCTACGGCCTGCTCGACCTCGCTGACGTCAACGTGTTCGCAACGGCGTTCCTGGCGCAGAACCCACTGGCCGACCAGAACAATGACGGGATCTACGACCTCGTCGACATCAATCTCTTCGTGACCGGCTTCCTGGCCGGGTGTGCGACTCCTCCCTAGTGCCGGTTCACCGGCGAACACAGCGGGTGGGAAGAGACGTGACGAAGCCGTGCTCCCGCATAGCCCACGCGCTCGAATCGGTTGTCGCTGCCCTTGGGTGCGATGTTGCAGCGGTCATTCGTGGGGCTGTCTTTCGCACGGGATGCCGTGCCTGAGAACGGCGGTGGCTTCGGCGGCGTCGAGCTGGCTCTTGCCTGCGGCCTCCCGCCCCGCGGGTTTCAATACAATGACCGGGACGTGACGTTGTGCGGACGTTTCACGCTGCATTCCTGGTGGAGAATCTGGCAAGCTCGCCGGATTGCTCGCGACAGACGATGCCGCCATTGCCGGGCTCGAGGACGGCGCTGACCGGCCGGTTATCAGAACGCACGCAACGACGCTCGTGATGGTCAAGTCCACCACACTCGGCGAGGCGGCGGACAAGAGGCCGAATCCCGAAGACGATGAGTTGGTCATGGCACTCTCGCCTGATCGATCGACCAAGGTTATTCCCTGCGATGATGACGCCGTGCATTGGCCGCGGTTGAGAGTGAACGACGTCTACCGAAAGCGATCGTGGTGACCTCGGCCAAGTCCCGGTTCGCACGCCGATCGACAGTGGCGGCCGGGCCACCGCGAGCCCAGCTCCGGCTTGTCAATTCCTGAACAGACCTATGGGCAGCCCGCCAGGAACTCGGCGACGAACAGGGTGATATCGAACAGGTCCCAGAGTCCGTTTCCGTCGAGGTCGGCGATGGGGAGCATGCCTGTGAAGCCCGCGACAAAGGTGGTCACGTCTTCGAGGTCGAGCAGGCCGTCGCCGTCGAGATCAGCAAGGCCGCACCCAGCGGTGACGTTGACACGAACAAAGGCGGGCTCTGAGTACGCGACCTTTGGCGACTGTCCCGGCTCGCTGACGACGCACAGGACGCGGTAGGCGAAGCGGTCGGTCCCCGAGAACCCTGGGTCCGGGGTGTAGGTGAATGTGCCGTCGGGGCTGATCGAGACCGAACCGTGCTCCGGCCAGCCGGCGACGCCGGCGTATGCGGGATCGACCTCGAGCGGCCGGTACGTCAACGGACTGGTGCCGTCGACCTGGCGTGTATCGTTGTCGAGAACGCTCCGGGTCTGGCCGTCGGTGTAGGAGTCGTAGACGTCGTCGACGGCGAGCCGGTCCACATACTCGAGCGTCGCCCGCAGTTCGGCGAGCGTCCAGGTCGCCACTGGGCTGCTCTGAGCCGGCAGGTCGAGCGCCGAGGCGAGCTCGCGACGGAGCAGGTCGGACCGCATGAGCATCTGGGCATCGGCGATGGTGGCGAAGTCCACGTCGCGCGCCACCGGAGCAAACGGGTCCGTGTCGGACGCCTCGGCTTGGGAGAGGATCTCGAACGCGTGGGACGACCGCAGGCCCAGTTCGGCGCCGGGTGTGCCCATCACAGGGTCCGGCTCGGCGCCGCGGAGCGCGCCGCGGGCGGCCTCGCTGGCATTGAACACGCCGGGCGTCACGATCGACGCGTACGCATCGAGCAGCGCCTCGGCGTCATTCATCGCGTCGGCCGCGATTGCGACAGGCGATGATGAGTTGGCGAAGTCGTTCAGGATCGCGGTTCGGATCTCGCTCCGCAGACCCTGTAGCCAGTTCATGGTCGCGTTCCGCTGAGCCGAGTACGAGCCCCCGATCGTTGTGAAATCGTTCACAAACCGGATACGGAGCTGGCCGCCCTGGTTGTCGCTGAAGTAGTAGTAGTCAGGGCCGTAGACCGGATCGCCGTCCATCAGGCGGTCGCGGAGCACCGGCGCCCAGACCGTTTGGATATAGATCGCCGGGAGGGTGGGGCTCAAGAAGGCCAGCGGCTCCCATTCGCCCGTGACGTTGTTCATGTCCTCGACCTGGAAGCGCACCTGGCGACGCGCGAGGTACGACGTCGCTGCCTGCCCCGCGGTATCGCTGAGGACGATGTTCAGCGCCCATGTCCGGTTGTCCAGGGAAGCGGTCGTCATGTACCAGTGCACCGGCGGGAAGAGCCCCGTGCCTGACTCGGACGCCACACGGAGGGCGGCCGTACGCACGAGCGCCACCGACTCGTATTGGTCCGGCCCAACCCCGGGCTCGATCTCGTCGGGGAAGAAGAGCGAATAGCCGTTCAGTTCACCCGGGACCACGAAGTCGAGGTTGTTCGCCGGTCCGCCCCAGCCCGTGGTCATCCGCGTGATCGTGTTGGAGAAGGGCAGGGGGTCGATCTCCGGCGCCGGGAACCAGAGGTCGAGGTAGTCGTTGCCGTCAACGAGAAGCGGGTCGAGGATCGAAACCGCCATCGCGTTCGCGGCATCCTGCAAGGACCGGGCCGCCGCGTCGTAACGCGCGATCAAACCGGCGTAGAGCGACGATTCCTCGATGACCTCGTCGTTCTCGCCGCGCAGGCCGTGGTCACCCCGCACGCGTTGGGCCGCGGCGAAGTCCTCGAGCGCCTCGCCCCGACGGATCGTGGTCAGGATGAACGCGTTCGGACGCGGCAGGCTGTCGGCCGCGTACCAGGGGCTGAGTCGCGCGAGCTCGGTAAACGCCGCGGCGCCGTGGGCCCAGGGCTCGACCGCACCGATGTCGGCCAGGCCGGTGCTCGTCCCCCCGAACAGCGGCGCGCGGACGACCAGCTCACGAATGCGGGTAGAGATCGCGCCCTCGCCCAGAACCTGGTCGGCGAGGTCGGGGTCGAACGGGTTCGAGATCGACCCCGCGAACGCCGCGGCCTGCGAGGTGTTGTTCGAGAACGTCAGGAACCTCGACTCGGCGCCGTCGTAGCTGTCGAACATGCCGCCCTCCAGCGGGAGCGAGCCGTCCGCCGCGGTGGAGAGGAAGAAATTGACGTCGTTCTGGAACTGCTGATAGAGGATGTCCTGCGTGAACACGGTGAACAGGTTTTCGAGGCGTTGCAGCGCCGCGGCCTGCTCGAGGATCTCGTACACGGCTTGATCGACCGCCGTCTGGATGTTGTCGAGGTTCGAGAGCACAAGGCCGAAGGAGTCGACCATCGTGCCGAACATCGCGTCGAGCTTTGCGTCGACGGCGTCGAACCGCTCGTTGAGCTGGGTCTGCACGTCCTGGAGCTGGACGCGCACCTCCTGCACCTGCTGGTAGATGTCGTCCTGCGTCACGCCGTGCGAGAAGTTGTTCTCGGCGGCGCCGAAGATGCCGAACACCGTGTCGGAGATGCCGCTGATGGCGTCGCCGACCTCGCCCTTATAGATCGCGGTGCCGGCCGAGATGATCCCGGTGCCGATCTCCAGGCCCGCACGGACGTTCGCCCAGTGCTTGTTCGCGCCCACCGCGGCCGATCCCAGATCGAGCTGGGTCTCGATGTACGGCGCCGCCTGGATCTGATCGTAAAGCATCGCGGCGTTGGCGAGCATCGCGGCCCGCTGCTGCGAACTGAGCCGGATGTTGTCGATGCGGCGCTGCTCGATCTCGGCGAGCTGCGCATCGGTGAGCAGCAGAGATTCGCTCGCGGTCGGGGGCTCGGGGAGGTCGGCCAGGAGCACCTCGGCGATATCCAGCGAACCGTACACGGCGTCCCGCAGCCGCTGGTGGATCGGGTTCGCGGCGATGATCGTCCGCAGATCGGCGTTCGGGTCGCCCGGGGGGGCCGTGACTGGCTCGGCCGGGATCGCGAGCTCGAGCAGGTAGGTCTGGTAGCCGGGAAGAGCGCCGATCGCGGCGTTGACGCCCGGCATCTCCGGGATCGCGACGCCGATGTCGCCCAGCACAGCCCAGCCTTCACCGCGGAGATAGTCGAGGATGCTGTTGGCGATGCCCGGCTCGCGGGGCGTGCCGTCCGGCGCCTGACCCATGAACGCGTGGATGAGCATCATGCCGAGTTCGGGGCTGGTGCCGACGTTGACCGCCGCGGCGGCTTCGATCGCACGCGTCCTCGTCTCCAGAGTCCCGAAGTCGTAGTAGCCGGGCAGCCGGATCCCGAGCAACTCGAGCGCACGGTCGCCAACGTCGGTATCGAACCCGGTCAGCACTATCGAATATGCGTCGGCCCCCGGGCGGGCGCCGTCCTGGCCCGGACCGGGACCCGTCACGACTCTCGCAAACCTGAGCGCCGAGATCAGGTGTTCCGGGACCGTCAGCCCCGGATCGGTCGGGTAGGCGTTCTGGAACACGCCATCAGCGGCCTGCAGGAATGCGACCAGTTCAGACTCTTGGACGATCGGATTGCGTTCGGCAAACGCGATGGCCGCCGCGACGACCGCGAGCGACCTGGGTTGGGCGAGCGGGCCCCCGGGAGTGAACTCCTCTGACCCGACCAGGAAGACCTCACGGACATACTCTGCCGTGCGTGCGGCGTCGGTGAACTGCTCGTAGCTCGCCTCGTCGGTGATCCCGAACCCCGCCGGTTCAGCCATAAGGCTGGGGTTGAACATCAAACTCGCGGCCACGGCGACGATGATGATGGATTGTCCGAGAACCTTGGATTCCTCTGGCATCGCTTTTCCCTCGTCCCTTCTGAGAATGTGCGTCCGAAGGCAACCGCGTCGTCTGGAGGGAGAAGGTTTCACTGGATCCCGGGGTTTTTTGGTTTGCTGGCTGGCCGGTATACTCTGCCGGCAGGACTGTGACCCATGACCGAGCCAGACGCATGGGATGACGAGTTGTACGAGGCGCTGCGCGCGATCGCGTCCGTCCAGATGCGCCGTGAGTCATCGGCCCACACCCTCCAGGCCACCGCGGTGGTGCACGAGGCCTACCTTCGGCTTTCCGGCGACGGGCAGGGACGCTGGAACGACCGGCAGCACTTCCTCGCCGTCGCGGCGACCACGATCCGCCGCGTGCTCGTGGACCACGCCCGGGCGCAGGGCGCACTCAAACGCGGCGGACGGGGCCGGCCTCTCGCGGTCGTGGCGGATTTCGTCCTGAGCGACGAGCGGACGGTCGACGTGCTCGAAGTCCACGACGCGCTCTCCCGGCTGGCGCTCGAAGACGAAGCGTGCGCACAGATCGTCGAACTCCGCTACTTTGCGGGCCTCACCGTCGACGAAGCCGCGGAGGTCCTCGGCATCAGCCGGAGCACGGCCCTGCGACGGTGGCGTGTCGCCCGCGCCTGGCTGCGGGCCGAGTTTGCCGACGACCGCTCGGGGGGAGGCTCCGATGACGGGCAAGAGCCGGAGCCCGCTTGACATCTTGATGCTCGTCCTCGACGAGCCGCCCGATCGTCTGGATGCCCGCCTCGCCGAGCTCTGCGGGGGCGACCCTGCGCTCGAGGCGCGGGTCCGAGAGCTTCTCGAGCACGATCGGGACGACACCGGCGAGTTTGCAACGATCGGACTCGGCCCCGGCCCCGGCTCACTCATCGAGACGATGCCCGAGCGCATCGGCCCCTATCGCCTGACCCGACTCATCGGCGAGGGCGGCATGGGGCTGGTCTACGAGGCCGAGCAGGATGAGCCCAGGCGGCGGGTCGCCATCAAGATGCTGCGGATCGGGGCCTCCTCCCGTGCGATGCTCCGCCGGTTCCGCCACGAATCCGAGATCCTCGGCCGCCTGACGCACCCGGGCATCGCCCGTGTCTACGACGCCGGATCGTTCACGCTCGGGGGAACCACCTGCCCCTACTTCGCGATGGAGTTCGTCGACGGCGTGGACCTCGTCGAGCACGCCGCCCGCTTGGATCTTCCGCGTTCCGATCGAATCGAGCTGCTGCTCCGGCTCTGCGACGCCGTTGAGCACGCTCACCAGCGAGGCGTCATTCACCGTGATCTGAAGCCCTCGAACGTGCTGGTCGACGAGCACGGGACTCCGCGTGTGCTCGACTTCGGCGTCGCGCGGGCGACCGACGCGGACCTCCGCGTCACCACGCTGGGCACCTCCACCGGCGAACTTCTCGGCACGCTCGCCTACATGAGCCCCGAGCAGCTTGAGGGCCGGGCGGACCGGATCGACACGCGGTCCGATGTCTACGCGATCGGGGCGATCGCCTACGAGCTGCTCTCGGGCAAGCCCGCCCACGACGTCGCGGACCGCTCGCTGCCGGACGCGATCCTGGCGGTCCGCGAACACGACGTCACGCCGATCTGGGCCCACGACAGAACGCTGCGTACAGATCTCGGCACGGTCATCATGAAGGCGCTCGAGAAGGAGCCGGACCGCCGCTACGCGGGCGCCTCGTCGCTGGCGGACGACCTCCGGCGTGTGCTCCGAGACGAGCCGATCGCGGCGCGGGCCCCGACGACCACCTACCAGCTCAGGAAGTTCGCGACCAGGAACCGCGGGCTCGTCGTCGGTCTCGCGCTGGTCTTTCTTGTCCTCGTCGCCGGAGTGACCGCCACGTCGCTCGGGCTCGCCCGCGCCATCGCCGCCGAGCGTGCGGCGAACACGGCCGCCACCGACGCCGCCCGCGAGGCGGCGATCGCCCAGGCCGTCAACGAGTTCCTGAACGAGGATCTCCTGTCATCGGTGGACCCGACCCGAACGACGGACCGCGATGTCACCGTTCGCGAGGTGCTCGACATCGCGGCCGACAAGGTCGGTGACCGTTTCACCGACCAGCCCATCGTCGAAGTGTCGATCCGCGGCACCCTTGCGAACACCTACGAGCGGATCGGCCAGTCGAAAGAAGCCGAGCCACACCGTCGCCGCGCGGCCGAGATCCTGAACGGGCTCATCGGCGAGGCGGACCCACGGACGATCTCGGCGGTGGCGTCGCTCGCCACAAACCTGATGAACCAGTCCCGCTTCGGAGAGGCCCTCGACCTGATCACGCGGAACCTCGAGCTGATGCGGGGCCGCCCCGAACTTGACACGGAAGCATTGCGGAGCAAGAGCAACCTCGCGGCGGCGTATCTGGAACTCGGCCGGTTCGCCGACGCGGCCCCGATCCTCGCGGAGACGCTCGAGGCCAAACGGGCCGAGCTGGGCGACCGCGACCCCAGCACGCTGACGTCGATCCACAACCTCGCGGGCCTTTACTACTCGCTCGGCGAGACCGAGCGTTCGGAGGCGCTCTACCGCGCGGCCTACGAGGGCCGCTCCGCCGTGCTCGGCGAGGCCGACCCCAAGACGCTCTCAACCATGACGGCGTGGACCTGGGCGCTGACCGATCTCGGAAGGTACGAGCAAGCCGAGTCACTGTTGGACCGGGCGCTCGCGATCGCGAGGGAGCGGCTCGATCCGGGGCATCCGGCCTATCTCCAGGTGATCTCGTCGCTCGGCAACACGCTGAGCCGGTCGGGCAAGCGCGCGCGGGCGGAGGAGGTCTTCTCGCAGCTCGTCGCCCTCCGGACCGAGCACCTCGGGCCCGACCACGCCGCGACCATCAAGGCCATGGGGAACCTCGCCGAGATCCGTTTCGAACTGGGGCGGGTCGAGGAGGCCCTCTCGCTGCTGACCGATCTCGCCGAGCGTGAGTCCCGGGCACTGCCGGAGGGGCACTACCTGCACGGCATGACGCTGATGCTCACGGGCCGCTGCCACGACGCGCTCGGCCGGCCCGACCAGGCCGAGCCGTTCATGCAGGAAGGCGCCTGTATTCTTGTAACGTCGCTCGGCGCGGAGCACCCGAGATCGGTGTCGGCGGTCGAGCAGTTGCTCGAGTTCTACGAATCACACCAGGATGATTCGAAGGCCGCGGAACTCCGCGAGGCCCCCGCTGAGAGCCTCCGTTCGCTGCTCTGCAAGCCCGATTGAACCATTGTCAAACCCGAGTTCTGTTCTCACAGAGAACGCGCAGGCTGCAAGGACTCGCCAAACGGCAATCTGCCCTATCTGTCGTTTCCTGACCTGCATTGGCGTCCCCCCGTTCATTCGATTCAGACCGGAGACTACCGCAACCGCCTGGATCGGATGCATGGGGGCACACCCGTGCAGATTCCCCTCCATTCCTACTCCGTGCCCGGTTGTGCCAACAAACGCCGAAGCTGGTCGATCTTCTCAGGGCTGATCTGTTCTTCTGCAAACCGCGTGATTGCCGAGTCGAGATTTGCCCCGAGATACCGCTGGTGGTAGGCGAGGTCCCACAGTTGCACCGGGCCGCCGGCGGTCGCGCAGGCCAACAGTCGGTCACCCGGGTGGAACGCGAGGCCCGCAATCTGCCCACGTCCGGGTTCCAGGCTGGCGAGCAGCCGATGGGTCTGAGGATCCCAGAGCTTGATCGTCCCATCATCGCCGCCGGAGACCAGGGTTCGGCCGGTCGGTGAGAACGCCAGCCCGGCGACCACCTGATGGTGCCGCCCCATGCCGATCGCGTGCTTGCCCGTGCTGAGGTCAAAGAACTCGACCGTCGCGCCGTAGGTACCGGCCGCGACCATCGTCCCGCTGGGGTCCACCGCAACGGCCCACGGCTGATCCGTCGTTGGCAGGAGGTCCGACTGCTCGAGCGATTGCGCATCCCAGACGATGATGCCGTCTGGAGACCCCGAGGTGTAGAGCCTTGTTCCATCCGGTGAGTATGCAACGCCTTTGGCGCCGTTGCTGAGCCCGTCTGCCTGCGCCAGCAACTCGTGGGCCCGCAGATCGATCACGGAGAGCAGCCCGTTGATCGAGATCGCGGCCACGCGGGAGCCGTCGGGGCAAAGGGCGAGCCCATAGACCTCCGCGCCGACCGAGGCGAGCGTTCCGGTCTCCCCGCCGGTGTCGGCGTTGAACAAGCGGATCAACCCGTCGCTGCACCCGGCGGCCACCGTGGAGCTGTCACCGGTGAATAGCGCCGCGCGGGACCGGACCTGGTCCGGCAGCCGGAGTGTCGAGATCTCTCTGCCGTCAGGGACAGATCGAACGACGACCGTGCCGTCGCCGCTCGCGCTGACGACGCGGTCGCCGCTGGGGTTGAAACCCACGCTGAACGCCCAACTCGCGTGTGTGCCGATCTCGGTTCGAGCGGGCCAGGTGTGCGAATCCCAGAGCCGGAGGCCTTCGGGCTCGACGGTCAAAACGCGATCGCCGACCCAGACGGCGTCGGTGAAGGCACCCATCGGGAACCCCACGAGTTCGCTCCGATCGTCTACGAGATCAACAACGGTGAGGCCGAGGTTCCGCAGCGTGAGAAGAGACCGGCCATTCGAGTTCGGCACGACACGGCGTGCGTCGGTCGCGCCGTAGCGGAGACGAATCATCGGCTCGTTTCCCAGCGACCAGCTGGCCATCACGCCGTTATTCGCGGTCGAGTACAGCGACAGACCGTCGGGTGAGAATGCAAGTGATCGATAGAGTTCAGCGCGTGTGCCGATCGTGCGCTGTTGCTCCAACTCTTCCAGCGGACAGATGCTGATCCGGCCATCACGCGTCCCCACCGCGAGGGTTCGTGTCCCAGTATGCACCGCGATCGCGCAGGCCCCCGCTCCAGCGCTGTGGAAGCCGCCCATGCGATCGGCCGAGTCGGCCGGCCACACCGATACCTCGCCGTCCGCATCGGCGACCGCCAGGAGGGAGACGTCAGCGGAGAATGCGGCGGTCACCAGCCTCGTCGGGGAAACCCGCCACGAGTCGGCCTCAGCGTACGACTCGGAGTCTCCCCGCCATCGGCGGACCCAGCCGTCCGCGTGAACCGTCAAGATCGTTTCATTGTCCACGAATCGCATCGCCATGATGCCCGCTGCTCGTTCCGGCGGTGTCACGCCGGCCTTGCAGAGCACATCGCCTGTCTCGGCGAGCAGCACATACACCTGGCCGGTCATGGTCCCCGCGGCGAGCAGGCGTGCGTCCGGGCTTGCCGCGCCGACCACGGCATCGCCATCGTCAATCAGCGCCGTCCATCGGCAAGGGAAGCGGGCCGAGAGCTCCCACAGGGCCCAGTACGCCTGGCGCGAGCCGGGATCGCGGATCAGCTCGGGCCACAGCACCGCCTCGGCGCCGGGCCCGTTATTCGCAACGCCCTCGATCCGTCCGCGCTCGAGCAGGCCCGCCCGGAGCTCATCCTTGAGGTGGATGTTCAGCTCGGATGCTTCACGGCGGGCGAACGCTTCCTCGGCCCGTGCCGATCTCTCACTGGTAGCCAGCGCCCGGTTCCGCATCGACTGGATCGATGCGTAGCCCGCGAAGGCCGCGAGTAGCAGGATAATGAGCAGCGACCCCGCGGCCGCTCTCTGGTATCGGCGCAGGCTACGGCGGAGGCGTTCGACCGCCGAGGCCTCTCTCGCCACAATCGGCTCCCCCGCCAGATACCGCCGCAGATCCTCCGCGAACTCGGCCGCCGACTGGTAGCGCTGCTGTTTGTCCTTGGCCATCGCCTTTCCGACGATCGTCTCCACATCGCCGCGGAGGCCGCGATCGATCGTGCTCAGCCTCGTCGGGGGCTCGTCGCGGATGATCCGGGCCGCCTCGGGGATCGATCGCGAACGCAGGTCGTGGGGCGTCCGGCCCGTCAGCAACTCGAAAGTCAGGACGCCCAGCGCGTACACATCCGACCGGTTGTCGATCTCGGACGGGTCCGCGGCGACCTGCTCCGGGCTCATGTAGGGAAGCGTCCCGATCAACTGCCCCGCACCTGTCCGGAGGGTCGTGAGCGCCATGTCCGCATCGACGGCCCTCGCGACGCCGAAATCCAGGATCTTCGGCTGCCCGCGGGCGTCGACGAGGATGTTGGAGGGCTTCAGGTCGCGGTGGATCACCCCTCGCTGGTGGGCGTGATGGATTGCATCGCACACGCTCGCAATCAGTTCAAGCCGCTCGCGGGTGTGGAGCCTTCTCGCCTCGACGAAGTCCGTGATCGGTGGCCCTTCGACCAGTTCCATCGCCAGGTATGACCACGGCCCATGAATCGTGTCCGCAACCCCCGCTTCGTAGATCTGCGCGATCCCGGGGTGATGCATCCGGCCGAGCACCTCGGCCTCGTGCTCGAACCGTCGCACCAGCGAGGGCGACGCCATCGCACCCCGAATCACCTTCAGCGCCACCGTCCGTCGCGGTCGCTCCTGTTCGGCCAGGTAGACCACGCCCATCCCCCCCGCGCCCAGGAATCGCAACACCCGATACGAGCCGATCATCTTGTCCGGCGGCAGGGCGAACCCGTCTCCGGCGGGTTCGTCGCTGAAGGTTGCTCCAAGAGGCGCCGCAACCGGCGGGACATCGAGCATCCCGATCGATTCCGACGCGTGGCGTAGCAGTGAGTCGATCTCCGCATGAAGTTCCGGGTCGTTGCCGCACTGCGCGGCCACGAATGAGGCCCGCGCCGCCGCCGGCCGTTCCATCGCCGCCGCGAAGATCGACTCGACCTGCTGAAGCCGGCCCGCGTTCATGGTGTTCAGGCGTCCCCCGGCGCGTGGTCCGCGAGCGCGCGGTGCAGCCACGCCCTCGCGAACGACCAGTCCGCCTTTACTGTCGCGGGCGAGATATCCAGCACCGCGGCTGTTTCCTCGATCGAGAGCCCGGCGAAGTACCGGAGCATCACCACACGCCCCTTCCGTGCGTCAATGGCCGACAGCTTGTCGAGGGCCTCGTCCAGCGCGAGCAGGTCGCCCGGGGCCGGCTCGCTCACCATCGCTCCTTCGTGCAACTCGACGCGCTCTCGCCCGCCCCCATGCCGGAGCCGCCGCCTGTGCCTGGCCCGTTCGACCAGGATCCGTCGCATCGCCAAAGCCGCGGCACCGAAGAAGTGTCCCCGGCTGTTCCACTGCAGCCCCATGTCTCCCACCAGCCGCAAGTACGCCTCATGCACCAGCGCCGTCGGCTGGAGCGTCTGCCCGGGCGCCTCCGCCCCAAGCCGCACCCGGGCGAGCTTCCTCAATTCCTCGTACACGAGCGGGAGCAACTCGGCCGAGGCTCGCGGGTCTCCCGACCCTGCCGCGTTGAGCAGCATGGTGACCTCATGGGGCGACCGCGCCGGCGGCGTCGGCTGGAAGGCAGCACCAGGCGGATCAGACTCGACCACTGTTCTCCTCGCGTGTGCCCCCGCAGCAGCCGGACGATTCTCGCCGACGCAGCCCGTTCGCACAAGGGGCCCAGGTTCTTTTTGTCTTTCGCGAGCCACCCATGCGTCGGATGTCGCACTGATTCCCGGACGCGGTGCTCAATCCACGGGGGCAAAGCCGAGGGCGGGGTTTGGGCCAACTCGAATGCAAGACATGCGGCCGCCATGGCCTAGGTAGTGTGCTCGATGCAGGGCGTGCGAGGGTGAGTGTGGCCCGGCCAGCATGTCCGAGGCCGGCCGGCGCCAGCCTCTCTTGCGATCCAGGGGCGTCGGCCCGGTCGCCCTGTCGTGGACCAGGTATGCGCGGCGGTGTGCATCGGCTCGCCGCGCCCTCGTGACGCCATGAGTGGGGGCCTACGCCGCGCGAGGCGTGGGGGGAGAGCGACGCTTTCATCGGTGCTGGTGGACATCTCTGTCTCCAGAACGAATCCGCCGCGGGCGGCGTGGAAAGCCCGCCCAGCCGCGCCGCAGCCTGCCGGAGCCTCCGGAGTTCAGGTGCTCGGTTACCGGGCATGCAGAGCTCCTCAAGGCATGGAAAAACACCGACCCGGCCGGCTCTCTGTCGCCCCGAAGTCGCACTGACGGTGGCACGGTTGTCTCGAGTGAAAGGACCCCAGCCATGAAACTATGTGGCGTCACGCCGCTCATCATTCTCGCTCTCGCGGCTCTGGCATCAGGCCCCATCGATCCACCGGCCGGCCCTGTCCAGAGCACGATGAAGACCCTGGACGAGGTCGAGGCGAGAATCCCCGTCAACGCCGAGACTTGTCCGCCGAACGGGGCGGCGGCGATCTATGTGATCAGCCAGCCCGGTTCCTACTACCTCACCGGGGATCTGCTGGGTGTTGCCAACCAGTCCGGGATCAAGATCACCACCAGCAATGTGACGCTCGACCTGAACGGCTACGTCGTGACCGGCGTCCCGGGCTCGCACCACGGCATCGAGGGAGCCCAGCGCACCTCGGTCGCCAATGGTGTCGTCAGGGCATGGGGGCAGAAAGGCATCCTCCTGACCGAGGAAGCAACGGTGACCGGCGTTCGTGCGACGGGCAACGGGGAGACAGGGGTCTTCGTCACCAACTCGTCGATCGTCTCGGACTGCGTGTTCTCGCACAACGGGACCGATGGCCTCTCGGTGCAGGAGGGCTCGGTCGTTCGCGACTGTGCCGCGGCGTCGAACGTGCGGCATGGCTTCGCTATCGGGAACGCCTGCACACTTGAGAACTGCAACTCGCGCGCCAACACGGGCGACGGTTTCAACATCTTCAGCTATGGGACGGCGCGCGGTTGCGAGGCGTATGACAACCAGGGCCACGGCTTTCAGTCCGCAAGCTACGCCAAGTTCAAGGAGTGCGTCTCGAACAGCAACGGGCTGGACGGGTTCCATACCGTCAACTTCGTGGACATCTCCGGCTGTGCCGCGGCCGACAACGCCGGGCACGGAATCTCGACCTCGTTCTATTCACGCATCCGCGGCAATGTCTGCAACACCAACGGCAACCTCGGGAATGGCGCGGGCATCCACCTCACACCTGGGGCGTCGAGCACCGCCGTGCTCGACAATGCGTGCGACGGCAATGACTGGGGCATACAGATCGCCGGGGCGGGCAACCTCGTAGTCGGCAACACGTGCTCCAGCAACACAACGAACTACGACATTGTGGCCAACAACCACGTCGGCGTCATCACCAGTCTGCCCTTGTCCGGCGCGATCGGCGGCGATGTCGGGGGCAACTCCGCCGGCGCCGTCCCCGGCTGCAACTACGCGTTCTAGTCGATCCCGCTCGAAACCGGTCCAGGCCCTGCAGCACGGCAGGCGACAAGGAGGCCACCCCATGAAACGAACCAGCAGCGTACTCGCGACAGCCGCCGTTCTCGCCTTGGGCGGCGTCATGAGCGTCTCCGCCGGGCCCGTTGACCCGCCCGTCGGACCGATCCAGAGCACGATGAAGACACTCGGCGAGGTCGAGCCGCGCACGCCCATCAACACTGAGACCTGTCCGGGCGACGCGAACAGCATCTTCCGGATTGCCCAGCCGGGTTCGTATTATCTGACCGCCAATCTCCAGGGGGCCTCGGGCTTCAGCGGGATCGAGATCGGCGCCGACAATGTCACCATCGATCTGTGCGGGTTCACGCTGCGGGGGGGAGGCGGCTCCTCGCTCGACGGGATCACCATGAGCGGGGGGCACCGCGGAATCGCCGTGCTCAACGGGAAGGTCGAGTTCTGGTCCGGCAACGGCGTGAACCTGGCGCTCGCGGCGTCCTCCCGCGTCTCGGGTGTCTTCGCGATCGACAACAGCCTCGCCGGCATCACTGTCGGCTCGGCGTCGATGGTCACCGACTGTCAAACACACGGAAACGACGACTGGGGGTTCCTGGCCTCGAACAACTGTGTGCTCCGCGACTGCGTCAGCGCCTACGACGGCAAGGGCATCTCCGCGGACTACGCGTCGCTGATCGAGCGGTGCAGCGTATCCAACAGCCATGCGCAGGGCTTCACGGTCTACTCCGGGTGCGTGCTCCAGAGGTGCTCCGCGCTGACCAATACGAACTATGGATTCTGGCTCGGCGCCAAGTCAATTGCTCGGGACTGTTCCGCGGGCTCCAACGGCGACCACGGCTTCGTTCCCCAGAGCAACTGCTCGCTCAAGGGCTGCACCTCGAACACCAACGGCAAGTCCGGCTTCTTCCTTGCCCAGGGGTGCGACATCTCCGAGTGCTACGCGTCCGACAACAGCCTGCACGGCATCGACTGCGGCGACGATTGCACGGTGACCGGCAACACCTGCCGGGGCAACGGGGTCGGCGCCCAGCACGGCTCCGGTATCCACATCGCCTCAGGCGTGATCCGGGTGCTGCTTGAGCACAACATCTGCACCCGCAACCACTGGGGCGTCCAGATCGCCGGGCTGGATAACTTCGTCGTTGGCAACCGATGCACGATGAACGCCACCAGCTTCGACATCGTGCAGGGCAACAGGGTCGGCGCCATCATCGTGCTCCCGCTGGCCGGACCGATCGGCGGCAACGCCGGTGGCGACTCGGCTGGCGGCAGCTCGCTCTCAAACATCGCGTACTGAGTCGCGGCTCATTCCCGGATGGAGCATCACATGCGTACCCCGATTGTCCTGTCCGCACTCTGCGCCTCGGGCGGCGCCGCCCTCGGCCAGGCCAGCAGCATCTCGCCTGTCAACAAGTGGTCCTGGGGTGAGAACATCGGCTGGATGAACTGGCGCGACGCGGGAAGCCCGGCGGCCTCTCAGGGTGTGGTCGTCCATGACAGGATCCTGTCAGGACTCGCATGGGGGAGTCGGTCGGATGGATCAACCTGGGTGACGGCACACCGCGCAACGGTGTGCAGTACAGCAACACCAACGGCGTGGATGTCGGGGTCAACATCGAGCCGGACGGTGCGCTCTGGGGCCTCGCGTGGGGTGAGAACATCGGGTGGATCAACTTCGCCGGCGGCGCACTGGCCGATCCACCGCAACCAGCGCGGATCGACTTCGCCTCTCACCGACTCCGCGGGTATGTGTGGGCCGAGAATGTGGGATGGATCAACCTCGACGACAACGATCACTATGTCGCCATGCGATGCCCCGGGGATCTCAATGGCGATGGAGTGCTCGACCTTTCGGATATCACTGTTTTCGTTTCCGGCTTCCTCAACCAAGATCCGGTCTCGGACATTGACGGCAATGGACTGCACGATCTGATGGACATCAACCTTTTCGTGTCGCTGTTCCTCGCAGGGTGCCAGTAGCCAGTTGCCAGCGAGATGCTCCATCCGGGTCTGCCCCGAGATAACGCCCAGCGCCGGCGTTCACACCCTGGGGCTCAGCACGATCATCGCACCGCGCAGCCGGGCCCCGATTTGCCGGAAGCTGTGCCGCGAGCGATTCCGGCTCACCCGCAGCCTTCGCCCACCCCGACCGCTGACGCGGCTATCTCCAGTGCGCATCCCGCTGGTCCTTGGTCGGGTTGCTCCACCTTTGCTCGCTCGCCACCCGACCCTGGAATGCGCGGCGTGCGCTGCAAGACGACGCCGCCAACGAGTGTGCCGTCGTAATCGCTTCAGTTGGTGTTGCCGCACCGTTCAATGAGCGCCTGCAACTCACTGGCCGCGTCTTCTTGCGCGCCGGCGGCCTGCAACGCGGCCTCGAAGGCGGCGCGTGCTTCGTCCTTGCGTCCCTGGTTGAGCAGGGCCTCCCCGAGGCCCCGCTGAACCGGCAGCATGTGCGGCGCCGGGTCGTAGCTGGCGGCGGCCAGCAGTTCGAGGCACCGCCGGAAGGCCGCCTCGCTCTCGGCGTGCCGCCCAGCCGCTTCGAGCGCCTGCGCGGAACGTGTCATCGCTGCCATGCAGGTCGGGTTGTCGGTGCCGAACTGGGTCTCCAGCAGCTTGACGCCCCGGTCGGCCAGATCGACCGCGCGATCGTGGTCACCCAGGCGTCCGTACACCTCGCCGAGCGACATCGACGGGAAGGCCACGGTGTAGTGATCCTTTCCGTAGAGGTCGATGTGCATCTGCAGCGACTGCTCGAGGGTCTCCTTCGCCTCGTCGACGCGGTCCAGGGTGAGCAGCAGGCGTCCGAGATTCGACAGGCCGACCGCGACGTTGGGGTTTGGCCTCGGGTCAACCGAGCGGCGGAGATCGATCGACTCGCGATACAGCTTCTCGGCGTCTTCGAGCCGGCCTTCGTCCCTTGCCAGCACCGCGAGCGAATTGAGCACGATGCCCGACTCAATCTTCGCGTCGACGCCGCGGAAGAGCGAGAGCGAATGGTCGTAGGCGGCCCGCGCCTCCTCTAGCCTCCTCAGCCGGCGGAGGATGGCGCCGTGCATCATCTCGATTCGGCCCAGATCAATGTCGGGAACATCTGTGGTGAGGGTGAGCGAGTCCTCGATCAGTTCGAGCGCGCGGTCCCACTGCCCCGCGTCCATCTTCAACTCCGCGAGCTGGCGCGCCGCCTGGGATTGCAGCACCGAGTCCCCGCTCGCCCGGTAGGTCTCGATCGCCTCGTCGAGCAGCTTCTCGGCGATATCGTTCTCGCCCAGTTGGCGGTGGGCGTCGGCCCTGACGAGCGTCGCCTCGGTGCTGGCGGCCGGGTCGTCGGGTTCCAGCGTGTCATACAGGTCGTGCGCTTTGTCGAGCAGGCGCGCGGCCTGCTCGTATTCGAAGATCGCGTGGTGCGTCCGGCCCATGATCGTGAGCATGTCGGCCCGCACGGCGGGGTTGGCGACCTCATCGTCGAGCGACGACTCGGCCTGCATGAGCATTGCCTCGAGCAGCGCCGTGTCACGTCCCTTTGCCTCGTCCGGTCCCAGGCCTAGCAGGATGTGCTCGAGGAACTTCGAGGACCCCCGCGCCCGCTCCAGCGACTCCTCGGCCTGGCCGCGGGCCTTCGACTCGCTGGTCAACGCCGCCTGCATGTCGGCCTTCGCCTGCCGTTCGCGGCTGAGTGACACCGTCGCCGCGACGAGCCCGACGGCGAGCGCGAGGATCACCGCGGCCGTCGACGCCACGAGCACGCGGTTGCGCCTGGTGAACTTGACGAGCTGGTAGAAGGTGCTGGGCGGGCGCGCGACGATCGGCTGGTCGTCGAGGAATCGGCGGATGTCACCCCCGAGCTCCGACGCGGACTGGTACCTCCGTGCCTTGTCGCGCTCCAGCGCCTTCGCGAGGATCGTGTCCACGTCGCCCCGCAGCGCGGTGTTCACCGAGCCAATCCGCGTCGCCTCGGTCTCGCGGATCGCGCGGATCGCGTCAGGCAGGGGCAGACGCTCGACGCTGATCGGCAACCGCCCGGCGAGCAGCTCGAAGATCACGACGCCCAGCGAGTAGATGTCGCTCCGGGTGTCCAGATCGTCGGGGTTCCCGGTCGCCTGCTCGGGGCTCATGTACCCCGCCGTCCCGACGATCTGCCCCGCCTCGGTCTGCAGCGTGGTGACGAGCACGTCGCTGTCGGTCAGGCGAGCGACCCCGAAGTCGAGGATCTTGGGCCGCCCGCTCGCGTCGACGAGGATGTTGGCGGGCTTGAGGTCGCGGTGGATCACGCCGCGCTGGTGCGCGTGCTCGACCGCCTCGCAGATCCGGCACGCGAGTTCGAGACGGTCGCGCGTGCCGAGCTTGTTCGCCTCGGCGTAGGCGGTGACCGACACGCCCTCGACGAGCTCCATCGCGAGGTAGGGCAGTTGCCTCCCGCCGGCCTCGCCGACACCGACTTCGTAGATCTGCGCGATGCCCGGGTGGTTGAGCCGCCCCAGCACCTCGGCCTCGCGCCGGAACCGCGCGAGCAGCGAGCGGGTGACCAGACCCGACCGGATCACCTTGAGCGCGACACGCCGGTGCGGGCGCTCCTGCTCGGCCTCGTAGACCGCGCCCATCCCGCCCTCGCCCAGCAGGCCGAGCACGCGGTACCCTCTGATCTCGGGCCCGCTCGCGAGCGCATCGCCCGACACAAGCGGTGTGAACTGCGAGCCGGCCTCGACCGCCTCGTCCGCGAGGATGTCGTCACGATTCGACGCGGCGAGCAGCCGCTCCACCTCGGCTCTTAGTCCCGGATCGTCGGCGCACTCCGCGTCGAGCACCCGGCGCCGCTCGTCGGGCCCCAGGCGGAACACCACGCCGTAGATCTCGGCGAGCCGCTCGTGGCGCTGCGGGTCGCCGCTCATCGCGAGTCCTCCAGCCGGCCGCGAAGCCAGGCCCTCGCGAAGTGCCACTCGGCGTCGATGGTCCGCTTGCTGACGCCCAGGACGGCGGCGATCTGCTCGACCGTCAGCCCCCCGAAGAACCGCATCTCAACGACACGCGCCTGCCGCTCGTTCAGGCGGGCCAACTCCTCGAGCGCCTCATCGACGTCCGCGGCGTCGAAGTCGGCGTCCCCGTCCGAGGACCCGATCCCCGAAAGCGTGATCCGGGCCCAGCCCCCGCCCCGCTTCTGCGCCCGCTTCTGGCGGGCGTGATCGGCGAGCACGAACCGCATCGCGTTGGCGGCGATCGCGAAGAAGTGGGCCCGGCTCTCGAACGCCAGCTCCTGGGCCCCCAGCAGACGCACGAACGCCTCGTGCACGAGCGCGGTGGGCTGGAGTGTGTTCGGGGCGCGGTCCGCGCCCAGGTACGAGGCCGCAAGGGCGCGGAGCTGCGCGTAGACCGCCGGGACCAGCCGCTCGACGGCACCCGGGTTCGTGGCCGCCGTCTCGAGCAGGCGCGAGATTTCTGCGGGTTCGAGATGGGCTGGATCGCTCTGCAACGGGGCCCCCAAAGCTCCGGGAGGCATCATCGCCCCGGTGCTCGCGGCACACAAGGTCGGTGTCACGAATCACTCCCAGAATCACGAACGTTATCCGATCAACCGGCGCGACGGGCAAATTCGTTCGTCTACTTCTGCGCGGTCCGCCGTCGCTTCGCGATTCCGCGTCCAGGGGAATCACGTCGCTCACCAAGAACGCGGGCCCATCCTCCTGACCGGTTGTCGCGGCCCGCGGGGACATTCGCAAGGGGAGGAAACCATGCGCCCGAAGAGCCAGTCAACACCGCTTCTCGCCACAGCCGTCGCCGTGCTCGTTTCCGTCGCGGGCTCCGCGATGGCGATCACGCCGAATCTCGACTTTCACGTCCAGGATCAGGCGTCGTACGACACGTTCTGCGCCGCCATCCGGGCGAGCGAGCACGTCCGATACGACTACGTGAACAACCAGGTCCCGCGGGTCGCGGGCGCCGCGGCGGGGCTCGTGGCGTTCGCCACGCGCAACCCGCTCGCCGACGAGGCCCAGCTCACCGCGTTCGTCAACGTCTACGACGCGGTGCTCGCGGGCTTCGCCCCGGGCGATCCCGGTCTGAACCGATCGTCCAACTTCCTGTCGGGCGTGCGCTTCGAAGTGCCGGCAGCGGAAGGGGTCCTCACCGGGACCGACCCCGCGATCGGCGAGGACGTGCTCACGCTTCTGGGCGTCGGCGTGCCCGCGCCGGACAACTACGACTCGATGCGGAGCCGGATGGTCAGGTTCGACCGGGCCCGGATCAAGTCCATCGCCAACGCGCCGGAATGGGCGGAGATCCTCGTCGTGGGCTTCTCGGGTCAGGACCTCAACGGGATGCCGAACGCCAACCTCGCGCCCGTGCTCCAGACTTACCTGGGAGCCCAGGGCTATGAGGCGATCCCCGACGGCTCGCCCGATGACTCGCGCTTCGCCGACGTAGAGGGCGCGCTCGCCGCGTCGCTGCCGGTCGACTACGCCGACTACACCCAGATGCTCGCCCAGCCCGTCGAGACGTCGGATATATGGACCTCGATCAGCGGGGCTTTCGCGGACGTCAAGACGAGCACGGACGCCCGCGCCCAGGAGTTCCTCGACGCGATGGCGAACGAGCCAACGCTCATCGAGGGTCTCGCCAACGCGAACAACTCCAGCTTCATGGACCAACTCATCGCCGACTATCGATCGCGGATCGACGAGGTCGCGGCGCCGCGCACCATCGTCGCCGCGAACGCGCTCTTCCTGCTACAGAGTGCCGACCCGAACGTGCGCGACCTCGCCGAGCGGTCACTCGACTTCAGCGAGTCACAGCTGCAGACCAACGACGCGATGGCCGGCGTCACCTCGGGGGTCGAGATCCTCGGCGGCGTGGCGCAGGTCGCAGCCGGTTTCTACAAGGGCGAACCGGGAGACGTGATCGAGGGGATCACCGGCGCCGTCCTCGGCAGCATCGGGATTGCCGACGCGCTGGGCGCCGGCGGGCCCAGCGTCGACGAGCAGATCTTTGACCAGATCACCGAGATGCGCGACCAGCTCGAGGGCGTCCGCGTCGAGATGAACATGCGGTTCAACCGCATCGAGGACCAGCTCGACGTCATCTATGCGTCGATGAGCGACGGGTTCAACGCGGTCGGGCAGCAGATCGGTGACCTGACCGACAGCGTCGACGATCTGAGCCGCCAGATGATGATCGCGCGTGACTCGCTCGAGCGGATCGAGGACGCGCTGTGGGGCATGTCGTCGGACATCCTCGATTCCTACATCGCCGTGCTCGCCAACGACATGCTCGACTACCGCGACGACAACGGCGTCGACCTGCCGTACGACGGCTCGACGAGCTTCGTCAACGGGCTCAGCGGGTTCTACACCGTCGCGACGTTCCACGCGCTGACCACGACCTTCGCGGGCGACCAGACCTCGACCCTCACCGTCGCCACCGCGAACGACCTGCTCAACGGCGAGTCGATCGGACGGAACATCAACGACCTCCGCGTCTTCCCCGCCCAGCTGGGCCTGCCTGTGCTCGGCAGCAGCCGCGTCGTCGCCCCAGCCCCCTGGTCGCAGGCGGCCAACGCCTACACCCAGGTCGCCAAGGAGAGCCCATGGTATTTCGCGTACAAGTACGAGCGTGAGCTCGCCGGCGGCGGAACGCCCCCGGAGCTCGACCAGATCATCGCCCTGGGCGAGAGCTTCGAGACGATGGCCGCGCACGGCCGGAACACAGCGCTCTTCAACGCCCTGTTCGACGGATACAACGAGGCGGCTGGCCAAATCGGCGCGCGCATCTACCAAGTGCGCCAGGACACCCTCCACGAGGCCAACCTCGAGGTGCATGTCGACCCCTGGGGTGGGCTCACCCAGGAGGTCCAGGACTACGCGCCGACGTTCACCCTTCTCCATGGCCAGAGCGGTCTCCAGGATTACCCGCTGCCGACCGGGATCGGGCACAACTGCTGGAACATCTACGGCGAGACGAACGTCCCCGAGCTCGCTCAGCTCGTGGTTGACGCGGACACGCATTCCGCGGGAGGAGGGCAGCCGGCGCGGAACAATCAGATGGGCGTCACATCCGGGATCGTGGACGTGCCCAACGACATGACGGTGGATTTCACGTTCACGGTGGATGGTGACTACAACGGCCAGCACCCCGAGCTGATCCGGCAGTACGTCAGGCACATCCGCTGGCTGGTCTACTCCGCTGGCGACCCCGTCCAGATCAACAGCGACAGCAACGCGAGAGACATCTTCGACGAGGACTTCTACTTCTGGCAGCAGGTCGTGGGGTTCCTGCTGAGCGGAACGAGCCAGCAGGGCGATTCGATCTATGCCCAGAATGGAAACGGCGAGAACATCCGCCTCGACGTGGTGACCGATGCGAGCGGTCCGGTGGCGGCCGGGCGCGACGCGTCGGCCTACGTCACGCAGCGCCTGGACGAGTTACAGGACGATGTGTGGGCCGCCGCGGCCTCAGATTCCATCGTTGCGGGTCTCTCCCCGCTCCTCCCCGCCTACGAGAGTCTGATCGAGGCCTACGCCACGCTCGCCCTGCCCGACATGCTCGAGCAGAGCTCCGCCGCCCGCGCCTGCCTGCGGGCCGACCCCGCCACCGGGCAGCTCTCGATGACCTTTGCCGGCTCGGTCGGCGACATGCTCGCCTCGCTCCTCGGCGACGGCGATAGCGGCGAGTATTTCGATCTGGCGGGAGAGCTGGCGATGCGGGCCGCCGTCGCCCACGACGAGGTCGACGCGGCGATCGCCCGCCCCGATGCCGGGCAGAGCTACGTCGACTGGACGCTCGCCGAGCTGCGCAACCTGCGCGACAACACCTTCCACCTCGCGATCGACGACACCTACCAGACGGCGGGCACCGGCACGCTCAGCGTCGCTCCGGCCGACGGCGTCATCGCCAACGACGTCGACCAGCAGTTCCGCGTCATCCAGGTCGACACCGGCTTCGTGAACGACCCCGCGTACACGGCGCCCCAGCACGGCGAGGTCCAGCTCTCCGCCGACGGCTCGTTCGACTACACGCCCGATCCGGGATTCGTCGGGACCGACTCGTTCAACTATCGCACTTTCACCTCCAACGCGGGTTGGGTCGGCCCCGTCTACAGCGACCCGGCGCTCGTGGTGATCCGCGTCGATGAGGGCGCGAGGTGCCCGGTCGACTTCGATCACAACGGGCTGCTCGACCTCGCCGACGTGCTGATCTTCGTCAACGCCTTCATGACGAACGACCCGCTGGCCGACCTGGCCGAGCCGTACGGGCTGTTCGATCTCTCCGATGTGCTCGTGTTCGTGACGCAGTTCAACGCGGGCTGCCCGTAATCACACGCCGGCCTGGGGCCAGCCGCCCCGGGCCCGGCTTTTCCGAATGGACCGATCCGCAATCGCCGCATCACCCCGCGAGCGACTGGATCAGGATCCGCACACCCAACACCACCAGCAGGACCGCGAGGAGGCGGAGGATCAGGGCGGGCGACGCCCGCTTCGCCCACCATGCACCGATCTGGGCCCCAATCAGCGCCCCGACGCCCAGCGAGGCCATCCGCCGCCACCCCTCGTGGAACGCGCCCAGCGCGATGTGGGTGATCGTCCCCGCTCCGGCCGTCATCGCCAGCACGAAGTGCGAGGTCGCCGTGGCGACGTGGACGGGGAAACCAAGCATCTGCGCCAGGACCGCGACGTGCATCACGCCCCCGCCGATGCCCAGCAGGCTTGACAGGAACCCGACGACGAAGCTGATCGCCATCCCCACGATCGGCCGCTTGGCGATGTGGGGGCCCATCCACCCCGTCTCCCCGTCCGACTGCTCGGCGGGCCGCCCCTTCGAGATCAGCATGAACGCGCCCGCCCCGATGAGCACGACGCCCAGGATGCCCTCGAACCCGGCGCGGGGCAGCTTCGACACCGCGAACGCACCGAGCACCGACCCCGGGATCGCGGTCGCGCCAAAGCGCAGCCCCGACCGCACGTCGACCTTGCGCCTGCGTAGGTAGGCCACGGTGCCGGACAGCGTGTTGCAGAACACCACCGCGAGCGAGATCGACGCGATGACCGCGGGCTTCTCGTGTGGATAGAGGAACACGAGCAGCGGGACGAGCAGGAACCCCCCGCCCGCCCCTACGAGCGTGCCGATGCACCCGATGACAATGCCGCAGAGGAGCAGGCCGGCGTACTGCACGCTCCGAGGATAGGGGAGCGGACGCGGTACGCCGTCCGGCCCACTTCAGCTCCGCTTGCCCCGTTTCGGGGCGGGCGAGGTATTCAACGCCACCGCCTCGCGGATGAGCGCCTTGAACGCCTTCTCATCGATCTTGTCGCCCTCGAATAGGTCGATCGCCCGCCTCGTATTGCCCTCGAGACTGGCGTTGAACAGGCGCGCCGGATCATCGAGCCCGGCGCCCTGCGCGAAGGTCAGCTTGACCTTGTCCTTGTACGTCTCGCCGGTGCAGATGAGGCCGGCCTTCTTGTCGACGGGGTGCGACCACACCGGTACGCCCAGCATCGAGTTCGACGGCTTGCGCCACTTCACGTCCTCGACCACGCCGGGGTCGGCCTGTTTGATGAGTGTGCGAACGTGGGCGAGCGTCTCGCCCCGCCAGTCGCCCAGGTTCTGGATGTGGGCGTCGATGAGTTGGGCGGGCGACTCGCCTTTGCCCGGCCCACCCGACCCGCCCTTCTCGCTCGTCGTGGTCACTCTGTTCATGGTCGTCATCGCATTCGCTGTCGCGATTCTGCCGCGGGCCGACGGCTTGCCGCCCAATCGCCGACGACAGGATACGGCGTTCCACATCCCCACCAGCCGCTCCAGCTTCTCCGGATACCTGGGGCTCTCCACGTCAACCTTCGCCGCCGCCGCGTCGAGGTCCGCCAGGTCCTTCTCGGTCAGCTCGATCGCCGCGGCCCCAGGTTCTCCTCGAGCCGGTGGAGCTTTGTCGTCCCCGGGATCATGGCTTCTGTGCAAGCAGACCCGCAAGCGCGATCTGGGCGAGCGTCGCTTCCTTGCGTTTCGCGATGTCCCCGGCCAGATCGACCGGCATCTGATCCACTACCAGCGCCCGGGGTGAGGACCGGGGCCGACGGGACGGCGGGGTCCCTGCAACCCCGCGGAAGGCATCCGGTACACAAGACCGGCCGGCGCGATCCCCCTCGCCGGACCGGCATTCAGAGCCTTCGCTCGGAGGGGCCCGATGCTGAGCGGCGCCAAGGACACGATGACAAGACGCTGGGGACGCAAAGTGCCCGTGCTCATGGTGGCGGCGATCGTCGCCGGTGGGGGTGTTGCCGGAGCCCAGGACAAACAGCCCTCCGCCACCGATCATCAGAGCGGGCCCCAGCCGCGACGCCCGGACCTTCCGGTCCAGACCGGCGCGCTGTCCCGACTGAACCGAACGGTGCGGCAACCAATCCAACGAACGTACACCCTGCCGAACGGGTGTCGGGTCACAATCATCGTTCGCTACGACCAGAGTTCGACACGGAAGTTGGACGTGAATGATCTGGACGGCCCCTGGCACAGCCACGGCCCGATCGAGGGCTGGCAGTCCTGGCCCGAGAACGCGGGCAGCATGCCGCCGTGGCCGCCGCCCGCAGCGAGTCAGTCGACCGGGTCTCAGGTCGAGCCCTCGCCACCGACGAATCTCCAGTGGGCCCGCGTGGGGATGAGGTTGGGGCGATACGACGACGCGGTGCGCCTGTACCAGGAGCATCTGGACGCATTCCCATTGGGCGACTTGGGCGACACCGGGGCGGCGGCTCATCTCTCAGGGGCCGCCGACGAGACGCCGCCGACCGAGGCTCCGTCCGGAACAACATCGACGGATGACACCGCACGAAGCCCCGGCCCGGCTGAGGACACCACAGGTGTGGCCGTTCGCGATCCAGGCGAACCCACGGGCGCACCCGACCGCGTCGTCGACCTGAGCGACCCGATCGTGGGCGTCGAATTCGTGTTCGCACTCGCGGCCGCCGACCGCCCCGAGGAAGCGGCGCCGGTGCTGCAACTCGTCTACACGGCATTTCCGGACGTGGCCGGCGCCCGCGTGACCGACTGGCTGCCACTTCGCGATCGCGAATGGCGCGCGATGGTGGTCACCGCCGTGAAGCATGCGAACAAGGAGAAGTCGGCCTCGGCGTGGTTGCTTGTGTCTTCGCTCATGGCCCAGGAGGGACGGAACGAAGTCGCGCTCCGAATGCTCGAACGCGCCCGCGAGGCGGGCCTGGATGCCGCGATCGCCGACCCGATGGCGCGGTTGCTTGGTGGAGACTGACGCGGGCCATACGGCACGCCGCCGTATGCGTGTGGCACCACACATCGCCGAGATGCTCTCATGTCCAATCCCGCTGAATCTGCTTGATCCGCCACGGCGATGGGCTATGCTGGTTCCGTGAGCACGATTCTTCGCCATCACCATCATCACCACCCCGTGCAGGGCCGGCTGTGATTGTGGTCTGATGGACGCCTGATCCGACGAAGACCCCAAGACGCCGGCCCCGAGCCGGCGTTTTTCGTTCCGGGGCGATCCCGGCACGGAGGGCCGGCCGGGGCCAACGGAGCCCCAGGATGACCCCGCTTGCCTCAACCGAAACCGTCCGTTTCGCGATCCCCAAGGGACGCATGTACGACCACGTCGTCCGCCTGCTCGCCGACGCCGGTATCGCCGTCTCCGCATCGGCCCGCGATTATCGGCCCACGATCGCGTTCGACGCCTTCGAGGTCAAGGTGCTCAAGCCCCGCGCCATCATCGAGATGCTCGAGGCGGGGTCGCGCGACCTGGGGTTCGCGGGGGCCGACTGGGTCGCCGAGTCGAACGCCGATCTCGTCGAGCTGCTCGACACACGCCTCGACCCCGTCCGCCTGATCGCCGCGGCTCCGGAGTCGATCCTCGAGGACGGCAGGCTGCCGAGCCGCCCGCTCGTCATCGCGTCCGAATACGGCGAGCTGACGAACCGGTGGATCGCCAGGCGGGGGCTCGACGCGACGCTCCTCCGCTCGTACGGCGCGACCGAGGTGCTCCCGCCGGAGGACGCCGACTGCATCGTCGACAACACGGCCAGCGGCGCGACACTCGCCGCCAACGGTCTGATCATCATCGACGAGCTCATGCGGTCATCCACCCGCCTCTACGCCTCGCGGACCGCGATGGACTGCCCGATCAAGCGCGACGCGATCGAGCGGTTCGTCATGGTCGTCGGGGCGGTGCTCCAGGCCCGCAAGCGGGTCATGGTCGAGGTCAACGTCTCCGCCGACGTGCTCGACGCGGTGGTGGCGGCCCTGCCGTGCATGCGCGAGCCGACCATCTCGCCGCTGCGCTCGTCCACCGGATACGCGGTCAAGGCGGCGGTGCCCCGAAATGAACTTGCCCGCGTGATCCCCGCGATCAAGCGGGCGGGCGGGACCGACATCGTGGTGACCACGCCGGAGCAGATCGTGCCATGAACAGTCCGCCGAGCGAGAGAACAGTGATGACCAATCCTCCGACGCCGGTCGACCGCCTCCGCGGCCTCAAGCCCTACCAGCCCCCCGAGATCGATCGTGAAGTGACGCTCCGCCTCGACGCCAACGAGGGCGTGCCCACCGCCGACGCGACGCTCGAAGCGATCCGGAGTATCACCTCAGAGGAGATCCGCCGCTACCCCAACGCCCGGGCCCTCGAGGCCCGGATCGCCGAGCGGCACGCCGTCGACCCCGAGTGCATCGTGGTGACGAACGGCGGCGACGACGCGATCGATCGCCTCTGCCGGGCTACGCTCGAGCAGGGCCGCGACCTGGTCTTCCACGCCCCGACGTTCGAGATGATCGAACGGGGCGCCCGCCTTGCGGGGGCCCTATCCAAGCCGATCGAGTGGCTCGATGGTGACTTCCCGGTCGACGCGTTCGTCGACCGCATCACCAAGCGCACGGGCCTGGCCGCGATCGTCTCGCCCAACAACCCGACGGGCAGCGTGGTCTCCCGTGACGATTGGAGCCTGATCCTCGACGCCGCCTCCGCCGCGGGTACCGTCGTGCTCGCCGACCTCGCCTACGTTGAGTTTGCCGACGAGGACCCGACGCCCGACCTCATCGGCGAGCCGAACGTCGTCGTCGTCCGCACGTTCTCCAAGGCGCTGGGCCTCGCGGGGCTGCGGGTGGGCTACGCGATCGCTCCCGCCCCGATCGCGAACTGGCTCCGCACGACGGGCGGGCCCTACCCGGTCTCGACCGTCTCCCTCGCCGCGGCCGGGGCGGCGCTGCGCGACCTCGACGCCCGCACGCCGATCCTTGATCGCGTCCGCGAAGAGCGCCGCCAACTCACCGCGTTGCTCATCGATCTCGGCGCGACCGTGCCCGAGTCTCAGGCGAATTTCGTCCTCGCCCGGTTCCCCGATGCTCAAGGCGTGTGGAAGGGCCTGATGACCCGGGGGATCTCCGTCCGTTCTTTCGGGGAGCGACCCGGGCTCGCGGATGCTCTCCGCATCACACTCCCGGCCGACCAAGACTTGTTCGACCGGCTCACGACAGCACTCCGCGACATCCTGCAAGGAGACCCGCGATGACTCCCAGAACGGCAACGATCCGGCGGAAGACCCGCGAGACCGACATCACCCTCGAGCTCAACCTCGACGGGCGGGGCGTGTCGACCATCTCGACGGGCCTGGGCTTCCTCGACCACATGCTCACCGCGCTCGCGACCCACGCACGAATCGACCTCACGCTCACCTGCAAGGGCGATCTCGACGTCGACGACCACCACACCGTGGAAGATTGCGCCCTCGCCCTGGGGCGGGCGATCGACGAGGCGTTGGCCGACCGTAAAGGCATCACCCGCTTCGCCTCGGCCTATGCTCCGCTCGATGAATCCCTCGCCCGCGTCGTGATCGACCTCTCGGGGCGCCCCCACGCGACGGTGAACCTCGACCTCAAGCGTGACATGATCGGCCGGGTCGCGTGCGAAAACATCGCCCACTTCTTCGGTTCGCTCGCGGTGGCGTCGCGCACGACCCTCCATGCCGACGTCTTGAGGGGCGAGAACGACCACCACAAGGCCGAGGCGGCGTTCAAGGCGCTTGCGCTCGCCCTGCGGCAGGCGGTCGCGATCGACCCACGCATCGACGATGTGCCGTCCACCAAGGGAACGCTCTGATGGCCCCGCCCGATGACCCGCGACCCCGTGTCTCGATCGTCGCAACGGGCGTCGCCAACACCGCCTCTGTCGCTGCGGGCTTCCGCCGGTGCGGCGCCGAGCCCGTGTTCATCGACGATCCCGCCTCGGCCCAATCCGCCGACTATCTCGTCCTTCCGGGCGTCGGTTCGTTCGCCGCGGGGATGGCCTGCCTCCGCGAACGCGACCTCGTCGGCGTGATCCGCGACCGCGTCGACGAGGGCCGCCCGACCCTCGCCGTCTGCCTGGGCCTCCAACTCCTCTGCGAGTCGTCCGAGGAGTCCCCGGGCGTCGAGGGACTCGCCGTCGTCCCCGCCCGCATCGAGCGATTCCCCGCCGACGTCCGTGCCCCCCAGTTCGGCTGGAACAGCGTCGAGCCGGGTCCCGCGAGCCGATATGTTCGGGCGGGCTACGCCTACTACGCCAACTCATACCGACTTCCCGCCGCCCCCGAGGGCTGGGCCCAGGCGACGACCGTGCACGCCTCACCCTTCGCGGCCGCCATCGAGCGGGGACGCGTGCTCGCCTGCCAGTTCCACCCCGAGCTCTCCGGGCGGTGGGGCCTCGCCCTCGTCAAACGGTGGCTCCAGAACGGTGAGGAGGCCCCGTCATGCTGACGCGCCGCATCATCCCCTGCCTCGACGTCCGCGATGGACGCGTGGTCAAGGGCGTCCGTTTCCAGGGTCTTCGCGACGTGGGCGACCCGGTCGAGCAGGCCTCGCGGTACGAAGAGCAGGGGGCCGACGAGCTCGTTATCCTCGACGTCTCCGCGACGCCCGAGGGGCGGGCGACGGCCGCCGACACCGTCGCCGCGGTTCGCGAGTTGCTCTCGATCCCGCTGACAGTGGGCGGGGGCGTGCGTCAGGTCGCCGATGCGGAGCGGCTGCTCGCCGCGGGAGCCGACAAGGTGGGCGTCAACACCGCCGCGGTCGAGCGCCCCGGGATCCTGACCGAACTCGCCGACCGCACCGGCGCCCAGTGTGTCGTGCTCGCGCTTGACGCGGCCCGCAGAGAGGGCGATGAAGGCTGGGAGGTCGTCACGCGCTCCGGCGCCCACCGCACCGGTCTCGACGCGATCGCCTGGGCCCGCCGGGCCGAGCAGGCCGGCGCGGGTGAGATCCTGCTGACGAGCTGGGACCGCGACGGCACGGGGCACGGCTACGACCTTGAACTCCTCGCCGCGATCTCCTCCGCCATCCGTGTCCCCATTATCGCCTCGGGCGGGGCGTCGGGCGTCGACCACATGCGCGAGGCGTTCGACGCGGGCGCCGACGCCGTGCTCGCCGCGTCGATCTTTCACGACGGGGTGATGACCGTGCAGCAAGTCAAAGCCATGCTCGCCGAACGGGGTGTGGAGGTGCGTCGATGATCGTCCCCTCGATCGATCTGATGAACGGGAACGCCGTCCAGCTCGTGGGCGGCAAGGAGCTGAAGATCGACGCAGGCGACCCACGCCCGATCGCCGACAGGTTCGGGCTGGTCGGCGAGATCGCGGTGATTGATCTCGACGCCGCGTTGGGGAAGGGCTCCAACACCGAGGTGATCCGCGATCTGCTGGGCCGAGCCTCGTGCCGCGTGGGCGGCGGCATCCGCGACGTGGAGTCGGCGATCCGCTGGCTCGACGCCGGCGCCTCCAAGGTCATCCTGGGCACCGCCGCCCGACCCGAGATCCTCCGCGAACTCCCGAAAGAGCGCGTCATCGCCGCCCTCGACGCGCGCGACGGCGAGGTGGTCGATCAGGGGTGGACGCGCTCGACCGGCGCGACCGTCGAGGACCGCATCGTCGAGCTCCGCGAGTATGTCGGGGGATTCCTCGTCACCTTCGTCGAGCGAGAGGGCCGCATGCAGGGCCTGCCGGCCGACCGTATCGCCCAGCTCGTCGAGCTGGCGTCCCCCGCCCGTGTCACGGTCGCGGGTGGCGTGCGCACACCCGAGGACATCGCCGTCGCCGATCGCGCCGGCGCCGACACCCAGGTCGGCATGGCGCTCTACACCAACACGTTCGACGTCGCCCAGGGCTTCTGCGCCCCGCTCCGCTCCGATCGCGCCGATGGCCTCTGGCCCACGGTCGTGACCGATCCATCAGGGCGGGCGCTGGGGCTGGTCTACTCGAACCTCGACTCGGTCCGGGCCGCGATCGAGCAGAAGCGGGGCGTCTACTTCTCCCGCTCCCGCGACGGCGTGTGGATCAAGGGCGAGACCTCGGGCGACACGCAGGATCTGCTCGCCATTGCCGCCGACTGCGACCGCGACGCCCTCCGCTTCACCGTCCGCCAGCACGGACGGGGCTTCTGCCACACCGGTGACGCGACCTGCTTCGGCCCGCTCGCCGGCATCGCCGCCCTCGATCGCACCGTCGCCGCCCGTCTCGCCGACGCGCCGCCGGGTTCCTACACCGCCCGGCTCATCGGCGACCCGTCGCTGCTCGAGAGCAAGCTGGTCGAGGAGGCCCGCGAGCTCTGCGAGGCGTCGACGCCCGCCGACGCGGCCCACGAGGCGGCCGACGTGATCTACTTCGCGACCGTCGCCGCTCGCGCCCGGGGTGCCTCGCTCGAGGACATCGAGAGGAAGCTCGACGAACGCACCCGCCGCGTCACGCGGCGTCCGGGCAACGCCAAGCCCGATAGTGGGGGAGCGAAGCCATGACCGAGTCCGCCCGATTGCTGCGCCGCATCGCGCCGGCTGAAGTCAGTCGAGCCCTGCGTCCCCCGGTCGACGCCACAACACTCGCCGCCGCGGGCGAGATCGTCGAGCGCGTCCGCGCCGGCGGCGAGCAAGCCGTCCGCGAATACGCCCAGCGATTCGGCGAGCGCACACCCGACCAGCCTCTTGCCCTCGCCCGCGCCGAGATGCGGGCGGCGCTCGACAACCTCGATCCCGCCGCCCGCGCCGTTCTCGAGCGCACCGCCGAGCGCATCCGCGCCTTCGCCCGGGCCCAGCGCGCCGGGATCACCGAGATCGACGTCCCGATCCTCGGCGGCCGAGCCGGCCACACGGTCGAGCCCGTCGCCTCAGCGGGCTGCTACGCCCCTGCGGGCCGCTACCCGCTGCCTTCCACCGTGCTGATGACCGCCGTCACCGCGCGCGTCGCGGGATGCGAGCGCGTCGTCGTCGCCTCGCCCGGGGCCCACCCCGTCATGCTCGCCGCCGGGGCGATCGCGGAGGCCGACGCGTTCCTCGCGGTCGGCGGCGCCCACGCCATCGCGGCGCTTGCGCACGGCTTCGGGGCCTTCGCCCGCTGCGACATGATCGTGGGCCCGGGCAACAAATGGGTCACCGCCGCCAAGCAGCTCGTGGTGGGCGTCTCCGGCATCGACATGCTCGCCGGTCCTTCCGAGTTGCTGGTCCTCGCCGACGACACCGCCGATCCGGCGACCGTCGCCACCGACCTGCTCGCGCAGGCAGAGCACGACACCGAGGCGGGGCCGATGCTCGTGACGACCTCGCCCGGACTCGCTGACGCGGTCGAATCGGCACTCGCGAGCCAGCTCGAAGCCCTGCCGACGCGGGCCACCGCCCACCCCGCGCTCGCCAACGGCTTCGTGTGCGTCGCCTCCACGCTCGACGAGGCGATCGCCGTCGCCGACGCCATCGCCCCTGAGCACCTCGAGATCATCACGCGCGACCCCGCCGCCGTCGCCTCCCGCCTCCGCAACGCGGGGGCGCTGTTCATCGGGTCGAGCAGCGCCGAGGTGCTGGGCGACTACGGCGCGGGCCCCAACCACACCTTGCCCACAGGCGGCTCCGCCCGTTTCCAGGCGGGGCTCTCGGTCGCCACATTCCTCCGCCTGCGGAGCTGGATGCGGATCGACGATACTGCCGCGGCCCGCGAACTCGTCGCCGATGCGATGGCGCTCGCTCAGATCGAGGGCCTCGCCGGCCACCGCGCGTCGGCCGCCCGACGTTTGTCGCCTGAGTGACGCGATCCTCGGGTCGCTCCCGCGCCACGAGCCTGAATCGCGAGCGAAGGACTCCTGGACTTGCGATGTTCGCTTGTGCTTCGGGCTCGTCAGAAGCACGCGATCCGTCTTCCTCTCACGCCCGTTATAGTTCACCGCCCCGCGCCGGCCCCACCCGGGTTCTCGCGCGGGCCGTGCGGAGCAGGGATTGAAACCACAACAGCTCGATCCCGCCGGCCTGATCTGCACCACGTGCGACGACGATCACGCCGAGGTCTTCGCCTGCGCCGGGGGCGCCGCCGCGATCTACTCCCGCCGCGCCCCGGGCAAGGAAACCGTCAACGAGGATGCGGCGCTCCTCCTCCCGCTCGCCGACAACGCCGCCCTCCTCGCCATCGCCGACGGCTGCGGCGGCATGCCCGCCGGCGACCAGGCCGCCCTCCGCACCCTCGAAGCCCTCGCGACCACCGTCCGCGAATCGGGCGACGACCCCCAGGCCGGCGTGCTCGCGGGGTTCGACGCCGCCAACCGGGCGGTGCTCGACATGCGCGTCGGCGCGGGCTCTACGCTCACCGCCGTGCTGATCGACGGCCCCCGCGCCCGCGTCTTCTACGCCGGCGACTCGCCCGCGCTCGTCACGGGCCAGCGCGGCGCCATCCGGTTCATCGCCAGCCCCCATTCGCCCACCGGCTTCGGCGTCGAGGCGGGCCTGATGACCGAGCACGAGGCGATCGGGCACGACGAGCGGTCCCTCGTGCTCAACATCATCGGCACGCCCGAGATGTTCGTGCAGGTCAGCCCCCCCGTCGACCTCAAGCCCCGCGACACCGTCCTGCTCGCCTCCGACGGGCTCTCCGACAACCTGCTCACCGACCGCATCGTCGACCTTGCGCGCGTCGGGCGCTGCGACCGCGCCGTCGAGGCCCTCGCGGGCGCGACCCGCAGGCGAATGGAGACGCACGCCGAGGGTCATCCCGACGACCTGACGATCATGCTCTACCGCCCGCTCGCCCGCCGCTCGCGGTGAACCATCGCGGGGCGACTCGCCGCCTCCGGACGAGGCCCCGGCGCAAGCCTGGGCGTTCTGGCTCTGGACTGCGCGAGGAATCCCGCTCATTCTCGCGCGGCACCGACGGGCCCCCGGCAGCTGCCTTGGTTGTGGCCCCGGTGTTCAACAGAGGAATGACCGGGTTTGTGACAGCGTCTTGTTGTGGATCCCGCGTTACGCCCCGGAGCTCCTCCACTCGAACTGATCCAGGTGCTCCCGCAGCCGCCTTGCCGTCGGATAGCGGGACAGGATCAGCGACTGCCGAAGCCCGCAGATGATCTTCTTGATCTCGTCCCGCTGCGCCGCGTACCACCTCTGCCCGCCCAGCATGTCGTACAGCAACCGCACCAGCGCCACCACGTCGTACTGCGCGTGCGCCCTCGAGGGCTTGCCCAGGTCGAACAGGTCGACCAGCTTGACGTCGAAGTGCACGCCCCGCCGTTTGACCAGCACGTTGCCGGAGTGCAGATCGCCGTGGTACTCCCGCTCCGCGTGGATCTGCTCGAGCCCCACCGCGAGGTTGTAGAAGATCGCCAGCGCCTCGTACTCCGGCAGCCGTTTGCCCGGGCTCGAATCGATCAGGTCGTCGATGATCCGCCCCTCGACGAACTCGCTGATCAGCACCGTCACCGGCGCCCCCCGGAACCGGAACGACTCCGAGTGGTGGTACTTGAGCACGATCGGGCACGCCCGGAGGCTCTCGAGCTTGCGGGCGTAGAAGGTCACCGCCTTGTCGTCGTTGTTCCGCTGCGGGAAGAACAGCTTCGCCGCCCGCGACGCCCCGGTCCGCCGCTCGGTGACCCGGTAGACCTCGCCCTCCCAGCCCCCGCCCAGCAGGCTCTCGACGACGTACTTCCCCCCGATCACGCGCCCCCTCGCGAGGCTGAACGAGCGGATCCGAGGTGTCTTCGTCGTCGACTGCATGCTGTTGCGGCGTGGCCTGCGGGCCATATCCCCATCAAACCCTGTCGCGGGACACCAAGATAGCCAATTCGGCCGTCCGTGTCCCGTGGCACGGGCCGCCCCGAACCGCGGCGGGCAATAGGGGATTCGACGCGCGGGGCTCGATCAGCGGACTATACAGTCGATCATGACCGATCAAAGCCACCTCTGGACGCGGATCGACGCGCTCTGCGAATCGCTCATGCCGGCCGTTCCGCTCGCCGTCCGGGTCGCCGAGCGGCGCAGCCGCGAGCTCGACCTCCCCGCGATCAGCGTCACGCCCATGCTGGGGCGGCTGCTCTCGGTGCTCGTCCGCCTCACCAACGCCTCGCGCGTCCTCGAGGTCGGCACGCTCGGGGGCTACAGCACCGCCTGGCTCGCCACCGCCCTCGCCCCGGGCGGCAAGGTCGTCACCATCGAGGTCGACGAACGCCGCGCCCGCGAGGCGATCGAGACGTTCAAGGCGGGCGGCCTCGCCGACCGCGTCGAGGTACTCACAGGCGAGGGCCTCGAGCGGATGGGCGAGCTGATCGAGCGGCACACGTCGTTCGACCTCGCCTTCCTCGACGCCGACAAGGAGAACAACCCGGCTTACTTCGACCTCGCCCTCCGCCTCGTCCGCCCGGGCGGCGTGATCGTGATCGACAACATCGTCCGCAAGGGCAAGATCCTCGACCCCGCCGACCCCGACGCCCGGGGCTGCCTCGAGGCGCTCCGTCGCGCCGGCGCTTCGGGCCGCGTCACCGTGGCCCCCGTCCAGACCGTCGGTGCCAAGGGGCACGACGGCTACCTGATCGCGATCGTCAACCCGGAATCCTGAAACCAAACCGATAGGATGCCCGCACGCCCCGCGTGACGCCCCGCCCCACGGAGACCCCCGATGGCGATGATGACCAGGCAGCGCCCCATGCTCGCGGTGCAGGACCTCCGGCGCACGATCGACTTCTACCGCGACAAGCTGGGCTTCACGCTGGGCGACACCTTCGGCGATCCGCCCGTCTGGTGCTCGCTCCACCGCGAGGGCGTCGAGCTCATGTTCAACCAGCCCCCGGACGCCGCGAAGGACGTGCCCCGCCGGAGCCGGGACTACCAGGTTTTCTACATCAACGCCGACGACGTCGTGGCCCTCCGCGACGAACTGCTGGGTCACGGCGCCCCCTGCTCCGACCTCCGCGTCACCATCTACGGCATGAAGGAGTTCGAGGTGCGCGACCCCGACCACATCTGGCTCTGGTTCGGCCAGCCCACCGACGAGCCCCCGACGGTCACGGAATAGAGCGCATCGGCGGCTGTCCGAAAGTGCCCCGAGTGCGGGGGCCTGCATTCATCGGCATGCCCACGTGTGGCACGCCTGGCTTGTCCAGGCGTGAGAACGCCCGGGTGCCGTGGAGACGCCGTCCTCGGCTTCTCCACGATTCCGGCACCTCTCCCCTTCAAGCCCGCCGCGTTGAAACCCTCTTCTCGCGCAAAAAGCTTGATTCCAAGTACGGACCATATTACCCTATCAAAATGCAATCAATACTCGGGAATCAGCCCACAGCACCATCAAACCCAGCAGATCGGATTCTGGCCGCGCGAACGCTCCGGGCCCGTTTCGCCCCCGAGATCCACGACCCCCGCCCCAACGAACTCCCCGCCCTCGCCCCGGGCCTGCACGAGTGGTTCGCCGGGAACGACCCTCGGGGCAACGGGCTACCCCCGATGAGCGTGCTCATCGGGCTGGCCTGGCGGGTCATCGATGCCGACCCGGGCCGGCGGATCGTCTGGATCGGCCGGCATTGCTGGCCCTACCCGCCCGCCCTCGTGCGGCGCGACCCCGCCGATCTCCGCTTGCTCCGGTGCTCTCTCTTCGTCGACCCCGCCTCGAAGGGCGAGCGGGTGTGGGCGATCGAGCTGGCGGCCCGCTGCCCCGCCGTCGCCGCCGTTCTCGCCGACGGCGCGGGGCTCACCATGCCCGAGTCGCGCCGCCTCCAGCTCGCGGCCGGCGGGCACGGGCCCCCCATCCTCCTCGCCCGCCCCTCGCGCGAGCAGCGCGAGCTCTCCGCCGCCCGCACGCGCTGGCGCGTCACGCCGATTGCGCACGAGGGCGAGCAAAGGCGGGGATGGGAGGCCGAGCTTCGGCGCTGCAAGGGGGTGTGGGGCGCGAGCCCGAGGGAGGACGCCAGGCGATGGGCGGTGTGGCGTGACCATGCGACAGGCGACACAACATTCGAGCCGATCCACCAGACGAGCGATGTCGATCTGGCTGCCCCGCTGGCCGACCGACCTCATCCGGCGCCGCGAGCGCGCCTCGCCTGAGCCCGACCGTCGGCCCATGCTCCTCGTCACCCACGAGCGGCAGCGCCAGATCGTCGCAAGGTGCTGCGAACGTGCCGCCTCGGCGGGCGTTCGGCCCGGCATGCCGGCTGCCCAGGCGCGGGCGCTCTTCGTCGTGGGCGCCGTCCGCATCGAGCCCTATGACCCCGAAACCGGGCGGCGGGCCCTGCGCCGCCTCGCCGTCTGGGGCGAGCGCTTCTCTCCGGTCGTCGCCCTCGATGAGCCCGATGGCCTGCTGCTCGACGTGACGGGCTGCGAGCGCGTCTGGGCGGGCGAGCAACGCCTCCTGCACGCCGCGACCCGCGGCCTCGCCGCCCTGGGCTTTGTCGCCCGCGCGTCGATCGCCCCGACCTTCGCCGGCGCGTGGGGCGTCGCGCGGTTCGGGCCCAAAGACACCCGCCTCATCCCCCAGGGCGGCGAACGCGACGCGATCGCCCCGCTGCCGATCGCCGCGTTGCAAGTCGATCCCGAGACCGTCGCCCAGCTCGCCGAGATCGGCATCGAGCGCGTCGGCGATCTGCTCGCCCTGCCCCGCTCGACCATGCCCCCGCGTTTCGGGCCCGACCTCCTCCTCCGTCTCGACCGCGCGCTGGGGCAGGCGATCGAGATCATCGAGCCCGTCCGCCCCACGCCCCCGCCCGAAGCCCAGCGCGTGTTCGAGGGTCCGACGAGCCGCACCGACGCGATCGGGCTCGCCGTGCGGGAACTCATCGACGAGATCGCCGGGGCCCTCGCGGCCCGCTCGTGCGGCGCCCGACGCCTCGAGGTCGAGCTCGCCCGGTCCGACCTCGAGCCCCACCGCCTCGCGATCACGCTCGCCCGCCCTAGCCGGGACGGCAAGCACCTCTGGGCCCTCGTCCGCCCCGGGCTCGAGCGGGCCCACCTGGGCTTCGGCGTCGAGGGCGTGCGTGTGCGCGCGCCCGCCGTCGGCCGGATCCGCCACGAGCAGGCCGAGTGCCTCGACGCGTACGCGGGCCCCCCGCCCGCCGAGATCGAGCGTTCATCCGCCGAGCTGCTCGACACACTGGGCAACCGGCTGGGGCTCGACCGCGTCCTCCACGCCTCACCCCGCGCCTCCCATCTGCCCGAGCGGGCGTTCCAGATGCGCCGGGCCTCGGATCCCCGTTCGGCCCACGAGGAAACCGTCCCGAAGGACCGGCCCACCGTCCTCTTCGACCGGCCCGCCCCGATCGACGTGCTCGCGCTCACCCCCGACGGGCCCGTCCACCGCGTCTCGTGGCGGGGCGAGACCCGCGAGATCACCGCCTGCCTGGGCCCCGAACGGATCGCCGGCGAGTGGTGGGGGCCCTCTCCCGGCGGCACGCGGGAGTACTTCGCCGTGCGCACAGACCGGGGCGAATGGCTCTGGCTCGCCCGGAGCATCGAGAGCCGGCGGTGGTTCGTCCACGGGGTGTGGGCCTAGGCATGTTCGCGTGCATCCCATCCCCGTCCTACGCCGAGCTCTGCGTGACGAGCAACTACACGTTCCTCACCGGCGCCAGCCACCCCGACGAACTGGTCGAGCGGGCCGACGAGCTGGGGCACCGGGCCGTGGCGATCACCGACACCAACACACTCGCGGGCATCGTCCGCGCCCATGTCGCCGCGAAGGAAGCGGGCCTCCCGCTCGTCGTGGGCTGCCGCCTGGTGCTGGGCGATGCGCCGCCGGTGCTCGTCTACCCGACCGACCGGCCCGCCTACGCCCGCCTCTGCCGCCTGCTCACGCTGGGCAAGCGCCGGGCGCCCAAGGGCGAGTGCCACCTGAATCTTCACGACCTGATCGACCACAGTGAGGGCCTGCTCGCCGTCGTCGAGCCGCCCCCCGTGCTTGATGACCCGTTCATCGAGCTCGTGCGGGGCCTGCGGAACGTGTTCGACGACGACCGGCTCTCCCTCGCCGCGTCGTTTCTTTACAAGGGCGACGACGCCGACCGCCTGCGCCAGATCGCCGACCTCGGCGCGCACACCCGCGTCCCGATCGTCGCGACCAACCGCGTGCTCTACCACGACCCCGCCCGCCGCCCCTTGCAGGACGTGCTCACCTGCATCCGGAGCGGGTGCACGATCGAGCAGGCGGGCTTCCGCCTCGAGGCCAACGCCGAGCGATACCTCAAGCCCGCCGACGAGATGGCCCGCCTCTTCGCCGCCTATCCCGGTGCGATCGCCCGGACCGCCGACATCGCCGACCGCGCCTCGGCCTTCACCCTCGACGAGCTGCGCTACGAGTACCCCGCCGAGCCCTGTCCGCCGGGCCTCTCGCCCACCGCCTACCTCGAGCAGCTCGCGTGGGCGGGCGCCCGCGAGCGATACGGGGTTGACGTGGGGGGCGACGTGCCCGAGAAGACCCGCCGCTCGCTCGACCACGAGCTCGCCCTGATCGCCGAGCTCAAGTACGAGGCCTACTTCCTCACCTGCCACGACATCGTCAATTACGCTCGGAGCCTGGGCATCCTGTGCCAGGGTCGGGGCGGCGCGGCCAACTCGGCGGTCTGTTATTGCCTGGGCATCACCGAGGTCGACCCCGCGACGCACAGCCTGCTGTTCGAGCGGTTCATCAGCCGCGAGCGCGACGAGCCGCCCGACATCGACATCGACTTCGAGCACGAGCGGCGTGAGGAGGTCCTCCAGTACATCTACGACAAGTACGGGCGGGATCGCGCCGCGATGACCGCGGAGGTGATCAGCTACCGGGGGCGCAGCGCCGTCCGCGAGGTGGGCAAGGCGATGGGCCTGCCCGACGACTGCCTCGACACGCTCGCGAAGAACCTGGGGCACTGGGACGGCCCCGCGAGCGAGCAGCGCGTCCGCGAGGTCGGGCTCAACCCCGACGAGCCGACGATGCGGCGCGTCATCGACCTCACCGCCCAGCTCGTGGGCTTCCCGCGACACCTCTCCCAGCACGTCGGCGGCATGGTCATCACGCGGGGCCCGTTGTGCGAGCTCGTCCCCATCGAGAACGCCGCGATGGACGACCGCACCGTCATCGAGTGGGACAAGGACGACATCGACGCGATGGGGATGCTGAAGGTCGATTGCCTTGGGCTGGGGATGCTGACGTGCGTGCGGAAGGCGTTGGGGATGTTGGTGGGGGAAGAGACGGAGAGACGGAGAGACGGAGAGACGGAGTGGCCTGGAAACAACGCGGAAGGAGGATTGGATGGCGGGGGTGAAGACGTTCCGGGATCTGGTGGCTTGGCAGCGGGGGATGGCGCTGGCGCGTGCGGTGTATCAGGCGACCGGGGGGATGCCGGACGGCGAGCGGTTTGGCCTGACGAACCAGATGCGCCGGGCCGCGGTGTCAATTCCTTCCAACATCGCCGAGGGCTACGGGCGCGAGAGCCGGCCCGACCTCGTGAAGTTCCTGCGCATCGCCCGGGGCTCGCTGAACGAGCTCGCGACGCAGCACGAGCTGGCGACCTCGCTCGGGATGATCGAACCCGAGGGCGAAGTCCCCGAGCTCATCGAAGAGACCGACCGCGTCCTCCAGGCCCTCATCCGGAGCCTCATACCGCCCAAGACCTAACGCAGCACGCCACTTCGTCTCTCCGTCTCTCCGTCTCTGCGTCTCTAGGTACTTACCCCCTCTTCGCCTCCATCGCCAATAACCCCACCGACCCCGACGTCTACGACATGATCTGCCACGCCGACACCGTCGGCGTCTTCCAGATCGAGAGCCGGGCCCAGATGTCCATGCTCCCACGCCTCAAGCCCCGCACGTTCTACGACCTCGTCATCGAGGTCGCGATCGTCCGGCCCGGGCCCATCCAGGGCGGCATGGTCCACCCCTACCTCCGCCGGCGCGAGGGCAAGGAGCCGGTCGAATACCCCAAGCCGGAGATCCGCGATGTCCTCGAGCGCACGCTGGGCGTGCCCCTCTTCCAGGAGCAGGCGATGCAGCTCGCCATCGTCGCCGCGGGCTTCACCCCCGACCAGGCCGACGGCCTCCGCCGCTCCATGGCCGCCTGGAAACGGCGGGGCGACGCCATCTTCCGCTACGGCCGCCTGCTCGTCGACGGCATGCTCGCCAACGGCTACGACCGCGACTTCGCCGAGCGGTGCTTCGATCAGATCAAGGGATTCAGCGAGTACGGCTTCCCCGAGTCGCACGCCGCCAGCTTCGCGATCATCGTCTACGTCTCCGCCTGGCTCAAGCTCCACCACCCCGCGATCTTCGCCGCCGCGTTGATCAACAGCCAGCCCATGGGGTTCTACCAGCCCGCCCAGATCGTCCGCGACGTTCGCGAGCACGGCGTCGACGTGCGCCCCATCGACGTGAACATCAGCGGGTGGGACTGCTCGGTTGAGGACGAGGAGCGGGCGCTCCGCCTGGGCATGCGGCTCACCAAGGGTCTGCCCGAAGCCGAGGCGCGGAAGATCGCGGACGCGGTGCGGAGCGAGGGCCCGTTCGCCAGCGTCGAATCGCTCTGGCGCGCCAGCGGCGTGGGCACCCGGGCGCTGCGCCGTCTCGCGAACGCCGACGCGTTCGGCTCGATGGGCCTCGACCGCCAGCGGGCGCTCTGGCAGATCAAGCCCCTGCGCGACGAGCCCCTGCCACTGTTCGATGGTCAGGATGAGCTTCCTGACGAACAAGGGCTCGACGCGTTGCCCCCCGTCGCCCCCGCGGTCCGCGTCCTGCACGATTACGGCTCGGTGGGCCTCTCGCTCAAGGCCCACCCCGTCTCGTTCATCCGCGACCGGCTCGACGAGCTGGACGTAACCCACGCCGCCGAGCTGCGGAGCGAGCGGCTCTGCCCCGCGGGGCGTGTGCTCTCGGTCGCGGGGCTCGTGCTTTGCCGGCAGCGCCCCGACACCACCTCGGGCGTTACGTTTGTCACGCTCGAGGACGAGACGGGCATCGCCAACCTGATCGTCTGGCGCGACATCTACGAGCGCTACCGGCGCGTCGTGCGGCTCTCGACGCTCCTGCTCGCCCGGGGCGTGATCTCCCGCGAGGGCGAGGTGGTCCACCTCCACGTCCGCCACGCCGAGACGCTCGACGAGCACCTGCCCACGCTCACCGCGACGTCACGCGACTACCACTGAAAAGGAACCGCGTATCGTGCCCCAAAGAAGAAGCCGCGGGATCCAGATCCCGCGGCCCTCAGTTTCGTCCGGTCACAAAGCCACCGGGCCCCGATTACTCCACCGTCTCTTCCTCGGCATCCTCCGCCTCGGCGGCGACCTCCACCTCTTCGGCCTCCTCGACTCCGACCAGTTCGTCGCCCTCATCGTCGTCGATGAAGTCATCAGACGACACCGATTCCAAGCCATCGCTGCTGTACGACTCGAGCACCACGCGATCGTCGATGCTCCGCAGCCCCAGCCCGAGCCCGCCGAGCTTCTCGTGCACCTCGCTCAGCGAGGTCGCGCCGAAGTTCTTCACGCCCATCAGCTCCGCCTCGGTGTGGCTGCACAGGTCGCCCAGCGTCTGGATATTGAGCACCTGGAGCGCCTTGCGCGCCCGCACAGAGAGCTGGAGATCGCTGACCGGCTTGTTGAGGAGGGTCTCCTTGCCCGAGCCCTTGAGCCGCTCCATGATCTGCCGGCGAGCCGACCGGTGCGCATCCTCGAGCCCCTGGCCGAGCCGCAGGCCCTTCATCGCGAGCATCTTCTTGATTTCCTCCAGCGAGCTCTCGCCGAAGTTCTTGTAGCTCATCAGCTCGGTCTCGGTGATCCGGAGCAGATCGCCCAGCGTGCGGATGTTCATCTTCTTCAGGCACGTCCTCGCCCGCACCGAGAGCTCGAAGTCGGTCACCGGCGTGTCGAGCAGGGCGCGCCGCTTCATGATGTCGCGGTCGTGGTCCTCCTCGATCACCATGTCCTTGCTCGCCATCACGTCCTTCATGAACAGACGTGCCCGCTCGTGGTTCGGGTTGGTGTCGAGCACCTGCCGCAGGCAACGCTCGGCCCGGACGTAGTCGCCGCGGTCCTCGCACAGGACGGCCAGGTTGAGCAGCGCCCGGATCGGCGCCGGGGGCCGCTCGCAGCACCGCTCGTAGAGCGCGATCGCCTCGTCCTCCTCGCCCAGGAGGTCGACCTCATAGGCCAGTTGGAACAGGGCGTCCGTGTTCTCCGGGTCGGCCGCCACCGCCTTGCGGAGCATCGCGATGCCCCCGGCCCGCTCGCCCGAAACCAGGAGCCTGTTCGCCTCCGCGTGCGCGTCGGTCGACGTCCCGCGGTCCCGCTGCACCGAAGAATCGGTCCCGATCACCATGTCCAGTGGATCGCTCGACATGCCCACCTCGTCAAGAAGGGTCCGTATTGATGGCCGGTCCGTGTTCGCCCGACCCGGTGTGCCTGCACACCAACCCCAACCCGATCACCCGGGCTCGGGCCCCAACTCTAGGCGTCAGCCAAGCCCGAGGTCGGGCCGGCCGAATCGGGCCCCGCGTCGCTATCGTGCACCAGCCGCATCGTCCGCCAATTGCCCTGCGTGAATCGGAAGAGGAGCGCGCACCCCAGGCTGATGATGAACGAGGCCCCGCCGATCCAGGGGCTGATCGCGCCCAGGTCGGGGAATCGCCAGATCAGCAGGTGGCCCCCGGCGACGATGAACGTCCAACTGCACACGACTGTCAGGATGCCGGGCCAGATCGTGTCCCCCGCCCCGCGCAGCGCCCCGGACAGCAGAATCTGGATCGCATCAAAGAGCTGGAACAGCGCCGCCGCGATGATGATCTGCGAACCGATTGCGATCAGGGCCGTCCTCGCCTCGGGCGGCGTGTCCTTCTCGATGAACAGCGACACCAGCTGCTCCCGGAACAGGAAGAACGCGATCGCGCACAGCCCCATGTACGCCAGCCCGAGCCGCATCCCAAGCCACGTCCGGCTCGCCGCGAGATCGGGCCGGCGCATGCCCATGCACTTGCCCACGATCGCCGTCAGGGCGATCGAAAGCCCGACGGTCGGCATGAACGAGAGGTGCATGAAACGGAATCCGATCCATCCCGCCGTATTCGCCACGACGGGGTCCTGCCCGGCGGCCTGGGCGGCCTTCGGGATCAGCCCGACCATGAGGTAGCCCCAGCAGACCATGTCGTTGAAGAACATGAGCGAGCCGGGCCAGCCGATCCGGGCGATATCGCGGATATGCCGCAGGCTGGGCCGCCACGCGACGCGCGTCGAGAACTCCCGGGCGTACCGGGGCCCGATGAACACCAGGAACGGCCCGACGAGTTCGACCAGCGTGCCGAGCACGGTGCCGATCGCCGCCCCAGCGACGCCGAGCGCCGGCGCCCCCCAGTGCCCGAAGATGAGGATCCAGTTGGCCAGCACGTTGATGAGATTCGCCGCGATCACCGCGACCATGACCACAACGGGTCGGTGCATGCCGTAGAAGTAGTGCCCCAGCGCCCGGGCCATTGTCGTGAACAGGCCCCCAAAGAGCATGATCTGGGCGTAGTCGTCCTCGAGCCGGCGCAGTTCGTCATCGTGCCCGAGTGCGGCGAAGGTCATCGGGCACAGGAAGATCATGGGCACCATCAGCACGGCCCAGCCCAGCGCCGAGATCCACATCGCGTTCCATGCGTACGCCGCCCCCTCGCGGGGCCGCCCGGCGCCGAGGTTCTGGCTCACGTACGAATTGACCACTCCGGTCATCCCGAGCACGATCGCGATGAACAGCCACGCGAGCATGCCCCCGTTACCCTGGGCCGCCACATACACCGGCTCGGGCCCGATCCTCAGCACCATCTGGGCGTCGATGAACTGCATGACCGTGTAGCTGGTCATGGTCGCGATCGTCGGCGCCGCGATCGTCACCATCTCCCTGAGCGGGTGCTCCTTGATCCCCGTCAGCGTCGGCTCGTGCGCCAGCTCGGCGCCCGCCGCCAGTGCGATCTCACCGCCCGGCTCGGCCAGCGAGCCTTCGGCGATCGGGTCATCGCATTGGTTCAGGGACATCAGGCCACTCCCGGGCGCACCGCGCCGAGGAGCATTCAAGCACTCAACAGCCCGCCGAGACGACCGGCCCCACAGATTTCACGAACAGAATCGGCACGAGAAGAAACCGCGGGATCAGGATCCCGCGGTGCAGAAACAACCCTTGTTCAGCGGACCTCTCACTCCACCGGCACCGACGACACCGCCACACGCCCCAACATATCGAGCAGCGTTCTCGCCGATTCGCTCTTCGGGTCGAGGTCCAGCGCCGCCTGCGCCGCGGTGAGCGCCTCAGCCCGTCGGCCCAGCTCCGAAAGCACGATCGCCCGAACAGCCAGCAGTTCCGAGTCTCGCCCGGCCCGCATCAGCCCCGCGTCGAGCTTCGCGAGCGCCGCCTTCGGGTCGCCTTGCTCGCGGTGCCACATCGCCCAGAGCACGTACCCGTCGGCGTTCGTCGGATCGATTGACACCACTCGCGAGGCGGCCTCGCGCAGCGTCTTGTCATCCTCCAGCGTGTAGGCCGTCCGACCCAGGCCGACCCACGCCTGCGCGTCCGCCGAGCCGTCCTTCTTCGTCAGCCGGCGGTAGATCTCCCTCGCCTCGACGGGCCGGTTCAGAGACATCAGGCACTCGGCTCGCATGTGCAGCAGGTCGCGGCGTCCCGCGTTGTCCGGGTCGCGCAGCAGGTGCTCGAGATTCTGCTCGGCCTCCGCGCACCGCCCGGCGGCGATCTGGGCCGTCGCCTGGTCTTCCAGGATTGCCCCGTCCTCGGGCGCCAGCAGCCTCGCCTTGTTGAACAGATCGCACGCCTCATCGACCCGTCCGTCGATCATCGCGATGTGCCCCAGAAGCTGCTGGATCCCCGCCGAGCTGTCCGCCGCGGGCGAACCGTTCAGGTACGCTTCCGCCTCGTCCAGCTTGCCCATGTCGATGAGTGTTTCACCCGCCGCGATCGGGTACTGCGGGTTGTACTCGTCCAGTTCGGCCGCCGCCCGGAAGTGGTCGAGCGCCTCTTCCCGCTCGTTCAGCCGCTCGTTGACCACGCCCAGGTAGTACTGCCCTTCGACCGACTTCGCGTCAAGCTCCACCGCGCGTCGAAGGCTCACCAGCGCCTCGCCCATCTCGCCGCGTTCGATGTGGATCCGCCCCCGCAGCACGTGCACGACCGGATTCTCCTCGGTCAGCGAGAGCGCGGCGTCGGTCTTCCGCATCGCCTTGTCGAGGTCGCCCGCGAGGAAAGCCTGGTGGGCCATGTCGTACTCGCTCGCCGCCTTCAGCGCGTTGAGTCGCTGCTGGGCCAGCGAGATCCCTTCTTTCGTGTACTTCCCGTGCCCGGCGCAGCCCGCGAGCCCGCCCGCTCCCAGCACGAGCCCCGAGGCGCCCAGCACCATCAGCCACCGCTTGCGAGCAGGTCTCATTCGCTTTCTCCGTCGTCGGTTGGCACCGTCGCGACCGTGTCGTCGCTCGTTGCGCCGGTTGTGTCGGCCGTCTCCGCCGTCGCTGGTGTGGCGGGAACGCCGACAGGCGGCCCGTCATTCTCCGACAGCCCCACCCCCGGCTCACGCCGGAAGATGTCGTCGAGAATGCTCCGGCTCGGCCAGCTCACGCCCTTCTGCGCCAGCCTGGCGCGGAGTTTCAGCGCGTCAGCCGAATGGGGGCTCAGCGCCAGCGCCCGCTCCACCGTCAGCAGCGCCCGCTTGTCGTTGCCCTCGCTGATCTGCTTCTCGGCGTCGATCAGCAGCTTGCCCACCTGCCGCTCCCGGCTCCAGGGCAGCAGGCCCTCGCGAGCTCCCACCCGGGCGTGTTCGATGTAATCCGTCCCCCGCTCGCCCTCGAGCGTCAGGATCTGGTCATCCACGACGCTCGGCGTGAGCAGGAAGATGATCTCGTTCCGCCGCACCGAATCGTCCTGGCCCCGGAAGGCCGACCCGATCAGCGGGATGTCTCCGATGATCGGCACCTGCCGCCTCGTGTACGACGTGCTCTCGGTGAACAGCCCGCCCAGCACGACGGTCTGCCCGTCGCGCACCAGCAGGTTCGTCACCAGCTCGGTCGTGTCCTCGTCCGGGATGGTCACCGCCTGGTTGCTCGACGTCGTCGACTCGCGCAGCTTCGCCGTCGACACCTGGGGTTTGACCTCGAGCCTGATCATGTCGTCGCTCGTCACGAACGGGCGGATGTGCAGCTGCGTACCTGTGTCGAGGAACTCGACCGACTGCGTCGTCGACGTCTCGGTCGTCGTCGTGTTCAGGAAGCCGACCCGCGTGCCCACCAGCACCCGCGCCGCCTGCCGGTTGAGCGTGAGCACCTTGGGGTTGGAGATCACCGTAACGTCGGTCACCTCGTCGAGCACGCGCATGAACACGGCCACGTCCTGGTCGATGATGCCCACCTTCATCCCGCCCGAGCCCGCGACGTTGCCGATGTTCGTCGTCAGCGCCCTCGCCTCACCATCGGCGCCCGGGAAGTCCGTGGGCACCTCGACCCCGTTCACCAGCGAGTTGCCTCGCCCGCTGATCAGACCGTTCGCGGCTTGCAGCGGGTTCAGGAACTGCGTGAATTGCAGGTCGCCGATCAGCGAGAAGTCCACGCCGAACGCGTTGTCCTCGTTGATCGCCGCCTGGAGGATCGTCGCCTCGACCAGCACCTGGCTCGGTCGCGTGTCGAGCTCGGCCACCAGCTCGGTGATCTCGGCGATGTTCTCGTCGAAGTCGTGGATCACCAGCAGGGCGCTGTTCGCGTAGTTGTCCTTCCCCGCGGGGCCCGAATCGGGCAGGTCGAAGTCCTCCGATTCGTTCGGCGTCGTGATCGTTCCCTTCTCGCTCAGCAGCGGGGAAACAAAGCGCGCGGCGTCCACCGCGTTCAGGTAGTTCAGCTCGATGACCTTCGTCGTCATCAGCCGAGACGCCTGGGCGATCTGCTCGAGCTCCGCGGTTGTGTACACGTAGATGAAGTTGCCCTGCTCGCGATACCCGAACCCGTTGACATGCAGGATCGCGTCCAGGGCCTCGTAGAACGTCACCCCGTAGAGGTCGGCCGTGATCGAGGCCGACACGGCCTTGCTCGCGACGATGTTCCGCCTGCTCTGGAGGCTCAGCAGCTGGAGCACCGACGACAGCGACTCGTTGTTGACGTGCAGGTCGACCAGGTCATACTCGTCGACCGTCACCTCGCCGCCGAACACGCTGTTTTCCGCCGGCGGCGCACCCGCCGTCCCGTCCCCGGCCTCGGGGTCCGCGAGCGGTTCGGGCTGCAGTTCTGCACCGGGATCGGGTTCGGTGGCCATCGGCGAGCCCTGTCCCGCGTCGTCGGCGACGACAGTTCCCAGCATCTTCTCGAGCTGCTTGGCGATGTCCGCCGGGTCGGGCATTTCGCCCCCGTCCTGCGCCGCGGCGGGCGTCCAGATCGAGAGGGTCAGCCCCGCCGCGAAAAGCAGCCCGACGGTGCTCGGTCGAACCGGTCTGGCCCAGGTCGGCATCTGCATGATCCATCCTTCCGCACGTCATCCCGTCAATCGGGGATCGGGGACGCCTTGCGCATCACGTGCCCCGACTCTTCTTCGTCCGAGTTGTGGGCCGACTTTGCCAGCAATTCCGATCGCAGTGGCGTTGCCGACGAAACAGGCCCGTCACCCGAACCGAACGGCCCGAACAGGGGATGATCATCGACAAGCGTCCGGATCCGGAAGCCGGCTCGCGCGCGCAACCCCGTGGTGCGTGACGCCGGGCGGCGGTCGGTCAATCGTGCTGATCGCGTTTGCCGGCGTCCTCGGCCGGGTCGTCGGGCTTGTCGGGGTCGGCCTGGGAGCGCTCGTCTGGCGCTTTGGTGCTCGCGTCCTCAGTCTGGGTCTGCTTGGGCACCGCGTACGCCGACCGGGGGATGTTGCTCACCAGCCTCAGCTTGGTCCAGAACAGCATCCCGGCGAAAAGCACGAACAGGAACATCATCGCCAGCGGCCTCCGCCAGCGTGGGCGATGAGCCCCGGATTGTCCGGTCGCGCCGTTCATCCTCTGTCCATCGGCCAGAATCGGTGGGGCGGTTCAGTCCGAGCAGATCCTGCCCGGCAATAGCGGCTCGGGCGCATGAAAACGCCGGGCCTTGGTGAAGACCCGGCACAAGCGGTCTGAGTCGTGAGGCGTCGGTCAGTCGTGTACCGCCGAGATATGACCCGTATCGGGGTCATACTGCCAGTCGCCCGAATCGTCGGTCGCGACCACAAACCCACTGGTGTAGGGGTTGATGGGCGGGCTCTTGATGTAGTTGCCGTCGATCATCGCGCCCCAGCCGGTGTACGGGTTGCCGTCTGGGTCGAGGTTGGTCGATGAGGCCGAGTTGAGTTCGGCCACCGTCGGGAAAGCGCCGGTGCGGGCCTTGTACAGCTCGAACTGATTCTCCAGCACCTTCACCTGAGTCACGATGTTGCCATCGCGGGCGTCGTTCGCTGCGGTCGTGAATTGCGGCACCACGATGGCGGCCAGAATGCCGAGGATCACGACAACGATGAGGATCTCCACGAGCGTGAAGCCTCTCCAGTTTCGCTTGATAATGCGACCATTCATTCCAGTTTCCCCACTTGGCCGCGGCTCGCCGCGGTCTGACCGTGCCTATTCCATGTCAATACCGCACCAGCCGGTGCGCGGCGCGAACCCGCCGCAAAGGCTCTCTCGGATATACCCGATGGGGGGATTAGGACATTTGCACAGAAATGTGTGCAGGACAGGATCCGCTCGTCAAAAGCAGAACGTGCACGGGTGCCCGGTGGCTTCGATCCAACAGACAAAGCCATATCCGCCAGGCCTGGTCGCCTGTGTTGAATGGAACAATTCTTAGAAAGCTTCCTGATCTTACCTTGCGGCGCGATTCCCGAGGCCAGCGGGCGCCGACCCTGTGATCAGCGGCACGAGATCAGTATTCGGTAGATCGAGCGTCCCCGCCACCGCGGCGGCCGCCGTGGCTGTGTCAAGGTCGCTGTCGCCCGCGAGCTTCAGCACGCGCGCGACCTGTCGGTTCTCGAGCAGGTTGCCGAACCGCTTGGCCGAGTCGGCGACCTTGCCGAGCAGGCCGATGCGGGTCTGCCCGACCGCGTCCAGCGCCGCGTCGCACAGGGCCACCTGCGCGCGGGCCTGGTCGACGTGCGACAGCACCTCGGCGATGTCACTCTGCACCGGACCGGACGCCTCATCCAACGCCGCGATCAACGGCAACGCGGCGTCGTCGACACGCAGGACGATGTTCTGCGCGATGGCCAAGTCGCGCAACGCGCCGAGGCACCGCGTCGCGTAGCCGCGGGCCTCGGCCTCGTCGATCACGCCGCCGATCGCCTGGTCCACCAGCGTCCCGATGGCCGCGACCATCTGGTCGTTGGTGATGACATCCCTCCTTACCAAAACCGTGCGGTCGCGGTCGAACCGGCGCTGCAGGTCGAGCATGTCCGCTGATCGACCGAGGATCATGATCGGCGCCGCCGCGAGCCTGGGCTCGGTGCGGGCCCGCTCGTACGCCGCGACTGTTGCGGCACCGGGCAGCGAGGTCACGATCAGGTCGATGCCCGGCGCTTCGCTGATCGGTCCGAGGATGTCATCGATCCCGTTGTCCGCGGGCGGCAGGACCTCGTACCCGTTCTTCTCAAGGATCGTGCGCAGCCGGTCGTATTCCTCCCGGTCCGTCCCGCTCAGCACCACGGCGAACCGCTCGTCCGCGTTGCGGATCGCGCTCGCCAGGATCGGCACCACACGCCCGGAGCCCTCGAATGTCGTCACCGGCTGTGAGAGCGCCACCGCCAGCGCCGCCTCGATCTGCACACGCCGCGAGTGGAATCCCAGCGCCTCGATCATGGGCCTTCGTCCCAGATCGTCCGAGGTCAACGAACCGACCCCCGCCGTGCGCTCGATCGCGGCGATCGCCTGTCGCGCCAGCGGCGTGTCGCGGCCGTCGATCGCCCGAGCCAGGATCCGCTGGCTGATCGAGGGACCCGCCGCGACCGCGTAATACATCGCGTCCCGGCCCGCCGCGGGCTCGAGGTGCTCCAGCCCCGCCCCGTCGATCTCCCGGCGGAACGCCGAAGCGATCCACAACGCCAGCGTGTCCTGCGAACCCGGATCGAGCTTCAGCGAGCGCTCGGCCATCCGCATCGCCATCGTCTCGTGATAGACCGCGGTGGGCGTCGCCGTCATCAGCAGGCCCTGCGTCGCGTCGAACGTCCACACCAGTTGGAAAGCCTCGCCCGGGAAGTTGGTCAGCTCGTCACGCTGGGCGTAGTACCCCTCGGCCAGCCCCGCGTACAGCGCCGCGGGGGAGGCGCTCGGATCACCGCCCAGGGCCGCGATCACGCGGGCCGCGGCGGCTTTCACGCCATCCGAATCGGTCGTCTGGAACAGCTCGACCACGGCCGGCAGCGAGGCCTGGTAGGGGATCGACTTCAGCACATTGAGCACTATCTCCTGCTCGGCCGGCGCGAGCCCGCCCAACGCTTCGGAGAGTGGCCCGACCGCGTTGCGGCCCAGCTCGATCATCACCTGCTGAACCCGAGCCCGGATGGCCGGATCGGCGCCACCCAGGAGCGTCTCAAGAAGGCGGGGCATGGCGTATTCGCCCGCCGCGACAAGCCGGGCCCGGGCGTGGAGGCGTTCACCCATCGCCCCGCCCAGCATCTCGATGTTCCGCCCGATCTCCTCGGGGTCGCGTGCGCGCTCCAGGTGCCCCTTGCGGTAGAGGGCGTCGAGTTCGGCCGCGACCTGTTGCACAGCCTCCACCCGCATCGCCCGGGCCACCGCGGACTGGAACCGATCCAGCTCGCCCGAGCTGTCGACGAGGTCGACGAATTCGGTCGCCGACAGCCCGCTGTCGAGCAACGCCGCCCCCTCGCCCGCCGCAACGTCGTAGCGTGCGATCTTCACGAAGTGGATAAAGTCAGCCAGCAGATCTCCGGGGGCGCGATCCGCCGCGGGTTCGCCTTGGGCCCGCGCCGGCGTGCCAGCGCCCACAAGCAGGCCGGGCCCCGCCAACGGCGCCATGCCCGCCGCGATCGTGAGGAGTGCCCGCCCCGCGAGCCCGAGTCGATGGCGTCTCTGAATGTTGCGATGCACGGTGGTCTCCTCGTGGTCGGTGGTGGTCGCCCGCCACCCGGTGGGCTCGGCGGGGCGCGACGCACATCCCCTCGGCGCCGCGAAACCCGATCCGTGGGGGGCATTGTTCGCACCCGCCGCGGCTGCGTCTCCGATTCGGCCCAGTTCGACGCCAGTTCCCGGCAGTTCGTCCAGCGGATTCTGTCTGGATTCTGCAAGGCCGGGTTCGGGCGGCCGGCACGCCGCAGGCCGGGGCGCCGTGTCGAGATTGGGAATCTACCCACTTGATCCCGTGGCTGTCAATCTGCGGCGGCGACGGGGGCCCACCACAACCGGGTCTCATCCCCTGCGGCGATTCGACTCGGAACGACAAGAACTGCCCGCTTGACCGGACGATCACGTCAAGCCACCACCAAATCGGACCGATGTGGAGATCCGTGGTGGGCCAGCCGACGGGAGCGGGTCACCCGGTCCGTTTGTAGAAGAAGGTGGACGCATGCCTCTTGACCGAGACGTACTGACAACGGGTGAGGTCGCCAAGATCTGCAACGTGGCCCCGCGGACCGTCTCCAAGTGGTTCGACGCGGGCCAGCTCAAGGGCTACCGGATTCCGGGGTCCAAAGACCGACGGATCCCCGTCTCCGAACTCCTGCGGTTCATGAAGGAACACGGGATCCCGATCGACGGCGTGGTCAGCGGGTCCATGCGGGTCCTCATCGTCGATGAAGACGCCGAGGTCGTCGAGATCCTCAAGCGTGTCCTCACCGAGCAGACCGACTACGAGGTCCACACCGCCACCGGTAACTTCGAGGCGGGCCTCGTCTGTGAGCGCGTTCGCCCCCATGTCGTGCTCATCAATGTGCACATGGAGGGCGGCAACGGGCAGCACATCGCCGAGCTCATCCGTACGTCAGACTCCACCCAGCTCACCCGCGTCATCGGCATGAGCGGCAAGCTCACCGATGGGCAGATGCACGCCATGCGCGGCTCGGGCTTCGACGGCTTCCTCAAGAAGCCCTTCCAGGTCCGCCAGGTCATCACCGCGATCGAGCAGACGTCGAGTATCGCCGCCTGACCGGGGCGAGTGCAACCAGTCCAACGAGAACGCCGGGCGCGGAGACCCGGCGTTCTTTCTTCTCAGGCACTGGGGACCGGGCACCAGGCACCAGACTCCGAGTGCACCACCCCGGTGCCCGGTGCCTGCCCGCTACTTCACGTCCGCCATCACCGCCGCCAGGATGTCGCACGCGGCCTGAAGGTCCCGCCGGTCGATCATCTCTGTCACCGTGTGGATGTACCGGGTGCCGACCGTGATCCCCACGGTCTTCGCCCCCGCCGCTGCCTGCTGGGCTGCGGCCCCGTCCTGCCCGCCGGCCGCGAGGATCGACCGCTGGTAGGGGATCCGCTTCTTCTTCGCCAGAGTCTCGACCTGTGTCGCGAAGCCGTGGTCGGAGATGAAGCTCGAGTCCTTGAGATGCAGCGCGAACCCCTTGCCCTGCGTGGTCACGCTCTCGGCCTCGGGCACGCCGGGCGTGTCGCACGCGAGCGTCACGTCGATCCCAAGCCCGAAATCGGGCTTGACCGCGTACGACGCCGTCCTCGCCCCGCGCAGACCGACCTCTTCCTGGGTCGTGAACGCGACGACGACCTCCGCCGCGTGCCCCGCGCCGCTCTTAGCCAGCTTGCGGACCGATTCGATCCCCAGCCAGCACGCGACGCGGTTGTCGAGCGCCTTCGACACCAGCTTGTCGCCCATCTCGAGGAACGGCTCGTCCATCACGATGAAGTCGCCGATCTTGATCTTCTTCTTCGCCTCGTCCGGGCTCATCCCCACGTCGACGAAGAACTGCTTGACCGTCGGCACCTTCGTGCGGTCCTCGGGGCTTTGCGTGTGGATGGGCTTGCCCCCGGGGTTCATCACGCCCTTGTAGTCGCCGTCCTCGGCGCACACCAGCACGCGCCGGCTGAACAGGTTCCGCGGGTCGAACCCGCCCGCCGGGTCGACCCACAGGAACCCCTTGTCGTCGACCCAGCTCACGTAGAACCCGATCTCGTCCATGTGGCAGAGCTGCATCACCCGCGTCGGTTCACCGCGAACGGTCCGTTTCTTCGACGCTTTGCCCTTCCCCGCCGTGCGGGGCGCCCGCCGGCAGATCAGCGAGCCCATCGCGTCCGTCTCGACCTCGTCGAAGAGGCCCTTGATCTCCTCGGTGATCAGCGACCGCACACGCTCCTCACGACCCGGAACGCCCGGCGTCTCGCACAGCCTCTTCAGCAGATCGATGTTCACGATGACCTCCGTTTCTTCACGCCGGGGGACGCAGACCGCGCCGTGCCGGCAGGTACTGACCCGGAACAGTACGGCGTAGGATCCACCGACGCGACCACCCGGACGACACCGTTCACCGGGGCCGCGTCGAGAGGAGCGGACCGACGATGGCCCACATCAGCCCGCTGCACGAGCGGCACCTCCAGGCCGAGGCCTCGATGCGGCCCTATGGCCCGCTCGGGCTGCACATCGAGCTGGTCGATTCGTTCGGCGAGCTCGACTTTGAGTACGCGGCCCTCCGCAAATCCTGCGTGTTGCTCGACCAGCCTCACCGGGGCACAATCGAAGTCACCGGCGACGACCGCCACGAGTTTCTCAACAGCATGCTGACCCAGCAGATCAAGGGGCTCGGGGCGTTCCGTTCGACGCCCTCGTTCTGGCTGAACAAGCAGGGCCGCATCCTCGCCGACCTCCGTGTGCTCGAACTCGGCGACCGCGTGCTGATCGACCTCGACGCCCACGCCGTCGACGCGACCGTCGAGTCGCTCGCCGGGTACATCATCACGGAAGACGTCGAACTGAACGATCTGAGCGACCGCCTCCATCGTCTGGCGCTCCACGGGCCATCCGCCATCGAACTGCTTATCGCCGCGTCTACGCACAAGGAGGGCGCACCGCTTTCCGACCTGACCTCGGGCGCGGCTTGCCGCGTGGACGTCGCCGGCCGCGAGGTCATCGTCGAGCGCTTCGATACCGCCGGCGAGGTCGGGCTTGAGCTCACGGTGGACACCGACGCGGCCGCCAGCGTGTACGCACGCCTCATCGAGCTCGGTCAACCCCACGACGGCGACGAGCCCGGCAGCGTGGCGGGTCGTGTTAAGCTCCGCCCCGCGGGCTGGCTCGCGTACAACACCGCCCGCATTGAGGCGGGTACACCATTGTTCTACATCGATTTCTCCCCCGAGAGTCTCCCAGCCGAGACCGGGCTGCTCAGCAGCCGCGTCTGTTTCACCAAGGGCTGCTATCTGGGCCAGGAGATCGTCGCCCGGATGCACAACCTGGGGAAGCCCAAGCAGCGACTCGTCGCCTTCAAGCCCGGGGGGGACGAGCTCCGAGGCCCCGACGGCCTCGCCCGTCAGCCCGTGGGCGGCGCCCGGGTCTTCCCCGCGGGCGTCGAGCAGGCCGACCCAGTGGGCATCGTCACCAGTTCGACTACCAGCCCCATGCTGGGCGGCGTTCCCGCCTGCTTCGCGATTGTGAAGGGGCAGCACGCCGACCCGGGCACACCGCTCGCCGTCCACGCCGAGGGGGTGGTGCTCACGGGCGAAGTGCTCGACAGGCTCGCGTTCTACGAGCGCACCTAGCAGCCCAACGGATGTCGGTTCGGCCTCGGACTGGTTTCAATGCGAAGGTCGCGAAGAGAGCGGTAGAGTCTGAACTCGAATGAGGCCCGAGCGCGAACGACGGCTCATTGCGTGCTCGTTGCTTCGCACAATGCGATGCCGCTTGCGCTCAGGCCTCCATCTGATTCCCTTTCCCTGGATCTCTCCGCGTCCTTCGCGACTCCGCGTTCAGCCTCTTGCTTCGAGCCCTTCGCGACCTTCGCGTTGAAGCGATCCGCGTAACCCCTGGCCTCATCATGACGCCGGTTCGCCCCGCCGTCGATACGTCAGTTCCACGTCGTCCCCGACCCGCTTCACGCGGCACAGGTCGAACCGACGCCCCTCGCTCAACCGCTCCGTGACCCGTCCCGTCGCCGCGGCCATCGCCTCGGCGTCGCCCAGCAGCGTTGGCGCCACGTACACCACGGCTTCGCACACCAGATCCGCCTCGAACAGCGAGCCCAGCAGCCCGGGACCCGCCTCGACCAGCAGGTTCGTCACGTCGTGCTGCGTCGCGATCGCCTCGAGCAGCATGTCCAGCCTCAGCCGGCCCGATTCCGACAGGTGCTCCGGCACGCCGATGAACTGGACGCCCATTGCCTCGAGCGCGGCCCTGCGGTCGGCGACGATGCCCGACGTCAGCAGGTCCTTGTGGCACGCGATGGAAGTGGGGGTGTCCTTCGCCGTGCTCAGCAGCGCCCTGTCATCGGTGATGTCGAAGTCGCGGTCGATCACGATCCGCCGGGCCTTTTTTCTCACGCGTCGCACGCCCCGGGCCGTGAGCATCGGGTCGTCGGCCATCACCGTCCCGAGCCCGGTCAGGATCGCGTCGACTCGCGCCCGCAGGCGGTGCACGCGCTTCCGCGAGCCCTCGCCGCTGATCCACTGGCTCTCGCCCGTCCGCGTCGCGATCCGCCCGTCGATCGTCTGGGCCCACTTCGCGATCACCCAGGGCAGCCCGGTCGTCACCCGGTGCACGAATGGATCGCTCAGCCGCGTCGCGAGCACGCTCGCGTCCGAGAGCTCCGCCTCGATCCCCGCATCACACAGCAGTTGTTGGCCGCCCCCCGACACGCCCGCCGGGTCGGGTCTCGCGTAGACCACCCGCTCGACTCCCGCCCCGATCAGTGCATCGCAGCAGGGGGGCTGCTTGCCGTGGTGCACACAAGGCTCGAGCGTGCAGTAGACAGTGGCGCCCCGCGGGTCCTCGCCCCGCCGCGCGCAGTCCGCCAGCGCCTCGCGTTCCGCGTGCAGCCCGCCGAAGCGGCGGTGGTGGCCCATCCCGATCACGCGCCCGCCCTTGACGATCACCGCCCCGACCATCGGGTTGGGCTCGACGTCACCCGCCGCCCGCCACGCCAGCCTCGCGGCGAGGTCGAGCATCTTCCGCGTTGTGTGCTGGTTGGGCATGGTGGGCTGACTCGGCACTCAGGCGATCCGGATCAAAGCTTCGCGCTGCCCATCGCTCAGCAGATCCCGCGTATCCCCCAGCCACCGCCTCGCGTCCTGCACGTAGCCGGCCGTGGGTCGGAGGTCGCGTTTGAGCGCACAGAAGTGGCGGTTGAACCGCGTCATCATCAGTTCGCGCACGAGCTTGGCCGTCATCGACGCGAGGGCCGCGGGCAGGTGCTTGTCCTCCGCCTCGGTCTCGAAGTGCAGCGCCACCCGCCCCCCGCGGACCAGGTACCTGCTCGCCCGGCTCGTCCGCGCGTCGAGTTCTACCCCCTCGCCCGGGAACGCCTTCGCGACGATGTCCTCGTAGTCCAGCCGGCCGCTCTGCCGGTCGCAGATCACCCGGACCGGCCCGTCGCTTGCGTCGGCGGCCTCGCGCAGCAGTTCCGCCACGGGTCCCGCCGTTGTTTCCGCCTTCGACCCCGTCGCGCGAATCACGTCGTTGAACGCCGCCTCCGGCACCAGCTTCACCCGCAGCCCGGCAAGCGACACGCCCGCGCGCTCGAACGCCGACGCGAGCATGTTGGCGTCGATCCGCGCACGCTCGGCGCCCCCCTCCAGAGGAAGCGATACCGGCTCGCCCCTGTACCAGGCCGGTTCCGGCACCGCCTCGCCCAGATAGCCCAGCAGCGACGCATCGTCCCGCGCCACCTCGTCCCGCGTCGCCAGCCCCGCCAGCACCGCCCGCTCGAGGTGCACGCAGGGATGGTGCTTGCGGGTGTCGTTGGGTAGCTTGAGCTTCTTCGAGTCCCCGATCGGGATCCGCTCGCCCGCCTCCCGCACCGACTTCCCGACCGCCTGGGAGAGCAGGGCCCACAGATCGGGGGCCGGGTCGCCTTCCTCCCAGCCCCGGACCTCGAAAAGGGCCATCCCGACCACCAGCGGCCCCAGCATCGGGCCGTAGCCGGCTTCGTCGATCCCGCAGTAGAGCACGCTCACCGTGACAGGGTATCGCCCGACCCGGGGGACGTCCGGGCGATCTGTCCGGACGCGACTGATCGGCACCTTCGGCACAGACCATCGAAGATCCGGGGGCGATAAGCCGTGGCCCCGCAGGTGGTTCGAGTTGGCCCGGGGTCGGGTCGATACCGACGACCAGCATTGGTCCCCGCGCGGGGATCGGCCCGCACACCGCACCGGAGTCCTCTCGTGAAGCGCACGACCCACATCGACGTGTTCCGACCCCAGCCCGTCATCGTCACATCGCTCGTCGCCTCGCTCGCCGCCGTTCTGGGGGGATGCTCGGCGACCCACACAGCCCACAACACCGGCTCGTTCGAGAAGACCGGCCTGGCGAGTCTCTCGACCGCCCAGATCTCGCCGGACGCCACCACGGGCGTCTACACCGCCCAGGACTACGAGCAGGAGGCCAACGCCGTCAAGCTGCCCGACCAGTGGCTCAGCGAGGCCGAGTACGGCACCGCGTCGATCGAGTCTCGCCGCGCCGCGGCCGAGGCCGCCAAGATCACCGCGGCCGCCGGTTCCAGCGAGTCCTACGCCGCTGCCGATTCGGCGCTCGCCGAGTCGTACGGGCAGGCCAGGTCTGAGCTGGCGCACGCGGACATGATCAAGAGCGTCTACGACGCCAAGATCGCCGAGCAGCGCGCCCAGATCGATGCCCGCGAGCATTCGTTCAAGGCCGAGGCCGGTCGTCGCGAGGCCTTCCTTACCGCGTCCATCGCCGAGTGGCAGGCCGAGGTCGAGCGGATGCGTTCGGGCGGCGAAGCGGCGTGGAACGACGCGATGGCCCGTCACGACAAGCTGCTGGCCGAGCGCCAGGCGGTCGAGCAGCGCGGCCAGGCGACGATCGACAAGATGTCGCAGGTTTCCGACCTGACCGCCAGCCGAGCCTCCGAGAAGGTCAAGGCCCTGCGCACCGAGGCCCAGAGCACCACCGATACCACGGCGGCCCAGGTCACCGAGCTGAGCACGAAGATCCAGTCGGTCCGCGACCAGACCTCGGCCAACGTCGCGAGCCTGCGTCAGCAGGCCGAATCGCTGCGCGAATCGACGTCCAGCACGGTCGCCGAGCTGATCGCCGAGGCCGAGGCGCTCAACACCCAGGACGTCCAGGGTGATTACTCCAACGCGCTCAAGGAGGCCCAGACCGCGTTCGAGGCGGCGATGAGCGACACCGCCACGCTGCGTTCGCAGGCGGTCGAGAGGCGCATGGCCGCGGCCGCCGAGTCCGAGCGTCGCCTGGCCGAGCTCAAGCAGAGCGAGCAGAACACGCGGGCTGCCTACGACGAGGCGATGTCGCACATCGATTCGACGGTCAAGTCGACCCTCGCCGACATCAGCGTCCGTCGCGCCAAGGCCGACGAGGTTGAGAAGTCGGCCCGCGCCGCCTACGTGCAGGCGGAGACCGACGCCCGGGTCAAGGCGGTCCTCGCCGAGAGCACCCACCAGCGTGAGATGGCCGAGGACGAGTTCGAGCACATCCGTGCGCAGGCGAACGCCGAGGCCGCCGCTCTGCAGGCGAAGCTCTACAAGCAGATCGCCAAGGACCTCAAGTCGGGCAAGGTGACGCTGGACCCCAAGGTCGAGGCGAACCCCAACACCCCGAGCGACAGCACCGAGGCGCCCGAGTTCTCTGACGCGTCGCCTGAGCAGCCGGTGGTCGAGCCCGACCGCATCGCGCTGTTCAAGACGGGTCTGGCCGAGGCGAGCAAGATCCGCGTCCAGTGCGACGCCGATGAGACCGCCTCGTACGCCCAGCGTGATTCGGAGACGGCCAGCTTCAACGCCTGGCTCGAGCAGGCCAACGCCAAGCACGAGTCGTGGCACGCCCGCATCGACGCGTTCGGCAACCAGTGCGACGCCGATGTCGCGGCGATGCTCTCCAGGGCTGAGTCGATCGCGTCCGGCGCCGACGCCGCCCGCGAGAAGGCCTTCGTGGTCGCCGAGAGCGACAAGCAGAGCACGATGGCCCGGATCGCCAGCCTCCACGCCAAGGCCGAGGTCACCGAGAAGAAGAACCTCGCGCGCGTTGAGCAGTTGCTCGCCCAGGCCGACACCTCGGCCCGCAACGGCGACAGCGAGGTCCGCACGCTCGAAATCCGCCGCGATTCGACGATGCGTCGCGGCAAGGCCCGCAGCCGCGAGCTGCTCGTCGAGGCCGACTCGCTCGAGCAGAGTCAGGCCGCGGTGGTCTCGCGCATGCGGGGCGAGATCGACTCTGCCCGCCGGATCCTCTCCAGCGAGCTCGCCCGTCTCGATCAGAGCGCCAAGACCTTCTACTCGGTCGCCAAGGCCGACTATGAGGAGCAGAAGGTCCTCGCCGACACCTTCGAGAAGATCAGCGTCGCCAACGCGACCGAGCTGACCGCGGCCCACGTCTCGGCCCGGAAGCAGGCGGCCGCCGACGTCCAGTACCTCAACCGCATGGCCGACGCCAACCAGATCAGCGCCGGCGCCGAGGTCGACCGCATGGTGGCCGAGGCGAACACGGGCCAGAAGCTCCGCGAGGCGGCCGACCTGGCCTTCCGCGCCGAGGTCGACGCCCGCCAGCGCATCGCCCAGGCCGCGGCCGGTGAGCAGCACGCCATCGCCGATGCCCAGGAGCAGGTTGTCCGCTCGCAGTTCGACTCGCGTATCGCCTCGACGATCTCGTCGCGCGACCGTGCCTACGCCGACGTCTACCTCGACAACTTCCGCGACGCCTCCCGCAGCCGCCAGGCGTTTGCCGATGCGGCCCGCTACGAGGAGCTCGCCAACGCCGCGCTCGAGCGGCTCAACGCCGCGGCCCGCTCGTTCGGCCGCACGGCCGACGAGAACTGGGATGCCCGCCTGGCTATCCCGACCGGTTTCAGCCAGCCTACAAGCACCGACGAGCTCTACCGCAAGGCGAGCCAGAAGCTCAACGAGAACACCTTCGCCAACGTCGATGTGGACTGACCCCTGATTCGACAGACTCCGTGGTGCGCGAAACCCGGGCGTGAGCCCGGGTTTTCTTGTGCGCCACCGTCAGCGTATCGGACGGCCATGCCGAGACGAAGCCGATCGGCGACACGCCCCGGCCGGTCAGGATCGGTCCTGATCGGGTGGGAGGCCGAGTAGGCCGTTTATTTCGGCGGGATCTGTCAGATTTCACTTGGCGGGCGGTTCGTGCAAAACCGGCCGACGGACCTGTCCGACGACGCAGGTGCGTCACCACGCGAGCCCTCCGGGTGATCGGCATCCGAATCGGAAGAGGGCGGATCAGCGGCCAACGCAGGGGGACCAGACCATGACCATGAAGACGCTTGTACTATCCGTCGTCGCGATCGCATCGACCGTGTTCGTACCCGGTATGGCGGCGGCCGCCCCGGCGGCCGAGGAAGTCACCCCGGAACAGTGGGGCTCTGTGCTCAACCTGTCCGGTCGTCAGCGGATGCTGACCCAGAAGATGAGCAAGGAAGCCCTGCTCGTGGCCGCGGGCGTCGACGCCGACGCGAACCGCGAGAACCTGGGCAAGACCATGGCGATGTTCGAGACGACGCTGGCCGGCCTGCGCGACGGCGACGAGTCGGTCAACCTGCCCGGCACCGCGAACGGCCGGATCGTCAAGCAGCTCGACGAGGTGAAGACGCTCTATGGCGAGATCGAGCCGATCTTCCGCTCGATCGTGGGCGGTGCGACGCCCGGCGGGACCGAGATCGCGACGATCGCGGCGAAGAACCCGCCGCTGCTCGTGGAGATGAACAAGGCCGTCAAGATGTACGAGCGTGAATCGCAGAAGGTGCTGGTGGGCAGCGGCGATCTCGCGGTCGTGATCAACCTCTCCGGCAAGCAGCGGATGCTGACGCAGAAGATGTCCAAGGAGTTCCTGCTGGTTTATCTCGGCGTGAACGTCGACGAGAACCGGCTGAACGTGCGCGAGACGAGCTCGCTGTTCGATCGCACCCTCAAGGGGCTGCTCGACGGCGACACCGACCTCGAACTGCCCGGCACCACCGAGCAGTCCATCCGCGACCAGCTCGCCAAGGTGGGCGAGCTCTGGACCGCGTTCTACCCGGTGGTCTCAAAGGCGGGTGATTCGGGCGTGACGCTGACCGAGGCCGACGTGGAGGTCGTCGCCCAGAAGAACCTGCCGCTGCTCAAGAACATGAACGAAGCCGTTCAGATGTACGAGAAGCTCGCGAAGGGCGAGTCCTTTGCGCACGGTGGTGAATGATGCAAGTCCCGCGCTTTTCATTCCGCGCCCGCTTCGGGCATGTGATCTGGGGTGGGTTCCTGGCGGTGCTCGCCGTCCTGGTGGTCCAGGGAGGCATGTCCGCCTGGAGCCTCTCCCGGATTGAAGATCGCAGCGATGAAGCGATCGAGAACGTGTCCCACCTCGTCGGGGACGTCCGCGAGATCCAGGATGAATCGAGCGCGGCCGCGGCCGAGGTGCTCAGCCTGTCCAACGATGTTCGGACGGGGCTTTCCGCCGAGATGAACGACGGAGCGCAGAATCTCGCGGTGCTCCAGCGGGCCGTGGAACGGCTCGTCGCGAGCGCGGGCGAGAGCCTGAAGGAACTCGAAGCGGCCCTCGACGACGAATCGCTCGATGAGAACGCCGCGGGGATCATCGAGGACCTGCTCTTCAGCGTCGAAGACAACGAGGACATGGCCCGCAAGGAGTGCCTTCCGACCGTTCGGTCGGTGGTCGATAGCCTGGGGAAGGGGATCCAGGCCGCCGATGAGACGGCCGCTCGGATCCAGGCCCTCGAGGCCGCGATGAACCGGTTCGCGGAGACCAGCCGCGAGGTCGCCGACAAGGGCGATGCCGCGGAGAAGGTCACCGCCGCCGGGCTCGCCGAGGCCAAGCACGCCAAGGGGCTGATCACCGCGGCGTTGGTCACCGGGATCATCGTCGGTTCGTTTATCCCGTTCCTGATCGTCCGGCGGACGACGGGCCCCCTCAGGCTGCTGATCGCGAGCATCCGCGACATCGCCGAGGGCGAGGGTGACCTGACCAAACGCCTGCGGATGAGCCGCGGCGACGAGATCGGCGAACTCGCCGGCTGGTTCGACACATTCGTCGAACGCGTCCACGGGATCATTTCGGAGGTCGCGGGCACCTCGGGCGAGGTGGCCGCAGCGTCGACGCAGATCGCCGCGTCGAGCGAGCAGATGTCCGCCGGCCTCAGCGATCAGACGCGGCAGGTCGAGCAGATCTCCTCGGCCATCGAGGAGATGTCGTCCTCGATCATGGAGGTGGCGCGGAGCGCCTCGGACGCGGCCAACGACGCCGACTCGGCGGGCCGGTTCGCCACGGACGGCGGCAAGCTGGTCGCCGACACCGTGGAGGGCATGGGCGAGATTTCCATGGCCGTGGGCTGCGGCGCGAACAGCGTCACCGAGTTGGGCCACAAGAGCGAGCAGATCGGCTCGATCATCGAGGTGATCAACGACATCGCCGACCAGACCAACCTGCTCGCGCTCAACGCGGCGATCGAGGCCGCTCGGGCCGGGGAGCACGGCCGCGGGTTCGCGGTTGTCGCCGACGAGGTCCGCAAGCTGGCCGAACGGACCAGCGAGGCCACAAAGGAGGTGAGCCGGAGCATCGGCGAGATCCAGAGCGAAACCGCCAAGGCGGTCGAACTGATCGGCTCGGGAGCGGCCCGTGTGGGCGATGGAGTCGCCCTCGCGAACAAGGCGGGCGAGGCGCTCACGCAGATCGTCACGTCCTCGCAGTCACTCGCCCAGCGGGTGGCCTCGATCGCGACGGCCACCGACGAGCAGTCGGGCGTGAGCGAGGAGATCGCTCGGGGTGTGGACCGGATCTCCACCGTGACCCGGCAGTCGAGCGAGGGGGCCGGCCAGGCCGCCATCGCCGCCGGCACGCTCTCCCGCGAGGCGGAGAAGCTCCGGGCGCTGATCGGCCAGTTCAAGCTGTGACGCGCCGCCGGGGCCGGCCGCAGGCGGGCCACCCGGCATTCAGGATTGCAGATACGAAAGCGGCCCGGGCTCAAACCCGGGCCGCTTTTCAATGCGGACGAGAGGAGTCGAACCTCCACGGGGTTTTACCCCCACTAGGACCTGAACCTAGCGCGTCTGCCAATTCCGCCACGTCCGCGTGGGCCGGGATTGTACCCGCCAAGCCCCGCGCCGTCAGCGAAAAAGCCCCGCGGCCCTTGCCGGGGCCGGGGGCGAGCGTGAAGACGGGCTGCTAGCGGCGCCGGCGTGCCGCTGTCAGGCCGCCCAGGCCGAGCAGCGTCCCCGCCGCGGGTGACGGAACCACGGCGGCCCCGAGCGTGTCGCCGCCCGATTGGAACGAGAAGGCCGTGTACCCGAACGCGCCGATGGTGAGCCCGCTCGCGACCTCTGTTTCGCCGACGGCGAAAACACCCGATCCGTCATACCCCGTCGCGATCGACTGCCCGTAGCCGGCGAAGTCGAGGAACGAACTCGTGCTGAACAGTGACATATCGATGTCCTGCGCGAGGCTGAACCCGTCGTAGGAGATCGACCCCCCGGTGTCATTCACGACGACGGCGGTATAGGTGCCGTCGTTCTCCGACTGCATCGCCAGCCGGACCGCCTTGTTCACCGCGCCGATGTTCGCGCCATCGAACGTCCAGTTGGCCGTCGCCGAGGTGATCCGCGAACCCTGCCTGAACGTCAGCTCGACGCGGTCCCAGTCCCCGTTGTCGACGGACTGGCCCGCCTCCGCGTCCCAGTGCACGTCGGTGGTGCCGGTGAAGCGGTCGGCACTTCCGAACGTTCGGCTCTGCTGCGCGGGGAGTCCTCCCTGGAACCCGCTGCGCGCGTTGCCCCAGACGAACGTGGCGTGCAGGTCGTTCGCGACCCGCCCCGTGTTGTTCTGGAACTTCCAGATTGCGTGCATCTGCGCGTCGGCGTGCGAAGCCGCGAACATCGCGAGCGCGGCGACAGCGAAGCCCATCCGGGCGATCATTCGGTTCATCTGTTGCTCCTTGCTGTGAGTCCGCCGGAATCGGCGGTGTGAGATGCGTACCTATTCCGCGAACGACGGCTCCGCAAGACGCTCACGCTCGTATGCGGTTCTCGCCCGAGCACAATCGCTCGCATGATGAGGTTGCCGCCGCGGGCAGCGCCGGCGATCGACCCGGCCGTGGCAGGTGGGCGACGGTCCTTGGCCGCAGGCGCGGCACGCTGGGGGCACCACCCCACGAATCGCAGGAAATCCCGAATCAGGATTGACAGCTCCTAGAAGTTAGTGTATCCTAACTATCGACACAGGAGGCCGCCATGCCCCACTGGAACCTTGCCGCCGCCTGGATCGGATTCGCCGTGGGCGTCCTCGCCGGGGCGCTCATCGGTCTCCGATTCGCCGACCCCGATTGGCTCGGCGGCTACGCCAGTTGGCCTCGCCGGATGCTCCGCCTCGGCCATATCGCCTGCTTCGGGATCGGGTTGATCAACATCGCGTTTGCCGTGACCGCTGATCGCCTTCCGGTTGGGGCGTTCGTCATGACGCCCTCAATGTTACTTCTTGTCGGAGCGGCGGGAATGCCGCTGGTCTGCTGGCTCTCGGCGTGGAAGCAGCCCGCGCGCAACCTGTTCCCCATCCCGGTTCTCGCCGTGCTCGTCGCGTGTATCTGGACCGGGTGGCTCGTGTTGGAGGCCACGCTATGAACATCGCCCTGGTCGCCATGAGCGGCATCCGAGTCTGCGACGAGGATCTGCTCCGCCTGGGCCTCACGCTTCCGGGGTTCGTCGAACGCAGCAAGGCGATCGCCTCGCTGCCCAGCCTTGGGCTGCTCACCCTCGCCGGGGCGACGCCCGACACGCACCACGTCGACTACATCGAGGTCGACCAGATCGACGGGGCCGACCCCACCCTTGCTTCCTATGACCTCGTCGCTATTTCGACCTTCACCGCCCAGGCGCTCGAGGCATACGCCTTGGCCGATCGGATCCGCCAGGCGGGCGGGCGCGTCGTCATCGGCGGGCCCCACGTCACCGTCCTGCCCGACGAAGCCTCGCAACACGCCGACGCGGTCGTGCTGGGCGACGGTGAGGCGGCCTGGCCAGACCTGCTCGCCGACGCCGAGGCGGGCTGCCTCGAACCCCGCTACGGCGACGCCAGGGGCCGCTTCGATCTGGCCGAATCGCCGATGCCCGCGTTCGAGTTGCTCGACATCGACCGCTACAACCGCCTCACGGTCCAGACGAGCCGGGGTTGCCCGTTCCGCTGCGAGTTCTGCGCGGGGTCGATCCTCTTCAGCCCGAAGTACCGCCAGAAGCCCGTCGAACGCGTCCTTGCGGAGATCGACCGCATCCGTGACCTCTGGCGCCGCCCCTTCATCGAGTTCGCCGATGACAACGGGCTGGTCAACCGCGCGTACTGGCGTCGCCTGCTGCCCGAGCTCGCCGGGCGCCGGATCAAGTGGTTCACCGAGACCGACGTCTCGATCGCCGACGACCCCGAGTTCCTCGACCTGCTCGCTTCGTCCGGGTGCGCCGAGGTCCTCGTCGGGCTGGAGAGCCCCATCGAGGCGGGCCTGCCCGGGCTCGAACGCAGGGCCGACTGGAAGCACAAGCGCTGGGAGACCAACCTCGACGCTGTCCAGTGCATCCAGGCGCACGGCATTCGTGTCAACGGCTGCTTCATTGTGGGGCTGGATGGTCAAACACCCGCGGTGTTCGACGACATTCACGACTTCGCGCTGGAGGCCGGGCTGTTCGACGTGCAGATCACGCTGCCCACGCCCTTCCCGGGCACGCCGTTCTACCACCGCCTGAAGGCCGCGGGCCGGCTGACGCACGACGGGCAGTGGGGGCGCTGCACGCTTTTCGACCTGAACTTCGTCCCGACGCCTATGTCCTCGGAGGAACTCGTCGCGGGATTCCACGACCTCGCCCGCCGGCTCTACAGCGATGAATACACGGCGATGCGGCGCGGACGCTTCGCCGAGGCGGCGAGACGGCGCCGCCCCGCCGCCGCACTGGAAGGAGGCCGATGATGGCCTGTCCGAAGTGGGTGCCTCCAATGTTCTGGCTCGTCGCGCTGTACGACGGCCTGCTCGGGGCCGCCTTCCTGATCGCCGCCGGGCCGCTCTACGACGCGATGGGTGTCACGCCGGCGAATCACCTGGGCTACGTGCAGTTCCCCGCGGCGTTGCTCATTGTCTTCGCCGTGATGTTCGCCCGGGTCGCGATGAACCCGCCCGCAAACCGGGAGTTGATGCTCTACGGTGTGGGGCTCAAGCTGTCGTACCTGGGCGTCGTCCTGGGGCACTGGGCCTTCGGATCGATCCCAACAGCGTGGATCCCGCTTGCGTTGTGCGACCTCGTCTGGGCGATGCTCTTCATCGCGGCATGGGTCAAGACCGCACCGCCGCCGGCCGCGACAGATGCACGACCGAGCGCATGAAAAAGCCCCCGTCGCCGGGGGCTCTGTTCGATTGGGGTGAGTGCCTACCAGCCGCCGCCGCGACCGCCGCCGCCGCCGCCGTAGCCGCCGCGACCACCACCGCCACCGCCGCCATAGCCGCCGCGACCACCGCCGCCGCCACGACCACCGCCGAAGCCGCCGCCGCCGCCGGGGCCGCGGGGCTGACGCTCGCGCGCCTCGTTGACGGTCAGGGTCCGGCCGCCGAACTCATAGCCGTTGAGGGCCTCGATGGCGTTGTCCGCCTCCGAGTCTTCGCTCATCTCGACGAAACCGAAGCCGCGCGGGCGCCCGGTTTCACGGTCGTTGATCAGCGCGACCGAAGCGACCGCGCCATGCTGACTGAACAGTTCGTGGATTTCCGCCTCGCTCGCGCTGAACGGGAGGTTGCCGACATACAGCTTTTTCATGGGATCCGATTGCGTTGCCCGAAGCCTGGTGACACGGTGTGAGATCTCGATTCGGGCGGCATCGGACTCGGACCGTACGCGCACCCCAAGACCTGTTCTCAGAGTGCAGAGTTAGTGTACGGGTTCGCCATGCAAACAAAAGCCCCAACCCACCCGAAATCGCAAAAATTGTTGGACCCTGGAACACAGCCCAGCGTCGTTTCAGAGCTGATATCGGGGGGCAAGGTTGGGCATGACTTCTGAATACCCACCGGATGGGGGGGTGACGCGGCGTGTCGGCCCTTCGCACCCGCTGGCCTCCACCAGGGGGGCTCGACCAGTTCGTGATGGTGTACCCGCGGGGCGGCCCGCATTACCTTCGCCAAGACCAGACGCGACAATGTCCGTGCCTCACAAAGGAACAGGAGGCCACCAAAGCGGCGCGGCCTGCATCGTCCTCGCTGCAAGCTCCGACGGGCTCTTGTGGCGCCCAGCTTGGGGCGGCCCGGCCCAGCTATCTGTTCATGCCGGAGCAGATGCAGGCCGTCGCACCCGCACAATCCGAGCACAGAATCAAACTCGCGCGTCTCGCCTCCATACCATGCCGCTCGCACATGACGGCCGGGTGGCTCTGGTGAGTAAGCTCGATCTCCACAATCTGCTGAAGACACTCAGCCGGCGCCTCGGGTTTCAGCGCGACTGGTACCTGATCCTGGTGGGCGCGATCATCGGGACCGTCACGGCGTTCGGCGCCATCGGGTTCGCGGAGCTGCTGCGTCGCATCGAGCACTGGACCTCCGAATCGCGGGCCGATTCGGCGCTCTGGATCCTCCCGGCCATCCCCATGGTCGGCGCTCTGCTCAGCGGCATCATGATCTACCTCTGGGCTCGCGAGGCCAAGGGCCACGGCGTGCCCCAGGTGCTCAAGGCTCTCATCCAGCGCAACGGACAGATCCCCTTGCGCGTCGGTATCGTCAAGGTCTTCGCGTCCATCTTCACGGTCGGCAGCGGGGGGTCGGCGGGCACCGAGGGGCCGATCATCCAGATCGGCGCCACCGCCGGTTCAGTGCTCTGCCGCGTTCTCTCCATCCCCCGCGAGCACATGCGCACCCTCGTGGGCTGCGGCGCCGCCGCCGGCATGGCGTCCATCTTCAACGCTCCGATCGCGGGTGTCTTCTTCGTTCTCGAGATCCTGCTGCGCGATTTCTCGATCCGCGTCTTCACGCCCATCGTCGTCGCGTCGGTCTTCAGCGCAGCGACCACCCACGCCTTCCGCGGCGAGAACGAGGCCATCTTCTTCGCGGGCGAGAAGCTCGCGGGCTACGAGTTCAGCCTCTTCGAGCTCCCCAGCTACATTCTCCTCGGCATCCTCTGCGGCCTCATCGCCGCCATGTTCAACTGGATGCTCCACCTTGGTGAGGACCTGTTCGAGAAGGCCCCGATCCACCCCATCGGCCGTCCCGTCGTCGGGGCGGGAATGCTCGGGCTCCTCGGCATGGGCTACCTTCTGCTGCCCGGAGCCGAGGGCGGCCACCATGCCGCGCCGTTCTTCGGCAACGGATACGACACCATCCGCTGGCTCATCGACCCCGCCGCTTACATGATCGGCCCGGGGAACGGGCTGACCGGCGACATGCACGTCCCGGCTTTCTTCTGGCTCCTCGCCCTTCTCGTTCTCCTCAAGAGCGTCGCCACCACCTTCACACTGGGCTCGGGCGGCTCGGGCGGCGTCTTCGCCCCCAGTCTTTTCCTCGGAGCCGTCACGGGCGGCGCGGTCGGCGTGGGCCTCGAGAACCTCGGGCTCATCCCCGAGGGTGGATCTCCCGCCGCCTACGCCCTCGTCGGCATGGCCGCGGTCGTCGCCGGCACCACCCATGCCCCTCTCACCGCCATCCTGATTCTCTTCGAGCTCACGCGCGACGTCTTCGTGCTCCTGCCCATCATGCTCGCCGCGGTCATCGCCACGGTCGTCAGCCAGCTCATCAATCGCGATTCGGTCTACACCTTCAAGCTCCGCCGCGCGGGTGTGCTGGTCGGCGCCGCCCGCGACCTCACTATTCTCCGCAAACTCCGGGTCGCGGATGTCGAGCCCGAGCCGCTGCCGATCGAGCCGATCTACGCCTCCGACCCCGTCAGCAAGCTCATCTCGCTGCACGCGACCTATCACGTCCCGGACTTCCCCGTTGTCGACCAATCGGGCTGTTACATCGGCATGGTCACGGGCGAGGACATGCGCACGGCGCTGATCGACCGCGAGGCCATCCCGCTGCTGCTCGTTGCTGAGCTCATGCAGACCGAGATCCCCGCCGTCGCGGCCGACGACACGCTCGACACGGTGATGAACAAGTTCGCCAAGCACGATGTCACGAGCCTCTGCCTGACGCGTGCCAAATCGAACGGGGAACTCACGCCCCTCGGCCTTGTCACCCGCGGCCGCGTGCTCAGCCGGTATCACCTGGCGCTCGAGGAATCTTGAATGCCGGCTGAGAGCCCCGACACGAGCGGGTCGGACGGTCCTCGCAGAAGACGACGCCGGGCCTTGCTGTTGGTCGGCGGGATCGTCGTGGTCGCGTTGGTCGGCGTCGGGCTGCGCTCGTGGTATGTGGCGTGGACGACGCCCAAGGAGACGGCGGTCGACGCCCTAGCCTGGACTCGCATCCAGGCCATCGCCCAGGCGCTGCGGCTGTACGCCGACACGCACGCGGGCCAGTTTCCGACGAACGCGGACGGCTGGCAGGACGTGCTCATCGCCGAGTTCCAGGTGTCGCCGTCGATCTTCACGAGCCCGAGATCCGATGCGGTTGGCGCGGACTGCTTCTACGTCCCGGGGTACGCGGCCACGCCGGATCCCGCCCGGGTGCTGGTCTACGAGGATCCATCGCTCGACCCCGACAAGACGCTCATCGCGTACGCCGATGGTCATGTCGCCAGCGTTCCGCAGGCCGAGGCGCTGCGGATTCTCGCGGGGCTCACCCTACCCGACGGCTCGCACTGGGCGCCGCACCTCGATCCCACCGAGCGCAGACCATGAATCCGGGCTCTCTGTCCGCAGCCCTCCAGATCCGATACCATGACGGCGGCATGGACCGGACCGGCCGTTGTACATCGCTCCTTCTGGTTGCCCTTCTGGGCCTGCTCTCCGGCTGCGCCTCGCCGTGGAAGTCGACGTTCCAGCCCGCGACGGCTGAGGTCTTCAGCTCGACTGATCAGGTCGTCATCCGTGAAGTCCCGTGGAAGCGCATCGACAGCGCGCTCAAGGAGATCGACGCCGCACGCGTCTCGAGCGACGTCGCGCCCGCCGAGATGAGCCCCGAAGCCCGCGCCGCGGAGCACGCCGATCTCGTCCGGGCCCTTCAGCTCAGCGAGGCCCCCGAGTCGGTCGTCATCCTGGGCCGCAGCGTCTTCAAGTCGACGTCAAACATCAAGCTGCTCGACGGCTCGCTCTCCAAGTTCGCCCGGTCCATCGGCGCCGACTACGCCATCTGGAGCACGACCTACCTCGGCAAGGCCCAGACGGTCGAGCAGGAGTCCTACACCCGCGAGGGCTACACCTATCGCCGCTTCCGCCACCGCGACGGGCGGATCGACTATGACTACATCCCCTATCAGGAGACGCTGTTCGTCCCCGTCGTCGTCGAGCGAGACCAGAACGCCTGGATCGTCTACTACGCGCGGGTTGTCAGCCCCTGAGCCGGACGGGTCACGGAGTGCCGGGATCCGGGCAGCCCGCGAGGAACTCCGAGATGAACAGGCTGATGTCCCGAAGATCCAGGATGCCGTCGAAGTTCAGGTCGGCCAGGTTGCAGCCGTTCGGCGGGTAGTACGACGCGTTGAGCCCCATCTCGCCGATCACGACAACATTTCCGTTGTAGGGCGCGAGGTTCACCCACCCCTCGCCGTCGACATACTCGAACGGCAGATGGCTGAACTGATAGCCGGGCAGCCCGAGCACGGTCCCGTCGAACACGAGGAACATCTCCTCGGGGCAGGTCCAGAGCCACGGGTCGATCCGGCTCAGGTCGATCGCGACGTACAACTCGGGCACCACGGCGACATCACCCGGCATGAAGTCGATGAGCGTGCCGACCTGGTCTCCCCACGCGTCGCGCACCCAGCCGTCGAGCGGGGCCATGGTGACCATGCCGGGCGGGCCGACCATCGCGGCGATGTCGTGCTGTGTATGCACCGCGACGGAGAGCAGATCCTGTGTGACCGACAGATCCGTCAGCCAGCCCTCCCGGATGCGAAGTCGGTGGCCCGCCGGCAGATTGCCGTCATAGATCGGATCACCGATACGGAATCCAAGCAGCGTCCGCCAGACCGTGACGTGGCTGTCGCGATCCTTGCGGATGTCGACGTCGCCCGCGAACACCGCGGCCGTCCCTGCCCCCAGCACCAGTGCGGCCGCGAGAACTCTCGATACCCTCATGTTGCACCTCCTTCGGCGAGAAGCCACCCTGATGGTGCAACGAGCGCACGCGGCGCGGAATAGGGAACCCCCGCCAACACCGGGCCCGAGCGTGACGACCCGGCACAATTCTCGGGGCATCCCGAGCAATCGGGGCGGCCGGCGGTGCCTATTCCGCGGCCGCAGGGTCCACGTGTTTGCTGAGCAACTCGGTGATCGGCCCCGCGCTGCGGATGTGCAGGTCACGCTGCGGGAACGCGATCTCGATCCCGGCTTCGCGGAAGGCTTCCATGATCCGCAGGTGCAGGTCATGCCTCACCGGCAAGAAGTGGTCGATGTGGGGGATGTAGACACGCAGCTCGAAGTCAAGCGTGCTGTCGCCGAATCGCATGAACGGCGCGCGCGGCGCCGGATCGGCCAGGACGATGGGGTGCTCGGCCGCGATCTTGAGCAGGATCGCCTCCACCCGCCTTGGATCAGAGTCGTAGCTCACGCCGACTGGCACTGTCACGCGCAGGATCGGATCCGAGAGTGTCCAGTTGATCACCTCGCCCGTGATGAACGTCTTGTTGGGGATCACGAGCTCCTTGCGGTCCCAGTCGGTGATCGTTGTCGCCCGCATCCGCACTCTGGTCACCGAGCCCGACACGCCGCCCACCGTGACCGTGTCACCGATGCGGATGGGCCGCTCGGCCAGGATGATCAGGCCCGACACGAAGTTGGCGAAGATCTCCTGGAGCCCGAACGCGAGGCCGAACGTCAGCGCCGCCGCCAGCCACTGCACGCGCGACCAGGAAATCCCGACCGCCCCCAGTGCGGCCATGATGCCCACGATCGCGATCAGGTAGCGGATCACCGTGCTCAACGCATACCGGCTGCCCGCGTCGAGCGGCAGCCGCTGGAGCACCGCGATCTCGATCAGCCCCGGCAGGTTGCGGAACGCCGCGAACGTTGCGATAAGCAGGATCGCGGCGAGCCCGAGGTCGGCCAGCGTCACCACTCGCGTGTCGGGCAAAGCCTCTTCGCTTGTCGCGGATTCTGCGGCGCTCTGCTCGACCATCGACGCCGCGGGGTTCACCAGACCGGGCGCCGGGGTCGCCGAGCCCCCCGAAGCCTGGGCCGGCGCTGGTTGGCCCGATGCGGGTTGGCTCGTCGCCGCGCCCGGGTCCGCCGCTGCGTCGCCGGTCGTTGTCGGCTCGAGTTCCGGGATCACTTCCAGGTCGTTCGCCTCGACAATCCGGAATTCCGGGTACACGACCAGACGGTCGAGCATCCGCAGCGCGGGCAGGACACCAGCCCAGATCGCAAAGAGTCCGACCACGCTCCCCAGCAGAATCGCCAGCCGGAACAACTGCTGGGTCTGCAGGCTGATCGCGGGCAGATTGAGCTTGTCCGCATCGATCGGCGTGGGGCGTTCGGCCGCCTGCTCGGGCGTCGCCTGCTCACGTCGCCGCTTCGCGTCCTCGACCGCCACGTTCCGCCTCGCGACAAACAGCCAGCGCATGAGCAGCCCATTGGCCAGCACCAGCCCCAGGATCAGCACGAGCGACAGCTCGAACCGAGATTCGAGGTGGATCGACGTGTAGTAGTACCCAAGCCATCCCACCAGCGTCAGGGCGAGCGGCACCCCTGTGAACACGGGGTACCAGAGGTACTTCAGCCGATCGATCCACGTGTCCTCGACGCGCTTGAGATAGTCACCCAGCACCGCCCCGTGGGGCCGCAGCACCCGCTGCAGGAAAGCCGCCAGCGCCAGCATCGCCGCCGTGAACGCCAGGCGGCCCAGCGTCGCGTCCGCGTCCTCTTCGCCCCGGTAATCCACGGCGACCACGAGCGCAATCAGCGCCGAGTAGGCCGGCACGAACCACCGCAGGTGCCGGCGCAGCGATTTCATCGCCGCCTGTGACCAGCGGAAGTGCGCGTCGGCGATCCCCAGGGGCCGGAAGAACTGGTAGGCGAACAACAAGGGGAACAGGAGCAACGCCGCGCCCCGAACCCCCGCGCCGAGGGCCAGCGCCTGCTCGGGCTGGTCCGTGGGGCGAGCCAGCAGCCAGCCGACCGCCCAGATCAGCGCGGGAATCGGCCACGACACGAGCACCGTCAGCACCAATGCTTCGACGGTGTGCCGCAGCCTGTCCGTCTTGTACCGGCCCACCAGCTCGCCCAGCCGCCCCAGCCCCCGCCTTGCGGGCCAGATCAGCAGGAACCCGAGCAGCAGCACGGCCGCCCCGAACGCCGACTGCCCTGGATGGCTGAACGCCTCGTCCCGGGTCCGCGACCATGCGTCCGACCACGCCTTCGGGTTGAGCTGCCACCTGACCGCCTTTGCGGCGCGAGTCACGAATGAGGGCCGGTTGCCTTCGAGCGTGCGCCGCTCGGCGTCGCCGTGCGACCGACCGCTCGCGATGCTCCGAACCCAGAGAATCCGCTCGCCGATGAATGTCTCGTACTCTGTCGCTCCCTTGTAGAGCCGATCGCTGCTCTGCACCAGTTGATCGAGCTCGAAGGAATACGTGTCCGAATCGCTGACCAGATCCTCCAGCAGCTTCTTCCGCGCATTCGCGAGTTCCCGCGCCACGAACTCGAACTCCGGCGCCTTGGCGCCAGTGGCCGCGATCTGGTCCAGCAGGTCCCTCACTACGTCATCGATGCGGCTGGCCTGCTCGCGCTCGTCGCCCCGTTCGATCGCGGCGTACTGCGCATCCTCCAACTCCCTCTGGGCCTCGCGCAGCCGGCGACGCAACGCCCCTGTGTCCGGGAGCGACTCGAACTCGCGCCGGAACGCCAGGCCCGTCGCCCGGTTCAGGCCCGTCGTCTCGATCCGCTTGCGCATCCGCAGGTAGCGCTTGGTGAGGTCGCTCAGCTGGCTGTTGACCCCGTCGAGCCGGGCTTTCACATTTGTGATCTTCTGGGGGACCCCGTCGGCGGACGCCCGCGTCTCCGCGATCTGCTTGCTCTCCGCCGCGAACGCCTGGAGCACCGGGTGCTCCCGCGCCGCCTCTTTCGCCGCCTTCGCCGCGTCACGCGCCGCTTTCTCCGCCTCCTGCTGTCGACGCGCCGCCACCCGATCCCGCCAGGTGTTGACGAGTTGCTCGTTGATCGAAACCTGCCGATTCGCCCGGTCGGTGCGTGCCGGCAGCAGTTCGCGCCTTGCGTCGTAGCTCGCCTGCTCGGCCTCGAGCGCCGCGATCTCCGCCACCACGGCCTGCCGCGTCGCCCGCAGCACCATCCGCCTCGCGCGGTCCGCCTCCGTCAGGTCGACCGCGTCCGCCGGGGGCAGCGCGTTCAGCGAGTCATCCAGTTCCGCCAGCTTCTGCCTCGACTGCGCCAGCGACGCCGGGATCTGCGTCCGACGCTCCTGCCGCTTCGACGCCTCCGACTGGAGTTGGGCCAGCTGGTCCCGCGACGCCTGGAGCTGCGCCTCCGCCTTTGCCTCACCCTGCTCGTATTGGATCAGCGGCGCGTCGGCCTCGATCTCCAGCGACACCGGCGCCGGGGGCAGGCTGAGCTCCTGCCGGATCGACGCCAGCATCGCCGGCGCCTGGTTCGTCTGGCTCGTGAAATCGTCCGTCCTCGCCTTCGCCGCCTTCGCCCGGTCGAGCTGCGCCAGCGCTTCCTTGTACGCCGCCGCTGTCGTGGTATCAGTCGGATCGAGCGCGTCCAGGCGGACCTGAACCTCCTCGGCCGTCACCGGGGGAGGCCCTGATGCGCCGTTGGTCGCGTCCTGCCCCTTCGCCCACGCGATGCCGCCCACGAAGCACGCAAGCGATAGAAGGGCCACCCGCAGGATTCGGTTCGTCACACGCACGGCGGACTGTAGACCGCTTCACCCCGGCGTCGGGGCCACCAGTTCCAGGGGCGGCCGCGCAGTGGTGACGCCCGCACGGGAATCGGACGACGCTCCGGGCCCCATGCCGCCGCATCGCGCCTGATCAGGGACACCCCGCCAGGAACGATGAAACGAACGCGCCGATGTCCGCCAGGTCAAATACGCCGTGCGGCTCGGCGAGGTCGGCCGCGGGGTCGCCGTTCTGGAACGCCGCGATAAACGCGGTGATGTCCGCGAGGTCGAGAATCCCGTACGGCTCGGCGAGGTCGGCCGGGCAGGGGTGGAAGGTCGCGCGGGTGTCCCATTCCAGCACGTCGACCGACTGGGGCGTCGAGGTTCCCATCACCTGGTGGTAGAGGTTGAGCACATGCTCGCGCTCCCACAGCACCGAGTCGAACGTCAGCTCGTAGATGCCCAGATTCGTCACGCTGAGCGTCAATGTGTCCCAGTTCGTCCGGTCTGTGCTCACGGCCGCGACGATGCTGTTGCCCACCTCGTCGTACCGCATGAGGTAATACACCCGGTCCTCGCCGTCCACCAGCACCAGCGGACGCGACAGGTCGCGGTAGTCGCTCGCGGTCGTCGTCCGGTCCGACATCTGCCGGACCTGCCACGCCGACCCGTCGAAGTAGTGCAGCATGTACTGCCGGTAGCTGTTCCCGTCGGGCTTGTACCACACCGCGATGTACGGGTGGTCGTCCCCGTCCACCGTCATGTCGCACTGGTTCATCAGGTCGCGGCCGATCGCGATCGGCACCAGCGGGGGTGCGTTGTTCTCGTTGATCACGCCCGTGTAGAGGCTCCCGTTGTGGTCGCGCCAGGTGTGGCCGCCGTCGTCGGAGTAGGCGTACATGATGTCGTGGTTGTCGAAGCTGGGCGTCTCGCGCCACGTCCACGACATGTGCAGTCGCCCCGTCGAGTCGAAGGCGAAGCGATTTGTGTAGGCGTTCACGTTCGTCGCGGTCCCCTGGATAATCATCCACCGGTCCCACGTGCCGGTCCCGGCGTCGTAGCGGGCGAGCCACGTGTCCCCGTTGCCCGAGCTGCCGATCCGATAGGCGAACAGCAGGTCGCCCGTCCCGGGGATGCTGTAGAACTCGGGGTACGTCACGCTCGAGACGCCGTTCCAGTATGACGGCGACTGGAAGCCGAGCGCCGCGAGGCTGAACTCTGCCCCTGTCGCCGGGTTGGACGAGAGGACGTAGTGCATCGCGCCCCCGTGCATGCCCCACGAGACGTGCATGCGCCCGTCCCCGTCAATCCCAAGATTCGCCGTGTCGTGGCTGTCGGTCACGTCGTCGGCGGTGTAGGGCGTGTCGAGCACCGTCCACCCGTCCGTCCCCAGCGCCCGCCGCCCGATCTGCAGCCGGTTGCCGTTGGTCGCCAAGTAGAACGCGATGAACTGGTAGTTGTCGTGCGTCACCAGCCCGCTCCGCTTGAACGCGGTCGAATTGATGTCGTTCACGGCGTACGCGCCGTCCGCGACGTGCGAATACGTCACATCCACGTCCGCCTGGGGCGGCTCGGGCGGCACGAAGAAGAACTCCTCGGGCGTCAGCACCGCCGGCGTGATGCGGAAGTCGTCGACTTGGGCGATCACGTTGTCGGTCGGCGAGCCGTTGTAGTCACCTCTTCCCAGTGTCCACAGTTGCGAGCCCGGATCGCTCACCGGGATGATGTTCCCCGACACCGCGACCGATCCCGCGAGCTGCCCGTCGACAAACATGCTCAGCGAAGGACCGGCGGGGTCGTACACCGCCGCCATGTGATACCACGTGTTCGCCTGGGCGTACCCCGCGACCGACTGCACGAACGCTCGGTCGTGCGTCCCGTCCGGCGCGAACCCTGCGGTGTACGAGCACGAGAACGAGTTATCGCTCCGCTTCTGGAAGTAGAGGTCGGCGAACGCCGTCCGTGACTCGCCGTCCGCGCGGTCGCGTCCGAAGATGGTCTGGAACCCGCTCGTGCTGCTGAAACGGACCCTCGCCTCGATCGTCCACCCCGTGTCGGGCAGCGTGATGTCCGCCCCGCTCGCCTCGAGATACCCGAAGCCCGGGCTGAAGTCGCCCGAGAGCACGCTCGCCGGCGCCCCGTCGGGCCGGCTCGCCGGGTCGGGCACGAGCGTCGACGCGACCGGGAGCAGACCTGGGGTGCTCGCCACCGGCACCCAGGTGTTCCCGTTCTCGACGATCGTCGTCAGCGCCGACCCTGCTGCCTGACCCTCGAAATCCACGGAGGAGATCAACTGGCCCGTCGCCTGTGACGCGAGCGAGATTCCGACCAGTGTCGCGACGCTTCCCATCCACCGCTTCGGGCTCATTCCACGCACCTCCTCCGACGCACGACTGGCGTCCCTCACGAGCCGGGGGCACCCGAAGCCGGTGATTGGCCGATCGTGTTAAGGGCTTTATCTTAGGGCAACACAGCGGTCATGCAAGTTCGAACTTCCCCATTGTCGCATTGCAGGTGGTTTCCGGGCCTGTTTGCCGCCCGATGTCGACACGGCGCCTTGCCCAGAATGGCGTCGACCCACCCGCGCAAGAAAAACGCCGCGATCCGAGGACCGCGGCGGCTTCCGAAATGGGCGTAACAGGACTTGAACCTGTGACCTCTGCTATGTGACAGCAGCGCTCTAGCCAACTGAGCTATACGCCCCGCACGGCCCTCGGGCCGCGGCCACGATGATAGCCGCCAATGAACCGCGACGCGATCTCGTGGGCCGGGCCCCACGGCCGAGCTACCGCCCCATCTCCAGGTCGTACAGCCCGTTCCCTGCCGACAGGAACCCCGCCCCGCGGGCCAGGAAGGGCTCTGCTTGGGGATAGGTGTCGCGGTGGGCGACGCGGAACGCCACCGCGTGCCCGTCCGCGAGCGCCGCGTTGCTCGCTCCGCCGTGCAGGAACGCCTGGGCGCCCGCGCCGTGGGCCGCGTGCCCGATGTCCGAATCACGGGGCCCCGCGAAGGGCGCCCGCATGAACTTGTTGGCCCCCTCGCCGAACGCCCCGTCGCCAAACACGGCGCACCACGACGGATCACCGATTTCGCTCAGGCGTGTTGACGCGTCGATCGGGTGGCCTTCCGAGTCCCACCTGGGCCCGTTGCCGGCGGGGTGGCCGGGGTCCGGCCCGATCGTTGGGCCCCCGAGGTAGCTCGTGTTGTAGTTGTACCCGGTGTACGGGTCGCCGCCCTCGTTCCAGTTCGAGGGCCCGTCCATCGCGGGGCACTGGAGCACCTGCCCGTTGTCCGTCCGCGACCACATCGCCCCGGGTTCGCGGCGCACGCCGCCGGGCTCGTAGACCTCGATGAAGTCCCATCCCACGCGCCGCGCCGGGGCGGACGCGAAGTCGGTGTACAACGCCGGCATCAGGTGTCCGAGGTTCTCGTGGGCGTATACCGTCGCCGCGCAGAGCATCTGGCGTTGGTTGGCGAGGCACTGCAGGCCTTGGGCGCTCGACCTCGCTGCTCCCAGGGCCGGCAGCAGCAGCCCCACCAGCAGCCCCGCGATCGCGATCACGATGAGCAGTTCGATCAGCGTGAATCCGCGTGGGCGTGTATTCACGGGCAATCCCCCGAGAACGCGGCGACGAACGCCGAGATGTCCGCCAGATCCAAGATGCCGAACGGCTCGGCCAGGTCCGCCGCCACCTCACCGGCCGCGAACGCCCCGATAAACGCTGAAATGTCGGCAAGATCCAAGAGCCCGAATGGCTCGGCCAGGTCGGCCGCGTTGCAGCCGGGGGGGCCCGGGGGGACGTCGACGATCCCGCAGATCTCTCCCTGGGCACCCAGCGGGTCGCGCAGGCGTACGTAGCGGATCCAGCCGAGCGAGACGGGATCGCCGTCGTCGTCGGCCAGTTCATCGAGGTCGAAGGGCGTCCCCCCGGCCGAGCCGGCATACAGGTCGATCGCTCTCGCGGCGGTCAGCCCCGCGAAATCGGCGGGCCCCAACGACGGGTCTACCGGCTTCAACCAATCCTGTTCCTCACCTGTCCAGTCGTCGTCCCACACCCAGGGCTGTGTCGGGAACAACCCGTCCGCCGAGCGCTCGAACGTGTACCAGGGCCCGATGATTTCCTGGGCGACGCTCACCTCGACCGGCTCGCTGAGCACGCCACCTGTGAGGAGCGGGCTGCTCATGCTCGTCCCGGCCGCGATGACGCGGTCGGCGGCGAAGAGCGCATTCCCGTGCACGATGAAGTCGACGCCCCAGTGGTACGCGCCGCCGTCGTCCGGGTTGTTCTCGATCGGCTCGTCGAACTCGACGACGACCTGCGACCCGGGTCTCAGGCCCAGCCCGTTCTTCCGCCGCCCGTCGAGCCAGCCCGGTCGTTGACCGAGGTCATCCGGGTCATTCGACCCGTACTGCCACGCCGAGTACACGAGCGTCAGCCGCCGCATGGGTCCGCCCGCGAACCCGCCTGGCACTGGACCCCAGCCCTCGAGATCGTCGAAGTCGAGCGTATTGGGCTTGCCGACGACCGACTCCGGGTCGTTCCACAACGCGTCGAGATGGAAGGGACCGAACGTGATCGCATCCCCGACACCCGGCTGATACACCGGCTCGCCGTCGAGCACCCCGTACACCACGCGGTCGGCCCAGGGCCCCGCCTGCGCGGTTGCCGCCAGACCACAGACAACCGCCAACACAAACGAGCCACGGGCGCCGGCCCGCGGAGTGCTTTCTAGCACCGTTCGCGAGTTCCGACACCGACCTTCCCGTGCCAACGAGCTTCCGTTCAACCGGCGCATCCATGCTCCCGCCCCGGATCGCGCGGGGCCACCCCCAGGCGGGTCCATCGCGGGGCATGGTGCGGCGGGTGCCGGCCCCCGGGGAAAGGAGGCCGTGCCCGCGGCGCCCCTTTCGCGAGGGCCCCGAGGCCACAACCACCTGGCAGGTCTTCCGGCTCCGGGCCGGGCCGCGGCCTTCCCCCCTTTCGGGAGTGGCTCCTGTGCGGCCCGTTTGCGGTGGACGGTCTTGTGTGCCGTCCCCGCGCCCGTCACGGCGGCGCGTCCGCGGTGGAATCCCGGAACTCGTCGCGGGCAAACCCGCCCCTGTTCCGGTCACCACACTTCCCTTTTCACCCGGGGCACACACCCCGGGCACCAGTGGCAACAGCCAGATCATGCCGCGCGTCGGGCGTGTTGTCAAACGCCGGTATGCGATCCTGTGTCTGGGCGAATGCTCCGGAAGAGCACGCGGGATCAACAAGATGTCGAGGAGGGACGTGGATCAAATGTCGTCCCGAGCCGCCCCGGGTAGCACGGGCTTCGCTCCTCTACCATCGTCCCATGACCGAAAAACGAGCCCCCAAGCCCGAAGCCGCCTCACAGCGCTACAACTGGACCCTCCTCCGCGCGGGCCGCTTCCTCCTCGACGGCGGCGGCATGTTCGGCGTCATCCCACGCACGGTCTGGACCCGATTCGTCCAGCCCGACGACCGCAACCGGATCCCCCTGAGCCACAACTGCGTCCTCCTCGAGGCCGCCGGCACGCCCGAGGGCGACCCGCCCGACATCAATCCCGCGACGGGTCGGCCTCGCCGCTACCTCATCGAGGCCGGCACCGGCGACAAGCTCGACGCCAAAATGTCCGAGATCTTCGGCCTCGATGGCCGCACCGTCGAGACGGCGGTGATGGAGGCGGGAGTGGCGGTGGGGGAGATCGACGCGACCATCGTCAGCCACCTCCACTTCGACCACGCCGGCGGCCTCACCCGACGCTGCCGCGAGGGCGAGAGCCCCGACTGGATCGCCACCAAGCCCGGCGCCGCCAGCGGCGACGAGCCCAACGTCAAGCTCACCTTCCCGAATGCCGAGTTGATCGTGCAACGCCGCGAGTGGGTCGATGCTCGGGCGAACGATGCGGTGATGACGAAGACTTACTACCGCGACCACATTCTGCCGTTCGAGGACGATGCCCTGAGGCTCGCCGATGGCCGATCCCGCCTGCGCACCATCGAGAGCGAACGGCCCTTCCCGCTCAACCGCAAGCCGGGACGCGACGAGTTGCCCAAGGGCCCGGTCACGGGCCGCATGACCCGCGTGCTCCCGGGCGTCTCGGTGTTTCTCGTGCCGGGCCACACCTGGGGCCAGCAGGCGGTGCTCTTCGAGGACACGCAAGGCCGGACCGTGGTCTTCACTCCCGACGTTCTGCCCACGGCCTGGCACGTCGGCATGGCCTTCAGCCTCTCCTATGACGTCGAGCCCTACACGAGCATGATCACCAAGCACTGGCTGCTCACCGAGGCGGCGGGGCGAGACTGGCTGCTGGTGCTCGACCACGAGCCGGGCAACCCCTGCCGGCGCGCCCGCCGCAATGACAAGGGCTGGTTCGACCTCGAGCCCGACGATGTAGCCGCACGCGACGCACGCGTTGACACCCACCCCAACGCCTAGCGTCGCCTACGCCCCGCCCGCCCCCGTCGCCTGCGCCATGATGAAATCCAGTGACCGCTGGGCCGCCTGGTACACCGAGTGCTTGCCGGGCGTATTGAACTCGACCACCAGCGTCTCGACCCCCAGCGCCGGCGCGAGCCGCACTACGTCTACCGACGGGAACGCACCCTCACCGACCGCGCAGGTGCTGTCTCGATCCCCCTGCGTCGCCGAGTCCTTGATGTGCGCGATGGTGCAGCGTCCCGCGTGCTCTCGCAGGAACGCGACCGGGTCCAGCCCCCCATGCCACACCCAGCCCAGGTCGGGCTCGAGGAAGATGCGCCTCGCACGCGAGACCACGTTGAAGGGCCGCTCGCCGTCCGACCAGGGTGTGAACTCCCAGTCGTGGCTGTGGTACCCGAGCGATACTCCGTGCGCCGCGAGCAGCGCCGCCGCCGCGTCGAGCCGACCCCGCAGCCCCTCGGCCAACTCCGGTGTCAGAGGTCGCGGCACGAACGACACGATCGCCCGCCTGGTCCGCAACGCCAGGCACGCGTCGACAACGCTCTGCGGATGGTCCTCGATCCGCTCGAGCACCACGTGCAGCCCGCACGCGGACATCTCGAGCGAGCCGAGCATCCGCCCTGCCTCCTCGGGGTCGACGTATTCGCGGTCGAATTCCACCCGCCGGTAGCCGATGTCGCGCAGGTCCGAGAGCGTGGCCTCGAGGTCGCGCTGGCACTCCTCGCGCAGCGAGTACAACTGGATGGCGATGCAGATCGACATGGGCCCTCCCGTTTCCGAACGGCCATAGCCACCGTCCCCGAGGGCGAGTCTACAGCCACCCGCTGCCCCTCGTCCGGCCCCGCCCGGCTCGCCCTAGCATCCGCCGGATGACGACCAACGCCGAGCCCAGCCCGGACACCACGCCGCCCGCCAACGGGCACGCGCTCGAGGCGGCGGCCCGCATCAACGCGGCCGTCGCGGCTCCGAGGAAGTCGTTCTTCGAGCGAATCGAGGCCTTCATCTCCAGGCTCAGCACCCGCAACAATTTCTGGCACCGCGTCACCAGCCTGATCTGGCTGCCCTATGCCTTCCGGTCCGGCATCCGCATGCGCCGCGTCGGCGAGACCACGTTCGCCGCGACACTTCCTTTCAATCGCTTCAACAAGAACTGGTACAACGCCATGGCCGGCGCCGCCCTACTCGGAAACTCCGAGATCGCGGGCGGCATGTACGTCTTCGGCGTGTGCGGGGGCGACTACACCGTCGTCTGCAAGAACCTCGAATACCGCTTCCTCCGCCCCTGCTTCGGCCCCGCCGAGTATCGCATCACCCCCCGCGAAGACGTGCACGCCCTTGTCGTGGCGGGCGGCGAGTTCAACATCACCATCGAGCTCGACATTGTCCAGATCATCCCGACGATGGTCGGCGACAAGGTCCGGCGCGAGATCAAGAAGGAGCGCCGCAAGCGCCGGCGCTCGGCCGCGAAGGCCGCGACCGCCGCAAAGCCAAGCCGCGAGGAGCGTCTCGAGCGTCTCAAGAACCGCGAGAAGCGGGTGGGCCGGGCCACGGCGACGTTCCATGTCACCCCTAAAGCCCACCACAAGGCGAAGGCCGAGCGGGCCAACCCTATTGAGAAGGACGCCGGCTGAGCCATGGCCCGCAAGTGGGGCGGCATCCTCGGCTGGTCGGTCTATCTCGCGTGCTCCTGGACCTGGTGCATCGGGATGTACCTCCCGATCCTCCTTATCCGCGACTACGGCATCGGGGGCTTTGTCGTCTTCGCGGTGCCGAACGTGATCGGCGCCACCGCCGTGGGCTGGCTCGTCCGCGACGGCGAGCACAGCCGGGCCCTTAGGGCGGCGCATTCCAGTGCCTATGCCTGGTTTTCAGGGATCACGGTCGCGTTTCACCTGTTCGTGTTCATGGGCATCGGTGAGAGCGTCACGTTCATCCGACCGCACTCATCGTTGATGCTGTTCATCATCGGCGGCGTGGTATTCGCAGTTGCGACGCTCGTGCGGTACAGGCATCGGCTCGGGATCACCACCGCCGTCACGGCTGCCACCACTGCGATTGCGACGATCATCATCGCGACCGCCCACCGCCAGCCGCTCCCGACGCCGACCGTCGGAACGGCGGGGATCAGCGGCCTTGCGACCGCGTGCACCCTCGGCTTCCTCACCTGCCCGCTGCTCGACCGAACGCTCCTTCACGTGCATACACGTTGCGGGTCCGGGGGAACGAAGCTCGCTTTCGCAGTCGGATTCCTTGTCTTCTTCCTCGCGGCTATTTCGCTGACCGCGCTCGCAGGACCGTCACTCGTCGCCGCTGCGGCGGGGATGAATATCTTCTGGCTCGCGGTCGTGGCTCCCTATCTCTCGCATTTCACGGCTCAGGGCGTGTTCACGTGTTCGCTCCACATCCGCGAGCAGGAGCAGGTGTTGGACGCAGCAAGCACGCGATCGAGAATCGCCGTGTTCGTTCTCGTCGTGGCTTCGATCTTCGGGGGCGCGTTCACACCCTACCTACCTCACTACGCCGGCCTCTCCGCGTTCGAGCTGGGATATCGCCTCTTCCTCACCTCCTACGCGCTGATCTTCCCCGCCTACGTCTGGGTCTGTATGGCGCCGAACTGGCGAACGCCGGCGCCGCCGACCCGGGCACAACTGCTTGTGGCTGGGCTGGCCTGCCTCATCGCCGCCCCGTTCTTCTGGATGGGCGCCATCGAGCGGATCGCCGTCTGGTTCATCCCGGGTGTTGCGATCGTGCTCCTCGCCCGGCTCTTCGTCCAGCCGCGATCCAGCGACGCGTTCGCATCCTGACGAGCCTGGAGCGCCAGCCATGGGCGAGCCTTCGGTTCGCGACCGAGTGGGCTCGTTGCGAAGGCCAGTTTAGGGGACACCCGTTGAGCAACGAGCGCAAGCACGTCCTTCGCTCGCGCTTCAGGCTCGTCTCGCCCACGCGGCCGCCCGATGCGCCACCGCGTCGACCCCTCCGCGACCACCGCGTTGGAATCCGTTCCTCCTACCGCACCTTCGCGACTCCGCGTCTCAACCCGCCCCCGGCTTCGGCAATTCCAGCCAGAACGTCGACCCGTGATCCGGCTCGCTCGCGAACCCGACGCGCCCGTGCTGCCGTTCGATGCATTTTTTGACGATCGACAGCCCCAGCCCTGTTCCCTCGGTTTTGCCCAGGCGAGGATCCTTGGGCGCCAGCCGCACATACTCGCCGAAGATGCGGTCTTGCTTGTCCGGCGCGATGCCGATCCCGGTGTCCGCTACTTCCACGCGGATCCGCCCGTCCTCGTCGTTCGCTTTCACGCTGATCGAGCCGCCCGCCGGAGTGTACTTGATCGAGTTCGTCACGTAGTTCACGATCGCTTCGCGCACCAGCCGCGGCACCCCCAGTGCCACCGCGTGCGTCGGCGTTGACACCGTGAAGTGCAGCTTCAGCTCCGCCGCCCGCTCGCGGTGCTCGGCCGCGATCTCGTCCAGCATCCCCCGGATGTCGATCGGCTCGGTCTGACCCGCGAGATCGTCCGATTCCAGCCGGGCCAGCATCCCAAGGTCGCGGATGAACCCCGTGATCGAGTCCAGACGCCGCAGCGCCTTGTCGACCTGCTCCGCCTGCTGGTCGCCGATTTCGCCGCACAGCCCGTTCCGCAGGTTGGCCATCAGCATCGCCGCGGCCGCCACGGGCGACTGGAGGTTGTGCAGCGTGAGCTGCAGCAGTTCCCGTCGCTGGTCGTTCAGCCGCTCCAGTTCCTCGGCCTGATCGACCAGCGTCTCCTCCCCGTGTCGCAACATGGCGGCGATGTTCGACACCAGCGTCGTGACCAGCGCGAACAGCACGAAGTAGACGAGCAGGATCGTCACAATCGCCGACGGCTCGAGCGGGGCGGTGCTCAGCACCACCCCCTCCGGCATCCGGGGCGGCAGCACGCCGGTCGCCTCGCACACCGCCAGCGCCACCAGCATCGCCCCGGCCGTGAACGCCGACACCACCGCCGCCCGCAGCGGCAGCAGCGTCGAGGCGATCACGATGTGGAACAGGTAGAACGCTACGAACGGGCTGCGCACGCCCCCCAGGAACCAGATCACCGCGGTCAGTGCAAGGTAATCCAGCAGCGTCGCCGTGTGCTTGACGACCCGCAGGGTCACGAGCCGTTCGGGCGTCGGCTCGGAATCGAGGCTCTGCCCCGCGGTCAGCATGATCGGCACGTTGTACGCCGCCATGTACGCCGCGACGGCGAAGATCCCGAAGACATCAAGCCCCGCGACCCCGGCCACATAGCGCCCGAACAGGGCACCCCCCGCGATGGCCCCCGCCACCACGAAGCGAACGATCGCGTACACATAGACGCGCCGCCCCAGCAACCGGTCGTGCGTGAGCAACGCCCGTCGCCGGGCGTGCGGTGAGTCGAGCGTGCCGAGTGGGTCGGACATGGCGAGCCCCCGCGAGTGCGTGCGGCCATTGTACTGGAAAACGGCCCTGCGTGTACACAAATGCCGAGCCACCGGAATAGACCCCCGACACAGGCCGCGGCCTGCGGCACTCCGCCGCCCGCTTCCCTACCCCGGCCTCCCGCGGGGCGGCGTGCCCAAGGGCCGCGTGCCCCTTTGACACCCCGCGTTCCACACGTCATCATGGGGCCTCGCATCCAACCCCACCAGCGATTGTGCCCGTGTCATGATCTGTCCATACTGCGGCTCCAACGACGACAAGGTGATCGACAGCCGCTCCACGGAGGCGGGCAAGGTCATCCGCCGCCGCCGCCAGTGCCTCAAGTGCGAGAAGCGCTTCACCACCTACGAGCGGGTCGAGCAGGCCAACCGCCTCATGGTCATCAAGAAGGACGGCAGCCGCGTGCCGTTCAACCCCGACAACATCGCGAACGGCATCGCCGCGGCGTGCGGCAAGCTCGCGATCCCGGCCGAGGCCAAGGCCCGCCTGGTTGACGAGGTCGACGACGAGCTCCACCACGAGTTCGAGCGCGAGGTCGACAGCCGCGTCATCGGCGAGCGCGTCATGGGCCGCCTCCGGGCCCTCCACCCCGTCGCCTACATCCGCTTCGCCACCGAGCACCTCGAGCTCGCGAGCCTGGGCGAGATCCAGAACGAACTCGAAGACCTCATGGGCCGCCCCGTCGAGATCCGTGACCAGCAGGACTTGTTCTGATGCGTCCGGCTCACGCCGAGGTGCCCCCCCTCGCCCCGCGCAAGCGGGGAGAGGGCCGGGGTGAGCGACTGTGTTCGATGTCAAGGCGTATCGGCGGTCTGCCGCCATGTTTTTCCGTCGCGGAGCATGGCGTTGAGGATGACCAGCAGCTTGCGCATGCACGCGACCAGCGCGACCTTCTTGGCCTTGCCCGCCGCGAGCAGGGCTTTGTAGTGGGCCCGGACCCGCGGGTTGTGCCTCGTCGCCGACAGCGTGGCCATGTACAGCATGCTCCGCACGTGCGGGCGGCCACCGGCCGTCGTCCGCCGACCACGCATCACGCCGCTGTCGCGGTTGATCGGCGCTACGCCCACCAACGCCGCGATCTGGCGACGCGAGGCCCGCCCCAGCTCGGGCAGCGAGGCGATCAGCGTCAACGCCGTCCGGTCGCCGATGCCCGGCACGCTCTTGAGCAGATTCTGCTTCTCCCGCCACACCGGGCTCGAGCGGATCAGGTCGCCCAGGTCCTCGTCGATCGACCGGAGCTCGGCCTCCAGACGCTCGATCACGCCCACGATGCTCCGACGCACACGGTCGCTCCGGGCCGTGTAGACCCGGTTCCGCTCGGCCACGTGCATCTGCAGCACCTGCCGGCGTCTGGCCAGCAACTCCTCCAGCTGCACGCTCTGCTCGTCCGGGATCGGGCGGACCTCCGGACGCACCGCCTCGCCGAACCGCGCGAGGATCGCCGCGTCGATCCGGTCGGTCTTGGCCAGACGCCCGGTGGCACGCGCGTAGTCGCGCACCTGACGCGGGTTGACGACCACGACCGGCAGACCCACGGCGGCCAGCTCGGCCACCAGCGACCGCTCGTGCCCGCCGGTGGCCTCGACGACGATGCCGGCCGGGGTTCCGGCGTGCTCGATGACCGAGCGGCGTCCCTCGGGGGTGTTGGGGAACCGGACCGGATCGCCGCCCCGGGTCGAGGCGACGTCGAGCCACTTCTTGGAGACGTCGATGCCGACGAAGTACACGTCAGATGCCATACCGTCCCTTCCTTGCAGATGCGGGCTCGAGGCCCCGGCGACTGTTCGGGCTCGGACATGACCGGGCCGGGACCAGGCTCACCCACGGTCTCGAAGACCAAGGGGCTGACGGTCTCGCGACCCGAACCGGTGATCGCCTCCGCTCGCGACGCTCGCTTCGACGATCACCGGATGAACGATACTTCTACAACATGGGGAACATACAAGGGGCTCCCCCTCCTCCAAGCCTCGTTTCTCGCCAACACCCGGAACGCCGCGCGCGCCCGCTCTCCACTCCGGTGTGCCACGGCCGTATCGGCCGTGCTCCCCTTTCTTCAAGTCTCCTTCCTCGCCACCGCCCCGCTTTCCGCCAACGCCGCCGAACACCTCGACCGCGGCTTCATCGCCGTCCCCCACGACGGCACCGTCTACCTCGCCTGGCGTCTCCTCGCCGCCGACCCCGACACCATCGCCTTCGATGTCGACCGCGTCGCCAAGGGCGAGACCACCAGGCTCAACGAGAAGCCGATCGCCGACTCCACCAACCTCGTCGACACCGCCCCGATCGACGGCGCCGCGTACAGCCTCACGATCCACGTCGCGCCGAAGTCCACAGCCACCGCCCCCCTCGACTTCTCCAAGAGCTTCCTCTCCATCCCCCTCCGCACCCCGCCGGGCTACCACCCCAACGACGCCAGCGTCGGCGACCTCGATGGCGACGGCCGCTACGAGGTCATCCTCAAGCAGGAAGCCCGCACCAAGGACAACTCGCAACGGGGCGCCACCGACCCGACCCTCCTCCAGGCCTACACCCTCGACGGCACGTTCCTCTGGCAGATCGATCTGGGCCCCAACATCCGCTCCGGCGCCCACTACACGCCGTTCCAGGTCTTCGACTACGACGGCGACGGCAAGGCCGAGCTCATCTGCAAGACCGCCGACGGCACGACCGACGCCGCGGGCCACGTCATCGGCGACCCCGACGCCCGCCACGCCAACGACCAGGGCTATGTCCTCCGCGGCCCCGAGTACCTCACCGTGTTCAACGGCCTGACGGGCGTCGCGATCGACACCGTCCAGTACCTCCCGCAGCGCGACCCCGAGAACCACGACGACAACCCCTCCCCCGACCGCATGAAGCGCTTCTGGGGCGACGCCTACGGCAATCGTCTCGACCGCTTCCTCGCCGGCACGGCCTACCTCGACGGCCAGCATCCCTCAGCCATCTTCAGCCGGGGCTACTACACCCGCACCTACATCGCCGCCTGGGACTTCGACGGGAGCCGCCTCATCCCCCGCTGGCTCTTCGACAGCGAAGACCCCGCCTGCGTCGGAGACCACCCCCGCGCCACCGACGGGCGAGAGTACAAGCACCCCTACTCGGGCCAGGGCTTCCACGCCCTCTCCATTGCCGACGTCGACCACGACGGGCGCGACGAGATCGTCTTCGGCGCCATGACCGTCGACGACACCGGCAAGGGGCTCTACACCACCGGCTGGGGGCACGGCGACGCGCTCCACGTCGGCGAGTTTGACCCCGACAACCCGGGCCTCGAGATCTACGGCATCCAGGAACGCTTCGACGCCGCCGGCGCCCACATGCAAGACGCCGCGACGGGTCGCATTCTGTGGACCCATCCCAGCGTCAAGGCCGCGACGTCCGGGGGCGACAAGGGCGAGGGCCCCGCCCGCGGAGTGTGCTTCGACGTCGACCCCCGCTACCCGGGTTCGGAGAGCTGGGCCGCCGGTGCCGGCATGAGCGGGATGTGGGACGCGAAGGGCAAGCTGATCTCCGAGACCAAGCCCGGGTCGTACAACTTCTGCATCTACTGGGACGCCGACCCTCTGCAGGAGATCCTCGACCGCAACCACATCGATAAGTGGAATTGGGAGACGGGCCGGCTCGACCGCCTGTTCACCGCGAAGGGCTGCCACTGGAACAACGGCACGAAGGCCACGCCGACGCTCAGCGCCGACATCCTGGGTGACTGGCGCGAGGAGGTGCTCTTCGCCACCGACGACGGCTCAGAGCTCCGACTCTTCACGACGACGATCCCCTCCGACCGCCGCATTACGACGCTCATGCAGGACCGCCAGTACCGCGAGGCGATCGCCTGGCAGAACACCGCCTACAACCAGCCGCCCCACCCCAGCTTCGCGATCACCGAAGACGCGCCCTGACCCGCGAATACCGTCTCATCTCCTCCCCCGTCGCCGACGGGGGAGGTGGCCGAGCGCAGCGAGGTCGGAGGGGGCTTCTCCCCCCTCGCCCCGCGCAGCGGGGAGAGGGCCGGGGTGAGGGGCTCCTTCCTCTCCAACGCTCCTTGTTCATCCAACCTGCGGCCACCAACAACCCCAAGCCGCTCGCCATTCCCGGTCTCAACGCGAAACCGCCGGCGATTCGTCCAGCAGCCCCGGGTCCATCGCCCCGCACAGTTCCGCGTCGCCCCGGAACAGGTCGAGCACGCGCCCCCCGTGCCGATAGCGGAACAGGCACCGCCGCAGCTCCTTGTTCGCCGCCCGGTCCATCACCTCGCTGATGTACTCCGTCTTTTCGCGCACCACCGACGGCGTCACCCTCGCCCACGCCTCGCGCAGCCGCCCCTCGTCGAACACCTCCCCCGCCTCGCCCAGCAGCTCCACCACGGGCCGTATCGCCCCGATCGGCCGATCGAGCATCCACTCGTACGCGATCACCGCGTCGGGCCTCGCCCCCAGCCCCTCGCCCAGCAGCCACCGCCTCAGGTGCTTCCGGTAGTGCTCCGCGACCCGCACCACCTCGCCAACCCCCGCGTCGACCGCACGCTCTCCGAGGTGGTACGTCAGCTCGCTGAACACCACGTCCACCGGCCCGCGATACAGATACACCACCGGCCCGTCCGGCCTCAACTTGAGCTCCTTGTCGTGGTCGTGCCACAGCAGCATCCGGTCGTCGGCGTGCTCGAAGAAATGCCGCGTCAGCATGGGGCGATCGAAATACAGCTCGAGCGCCATCCGCAGCCAGTGGCTCCCCGTCCTCGGGAAGCTCATCAGCAGCGGTAGGCCCGCCCGGATCGTCTGGTTCTCGGGAACGTACACGCGCCCTCCAATCCGCGTCCCGCGATCCGGGGCGGCGGGCAGGAAGCCCGCCCGGCGGGTGGTCAGATCCTACACCGTTGTGCCGCGACGCCTCCACCATACCCCTGCGTCGCCCCACCCGCCCCCGCCGGATATCCTGCCCACATGTCCACCAAACGACACGACTCCGCCGCGTCCGCCATCGCCGACCTCGTCCACAAGGGCATCCTCTACGACGGCTGCACCGTCATGGTCGGCGGCTTCGGCCTCTGCGGCATCCCCGAGCAGCTCATCGTCGCCCTCCGCGACACGGGCGTGAAGGATCTGACCTGCATCTCCAACAACGCGGGCGTCGACGACTGGGGCCTGGGCCTGCTGCTCCAGACCAGGCAGATCAAGAAGATGGTCTCCAGCTACGTCGGCGAGAACGCCACCTTCGAGAAGCAGTTCCTCGACGGCGAACTCGAGGTCGAGTTCAACCCCCAGGGCACCCTCGCCGAGCGCATCCGCGCCGGCGGCGCGGGCGTCCCCGCCTTCTTCACCGCCACCGGCGCTGGCACACAGATCGCCCAGGGCAAGGAGACGCGCAAGATGCACCACCCCGCCGCCAAGGCCCGCGTCAACCACGACACCTTCCCCGAGCGCGAGTTCGTCCTCGAGACGGGCCTCTACGCCGACCTCGCCCTCGTCAAGGCCCACAAGGCCGACCCCTTCGGCAACCTCGTCTACCGCAAGACCGCCCGCAACTTCAACCCGATGATGGCCACCGCCGCGGCTTTCGTGATCGCCGAGGTCGACGAACTGGTGGGCCTGGGCGACCTCGACCCCGACCAGATCCACACGCCCGGCAACTTCATCGACCGCTTCATCCAGACCGACAGCGAGAAGCGGATCGAGCAGAGGACGGTGCGGAGCACCGAGGCATGAACGCCGAAAGGCGAAAGAAGCCGGATGCTACGGCTTGTCCGCCGGTGTGACGCTCACCGATCTCAGATGGAGGGACTCCGCCCCGCCCCCGCGACTCCGCCACAGGGGGCGCGGGCGGACAGACCGGCGTTGCCGGCTCCCCCGCATCCGAAGGCAATCTCACCCCACCGCCTCCCCATCCACCCCCCTTGTCATGAACACACTGTTCGCGTCCTCCCGGTACCCCCCGAACGGCCCGCACCGCTCGAACCCGAACCGCGCGTACAGCGACCTCGCCGGCACGAACGCCTCCTGCGCCCCTGTCTCCAGGCTCAGCCGCTCGTAGCCCCGCGCCCGCGCGACCGCGAGAACGTGCTCCAGCATCGCCGCGCCCGCGCCCCGACGCCGGTGCGACGCGACCGTCCGCATCGACTTGATCTCCCCGTGCCGCGCGTCGAGTTCCTTGAGCGCCCCGCACCCCACCAGCGTCTGCCCATCCCACACGGTCCAGAAGCTCACCCCCGCCTCGGACAGCGCCGCCGCCGGCATCGCGTGGCAGCTCTCGCGCGGTGCGTGCCGCGTCACGTCCGCCACGTGCTCGGCGAGCAACGCCGCGGCGTGGGGCGACATCGGGTTGTCGGCTCGGATCTCCATGCCGCCAGCGTAACGGGGGACGGCGACGAGACGCGTTGACTCGCTACGAAGACACCCGCTCGCCGGTCTTCGCCAGCGGCCTTCCCTCGATCAGCATCGACGCCCCGATGAAGCGATTCTCCGCGGCCCGCCTCACCATGATCCTGCCGGGCTTGCGCCCGTTGAACAGCCGCAGCAGTTGCTGCACGGGCTTGCGTTCGAACGCCCCCGGGGTGGTCTCGACCACCCCGAGCCCCGGACGCCGGTCGTTGAGCGGGATCAGGTAGAACAGCACGCCGAGCTTGTCGGGCCGGTCGTTCTCCCCGGCCAGCCCCTGCTTCCACGCGCACTCGAACGCTCGGCACACATCGGGGCGGTCGGTGTAGATCGTGCAGCCCAGATCCGAACCGGTCCGGTCGGCGTGCGGGCAGAGCACGTTCCGCGGCTTGTCCACGTCGGGGACGTCGAACACGGTGCAGCACGCCCGGCAGGTCCCGCAGTCGCGGCCTTGGGCCCGTTGCGCCGTTGGAGATTCCCGGGAGTCCCGGGCGAGGACCCTGATCTCGACGTGTGGTGTGGCGGGGCTGGTCGTGGTCGGCGTTCTCTCGTCGTCCCTCATGCCGACCGTTATCGAGTCGCCGCCGGGCCGTCTGGATCGGACGCGCCGCTTCTGACGAATCTGCCGCCGCTCTGGCGCGGCTGGTCATCGCCACCCCGCGCACAAGGGGAAGGGCGTCAGCACCGTGATAATCAGATCACGTCGATCTCGCCGCCGCGATCGGCCGCGCTGAGCCCCGCCGCAACGAGGAACGTCGCCAGCCGCCACGCGTCGAATTCGTCGAAACACGCCGCGTCGAAGCTGTCCGCGTCGAGCACGCCCCAGCACGAGCCGTCGGCGTGGAAGCAGGGGATCACTAGCTCGGATCGATCTCGCGGGTCGCAGGCGACGTAGCCGTCGCCCAGGTGCGCCACGTCGGCGATCACCAGCGTCCGCCGCTCGCGCCAGGCCCGGCCGCAGGCGCCGTTCAGGCCGATGGGGCTGCACGCCGGCTTGTCACGGTGGGGGCCCAGCACCATCGCCCGCCCCGGGTCGGCCCCGTGAGCGTTGTTCTCGCCCGCGATCTCGTAGAACCCGATCCACGACACCCCGACGGGGTGCAGCGCCTCCCAGAGCGCCTCCGAGGCGGCCCGCATCCGGGCCTCCCTCGCGCCGCTGAATTCATGCGCACGAGCGTCCAACCCGTCGAAGACGCGGGCCGGGTCGTGGGAGTCCGCCCAGTTCATGGTCTCAGAGCGTCGCCGACGTGTAGGGCAGCAAGCCCATGAAGCGGGCCCGCTTGATCGCCTGGGCGATCAGCCGCTGCTCGCGGGCGTTGGTGCCCAGGCGCTTGCGGCCGTAGATCTTGCCGTTGGGCGTCATCATCCGGCGGAGTTCGTCGGCGTCTTTCCAGTCGACGTACATCAGGCCGTTCTCGCCGGTCTTGGTGATTGCGCTCTTGGGGGGGGTGTTGAAGCGTCCGAATCGGCTCATGTGAGTCTCCGTCGCGGTCTGTTCGGCCCGGGTTCGCCCCGGGCGACGGGGGCCGGCGCCGTGCGCCGAGTCAGCAGTTTTAGGCGGGCGTCGGCTCCGGTTCCACCGCGGCCTTCCTGCACCCGCCGCGGCCGCAGAGGGCGTCGAGGGCCAGGCCGCCGCCGCCGCGCCAGGCGACGAGGACCGAGGCCACGAGCAGGACGGCGTTCCGGGCGACGTGGCACCAGCCCACGGCCCCCTTGCAGATGAAGTCGTGCGAGCCGAAGCACGAGCAACTGGTGTCGATGTGCCGGGAGATCACCATCAGCAGCGAGGTGCTGAAGGCGAGGAGGAGCAGCGAGAGCAGCAGGGCGGCCGAACGGGTCCAGAAGCCCAGCAGGAGGGCCGCGGCCGCGAGCAGCTCGGCCCACGGGATCGCGAACGCAAGCAGGATGAGGAGGTAGTCGTGCCGGTCAGCGTCAAAGACGCCGAACGCCTTCATGGTGAACAGGAAGGCCTGGGGGTCGGCGAGCTTGAGCACCGCGGCCGTGCCGAAGAGCGCGGCGAGCGCGACGCGGATGGGCAGCAGAAGGAGGATCGATTCGACCCATCGCCAGGCGCTCACGGGGCATCCTCCGAGGTCTCAGTGGGCAGGCCCGCGGCGGCCCAGTCGTCGTAGCCGTCGGCCATGATGGCGATATTTTTGTAGCCGGCGGCATCGAGGAGCACGGCGGTGTCCTCGCTCGCCTCGCAGTCGCCCCCGGTGCAATAGACGACGATCAGGCCGCCGTCGCCGGGCGAGGCGTAGATGGCCAACTCGTCGAGGCCGTCACCGCCGCTCACGCGGGTGTGCGGCATCGAGAGCGCGCCGACGATGTGCCCGTGGTCATACTCGTCCTTGTTGCGGGCGTCGAGGAAGACGACGGGCTCGCCGGCCTCGAACTTCTGGTGGAGTTGTTCGGCGAGCTTGAGGTCGATCTTTCCGACGCTCTCGCTCGGGGCCGTGTCGCCCGTCGTCTCGCCCACGTCCGGGCGGGTGGGCTCGGTGTTTGTTTCCGGCGCGGGGTCTTCGCCCGGGAGAATGGGCGCCGTTTTCTCGCGCGCGATGTGGACCGGGACCACCAGGGAATGAACGCCCCCCGCGATGGCCGCGACGCCGATGATCGCCAAGGTGCGGGTCAGCACGGCACAATCAGCCACCGGCGGCACTCGAGGGCACAGAGGCGTTCGGCGTGGCGGCGTTCACGAAGCCGTAGATCGGCAGCTCGAGAACGGGCTCGCCTTCCATGTCGGTGTGGACGAGCACCCGCCCCAGGATGCGCTGGCTCTCGGCGGGCGCCACGCCACGAACAGTGACGTCATACGCGTCCTCGGCGCCCTCGGTGACCGGCGCGAAGGTGATCTTGACCTCGCCGGTCTCGCCCGAGGGCTCGGCGGAAGTGATGTGGAACGGCTCGGCGACGCGGTTGACGACCCGGACCGTCGACTCAAAGGGCGCACCGGGCTCGAGCCGGCCCAGGGCGAAACGGGGCGGGCGGCCCTGGAGGTCGCCGACCACCGTGACGAGGCAGCGCAGCTCGACCTCCGGCCGACGTTCGTCGTTGGTCTTGATGATGATGGGCTCGGCGTGGCGCCCGACCGTCATTCCCTTGTCAACCCACACGCGGATGATCGTCTCGTTCTCCGTCGGCTCCTCGGCCATCTTCGCCGCGGCTTCGTCATGGACGGCCTCGGCGGCGTCGACCTGCGCTTCCTTCTCCTCGTCGCTCGCCTTGGAGGGGTCGACGACCTCCACGTGGAACATCGAGGATGATTCCGGCTGGTCCTTCGCCGGCCACGCCTTGAAGCCGGGGATGTTGCCCTTGATGTGGATCTTCATCCCCTTGCCCTCGTTTTTGAAGATCCGGCCGAGATTGGCGAGCGGCGGGTCCATCTCGAGCACCTTCGAGACGTTCGCCGTGAATGAGACTCGGACGATCGGCGTGATCCGGCTGTCGGTCGACACCGTGATCGCCTTGTGCTGCTCGCCGCTCCGGTTCTGGGGGTTGAAGATGACCGTCAGCTCGCCGGATTCGCCCGGTTCGTAGTTGTGCTTGGTCAGCTCTGGAACCGTGCATCCACAGGTGGACTTGACGTCGGTGATTGTCAGGGCCTCATTGCCCACGTTGGAGAACTTGAAGACGTGGGTGACCTTCTCATGGTCCCAGATGTCGCCGAACTCGAAGGTATCGGCCTCGAAACGGAGTTCGCCCATGCTGCCGGAGGGCGGCAGCATCTCGAGCGGGGGGGCGGGGAGCTGCGCGGCCGCGAGGCCCACACACAAGAGGCCCGTCAGCACCGCGGTCAGCCGGCTCAGTGTTCTCGAAATCACGATCAACCTCCTGGATGGATCTGACACGCCGGGTTTTCGGACATGCCGCGGGCCTGATCGCCCACAGAACATGATACCGGTGGTCCGGCGAGGAAGCCGCGGCGGATCACCGCGGCGTTGTTCATGTCGATTCTACCCGCCGGCTCGCACGCGGCTGCACCGGATTTGTGGACGGCGGGCTCCTGTCTCAGGGGCAACCCGCGGTGAACGCGGCGACGAACGCCTGGACGTCGGCGAGATCCCACACGCCGTCGGGACCGGCGATATCGGCGATCGGGTCGTGGGCGATGAACGCGCCGATGAAGGCCTGGACGTCCGCGAGATCGAGCACGCCGAACGGCGGTGCGACGTCGGCCGCGTTGCAACTGGCGGAGATCGCGGTGCCGTAGACGGTGATGGCGAAGTCGGTCCACGCGGCGGCATTCCCGGCCAACTCGTCCGAAACGGTCAGAGTCCAGGTGCCCGCCGCGTTCTCGCCCCAGGAACGCAGCGATTTGAAGTCGAAATCGGTGACGTCGTCGGATGAATCGGAGTGGGGGGTCATGAACACCGATTCCGTGCCCGCCGGGCTGGTCAGGACGACGCGGAGATCACCGCAATTGGGCGTGGTGATGTTCATGTGGACGATGACCGATTCGACGCGGATATCGTCCGGAATGTCGGCCGTGCGGGTGACCCCCGTCGGGTTGTTGTCCGGAAGGGCGGCATTGACAGCGATCGTGCCGGTCGCAGCGCTGACCTCCGGCGCCAGGTTGGTCCACGATACGGCCGCGGTCACCAGGTCGGCCGCCTCGATGGCGCCGAAACCGAACTTCTGATTGATCTCGTATCCGGCGGCGTTGGTTGTCCAGTCGGCGTCGGTTGGGTCGCACATCCGGGCGGACTCGATGAGCAGGGCCTGGACATCGCGCCAGGTGAGCAGTGGGTTGGCCTCGAGGGCGAGCGCGACGGCGCCGCAGCCGAGCGGGCTGGCCGAACTCGTGCCGCCGAACGAGCTGGTGTAGCTCGACCCGGAGGTCGTGGTGGTGATGCCCCGAACATTGCCGCTGGTGTGGGCGACGACGAGCATCGAGCTCCCGGTCTCGTTGAATGAAGACTCATGGTCGAGGTCGCCGATTGCGCCGATGCCCATGACGTACCGGTTGGAGACGTACGGGTCGTAGTCGCAGCGGTCGTTGGTCCCGCCGTTGCCGGCGGCCCAGCAGGTGATGGTGCCCAGGCCGCCCCGGCCCAGCTCGGCGCAGTCCTGGAGCGCCTGAACCTCGGCGGACGAGATGTAGTCGTCCCAGAACCGGCCGTTGTCGGACGGACCCCACGAGTCGTTCTTGATGTCGTTGAGGTCGTTCCGGAAGACCATCGCGGCGGCGGTCTGCGTGCCCGAGCCGTAGAGCTGCGACGAGACCTCGCAGTTGTAGGCGAGGCCCGTGACGCCGAGCGAGTTGTTGCCCACGGCGCCGAAGACGCCCGCGCAAGACGTCGCGTGGCTGCTGTTCCCGCCGCCCTGGCTCGCCTCGGCGTTGTAGTGGGGCGCGAGGTCCGGGTGGGTGATCTGGAAGCCGCCCTCGGTGACACCCACGATGACGCCCTGCCCCGTGTAGCCCAAGGCCCAGGCCGCCTCGGCGTTGACGTCGGCGATGGGGTTGGACGTGTTGAGCAGATGCCACTGGTTCGGGAACAGCGGGTCATTGGGAAGCGTGCCGCGGAGGTCACGCGGACGCTCGATGTCGAGTTCCACCCGGTCACCCAGGACGCCGCGGAGTTCGTTGGCCAGTGTGACGGCGTCGGCGACAGACGGCGTTTCGATGATCGTGAAGCCGCGGACTGCCGCGGGGCGGGTCGTGGCCGTGGCCTGGCGGGTCCGGACAGCGAGCGCAAGCGACGCGGGGTCGTCGGTGCGGACAATGACGCGGCTGGTGATGGTGTAGCCGGCCTCGGCGTTCACCCGGCGCGCCTCGACGCGCCAGGCCGGGCACTGCGCGGCCGCGGGGTCGGCGACGATGAAGGCCTGGGCGCCGACACGAGTCGGTGCGGCGATGGTCACCGCGTTGGGGCCCATGGCGGGGTCGGCCACGGCGAATGCGGCGGAGCCGGCGAGGATCATGATCGCGGCGGCGGCACGAACAACGGGCATTGCTGGCATTCTCGGACCTCTCTGGTGAACAGATCGCGATCGCGCGGCGGAATCCGCCAGTTCCGGTACGCACCGAAGCATCGTCGGTGCCGGGAATCCGGGTCAGTTCATTTCGACGGCCACCAGAAAATCAGGAATCGTGCGGCGATGCAAGGGGCGTGTTCAGGATTGTCGGAATTCCAGATGGGTTGAGATCCACAGATCGCCGGATATTCGGCGATTGTGGGGGAGCCTTGTTCCCCGGCACGTTGAGCGTGACGAGCCGGTCTCGCCAGCGCTCAGGGGCAGCCGGCAACGAACGAACTGATGAAGAGATTCACGTCCTGGAGGTCGAGAATGCCGAACGGCTCGGCGATGTCCGCGATCGGGTCGTTGCCCAGGAAGCCCGCAATGAAGGCGTTGATGTCCTGGAGGTCGAGCACACCGAACGGCGGGGCGATGTCGGCGGGGCACGACGAATCCGCGACCTCGCCGGTGAGGGCGACTGCGAGCGGCGGAGATTCGGGGTCGTTGGAGAAGACATAGAGGGTGCCTGAGTAGATGCCGGGCGTCGAGGTGAGCATGGTGACGGTGTGGGTGTTGACGCCCCCGCCCGCGGCGTCGGTGAATGGGCCGCCCGGGACGGTGAAGCCGACGGGGGCGATGAGGGTGTAGGAAAGATCCTCGATGCCGGCGGCGCCCCAGCGGGCGGTGTCGCCCGCGTTGTAGACCTCGAGAGTGGCCTGCGCGGTGTCACCCACGTTGACGGTGCCGAAGTCGATCGAGGCGGTGGCGCCGGCCCGTGCGGGGACAACCGTGTCGAAGAACACGGGGCAGTGCCCGCCGCTGCCGGCCATGGTGATGATGGCCTGGGCGATCGTCGCACCGACGTTGACGTTACCGGTCGTGGTGAGTGACAGGTTGAAGGAGGTGCCGTCATTGCCCCAGCAGCGGTACGAGTGGTTGGGGTCGTTCCAGGTCGAGAGGTTCCAGGGCGTGTCGAAGAGACCGACGTAGTCGAGGCCGACCTGGTCGCCGAAGGAGGCCGAAGCAAGAAGCTGGTCGTGGCGGTCGTCCATGCCGCCGGCGCCCGAGGGGTCCTGCGTGTGGAGGTACCGGAAGGTTGAGCTGTTGTTCCAGGTGCCCGGAGCGGCGATGGGGTCGAAGAACCGGCCCGCGTTATTGGCCTGAGAGCCGACGAGTTCCTGGTAGCACGATTGCGCTGAGCTTTGCGTGTTGGTGTCGCCGCCGATGACGAAGTTCCGGCCCGCGGGGAGGGTCTCGGCGTCGTCGCGGATGCGCTGGGACTCGATAAGGCGACGCGCGATGTCGCCGCTGCCCGATCCGGCCTTCATGTGGGTGGGATAGAAGGAGATTGTGGCTTCTTCCGACGCGTACCCGTCGAGGCGGAGGTCATACCGCACGATGTTGCGGGGCTGCTCGGTGGAAGTCCCGGGCCAGAGGAGGGTGGCCGCGAGCAGGTCGAGCTGGCTCTCGCGGTAGACAAGCGCATTGTTGAGGCCCCCGCTCGAGCCCGTGAAGAACGGCGCGGCGACCCAGTCGTTCGAGCCCAGGCCGTTGTTCAGGGCCTGGACCACCGAGTTGACGGCGCTGAGCGAGGTCATCTCATTGAGGAGGATGACGTCGGGGTCCATGGAGCGGCCATCGAACACGCCGTAGGCGACCGTGGCGATCTCGGGCTGGTGTCCGCCCGAGTAGGTGGTAATGTTCCACGCGGCGATGCGGAGACCGTCGGCGGCGGTGGCGGCGCCGGCGAGCGCGGCAAGGGCGGCGAGTCCGAGAACGCGGTGACGCATATGACGATCTCCTGGCAGGATTTCCCCGGTGAGGTGTGCATCTTCGTCATCGGCGCAGTCATTGTCCAGACAAGAACTTAGACAAACTCGCCGAGCATCCGAATAGGTTCCGAGTGTGCGGGTCGCGAGCGTCTCATTCCAAGGTCCCATCAGGGCCTCGGGCATCGGAGCGAACGCAGCGTGGCCACGGTGGCGATGGCGATGCTCGCGAATCGGAGCCCGTTCTCGGCCAGCCCGCCCCCGCCCGCGTCGGAGACTCCGGCAAGTATCCAGCAGAGGTTCATCGCGGCGTGCATGAACATCGGAACGACAATCGAGCGCCAGGAGCGCATGAGCCAGGCGAACCAGATCCCACCGCCGGCGGTCACGAGGAGGTTGGGCCATCCCGAGGCCAGGCCCGCCGCCGACCATTGGATGTGCATGAAGCCGAACACCACGGCCGCAACCGCCGCGACCGACCAGAAAGCCCTGCCGCGCAGATCGAGGGCGACGAGCGGGAGGCCGACGAGCAAGCCCCGGAGGAACAGCTCTTCGAGAATGGGGGCGCGGACGACTCCGCCGATGAGTTCCGGAGCGAGCGGCTGGTGATGGCGTGCCAGCATGAGCACCGCACCGCCCAGCACGGCCGGGGCGGCGGCGAGGCCGGTTGCTCCGACCCAGCCCGCGCGGGGACGCTGGAGCAGGACGGCGCGGGCCGGGGCGACGCCGGCGCGCCACCGGAGCAGCAGCGCCCCGATCGCGACCGGGAGGAGCATCAGCAGGGTGTAATCGAGCCGGCGGGCGCCGTCTGGGACGCCCAGGTCGTGCAGCCACTTGTGGAAGGCGACGTAGGGCGTCCACGAAACGCGGAAACGGATGAAAACGAGTGTGGCCAGGCCGATCAACCAGGCGGCGATCACGGCCGGCACCGCTCGTGCGTGCGGCTCGGCGTCGCGGTCAGACAGAAGTGAAGGCGGATGCGGGTTGATCATGCCTGCCTGCGGCGAACCAGACGTGCGGCCTGTTGTGGTCGTCGCGAGATCACTCCAGCCAGTCCTCGGCCTCGAGCCGCTCGGGCACGTAGGTCTCGGTGACGTAGGAGATGTCCTTGGTGATGAGCGATTCGACCTCCATCTTGAAGCCGTTGCTCAGCATCTTCTTGATCTCGCGCTTCCACTGGGCGTTCTCGGCGAACCAGGGGTAGTCCATGATCTGCTTGGCTCGCTTGATGTCGCGGTCGTTGAGCGCGATCTGCACGTCGTCCGAGAGCGAGCATCGTTCGTAGTCCTTGGCGCGGATCCCCATGAACTTCGCGTCGGGGATCGCAAGGCGCTCAGACTCAAACGCGAGACTGATCGAGCCCTGTTTGATGACGCTGTAGATGTAGTGCCCCCACGGATCACAATCGAGCAGGCAGTAGATTGGAAGCCCGAGTTCCTTGTTGAATCGGTGGAGAAGTCTTCGCACGCCGCGCGTCGGCTGGCCCGATCCTTCAGTCAGGATGCAGTTGTGCTTCTGCCAGAACTTGTCCTCGTTGAACCGTCCCCAGACGGTGTCCTTCTCGACATGGAGCACAAACTTCGCATCGCACTTCTTGAACTGGATGATGTCCGGCTCGACGATCGACGGGATCGAGTATCCGCCCGAACCCATGCGCCGGCAGTCGATCTCGTCGCCCGAGTCAATGATCGTGATGTTTCCGACCATCGACCCGCGTTTCTTCGCGTAGATATTCAGTTCTTCTCGCAATGACCCGAGCGAAACCTCGATGTCCTCGAGGATGCCATCGGACTCGGTCTGGTCGTCGAAGGTCTTCTCGCCGCTGCCCCGGGCCTTGGTCTGCGTGCCCTGGATCGTGTGCAGGCCCTTGTAGTACATCCCGCGGAGGCTGAGCGTCTTGCCGGCGTCGATGAGCTCGTTGATGCCCTGGCCGTGGAGGAGGGTCTGCATGAACTTGCGGGCCTGGCCCAGGTTGAAGAGCTGGCGTTGCTGCTTGGCTTCACCCATCCGCAGGATGCCGGCATCCTCGTCCCAGTTCGTGTTGGCAGGCGAGCGGGTGGGGACCTCCACCGTGGGCTCATCGCCGGACATGGCGGACTTGACGATGCTCGATGTCAGACCCTGTATTGACTTGGCGGTCTTGGCGTCGCGTTTGGCCCAATCGGGGCGGCGGCTGGCGGTTGCCGTGCTGCCGGATTGCGCCTTCTTGGTGGTCTTGCTGGCGGGTTTTTTGGTGGTCTGCTTCGCCATCACTTGTCACCACCTTCGAAGAGCCCCGCGCCGGCGGTTTCGGGCGATCGCTTTCTTTTGACCTTCTTGAGCACCTTCTTCTTCACGATCTTCTTCTTGCGCGTGGGCTTGGATTCCACCACGCCGTTGTTGGAGACGGGCACGCTCTTCTTCGAGTCCCTCGCGACCTTCGCGTTTGACTCTTCTTGCCCCGTCGCTGGCGCTCCGGGCTCCTTCGTGCTTGCGCTCGGGGCGGGGTTCCCGTTTCCGCCTCCATTTCCATTCCCGTTGCCGTCGAGGATGATCACCCCGTCGTCCCCGTCCAGCCGCCCGTTGCCGTCGGCGAAGCCGATGATCTTGCCGTCCTCGTCGAGCACCGCGTCGGCGATCTCGGTGCGGCGCTTCGCCTGCCGCATCAGCGACTCATACAACGCCTCCGCGTCGGCGCCGACGATCGCCTGGCAGGCCTTGGCGATCTCGCCGATGTAGCGCTCGAAGACGTCGCGCTTCTGGCCCTCGCGCTTCATGCGCTGGCGGCGGCGGATGTAGGTGCCCAGCTTGCGGCCGCACTCCTGGAGGGCGAGGCGCATCTCTTTCCTGATCTCGTCGTAGTCGGCGATGGCCTCCTTCGACTCGCTGGTGAACGGGACCCAGACGCTGGCCATGTGGATCATGACGACGATGGGGCCGACGGGGGCGGAGCCGCGGGGCTGGCTCATGCCGTAGTTTTTCCAGGCGGTCTCGGTCACGCTCTTGAAGGCGCTGCACGCGGACTGCTGGTAGAGCAGGGGGACGCGGTTGGCGAAGCGGATGACGCGGGCGGGCTGGTCGGCGGGGAGGTCGCCCCCGAAGGCGATCGCGGCCTCGATCTGGAACGGGTTGCCGCGGTACACGGAGGGGCTGCGCGTGCTGGCGGCGTAGAACTCGGCCTTCACGCCCTTGAGCAGGCCCGCGAGCATGGTGCGGACGCCGATGGGGGCGAGGCAGTCGGTCGGTGGGCTGCGGAGCTTGGCGTCCTGGAGGGCGCGGTAGATCTTCTCGGCGGCGGCGTGGTTGATGGTGCTGACGTAGGTCTGCCCCGTGATTGTCTTGTCCTTGCCCGACGCGGCGGCGGTGACCTCCTTGATGACGGCGGGGGGGACGCGGCAGAACTCGTTTTTGAAGAAGCCGGCGAGTTGCTTCTCCGGCGTGTTCTTGAGCATGCGGAGGAAGGAGCCGAGTTCCACGCCGTAAGGGTGGGGCTTGATCTCGCTGGTCTCGGGCGGGTTCTCGTCGACGGCGCGTGGATAGACAATGCGGTCGGCGTGCTCTGTGGTGCGGGGGATGCCGTCGGGGGCGGTATCGGTGGGTTCGGGTATCTCGCCTGCCCCGGCCCCTCGCTCGCGCTCGGGGCTCTCTTCGGAGGCGTCTTCGAGGCCCGGGTCCTCGTTCGCCTTGTCGGGGGGGATGAAGACGATCTCGGCGTGGGGATTGGCGATGGCGGTCTGCTCGAGGTAGGCCTCGACGCTGGTCTTGCCACGGACGTATTTCGCCTCGAGCTCGATCGCGACGCGTGTCCCTGTGCCGCTGCTGGTCAACAGGAGGTCGTCGGTCTCGATGTCAACCGTCACCTCGGGCTTGTTCTTGGAAGTGTCCATCGCGAGCTCGAGGTGGTGCGCCGGCTTCTTCGCGTTGGGCCGGGTCGTGATCACCATTGGGCGGCCGGTCGTCATCAACCCGTACATGCCGGCGGCGGAGATGCCGATGCCCTGCTGGCCCCGGCTCATCTTGAGGCGGTGGAACTTGGAGCCGTACAGGAGCTTGCCGAAGATGTTCTCGATCTGCTTGCGGACGATGCCCGGGCCGTTGTCGGTGATGGTGACGCGGTACTTGCCGGATTTGTTCGCCGAAGCAGGGGCGGTCAGTTCCTCGATCCTGACCTCGATGTCGGGGAGGATGCCGGCCTCCTCACAGGCGTCGAGGGCGTTGTCAACGGCCTCCTTGACCGTGGTGAGCAGGGCCTTGCGGGGGTTGTCGAAGCCCAGCAGGTGGCGGTTCTTGGCGAAGAACTCGGAAACCGAGATCTCGCGCTGCTTGGCAGCCATCGTCTCGGCGTTGGCCTTCTTGCCGGCGTTTTTCGTCGTCTTTTTGGCCATGCACCCTCCGTGGTGTGGCGACCCGGTTCACCCGCTGATCGGCTGAACCCCAGAATAGGCGAGAATCTGCCGGGGCGGCGGACGTGGGCGGAATCCAGATTTCACGTGTTTTTGCCTCGCATCCGGCCAGAACGCTGGCATTCCCGGCGGGTGCGGTTCAGCTTGGAGCAACGTGGAATCGCCGGCGGGGCCCACATCTCCGTCGCTGGCTGGAAAGAGGGAGATACCGAATGAAGCGCACGATCGCGGCCGTGGCCGGATGGAATCTGGCGTCGAGCTTGTTCTCGCTACTGGTGGCGGGCGGGGTGTTCCGTCGCTGGCGGGGCGCCTGAGGGGCCTGCCGGTGTCTTTCTGATTTGTCCCGGTTTGGCGCGTCGCGGCGGGTCTGTGTATGTGTGCATCCGGGTCGCGTTGGTGACCACGGCACACCTGATTCGTGGCGCTGGCGTTCCACGCTCTGTAAAGAAACTTCGCATCGGTGTGATAGTCCGCGTCATCGGCTGAACGTCGGCGCGCGATGCTCTAAGATCTCGGCGTGACCGGGGGACCGGGGCCTGCGCGCTTTCGCGGCGGGGTCGCCGCCTGGCTTTGCTGGCGTTCCCCGGCGGGGGAACTACTCGATGACGAGCGAACCGATCATCGCGGGGGCGGGGCCGATCGGGCTGGCGGCGGGGCTGTTCCTGGCGAGGCGCGGGATACGGGCGCGGATCATCGAGCCTCGGACGGAGCGGTCGACGCAGTCGCGGGCGCTGGCGGTGAACCCTCGGACGCTGGATCTGCTGGCGGAGACGGGGCTGACGGAGAGGATGCTGGGGATCGGCGGGCGGATGCGCGGGGCGATCCTGCATCTGGGCGAGAAGGCGATCGCGCGGGTGGAGCTGGAGGGCGCGCATCCGCGGTATCCGTTTCTGCTGGCGCTGTCGCAGGCGGTCACCGAGCATCTGCTGGAGGATGCGTTGGAGGCGGAGGGGGTCCGCGTCGAGCGGGGGCGCGAGCTGGTGACATGCCGCACGGTAGGGGATGGCGTCGAGGTCGAGATCGCGGATGCGGCGGGCGGGGGCGGGGGCGGGGGCGAGCGGGTGTCTGCGGCATGGGTGCTCGGGGCGGACGGGGCGCACAGCGTGGTGAGGCACAAATCGGGGATCGCGTTCGAGGGCTCGTCGCTTCGTGAGCGGTGGCATCTGGTCGACGTGCCGCTGCGGACAGATCTGTCGAGCGAGCACGGGCACATCATCCTGCTGGGGGGTGGGGCGTTCGTGTTCCTGATCCGGGTGGTGACGGGGGAACCGGAGGGCGAGTACCTGCGGTGGCGGGTGTTCACGAACCGGCCCGATCCGCTGTCGCACCTGGTCATGGCGGAGCGGGCGGGGGATCCGGTGTGGGCGAGCGCGTTCACGATCGGGCACCGGTGCGCGGCGTCGTTCGCGAGCGGGCGGGCGTACCTGGCGGGCGACGCGGCGCACATCCACTCGCCGATCGGCGCGCGGGGGATGAACCTGGGGATCGAGGACGCGGCGGTGTTCGCGCGGCTCGCGGCGGCCGGGCGGCTGGACGAGTACGACGGGTTGAGGCGGCCGGTGGATCGGCGCGTGGTGCGGACGGTGGGGCAGATCACCCGGATCGTCGCGGCGGAGACGGCGGGGGCGAAGCTGCTGCGGACGCTGGTGTTGCCGCGGGCCGTGAGGCTGCGGGCGGCGCGGGGGCGGATGCGGCGGACGGTGACGGGGCTGGATCACCGGCTCGACGTTCCGGGCCTGGACTTCGACGGGGTGTCCTGAGTGTTCGCGACGCCGCTACCATCGCGGCGTGCTTGATGACCTGAACCAACTCGAATCGGAAGGCCTGGCTGCTCTGGATACGGCCGCGGACGCGGGGGCTCTGGAGGCGTGGCGGATCACCTACCTGGGCTCCAAGGGGCGCCTCAAGGGCGCGATGTCCGGCATGAAGGACGTGCCCAAGGAGCAGAAGGGAGCGGTCGGCAAGCGGGCGAACGAGGTGAAGGCGGCGCTCGAATTGGCGTTCGAGGCGAAGAAGGCCGCGATCGGCACCGGCGGCCGGGCATCGGGCCCCGCGCTCGACATCACCGAGCCGGGCCTGGTCGAATCGCGGCACGTGGGACGGTCGCACATCATCACGCGGGTGATCGACGAGCTGACCGAGGTGTTCGGGCGGATGGGGTTCGCGGTGGCCGAGGGCCCGGAGCTCGAGGACGACGAGCACAACTTCATCAAGCTGAACATCCCGCCCGAGCACCCGGCGCGGGACCCGATCGACAATTTCTATGTCGACGACCCTGAGAAGGTGACGACGCCCCGGATGCTGCGGAGCCAGACGTCGACGGTGCAGATCCGGACGATGGAGGACGCGGTGGCGAAGGGGTGGGGGCCCCCGATCAAGATCGTCAGCCCGGGGCGGGTGTACCGGCCCGACACCGTCGACGCGACGCACTCGTTCATGTTCCATCAGATCGAGGGGCTGTACATCGATCGCGGCGTCACGATGATTGATCTGAAGACCACGCTCTTCCAGTTCGCGAGGGCCTACTTCGGCCCCGACGCGGACATCAGGCTGCGGCCCTCGTTCTTTCCATTCACCGAGCCGTCGGCCGAGCTCGACATGATGATCGCGCTCAAGCCCGGGGCGGAGCCGGCGTGGATCGAGCTGGGCGGGTGCGGCATGGTCGACCCGGCGGTGCTCGAGGTGTGCGGGATCGACCCCGAGGTGTGGACGGGCTTCGCGTTCGGGTTCGGGATCGAGCGGATCGCGATGGGCCGGTACGGGATCCCCGACATCCGCATGCTTTTCGAGAATGACGTTCGGTTCCTGGCGCAGCTCTGAGGCGCGGGCCGGCGTGAACCGTGGTCACCCATGGTGACCACGGCACACTGGGGGCGGCGCTGCAATCTCACCGAACGTTTTCCCAGTACACTTCGGCTGAAGATGACACCGAAGGGGGTGTGCCGTGGGTGATGAGGCTGTGGGTGAAGAGGCCGTGGTTGAATCGAGCGAGGTTGCGTACCGCCCGTCGCCGGGCTGGCCCAAGGTTGTGGGGATCCTGAGCGTGGTGTTCGGGGGGATCGCGATCCTGTTCACCGTGGGCGGGCTGGCGCTCTTGCCGTTCTTTGGCGGGATGGTCAAGGGGCAGCTCAACGGGGCGACGCTGCCGCCGAGCATGCAGCTCTCGCCGCTCGCGATCGGGCTGTCGGCCTATGGGGCGCTGGTGAATCTGCTGTTGATCATCGCGGGGTTCATGACGCTGGCGAGGAAGGCGTCGGGGCGGACGATGCACCTCGTGTACGCCATGCTCGGGGTCGTCTCGACATTCCTTGGGCTCTTCTATCAGTTCCAGATGGCGGGCGCCGTCAAGGCGTGGGCCGCCAACTACCCCGACAACGCCATGGTGCAGCAGATGGCGAGCCAGAGCGGCGGCCCGTCGCTGATGATCGGACTGGTCATCACCCTGGTGCTTGGTCTTGCCTGGCCCGTTTTCAACATCATCTGGTTCGGGATGGTCAAACGTGACCCCGAGTCGATGATCGGGACGGACGACGAGTTCGTGTGAGGCACGACTCATTCAGAGCGTGGAGCGCAAGCAACACGATTCGGCCTTCATCGATCTCCCGTGCGCCGGAATCGTGTCGCTTTCGATCTACGCTCTGAAAGGCGTGGATGCTGAGGGTGCCAGGGCCTGGAAGACATGCCCAAGGTGCGCTTGAACGTGCCACACGTCGGCCACACGGCAGCCGCTCCGATCTCGCTTTGCTTGGTCGCCTCCCCCGTCGGCGAAGGGACGGGAGATCACATGGCGTTCACGGGCCCACGGCGCCGCCGCGGGGGGACTGCTTGGCGATCTCGCGTTCCTCGCTCCAGACCATGAGGCCGGGCCTCGGCCCGCGGATGGCGGTGACCTGCATCTGGAGGATGTACTGGTACTGCGTGACGTTGCCGACGCTCGCGACATCCTCGTAGAGGCGGAGCACGATTGTGTAGTCCGGGCCCGGGAAGGGGCGGCCTTCGGCGGCGGCCTGCCGGCGGGCGGCCTCGATCGCGGGGTCGTCCTCGACGTAGGTGAACGCGGTGCCCGAGCGGTTGAGCGCGTCGAGCACGCGGTTGAAGAGGCGGTGGCGGTCGATGTTCATCGTGCCCCGGCCGCCCTCGTTGAGGAACTTGGAGACGTAGACGACGGGCGGGCCGTTGTCGTCGAAGGGGACGAGGCGGCCCGACTCGATCAGGCTGTTCGAGAGCTCGACGGCGAACTCCTCGAGGTCGCGTTGATTAACGCGCCGGGTCTCGAGCGTCTGGGTATCGCCCACACGCCGGGTGGACGAGGGCGGACGGGTGGGGTCGTAGTTCGACTCGCAGCCCGCGCCGAGGAGGATCGAGGCGCAGAGGGCGGTGAGCATGATCGTTCTGGTCATGGCCTCTTCCTTTCCTGGGTGATCACTGATCCGCGTAGAGCTCGAGCCTGAAGTCGTGGGCGTTGTGATTGGGGGCGATGCCGGTGAGGCGGCGGAGCGAGCCCGGTGGGATGGACTCGTGGAGCCAGGCGGTGGTGGGGCCGCGGACCTCGCGGCCGTCCTCGCCGTACCAGCTGAAGCGGTAGCGGAAGGCCTGGTGGATGCGTGTCGCGTTCTGGACCTCGGCCTCGATGATGCGCAGCCCGCTGTCGGTGGCGCCCTCGATGAGGCCGGTCACGTAGACCTGCTTGCTGAACAGCGGGTCGGTGATAAGGCGTTCGTCCTCGACGCGCTGGGGCAGGGCGCGGCGCTCGGCGGGGCCGACCGTGTTGACCGAATGGGGCCCCTGGCAGGCGGCGAGCAGGCCCGCGGCGGCGAGGGTCAGGAATCCGAGCACGATGCGACGTTGTGGTTTCATTGCGGCTTCACCTCCCCGCCGAGCACGACGGTCTCGACGTGCAAGGGTACCCCGGGTCGGGTGCTCCGGACGAACACGAGGGATACGCCGTCGGGGGGGACCCGGATCGGCACGGATTGGCCGTCTGGGGTGGAGAGGTAGAGCTGTCCCGAGGGCGGGGTGTTGATGCGGGCATACTGGAACTGCTTGGGCAGGCTGGCCCACGAGCGGGTGTCGGCCTTGTTCTGGCTGAACATGTAGAGCCCGGCGGCGAGGCGGACGACGGCGTTGAGCGTCTCGTCGTCCTCGGTCGCCTTGTTGAGGCCCCACGCGGCGGCCGTCTTGGCGGCCGCACCGATGACGGCGCGGGTGATCAGGACGGGCAGCTCCTCGCGGAATTCCACTGAGACGATGCGGTCCATGTCGGCCACGACGCTCGTGCCGACGATCTCGTCGGGCGATTCGACGCGCAGAAGATCGACATAGCGGTCGTCAAATGTCAGCACCGGGAAGCTCACTCCTACGTAGTCGACCTCGTCGTTCACGAGGAAGAGCGGCAGATCGACGCGAAAGCTCTCGCGCCAGGGGCCGAACCCGGTGGCGAAGAAGACATGCGTGACGCCCGCCTCGGGAGTCCCCGCCGCGGCGGCCTCGGCGTCGGCGAGGGTTTGCTGGACGGCGCCGTTCTCGGGGACCATGCCCGCCACGCTGCGGAGGAGTGCCACCGCTCGGTCGGCGTCGGCCGCATCCTCGCCCGCGCCGAGGCGGAAAACGGCGTGGACGAGCTCGGCGAACGGATTGACGTAGTCGCGGTAAGGCCTGAACTGCTCGAGCGAGGCGAATCGAGCCGCAAGATCGGGGTCATGCTCGACGAGGTCGACGCTTCGCCCCACGTCGATTCGGTCGGCGTAGGCGGGGCGGGACCGGACCTCCCGGGCCGCTTCGATGCGCTTCCGGCGGAGCTCGAGCGTCTGGTCCTGCCGGATCGCGGCCTCGTTGAACGCGGTGCGGGCGGCGTCGGGGTCGCCCAGCAGCAGGCTGTTGATGCCTCGGTACGTCGGGGCCAGCACGCGGTCGGTCGGGGCGCCCCGATAGTCGACGGCGATGGGGCTGGTCGCCGCGGCCCACATCTCCTCCGTGATGCTGGTCTGCGGGCGGCGATCCTCCGCGTCGAACCCCTCCTCGGCGTGGAGGAAGGCCCGGGACGACGGGGCGTACGCGCCGGTCTCGCGCAGCGCGGTGCCCAGCTCGAGCCAGCCGAGAATCGCGTGGGCCTGGGGGAAACCGTCTCGGGCCATGGCGTCGAGCTCGTCGCGGGCCTCGTGGACGCGGCCCGTCCGCATCAAGACCTGGGCTGAGCGAATGGAACCCGACTGGCAGCCGGTGAGGACCGCGAGAAGGACCGCCGACAGAACGAGCAGGCGGGGAGAATGGGCCGGGGCGATCTTCGACATCAAGAGGGGTGTTCCGGGTTGCGGAGGTCTCACGGAAGACTACCCGTCCGCTAGCCCTGGGTTTCGCGGCGACAGGCAGCCCTTCTGTGCGTATCCTTGACCCGATGCGGCCAAAAGGCCGTGGTCGGCGAGGTAGCTCAGCTGGTCTAGAGCGGTGGATTCATAACCCACAGGTCGCGAGTTCGAGTCTCGCCCTCGCCATTCTCGGTTCGGCCAGGCACCGCCAGTGGTACGATGTTCGTATTATGGCCGAGTCGAAAAACTTCCGAGAATCGGTGCAAGAATCTCGCGGTGGCCGGCGTTGTGCAATGGACACCTCCAAGGGGATAAAGCATGGTTGCGCGCAAACTTGTAGTTCCGGCCGTTCTCGTGGTCGCCGCCGGGACCATCGCCGTCGCGGCGTTTTCGATGCGGTCATCTCGGGACAAGTCGCTGCGTGAGGTCGCCGAGCGCGGCGTCGAGCCCGCGCCGGTGATGCCCGCGCCCCGGCCGGCGAGGATGGATAGCAGCGGGGCGGCGGCCCAGACCACCGCGCCGACGCAGGAGGGCGTGCAGGTGGCCGATGGGGCGCCCGATCGCGGGCCGCGCGACGGGGATCCGCGGCGCCGCTTCCGCCGTCCCAGCCTGGGCGACAGCCCGATGACCCCGGAGGACTGGGCGGACCGTTGGACGGAGATGCAGGCCCGGCGTCAGGACTTCATGGCGAGGTTTGACACCGACGGCGACGGGCAGATCAGCGACTCGGAGCGGGAGGCGATCCGCGCCGAGATGGACCAGCGGCGGCGCGATTTCATGCTCCGCCGCATGACCGACCAGTTCGACAAGGACGGCGACGGGCAGCTCAACGATGCCGAGCGTGCCGAAGCCGAGGCCGAGATGGAAGCCCGCCGGATCGAGCGCGAGGCGATGATGCTCGCCCGCTTCGACACCGACGGCGACGGGCAGATTTCGGACGCCGAGCGGCAGGCGGCCCGCGATTCGTGGCGGCGTGATCGAGGCCCCGGTGGTGATCGCGCCGACGGCGCGCCGGGCGATCGACCGTCGGACCAGCCGGCGGATCAGCAGGCGAACCAGCAATCCGATCAGCAGCCCAACCGCAGGGCCGACCGGCAGAACCGGGCGTTCGGCGGGCCGGGCGGATTCGGCGATTTCGCCGGTGGCCCCCCTCCGGGTGGGTTTGACGGGGGGCCCGCGGGCGGTGCGTGGCAGCAGGCGATCGCCCAGTATGACACCAACGGCGACGGCCAGCTCGATCTTGACGAGTCCTACAGCGCCTACCTCGAGCGGTTTGCCGCGGGCCAGCAGCGGATGTTCGTTCGGCAGTACGACACCAACAGCGACGGCACGGTGGACGCGAGCGACATGGAGTCGTTCCTTACCCAGTTCCACGCGGAAGATCGCAGCGCCGATATCAACGAGGACGGCGTGCTCAACCAGAAAGACGTGGAACGGTTCCGCGACCTGATGATGACGCAGAAGTGAGCGACGGGCTTGCTGGGGTGAGACGCGGTCGCGAAATGCGGCCGCGTCTTTGCTTTTTGGGGCCGTCAACGCGGAACCATCGCGAGATCATTCGCCCGGGATGTAGGAGATCGCCCCCTCCATCGGGCTCGACGCGGTGGCGTACATCTTCTTGGCGATCCGTCCGGCGAGGTAGCTCTGACGCCCCGCCTCGCACGCCTTGCGCATCGCGTGGGCCATCATCACCGGGTCGGCCGCGTGGGCGATCGCGGTGTTGAGCAGCACGCCGTCGGCGCCCAGTTCCATCGCCTGGGCGACGTCGGAGGCGGAACCGACACCGGCGTCGACGATGACGGGGAAGCCCGGATCGCCCTGCTTGAGCAGCTCGAGGCAGAGGACGATGTTGTTGCGGTTGAGCACGCCCTGGCCCGAGCCGATGGGGCTGCCCGCGGGCATGACCGCGGCGGCGCCGGCATCCTTGATCCGCTGGGCGCTGATCGGATCATCGCTGGTGTAGACCAGCACGTCGAACCCGTCGGCGACGAGCGTCTTCGTGGCCTCGATCGTGCCGACGGGGTCGGGCAGCAGCGTCTTCTTGTCGCCCAGCACCTCGAGCTTGACCCAGTCCCTGCCCCGGTTGTCGAGCTGGTCGAGCAGCTCGCGACCGAGCCGGGCGACGCGGACGGCGTCGTCGGCGTCGAAGCAGCCCGCGGTGTTGGGTAGGATGGTGTACCGGCTCGTGTCGATGGAGTCGAGCAGGCTCTCGCCCTTGTCGTTGACGAGCCGCTCGCGCCGGACGGCGACGGTGACGACCTCGCAGGCGGAGGCGTCGAGGGCGTCGCGCATGAGGTCGTAGGTGGCGTACTTGCCGGTGCCGACAAAGAGGCGGCTGGTGAACGTGCGGCCCGCGATGGCGAAGGGGGCGAGTCCCGGTTCGGCGGTGGTCGTGGTCATGGGGGATTGTATGGCGCGCGCCGCAGCGGCTCACCCGGCGGATTCAGCCTCGGGGGAGCGCTCGTCCGCGGCGTGAATGCGGGATTCCCTGCCTCGGAACCCCTCGGCGACGGTCGCCGCGGCGACCTGGTCGGGCGGGAGGTCGGCGAATTCCTGGGCCTCGGAGTGGGGGCCCGGCTTGAGCCTGGATTGGACGACGTGCTGGACGACGAGCATGGTGATCGCGCCGCCCACCGCGGCGACACCCCCGGCCCACTGGAGGGCGGTAAGGATCTCGCCGAAGGCGATGTAGGAGAGGGCGGAGACGGTGAAGGGCTGGAGCTGGATGACGCCGGTGGAGATGGTGACGCCGAGGCGGGCGATGGCGATGTAGTAAAGAACGTGGCAGACGGCGATGCCGATGACGGCGCTAAGGAGGAAGAGGCCGAAGCGGGGCGTGGGCATGTCGAGGGCGTGGACGCCCATGTCCTTGGCAAGCAGGAGCATGAGCAGAACCATCGCGCCCGCGGTGTACTGGCTGATGGCGGCGAAGGACTCCATGGCGCCGAAGCCGGCCATGCATGAGCGGACGCCGAGGGCGTAGCCGGCGTAGCCGATGCCCGAGGCGACGGCGAGCGCGATGCCGACGGCGCCGGCGTTGGTGCCGAAATCGTGGCTGCCGCCGACGGTGGTGAGCGTCCCCCCGATAAGCAGGGCCAGGCCCGCGATGAACAGGGGCTTGCGGATGATGGTCCGCTCAGCGGGGTAGAGGATGACGGCGCCGATGGTGACGGCGACGATCTGGGAGCGCAGACCGAAGGCGACGAGGCCCGGGTCGATCTTGTAGAACGAGGCGGTGAAGCAGACCTGGGCGGCCGCGTTGATGAGGCCCGGCATCGCCGCGGCCCTCATCAGCCCGGGCTTCCAGGTGCCCCTGCGGCGTTTGTGGATGAGCAAGGGGAGCCAGAGGAGGGCGGCGAAGCCGTAGCGCCAGCCGTTGCTGGTCCACGCATCGACGTCGTGGGTGAACATCTTGATGAAGATGGGGACGACGGTCCACCCGGCCAGCGTGAGCAGAATGACACCGACGCCGACGAACCGGCCGCTGGATTGGTGCTGGTGGGCCGGCACGCTGCTCCCTGCCCCGCGGGGCGGGAGATCGTAGCGGCCGCGCCGCTCAGCCGACCCGGATGCGGGCGATGACCGCGGTGCCGGTGGGATAGACGGTCACGTCGGCGGTCGGGCCGGAGATCTCGGCGAGCAGTCGGTCGAGGGCGGCGTCGTGCTCGGTGGCGGCGCGGCGGGGCGGCGACTTCGCGTGCGCGGTGAGGGCGGCGATCCAGAGGCGGGCCCGGTCGGGATTGACGTGTTGTGGCTTGTCGTGGCCGCACATGCGTGCGAACTCCTCGCCCGGACGCCGAGCCCGGGCGGACATCTCCTTCATCGACCGAGAACTCCGTCCGGCGCGGCGGCGATCGCTCGACCGGGGCGCCGGCAGGCCGTCTGCGATGGGCAATGCCCCGATCGGGGAGATGTCAAGCGCTTTGATTCCGTGGCGCGCCTTCGCCTGTTTGACCGGTCCGGGCGTTCGCTCAGGCCGCGACGTTGCGGGCTGGCTTGAGGTGGGCCACCGCTGGTCTAATGACGATCGTGCCGTCGCCCGTGTCGGGACCGACGAGGTCCCGTCGGAGGCGCTCGAGCGCGCGGTCGTGTTCGATCAGCAGGTACGCCGCTGACCGCGGCTTGCTCCTCACGCACGCGACAAGCAGTTGTGTCTGGACGGCAAGACGCCGATGGTCTTGCGGCGTCGATGGCTTGAGCTCATCGATCCTGCGGTGCATGTTCATCTCCCATCAAACCCGGCCCCGCCACGGGGCTACCTCGGTTTCGACATGTGGACAAACAAGGTCCACAGGGAACCCCCTCGACACGGTGCGTCGATTGCCCTCGCAGGCGGCACAGGCGTTACAGACGGACGCCCGCGCTATTCCTTCCTGACGTCGGCATCAAGAAGCCAGCGTTCGAGGTCGGGGCCCGTGATGCGAAGCGTGGCGATAACGTTGCCATCCGCATCGCGGACCACGAGCGATCCACCCTCGATCTTCGCGCTGTCGTCCCAGAGATCGTGAGAGGCGGCCTCGGAATCGTCGGCTTGGCCCGAGCGCAGGGCGGCCTCGCGCCTGTCCATGCGGCTGAGCTCACGCATCAGCCGCTCGCGCGCGAGATCGATCTGCGAGAGCTCGTGGCTCTCGACCGCGGTGACCGTGTGCTCGCTGTCCTCGCCCTTCGGCCAATCGCCTGTGTCGAGGCGGGCGCGGAGAGCACGAACGGCCTCCGCGAGCTGCGGATCCTTGTGGTTCTCGGCAATCCAGTCGGGGTCGGCCTGGGCCTCGGTGGTGGCGGCGTCGTCGGGGTCGACTTGCTTCGCGTCGTTCTCGCCCCCGATGATCTCCGACTCGCGACGGATGCGCAGAAGCTCGGCGAGCTGGTCGTTATCGAGCGGCACGAAGAACCCCGCCGTGGGGTCGACGCCCCACTCGGCGCTGTCGTCCGTGCGCTGCAGGCACCGTCCGCTGGGCAGGTAATAGCGCTGCTCGGTGAGCTTGAGCGATGCCCCCGTCGCGGCGCCGCCGAGCGGATGGATCGATTGCACGCTCCCCTTGCCATAGGAACGCTCGCCGACGGCGATGGCGCGGTCGTTCTCGACGAGGGCCCCGGTAAGCACCTCGCTCGCGCTGGCGCTCTGGCCGTTGATCAGCATGACCACCGGGAAATCCGGCAGCGTTCCCGAGGCGTTGGCCTTCGCGACGCGCTCGGGGTAGGCCCGGCCCTTGGTCGAGACGATCACGCCGTGGTCGAGGAACATGTCGGCGATCCGGACGGCCTGGTCGAGCAGGCCCCCGGGGTCCCAGCGGACGTCGATGACGAGGCCCTTGAGCTCACCCTTTGACGCACCAAGCTCGTCGAGGGCGGACTCGACCTCGTCGGCGACGCTCGGCGTGAACTGGCTGATGCGGATGTACCCGATGCGGCGCTGCGGGTCGAGCAGGTAGTCCCAGGTTTCCTCGGCGTCGTGGTGGCGGCGGTAGCCGCGAACCGCCCGGGACTTGATCTGGGCGCGGGTGATCGGGATGTCGAGCTTCTCGCCGCCGGCTCGCTCCACCGTGATGACGACCTCGGTGTCTGCCTGGCCCAGGAGCTTGTTGATGCACTCGTCGACGGTGAGGCCGTCGGTCGAAACCCCGTCGATCGCGCGGACCTTGTCACCCGCCATCACGCCCGCGCGAAACGCGGGGGAGTCGTCCATGGGGGTGACGATGGTGAACACACCGTCGACCATGTTGACCTCGGCGCCGATGCCGACGTATTCGCCCGTGAGTTCCTTCTCGAACTCGTCGTTGAACTGCGGGGGGACATAGACCGCGTACGGGTCGTCGAGCACCTCGAGCATGCCCTGGATCGCGCCCTGCTGGAGGTCCTTGGTCTCGGGCTCCTTGAACGCCTTCTCGGCGATGATGTTCTTGACGTCGATCAGGGGATCGAAGAACCGGTATTCGCCGGAACGCTGGGCGATGGCGATCGTCGAGCCCACGACGGCGATGCCGAGGATCGCGAACAGGGCGATCGTGGAACGCGAACGGGCGGGGCCGGGCGGCCTGGAATGCATGGTGGTCTCCACTCGGGGCGCTGTCGGCCGGCGGCCGGGCCGACGCGCGCGTGGAGCGCGGCCCCGTTGGGCGGGGCGAGCGCTCTCTGCTGATTCGACGGGGCAGTTTCGGGGTTCAGCCATCACCAAAGAGGAACTCCAACGCGAAGGGCAGACGCTTGGCCCACGCCAGCTCGTTGTGCCCCTGGTTCTCGACGATCTCGAGCCTGACCTTGGCGCGGCCCTCGAGTTCGTCGGCGAGCTTCTTGACGGCGTCGATGTGCCGGCGGGTGTCCTTGCTATAGAAGCCCGAGTTGGGGATGTCCTCCGCGCCGCCCATGCCCAGGTAGACCTTGGACGGGAGCGTCGAGGCGTCGGCGTACATCTTGACCTCGTCGAGCCCGATCATGTCGAGCTGGAGCGCCGGGCTCTCCGCGAGCACCAGCCCGAAGACGTCCGGGCGTTCGATCGCGGCATAGAGAGCGAAGGCCCCGCCCGCGGACGATCCCCCGACGCCGGTATGGTCGGGGCCCGCCTCGATGCGGAAGGCCCTCTCGACGCGGGGCATGACCTCGCGGATGAGCCAGTCGACCTGCTCGTCGGCGTGGGGCGTCTTGCCGAAGATCTGGCCGCCCGCCGACGTGGGCGGGATGTACTCCTCGGTACGCGATTCACCGGCATGGGGGACGCCCACGATGATGAACGGCTCGACACGTCCCTGCTGGATCATCCGCTGGGCGATCTCGTCCATGTGCCACTCCGCCGGGGCGGTCTCGGGCTTCTGGAAGAGGTTCTGGCCGTCCATCATGTAGAGGACGGGGTAGGCCCGATCCGGGTTGTCGCCATAGCCCGGGGGGAGCCAGACGAGCAGGTCGCGCATCGTGCCGTTGGCCAACCCCGCACCACCTGCGACCTGGAGCCGCCGGACGTTTCCGGTGACGTCGAGGGGGCGGTATTCGGGGTCGATGATGAACCCCTCGTTGCCCTCCCGGAACTTGGGAACGGTCAGCTCGATGACGGGCTGCTCACCCCCAGCGAGCCCGGCGATGTCCACGGCGGGGAAATGGCGGTTGTTGATGTCCTGTCCCTGCGGGTCGGTCTCGACGTACTTCCAGGACCCCAGCGTGAACTTGAACTCGACGTTTTCGCCCAGTTCGCCCCCCTTGAAGACGTACTGCCAGCGGCCATCGGAACGGGGGGAGAGAACATAGTCAGCGTCGCCCGGGTTCCACGAGTTGGCGCCGGAGGCGAAATAAATGGGGCGGCTGGCCGAGGCCATCTTGGCCTGGTCCTCGACAATCACGACGAAGCCCTGGGGAAGCGACTCCGGGCGGACCATCTTCGGGGCCGCGCCGCGATCAGCCATGGCGACCGAGGGGGCGAGGGTGAAGAGGGTGGCGAGGCAGGCGAGGACGCCCGCGAGCGCTCGGTTGGCTTGTGTGCTCATGGGGGGAGGGTAGCAATGCGTGAGGACCCAGCGGGGCAATGGGTGCCGGATCTGTGATCGCCTAGCATCCTCTCCCGCCTGAGCAGGCGGGATTCCGGCACTCCAAGTCAGGATCTGTACGGTGGCACGACTGCACGAATACCAGGGCAAGGCGGCGCTGCGAGACCACGGCATCGAGGTCCCGCGATCGGGGGTGGCGAGGTCGGCGGATGAGGCGGCGTCGATCGCTCGCGAAATGGGCGGGGCAGTGGTCGTCAAGATCCAGGCGTGGACGACGGGCCGGGCGGCGCTAGGGGGCGTCAAAATGGCCGACACGCCCGCCCAGGCCCGGGCCCACGCCGGGGCGATGCTGGGGATGCGAATCGGCAACTTCCCGGTGACCGAACTGCTGATCGAGGAGAAGCTGGACATCGCCCGCGAGCTGTTCGTCTCGCTGACGATCGACGACGCCGCGCGGCGGCCGATGGTGCTGCTGAGCCTCGAGGGGGGGACCGGGATTGAAGACCGAGCCGAGGCGGTGCACCGGCTGGCGGTGCACGTCTCGACAGGAATCGATCGTGCCGCACTCGAGGCGGCGCTGGCGGGCTCGACCATCGACGAGGGCAGACGCGGGGCGGTGGCCGAGGCAATCGTGAAGATCGTCGAGACGGCCGCGGCGATCGAGGCGAGGTCGCTCGAGGTCAACCCGCTTGTGATCACCGGCGACGGCCGCGTGATGGCGGCGGACTGCCGCGTCACGGTCGACGACTACGCGGTGTTCCGGCATCCGGAGCTCGGCATCGAGATCGCGCGCGAGCTGGATCACCCGCCGACGGAACTGGAGCGGATCGCGTTCCGGGTAGAGGAGGCCGACCACCGCGGGACGTTCTACTTCGCGCGGCTCCCGCACTCGGAGGACGACCCGAAGCTCGTGGGCTTCCACGGCGCGGGTGGCGGTGGGAGCATGATGTCGATGGACGCCGTGACGAATGCGGGGTTCACGATCGCGAACTTCACGGATACGTCGGGGAACCCGTCGTCGGCGAAGGTGTACGCGGCGGCTCGGATCATCCTGAGCCAGCCCGGGCTGGTGGGCTATTTCGGATCGGGCTCGGGCGTCGCGAGCCAGGAGCAGTTCTGGAGCGCGTACGGGCTCGCCAAGGCGTTCTTCGAGGTGGGGCTGTCGATCCCGGCGGTGATCAGGTTGGGCGGGAACAGCGAAGACCGGGCGGTCGAGATCCTCAACGACGCGTGCAAGGAACTGCCCGCGGTCGTTGAGGGGTACAGGAAGGACGACACTCCGCAGTTCTGCGCGGAGCGGTTCCGGGAACTGGTCGAGGCGTCGGGAGACAGACTGCAGGGGACCACGCGGGAGGTGCCGGCGTTCGTGGGCAAGGCCGGGTCTCTTTCCGTGAAGATCGATCGTGGCACGCTCTGGGTCGATCTCGACGCGTGCGACTCCGGGACGACAGCGCTGGTGGTGCGGCACTCTTCCGGGCTGTTGAAGGACGAAGGCGGGAAGCCCGCGATCGCGTTGAGCGACGAGGAACTGGCGGGCAAGGACTCCGAACTGATCGCGTGCGAAGTCGAATGTCGTCGGGTGGGCAAGCCCGTGGTGTTCGTGGATATCCCGATCGAGGGGTTGGACTGAACGGCCCGGCATTCCACGCAGTGACGATGTGCTCAGGAACCGAGCCGCGGGTGGGAGCACGCGGATGCCAGGGTGTTCATCGTGACGACCATGGCGTGTGCCCACGCCCGCGGCTCGGATCAGAAGACTGATTCCTGGGCCCCTGCCGATCGGCTACGCTCCCCGCATGAACGGGGGCACTGTCGAATCGATCAACGTCTCGGATGGCGGCGTGCCGAAGCGGCCTGTGACACGAGCCCGCGTGACGATGCTGGGCGTCGAGGGCGACCGGCAGGATGACCTTGTGCACCACGGCGGGCCCGACCGCGCCGTGTGCTTGTTCAGCGCCGACGTGATCGCGTCACTGCGGAGCGAGGGGCACCCGATCGAGGCGGGAACGACCGGCGACAACCTGACTATCTCGGGGCTCGACTGGTCGGCGATCACGCCAGGGACAAGGCTGCGGGTGGGCGGGTCCGTCGAGCTCGAGATCACGTCGTACACCACGCCGTGCAAGACCATCGCGGGTTCATTCACCGACGGCGGGTTTGTACGCATCTTGCAGGACAGGCACCCCGGCGAGAGTCGGGTGTATGCGCGTGTGCTGGGCGAGGGAGAGGTGGCGCCGGGTGATGCGGTCGAGGTGGTGGCGTGACGACGGGCGCCTTCGAGCTCGCGTCGCCGTACCAGCCCACGGGTGATCAGCCGGTGGCGATCGAGGGGCTGGTCGAGCGGATCCGGTCGGGGCAGAAGCACTCCTGCCTGCTCGGGGCGACGGGGACAGGCAAGACGTTCACGATGGCGAACGTGATCGAGCGCCTGGGTAAGCCGACACTGATCATCAGCCACAACAAGACGCTCGCGGCCCAGCTCTACGAGGAGCTCCGGGAGTTCTTCCCGGACAACTCCGTCAACTACTTCGTGTCGTACTACGACTACTACCAGCCCGAGGCGTACATCCCGGCCCGCGACATCTACATCGAGAAGGACGCGAGCCGCAACGACGACCTCGACCAGCTGAGGCTCGCGGCGACGAGCAACCTGCTGAGCCGGCGGGACACGATCGTCGTGGCGAGCGTGTCGTGCATCTTCGGGCTGGGGTCGCCGAGCGCGTATTCGCAGAAGGTGCTGACGATCACGAAGGGCTCGCCCATCGCGAGGCGGGATTTCTTTCTCGCGCTCAACGCGATGCAGTACCAGCGGAGCGACATCGAGTTCAAGCGGGGGCAGTACCGGGCGCGCGGGGACGCGATCGAGGTGTGGCCCGCGTACGAGCGGTTCGCGGTGCGGATCGAGCTGTTCGGGGAGGAGATCGAGCGGGTGGACCTGGTGAACCCGACGAGCGGGGAGATCCTGGCGGAGGAGCGGCAATTCTTCTTGTTCCCCGCGGTGCACTACGTGATGCCGGAGGATCAGCTCGCCGAGGCCGTGGGGGGGATCAGGGCGGAGCTGGATTCGCGGGTGATGCAGCTGCGGCACGAGGGGAAGCTGCTCGAGGCGCAGCGGCTGCTGGCGAGGACGAAGTACGACCTGGAGATGATCGAGGAGGTGGGGTTCTGCAACGGGATCGAGAACTACTCGAGGTACATGGATGGGCGGGCGCCGGGGGAGAGGCCGTTCACGTTGCTGGATTACTTTGATTATGCGCCGGCGGGGCGGGGCACCGGGGACCAGGCACCGGGCACCGGGGGAGGAGAGGGAGGGGGAGGAGATGACGGGCTGGAAGCCCGTCCCACGAGCGTGGGGAGAGATGTAAAAGAAGACGAGCGGCGGTACGGCGTCTCGCGGCAGAACGCTGGCGACTGGCTGCTCATCATCGACGAGAGCCACGTCACGGTGCCGCAGGTCCGCGCCATGTTTAACGGAGACAAGGCCCGGAAAACGGTGCTGGTGGATCACGGCTTCCGCCTGCCCAGCGCCCTCGACAACAGGCCGCTCACGTTCGAGGAGTTCGAGGCGATGATCCCGACGGTCGTCTACGTCTCCGCGACGCCCAGCGCTTACGAGCTGGAACAGACCGGCGGCGACATCGTCGAGCAGGTGATCCGGCCGACCGGGCTGGTCGATCCGGAGATCGAGGTGCGGCCCGCGAAGGGGCAGGTGCCCGACCTGCTGGAGCGCTGCCGGGAGCGGATCGAGGCGGGCGAGCGGGTGCTGGTGACGGCGCTGACCAAGCGGCTGTGCGAGGATCTGACAAACTACCTCGCCGACCAGGGACTCCGGGTGCGCTACCTGCACAGCGAGATCGACACGCTCGAGCGCGTCGAGATCATCACCGACCTGAGGGCGGGCGAGTTCGACGTGCTGGTCGGAGTCAACCTGCTGCGCGAGGGGCTGGACATGCCCGAGGTGAGCCTGGTGTGCATCCTCGACGCGGACAAGGAGGGCTACCTGCGCAGCGCGACGAGTCTGATCCAGACCATGGGGCGGGCGGCGCGGAACGTGAACGCCAAGGTCGTGATGTACGCCGACACGATGACGGACTCGATGAAGGAGGCCATCGAGGAGACCGAGCGGCGGCGGGCGAAGCAGGCGGCGTACAACGAGGCGCACGGCATCACGCCCCGGACGATTGAGAAGGGGATCCGGCGGGGCATCGAGACGGAGCTGAAGGCGAGGCGCAAGGCGCGGGAGGCGGCGGAGACGGACGAGACGCCGGTCGACGCGGAGGAACTGGTCGGGGCGCTCGAGGCGGACATGCTCGAGGCGGCCGAGGCGTTCGAGTTCGAGAAGGCGGCGACGCTGCGGGACCAGATGCTTCGTGTGAAGGAGATCATCAAGGCGGAGCGGGAGACGCGGGAGGGGGAGGCCGACGGGCCGGTGATGCTGAGGCGGGGGGAGATCGAGCGGGCGATCGGGGGCGGGCGGCCCTCGAAGACGAAGAAAGGAAAGAAGAGGGGGAAGACGGGGCGGGCGAGGAGTTGAGCAGCGAGGGCTTCGCCGGCGGACCCGGGGCGTCCCCGCCTACCCTCCCCCGATGCTGCCTGTTTCCCCCCACACCCGCAACAACTCCGAGACTTCAATGACGCAGCGGTTCGGCTACTACTTCATCGGGATCGCGTTCGGGCTGATCCTGTTGGGGTTCTTCGTGACGAACCGGCAGAAGGCCGTCGAGGCTCAGAAGGCTGCGGAGCAGCAGCTCCAGCAGCAGGGCGCGGAGCCGCCCGGGGCGTCTGGTGAGGGCCCCGCGTCCGGCGACGGGTCGGGGAATCAGGACGCGCCCGATGGGCCCGGCGGGCCCTGAGCCGGATGGCCCGGCGTCGATCACGCCAATCAGGAGAGGGATCCATGCCGCCCGAAGCCGCGGAGATGGTCGAGGTGAAGAAGGAGCCGGCGGCGAAGGCCGGCCGGGACTCCGGCTCGGCGAGCCGGGCCACCGATGACCGCGTCATCCGCGTGCGGGGGGCGAAGGAGCACAATCTCAAGAACGTCGACCTGACGATCCCTCGGGATCGGCTGGTGGTGATGACTGGACTGAGCGGGTCGGGAAAGAGCTCGCTGGCGTTCGACACGATCTTCGCGGAGGGGCAGCGGAAGTACATGGAGAGCCTGTCGGCCTACGCCAGGCAGTTCCTCGATCAGCTCAAGAAGCCCGACGTCGAGGAGATCGAGGGGATTCCGCCCACGATCGCGATCGAGCAGCGCTCGGCGGCGCACAACCCCCGCTCAACGGTCGCGACGACAACGGAGATCTACGACTACCTGCGCCTGCTGTACGCGCGGTGCGGCACGCCCCGGTCGTGGGCGGCGACGAAGACGAAGAAGGACGGGACGGTGACGGCGCGATCGGGCCGGCCGATCGAATCGAGCAGCGCCTCGCAGATCGTCGACCACGTGATGGGCATGGGCGGTTGCCCGGCTCGCGGAGCCGGGAGGGATGAGGCGAGCGAAGACGGCTCGGCGAGCCGTCCCACCCGGATCATGGTCATCGCCCCGGTCGTCCGCGGCAAGAAGGGCTTCCACCGCGACGTGCTCGAGTCGCTCAGCGCCCAGGGCTGGCAGCGGGCGCGCGTCAACGCCGAGATCGTCGACCTGCGCGAGGTGCTCAAGGAGGGCCACGAGAACCCGCTGAACCTGCACCGGCACAAGAAGCACACGCTCGAGGCGGTGGTCGACCGCCTGGTGATCCGCGACGACGCGAGGCAGCGGCTCGCGGAGAGCGTGGAGGCGGCGCTGCGGCTGGGCGAGGGGTCGGTCATCATTTCTATCGAAACGAGCCGCGACCGTGAGGGAGCGGATTCCGGTACGGGTGGATCGGGTGGCACGAAGAAGCCCCTCCCTGACAGTCGGGGCTCGTCGGATGCCTGGGCCGACAACGCCTTCAGCGAGAAGTTCGCCGACCCGGATCACCCCGAGATTGCGCTGGAAGAGCTGAGCCCCCGCCTGTTCAGCTTCAACTCGCCCTACGGGGCCTGCCCGACGTGCCACGGCCTCGGGGCGATCCTCGAGTTCGCCGAGGACCTCGTCGTCCCCGACCCCGACCGGGCGATCCTCAAGGGCGGCGTCGCCCCCTGGAAGAAGAACGGGCCGGGCGGGATGATCTACCCCCGCTATCTGCGTCGCTTCTGCCGGCTGCTCAACGTGCACGGCTCCACGCCGATGGGCGAACTCGACCCGGGCATCCGTGAGTTGCTGCTTCGCGGGTCCACGCCCGAGTCAGAGGCGAAGTACGGCGTGTCGTGGGAGGGCGTGCTGCCCATGCTCTCCAAGTGGTTCGAGAAGACCGAGTCGGCCTGGGCGAAGGACCACCTCCACCAGTTCCAACGCGAGCAGACCTGCCCCGACTGCCACGGCGACCGCCTGCGGATCGAAGCGCTGCACGTGCTGATGGAATCGGGCCACACGGCCGAGACGGCGCGGGCGTTCAGCGACACGGTGATCGGGCGGCCCACCGACGCCGGCACGATGCTAAACATCTCGGAGCTGAGCCGGCTGAACATCAACGACGCGATCGCGTTCATCGAGGGGCTCAAGCTCTCGGCCGAGCAGGCGACGATCGCGGAGCCGATCCTGCGGGAGGTGGGCAACCGCCTCCGGTTCCTCACGAGCGTCGGGCTCGATTACCTGAGCCTCGACCGGCGGACCGCGACGCTTTCGGGGGGCGAGGCGCAGCGGATCAGGCTGGCGACGCAGGTGGGCTCGGGGCTGGTCGGCGCGTGCTACGTGCTCGACGAGCCAACCATCGGGCTGCACGAGCGGGACAACGCCCGCCTCATCCGCACACTCCGCCACCTGACCGACATCGGCAACACCGTCCTCGTCGTCGAGCACGACGAGGACATGATCCGCTCGGCCGACCACATCGTCGACATCGGCCCGGGGCCCGGCGTGCACGGCGGGCGCATCGTCGCGCAGGGATCGATCGAGGACATCTGCGGGGCGGAGGAGAGCCTGACGGGCGACTACCTCGCGGGGCGGCGGCGGATCGACGTGCCGAAGCAGCGGCGGGCGCTGAGCGAGAAGAACGCGGTGGTGGTCAAGGGGGCGAAGCACAACAACCTCAAGAAGATCGACGCGGCCTTCCCCGTCGGCGGGTTCGTCTGCGTGACGGGCGTGTCGGGCTCGGGCAAGTCGACGCTCGTCAACGAGATCCTGCTCAAGGCGGTCAAGCAGCACCTGCACGGCTCGAAGGACAAGCCGGGCGAGCACACGCGGATCAACGGGCTCGCCCGCATCGACCGGATCATCGAGGTCGACCAGAGCCCCATCGGGCGGACGCCCCGGAGCAACCCGGCGACCTACACCGGGATCTTCGATGAGATCCGCAAGGTCTTCACGCACACCAAGGAAGCGAAGATCCGGGGATATCAGCCCGGGCGGTTCTCGTTCAACGTGCCGGCGAACCGAGCGGGCAAGGCCGGCGCCGGGGGTCGGTGCGAGGCGTGCCAGGGGCAGGGGCTCAAGAAGATCGAGATGCACTTCTTGCCTGACGTGTACGTCGAGTGCGAGGTGTGCGGCGGCAAGCGCTACAACCGCGAGACGCTCGAGGTGCACTACCGCGGCAAGAACATCGCCGACGTGCTCGCGATGACGGTGGAAGAGGCCTGCGGCTTCTTCGAGAACCACCCGAAGATCCTGCGGTTCGCGGAGTGCCTGCGAGACGTGGGGCTCGACTACGTCCAGCTCGGCCAGCCCAGCACCACGCTCTCGGGGGGCGAGGCGCAGCGCGTGAAGCTGGCGACCGAGCTGGGCAAGGGGACGCGCTACGACGGCACGCCCAGCGCCGAGCACACGCTCTACGTGCTCGACGAGCCGACGACGGGCCTGCACTTCGAGGACATCCGCAAGCTGCTCGAGGTGCTCAACCGCCTCGCCGACGCGGGGAACACGCTGGTGGTGATCGAGCACAACCTCGACGTGATCAAGAGCGCCGACTGGATCATCGACCTGGGCCCCGAGGGCGGCGACGGCGGCGGCACGATCGTCGCGAGCGGCCCCCCCGAGGCGGTGGCGAGGGTGAAGGGGAGCTTTACGGGACGGTATCTGAAGAAGATGCTGTGAGGAAGACCCGGATTCGCCTCCCCATTGGGCCGCTCCCAGGATGCACCGGGTTGTCAGTGCGGAGCTTGGTTGGACTTCCGCACGGCCGGGACGGCCGTGGCACACCGAAATCGGGCTGGTGCTGGCTTGTGGGTTCTTGCTCCGTGTGCGCCGCCGGCCAATCATCTCCGCCAATCCAAACCCGGAGATCCGCATGCGCACACAACTCAACGTCCTCGGCGTCGACACGACCCTCCTCCTCACGGCCGACCAGACCGGCGGAGCCGCGACCCTCGTCATGCTCGACGTCGCGCCGGGGGCGGGCACCCCTCCCCACGTGCACGAGCGGGAGGACGAGTCGTTCCTCGTGCTCGACGGGGAGATCGACATCACGCTCGACGGGCGGACGACGAGGCTCGGGGCGGGGGAGGCGGCTTGGGGGGCACGGGGGGTGCCACACATGTTCCGGAACAGTTCCCCGCGCCCTGCTCGCCTGGTCGTGACCGCGACGCCCGGTGGGCTGGACCGGTTCTTCGTCGCGGCGGACGAGATGTTCCCGGAGGGGGCGGAGATCGACCCGGCGAGGCTGGTGAGGTTGCTCGAAGAGTTCGGCATGAAGCCGGCGTAGGCGAGGCGAATACCGGGATTGTCTGGAGTCGGTGCCGTGGTTCAGCTCGGAGAGTGAACCACGATCGGGCGAGGCGACCGCCTTCACTCTACGAGGTGAAGGCGGGCACTGATCGCGGAAGAACACCCAGGCTTGCGCCTGGGTCTCGTTGTCGGCGCTTGAGGATTGGCGCGGCCCAGCCCTACACAACCGGCTCCCAGCCCGGCTGGTAGTCGCGGCCCCAGAGCTTCTCCGCGCGGGGCTGGCCCGGCTTGATGTGCCCCGTCGCGGGGTCGAGCTGGACAGCGCCGGTGGTGCGCAGCGCCACGTTGCCCATGTGGCAGAGCAGCACGCTCTTGTGCCCCTCGTCGATCGGGCTGTTGGGCTTCGCCTTGCCCCGGATCGAATCGAGGAAGTTGATGATGTGCGCGAGCGTGATGTCACCCGTTGGGTTGCGGGTGTTGGTCACGTCGCCCTCGAGCTCGCGGCCGTGCTGCTCGACGACCTTGTTGTCGTGGTCGTACACCGTGAACGAGCTCTCGGCGATGTTCATCATGCCGTCGTCGCCGTAGATGTTGGTGCCCCGGTCGCGCCCGAACTGCTTGACGTCGTCGACGCTGTGGCCTTCCCAGAAGATGGTCTTGCGGTCGGGGTATTCGATACCCACCTGCTGGATGTCCCACGCTTCCCAGTCGTCCTGGTAGCGGTGGCGGGCGCCGGACGAGGTGACGCGGGTGGGAAACTCGCACCCCAGGGCCCAGCGTGCGACGTCGAGTTCGTGGGTGGCGTTGTTGCAGGTCTCGCCGGTGCCCCAGTTCCAGAACCAGTGCCAGTTGTAGTGGATGACGTTGTCGCGGTAGGGGACGCGCGGGGCGGGCCCCTGCCACAGGTCGTAGTCGAGGTTGGACGGCACGGGGACGAACTTGCCGACGCCGATCGGGCCACGCAAGCGGCAGTACCAGGTCTTCGCGTGGTACGCCCGTCCGATGAGGCCGCCCTTCAGGGCCGACACGGCCTCCTGCACCGGGATCGACGAGCGGCGCTGGTCGCCCATCTGCACGACGACGTCGGGGTGCTTCGCCTGGGCGCGGATCAGCATCTCGCCCTCCGCGCAGTTGTGCCCGCACGGCTTCTCGACGTAGACGTGCTTGCCCGCCGCCATCGCGAGCAGCGTGGCTGGCGCGTGCCAGTGATCGGGCGTCGCGATGACGACCGCGTGGACGCTGTCGTCGTCGAGGGCCCGCCGGAAGTCGCGGACCGTCTTCGGTTCGGTCGTCTGGTGCTGCAACGCCGACTTCACCCCCTTCGCGGCCGCGTAGTCGTCGGGGTCGCAGATGTACGCGATCTCGCACCCCGGGATCGACGCGAACTGCCCCGCGAGGTACTCGCCCCGGCTGTTCGTGCCCAGCACAGCGCAGCGGATCGTGTCGGGGATCGGCCGCGAGCGAGCGAAGGCCCAGGAGGGCGCGTAGAGCGCTGCGGCCGCAGCGGCGCCGGTCGCGGACGCACGTCGAAGGAAATCGCGGCGGTCGAGGGACTCGCTGGCTCTGTCGTTCATATCAACCTTCCTCGTGCAATCTGATTTTCCGAACACTGGTGCCTGGTGCCCGGTCCCTGATCACTTCAGTTCCCGAATCTTGATACTCCTGAATCGCACATCGTCGCCATGATCCTGCAGCAGGATGTGACCCTGCTTGGCGAGGCCGAAGTCCTTCCAGTCCTTGTACTTGCTGCGGGCGACGAGCGCGTTGTAGGTGCCCGAGCCGCGGACGTAGTCGAGGACCTTGAACTGGTTGAGCCAGTGCTCGACGCGCCCGTCGGGGTAGACGACGAGGCGGGCCTGGTTCCAGCCGTTGATGTAGTTGGGGACCTGTCGTTCCTGCACGAAGGTGTCCGCGGGGATGAGGTCGTAGAGACTGGCCATGGTGCGGTTGCCCGCGACGCCCAGCTTCGCGTCGGGGTGCCGCTCGTTGTCGAGGATCTGGTATTCGAGGCCGATGGCCGAGGCCTTCTGCTCGGGGGTGAGGTAGCCCTCGGTCACGAAGTACTTGATGCCGCTGTTGGCGCCTGGCGTGGGGTAGAACTCGAGCTGGAGCTCGAAGGCAGCGTACTCGTCGTTGGTGACGATGTCGCCGCCGTTGAGACTCTCGCCCCCGCCCGAGGGGGCGACGCGGAGGACGCCGTCCTCGATGCTCCAGCCCGACTCGGGGAAGCGGTCCTTGTGGGCGCCGCGCCAGCCGTTCGTCGTCTCGCCGTCGAAGAGGAGCTTCCAGCCCTGCATCGCCTCGGCCGTGCTCAGTTGGTTGGGGTTGAGGTTGATGATGGGCGCGTCGCCCGCCTCGCAGGTCGGGGGCGTGGGTGCGACCGGCCCGGTCCAGATGCGGATGTTCCGCCAGCGGATCTTCTCGCCCTCGCCCGGGTCGCCCTCGCTGACGGCGTGGACCTGGAGGGCGATAAACCCGGGTTCGGCCCGGTCGTCGATGAGGTGGGCGACGGGCTCGCCGTTGAGCCACGTGCGGACCGATCGGCCGGCGCACTCGATGCGAGCGGTGTTCCAGTTGTTGTGCTTCAGGAGCGACCGGGCTGGCGGGTTGAGGCTGGTCTGGTAGAGCCAGCCCCGCCTCGCCTCGTCGTACACGCCCGCAGACCAGGCCCGGCCCGAGGGGTCGATCTCATACTGGGGTCCGTGCACGCGGCCGTTCTGGTAGTCGGGCGTGCTCTGGCTCCGGAACTGAACACCCGAGTTGATGTCGTCGTCGGGCTTGAACTCGAACTCGAGGACGAAGTCGGTGAACTGCCGGTCGGTGGCGAGGAAGGAGTTTGGCGAGCCCGAGACATAGGTGCCGACGATCGCGCCGTTCTCGACCGTGTACGGGGCCGAGCCGTTGACCTGGGTCCAGCCAGCAAGGTCGTGCCCGTTGAAGAGGTCGACCCACTGGGCACTCGCGGCCTGGGCAATGGCGGCGGTAAGCGCGAGGGCGAGGGCTGTCGGGCGTGGCATCGCTTTCTCCTGCGCTGCGGCTCGGTCATTCGCCGGTGCCGAGTGGTGCAAGATACGGCGCGGGACGTCAGTCGGGCAAGTTGCGAAGCCGCCCCGCAGCAGCCCGCCGCGGCCTTTCTGACCTTCGACCGTGGTACACTGTCGGCGCTCGAATCGGCCCACGCGCGGCGTAGGCCAACGCGATCGAGCCGTCGAGACTGAACGCCGCAACGAACCGAAGGGGGAACCCATGCTCAGACTGGCCGCTCCGGGCGCACTCGCCCTTGCCTTCATCGTCACCGCTTCCGGTCTCACGCGGGAGGAGGCGCAGCCGGCGAGCCCGGCCGATCGCGTCGCCGCCCAGAAGGAGGCGATGGGACCATTCGCGAAGTTGGACGGCCGCTGGCGCGGGCCGGCGTGGATCATGAGCCCATCGGGCGAGCGTCAGACGCTGGTGCAGACCGAGCGCGTCGGGCCGTTCCTCGACGGGTCGGTGCGCATGGTCGAGGGTCGCGGCTACGACGAGAACGGAACGGTGACGTTCAATGCGCTGGGGATCTTCTCATACGACGCCGGGAGCCAGACGTACACCATGCGTTCGTACGCGCAGGGGCGCGTGGGCGACTTCCCGGTGAAGGTGACCGAGGACGGGTTCAAGTGGGAGATGCCCGCGGGGCCGGGGAAGTTGCAGTACACCGCGACAATCAAGGACGGCGCGTGGCACGAGGTAGGCGAGCACGTGATGCCCGGAGCGGAGCCGATGCGTTTCTTCGAGATGACGCTGGAGCGGCTGGGGGACACGGACTGGCCTGGAATAGGCGCAATGCCGATGGAGTAGGGGCGGCCGTCCGGCTCGCCATGCAATCGAGCAAGAACGATCAAGCGGCCAACTTGGTCGGGCTGTAGATTGCGCTGATGACTTCCGGCAGCGAGCGTGAGTACGCCGAGCGAATCCTGCGGGTGCTGGTGCACATCCAGGAGCATCTCGACTCTGCATTGCCGCTCGACGAACTGGCTCGGATCGCACACTTCTCACCGTTTCACTTTCATCGCGTCTTTCGGGGCATGGTGGGCGAGCCAGTGGCGGCGCACGTCCGCAGGCTTCGGCTGGAGCGCGCGGCCCAGTCGCTCAAGCACACGGGCCGACCGATCATCGAGATCGCGCTGGCCGCGGGGTACGAGTCGCACGAGGCGTTCACACGGGCGTTCGGCGCGGTGTTCGGTGCATCGCCCAGCGCGTTCCGCGAGCGAGCATCAGGGGCGACGGAGATCGAGTCGGCGTCAGGGGTGCACTTCATCTCGGCGTCGGGCGGGGTGCCGTTCACGCCGGCGGGACCGGGAAGGGCGCCGATGGAGGTCGAGATCAAGGCGATCGAGCCGATGCGGGTGGCGTTCCTGCGGCACACCGGCCCCTATGACGAAGTGGGGCGGACGTGGGACGCGTTGATGGAGTGGGTGGGGCGGGGGTGCCACTTCGGGCCGGGGATCCAGATGTTCGGCGCGTGCTGGGACGACCCGGAGGTGACGCCAACAGACAAGATCCGATACGACGCGTGCGTGACGGTCGGGGGGAATGTGCGTCCTGAGGGACCCGTCGCGATCCAGACGCTCGGGGGTGGGCGGTACGCGTCGGTGCTGCACGAGGGCGCGTACGGCGGGCTGGGGGCGACGTACGCGGCGTTGATGGGCCGGTGGTTCCCATCGAGCGGGTCGGAGCCGGGCGAGGCGCCGTCGCTGGAGTTCTATCTGAATGATCCGAACACAACGGATGAGGAGGATCTGCTGACCGAGGTGTGCATGCCGATCCGCTTTTGAGCCAGGAAGGGGAATCGGGCGATGAGCGAGAAGGCCGCGATAAAGACCGTCGAGAAGATCGATCTGTTCAGGCTGCACAAGGACGAGTACGCCAAGCCGAAGACGCCGCGGCTGGTGGAGGTGGGCCCGGCGTGGTACCTCGTGGTGCGAGGATCGGGCGAGCCCGGCAGCGCCGTGTTCCAGGATCTGATCGGCGGGCTCTTCGGCATGGCCTACACCATCAAGTTCATGAGCAAGGACGAGGGATGCGACTACACCGTCGGTAAGCTCGAAGGCCTCTACGGCGTCGATGGGCAGCCGATCGAGGCGTTGGGCTCGACCCCCAAGGAAGAGTGGAACTGGCGGCTGATGATGCGAGTCCCCGAGTTCATCAAGGCCGAGCACCTGGTTCGCGCGCGAAGAAACTTGGCAGAGAAGGGCAAGGAGGGCGACTTCGACGCGGTGACGCTGGAGAAGTACGAGGAGGGCCTGTGCGTGCAGATGCTGCACGTCGGACCCTATGAGGACGAGCAGCGGACGGTGGCCGCGATGCACGCATTCGCCGCGAGCGAGGGGCTCGCGCCCTGGATGTGGCACCACGAGACCTACCTGAGCGACCCGCGGCGGGTGCCGGCCGAGAGGCTGAAGACGATCCTGAGGCAGCCGGTGCGGAAAGGCTAGTGCGGCACTTCCTTCACCGCATTCCGGTTCCACGCGGGGACGCGGAAGGTGATGGGCTCGCCGTCGTCGGGGGCCTTGAGGATGTCGCACTGGCAACTCAGCCGGCTATTGATCTGCAGGCCCGGGGCTTCCTCGACGCGGTCTTCTTCCATTTCGGTCGGTTCGCAGATCGAATCGTCGCCGTGCTCGAGGTAGATGTGACAGGTCGAACAGGCGCAGACGCCGCCGCAGGCGTGCTCGATGTTCACCCCCGCCCGGATCGCCACCTCCAGCAGGTGTTCGCCCTCGGCCGCCATGATCGTGTGCTCGGCCGTGTCCGAGCCGTCCTCGTTGAGAGAGGTCGGGTCCTCAAGGAGGATCTTCACGGGGATAGTGCGGGGGCCGACGGGATGGTCGCTGTGGCGCATGTGCATGGCGTGGGCCTCGGTGTCGTTTCGGGATGATAGCCGCACGTAGACTGGAATCGTTCCATATTGGGGCGAGCGGCCGTGAACGGGGTGGCCCGACACTGAGGATCGGGGAATGGCGTTGGGCGGTCCGGGGAAGGGTTGTTCGCTACGCTTGGCGGATGGAAGCCGGGATGGCGCCAACACCAAAGCACTACGACGGGCCGGATGGCCCCGGCGATGTCGTCCTGACCGTGCTGGCCCCGGCCCACAACGAGGCGGGCAACATCGCCGAACTGGTCGACCAGGTCGGGGAGGCCTGCCGCGGATTGGGGGTGGCGTTCGAGTTCCTGATCGTCGACGACGGATCGACCGACGACACCCGGGCCCGGATCGTGGGGTTGATGCCGGACCGGCCCTGGTTGCGGTGCGTCGCGATGACCAACACCCCCCCGGGGAAGGGGAATGGCCAGTCGGCGGCGTTCCACGCGGGGTTCCGTGCGGCCCGGGGCCGGCTGGTGGCGCTGCTGGATGCCGACCTCCAGAATGACCCCGCGGACATCCCTCGGCTCTACGACGAAATGAAGCGAACCGGTGCGGACTTCGTGCAGGGCGACCGCTCGGAGGTCCGCCGGCAGGGGGATGCCTGGATCCGGCGGGTGGGGTCGATCGTTGGGCGGCTGTTCCGGCGTTGGCTGCTGGGCGACATGATCCGCGACACGGGATGCTCACTCCGCCTGGTGAAGCGAGAGATCGGGCTGAGGCTGCCGCTCGAGTTCAGGGGGATGCACCGGTTCATCCCGGCGACCGCTCGGCATTTGGGCTACACCGTGGTCGAGATGCCCGTGAACCACCGCCCGCGTGCGCACGGGGAGACGAAGTACGGGGCGGGCGTGCTGACGCGGGCCCTGCCCGGGCTGATCGACTGCTTCGCGGTGCGGTGGATGCGGAATCGGCGACGGGCGGTGACGTGCGACGCGGTGGAGACCGCGGGTGCGGCGTCCACGGCGGTGCCGGCGGCCGAGGAGGTGCACGCGTGAAGCCCGGGCCCGTGTTGGCGATGGTCGCGTTGATCTTCGTCGGGATATGGCTCGTGCTCTATCCGGCGCTCAAGCGTGAGCGCTACGAGTTCGCGACGAGCGCCGGCGCCGTCGAGATGCTGTGGGAGCGGACAGAGTCGGGCGGATACCGTTTCGTGGAGCCCGAAGGTCTGGCGGCCAAAGGAGAGCTATCCGCCGACGGATTGCTGGCCGAGATGGCGGCGCAGCGTGACGCGTGGGACGCACGACCAGAGGCGGACCGTAAGCTGCTGGGCTTCTTCAACATCACGAGCTGGCTGAATTTCGGCTGGGTGGCGGTGGGGTTGGCGGGGCAGATCGCGTTCTTCGGCCGGATGATGGTGCAGTGGGTGGTGAGCGAGAGCCGACGAGAGTCGGTGGTGCCGGAGTTGTTCTGGTGGCTGAGCTTCGCGGGCGGTGTGTGCCTGTTCACCTACTTCGTGTGGCGGAAGGACTTCGTGGGCGTGCTGGGGCAATCGACCGGGGTGGTGATCTACGCCAGGAATCTCCGGCTGATCCAGAAGCAGAAGCGCCGGGCGATGAAGGCCGAGGCGGACGGCGAGAAGGAAGGACAAGCGGATGCGCGTGCTGCTGGATGACAGGCCGATCGAGGTGGAGCCGGGCACGGTGGCGCGGGCGATCGAGGTGGCGCGCGGCGCCGCCCAGGCCGAGGGGCGGATCGTGATCGAGGTGCTGGGCGACGGGCGTTCGGTCGACCAGGAGTTGCTTGACGATCCACCGGCCGACTCGGCGGGGTTCGCCGAGCTCAAGCTGGTCACGGCCGACCCCGGGGCGTTCGTGTCGGTGACCCTATCCGACGCGACGAGTGTGCTCGACGACGCCGACCGGGCGCAGCGAGCGGCGGCGGACGAGGTGCTGGCGGGGCGGATGGAGGAGGCTGTCGAGCCGTTGCAGCGGGCGTTCACCGCGTGGAGCGTCATCCACGACGTTGTCGAGAAGTCGGCCTCGCTGCTCACGATCGACCCGAGGGAGGTCGAAACCAGCGAGGGGAGCGGGGGCGCGGTGATCGACGGGCTCGCCGACCGGCTCGGTGAGATCAAGCGGGCGCTCACCGAGAACGACTCTTCGGCGTTGGGTGACGTGTTGGCGTACGACATGCCGGAACAGGTTGGGCGGTGGCGGGCGCTGCTGAACGCGATGGCGAGAGTCGCGGCGGGCGGCGTTGAGTGAGATTCGGTCGGAGTGTGGTGTGACGGACGAGGCGGGGCTGGACAATCCGATCGATCGCTTGATGGAGCGGGCGTCGAAGTCGCTCTTTGCGACGCGCTACTTCGAGGCGGCGCGGGATGCGCAGAACGCGCTGCGGCGGGCCCGCGCGGCGGGCGACTTCGAGCGGATGGCGAGGATCTGTCTCCCGCTCCAGGAGGCGCACCGCCAGATCCGTCAGGCCGCGGAATCAACCGGCAAGGTTCGGCTGATTGCCCACGCGTCGGACGTGCCGCGGCCTCTCGAGCCCGGGTGCTACCTGATCCAGCCCCCGATGATCGGGGCGGATGCGCGGGTGCTGCGGGAAACGGGATTCCGCGCGCGGACCCCTGTGTCGGTGCTCGCCCGCGAGCCCCTGACGAGGCGGCTGCTGTGGCCCATCGTGGGGGTCGGGGAAATCTCGGTTCGCGTCCAGGTCGATCCGCCCGTGCCGCTCGAGCGCGTCGACGACCGCATCACGAAGGACCGCTTCGAGGGCGAGGTGCCCATGGCGTGGTTCGAGGCGGCGGGCGAGGCGCTGGGCGACGCGGCGATCGAGAAGGTGCCGGCCGACCTGCACCCGCACTGGCGTGTGGATGACCTGCTCGAGGCGCTGGAGGCGGCGCCGGAGCACGAGCGGCTGCACCAGGCGCTGGCTGAGGCGTGCCGGGTGGCGGTGGGGGTGGCCGAGCCACGGGGAAGGAGACCCTCGCCGCTGGACAACCCGTTCAGCTTTTAGCGAGGGAGACTGAACGCGGAGGAGAGGCGGGTTTCAACGCGGGGGGCGCGGAGGGGAGAGGGCATACGCGTTGTTGCACGCGGCGCCTCAGTTGAGTTCGGATGCTCCCCGAAGGGAGCCCTGAGCGCAAGCGACGGGCCGACCACCAAGGGTGTGCGGACGCACTTGCACGCCCGGCCCATCGCTCACGCTCCGGGCTCTTTCGGGTCGCGCTTCGGCGCATTGGGTTCGTGTGGCACGTGCATGTCGTCAATGGGCGGTAGACTCTCCGGCGATGTCTGATCTCAGGCCCTACCCGTTCGATCGCCTTGTCTCGCGGATGTTCCGGGAGCTGGAGACGCGCGGATCTGCCTTCGATCTTCCGCGGAGGAAGTTCTTTGGCGGCATAGCTGGGCGCGACGCCTCGGTGCTGTTCCATGGGCGGGCGGCGTCGACCCCGCTCGGGCCCGCCGCCGGGCCCCACTCGCAGATGGCGCAGAACATCGTGCTGGCGTGGCTCGGGGGCTCGCGGATCTTCGAGCTCAAGACGGTGCAGATTCTCGACGAGCTCGAGATCCCGAGGCCCTGCATCGACGCGGAGAACGTCTGCTACAACGTCGAGTGGTCGCAGGAATTGAAACTCGAGGAGTCGCTCGGGGAGTACGTCAAGGCGTCGATGCTCATCGAGATGCTGCGGGCGCGGGGCGTGGCGGGGCTCGCGGGCCAGGCGGGCCGGGACGAGCTGATCTTCGACATGAGCGTGGGGTACGACCTCGAGGGGATCCGGTCGGAGCGGGTGCGGGCATTCATCGAGGGGATGATGGATGCGCGCGAGACCATCGAGAAGCTGAGGACGCAAATCCCGCCGGAGTTCGGCGGGCTGCGCGATCTCGATTTCAAGGCCGACCTGTGCAGCTCGCTCACGCTGAGTACCTTCCACGGCTGCCCACCCGACGAGATCGAGCGGATCATCGACTTCCTGCTGCGCGAGTACGGGCTTCACTGCACGATCAAGCTCAACCCGACGCTGCTTGGGCCGGAGCGCGTGCGGTCGATCCTTCACGACGCGCTGGGGTACACCGAAATCCGCACACCCGATTCAGCGTTCGAGAAGGACACGAAGTGGGGTCAGGCGGTCGCGTTCGTCGGGCGGCTGCGCGAGACGGCCCAATCGCTCGGGCTGGGCCTGGGCGTGAAGTTCAGCAACACGCTGATCGTGGAGAACCACCGCGGGTTCTTCCCCGGGACCGAGAAGGAGATGTACCTCTCAGGGCAGCCGCTGCACGTGCTGGCGATGCAACTCGTTCGAGACTTCCGGCGCGCGTTCGGGGCGGGCGTGCCGGTGTCGTTCTCCGCGGGGATCGATCGGCACAACTGCGCCGACGCGGTGGCGCTGGGGTTGACGCCCATCACGGTGTGCACCGACCTGCTGAGGCCGGGGGGGTACGCGAGGCAGGCGGGGTATTTGGAGGCGCTGGGCAAGCGGATGGACGCGGTGGGGGCGTCATCGGTGCCGTCGTTCATCGTGAGGGCGTACGGGAATGAGCGGGCGGCGCTCGAGCGGGCGGGGGGCGCGTGGACGGAGGCGATTGGGGCTAGGCTGATGGCGGGGGCGGAGCCCGCGTCTCTTGTGGACGTGTCGGTGGCGGCGCAGTGGATCAAAGCGGCGGCGGAGTTGAACACCGAGGCATATGTCGAAGGCCTGACGGGCGACGCGAGGTATTCGCGCGCGGCGAACGCGGGGTCGCCCAAGAAGATCGGGCGGAGGCTGGAGCTGTTCGATTGCCTGACGTGCGACAAGTGCGTGCCGGTGTGCCCGAACGACGCGAACTTCACGCTCGCGATCGAGCCTCTGGAGATCCCGGTCGTCAAGTTCCGGCGCGACGGCGGGGCGTGGGAAGCGACCGAGAGCGGCTCGATCGTGCTGGGGCAGAAGCACCAGATCGCGAACTTCGACGACTTCTGCAACGAGTGCGGCAACTGCGATGTGTTCTGCCCGGAGGACGGCGGGCCGTATGTGCTCAAGCCGCGGTTCTTCGGTACGCTTGCGACGTGGGAGGCGTCGGCGCTGGACGGGTTCTGGGCTGGGCGCGAGGATGACACTGAGACGATCCACGGGCGGTTTGAGGGACGCGCGTTCGTGCTGTCGGTTTCCGGAGGGCGGGCGGCCTATCGGGGCGACGGTTTCGATGTCATGTTCGACCTCGCCGACCCGGTCGCAACGATCGAGGGCAAGGCGGCGGGTGAGGTTGACCTGACCTACGCGTCGATCATGCGCCTGCTGCTCGACTCGGCGTTCGGGGACCGGGCGGGCGTGAGCTACCTGAACGCGTGAGCGGGATCCTGTGTGGTGCCCCGATTCGCCCGAAGGGCGCATCGGGCTTTCTGACCCGACGCGCCGCGAGCGGCGGGTCGGGGCACCGACGATGGCGGGCGTCGATTCGGTCCGGACCCCGTGCAGGTCGAGATCCGGCGTGGGCCCCGATCCGTTACGCTCTCGGGTCGTCTGATCGGAGCCTCGCGCATGCACCTCACCGGACTCATCGGCATCGTCGTCCTCGTCCTGCTCGCCTGGTCTATGAGCGAGAACCGGCGGACATTCCCCTGGCGGATCGTGCTCGGGGGGATCGCACTCCAGTTCGTCCTCGCCGTCACCCTGATCCGCTTCCCGCCGGTCGTTGCGGTGTTCGAGTGGATCGCCGAGGGGATCGCGCACGTGATCGGGCTGGCCGACGAGGGGATCGCGTTTCTCTTCGGGCGCGAGCTGCTCGACCCGAGCGGGCCGTGGGGGTTCGTGTTCGCGATCAAGGTGCTGCCGGTGATCATCTATTTCGCGTCGCTGATGAGCGTGCTCTACCACGTCGGCGTCATGCAGCGGATCGTCGGGGCTCTCGCGTGGCTGCTGCGCCGGACGCTTGGCGTGAGCGGGCCCGAGGCGCTGGCGATGGCGGCCAACGTGTTCGTGGGGCAGACCGAAGCGCCGCTATGCATCAAGCCCTACCTCGACAACATGACCAGGGCGGGGCTGATGACCGTCATGGTGGGCGGATTCGCGACGATCGCGGGCAGCGTGCTCGCGGGCTACGTCGGATTTCTCTCCCCCGCGGGCGACGAGGCCGAGCGGGCGATCTGGATCAGCCGGTTGCTCACGGCGAGCGTGATGTCGGCGCCCGCGGCCTTTGTCATGGCCCGTGTGATCGTGCCGGAGCGCGAGGCGGTCGACAGCGGGGCGGTCAACATGGCGGGCTCGACCCACGCCGCCAACCTGCTCGACGCCGCGGCCCGGGGCGCGACCGACGGGCTGCACCTGGCGCTGAACGTCGGCGCGATGCTCATCGCGTTCGTAGCGCTGCTGGCGCTGGTGAACTGGCCGATCGAGGCGCTGGGCGGGTGGAAGCCCGTCGCGGGGTTCCTGCACGCGAACGGCTACGAGTCCCTCGACCTCCAGACGATCCTGGGGTGGATCTTCTCGCCCCTGGCGTGGTGCATGGGAGTGCCCTGGCAGGACGCGGGCTTCCTGGGACGGCTGATGGGCGAGAAGATCATCGCGACCGAATTCCTCGCCTATGTCTCGCTCGCCAACACGATCAACGACCCGGCGGGCTCGCCCGTCACCGATCGGACCGCCGCGATCGCGGCCTACGCGCTGTGCGGGTTCGCCAATTTCGGATCGATCGGCATCCAGATCGGCGGGCTGAGCGCGATCGCGCCGTCGCGCCGGCCCCAGTTCGTGAGCCTCGCGTTCAAGGCGATGCTGGGTGGGGCGTTCGCCAGTTGGATGACCGCGTCGATCGCTGGGCTATTCCTGTAGCGCGTTGTGCGAACTGACGAAACCGGGCGCTGCCCCATGGAAACCCATCTGGGGACGGTCATTGTGGATATACTGTGTCCAAAGGTAAGCGAACCTCAGTTCCCGCAAGCCGAGGCAAGTGATGAGCCCACACCAGGTCGAGACGAGCTTCCCCCGACTCCTCAGCAACGGGCCGGCTCTCATCGGAATGATCCACGTCGGGGCGTTGCCGGGCACTCCGTTTCAGGCCGGCTCGATCGAACACCTCGCGGCGAACGCCGCGGAGGAAGCCCGGCTCTTGATCGACGCCGGGTTCGACGCCGTCATCATCGAGAACATGCACGACCGCCCCTACCTGCACGGCGACAAGCTGGGGCCGGAAGTCGTCGCGGCCATGACGCGTGTGGGCACGGAGGTGGCGACGTCGACGCTGGCGCCGATCGGCGTGCAGATCCTGTCCGGCGGCAACCGGCAGGCGCTGGCGGTGGCGCTGGCAATCGACGCGTCGTTCATCCGGTGCGAGAACTTCGTCTACGCCCACGTCGCCGATGAGGGGCTCCTCGCCGAGGCCGAGGCGGGGACGCTGCTGCGCGAGCGCAAGCGGATCGGGGCCGAGCACGTCTCGATCTGCGTCGACATCAAGAAGAAGCACGCGTCCCACGCGATCACGGCCGACATCTCGATCGAGGACGCGGCGCACGCGGCGGCGTTCTTCGGGGCCGACGCGTTGATCGTGACAGGCGCGTGGACAGGTCGCCCCGCAGACCCGGCCGACGCGGCCAGGGCGAAGAAGGCGTCGGGTCTGCCCGTGCTGATCGGCAGCGGCGTGACGGCCGAGAATGTCGGTGCGATGCTCGAGGTGGCCGACGCGGCGATTGTCGGATCGTGGATCAAGCATGATGGGGTTTGGTCGAATCCGGTGGACCCGGAGCGGGCGGCTCGCCTGGTCGGCGCCGCGCGGGGCTAGATCCCACCCGGCGAGTGCTCTGTCACCCATACCGACCGTGCCGGCTATCCTCTCGCACATCCCTGTACGACGAGGAGTATGCCGTGTTTATGCGATCGATCTACGACGAAGGCCTCGCCCAGGCGGCCTATCTCATCGGCTGCCCCAAGTCGGGCCGGGCGGTGCTCTTCGACCCCCTGCGCGACGTTGATCGCTACATCGCCCTCGCGGCCGCCCACGGCCTCGAGATCAGCGCCGTCGCCGAAACGCACATCCACGCCGACTTCGTCTCCGGGGCCCGTGAACTGGCCGAGCGGACCGGCGCCCATGTCTACGTCTCGGGCGAGGGCGGGCCCGACTGGCGCTCACGCTGGCTCAACGGCCAGCCTGCCGGCGGCTATGCCCACACCGAACTCCGCGACGGCGACACCTTCTCGATCGGCGGGATCGAGATCACGGCCGTCCACACGCCGGGGCACACACCCGAGCACCTGATCTACCTGGTCACCGATCGCGGCGGCGGCGCCACCGACCCTATCGGCGTGATCACGGGCGACTTCCTCTTCGTGGGCGATCTGGGCCGGCCCGACCTTCTCGAAACCGCCGCGGGTCAGGTTGGCATGATGGAGCCCTCGGCCCGCGCCCTCTACGCAACGATCGCCAGTCTGGACGCGATCCCGGACTACTGCCAGGTCTGGCCCGGGCACGGCGCGGGCAGCGCCTGCGGCAAGGCGCTCGGGGCGGTCCCGATGTCCACGGTCGGCTACGAGCGCCGGTTCAACCCCGCCCTCAAGGCCGCGACAGGTGAGCAGGCGTTCGTCAGTTTCATCCTTGATGGGCAGCCCGAGCCCCCGGTCTACTTCGCCGACATGAAGCGGGTCAACCGCGACGGCCCGGCGGTCCTGGGCTCGCTGCCCGAACCCGCCCGCCAGACTCCCGGCGAACTCGCCTCCGTCGACGCCCGCACAACCGCCATCATCGACACCCGACCCTGGGAGCAGTTCCGGGCGGGCCATATCCCGGGTTCACTTTCCCTGCCTCCGGATAAGTCGTTCTGCTCTGACGCGGGCTCATTCGTGCGTGCCGACGAACCGATCCGGCTTATCGCCGATCCCCGCGATCTCGAAGGCCTCATCCGCGGCCTCGTCCGCGTGGGGCTCGACCGCATCGAGGGCTGGTGCCCTTCGGGCGAGGTCACCGCTTCGAGTTTCGCGACGGCGAAGGTCGAGGAGGTAAAGGTCGACCGCGCCGGCTCGCTGGCGCCGGGCGAGGCCGTCCTCGATGTGCGTCGGCGCAGCGAGTTCGATGAGGGGCACATCCCCGGCGCCGCCAACATCGCCCACACCCGCCTGCTCGTGCGCGGGGGTGAGGTGCCAGGGGTGGACCGCCTGCTGGTCTGCTGCCGCAGCGGCAAGCGATCGGCCCGCTCGTGCTCGCACCTCAAGCGACTGGGACACGACGTACTCAACGTCGAGGGCGGATTCCTCGCCTGGGAGGCGTCGGGGGCGGCCATCGAGCGCTGATCGGCGGGTCGGGTCGGGGTCAAGCCGGGAGCCCGCCCGGCCGACTTACAGTCACACAGATGTCCCCATTGGCCGCACAGGACGAGCATCCGCAGCCCTCAAGGGCCGTCGCCGACCCCGGGCATCGGGCGTACGTGATCTGCACGACCGGGCGCACCCTGCCGGGGTCATCCAACATGCCCGGCCTTGTGCGCATCGACCCTTGGAAGACGTCGAGCGGCGCCTTCGTCGACGCCGTGAATGCGCTCCAACAATCGCGGCTTGGCGATCTGGCCGTGCCGGTGTGGGCACTCTACGACTGCGCCGAGTCGACCGGCGCCGTCGTGGGCCTGCTGGATGGCGCGGGCAAGCCCGTCTCGATGCTGGCGACGACGCCCACGCTCGAACGCGGGGCATGGCACTTCTACGCGGTCTGTGCGCACGACCCCGCCGTGCTCGCGGGCACCTTCTCGGTCGCGGTGGAGGTCCTCCGGCCCAAGGTGTTCAGCATGGTGCTGCCCTGGGAAGGCGGGGCGTTCGGCGCGTGCCTCGAGATCGGAGCGATGGAGCTGGTGACGGCCCGGACGCCCTGCCACACCGAGCCACGCTCCGCGACCGTGCGTGTCCGCCCCGGTGCGGCGACGCCGGCGGGGAATCGGGCGACCGTGAACACGCGCGATGCGGCCGCGCTGCAGCGCCTCCAGGAGGAGATCGAGCAGGGCATCGCGTACATGGTCGTCGAGCCACCGTCACCCAGCGGCGTCGTGGTGCTGGAGCGAGTCAAGGGATGAAGACGCCGACCCGCAACGACGAGGCGATTCAGCTCCTCGAGCCGTTCTTGGCGGCCGATCCGCGGCATCTCGCGGCGTTCGACACCTCGCCGATGGGGCACGAGATCCCGCTCGCGAATCTGATCGATCCGACCAGAGCCGCGTCGTCCGAGTTCTTCGACCGGCTGGGCGTGCTCGACGGGCTGACCTTCGGGCCCGAAGGAATGCCGATGCCGCGCTGGCTGTTCTACGAGGCGTCGGCGTTCACGGGAGGGATCTTCGGGTTCGCGTTCCGCGTCGAGACGCTGCCGGCCGACCTGCGCGTGCGCCTCCGGCTGGCGGACGACGCGACCGGACTCGTGCCCGTCGCGATGTACATCGCGATCCCGGCCGACCCGCCCCGGGTGTGGTACGGGCACAATCTCGCCTCGCTCAACCGCGTCCTGCCCGAGCTTAAGCTCGCCGGACTGGCGAGCATCACCAAGGCCCTGGGCTTGCGGTGCTTCCGCTGCGAAGAGCAGATCGGGGCGACGCAGTGGGACTCCACCGCCCTGCACGTGCACACCAAGTTCGGCCCGCTGGGGCTGCTCACCGCCTGGACCCCGGCCCACGCCTTCACCCACTCGCTGACGTATCGGCTGCCCGTGGCCGAGGCGGGGCTCCGCTCGGCCATGGGCGACCCGGACGCGCCCCCGATCGACCGCCCCGAGCCCGAATTCGAGATCGCGGCCGACGACCACGACGCGATGCGCGAACTCCAGAGGCGCATCGAGGCCGGCGAACGATTCGTCATCACGGGCCCGCCCCGGGTCGATGTAAACCGGGTGCAGCACACGCCCGTCGCGGTCATGCCATCAGCATGAACAGCACGGCCTGCTCGGTGTGCAGCCGGTTCTCCGCCTCGTCGAACACCACCGACCGCTCGTGCTCGATCACCGCGTCGGTCACCTCGTCGCCCCGGTGGGCCGGCAGGCAGTGCATGAAGATCGCGTCCGGGGCGGCCTTGGCGAACAACGCTTCGTCGATACGGAAGGGCGCAAACACCTGCGCCCTCGCCTGCGCCTCGGCTTCCTGGCCCATCGAGGCCCAGGTGTCGGTGTAGACCACGTCGACGCCCTGGACCGCCTCGACCGGGTCGTGCGTCACCGTCACGTCGGCCCCCGCCTCCCTCGCCGCGGCGACGATCGCGGGGTCGGGCCCGTACCGCTCGGGCGTGCCGACCCGGACCGCCAGCCCGCTGCGGGCCCCGAGGTTGATCAGCGAGTGCGCCACGTTGTTGCCGTCGCCCAGGTAGGCCAGCGTCCGCCCTTCGAGCGAGCCCTTGTGCTCGATGATCGTCAGGGCGTCGGCGAGGGCCTGGCAGGGGTGGAGCAGGTCGGAGAGCCCGTTGATGACCGGGAGCCCGCTCGCTGTGAGCGCCGCGAGCTTCTCGTGCTCGAACACGCGGGCCATGATGCCGTTGCACATCCGCCCCAGCACGCGGGCGGTGTCGGCGATCGTCTCGCCCCGCCCGAGCTGGATGTCGCGCGTCGAGAGGAACAGGGCGTGCCCGCCCAGCCTGAGCGTCGCGACCTCGAACGACACGCGGGTGCGCGTGGACGACTTCTCGAAGATCATCCCGAGCACCTTGCCGTCGAGCGCCCCGCGCTTCGACAGGGGTTTCTCCTTGAACTCGCCCGCCAGCCGCAGCGCCTCGGCGACCTCGTCGGCCGACCAGTCGATCAACGAGATCATGTGCTTCACGCGCCCACCTTCGCTTTCTGATCAAGCCGGGCGAGCACGGTCTCGGCGAGCGTGGCGCCCTTCCCGGCGTCCTGCGTCGTGTAGCGCACGCGGATCGCCGGCTTGTCGATATTGAGCTTGCGCCCCAGGTCGAACGGCGTGCCGATCAGCACCACGTCGCAAGGGGTCGCGCGGACCGTCGCCTCGAGATCGGCGATCTGCTCGGGGTAGTATCCCATCGCCGGCAGCAGCGTCACCATGTGCGGGTACTTCTCGTAGGTCGCCGCGATCGAGCCCGCCGCGTACTGCCGGGGTTTGACGATCGAGCCGGCGCCATACTGCTCGGCTGCCACCTGCCCCGCGCCGAACGTCATCCCGCCATGCGTGAGCGTCGGGCCGTCCTCGATGCAGAGCACGCGTTTGCCCTTGACCTGGGCCGGGTCGCCGTCGATCGTGACGACGCTGTTCGTGCGCAGGACCGTGGCCTTCGGGTTCATCTTCGCGATGTTGCCCGCGACCAGCTCGACGTCCTTCGCCGGGGCGGTATTGACCTTCGGGATCACCACGATGTGCGCCCCGCGCAGGTTGACCTCGCCCGGGAAGTAGCTCGCCTCGTGCCCCGGCCGGAGCGGGTCGGTGAGCGTCACCCACACGTCGGGCTTGAAGAACGGCCAGTCGTTGTTCCCGCCGTCCCAGAAGACCACGTCGGCCTCCTTGGAGGCCTGGTCGAGGATCGCGCCGTAGTCGACGCCCGCGTAGACCACGGTGCCTTCATCAATGTGCGACTCGTACTCCTCGCGCTCCTCGAATGTGCACTTGTGCGTGTCCAGGTCGTCGTAGGTCTCGAACCGCTGCACGGCTTGCTTGGCCAGGTCGCCGTAGGGCATCGGGTGGCGCACCACCACGACCTTCCGGCCGCTCTCCTTGAGCGCGCGGATCAGGTAACGCGTCGTCGGGCTCTTGCCGCACCCTGTGCGCACGGCCGTGACCGCGACGATCGGCACGGTCGACTCGATCATGGTGTCGCGGGCGCCCAGCAGGCGGAAGTCGGCCCCCGCGGCAAGCGTCCGGCTCGCGAGGTGGCCCACGTGGTCATACCCGACGTCGGAGTAGGCGAAGACGGCCTCGTCGATACTGTGCTCGGCGATCAGCCGCTCGAGGTCCTCCTCCTTCTCGATGGGAATCCCCCCCGGGTAGGCGGGTCCGGCCAGGGCGGCGGGGTAGCGACGCCCATCGATCTTGGGGATCTGGGTCGCCGTGAACGCGACAACCTCGTGGGTGGCATCGCCGCGAAAGACAGTGTTGAAGTTGTGAAAATCCCGGCCGGCCGCGCCGAGGATCAGGACACGTCGCTTCGCCATAAGAAAACCTCCTGTGGCGTACAGTAGCCCCAGGGAGATGCCGAGAATCACCCGGAGAGGTATGTGTTCGGATGGCTGAGGAAGTCAAACACGCCGGTCACCCCCCGCTCGTCGTCGTGGCACTCGGCGGGCACGCCTTCATGCGCGCGGGAGAGACCGGAACGCACGACGAACATCTGCGGAACGCCGGCGCGATCTGCGAGCAGCTCATGACGCTCGTCGAGCGGGGCTACCACCTCGTGATCACCCACGGCAACGGGCCGCAGGTGGGCGCGATGCTCGAGCGGGACGAGTTGAGCGGAGACGACGTGCCCTCGCGCCCGCTCGACGTGCTCGTCGCCCAGACCGAGGGGAGCCTGGGCTACTACCTCCAGCAGTCGATGCTCAACAGCCTGCGCCGGCGGGACATCCGCCGGTTCGTCGTCACCGTGGTGACGCAGGTCGTCGTCGACCGTGACGATCCGGCATTCAAACACCCCACCAAGCCCGTCGGCCCGTTCCTGACCGAGGCCGAGGCGAGGCGGCGGGAGCGAGAGTGGGGCTGGTCGATCATCGAGGATTCGGGTCGGGGCTGGCGCCGCGTCGTTCCGTCCCCCATGCCGATCAAGGTGATCCAGCGGAAGATGATCCGCGAGGCCGCGTTGCAGGGGCACATCGTCATCGCGTGCGGCGGTGGCGGGATCCCGGTGTACAAGACGGATGGGAAGGACTACGCCGGCGTCGAGGCCGTGATCGACAAGGACCGGACCTCGGGTGTGCTCGCCAAGGGCATCGAGGCCGATCTGCTGATCATCCTCACGGCGGTCGACGGCGCCTATTTGCACTTTGGCACGCCCGACCAGACGCCGCTGGGCGCGGTGACGCTGGCCGAGTGTGCGAGGTACATCGCCGACGGTGAGTTCCCGAAGGGCTCGATGGGCCCGAAGGTGGAGGCTGTGCACGATTTCCTGCTCGCGGGCGGCTCACGCGGGCTGGTGACCAGCCCGCCCAAGCTGCGCGAGGCGCTCCAGGGCGAGGCGGGAACGCATTTCATCGGGAAGATCTAGAGGCAGGGATCAGGGATCGGGGATCAGGCATCGGGGCTGCCGAATGGGAGCCCATGTCCGATCTCACAGCCCTGATCCCCGATCGCAGATCCCTGATCCCCCCCTGGAAAAAACGCGGGCCCGGTCGTACGAACCGGGCCCGTGGAGGAGAGAGATTCTGGTTGTCTCGGCGAGATCAGTCGTCCGACTTGAACTCGTCGATGAGCGCCTGGAGCGTCTTCTTCGCATCACCCAGGACCATGTAGTTGTTGTCGAGGTAGAACAGCGGGTTGGCGATGCCCGCGTAACCCGACGCCAGCGACCGCTTCATCGTGAACACGGTCTTGGCCCGCTGCACCTCGGCGATGGGCATCCCGGAAATGGGGTTCCCCTCTTCGAGGGCGAGCGGGTTCACGACGTCGTTCGCACCGAGCACGATCGCGACGTCGACCAGCTCCATCGTCGGGTTGACGTCGTCGAGCTCGGCCAGGGCCTCGTAGGGCACGTCGGCCTCGGCCAGCAGCACGTTCATGTGCCCGGGCATCCGGCCCGCGACGGGGTGGACGACGAACTGCACCTCGGTGCCGTTGGCCTCCATGAGGTTGGCGAGCTCCTTGACCGCGTGCTGGGCCTGGGCGACCGCCATGCCGTAGCCCGGGACGAAGATGACCTTCTGGGCGGCCTCGAGCATGAAGTAGGCCTTGTCGGGCGTGAGGACCTTCGCCTCGCGCTTCTCGCCGTCGCCGGTGGCGCCCCCGCCCGTGTCGGCGGCGCCGAAGCCGGAGAAGAGGACGTTGCCCAGCGAGCGATTCATCGCGATGCACATGATCCTGGTGAGGATGATGCCCGACGCGCCGACGAGGGCGCCGGTGATGATGAGCAGCACGTTGTTGACCGCGAAGCCCGCGGCACACGCCGCCAGACCCGAATAGGAGTTCAGGAGGGAGATCACGACGGGCATGTCGCCGCCGCCGATCGGGATGACGCAGGCGACACCCAGGACGAACGAGAGGACGATGGCCAGGTAGAGCGGGATGATCGCGGTGGGATCGATCGCGATCCAGGTGCCGCAGGCGAGCAGCACGACGAGCAGGAGGGCGTTGACAACCTGCTGCCCGGGGTAGAGCATGGGCGCCGACTTCATCCGCTCGGAGAGCTTGAGGAAGGCGACGACCGAACCGGTGAAGGTCACGCCGCCGATGAGGACGGCGAGGAAGATGCTGATCGCCGAGGCGGCGGGCATCTGCGCGGCTTCCTTGGCCGCCTCGGTGATGGGCTCGGCGAGGGCCCCCATCACCTCGGTGGCCGCGTCCGTCACCTTGGCGATCTGGGCGTGCTCAACCCAGTAGCGCTGCAGCTCGGACCAGCCCACGAGCAGACTCGCGATACCGCCGAACCCGTTGAAGAGAGCGACCATCTCGGGCATCGCGGTCATCTTCACGAGTTTGGCGGCGGGGATGCCCACCACGGTGCCGGCGATCATGCCGACCACGATCCAGATGATCGTGGTCGCCTCAATGTGCCCGCCGTGCTTGGCGATGATCCAGACCAGCGTGCCGATCGCGGCGGTGGTCATGCCCGCGGCCGAGACCATATTGCCCTTGCGGGCGGTCTCGGACTTGCTGAGCATCTTGAGGCCCATGATGAAGCACACGCCGGCGAAGAGGAACAGGATGGTGGCGATGAATTCCATGTCTTGCTCCTTTCTCAGCCCTTGTGCTTGAACATGGCGAGCATCCGGTCGGTGACGAGGTAGCCGCCGACCACGTTGATCATGCCGAAGGCGACCGCGAAGCCCGCGAGTATCAGGGCGACCGTGCTGTCACCCGCGATCGCGACGGCGGTCATCGCCCCGATGAGGCTGATGCCGCTGATCGCGTTCGAGCCGCTCATCAGGGGCGTGTGGAGCTGGGCCGGGACCTTCCGGATCAGCTCGATGCCCAGGAACATCGAAAGCAGGAAGATGAATGAGTACGTCAGGAAATCCATGGTGGGATGACTCCTGTTTGGTGTGCGAATCGGTCGACCCGGCGGGCCGGACACACGGGCGTTCAGGCCGTCTGGGCCATGCGCTCGCGGATGGTCTCGTTGACGACCTCGCCGTCCTTTGTGATCAGGCACCCGGCGATGATGTCGTCCTCGGTGTTCAGGACGAGGTTCTTCGATTCCTTGTCGAACAGCACCTGCACCAGGCCGACGATGTTGTTCGCGTACATCCGGCTCGCGTCGAAGGCGACGCGCCCCGGGAAGTTCTTGAGCCCGAGCACCCGCACGCCGTGGAGATTGACCTCCTCGTCGGCGACCGAGCCCTCGACGTTGCCGCCGGTGGAGACGGCGTAGTCGATGATCAGCGACCCGGGCTTCATCTGCTGGAGCATCTCGTCGGTGATGATCTTGGGCGCGGGCCGCCCGAACAGGGCGGCGGTGGTGATGACGATGTTGGAGTGGTGCAGGGCCTTGACCATGCCCTCGCGCTGCTTGGCCTGCTGCTCGGGGGTCAGCTCCTTGGCGTAGCCGCCCTGCCCCTCGCCCACGCCCAGGTCGATGTCGATGAACCTGGCGCCCAGCGACTCGCACTGCTCCTTCACGGCCGGGCGCGTATCGAACGCCTCGATGCGGGCGCCGAGCCGCTTGGCGGTCGCGATGGCCTGGAGCCCCGCGACGCCCGCCCCGATGACGAGGATGCGGGCGGGCTGGATGACGCCGGACGGGGTCGCCATCATGGGCAACGCCTTGCCCAGCTTCTCAGCCGCGAGCAGGACCATGTAGTAGCCCGCGAGGCTGTGCTGGCTTGAGAGGGCGTCGAGCTTCTGGGCCCGCGTGGTGCGGGGGACCATCTCCATGCTCATCGCCGCCACGCCCGCGTCGGCGAAGGCCCGGACGAGGTCGTCGCGGTTGAACGGGTCGAGGAAGCCCGTGTACATCGAGCCACGCGGGAACTTCGCGATCTCGTCGGCCGACGGCGGCTGGAGGCAGGCGATCAGGTCGGCCCCCTCGTAGATCGCGTCGCCCGAGGCGATGGTGGCTCCCGCCTTCTCGTAGTCGGCGTCGGACCAGCCCAGGTGCTCGCCGAGGCCAGCCCCGACGACCACCTCCAGTTCCATGCCCTTCATGACCGTGACGGACTCCGGGGTCGCCGCGATTCGGGGTTCCTCCGGGTCCGCTTGTCTGGGAATGACGACTTTCATTCAGCCTCCCGATCTGTGATCGTGGTCGGGCCCCCGTGACCCGTGCCGAATGATAGCGGCCATCTGGGTGCAGTTTTCCAGGTTTCAAAAAAGTGGCGTCAAAACCGGCTGGCTCGGCTGGCAACAGCCGTGCCGTGCCCGGGTCGGGCGGTTCATCGGATTGGAGTTGCCGGGTGGCGTTGCGGGCCCGGCGACGCTAGGGGCAGCCGGCGTTGAACTGCACCACGAACGCGAGAACGTCGGCGAGATCGAACAGGCCCAACGGCTCACCGAGGTCGGCCGCGGGGTCGCCGGCCTGGAAGGCCACGACGAACGCGAGGACGTCGGCGAGGTCGAGCAGGCCGAACGGCTCGGCGAAATCGGCGGTGTTGCAGGGCGGGTTGGCCTCGATCGCGGTGACCCGGAGCGTGGCGTTCATGGTCGGGTTGACCACATCGGGTCCCACATCGATCTGCGGGTCGAAGCTGAACTGCGGGACCGACACCGAGAGCCCCCCGGCCGGCGTGCCCGAGACGCTGAGGGGGAACTGGGCGATCGTCACCGGTTCGGTCGCGTGGTAGATCGGGACGCCGAAGAACTCGATGTCGCCCTCGAGCGTGAGCACAACATCCTCGAACATCGCATCGCCGTTCTGGTCGAGCAGCGCGGGCGGCAGCGGCTCGTTCACCGAGAGCGAGATCGACGAGATCATGACCGACATGCCGGGCGCGAACTCGATCAGAGCCTTGTCCGTGGTCGTCAGCCGGCCGCCGACGAGGCGGATCTGCGAGAGCGGGTCCGCATCGTCGCAGTTCTCGGGGAACAGGAAGTCGAGCGACCCGCCGACGAAGAACTCGAGCACCTGGATCGGAACGCCCGGGAAGAGAAGCTCGAGCGAGAGCGAGGATTCGGCGGTGACGACCGTGAACGGCGCGTCGCGGAAGACCTGGTTGGTGAAGTGCACGCGGCCCATGCCGTAGTGGTCGAAGTCGGGCGTGTAGCCGGGCTCACCGATGACGTACTCCGATGCCGCGGCGTCGAGCGCGATGCCCGAGGCGAAATAGGCTTCTTGCGTGGGGTCGTCCGCCTCAAGGCGCGACGTGAACGTCCACACGCCCTCCTCGCGTTCGATGCGGAACGCAGCGCCCGCGTAGCCCGCGAAGTTGGTGATCGAAGTCGAGTTCGGCGCGCCGATCAGCCCGATATCGCCGCGGATCGCCATGGCGCGTCCAAGTCCCCCAGGTCCGAAGCCGTACGCGGTCAGCATCGCCGGCACGCGGAGGATCTGATCGGGGTCTGGCCCGAACGCCCCGTCGGACCCGTCGTAGATCAGCAGATCGGGCGTTTCGTTGATGTCGCCGCCGTAGAGGCCGCGCGCCGGGTCGGTGGCGAAGATCTCGTCGCCGGAGATTGCGAATGCGCTTCCGAAGAGGTTGAAGCCCATGCCCGGCGTAAGACGTGTGAGCGTCTCGGCGTGCAGCCACGTGTCGCCGGCTCGGCGGAAGATGTAGATCTCGCCACTCGAGCCGTCGCTGAAGGTGTTGCCCGGCGCACCCACCGCGATGACATCGCCGGCGTCGTTGATCGCGACCTTGAAGCCGAACTGATCGAGGTTGTCCGGGGGCACGTCGGGCAGCAGCTCGACCGGCGCCCCCCACGTGCCGCCAATCCGGCGCACGACGAAAGTGGCATCGGGCAGCGGGTCGGTCTCGGTGCCGAGCAGGGCCGCCCGCCCGATGACGAGCGTGTTCCCATCCGGCGTGATATCGACCGAGGCCCCGAAGTTGTACCGGAATCCGGGATCGGGGTCCCAGATCCGGTCGGTGCGCGACCACTCGCCGGTCTGGGGGTCGCGCTCCCAGATATCCACCACGCCCGCCTGGGGTACGAACGGCGCCTCGTTGAATTGGTAGGGGGCACTGATCGCGGCGAGGTCACCCGCGGCGTTCATCGCGATCGCGTAGCCGAAGACTTCACCGAAGTACGCGCCGCCCCGGAAGCCCGTGCCCTCGACCCATTCGCCGTTCTGCTTGGTGAACGACCGGACCACGCCGTCACCGAGGTCGAACCCCGATCCGCCGACGAGCGCGACCGTCCCGTCCGCAGAGATCGCGACGGCAGAGCCGAACCCCGCGCCCATCAACTCATCCGCCGGCGCCACGTACGGCGGGGCGTTGTCGCACTGTGCAGTCGCGAGTGAGGAGCCGAGACAAACCGCGGTGACAATCGCAACTCGCCGTGGGCCGGGCGTCGCGGGGCTCAACATGGCCTGCTCCCTTTCTGATTGGTTCTTCCAAACACTAAAGGAACAGGTCGTGCAGGCCAAGGCCCGGTATGAACGGACCTCCCGGAATCCGAATCTGGCCTATTCGCGATTCGTGTTATCGGGCACGCGAATCCCGTCCAAAACATTTACGCATTGGGGCGGGATCCCCCCGACTTGCGAACAGGCGGGTTGCTGCGACACAATGCGCTGACAATTTGGTTGACGCCGGTCTGCCGTGCGCACCGGTTCGGCTGATTCCGCCCTTGGCCCAGAAAGGCGACAATCATGGGGATGATCAAGGAGTTCCGCGACTTCGCGATGCGAGGCAATGTCATCGACATGGCCGTCGGCATCATTATCGGGGCGGCGTTCGGCACCATCGTCAAGACCATGGTCGACAAGGTCATCATGCCACCGATCGGCATGCTGATGGGCCGGGTCGATTTCTCGGATCTCAAGCTCGTGCTGCAGTCGGCCTCGACCAGTGCGACGGGCGATGAGATCGCCGAGGTCGCGGTGTATTACGGCGAGCTGATCAACGCGATCATCAGCTTCATCATCGTGGCGTTCTGCCTGTTCCTGGTGATCAAGGCGATGAACAAGGCGACGTCGGCGTTCGAGAAGGAGAAGGAAGCCGCGCCGCCCCCCGAGCCGGCCGAGGACATCCTGCTCCTCCGTGAGATCCGCGACTCGCTCAAGAGGGGATGAGCCGGATCCGGCCGAAGGACGGCCCGGCGGCGTGCGTACGCTCGCGTATGCCCCGCTATGACCTGCTCGCGCTCGATCTCGACGGCACGCTGCTGGGCATCGGGGCGACTCTATCGCAGCGGAACATCGCCGCGGTCCGACGCGCCCGCGATGCCGGGATGCGCGTTGTGGTCTGCACGGGGCGTGGACTCGTGGAGTGCCGGAAGTACCTCGATGCAATCGGGCAGACGGATCCGGTGATCGTCGCGGGAGGGGCGATCACCGCCGACCCGGCGACCGGCGCGACGATCCACCGGTTTGCGATGGCGCCCGCGCTCGTCGCCGAGGTGAGCGACGAGCTACTCGGCGCGGGGCACGCGGTGCTGGTGCTCAAGGACGCTTCGGCGGCGGGCTACGACTACCTCGTGCTCACGGGCGCTGGGGAGGTGAGGCCCGATCCCGTCACGCTGTGGTGGTTCGAGAAGATGGGGGTGCGGGTCAAGTACGCCGCGAGGCTCGCCGACGACGACGACCCCGGCCACACCATCCGCGTGGGCATGTGCGCCGACGCGGCGGAGAGTGAGGCGATGGCCCGTGTGCTGCGTGGGTGCGTGGGCGATCGGGCGATCCTCCATTCGTTCAAGGCGGTCGTGGGACCCGAGGTCACGGGCATCGATGAACGGACCGTCCACATCCTCGAGGCGTTCGACGCCCGGGCCGGCAAGTGGGCTGCGCTCGAGAGACTCGCGGGGGAATGGGGCATCGCGCCCGATCGCGTCGCCGCGATCGGCGACGAGGTCAACGACGTGTGCATGATCCGCGGCGCGGGGCTGGGGGTGGCGATGGGAAACGCCATCCCTGCGGTTCGAGACGCCGCCGACCGCGTCACGGGCGATCACGACGCGGACGGCGTCGCGGACGCGATCGAGAAGATCCTGGAAGGCGCGTGGTGAGCGCCCAGACGCTCGAAGAGATCCGGGCCCTCCTCGACGCCCACGGCCTGGCGCCGAAGAAATCGCTGGGCCAGAACTTCCTGATCGACAAGAACCTGGTCCGCAAGCTCGTCGACGAGTCGGGTGTCGGCCAGGGGGACCTCGTGCTCGAAGTGGGGCCTGGGACCGGCACGCTGACTGGTGAACTGCTCGACCGTGGCTGCGACGTCATTGCGTGCGAACTGGACGATGGGCTCGCTCGCCTCGTCGGCGAGCGGTTCGGGGGCCGGCCTGGTTTCACGCTCGTCCGAGGGGATTGCCTTTCCTCCAAGCGGGCCCTTTCGCCGGACATCGAGTCCGCGATCTCGGGCCGCCCGTTCCGTCTCGTCGCCAACCTGCCGTACCAGGCCGCGACACCCCTGATGCTCGTCCTGCTCACGCGGCACCCCGAATGCCTGGGGATGGCGGTGACGATCCAGAAGGAGGTCGCCGACCGCTTGCTCGCGCTGCCCGGCTCGAAGGACTACGGCACGATCAGCGTGGTCGCGCGGGCGACGGCGTCGGTCCGCCGCATCGCCAATCTGCCTTGCGAGTGCTTCTGGCCCAGGCCGCGGGTCGTCAGCGCGATGGTCGGGCTGGAACGTTTGCCGGACCCATTGACGGCCGACCCGGTTCGGCTGGCGGAGTTCTGTCAACGCGTGTTCACCGGACGCCGAAAGCAGCTCGGTGGGCTTCTGCGTTCGCTGGGTCTGACGCCCGACCCATGGCCCGAGAACATCGACCCGACGGTCCGAATCGAGGCCCTTGGCCCGGTCGACATCGAGAGGCTGGCGGAAGGCTGTCGGGTGGGGTAGGCTGCGCCGTCGGGCGTCACACGGAGGGTGCATGGCGACGGGACGGAGACGATCAGCCGAGTTCGTGGGGAACGGGCCCGGGCACCACGCCAACAGCATCGGATCGCGTAGGCATGACGGGGCCGGCGAGGGGGCGGATTCGTCAACAGAGCCGCACGCGCCAGCGGAGCCGGTCTCGGCTCCAGCGGTCGGCGGCAACGGGACCCACGGGGCTCGCTACACGACGCGACATGACGTCGAGGCGCTCGGAGTCTCACTCGGACCCGCGCTGCACGAGGAATGCACGGATCGCCTCGGCGACATCGAGTGGTTCCAGAGCCCCTGGCAGAAGGGCGGGGCGGCCACGGGGTACACCTCCTGGCGGCTACCGAACGCCAAGGTGATCAACGCCATCGTCAAGGTTCCGATCGGACCGCGCGAGCACTTCTGGTCGACTCGCCTGGGCGAGGTCGATCCGATGTGGTGGAGCAGCGACGCCTGCCGCCACCTCCCCGTGCCCCGGGTGCTGGCGAGCGGCCAGACTCTGGCGGGCTATGACATCGCGTGGGTGATCGAGGAACGCGTCTCCGGCAAGCCTGTTTCGCGCGACATGTCCCGCGACAACCTCGGGCGGCTCTTTGCGGCCGCGGCGAAGTTTCACCATCTCGCCTCGGAGGTCATGCCGGCCGAGCAGGGCAAGCGACGCTCGCCCATGAACTGGGACGCCTTGCTTGGGCGTGGCGAGGAAGCCTGCCGTGACAACGACATCGCCGATGCCGAGGAGTGGATCAGCGTCATCGGGCGCGTTCGCGAGGCACTGCCGGAGTTGCTCGCCGTCTGGCGGGGACGCCCGATGGACACCTGGTGCCACGGTGACCTCCATCCGGGAAACGTCCTGATCCGTTGCGACGAGACGTGCCCTGAGGACCGTTGCTGTGTGCTCATCGACCTCGCGCTCGTGCATCCGGGCCACTGGGTCGAGGACGCGCTCTACCTCGAGCGGTTGTATTGGGGCCGGGAGAGTGCCCTGCGCGGGCTCGACCCGCTCGCCGCGCTGGCCCGCCACCGTCGAGAGATCGGGCTGCACGCCGATGAATTCGACGCCCGGCTCGCGGACATTCGGCGTGTGCTGATGGGGGCGACGTCGCCGGCGTTCCTGAGCCAGGAGAATGACCGGGTGTATCTGGCGGCGGCGCTGGAGAGGCTGCGCACAATACTCCCCAGAATAGGTGTTCATGGATGAGTTTGCGGGCCGGTTGTGGACACGACGCGACCGACCGCAAAAATGCCCCTATCACCCGCTCGGTGGCATGCCGGGTCCAGGATACGAAAGAAGGTGCCTAGTGGATTTGCTTGACAAGCTCGGCCAGATGGTGGAATCGATCCGCGAGGATTACAACAAGGCCAAGGGCGGGAACAAGGCCGCCGGCACGCGCGTGCGCAAGGCGATGCAGGACATCAAGAACACGGCCCAGGAGATCCGCCAGGAGATGCTGAGCAGCCGGGAGAGCGCAGATTCGTGACGACGACCGGGCCCGCCCAATCGACCTCAAGCGTGCACACGCCGCTCTTTGACGTGGCGGAGATCGATCTGCGGACGCCGATCGCCGGTCGCACGGAGATCGAGCGGCTCAACCCGCACCGGCACGAGATGGCTCTGCTGGATGAAGTGATCTGGCTGAGCGAGGACTTCACGTGCGCGCTGGGGCTTCACCGCTGCCGGGGCGATGCGTTCTGGGTGCGCGGCCACTTCCCGGGAATGCCGCTGATGCCGGGCGTGCTCCAGATTGAGGCTGGGGCGCAGCTCGCGTGCTTTCTCTGGAATCGCCAGCAGCCCAGCCCGCGTGTCGCCGCGTTCTTGCGGATCGAACAGGCCGCGTTCAGACGGTCGGTCTTGCCGGGTGAAGACCTGCTCATACTGTGCAAGGAAGTGAAGCTGGGGCGCCGGCGGTTCATCAGCGATGTCCAGGGGCTTGTGGGGGACCAGCTCGCCTTCGAGGCGAGAGTCAGCGGCATGGCCCTGGACGAGCACAAGGCCGATTGACGTGGGGCGCGGACCCGAACGGCCCGCTGGCCGGTCGTGTTCCTGGCCGACACCCATCGTGATTGATCTGCATCAGCGGCCCGCCACCGAGCGGGCCGCTGTTGTTTGCGACCGGCTCCGCGACCGGCCGGGCGTCATCGTGTTTCTGCGGGGTCGGGGCGACGACGCGCGGGCCGTGCTCGTGGCGGCGTCCGGCGATCTCAGGGCGTTCGCGATGAAGCGGCTCGCTGGAAACGGCCCCCGGGTCGACCTTGCGGCCGTCACGGACGAGGTGCGGGCGAGCGAGACGGGATCGGGGTTTGAGGCCGACTGGGCGAGGTGGGTCCTCTCCTCGAGGCTTGCGCCGAGCGAACCAGGGATGCGGCCGAGCGGTGGGGCGTTTGTGTCACTCGAACCTGCCGGGGACGTGCCCGCCTGCCGGGTGGTGGGGCTTGTCGATCGTGCCGGCGCCGATCCGGGCACGCTGATCGGGCCGTTCGGTCGGCGATCCGCGGCCGACGCGTTCGCGCGGCTGCTCGACGACCGCTTCGAGCTCTGCCGCGAACCGAGCTTGCTCGCCCGACGACCAGGCGCGATCGCCTGCCCGTACAAGGAGATGGGCAAATGCCCCGCGCCGTGCGACGGGAGCGAGCCGATGGAGGCCTACCGCGAGCGGGTGCGGGCCGCGCTCGAATTCGCGAAGCGGCCGGTGGATATCGAGGTCGACTCGATCCGGATGGCGATCGAAGAGGCCACCGCGGCTCTCGAATTCGAGTGGGCGGCCTCGCTGAAGGACGAACTGGCTGCGCTCGGATCGGTTCGCGGCGCCGCGTTCGCGTGGGCGACCACGCTCGACCGCTTTGGCGTGCTCGCCGTGCTGCCCTCGGGACGATCGGGCTGGGCGCGCCTGGTGGTGCATCGGGCGGGTGAGAATCACCATCTCGCCGACGTTGACGCCGGGCGGGCGGGCGAGGCGATCGACGCGTGCCGGGATCGGTTGACGGCCGCTTGCGGGCCGTGGACGATCACTCCAGGGGCCGACGAGTCGATCGGCCTTGTGTGCCGATACCTGTTTGCGAAACGGAAGACACGATCAACCTTCCTTCGGCTCGACCCCCCGCCCGGGCGAGACGCGGTGCTGCGGGCCATCCGGCGTGCGGCGAAGGTGGACGTGGACGAGCCGAGCGAAACGACTGGAGCCGAGCCGTGACCGAGCCCTATCCGCTGACATTCGAGCCGATCCTCAAGCAGAAGGTCTGGGGCGGGCGACGGCTGGCAAGATACGGCAAGGCCCTCGAGCCGGGCGCCAAGTACGGCGAGAGCTGGGAGCTGGCCGACCTCGCCTCCACCAGTATCTCGGGTGGCGGGGGCGGTGCGGCCGTGTCGGTGATCTGCAACGGGCCGCTCGCGGGCCGGACCATCGGCGACGCCATTGCGCTGTGGGGCGAGTCACTCCTGGGCAAATCCGGCATGGCCGGGGCCCGCGCGTTCGGCGGGCAGACCGGCGCGGGCCGGCCCATCTTCCCCCTGCTGCTCAAGTTCCTCGACGCGTGCGAGCACCTGAGCGTGCAGGTTCACCCGAGCGCCGCCTACGCCGCCGCGCACCCGGGGGCGCACCTCAAGACCGAGAGCTGGTATGTCATCGAGGCCGAGCCGGGCTCGCTTCCGAGCGGGGAGCCCGTGGCGCCGACGATCTTCCAGGGCCTCAAGCCCGGCGTGACGGCCGAGTCGTTCGAGGCTCACATATGCGATGCGACCGTCGCCATCGATCTGGCGAACGAGCCGGCGATTCCCGGGAACTGTCACACGCTGCCGAGCGGGACGGTGCACGCGCTCGGCGCGGGGGTGCTGGTGGCCGAGGTGCAGACGCCGAGCGACACGACGTTCCGCGTCTACGACTGGGTGCGCGAGTACGAGCGATCAGAACGTGAGCTGCACATCAAGCAGGCGCTCGCGTGCATCGATTTTGCGGACGCCGGGCCGACACCCGCGGTCGACGCCTTGGGCGGGGGGCGGGCCGCGGCGACCGGGTTCTACACGATGGACGTCGTGCTGGGCGGCTCCGAGTTCGAGCCGGGCCGCGCGGTCGCGGTGATGGTGCTCGCGGGGCGGGGGTCGATCGAGGGGGGCACAGCAGGCGTGCCCGTCGGTGCGGGGACGACCGTGCTGGTGCCCGCGGGGTGCGGGGCGAGGCTCGTGGGCGATGGGCTCACGTCGATCGCGGTCGGGCTGGGCTGAGTGGAGTCGCAGCCCTCACGCCCACCTCCCGTGCTACGCTGAGCGCATGAAACCCATCCGACTCGCCTTGGGCATCCTCCTCGCCTCGGCCCTGCTCACGGGATGCACGACCGACCTCAACGCACGCACCACCATTGGCACCCGGCGCGCGCTGCCCGCGTTCGAGGCCGCGGACGCCGCATCCCCAGCGATCAGCGATGGTCCCACCACCCGCCTCGACCGCGCCGACTGGGAGCCAGTCGAGTTCCGCCTCCCGGTCGACGGAACCGCCCACAACCCGCTCTGGCTCACGCAGGCAACCTTCGACGACGACCCGGCCCGCCAGCAGGGGCTCTACCCCACGGCCGAGTCGTCGCTCCAGCTTGGCGAATCGGTGGGCTCGTCGGTCCGCAAAGGATTCGTCGAGCCCGTCCGCGTGCTCTTCGATCTGTTCACGATGCCGGCGCGGATGGTGGTCAGCCCGCCCTGGAAGCTCGAGCAGAGCCCGTCGATGTCCAAGCGCTGGCACGCCGGCGAGTGGTTGGCCGGGCCCCTGCCCGACAGCGCCGGTGGCGCAGCCGACAGAGACGCCTCGGGCGACGGTTCATGATCCCCAAGGGCCTCGACGAACGCGGCCTGCCGCGGGGCAAACGCCTCCGTCACGGCCTGGAGATCGGCCCGTACGAGCTGCGCGACATGCTCGCGGGCCCGGTGGATCGCCGGCCCATCGTCGTTGATGTCCGCGAGCCCGACGAGTGGAAGATCTGTCGCATCGATGGGGCGATGCTCATGCCACTGGGCGAGGTCGAGGAACGCTGGGACGAGCTCGACGCCGATGAGGATACGCCCGTGGTCCTCTACTGCCACACCGGCGTCCGCTCGCTCACGGCGGCGGCGATCATGCAGGCCAACGGCGTGCGCGGAGCGCGTTCGCTCGCGGGGGGGATCGATCTGTGGTCGGTCGCGGTGGATCCTGAGGTGCCACGGTACTGAGTCGGCCCTACGGGCATCCGCTCAGGAACGCGATAATAAAGTAGGTGATGTCGTCGAGGTCAAGAAGGCCGTCACCATTGATGTCGGCGAGTTGGTCGCCCGCAAGGAATGACGTGATAAACAGCTCGATGTCGGCGAGATCGGCGAGCCCGTCGCCGTTCAGATCACAGGGCTCGGCGTGTGGCCCGTTCAGATCGAGGTTGAATCCGATCATCGGGTTGGCCCATGGGATGCTGTAGTGCGGCGGGTACATGTCGGTGCAGACGAACCCGCCGAACCAGTACACGCCCGCTTCGTCCCCGTGCGCGTCGATGAGCGAGTACGCGTCCCATGAGCCGAGCGGGAATGGCACCTGGTCGTCACACCCTGGGACCTGGGGCCACTCCCAAGAATTGGGGTCGTAGCAGTCCCAGTCGCCATCGACACCGGCATTGGATGCCGGGTTGGCGATCACCGGCCCAACGTCGACGATGTTGGGCCAGGTCGCCAGGTCGAGCCCGTCGGGGTTCTCGAGCCCCAGCCCCGCGAGTTCCGGGAAACGATCGATGAGCTGGTCGCCCTCGGCCACGTTGGGTTGACGCCAGGCCATGACGTACCCGGAGTCGATCAGCCCGTCGCCGTCGATATCCGTGCCCGGTACGCCGAAGAGCCCTGCGCCCGGGTAGTTCCCGTCGTACACACCGTTGGTATCGCCGATCTCGATGTCGAACGGCGTGTCGCCGCCCGCGAGGTCGAAGAGGTAGATCCAGATCTTGGACTCGTCGGCGTCAACCAGGCCGTCCCCGTTGGCGTCCTTGGCTCCGTTCAGATCGGTGAACATGATCGCGGTGGAGGCGACGGCACGCGAGCGTTCGGGGGCACGATCGTTCTCGGTGAAGACCAGGATCATGTCCTGTCCCTCGACGCCGTCCTCTTCCGGGTCGAGCACGCTGGTCCACATCGCGAACGAGATCAGGGTGATGATCGCGTCTCCGGGCGTCTCCATCCAATCGCCCCAGGCGCCGATCGCCGCCGGGTCGGTCGGGTCGAGGCCGGCCAGCTCGGCGCTGTGCAACGCCTTGGTCCAGAAGACCTGGTCGGAATCGGGGCCTGCCGACGACGGCCAGCAGGGATCGGCGGAGCTGCTTCCCCAAGCCCACCCCGCCCCGCGCCCCCGCACGGGCCCGGCGTCCGGGCTGGAGATGACACGCTCACCCGTCAACCCATTGCAATACACATAGCCGTGGACGGCCTTGACCCCCTTCGGCTCGGTCCGGATCCGGCCGAGGCGGTCCCCGCCCGCGGCGAGGCCGGCGGAGAGGGCGATCGCGAGTAACGCCGATGAACCCTGCCGCATGGTCGCATCTCCTGTCGATGTCTCTCGCGGCTACGGGCAGCCGCTCAGGAAGCAGACGATAAAGCCGCTCGGGCCCGAGATGTCGGACAGATCGAGGACGCCGTCGCCGTTGATGTCGGCGGCAAAATCCCCGGCCAGGAAGGCGGTGATGAATCCCTGGATGTCGGCCAGGTCGAGCAGCCCATCGACGTTGATGTCGCAAGGGCACGGGTTCGGGTCCCCGTTGATGATGTTGAACCCGAGCAGCAAGTCGGCCCACGGATTGCCGCTGCCGCAGGAGAAGTGCCCGAAATTGGCCAGCCCCGCGTCGACGCCGGTCGCGTCGATCACCCCGAAGAAGTCGAACGTGCCGATCGGGTAGGGCGGCTGGTCATCGCACCCCGGAACGTTCGGCCACTCGATGCCGAATGGGACGTAGCATCCCGAGTTGTCCGAGGGGGCGGCGAGCGCGACGCCGATGTCGGCCATGTCGAAGAACGACGCGGGGTCGGCGTTCGGGCCGTCGGGGTTCTCGAGCCCCAGTCCCGCGAGCTCGGGGAAGCGGTTGATGAGCTGATCGCCCTCCGAGACGTTGGGCTGGCGCCAGGCGATCGCGTAGCCCGAGTTGATCATCCCATCGCCGTCGACGTCGGTGCCCGGGACGCCGAACAGACCGACGCCCGGGTAGCTGCCGTCGTACTGCCCGTTGGTGTCGCCGATCTCGATGTCAAACGGCGTGTCGCCCCCCGCGAGGTCGTAGGTGTAGATCCACAGGTTTCCCTCCGTGAAATCGATGACTCCGTCGCCGTTGTCGTCGGCAGCGCCGATGAGATTGGTGAACTGGATCGCGGTTGAGGCGACCGCGCCCGAGCGTTCGAAGGCCCGGTCGTGTTCGGTGAAGACCAGCAGCATCTCCTGCCCGTCGACGCCGTCCTCATCCGGATCGAGCACCTGCGTGAATTGGCTGAACGAGATCAGCGTGACGATGCTGTCGCCCGGGGTCTCCATCCAGCCCTGCCAGGCGATCATGTCGTCGGGCGTCGGGATTCCGTCGTCGCCGAGCGACGCGTCATGCACGAAGAAGACCGTGTCCAGGCCGCCCCCGCAGGGGTTACCCGAGATGCCCCACGACCAGCCGGCGCCCCGGGCCGCGACAGGGATCGCCTGACCATGCGAGACGATGCGCTCCCCGGTCAGCCCGTTGACATAGACGTACCCGGCCGGCGCCTTGACGCCGCTGGCCGCGACGACGGTATGGGCGGGCTCGGCGGCCTGCGAGAGGCTCACGGCGGAGCCGGCGAGAGCGACGATGAAGGCACGGCGAGTCATGGCAACCCCTTTCCTGACTGTCCCGCGTATGCGGTTGAAGCGTGCCGAGAATTCGGCGGAGAACCCAGCCCGGCCGGGAGCGCACGCGCGGCGCACAACCAGCCCGGATAACCGTCTATCCGATACTCTGGGCCGCCGGTTGCGGAAGGTCCGGAGAATTGGCAGTTCTTGGTCAAGAAATGCGAGGTCGCTTCTCGCCAGCCTGGCGGCCACGCGCCGTGCGGCCCAGCAACCCCGCCGTGTATCCTCGCCCCGATGGCCGGCCGTCGTCGTCACATCCTGCTCCGCCTCGGGCCCGGCATCCTGCTCGCCGCGACGGGGGTTGGGGCGGGTGACCTCGCAACCGCAGGCATCGCGGGGACCAAGCTCGGGCTTGCGGTCGCGTGGGCGGTGCTCGTGGGCGCGGGGCTGAAGTTCGTGCTGACAGAAGGCCTGACGCGATGGCAACTCGCGACCGGCACGACGCTGCTCGAGGGCGCGACGCGCCGGTTCGGCGTCGCGTTCCGTGTCGTCTTCCTGCTCTATCTCATTCCTTGGACGTTCTTTACGGGCGGGGCCCTCATCAGTGCCTCAGGCACCGCAGCCAACGCAATCCTGCCGATTGACGCAGCCACTCCGGCGACCGGGCGCATTGTCTACGGCGTTGCGCATTCGCTTATCGGATTGATTCTCGTCTTCGCCGGCGGGTTCAAGCTGTTTGAGCGCGTCATGACCGCCGCCGTGGGCGTGATGGTGGGGGGCGTGCTGCTCACCGCGGTGATGAGCCGGCCCGACCTGCTCTCGCTCGCCCAGGGGCTCGCGGTTCCGTCCGTCCCCCAGGCCGAGGGCGGGCTCGCCTGGACCGTGGCGTTACTGGGAGGCGTCGGCGGCACCGTCACCATCCTCTGCTACGGCTACTGGATCCGCGAGCACGGGCGCGAGGCCGCCTCGTCGCTCGGCGAGTGTCGCGTTGATCTCGGTCTTGGATACGCGATGACCGCTGTCTTTGGCGTGTCGATGCTCGTCATCGCGAGCCGCACGCCGGCGACCGGGTCGGGGAGTGCGCTCCTCATCTCGCTTGGCGAAAGTCTGGGCGCGGGGCTCGGGCCCGTCGGCAAGTGGGCCTTCCTGCTCGGCGCGTGGGCAGCGATCGTGTCGAGCCTGCTGGGCGTGTGGCAGGCGGTGCCGTATCTGTTCGCCGACTTCGTGCTCCAGCCGCGCGAGAAGACCGATCTTACGAAGACGCTCGCCTACCGCGCCTATCTCGTCGGGATCGCGCTGGCACCGATCCCGATGCTGTTCGTCCAGTTCGCGACCGCCCAGCGCTACTACGCCGTCTTTGGCGCCACGTTCATCCCCTTCGTCGCGCTGCTGCTGCTCGTGATGAACGGGCGCTCGGCGTGGGTTGGCAAGGCCCACCGCAACGGCGCGTGGAGCGTGATCGCGCTGCTCGCCTCGCTCGTCATGTTCGGCTGGTTCGCGTGGATCGAGTTCGCGAGGCGGTTCTGATTCATGTGGCACGGCCGTCCCGGCCGAGCGGAAGATTTTGGATACCCGTCCTTGATTCGCACGGCCGGAACGGCCGTGGCACGCGCGGAGCAGCGGATTCAACCTACGGCCGTACTCGCTCCCACGCCTTCTCGAGCCGCTTCGGGCTCACCGGCACGGAGGTCCGCAACTCCTGCGCGAACAGCGACACCCGGAGTTCCTCGTGCAGCCAACGGAACTCGACGAGGGCCGGGTCGACGATCCCCTCGCGCGCGTGCTTCTCGGCGCGCTCGGCGAGCCTGCGCTGCCATTCGTGCACCTCCGCCATCGCCCGCGTGTCGCGGTCCACACCCGTCCGCAGCCGCTCGAGGCGAACCTCGATCCCCCGCAGGAACCGGGGCAGGCAGCGCAGCCAGCGGAAGGGCGTGCCGGTCAGCGAGCGAGCCGTCACCAGCGAGGCGAGCTGCGCATTCATGTCACGCACGGCCCTCGCCCACGGCGCGGGGTGCGACGCCTCCAGCTTCGAAGCGACGGCCGACCGGCGCGTGAAGACCTGCTCCGCGAGCGACACGCACTCGTGTGCAGCAGGAGACAGCGCGTTCCACGCGTCGTCGAGCCGGTCGGTGAACGCCTTGAACGTGCGCGGGTGCTTCTTCTCGCCGATGAACAGGCGGTCGGCGATCAGCAGCATCAGCTCGTCCCGCAACTGCTTCGCGTCGCCCAGCGTGGCGTAGGCGAGTGCGATCGGCTGGAATGCGGGCACGTCCCGCGCGTCGAACCGCAGGTCCTTCTTGAGCCGGTGCGTGTACAGCCTCGCGAGCCCCAGCCGCATCGCGTCGGCCGCGGCCTCGGGCGTGTCGAAAACCCGCAGCCCGATCGGTCCGCCCTGGTCAACGATCGCGGGGTAGCCCGTGATCGGCGCGGGGTCGGCGGCGATCTCGATCGACCCGGGCACGTCGCCGAAATCCCAGTCGGCCAGCCCGTCGCGGTTCCAGTCGCCCTTGGTGAGCCTGCGGAACCCCCGCGCCACCTGATCGGCCAGCTCGCGACGCAGCTCGCCCAGGTCGCGCCCGGATCTGAGTTCCTCGCCCTTGTCGTTGAGCACGCGGAACCGCATCGAGAGGTGCGAGGGAAGCGCCTCGGGCTGGAATTGCTCGGGGCGGATCGGGATCCCCGAACGCCTGCTGAGTTCGCCCGCGAGCGCCTGCAAAAGCGAGCCGGTTTGCGGTAGACCCGTCACCGCGATCTCCCTCGCGGCCGAGGAAATGTCGAAGTACCGCCGCACCGACTTGGGCAGCGTGCGCATCAGCGCCTCGACCTTCTCTGCGAGCAAGCCCGGCACCAGCCGGTCGGCCCGGTCGGCGTCGATCTGCCCGAGTTGCTCGACAGGCACATCGAGCGTCACCCCGTCGTCGGTCGCCCCGGGGTCATACCGGTAGCGGACGTCAAGATCGCCCCCCGCCGTCGCGAGCCGATCGGGGTACTGAACCTCGCCCACCTCACCCGCCTCGCCGATGAGGATGTCGCCGATCGACATGTAGAGCAGCCGGCGGTTCTCCCGCTCCGCCTTGCGGCGCCAGCGCTCGAACGTCTGCCCGCTGTACACGTCCGCCGGCAGGCGCCGGTCGTAGAACGCGAAGCGCGCCTCCGCTTCCGCGAGCAGGTCCCGCCGCCTCGCCTTGTCCTCGAGGTTCGCGATGCTCGCCTCGAGCTCGCGGTTGTGCCTCAGGGCCGGCGCGTTGCTCTCAAACTCCCCCTCGACCAGCGCGTGGTGGATGAACAGCTCGCGCGCCTTCGCCGGCTCGACCGGCCCGAAGTGGGCCCGCCGCTTCGGGATGATCTCCAGCCCCGCCAGCGTCACCTTCTCGAACGCCATCACCCGCGCCGACTTCGCGTCCCAGTGGGGCTCCGAATACGTCCGCTTGATCAGGTGCTCGCCCAGATGCTCGACCCAGGTCGGGTCGATCTTCGCGACGGTGCGCGCGTAGAGCCTCGTCGTCCTCACCAGCTCGCCCGCCATCACCCACGAGGGCTTGTCACCGAAGATCGTCGACGAGGGGTGCAGGTAGAACCGTGTGCCGCGCGTGCCCTGGTACTCGTGCTTCTCGTCGAGCTTGCCGATGGTGGTCAGCAGCCCCGTGAGCAGCGCCCGGTGGATCGCGTCCTCGTCCGGCCCCTTGCCCGGGCGGGCCGCGTCCTGATTGAGCCCCAGCTCGCGCACCAGCATCCGCAACTGGCCCAGCACCTCGCCCCACTCGACCAGCCTTCGCTCGCTCAGGAAGTTTTGGCGGCACGCCTTCGATCTCTTGCTCCGGCTCAGCGGACGGATCGAGTCGTGGTAGAAGTGCCAGATGTTGAGCAGGCCCAGGAAGTCGGAGTGCTCGTGCCGGAATCGCTCGTGCGCCGCGTCGGCCTCGTCCTGCCGCTCCGCGGGCCGGTCGCGAGGATCCTGCACCGCCAGCCCCGCCGCGATGATCAGCACGTCGTGCAGGCACCCCTCCGCGTGCCCCGCCAGCACCATCCGCCCGATCCGAGGGTCGATCGGCAGGCGGGCAAGGTCACGTCCGATGTCCGTCAAGGTGTTGTCGTCGTGAATCGCCCCGAGCTCTCGCAGCGTCTCATACCCATCGCGGATCAGCCTCGAATCGGGCGGCTCGACGAACGGGAACTCGTCGGGCCTGCCCAGCCGCAGCGCCGCCATCTGGAGCACCACGCTCGCGAGGTTGGTCCGAAGGATCTCGGGGGGCGTGAACTGCTCGCGCGTGTCGTAGTCATCCTCGGCGAACAGGCGGTAGCACACGCCGGGCCCGACACGACCGCACCGGCCCTTGCGCTGATCGGCCGAGGCCCGGCTGATCGCCTCGACGTCGAGCCCCTGCACCTTCGTCCGGGCTGAGTAGCGGCTGATCCGCGCCGTCCCGGGGTCGATCACGTAGCGGATGCCCGGAACCGTCACCGAGGTCTCCGCGACGTTGGTCGCGATCACGATCCGCCGCCCGGTGTGGGGCCGGAACGCTTTGCGCTGCTCCTCGACCGAGAGGCGTGCGTACAGCGGCAGAATCTCGTCGTGATCGCCGAAGTGCCGCCTCAGCGCGTTCGCCGTCTCGCGGATCTCCCGCTCGCCCGGCATGAACACCAGCACGTCGCCTCGGGGCTGGCTGTCGATCTCGCGCACGCAATCGAGCACCGCGCCCACCACGTCGTCGGCGTCGCGCCTGAAGGAGCTAGCCTCGACCTGCTCGCGCATCGGGCGGTAGTGCACCTCGACGGGCCAGGTCCGCCCCGGCACCTCGATGATCGGCGCCGGGCCACGGGTCGTCTCGAAGTGCTCGGCGAAGCGCTGGGGATCGATCGTCGCGCTGGTGATGATGAGCTTGAGGTCGGGACGGCGGGGCAGGATCTGCCGGAGATAGCCCAGCAGGAAGTCGATGTTCAGGCTCCGCTCGTGCGCCTCGTCGATGATCAGCGTGTCGTAGCGGTGGAAGAGCCTGTCCGACTGGGTCTCCGCGAGCAGGATCCCGTCTGTCATGAGCTTGACCATCGTCCGCTCGCCCGTCCGATCACTGAAACGGATCTTCGTGCCGACGAGGTCGCCCACGCTCACGCCGAGCTCCTCGGCGATCCGCGCCGCAACGGTCCGGGCCGCGAGGCGGCGGGGCTGGGTGTGCCCGATCATCCCATCCACGCCCCGGCCCAGCCCCAGCGCGGCGTCGAGGCAGATCTTGGGGAGCTGCGTCGTCTTGCCCGACCCGGTCTCGCCGCAGAGCACCACCACCTGGTGCTCGCGGATCGTCGCCGCGATCTCCGCACGCATCGCGCTGACGGGCAGATCGGGATACTCGACCGCAGGTCGGCTCTTTTCTCGGGCCTGGCGCTTCTCCCGCGACGCCCGGGCCTCAGCGGCGATCTGGGCCAGCACGCGCTCCCGTTGATCGGGGGCGGATCGTTGCGACCGATCGAGCCCCCGGAGGCGGCGGGCCAGACGGGCACGGTCGGCGATCAGGCAGCCGCCGAGGTCGATGTGTGGTGTTCGAGACGTCATGGGCTTTTCTGGCGCAAGCGCCCAATGAAAGGCCTTTCATCTTGCCGTCCGCAACATCTCGCGTGGAAATCCGAACACCTTTCCGATGTCAAGCGGGAACAAAGATGTGATGAACTTCGTTGGATCTCGCTTGACCTGGTGGCCGAAATGTGTACCGTCGTGTCGAACAGAGACGTGCCCCGGCACGTATCGAAGGACGAGCGGGGGCAAGGGCCGAGAGCCGGAGCCCGAAGCTCGGGAAGGATGAATCGAAAGTGACCTGTTGCTGCCAGCACATCAACCTTATGACCTCCGTCATGGTCCGCCAGTGGACCGACGCGGTGGTCCTTTGGAGGGTTGGCTGACGCGGGAACGCTCAACCAGACGACCTGACAAAGGGCCACCGAAAAACGGTGGCCCTTTTTCGTTGCATGACCTGTTCGTTGCAGGCCCGGCCTTCAAGGAGCCCACGATGACACTTGACAACACCGAACTGCTGACCATCACCGAATCGGCCCTCACCCACGCCTCGGCGCTCTGCACCCTCGCGGGCCAGACCGTCGCCGCGTGCCAGGCCCGTCCGATGATCGTCATCGTCGGGGCTTCGGCTGCGGGTCAGTCGGCGATGGATCGCCGCGTGGCCGGCCTGGGCGCGTCGAGCGACGTCGAACGCCGCGCCAATCTCATCACCCTCCCGGCACGCGAGAACGCGCAGCGGTTCTCGGGCCTGCTCGCGATGCTCGGCGTTGATGTCCGGCTACTCGATCCGGCTCTGTTCGCGCCCATCACCCGCGGCAACGCGCTCGAGGCCGAGCCCAGGCTGTTGCACGCCAAGCGCTACGAGCAGGCCATCCAGTCGGCCCGGGTGCTCGTCCTCGCGGGCGGCACGGGAAGAACGCCCGACGGGCACATCACCAGCCTCGGAACGGGCGGCCCGATTCTCACCGGGTTGTTCGTTGCTCAGAGGCTGGGCGTCCCGGTGCGACTGATCACGGACGAGCGAGGCTTGGGTGACGCCGGCGTGCTGCCGAAGCGGGCGGCTCTGTTCGCCCGTCGGCACGGGTTGTCGTTCGGCGTCTCCACAAGGATCGACCAGCCCGCGACGCAGATCCCGGAGGTGCTGTCGGCCTGAGGGAAGTGAACGCCCCGAGCGACCAATGTACCCAACATCGACCGCCGCGTCCGACCCTCAGCGGGCTCGGGCGCGGCGGTTCGATCCCGGCGGCCAATCCGGGCGTTCAGCGATAGGGGACCGGGCTCAATAGTCGTCGTTGTAGCGACGGCGGTCCTGACGCTGGTTCTGGTCGCCGATAACGGCGCCGCCGATACCGCCCGCGACGGCGCCGATCGCGGCGCCCTTGCCCATGTCGCCGCTGAGCGAGCCGATCGCCATGCCGCCCAACGCCCCGAGGGCCGCCCCGCTGAGGGCGCCCTCGCCCGCGTTGTTGCAGCCGGTCTGGGCCGCGAGCATGAATCCGGCGGCGATCACCGCCACGGCGGCCGTAGTGCGGTTCTTCCTTGTAAGACTCGACATGGCCAACCTCCTCAGGATCCTGTTCACTGTCCTTGCCGTTCCGGCGGGTCACCGGCGTTCCGTCTGGAAGCCCGGTGCGCCGCGATCTCGTTCCACACTCTCAAACCCCTGAACACGTCCCAACATTCCGCCAGATCGGTGATGATCCGGATCCGGCGCACTCTCTATCAAAGCGTCAGTTCCAACTGCATCCTTTCGGCCATTCCTCGGGTTTTTGCGCCGCCGCCTTTCGGAGGACGCCGGCCAGATCGTCCAGACTGGTTCGGACCAGACCGGATCGGCGGCGAACGCTCCCCTCCTCGAGCAGCGCATAGCGGGTCCGATCATCTGTGATGAGCACGAACGAGACCACCTCGAGGACGACCTGGGGCGGGATCTGCCCGCTGTCGATCAGCTTGACCATCTCCTCCGCCGAGGCCAGGCGGCTGAGCGGTTCCTCGCAGAGGTTCTCCGCCAGCCAGCTGCACAGCTCGTCGGCGGGCCCGATCGGTTCCTCGGCCATGCCGATCGGCTCGAGCATCGCCTCGCGGTAGAGCCGGGTCTCGTCGGGCAGGCTTTCCTCGACGATGCGTGCCCGGCAGACGCCCTGGATGAGCAGATTGAACCGGCCGTCGTCCATCGCCTCGTGCTGGACGATCTGCGCGATGCAGACGGCCGGCCTGACGGGCGGGTTGCCGTGATAGGTCTGCTTCCAATCGTCGCCGTCGAAGGTCGCCATCGCGATCTGCCCGGGCCCGTCGAGTACCTCACCGATCATCTGGCGGTATCGGGGCTCAAAGATGTGCATCGGCAGGATCTGCTGGGGCAGCAGAGCGACGTGGCCGAGCGGGAAGACCGGCATCGGCCTGGCAAAGTTGACGCGGATCGACACTTCCTCCGCCATGCCAAACAATACGACCGCTCACGCCGTCGCGTTCTGGTGGCCCGGTCTCAGGGGACTCGTTCGTGCGGTATGCTCGCTCCATGATCGACGCCGACCGCGTGGCCGCGCTGCTGGGTCTGGAGCGCCTTCCCCACGAGGGTGGGTTCTTCCGCGAGACGTACCGAGCGGCGGGCCGGGTGACCGGCTGTCTGCCCCCGGGAGTCGGCGAGCGGGCATGGAGCACGCAGATCTACTACCTGCTCCGTCCCGGCGAGACGAGCGCCCTGCACCGTGTGCGCTGGGACGAGGTGTTCCACCACTACCTGGGTGACCCGGTCGCCCAACTGGTGATCGACGATGGAAGCCTGACATTCGAGCCGGGCGGCGGGGCCGTGGGTGCGGATCGGGTGGTCATCGGGCCGGATCTGGAAGCGGGGCAGCGTCCCCAGGTCGTCGCGCCGGCGCACCGGTGGCAGGGGGCCATGCTCGAGCGGGGCCCACACGGCTTTGCATTGCTGGGCTGCACTGTGGCGCCGGGGTTCGATTGGGCGGACTTCGAGCTGATCACGCGCGAGCGCGCGCGCGAACTCAAACAGGCGCTGCCGGCCTACGCGGGACTGATCGAGACCCTGACGCCGGTGCCGGGGCGGACCCGGGCGTAGTCTCACGGAGCGGGCGGATGCGGTGGGGCCACGATCCATCCGCGGGCCGTGCCGGATTGAATCGACCGTACGAGCACCATCCGCAGAGCCGCGTTGTGGCGCCGGCGAGCATGGCGGCACAGGCCGGCCTGCCTACTTCGAATCGGCGTACCCGATCCGTCGACGCAGCCGCTCGCGAACAGGGGGCCACTCGTCGTCGAGGATGCTGAAGTAGACCGTGTCGCGCTTGTGCCCGTCGGGCATGAGGGCCTGGTGGCGGAGAACGCCGTCGCGGATGGCGCCGATGCGCTCGATGGCGCGCTGGCTCTGTTCGTTGCGGAGGTCGGTCTTGAGGCAGACTCGGATCGCGGGGCGGCCGAAGAGGCCCCCGCCGAACGCGTGCTCGAGCATGAGGTACTTGGACTCCGGATTGACCGTGGTGCCGCGATGGATCGGGTCGTACCAGGTCCAGCCGATCTCGACGTTGAGGTGTTCGGGGCGGAGGTCGCAGTAGACGCTCGAGCCGACGAACTCGCCGGTCTTGCGGAGGCGGACGGCGAAGGGCAGGATGAACGGACTCTCGATCAGATAGCGGCAGTAGTCCTCCATCCCTTCGACGGTCCAGGGCGAGGGGGGACGGGTGAAATAGCGGAAGGTTTCGGGGCTGGAGGCGGCGCGGAGCATCTCCTCGGCGTCTTCGACTGAGAGCGGTACAAGCCGGACGACCTTGCCCTCCAGCTCTCGTGGTTCGATGGTCATGCGCAACGGTAGTCGGCACAATGCCCCCCCGCGTGGGTGGAAATCGCTGATTGGTCTATACTGCCGCCTCCCCGAGTCGTTCCCAGGAGCACGCCGTCGATGACCGAGCCGTCCCATAGATACACCGCCGCCTTCGCGGGCACGATCGAGACGACCTGGCAGGCGCGCTGGGAGGAGGCCGGCGTGTTCAGCCAGCCCAACCCGGGCGAGGACGGCTGGGACGGAACGAGGCCCAAGTTCTACTGCCTGGACATGTTCCCATATCCATCCGGTGCGGGGCTGCACGTGGGCCACCCGGAGGGCTATACCGCGACCGACATCGTGTGTCGATACAAGAAGATGAACGGGTACAACGTGCTCCACCCGATGGGGTGGGACGCGTTCGGCCTGCCCGCGGAGCAGTACGCGATCCAGACCGGCGTGCACCCGGCAGAGACGACGCGAAAGGCGATCGACAACTTCAGGCGGCAGCTCAAGCGGTTCGGCTTCTGCTACGACTGGTCGCGCGAGTTCGGGACGATAGACGAGGATTACTACAAGTGGACGCAGTGGATCTTCCTGAAGATCTACCACGCGTGGTACGACCCTGAGATCGCGCGGGCGAGGCCTATCGAAGAACTGGTCGAAGAACTGGAGACAGGCGAGCGCCCCGCGATCTTCAACCCGGACGCGGCCGAGTATGGAGCGGCCGGCGCGCCGGGGCGTGAAGAGTTCCCCTGGTCGCAGCTCGACGAGGAAACCCGCCGGGCGATCGTCGATTCGTACCGCCTTGCCTACGTGGCCGAGCAGACGGTCAACTGGTGCCCCAAACTGGGCACAGCGCTGGCGAACGAAGAGGTGATCGACGGCCGAAGCGAGCGGGGCGGGTTCCCTGTGTTCCGCAAGCCGTTGCGGCAGTGGCAGTTCCGCATCACCGCCTACGCCGAGCGGCTGCTCGACGACCTGAAGAACCTCGACTGGCCGAGCTCGACGCGGACCCAGCAGGCGGAGTGGATCGGCCGGAGCGAGGGCGCGCACGTCGACTTCTTTCTGAAGGATGGCCCATCGGCCCACGAGGGGCTGCCGCTGCGTGTGTTCACGACACGCCCCGACACGCTTTTCGGCGCGACGTTCATGGTCGTCGCGCCCGAGCACCCGCTGGTGGGCGCCGTGCTCGAGGAGCCCTGCCCCGGCTGCGACCGCCGGCAGATCCGTGCGTACGTCGATCACGCCAAGAACCTGAGCGATGTCGAGCGTCAGGAGAACAAGGAGAAGACCGGTGTCCCGCTTGGGGTCCAGGCCATCAACCCGGCGACCGGGAAGCCCATCCCGGTGTGGACCGCCGACTACGTGCTGATGGGCTACGGCACCGGGGCGATCATGGCGGTTCCCGGGCAGGACGAGCGAGACTGGGAGTTCGCCGAGAAGTTCGGGCTGCCGATCATCCGCACGGTGCAGCCTCCCGAGGGCTGGGACGGCAAGGCGTACACCGGCGGTGGCCCCGCGATGAACTCGGGGTTCCTCGACGGGATGGGCATCGTCGAGGCGAAGTCGGCGATGACCGACTGGCTCGAACAGGAGGGCAAGGGCCGGCGGAAGGTCAACTACAAGCTGCGTGACTGGCTGTTCAGCCGGCAGCGGTATTGGGGCGAGCCGTTCCCGGTGGTGTACGACGAGCGGGGGTTCCACTTCGGGGTCGACGAGTCGGCGCTGCCGGTGCGGCTGCCCCCGATGAAGGACTACGAGCCCGAGGAGAGCGACGAGCCCCAGCCGCTGCTCGCCAAGGCCCACGACTGGGTGCGGACGACCGCGGGTGAGGCGGGGGTCTCGGCGTTGCCGGCCGACGCGCCGGTGCGGCGTGAGACCAACACGATGCCGGGTTGGGCGGGCTCGTGCTGGTACTTCCTGCGCTACTGCGACCCGAAGAACGGCGAGCGGTTCGTGGGGCGCGAGGCCGAGCGGGCGTGGATGCTCACGCCGAAGCCGGGCGTGAGCCGCGCGCAACTCGACGAATTCGGCGATTTCCCCGTCGAATACGCGGGGGTGGGGGGGGTGGACCTGTATGTGGGCGGGTCGGAGCACGCGGTGCTGCACCTGCTCTACGCGCGGTTCTGGCACAAGGTGCTGTTCGACCTGGGCGAGGTTTCGACGCCCGAGCCGTTCCAGAAGCTGTTTCATCAGGGGCTGATCCTGAGCCACGCCTATCAACGGGCCGACCGGAGCCTCGTGCCGATGGACCAGGTCGAGAACCGAGGGACGGAGGACAACCCGGAGTACGTCGAGACGGCGACGGGTGGACGCGTGACGCAGATCGTCGCGAAGATGTCCAAGAGCCTCAAGAACGTCGTCAACCCCGACGACGTGATCGCGGACTACGGCGCGGACACGTTCAGGCTCTACGAGATGTACATGGGCCCGCTCGAGGCTAGCAAGCCCTGGGACACGCGGGCGATCGAGGGGATGTTCCGCTTCCTGCGCGACGTCTGGCGGCTGTGCATCGACGAGGGCACGGGCGAGCCCCGGATCGCCCCGGAGGCCGACGACGCGATCGAGAAGCTGTTGCACCGGACGATCGCCAAGGTCGGGCAGGACATCGAGAAGCTGGCGTTCAACACCGCGATCGCGGCGATGATCGAGTTCAAGAACGCGGCGACGCCCAAGGGCGGGCTCGAGAGCGGCGGGGCGTCGCTGACGGCCGATCAGATGGGCCGGCTCGTCCGCATCCTCGCGCCGTTCGCGCCCCACCTTGCCGAGGAAGTCTGGTCGAGGCTCGGGCGGTTCGAGGCCGAGGGCACGATCGCGACGGCGGCCTGGCCGACCTTTGACGAGGCGATGCTGGTTGACGACGAAATCGAGGTCCCGGTGCAGATCCTGGGCAAGGTGCGGGGCAAGGTGACCGTGCCGGCCGACGCCGACGAGAAGGCGATGGAGGAAGCCGCGCTGGGCGACGAGCGGATCAAGGCGTTGCTCGAGGGCAAGACGGTGCGGAAGGTAATCGTCGTGCCGGGGCGGCTGGTGAACATCGTGGCGAACTGAAAGGGCTTGCCGCGGAGACCCACCGAGGACCGCGGAGACGGATTGGAATGACTCCCGATCGATCGCGATCAGATCGGGACCTGGGTCCCGCTCCGTGGTTCTCCGCGTGACGCCGCGGTGATTCCAAGATCACGGATCGCGCGTGACGCGCCGGTCGGATCTGGGCGCCGGGGGCGCGTTCGGCCCCCGCCACCGCGCCCGGGCCTCGCGGTCGCGCTTCTCCCAGGCGTTGCCAACGGCCCACCAGACGACGGTCACGAGCAGGGCGAGGACCGTGGCGAGAATGCCGAGGACAATGAGACCGGCCATGCGTGAAGGGTATGGGGGAGTCTGGCCGATGGACACCTGACCGGCCTGAAGCCTTGGCAAGGGACTCCCTGCATTCGACCCTCGCTCGCACTTCGGGCTCGTCTACGGAGGCGTTGGATGCGCGTGCTCGGACTCGTCACCGCCCGTGGGGGCTCCAAGGGCTTCCCCGGGAAGAACCTCGCCCGCCTCGCGGGTCGCCCGCTGGTGGCGTGGTCGCACCGGGCGCTCGATCGGCTCCGCGAGCGTCACCCCGAGGTCGTGCTCCGCCTCTCGACCGATTCGCCCGATATCGCCGCGGCCTGGCCCGAGCGCGACCGCCCGGCCGATCTCCGCCCCGCGGCCCTCGCGGGAGACACTTCCACCTCATTGTCGGTCGTCGAGCATGAACTCGCCCGTGCGGCCGAGGCCGGCCTTCCGTGCGACGCGGTGCTGCTGGTGCAGCCGACCTCACCCCTGCTGACGGTGGACGATCTCGAGGCGATGTGGGCGGCGTTCGAGAACGGGGCTCTGTCGGTGCTCGCCGCCGTTGAACTCGACCACCCCGTGCGTTGGAGCTTCTCGCTGGACGAGAGTATTCGGATCGATCCGATCGGCGGGTGGAGCACGGGGGCGAGGCAGGGCGAATCGAGGGCGTATCGGCCCGCCGGCGCCTGGCTCTGCACCGCCAACTTCGTGCGCACGCGCCGGGCGCTGGCCGTGCCGGGAGAGACCCACGCGGTCGTCGTGCCGAGGGATCACGCGGTCGACATCGACGAGCCGGCCGATCTGGAGATCGCGGCGTCGTTGTTGCGGACCAGCCGGCGCGATCGACGCATCGAATTGGGGCGCGGGATAGCGATCGGCGAGGGCGAGCCGGTGTTCGTCATCGCCGAGGCGGGGGTGAACCACAACGGCGATCCTGATCTGGCCAGGCAACTCATCGACGCGGCGGCGGGGGCGGGGGCCGACGCGGTGAAGTTCCAGACGTTCAAGCCGGAAGCGCTGACCGCTCGGTCGGCGTCGATGGCGGCGTATCAGAAACAGAACCTCGGCGTCGAGCAATCACAGGCCGAGATGCTGCGCGGGCTCGAACTCGCCAACGCGGCCCTGCCCGATTTGAAGTCCCATGCCGAGAAGGCCGGGCTGGTGTTCCTCTCGTCGCCGTTCGATGTCGAGAGTGCGAGGTTCCTGTGTGAGCTGGGCGTGCCCGCGCTCAAGGTGGGGTCGGGGGAGCTGACGAACCACCCGTTCCTCGCCGAGTTGGCGGGTCTGGGCCTGCCCCTGCTCGTGTCGACGGGGATGTCAACGCTCGACGAGGTGGAGGACGCCGACCGCGTGATCCGTGCGTACGGCTCGCCCGCGACGGCGTGGCTGCATTGCGTGAGTTCCTATCCGGCGCCGCCGGACGCGTCGAACCTGCGGGCGATGGACGCGATCCGGCTCGCGGTCGGCGGGCCCGTCGGGATGAGCGATCATGCGATGGGCGGCGCGGTGACGCTCGCGGCGGTGGCGATGGGGGCGAGGGTGATCGAGAAGCACCTGACGCTGTCACGCAACATGCCGGGGCCCGATCACGCGGCGTCCCTCGAGCCCGCGGAGTTCGCGGAGATGATGCGGCAGGTTCGCGTCGTCGAGTCCGCGATGGGGGATGGTGTGAAACGGCCCGCGGCGTGTGAGACCGACACGCTCACGGCGGCGAGGCGTTCACTCGTGGCGGTGCGGGATCTGCCGGCAGGGCATGTACTGGCGGCGGGCGATCTGGTGTGCAAACGCCCCGCGACCGGGCTGCCGCCTTCGATGCTCGGGCGAGTGATCGGGTGGGTACTGGCTCGGGATGTTCGCGCAGACGAGGTCCTGATGCGTGAACACCTGCGAGAGACGTGATCTACCGCGGAGACGCGCGGAGCGCCGCGGAGGGAAATCCCTATTGTCTTTCTTTGTGGCTTTTCGCGTGTCTCCGCGGCGAGAACTCTCCCGATCAGAGCCCCGGCGGCTCGAAACGCTTGCGGAGAAACGGCGCTCCCAGCGGCATCGCGGCGAGCGCATCGACGATCCTGGGGCCGGCGTGGCCGTCGCCGTACAGGTTCGCGTATTCGCGACGACCCATCGCGAGGGCCTGCCCGATCGCGTCGCCGATCTCGTCCGCCCCGTGTCCGCAGTCGATCACGTTGCCTGATCGTTCGCGGCCGGCCTGTCGTTCACCGATGTTGACAACCGGAAGCCCGAGCGTGGCCGCCTCGATAATGCCGCTGGAGGAGTTGCCCACCATCGCCGCGGCGTGGTGCATTGCCGAGTGGTACACGCCGGGCCCCAACGCGTCGGCGAAGACCCAGCCCCGATCCCGCGCCGCCGCGCGGAGCACGGCGTTGATCGCCCCGCCCCCCGGGTCCTGGTTCGCGGCGGTGATGAGGCAAGGGGCACCGGTCTTGTCGAACGCCGCGAGGAGTTCCCTCGCCTGAGCTGCCGGGTCGGTGTCGTCGAGCGTGGTGGGGTGCAGCGTGACGAGCAGGAACACCCCCTCGCCCGTCATCCCCGTCGACGCGTTGAACTCGGCTCGAGGCATCGGCTTGAAGCCGGTGAGATGATCGAGGCCCGGCGCGCCGGTCCTTTTCACCGAGTCGCGCGATTCACCCATCGCGATCAGCCGGGCGCGGGCCCGCTCGGTCGCGACGAGGTGGAGGTTGGCCAGCGCGGTGATCGCGTAGCGGAACTGGTTGTCGACCGCACCGGCGGTGATCTCGCCGCCGTGGAGGTGGGCGATCGGCACCGCGCATGCCGACGCCGCCAGCGCCGCGGCGATCGTCTCGAATCGGTCCCCGAGCACGAGCACCGCGTCGGGCTCGTGGGTGATGAGCGCCCCGGTGAATCCGTTGACACCCTCGGCGATCGCCTCGCCCATCGCCCCGGGGTGGTCACCCGAGGGGATCGGCACGCTGGCGGTGATCGGCCAGCCGTCGGCGATGATGCGGTCGAACGAGGGGCCGTGCCCGCCCGCGAGGTGGGCGCCGGTCACGTAGAGCGAGAGGTCGAGGGCGTCGCACGCCGCGGCGGCCTCGAGCACGGGCACGAACAGCCCGTAGTCGGCCCGGCCCGTGGTGACGACGGCGATGCAGCGCGGTGCGGTCATGCCGCCGATCGTACCGCGCCGGGAAGCGCGTCATGGGCAGCCGGCGTTGAAGCTGTTGACGAAGACCAGCACGTCGGAGAGATCCCACAGCCCATTCTCATTGAAATCGACCGACGGGTCCTGGGATAAGAACGCCGACACAAACGCGAGCACGTCGGCGAGGTCGAGCAGGCCGAACGGCTCGGCGAGGTCGGCGTCGTTGCACGGCGGCGTGACCCCGATCTCAAAGCGGTAGAAATCGTAGAGATCCGTCGGACTCGTCGCTCCGCTTGCGAGCATCGTGCCGCCCGCGAGAAGCTGGTGACCACCGGTCGGCTCGGAGCCGTTGACGAGGACGCGGAAGCCGGGCTCGAAACCCGCGCCGGAGCCGGCGACGGCGGCGTAATAGGCGCCGGGCTCGTAGACCCGATTGATCAGGCTGTCCGTCCCGCCCGGGGCGTCGTCGTTCATGGCGAGGAGTTCACCCGACTCGTCCCAGATCGCGAGGGCCGTGTTGAACGCCGAACCCTGTGTGCTGAGTTCGATCGGGATCTTCTCGAACCCGATCGTGCCGAGTTCGGTGGGCGCGCCGACCGAGAACCAGAAGAGGTCGGCGTCGCCGCCGTAATCGAGATCCACCGGCTCGAACGCGCCGCCGGGCTGATAGACCAGCCGGGCGGGCCCGAACGGGAGCGAGGGCGACTGGACCGTGCTGAAGCCCGGCCCGAACCCGGCGTCCTCGCCGGTCACCGCCGCGACGTAGTCGCCGGGGGGCAGGCTTCCGGGCGCGAACGAGACCCGGGCGGCGTCGGAATCCGAGCTGTCGAAGTCGTAGGCGAGCAGGTTGCCCGCGGCGTCCCAGACCGCCAGCGCGGTGTTGGGCGTCGAGCCGAGCGTCGAGAACTCGATCGCTTGGATGGATTCACCGGCCTCGCCGACGTGGCCCGGGTCCTCGACGACGAACGAGTAGAAGTCGGTGTCGCCGCCCGCGTCGAGCGTGGTCGGGTAGGAGGAGAACGAGCCGAAGTGGAGCGTGTAGTCGCCGCTGGAGGCGTTATCACGGGCGACGATGCCGAACCCGTTCCCGTACGTCGCTCGGAACCCGTTGACCGCGACGGTGTACATGCCCGCCGTCAGATGCGTGCTGATCAGCGGGTTGGGGCCGTTCGAGTCGTCGTCAGACGCGATCAGTTCGCCGGCCGGGCCGAACAGCGCGAGCATCGGGTCGGTCGTGCTCGAGGTGTAGATCGTGACGGTCTGGAGCGAGCAGATGTCCTCGGTCAAGGGGATGCTGTCCCCCTCGTCGCGGATGGTCAGCTTCTTGAACTCCGAGGTCCCGATCTCGATCCATCCGTCGGCGACGGTCTGCCCGAAGAGGTTGAGCCTCCATGTGCCGCCGTCGCTGGACGGATTCGTGCCCACCAGGAACCGGTGCCCAAAGCCTGTGTAGTTGCCCGAGATCGAGAGGAAGTAGTCGCCGGGCGTGAGGGCGAGGTTGTCGAGCTCGCTCCACCTCACGATCATGCCGTCGATATAGGCATCGTCGTTATCATCCAGACGGCTGCCGCTGCCGCTGAACAGGCCGAGTTCGGTGTCGAATCCTGAGAACTCGGTGGTGATGCTGGTGAGGACCGACCGGCTGGGGACGACATAGCCGGGCCCCGAGAGCGTCGGCTGAGTGACGATGAGCTGATAGACCCGCCGAGTCCCGCTGATGCTGTACCCGCCATCGGCGTATTCGGGGCCGCCGATCCGGTCAATACGGATCATATCGCTGTTGCCCCCGGGCGTTGAGAACCCGTTGGCGGCCTCACCGGTGCCCGCCCAGGTGATGACGAAGTAGGTGCCCGGCCCCAGGTTTCGCGAGAAGCCGACCTGCGTCTCGAAGGCGATCGTGAAGCCGGTGTCCTGCTGGATCAGTTCGCCATCGGCCGCGAACAGCGCGCACCCGCCGGACCCGAAGATCGTGTTGGTGATCGTGATGTAGACATCGACCAGCGAGGTCGAGACCCGACCGAGCTCGATTGCCGGCGGTGCAATCCCCGTCACGCCACGCGTGTCATGCCCGGGGTCATCGCCCGGGAAGGGCGACTTGTCGCCCATCTTGGGAGCAGGAAGCAGGTGGATCTCGCCGAGCGTCCCCCCGGCCGTCTCCTGCCCCGCGACGAATCCGCAGCCGAAGGCAAGCACCACAACGGCGACGAGAGCTCGGATCGACATGACGGTGTGACTCCCTCTGTCTCGCCGACGCAGTAGCCGACGGCTGCTGAGAATAGCAATTCGGCGGGCCAGCCAGAAGGCGAATTCCGTCGGGGGTGCGTTTTGGGACCATGCTGCGGCCGCGGTTGCGCTGGCGACCCCGCACCGGCGCCCGTGGTGGCCCCTCACATCCCGTCGCGGCTTGTCGCGGCCCGCGCCAACACCCCGCCCCGCGACCGGACCTTCGGCCCGTACACTGCCCCCATGGCTTACACCGTCCTCGCCCGCCGCTACCGCTCCCGCACGTTCGACGAGGTCGTCGGGCAGGAGGCGATCGCCCGAACGCTCAAGGCCGCGATCAAGCAGAGCAAGGTGGCCCACGCCTACCTCTTCACCGGCACCCGGGGCGTCGGCAAGACGTCGATGGCCCGCATCTTCGCCAACACGCTCAACAACCCGGAGGGCTCGGACGAGATTGCCCAGGCGATCTTCACAGGGCAGGACACCGACGTGATCGAGATCGACGGCGCCTCCAACCGCGGCGTCGACGAGGCCCGGGAGGTCATCGCCAACAGCGTCTACCGCCCGCTGCGGGGGCGGCACAAGATCTACATCATCGATGAGGTCCACATGCTCACGAAGGAGGCGTTCAACGCCCTCCTCAAGACCATGGAGGAGCCGCCCGAGCACGTCAAGTTCATCCTGTGCACGACCGAGCCCCACAAGGTGCCCCCGACGATCCAGAGCCGCTGCCAGCGGTTCGACTTCCGGAACATCCCGAGCCAGCAGATCGAGGGCCACCTCGAGAGCGTGGTCAAGAGCGAGGGGCTCGAGGCCGAGCCCGAGCTGATCGCGGCGGTGGCGAGGCTGGGCAACGGGTCGATGCGCGACGCGCTGAGTCTCCTGGATCGGATCATCGCGGGGGGCGAGCAGACGCTGACGCTGGGCGTGCTCGAGTCGATGCTGGGCCTGCCGGATCGCGAGGTCGTGGGCCGGTTGCTCGACGCCGCGGCCGACGGGGATGTCAAGGCGTGCCTCGAGCAGGGCGCCGAGCTGCTCAACCGCACCTCGGCCGATCAGGTCTGCGAGACGCTGCTCGATCGGTGCCGTGACCTGATGGTGCTCGCGGCGTGCGGCCCCGAGACCGAGCTGGTCGAGCTCTCGGGTGAGGCGAGGCGGGAAGAGGCGGAGCGGGCCGGCCGGTTCGACGCCGCGGGGCTGGTGCACATGATCGCGCTGACCGAGAGCGTGCAGCGGGCGCTCAAGAGCAGCAGCGCCCCGAGGGCGTTGTTCGACGCGTTGCTCGTCCGGCTCGCGCTGACCGAGAAGCTGGCCGACGTGACGGCGCTGGTCGCGGGGAGCAGCGGGGCGAGCACCGCGCGGGCGCCGGCAAAAAAACGCTGACAGCCGGCGAAGAGGCGCGGGAGGCGCCGGCTGCACCAGTACCCGCATCGACCAGAAGCGAGGTGGCGGCGCCCGAGTCGGCGCCGCCCCCGGCGGCGCTCTCGCCGCGCGAGATCTGGCCCCGCGCGCTCCAACTCGCCGGGCCCCGGTTGCGACCGATGCTCGAGGGGATGGCGCTGCACGAGGTGAGCGAACGTCTGCTGACCCTCGCGGTGCCCCCGGCGCGGGCCGCGATGGTGCGGGACCATCTTCCCGAGATCATCCGGCTTGTGCAGCAGGTGGGCGCACGGTCGATGTCGATCTCCCTGGTCGAGGCGAATCCCGAGCCCATTCCGTCAGACGAGCCTGCAAGTCAATCCGCGGCCGAACCCGGGCCCGCGATTGACCTCGGTGACGAGTCGGAGAACCCGCTGGTGAAGGAGACCGCGCGGGTGTTCGGCGCGAAGGTGGTGCACGTGCAGCCCAAGGGGCGATGATCGGAGCCCCGACGCACACAGGTACACCAGTCGCTCGCGGCGATCCCGGTTCGGCGGTGTCGACCGCCACGGCAAGCCGATGCACCAAGGCCGTGACGATCAGTCCGGGGCGGCCCCCGCGGCGTCGCCCTTGGTCGGGGCAATCTCCATGATCCGGATGTTGCGGAACGCCACCGGATCGTTGTGCCCGCAGAATCCGAAATGCCCCGCCGACCTGAAAGCGCCGGGGTGGGCGTGCCCGTCGATTGGCTGATCGCGCCACGAGGCCAGATCGACGTCGAGGATCGGGTACCCGTTGAGTTCGACACGGACCCGGTCGCCGATGACACGGGCCTCTTCGTAGTTCCACTCGCCGACGGGCCTGAGGTAGCCCCGCAGCGCCGGGACCAGCCCGTAGGCGCTGCCGTGGAACTGGTAGGCCTTGAGCCCCGCGTACCTTGGGTCGGTGTTGTCGAGAACCTGCAACTCGATTCCCTCATAGGCGGCGTCGACGTCCGGCGATGGCGATCGGATGGCCAGCCCGTTGTTTCCGCCCGGCGGCAGTCTGAACTCGAGCCGCACGGCGAAGTCGCCGAACGACTTCTCCGTCAGCAGGTTTCCGCCGGAGCCCGCCTTGCAGATGATCGCCCCGTCGGTGACCTCGTACCCGCCGGTGGCTCCGATCCAGCCATCGAGATTTCTCCCGTTGAACAGGGGCACAAAGCCGGCTTCGTGGCCGCCGATCGCTGCGAGCACCTCGTCGGCCTCGTCACTCGTGATCTCGCGGATGGAGAGGTTGCGGAATCTCGTCTCGCTGCCGTGTGTCTGGAGATGGATCGGCCCGATTGCCGGCACCGGGAGGTCCCGCGCGTAGTAGTTCTCGAGCACGACGTTGTCGACGATCAGTTTTCCGTTCAGCCGAACGGTGACATAGGGACCGACCATCCTCGCTTCCATGTGATTCCATTCACCGATCGGCCTGTCGGCGACCTCGGTCGGGAATCGCGCGTTGGTCTGGTTGTTCCACAGGCCGCCCGATCCCTTGTCCGAGCCGTGCTGATGAGCTTCCTCGTTGTTGGGATCCCAGATCTGCACCTGCGGGCAGCCGCGAAGGTAGATCCCCGAGTCGCCTCTGGGGGCGAGCTTCCAGTCGACGCGCAGCTCAAAATCGCGGAAGTCGCGTTCGGTGACGAGATTCGGCCCCTGACCGTCGCTGATGAGCTCGCCCCGGTCCACGCGCCAGTGCTCGAGGATCTCGCGGTCCATACGCGTCCGCCAGGCGATTCGCTCTTCATCGGACATCGCCTCCAACTCTCGCGGATCACGGGTCGTCCCACCGGTCCAGCCGGCAAGGTCGACTCCGTCGAAGAGTGCTTCCCAGCCCGGCGGCGTATCCGCGGTGCCGGGCGCGTCAGTTTGGCCGAGCGTCCGGGCACTTGTCAGGATGAAGGCGCTGCTCATGACGATCCAGATGACTCGAGTTAGCACGGTGATCCCCGCATTTCGTTGTTGAGGATTCCTCAGTGGTCTGCTGACCAGCAGAATACCGGATCGGAACCAACCGGCCGGCCCCGGTGCGCGGTGCCAGTCACCATCATTTCAGATCGTGCACCCGGCGGCCAACCTACGCCCGGTCAACCAGCAGTGTGACGATCTCATGCCCGCGGATGTCGAGCATCGCCGCGCCGTCGGAGAGACGAATCTCGGGTCCGGTGGATCTTTCGAGCGCATCGGCCCGGCGGACGGCGGAGACGGGCAGATGCCATCGGGCACGGGCGGGGCCCCCGACCCCCCTGGTCTCGATCAGGCGGAGCACGAGCGTCGCGGCGTCGTCGTGGGCCGGTTTCAGGGCGGCGATCTCGATGCGCTGGCCCTTCGCGGGCTCGATCTGGATCGGAGACCAGGGCCGATCGACGGCGTACGGCAGGGCGAACAACGGCGCGTTCAGCGCTTCGGCCTCGTGATCGACGCCGGCGCTCCGCCAGTTGCCTGCGTGTGGCATCAGGCTGTACGTGATCGATCCGGCGTCGCGCCCCGCGGTGGCGTCCGGGTGGACCGGGGCTCGCAGCAGCGAGAGGTGCATCGTCCCGCCCCGGCAGCCGTGGCCGTACCGGCCGTTGTTGAGCAGGGCAAGCCCCCGACCGGGGCCGGCGTCGACCGGCTCGGACAGGTCCATCCAGCGATGGGCACAGACCTCGAACATCATGCGCTCACGGCTTGACTCGCGGCCAGTCGACCGCTCGACGAAGCCACACTGAATGTCGTAGGTCGCGTGGGCGGCCCTCAGCCCCGTGGGCATCTCAGCGCGGAGCAACCGGTGCCGCTCGTTCCAGTCGTACTCGGTGAGAACGTCGAGGCGCGGCGAGCCCGCGTCGAGCCGGAAGACCTGCGTGATCCGGCTGCGGCCCTCGATGGTCCGCACGACCTCGATCTCGGTCCGGAGTGGGTCAGCTGTGCGCACCCGCCACGAATCGGCGGGTTGCTCGTTGGTCCAGACCAGTTCTTCTTCGGCATAGGCGTCGATGTCCCACGCGTCCCAGTTCATCGGGATGTCGCGGTAGAGGGCCAGCCGATTGAACGGCGCCCCGCCGGCGAGGTCGACTCCGCCCGTTTGACGTAGCATGGTTATCCGGCCCGATCGGTCGATGCGGGCCTCGATCAGCCCGTTTTGCATCACGCCGGAAGACGCGTGGACCTCGACGGGCGGCGCAGGTGCGGCGCCGATGAGCGGGGCGACACCAAGCGGCGGGACACCATCAGCCCATCGCAGGCCGTCTCCGGTCTCGACGACGCCCGAGCGTTCGCACGACGCCGGATTCATCGCGCACTGACCGTCGCCGCGAGCCCACGACGACAGCCCGCGGTCTGCCAGCCGCGCGGCTTCTCCGCGGATCTCGGCGACGTGCTCCCGAGCCTCGGCGTATACGGATGCGATCGACGACCCGGGCAGGATGTCGTGGAATTGCTGGAGCAGGAGCCTTTTCCACGCCCGGTCCAGCGCGGCGGCGGCCTCGTTCGCCTCCTCGGGCTCCGGCCGCTCCGGGCCCGCGAAGACCGCGATCTCGGCGAGGCGGAGCGCATGCTCAAGCTCGCGATTGGACTTCTTGAGCCAGGCGTGGGTAGTGAGCGTGCCCCGGTGCAGCTCGAGGTAGAGCTCCTCGTCATGCACCGGAAGGCCATCGGGCAGCGACGCGTCGAGCGCCGCGAGGCGCTCGCGGAATTCGCCCGCGGTCCCGTGGCGGAAGCGAGGGAGCCCCTCGCACGACGCGGCGAGATTCACGACCTCGGCCTGCTCGAGCGTGGGCCCGCCGCCCCCGTCACCAAAGCCGTAGGGGTGCAGGAAGACCTGCGGTTGGTCCGCGTTCGTGGGGTGGCCCCGGCGGTCGCGGCCTGTGCGGATGAGTTCGCGGGGCGAGTTGGTGCAGTTGTAGTCGTGGTTGGGGGTGAAATGGGCCAGCACCTCGCCCCCGCCCATCCCGCGCCAGCGGAAGTTCGTGTGCGGGTAGTGGTGGCATTGGCACCACGCGATCTTGTTGGTGATGAAGGTGTCGAGGCCACAGGCGAGCATGAGGTCGGGGATCGACGCGGGGAAGCCGAAAGAGTCGGGAAGGTACAGAATCCGCTGCACGCCGAGCTCTTCCCCGAAGCGGCGGCGCCAGTAGCGATCCGCGTGCAGGGCCTGCCTGACGAACGACTCGGCGGATGGGACGTTGGCGTCCGGCTCAACCCACAGGCCGCCCATCGGCTCCCACCGGCCCGCGGCCACGGCGTTGCGGACGCGGTCGAACACGCCCGGCGCGTCCTGCTCGAGCCAGGCGTACTGCTGTGCCTGCGAGCAGATGAACGAAGCCCCCGGACAGCGGTCGAGCACCTCGAGCGCGTTGGTCCAGCTCCGGACCACCTTGCGGCGTGTTTCCGCCAGCGGCCAGAGCCAGGCGGTATCGATGTGGGCGTGCCCGACCACCAGCCCCAGCGCTTCCGCCGGATCGCCCCGGGAAAGCGCGGCCTCGAGGCGGGCTCGCGCCTCGTCAGCACGCCGCGCCACGTCCCGATCGTCGATCAGGATGGTGGCCTCCCGGAGCGCGTCATACAGATGGCGGGCATGATCGGTGGTCGGATCGAGCTCATCGAGCAGCCTCGACGCGAACCGGTAGACCACGGCGAGCCGGCGGACGGGTTCGCGCCGCGGCGCGAGCTCAGCGAGGAGCAGATGGCCCGGATCGGCCGAGCCCCAGCGGTCGCGGGCTTCGGGGTTGTCCCAGTCAAACGTCGTGACGCCGAAGGGGTGGTTGCAGGCGGCCTCGATGAGCACCTCGAACCGCTCGCCGCCCACGCTGTGCAGCGAGACCTGAATGCTGTCGCGGTTGCGATCAAGCCCGCGGCGGGGCTTGCCGTCGATCCAGACTGTGCATTCCGTGCCGCTGCTGAAGCGGAGATCCAGTGGGCAGCCGGCGGTGTCGGGCATGACGCCCCGGAGCCGGAACCAGCACGTCGACCACGCCGGGCCCCACCGCCAGCCGAGTTCAACCGGTTGGAACTCGGCACGTTGGGCCGCGTCGATCGCCCCGCGTTCCGGCGTCTGCCAGGCGGCGACCTCGAGCGGTGTGGGATCGGCGTACACAGCGGGCTCGATCACCGCTCGCAGGAAGCGGGCGAAACGGGGCCGGAACACTTCGATTTCGTGACGGGGCGTGCGCGGGTGCTGCGGCATGGGCGGAGCGTATCAGGCACGGGTTGGATCGGAACGACCGCCCCGCCCTCACCGGCGTTGCGGCACGCCGAATCGCCAGGGCGACCTGCGCCGGGGGATACCGGATTAAAACGGACGCCGATCAGACGCCCGTGCGGGCGCCTCAGGCTAGAAGTCGTTCTCGAGCACGATCCTGTATCGTGCCTTCCCGCTCTTGAGGTGCTCCATCGCGTCGTTGACTTTGCTCATCGGGAAGAACTCGCAGTCGGGCGCGATACCGTGACGCGAGCAGAAATCGAGCATCTTCGCCGTGTTCGCCGGGCTGCCCAAGGGCGAGGCCGAGAGTGACTTCTGGCCGATCAGCAGCGGAAAGACGTGCGTCGGAATGGGCTCGAGCACGGCCCCGACGATGTGCAACCGACCCCTTGGCGCGAGCGCCGCGATGTAGGCATCCCAGGGCAGCGTCGCGTTCGCCGTCACGAGGATGAAATCGAGCGAGCCGTTCTCGGCCGCGATCGCCTCCTCGCTCCGGCTGCGGACGCACCGGTGGGCCCCCAGCCGTTTCGCCTCCTCCATCTTCGATTCGGACGAGGTGAACGCGACGACCTCGCAGCCCCAGGCGTTGAGGAAGCGAAGCGCCATGTGCCCCAGCCCCCCGATGCCGACGACCCCAACGCGGCTAGTGGGGAGCACGCCCATCTGGATGATCGGGTTGAAGACGGTGATGCCGCCGCAGAAGAGCGGGCCGGCCTTCTTCGGGTCAACGCCTTCCGGGATCGGCAGGGCCCACTCGGCGTGGCAGCGGACCTTGTCGGCGAACCCGCCGTGCCGCCCGACGATCGTCTGCTCGGCCGATGAGCAGAGGTTGTGGTCACCCGACATGCACTGGTGGCAGGTCATGCACGAGTGGGTGTACCACCCGAGCCCCACGCGCTGCCCGACGGTGAGGTGCGAGACGCCCTCGCCGATCGCGGCGATCCTGCCCGACACCTCGTGCCCCGGCATGAAGGGGTAGGCCGACATCCCCCATTCGTTGTCAAGCATCGAAAGGTCGGAGTGGCAGATGCCGCAGGTCTCGACCGCGATCTCGACCTGGCCCGGCCTCAGTTCGCCCGGGTCGTATTCGAAGGGCTTGAGTTCGCCGCCCGCTTGTTCAGCCGCGTATCCCTTGATCATCGTTCAACCTCCGTGCTGCTTGGAATCACGGGACTCTAGAAATCGGCCCGCCGTACCGCCGCCTTTGCTCGATGAAAGGAGCCCGGAGCGCCAGCGATGGGCCGGGGGAGCAAGGGGTGGCGTACCTCGATGACGTTCGGCCCGTCTCCCGCGCTCGGGGCGCCTTCGGGTCCTGCCCACCAGAGCGCAGGGGCAATGCCAACTATCCCCGCGCCCCGCTACCCTCCGGGCGTGAAGATCGTCTACTTCGGCTCGGGCGCCTTCGGCCTGCCCACCATCCGGTCCCTCGCGAGCGAGCACGAGTTGCTCGCGGTGGTCACACAGCCCGATCGCAAGGCTGGGCGTGGGGGACATCTCACTCCGACACCCATCGGTGCGTGGGCCGCGGAGCACGCCGCCGACGCGCCGCTTCTCAAGCCCGAACGCGTGGGCGAGGCCGGCGTGTGCGACGCCATCCGGGCCTTTGACGCCGACGCGTGGGTCGTGATCGCCTTCGGGCAGAAGCTTTCCCGGGCCTTGCTGGCGGACCGTTTTGCGATCAACCTGCACGCGTCATTGCTGCCGCGTTGGCGTGGAGCCGCCCCCATCAACGCCGCGATCGTCGCGGGCGATCGGCAGACCGGCAATTCGGCCATCACCCTCGCTGATCGCATGGACGCGGGGCTCGTGCTGGGGCAGACCCGCCGTGAGGTCGGGCGCACACAGACGGCCGGCGAATTGCACGACCTGCTCGCGGACGACGGCCCCGCGCTCGTCGCCGACGTGCTCGCCCGGCACGCCGCCGGCACGCTGAAGCGCGGCACGCAGGACGAGGCGGCGGTGACTCTGGCGCCCAAGATGACCAAGGACGACGGGCGGATCTCGTTCGATGAAGATGCAGACCGCGTGCGTTGCCTCGTCAACGGGCTCAGCCCTTGGCCGGCGGTGACCGTCCAGTTTCGCGGTCAACCCCTGAAGATTCTCAGGGCCGATGCCCAACAAGCGGGCATGGAGCGCGCGCCCGGAACGATCATTGACCCGGCCCTTGGACTCGTGGCCTGCGCCCCGGGTTCGGCGCTGTGCCTGCTCGATGTTCAGCCGGCGGGAAAACGCCCCATGCCGTGGCCCGACTTCGCCCGGGGCCGATCTGTTCAGGCCGGCGACAGGCTGGAGCACGAGTGATGCCCCGCCGCACGGCCATCCCCTTCCCGACTTCGCTGTGGGATCTGCTCCGCCCCAGGTCCGCTCGCAGGAAGCCGCCGCCGCCGCCGAAGCCCGCCCCGGCCCGCCGACCCAAGCCCGCCGGCGCGATGCAGCAGCGCTACGAGTCGATCACACGCGACATGCTCAAGCACCACGGCGTCCGCGTCCGCAAGTGGCGCACCGGCATGTCAGGCGTCGCCTGGCAGGTGACCTACCAGGACGGTTCGGTCTCCAGGCTCATCGAGGCGCCTCGCCCCAAGGGCCCCATGTCGGCGGCGATCTTTCTGCACGAGATCGGCCACCACGCGATCGGGTTCGGGACGTACAAGCCGAGGTGCCTGGAGGAGTACCACGCCTGGAAGTTCGCGATCGACACGATGCACGAACTGGGGCTCAACGTGACCGATCGGGTGCACACCCGTATGCGCGAGTCACTCCAATACGCCGTCGCCAAGGCGAGGCGCCGGGGCCTCAAGCGCATCCCGAGCGAGCTGTTGCCGTTCCTTGACGTTCATGCACGGGGCTGACGGCGCGCCAAGACGGCGCGGGCCCGGTCAGGAACCGCAGTTTTCTTGAACAACGCTTTCGAACACGCCGGGCCATTTAGTACAGCGTCGCGAGGTCGGCAAAATACGATGGATAGGTCTTCGCGACACACCCCGGATCGCGGATGGACACGCCCGGCCGGCGCAGCCCGATCAGGGCGAGCGACATCGCCATCCGGTGATCGTCGAAGGTCTCGAACTCGACCGGGCCGGCGTCCGGCGAGCAATCGACCCCTCCCTCCGGGGGCGTGACCGTCAGCACATCCGGGTCGCCGTGCACGTTCGCCTCGACCACCACCCCCAGCTTGCCCAGCTCACTTTCGAGGGCGGCGATCCGGTCGCATTCCTTGTCCCGCAACGTGCGCACGCCGCGGAGGATGCTCGTCCCGCGCGCGAACGCGGCGCACGCGGCCAGCGTCATCGCCGCATCCGGCATGTCGGCCATGTCGGCGAGCACCGGCGACAGTTGGGGCGGGCCGCTGACCGCCAGCACGTCGTCGTGCCGCGAGACACCGGCTCCCATCCGCGCCAGGAGCGACGGGAATCCCGAGTCGCCCTGCAACGCCGCCTCACTCAGCCCCCGCACGCCGACAGAGGCGCCCGGCAGCAACGCGCCCGCCGCCCAGAAATAGGTCGCCCCCGAGGCGTCGGGCTCGACTTCGATATCAAATGGCTCCAGCCCCGGGAGCACGCGGACCACCCGCATCCCCTCGCTCGTCCGCACCGTCGCCCCGAGCCGCTCGAGCAGCCCCACGGTCATACGCACATACGACGCGCTCGTGACGTCGCCCTCGAGCAGCAGCGTCAGCCCGCGCGGCAGGAACGGCGCGACCAGCAGCAACGCCGAGATGAACTGGCTCGAACGCGTCGTCGGCACACGCACGACGTCGGTGGTCGGCCCGCCCCGCGGACGGGTGATCCTCACGGGCGGGCAGCCCGGCGTGCCCAGAAACTCCACCCCCGCGCCGAGCGTGCCCAGCAGGTCGGCCAGCTCTCCGATCGGGCGCTGCCGCATCCGCTCGTTGCCGTCGATCGTGACCGGTTCGGGCGAGCACAGGGCCGCGGCCGCCAGGAACCGCGTCGCGGTTCCCGCGTTGTGCAGGTTGACCGTCGCCCCGCCTGAGGGGGTCTTCCACTCACCGCCGACGCCCCGGACACGGACCAGATCGCCGTTGCGATCCACCCCGGCCCCGAGATGCCCGATCGCCGCCAGCATCCGCTCGGCGTCGTCGGCGGCAAGCAGCGGATGCCTCACCACCGAATCTCCGTCCGCCAGCGCTGCGAGCAGAAGCAGCCGATTCGTCAGGCTCTTCGATCCCGGCGGGCGAACGTTGGCCCTTGGCGGCGCGTCGCCGACTCCACGCCGGCAGGTCGGGATCGCCAGCGGGTCGGGCATTTCGCCGAGCGGGCGTGTGAGGATCTCCACGAGATCGAGCATGATCGATGGTACAGGCATCCGGGTACGTATGAAGCCGGGCGGCGTCGCTTCGACGGCGGCGATGGCCTCCCAACGGTGGGCCACGATTGAGCGCCACAGAGGTCTACCCGCTCACGCCCGCGCCTAAAATGGGCTAAGGACGTCCACATTCCGGGGCCAACCCCCGGGGAAAGGGCCGGCATGCGCTGCGAACTTCTGCTCGGCAACGAAGCCGTCGCCGCCGGCGCGATCGACGCGGGCATCTCGGGCGTCTTCGGCTACCCAGGCACGCCGTCGACGGAGATCTTCGAGACGATCCAGTTGCACGCCGCACGCCTGGGCCCGGTCTCAGCCGGGGGCGTGAGCGCCGACTGGGCGCCCAACGAGAAGGTCGGCTACGAGGAAGCCCTGGGCATGTCCTACGCGGGCGGGCGCTGCCTGGTCACGATGAAGCACGTCGGGCTCAACGTCGCGGCCGACCCGTTCATCAACTCGGCCCTCACCGGGGTCAACGGGGGCATCGTCGTCGCGGTCGCTGATGATCCGGGCATGCACTCCTCGCAGAACGAGCAGGACAGCCGGATCCTCGCCGACTTTGCCCAGGTGCCGGTCTTTGAGCCCAGCAACCAGCAGGAGGCGTACGACCTCACCCGTCTGGCCTTCGAGTACTCCGAGGAGGTCAACCTGCCGGTCGTGCTCCGAATGGTCACGCGGCTGAGCCACAGCCGGGCGAACGTCACGCTCTCGGGAGACAACGGCGAGGTGCGTTCGGCATCTCTCAAGGAGGCGGGCGGCAAGGCCCTGCCCGACCCCAACGACTGGACGCTCGTGCCGGTCAACGCCCGACGCCGCTATCAGCGGCTGGTCAACATGCAGCCCTCGCTCGTCCGCGACTCGGAGATCTGCGAGCAGAACACGCTCCACCTCACCGGGTCGCGGGGCGTGATCACCAACGGCATCGCGTACAACTACCTCCGCGAGGCGCTGGGCTCTGCGGCCGACGACTGGTCGATCCTCAAGATCACCCGCTACCCGATCCCCGTCGGCCTGGTCCGCCAGATCGTCGATCACTGCGACGAGTTGTTTGTGGTCGAGGAGGGCTATCCGCACATCGAACGTCGTCTCAACGGCCTTCTGGGTCTGCGTGGCCTTGCCGTCCGCGGCAAGCTCAGCCACGATTTGCCGCCGACCGGGGAACTCGACCCCGACATCGTCGCCGCGGCTCTCGGCGTGCCACGACCGGCGATCCCCGACGCGATCAAGGGGCTCGCGGGCCGCCCGCCCCAGCTCTGCAAGGGCTGCCCCCACGCCGATTCGTTCCGCGCGATCATCGAGGCGGTGCAGGGCGAGGCCCACCCCGTCCTGTTCAGCGACATCGGGTGCTACACGCTGGGCGTCATGCCGCCCTACCGCGCGGTGCACTCCTGCGTCGACATGGGCTCGTCGATCTCGATGGCCCACGGCGCTTCGCGCATGGGCGTCCATCCCGCGATCTGCACCGTGGGCGACTCGACCTTTGGGCACTCGGGCATGAACTCCCTGCTCAGCGCCGCGGCCCACGACGCGAACATCACCGTCTTCGTGCTCGACAACGCGACCACCGCGATGACCGGCACGCAGGACTCGCTCTCGTGCGGCCAGCGCCTCATCGACATCATCCTGGGCGTGGGCGTCAACCCCGAGCACGTTCACGTGCTCGAGCCCAAGCCCCAGAAGCACAAGGAGAACGTCGAGATCATCCGGCGGGAACTTGCCCACCGGGGTCTGAGCGTGATCATCCCGCAGCGGTCATGCATCCATGTCAAGCCGGGCCGGCCCGTGCAGGCGACGGTGGGGGGGCAGTGTTCGTGCGCGAACGGTGAGTGAATTGCTGTGCCACGGCCGTGTCGGCCGTGCGGAGCTCGGTTGGGTCCAGGCATAGTCGACACCGCCGTGGCACACGATGAACAGAAGCAGCGACAGGCGGGGCGCCGGTCCCGCCGGCGATTCAGGAGATCGACCGTGGAACAGAACGTGGTGCTCGCGGGCGTCGGCGGACAGGGCATCCTGACGATCGCCCGCGCGATCTCGACCGCCGGGTTGAGGCGTGGGCTGAACATCCGCCAGGCCGAGGTGCACGGGATGAGCCAGCGGGGCGGGGCGGTGCAGTCGCACCTTCGCTTCGCCGACACCGAGCTGTTCAGCGACCTGATCCCGATGGGTCAGGCCGACCTCGTGATCGCGGTCGAGCCCCTCGAGTCGCTGCGCTACGTGAGCATGCTCAAGCCCGACGGGCTGATCGTTGCTTCGACCAACGCCTTCGTGAACATCGGCAACTACCCGCCGATCGAGGAGGTGCTCGAACGCATCGCGGGTCTGGGCCGTCACATCTTGGTCGACGCCGACCGCCTCGCCCGGGCCGCGGGTTCGGCGCGGGCGGCCAACGTTGTGATGCTGGGCGCCGCCTCCCTGCACCTCGACATGAGCGCCGAGGAGCTCGAGAACGCGGTCGCGTCGATGTTCGAGTCAAAGGGAGAGAAGGTCGTGAGCGTCAATCGCCGGGCCTTCCGCTTCGGACGCAACGCCGCCTCAGCCTACCTCGACGGCATCGAGCGGGGCGGGACAAGCCGGGCCGTGCGTCACTGGATCGAATCGCTCAGCGAGGACCAGCTCGCGGGTGCCGAGCGGCCCGACGCGCCGCCGCTGGACGTCATCGAGCCGATCGACCGCCTGAGCGGCGCCGAGGCCCACGCCGTCGAGCGGCTGCTGTGGGACGTCTACGAGGACGACCGCAAGCAGCTCTACGAGCACGAGGTCTACCAGATCATCCAGCTCGTCGGCGCGATCAGCCCGCCAGACCACCTGTTCGTCCGCGCCGACGAGATCATCACCGAGGCGGGCCTCTCTCGCTTCCAGTCCGATCGCGTCGTGCTCAAGATCGTCTCGCCCGAGGTGTCGCACAAATCCGACGCCCACGGCATCGTCTTCTGCCGCAACGATCACGAGACGGTCAAGCAGGAGATCGACCGTCTGCTCAAGCACCACGCCCACCGCGACCGTGTCGACGGCGTGTTGGTTGTCGAGTTCGTGCAGCGGGCCGACACGGGGCTGGGTGGCGAGCTCTTCGTGGGTGTGCGCGCGACGCGCGAGTTCGGGCCCGTCATCGCCGCGGGGCTGGGTGGGATCGATACCGAATACCTCGCGAAGGCGATGCGCCCGGGCCTCGCCGTGGCGAAGGCGCTCGCGACGGACATCTCCGCCGAGGACTTCTTTGATCTTTTCACCCACACCGCGGCGTATGACCTGCTCTCGGGGCGGGCCCGGGGGCACAGCCGTGTGGTGTCCGACGGGGAGCTGCTCCGTTGCTTCCGCGCGTTCATCAGCCTTGCGACGCGGTTCTGCGTCGACCGGGGCATCGAGGGGCCCGACGTCGCCGAGCTCGAGGTCAACCCGTTCGCCTACCGCCACCAGAGGCTCATCCCTCTCGACGGGCGGGGCCGCCTGCGGACCGCGGTGCCCAGGCCCTCGCCGCGCCCCAAGGCCCGCGTCCGCAACCTGCTCGAACCTTCATCGATCGCCGTGCTGGGTGTGTCGGGCGAGAACAAGAAGTCGTTCGGGAGGATCATCCTCAACAACGTGATCGGAGCCGGGTTCGACAAGTCCAGCGTCCGCGTGATCAAGCCGGGAGCCGACGCGATCGACGGCGTGGCTTGCGTGCCCTCGATCGCCGACCTCGACGAGCCGGTCGATCTGCTCGTCGTCGCGGCCGGGGCGAGCGAACTGCCCGAGATCGTCAATCAGTGCGTCGACAGCGGCAAGGCCCGCAGCGCGATCCTCATCCCGGGCGGGGCGGGCGAGACCGAGGGCAGCGAGGAGATCGCTCGCCTGCTCAAGGAGGCCGTCAAGAGGGCCCGCGAGAAGGACGACGGTCCCGTTTTCCTGGGGCCCAACAGCCTGGGGCTTCAGAGCCGCCCGGGGAAGTACGACACGTTCTTCATCCCCGCCGAGAAGCTCGACAAGCGGTGGGGGGCGCCGCACCGGGGCGTGGCGCTGGTGAGCCAGTCCGGCGCGTTCATTGTTCGGGGGATGAGCAACTTCGAGACGCTCGATCCCGCGTTCACCGTCTCGATCGGCAACCAGGCCGATCTCACGCTCGCCGACATTGTCAGCGTTGTGGGCGATCGCGACGACATCCACACGATCGGCGTCTACGCCGAGGGGTTCAACGACCTCGACGGGCTCGACCTGCTGCGCGTGATCGGCCGGCTCACCGAATCTGGCACGACCGTTGTGTTCTACAAGGCGGGCCGGACCGACTCGGGCCGCGACGCCGCGGCGGGGCACACCGCCTCGGTCGCGGGCGATTACGAGATCTGCGAGGCGGGCGCCGCCCACGCGGGGGCGCTGATCGCCGAGGATTTCACGACGTTCAATCAGATGCTCGAGATCGCGACGACGATCCACGACGCGAAAGTCCGGGGCCGGCGCGTCGGGGCGATAGCCAATGCAGGGTGCGAGACGGTCGCGATGGCCGACAACGTCGGGACGGTGCGCTACACCGCGCTGCTCCCGGCACCAGAAGAACGGACCCGCGCAGCGATCGAGGCGATGCTCGCCAGGCACAGGCTGGCCTCGCTCGTCAACGCCCGCAATCCGCTCGACCTGACGCCCATGGCGGGTGAGCAGGCCTACGTCGACGCGGCGAGGATCTTTCTCGAGGCCGACGAGTACGACGCCGTGATCGTCTCCTGCATCCCGCTCACACCCGCGGTCGCGTCGACGGAGGCGGAGCTGACCAGGGGCTCGGCCCTGGTCGAGGGTCTGAAGAAGCTCCGAGACGAGTTCGACAAGCCGATCATCACCGTGGTCGACGCGGGGGCACGCTACGAGCCGTTCGTCGCGAGGCTCCGCGAGGCCGGGTTTGCGGTCATTCGCTCGGCCGACGCTGCGATCCGTGGGTTCGGGCGTGTGCTCGCGAGCCGGGAGCGCGACGATCGCCCGGCTCGGCCGGCGCCGTCGCTGATCGAGCCTTCGCCAGCCCAGCACGAAACCGTGGGGTGATTCGCGTCGCCCCGAATCTCCAGATGGCTCAACGAGACCCGGGCGCGACCCCGGGTGTTCTCGCCGCCAGAAGCCCCGCCCCTACTCGATCGGCGACAGCCTGATGTCCTTGAAGTGGATCTCGGCCCCCTCCGACTGGAGTGCGATCGCCCCGGCCCGTTCGGGGCACCCTGCTGCCTCGTTCACCTGCTCGCCGTTGACGAACAGCGTGATCTTCCCGCCCTCGCAGACGATCTCATACTCGTTCCATTCGCCCACCGGACGCTCGGCCTCGTGGCTCTTCTTGCCGTTCCGCCCGTTGGGCCGGGCCATCTCGATTGTCTCGCCCGAGATATTCCAGAAGTCGCCCGCGTTGCCCGACTGGAGCTGCGCCTCGATGCAGTTGGGCCAGCACTTGTCCTCACCGATCACCCGGAGGAGCGCGCCCGAGTTGCCCGCCCGATCGGGCATGAAGCGCCACCGGAGCATGAGGACGTAGTTGTCGAACGTGTCATTGGTCTTGATGTATCCGGCGGGCTGACCCATGCACACGATCTCGCCGTCGCGAACCGTCCAGGTCGTCGGGCCGTCCCACGCCTGCGTCTGCGTGTACACGTTCCACCCATCGAAGTCCTCGCCATCAAACAGCGTCACCTGATCGGGCAGGGGCTTGTCGAGCTCACGGACTTTGATGTCCCGGTACCACACGTCGTTCCCGTGGTCCTGGAGCGAGATGTGCCCCCGCGGCTGGAGACCGAATCCCTCATAGCCTGCGAACTTGCTCGCGGCGATCTTCTCCTTCCACTCCGGGCTCTTCATGTCGTACTCGACAACCTTCACGCCGTTGAGGAAGTGCTGCACGATCCCGTCGCGGATCCGGATGCGGGCCTCGTTCCACTCCCCCGCGGGCTTGGTCACCTTGTCGGGAGAGGGGACATAGATGTCGTAGCACGCGGCGACGGAGTGCGTGTCGATCCCGCCCTCGTGCGTGCCCTCGTCGTCGAGAATCTGGTACTCCGGGCCGGTCTGCCACGGATAGTCGTACTTCTCGCTGGCCCTGTAGATGATGCCGCTGTTGGCGCCCTTCGAGACCTTGAACTCGATGCTTAGCTCAAAGTCGCCGAACTCGCCGTCGGTGACGATGTCGCCCCCGCCCCCGCCCGCGACGACGTGCAGCGTCCCATCCTCGATCTTCCACCCCTGCGCCGGCGGCTTCTCTTGGTGATACGACCGCCAGCCGGCCCACGATTCACCGTCGAACAGCATCCGCCAGCCCCCGGCTTTCTCCGCCGGGGTGAGGCCGGCAAACGAGGTGGTGGCGATGACGGCAAGCGCGATCAGTGTGGAATAGCAGCGTTGCACGGGCAGGTCTCCGTTCAGGCGTCCAGATCGATCATCTCACGTTAGCAGCTCCGTCGGGCTCTCGCCCGGGCCCGAAGACGACGTTTGCCGCGAAGCGACCGCTTGGGGATCAGGGCTCGCCGGTGTCCATCGGGGGCGGCCAATGACCGAGCTGGCCGAGCACGGTCAGGTTGTCCCACGTGATCAGAATCTCAGCGATCTTGCCCTTGTCGATCCTGAACACACCGCAGAAGTCGAGGTCGACACTCCGGCCGGATGGGGGAAATGGGCCCGTCGCTCCAAGCTGGGTCCCGGTGAAGCGGCCGAAAACACCGACCCGGTCGTTCTCGGCCACAAGCTGTTCAACTTCAAGCCGGCCGTCCGGGAATGACAACCACTCCCGGCGAGCGAAAGCGATGAAGTCATCGACGCTGCGCACGTCGATGTCCGGCGTGGCCTGGCATCGGCGTCGGAGATCTGGGGCCATCGTGGCCCGGAGCCCATCAACGTCGTGTTCGTTGTACGCCCGGGCGTTCGCGAGGACCACCTGCTTGTTCTGCTCCAGAAGGTCGCGGCCTGCTGTGGGCGACGCGCAGCCGATGCAGAACAAATACGCGCCCATCACCGAGATAAGGGCCGCCCAACGTAGATTGAACGCCATCGGCTCGCCTCCCGGTTCGATTTCAAGTCGACGATACGACTGATTCCACGCGCACCTAGTCCCATGTATTCGTGACTCCGCCACCGTCCTGCTCGGCGGCTCTTCGAACCTCGCCCGGGGCAAAGTGGTCCTGCCGCCAGCTCTCGGGGTAGTGCGGGTCGTCGAGCCCGAGCGCGAACTTCGTCGGGTAGAGCGGCCGAAACGTGTCGCACATCACCGCGAGCTCGTTCGTCTCCTTTTTGCCCAGGCTCGCCTCGACCGTCCCGGGGTGCGGTCCGTGCGGGATGCCCTGCGGGTGGAGGCTGACCGAGCCGGACTCGATGCCCCGGCGGGCCTTGTAATTGCCCTCGACGTAGTAGAGCACCTCGTCGGAGTCGATATTCGAGTGGTTGTAAGGAACCGGGATCGCCTCGGGATGGAAGTCGAGCATTCGCGGGCAGAACGAGCAGATCACGAAGTTGTGCCCCTCGAACGTCTGGTGGATCGGGGGCGGCATGTGCAGCTGTCCCACGATCGGCGCGAACTCGTCGACGTTGAAGCAGTAGGGGTAGTAGCACCCGTCCCACCCCACGACGTCGAGCGGGTGGTAGGGATACGTGTAGCGGTGCACCGTGTCCCGAGCCTTGATCCGCACCTCGAATTCGCCCTTTTCATCCATAGTCATGGGCAGCTCGGGCACGCGGAGATCGCGCTCGCAATAGGGCGCGTGCTCGAGAAACTGGCTCGTCTTATTCGAGACGTACCGCCGGGGCGGCATGAAGTGGCTCGTGTTCATCGTCTCGAAACGAACGAACTTGCCCAAGGGCATCTGTTCGCGGGCCACACCCACGGGCCGGTCTTCATCCCTGAGCGCGTCAAAGACGATCCTGTAGATGGTCCCCTTGGGGATGACGATGTAGTCCTTCTTGTGGAACCGGAGGGTGCCGAACATCGTGTGCACGGTGCCCGAGCCGAAGTGGATGAAATAGCACTCGTCGCCCTGGCCGTTCTTGTAGTGATAGCCCATCTGCTCGGCGGGCACGCCGACACCCATCTCGACGTCCTCGTTGCCCAGGATGACTTTGACTCCCGTGATCGGGTCGCCCTCGGCGGTCATGGGCTGGGTCTTGAGATGCATCATCCGCATCACGTCGCGGTCGACGAATTCGGTCTTGGTCGCGTAGAGCTTTTCCCACCCGGAAACCTGGGTCGGCGGGTGGATGTGATACAGCGTGCTGGTCGGGCCGTCGAAGCCCTCGGTGCCGAACACCTCCTCGGAGTACAGCGCCCCGTCCGGGCGGCGGAACTGGATGTGCCGCTTGCGGGGGATCTCGCCGAGCTTCATGTAGTAGGGCATGCGGGTCGCTCCTCGGGCCGACGCGACAGGGACAATGGCCGCGGCGGCGCTTTCGTATCGCGGACATCCTAGCGGTCGGCGCCTGGATGACCACAGCTCACCGTTTTGGAGAATGTCAGGATGGGCAACGCCATTTGCGGACGATATGAACGATTATTACGGCGAAATCCGGGTGCCGAGAGCGATTCTGCTTGCTCGCGCCCTTTGACTCGCCAACATAAGGGTGGCGGGCCCAGGCACGCGCCCAAGGAGAGAGACCGCGTCTCATGCGTTCGGCATCCCTGACAATGCTCGCCCTCGCCGTCACCGCTCTCCCGGCGGTCGGGGCCCCGCCGCGCGATCTCCATCGCGAGCCCGACGCCTTCGATCGGCTCTTCTCCGGCTTCGTCATCCGAGACTGGATTTCCTTCGCCCGCGACGAGCACGAGCGGCTCGAGAACATGCAGCAGATCGTCAGCCCGCGCTTCGTCTTCGTGATGCGGAACATCGATGCCGGTCCTGCACTGGTGGCGACCACGAGCCACTTGACTGCCTGGGATGTTCTGTCCTCCTACGAGGGCGTGGGCGTCCTTATCCCCGATCCGGTCCACGGAGAGTGCAGCCGACTCCCATTGATCGGCGTGACCCCAGTGCTGGGTCGCGTGCGACCCGGCCAACCGGGTGACTGGGCTGCGCGGGCCGCGAGCCTCGTCAACTGAGAGCGCCGGCCGACGCCAGCAGCCGCCGCTCGATCCCGCCCACCAGCGTGTGAAGCGCCAGCATGTGCAGCTCCTGCACGCGGTCGGCCGTCTCGCCCGGAGCGACGATCTCGAGGTCGCAAAGCCCCCTCATCACGCCTCCGCCCTTTCCGAGCAGCCCGACCGTGAGCACCCCCCGCACGCGGGCGGCCTCGATCGCCCGCAGCATGTTCCGGCTGTTGCCGCTGGTCGACATCACGATCAGCGCGTCTCCCTGCCGGCCCAGCCCTTCGACCCAGCGCGAGAAGACGTACTCGTAGCCGTAGTCGTTGGCCGTGCACGTGATGTGTCCGGGGTCGATGCAGGCGATCGCGGCGATCGAGGGCCGGTCGTCGCGGTAGCGGCCTGTCAGTTCCTCGCAGAAGTGCATCGCGTCGGCCGCCGAGCCACCGTTGCCGCACGCGAGCATCTTGCCGCCCCCGAGCAACCGCTCGGCGAGCGCGTCGGCGATGCGTTCGAGGGCCGCCGCCGTTGCGGGCGTCGAGAAACGCTCGAGCGCGATCCGCGCGTCGTCCAGTTCACCCGCGATGCCACGGAAGTCGTTGCCCATGCGCGCAGCGTAAACGAAAAACCCCCCGGGCGGCGGGGGGGTCGGACGAACCCGGGATTCAGTCACAGAGGATCAGGGGCAGCCCGCCAGGAAGGCCGACACGAACGCGCTCAGGTCGGCCAGGTCCCATACGCCGGTCGGGTCGGCGATGTCCGCGATGGGATCCTGGTTCACGAACGCGGTGATGTACCCGCTGATGTCCGCGAGGTCGAGCACGTTGTACGGCTCGGCGACGTCCGCGTCGTTGCATCCCGCTGGGGCCTCGCAGATGTCGGCCGTCCCGTTCTGGTTGTTGTCCGCACAGGTCGAGCCCGGGCCGTTCCACGCGCCGCCGACCGAAGTGCAGTCCGATTCTGTCAGTTCGAGGCAGAAGCCCGTCGCGAAACAGCACGCCCCCATCGGCGCGGGGCAGTTGGTCGTGGCGCAGGTTGTGCCGTCGCCCTCGAACGTGCCGCCGAGCCCGGTGCAGTCCTCGGGGCTCACGCCGTCGACGCACGACCCGTCGGGCAGGCAGCACGCGCCCTCGGGGAAGCAGATCGTCGTTGCGCAGGTGCTGCCCACGCCGCCGGGCACGCCGCCCGCGGCCAGGCAGTCGTTCGGGTCGAGATTGAGACAGTTGCCCGTCGATGCGAAGCAGCACGCCTGGGGCAGAGGCACGCAGACGACATCCTCGCACACCGTGCCGTCACCCTGGAAAGCGCCGCCCACCTGCTGGCAGTGCTCCTGCGAATCGATCGAGCAACTCCCGTCGGGCAGGCAGCACGCCCCGACGCCCGGGGTGCACGACAGGCTCGTCCAGTCGGCCGAGAGCGCCCAGTCGCCGGACGGGCGGCAGAGGATGTTCAGCGCGGCGAAGGTCGACCACCCCCCGTTGGGCGGGCAGCCGAACGAACCGCAGTTGACGCCGAACAGCCAGTTGTTGCCCGAGTTCGCGAGCCCGTCGACGTCTGTGGCCGGGAAGGCGTTCGAGTTGCTGGGCGGCGCGGTAAAGCACGGGTTCTGTGTCTGGTTGTTGTGGTGATCGATCCGGAAACCGATCGAGAACTTGTGGGAGCCGTCGTCCTGCACGACGATCTGCTCGGGGTCGCCAGGGTCGACGCTCACCGTGACCACGGTCGCGTTGGTGCCGGGCGGCATGACCAGGTGGGGCAGGATCACGTCGTCGCTCGAGAACGAGGCGACGAGCGTCCCGTTGTTCGGCGTGCCCTCCCACACCAGCACCGACCACTCGGTCGTTGTCGTCACCGTCGCCTGCGAGGTCACGAACAGGCCCTGGAGCGTGTCGATCCGGATCGGGAACTGCGCCGCCGCGACCGTGTACGACGCCGCCATGATCTCGCCCTCGGCGAAGCCCGCCTGGGCGGTCCACTGGTTGGGGTTGAATCCGTCGGAGAGATAGGTGCTCGTGCCGGTGCACCCGCGCGGCGCCGAGCCGGTGGGGGCGGGCGTTTGCTCGCCCCACAGGTTGCGGGCGAGGTGCCCCATCTTGCCGGGCGGGACGGTCAACTCGATGTGCCTGTCGGCGGACGATTCGAGGTTCGCGGCCCCGCTTTCCCCTGCCCGGGCCGCGAGCCCCGTGGACGCCAGACAGGCCAGGCCGCACGCGGCCGCGCTCAGCATCTTGCTTCTCATCGTTGTCTTCCCTCTCTGGATCTGCTTTGTTGCACGAATCACCCGTCGGCATCCGGCCGAGCCCCGAACGACCCGCTCTGGTCGAGGATGGCGAGGCCGGTCCCATCTTCCCCGAAACGGACCGCTTTGCCAAGGCCAATCAGCGCCCGGGTCCGAATCCCGGGGACACCTTCCACGCTGAATCACACGTGGACAGCGGTCCATACGGCCCGAGAACAGCCCGGTTCCGCGCGGGCCCGACTCTCTGTAGCATGACGCGGTGCCGGCCGACGACCACAACACCGCACAAACACGCCTCCCGGGCACCTGGCTCAAGGCGATCGGCCCCGGGATCCTTTTCGCCGGCGCCGCGATCGGGGTGAGCCACCTCGTCCAGTCGACCAAGGCGGGCGCGGTCTACGGGCTGGGGCTCGTGGTCTTCGTGCTGCTGGCCCACGCCATGAAGCTGCCCGCGATGCTTTTCGGGCCCCGCTACGCCGCCGTGACCGGGACGTCGCTCGTCCAGGCCTACCGCCGGCAGGGTCGGCACGCGATCTGGACCTTCGCCCTGCTCACGCTGGGCACGATGTTCATCATCCAGGCGGCCGTGACCATTGTCACCGCCGCGATCGTGAAGACCGTGCTCGTCGACCCGGTGCTGGGTGTGAACGCGCCGATGTGGTCGGTCGCGTTGGGTCTGCTCGCGATCTGCGCCGCCCTCGTCGCCATCGGCGGGTTCGGCTGGCTCGACGTCGCACTCAAGGTGCTCATGGTCATCATGGCCTGCTCGACCCTGCTCGCCGCGGGCCTCGAGACGCCCCGGCTCGATCCTGATCGCCTCTCTCTGCTCCCCCAGATCCCGGACGACGAAGCGGCGCGCTTCGCGCTCATCGCCGCGATCGTCGGCCTGATGGGCTGGATGCCCGCCCCGCTCGATATCGCGGTGTGGCACTCACTCTGGACCATCTGCCGGCGTGACCAGACGGGGCATAATCCATCGACCAGGGAATGCGGAGTCGACTTCGGGCTGGGCTATGCGCTCTGCGTCGTGCTCGCGATCTGCTTCGTCATGCTCGGCGCGGGGGAGCTTTATCTCCGCGGCATCAGCCCCGAGAAGGCCGGCCCGGCCTTCGCCGCCCAGCTCATCGACCTCTACACCGGGTCGATGGGCGCGTGGGTTCGCCCGATCATCTCGGCCTGCGCCATCGCCGTGATGTTCTCGACGACGTTCACCGTGCTCGACGCGCTCGCCCGCACGTCATACCACATCCTCCTGCGCCTCCGATCCGACGAAGACCCAAACGCGACCGGGGCCGCGTCCGCCAACGTGCTCGGCTACTGGATCATGATGGTCGTCATCGCCGCCGGCGCCATGGTCATCATCACGCGGATCAAGGGCCCCGGCTTCGCGTGGCTGATCAACCTCGCCACGACCCTCAGCTTCCTCGGCACACCCATCCTCGCCTGGTTCAATCACCGCGCGATGTTCGCGGGGGACATCCCCATCGCCCACCGCCCGGGCCCTGTTCTGCGGGTCTGGAGCTGGATCGGGATTTTCTTCTGGGTCGCCTTCTCCGCGCTCTACCTCTGGACCCTCTCCCAGAGCCGGTGAGCGTGGTTTCCACGAACGGCCCGGGTTAGCCGCCCTCGCCGTCGGGTGCTTTGCGATTGACCCGCCTGCGACACGCCGGGGTCCGTCGGCCGTGACGACGGCCCTCATTCCCCGCCCACGCCGGATCATTCGCTTCGGGCCTGATCCCGCACCCACCGCCTCAAGATCCGGATGGCCGCTCCGTAGTGGCTTGCGGTGTTGGCCCCGAGGTACGTCGTCAACGGATATCTCGTGCACCAGGCGAACCGTCCCGGTTCGAGCAGGTCACGCTCGGACAACCCCGCGACGAACGCCTCCATCTCTTCGTACGACTCGTCGAACGCCTCCGCGACGGCCTCCCACGCCTCGTTCTTGTGCTCTTTCCAGATCGAGTGGTTGAGCTTGGGCAGCTCGTTCCACTTGAACCCGGGCGCCGGCATTTGGGGTCTTCGCCCCGCGAGCCCCTCGCGGTGCCAACCCAGGAACATCCGCTCCCACGCGGTCAGGTGGGCGAAGAGGTCCTTGATGGTCCAACCCTTGCCCCACACGCCGGGCTCGTCGAAGCGGTGCTTGCCGATCGACTCGGCCAGTTCGAGGAAGCCGTCGTGCTCGCTTTCCATGCGGGCCACGAAGTCCGCCTTGCTTGCGTACCTCATTGGGGCATTCTCCATCTCGGCCGCGGAGGTCGCAACGCCGGGGCGTCCGAGAACCCTGGATTCGTCCTGTCGCGTGCAATCAGGCCATTCTCGCTTGGGCCCATCCCGGGTTGCCCGCTATGGTCCACACATGTCCAGCCACACCGCCCGATCCCTGACCATCGTCGCCTCGCTCGCCGCCGGACTCTCTGCTCACGCGGGCCTGCGCGTTGTCGCCTCCGTGCCCGGGTCGGATATCAACGTCCCGTCGTCCAACGCCGCCGACACGGTGACGTTCTCCGGCGTGGCCGACCCGATCGCGGGCTTCGGTGTCACCGGGCTCTTCACCGCCCCCGTCGCCGACCAGATTGACGGGCTCTATCCGTGGTCGGTCGACTTCCAGGTCACCGCGACCGCCCCGGGCGGGGCGAGCGCCACGAGTCCCTCGCCCTGGTTCGGTGACGTGAGTTTCGCCGACTATCCCGTCGCCGACGCCTTCGGCGGCTACGCCGGCGTCAGCGGCGACGGGACGTGGCAGCTCGCCTTCGACTCGGGCGTCATCCCGCCCTACGTCGCGGGCCTGCGCGAGGTGACCTACCACCTGCTCGCGGCGGCGCCCGACGTCGAGTACCTGTACAGCGACAATACGGGTCAGGGCCACTCGTGGAGCCGACCCTATTACATCGCGGGCGTCTCGGGCCTAGGCCCCGTCGACTACCACACGCTCGAGTTCACCGTTGATGTCTCTGGCCTCTATCACTTCCAGAGCGTCCTCGCGACCGGCGGCGATCACTTCACCTTCCTCTACGAGGCCGCGTTCGACGACACGCAGCCGCTCGCCAACCTCGTCGAGTATGGGCTGGGCAACGGGTTCAGCCCGTTCAACGTGCCCCGCGGCACCTCGCGGTTCGACCAGTTGCTGTTCGCCGGCACGACCTACTACTGGGTGACCAGCGAGTGGCAGGCCTCGAGCCCCCCCGCCGACTTCACCAACACCATCACCGGGCCCGGCACGGTGACCCCGGCGGGCGCTGGGTGCAACCCCGCGGACGTGGCCGAGCCCCACGGCGTGCTCGACCTGGCGGATGTCCAGGCATTCACTGCGGCGTTCGTCTCTGGAGACCCGCTGGCCGATCTCGCTCCGCCCGCGGGCGTGCTCGATCTCGCCGACGTACAGACGTTCATCGCGTCATTCGTGGCGGGCTGCCCCTGAGCCCGGCGCGTCTCGAGAATCCCCGTCGGCCTGGACCTCTTCGGCCCGCTTGATCAGCTTGACGAGCCACATCCCGGCTTCCTCGGTCCGCTGGAGCGCGGCCGCCGTGATCTCGTCCGCTGCGACGCGGAGCCTGTCCAGCCGCGGATCGGCGTCGATCTCGACCGACTCCTGGGCGGCGACCTGCTCGGCCAGCACCGCCCCACGCTTCTCGAGTTGATCGATGCGAAGCCGCAGCCCCGCGGCGGCCCGTTCGATGGGCGAGAGGTCGCCGCCGATCGCCTCGATCTCGCGTTCGAGACTCTCGCAGATCTCGGCGCGGTGGGCTTCCATCGCGGCGAGCTTTTCGGAAGCCGACGCAAAGGCTTGCTCGAAGTCGTGTTGCACGCGCTCGGCGCGGTCGATGTGCTCGGCCAGCGACGGCCCCGTCGCCTCGAGGCCTGTCCGCAGCGCATCGGCACACTCGAGGGCCGAGGTCAGCAGGCCCGGCTGGTCCTCGTTTCCCAGCACGCGCTCGGCGCGGTCGATCAGATCGCGGAACGGGCCAAGGCGCTGCTCGAGCGAGGCCGCGTCGTGATCGGTCGAGAGCGCGATATCGGTCGCGAGCACGCGGAGCTGGTCGATCGCTTCGAGGGCCTTGGTCACGGCCCGGTCGGCGCCCTCCTGCGTGGCCCGCACCGTTTCCGCCGAGCGTTGCCGCAGTGCATCGATGTCGCGTTCCGCCTGGTCGAGAGAGATCGCCCCGGTTCGCTTGATCTGCTCGATCGAGGCGCCCGTGAGCGCTCTCAGCCTCTCGTGCTCGGTCTGGGCCTCGGCGACCGCCCCCGCGAGACGCGATGTCAGTGCATCGATCGATGATTCGGCCTGCGCCAGCACCTGCTCAGCCCGCGCCGAGAGCACATCGATCCGAGGCTCCAATTCGGCCAGCCGACGTTCGCCGGCCTCCAACGCCCTCTGCGCCTGCTCGGCCCGGCGCTCGGCCTCCTGCGCCCGCTTCTCTGCCTCGGCGTAGCGCCCGAACAAGTCCTCGATCGAGTCGGCCACACGCTGCTCGAACACCGCCCGCCGCTTCTCGATCACCATGTCCGCGAGCCGCTCGAGTTCCTGGTCGTTCGACACCACCGAGGCCAGTCGGTCAACGAGCGTCTCCGCGCGCGTCGTCCGCTCGCCCAGCAGGTCGGCGATCTGGCCGCCCAGCGTCGTCCGCTCCTGGAGCCGCTGGGCCGCCTCACGGATCGTGGCGCAGAGCTTCTGCGTATCGGTGGTCGTCGCGGAAAGCCGCGAGCCGCGATCCTCGGCGTCGCGAATCAAGGCCTTGAGCGACTCGACGTACTCTCGATACGCCGTCGCGTCGAGCACCCGGGGCGTGATGAACACGTCGTCGGCGATCCGGTCGGGCGCGGATGTCGTGCCTGTGGTCTCGCGCATACGGGTCCCTCGCGTCTGGAGATGGGGAAGTCATCGGACTATCGGGCGTTGGGGCTCCACAGGATTGGGCCCTCGCGGGGCCTTACACTGCGCGTGTGAGCCCCAAACCGCCCGCTGCCCCGCCCCGAGCCGACGAAGCCGACCTCCGCGACGCCTCCAGAGGCCGACGCCTCCAGCGCGTCCTCGCCGACGCCGGGGTTGCCTCCCGCCGCGAATGCGAACGGCTGATCGAGGAGGGCAGGGTGAAGGTCAACGGGCGGGTCGTCCGTGATCTACCAGCCTGGGTCGACCCCGACGAGGACCGCATCGAGGTCGAGGGACGTCCGTTGCGACCACCCGAGCGGCACCTCTACATCCTGCTCAACAAGCCCCCCCGCACGCTCACCAGCGCCAAAGACGAGCCGGGGGCCGACCGTCGCACCGTGCTCGATCTGGTCAACCACCCGGCCCGGGCCAAGCTTTTCCCGGTCGGACGGCTCGACTACGACACGACGGGCCTGCTGATCCTGACCAACGACGGCGAATTGGCGAATCGGCTGACCCACCCCCGATACGGGGTGCCCAAGACCTACCGCGCGGTGGTGAAGGGCAACGTCGACGAGGCGGCGATGCGTGAACTGGAGGCGGGCGTCGTGCTGGCCGATCGCAAGGACGGAAAGACGGTCGGGGCGAGCCGGACAAACCCGGTGGAGTGGACGATCGTCCATCGCGAGGCGGACAAGACGACGCTCGATATCACGATCCGCGAGGGACGGAACAGGCAGGTGCGGCGGATGCTGGCGCAGATCGGCCACGAGGTGAAGAAGCTCGAACGGACCGCGATGGGGCCGTTGCGGCTCAAGGGCGTGGCCCGGGGCGGGTGGCGTGAGCTGACCCACCGCGAGGTCGAGGCGCTGCGGAAGGCGGCGGCGATGGGGAGACGGGGGTAGGTGGCGAAGAACCGGGTCCATCGAGTGCTCGACGCGGCCCTGCGGGAGCGGGAGGAGTGGCGACGCACGCTCGAGGTGGTGCGGAAGGGGCTGCGGGGGCTGGTCAAGAGCCAGATCCCGCGGATGGGGGCGGCGATGGCGTACCGCACGCTGTTCAGCCTGATCCCGGTGCTGGTGGTGGGCGTGTCGGTCCTTGGGTCGTTTCTCTCGGATGCGGAGCTCCGCACGCAGATGGACCGGCTGATCGACTTCGTGGGGCTCAACACGATCGCGATCGACGAGAAGCCCGCGGGGAATGGCGAGGTGGCCCCGCGCTCGGGCAACCTGCGCGGCGACACGTCGAGCACCGACGACGCCCAGCCTCCGTTGGCGGGCCCCGGGATCACGCTGGATGGATCGTCGGCGCGCCTCGACGAGTGGATCGCCTCGTTGGTCAACCGCGTCAGCCGGCTGCCATTCCGCGCGATCGGCTTCGTGGGCGTGCTGGTGCTGCTCTACGGGGCGATCTCGATGCTCGTCGAGCTCGAGCGCTCGTTCAACCAGATCTACGGGGCGACGAGCGGGCGGTCGTGGGTGAAGCGGGTGACGACCTACTGGACGACGCTGACGCTGGGGATCGTGTTCCTGCTCGCGACGTTCAGCGTGGGCGACGTCGCGGGGAACTGGGTCGCCTCGCTCGGCAGCGACGGCGCATCGGGCGGCGGGTGGCTGAGCCGAGGTGTCGTCGAGTTCGTCGTCAATGTGGTGATCAACACGCTGCTCATGCTGATCGCCTACTCGACGGTGCCGAACGCCCGCGTCCACATCCGCCCGGCCCTCGCCGGTGCCGCCGTCGCCGGGGTCGCGTGGGAGATCGGCAAGATCGCCTTCACGCAGTATGTCCGCCACGCGGTGGGGGGGCTCGAGCAGCTCTACGGCGTGCTCGCCCTGCTCCCGCTTTTCATGCTCTGGGTCTATGTCACCTGGGTGATCGTCCTCTTCGGCCTCCAGGTCAGCTACGCCCTCCAGACATTCGGCAATCGGATGGCCGAGAGCGCGGGCCCGGTCTCTGGGCTCGTCGATCCCGCACTCATGCTCGTGATCGCCCGATTGGCCGCGGATCGGTTCGCGACCGGCCAGATCCTCACGCTCGACGACGCCGCCAGCGCCACGGGCGTCTCTGAGGACATCACCCGTCAGTTCATCCTGGGCCTCGTCCGGTCCGGGGTGCTCCGCGAGGTCGAGGCGGGCGAGGAGCCAGCCTTTTTACTGGGGCGGCCGGCCGAGTCGATCACGGTGCCCGAGTTGCTCGCGATCGGACGGGCAATCCGTCAGGGCGGGGTTCGGGGTGGGGCCCCCGAGGCCGACGCGGCCCTGGATCGTTCGATGCAAGGCCTTGTCCTTTCTGAACTTCAGATTCCGGGCGGATCGACCGATGCGCCCCGTTCGGCCCCAGAATCCCCGTCCGGGCGGGCCAGGACCCGGCCGGCGTGACACGCCCCACATCGCGGCCTACGGTCCCCGTCCCTCATGAAACCTACACGCCTCACCGAGTTCTCGATCTACCTCGACCAGCGTCCCGGCGAACTGGCCGGGCTGCTCGGGGCCGCCGCCTCCGCGGGCGTCGACGTCCGCGCGGTGTCGGTCAGCGAGTCGAACGGGAAGGGGCTGGTGCGGGTGATCGGTGAGCCGGTCGAGTACCTCCGGCGGGTCTGCGAGTCGCTGATGGAATCGGGCGTAGGGCCGATTGTCGAGTCGGAGGTCTTCGCCGTCTCGATGGAGAACCGCCCCAACGCCCTGCGCGATCTTGCGACCGCGATGGCCGACCAGCGGATCAATCTCCGGTACGCCTATCAGATGCCCCGGCACGGCCAGGAGCCCGCCCGCTGCGTATTCCGCGTCGATGACGCCGAGGACGTTGCGAGCAAGATCGAGGCGATTGATTGGGAGTGACGCGGGAGGGACCAGCCATCAGTGACCAGGGATAGGCCTGGCGCAACTGGTCACTGGTTCCTGATCACTGGTCACTCTGTCCCTATAGTGCCCGCAGGGCGCGGCCGTCCGTTCCCCTCGGTATGGAGACCTCGGCATGGGCATTGAAGCGGCACTCTCGACCGACACCGTCCTGACGACGCAGCTCCAGCGCGTGGTCAATTGGGCCCGCCGGAACAGTCTCTGGCCCATGCCGTTCGCGACCGCGTGCTGCGGCATCGAGCTGATGGCGACGGCGTCGAGCCGGTTCGACCTGGCCCGGTTCGGGGCCGAGGTGATGCGGTTCAGCCCCAGGCAGAGTGACCTGCTGATCGTGGCGGGGCGGATCGGGATCAAGATGGTCCCCGTCCTCCAGCGCCTCTATGAGCAGATGACCGAGCCCAAGTGGGTGATCTCGATGGGCGCGTGCGCCTCGACGGGCGGCGTGTTCGACACCTACGCGACGGTCCAGGGGTGCGACCAGTTCATCCCGGTCGACGTCTACGTGCCGGGCTGCCCGCCCCGTCCCGAGACGCTGATCGAGGGCGTCATGGCGATCCAGCGGATCATCGACGAGGAGGGCATGCCGCCCAAGGGGCCCGACGGGAAGCGCGTGCCGCTGGGGATCGCGGTGCAGCCGACGCATCGGGTGGCGGCGCAGCCTGTGGGGCTGACGGTGGGGCGGTAGTCGGCGAGTTCGGAGCCGGCGCATGCCGCAGGCACGGGTCGCCCGAGGATCTTCCTGTCCTCGCTGCGGGAGCGAGTCTCTCGCTCGCCAGCATTACGGCACGACGAGGGAGCAGGTCAGCGCACTGGCCCTGGGTATCGCCGCGGGGCTGGTCGACCGGCTGAACTACCTGGAGAGAAGGCTGCGGGGTCAGATTCGATGGCGATGCCGCGACTGCGGGCGCGTGTTTTGGGCGCGGGCGAGGCGCAAGCGGCGTTCGTGATACGCTCTCGTCGTGTGCGGCCGCTACTTCCTCACCATCGCGGAGGAGGATCTCGCCTCCGCGTTCGGGGGGGAGGTCAGGATCCCGGGCGGTTTCCGCCTTCCCCGGTTCAACATCGCGCCGGGGCAGGACGCGCCGGTCGTCCGAGCGAGCGACACGGGGCCGGAGATCGTCGCGCTGCGCTGGGGGCTGATTCCGAGCTGGGCGGAGGACGAGAAAATCGGGTATCGCACCATCAATGCGCGGAGCGAGACGGCGTACGAGAAGCCCATGTTCCGCGACGCGTTCCGGCACCGGCGTTGCCTGATCCCCGCGACGGGGTTCTACGAGTGGAAGGAGGGGGAGGGCGGGCCCAAGCAGCCCTACGCCGCGAGGCGCGAGGGGGGGGCGCTCTACGCGATGGCGGGCCTCTGGGAGCGTTGGCGGCACCCGGAGTCGGGCGATTCGCGGCAGACCTTCACGGTGCTCACCTGCCCCGCCAACACCAGGCTCCGAGCCCTGCACGAGCGGATGCCGGTGGTTCTGCCGCCCGTCGAGTGGTCAATCTGGCTCGATCCGCGCGTCGAAGGCCCCGACGCCCTCCGCGCGATGATGAGGCCCGACCCCGCGAAACACTGGGAGGCTTATCCCGTATCACGCCGGGTGAACAGCCCGAAGCACGACGAGCCATCGCTGCTCGACGAGGTGATGGATGAGTCGGGGGGGCTATTCGGCTGAGCAGGCACAGGGGACCGGGCGCCGGGTCGGAAGGACAGTGGGTGTGACGGAGGGGGAAGGCACGAAGGGCACGGGGGGAAGAGACAACGAGGCTGAGAGACAAAGAGACGACGTGCCAGGTATGGTGCGATGCGGGCTTGGCCGAGTGAGCATGGGCATCAGCAAGCGAAGCTGATCGGAAGGGGAATCGATGGCTGTTGACGTGATCGACTACGAGATCATCGGGGACGATTTGCAGGCCGTGGTGGTGACGCTCGACCCGGGCGAGGCGATGGTGGCCGAGGCCGGGGCGATGATGTACCTCGAGGACGACGTCCAGATGGGAACCAGCCTGTCGATGAAGAAGGACGGCGGGGGTCTGCTGGGCAAGCTGTTCGAGGCCGGCAAGCGCGTCGTCACGGGCGAGTCGTTCTTCATCACGATCTTCGCCAACGAGGGCTCGAAGCGCCGCGACGTCGCCTTCGCCGCCCCCTACCCGGGCCACGTCGTCCCCGTTGAACTCGGCGACTTCGGCGGCACGCTGCTCTGCCAGAAGGACTCGTTCCTCTGCGCCGCCTCAGGCGTCGAGATCGACATCGCCTTCACCAAGCGCTTCGGCGCGGGCCTGTTCGGCGGCGAGGGGTTCATCCTCCAGCGCCTCCGCTCACCTTCCGGCGCGGGCCAGGCCTTCCTGCACGCGGGCGGCACCACCGTCAAACGCTCGCTCGGCCCGGGCGACAAGCTCCGCGTCGACACCGGCTGCCTCGTCGCCTTCGAGGAGAGCGTCGACTACTCGATTGAGATGGTCCCCGGCATCAAGAACAAGTTCTTCGGCGGCGAGGGCCTGTTCTACGCCGCCCTCCGCGGGCCCGGCTCGGTCTGGATGCAGACGCTCCCGTTCAGCCGGCTGGCGAACCGGATCTTCGCGGCGGCGCCGCAGCGGGGCGGTCACAAGGGGGAGGGCTCGATTCTTGGGGGCGTGTTTGATGTGATCGGGGGGGATTGACGGCAGAATCCCGGTTCGAATGCGTCGAGAGCGCGCTGACGTGAGTCACCCTCCCGCGCGGCGCAATCCCGGTGAATCCGTGCAAGACCTTTCGGCGTGCCCCAACGCCGCTGGTCCTCGCGAAGGTGTCCAACGCCGCCTTACTTCAGCTCGACCGACCAATACGCATCATCAAGGAACGCCTTCCACGACGCGTACTTGTCGTGCCCCAGCTTGATCGTGATCAAGGGGCTCCGCTTCGGCCTCACCGGCTTCTTCACCAGCCTCATATGCGCCTGGGTCGGCGTCCGCCCGCCCTTGCGCGCGTTGCACCGCACGCACGCGCACACCAGGTTCTCCCACGTGTCCGGGCCGCCCTGGCTCCGCGGCGTCACGTGGTCGATCGAAAGCTCGCTCGTCGGGAAGAAGTGCCCGCAGTATTGGCAGCGGTTGCGGTCGCGTGCGAACAGGTTCCTGCGGTTCAGCTTCACCCGCTGCTCGGGCAGCCGGTCGTAGCCTACGAGGCGGATGATCCGCGGCACCGCGATGTCCATCCGCACGGTGTGCACCCAGTCGTGCGCATCGGGCTCGAACTGGCGGCGGAACTCGCTGAGCTCCATCCACGACTCGAAGTCGTAGTTGGCGTACTGCCCCGCGTCGACGTGGATCACCTCCGCCGCGTCGCGGACCAGCAGCGAGAACGCCCGCTTGGCCGAGATCACGCGGATCGCCATGTAGAGCTTGTTGAGCACCAGCACGTGGGAGTTCAACCCATCGGCGATGAGGGCGGCCGGCGACGCGGTGAGACCGCTGGTGGCGTCGCCGACCCTGGTAGGGCCCGCCTCGTCCGTTGTCGCGCCGTCTATCGCATCGCCCGTGAATGCCGAGACCGATCCCGCGGCATGTTCAGTGCCATGCCGACGGTGGGCCATCCTGGCGTTCCGGCGTGCCATCGATGGAAGTTCTATCAGGTTTTCCACTGCTATTCAACAGGAATCGCGACTCCCGGCACGGGAACGCGCAGATTTGACCCATTCTTGACGGATACGACGGATGGGGCGGTCGGTGATCAGACCGGCCATATCCTGTGGGTGGTCCCCGGCTTGGGAACGCGGTTCAGTGTCGGAATCGGCGCACGCCCGTGGTCATGCAGGTCACCCCCCGCTCGTTGCAGAGCTCGAACGTGTCCGCGTCCCGTTTGGATCCACCCGGGTGCACGAGCATCTTGACCCCGGCATCGATCAGAATCTCCGGCCCATCCGGGAACGGGAAGAACGCGTCCGAGGCCGCGACGGCCCCCCGTGCGTTCTCGGCGGCTTTCTCGACGGCCAGCCTCGAGCAGGCGACGCGGTCCATCTGGCCCGCGCCCGCGCCGAACAGCCGGACGCCGTTCGGGCCGGAAACGGGTCCGCCGATGGCGACGGCGTTGCTGGACAGAGCCCGGACGGCCAGTTCAACCAGCGGGGCGGCAGCGAGAAGGGTCGGATCCGGCGCGGGCCCCGCCGCGTGGGTCCAGTCGGCCGGGTTGAGCACGCGGACATCGCGATCCTGCACGAGCATCCCACCCGGGATCGCACGGTACTCGAGCTTGCGCTGCCGGGCCGCGGGCCGCTCGCCCACCGCGAGCAGGCGGACGCTCTTCCAGCGCTCGGCGATGCGTTCGGCGGCGGTCTGCATGAACTCGGGGGCGAGGATGACCTCGAAGAACCGGTCGGGCCGGCAGATGTGCTCGGCCGCGGCGTCGTCGATCGGCCGGTTGACCGCGAGGATGCCGCCGTAGGCCGCGAGAGGATCGCCCGAAATCGCGAGTTGGACGGCGTCGGCGGCCTTGTCGGCCAGCGCGACGCCGCAGGGGTTGGTGTGCTTGATCACGCATGCGCCGGCGCTCGCGGCACGGTGCCGGCGGAGCATCTTGACGAGTTCGAGCGCCGCCGAGGCGTCGAGGAAGTTGTTGTAGCTGAGGTGCTTGCCGCAGATCTGGTGGGCGTTGACGACGGTGGGCCCGCTGGACGCGGGGTCGCGGTAGACGGCGGCCGCCTGGTGCGGGTTCTCGCCGTAGCGGAGCTCGTCGACGAGCGCATAGTCGAGTGTGAGCGTCGAGGGGAAGGCTCGGCCCGTGCCGTGGTCGAGGTAGGCGCTGATCGCCCGGTCGTAGGCGCTGGTGCGTGCGAACGCCGCCGCCGCCAGCCAGCGGCGGAGTTCGGCCGACGCCGCGCCGGAGTTGGCTCGCAGGTCTTCGACGACGCGGTCGTACTGTCTCGGATCAGTAACCACGGCGACCCACGCGGCGTTCTTCGCCGCCGAGCGGATCATCGCGGGCCCGCCGATATCAATGTTCTCGATGGCCTCGGAGGTTGTCACGCCGGGCTTGCCGACGGTCTGCTCGAATGGGTAGAGGTTGACGCAGACAAGGTCGATGGGCGGAATGCCGTGCTGGTTCATCGCCTCAACATGCGAGGGCTTGTCACGCAGCGCCAGCAGGCCCCCGTGCACCTTGGGATGCAGGGTCTTGAGCCGCCCGTCCATCATCTCGGGGAATCCGGTAAGGTCCTCAATGTGCCGGACCGCGAGCCCCGCCTCGGCGAGAGCACGGGCCGTGCCGCCCGTGGAAACGAGTTCGACGCCCATCTCGGTGAGCACGGACGCAAAGGCCACGAGGTCGGACTTGTCGCTGACGCTGAGCAAGGCCCGTCGGATCGGGACGAGGTCGGGCATGGGTGTTACCGGCGAGGGCTGAACTTGGCGAGCAGGCCGTTTTCGGCGAGGGCATACAGGTCGCCGTCGACGAATGTGGAGGGGATAAGACGCGTGAACTTGGGGAGCTTGATCGACGCGATCGTGTCGCCGCCGACCTTGTCGACCAGCGTGGCGGACTTGCCGTCCCACACGATCAGCTCGTCGGACCGCATCGCCACGACCCGGCCCACGACGTTGCTGTTGACCCACAGCTTGCGGCCGTACCGCTCGGTGCCGAGCGAATCCCCGCTGACATCGAAGGCGATCAGCCCTTCCGAGGGCACGTCGAGGTAGAGCACACCGTCGTGGCAGGTGGGCTGAATCCTGAGCGGGTCGGCCGTGCGGTAACGCCAGGTCCACGTCGACCTGCCCGGCTGGAAGGCGTAGATCGACTGATCCAGGCTCGCGACGAACATCGTTTGGCCGTCGGTCACCGGGTCGGTCGCCACGCCCCCGCTGATCTGCGAGCGCCCGGCGCCGCTGCCGCTCGCGATGTCGACGAAGAACACTTCGCCCGCTTGGGTCACGACACCCGCGAGCCCGCCGAGCTGCACGGGGGTGGCCGTGATTGCTCCGTCGAGGGAATACTCCCAGGCCATCGCCCCGTCGGCGAACGGCGGCGGCAAGGGCTCGCCGCTCGCCTTGCCGAAGCGGTGGCAGAGCACGCGGCCGGTGGGCGTGCCGAACACGGCGAGGCCCCCGTCGATGAGCGGGGGCGTGGAGATCACCACGTCGACGGGCTGACGGGCGATCAGATTGCCGCTGCCCAGCTCCATGATGAACAGCTCCGGCCGCGCGCAGGAGATCAGCACGTCGTTCACCCGCACGTTGCCCTCGAACTCGGTCAGGGGCGAGGTGTTGCGGACCTGCCAGAGCCGGTTGCCGGTGTTCGCCTGCACGAGGGCGGTCCAGGCGTCCTTCGACTGCACCGCGATCACGTCGCCCAGGATGTCGACCGACCCGACCACGCCCCGGCCCGCGGCGAGGGGGGTGGTGCTCCATTCCCATCGGTAGCCCAGCGTGGCCCAGTCGTCGTGGACGATCCGCACACCCCGGCTTGTCGTCACAACCCCGATGGCGGCGGGCTGCTTGGCCGACGCCTTCGTGCCGGGCTTCTCACCCGCGCCGGACGGTGTCACGGTGCAGCCCGCGGCGAGCAAACAGGCGGCGAGCAGAGCGGCGAGCCGGGGGGGGCGGCCGTGGGCAAAGACTGGGTTCATCGTGACGGATCTCCGTGTCTCGGCGACGGATGGCGGGCATGGGCCCGCCGTGCGGCGGGGCGGTTTGGGGGCCGCTCAGGCCGGAGTATCCGGGCCTGAATCCGATACGTCAAGCCGAGCGGGGCTCCCGGTCACGATACAGTGCGGTATGTTCACAGGGCTTGTGCAGGCGGTCGGGCGGGTCGCCCGGATGGACCGGGATCCCCGGGGTGTTGTCATCGAGATCGACCCCGGCGGCTGGGCCCACGGGGCCGGCGAGGGCGGTTCGATCGCCGTCAATGGGTGCTGCCTCACGCTCACGGTTGATCCCGGCGAGATCGGTGGCCGCCTCCGCTTCTTCGCGATCCCAGAGACGCTCGCCAAGACCAATCTGGGCGGTCTCGGCGTGGGATCGGGCGTCGACCTCGAGGGCTCCGTCACCGCCCAGACGCTCATGGGGGGCCATTTCGTGCAGGGACACGTCGACGGTGTGGGCGAGGTCGTCCGCGTCGACAAGCCCGAGACCGCCGACGGCGAATACCGCGTCCGCGTTTCACCCCCCGCCCACCTGATGAAGTTCATGGCCCCGAAGGGCTCGGTCTGTCTCGACGGCGTCAGCCTGACCATCGCGGCGCTCGAGGCGGGCGATGGGTCGGGGGCGGGTGGCTGGATCGAGGTCGCGCTGATCCCGGCGACGCTCGAAAAGACAATCATGTCCGGCTACGAGCCGGGTGACGCGGTGAACATCGAGGCCGACATCCTGGCGAAGACGGTGGTGAATTATCTCGAGAACTACCAGGCACTGGGCACTGGGCACTAGGCACTGGAGGGAGATGGCCGGTGCGGGTGCTTGGGATTGATCCGGGGCTAAGACTCACAGGCTACGGCTGCGTCGAGGGCGACGAACGATCGCCCCGCATCGTCGAGGCCGGCGTGTTCCGCCTGACCCAGGGCTCGGGCTCGCCCCCCCCGATAGCCGACCGTCTCGACGAGCTCGAACGCGATCTGGCCGAGCTGATCGCCCGCGTCCGACCCGATGCCGCGGCCGTCGAGGCCCTCTTCGCCCACTACAAGCACCCCGCGACGGCGATGGTCATGGCCCACGCCCGCGGCGTGATCCTGCTCACACTCAAGCGGGCCGGCCTGCCCTTCGCCGAGTTGGCCCCCAAGACGGTCAAGCAGGCGATGACCGGTAGCGGGCGGGCCGCCAAGCGGCAGATGCAGGAGGCTGTCGCTTCCGTGTTCGGCTTGCCGGCGCCGCCGGAACCGCCCGACGTGGCCGACGCCCTCGCGATTGCGTTTGCGGCGATGATCCGCGCCGGCGGTGATATCGTGTCGGCATGAGCGACGACCACACCGTGCCGGCCGCCCAGGTTCTGATCGTCGAGGACGAGCCCGACCACGCCGACGTGATGGCAGACGCCCTGCGGAAGCCGGGGCACGTCAGCACGGTCGTTACGGGCGTCGGCGAAGCGATGGAGGAGATGCGTCACGGCAGCTTTGACGTCATCGTCACCGACCTGCGCATGCCCGAATCGGGCGGGCGGGACGGCGTGGCGCCTGACGGCTCCGACGCGGGGCTCGTGGTGCTGAGGAACGCCGCGGAGCTCCAGCCCGACGCCGAGACAATCATGGTCACCGCCCACGGCGACGTGCCCACGGCCCGGGCCGCGTTCAAGGAGGGGGCGTTTGATTTCATCGAGAAGCCGCTGGACCTTGCGGTGTTCCGGTCGCTGGTGAACCGGGCGGCCGAGCGGGCGGTGGTGCGGCACGAGGCGGGGGAGCTGGTCGGGCTGGTCGGGGAGGAAGGCTTCGACGGCATCGTCGCGGGCTCGGAGCCCATGCGACGGATCCTGCGGACGGTCCGAACCGTCGCCGCGAGCCCGATCCCGGTGCTCGTCACGGGCGAGAGCGGGACGGGCAAGGAGCTGATCGCGCGGGCGGTGCACGATCACTCGCCGCGGAAGAACAAACGCTTCGTCGCATTCAACTGCGCGGGGCAGAGCGAGAGCCTGCTGGAGGACCAGCTCTTCGGGCACGTCAAGGGGGCGTACACCGGGGCGGACGGGGCGCGGGAGGGCGTGTTCGAATACGCGAGCGGCGGCACGCTCTTCCTCGACGAGATCGGGGACATGCCGCTGACGATGCAGGCCAAGCTCCTGCGCGTGCTCGAGAGCGCCGAGGTCGTGCGGCTGGGCAGCAACGAGAGCCGCAAGGTCGACGTGCGGTTCGTCAGCGCGACCAACAAGGACCTGTCGAAGGCGGTGGGGGAGGGGGCGTTCCGCGAGGATCTCTATTACCGCATCAACGGCAGCCACATCCACCTGCCGCCCTTGCGGGATCGGCGGGACGACATCCCGCGGATCATCAGGCACGCGATCTCGAAGTTCAGCGAGGGGATGGGCGCGGGTGTGCCCGACATCACCGACGCCGCTGTGATGAGGCTGACGAGCTACCACTGGCCCGGGAACGTGCGGCAGTTGCTCAATGTCGTGCAGAACATGACGGTGACGGCGATGGGTGAGGCGGAGCCCGGGGCGGACGCGAGGCTGGACGTGCGGCACATCCCCGATGAGGTGCGGTCGGGCGATGAGCCTGAGGGCGAGGGTGGTGCGGGCGGGGCCGGCTCGCTGGCCGGGGCGAGCCTCGAGCAGCTCGAGAAGCGGGCGATTCGCGAGACGCTCAAGCTCACAGGCGGCAATCGCGAGCAGACGGCGAAGATGCTGGGGATCGGGGAGCGGACGCTGTACCGGAAGCTGAAGGAGTATGGGTTGAGGTGAGCCGGAAGAGACGGAGAGATCGAGAGACGAAGAGACGGAGTGGCTGAGCACCCTCACAGCAGACGCATCAAGTGTGCCACGGCCGTGTCGGCCGTGCGTTGGCGGGACGATCGTTCAAATCGCACCCGACCGCGTCGCTTTCCCACCTCGCCCCGGTCGCGGGGAGAGGTCGATCCGCCGGAGACGGAGCGGGTGAGCGACTGTGTTCGATGTCAAGGCGTATCGGCGGTCTGCCGCCATGTTTTTCCGTCGCGGAGCATGGCGTTGAGGATGACCAGCAGCTTGCGCATGCACGCGACCAGCGCGACCTTCTTGGCCTTGCCCGCCGCGAGCAGGGCTTTGTAGTGGGCCCGGACCCGCGGGTTGTGCCTCGTCGCCGACAGCGTGGCCATGTACAGCATGCTCCGCACGTGCGGGCGGCCACCGGCCGTCGTCCGCCGACCACGCATCACGCCGCTGTCGCGGTTGATCGGCGCTACGCCCACCAACGCCGCGATCTGGCGACGCGAGGCCCGCCCCAGCTCGGGCAGCGAGGCGATCAGCGTCAACGCCGTCCGGTCGCCGATGCCCGGCACGCTCTTGAGCAGATTCTGCTTCTCCCGCCACACCGGGCTCGAGCGGATCAGGTCGCCCAGGTCCTCGTCGATCGACCGGAGCTCGGCCTCCAGACGCTCGATCACGCCCACGATGCTCCGACGCACACGGTCGCTCCGGGCCGTGTAGACCCGGTTCCGCTCGGCCACGTGCATCTGCAGCACCTGCCGGCGTCTGGCCAGCAACTCCTCCAGCTGCACGCTCTGCTCGTCCGGGATCGGGCGGACCTCCGGACGCACCGCCTCGCCGAACCGCGCGAGGATCGCCGCGTCGATCCGGTCGGTCTTGGCCAGACGCCCGGTGGCACGCGCGTAGTCGCGCACCTGACGCGGGTTGACGACCACGACCGGCAGACCCACGGCGGCCAGCTCGGCCACCAGCGACCGCTCGTGCCCGCCGGTGGCCTCGACGACGATGCCGGCCGGGGTTCCGGCGTGCTCGATGACCGAGCGGCGTCCCTCGGGGGTGTTGGGGAACCGGACCGGATCGCCGCCCCGGGTCGAGGCGACGTCGAGCCACTTCTTGGAGACGTCGATGCCGACGAAGTACACGTCAGATGCCATACCGTCCCTTCCTTGCAGATGCGGGCTCGAGGCCCCGGCGACTGTTCGGGCTCGGACATGACCGGGCCGGGACCAGGCTCACCCACGGTCTCGAAGACCAAGGGGCTGACGGTCTCGCGACCCGAACCGGTGATCGCCTCCGCTCGCGACGCTCGCTTCGACGATCACCGGATGAACGATACTTCTACAACATGGGGAACATACAAGGGGCTCCGCATCTCCTCTTTCTTCTCGCGTCGTCCGCCCACCAACTCACAGCCCGCGGAACGCTGCCCTACCAATCGAGCGGGCCCAACCAGACCTTGGCGAGGTCTTCGACGGGGATGGTTTCGTCGTGCAGATCGAGCAAACCCGTGCTCGTGATCTCGCCCATCCAGGTTGTACCCATGACGCCTAATTCCAGGCTCAGGTCATTGAACTCGTCGACCCGCGCCGGCGGGATCTCGAGAACATAGCAGTGGGGACGATCCCCCAGGTGGCGGACCAACGGCGTCGGCGAACAGGGGACGTAGGTTGCGCCGAGTGGGGCACCGGGCGTCGCGCCCGCAATCAGCATCTCGGCGAGTGCGACGAGGGGCCCGCCCTCGGAGGCGTCGTGGGCAGAGACAACAAGTCCGCGCCGGATCGCCTCGGCGATGAACCTGGCGAGCTTGGGGCCCTCCACGAGATCAGCAAGCGGTGCCGATGACTCAACGTCATCTGGCGTCTCCGTCAGGTCCACCAGGTGCGAGCCACCGATGCGCGACATGTTGCATAACGAATCCGGGCCGGCGGCTTCGACGATCGCGATGCGGTTCCCCGCCCGCTTCGCATCCATCGTCACACACTTGCTGATGTCCGGCACGATCCCCACGCCCGTGATCAGCAGCGTCGGCGGGATCTCGATCGTCCGGCCGTCCGACCCATCTTCTCCGGGGATTGTGAACTGGTTGTTCAGCGAGTCCTTCCCGCTCACGAACGGCGTCCGGTACGCCTTCGCCCCGTCGTAGCAGCCCTCGGCCGCGCGGACCAGGCTCGCGAGGTTCTCTGGCTTCCTGCAGCTGGGCCAGCAGAAGTTGTCGAGGATCGCGATCCGATCCGGATCGGCCCCGACGCACACCAGGTTGCGCACACATTCGTCGATCGCGGCGAGGGCCATCTGGTATGGGTCGCCTCCCCGCTCCGGGTCGCCTATCCCTGTCGCGAGCCCGCACGCGATGGCGAGGCCCCTGCCCGTCCCGGGGACCGGCTCGATCACCGCCGCGTCCATCGGCCCTCGCGCCGCGGGCCCGCCCAGCGGTCGGACGACGGTGTTCCCCTGCACCTCGTGGTCGTACTGGCGGATGATCCAGTGCTTGGACGCGATGTTGGGGTGGGAGAGGAGGCGCCGAAGAGACGCAGAGACGGAGAGACGAAGAGACGAAGTGTCTTCCGATTGGGCGTCATCGTTCGAAGCACGCACTCTGTCTCTTCGTGACTTCGTCTCTTCGTCTCTTTCCCCATCCGTCTCTCCGTCTCTTCCGCCCCACACCGCCTCCCGTGTCGGCATCGGGATCCCATCATGCAGAAACGCCATCGGCAGCCGACCGACCACGACGCCGTGGTGGTTGAGGATGAGTTCACGATCGGGGGTGCCGAAGTGTCCCAGGTCGGCGAGCTCGACGTGCTCCTCGTCGCAGATCTGCTGGAGCGCCGCCACGTTCTCTGGGGGGACCGCGAGGACCATGCGTTCCTGGGCCTCGGAGATCCAAATCTCGGTGTGCGTGAGGCCGGCGTACTTGAGTGGGGCGCGTTCGAGATGGACCTCGGCGCCGAGCTTCTCGCCCATCTCGCCGACGGCGCTGGAAAAGCCGCCAGCGCCGCAGTCGGTGATGGCATTGAAAAGGCACGAAGGCACTGAGGCACGAAGGCACGAAGGGTCGTCCAGTTGTGTGCCGGCGACCAAGTCAGGCCCTCCGTGCCTTCGTGCCTCCGTGCCTTCGAGCCTTCCCACCCCATAGTCGCGGGCCCTCAAAATCGCATCCAGAACCCGCTTCTCTTCGATCGCATTGCCGATCTGGACGGCGTGGGAGAATTCGTCCGCGTGGGTATCCGTAAGCTCGGCGGAGGAGAAGGTCGCGCCGTGGATACCATCGCGCCCCGTGCGGCCGCCCAGGGCGATGATGCGGTCGCCGGGTTGCGCGGCGCCGGTGATCATGCAGTCGTTCTCGCCGCGGGGCATGATGCCGACGGAGCCGCAGAAGACGAGGGGGTTGCCGATATAGCGGTGGTCGAAGGAGACGGCGCCATTGACGGTGGGGATGCCCATGCGGTTGCCGTAGTCGCGGACGCCCGCGACGACCTGCGAGAGGATCCGCCTGGGGTGCAGGCACCCCGCCGGCACGTCCTCGGTGTCGGGTGGCGCCACGCAGAACACGTCGGTCGACGCGATCGGCTTCGCGCCCAGCCCGGTCCCGATCACGTCGCGGATGCAGCCCCCGATTCCGGTCGCGGCGCCGCCGTAGGGTTCGATGGCGCTCGGGTGGTTGTGGGTCTCGACCTTGACGTTGATCGCGTGGTCCTCGTCGAACGCGATCACTCCCGCGTTGTCGACGAATACCGAGAGCGTCCAGTCGACACCCTCTGCGATCAGTTCGTGCGTCGCCGCCGCGACGGTCGACTTGAGCAGATTGTCGATCGTGACCGAGCCATCGGGGTTGATCGTGTGGCCGGGGCGGTTGGAGAAGGTGAGGGGAAGGCACACCGGCACAGAGGCACGAAGGCACGCAGGGTCGTTCGATTGGTTGTTGGCGAGCGAGGCGGCCCCTTCGTGCCTTCGTGCCTCAGTCCCTTCGTGCCTCTCCTCCCTGTACACAATCCGGCTCTTCAGCGTCTTGTGCACGCAATGCTCGCTCCACGTCTGCGCGATCGTCTCCAGCTCGATCGTCGTGGGTTCGCGCTCCAGCCGGCGGTACTCGTCGCGGATCGCCCGCATCTCGTCCAGACTCAGGAACAGGTGGGCCTCGCGGCTGAGCTTCTCGAGCGCCCCGTCGTCGAGGTCTCGCACCGGCACGTGCGTCAGGGGCGACTCGTGCTCGTGCCCCTTGGGAAGCTCATCTGGGTGGAACGGCTCGGCGTGGATCGCCTGGATCACCGGGTTGGCCAGCAGCCGCCTCGCCAGGTTCTGGGCCTCGCCAGCCGAGATCCCCTCGAACTCATACCGCACCCCTGTCGTCACTTCCGCGTCGACGCCGAGGAGGTCGTGTAGCGCGTCCCGCACCGACCCCGCCGCCGGGTCCATTACGCCGGGCAGCGGGTGGACCTCGATCAGTGTGCCCGAGCCGTCCGACGCCCCGACCACCGCCCGCTCGGTCACCGGGTCGGCCAGCAGCTTCGAGCACACCGCCCCCAGCCCCGCATCGCCGAGTTCTGCCTCGATCAGGTACACCCGCGCAGACCGGGCCCCCGTCATGCGGATTCCCAGTGCCTTCGCATCGTGCATGATCCGTTGCGCCACCGGATCCCCGGCGGTGGGATGGACCTCAATCCGATGCACGGCCTTCGACGCGGTGGTGGCGGTGGTCGTCATGGACGGATCGTAGCGGAACCGGCGGCACGCCTATCCTCGCCGCGATGGGCGAGAACGCGACAAGGCCGCTGGTCGAGCTCTACACCGATGGGGCCTGCTCGGGCAACCCGGGTCCGGGGGGCTGGGCCTATCTGTTGCGCCACAAGGCCTCTGGCTCGGAACGCGAGGACTCGGGGGGCGATCCGGCGACCACCAACAACCGCATGGAGCTCACGGCCGTGATCGAGGGGCTGACCGCCCTCAAGCGGGCGAGCTCGGTCGACCTCTACTCCGACTCCCAGTACGTGCTCAACGGGCTCAAGGAGTGGATGGCGAACTGGAAGAAGCGGGGGTGGAAGACGGCCGCGAAGAAGCCCGTGAAGAACGTCGAGCTGTGGAAGCGGCTCGATGAATTGATGGGCGAGCACGTCGTGCGATTCCACTGGATCAAGGGCCACAACGAGCACCCGGAGAACGAACACTGCGACGAACTTGCCGTCGCAGCACGTGACGCCGCGGCACGGGGGGAACTGTGAAGCGGCTCCCCTTCGTCCTGATTGTGGCCTTCGCGATCGGTGTTGCCGGCGTGACAATCCGGTGGGCTGCAAGGCCTCCGGTCGCGGGGCTGACGCAACTCGGCGAGTCTGATGTACATGCCCTGATCGAGCGTTTCGGGCTGAACGATTCGTCATGCCGCTCACCGCTCTATAGATCGACGAAACAGCTCGCCCTCGACGGCCCTGATGTGGATGGCGTCTTTCTGCTCGGCTCCAAAGACTGCCTGGAGTCGCTCGTCCCTGTCCCGCTGATCCGGGACAGTCTCGATGAAGTTTGCATCGATGACAACGTGAGCACGCGAGATGTGGCGGAGATGGTGGTCTCGGTGACGCAGATCGATATGTCGGATCTCGTCGTGGCGGATGCTTGGCACGCCAGTGATCGCTGGGATGGCAACGGTGGGTCGTACAGCGCTCTACTTTTTGAGTACAGCGGCTACCAGATGGGGCGTATCGCGTTGTTGGAGGTATTTCCGATGAAATGAACGACCGACGCCGGGTGCCGCTGCTCGCCGTCCTCGTCGCAGCAGCGCTCCACGAAAACACACGACTGCGCCGAGGGCGGCGAGTCGTGGCACCCGCTTCTCCCTCAATCCCATCTTCTCCCCCACACCGCCAGATTCGCCATGGGCCACGCCAGGTTCCACGCCGCCCCGGGGTCCGCGCACACAAGTTGGACCGCCGCCGGCGAGTAGATCTCAGCGACCAGCCCGCTCCCCCGGATCGCGCCCGTCATCTCCCCAAGCCACGCCTGGAAGGGAAGCGGGAAGCTCCGCTTGGGCCGCTCGAGGATCGATGTCGGGACTCGACCCGCGAACGCCTCCCGCAATGCCACCTTGGTTCCGGGGGGATCGCCGGCGACGAATTTCCGTGCCATCGGCAATCGCTCGGCTAACCCAGCCACCCGCACATCCGCGAACGGCGTCCGCCCCTCGACCGACGCGAGCATCGTCGCGGTGTCCAGGCGCTGGAGCAACCCCGCGAGGTTGACCGTTCTCAGCATCCGCAGCAGGGCCTGCTGCCGCTGCTCGTCGCGAGAGGCTCCGTCGAAGTCGCCCGCGACCGCCCCGCTCAGCGCCCCGAGGTCCCCCTCGTACGTCTCGCGCAGCGCCGCATCCTGTTCCGCGTCCTCCCAGAACCCGGGCGAGACGAACAGGTGCTTCTGGTCGGGGCGCATCCACGCCGCCGCCCCCATCGCGTACGCCGCATCCTCTGCGATCGTCGCTTCTGGATTCGCCGCGACGTGCTCCGCCGCCGAAGCCATCGGCAGGTCGTACCCGCCGAACAGCTCGTCCGCTCCCTCCCCGCTCAGCGTGACGACGTGCCCCTCGCCCCGCAGCGTCCTCGCCACCTCATTAATCGCCACCTCGTTGGGCGTGCTCATCGGCACGCCCAGCCGCTCGACCATCCAGGGCCAGCGCTCGAGGAACATATCGCGATCCACCGGCGCCTCGGTGTGCGTCGACCCGATCGCCTCGGCCGCCACACGCGCGAACGCGAAATCGTCCGCCAGCCCTTCACCAGCGCCGGGGCACCCCGACACGTACGTCCGCAGCGGCCCGGCCTCCCGTGTCGCGAGCGTCGCGAGAATCGTGCTGTCGAGCCCGCCGCTCAGGAGGCTGCACCAGGGCACGTCGCTCCGCAGATGTGCTCGCACCGAATCCTCGACTGCTGCCGCGACGTCGGCCGAGCCGGTGCCATCACCTTTGTATGTCGGAAACACCGTCTCCGGTCGAATCCCATCACCGAACTCGAACCGCATCCACGCCCCGGGCCGCACGCACCGGATGCCCTCGTACATCGTCCGTTCGCCCAGCGTCGTTCGGATCGTCGTCAGGTAGCCCGACACCGCGGCCCAGTCTGGCCTCGCCGCGATGCCCGGGTGCCTCAGCAGCGCCGGGATCTCGCTCGCGAAGGCGATCCCGCCATTGGCCGCGCCCTGCAATTCGGTCCAGTACAACGGCTTCATCCCGAACGGGTCGCGCCCCAGGAGCAACACCCGCTCCCGCGTGTCCCACAACGCCAGGGCGTACATGCCACGCAGCCGCCGCCCCGCGTCCACGCCCCACCGCGCCACCGCGTGCAGCACCGTCTCCGTGTCGCACGAGGACCGGAACGCGACCCCGTCTCGCTCCAACTCGGCCCGGATCTCCCTGTCGTTGTAGAGCTCACCGTTGTAGACGAGCACGAACCGCCCGTCGGGTGTCTGCATGGGCTGGCGCCCGGCGGACGTCGGGTCGATCACGACCAGCCGCCGGTGCCCCAGCAGCACCCCCGGCGCCGCGAACAGGCCGGCGTCGTCGGGCCCTCGGTGTTCGAGCGCGTCCCGCATCGCGACAAACCGCTCGCGCGAGACGCCCACGTCTCCCGCAGAAGTCACGATGCCGATCAGACCGCACATGGGAAGCTCCGGTGTCCACCACACTATCGGCCGGGCGCCCGGAACACGGGTAGCTTCTCCACGATCCCCTGTCGTGCACCACAGTCGCCGTGGGCGACCACGGCACACGGCCCCCATACCATCGTCCCGTGATTGAACCGGGCCCCATCCTCGAAGTCGCCGATCTCCGCGTCGAGTTCGGCTCCGGACGAGCTCTCCTAGCCCCCTCACGGTCACGCGTCGTCGCGGTCGATGGTGTCTCTTTCAACATCGCCCGCGGCGAGACCCTGGGCGTCGTCGGCGAATCCGGCTCCGGCAAGACCACCCTGGGCCGCGCCGTCCTCCGCCTCATCGAGCCCACCTCAGGCTCGGTCTGCTTCGACGGGACCGACGTCCGCGCCGCCAGCGGCGCCACTCTGCGCCGGATGCGCCGCCGCATGCAGATCATCTTCCAGGATCCCGCCGCCAGCCTCGACCCACGCATGCGCGTCGCCGCGATCGTCGCGGAGCCCCTCCACATCCACGGCCTCGTCAAGACAAGATCCGAGGGCCGCAAGGCCGCGGAGGAACTGCTGGAACGCTGCGGCATGCCGCCGTCCTCGGCCTCTCGCTACCCGCACCAGTTCTCCGGGGGCCAGCGACAGCGCATCGCGATCGCCCGCGCCCTCGCCCTCAAGCCTGGCCTGATCGTCTGCGACGAGCCCACGAGCGCCCTCGACGTCTCGGTGCAGGCCCAGATCATCAACCTGCTCCAGGACCTCCAGGACGAGCTGGGCCTCTCCTATCTCTTCATCAGCCACGACATGGCCGTGGTCTCACACGTCTGTCACCGCATCGCCGTCATGCGTGCGGGACGCTTCGAGGAGATCGGCCCCCGCGATCACATTATCCACGAGCCCCGCGAGGCGTATACGAGGGCGCTGCTGGAGGCGGTGCCGCGGATGCGGCGAGGCGGATCGCAGAACTCAGAACTCGGAACTCAGGTCGGATAGGACCACGCGGCGAACGGCCAATGGCCGCCTCCGATCCGAGTTCTGCTACCTGGGTTCCGCCATCCGCCGACCGGCTCAAGCATTGAAGTACTTCGCCTCGGGGTGATGCACCACGATCGCGCTCGTGCTCTGCTCCGGATCGATCTGCCAGTTTTCGGTCAACTCGCAGCCGATGCGGGTGGGGTCGATGAGCCGCCACAGCTTCTCCTGGTCGCTCATCTCGGGGCAGGCGGGGTAGCCGAAGCTGTAGCGGCTGCCCTGGTAGTGCTGGGCGAAGAGCTTGGTGATGTCCGGGCTGTCGTCGCCCGCGATGGCGAGCTCCTGGCGCATCCGCTTGTGCCACAGTTCGGCGAGGGCCTCGGCGGTCTCGACGCCCATGCCGTGCATGTAGAGGTAAGCGCTGTAGTCGTCCGACTCGAACAGCGACCTGCAGACGGCGCTGATCCGGGGGCCCATCGTCACACAGCTCAGCCCCAGCACATCCATTCGACCCAGCGACCGGCACTCGTCGGCGTCCTTGAAGAAGTCGGAAATGCACAGGCGGCGGTTGGCCTGCTGGCGTGGGAAGGTGAACCGCTCGATCTCGCGGTCGTGGTCGTCGGAGTCGAAGACGACCAGGTCGTTGCCGTCCGAGCAGACGGGGTAGTACCCGTACACGACGCGGGGCTGGAGCAGCTTCTCCGATCGGCAGCGGGCCTTGAGCTCCTCGAAGATGGGCCTCGCCTTCGTCTCCAGTTCCCGGTCGTACTCCTCCGCCGTCCGCTTGCCCCGCTTGTATTGCCACTGCACGCGGAAGAGGGCGACCGGATTGATGTACGGGTAGATGTCATTGAGATCCAGCCCCTCGACCACCCGCGACCCCAGGAACGGAGCCACCGGCACCTCGACGTCCCGCCTGAGTTCAGATCGCGTCGCCACCGCGACCGCCCCACCGGCCCGCGGCATGGCCGAGCGTGAGTCGCCGGGCTGCTCGGGCTCCAGCCCCGCCTTCTCGCGGACGTCGCGTCGCTTGCCCTGCCGTTCGTCGATCTCGTCGGCAAGCACCCCGAGCCTGCCGCCCACGATGTGGTCCATGATCCGCAGCCCGTCGAACGCGTCCTTGCCGTAGAGCAGGGGGCCCTTGTACTTGTCCCGCAGGTAGCCCTCGGCGTACGACCGTGCGAGGGCGGCCCCGCCCAGGATCAGAGGCGGCGTCAGCCCCCGCTCGTTGAGCGTCTCGATGTTCTCCTCCATCACGTTCACGCTCTTGACCAGCAGCCCGCTGAGCCCGATCGCGTGGGGGGAGTACTCCTCGAACGCCTTGAGGATGTTGTCGATCGTCTGCTTGATCCCGATGTTGTGGACCGTGTACCCGTTGTTCGTCAGGATGATGTCGACGAGGTTCTTGCCGATGTCGTGCACGTCGCCCTTGACCGTCGCGAGCACGATCGTCCCCTTCGTCTGCCCCTCGATCTTCTCCATGTGGGGCTCGAGGTAGGCCACCGCCTTCTTCATCACCTCCGCGCTCTGCAGCACGAACGGGAGCTGCATCTCGCCCGCCCCGAACAGCTCGCCCACCGTCTTCATCCCGTCGAGCAGGTGGTCGTTGATGATGTCCAGGGGCGCGTACTTCGCCATCGCCTCGTCGAGTGAGACGTGCAGCCTCTCCTTCTCCCCGTCGATGATGTGCTCGCGGAGCCGCTCCTCGAGCGTGAGGTTCTTCCTCTCCTTCTTCGCCGCCGCGACGCCCTCGACGTCCTTGAACAGGTCGATCAGGCGGGCCAGCGGGTCGAACGCCTCGTCGGTCACGCCCTCAGGGAGCCCCGTGCCCCCCGCGCTCTCCGCACGCCTGTCATAGATCAGGTCGAGCGCCGCCGCCCGCTGCTCGCCGTCGATCTTGTTCAGGGGCAGGATCTTGCTCGCGTGCACGATCGCGCTGGTCATCCCCGCCTCGACCAGCTCGTGCATCAGCACGCTGTTGAGCACCACCCGGGCGGCCGGCTTGAGCCCGAACGACACGTTGCTCAGCCCGCACGTGAGCTGGACCTGCGGGAACTTCGCCGCGATCCGCCTCGTTCCCTCGATCAGCTCCAAGGCCGAGCGGCGGTCCGAGTCCATCCCCGTCGAGATCGGCAGCACCAGGGGGTCCATGAACAGGTCCGCGACCTCCAGCCCGTGCACCGTTGTCGCCCGCCCGATCGCCCGCTCCGCGATCGACAGCTTCCGCTCGGCCGTGCGAGCCATCGCGGCCTCGGGATCCTCGTCAATCGTTCCGATCACCAGCGCCGCGTTGTATGCCCTCGCCAGTTTGCAGATCTCATCGAACTTGCCCTCCCCGTCCTCGAAGTTCGCCGAGTTGATGATGCACCGACCCGCGGCGTGCCGCAGCCCCGCATCGGTCGTCTTCACCTGCGTCGAGTCGATCATCAGCGGCGCGTCCACCTGCCGCGACAGGCGCGAGACGATCTCCGCCATGTCCCTGGGATTGTCCCGCCCCGCGTAATCAACGTTCACGTCGAGCACGTGGGAGCCGTCGCGCACCTGCTCCCGCGCCAGGCTCACGATCGAGTCCCAGTCCTCCGCCTCCAGCAGCCCCTTGAACTTCCGCGACCCCGACGCGTTGCACCGCTCGCCGATGAACAGGAAGCTCGTGTCCTGGCGGTGGGGGACCGGGCTGAACAGGCTCGTCGACGCGGCCACCCAGCCCGCCTTCTTCGACCGGCGAGGCTCCACGCCCTCGACCGCCCTCGCGATCGCCCCGATGTGCTCGGGGGTCGTCCCGCAGCAACCGCCCACCAGCCGCACGCCGTGATCGCCCACGAACTTCTTGAGCGCCTCCGCCAGGGGCTCAGGTCCCAAGGGGTACACCGTTTCCCCGTCCTGGAGCGCCGGCAGGCCCGCGTTGGGGAAGCACGTGATCGCCCGGTCCCAGCTCCGATCGAGGAACTTGATCGATTCACCCATCTCCGTGGGGCCGGTCGCGCAGTTCAGCCCGATCGACGTGATCGGGTAGTGCCGAAGCGCCGCCACCGCGGCCTCGAGGCTCGAGCCGACGAGCATCGTCCCGGTCTGCTCGATCGTCACGCTCACCATGATCGGGATGTCGTCGACCGTCTTGCCGCTGTCCTCGAGCGCCCCCAGGGCCGCGTTGATCGCGCACTTGATCTGCAGCAGGTCCTGGCAGGTCTCGATCAGGATCGTGTCGGCCCCGCCCGCGATCAGCCCCCGCATCGCCTCGCGGTAGCTCGCGAGCATCGCCTCCCAGGTGATCTGCCCCAGCGTGATCAGCTTCGTCCCGGGGCCCATCGACCCCAGGACGAACCGTGGCTTGTCGGGCGTCGAGAACGCGTCCGCCGCCGCCCTTGCGATCTCCGCCGACCGCTTTGAGAGCTCGAAGCACTCACCCGCGAGATCGAACTCGTTGAGCACGTGGGCCGCGCCGCCGAACGAGTTGGTCTCGATCGCGTCGGCGCCCGCCTCCAGGAACGAGCGGTGGATCGACTCGATGAGGTCGGGCCTCGTGCGGCAGAGGATGTCGGTGCAGTTCTCGCACCCGGCGTAGTCGGTCTCGACCGAGAGGTGGTGCTTGTGCGTGCTCGTCCCCATGCCGCCGTCGAGGACGAGGACGCGTCGCTGGAGATGGTCGAGGAAGGTGCTCATCCGTGAAAGGGCCTTTCCTGGTCAAAGCGGGCACGTGGGGCGATTGTATCATCCATATTTGCGGATGAACGGATTATAGCAGGGCCACTCCGCGTGACCAGGCGCAAAGAAAAAGCCCGGGCCGAAGCCCGGGCTCTGAGACTTCAACTCGGCTCTGGATTACGGGCAGCCGGCCACGAAGTTCGTGGTGAAGGCCTGGATGTCCTGGAGGTCCAGCACCCCGAACGGCTCGGCGATGTCCGCCAGGGGATCACCACCCAGGAAGGCGGAGATGAACGCGCTGATGTCCTGCAGGTCGAGCACGTTGTACGGCTCGGCGATGTCCGCCGGGTTGCAGCCCTGCGGCTCCGAGCACGTCACCTGGCCCACCGTCACGGCATCGACCGCACCCTCGACTGTGTTGTTGTTCCCGCCGTCATTCACGACGAACCGGAAGCGTGTGCCGACCACACCCGTCGCCGCGTCCACGTCGATCGTGTCGGTCTGCCAGCCGCCCGAGTCGGTCGTGTACGTCCTCATGGTGGTCCACAGGATGCCGCCGTCGGTAGACATGTCGACGTGGAAGTAGTCGCTCGCGTCGAACGCGCCGCCGCCGTTCGAGTACCAGTAGGCGTAGCTGAACCGCCCGCCGGCGTCGAGGTCGACCGCGGGGCTGATCAGCATCACCAGCCCAAAGTCCACATCCTCGTCCGCGGAGTTGCCCGTCACATAGCACTGGCCCGAGCCGTCATAGTCTGACGGGGGCGCGCCCGTCGAGGCCACCGGCACGCCGCGCTCCCACCAGCCGGCCGAGGCCGTGTGCACCGCGGTGTTCCAGCCCGTCGAGGTCTCGAAGTTGTCGGAGAAGGAGGTCGTGAGCTCGCCCACGTCGAACGCGAACGGGGCACTCGCCCCCGCGACCGGCAGGTCGACCTCACCGACGAACGAGCCGACGACAGAGAGGTAATACTCGGGCGTGTCGCCGCAGGAGGCGGCCGGGATCGAGGCCCGGTAGAGGTTGCTCCCCAGGGAGGTCATCGCCACGGTCGTGTAGGCGCCGCCGCCCATGCGGTAGTGGAGATCGGGCCCGTCGATGATCGTGTCTTCGTTGGCGAGCACCTGGAAGTCCAGGGTCACCGGGGTGCCCGGGGCGACCACGGTCGGCTCGCTCTGCTGGGCGACGATGGTCGGCCCGTTGAAGGGCACGGTGTCGCCCGCGATGTCCATCCGGTAGCGCTGGATGCTGTTCTGCGCCGTCGCGTCGTCCACCACGATGTAATAGGTGCCCGGCGTGTTGAGCGTGTACTCGAGGTGCTCGGGCGAACCCGCGGCGGTGTCGTTGACGAGCAGCAGCGTCGTCGACCCGTTGGAAGCTCGGATCGCGACCGTCAGGTCCTGCTTGGTCGTGTAGTCCGTCAGCGTGCCGCTGTTGCACTGCGAGGTCTGCGGGCCCTGCTGATAGATGCCCGCGTCAGGCTCGACGTCAACAACAATCTGCAGCGGCTGCGTCGTGGTGAAGCGGTAGAAGTCGACGTCGGAGTTGTCGTCGATGCTCATGTTCTCGACCGCGGTCGAGTGCCCGATGAAGAAGCTGCCGACGTCCGTTGCCGTCCCGGCGGTGTCGTTGATCTCGTTGGGATCGCCGTAGAAGCGCTGCCCGGCGAGAATGTCGTCGAGCTGAGGACCGTCGTACCCGGTGGAGACGAACGGCTCCATGAGCTTGGTGCCGTTGGCAGGGCAGACGTGGGCGAACCCGAGCCCGTGGCCGTGCTCGTGCGCCACCACGTTGCGCAGCCGGCGCGAGTTCTGGCTGGTCGAGCTGAAGAAGCTGTCAAAGGCGTCGATGACCATGTCGCCCTGGTTGGGGAACTGGTTGTAGGCGAGCACGCCGCCGCCGCCGTCAAGGGTGACGGCGAAGATCCGCACGTCGCCGCGGACGCCGAGCGAGCCGCTCTGGGTGTTGGCGGTCACGCCGTCGTCGTTGGGTTCATAGACGTAGTTGACGCCGGTCAGCGTTTCCCACCGCGCGAACACCTGGGCGAAGAGGCTCTGCCAGGTGGCCGTCGAGCCGTAAAGCCCGTTGAGCCACGCGAAGAGCTGGCTCGAGCGGAGCTGGTTGCTGAGGTTGGCGGCGAGCGAGCCGTCCGGCGCGAACGAGTAGGTCAGCGTGATCGGGTCGCCCATCGAGCCCGTGCCGAAGCCGTCCGTCGCCGTGGCGCTCCAGCGGTTGCTGGTCTGGAACCGGTCGCCGTTGTCGGGGCCGCCCCAGAACTCGTTCTGGAACAGCGCGGTGTAGGCGTCGACCAGGTCGGGGTCGGTCCCCTCGGCGAAGCAGAACGAGATCGGCGGCTCACCCTTGGCCGCCCGATCGAGTGACGCCAGCATGGAGTCCAGATACACGTCCTTCACGCGGGCGAACAGGGCCGGGCTCACGAAGCCACGCAGCCGCTGATAGCGGGCGTCGTTCTCGACGAGCACCTCGCCGCTCTGGTCGATGTCGGCGTGATAGGCCTGCGAACCGATGCCGCCCGCCGCGATGATCGCCCGCTGCTGGTCAGCGGGCATCGCCGGCAGCATCGCCGTGGCGAGTTGCCGGATCGCGAGTTCATCGGGCGAGGCGATCCCGTCCGGGGCCGCAACGGCCGCCGACGCCGCGGTTGCGACGCCGGCTGAGACGACGATGCCGGCAGCCGCCGACAGCAGACAAGCACAACGATTCTTCATGATGGGATACCCTTCCAGCGGCCGCGGACCCGCGGCGGTTCTCTGAATTCCCCCAAGACATCGATCCCGCGCGTTCCGTCACGCGGGCACGTTGCTCCAAAGTCCAGATGTTCTCCGAACGGCTCAGAAACCGCCCGGCTGGGCGCCCGGGCCCCGCCGCGGACCGATCGGCAAAAAGACGGGTCCGACACAGTGTGGGACCGAGAGCCCCGAGATGTCTTCCATTTCGGGGCCGCATCGCCCGCGGTTCCAGAAAATACGGTCCGAACGACCGATCATCCGCCGCCGACCGCGGCCCACCCAAAAAAGCCGGAGCCCGACACCGAACGCGACCCTGGTCTCAGGACTTCTTCGCCTTCTTGTTCTGGAAGTAGTTGCCCGCGAACTTCTTCTGGAACTTCTCCACACGTCCGGCGGCGTCGACGAACTGCGAACGTCCGGTAAAGAACGGGTGCGACCCCGACCAGACGTCGACGTGCATCTCGGGCACTGTAGCCCCGACAGTCATGACGACCTCGCCGTTGTGATAGACCTTGCAGGACGGGTAGTAGGTCGGGTGGATGTCCTTCTTCATCGTTCGATCCTCGGCCCGGTCGACCGGGCTTTGTCAGGCAGATGGGCGCACGGTGTCCTCGGGGGCCTCACCGGCGGGCCGAAACAATAGGCCACCCGCGGCGGTCCGGCCAGTGCCCCAGCGCGCGCGTTGCACCGCGCTCCCGCCGATACTTGTCGCGTGCCGAGCTGGATCCTGACCAACGCGACCACCCGGGCCAGGCGTTACGGCCCCTTCCTCGTCTGGGCCACCTGGTTTGTCGTCGCGTGGCTCACGCTCGTCATCCTGGGAGACCACTGGCGCCTCGTCGTTCAGCACTGGGGCACCGCCATCGCGATGGCGGTCGGCTCCTACGTCGCCGGCTCGACCCCGATGGGTGGCGGCACCGTCGGCTTCCCGGTTCTCGTTCTGCTCTTCGGCGAGCCCGCGTCGTTGGGCCGCCAGTTCTCGTTCGCGATCCAGGCCGTCGGTATGACCAGCGCGACGCTGTTCATCGTGTGCAGCGGTCGGCCCATCGCCATCCGCCTGCTGCTCTGGGCCATGCTGGCGAGCGGCGTCACGCTTCCGCTCGCGTCCGCATTCCTACTCCCACACCTCGCCGAGAGCACCGTCAAGCTCGCCTTCGCCTGTATCTGGGGCAGCTTCGGGTTCCTCACCCTCGTCAAGATCCGCGAGATGCGCCACTGGCATCACCTCCCCAGGATGTCCTCCCGCACCGACGCCTTCGCGGGTCTCGCGATCGGCGTGCTGGGAGGTGTGGCTTCGGCCCTCACCGGGGTCGGCATCGACATGATCGCCTATACCGTCCTCGTCCTGCTCTACCGCTGTGACCTCCGCGTCGCCATCTCCACCAGCGTCGTCCTCATGGCGTACAACTCGCTCATCGGTGTGCTCGTCACCGCAGCGTCGGGCGAGATCGGCCCCGACCTGCTGGGCCACTGGCTCGCGGCCGCCCCCGTCGTCCTCTTCGGCGCGCCGCTCGGCGCCCTCATGCTCCAGGTCATCCCGCGCACCCCGACGATGATCCTTGTGGCCCTGCTCTGCCTGGTGCAGCTCGTCTGGATGTCGATCCACGTTGGCGTCGGGTGGACCGGGGCCGGGCTGATCGCTCTCACCATGCTGGTCGCCAACGGCGCATTCCATCTCCTCTATCGTGCCGGCGTTGGCATCCAGCGGGCCTGAGCCTCGGTCAGACCAGGCCCAGCACCGCCGCGACGACCGCCGCTTGGACGGCGAGGCCGAGGTCGACCGGGTCGCGCAGCCGGCAGGCGGGCCACAGGCGAATCGCGACCGCACCGACCGCCGTCGCCGCGCCCCAGGCAACCCGTGCCGTCATCGGGGCCAGCGGCGCGAGAACCAGTGCCAGCGAGATGGCCAACTGCAAGGCCAACACGAGATCCCGCGTCCGGGCCCGGCCCAGCACACCGGGCAGCGTGCGTGTGGCGTGTCGTGCGTCGGCGTCGAGGTCGTCAAGATCACACAGCATCGCGTCGGTAACCACGCGGATCGCGACAACCGCCGCGGCGAACGCCCAAGACCGCCAGGCCGCCACCGGGTCGACCGCGGGGAACCACAGCCAGGACATCAATGCCGCGAACCCCGTGATGCCCAACGCGACGTACGCGTTCTTGACGATCAGCACGTCCTTGATCCGAGGTCGTGACCCGCGGGGCATCGCCGCGTAGGCGACCACGCCGGCGAACGCGACCAGCGGGACGGCCTCCAAAATCCCCCGGTCGCGCGGCGGGGCGAACTCCGCCGCGATCGCGCCGGCACCGACGAGCAGGAGCACCGCGAGGCCGCGGACGGCCCCGGCGTGATCTCGGATGAACGCGAACCGCTCGGGGTGGGCCTCGCGATCGGCAGGATCAAGCCAGCTGTTGCGAAGCTTGGCACGGTCGAGGAGATAAACCCCGACGCCGGCGGCGAACGCCATCAACGCCGGGGCGGGTGCGAGCGTGTGGGCCGTGAGGTGGGCGAAGCAGACCGTCGCGCCGGTGACGTACAGGCCCGGGTAGACCGCCAGGGCGGACAGGGCGGTCCCGACGTTGGCACGGGGCGTGGTGATGGGGGACGGTAGGTTGAAGCGCGACTGAGAGCCCGGAGTCGCGTCGCTCGATCTCGGGCCGAAACGGCGTCGAAGCCGCGCTACCCGCGGATGACCCGCAGCACCTCATCGTGGATCGCCCCGTTCGACGCGACGACATCGCCGGAGTGGGCAGTCTCGATGCCGTGCCAGTCGGTCGATCGTCCGCCCGCCTCGCTCATGATGGGCCAGAACGGAGCGACATCCCAGCACTTGAGGCTGGGCTCGACGATCGCGTCGCACCGCCCCGTCGCGACCAAGATGGCGGCGTAGGCGTCGGGCCAGCCCCGGGTGTGCTTCGCCGCCGCGGCGAGGCGCATCCAGACGGGCGTGGTCGCCTCGTCCCAGTAGTCGAGGGCGGTGGTGCCGACAGTCGCCTCGGCGAGTGATCGCACCTTCGACACGCGGGCCCGCGTGGGTTCGGCGCCCCGAACGGCGTGCCATGCGCCCCCGCCGACGCAGGCGTACACCGTCTCGTCCATCGCGGGGGCGTGGATCACGCCCGCGACGCCCCGCCACGTCCCGTCGTCGCCTCGGTGCTCGACGCCGATGAGCGTGGTGAACAGCGGCACGCCGTGGATGAAACTGAACGTGCCGTCGATCGGGTCGATGATCCAGCGGAAGCCGGTCGAGCCGGGGGCATCGCCGAACTCCTCGCCGACGACGCCGTCATCGGGGTACGACGCAGCCAGGCGCTCGCGGATGATCGTCTCGCAGGCGCGATCGGCGTCGGTGACCGGCGTGCCGTCGTGCTTGGTGTCGATGCCCAGTGCGTCCTGCTGGAAGTACCGCAGCGTCGCGGCGCCGCCCTCGCGGGCCATCGCGAGCGCGGCTTCGAGGCGGTCGGCAATCAGGTCTTCAGGCATGCGGCGGCGTCTCCGAGGGCCGCCGGGGCGAGGGCATGCCCGAGCCGGCGGATCTGCTCCTCGCTGTGCTCGGACGTCACGCTGATGCGGAGGTACTCCGCCGACGGGCCGCCCGGGTAGGTCATCAGCGGCACGTACAGGCCGCCGTCGAGCAGCGTACGCGCGAGGCGTGAGCCGGGCGATGGGGGTGTGATCGCAACGATCGGCGTGGGCGGGTCACCCGTGCGGTCGGTGGGCTGGTCGCACACTTCTCGGAGCAGTGTCGTGTTGTCGCGGAGGCGGGCGACGCGATCGGGTTCGGCCTTGACGATCCGCAGGGCCTCGCGACCCGCCGCGGCGATGATCGGCGACACCGGCGTGGTGCAGATGTAGGCGGTCGAGTTGGCCTGCACGCCGTCGATGAAGCGGTTCGGCCCGATGACCACGCCACCGCCGCACCCCAGGCCCTTGGCGAGCGTCGTGGTGATAACGATGCGGCCGCTCTCCAGGTCGAGCCCGAGTTCGTCGCAGGTTCCCCGTCCGCCCTCGCCCAGCACGCAGAAGCCGTGGCAGTCATCGACGAGCAGCGTGTCGCCCGGGCGGAGGGCGTCGGCCAGTCCCCGCAGCGGGGCGACCGCCCCGTGGGCCGTGAACACGCCGTCGGTCATCACGGCCGCGGGGACGTCGAGGTCGGCGAGCAGCTCCGCGGCGAGGTCGGCCCGCTTGTGCGGATAGGTGACGATCGGCAGGCCAGCGAGTCGCGCGGCGTCGAACAGGCTGCGGTGGGCCCGCTCATCGAGCACGGCGCAGCGGTGGTTCTCTGCGAGCCCCTGGGCCGCCGCGAGATTGGCGGTGTAGCCGTCGGGCAACAGCAGCCCCGGGAATCTGTCCCGCGAGACGAACACCGCGACCTCGACTTCGAGCCCCGCGTGGTCGTCGGTGTTGCCGGAGGTGGCCCGTGAGGCCGAGGTGCTCACGCCAACGCGGCCCGCGGCCGAGCGGGCGGCGTCGAGCACGCGTGGGTCGTGGGCGAGGCCCAGGTAGTTGCACCCCGCGAAGCAGGCGGCGTCGATGCCATTGATTCGCACGTATGTCGCGTTGTTCTGCCGGATCGGCTCGCCGGGCATCCCTGCTCCTTCGCCATCGGTGATCGAGGATATCGACCGGAGCGGGCGAAACCGAACAGGCGGGGGCCGCGGCCGCGTGCGGTGCCCGCCTTCATCGCGGAGCGTGAAGGCGGATTCCGTCGGCCCGTGTCGTCCTTTCGTGGATCACCCTGCGGGATGATCCACGGCACCCGCGGCGAGGAAGTTCCCGGCTTACGCCATACGAACAGTTGCAGATCAATTGAATGGTGCGCAAGAAAAAACTCGACTACGCGTGTTTCCGCCCGCAGTCGAGTCATAGGAGGAGAGAGACAAGACAGTGTGAAAGTGCCACGTGTTTTGTGTTGTGCCAGTCGTTGCCGAGATTTTTTGACCCAGCACCGTCAAATTTATCGGGGGATATCCCTAAGTGCCATGCTGGCAAGGCACTGCGAATCCTGATGATCGAGTGGCCCACTCAGGAAAAAGACCCACAAATGCAGGCGATGCCCAGACAATCGGAATATGTCAGCGCGTACATGCACCAACTTGAAATGCGGGACATTGTCGCTCCTGGGAACCCCTCGCACCGCCGGCTTGGCCACACCCGGCATCTGGTGTATTGCCGGGTGTAGCCGCAGAACAGCCTTACCCCAGCCGGTCGGTCGCCTCTCGCAGGCGATCCAGCGTCTCGGGGCTCACGTGGTGCTCGATGCCCTCGGAGTCGATCGAGGCCGTCCGCTCGCACACGCCGATCGCCCGCAGGAACCGGTAGACGATCTCGTGCCGGTCGCGGCAGCGTTTGGCCAGGCGGCGGCCCTTCGCGGTCAGCTCGATCGGCTTGCGGGGCTCGGTGGTGACCAGCCCCTCCTTCTCGAGCCGGCTCACGATCCGGGTGACCGTCACGTGGCTCACGCCGAACCGCGCCGCGAGGTCGGTCACGCGGCAGACGCCGGCCGCGTCGATCAGGTCGGCGGCGGCCTCGACGTAGTCCTCCGCCGTCTCCGTCGAGTGGTCGTCGCGGGTGCGGCGGTGGGCGGTCGCTTGCGGCTGGTTCGGCACGGCGTGTCTCCGGGCGAACGGTAGCGCTCCGCTGTTGACCCGTGTACGCTCCGACCATGCGAACGCTGGTGTGCGTGCCCATCTTCGTCGAGGACCAGAGCGGTTCGTCCGTCAACACCATCGACGCCGCTCTCGCCGACGCGGCGCTCGCGAAGCGGAAGGGCGCCGACCTCGTCGAGTTTCGCATCGATCGCTTCTTCTCCGGCTCTGAGTCCCCTGGTGGGTCGCCTCGCCGAGCCGACTCTGGACTGGGCTTCGAGATCGGGTCTGAGCCCGACCCAGAACCCGGCTCGGCGAGCCGGGCCACCGACGACGCATTCGCGATCGCCCAACTCCGCCGCCTCCTCGCCGAGTCGCCGCTGCCCGTCGTCCTCACCTGCCGGCCGACCTGGGAGGGCGGAGAATACGACGGCGATGACGCCGATCGCGTCGCGCTGTTCGAGAGGCTCTGCTGCGGATGCGAGCACCCACCCGCCTACCTCGACGTCGAGCTCGCCGCCTACACCCGCTCGGCGAACATCCGCCAGAAGATCAATCTGTGCGTCACGCACCCCGGGCAGCAGCGGGACGTCTCGACGCGCCTCATCCTCTCTGTCCACGACTTCCAGACCCGCCCGCCCGATCTCGACCGCAAGATCCTCGCCGCGGTGGACGAGCCGGCGTGCAGCGTGGTCAAGGTCGCCTATCGCGCCCGCTCGCTGCGCGACAATCTCGACCTGTTCGAGATCCTGCGGACGACCCCCAAGCCCACGATCGCCCTGGGCATGGGCGAATTCGGGCTGATGAGCCGCGTGCTGGCGCCGAAGTTCGGGGGCTTCCTGACGTTCGCGAGCCTGCGAGACGAGAGCGCGACCGCCCCGGGGCAGCCCACGATCGACGACCTGCTGGGGATGTACCGCTTCCGGAAGATCGGCAAGGAGACCAAGCTCTACGGCGTCATCGGCTGGCCCGTCGGGCACTCGCTGAGCCCCCTGATCCACAACGCGGGCTTCGAGGCGGTGGGGTGGGACGGGGTGTACCTGCCGCTGCCGGTGGCGGCGGATGAGAAGGACGTGGAGGCGAGCTACACGAGTTTCAAGGCGACGCTCGAAGCCTTCGATTCCGCATCTGGGCTGGCTCTCGAAGGTGTGAGTGTGACGCTTCCACACAAGGAGAACGCCGCCCAATACATGACTGACGTTGTCGACGGCCTCGCGAGCCCGGTCACGATCGGCGCGGCCAACACGCTCAATCGCTACGTTGTCGACGACCCACCGGATCGATACGAGTTGTGGCAAGGTGCGAACACCGATGCCATGGCGATTCATAGCTTGCTTCGGCGTGCGATGAATGGACTTGCCGGGAAAGAGGTTGCGATTGTCGGAGCAGGTGGAGTTGCCCGGGCAGCGACCTACGCAGCAGCCTTCGGCGGCGGACACGCTGTGATCTACGGGCGAACACCGGAGCGGGCCGAAGCGATCGTCGAAGACCTGATTACATCCGACCAATGGCGAGGACGATCCGACTCGGGAGGCGAGGGCTCAGTTCGGGCAGTGGCCTTCGCCGGACTGAGAGGCGGGAACCATGACGCCTACATCAACTGCACCCCCGTCGGCATGACCGGCGGCCCTGCCCCCGACGCCCTGTCCATCCCCATCCCCGACATGCCCAACATCGACGAGAGCACGGTGTTCTTCGACACCGTCTACAACCCGGTCGAGACGCCCATGCTCAGAGCCGCCCGCGAGCGGGGCTGCCGGACGATCGATGGCGTGGAGATGTTCGTGCGCCAGGCGGCGGCCCAGTTCGAGCTGTGGACCGGGATGCCAGCCCCCGTCGAGTTGTTCGATCGGTTGTGCCGGGAGAAGCTGGCTGGGGCGTGATTGTCAGAGCGTGGAGCGCGAGCGACACGATTCTCGTTCGCTCATCGGTGCCCGCAAACCGAATCGTGTCGCTCGCGCTCCACGCTCTGAAGGAGCCCCAAGCGCGAGCGCGGGGCCGAACGTGCATTGACGACCGAATCAACGCCGGCGCAGGATCGGCCCGTCGCTCGCGCTCAGGGCTCCTTCCCTGATCCCCGATCGCCGATCCCTGATCCCTCCCCCAACACGCCGCTCGTCCGCAGCAGGGTCTTGAACCCCTCGCCAAAGACGAAGTTGTGCTCGGGGTACTCCACGCCCGCCATGTTGCGGTCGAGGTGGCTGAAGATCAGTTCGATCGTGCCGATGACCTCGAACCCGCCGGATTCACCCGACGGGTGCCGTGGAGACGCCGTCTTCGGCTTCTCCACGCTCTCTTTCTCGTGGAGAAGCTGCGCGTCTCCACGGCACCCATCGTTCTTGACACACCCGGCAGGATCCGACAACTCCACCGTCCCCGACACGCTCGCCCCCGCGGGGCTGAAGCTCTTGATCTCCGCGGTGTAGCGCAGCTGGCAGCCGGGCCCGGCCTCGCGGCTCAACTCCGCCTTGCTCACCTTCGCGAGGATCACCTTCTCCCGGAAATCCTCGGCGTGCCCGACGAGGATGCCGCCCGTCTGCGCCATCCCCTCGATGATTAGCGACGCGGGCATGATTGGCAGTGCGGAGCGAACGACCGAGCCATCATCACCGACGACCGCCTCGAAGTGGTCGTGAAGATGCTCCTCGGCCAGGCTGACGTTCTTGATCGCAACCAGCCGCTCACGCGGGATCAGTTCCACCACCCGGTCGATCCACATCCAGCGCATGAGCCTCGGGGCCTTCCATTCCTAGTGGGACGGGCTTCCAGCCCGTCGCTCTATCTTCGTCCATATCTTCTCGACCAGAACGAGAAGAAGAGAGGGTAGTGACGGGCAGGATGCCCTTCCCACGAGGGCAAGGAGAACTGATCTACGCCGCGTTGAGCTTGTTCTCGACGAACGTCACCAGCGCGTCCACCGTGAAGATGTCGCGCACCTTCTCGAGCCTGGGGTCGGCCTCCAGCGCCGCGACCTTGATGTGCGGAGCCCGTTCCTTGAGCATCGCGATGCCCTTGTCGGTCACCTTGCCGTCGGCGACCATCTCGGGGTCGCTCGTCACGCCCTCGGGGAACATCTCGCCCTGCTCGATCTTGAAGCCGAACGCCTGCTCGAGCTGGAAGCCAATGTCGAGCATGTCGATCGACTCCGCCCCAAGGTCGTTGAAGATCGTCGCATCGGGAGTTACCTCGTCGTCGTCCACGGCCAGCGCCTCGACGAGCACACCCTTGACCTTCTCGAAGATTTCGTCGCGTTGCATCGCTTCCGTTCCTCGGGTCTTTCCAACCCCGTGATTCCCAGCAGAATCCCCCGCGCACCCCAGCCGGCTCGGGGCGTTCATCGTAGCCGGGCCGGGCGGAGCGTCAGCCGCCCGCTCGCGGCCTTCTGCCCGCTCATCGAACCGTCGGGCTCGCGCACGTCGGCCACGCCCCTGATCTCGATCGAGCCGTCCTCGCCCGCATCCCCGCGTTCGACCCGGACGACCAGGCTGCACCCTGGCGGGACAAACCGGCCGTACTTGAGCCCCCGCACGGCCCCAAGCACCAGCGGCGGGAGGGCCGGGTCGCGTCCCGTCTCGGCGAGCCGCCGGCCCGCCTGCACCATCGCCTCGAGCATCAGCACTCCCGGCAGCACCGGGAAACCCGCGAAGTGGTCCTGGAGGTACTCCTCGGCCCCCGTCACGTGCTTGATCGTGACGATGGCGTTGTCTGACTGTTCCAGCACCGCGTCCACCAGGTCGAACCGCATGGACGACGATAGCCGAGCAAGCCCCGGTCGGCCCTATCGTCCCCCGTGAGCGTGACCCATGACGAGGCCGTCTGCCTGCGACACCGAGAATGGTCGGAGACAAGCCAGACGGTGATCCTGCTTACGCGCCGGCACGGGCTGATCAACGGGATCGCGAAGGGATCGCGCCGGGAGCGGGCGGCCTTCTCGGGCGGGTTCGAGCTGCTCCAAGTCGGCGAGTTGGGCTTCATCCCCAGGCCCGACAAGGACCTCATCACGCTCACCGAGTGGGACCTGACGAACCCGTACCTCGCCCTCCGCTCGCGCTACGCCGCCTCGGCCCTCGCGATGTTCGCGGGCGAACTGACCATGTCGCTGCTGGCCCAGGGCGACCCCCATCCCCGGGTTCTGGACGCGTTGCTCATGTTGCTCGATGAGAGCACGACCGCCGCAGCGCCGATGGCGGACTGCCGCCCGCTTTCCAGGTTCCTCGCGGCGCTGCTCAACGACACGGGCCAATTCCCGGACATCGGGTCGGCAGCGGGCCCCGCGGCGTCGGTCCGGATGTTTGACCCCGCCCAAGCCCGGCTTGTCGAAGGATCGCATGGCTCTGTTCAGGCTCGCGATCCGTTCAGCCCGGGCGAGCAGCACGGCGTCTGGCCGATCCGGTCGGAGACAATCGACCTGCTCAGAGCCGTTGGCGATGGCCGCGAGACCGGCCAAGCCGAGAAGGGCGAACCGGCGCGATGGACCCGGGTCGCCCGATTCCTGGCCGCCTGGGTGGTTTATCGGTCGGGGCGCCGTCCGGCTTCGCTCGATACCTTCCTCAGAATCACCCGCTTCGAGGGGCGTTCGCCCGCCGCCGGTCAAGATGATCCCCCGGTTGGCCGATCCTTGCGACACGATCGACCGTGACCCGGACCGACACAGAAGCGACCTGATGAATACCGAACTGCTCGAGGAAGTGCTTGATTGCCCGAATCTGCCGTCGCTCCCGGCGATCGCGGTCCGCGTGATCGAAATGACCAGCGACCAGAATGTGTCGCTCGATGAGCTCGCCAAGCTGATCCAGACCGATCAGGCGATGTCGGCCCGCATTCTGCGGACAGTGAACTCGAGTTTCTACGGGCTGCGCGAGCGTTGCACCACGATCCGCAAGGCCCTGGTCATGCTGGGCCTCAGCCCCGTGAAGAGCCTGGTGCTGGGCTTCAGCCTCGTGAGCAGCATCGAACTCGACAAGGATCCCAGATTCGACTACGTCGCCTATTGGCGACGCGGCCTGTTCACCGCCGCGGCGGCCAAGGCCGTCGCCGACGCGGCGAAACTGCACGAGGCAGACGAGTGCTTCCTGTCGGGCCTGCTCCAGGACATCGGGATGATCGCCCTGCTGCGCACGCTCGGGGACGACTACATCGAGATCATCGAAGCCGCCGACAACGATCACCGCAAGCTCGTCCGCCAGGAGCTGGTCGTGCTGGAGGCGCAGCACCCCGACATCGGCGCCCTGCTTGCGCAGCGCTGGCGACTGCCCGACCAGCTGACCGTGCCGATCAAGTACCACGAGCGCCCCACGGCCGCCCCGAACGAGCACCACCACATCGTTCGTGCCGTGGCGATCGGCAATTATGCGCACGATGTGCTCACCGACGACGAGCCCGCGCAGGCGCTGAAGCGCTACTACGACCGCTGTGAGCAGTGGTTCGGCCTCAAGCAGTCGCAGGCCGACGAGGCCTTCAAACGATTCGCGCACAACACCGAGGAGCTCTCGGAGCTGTTCAGCCTGGACACAGGCGACGCCAAGGACCCGGCCGAGTTGCTCGAGATCGCCGATTCACACCTCATCAAGCTCGCCGAGGAAGAGCCGCGGCGGTCTCCCGCCGCCGATCAGCTCGCGCACATGCTGGTGGGCGAGGAATCGAACGACCCGCTCACCGGGCTCCTCAACGCCCGCGGGTTCGAGTCGGCGCTCACCGGCACATTCTCGGCGCTGCGTGAGGGGCAGGAGCCCGTGAGTCTCGCGCAGGTCGTGATCGACGGGCTCAAGATCGTTCAGGAGCGCGCCGGCGTGCTCGCCAGCGACGCCGTCCTGATCCGCGCGATCGCCTTTCTCCAGAAGCACTTCGAGCCGATCGGCGGGATTGTCTGCCGCGTCGGTTCGAGCATCCTCAGCATCATCCTGCCCCGGGTCAGCAGCAACCAGGTGATCACGACGGTCGAGCAGTTCCAGGTGCAGTTCAACGCCAGCCTTGGCGAGTTGCTCAACCAGATCGAGGTCGAAGCCGGGACGATCAAGCTCAGCGTCGGTGTGGCGACCGCCATCCCGGGATCCGCCGGCGAGGTCTCGACCGACGAACGGCTGGTGGCCGCCGCGACGCGCGCGGTGCAGTCCGCCCGCACCGCCGGCGGGAACTGCGTCAAGACCCACAACATGGCGGCGTGAGCCGGCCCCGCACGGTGACACGACGCGGCGTCAGCCCGCCGGGCAGAGCGTGCCCACGAGCCGGGGCATCGGGCTCATCTCGGCGTACAGGTTCCGCAGGTTGTCCAGCGTCACGCTGTTGATCCGCTCGAGCTCCTCTTCGAGCGAGCGGTGGTATTGCAGCGCCGCCCAGAGCCGCCCGATGCGCTGCATCCGATCGCCGGGCCGCTCGCCGCCCACGGTCGCCATCGTGGCGATGCGGTTGCGGATGCGCTCGAGGTCGGTCTCGGTCATCGAATCGACCAGGCCGTCGATCTCGTCGTTGATCACACCGCGGATCGTGCCGAGCCGGTCGGGCTCGCCGCCCGCGTAGACCATGAACACGCCGCAGCCCTCGTGCGGGTCGTAGCCCGCCTGGGCCTCCTCCGCGATGCCCTTCTCGACGAGGGCCCAGTGCAGCCGGCTGTTGCCGTCGCCGCCCAAGAGCTGGCCCAGCACCATCGCGGCGTATCGACGCTCATCGTCGGCCGAGGGAGCCGGGGCGAGCCCGATCAGGTAGCCCCGGTGAACGCCCTCGTCCTCGAGCGTGAACTCCTCGGCGTTTGTGGGGGGCGGGGCGGTGTCGCGCCTCGCGCCGGTCGGGGCCCAGTCGCCGCACTCCCGCTCGGCCATCTCGCACGCACGGTCGAAATCGACCCGCCCCGCGAGGCTCAGCACCATGTTATCCGGCGCGTAGCGGTCGTTGAAGTAGCCCGCCATCTGGTCTCGGGTCAGGGCCGTAATGCTCTCGTCGGTGCCCAGCACGCGGTAGCCCAGCCCATGGGGGCGGAAGTAGCGGTCCATCGCCTCCTCGTAGAGCACCCAGAAGGGGTTGTCGCGGTACATCGCGATCTCTTCGAGGATGACGTTCTTCTCGGTGTCGAAATCGTCCTGCCGCAGAGCGGGCCGCATCATGTGGCTGAGCAGGCCCAGGGCGTCGCCCATCAGTTCTGGCAGCACCTGGGCATAGAAGCAGGTGACCTCACCCGAGGTATATGCGTTGTGCCGCGCCCCCATGTCGTCGAACCGCTGGTTCAACTCGTCGGCGGAGACCTTCTCGGTCCCCTTGAACATCATGTGCTCGAGGAAGTGGCTCACGCCCATCAGCGCGAGCGGCTCGTCGCGGGCTCCCGTGCGCACGAAGAACCCCGCGGCGGCGGAGTGCGCGTCGGCGTCGGCCTCCGCGATGACGGTCAGCCCGTTGCCCAGGACGCGGTGCTTGAATTCAACAGCCATGGGGCGAGTGTAGTGGGACGGGGGCGAGGGGCGCGTGCGGTCCGGTGGGGTCATCCAAAAAGGAGCCCCGAGTGTGCAGGGGCTTTCCGACGCTCTTGAACCTCGGCCCATCGCTCACGCTCAGGGCTCCTTCTCGGCGTTCCTATGACACCGATTGCTCGACCGATCCCACAAGTTCGGCGCACACGCCCTCCGGATCCTCCGCCCCGCACACCGCCGAGCTGACGGCAAGCCCTCGCGCGCCGGCGTCGATCAGCTCGCCGGCGTTCTCCGGGGTGATCCCCCCGATGCAGAGGTGGGGGAGGCTTGCCAGATCGGGCTCGGCGAGGTACGCCCGCAGGTAGTCGACCCCCGCGATCACGTCCTTGGGTTTGGTGGTCGACGGGAACATGGGCCCCAGCCCGACCGAGCTCGCCCCCGCCGCGTTCGCCGCGCGGGCCGACTCGACCGACGAGGTTGAAACGCCGACGAGCATCCCACGCCCGGCGACGGCCCGCACGTCGGCGGGCGAGAGGTCGCCTTGCCCCACGTGCACGCCATCGGCCCCGCACAGCAGGGCGATGTCGGGCCGGTCGTTGATGATCACCCAGATGCGGCGAGGCGACTCCCTCGCGATTTCGACGAATCGCCTTGCACGCGAGATGAGCTCTCGGTCGCTCAGTTCCTTTTCCCGCAGTTGGAGACAGTCCGCCCCGCCCGCGATCGCCGCCCGAGCGACCCGCTCCCAGTCCCCGCCCGGGCAGAGCGACGCCGTGAGCAGCACGCACAGCCGCCACTGCGGCGCGATCGGCGCCAGCCCCGCCGACACGAGCCGGCCGACCTCGTAGGCCTCGTACCGAAGCGCCTCGAACCGCGCCGCGTCGCCCCGCACGCACTTGGCTATCTCCTCGATCGACCGCAGCGCCTCGCCCACCCGCCCGCACGCTGCCGCGGCGACCGAGGTGGGATCGGATCGTTCGTATTCCCGCTCCGTGCGCACGGATGTGCCTACATCCCCCGGCGTGTCGCGGGCGCTCAGCCCCAGCCCCGCCGGTAGGGGCAGCACCGCCACGGCCTCGCCCAGTTCATGCCGAGCCCGCTTGCACCTGGCTGTGAGCGCCTCGTCGTCGAGCGCGAACCGCGCGATGTCTTCGAGCACGCGCAGTCCCTCGCCCGCCCGGTTCCGGTTGGCGTCGATGATCCGCGCTTCGCTCCGCACGCACTTCTCCGGGGGGGGGCCATCGGGCGATCCGAAGGCCCGGGTGGCGTGAACCAGCCCCACGCGCCACAATAGAGCATGTCCGAGCCATACGCCATCGAGCCGGAGCCGCGTGGCCCGAACCTGCCGGGCCAGGCCGTGGTCCGCGAGACCGAAGACCAGGTGCTCGACGTGCTCGCCGCGGATATCTACGTCCACGCGCTCGAATGCGTGCGCCAATTCGGCGACTTCCACTTCGCGATCACCGCGGGGCGATTCCAGGAGCGGCTCTGCCTGAGGCTGATGGTCGACCCCGCGGTGCGGATGCTGCCCTGGAACCGGGCGCACATCTGGGCGACCCACGCTGAGCCCAGGGGCGGCGGGCGCACGACCTTCGACGCCATTATCGACCTGCTGGCCGACCACGCCGGGATCCCGGACCGGCAGATCCACGTGCCCGGGCCGGGCGGGGCCGAGCACGCTTCCGCCTACGAGTTGGAATTGCAGGAGCACCTCGCCTGGCGCGAGAAGGGGCACGACCGGCTCGATCTCGCGGTGGTTTCGCTGGAGAGCGACGGCGGGTGGTGCGGGCTGGGCGAGCCCGATCCGGGTGAGCCCGGCGCGAGGCTCATCGCCCCGACGGGGGCTGCGGGGCTGACGATGACACCCACCCTGATCGAGGCGACGCGGCTGATCGCGGTGGGAGCGACCGGGGCGGATCTCAAGCCGATGCTGCGGGCCGTGAGCGAGGGCGATGCGCCGGTATTCAGCGCGTTGCCCAGGCCCATCGGCGGATCGCTCCGCTGGTACATTGACCGGGCCGCCTGCCCGGAGTGAACGCGAGCGCGATGACGACCTATACGGTGCAACCCAACGAGCGTGTCACCTTCGGCGTCTGCCACGAGGACGACGACCTGCTCGTCGTGCTCAAGCCGCCCCAGGTGGTCACGCAGCCCGGCGTGGGGCACGAGCACGACACGCTGCTCAACGGCCTGTTCGCCCGGTGTGGCGACCGGCTCCAGCAACTGGGGCGGGCCCGCGACTTCGGGCTCGTCCACCGCCTCGACCGCGAGACGAGCGGGCTGGTCGCGGTGGCGCTCTCGCCCGATGCCTACGACCGCCTCCGCGAGGCCTTCGCCACACGGGCGGTCAAGAAGTTCTACTGGGCGATCTGCCACAAGGCGCCTCGCGAGCCGTCGGGCGTGATCAAGCGGCCCATCATCGAGGAGGAGCGTCGCAAGTCGCGCTACACCTCCGAGAAGCGGGCGAGGCTGAGCAACGACGGCAAACCCGCGGTGACCGCCTTCCGCGTGCTCGACGCGAACGAGATGGCGGCGCTGATCGAGGCGAGGCCTGTCACCGGGAGGCTGCACCAGGTCCGCGTCCACCTCGATTCGGTCGGGGCGGGGATCCTCGGCGACAGCCTCTACGGCCCGTCGCGAACCACCGGCGCCGCCCACCGGCTGGCGCTCCATGCCCACCGCATCGTGTTCGATCACCCGGTTACGGGCGAGCGGATGGACATCTCGACGCCGTTCCCTCGCGACCTGCGGGGACTGCTGCGGAGGCTGAATCTCAGGCGGCCCGATCTGGAGCCTCAGGCGGAGACGGCCGGGGATGACGAGGATTAGGCGGTGTGCCGTGCTCGCCGTGTGCGAGCATGGCGTGGCGCAACGAGCCTGAAGCGCCAGCGAAGGTCACTGAGGACATTCGCTTGGCGTACTGCCGCCGAATGGAATGACCGGCGACCGTCGCGTGATCTCTGACGAAGGGACACAAGTGCGTCCTTCGCTAGCGCTTCAGGCTCGTAGAAGCGCCCGCTACGGATCGACGATCGTCATCAGGTCCGCCGCGAGGCGGTCGGCGTGGAGCACGCCATCATCGCTGAGCACCCATCGCTCCGGGCGCGACGACGAACGCCCGAGCATCAGGCCTTCGCTCCTGAACCGCTCGACGCGCGTCCGGAGTCGTGCGCACGCGGCGGGATCTAGTGCCGCGCAGGCCGACAGCACCGCTCCGGCGTCGAGGCCCTCGCAGAGGCGCAGGCCGGTCATGATCCGTTCCGCGAGGGCTCGCCTCGGGTCGGGGGTCTCCAGATCGACCACGGGTGGATGGCCCCCGAACGACTGGTCGAGATATGTGCCGAGCCTCGGCACGTTCTTCCAGCGGTGCCCCGCGACGTGCGCCGACGCGGACGGGCCCGCGGCGAGCCACTGCTGCTGACGCCAGTAGGCGAGGTTGTGCCGGCACTCGGCCCCGGGAAGCGCGAAGTTGCTCGTCTCGTACCGCCGGAATCCCGCCGAGGCGAGGACGTCCTTCGCCGTGCGCATCATCGCGGCGTCGGTGTCTTCGTCGGTCGGCTCGAAATCTCCCCGCTCGAGGCGGGCGGTCATGGCCGTGCCGGGCTCGTAGGTCAGGCTGTAGGCCGAGACGTGCTCGACGCCCAGGGCCATGGCCTGTTCGAGGTCGCGCACGAACGAGGTCATCGTCTGTCCCGGGATGGCGAAGATCAGGTCGACGCTGAGGCGGCCGATGCCGGCGCTGCGCGCGATGTCGATCGCCCGGGCGACGTTCTCGGGGTCGTGCCAACGCTCAAGCGTGGCGAGGTGGGCCTTGTTGAACGACTGGGCCCCCATGCTGATCCGCGAGACCCCGCCGTCCGCCAACACACGCATGAGATCCAGAGTCGCCGTCTCCGGGTTGCATTCGACGGTGAATTCACCCGGTCCTCCGGGCGCCAACCCGGAAAGGTCGAACGCGTCGTGAAGCGTCGCGAGCAGGCGGCCCCAGAGGGGAACGGGCAGCAGCGTTGGAGTGCCGCCCCCGACAAAGATCGTGCTCAAGCGTGTCCCGGCCGACCAGGGCGCGATCGCCCGCAGCTCGGCCGTGAGGCGATCGACGAAGGCCTCCATCCGGCCCTGATTGTCCACGAGGCTGTAGAAATCGCAGTAGTGGCACTTGTGGAAGCAGAACGGGACGTGGATGTAGAGCGAACGCGGCGCCTCCCCGACGGTCAGGCTCGCGGGCGTGGGGCCCCGAACCAGCCCCGCGTCTCCGCATTGCCCCGGGGCCGATTGGTAGATAATGTGTCCCATGAATATCCGGTTCGGGCTCGCGATTCGCGAGGGTCGGCTCGCGTCTGAGGGGCCACACCGCGAGTGGTGCGACGCGCACCACGGTTAGGGGAAGGATACGCCGCCGTGGATTTCGTTCTGGTTCGAGTGCAGTCCGACGGGCGCAGCACGCCCGCCGTCATCAAACGCGGACGGACGATGATCGGGCGGCAGGATGGCTGCCAGCTGCGGATCCGATCCGGCGAGGTTTCTCGCAAGCACTGCGAGATCCGCGTCGAGGAAGGTGCGGCTGTTGTCAAGGACCGTGGCTCGCGGAACGGGACGTTCGTCAACGGGGTGAAGATCGTCGAGAAACGGCTGGCCGCGGGCGATCTGCTGGCCGTCGGGCCCGTGATCTTCCTGGTCCAACTCGGCGGGCAACCGGCCCAGTTCGACGCGGCCGAGATGTACCGCGAGGGCGTGCCGGGCGGGGTTTCCAAGACGCCCGCGTCGGCCGGCGGTGACGCCAGCTCCGACGACATCCCGCCGACCGCGGCCGGTCTGCTGGACGATCTCGACATTGGGGGCGCGAGCCCAGACGACAGCAGCGTCGTCGAATTCGAGTTCGACTTCGAGGACGAGGAGGAAGAGCAGCGGTCGCAGCCGCCGCTGTGATCCGCGGCGGACCATGCCCGGGCAGCGGGCGGTCAGCCCTCGGCTTTGGCCTGTGAGCCGGACTCGGCCTTGGGCTTGAGCGGGATCCGGATGCAGGTGCCGCAGGCCTTGCACCGCACGGTCTTGCCGCGGGCGCCGGGCGGCACAGCCAGAATCTTCCGGCAGGTGAGATTCGGGCACATGATGCGGATCGACGATGTCGCCATGCGGTCGAACCCCCCTGCGAAGACATCGGTTCATCGGCTCCGGGCGGGGGGCTTGTTGAGCCAACCACCCCGCCTTTCGGGTGCTGGTGGGAGGTCAGGACGTGCCGGGAAGAATTGTCGCCCGCGTTTCCGGACCGCTCGGCCCGAACTGGCGGCTGGGTCGATATGGTTGGGCGGTCGGATGGGCAACCGTGTCGAGATCGAGGCCGCACGATGAACAGAACAGACCAGTGCACCGCGGTTATCGGGCTGCAATGGGGCGATGAGGGCAAGGGCAAGCTCGTCGACCTGCTCGCGGCCGAGCACGATCTGGTGGTGCGATACAACGGCGGGGCGAACGCAGGGCACTCGGTGGTCGTAGGAGGCGAGCGGTTCGCACTGCACCTTGTTCCGTCGGGGATCCTCTCCCCCGCGACGCGAACAGTGATCGGCAACGGCGTCGTGGTCGACCCCGCCAGGTTGCTCGACGAGATCGAGAAGCTCGAGGCGCGCGGTGTGAAGACCGAGGGCCGGATCGCGATCTCCGACCGGGCCCACGTGGTGCTCGACTACCACAAGTCGGAGGACGGGCTCCGCGAGGAGCTGCTCAAGGCGGGGCAGGCCGGCAAGCGGGTGGGGGCGGGAACGAGCCAGGAGATCGGGACCACTCGCCGGGGCATCGGGCCCTGCTACGCCGACAAGGTGACTCGGGCGACCGGCGTGCGGATGGGCGACCTGCTCCGGCCCGACGCCCTTCGGCGGAAGGTCGAGCTGGCCTGCCGGATGAAGCACGCGTTGTTCGAGGGACTGGCGTCTTCGGCCCACGTCGAGTGGGAGCCGTTCGAGCCCGACGCGATCATCGAGACGGCGCTGGGGCACGGCGACAAGCTGCGGCATCGGATCACAGACACGACCTACTTGCTGCACGATGAGCTGAACGCGGGCCGGCGGCTGCTGTTCGAGGGGGCGAACGCGACGCTGCTCGACGTGGACCACGGGACGTACCCCTACGTGACGAGCTCAAACTCGAGCGTTCTAGGAGCGGGCCCCGGTTCCGGGGTGCCCGGGCACCGGCTGGACCGCGTGATCGGTGTGATGAAGGCCTACTCGACCCGAGTTGGGGGCGGGCCCATGCCCACCGAGTTGCACGACGAGACGGGCAACCAGATCCGCGAGCGGGGGCACGAGTACGGCACGACAACGGGCCGGCCGCGGCGCGTGGGCTGGCTCGACCTGGTGGCGCTTCGCTATGCCTGCATGGTCAACGGGGTGAGCGAGGTCGCGATCATGCTGCTCGACGTGCTCGCTGGGTTCGACGATCTCAAGGTCTGCACCGCCTACATCGTCGATGGGAGGGAGACCGACCGGTTTCCGCCCGACGCGGCGGACCTCGAGCACGCCCGGCCCGTCTACGAGACTTTGTCCGGTTTCGGTGAGGAGATCACCGGCGTGACCTCAATGGGCGAACTCCCGGCGGGGGCGGCGGCGTATGTCGACCGGATCGAGCGGCACCTGGGCGTGCCGGTGCGGGTGGTCAGCGTCGGGCCCGATCGGGCCCAGACGATCAGGCTCAGCGAGACAGGGTGCGCGTCGTGAGCAAGCCGAACGAAGTCCCCCGGCATATCGCGATCGTGATGGACGGCAACGGGCGCTGGGCCCGCGCGCGGGGCGAGCCACGGACATTCGGGCACCGGGCGGGGGCGAAGGCGGCCCGGGCCGCCATCGAGGCGTGCGGCGACTTCGGGGTCGAGGTGCTGACGCTCTACTCGTTCAGCAGCGAGAACTGGAAGAGGCCCGCGGATGAGATCGACGCGCTGATGAGCCTCTGCGTCGAATACTGCGCCAAGGAGATGGAGTCGCTGCGGGAGAACGACATCCGCGTCCGCGTCATCGGGCGGCGGGGCGAGCTGCCCGGGGCGGTGCAGGAGGCGCTCGGTCGGCTCGAGGACCACACGGCGGGGTGCAAGAGAGCGACGCTGTGCCTGGCGATCAACTACGGCTCCCGGGCCGAGATCGTCGACGCCGCACGGTCGCTGGCGAGGGACGCGGCGATGGGGGAGCTCGACCCGGACGCGATCGACGAGACGTGCTTCGGAAGCCGACTCTACACGGCGGACCTGCCGGAGCCCGACCTGTTCATCCGCACCGGGGGTGGGCACCGGCTGAGCAACTTTCTGCTCTGGCAGCTGAGCTATGCGGAGTTGTATGTCACCGATACGCTGTGGCCCGACTTCGATCGCGGAGCGCTGTGGGAGGCGATCGAGGTATACATGGGCCGGGAACGGCGGTTCGGCGGCCTCGGCGACGGCGACCGGGGCGATGAGACAGTTGGCGCGGCTCGCCCACGGGTGGGCGGGTAGGAGGCGAGAGAACCCGTGCTGCGTCATCGACTCGTTTCCGGCCCGGTGATGATCCTGCTCGCGGTGCTCGGCGCCTGGATTGACGCAGCGCTCGATCGGGCGCCGGCGCCCTGGGACCATGAGCGGACGCTGCCCCCCGGGATCATCGTCGCGCCGACCGTGCTCGTGCTCTCGTTGCTCGCCGCGCGTGAGCTCGCGCGGATCCTGCGCGGCGCGGGGATCCAGGCGTCGACGTCGGTGACCTGCGGCGTGGCGATGCTCGGGGTGGTGATCGCCGCGCTCGTGCCGGGCACGGTCAGCGGCGTGACCGGGGCGGCCGTGGTCAGCTTCGCCGTGGGATTGGTGCTTGTGGGCACGATGATCTACACCGCCCGTCACAAGCAGGTGCAGGGAATGATCGCGGCGGCGGGGGGATCGCTGCTCTCGTTCAGCCTCCTGGGGCTCATGCTGGGGTTCATCGTGACGCTGCGGCGGGAGCACGAGGTGTGGGTGCTGCTGTGGGTGTTGCTGGTCACCAAGTCGAGCGACATCGGGGCCTACACGCTGGGACGGGCGATCGGCAAGCGGAAGCTGATCGGGTGGTTGAGCCCCGGCAAGACCTGGGAGGGCCTGTTTGGCGCCGTGCTCTTCGCGGCGATCCTGGGGGCGATCGGCGCTGTGTTGATGCAGTGGGCCGGCGTAGCCGGTTCGCCCGACCCGGTGTGGGGGGCCGGGCTGGGCGTGCTCTTCGCCTGCATCGGGCAACTGGGCGACCTTGTCGCCAGCGCCCTCAAGCGGGACGCCGGACGGAAGGACGCGGGGACCGCTGTTCCGGGTTTCGGCGGGGTGCTGGACGTGATCGACTCGCTGTTTCTCGCCCCGCCCATCGCCTATTGGCTGCTGCCGCTCGCCGCGGCGTGGCCCGCGGTGTGATGGGGTTGCCGCGAGATTGGCCCGAGACAGAGGACGAAGTGCTGCTACACTGAAGACGCGACGTTCAGCGGGTACGAGGACGACAGATGACGGTGACGGACAAGCTTCTCCGTGTGTATCGCGTAGACCGGAAAATCGAGGGCCTGAAATCAAGGCTGCGTGCCGCCGAGCGTTTCCTCGGACAGCAGAATGAACACATCGAGAGCATCGGCCGCCGGGCGACGGCGGTCGACAGCCAGCTCCGACAGTTGAAGGCGGCGCAGGCCGACGCGGAGGGTGAGGCGGCCCGGCTCGAAGAGCACATCGTTGAACTTCGCGAGCGGATGAACAACGCCAAGACCAACAAAGAGTACAAGGCGGTTCTGACCGAGGTGAACACCTTCAAAGAGAAGAAGGCCCAGCTCGAGACGAGAGCGATCGAACTCATGGAGAAGGTCGAGGCGTGCACGTCGCAGAAGGGCACGCTCTCCGAACAGGCGACCGAGCGGGCCCGCGTCAAGGAGATCGCCGAATCGGAGCGATCGCAGCGGGCCGACGAGATCCGCGACCAACTCGAGGCGCTCCAGGCGGAGCGCACCCAGCTCGCCGGCGAAGTTCCGGCGAGCGTTCTTTCCACCTACCAGGGCCTCGTTGACCGGCTGGATGAGGAGGCGATGGCGCCCATCGAGATCGCCGACAAGCGTCGGCACGAGTTCCACTGCGGCGCCTGCATGATGCTGCTGCCGGTCGAGGCCATGAGCGCCCTGCTCAGCCACGGCAGCCTCACCCAGTGCCCGTCGTGCGGCTGCATCCTCTACGTCGAGGAAAAGGACCGCGAGACGATGGCAAGTTCGAAGCGGTGACCCGCCGCGCCCCGCCGAACCGGGAGGGCGATGACACCCGAGTGCGCTGTTGAAATCGTCCGCCGGTTCGCGATCGCGCTCGACCGGGAGGACTACAAAGCGGCCGCGGGGCTGCTTGACGGGTCGTGCGTGTACTCGATCCGCGGGCAGACGCACCGGGGACCCGACGAGATCATCGCGTCATACAAGGGCAACGGGGACGCGGCCGCCGTGACTTTCGACGAGATCCGCTACGAGAGCCGCGTCCGGGACGCCGGCGGCGGGTCGATCGTGGTCGAGTTCGCCGATCACATCCGGCACGGCGAGCGCCGCCTCGACCATTCCTGCGAGCAGCGGATGCGCGTCGAGGCTGGCCGGATCGTCCGGATCGACCACTGCGACCTGCCGGGGCAGCGGGAGAGCCTCGAGCAATTCAGACGCGAGTGCGGGCTGGGGTGACGTCGCGGCCTACTCGAACAGCCCGTTCTCGGGCGACACAGACTTGGCTTTCACGCCCCCACCCAGGTGATCGGCCCCCGCCTGGGTGAGCATCCGCCCCCGGCGTGTGCGGGCGAGGAATCCGATCTGGAGGAGATAGGGCTCGACGACGTCCTCGAGCGTGCCGGCGTCCTCGTTCATGGTCGCGGCAACCGCCTCGAGGCCCACCGGACCACCGTCATAGATCGTGCCGATCGTGCGGAGGTAGGAGCGGTCGAGCTCGTCGAGTCCCAGGGCGTCAACGCCCTCCAGGCGGAGGGCCTGCTCGACGATCGAAGCCGACACCGTGCCATCTCCCCTGACCTGGGCATAGTCGCGGGCCCGGCGGAGCAGGCGGTTGGCGATGCGGGGGGTGCCGCGGGAGCGGGAGGCAATCGAGCCGAGGCCGTCGTCGCCCTCGTTTGTCTCGAGGGGCTTGAGTTCGAGCAACTGGCAGGAGCGGACGAGGATGTGCCGCAGGTCCACCGCCGAGTAATACTGGAGGTGGTGGGCCAGCCCGAACCGGCTGCGGAGGGGGGCGCTGAGCAGGCCCGCCCGGGTGGTCGCGCCGATCAGCGTGAAGGGCTTGCAGCGGATCTGCACGGTGCGGGCGTTGAGCCCCGTGTCCAGCGGGACGTCGATCTTGAAGTCCTCCATCGCCGGGTAGATGAACTCCTCGACCGCGACGGGGAGCCGATGGATCTCGTCGATGAACAGGATGTCGCCGTGGTTGAGCCTGGTGAGGGCGCCGACGAGGTCGGTGCCCCGGGCGAGGGCGGGGCCCGAGGTGGTGTAGACCTTGGTGCCCAGCTCATGAGCGACGACATGGGCGAGGGTGGTCTTTCCCAGGCCGGGCGGGCCGTGGAGGAGGAGGTGCTCGAGGGGCTCTTTCCTCTCTCGCGCGGCGGCGATGGCGATGGACAGCCGCTCGATGAGATCGGGCTGGCCCACGTACTCGTCGATGCTGCGGGGGCGGAGCGCCCAGTTGGTCTCCGCCTCGGCGGCGCCCTGGGGGGTGGAGGTGTCGGGGGACTGCGGTGAGATGAGCCGATCGGTCGCCATGCCAGCAGTCTATCGGCTGATCGCCTGTTGTTCGGACACCGATTCGAGTTGGGCCTGCTCCTCGGCATCCCGGGCGAGCAGGCCCGGGGCGCAGGCGAGGTCATAGGCGGTGATGGCCATGCAGGCCGACGACTGGACGAGGTACTCGGGGATCGCCAGGTCGAGCCGGTCAAACTGGGTGTGCCATCCCCGGCCGTAGTCGGCCCGGCCGATCTCGTCCCAGAAGAAGCCGGGCACACCCACCTTGTTGAACGAGGCGTGGTCGGACCCGCCGTGCTGCTTGAGCGTCGGCCCCGTGGAGTGGATGTTGACGTTGAGGTACTTGCCGTCGGTTTCGCTGTAGAAGACGTTGTTGACCGGGGCCGTGGCGGCCGCGAGCTGGTCGATCATGCAGTCGGCCGCCCCGAGCCCTCCCTCATAGTTCGTTCCGCCGTCGTCGACGAAGGCGACGCTGATCTTCGAGCGTTCTTCGGGCGAAAGCGATTCGGCGTAGGCCTGCGACCCGCACAGGCCCTGCTCCTCGCCCGTCCACAGAATGAAGCGGATCGTGCGGTCGGGACGAGCCCCGGACTCGGCGAGCAGGCGGGCGGCCTCGAGAACGACCGATGAGCCCGTGCCGTTGTCGGTCGTGCCCTGGCTGCCGGGCCCGTTCCACGAATCGAGGTGGGCCGAGACGATGACCACCTCATCGGGCTTGGTCACCCCGCGGATCTCGGCGATCGTGTTGTACACCGCGATCGGGCCCTCGGTGAGCACATGGTGGAGGTTGAACCTTGCATCGACCTCCTGCCCGTCGGCGAGGCGTGAGTTGATCGCGTCATAGTCGGAGCGGCGAACATTGATCTCGATGTCCCGGGGGACGTCGGCGACGGTGATGTCACGCCAATTGTTGGGACGCGTCGTCCAGACCCGCTCATCGAGCGAGGCCGAGAGGAAGCCCGCGGGCTCGGCCTCGAGGACCCTGGCGAGAATCTGGTCGGAGGCCCGTGTCATCGCGTGCTGGTCCTGCGGAACGGTCTCTTCGAGCGAGATCGCGTACTCGCCGTCGGCCTTGCCGGTCAGCTTCTTGTCGTCGATCGCGAGTTCGATCTTGCTCGTCATGTGGGGGGTGGGCCAGTCGAACGTGAGCGTCTTGTCCTCCTGCGCCACGTTCTCGATCGGGCCGTCGTAGGGGCCCGAGATGGTGAGCCGGCCCCCCGTGATGACGCCCGCGTCGTCGCGCTGGGGGAGGAACTTGAGCGGCAATTCCTCGCCGCCGTAGTTGATCGTGCCGTTCCATTCCTCGGGCTCGGGGTCGGCGAAGGGGTCGTAGGCGCCGGTGCGGATGCTGTGGCGGAGATCGAGGCGCTCGCGCATCTCAAAGCCGATGGAGCGGACCCCGCGCCGGCCGCCGTAGGCGGCGGGGACGAGCACCCAGGCGCCCGAGAGCGCCTCTGGGTCGACGGCGTCGATTGATTCGGGCATCCGCACGACCCTGCCCACGACGGGGCCGTCGGTGCCGCGCGTCCAGGCGAGCGTCGTGAACTCGAGCTCGCGGTCGGTCTCCCACTCGTCCTCGTCGTCCGAGCCCCGGCCTCGCTTCTTTGAGACGATCTCGCCGGTGGACTCGAGGCGGTCGAACCGGACGCCGAGTTCACCCCAGGGCTGCATGTGGGCGTTGGAGAGTCCCCAGCTCTCGAACTGGTCGAGGGCCCATCGCCCCGCGTCCTCGGCGGCGGTCGACCCGGTAAGCCGCGGGCCGAATGTCGTGCAGATGTAGGTCAGATCGTCCATCACGCGGCTGTCGTGCCGAGCGATATCGAGCACGCGGCGGATGGTCGCCCGATCGCCCATCGGGATCGCTGGAGTCGCGGTCTCCTGACCCTCGATGACCGAGATCCCGCCCGGCGTGGGTGCCGTCGCGGCGCAGCCCGTGAGAAGGAGGGCATCGAGCAGGAAGCCGGCGGCGATCGATGCGGTGAGGCGGCAGGGAGCGGATCGAGGCATGAATGTGCTCACTTCCTCTGGTGCTGCGGGGTCAGTCGAGCGGGAGGCCTTTGGACTCCCAGATGCGGTACAGACGGTCGAATTCGATCGGGCGCTTGATCAGCCCGTCCGACGATTCGGACCGGATAAGCCGGCCGTACTCGTTGAAATCGGCGGTCTCGAACTGTTCGTCGACGCGGCGCGTCGTTGTTCGCCAGAGTCCCGGTCGGTCGTCGACCCGGCCTAGTTCGACGGTCTTGAGGCGGTTCGACTCGGCCGACTGGTCATAGGCATAGAACGCGTACTTGCCGGGCTTTCCGGCCCTGATGAGCAACTGGGGGAGCAGGTAGGACTCGAGCTGGCTGATGTAGCCCGGGCCCTCGATCGACGGACGCAGGGTGTGCGAGCTGCGCCCGCCCTGGTTGACCTGGACGCTCATGCTCGAGCCCGACCGGGCGCCAAGCTCGCTCCAGACCTCGGGCTTTGCGGCGCCCGAGCCGCGGATGGCCATCGTCATCGTCCACGCTTCCTGCCGGCGATCGCGGGAGAGGAAGTAGACGCTCTTGCTGTCGGCACGCCGGCCGTCGTCGAGCAGGACGAGCCCGTCGATGCGGAGCAGGTAGCCGTCGGGCTTGGCGTCCTTGGAGGGCTCGCCCGTGGAGAGGTCGTTCCGTGAGCCCATCCAGGCCCGCACGCGGCGGTAGCCCATCTCTTTCTCGTCGGCCTCGGCCCCTCCCGGCGCGGGGCGATAGATCCGCTCGAACTGGTTGGGAGAATCGGCCACCACCGCGTCGTAGGCCTCGGGGCTGAGCCCTTCGAGGGCGGCGACGCCCGCTCTCACCTCCGAGCCCCGCTGGGCGTCGAGCGAGTCGGGCGAGATGAGCTGGGCCGAGGCGATCATCGCCTCAAAGTCCTTCCTCGCCTGCTCGAAGCCCTTCTCGGTCGCCGAGAGCTGGAGGAGCACGAAGTCGGTCGCGGTCATCTTCAGCACGGCGAAGCCGCGGAACGGCTGGTCCTTCACTTCATTGAGGTGCACGTAGAACGGGCGGACAACGCGGCCGGCGGCGGGGATGGCGGGGCTGCGGCCGAGTGATCGGCCCTGCGGGGTGTCGAGGTCGGCGTCGATCGAGACGCCGGTGGTCTCCTCGGGCAGACCCAGCGTGCTTTTGAGCACGCCGGCCTCAATCTCAACAAGGGGGACATCGTCGGTGGTGGTGCGGCGTTGCACGCCGATCGAGCCGATCTCGCCCGGGAGCTGGATCGTGGAGGTAATCCACCCCGCGACGGTTTGTGTGAAGGAGGTTGAATCAGTGGGCGGGAACAGCCGCAGGCCGATCGCTTCGAGCGACAGCGGCTTGTCGGAAAGCTCGACACTCGCGGGGTCAACGGCGTCGAAGGCGGGCTGGCCCTGGACATGGGGGGCGAGAGCTGCGGCGCTCAGGGCGGCGAGAAGTGTCCGGCGGAGCGGAGAATGTGCAAATCGGGCGATGTTCGGCATGGGCGTGGCGGCTTTCCTGGCGTGGGTGGGCCGGGCATCCTACCGCCGCGGAATCGGCCGCGACGCGGCGCCGTGCTCACCCTGTTCCGGGAGAGGCGAGCGGAGGTGACGCGTGCACTTTCGGGCCTGGCGGCGTTGACACCGCGAAACTGGCCCCTACGCTTGCAGACTCGGCGCTGAGGGGTTTGCCCCATCGTCGGGTCGCGGGCGGGCTGAGGTGGGCCCAACCGGCGGAACAAACACCACGTAAGCGGCTCGACGCTCGGCGCGTCGGGGGACGCTCGACCAGATTGGCTCGGGGACATGAACCGAGCCGGAGTATCGTCTCGACGGAGTGTTCAAACGCCATGAGCGACGGCCCGCGAATTCGGATCCGGATGGAGGCGTACGACCACATCGCGCTCGACGCATCGGCGCGCGAGATCGTCGATCACGCCAAGCGCACGAACGCCCGGGTGAAGGGGCCGATCCCCCTGCCGACGCGCATCGAGCGTTACACCGTCCTGCGTGGCCCGTTCATCGACAAGAAGAGCCGCGAGCAGTTCGAGATCCGCACGCACAAGCGGATCATCGACATCGTCGAGCCGAACGCACGCACAGTCGAGGCGCTCAACCGGCTGGTCGTTCCCGCGGGCGTGTTTGTGAAGATCAAGGCATGACAACCGAGGCCCGGGCGCACGCCCGGGTCTTTTGATTGACGGGTGAGCAAGATGGCAACGCTGATGGGAACCAAGCTGGGCATGACCCGCGTCTTCACCGACGCCGGGGTCAGCACGCCCGTGACCGTCATCGAGCTCGGGCCGTGCGTGGTCACGCAGGTCAAGGCCAACGAGACCGACGGGTACAACGCCGTGCAGATCGGCTTCGGCGGCATGAAGGCGCGCAACTCGACGATCCCGATGATCGGGCACGACATGAAGGCGGGCTCGGCGCCGCTGCGGCACCACGGCGAGTTCCGTGTGTCGGCCGACAAGGCGGGGGAGTATTCGCTGGGTCAGACGCTGACCGTCGAGGCGTTCGAGAGCGTGCCCTACGTCGACGTGATCGCGACAAGCAAGGGCAAGGGCTTCCAGGGCGGCATGAAACGCTACGGCTTCAAGGGCCAGCTCGCGACGCACGGCGTCGAGCGCAAGCACCGCTCGCCCGGCTCGATCGGCGGGCACGCGGTGGAGCGGGGCGGCTCGGGCGGCCCGAAGAAGGGCAAGCGGATGTCGGGGCACATGGGCGCCACGCGAGTGACCATGCGGAGCCTCGACGTCGTCCGGATCGACAAGGAGCGGAACCTGCTGCTGGTCAAGGGACCTGTGCCCGGCCCGAACAAGGGCATGGTGATGGTCCGCCCGGCGATCCGGTTGTACAAGGGCAAGGCGGCGAAGGCCGCGGCCGCCGGGTAACCCGGCGGGTTGAGTGTTGACCGCGGGCCTTTGGCCCTCGGTCGAGTGCAAGCCGCGGGGTGGAGACACGCCCGCGGGCCCGGAGGGTCGGCGTCGAAGACGACCGAAACCGCCGGGCAAGACAGAAGCATCGGCGGCCCGGGGGCGTGCCCCGGGCGAGACAGCCGAGTCGATGCCGAGCGGACCGCACGGGAGTTTCCCGGGCCGAACCACAGCAGTGGGGAGGCGAGAGCAGGCCGCCGGCTAGGCGAGAACCCGGCCCGGGCCAGCCCCGGGCGGAGGCGTCGGACGAGGTAAGACACATGGATGTCCCCGTCTACAACATGAAGGGCCAGGAGGTCGGTCAGATCTCGATCGACGAGGCGGCCCTCGGTGAGCGGATCAACCCCGCCCTGATCAAGCAGGCCTACGTGCGGTACCACGCGAACCTCCGCCAGGGTTCGGCGCGGTCGAAGACGCGCGGGGAGGTCGCCGGGTCGGGCATCAAGATCTACCGGCAGAAGGGCACGGGGCGCGGTCGCCACGGCGACAAGCGGCCCCCGCAGTTCCGCGGCGGCGGCGATGCATTCGCCAAGAAGCGCCGGCGCGAGGATTTCCATCTCGACATGCCCAAGAAGATGCGACGGAAGGCCAACCGCAACGCGTTGCTGGCCAAGCTGCTCGATTCCGAGGTGCGCGTCGTCGACGAGATCAAACTCGACAAGCCGAGCACCAAGGGCGTGGTCGACATGCTCGGGGCGCTCAAGGTCGACAACACGGCGTTGCTCGCGTTGTCGCCCGACGTGGAGCGTTCGGGCTCGACCCGCCTCTCGGCGAGGAACATCGACGGCTTGACGCTCTGCCGGGCCGACCAGCTCACCTGCTTTGAGCTGCTGAACCACCGCTACCTGGTGATCGAGAAGGGCGAGCTCGAGGCGTGGCTCGCCGGCCCCAGCGGGCAGACGGACAAGCAGGCCAAGATCGAGCCCAAGGGCCAGGGCGCCGGGGCCCGCGAGGCCCGCAAGCCGCGGCCCAAGCGCGGGCACGAGGTCAAGCAGCAGGCCCGGGCGGCGCGGAAGGCCGGCAAGCCGGCGGCCGCCGGTTCGGAAGGGGAGGGCTGATCGATGGCGCTCGATCCGATCTACATCGTCAAGAAGCCCGTGCTCACCGAGAAGAGCACCGAGGCGATGAACGAGATGGGCAAGTACACCTTCGAGGTGGACCGCCGCGCGACGAAGACGGACATCAAGAACGCGATCCAGTCGCTCTATGAGGTCCACGTCGAGGGCGTGCAGACGAAGACGGAGAAGGGCAAGCTCCGCCGGATGCGGTACGGGTACGTGCGTGAGAAGGTCCGCAAGGTCGCGACCGTGCGGCTGCGCGAGGGCGAAGTGATCGAGCTCTTCTGAGCCGGCGAGCGGGGCTCATGAGGCTCCGCGAGACGAGGGTACGACGATGGCGATCAGAGTCTACAAACCGACGAGCGCGGGCCGCCGAAACGCCTCGGTCAACATGCACGTCGAGGTGACGAAGACCGAACCCGAGCGTTCGTTGCTCGCGCCGCTGAACAAGAAGGCCGGGCGGAACCACAAGGGCATCATCACGGTCAAGGGTCGCGGCGGCGGCGCGAAGCGTCGCTATCGCAAGATCGATTTCAAGCGTCGCGACCGCGACGGGATCGTGGGCAAGGTGGTCGGGATCGAGTACGACCCCAACCGCACGAGCCACATCGCGCTGGTCGAATACGCCGACGGCGTGAAGCGCTATATCCCGGCGCCCGTGGGGCTGAAGGACGGCGCGGAGGTTCTCTCGTCGACCGATGCTCCGATCGACCCGAACGTGGGCAACTCGATGCCGCTGCGGTACATCCCGCTCGGCCTGAGCATCCACTGCGTCGAGCTGACCAAGGGGCGGGGCGCGCAGATCTGCCGCTCGGCGGGCTCATCGGCGAGGCTGATGAACCGCGACGGTGATTACGCGACGATCCTGCTGCCCTCGGGCGAACTCCGCCGCGTGCACGCCGACTGCCGGGCGACGATCGGCCAGGTGGGCAACACCGACCACCAGCTCCGCCGCCTGGGCAAGGCGGGCCTGAGCCGGCACCTTGGGCGTCGCCCGAAGGTGCGAGGCGTCGCCATGAGCCACCACGAGCACCCGCTGGGCGGCGGCGAGGGCCGGAGCAAGGGCGGGCGTGCCCCGGTGAGCGAGAGCGGCGTGCTGTCGAAGGGCGGCGGGACGCGGAACCGCAAGAAGCCGAGCCAGAAGCTGATCATCAGGCGTCGGAAGAGCAAGCGTTACGGGCAGTTGAAGTAAGAGGAAGGCACGAAGCCACGAAGGCACACAGGCACGAAGTGGCCGAGGCAATGAGGAAACCGTCATGGGACGCAGTCTGAAAAAGGGCCCGTATGTGGACGAGAAGCTCTACCGCAAGGTGGAGAAGATGGAGGCCGACGGCCGGCGCGACCCGGTGAAGACGTGGGCCCGCTCGTGCACGATCGTGCCGGAATTCGTGGGGCACACGTTCCAGGTTCACAACGGGCGGTACTTCATCGACGTGTTCGTGACCGAGGACATGGTGGGCCACAAGCTCGGCGAGTTCTCCGTCACCCGGACGTTCCGCGGCCACACGAACAAGAAGGAAGGCATCAAGTCGGGCAACTGACCCGGCCTGATCGGAGGGCCTTGCGGTGAAACTGCGAGCCGATGAACTGAAGAAACGGGCCGAAGAGGCGGGCGTGAGCGTCGAGCAGCTCGCCGGCGCTGTCGAACGCACGGGCCTCGAGGGCAAGGCGGCGGAGAAGGCGGTCCGGAACTGGATCTCCGGCAAGGACCACCCCCGCTGCAAGAAGACCGACATCGAGCGTCTGGCCGATACGGTCGGGTGCGAGGCGAAGGACATCGCCCGGTTCGTGAGCCGGGTGGCCCACCACCGGGGCAGCCCCCGCAAGGCGAAGCTGGTGGTCGACCTGATCCGCGGGCGGACCGCCGACGAGGCGGACGAGATGCTGCGGTTCTCGACCAAGCGGGCCGCGGCCAATGTTCGCAAGGCGCTGCTGGCCGCGCGGGCGGACGCACAGGAGGCCGGGGCCGACTCGACCGAGCTTCTCGTCGCCGAGTGCCGGATCGACGAGGGCCCGCACATCAAGCGGTTCCGGCCCAAAGACCGCGGTCGGGCCCACCCGATTCTGAAGCGCACGAGCCACATCACCGTTGGATTGCAGGAGCGCCCCGGCGCCGGTTTCTAAGAGAGAACCCATGGGACAGAAGACACACCCATACGGCCTGAGACTCGGCATCACGGAGGCCCACCGCAGCCGGTGGTACGCCCCCAAGGCGCTGTACGGCGAGCTGCTCGTCGAGGACCAGAAGATCCGCACCTTCCTCGACAACCGGCTCAACCGCCAGCCTCCCAACGCGGCCGTCTCGGACATCCACATCGAGCGGACGCGCGAAGAGCTGAAGGTCGTCATCCGCACCGCCAGGCCGGGCCTGGTGATCGGGCCGAAGGGCGCCGAGGTGGACCGGATGACCGAGGAGCTCCAGTACATGACGGGCCGCAAGGTCTCGATCTCGATCATCGAGATCAAGAACCCCGACATGGACGCGCAGCTCGTCGCCGAGAGCGTGGCCGAGCAGCTCAAGAAGCGGATGAGCTTCCGCCGGGCCGTCAAGATGCGGACCGAGGCGGTGATGCAGGCGGGCGCCAAGGGCGTGCGTATCCAGATCTCGGGGCGTCTCGGCGGCGCGGAGATGAGCCGGGTGCTCGACGTCCGCCAGGGCTCGCTGCCCTTGAGCACGCTGCAGGCGAACGTGAATTACGGGTTCGCCGAGTCGATCACGACCTACGGGGTGATCGGGGTGAAGTGCTGGATCTACAAGGGCCTGTACGCCGAGGGGCAGGAGGACGACACGGCCTCCAACGCCGCCGGTGGGCGTGCGAGGGCGCGCGGGCGCCGCTGATCGGCTGACGGGTTTTTCAGGGACTGAACGCGAGGGATACGAACCATGCCTCCCTATAAGATTCCGAAGCGAGTGAAGTACCGCAAGGAGTTCCGCCGCGTGCGGGACCGCAAGGCGACGAAGGGCAACTACGTCGCGTTCGGCGACTTCGGCCTGCAGGCGCTCGAGGGCTGCTGGCTGAAGAGCAACCAGATCGAGGCGGGCCGCGTCGCGATCCAGCGCGTGCTCAACCGCGAGGGCAAGGTGTTCATCCGGGTCTTCCCGGACAAGCCGGTCGCCAAGAAGCCTCTGGAAACCCGGATGGGCAAGGGCAAGGCCGACGTGGATTACTGGGCCGCCCGGGTCCGCGCCGGAACGATGCTTTACGAGCTGGCGGGTGTGAGCGAGTCGAGGGCCCGCGAGGCCTTCGCCAGGGTCGCGATGAAGATGCCGGTCCGCTGCCGATTCGTCGGCCGGCGGATGTCGGCCTGACGGGAGTGGACGATGGCCTACGAGACGCTGACCGGCGCCGCGGTCCGGAACAAGAACGACGACGAGCTCGCCGAGGAGCTGCGCCAGCTCCGCGACAAGCTGTACACGCTGCGTGTGCAGTCGGTCACGGAGAAGGTCGAGGACAACAGCCTGTTCGTCAAGATCCGCCGCGATATCGCGAGGCTGCTCACCGAGCGGAACGCGCGGCAGCGGGCCAAGGCGGGCTGAGACGGGGCGGACGAAGGAAGCGATGACCGGGCGGGCGCCCGGCAAGGAACGGAACCATGAGCGAGAACGCAGCCACGAAGACAGAGGCCTCCCGGGGCGTCAAGCAGGGCGTCGTCGATTCGGACGCCCGCGACAAGACGCGCCGCGTGGTCATCGCCTACCGGGCCAAGCACCCGAAGTACGGCAAGTACGTCAGCAAGCGGACGCGGCTGCACGTGCACGATGAGCACAACGAGTCGCGCGTGGGCGACACCGTGGAGATTACCCCCTGCCGGCCCGTCAGCAAGACGAAGGCGTGGCGGCTGGTGCGCGTGGTCAAGCGGGGCGGAATCGAGGATTGACCCGGGGCCGATGAGAACACGGGCCCGGGCGGCTGCCCGGGCGCGGCATTGAGGTTGGGCAGAAGACATGCTCCAGCAAGAATCCAGATGCGAGGTCGCGGACAACTCGGGCGCCAAGATCGCCTATGTGATCCGCGTGTACGGCGGCTCGAAGCGCCGCGGGAGCTTCACGCGCCAGCGTGCGGGCGTGGGCGACAAGGTCCTGGTGAGCGTCAAGAAGGCGCTGCCCGGGGCGGACATCAAGACGGGCGACAAGTCAAAGGCGGTGATCGTGCGGACGAAGAAGCCCACACGCCGCGCCGACGGGTCGTACGTCTCGTTCGACAACAACGCGGTCGTGCTGATCGGCGAGGACGGGAACCCGAAGGGCACCCGCATCTTCGGCCCGGTCGCCCGCGAGCTGCGTGACAAGAACTACATGAAGATCGTCTCGCTCGCGAGCGAGGTCGTCTGAGGGAGGTGACAGGAATGCCACGGCACGTCAGGACCGGCGACACGGTCATCATCAACTCGGGCGATCAAAGGGGCAAAACGGGCGAGGTCATCCGCGTCGACACGGCGCGCGACCGCGTCTATGTCAAGGGCGTCAACCTCCGCACCAAGCACATGCGTCCCACTCGGATCAACCCGCAGGGCGGGGTGATCACCAAGGAGGCGCCGATCCACATCTCGAACGTCAGCCCGGTGGCCGACGGCAAGCCGACGCGTGTTCGGTTCGAGGCCGCGGCAGACGGCGGGAAGAAGCGGATCGCCGTCCGGACGGGCAAGGCCCTTCCGGTGGTGGTGAGGCGGAGCGGTGGCGAGAGGGGCAAGGCCGACACGGTCTGATCTGGAGCGCATCGATGGCCAAGGACAAGAAAAAGAAGGGCGCCGAGCTCAGCGCGGAGGAATTGGAGGCCCTGGAGGTCTCGGGTCCGCCGCGCCTGAGGACGAAGTACGACGACGAGATCCGCAAGGGCTTCGCCGAGAAGTTCGGGATCTCGAACCGCATGGCCCAGCCCCGGCTCGAGAAGATCACGATCAACGTGAACGTGGGCCGCCACCTCGACGGCACGAAGGTGCCCCAGAACGTCAAGGGGCAGGTGCTCGACACGCTGACGAAGATCAGCTCTCAGAAGCCGGTGATGATCGCCGCGAAGAAGAGCGTGTCGAACTTCAAGGTCCGCGAGGGCTACGAGACGGCCGCGATGGTCACGCTGCGTCGCGACCGGATGTGGCACTTCCTCGACCGGATGATCCATCTGGTCAGCCCGCGCATCAAGGACTTCCGGGGCCTGCCCCCCAAGGCGTTCGACCGCCAGGGCAACTACTCGTTCGGCCTGACCGAGCAGGGCGTGTTCCCCGAGATCAACATGGCCGAGGCGACCTTTACGCACGGCATGAACATCAACCTCACGTTCAGCAATTCCAGCCCGGAGAAGAGCCGGTACGTGCTCGACGAGCTGGGCTGGCCGTTCCGCAAGCCCGAGCAGAAGAAGGGCAAGCCGGCGGCCGCGAAGGCGTGAGCGTTCGCAGAAGAGACTGACCCACGACGAGAGACCGAAGAGGACCACAGGAACCCAGCATGGCGACCAAGGCACAGATCGCGAAGAGCAACCGAACGCCCAAGTTCTCTACGAGGCAGGTCCGCCGGTGCGAGCTGACAGGCCGCGCCCGCGGCGTCTACCGCAAGTTCCGCATCAGCCGGATCATGCTCCGCAAGCTGGCGCTGGAGGGCAAGATCCCCGGCATGCGCAAGGCGTCCTGGTAATCGGTTGCTCCGAGAGAAGACGAAGGAACAGGCTATGGCGATCAACGATCCAGTCGCGGACATGCTCACCCGCATCCGCAACGCCGCGCGGAACAAGTCCAAGCACGTCGCGTGCGTGAACAACAAGGTGTGCCGGGGCATCGCGCAGGCGCTGCTGGAAGAGGGCTACATCAAGGGGTTCGACGTGCTCGAGGTGCCGGGCAAGTCGGGCGTGATCAACGTCGCGCTCAAGTACGGCCCGCGAGGCGAGCACATCATCCACGAGCTGACGCGGGCGAGCAAGCCCGGGCGTCGCGTGTACAGCAAGGTGAAGGACATCCCTCGCCCGATGCAGGGCCTGGGCATCTCGATCGTCTCGACCAGCTCGGGCGTGATGAGCGACCGCAAGGCGAGGGAGCAGAACGTGGGCGGTGAGCTTCTCTGCACCGTCCTCTGACCAGCAAGGGCGACCACAGTCGGCATGGACTCCCCGGCCCGCCGAACCGCGGCCGGACGACGACGACAGCCGGAGAACAAAGATGTCACGAATCGGCAAGAAACCAGTCACGGTGCCCATGGGCGTAACGATCGCCGTCAGCGATCGCAGCATCAGCGTCGAGGGCCCCAAGGGCAAGCTCGCGTGGACGCACCGCCCCGAGGTGCGTGTGTCGGCCGACGGGCAGCAAGTCTGCGTCTCGATCGACGAGTCGCTGGTCGGCGACCGCAAGGTCCGCGCGCTCTGGGGCACCACGCGGGCCCTGATCAACAACATGATCGTCGGCGTGAGCCAGGGGTATGAGAAGAAGCTCGAGATCCACGGCGTGGGCTGGACGGCCCAGGTTGCCGGGCAGACCCTCAAGCTCAACGTCGGGTTCGCCAATTCGATCGAGATGCCGATCCCGACCGGCGTCAACGTGACCGTCGAGAAGCAGTTCATCACGATCAACGGCGCGGACAAGCAGGCCATCGGCCAGTTCGCGGCCGCCGCCAGGGCCAAGCGGCCCCCCGAGCCCTACAACGGCAAGGGCATCCGTTACTCGACCGAGATCGTCCGCAAGAAGGAAGGCAAGCAGTTCGGCAAGTAAGCCGTCCGGCACACTCGCCCAGGATACCGGCCATGAACAAGCAGAAGCACAAATCCCTCAGGCGGACCAGGCGGCGGATCGGCACGCGCAAGCGCGTGATCGGGACGGCCGAACGCCCGCGGCTGAGCGTCTACCGCTCGCTCAACCACATGTACGTCCAGGTGATCGACGACCTGAGCGGGCGCACGCTCGCCGCGGCGTCGACGCGGGACAAGGATCTCGACGCGGGCTCGTCGACCGGCAACGCGGCGGCCGCGGCCGCGGTGGGCAAGAAGATCGCCGAGAAGGCGAAGGCCGCCGGCGTCTCTGGCGTCGCGTTCGATCGGGGCGGGTTCAAGTACCACGGCCGGGTCAAGGCCCTGGCCGACGCGGCCCGCGAGGGCGGGCTGGAGTTCTGAGAGCAGGCACCGGTGATCGGGCAACGGGCTGAGAGGCCGGGCACCAGGATAAGGCAAAGAGACCATGGCTGAAGTTCTTGACGAAACCAGCAATCTCGAGTCGACGACCGTCAACATCTACCGCACCAGCGCGACGGTGAAGGGCGGACGGCGGTTCAGCTTCGGCGCCCTCGTCGTCGCGGGCGATCACCGCGGCAAGGTGGGCTACGGCTACGCGAAGAGCACCGAGGTGCCCAACGCGATCGAGAAGGCCCAGAAGGAAGCGAGGATGAACCTCAAGTCGTTCGCGATGGCGGGCAAGACCATCCCGCACGAGGTTCAGGGGAGGTTCGGCTCGACGACCGTTCGTCTGCTGCCGGCCAGCCCCGGCACGGGCGTCGTCGCGGGCGCGACGGTCCGAGCCGTGCTCGAGATGGCGGGCATCACCGATTGCCTGACCAAGGTCTACGGATCGTCCAACAAGCTCAACGTCGTCAAGGCGACGCTAAGCGGCATCGGGCAGCTCCGCAGCCGCGAGGGCGTGGCCGAACTGCGCGGCGTCGAGATCACGACCACGGACATCGAGGAACGCATCGAACGCGGCCAGCGGTTCATGCCGAAGATGGTCGGCGAGAAGATGCAGGGCCCGGTCAACACGGTCGGGCAGGAACGCCGCGGTGGGGGCCGAGGCGGCCGAGGGGGCCGGGGAGGCCGGGGCGGGCGCGACCGCGGGCCGGTCGGCGAGACCCCGAGCGAGCAGAGCGGTGGGGGCGAGGGCGCCGCCGCAACGGCGAGCGAATAGGCAAGCACGAGACGCACCCGCGGCCCCGGGCCGCGAGGGGATTTGAGCCATGATGATTCACGAGATCACCGCCCTGGCGGGCAAGTACAAGAGCCGCAAGCGTGTCGGGCGCGGTCCGGGCTCCGGCACGGGCAAGCGGGCCGGGCGAGGCCAGAAGGGCGCGGGCTCGCGGACGGGTCACAGCACCCGCTTCCAGTTCGAGGGCGGGCAAATGCCTTATTTCCGCCGGATGCCCAAGTTCGGCTTCTCGAACGCGAAGTTCCGCGTCAACTTCTGGCTGGTCAACCTCCGCCAGATCGTTCAGCACCCGGCGTTCGCGGGCGGCGGCGACGTCACCAACGAGTCGCTCATCGCGGCCGGCCTTGTGCGTGACGACAGCCGCGAGGTCAAGGTGCTCGGCGACCTGCCCGAGGGTGTCGAGAGCCTGAGCGTGAAGCTGAACGTCAAGGTGAACCGGGTCACCGATCCGGCCCGCAAGCTGATCGAGGCGGCGGGGGGCAGCGTCCACGAAACCGGCACCCGTCGCGACGCCGTCCGCGGGGTCGATCGCAATTCGGACGATCGCTCGCCGAGTAACCAGACCAAGAAGGCCAAGCGTCGCGCCTACCAGCAGAAGAAGGCCGAGGCCGCGGCTCGCGGCGAAGCCCTGAAGAAGTCCTGACCCCGTCAGGCCGACGGTGGCCCCGAGAGGACCACACGTGACACCCGTGCCGCGGCCGCCGGGGCCGCGAGTCATACGCTTCCGCAGTCACGGCTGGACGAGCCGTGGCACATCCAGTCAGTCACGCACGCGAGGCACGCGGTGAATATCTTCTCGACGATCGTCAATGTGTTCAGCATCAAGGAACTGCGTGACAAGCTCCTGTTCACGCTGGGGATGCTCGCGGTCTACCGCATCGGGTTCTGGATTCCGCTGCCCGGGGTGAATCAGGGCGTGCTGGCCGAGTATTTCGAGCGGGCGGCCGCCGAGGGCAACGCCGCGGGGCGTGCGGCCCAGTTCGTCTCCATCTTCTCGGGTGGCGCGTTCGGTCAGTCGACGGTGTTCGGCCTGGGCATCATGCCCTACATCTCGGCGGCGATTATCTTCCAGATCCTGGGGTCGGTGCTCGAGCCGCTCAAGAAGCTGCGCGAGGAGGGGCCAACGGGCCAGCAGAAGATCCAGGAGTGGACGCGGTATTCCACGGTGGCCCTGTGCATTGTCCAGGCTATCGGGTGGCTGATCTTCATCACGTCGCAACGCATGGTCTACGCCACCTGGGCTCACAACCCGATCTGGTGGGTGATGTCGGTCTCGGCCCTCACTGCGGGCACGGTCTTCCTCATGTGGCTCGGCGAGCAGATCGACCGCTTCGGCATCGGCAACGGCGTGAGCCTCATCATCACCGCCGGCATCCTCACCCGGATGCCGCACGCGATCGGGTGGGTGATCGAGAACTTCGACCCCGGCAACCCCCAGCAACTCGGCTGGCTCCAGCTGCTGATGCTCCTGGGAGGGTTCGTGCTGGTCGTCGCCGGCAGCGTCGTGATCACCGTCGCGCAGCGGCGGATTCCGGTGCAGCAGGCCAAGCACACCCGCGGCCGCCGCGTGTACGGCGGGCAGCGGTCCTACCTGCCCCTCAAGGTCAATCACGGCGGCGTGATGCCGATCATCTTCGCGTCTTCGCTCATGATCTTCCCGAACGTGATCCTGGGTGGTCTGCATGACCAGGCGAGCAGTGCCAGGACCGCCAGCCCCGACTCATGGATCGCGTCCGACTGGTGGTACGGCCTCACCCAGTGGCTCTCCAACAGCATCCAGGTCGGTGAATTCCCCTACGTTGTGATCTACATCCTGATGGTCTTCTTCTTCAGCTACTTCTGGATCACCGTCCAGTTCAATCCCGAGGAGATGTCCAAGCAGCTCCGCGACCACGGCTCGTTCATCCCGGGTCTGCGCCCCGGCCCGCGGACGGCCGAGTATCTCGAGACGGTGATGGAGCGGGTGACGTTCGTGGGGGCGGCGTTCCTGGCGATCATCGCGGTGCTGCCGATGGTGGTGAACAAGTCGATGAACATCGATTTCTCGGTGACCCAGTTCCTCGGGGGCACGGGCCTGCTGATCGTGGTCAACGTGGCCCTGGACTTCCTCCAGCGCATCGAGGCGAACCTGCTGATGCGCAACTACGCGGGCTTCCTGGGTGGACAGGACGACGGGAGGGGGCCGAGGCTCAGGGGATGACGTTGATCCCCCGGCCCCAGGGCGGAAAGCCGCCGGCGAGGGGCCTACACTCGGGGTTCCCCGGCGACGGGGGAAAGGCGGGGGGTCTGTACACCCCGCTCGATGTATAGGACGGATACCGAATATCAGCATCTGCGAGATTGGGGCGGGTGGCGAAATGAAGGTCAAGGCGAGTGTCAAGAGGATCTGCAACCAGTGCCAGATCGTCCGCCGCAAGGGCAAGGTGCGGGTGATCTGCAAGGCCGACCCCAAGCACAAGCAGGTGCAGGGCTGAGGCGAATGAAACGAGCCGCCTCGGCGGGCTGGGCCCGCCGAAGTGAGAGGAGCTGACCGTGCCGCGTATCACAGGTGTGGACGTCCCGGATCGCAAGAAGATCCTGTACGCATTGCAGTACATCCACGGCATCGGCCCGAAGTTCGCGGCCGACATCCTCGCCGAGGCGCAGATCGACCCCAACACCAAGGCGAACGAGCTGAACGAGCAGCAGATCGCGCAGCTCAACGGGATCATCGACTCGGGCTACCTCGTCGAGGGGGCGCTGCGTCGGCAGGTGCAGCAGAACATCCAGCGGCTCCGCGACATCCGCTCCTACCGGGGCGAGAGGCACCGCGCGGGCCTGCCCACCAGGGGCCAGCGCACCCGGTGCAACGCCCGCACGCGCAAGGGCAAGAAGAAGACCGTCGCCGGCAAGAAGGGCGTCAAGGGCTAAGTGACCATCGAGCCGGGCCGCGACGGCCCGGTCTTGTACAACCAGAACTCGTGAGGATCCAGCCCGGTTGGGAGTGTGGATCCGCCGGGAGCGAGCATGGCCAAGCAGAAGAAGCAGCGCAAGAACGTCGTCCGCGGCATCGCCCACATCAAGGCGACGCACAACAACACGATCGTCACCATCACCGACACCGCGGGCGAGGCGCTCGCCTGGGACTCGGCGGGCACGATCGGGTTCAAGGGCGCCCGCAAGTCGACCCCGTTCGCGGCGACCCGCGCCGGCGAGCAGGTCGGCCAGAAGGCCCGCAAGATGGGCGTCAGCGAGGTCGAGGTGAAGATCCGCGGGACGGGCGCCGGTCGAGACTCCGCCGTCCAGGGCATTGTCTCCACGGGCATCCGCGTCACCGCGATCGAGGATCACACCCCGGTGCCGCACAACGGCTGCCGCCCGCGCAAGAAGCGGCGCGTGTAGGCGACGGAAGATCGTCTGTGCCGGTGATACTCGCCGGCTTTCACAACCCCCGGGTCGAAGAGAAGGCCGCCCGCGCGCAGCGGAGCGGGTCGGGCCGATGATCGACGCCGGGACCGGTTCCGAAGGCACCGCTGCATGGGCCGGCCGCATGGTCGGCAGAGGTGGATCAGATGCGAGTCAGATGGCGTGGCCTTGAACTCCCGAGCAGAGTCGTCTCCGACCCCAAGTTCGCCAGCCCCACCTACGGGCGGTTTACGGTCGAGCCGTTCGAGCGCGGCTTCGGCACGACGGTGGGCAACAGCCTGCGGCGCGTGCTGCTGAGTTCGCTCGAGGGCGCGGCGGTCGTCACGATCAAGATCAAGGGCGTCGAGCACGAGTTCACGAGCATGCCGGGCGTGATGGAGGATGTCACCGACATCATCCTGAACATCAAAAACCTCGTCGTGAAGCTCGAGGGCGATGAGCCCAAGCAGATGCGGCTCGCGGCCCAGGGCCCGGGCGATGTGACGGCCGACCTCATCGAGGCCGACCCCGCGATTGAGATCATGAACAAGGATCTCATCCTGTGCACCCTTTCGGACGAGATCCCGTTCGAGATGGAGCTGACGGTCGCCAAGGGGCGGGGCTACGTCCCGGCGAGCGAGCAGTACAAGTCGCAGGAAGAGCAGGAGGTCGGGGTCATCCCGGTCGACGCGATCTACGGCCCCGTGCAGCGCGTCCGCTACAAGGTCGAGGAGACCCGCGTCGGGCAGCGCACCAACTACGACAAGCTGCTCATGGAGATCTGGACCAACGGCACCGCGACGCCCGAGATGGCGCTCGTCGAGGCCGCCAAGATCCTCCGCAAGCACCTCAACCCGTTCGTGCAGTACTTCGAGCTGGGTCAGGAGCGTGTCAGCGACGAGGCCGCCGCGGCCGCGGGCGTCGACGAGGAACTGATCCGCAAGCTCAACATGCCGCTCTCCGACCTTGACCTGTCGGTCCGGGCGAGCAACTGCCTCGAGTCGGCGCGGATCGAGACCGTCGCCCAGCTCGTGCAGAACACCGATCAGGACCTGCTCAAGCTCCGCAGCTTCGGGCGCACCTCGCTCCGCGAGGTGAAGCGCAAGCTGATTGATCTCGAACTCGAATTGGGGATGGAACTCCCCGAGGGATACCAGATGCCGGCAAAGGCCGACTGAGGCCCAGGCGGGTTCGCCCGCACCAGCGGGGGCCCCGTCGGCCCCGGAGGATTCAGCGATGCGTCACCGCAAGGCAGGCTACAAGCTCGGTCGGACCACGACCCACCGCCAGGCCATGCTCCGCAATATGGCCGCGAGCCTCTTCGAGCACGGCCAGATCACGACCACGATCCCAAAGGCGAAGGCCCTCCAGCCGTTCGTCGAGAAGATCGTGACGAAGGCTAAGAAGGGCGACCTGCACAATCGCCGCCAGGTCATCTCGATGCTGGGCGGCGATCGCCGGGCCTTCGCCTGGTCGCATATCGCCAAGAACGCCAGCGAGGACGAGCGCCAGGCGGTCGAGGGCCAGCGCGAGCGGACCGAGGCGTTCTTCGATCTTCCCCCGGCCGAGGAAGTCGAGCGCAACCGCTACGGCGAGCTCCGCAAAGCGCCCCGGCTGGTGCGGCACATCTTCGAGAACGTCGCGCCGCGATTCGATGACCGTGAGGGTGGCTACACCCGCATCGTCAAGCTGGGCTACCACCGCCTGGGCGATGGCGGCGAGCTGTGCGTGATCCAGTTCTGCGGCGCCGAGGAAGGCCCCGAGATCGGCGGCCGCCCCAGCGGACGGCGTCGCCAGGCCGACAAGCGCACCGCGTACGCCGCCAAGCTTCGCAAGTCGGCCCCGGCCAACGAGGCGCCCGCGGCCGTGGCGGACGAGCCCGCCGCCGGTGACGCCGGCGCCGAGGAGTAGTCCCGGCGGGGCGTTCCCTGAATCCGAACCGCACGAGCCCGCCTCCCGGCGGGCTTTTTCATGGGTCTGTCCCGGCGCGGCCGTCGTCCGATCAGCACTATCGATCCCCGCGACTCTACTGTGGCGCGTCGCCGATCGAATCCACGATCCCCGCATCCCGATCATCCCGCTCCGTCGCCGCCAGCTGGCGCAACATCCGCCGCAGGTCGATCGCCCCGCCCACACCCAGCCACACCGTCGCCCCGGCCGCGACGGCGAGCATCAGCCACGTCCGCCATTTCCAGAATTCGATCCAGGTCTCCGTCGTGTCCTGGACAGTACCGCCCCGTGCGAGATGCACCAGCATCCACACGCTTCCGCTCAACGTCACCGCGAACCAGAACGCCGCGAACGAGATGCTCGCCACGCAGATCACCTTGTCGCCGAACGAGTGCTCCGGCGAGAACCCGAGCAGCCGCCCGACCAGAGACTCCGCACGCGCCGTCGGGCCCGCTTGGTCGACCTCCCCCTTGATCTCGTGCGCCCCCTTGTGCAGCATCCGATCGAGGTCGAACGCCGCTTTCCCGCGCCACTGGCCCACCTTCGACACGAGGTAGTACGTCAGCGAGCACACCGACATCGTCAGCCCCAGCGTCTGCGTCCCGTCGCTGAGGGCATCGGTCACGATGAGCGCCGCCCGATCCAGCCCCGACCCGTCGTGCAGGACGCCGTTCACCCCGCCCACCGCCTCGACCATCTGCCGCGCGACGAACACCGCGATGCTCAACGCCGATCCGACCAGCGCCGTCACCCACGCCGCCGACGGCGTCGCCCGCTTCCAGTACAGCCCCCCGATGATCACCGCGCCCGACCAGCTCAGGAAGAGCCCCCCCGTCGCGTCCATGTATGTCCGGATCGGCTGGTCGGGCTTGTAGATGAACGCCCCGTACACATACGTGAACGCCGCCACGCCCAGGATCGCCGCCCGCAGCATCCACAGGTGCGCCCGCCGGCCGGGCCGCCTGCCAAGCGACGATCCGATCGGCAGGATCACGTCCTGCACGAGCACACTCCCCCACGAGTGCAGGTAGGTGTTGTGCGTGCTGATGAACGCCGCGAGCATCATCGACGCCATCAGCCCCCGCAGCCCGGCCGGCAGGACCTGCGTGAGCACGAGCGGTACGCGGAGCTGGTCTTGCACCTTGGAGTTCTCGATCGTCTCGAGCCCCGAAGCCACCGCCGCCTGCACGCCCTCCCACCCGCCGGGGGCCCGCAGCATCACGTACGCGATCACCGGCACCACCATGAAGAACATCAGCCGGATCTGGAGGTACCAGATCTTGAGCACGCCGCCCATGCGCAGCTCGTGGGCCGTCCGGGCGCTCGTCAGATACGCCTGCTCGCCCTGCCAGCTCCCCTGCCCGTAGATCACCGCGACGATCGACACCGCGAAGAACATGAACCCGAAGTTCTTGATCTCCCCCGTGTCGAACGGGTTCACCGGGCTCTGGCTCGCCGGCGCCGCCAGCGCCACCTGCCCCAGCGTCGACCAGTCGACCTGGAAGAGCAGGAACGCCGCGATCACGATGAACGACACGTTGACCAGCACGCCTTGCGCAAAGTCAGTCGCCGCGACGCTCACCTGCCCGCCCGCGAAGACGAACCACACCGCGACCGTCAGCAGCACCGCCATCAGCACGTCCACCGTCGGCACGCCCAGCCCCAGCAGGTGCAACTCCGTCGGTAGCCCGCAGAAATAGACGAAGAATCGAGCCCCGACGATCGGGAAAATCGCGAAGTTGAACAGCCCCGCCAGGAAGATGATCAGCCCCGAGTACACGCGAAACTTCCGCCCGTATCGCCGCTCGAAGTACTCCGCAAGTGTCAGCGCCCGCGTCCGCCTGAACCGGTAGAACACGAACCCGAAGAGCATGATGATCACGACCACCAGCCCGATCAGCGGCTCCCACCAGTACAGCGTGAACCCCGACGCGTACCCCTTCTCGAACTCCGCCAGCACGCTGATCGCCCCGATGTTCGCCACGCCGTAGGACATGCAGATCAGGTACCGCCCCGCCCCACGCCCCGCCGCGAGGAAGTCGGCGACGCTGCGCATGTACCCCCGCGTGCGCACGCCGATCGCCAGCACGCCCCCGCACACGAGCGCGACGATCACCCAGTCGATCGGCGCCATCGAGATCTCGGCGAGCGTCGTCACGCTTTCCCCTCGGTTTGTGCCGACCGCGCCTGTCGCAGCGAACCTCGCCACCGATCCAGCCGCTCCAGGCTCTCGCCGACCCGCCCCGCGGTGATCTCGCCCCGCTCGACCGCCTCCCGCAGCGCCGCCGCCATCTCCCGCGCTGGGTGCTCGGCCCTCCCCGCCAGCAGATTGAACCCGTCGATCACTAGGTCCACCCCCGCCTTCACCGCCAGCACCGCCGCCCGACCCGCGGACCACCGATCCGAGATCGCACGCATGTCGATCGAGTCTGTCACAACCACGCCGTCGAATCCGATCCGCTCACGCAGCACCCCGCCGATCACCCGACCCGACAGCGACGCCGGCAGTTCCTCATCCCGACCCCTGTGCATCACGTGAGCCACCATCACGGCAGGTTGAGGCATCGACGCCGCTCCCCGCTCCGCGAGTAGCACGCGGTACGGCTCCAACTCCCGATCCTGATGCGTCCCCGTGATGTCCACGACCCCCTCGTGCGAATCGCCCGCCACCGACCCATGCCCCGGGAAGTGCTTCAGACACCCCCCGACGCCCCGAGCCGCGAGCGCCTCCAGCACGATCCCCGCGTTCTCGATGACAACGCCGATATCCCCTCCGAACGCCCGCCCCTTCCCCGCGATCACCGAACTCGCCGGATCGATCGCAAGATCCACACACGGCACCAGGTTCACATCGATCCCCGCGTCCGCCAGTTGCCCCGCCTGCCGAGCCGCCTCCGTGCGCTTCTGCCCAGATTCCAGCTCTGCGAACTCCGCCGCACTGACGCCCGCCTGGAATCCCCTCCGCTCGTTCAGCCGGCTCGACCGCCCACCCTCCTGATCCACGCAGATCAGCACGTCCTCACCGAGCCGCTCCCGGATGAACCCCGTCAGCCGCCGAAGTTGCACGGGCGAAACCACATTCCGAGGGCACGCCAACGCCGCGGCCTCCGGATCCTCGCCGCGTTCCACACGCCCACGCCACGCCGGCACATCAACGTCAAACAGGATCACCCCGCCCACGCCCGCCTCGGCGCACGCCTCCAGATCCGCCCGCAGCACCGCATCGTCCGGCCCCGCCCCGCGCACGCCGACGCACAGCAATCGACCTATCTCGCCGGCGTGGCCGCGGCCCTTCACGCCCCAGCCCCCGCCCGACAATCCGCGATCAGCTCACCCACCGTCGATATCGCCAGCCCGACCACGGTGTCCGCCGCCCCGTAGTACACCCGTACGGCACAATCCGCCCCCGCGAACCCGTCGGCATCGACCCCGTCCACCACCATCCCGCTCGGGAACACCACATTCGGCACCTGCCCAACGAGCTCCCACATCTCGCGGGGCTCGAGGACGTTCAACCCCGCGCGCGCCACCACCTTCGTCGGATCCTCCAGATCCAGCAGGCACACCCCCGCCTGGTAGATGTTGCAGCTCGCGAAGTGCGTCGCCACGCCGTGGTAGATCAGCAGCCACCCTTCCCGCGTCTTCACCGGCGGAGGCCCCGCCCCGATCAGTTCGTCCCACAGCCGCGCCCGCCCCGACATCACCTCGCCCGCATCCTCCCACGCCGCGAGATCGTCCGACACCGCCAGCGTGATCACCGACCCGCTCGCCGGGCCCCCCGTTCGCGTCACCCGGTTGGGCCGCTCGAGCCTCGCGAACCGCCCCGCGATCTTCTCGGGGAACAACACCCCGTTCCGCCGATCCCCCGCGCGGTCCATCGACACGAGCGACCACCGCGCCCAGTCCTCGCTCCTCGCCACAACCAGCCGGCACGCGTCGTCCAGATCCGCCGCCAGCACCGCGTAGATCGCTTCACCGATCACCGTCAGCCTCGGGTCGTATAGGTGGTGGACCCGCACGCCCGTCTCCGCCAGCCCCTCAATCTCCACCACCCGCGCCTCGACCCGCACCGAGCCATCGGCCAGCCGCTCAGCCGGCACCAGCACCGTCCCCCGCCCCCGTGTCTGCACCCGCAGCAGCAACAACTCCCGCCCCCGCCACACGCACGCCCCGGGGTTGAACACGCTCGTCACGTCGACGAGGTCCCCCCGCACCGCCGGAACGTCCCCGCGCGTCACGATCGGGTTGCCTATGTCACGAGTCAGCGGCACGGAGCCCTCCTCCCCCTAGTGGGACGGGCTTCCAGCCCGTCACTCCAAGTCTCCTTGCCCGCTTGCTCACGCAACCCACACATCCCACGGCACAACACCCCGCGCCCCCACGAGCCGCGGGCGCAAGCCCGCGGAGCGAACCGCCCATCTCTCAACAGGCCCCCGACCGCGTGCTACGTCCGGAGCGACGGAAAGCCCCATCACGACTCCGATTCCGGCAACAACCCCAACCCCGCCTCCCGGGGCAGCACGTTGATCTGCGGCGGCTCTGCCAATTCTTTCCCGCTCTTCGCCCCGGCCTCCTCGAAACGCCTCAAGGTCGGCGTCAGCCGCGACTGGATCGACCCCACCGCCTCGTTGTACTTCCGCGTCGCCCGCTCGAGCGCCTTGCCCAGGTCGTCGATGTGCCCATATGCCACCGCCGCCCTCTCGTGGAGCTCCTTGCCGAGTTCAAAGAGCGCCTGTGCCTGCTCGGTCAAGGCATGTTCGCGCCAGCCGACCGCCACCGCCCGCAGCAGTCCGATCAGCGTCGCGGGGCTCGCCAGGATCACGTGCGACTCCGCCGCCTTCTCTATCAGGTCGGGCCGTCGTGACATTGCGGCGTCCAGAAAATGATCTCCGGGAACGAACATCACAACAAAGTCAGGCGAGCCCTGGTACTGTTCCCAATACCCCTTCCGGGCCAGCTTCGTCGCCTGCCCCGCGACATCGGAAGCGAACTTGTCCAGCAGCCGCTCGCGTTCGTCCGCCTCGACCACCTCCACGGCACGCACATACGCGTCAATGTTGCACTTCGCGTCGACCACCACCACGCGATGATTCGGCAACTTCACGATCATGTCGGGCCGCAACAAGCGGCCCTCATCCGTCTGGGTCGAGCTCTGCTCGTCGTAGTCGCAATGCTCTGACATGCCCGCCAATTCGGCGATACGTCTGAGCTGGATCTCCCCATACCGCCCCCGCACCTCCGGCCGGCTGAACGCCTGCACCAGCTTCTCCGTGCTCGTCCGCAGGTTCGCGCTCGCCTCGGTCGTCATCTCGACCCGCTCGCCCAGCTTGTCCAGCCGCTCCCTCGTCTTCTCCAGGGTCTCCCCGATCGGCTTGACCAGGGCATCCACCGCCTTCTTCCGCTGCTCGAGGTCGCTCTCCGCCTGCTTCATCTGACTCGCGAAGTTCTCCTTCGCCTGCTCGAGGAACCGCTTCGCGCTCACGTCGAGCACCTTCCCGCTCAGCGACTCGAACTGCGCCTTCAGCTCCTCCTCCCGCTCCCGCAGCCAGTTCTGCAGCCGGGTCTGCTCCTCCTGCATCCGCCGCTCGCGTTCGGCATGAAGACGCCGGTCCGAGTCCCGCTGCTCTTCCTCGCGCCCGAGTCGCACCTCGAGCTCACGCCGGCTCGTCTCGGCCGCTTCCAGGGCCCCCCTCAGGTTCGCCTGCATCCCCTCCAGCTTCCCGACTTCCTCCCGCCGCCTCGCCTCGGCCTGCTCGGCATCACGCCGCGCCTGCACGGTCTCGGCCCGCAGCCGTTCCCGCCCGAGGCCCAGCCACACCGCGACCCCAAGAGCCACCACCAGCCCGACGCCAAGCACGATCGCCAAGGTTCCCATGTCCACAGCCTACACCACAACCGGTAGAACAGGCGTCCCGCCTGTCACATGAACGAGCCTGAAGCGTCAGCGAAGGACGCTCTCCCGGACGCCGCTCGGAGAATCGCAACACTCCAAAGGCCCGCTCCGGAGCCGATGAGCGATGGGGGCAGGTTATTCGCTCGCGATTCCGGCTCGTCGGCGTTGCTCCCCGCCGCTCACACCGGCTCGTGCGGATACGCCGCAGCCCGATGCTGGAACGACAGCACCTTCCGGTTCTGGATCACGCCCTCGCGGATCTCGATGCAACGCCGGATCGTCTCGTCCGCCTCCCACGCCATCGGCCCGCTCATCACGGTTTCGAGGAAGGTCACGACCACCCGCGACAGCTCCCACGACGCGCTCCGCCAATGCCAGCTCGGCGAGTGGTTCACGGCGTAGTAGATCGCCGGACCCACCGTGAACGTCGGCTCTTCGAACGAGGTCGGCCTGGCGAACGGGAACCCCATCCTCTCGTCGCAGCTCACATCGACGATCATCGCCCCGCGCTTGAGCAATTGCTCCTCACCCTCGCGCAGGTACATCAACGGCGCGTCCGTGTCCTGCAAGATCCCGTTTACGATGATGTCCGCCCCCGCGATCGCATCCCGCAGCGGCCGCGTCGTGCCGTCCTCCTCGGCCACCGTCAGCCCGCCATCCGTCGCGATCATCTGCCCGTGCCGGGCCCCCAGGATCATGTTGGTCACCGTCTCGGGGGGGCGCTGGGTGTACACCGTCACGTCGGTCACGCCCTTGGAGAGCAACGCCGACACCGCCCCCCGGCTCACCGACCCGAAACTCAGCACCACGGCCTTCATCGGCGGGCCGTAGTGCCCGTCGACCCCCGCGAGCGTCATCGCGTGATCGACGCCGCAGTACCCCGCCATCTCGTTGTTCCGCGCGAACAGGTGCATGTCGCGCAGCTCACCCCGCCACGCGAACATCGCCTCCCACGCCAGCAGCGTCAGCTTCCGGTCGATCGCCGCCTGCGTGATCCCGCGCTGCTGCACGCAGTGCGGCCAGCCCCAGTGCACGACACCCTCGCGCATATCGCGCAGGTCGCTCGTCAGGGGCTTGGGCAGGAGCACCGCGTCGAAGTCATTCAGCAGGCTCTCGCGCGACGCCATCGGCCCGAACCTCGCCTCGATCTCGTCGTCCGGCACGCCGAACCGCTCTCCGTACCCCGTCTCGAACGTCAGACGCCCGGCGACGGTCGCGGGGATCAGATCGAAGTGATCGGGGTGGATCGGCACCCGCCTCTCGTTCTCCATCCGCGACGTCCCGACAACACCCAGCGTCAACATCCGAAACCTCCCGAACCTGGCCCCGATCTCCCAGCCCTCGTGGGACGGGCTTCCGGCCCGTCTCTTCTTTGCCTCTTCTCGGGGAGACAGGCGTCTCGCCTGTCTCGCGCCTTGCGTCGGCGCTCTCCACTCCTTACCCGAGCCGTTCGACCTTCTCCTCGAACTTCAGCCCCTCGCGCTCCAGCGCCGCCAGAATCGGCTCGTAGATCTCGGGCTCCGTCGGGATCCGCGACCCACGCAGCTTCAGCCGCCCGTCGAGCAACTCCCGCACCGCGAGGGCCGTCGGCAGCCCGACCGACACCGACATCGCCGTGAACCCCGCCGCCTTGCCCTCCGACTTGAACGTCGATGTGATCCGCTCCGCCGGCCGGTCCGGATACTCCACGTCCATCGAGTGCAGCAGGATTACCAGGTCGCGGTCGCTTTCACGCAGCGGCAGCTTCTTCGACAGCAGATCGACCAGCATCGCCGCGGCCGTGTCACCCCGACACCCGGTTGGCTCGTCGGCGAGCAGCCCCAGCCACTTCAGGTTCTGCATGATCCGCCCCGTCGGGCTGATTTGGAGGAACTTCGCCAGCCTTGATTCGATCGGCGGGCCGGCGTGGCTCAGCGGCAGGAACATCTCCGTCACCTCGCGGTACGTCCGCTCGGCCAATCGCGGGATGCGCAGATGCTCGTTCGGCAATCCGAGCCGCACGATCTGCGCCCACGTCTCCGACCACCCCGGGTAGCGCAGCGTCCCCCGGATCATTGTGTGCACGCCCTCGAGCCCGAACGACTGCATGTAGGACAGCGAGTCACGGTTCGGGTAGGCCTCCATCTCGCCTACGCCGTCCACGCTCACGGGCCAGGTGTGGTGGAACACGTGGTGCCAGGGCACGCATTTGATCGCCCCATCCTCCATGTACTGCGCCCCGTGCTCGGCCGACATCACCACATTCCGTGGGTTCCAGGTGATCACGTACTGGAGTGGGTTGGTGTCCTGCCCCGGGGCCGGCACACCGCTGCCGTACGAGCGGAACGCCGTGATCCGCCCGCCCTTGGCCCGCACGCCGTGGATGATCTGTATCGCCGACATGTGGTCGATCCCCGGGTCCAGCCCGAGTTCGAACAGCAGCAGCACGTCCTTCTTCTTGGCGTCCGCGTCCAGATCACGCACGGCCTGGTCGCGGTACGACACGCTCAGCAGGTGCTTCCCGTGCGCCACGCAGTCCCACGCCACCAGGTCCTGGTACATGGGCCCGAGCATGTTGATCACCACGTCCGCCGACTCGATGAGCGACGAACGCCCTTCCTCGTCGTTCACGTCGAATCTCGTCGCGGCCCCCCGGGGGTGGCTCCCTACACGCTCCCGCGCCATCCGCTCGTCGACGTCGCCCACCGTTACACGCCACCCACCCGCCTCGGCGTTTTGCAGCAGATGGTGGATCAGGTAGGGTGACGACTTCCCGGCTCCGAGAACGAGAACGTGCTTCACGGATGCGTCCAATTCGATGAGCGGTGTGGGGTCGCACCGGCCGGCCCGGGGCATCACGGCATGGTATGGCACAGTTGAGATTCGGAATGGACCGATCTGTCCCTATTCCAATCCCGACGGCAGCTCGTCGCCAGGCTCGAGCGCAGACGACGACGCGTCCCACGAGCCGGCGCACAAAGAACCGGCCCAGACGGGCCGGTTCGTTCACTCTTGATGGACAAACCGCGTCAGCCCGCCTTCGCCGCACGAATCCGCTGCAGCGGAACAGGCCGCACCGCGTCGTTCTCGACCGGGTCGACGTGAACCTTCCGCCCCTGGAACACGACGCGACCCGTTCCGACGCTGTAGAGCGTGTCGTCGGTGCCCCGTCGCACGTTGAACCCGGGGAGGAACTGCGTTCCGCACTGCCGGATGATGATCGAGCCGGGCTTGGCGAACTCGCCGCCGTACAGCTTCACCCCGCGGTACTGCGGGTTCGAGTCGCGCCCGTTCTTGCTCGAGCCCTGTCCCTTTTTATGTGCCATGGCGGTCTCTTCCGGCTGCTGCTCAACCAATCCGATCGCTCGGCCGGACCACCGGCCCGGGCCGCAACAATAGGCTCCCTCGCGCGTCGCGGTCCAGTGAACGCCGTGGTGCGGGTCCAGGCTGGTCGCCAACGAGGCCCGATAAAACCCCGATCACCGAAGAATCCAGCGGTCCTCAATCACTTCCGGCTCGGGCGGGCTCTCGGGCGTGATATCCCCCGGCACCCCGTACCGCAACATCCGGGTCTTCCGCAGAATACTCCGGACACGCTCGCCGGTCTTCGGATCTTGCGTGAAGAACGCCTGGCTCTCCCCGCTGAACCCGGCCCCGAACACGATCAACTCGTCCATGCGGTCACTGGGCAGCCGCCAGATGGCCAGGCCCCGCTCGGTGTTCTCCATCCCTTGGAGCAGCGTGCCGACGATGTTGAGCTGGTCCTGGAGCAGCGGGTCATCGAGCATCTTCATGATCGCTTCGGTCACCGCACGAGGGACGCCCCGCCCCGATCGCACCACATCCCCGCGGTCCGTGGCCAGCTCGAAAAGCGGCGCCAGCATCCGGTCCTGCCCCGAGTGATTGGCGACCCGGTACGTCAGGAAAGCGAACCACACGGGCCCCTCATCCTGCACGTCCAGCCTCACCAGCCGCAGCGGCTCGGGCTTGAAATCGAATTCCCAACGCACCGGCACGGGCTCGGGCTCGGGCACCGCGTTTGCCCCAACGGCAACAAAGAGCGTCAGCAACGCCGCCGCCCACCGCAACGACCCGGTCCAAACTGCCGCATACACGCCTGATGTGCTCATCGCTGGCCTCTTCATCGGGGACGCGCCGGTACCGTACCCTGCCGGCCCACGCGTCGCGTAGAGGACGCCGATCTCTGATCCGCGTCCCCGGGGGCGTGTTAGTCTAAGGCCCAAGATCCCGGCTGCCAACCGGGAACACCCAGAACCACATGGACTCCACACCGCCATCCGATGTCCGACGAGCCACGCCCGCGATGCGGCTGGCCACCGCCGCCCGGCTTGTCGAAACCCGGGGTGTCGACGCCACCGACGCGGGCCTCCGGTTCCTGTCCCGTGCCGCTGACCACGGCATCGACCTCGAACTGCTCTGGGCCGTCACCCGCGACGGTCAGAAGGTCCGCCAGGCGGCTCTCGTTGTCCCCCAGCCGGGGCGGACCGCCATGCTCTTCCTGTCGGGCGTCGGCCGGGCCCGCGAGTGCGGCGACCGCCGCCGCCAGCACGAGGACCGTGTCGCGCTCCTCCGCGGGGTGCTGGCCGAGGTGCCCGCTGTCCTCGCAGATCGCGTCCACCTCGTCCAGGCCCTGCCCGCTCCCGAGGAGTGGTGGGCCACCGAGGCCTTTGCAGGCGCCGGCATGACCCGTCTGGGCGACCTCGCCTATCTCCGTCGTCCGCTCGCCCTCCCCGTCGCCGGGCTCCTGATCGGCGACTGGCCCGAGGGAGTGACGGTCTCACCCCTCCGTGGTCTCGACGATCACCTCGACGGCCCCGCGCTCCGCCGGGCCCTCGAAAGGTCCTACATCGACACGCTCGACTGCCCGGGCCTCTGCGACCTCCGCGACACACGCGACGTCATCGAGTCGCACCGAGCGACGGGCGAGTTCGACCCCTCTCTCTGGTGGGTGGTGCGTGCCGAAGGCGAGCCGGAAGGGTGTGTGCTGCTCTCGCCCAGCCGCGAGCAGGACACCGTCGAGCTCGTCTACATGGGCCTTGGGCCCGCGCTGCGGGGGCGCGGACTCGGCCGCCGATTGCTCGCCTACGCCATCGGGCACGCCCAGCGTTGCCGCCTCGGCACCGTCACGTGCGCTGTCGACTGCCGCAACGAACCGGCGCGCGCCCTCTACGCCCGGCTCGGCTTCTCCGAGTTTGCGCGCCGCATCGCGTACGTTCACCCTGTGCGCCAGGCGCCAACAGACGGGTGATCAAGCCCGTGTTTTCCACGAAGTTTTGCACACGTTCTCTCCATTCCACGCCGCGCGGTGCACAACTCTTTTTTGGGCGCGCAAGGCCTTGTATTCCAGCACAGAGCGCGCGTTCAACGTCATGAACACGAATCCACCGGTTGTCCGCTCGATCGAGAACGTGTAGCCTTCGGGCTCGCGGCGGAGGAGCCGCGGCGTGACGGCGGTGGGGTGCTCTTGCGGGACAGTCGACCGACGGCACGTGAATGAACTCCTACGGGGACCATCCATCGCGGAGGACATGCGATGCCTGTGCCATGCAGCGTTGAGAAGGCGGGTGCAACCAGCCGGGACTCTGCCTCCCGCCCTGCACCCAGTCTCGTTCGCCACGAGAAGCCCGGCTCGCTGCAGCGGATCGCGCTCGAGCATCCGGTCCTCTCCGACGATCCGGCTCTCCGCCGATCCTGAGCAAATCAGGCCGTTCGCTCCCCAGGCGGGGCCTTCCCCCCCCCAAACGCATCTCGCGTGCATGTCGCGGGTGCGCCCTTCGTGTCCCGTTTTCAGCCACCGACCAGATCAGAGACACAGCCTTGCACGGACGGACCCACGAAACCGACACGCACCGCGGCGCTCATGCCCCGGGCGACACGCGCCGGCCGGCGGGCGGCTCGCTTCGCGGCACCGCACCGTTCCTCGACCAGCTCCGCAGCGAACTCGGGGAGCAGGCCTACGAGCGCTACATCGGGAACGATGCCGAGTTTCGCCTCGATGACGACGGACTCCACGTCGCCGTTCGCTCCCGGTTTGCGGCCGACATGATCGATTCACGCTTCGGCCCGGCCATCAGGCGTGCCCTCGACGCATGCGGCTACCCCGCCGATCGGGACGTGTGCATCGGCATTTCGCCAGCCGATGCTCACCGTGGGACCCGCCAGGAGCCCCCGGCACCGCCACGTCCAGCCTCCAGCCCCGGTCGTCCGCGGCGCCACCGGCCCGCCCGCACGGCCACCCACGCGCTCGACACCTTCGTGGTGGGCCAGTGCAACCGGCTCGCGTTCGAGACCGCACGCCGGATCGCAGAGTCTTCCGACCCGACTTCGCTGGGGCCGTGCTTCCTTTACGGTCCCTGCGGCGTCGGCAAGAGCCACCTGCTCAATGCCGTCGCTCGTCAGTACAAACAAATCCACCCGGGCGCCCGTGTAAAGGTCGTCACCGCCGAGTCATTCACCAATGAATACGTCGCGGCGGTTCGCTCCAACACCATCGAGGCCTTCCACCGGGCCTACCGCCGCATCGATTTGCTCTGCATTGATGATGTGCACTATCTCGCACGCAAGACCGGCACCCAGAACGAGCTGCTGCACACCTTCGATGCGCTCGACCTGGGCGGCGCCCCGGTCGTTCTCGCATCCGATGCCCATCCTCGCCAAATCAAGCAGCTCAGCGAAGCCCTCGTCTCTCGGTTTGTCTCGGGCCTGCTCGCCCGCATCGACCCGCCCGACCGCCTCACCGCCCGCCGCCTCGTGGAACATTTCGCGAAGAACGTCGGCCTGGCGCTCGAGCCCGAGGCTGTCCGCGTCCTCGCCGAATCGGCCTCGCCCGCCTCCGCGGGCGAGCACGCCTCCGCCCGCGATCTGCTCGGTGTGGTCAATCACGTCCTCGCCTACGTCCGTCTCGCCAGCCGCGACCCGGCGCGGCCGGTCGACGCGGCGCTGGCGATCTCGGCTATCCACAAGCACACCGCTGTTGCGCCGACATCGCCGCAGCTCATGTTCCGCCCGGTTCCCATCGATCACATCGTCCAGACAGTCTGCTCCACGCTCGAGGTGACGCGGCAAGACCTCGCCGGCAAGGGCCGCCACAAGCATGTCGTCCTCGCCCGCGCGATGATTAGCCTGCTCGCCAAGCGTCTCACCAAGCGCAGCTACCCCGAGATCGCCGCGGCCATCGGGCGCTCCAATCACTCGACCGTCATCACCGCCCATCGGAGGATCGAGGGCCAGATCGAGCGAGGCGAGACGGTCGACGCCGGCCTCCACCTGGACGGCACCCCCCTCGCCGTCCTTGCCGACCGGCTCGAGCACGCGCTGCGTGCCGCCCGCTGAACGCCGACCGCGTCGGCTATCCTCCCGGACGGCCGGCCAGGGGGCGCGCTGTCCGCAAACCGATCCGGCCCGCCCGACGCCCGATGGCCTCGACAGGTGTCACGATGGACCGTCTCGAAATACCACTCAGCAGGCCCGATCTCTCTCCGCTCGAGGAGCAGCTCGTCCTGACCGCCCTGCGCTCGGAGCGCCTCGCGATGGGCCCCATGACCGAGGAGTTCGAGCGCCGCATCGCCTCCCTGGCGGGCGTTGCTCACGCCGTCGCCGTCAGCTCGGGCACGGCCGGCCTCTTCTGCGTCCTCACGGCGCTCGGCCTGGGCCCGGGCGACGAGGTCATCACCACGCCGTTCTCCTTCGTGGCCTCCACCAACGTCATTCTCCAGGTCGGCGCCAAGCCCGTCTTCGTCGACATCGAGCCCGTCAGCCTCAACATCGACCCGGGTCTCATCGAGCGGGCTATCACGCCACGCACCCGCGCCATCCTCGCCGTCGAGGCGTTCGGCAATCCCACCCACATGGATGCCTACGCCAACATCGCCGCCCGGCACGGCATCCCCATGATCGAGGACTGCTGTGAGGCCCTGGGCACAAGGCACACCGGCAGGCCCGCCGGGTCCTTCGGGCGGGCCGGCGTCTTCGCTTTTTATCCCAACAAGCAGATCACCACGGGCGAGGGCGGGGTCATCGTCACCGATGACGACCACCTAGCCGGCCTCTGCCGGTCCCTGCGAAACCAGGGACGACCCATCGACCCAACGGGCCGGCAGCGCTGGCTCAGCCACGAACGCCTCGGCTACAACTTCCGCATGAGCGAACTCCAGGCCGCGGTGGGCGTGGGGCAGATGCGTCGCCTCGCGACGATTCTCGAACGCCGCAACCTCGTCGCCAAGCAGTACATCGACCGACTCAGCGCCATTCCCGACCTCGTCCTGCCCACCGTCGACCGCGACACAGAGATGTCCTGGTTCGTGTTCGTCCCCCGTCTCGGGGTCGACTACACCCGCGAGGAACGCGACGAGATCATCGACGGGTTCCGGGCCCACGATATCGGGGCGGCCGACTACTTCCCGTGCATCCACCTGCTCCCGTTCATCCGCGAACGTCTGGGGACGGGCCCCGGCCAGTTCCCCATCGCCGAGTCCATCTCCAGCCGCACCATCGCCCTCCCCTTCCACGGCCAGCTCACAGAACGCGAGATTGAGCTCGTCGCCCAGACCCTCGAACTCCTCCTGGGCCGCAACACCTTCTCCCGCCGCTGACCCCCGGGTCGCCGGTCCCCTATTGCCCGCCTCTTTGGACCCGCCTATCGTTGCGGCCCGGGATCGAACCCCACGAGGTGATCAAATGCCGAACGTGTGCCATTTCACAGGAAAGAGAACGACCTTCGGCAAGCGCCGCGCCTGGCGGGGCCAGAAGATCACCAAGGGCGGCTTCGGCCTCAAGCCCACCGGCATCACGCGCCGCACCTTCAAGCCCAACCTCCAGACCGTCAACGCCGTCATCGAGGACGAGAAGGGCAAGAAGACCACCAAGCGCCTCAAGGTCTCCACCAAGGCCATCCGCAGCGGTCTCGTCGTCAAGCCGCTCAAGCGCAAGTACGGCTACACACGCCAGCAGAAGCAGGCCTGAGCGTCTGCCGACTCGGCGCGCCGATCCGACTCTCCACCGCAGTACAATCTGAACGAGCGAACCGATCGCGCCGCGCCGGCGCGAGCCGGAGGTGCCGATGTTGTGTGACCGCTGCGGCAAGCGCGAGGCGACCCACCACGACCTGGTCGTGAGCGGGGGACAGGTGCACGAGACGCACCTCTGCGAGGAGTGCGCTCGCGACCTTGGCGCCTCCACCCAGCCCACCGGCTCGGTCAGCGAGTGGCTCGCCCAGTTCGTTCTCACCCCGCCCACCGAGAGGCCCAAGCGGTCCGACGCCCCGCTCCATTGCGAGCACTGCGGCCTCACATTCGCCCAGTTCAAGAAGGGCGGTCTCATGGGCTGCCCCGCCTGCTACGAGGCCTTCGCCTCCAAGCTCGTCCCGCTGCTCGAGCGCGCCCACGAGGGCGCGAGCCAGCACTGCGGCAAGGTGCCCCGCCGGGCCCTCTCCCGGAGCCGCCTCGCCCGCGACCCAGAGCCCGAGGTCGAATCGCTCGCCGACCGCATCGAGGCGCTCCGCCACGAGCTCGCCGAGGCCGTCCGTTCCGAGGCCTACGAGAAGGCCGCCTCGATCCGCGACCAGCTCTACGGCCTCACCCGACCCGGCACGCCCGACGAGGACGACACATGAGACCCGGCCCCGACGAATCGGGCCCCGCGTGGGACAAGTCCCACCTGCCGGTGCTCTGCGCCAAGCGCACCGAATGGCTCCGCGGCGGTGGCGAATCGTGCGACGTCGTCATGTCGTCCCGCGTCCGCCTGGCCCGCAATCTGGCGGGCTTCCCGTTCATGCCGAAGGCCGAGCGGGCCGACCGCGAGCAGATTCTCGAGCTCTGCCGCCGGCAGATTGTTGCGGCCCGCCTTGCGCCCCAGCACATGTGGGTCGACCTCCACAGCGCCTCGAAGGCCGAGCGATCACTCCTTGTTGAACGTCAGCTCATCAGCCGCCCGCACGCCACCGGCAAGCTCTCCAGCGGCAAGGGTGGGGCGGGTGAGCCGCGCGCCGTCGCCGTGGGCCTGCCCGACGAGCAGCTCGCGGTTTCGGTCAACGAGGAGGACCACATCCGCATCCAGGTCATCCGCACCGGGCTCGACCTCGCCGAGGCCTACCGCCGCGCCGACAAGGCCGACGACGCGCTCGAGTCGGGCCTCGAGTTCGCGTTCAGCCCGGTCTTCGGCTACCTCACCGCCTGCCCGACGAACGTCGGCACCGGCGCCCGCTTCAGCGTCATGCTCCATCTGCCCGCACTCAAGATGACCGGCGAGATCGAGAAGGTCAAGAACGCCGCCGACGACATGGGCCTCGCCGTCCGGGGCTTCTACGGCGAGGGCTCCGACGCCGCAGGCGATTTCTTCCAGCTCAGCAACCAGATTACGCTGGGCAAGTCTGAGCAGCGTCTCCTCGAGATCATGCAGGACGAGATCGTCCCCATGGTCGTCGAGTACGAGCGACGAGCCCGCGATGCGCTGCTGGGCCGCCGCCGCCGCGCGACCGAGGACACCATCTTCCGCGCCCTGGGTGTGCTCGAGAACGCCCGCCTGCTCTCGGTCGAGGAGGCCATGAATCTGCTCAGCCGCGTCCGGCTGGGCGTCACCCTCCGCCTTCTTACCGATATTGATCCTGACACCGTCTGCCATCTCTTCCTGCTCGTCCAGAACGCCCATCTCGAGCGAACCTGCGAGCGGGGTACCGAGCCGATCGATCGCAATGCGGTCCGTGCCGATCTCCTCCGATCGAGGCTCCACGCGAGGCCGGGCTGAGCCGTGGGAACCGAGACCAACAAGCCCTTCACTTGGCCCCCGAATCCCGTTGCCGACGAGCCGCCGGCGACGACCGTCCAGCCCGTCGCGACCATGTCGCCCCCTACACCGGCGGACGACAACCGCGGCTTCTGGGCCCGCCTAGAAGCCGCCCTCCTGGGCGGTGGGGGAGGTGCGCGTCTGCTCGACGACTGGGAGCCCGACCCGGTCGACTTCACCTGTCCCCGCTGCGGCGGTCCGGTAGGCTTCGCTGAGGCCGACGAGCAGGGCTGCACCGCCTGCCGCGACACGCGCCTCGCCTGGCGATCGGCCGTCACGCTCGGTCAGTATCGGGGTCCGCTTCGCGACGCGATCACCGCGTGCAAGTACCGGAATGACCGCCGCGCCGGCCGCGCGGTCGGGACGCTGCTCGCCAGAAGGGCTGCGGATCGTTTTCACGAGGACCGTGTCGACCCGGCCGGCGTGCTCCTGATCCCCGTCCCGACGACCACGCGACGCCGTCTCGAAAACACGGGCCTCGACCACACGCTCCTGCTCGCAAGCGAGGTGGGTCGGGCCCTCGGCGTGCGTCCTCGACGCCTGCTCGAGCGGCGGCACACGCCCCATCAGGCGGGCCTCTCCGCGGCCGCCCGCGCCCGCAACGTTGCGGGCACGATCCGCGTCCGGCACGCCCTGCCCGTCCCACGCCCCGCGGACGTGGTCCTCGTCGACGACGTGCGGACCACTGGGGCCACCGCCTCCGCCTGCTTTCGGGCCATCACCGACCGATTCGGCGTTGAATGGGCCGGTGGCGAGGGCCGCCCGTCGGAGGCCCCCTGTTTCTGGCTCGTTACAGCAGCCGTTTCATCGCACAGACGGGGCCGGCCGGGGCGATCATCAGCCGGTGGGGGGCTCCACCCATGACGAGGCGAATTTCGGTACTTTCTGGACTGGGCTGCTTGACCGAACTTCGGGGCGCGCTATTCTCTCCCTTGCCGCTCAACGCGGCTCGCTTCGTCTCTGGGGCCAACAAAGCCCTTGCAGACGATCCCGGAATCGGCGTGATGCCGGTGACGGGGCGGCACCTTGACAAGTGAACAGTTGGGTCCACCGCGAGAACGTGCGGTCGAATCACCGGTGCACGCCGGGCTCTGCCAGAGCGCGATTCGGCCGATCAAATGGCCGTTGGGGGTCACTTCCCCCCGGCGATTGGCGTTCTCGTGCAAGATCAGCCCCTGATGCCCGCCCCCGGGTGGGTGTCAGATAGATCTTTGAACAAGCCAAACAAGCACTCTTCCGGCTTCACCCTTGGGTGGGGCCGGAGGGAGTTGGCCCGGGAGAGATTCCTCCCGGACCAGACCGACCCCGCATCCCCTCGACAAGAGGCCCGGTGCGGGGCAAGTCGGATCGCTTCATTTGACACGATCCGCGCCGTACGCGAGTGCGTCGCGGTCGACAAATATCAATTGAAGAGTTTGATCCTGGCTCAGATTGAACGCTGGCGGCATGGCTAAAACATGCAAGTCGAACGACACAGTGGCGAAAGGGCGAGTAACGCGATCGAACGTACCCCGAGGTGGGGGATAGCTTCTGGAAACGGAAGGTAATACCCCATGTCCTCTCAGGAGAAAAGCTCCGGCGCCTTGGGAGCGGCGATCGTCCTATCAGGTAGTTGGCGGGGTAACGGCCCACCAAGCCGAAGACGGGTAGCGGGTGTGAGAGCATGACCCGCCGCATCGGAACTGAGACACTGTCCGGACTCCTACGGGAGGCTGCAGTAACGAATCTTCCGCAATGGGCGCAAGCCTGACGGAGCAATGCCGCGTGCGGGATGAAGCTTCTTCGAAGTGTAAACCGCTGTCAGGGTCTCGCACCACCGAGCAGACCCAGAGGAAGGGCCGGCTAATTCCGTGCCAGCAGCCGCGGTAATACGGAAGGCCCGAGCGTTAATCGGAATCACTGGGCTTAAAGCGTGCGCAGGCGGACATGAAGGCATCTTGTGAAAGCCCACGGCTCAACCGTGGAATTGCGGGGTGAACCACATGTCTCGAGGCAGGTAGGGGTGAGTGGAACTATGGGTGGAGCGGTGAAATGCGTAGATATCCATGGGAACGCCGATGGCGAAGGCAACTCACTGGGCCTGTCCTGACGCTCAGGCACGAAAGCGTGGGGAGCGAACGGGATTAGATACCCCGGTAGTCCACGCCGTAAACGATGCACACTAGGTCGGGGAGGTTCTCATGCCGTCCCGGCCGAAGGAAAACTGTTAAGTGTGCCGCCTGGGGAGTACGGTCGCAAGGCTAAAACTCAAAGGAATTGACGGGGGCTCACACAAGCGGTGGAGCATGTTGCTTAATTCGAGGCAACGCGAAGAACCTTACCTGGGCTTGACATGCACGGATTAACTCTTTGAAAGAAGAGCCACGCCCTCTGGGTGGAACGTGCACAGGTGCTGCATGGCTGTCGTCAGCTCGTGCTGTGAAGTGTCGGGTTAAGTCCCTTAACGAGCGCAACCCCTATCGTTAGTTACTAACGCGTCATGGCGAGGACTCTAGCGAGACTGCCGGTGTCAAACCGGAGGAAGGTGGGGATGACGTCAAGTCCTCATGGCCCTTACGTCCAGGGATGCAAACGTGCTACAATGGTATGGACAGAGCGACGCGAGACCGCGAGGTGGAGCAAATCGCAAAAACCATGCCCCAGTTCGGATTGCAGGCTGCAATTCGCCTGCATGAAGCCGGAATCGCTAGTAATCGCGCATCAGCTACGGCGCGGTGAATACGTTCCTGAGCCTTGTACACACCGCCCGTCACGTCATGGAAGCTGGCAGCGCCCGAAGTCACCTCGGTTCAGGGGTGCCTACGGCGAGGCTGGTAACTGGGACGAAGTCGTAACAAGGTAGCCGTAGGAGAACCTGCGGCTGGATCACCTCCTTTCTAAGGGATTTCCTTAGACCGGGATGGCCCTGACTCCGTGAAGGAGATTACCCAGGGCCGCGGAGAGATCCGCACCCGGCGAGTGAGTTCGTTCTCGCCCGCCTCCAACTCCCGCCATCTCGCGAGAGGCGGAAGAAGGCGGATAGCCGTGCGGCAACGCACGGCGAAGGCTGGACCCAACTGTTCATCTGCCAAGGTGAATCACCACCCTCCCTCGGGAGGGTGGTTGTGTTTTTGGATGAACCTGTCCCAGGTCGCGTCGATACACCTCGGTGCGAATGAGGATGCCCCATCGACAATCGTGTTTCCTGGCGCTGCTCGGGTCGGCCCAACTCGCGGGCTGTACTCGGGTGGAGTCCGGTCTCGATGAGCCCGAAGCGCTGATGACGGCGGAGACGATCCGGGAGAGCGGGGCGATCGGCGATGGCATCGTCGCGGCGCTCCAGAAGTTCAAGGATCAGAACTTTGTCTACCCCGAGCAACTCGACGAGCTCGTGCCGTCCTACCTCGATTCGATCCAACCCCCGACCGCCGGTGCGCCGCGTTGGTTCTATCGGCACATCGCCGATCCGCCGATACGCGACGGGTTCGTGCTCGAGTTCGGGTCCCTCGGGATCTTCTCTGACGGCGAGACGCCGTTTCCGCGGTGGGTGACGGACGAAAGCGGTGCGCCACGCTGGGTCGGCCAAGGCTGAGCCATCCGAGCGTTCGTGCCGGGTATCCTGGCCTTTCACGGAGCCCCGCCATGACCGAGACCCGCCCACTCCCCACCGGCCCCAGTGAAGTCCATGACGGCGAGATCCTCGCCCGCGGCGTTCCCATCGGCCAACTCATCGGCGTCATCTCCTTCATCGACATGCTCTTCTTCCAGGCCCAGGCCCGATACCCGTCCGAAGCCGAGGCCCGCATGATGGACGCCTACCTCGTCTCCCTCTGCGAGCACGGCGTCACGTCCCCTTCCACCCACGGCGCCCGCGTCGCCGCCTCCGTGCGTGTCCCCTTCGCCGCCTGCGCCGTGAACTTCCTTACCGCCGCGATGGGCATCTACCACTTCGGCGCCCTCGAGAACGCCATGCTCCAGACCCGGCTCATCGAGGCCGAGGAGCACGATATCTCCGCCTTCGTCGACCGCAAAATCGAACGGCGCGAGCGTCTCTGGGGCTACGGCCACCGCTTCCACAAGACGACCGAGGATCGCGACCTCGACGACCGCGAGCTCCTTGCGCTCCAGGAATGCTCCGATCCACGCGTGCGTCGGCTCGTCGCTCTCGCCGACGAGTTGGCCTGGGAGGGGCGCTACCTCAAGATCGTGCGCGCGGTGGGCCACACGCTCTTCGAGCGCAAGCAGATCCCCATCAACATCGACGGCTGCGCCGCGGGCCTTCTGCTCGACATGGGCTTCGATCCCAGCATCGCGATGCTCTTCGTCGCCCTGGGCCGTCTGCCCAACATCGCCAGGCTCTACACCGAAGAGCAGTCCGAAGCCCCCAACCGCTTCGTCGCCCTCGCCGACCGCACCGATCCTCACTTCAACCGCACCGTCGACCGCGAGCAGACCGCCAAGCCGCCGGCCCACGATCTCTGACAGCACAGTGGCCGGGTGTGCCACGGCCGTCCCGGCCGTGTCGGGCCCATCATCCTCCCGCCATTTCCTTCACCCGTTCCAGCCGCCGCTTGTGCAACTCCACCCCGGGCTCGAGCACCGTCAGCGCCTCGATGTGCCGCTCCGCATCCGCGAACGCCGAGTGATCGCCATCCACCGCGATCTTCAGATCGACCCGCGCCGCGAACTCCCGCACGTCCGCGTCGAACGGCGAGATCTCCGCCGCCCGCTCCGCCTTGCGCTGAGCCTTCGCCCATTCCCCCTGATCCGCGTACAACCGGGCCAACTCGGTCGCGTACACGGCCGAGTTCTGTTCGCGCGCGTCCAGGAACTCAAGGTGGGGGATCGCCTTCACCCGGTTCTCGCCGGCGAGGTAGTGCCTCGCGAGCAGCCGGTGGGGCTGCTCCGCCACCGGGACCACATCCGCCAGCAATTCCAGCGTGTCGACAACGTCCGGCTCGAGCCGGGCTTCTTTCTCGTCATTTACCTCCAGCAGCCGCAGCGATTCGAGCAACTCGATCAGCTCGGGGTGCCGCGGATACTGCGCCCGCCACCGCTCCACGAACGCCATGTCGGGCGTCACCGAGTCCGGGTCCGCCGCCTCACGTCGATCCGCCTTGAGCATCTCCACTACCGAAGGCACGTCCTCCGGCAGCGCCAGGCCTACCCGCCTCAGGTCCGCCTGCGCCCATCCGCGGAAGGCCGACATAAACTCGTCCTTCGACACCCCGAGTTCCGCCTCGAACGCGCTCGCCTCCGCCTCGCCGGCGGCGTACCGGTCCATCAGCTTCACCGGCGCGCTGGGCCCCCAGCGGTCGATGATGAACTGGTACATCCAGTGCCCCTGCGCGTACGCCTGCGCCCGGTCCGTCGGCTGCTTGGGCCGCACGAACGCCGTGTTGATCTCGTCGAGGTCGAACAGCGCATCGGTGTGGAACACCCGCGCCAGCAGACGCCAGGTCTGCTCGTCGCGGGGCCCGTCCTCGTTGTACACCGCCGCCGCCTCGGTGAACCAGTGCGGGATCCGGTTCCGTGTCCGCGCCAGCGTCACCGTGTGCGTGTACTCGTGCTGGATCACCCGCGGCCAGTCGTATGGCCCGACCGTGAACTCGGGTCCCTCCTGCGGGCTCTCCATCGCGATCACCGGGCCCGTCGCCGCCGCCATCGTGTGGACACGCGTCATCCCCGTGATCCGCACGCTGAACCACCGGTGGCTGGGCATCAGCTCGATCAGCGTCTTCTGCGCCGGTTCATATCCGATCCCCCCGGGAACCTTCTCCGGATCAGCGCACACCCGCGCATGGATCCGCTCGAGCACCGGCAGCATCTCCTTCGCCAGGATCTTGTCGATCCCGGGCAGGTAGCGCACCACGAAGTGCTCGCTCTCGACGGTCGTGAAATCCTTCAGCCCACGCACCAGCTCAAGGCTGTTCTTCGCCCTCGCGTTGAACGGATCGAGCGAGACCGCTTTCTCCAGCGCGGCCTCGGCTTCTTGGTCCCGCCCCGCCTGGATCAGCACCAACCCAAGCTCGATCCAGGGGTGCGACCAGTGCTCCAGCCCGATCGTCGCCTTTCGCAGCGTCGCGATCGCGTCGTCGTACTGCCGATTCTCCGCCTGCCAGCGCCCGACCTCGAACACGCCGACAGGCGATCCCGGCGCCAGCTCTTCAAACTCCGCGAGCAACCGACGCGACCGCGCGTCGTCGAACGCCGACGCCGCGATCGCCGCGTCGAGCGCGAGCAGTGCCCGCTGGTGGGGGAGCTTCTCCCGCACCGGCCCGACGATCTCGGCGGCCCCCGCCGGGGCGCGCTGCCGGAGCCTCATCCGACCCCGGATCAGCGCCGCGTCGGCGCTCGGCTGCCCGAACGAATCCGCGAGGCGGTCAAGATCGATCGCGGCTTGCTCGGCCTGCTCAAACGCGAATCCATCGACCGCGATCCGCCCCAGCAGCGCCTCCGCCTCGGCACAGCGTGGATTGAGCGTCAGCACCTCCGCCAACGCCGCCGCGGCGTCCGCCGAGTTGTGCTTGTCGTACAGCAGCTCACCCTCGACCAGCCTCACCCGCCACGACATCCGGTCGAGTTCATCACGCGCCCGCTCGAGGATCGTCTTGAGCGTCTGGTAGTCCCCGCCCTTCGCCTGCGCCGAACCCCGGATCGTCGCCCGGATCATCAGAGCCCGCACACCGTCGGCCAGCTCGCCGGCGTTCTCGATCTTCTCACCCACCATCCGATCCACGACGGGCTGCACCGCGTCGTCGGCGTCCGTGAACCGTCCCAGGTCGAACGACGCCTGCGCCCTCAGCCACGCCGCCCGCAGGCTCGCGTCGTTGCCCGATAGCTCGAGCGTCCGTTCCGGCTCGCCCCGCCGCAGCGCCGCCTCCGCCCGATCGAGTGGATCCACGCTCTGGTCGTCGAACACCGGGTCGGTCACGGCCCCCGCGATCAGCGCCGCCTTCGCCCGCATCGCCGGCGTCGCAAGGTCGCCCTCTTCCCACAGCCCGTGGTCCACCCGCAGGGCGAGCCGCTCTTCATCGGTCAGGTAGTCCGCCGCGAGCAGTTCACGCAACGCGGGCGACACCTCCGGCGCCCCGCCCCTCGACTGCTCGCGCACCTGCCCCCGCGCAACCGTCGCCAGACACAGGGCGCAAAGAACGAAACCCAGGCGCCAGCCTAAGTGTTCCCCGGCGCTACCCCCTCCGCACCGCCGCGGCCCGGATCGATCGACACGCAGAACCTCTCCTCCCCCGTCGCCGACGGGGGAGGTGGCCCGCCGAAGGCGGGTCGGAGGGGGTGCCTCCCGACTCACAGCAGGCCTCGCTTGCACGCCCATCACTCCGACACCGGCTTGCGATACTCGCTGATGCTCACGTGCCACCCCTCATCCGCCGGCGGCACCTCGGTCGAGAACACGTTGTCATCGATGGGCTCGTTCACCGCCGTGCCCGTCAGCACGACCAGCGAGACGTCGCCGGTCGGGTTCACCGTCTTGGCGACGAGCGGCAGCATGTGCCCCTCGGGCTGATACCAGATCCGCACCGATTCGAAGTCCCTCGCCTCGTCCGACCCCTCCTTCGGCACGAGCAGCAATTCGACCAGATGGTGGTACTGCACGAGCATCAGGCAGTTCGCGTCCTCCAGCCCCTCGGTTGGATCCGGGAGCGACGCCTCGAATCGATCGAGGATCTCCGCCCGCTTCTGCCCGATCGGCACCGGAAAGGGCCCCTCCCCGATCTTCAGGGGGTCGAAGGTCTCGCCCGGGGGCACCACCTGCCGCTTGGTGAACTGCCTCTCCGCCGGCGTGACCTCCACGACCCACTGCCCGTCGAACGCGTAGTGCTGGTCGATCGTCTCCCGCCTCGAACCCACGATCAGCGTGTCGAACGTCACCGCGAACTGCCTGTGGGCCGGCCCGCCCGCCTCCGGGGCCGGAGCCGAGCGGAAGTACAACATGCCGCCGCGTTGCTGCTCGTCCGACTGGATCGCGAAGACCTTCGTGTAGTTGATGTGGGCCGTGAGCGTCCCGATGCCGTGGTCGGCCGTTTCGAGCGCGCTCAGCAGCCGGTCGACCGTCTCGAACCCCTTCGGTTCGACGGGCGCGGGCGGGGCCAATTGCCCCGGAGCGGTTCCGGCCATACACACAACGCAGGCTACGCCCGCTACCAACATGGTCAACACTCTGTTCGGCATCCGGTCCGTCCTTTCGGCGTGGTCGGTCTGGTATTCTCCATCGGTTCTTCCGGGCCGATTGTTCCACGTTGCGGCCGGGCCGTCCGGGGAGGACACATGAAGCAGACCCACGCCGACCACATCCGGGCCGCGAACGAGGCTTTGCTCGCCGATGGCAGCCTCGGGGCCGTCGCCGAGTACTTCGCGCCGACCTACCTCGCCCACATCGGCGGTCGCGCCCGGAAGGGGCACCGGTTCATCAAGAGCTTCGTCAACGACATCCGTGCTTCGTTCCCCGATCTGCGGGTCGACGTCGAGATCCTCCTCTGCAAGGGAGATCGCGTCGCCTGGCAACGCACGCTACGGGGGACGCACCGGGCCGAGTTCAAGGGGTTCCCGCCGACGGGCCGGAAGATCACCTGGCACGACATGGTCGTTTCGCGTTTCGAGGACGGGCTGATCGCCGAGGACTGGGCGATCTCCGATCTCGCCGAGCAGCTGCTCGCCAAGCGAGTGTGATCGCCCCGGCAAGAGCCCCGGTTGGCTTCCAGCGCCCCGCGGTGCGAACACGTCCTACGCCATCTCCCCCAGCAGCCGCATCTCGGCGTCGATCAGATGCAGGCGTAGCACGCCGATCGCCATCCGCAGCGACCACGCGCGGACGGCCTCGCGTCCGCCCCTGAAAAGGAATCGGCGTACCTCGTCCGAGCCATCGCGCGACGCCCGGGCCATATACACGGTGCCCACGGGCTTGTCGCCGCTCCCGCCCCCGGGCCCGGCGACGCCCGTGATCGCCATCACGTGATCGGCCTCGCAGCGCTCCAGCCCACCCTGCGCCATCGCGAGGGCGCACGCGGCGCTCACCGCGCCCTCGCGTGCGATCAACTCCGCCGGCACGCCGACCATCGCCGCCTTCATCTCGTTCGAGTAGGTCTGCCAGCCTCCCACAAAGACATCGCTCGAACCGGCGACCTTCGTGATCTCGCCCCCGAGCAGGCCGCCCGTGCAGCTCTCCACCACCGCCAGCCGCTCGCCGCGTTCGCGAAGGAGGTCGACGAGCGCCCGGGGCAGCGCATCCGTCACATCCCCCGAGTCCCCGGCCGCGAGGTCGCGATGATCAAAGACCGCGGGGCCGAGGCGCCCCCCGATCTCGGCCTCGACTTCATCCAGCGCGACCCGGGCCTCAGCGTCGCTCGCCGCGTCGCAACGCAGCCGGCACGCCACCACGCCGCGGCTCGCGGTCGTGCCGACAACGGGAAGCCCGCGTGACTCCCGATCCCGGTCCATCAACGCGCCCAGCCGCTCCGCGATCCGCGATTCACCAACGCCGAAGGTCAGGATGATCCGAGCGTGCGTCACCCGACCGTCCGCGCGCCGGACCGCCGGGAGCACGAACGAATCGAGCATGGGTGTCATCTCGTGTGGTGGGCCCGGCAGGCAGAAGATGTCGGCCCCGAGCCGCTCGCACCACGCCGCGAGGCCCGGGGCGGTGCCGTTCGGGTTCTCCAGAAACCGGGCCGAGGCCGGGCGCAGCGCCTGCACGCGGTTGGACTCGGGCATCCCGCCCCGCCCCTCAAACCACGCGGCGACGGCCGCCATCGCCGCCGCGTCCTCCTCTAGCGGCTCTCCGAGCACGCGGGCCAGCGAGTCTCTCGTGAGGTCGTCGAGCGTGGGTCCCAGGCCGCCCGTGCAGACAAGCAGGTCGTTCTCGCCGGCGAGCCGCTCTATCGCGGCGGTGATGCGGACAAGATCGTCCTCGACGGTCGCGTGCTCGACGACCCGCACGCCGCGCGCAAACAGACGGTCGGCGATCCACTTCGAGTTGGTATCGAGCGTCTGGCCCAGCGTCAGCTCGTCGCCGATCGAGAGGATCGCCGCGGTGCGGTGCGGGGCGGGGCGGACGGGTTCGCTCACGCTCAGCCCCCGCCCACGAGGGTCACGATCTCGACGACATCACCCTCGGCAAGCTTGGTCTCGGTCCGGCGGTCGCGAGGCACGACGGCCTTGTTCACCTCGGCCGCGCAGATCGCCTTCGCGAGCCCCATCGCCTCGATGAGCTCGGCGACCGTACAGCCCTCGGGCGATTCCCTCGATTCTCCGTTGACGGTGATCTTCATCGGCGAACTCTACGCCCGGTGCAGCACCGCGCCAACGACCGCCGGTGCGGCCGCGTTCTCGGCCGCCGTGGTCCGCGTGGTACCATCCGGACATGCCCCGTCTCGCCGTGCTCACCCTCCTCGTCTTCGCCCTCTCGGGCTGTGGCCGGATGCACCACGAGTACGGCAGCGCGACGCCCGCCGAGACACTGGACAGCGCCCACCAGATGATCGTCAACGGTGAGGCCGATCGACTGGTCGACCTGGTCTACGCCGAGGACGAGCAAACGCGGTCGTTTCTCAACCAGGTGGGGCTGCTGCTGGGATCGGTGCAGAAGCTCGCCGACGCGGTCGAGCAGCGGTTCCCCGAGGAACTCGCCAAGTTCCGCGCCGACGCCGCGAAAGCGGCCGAGGAGGGCGACCAGAGCCCCTTCTTCGCCCGTCTGGTCGCCGCGAGCCGGCCCCGCGGCAACCAGGACTTTGGTGTCAGCCAGATCAATCGTCAGGGCCTGACGGTCGACACCGGCGTGACGCCACCCGCCGCCCGGTCGGGGCTGTTCCGGGGCCCACGCACCGAGTCGGAACGGCGGTTCTTCAACAACATCCTCAAGCAGCTCCTGGCCGACCCCTACCGCTGGCTCGCCGAGGGCCGCGACAAGCTGGGCACCACCTACGTCACCGACGACACCGTGGCGCTCACCTGGGATGACCGCCCGGTGCTCCCCCCCTTCGGCCTCGTGCTCGTGCTCCGCGGCGATCGCTGGCAGCTTGTCCCGCCGACGAGCTATCCGGGCGTCAAGCAGGTCATGCCCCGCAACGAAGACGAGTGGCTCGTCTGGGGCAGCATCGTCAAGACGCTCGACCACGTCGTAGACGATCTGACCAAGGACGTCAAGAGCGGCAAGGTACTCAATATGACCGACCTCGCCGACACCGCCGTGGAAAAGGCGGCGATCCCCGTCATGCTCGTGGTCTACGCATACACGAACCTGCTCGACGAACGCAAGAAGGAAGCCGAGGCGGCAAGGACGCAGGCGAAGGCCGCGGAGGGCGAAGCGCCGTCCACCGAGACGCCCGCGAAGCCATGATTCAGACGTCGGTGATTGTCTTGACGTTCCCCGACCACTACTCCTGATCCGAGCCGTGGGCGTGAGCACGGGGAATGGTCGTCACAATGGACGCACGCGGCTCGGATCAGCACGTCGAACGAGATACTCGGGACGCATCCGCCTCAGAACCTCGTCCCGCCCGAGTCGCGCCCGAAGGCGGTGCCCGACAGCCCCGTCGGCCGCAGCGTGAGTCCGAACGAGGTCTCACCCGAGATGTTGTTGTAGGTGATCACGCCCCCAAGCAGGCCATTGGGGAAGCGGCGGAGCAACTGGAAGGTGATCGCCTGGATGTCCTCGAGCCGGAAGTTGTAGGTGCCCGTCAACTGGTAGACGTACTTGTCGCCGAACTCGCCCTGGAGCACCCCGCTCGCGTAGGTGTCGTCTTGCGCGTCCAGCCGGGTCAGCTCGGCCCGCGCCACCAGATCCTCGCTGTGGCGGATGATCAGGCCCAGCGAGTTGCGGTCCTCGTGCCGCTGCTCGACGTTCCAGATCGTCTCGCCCGCCAGCCCGACGACCTCGGTCACCTGCCACGTCCCCGCCACGCGCACGAACTCCTGCGGCACGCTCAGCTCGGGCCGGCTTGCAAAGTACCGCCCGATCGGCGTCTCGGGGTTGGTGTCCCCCGAGAACCAGACATACTCGGCGTCAAGCGTGAACACGTCGACGTTCCGCCAACGCCCCGGCGCGCCGCGTTTGGTCTGCCAGGTCTGGTTGACGCCCACGCGGACCCCGCTCCCTTCTGCCAGCGACTCGACGTCGTCGTCGTACACGGGAAGATCGGCCGAGTCGATCGTGCTCCCGGCGGTCCAGAGCGTCACGCCCGGCTCGATCACGTGACGCATCCGGTTCAGGTCGAACGTCCGCGAGGACACCGAGTCGTCGATCCGGTAGATCGAGGTCGAAAGGTTCACGCCGGCCGATCCCCAAAGCCGCAGCTGGTCGCGCTCGGTCGGGCTGAACCCATCGAACCGCGAGTCGTACGCGGTCACGCGGCCCACCACGAAGGGATTCACGTTCACCGGCCCCAGTGCGAATTTCGTCGAGAGCTCCTGCCGCGTATCCAGCCGCGTCACGTAGCTCTCGTCGAGCCCGATCGCGCGGTCGGCGTCGGCAATCCGGTCCCCCGGGTTGACCGCGAAGGCCCGCTGCGACGCCGAAGCGCCCCGCAGCCCCAGGTCGGCCGGCGTGATCTCCGCGAACCGCAGCCGCATCCTGGTCAGGTCGGCGCTCCACGTGTGGGTCAGCCAGCCCGGCGCCCAGTCGCCCAGCAGGTCGTCGCCGATCCGTGCGTAGCCGATCTCGGGCAGCTTGTCGACCATGTACCCGGGCGCCTGCGCCGCGTGGCTGTTGGGCACGAAGTCGGTCGTCGCACCCTTCGCCTCGAGCGTCAGCACCGAGTTGCCATCAAGCCGGCGGAGGTAGCCCCGCGTGGTCAGCTCCTCGCTGTTGTCGGCCGTCTCGCGGAACAGGGCGGGCAGGAACGCCTCGTCCGACGCGGTGAACCCGTTGAGCCACAGAGTCCAGTCGGGGCGGAACTGCCAGCGGTGCTTGAGGGCGGCCACCCCGCGGAACTCGCCGTCGCGGGCGATCTTCGTGCCGTTGGGCATCACGTCGGTGCCGCGATCGTCGGGCAGCATGTAGGCCAGCAGCCCACCGTTCATCCGGTCGGTCTGCCAGTCGAGGCTCGTGCCCAGACCGAACCCGCGGTCGGCGTAGTAGTCGATATCCAGCGTGCCCGAAAGCCCGTCCGGGGCCTCGATCCCGAGCAGGGTGAACGGGTCCCATGACGTCTTGAAGGCCGTGCCCGTCTGGTTGGTGTCGTTCAGACCGATCGCTCGCAACGGGAACCGCTCGGGGTCGCCCCTGAACCAGGGCCACCAGAAGAACGGCACGCCCGCGCCACGCAGCGTGACGTTCCGCGCGTCGACGACGTGCCCCGTCGACCCGTCGGCCCGCTCGCGCTCGGTGATCGTCATCCTTGACGTGCCGACGGCGAGGTGGGGCGTCGCGAATCCCGTGTTCGCGTAGACGGCCTTCTTCGACGAGAACTTTCCCGCGGCTTCCTGGCGGATCACGTCGGCCCGCATGTACAGCGGCATGTTCCGGCGGGCGTCGTAGGTGCGAAAGACCGCGTCGAGCAGAATCGCCCTGTCGGCCCGCACGTCGTAATAGACGCGGGGGCTCCGCAGCGTGTACTGCCCATCCGAAACACGCACGCCGCCTTCGAGGTAGATCCCCTGCACCTCCGACGCCGCGGCGCTGCCAAACGACGACGCGCCGTCGGCGCGATCGACGAACAGCACCGCCCGGCGTGCGGTCAGCTCGACCGCCCGGTCCACACCCTCGAACTGGACGACGACCCCGCCCGTCGCCGTCCACGCGTCGGTCGATTCGTCGAGGTGCTCACGCGTCGCGCTCTCCCCCGCCTGGAAGAAGAACACGCCGGTGCTCGAGAAGATCCGCTGGGCGACCGGGCCCTCGGACTGAGTCTCGGCGGCGGGCTGGACGGGCTCCTCGGTGGGAGGCGCGGCTTGCTCACCGTGCGGTGTGGGCGTCACAGCGCCGCGTTCTGGGGGCGAGGGCGTCTGCTGCTGCGACGGCGGTGTGGACCGCGATTCCTCGCGAGGCTTGGGCTCGGCTTGGGGCCGGACCGCCGGGGCCTCGGGGGGCAAGGGAGGCCGGGCCGCCTCACGCTCCGTCGGCGCCCGGCCCGGCGTAAAAGGGATCGTGCGTTCCCCCGGGCGCGTCCGCGGCCCGGTCGGAACCGGCGACGCCTCGACGTGCTGCTCTTCGTCCTCTGGCTTGATCGCCTCCTCGGGTTGGGCGGACGGCATCGTGCGGTTCAGGATCCAACTGGGGGCCTGGAGCGCGGGTTCCTCGGGCTCCAGCGCGTGTGCCGCGGCCGGATTCCGGATCGCGTCCATCGCCTCGACAAACGCCTGCTCGGCCCGCGCCTCGAACGCTCCGACGTCCGACCCGGCATCGGGCCGGCCTGATGTCCGAAGATCGACCGTCAGCCGCACCGGGCTCTGAGCCGCAACCAGCGCCTGCACCGGCAGCTTGTCCGCCGAGAAGCCGAACGCCGCGGGGCCGCCCGGCGAGTCGACCTTCTCGTAGTAGCCGAAGACCTCGTAGATGCCCGACGCGTCGCCTACGCCGCCGACGCCGCGGGGACGGAGCCAGAGTGAGGCCCGCTCGGCGGTGAGTTCCTGGGGACCCAGGAGCGTGTTGACCTCGCCCTCGAGCACGATCCGGATTGTCGCGGGCCCGCGCGCCTCCGCGACGCGCCAGACCCAGGCCCGCCGGGCCGCCAGCGCGAGGTCTCCCACGACAAGATCGACCGGCAACCTGATCTCGCCGAAATTGGGCTCGGTCGCATCACCCCCGGCCTTTGCCCCCTGCCCAATCGCCGGCCCCGCCGCGGCCGACACGGCCAGCCCCGCCGCCAGGGCGAGCACGCGGACGGACAGAATCGGCCGGCTCGATCGTCTGGTGGGTCGCGTCATGCGGTGCATCGTCCCTCTGGTCGCCCGGGCCGCGGGTGCGGCGGGGACCCAGATGCTACGGCATCCTGCCCGACCCCACAACCGGCCGGGGCCGGGAGGGGACTATGGACAGCCAGCCACGAACGCCGTGATGAACGCATTGATATCCGCGAGGTCGAACGTCCCGAACGGCGGCGCCAGGTCCGCCACCGGGTCCTGGATCGAGAATCCCAGCACGAAGGTGTTGATGTCCATCAGGTCGAGCAGCCCGTCCCCGTTGAGGTCCGCCGGGCAGCAATCCCCCCGCAGGTCACACAGGCGGATCAACGAGAATTCGTTTGAGTCCGCGTCGCCGTCGCCGTCAAGCGAAGCCGGCGCCTGCACCGAAGGCACGAGGGCGCCCCCGTCCGGCGTCGCGTAGCTCAGCACCGCGGCGTGGACCGAGTCCGGCAGCGAGCCCAATTCACCCGCCAGGTCGATCGTGCACTCGAGCACCGACCCGGACGCAAGCTGCGTTGCTCCCGCGGCGTCGAACCACCCCGCCCAGCCGTTGTCCGCTTCGTTGCCCACGAACGCGTCCCACGCCGCGACGCTGCCTGACTTCGCCCACATCGCGGGGCCCATCGAGCCCGGCGTTTGCGCCAGCACGATGAACCGGTCATTGCCGCCGCCAGCCGGCTCTGTCGCGAGATACAGCGTCGAGCCATCCAATGCGGCCCAGAGGTCGATCCCCCCGTTCGACGCGACGAGCTGCGCCTCGCCGTCGAGCGAGCCGTCCATCTCGAACCCCGCGTTGGGGTCACCCCCATCCACCGCGAAGTGCCAGTCGTTGCCGTTGTTGTTGTCCCAGTTGTTGTTCCCGTCGTTGAAGACAAGGTCGAGCTGCGTCGCCGAGCCCTGGACGGGGACGGTCACCGTCCACACCCCGTCGCCGTCGGTGTCGCTCATCGCCGCGTCGGGGCTGATCACCGGGTTCCAGTTGTTGAACCCGTAGTGCATGAGCACGCTCGGCGCCCCGGCGAGCGGGCCGCCCGAGGCGTCGTAGTCCACCGTTACGCTCTGCCCCGCGATCGCGGGATCGGGCGTGATCGTCACCGCGTCTCCACCGCCCCCGTTGTCCGAAGTGCCCACCCACACGTGCATGATGTCGCTCTTCTCGACATTGCCTAGTGAGTCGGTCGCCTCGACGTAGTAGTCGATCAGCACGTCGTGCTGACCCGTGATCATCCCGCCGTACCGCGTCGCCTTCGCGCTCGCCGCGAGCACGCCCGCTGGCGTCGGCACGCTCGCCGGGCTCATCGGCACAGACTGCCACGCCCCGACCTCGCTACCGCCCGCGTAGGTCTCGTTCTGGACCGAACTCAGCGGGTTCACGCCGTCGGCGTCCACCCGCCACTTGAGCGTCATGCCCGTCAGCCCGGAGTAGTCGTACGCAAGCGTCCACACCTCGAAGTCGCTCGACTCGGGCGTGCTGTTCCACTCGTACCCGCCCGGGTTGTACGGCTCGCGCTGCGGTACGAAGAGGGTGGGGGGGGTCTGGTCAACGAACGACGCCGACGCCAGCGCCGGGTCCGCCTGGCTCAACGCCAGATTGCACCCGCGCGTGACATTCGAGTCCCAGACTTCCGTGCCGTCCCAGTACCAGTAGTCCGACGCCTGGGCACACAGCAGGTAGTACCACGCCCTGTGGATCGGGTCTCCCGTGCCGTTGAGCACGTGGGTCATCTCCGTCGTCGAGTCGATGTCCACGGCGTCGAGCTGCTCAAGCGTCGCGATGCGGTTGCGGGCCGCGACCAGCACCGCCCACGAGTTGATGTCCGGGCTCGTCGCCCCGGCCGACACGTCGCCCCCCAGCCACTTCTTGAACTCGGGGTCGCCGTTGTCGGCCCCCGCCCACGAACCGTCCTCGACGTGGATTGCGTCATTGGTCGCCACCGGGAACCGATCGAGGTAGTCGTTGACCGTCGTAACCTCGTAGTCCGGGTCGGTCTGCACCCAGTTGACCATGTTCTGGAAGTTGTAGTGGTAGTAGGAGTCGCTCCCCCCGCCGTAGTTGTCCCCGTCGTGGTGGAGCATCACGAACATCGGGTGGGCCGGGTCGTCGTTGTCCGGCAGATAGGTGTCCATCACCTGGTCATACAGGAACGCGCCGTAGCCGCCCCGCCCGTCCTCGTTGCCCTCGTACCGCGCCGCCGGCACCGCGACCACGCGCGTGATCGCACCCGTCTCCGGGTCGACGTGCTCCGCGTAGTGGGGCTGATAGCCGAAGGGCACGCTCACCCGGCTCGGCGCCCAGAGGTTCTGGAGTTGCACCCACCGCCCCCCGTTCGCCGCAGGGTCGGGGTTGAGCTGGTCGGCCCGGTTCGGCGCGAACAGCCCCGAGTCGGTCGTGTGGGGATAGCCCACACACGCCCGGTCAAAGTGGATGTTGTCGACCAGCACCCACTGGATCCCCTCGGCCGCGAGCGCTGGGATCATCCGCTCGCTGAACGCCGTCTCGGGGGGATACAATCCCTCGCTGAACGAGGTGTTCCACGTCATCCCGTGGATCAGCTTGTGCAGGCGGAGCTGCATCCGGACGTCCCGCTCGCCGTTGAGCGGCATGAGCGGGTGGTGGTAGCCGAAGGCGACCATCTCCAGACGGTGGTTGCCGAGCGCGGTCAGATTCGACTGGGCCGCCCGGTAGGCCCCATCCCAGTTGTTCCACATCCCCCCGTTGATCCCGGCCGCCTCGAGCGCGTTCAGGTTCTCGATCAGAGAACCCGAGAAGCTCACCTGCGCGCCGAGATGGGCCAACCCGGATCCGGCGTTGATGGCGTCCCGCGGCCAGGTCGTGTAGGGCCCGAATCGCTGATTGTGGATGTCCGGAATCGAGAAACTGAAATAGGGGTCAGCCCCGAACGGGTCTAGATAGGGCACATAGATCGGCTGGTGCATGTGCCAGAGGAAGCCGATCTCAATCGGGGCGGCCGAGGCCGCACCAGCCGCCACCAGGCCTGCCGTCAAAGATACAACGCACGTATGCCGCCGGTCCCGGAATGTTGCACGCATCCGTCTCTCCTGTACGAAATCTGAACGGCCAAGGCTAGGCCAACACCGGTTCGCCCGCGAACAGGGGCCGGTCCGGCTGTCGCAACATCCACCGACACATCGGCTCAGCGACGGTCAATCGTGATGTCAGGGGCGGAGGCGGGGCTCATGCAACACTGGGTCTCGGGGCCGTCTGTTGCGTCGGTCAGGTCGGCGATCGACAGGTCCGAAAAGCGCCCCCTGATCTGGTCAACCGCGTCGTTGATCGCCCGGTGGACCCGGCACACCTGCTTGTGGCCTTCGATGCCCAACGGACACCGCTCGACCGAAGGGAGTCGCTCCCCCAGACCGGTCAGCACATCCAGCACGCTGATCCGCTCGGCCGGCCTCGCGAGGGCAAACCCGCCCCCGATCCCACGATGGGCCACCAGGATGCCGTACTTCCTCAGCGACCGCAGGATCTTCGAGAGATAGTCCGCCGGCAACCCGGTCGCCTCCGCGATCTCGCGCGTCGTGACCGCGTGCGATCCGTTCTCTGAAAGGAACGCAAGCGCCTGAAATGCGTACTCGGCCGTCCGTGAGATCATGGGCAGGCTCCGATCGTTTACAGGATATCCAGATCTGGATATTCGTGCAAGGAAAGGCGACCGGGCCAGTCCATATATTTCGATGCGAGTATTCACCAAACTGCCGGAACCCGGCTCGGGAGTGCTCAGGCGGGGGCCGTTGCTGCCGCCTCGAGCACCCGGTCCCGCAGAGCCTCGCCTCCCCGAGCGAGGCGGAGCTCGAGCGTTGGCCGGATCACCGGGCATGGCCACCGGTTCCCGGGCGCGCGGGCGAGCTTCACCCAGTCCTTCTCGGTGGTCACGATCGCGTCGCAGCCCGAGGCCATCGTCACGATCCGATCAATGATCGTCGGTCGGTAGGGATCGTGGTCGCGCAGGACCAGTTCGTGTGCGGGCGGCACGCCCGTCGCACGCTCGACCGCCCGCGTGAACGCGTCTGGATGCCCGATCGCGCACACCACGGCGACCCGCTTGCCACGCAGCCAGGTCACGGGCCGTTCAACGCCACCGGCGTCGAGCAGACCTTTCCACGCGTGCTCGGCCTCCGCGATCGGGCCCCGGCCCGTCCGAGACGCGACCCGCTTGCCGAGCAGGTCGAGGTTGCCCCGCGACGTGAGCTCGGTGTGGGTCAGCACCACCGCCGACGCACGCGACAAGGCCTCAACCGGCTCGCGGAGCCAACCAGCCGGGAGGCAGCGGTCGAGGAACGGGTCACGCGACGCGTCGATCAGCACAAGGTCGAACGCCCGCGCGATCCGTCTGTGCTGGAACCCGTCGTCCAGCACCACCACATTCACGCCCCGCCCGGCCTCGCCCGCGAACAGCCGCAGCAGCCCCTCAAGCCGATCGGGCTGGGCGACCACCGGCGCGTCGTCGCCGAACCTCGCCCCGTACTCCGCCGCCTCGTCCGACAGCCCGGCCCGGGCGGCGTACCCCCGCATCGCGATCACCGGTCGAAGCCCCGCGTCGAGCAGCCATCGCACGATCAGCGACACCATGGGGGTCTTGCCGGTCCCCCCGACAGACAGGTTTCCGACGCTGATCACGGGCCGATCGATCGTCACGACGCCGCAGCCCGCGTCGAACCGACGCGACCGGCGGGCGAGTTCGGCCCGGTAGACCGACTCGCCCACCCGGGCGATCGGCGCGGGCAACCAGGGGACGGGCGTGTTACGCGTCATGCCCGCTTTCCGGGCTCTCGCCCTGTGTGATCGAACCGATCAGCTCGCGCTGCTCGTCGCGCAGGCGGCGGCGCTCGATCACACCGAGGCGGACGTTGTTCAACGCGTCGAAAACCGCCAGCAGCGTCACAATCGCCAGCAGCCCGATGCACGCGAACCAGATCAACGCGAACGCCCGCGGCTCCTCCGGCGAGACGACGCCGAACGCGCCGGCGAGCATCGGCACGGTGACGAGCATGATGCCGCCGTTGACCGACCGGATCCGGTAGCGGCTCTCAGGAATCCGCTCGCGTGCGTCGCGCATCGCCACCAGATGCCCGGCGACCACGAGCATGGACAGCAGGCCCAGCGGGCCCACGAACCAGATCGGCAGGATGGTTGGGCCGAGCACGGTGAACGGTAGCCGACCGGCCGATTCCGGGCATCAGGGCGGAATCAGATGCCCAGCCCCAATTCACTCAGCCTGGGCCCCAGCGCCTCCATCGGCAATCCCACGATCGTCGAGCCGTCGCCCTCGAACTCGATGGGCCAACCCGCCTCGAGCCGCTCGAAGAGGTTGTACGCGCCGGCCTTGCCTCGCCAGTTCTCGCTGTCGAGGTAGGCCTCGATCTCGGCTTCGCCAATGCCGCCCACACGGACGATGGCGCGGTCTATGAACAGGTCGAGCATCACGCCGCGGTGATCGACGAGCGCCACGCCCGTGAGCACGCCGTGCTCGCGGTTCTCGAACGACTCGATGATCCGCCTTGCGTCGTCGCGGTCGCGGGGCTGGCCGATGATCTCGTCGTCCAGAACGCACACCGTGTCGGCGCCCAGCACAACCGCGTTGTCGCCCGGATCGAGCAGATCGGCGACCGCCCGAGCCTTCAGATAGGCCAGCGAAGCGACCCAGTATTCGGCCGACACATCGCCCGGGCACAGGTCGCTGTCGTCGACGTCCTCGGCCAGCTTCACCTCGTGCCGGATCCCCGCCTCGCGCAGCAGTTCCCGCCGCCGCGGCGAACGGCTCGCCAGAATCAGCCGGTTCGGCCCCCCGGCCTCGATCGAGATGGGTCCTTCTTCCGTGACGGGCATGATCACTCCGGGCCTCCTGCCGATTCCCCACGATCGCGAACCGCATCCTCGGCCGCGGCCGGTGTTCTACTGAACTCAGACGAGCCACGCCCGCCTAGGGTTCCTCCATGCTCGCTCATCTCGTGCAGATGAACATCGTCTGGGAGAACCGTCACGAAAACTTCACGCGGGTTGATCGGCTTCTGAACGCCGCGAACATCAGCCCGGGCGACCTCGTCGTCCTCCCCGAGATGTTCGACAGCGGATTCAGCCTCCATACCGACACCACCCGTGATACCGACGGCGAGACCGAGGGGTTCCTCCGCTCGCTCGCCCTGAGACTCCGTTGCACCGTCCAGGGTGGCCGCACGGTCCGGCCGGACGGGCAGGACAAGGCCACCAACAGGGCGACCGTCTTCGCCCCGGATGGCACGCTCCTGGCCGATTACGCCAAGATCCACCCCTTCTCATTCGGAAGAGAGCCCGAGGCCTTCCGCGGCGGGGACGCTGTCACCACCTACTACTGGCGTGGGTTGAATTCCGATTCTCTGCGCATCTGCCCCGCGATCTGCTACGACGTCCGCTTCCCCGAGTTATTCCGACTCGGCATGTTGCGGGGGGCCGAGGCGTTCGCGATCGGCGCCAACTTCCCCGCGGCGAGGCAGGACCACTGGCGGGCGTTGCTCATCGCCCGCGCGATCGAGAACCAGGCGTTCGTTTTCGCGGTGAACCGCACGGGCGACGATCCCCACCTGCACTACGCGGGCGGCTCGATCGCGGTGGGGCCCAAGGGCGAGATCCTGGGCGAACTCGGCGACGAGGAAACCGTCTTGAGCGTCGGCGTCGACCCTGCCGCCGTGCACGCGTGGCGCGAGACGTTCCTTGCGTGGCGTGACGTCAGGTTGATCCAACCGCCCGACGCTGGGTGAAGTTGTCCGGTCTGGCGCCGCACGATCTCAGCGGCGGCTATCCTGATCCGAGCCGCGGGCGTGCGCACGCGGAAAGGTCGCCGCGCGGGGCGCCCGAGTGTTCGCTTGATTCCGCGAGCGGCTCGGGCAATCGCGCGACACTTCGCCGCCGAATCGCGTGAGCCGCCCGGCGATCACCCGTTCCATCCCTGAAGCGCGTGGCACGGAGCAATGCCATGACAAGCACTCGCGTTCTGCTGACCGGTTTCGCCATCACCCTCGCCACCTCCGCCGGCCTCGCCGCCCCGACCTTCGGCTGGCGCCTCACGGCGACCAACAACACCGGAGCCAACGCCAACGACTTTCACACGGTGATCGCCGGCACGGGCGGATCGGTCGCCAATATCGTCCTGACCGACGTCCCGGGAGGCGACGGCGTCGCGGGCCCGAACGACCCGGTGGCCGCGAACGGGATCGACGTCGTCTGGCCCACGACCAACGTCATGAACGGCCAGACGATCAAGCTCGACTTCACCGTCGATCACGCGGGCGATCTCGACATTGTGAGCATCTACTGGACGCACGACGGCACGAACATCGGCGCCCCGCCCCCGGGCACCTATACCTTCGAGCGCTCCCCCGTCCCCACGCCCGGCACGCTCGGCCTCGCGTGCGCGGGCGGATTGCTGACGGCGCGCCGCCGCAGGCGATGACACCTTCCGACTCGAGTGCAAAGGGCCCGGCGACAGCGGGGCCCTTTGTTTGCCGTTCGAGCCGTCGCCCGCTCACGCGTGGCAACACGGCACGGTGGGCGGGCGTAGTCACACCGGATTCTCTGACGGCCCCCGCTCCAGGTAGTCCTGCAAGATCGCCGCCGCCGCGATCGCGTCGCGCCGGGCCTTCTTCTGCTTGTGGGTCAGCCCGGTCCGAGCCATTCTCTCGTCGGCGGCGAGGCTCGAGCGACGCTCGTCGTGCAGGTAGACCTCGCGCCCCGTCCGCGTCGCGATCCGCGCCGCGAAAGTTCGCACGAGCTTCGCCCGCGGTCCCTCCGATCCGTCCATGTTGAGAGGCAACCCCACGACCAGATCCGCCGGCCCCGACCCGACCAGTTCGTCCAGCGCCGCCGCGATCGCGTCGAGCAGCGCCTCCCCGCCCCGCTCGTCGATCGGCACCTCGAGCACCCCCGAGGGCGACGCGATCTGAGTGACCGAGTCGCCCAATGCGAGCCCGGTGCGCTTGTCCCCCAGATCGATCCCCACGGCTCGGGTCATATGAGGATCATTGGCGGCGGATGCTGAGGTTGCACTTCTGACAGGGCGTCTGATCGTGTGCCTACTTCAGGTCGTCCGGCAGCTCCTCATGCAGCTTCTTGAGATCCTGCGCCCGATGCCTCGGCATCACCAGCGTCGCCCCGGGCGTGTGCACCACGATCAGGTCGTCGCAGCCCAGCAGCGCCACCGTGTGGCTGTCGCTCGACGAGACAATCATGTTGTTCCGCGCATCGTGCAGCGCCACCGACCCGCCGCTCACGCGGTTGCCGTGCTTGTCGGCCTCGAGCGTCTCGCCGTAGCTGGGCCACGAGCCGACATCGAGCCATTCGACGTCCATCCGCACGCCCGCGAGGCTCACCTTGGGGTCGCTCGCCGCGGGCTCCATCACCGCGTAATCGACGCTGATCTTGGGCAGCGTGGGGTAGACGCGGTCGATCACGTCCTGCTGCTGCTCGGTGTCCCACGCGTCCTGGATCTTCTTGAGCCCCGCGAAGCTCTCGGGCTTGTGCCGCTTGAGCAGGTCCATGAATGTCCGGGCGTGGAACACGAACATGCCGGCGTTCCAGCTGAACCTGCCCGATCCCACGTACTCGCGTGCCTTGTCGAGAGGGGGCTTCTCGACGAACCTCGCGACCTTGAACCCCAGACCGTCGGTGCCGGGCAGCGCGCCCCCGTTCTCGATGTACCCGAACCCCGTCGCGGGGTACGAAGGCCTGATGCCGAACGAGACGAGCTGCGTCGGGTCGTTCTCTGCAATCGAGAACCCCACGTCCATCGCGTGCGCGAACGTCGCCTGCGGGCGGATCAGATGGTCGGCTGTCAGCACGGCGAACACCGCCCCGGGGTCCATCTTGCTGAACACCGCCGCCGAGAAGCCCACGGCGTTCACCGTGTCGCGCGGCAGGGGCTCGCCCAGGATCCGCTCGTCGGTGAAGTCGGGCAGCCGATCGCGGATCACCTCGCGGTGCCCCTCGCCCGTGCAGATGTACCGCCGCTCGAGCGGCACCACCCCCTCGAGCCGATTCGCGGCCAGCTCGAGCAGGCTCACCCGTTCGCTCGTGCCAGGCCGTTCGATGAACCGGATGAGTTGCTTGGGTTCGCCCGCCCGGCTCATGGGCCACAGCCTGGTGCCCGAGCCGCCCGCCATGATCATCGCGTAGCGCATTGCCAGAGTGTACGTCCCGGCTGCGGCGACGGGCTCAGCCCCCCGCGAACGCCCGCGTCACGATCTCGTCGGCCGACCACGCGTCGGGATCGTCGGCGCCCCGCAGCGCCCGCGTGACCGATTGCTCGGCCTCCGTGCGCGTCTGCCCCAGCGCCATCAGCGCCGAGACCGCTTCCTCCGCCGGGCCCCGCGGCGACACCGCCGGCTCGACGAACCCCGCCGCCGACGCGGCGAACGAGCCGAGCTTGCCGTGCAATTCGGCGATGATCGTCTCGGCCAGCCGCTTGCCGATCTCGGGCAGCTTCTGCAGCGAGCGAGCGTCGCGTGACGAGATCGCGGCGACGATCGCCCCCGGCTCGATCGCCATCGCCTTCAGCGCCTTGCGCACCCCCAGCCCCTTGACCGACGTGAACAGCTCGAAGAACGCCCGGTCCTCGGGCGTCGGGAACCCGATCAGCCTGGGCGAGAACGCCGCCCCCTGGTTGATCGACTCGATGTGCAGCTTGGTGTGCAGGCGGACGACCCGTCCCCTCGATTCCGCCGCGGTCGCCGCCCAGTACGCCGGGACCATCACCTCCAGCTCGAAGGCCGAACTCCCGCCCGGGCTCACGATCACGGATTGGGCCCGGGCCTCGATCACCCGGCCGGAGATGCTGTGGATCATCCCCCTATTGAAGCACACCCGTTCGCGTGCCGCATCGTCGCCGCAGGATCGGTGAATATTCGGGTTGGACTTCGGGCCCACACGCAGCCGCCGTGTGTGATAACGTACGCGAATGGACACGCTGATCGTGTTTCGGGACGCCCCGGGGTCCGTTTGAAACCGCTGGAACGGTTGGTGCCGTCGGCCTTCAATCCCGGGCTTCGCACAACTCCGATCTGACAGCCCGCGGCCCGATCTGAGCCGCGGAGGCAATGATGACCGCGACCAAGGCACACCGAGTCTTCAGCGAAACTAGGGCCCGTCGGGATGAAGCCCGCGCCCTTCTCCGGGCCCTGATGGACGCGAAGGCCCACACCGAACGCCGCAATGGTGAGCTCCGCCAGGCCGATTTCCTCCGCGATATCACGGGCCGGACCGCGATGGACAAGGCGATCGAGAGCACACGCCGGCTCATCGATTCGTTCAACCGCATCCTCGACGATCTCCGCCGCGACCTGACCGACGACGACCTCGCCCTGCTCGCCGAGATCGAGCACGAGCACGCCGAACTCCCGCTCGAGCCCGGCATCTGACGTACCCTGCGGCTCCGAAGGAGCCGCGTTGGACCAACTCATCCCAGCCAAGCCGGTTGTCGTGCACGCCCCTGTCCGGGTCCGCGTGAAGCGGCTCGACGCGCGCTCGACGCTGCCCGCCTACCACAGCGACCTCGCCGCCGGCCTCGACCTCGCCGCGTGCCTCCCGCGCGACGGGATCGAGGGCGAGGCGGTCGTGATCGAGCCCGGCGAGATCCGGCGCATCCCCACGGGAATCGCCCTCGCCATCCCGCCCGGCTACGAGGGCCAGGTCCGCCCGCGATCGGGCCTCTCCACCAGGCACGGCCTGACGGTGCCGAATGCCCCCGGGACGATCGACGCCGATTACCGGGGCGAACTCTTTGTCGCCCTGATCAATCTGGGACGCGAGGCCTTCGAGATTCGCCACGGCATGCGCGTCGCCCAGCTTGTCATCGCGCCCGTCGCCCACGCCGCGATCATCGAGACCGACGAACTCGACGAGACGGCGCGAGGCGCCGGCGGCTTCGGCAGCACGGGCGGGCACTGAAAGCAATCCGTCGACATTTCTCTGTCAGAGCGTAGAGCGCGAGCGACACGATTCTCGGTGCGGCACTGGCGTTCTTGTCGTGTGCCACGGCCGACACGGCCGTGCAGATCCAGGATGAACGTCGAAGACACGCTACACGGCCGACACGGCCGACACGGCCGTGGCACACGAGCTTCGGCGGGCGGAATGCTCAAGCCGAGCTTGGGCATGTCTTCCGGACATGGCCAAGCCGAGCCTTGGCCATGCCACCGTCCGAATCTAGTCGCTCGCGCTCCACGCTCTGATGGAATGGGACTTGCGTCTACGCCTCGACCCGAGGCTGTGCCGCCGGCGTTTCCTCGGCGAGGTACGCCGCCACCGGGTTCGTCCGCCTGATGCAGAACTCGTACCCGATCCAGATCAGGATGATGCCGAGGAACTCGCCCACGTAGAGCGCCTCGACGATCCCCGCCTTCGCCATCGATCCACCCACGCCCGGCAGGATGCCGCCAACGGCGATCAACGCCGTGCCGATGGCGCGGTTGCGCTGCCCGCCCGACCGGACGAAATGGAACGATGAGTAGAACGCCCCGCCGATCAGGAAGAGCGCCGCATATCCGTTGATGAACGGCGTGGTCAGCCTCACCCACATCCACCCGATCACCGCCCCTTCGGGCTTGTAGGGCAGCAAGGCATCGAGGTTCAGCGGCGAGATGAACACCGCGACCGTCGCCACGAGCACCAGCGTCAGAGAGATCGCCGTCAGGACGTGGGCCGTCTTCCGCCTGAGCAGCAGGTAGACCGTCCCGGTCGCGAGGGGGTAGCCCCCCAGGATCGCCCCCGCCCAGTACCACCAGCGGTTGAGTGCCGGGCTGTTGCCGAAGAGGGTGATTGACGATTCCAGGAGGGTGCCCAGTCCGTACGCCGACACGCCGATACCCCACCACAGCAGGTGGGGCGGCCAGTGCCTGGGGATCGCCCGCCGGACAAGGGCGGCCACGAACGCCGCCGAGAAGAGTGTGGTCAGGATCGGCAGATAATGCACCAGCTCGGGATCTTGCATCATTGGCCCCCGGAATGTGCGGAATTGTAGACGGCGGGGCATAGACTGTCGCCCAAAGACGACCCGGAGGATCTGGAAATCCGATGACACGCGAGCGGAAGACCAACCCGCGATCACTGGAGGGCCCCGCCGCCCCGCTGGTCTACGTTCACATCCCAAAGGCCGCCGGCACGACGCTCAAGAACCTGCTCGCCGAGGTCTACAAACCGCGGCCGGTGATCTTCTTCACGCCCCGCACAGGCGAACTGGAGCAGGTTCGGGCCCTCCCCGCCAACGCCCGCCGGCAGATCGCGGTTCTCGCGGGCCACGAGCCGTTCGGCTACCAGGACCTCTTCCGTGGCTGCCGGGTTACCCCCGCGGTGATCACGGTCCTCCGCGAGCCGGTTGCCCGCGTCGTATCCCTGTTTAGATACATCCACCGCGATCCGGAGCACCCGCGGCATGCCGAGTTCGTCGAGAAGGGTGTCACGCTCGAGCAGGTCTACGGCGACCTGCATCTGCCCGCATTTGACAACCACATGACCAGGTTCCTCGCGGGCCGCAGGGCGTTCAACAAGCCCTTCGGCTTGCTCACCGGCGAAGATCTCGAGCAGGCTGAGCGCAACCTCGCCTCGGGCTGCCGTGCCTTTGGCCTCCAGGAGCGTTTCGACGATTCGATCGCGTGGTTCGCCCGTGAACTCAACTGGCCCGCGGCGGAGGCGGGTGACCACAACCGAGCGACGAGACGCAGCCGTTCGTCGGACGTAGCCGATTCAGACCGGACCCTGATCGCCCGGCACAATGAGCTCGACGCGCGGCTCTACGAGTTCGCATGCGGGCTGTTCGACGAGCGAGTTTCGTAGCCGCGGGCCATTCCCGACGGACGGACCCAGAACGCGAGCGGGGGGACGTCTCCTCCACGTCCCCCTCGCTCACATTTGAAATGCCTTGTCGGGTGCCGCTGCTCGCCGTCTTCGGCGCAGCAGTGCTCTCTGAGCCGCACGACGCGCCGAAAACGGCGGGTCGTGGCACCCAATCTATATCGCCCGCTCGCGCTCCAATTCCTCGCCGAGCGCCACCGCCAGCTTCTCGAAGTCACCGATCTCGTTGTACAACTGGGCGCTCAGCCTCATCAGCCTCGCCTTTGCGGGTCTCAGGGTCCACACCGGCACCTGGATACCGTGGGTCATGCGCATCGCGTCCCAGATCGGGTCCTCATACCACGCCGCCCGGCCCGGGGCCGGATCCTCGGGGAGCAGCACGGCGTACATCGTGCCGTACATGTCATCCGGGGCCGATGGCGCCAGACCACAGCGATCTCGGACAAGGCTCGCCCCCTCGATCACCATGTCGTGGTTGCGCCGCATCAGTTCGCCCCAACCGCCGGGCAGCTGGGCCCCGATGTGCTCGATCACGTCCGGGATCACCAGGTTGGCGGTGTAGTCGCCCGTGCCCACGTAGTCGAAGTCGCACAGGAACGCCTTACGATCCGCCCGCTTCTCATGCACCCGGCACGACAGCGCCAGGGGCTTGAGCGTCTCCTGCTTGCCCCGCTCGGCGTGCACGAACCCCGAGCCCTTGGGCGTGTTGAGCCACTTGTGGCAGCTCCCCGTGTAATAGGTCGCCCCCAGCGAGCGGATATCCAGCGGGATCTGCCCCGGCGCGTGGGCCCCGTCGACCAGAATGTCCACGCCCCGCTCTCGCACGGCCTGAACGATCCGCTCGACCGGGAAGACCAACGCCGAGGCGCTGGCGATGTGGCTCACGATCACGAGCCTGGTCTTGGCCGACATCTGGCCCAGCACCGCGTCGACGACGACGTCGGGCCCATCCAGCGGAAGCGGCACCCGGGCGTACCGCAGCACCGCCCCCGTCCGCGCACAGATCCGTCCCAGCTCGTTCAGCGTCGCGTTGTACTCGTGGTCGGTCACCACGATCTCGTCGCCAGGCTCGAACGCGACGCTGTTGAGCACGGTCGCCACCGCGAACGTCGCGTTGGGCACCAGCGCGAGGTCGGTCGCGTCGCACTTCACGAACGCCGCGATGGCCCGCCGGGCCCGGTCGCTCAACTCTTCGAGTTCGACCTTGAAGAACCGCACCGGGTCGGCGTCCATCCGCGCCCGGAGCTCGCTCTGCCTGTACTGGATGTAGGCGGGGGTAATCCCGTATGACCCGTGGTTCAGCATCGTCAGCCCGGGCTCGATCGGCCAGACGATCGGATCGTCGGCCTTCGGGCCGCTGGGCCAGGCGTGTGGTTCGGACAGCTCGGACTCTCTCGGTGTGATCGACATGGGCATGACCACTGTATCGGCGAGCCGATCGTTGTCGCCCCCACACGAGAACAATGCGGACGTGCAGACCGACGACACCATCGCCGCGATCGCCTCCGCCGCCGGGCGCGCCCCGCGCGCCATCGTCCGCATCTCGGGCCCCGAGACACGGACCATCCTGGCCGCTTTGCTCGACCCTCTTCCCAACCACCCTGGCGCCCATACCGCCCGCATGACACTCGCCCCCTTGCCTGTCCCCCCTTCGTGCCTCTGTGCCTCCGTGCCTCCGTGCCTTCCTACCCCAGTGCCTCCCTGCCTTCCCCTCTCCCTCCTCCTCTTCCACGCCCCCCGCAGCTACACGGGCCAGGACGGGGCGGAGCTGCTCATCCCGGGAAACCCGCACCTCGCCGAACGCGTGCTCGCCGCCCTGCTCGAGGCGGGCGCTCGCCAGGCCGAACCCGGCGAGTTCACCGCCCGGGCCTACCTCGCCGGGAAGATGACGCTCGACCAGGCCGAGGCGGTTTCGCAGTTCATCGCCGCGGAGCGGGACGGCGAACTGGACGCGGCCGCCGCCCTGCTCAGCGGGGAGACGGGGGTCCTGTACCGGGGCTGGACCGATCGTCTTGCGACCATGCTTGCGTTGGTCGAGGCGGGGGTCGACTTCACCGATCAGGAGGACGTGGTCCCGATCGCTCCCGCCCGCCTCGCAGTCGACCTCGGGGACCTCATCGGCGAGATCGAGGCGCACACGGGCGGCCGATCCGCAGGCGAGCAGTCGTCCGCCGAGCCGACCGTGGCCCTCGTCGGCCCACCCAATGCGGGCAAGTCGACGCTGTTCAACGCTCTGCTGGGCCGGCCGCGTGCGGTGACGAGCGAGACCGCCGGCACCACCCGCGACGTGCTCGACGAGCCGTTCGACCTGTCCCATGAGCACGCGGGCTCGGGCGTCGTCCGTCTGCTCGACCTGCCGGGGCTCGATCCATCAGTCACAGGCCACGTCGACCGGACGGCCCAGCGCCACGCCCTCGATGCCGCGACCCGGGCCGATCTGCTCATCCACTGCGATCCGACCGGCCGATTCGACTCCGACCTGCGTGCTGATGCATCAAGCCGACCGATTCTCCGTGTGCTCACGAAGGCCGACCTCGCCCTCGCCGCCGACGCCAGCCGCCAACTCGCCGTGTGTGCCATCGACGGCTGGCATCTCGCCGCCCTCCGGCACGCGATCGCCGACCTCGCCCTGACCCCGCCCGGCGGTGGGGCGGTCGTTCCCCGGCACCGCCGCGCGCTTGCCCGCGCCGCCGACGCCTGCCGTGGGGCATTCGCCTCGATCGACCCCGACGCCCGCACCTTCGCGGAGCCCGAGATCCTCGCCGACGCCCTCCGCTCGGGGTTGGATGAGCTTGGATCGGTCTGCGGCCGGGTGCTGCCCGACGACATCATCGGGCGGATCTTCGCCTCGTTCTGCGTCGGAAAATGAACAGAACCTTGACACGGCCACCCCCCTGGGTCCGGTAGACTGGAATCGTCCCGAACAGGAGGTGACGGACCGTGACCATGCCAAACACGCCCCCCGACAGGCCGGGAAAGCGACGGAACGAGCAGGGCGCCGCGAAGCAAGGCGGACGGACCGCCACGGCGGTCCGGGAAAAACCGGCCCCGACGCCCGTCGATGCCCTGCCCCCGTACCGCGTCATCCTGCACAACGACAACACCAACGACATGGTCCATGTCGTCGAGTCGATCGTCATGCTGACGCCCCACAGCCGTCACACGGCCGTCGAGCTCATGCTCCGGGCCCACACCCGGGGGCGGGCCAAGCTGCTCGACACGCACCGTGAGCGGGCCGAGTTGTACGTCGAGCAGTTCCGCTCCCGCCGGCTGACGGTCACGATGGAGCGGGGCGGCTGATCGGACCTTCGGATTCCCCTTCGCTGTCAAGCCGCTTGCGAGATCGCCATCCAGATTCACCACATCGCCTCGCGGCGATCCGCGGTTCCGCTGCGCCCCGACCCTGGACCACCAAAACATGGTGGTGGCCGTCATCCCGTCGCCGCGTGCGGTCGATCGACCCCCAGCCGGCGGGCGGCCCGATGGATCGGGTCGTGCGTCGGGCCAGGGGAGGCCGGACATGACACTGAGGTTGGGCGACATTCTCGTCGAGCGCGGCGTGCTGAGCGAGGCGCAACGCGAGCGGATCCTCGAACACCAGCGCATCCACGCCAGGCCGTTCGGTCTGCTCGCCGAGGAGATGTTCGGCGTCAGCCCCCAGGCCGTCGAACTGGCATGGGCCTCCCAATTCGCCCGCATCGCCGAGTGGGTTGATCCGGCGGGCTTCGAGCCCAGCCGCGAGGCGCTCAACCTGGTGGACGCGCGGCAGGCCTGGCAGTTCGGTGTTCTGCCGCTCCGGATCGAGTGCGAGGAACTCGTGATCGCGACGACCGAGGATCGGCTTGCCCGGGCGCTCCGCTTTTCGGGCTGGCGCATCCCGATGACCTGTCGCTTCGTGCTCTGCGAGGAGGAAGCGCTCTTCGATGCGCTCGCCGTTCGCAAGCCGATGGCCGGGCTTACGGCCGACTCGATGCGGGCCCTGAAGATCAGCCAAGGCTGAATCAGAGCGGCTCCTGCATCGCCGAATCGAGCACGTGCTCGGCGACGTAGATCGGCACCGACCCGGCGATCCCCAGCGCGATCGCGTCGCTCGGACGCGAATCGATCTCGATCAGCTCGCCGTCGGCCGTGCGCACGCTCAGCAAGGCGTAGAACGTGTGCTCGCTGAGGTCGTTGATGCAGATCGACTCGAGCTCGGCCCCGAGGTGCTCGATCACGCTCGCGAGCAGGTCGTGCGTCTGGGGCCGCTTGATCTCGATGCCCTTGAGGCGACGCTCGATCGCCTGGGCTTCGGGCAGCCCGATCACGATCGGGAAGCGGCGGGCCTCCGACTCGTCCTCGGCGTCGGCCTCGCGCAGCTCGATGATCTGGGTGTCGACGACCTCCCTGATCAGGATCCGCGAGAGCTCCATCCGCACGTTCATCGGTCGCCTCCCCCGGATTCTACCGCACCCGCGTCGCGGCCCACGCCCGAGGGGTCGTATCCACCGGGCCCGCCGTTCCGCGCGTCGAGCCGATCGGGGACCGCGTTCTCCTCGTCATAGGGAACGCCGAATCTCGCCGTGAGTTCGGGAGGGACCCCGATCGGGCACAACTCGATCTCTCCTACGAAAGGCTGCGCCTCGAGCGTGAAGAATCCCATCTTCAACGCGGCGAACGTCACCGTCGCGTCGGCCCTCACCGCGGCGCCCAACGGGCGACCGGTGTCGGCGTCGAGCCCGGAAGGCAGATCGAGCGCGACGACGAACCGGGCCGAGCCCGTCTTCCTCGCTTCGTTGATCGCCCTGATCGCCCCGAGCGCCGCTCCCTCAACGTCCCGGCTGAGTCCGGTGCCCAGCAGCCCATCAACGACGACCGCGGGAGTAAGAGCCACGCACCTGCTGAGCACCTCTTGGTACACGACGTTGGCGTCCTGGTCATCGCCCCACCAGGGCCGGACGTTGCATGTCTCCAGCGCCCGTAGATTGACCGCCGCGTCCACGGCAAGTCGATCACGCCGGCCGACTATCAGCACATGAACCCCATACCCCCGGAGGTGCAGCTGGCGGGCCATCGCCAGCCCGTCGCCACCGTTGTTGCCGATCCCCGCGATCACGACTACCGGCCCGGGCTCGAGTACGTCGAGCGCCCGGGTGACGACCCGCGTCGCTCCGATCGCGGCATTCTCCATCAGCAGGATCGACGGGACGCCCATCTCCTCGACCGCGACGCGATCAAGCGCCCGCAGCTCTTCTCGTGTCATCACGCGGGGCTCGGCCAATTCGAGACCGATCGAGCCTGACAGGGGAGATTCGGGGTCCTCACGCATCCGCGACGCATTCTACACGCTCATCGGCTACGCTCCCCCAACGCCGATGCAGCCCATGCAGGTTCTGTTCGTGGCTCAGTTGATCCCGCTCGTCGCCGCCGCGACGGCGATGGTGATCTACTGGACCGTCGTCTTCACCCGCATCCGGCAGACAACCAGACAACTCCCAACCGGCATCGATGGCATCGCGCTCGCCGAGGCGCGCACCGAGCCCGACATCTCGGTTCTCGTTGTCGTGCCGGCTCACAACGAGGCGGGCTCGATCGGGCCCCTGATCCGATCGCTCCGCGAACAGGACCACGAGCGCTTCCACGTCGCACTCGCGCTCGATCGGTGCACCGATGGGACCGCCGCGGTGGCCAGGCGCGAGATCGACGGCGACGCCCGGTTCGAGGTGATCGAGATCGACGAGTGCCCCGAGGGCTGGGCAGGGAAGGTCAACGCGGTGCGTACCGCCGTGGACCGGTCGGCCTTCACACCAGAGGCGGAACTGCTCCTGTTCACCGATGCTGATTGTGTGTTCCACCCCTCCTGCCTCCGAGCGGCCGCGGCGTTGTCAGAGGATCGTTCGCTCGACCTGCTGAGCTTCCTGAGCGAGTACCCCGCCGAGGCGTGGTTCGAACTGATCGTCCAGCCCACCGCGGGTTTCGAGCTCATGAGGCAGTACCCGCTGCTGCGGGCCAACCGCGTTGACGACCGGCAGCGTCCGTTCTCGAACGGCCAGTTCATGCTCTTCCGCGCGTCGTTCTACCGCGACATCGGGGGCCACGAGGCGGTCAAGGACGAATTGCTCGAGGATCTCGCCCTAGGCCGGCTTGTCAAGCAGCGGGGGGGACGGGCCGGGGCGCTGCTGGGCGACGGGATCGTCCGCTGCCGGATGTACGAGACGTGGGAGCAGTTCCGCACGGGCTGGAAGCGGATCTACATCGAGGCCGCCCAGCGCCGCTCGACCCGCCTGCGCACCTCGGGCCTCAGGCTGCGCCTCATGAGTGTGCTGCTGCCGATCCTGACGGGCGTCCTGGGCATCGGCACCGCGTGGACCTGCCTGTCGTGGGACGACGCTCCGCTTTTCTGGCTCATCCCGGCGGCGGTCGCCGCGGTCGGCCTGACGCCCTACGCGGCGTCGATCCTCCGGATCTATCGCATGGCCCGGATCACGCCTTTCGCGGCGCCGATGGCGCCGATCGGCGCCGCGCTGGTGAGCCGCCTGATTTTCGAGGCCGCACGCGAGCTGTCGTCGGGTGAGCCCACGGTGTGGGGAGGCCGGACCTATGTGCGTGAGGATCGCTCCCGCGCTCCCAAGCAAGCGAGAAAGACCGCGGGGGCGTCATGAGGCTGCGGCGCACGAACATCGATCTCCGCCTGGACATGACGCCGCTCATCGACGTCGTCTTCCTGCTGCTGACCTTCTTCATCTTCGCGCTGGTGCTGATGGTCCGGGCCGACGTGCTCGACATCACGCTTCCCAAGGTCGGTACGGGGGCGTCGGCCAGGCAGGCCAACGCGGTGATCGTCACGCTGACCGCCGATGGATCGATCCTGGTTGATCGAGAGGCCACAACCCCCGCGGACGTCGGGGAGAGGGTCAGGGCGCTTGTCGCCGAGCGGGACGACGCGGTGGTGATGCTCGAGGCCGACGCCAGGGCCGCCTCGGGCCGGCTGATCGAACTGGCGGATGCCCTTGTCGCGGCCGGCGTTCGCGAATTCAGCGTGATCGGGATGCCTGCCGGCGGGGCGGAGCCGCGGACGCCAGGGTCCGGTTCGAACCCGGATGCCCCCGCGGCCGAAGAATAGAGCGGTGTCCTCGCGCGAACGTCCCATCGACGGCCTCTGGTTCGGGCTCATCGCGAGCCTGGCCTTGCACGCGCTGCTCGTGCCGGCCGTGATCCGGCTGAGCGCGGATGCCGGCCCGGCGGGCGAGACGGCGCCCCACGCCAGCAAGCCCCCGCTGCCGAGCGATGAGCGGGTTCGGCTGGGACTCGAGCGTTCGGACCACGCGACGATCAACTGGATCGGGTTCGCCGATCCAACGCCGCACAAGGCGATCAAGTCGGACATCGAGCAGGCGGCGCTGAGCACCGCACCGCTGGGACGACCGACTGAGGCCCAGGCAGCGCCGTCGACGGAACAATTAACCGAGCAAAGGTCGGAGCCGGCCGAGGCCAAACCGGCCGCCGAAGCGCAGCCCGACCAGCCGGCCGAGAAGGCGGCCGAAGACGCGACGCCGGCCGATCCCTCCGCGAATGTACAGGCGGAAGCCCCGCCCGAGGAATCGCCTCGCAAGGCCAGCCCGCCGACGTTGCCAACCGACGACCCGTGGCGGCGGACACGTGAGCCCGACGCCTCGACCGAGTTTCTTCCGCCACCCGCCCCGATCCGGCCCGACGCCGCGGACCCCAAGCCCACCGACCAACCAGCCGAAGCCACGAGGGCAGAGCCCGAACCGGAGGCGACGCCGAAGACCCAACGGCAGCCAAGCGCCCGGCCCGCGACCACGCCGAGCAACACGGCCGGACCCACGGGCGCCGACGACATGCCCGGTCAAGTCTCTGACCGGCAGTCGACCCCGACCGCCCGCGAGATGGCGATGACGCTCAAGGACTGGGGCAAGCCCGCGGCCGGCGAGGGGATCGAGGTCATGCCCCGCCGACCCCAATGGGGGGCGACGGTCTACTCACTCGCCTGGCCCCGCAACCCCACCGTGATCATCGAGTTCGGGCGCGACGGGCACGTCCGCAAGGCCTCGTTCGCGACGGTCGACGGCAGGCTGCGGAACACGGGCTCGGCCGAAGTGGACCGGATTCTGATAAATACTCTCTACAATTGGACCGCGAAAGGTGAGAGAATCAGTTCGCTGACCGAGGACGGCCCGGGCTCTCGGATCGTGATCCGGATGGACATCAAGCTCCGCTGGTAAGGCCGGCGGGTTCACGGGCCGATGGTGAGGGTGATGGGACTCTGCTGCTCAATACGGACCCGAGTTCTGGCGACCGTGCTGACGGTGGCGGCTGGTGTCGCGTTGGCCCCGGCCCAGTGCGGCACCGGATCGTGGGGGCGGCTGGTGCCATCGGAACCGGGCTGCTCGGACTTCAACCCGCTCGCGGTCGAGTCCCGGCTGATGCCGACCGACCTGCGGGTGGATTGGGATTTCGAGACCCTGTACCGGGGAGACGGGGCGGCTGGGCAGACCTGGTTCGCCCGACGGTACGCGGGCGTGACGGCGGTCTTCCCGCGATCGGTCTACGACGCGTCGTCATACGGCGCGGTCCCTGTCATCCCGCCCGACACGACGTTCGTGATCGGCGAGCCCGACCGATTCACCTCGGCCCGGCTGGGTTTGGGGTCGACGCCGGCGCCGGTTCGTGACGCGTCGGGCGGCCTGCGGATCGACAACCGGATCTCACTCCGCCAGGTGGACCGGATGGACACGTCGTGGGCGGATGCCGGCGTCGCGGAAGAAGCCCGACCTTCGGTGGATGCTCAATCGCCCCGGATGGGCATGGCCCGACTGATGAAACTGGCGGGCGACCGGGCGCGCGGACGGTGACGCGGCTTTGAAACCACCCATACGAGCCTGAGCTTTGAAACCATCCATACGAGCCTGAAGCGCCAGCGAAGGACGGAAAGCAAGAGACCTTCCGCGCGCGATGCAGGCCCGTTCAGAGCCCCGGATTCAACGACCCGCGTCAGGCCTGCGGCCGCCGTTCGCCGCCCGGCTTGGCGATCGAACTCCGCATGTCCGTGTCGGCCACGATGTTCTTCATGCGGTAATAGTCCATGATCCCCATGTTGCCGTTGCGGAACGCGTCGGCCATCGCCTTGGGCACCTCGGCCTCGGCCATGACGACCAGGGCCCGGTTCTTCTGCACCTCGGCCTTGTACTCCTGCTCCTGCGCCATCGCCATCGCGCGGCGCTGCTCGGCCTCGGCCTGGAACCGCTTGGTGTCGGCCTCGGCCTGGTCGGCCTGGAGCTTGGCGCCGATGTTGTCGCCCACGTCGACGTCGGCGATGTCGATCGACAGGATCTCGAACGCGGTCCCCGCGTCGAGCCCGCGGGCCATCACCGTCTTGGAGATGTTGTCCGGATTCTCGAGCACCTTCTTGTGCGTCTCGGCCGAGCCGATCGAGGAGACGATGCCCTCGCCGACGCGGGCGATGACGGTCTCCTCGGTGGCGCCGCCGACGAGTCGGGCCAGGTTCGTGCGCACGGTCACGCGGGCCCGGGCCTTGAGCTGGATGCCGTCCTTCGCGACGGCGTCGATCGTGTTCTTGTGGCTCTCGCGGCTGGGGCAGTCGATCACCTTGGGGTTTACGCTCGTGTTCACCGCGTCGAAGATGTCGCGCCCCGCGAGGTCGATCGCGCAGGCGGTGTCCCAGTCCAGCTCGATCCGGGCCTTGCGGGCCGAGATGAGGGCGCTGACGACGTTGGTGACGCGCCCGCCCGCGAGGTAGTGCTCTTCGAGCTGGGCGGTGGACACCGGGATGCCCGCCCGCACCGCGCGGATGCGGCTGAGCACGATCACGCGGGCGTCGACCTTCCGGAACTTCATGCCGATCAGGTCGGCGATGCCCACCTTGGCCTTGGAGAGCAGGGCCTGGAACCACAGGCCGATGAACTGCCAGACGACCGCGATGACGACCAGCGCCACGAGAACGGCGACAACGCCGGCGATGATGAGAACAGGCTTCGGGATCACGGTTGGCCTCCAGATCGGGTCATGGGCGGTCTGTGCTCAGAATGGAGTATACGTGTCTCGCCTCGCTCGGGGTCATCGAAGGAGCGCCGCTCCGCCTCGGCGTTGACGGTCTCAAAGACGTCCTCACCCGCGAGGTCCCGGGCGCACGCGTCGTCCCAGCCGAGCAATATCCCGGCCTTCCTCGAGGCGATCATCGCGGAAACCACCCTTGCAATGTCGCCGCCGGCCGGGTGCTGGGCTTCGAGTTCCCTCGCGGGGAGATCGAGGCCGGCGCGCATCGCCCGGATGCGATTCAGAACGATGATCCGGGCGTCGACTTTTCGGAATCGCATCGCGATCAGATCGCGCAGCTCAATACGAGCGCCCGAGAGCATCGCCTGTAGCCAGAGGCCCAAAATCGGCTGGGCGAGAACCACGAACAGCAGAAAGCAGATGGCTCCTATGGCGGCAAACGCGGAGGAAGCGAGTTCGGCAATGGCTTGCTCCACCGGGCCCGCGGGAGGTCGCTCGCCGCGGCGTCAAAGGATCACACCCCTCGCACCTTGATCTCCAGCCCATCGGCGCGGGTCACCTCGACCTCGGCGCCCGCGTCGATCCATGAATGCTCGGCCAGGGCCTCAAACGTCTCGCCGTCGACGAGGACGTCGCCGACGGGGTGCATGTCGCTCAGGGCCGACCCGCGCATCCCCACCAGCGAGCGGCGACGCAGCAGGTGATCTCGCTCGGCGTCGGCCTGGGCCTCGACCTCAGCCTCGGGCCGACCCCCGAGTATCGCCCGGCCCACCGGCGTGTAGGGCATCGTCTTGACCATCCAGTACACGACCGTCGGCCCGAGCACCAGCACGGTGAGCAGGCCGATGACGCCCCAGACCGTGTCGAACAGCCAGAGCATCACGACGCCGGCCAACGCCAGCACGGCCGCGGTCGCGGTGAGCAGCCCGTGCGACGGCACGAAGACCTCGGCGACGAGCAGCACGACCGCGATGCCGATCAGCGCCAATCCCCAGATGAACAGGGCCTCGGGGGTCATGCGTTCTCCGTTTCGTCCCCGTCCGTGGTCGGATCGGGGGTTGGATGGTCCGTTGGCTCGAACGGGCGTTGATCAGGTTCCGCCTGGGCCCGGCTCGGCGACGCGGGGCGAACCACCCAAGAGAAACCGCGCCGCTCGACGACCTCGATGGGAGCCCCCTCCTCGATGTAGCCTCGCTGGGCGATGGCGTCGTAGATCCGCCCGTTGATCTCGGCCCTTCCCGACGCCCGCAACGGGGCAACCACCACGCCCAGATCGCCCGGCCGGGGCTCATGGAGAGGCCCGGGGTCCATCGCGGCGAGTTCGTCCTCCTCGTTGTCCCGGTCGGTGTCGAGGATGAGGCGGTTGAGGAAAGGCAGCGTGCCGAAGTGCTTGCCCAGGAAGTAGATGCCGACCCCTGAAGTGGCGGTCGAGAGCAGGATGACCGCGACGCCCGTGAGCAGGCCGCTCTCGGCGCGGGCGTCGCCCCCGAACAGGCCGCCCGAGCCGTCGGGGATGAAGGTGCCGACGAGCCCGACGAACAGGGCGATGAGCCCGATGACGCCGAAGACGCCGAAGCCCGGGATCACGAGCAGCTCGACAAGCAGGCAGACGATGCCCAGGCCCAGGACGAGCATCTCCCACCATCCCGCCATGCCGACGAGCATGGGCGGGGCGATGATGCCGACGAGCGCCGCGATCGCGAGGGCCCCGGGGAGGATCACCCCGGGGCTGGACATCTCGATGAACAGGCCGAGCAGGAAGATGACGATCAGCACGCCCCGGACGATCGGGTTCATCAGGAAGCGGACCATCCCTTCCGACCAGGTCTGCTCGGTGCGGATCATCCGCTTGGCGCCGAAGAAGTCGCGGAGCTCCTGGTCGTTCTCGATCGTCGCGGCCGAGAAACCGAACTCGGCGAGCTGGTCATTCCGCAGCACGATCGCCGAGGAACCGTCGCAGATGTAGCGAGGGTCGACGTAGCGACCTCGGTCGGCGGCGGTGAACACCGGGCGGGTGCTGGCCGCGCTGAGGCCCTGCGAGGCGGAACCCTGGAGGTCCGCGACCGTCGGCGAGGCCGGGATGAATCCGGTGTCGGCCGGGCCCGGCTCAGTGACCGATTCCGGAGTGGTCACCGGCGCGAATGGGCCGGCGGCCCCGGGCCCCGCTTCATCGTTCGCGGCTTCACTGGTCGGCCCCAGGAGTTCCGGGTGCTCGCTCGCCCGCCCGCCCGGGACGCTGGCGAGCGACGGCTTGCCCTTGGGCGGATCGCCGTCGAAGAGCACGTGGTACTCGGCCTCGTCGATGAACCAGAGCTTGCCCGTCTCGGTGTCGCGGACCGACCAGAGCTCGATCTGGTCGGTCACCATCGCCTGGACGAGGAACTCGTCGTAGCCGTTGCGGCGGGCCGAATCGACCACCTCTGTGAGCAGCGGGGGGAGGAACTTGGTGCGTTCATCGGGGCTGAGGCCCCGCACGCCCTGGGGCCCGAACGTGATCGGGAACGCATCGCCCATCGACGCGGGGTCGGATGTGACGATCTCCCGGCAGGCGAGGGCAACGATCGCCCCGCCCGAGAAGGCCTGGGGGTGGACCCAGGCCACAGCGTTGGTGATCGTCGACGACTTGATGGCGTTGCAGATCTCGAGCACGGCGCCGAGCTCGCCGCCCGGCGAGTCGATCTCGATGACGATCGCGTCGGCGCCGCTCTCCTCGGCCTGCTTGATCCGGCGTTTGAGGCTCAGCTCGGTCCAGCGGTCGATCTCGCCCCGCATGGTGATGATGACCACGTCGTCGGCCTGACGGGCCGCGGGAATCGACGCCACCGGCGCGGGCGCGTCGGTCTGGGCCACCGGGCCCAGGCCCAGAGACAGGGTCAGCAGCAGGAGCAGCGCGGAGCGAATGCGCGCGGGTGTACCCATCCGAGAGCCTCCTCAAAGGCCAGTGTACACCTATTCATTCGGGAAATGACCGAGACGTTTGCCCCGTCACGCCGGCGGAAACGACTCCTCGACCGTCCAGGTGAGCGCCTCGCCCCGGCAGTCGATGTGGACCGCGAAGAACCCGGGGCGTTTGCCGCCCCCGTCGTGCCGTCGGATCATGGGCCAGATCACCTGGCGGTCGCTGTCGGGCAGGGGGAGCGTCTCGAGCTCCTCGGGGCGGTGCCAGGCGAGCCGGCCCTCGGGGATGGTCTTTTCGGGGACTTCCACCGGACCCAGCACGCGGTAGTAGAACAGCAGCCAGTGCCCGGCCCCCTCGAACGCGGTCTCGGCGATCAGGCCGCCGAGGTGGAGCCGGTCGATCGGGACCTCGATCCCCGCCTCCTCCATGATCTCGCGCTGGGCGCACTGGGCGGGGCTCTCGCCCGTGTGCATGTCGAGCTTGCCCCCGATGGGCGAGCATAGCCCCTTGTTGGGCGAACGCTCCCGGTGGATGAACAGGATCCGGCCCTCGGCGTCGCGGAGATCGCAGAGGCAGGCGAGGCGATAGGGCAGGGGCTCGGGCATGGTCGGCAAGCCTAGCGTCCCGGGATGGCGCGGGTGTTGAATCGGCGGCCCTCACGCCGATACGGGGGGACATGATCTCGACCAGAGCCGGTGAAACCAGTCCCATCCCCCTGTCCACGCCGCCCGGAACCGGAGCCGTCCGCATGGCGCTCGGGCTCGACAGACCCTACCTCATCGGCATCGGCGGGTGCGGCATGTCGGCCCTCGCCCGCCTGCTCGCGGCCGACGGGGCGCGGGTGTCTGGCTCGGACTCGACATCCTCCCCTGTGACCGACACGCTGCTTGGCGAGCGGGTGCGGGTCGACTTTGACCAGACCGCCGCGAACTTGCCCGAGGACGCGGACGGCGTGGTCGCCTCGGCCGCGATCAAGCCCGACCACCCGCAGCTGCTCGAGGCCCAGCAGCGGGGGCTGCCGGTGTACACCTATGCCGAGGCGCTGGGGCGCAGCATGGCGGGGCGGACCGGGGTGTCGATCGCCGGCACGCATGGCAAAAGTACGACGACGGCGATGCTGGGTTGCGTGCTCACCGACGCGGGGCTCGACCCGGGCGTGATCGTCGGCGCGACCTGCGGCCAGCTCGGCACCGGATGCCTCGCGGAAAGGAGCCCCGAGCGAGGGGGCGCGACGGGCTTCCGCATGGGGTCGCCCCAGATTCCCTCGGGCACGCTCGCCGGTCAACCCGGGCTGTTGCTGGCCGAGGCGTGCGAGTTCAACCGCTCGTTCCATCATCACCGCCCGGTGGTCGGATCGATCGCGAACCTCGAGGCCGACCACCTCGACATCTACGGCTCGCTCGACGCGGTCATTGAGGCCTTCGCGGGCTTCGCGGCGTTGCTGCCGGATGAATCCAAGGGCGGCCGGCTGCTTATCGGGCACGACGGTGCCCACCGGCGTGAGATCACCGCGGGGCTGAAGTGCAAGGTCGAGACGATCGGGTTTGCGCCGGCGGCGGACTGGGTGGTGCGCACGGACGTGGCGGACCGGACCGTGTCGCTCGACGGGCCGGGCGGCGTCCACGCCGAGTGGACCAATCTCATGCCGGGCGAGCACAACGCGATGAACTCGGCGGTCGCGGCGGCGCTGGCGATCGGCCTGGGGGCCGACCCCGCGATCGTGGGGCGTTCGCTTTCGGCGTTCCGGGGGCTCGACCGGAGGCTCCAGTTCCTGGGCGAGCGGGTGGTGCCGGGCGGCGGGTCGGTGCGGGTGTACGACGACTATGGGCACCATCCCACCGAGATCGACGCGACGCTTCGGTCGCTGCGGCAGGCGGAGCGAGTGGGCCAGGGCGGCGCGGGGCGGCTGGTGTGCGTCTTCCAGCCGCACCAGCACAGCCGGACGCGGTTCCTGCTCGAGGAGTTCGCGACGAGCTTCGAGCACGCCGACGTGGTGATCGTTCCTCACATCTACTTCGTGCGCGACAGCGAGGCGGAGAAGCACAAGGTGTCGGCGGCGGATCTGGTCGATCGGCTGCGAAGCCGGGGCGTGCGGGCGATGCACCTGTATCCCTTCGGCGCAATCGTCGAGCACCTCGAGAACGTGTGCCGACCCGGCGACCTGCTCGTGGTCATGGGCGCGGGGCCGGTGTGGCAGGTGGCGCGGGACTACCTGAAGGGGAGTTGACGCCCCATGAGCGAGCCGGAACGAGACCCGGGCGCGAGCCCGGGTGGTCGGATTGAAACGTGGAAGGAACACCCGGGCTCGCGCCCGGGTCTTGTTGGAGAGGAGCCCCGGACGAGGCGGGCTGGATGAGCGTGGTTGACGACAAGATCGAGATCACCGGGCACGCGCCGATCCAGACTTGGTTTGGTGTCGGCGGCGGCGCGGATCTGTACGCAAAGCCCGCGTCCATCGATGTGCTGCGGCGGTGCCTCGCGGAACACGAGACCGTCCGCGTGCTGGGCGACGGGGCGAACCTGCTCGTGGATGATGGCGGTGTGGACGGGCTGGTGGTCGATCTCGATACGGCGGCGTTCCGCTCGGTCGAGGTCGACGCGGCGTCGGGACGCGTGGTCGCGGGGGCGGGCGCGAACCTGCCCAACCTCGTCAACCAGACCGTCCGGGCCGGGCTCGCGGGGCTCGAGGTGCTCGCGGGGATCCCGGCGAGCGTGGGCGGCGCGGTAGTGATGAACGCCGGCGGGAAGTTCGGCGAGATCGCCGACAGCGTGCGCGCGGTCGATGGGCTCGATCGGGAAGGGGAGCAGGTCCGCTTGCCCCGCGATGAGATCGACTTTGGGTACCGCCGCAGCGGGCTGAACGATCTTGTGGTCACGTCGGTCGAGTTTGCGCTCGAACCGGGTGATCCCGGGACGGTCCGCGACCGGCTGAAAGAGTGCATGGCGTACAAGAAGCACACCCAGCCCCTCGCCGCCGACTCGGCGGGGTGCTGCTTCAAGAACCCGACGCTCGCGGACGATCTGCCCGACATCGGTGCCGGCGGCTCGCGCGTCAGCGCGGGCCTGCTGATCGACCGCGCGGGATGCAAGGGTCTGCGGGTCGGCGGGGCCGAGGTGAGCGGCGAGCACGCGAACTTCATCGTCACGCACGACGGGGCGTGCGCGCGAGATGTCATCACGCTCATGGACCTGATCGCGGCTCGCGTCGCGGACCGATTCGGCGTCGCGCTCGGGCGCGAGGTCGTCGTCTGGGAGCGATCGCGATGAGCGGGCGGCCCTCGGTGCTGGTGCTGGGCGGCGGGCCCGGGGCGGAGCGGGAGATCAGCCTCGCCAGCGCCCGGGGCGTGGGCGACGCGCTGCGCGAGGCGGGTCACGAGGTGCACGCCGAGACGATCGGGGCGGTGACGCTGGACCAGCTCCGGGCGATGCAGGGAGACGTGGTCTTCCCGGTGCTGCATGGCTCGTGGGGCGAGGGCGGGCCCTTGCAGGAACTGCTCGAGCGGGACGGTCGGCCTTTCGTGGGAAGTCGTGCGGGCGCCGCACGGCTCGCGATGGACAAGGTCGCAACGAAGATGGAGGGGGCGCGGCTCGGCATGACGGTCAGCCGGACGTGTTTGCTCAACCGCGACGACGCGGCCTGCCCGCTGCCGCTTCCCGTCGTGGTCAAGCCCGTGCATGAGGGGTCGAGCGTCGGGCTGATGATGTGCCACGTGGAACAGGATTGGGATCGTGCGCACGAACGGGTGCGAAGCGGCGAATTCGGCGACCGGGTGTTCCTGATCGAGCCGCTCATCCGGGGGCGGGAGCTGACGGCGGGCCTGCTCGCGGGCGAGAACGGGACGCTGCGGCCCCTGCCGCTGATCGAGATCGTGCCCGCGGCGGGTGTGTACGACTACGAGGCGAAATACACGCGGGGCGACACGAAGTACCTCGTCGGGCCCGACTTGCCGGCGGGAGTCGCGGACCGCGTTCGGGGCGACGCGGTGCGCCTGGCGAACGCGATTGGCGTGCGTCATCTGTGCCGGGTCGATTTCCTGCTCGATGAGCACGGCGCGGCGTGGTTGTTGGAACTGAACACGATGCCGGGGTTCACGCCGACGAGCCTGCTGCCCAAGGCTGCGCGGCACGAGGGCATCGAGATGCCGGCGCTCGTCTCGGGGCTGGTGAACGCGGCGATGGCATCAACGAAGATTGGCACGGAGGTCTGATGGCGGCGAAGAAGAAACCGACGCGGAAGAAGAAGCCGAGGGACTGGGCCGCGATGGGGCGGTGGACGCTGCGGACGCTTTCGGTGCTGCTTCTCGTCGGGGCGGCGATCGGCGCGACATTCGGCGTGCGCGCGCTGCGGGGCCTGGCCTCGGAGGCGATGCGGCGCGAGGCCGATCCGGTGAGCGGGAGCATGGTGACCGTCTCGTTCGACTGGCCCGCGATGCGCGAGGGGAGCGACGCGACGTGGTTGCCCGACCGAGACCAGGCCGAACTGATCCGGGCGGCCGAGCGGGCGGCGGGGGACGCCGATCCGCTCGGGGTCGGGCCGCTCAGGGACATCTCGCTGGAACTCGCGAAGACGGGGTGGTTCAAGTCGCCGCCTCGGGTGCGGGTGGTTGGGCCTGACGAGTTGCGCGTCTCGCCGCGTTGGCGGCAGCCGGCGGCGGCGGTGCGCTGGCACGACCAGGACTACGTGATCTCGATGGACGCCGAGCCGATGCCGCCCGTGTTCCAGCCGGGCGGGTCGAACCGTCCGGTGATCCTGGGGTGCGCGGATGGGCCGGACCGGCGCGGGGCGTCGATGTACGCGGCGCCTTGGCCCGGGCTCGACGTGCGTGCGGGGCTCGAGCTGCTCAAGGTGCTCTGGCGGAACGGGCTGGGCGACCGCGTGGCGGGGGTCGATGTGTCGGCGTTCCGCAGCGGTGGGCCGCTCGAGATCGTGACGACCCACCAGACGCGGATCGTGTGGGGATCGGCCGTTGACGAGTGGAAGGCCGGCGAACCCGGCGTGGACGAGCGTGTGCAGCGGCTCAAGCAGTTGATCGAGACGACTGGGCGGATCGACGGCGGGCAGAGGCGGATCGAGATCCACCGGGCGCGCGTGGAGATCGACCGGACGCAGGGCGGGTGAGACGGCACGGTCGACGGAACCGGCTTGCGTAGCCTTTGGCGTGGAGCGGCACGCGATGAGCCAGGAGCGTGAGCATGACGATGTCGACCTGTTCGGCCGGCGCCCGAAGGGGCGGGCGGACTGGTCGCACCGTCGCGGCGAGCCACGGGGGCTGGCGCTCGCGTGGTCGGTCTACCTGATGCTGGTGACGCTGGGCTCGCTCGGATCGGCGTTGTCGCTTGGGCGGTTCGAGCCGGACGTGTACCGGCCCGCGGCGCGGATCCTGATGGCGCTGGTGATGGTGGGCGTCGTCCTGCTGTGGCCCATGCTGCGGCTGACGCAGGCCTCGGCGTTCAGATCGCCCGGGTCGAGCGTCGTGCGAGACCTGGTTGTGGTGCTGCTGCCCGCGATGACGCTGGTGTGGCCCCAGGTGATCCTTGCGGACTGGCCGGTCGAGGTGGTCGGCGCGCTCTCCGCATTGCTGGTGGCGTGGTCGCTGATCGCGGGGTCGGTGCTCGTGGTCTGGTGCGGGGCTCGGACGGAGAGCACGGTTTCGCGCGTGACCGCGATGCTCGTGCTTGTGGGGCTGGTGCTGGTCTGGCCGCTGCTGCTCTGGCGGATGGGTGTGCTGCACCTCGAGCCCGCAACGCTTGGCGTCACGCCCGGGTGGATGTGGACGCCGGTCTCGGCGGTGTGCGAGGTGCTGCGCGATCGCGGATGGAGCGGCCGTCCGGCGCGCATCGCACCGGAGCACTGGGTGTGGATCGTGCGGCTGCTGATCGTGTCGGTCGGCGTGTTCGGTGTGTCGGTCTGGTCCGGACGACGCGGTGGACCTAGGCTCCACGATTCGCCGGTGGCATCGGAGCATTGATCCATGGAATTCCTCACACCCGACGAGCAGAAGCAACTCCAGGAGCGGCTGAACAGCCTGATGGCGAATCGCCCGCGGATCTCGGAGCGGATCGCCGAGGCCCGGGCGCTGGGCGACCTCAAGGAGAACGCCGAGTATCACTCCGCGCGTGAGCAGCAGGGGATGGAAGAGGCGGAGATCAGGCGCATCGAGGATCGGCTCGCGACCGCGCAGGTGATCCAGAAGGGCAGCGGCGCGGCGGACGTGGTGTTCATCGGGTCGATGGTCAAGCTGCGCGATCAGCGGACTGGCGACGAGGACGTCTACCGGCTCGTCGGCGAGTCGAGCGGGGAGTTGAACGACGATTACATCGAGGTGACGACGAGCAGCCCGATGGGCGAGGCGCTGATGAAGTCGCGCGTGGGCGAGGTGATCAACGTCAAGGCGCCCCGCGGCGTCAAGTCGTTCGAGATCCTGGAACTGCTCTAGCGGCCGGCGATCGCGGTCAGGCGTAGATGCTTACGAGAAGAAGCCGCAATTGACACCGGCGACGGACGCCCGATCTGGATCGAGCGGGCCGCAGCGGCCGTAGGGGCGGACCGTGAAGTCTGGCCTGGCCGGCTTGGGAACACGGTCGACACGGACCAGCTTGGCCAGGTCGGACGGACGCTGGGATGGCTTCGGTCGATTCCGGTGCTCGGCGTTGTGCGTGGCACGCATGGCAAGCCTCCTGCCTGCACGGGTGCGTTGGAGCAACGACATGCTGCTCATTCCTCATCGTATGTGACCAACCCTCCTTCGCGAAACGAATCTCGGCGGACACGCGGAAATGCTGGGGTAATCCAGCGTGAAGCCGGGGCGAGCCAGAACGAACTGGGCCGTACAGAGCGTCGTCGGAAGGAGGGATGTGCCGATGGATGGCCAGAAGTGGTGAGGCACCCTGAAAGTAAGTATTTCGACTGATTCCGAATGATGTTCACGGGTTGTGGATTGTCTGTCGGGAGGCGGCACGCGAGCCACGGATGGCGGGACCGCTGGGCCGGCGGGATGTGCCGCGTCGGGGGGGCGATCGGCGTCACGATCGTGCCTCCGGACTCCTTATCTTCCTCTCCTCGGTGTCGCTCGGGATCTGACGGTCCCGAGCGACATTTTTGTGATGGGCGGTCGTGGTCTTTGTGGCGCGGTCGCGAGGGTGGCCAAGGCCGGAACACCCGGGCTTGCGCCCGGGTCTCGTTCCAGAGACGATTCGGGCGGCGAGCGCTCTACCGGCGTTTGGCGGCGGCACAGGCGGCGCAGCGCCCGAAGAGGGTGAGTTCGTGGCGGCGGGTCTCGAATCCCGCAGGGGCGAAGCGGGCGAGGTCGCCCGGGCAGCCCTCGAAGTCGTAGGTCTTGCCGCAGACTTCACAGTGAAAATGGTGGTGGTGATCGAGGTCGGCCGGCTCGTAGAGCGGGGGCTGGCCCGGCAGTTCGACGCGCGCGATCAGCCCGTCGTCGAGCAGCATCGCGAGATTGCGGTAGACCGTCGCGAGGCTCATGTTGGGGACGGCCTTGCGTCCGCGGTCGAGAACTTCCTGCGGACCGAGCGGCCGCTTCGCGGTCTTGAACACGTCTCGGATCGCGGAACGCTGGCGGGTGTTTCGCGTGGGCTGGGGCACACTGGATCTTGGGAGCCTGGGCGCGGATGTCAAACGCGGTCAGCCCCCGCGGGGCGGGTCGGGCGGCCCGTGGCGGTTTGGGTAGACTGGTAGTCACCTGAACCGGTCGAGAGGAGCCCGATTTGCATGGTCTGACGCGTCGAGTGCCCGAGGGATACGCCGCGGTTGATCTGTTCCCTTCCGCGGGCCCCGCGCCGCTGCGGGTCTGCGTCCTGTGTCGAGCCGAGGCGGGTGGGGCGGGCGGTCGGCTGGTCGTGGTGCGCGACGTGCTCGACGCGTCGGTGTACCTGGGCTGCATCCTGGATGCGGCGGGCGAGGTCGACCAGTGGATCGAGGTGTGGGTGCAGCGGGTGGATGCGCTGGATGCCTCGGCCGGTGAGGGTCGTGGGCGGCTGAGCAACGCGGCTCTTGAGGAGCGGTGGAAGCGGACGGTCGCCGGGCTGGCGGCGGCGGAGCCCGACCTGCTGATCCGGACGGGGTATGAGGAGAAGTACCCGCCGGCCTTCGGGCTTGACGTGGCGCGGGGCGTGGCGGCGCGGGTGATGCATGAGCCGACGGGGACGGACTGGGACGTCTGCCGGGACGAGGACGTGCTGGCGGGCAGGAACCTCGCGTCCTATCGCTCGTCGCTCAAACGGTACCTGTGGGTGGCGCGCGAGGGCGCCGGGTCGACGTTCGTACCGGTTGAGGACGAGGGGGCGGTGCGGTCGTCGGTGCTGACCGGGGTGAACCGCGACCTGACGCCGTTCAACCTGGGTGGCGGGCTGATGATGGTGCGACGGCTGGCGCCGATCGCCTACGCCGACCAGGTCGACATCATCGGCGGACGGAGCTGGTCGGGCGTGCAGCACGGCGTGGCGGCGCTCGACCTGCGGGCGGGGCACGAGTCGGTGACGCGGGTAACGGGGTTCGCGGGTGACCCAGAGCCGATCGACCCCGACCGGCTGTTTCTGGGGCGGCACGGTCGGTGGGGGCGGCTGGTCGAGGCGCTGCACCTCAAGGCGAAGCTGCTGGCCGAGGCGCTCAACGCGGTGCGCACGACGGTGTCGAAGACGGGCCGGCCCCTGCTGAACCTGACAGACGAGAGCTTCCGGGTCGAGCTGTGGGAGGCGGGCGTTGGTTTGCCCCGCTTGTGGACGTCACGGGTGCGGATTGTCGACCCGGGCACGGCCCACGAGATGGCGGTGGGCGAAGTGCGTGAGCGGTGCTTCGTTTCGCCCGACGGGATCGGGCGTGGGGTGTATCGGCCCGAGATGGCGAGCGAGGGCTCGCGGGGGCGGTGCGACCTGCGGATCCGGTCGGTGGACGACTCGGATGCGGCGGGGGTCGTGGTCGAGGCGACATTCCGGACGGATGAGCGGGTGCCAAGCGGGGGGAGCGAGCTGGTCGAACTGCGGGTGCCGCTGGACGACAGGCGGGTGCTGTTGCACGGGCGGCTGAGGACAGAGCCCGCGCTCGGTCCCGGGGAGATGCGGTTCCGATCGATGCCGGTGCAGATGGAAGCGGGGGGGCTGAAGGCGGCCGAGGGCGTGCCGATGCGGGACGTGGCGTTCGAGGTGGTGCCGCTGGCGTCGACGCCGTGTGACCTGCACGCGCTGGGGGTGCTGGGTGTGCGCACCTTGCTCGTAGATGGGAAGAACACGCTGGCGGTGGCGTTGGACGAACTGGTGAGCCTGGCGCGTCAGGCGGAGAAGGAGCGTGAAGCGGACGGGTCGGTGTCGCTTGAGGATTCGTTCGAGCGGGCGTTCTTTGGTGACGCCAGGTGGGCGGATTCGATCGGGCCGCAGCGCCTCGTGGCGGAGGAGGTGCCCCCGGTCCAGGCGCTGGACATGATCCCGCCGGAGATCTGGGTGCGGGTGCTGACGGTGCTGAGCCGGATGCTCATGGGCGTGAGCGACGCGAGTTGGTGCCGCGACGTGGGGGACACGCGAGGGCTGGCGCCGCAGGTGGTGTTCGAGGAGGCGGCGTCGGCGCTGGCGGACGTGCTGGTGCGGACACGGAGCCTGATCGTGGTGGACTGGCGGCACAACCGGGAGGTGCATGCGGTGGTGCGTGCGTTCCGGGAGGGCATGGAGCGGACCGGGGACGAGGGGATTCCGACGCTGCGGTAGCGATTCGGTTAGGATCACCGGACTGAAGGGAAGGCCGGGGCTCGTTCGCGTGGGCGAGTGGGCCGGCGGAACTTGGGGAAGATCATGGGGCCGAAGATGCAGAAGTGGACAGGACGTATCTGGATGACCGGGCTGCTGGTGTTCACGCTGGCGGCGGTGGGGTGCGCAAGCACGTCTTTGCAGAAGTTCAACCTGACGGTCTCGCTCGATCCGGCGTACATGCAGAAGACGGGCGGCGTGGTCACGAAGGTCGACGTCGTGGCCCTGGGCGGCGAGCAGGCGAAAACGCTGGATTCGGTCGTGATGTCGGGCTACTGGGGCAACCCCTGGCGTCAGCAGTTGCTCAACGATCAGATGGTCTGGACGGTCGAGCTGTCGCCGACGGCGGACGCGGCCACGCTGCGGGCTTCGGACAAGCTCTGGACGAAGTCCTGGAAGACGGGCGACCAGCTGTTCATTCTGGCGGACATCACTGGCGTCGGGCCCAAGGCCGACGGGAGTGACCCGAGAAGGCTCAAGCTGCCGCGGCAGTCGGACCGCTGGGACACGAAGGCGCTCAGCGTGAAGGTGAACGCCTTTGGGTTGACCTATTCACCGCCTGAGAAGAGCGCGGCCCAGTGACCCCCCGCCGGCGCGTGGATCATCGATTCAGGTGAGGAAGGGCCGGGGGTGTGATGTCTGACATCACCGGGTACAGGGTGGTCCGGGCGTTGAGCCTCGGGCCCCGAGACAGTTCGTTTCTCGCGGTGCGGCCCGGCGGCTCGGCGGCGGATGTCGTCATCGAGCGGTGTGAGCCGACGGCGGCGTGCGAAACAGCGTGCGCGGACGCGCTCGGGCTGTTCCTCGAGCGTCGAGCGTTGCAGCGTCGGTGGGCCGGCCTGATCGGCGCGGGCCCCGGGGGGCTGGGTCGCGGGCACGTCGTCGCGGTTCACGACCTGGGCGTGGCCGAGTGGGGTGGGTACGCGGTCTGCGACCGGTACGACGCGAGTGTGGGCGACCTGCTGAACGGCAAGGCCCGACCGCGTGGCGATGCCCTCCTCGAACTGTTCAGCGGCATCGTCGCGGCGCTGCGGGCGATCGAATCGGCGGCGGGGCGGCCGCACGGGGATTTCGAGCCCGAGGCGGTGCTGATCGAAGACCTCCGCCCGGGCCGGATGCGGGTGGGGCTGCGGAACCCGTTGCCCGGCCGGCTTCTCGACTCGGATCTGTCATCGGCGCGTCGCGACGAGCTGCGCCGACTCGGGTTGATGCTCTACGAGCTGGTGGTGCGGCGTCCGTTCCGCGAACTGGGCGGGTACCCGGTGCGCGATAGCGAGGACTGGCGGGCGCTCGGGCCCGACCACGCGTTCTGGCTCGAACTGGTCAACGCGTTGCTCGACCCGAAGAGCGGGGCGCTGACGCTCGATGAGGTGGCGGGTCGGCTGGCCAAGCTCAAGCACCGCAAGCCGGGGCCCGGGCCGGTGGTGATCGGCGGCTGGGCGGCGGCGGTGCTGGTGGCGGCGGCGGGGATCGCGTTCCTTGTGAAGGTCGTGGCGATGCCGAGCGGGCCGCCGCAGTTCAAGCCTTCGTATGACGAGGCGACGTTCCTGGCGTGGTGCCGCGCCAGCGTGCGGGTGCACGAGTTGCGTGAGCAGATCAAGGCGGCCGAGGGCGGCGGGGCGCCCGAGGTGCTGGCGGGCGTGTACCAATTGCTGGCCGATGAAGGTGTCGAGGCGCTCAAGAAGGAGAGCGACTATCAGAACATGGACTTGGACGATCTGTTCGATCCGCCGTTTGCCCTGGTGCAAACGTCCACTTCTCGGTATCGCTACGGCAAGGGAGATATCGACCTCATCTCTGAGGTGGTTGACAAGGTCAAGGAGAAGGACCAGCAGATCGGCGAGGCGAAGGCCAAGGGCGAGGACACCGAATCGGAAAGCCATGAGCTGGACCTCCTGGGCGGCGTGGCTACGAGGGCGATGGGTGTCCTTCAGGGATCAAAGGACCCCCCCGAGCCGGGCTTGGCGGCGTCGTTCTTGGCTGAAAAGTGGGAGGCCCGGCGGGCGCTCGAATCGAAGTTGGCGGACTGGGGTGATGACGCGGCGTGGGCGGTGATCGCCGGGCGGATCACGGACCAGCTCGGTCGGGTCGACCAGGCCGTCGCGGCGATCGTGGGGGTCGGGGGCGCGTCGGACGAGACCGCTGAGGGCGAATCGTCGGATTGGTCATCCGACGGACGCGCGGCGGCGAAGTCGATGGCGCAGCAGCTCGTCGAGGCGGCGGGGCGCGTGGAATCGATCGCCAAGGCGATCGGCGAGCATGACACGCAGATAGCAGAGCTTCAGACGCGGGCGGCTGCGTGGAAGGGGCTCGCCGCGCTCGGGGGCTTGCCGGATCGGAGCTCGTTCGACGCGGTGAGGACCGACCCGATGCTGGAGGGGCTTCCGCGGCTCGTCGATTCGTTGCAGGCGTTGGACGCGGACGAGCCTGTTGAAGCACTGAGCACCAGGCTGCAAGAAGCCAAGGGGGTGCTCGACCGGCTTGACGCCAACGATGGGCTGCGGCGGTGGCGTGACAAGCAGATCGATGCGTTGAAGCTGCGTGAATTGCTGGGCGATGCGTACGACGAGCTGAAGAAGGAGCCGCCCTCGGGCGACGCGGGGCAGATCTCGGCGTGGGTGACGCGCCGGCTCGCGTTGTGCGAGCAGTGGTTGACGGACGCCGACCAGGCGGGTGCGTATCCGCCGGGGGCGAGTCCGAAGGCGGGGCTGAAGATCGCCGGGGCGAACGAGCCGGCGGAGTTGGAGAAGGTCTGGAATGAGGCGCTGGCGGAGGCGCCGGAAGACGCGAAGACGCTGGCGGGCACGCGGCTCCAGGGGACGGGCGAGCAAGGGCCGCTCGAGGGGCTCCTGGCCGAGTATCAGGCGGTGGTGGAGCGTGTTCGGAGCTCTCCGGATTGGCCGTCGCTGAAGCCGGAATTCAACAGCGACATCAGTCGGGCGGAGCAACTGGAGGGTGTCCTTTCTGGTGTGGTCGCGGCCGTGGCCGACGAGGTGCTGGCCAACCCGGAGGATGTGATCGCGAAGCGGCAATCAGGCGAGTTGCTGGGCGATGAGGGCGGGGCGGCGCTCGGGCGGGTCCGCACGCTCGAGGCATTCCGGAACGACATGGGAAACCGGATGATCGCCGATTGGCGGGATCGGAAGGCCAAGTCGACGCTGCCGGCGCCGGAGTTCGACAAGCAGACCGAGTCGAAGGCGTTCTGCCGTCGGATCAGGGCGTTCGAGAAGACAATCGGGCGGGCGGCGCCCCGGGTGCTGGATATCCCGTCCGATCTGCAATCGGTTGGCGGCTACAAGTGGGACCTGATCGAACCCGCCGTGGTGGAGGCCAGGGCCGAGGCGGTCGCGGCGGCGCTCGGATCTGACCAGGTCGACTATGCGGCCGACCGCGCGGGCGAGCCGGGTGGCGTGATCGACGGGCGGGTGGGCGAGGCGCTCAAGGGCGTCGACGCGGCGGTGGAGAAGCTGAACGAGGATCTGGCCGTGCTTGCCGGGGTGGAAGAGGGACTGGATCGATGCGAGCTGCCCGGCATGGAAGGGCGGCCGGGGCCGAGCGAGGTGACGACGCTGCTGGGTCGGCTTGACGGGCCGGATGCGAGGTTCATCGCGGCGAGCACGGACGTGCAGGCCGTGAAGGGCCTGGCCGACCGGGTGCTGACGCTCGCGGGGAGTGATGACCTGAACGAGGTCGTGGCGACGCTGGAGAACTCGGACGCGGCCGGCCCGGCGCCGGCCGCGAGGTTCGCGGCGATGCTGCGTGCGGATGGGCTCGCGTCGCAGGGGAAGGGCCGGTGGCCGGACGCTGTGGGCGGGATGCGGGCGGAGGCGGATCTGATCGGCCGGGGGCTGTCGGCGATCAAGGACGGCGTGGCGTCGCAGAACGGGGCATGGGGGCCCGTTTCGGCGCAGGCGCTGGGCGTGCTGACGGGGTGGTGGACGCGAGGGTTCGCGGTCGCGACCGACGAGGCCGATCTGCGGGTGCTGGTGTCGGAGGGGCCCGGGTGGCTGGGGGTGCTCGGGGATGACTGGGCGAAGGCGGCGGATGAGCAATCGCTGAAGGGCGAGGCGTTGTACGACGCGGTGGCGCTGCGGGTGAGAGACCAGATCCTGACGAAGGCTCAGGACGTCAAGAAGCAGAGCGCCAGCGTGACCAAGGGCAGGCTGGTTGAGCTTGAGGGCGAACTCAAGGAGATCTCCGGTACCGGCCTCGCCGAGCTCAGGACGCTGGGCGAGACGGCGCTGGACGACGCGGGGCGAAGGTCCAAGCAGGCGTGGATCGACGCGATCGAGGAGGCGATCGCGAAGGCCGCGGAGGGCAAGGCAGCTTGGGACCCGAACGAGTTTGGGCCGGCGAAGTCTCCCGGCGGGTGGACGGCCGAGTTGAACGAACCCAAGGTCGGTTCGCCATCGTTGACGTACACGAAGCAGGGCGGGAAGGCCGCCGGGACGGTGCTCCGGTTCGACCTTGTCGAGTTGGACAGCAACCAGAAGGTGTTCCTGGCGGCCGACGAGATGTCTGTGGGGATGCTCGACGCTCTGGGGGATGGGATCAAGCAGGGGGCCGCTGACAAGAAGATCGGTGACTGGGTGTCGAATGACCGGGGTCCCGACACGTTCAAGGGGCCTTGTGCGGACACCCCGGCCTGGCAGAGATTTGGGGACAAGCAACTGACCGTCAGCCCCAAGAAATACTGGCTCGGAACAAACATCCAATATGGACCGAGGGTCCAGAATCAGTCATTCCCACCGTACGCAGACAAACTGGCCGACTCGGGCGACCAGGAGATGAAGAGCATCTCGCAGGATCCGGAGCAGGGCTCGCCGTCGGTGGACCATCCGATCAGCTACATCCCGTACGACGCGGCGTCGGCGATCGCCGCGGCTGTCGGGTGTCGACTTCCGACGGTGGACGAGTTCACCGCTGCGTTGCGGGAGGTTGAAGCGGTGCTTCCGGCGAGGAGCGGGGCCTGGAACCTCCGGGACGCGTTTGCCTACTCGGCGCAGCTCGCGAACTACCGGGACAGCCAGTCGGTCATCCCGATCAGTGCTGGCAATACGCACTATGAGCCCGGCGCCGAATGCTACTTCTCGGATGATCCCAAGGCGGCCGACAGGGACGGGACGTGGGTCTACGGCGGGCCGAACGTCGAGACGACGTTGTGGTTCCAGAAGGTCGGGGCGGGGAATGTGCCGCGTCAGAATGGGGTGCGGTTCAGGCACCTCATCGGGAACGTCGCAGAGTGGGTGGACGCCGGCCGGGGCTGGTCGGCGATGGGTGCGTCGGCGCTTTCGCCTCCGGAAATGGCGTCCGAGGAGGTCGTCACGCCGCGGATACGCAGCATCCGGGGCTACGCGGACACGGGGTTCCGGCTCGCGATCGACGCGGACGACTATGGGGACCTGGCGACGACGCTCGTGCACAAGATCACGGGGTCGAGCGATCAGGCCTATGTCTTCGGGGGCGGGTGATGGGCTCAGTCGTTCGGAATCGGGACGGTCGCGTACTCGGTGGCCAGGGCACGCTGCTCGCGGGCCTGGGCGAGCGCAAAGCGGACGTGCTCGCCGAACATGGCGGCGCCGAGCTGGTCGCCCGCGCCAAGCGTGTACGGGTCGAGGGCGGCCTGGCTGGAGCCGAGGGTGGTTCTGGAGGAGGAGGCGCATCCGGTGAGGCCGGCGGCGGCGAGCATGGCGAGCATGGCGAACAGGCGCTTGTTGAGATTGAGATGCATACGAACTCCTCCGTGCGAGTGGGTCTCGAATCGCAGGTGGAGCTATCGGCGGCCGGGTGCGGGGGCGTGAGAGGGCGCGAGAACTGCGCGTGTGGAGGCTTGACGACGGACCTGATTGACCGGATGGGGCGGTGTGTTCCTGCCGGTATCGGGCCGGTTTCGGAGTTCCCGGACGGGCTGTATCATGAGCGGAGCGTGTTTTCGGTCGTTTGGGACGGTTGTGGCCGTCCGGCGGGGGAGTGGACGGCATGGGTGGTGGCATGAGCGGCGGTGAGACATGGCGTTCGCTGGCCGAATTGACGGCCAACCGCCTGCGGCTGATCCAGGCGGATCTGGCCGACGAGCCGGCGGAGTCTCGGCGCGCCCACCTGAACGACGAGGTGAAGGCGGCCTTGGAGAAGGTTCCGCTGGCGGAGCGGAACGACTTTCTGGACGCGGTCGAGGAACGCTTTCCGGCGTGGGAGGGGGGACGCGTGGTGAGCGGAGCCGGTGGTGGGACGATGCTGTCCCCGACGGACATGGCGGAGTTCAACGACCCGGGGTTCCTGATCCGGCAGCTTGTGAAGGTTGCGGCGTCGATGAGCGAGGAGCAGCGTCGCGAGGCGGCCGAGCGGCTGGCGGCGGCGGGGATCGCGCCGGCGGGGGCGGGTGAGATCCCGGCGGAGAGTCTGGCGCGGGCGAAGGCGGCGATGCAGATCCCGGCGGACGGGAACGCCGACGGCGGACGGATGCTCGAGGCGGGGGCGCTGCTGGCCGAGCAGGTGATTTTGCTGGACACGCTGGTGTGGAAGATCTGGCGTCAGATCGCGCCGGACTCGTCGCACCGGGGGCGTGGGTCGGTTGGCCCCACGCTCGCTTCGTACGTCCAGGGGGGCGGCGAAACGGGGCGGGGGCAGGTGGCCGAGGAGTTGGAGCGATTCCGCCAGCTCACGGCGGCGGTGCTGTCGAGCGTGGGCAAGGTGGGCGGGACCGTGTACACGATGATGGCGCGGATGAGCCCGCACAACATCGAGTCGATCTCGAAAACCGAGAAGAAGTGGAACGAGAGCGTCGAGATCGCGGCGTGGAAGAAGTACAAGGAGCTCGCGGGCAAGCTCGACCAGGCGACGGTCGAGAGCGAGGTGATGCGGGCGGTCTCGCAGACGGTCGAGGAAATCGTCCGCCCGCGCGGGCGGTAGCACATGGGGCCGGGTCGGCCCCGTCGGGTGTGGCATGAAGGGGGCGGTTGACGCATGACGGTACAGGTGCATTGGCACGAGGGTCTGTTTCTGCAGCCGCACCATTTGCAGGCGTTGCAGCGCCTGGTGACCGACCGCGCGACCGCGGACCGTCGCCTGGGGCGTGGTTATCCGTACGGGCTCGTCGAATCGAAGCTGAGCACTGACGAGCTAGAGAACATGCGTGTGCGGTTCGATCGCCTGCGCGTGGTGATGCCGAGCGGGATCGACGTGGACGCGCCGGGGAACTGCGACCTTCCGTCGCTGGACATCACCGAGCGGTTCAGCTCGAGCACGGCGCCGTTCACGGTGAGCCTGGGGGTGCCGCTGTGGCACCAGAAGCGGTCGAACGCGCTGGAGATCGGGGAGACTGACTGGCGGATCAAGCGGTTGTACCGGATTGAGGAGGTCGACGCCCCGGACGAGAACACGGGCGACAACCCGCAGAGCCTGCTGGTGCGGAAGGTCAACGCGCGGCTGCTGCTGGAGGGCGACGACACGACCGACATGGAGGTGGTCCCGCTGCTGCGCGTCGGGCACGCCGCCGGTGAGGACATCGGCGTGCCGCGGCTGGAGCGGACGTTCGTTCCGCCCTGCCTTCTGCTGAGCGGGTCGGCGGTGCTCCGCGAGATGCTGCGTGACCTGGCGAACCAGGTCGAGGCGGCGCGTGGCGAGACCGTCGTGCAGATGACCCGGGGCGGGTTCAACCTCGAGACCATCCGGGGCGTGCAGGTGCAGCAGATGATCAGGCTGCAGACGCTCAATCGCTATGCGGCGCGGCTGATCCACATGGTTCGGGCGCCGGGCGGCGTGGGCCCGTTCGAGATGTACCTCGAATTGCGGGGGTTGCTGGGCGAGCTGGCGGCGTTGCAGCCCGACCGCGACGCTTGGGACGCGCCGGACTACGACCACGACAAGCCGGGGCACGTGTTCGAGGTGATCTGCGATCGGATCCGGGCGCAGCTGCGCACCGAGGGCACGGCGAGCTGGGCGAGGGTGCGTTTCGAGCTGCGCGAAGGGATGCTGGTGGCCGATCTCACCGACGAGCAGCTCACCGAGCCCAACGAGTATTTCCTCGGCATCCAGTCGGGACGGGACCCTCGCGAGCTGGCGAAGCTGGTGGAGGATCAGGGCGAGTTCAAGCTCACGGCGTTCAGCAAGGCGACGACGCGCGTGCGCGGCGTGCACCTGGCCGAGGAGCGGCATCCGCCTCTGGAGTTGCCGGCGCATATCGGGCTTCACTACTTCCGGATCGACCGGAGCCAGAGCACGCGGGTGTGGGCGCTGATCGAGGAGGAGAAGAAGCTGGCGATCAGCTACCCGGGCGTGGAGAAGAACGAGTTCGACGATGTTTCGCTGTACATGACGATCCCGGGCTGAGCGGCCCGATTGAGCACCCGGCACGCCGGGCACGGAGCGCAGGATGAAGCTGCTCGAGGTTTGTGAAGACGTGTTCCAGTATGTGTGCCGGCTGAACCGGTCGGCGCGCAAGGGGGCACCGCTGGAGCCGACGATGGTCCGTTCGGACATCAAGGCTCTGCTTTCGAAGGCGAGGTCGAAGGCGGCGCAGGACCCGCTTCTGGCGCAGCAGTTCGAGAAGGTGGAGCGGCCGCTGGTCTACTTCATCGACTTTACGGTCGAGGAGAGCAGCCTCCCGTTCGCGGGTGAGTGGAAATCTCGCCGGCTTCAGAACGAGATGTACAGCGTGAACGACGGGGACGAACACTTCTTCGACCTGCTCGACGAGACGCTGCGCGACACGAGCCCGCAGGCGACGGACCGGCTGAGCGTGTTCTTCTCGTGCCTCGGGCTGGGGTTCACGGGGTTCTATCAGGGGCAGCCCGAGTACCTGCGTCGGAAGATGATGGAGATGAACGCGCGGCTGCGTGAGACGGTCGACATGGATCTGCGGACGCGGGTGGTGCCCGAGGCGTACGAGAACGTGGATCAGAGCGATCTGATCCAGCCGCCGGCGCGGAGCCTGATCGGTCTGCTGATCGCGGTGGTCGCGGTGATCGTGTCGATCTTCGCGACCAGCGTCGTCTTGTATGCCAAGCAGACGGAGCAGATGCGACGGGCGATCCAGGGGACCGAGGAGAGGCTGGTCGGGAACACGACGGAATGAGCATGTCGGCTCCGGGCGCCGCGGGCGCCGGGAAGCCGCGCGGAGGCTGTGAAGGATGAAGGAACTCATCAGCAAGGCATGGGCGTTGCCGATCCCCGGGAAGGCCATGATCGGGATGATCCTGGCGGGCGGCGTCTTCGGCATTCTGTACGCCGCCGGCCAGCCGCAGCTGGCGTATTTCGCCGGCGTGGCGATGGTGGTGCTGACGTTCGTGCTCGCGGCGGTCGCCCTGCTCATGAAGAAACTGGACAAGGGCAAGGCAAAGGCGGTCGAGGAGAAGGTTGCCGAGAACGCGGCGACGACGGGCGGCGTGAGCAAGGTGGCCGACCGGGCCAAGCTCGATGACCTGCGCCGGCAGTTCGAGACCGGTATCCAGACATTCAAGGACTACGGCAAGGACCTCTATTCGATGCCGTGGTATGCGCTGGTGGGCGAGCCGGGCAGCGGGAAGACCGAGGCGATCCGGCACAGCGGGATCGGGTTCCCTCCCGGCTTGCAGGACCAGCTCCAGGGCACGGGCGGCACCGTCAACATGAACTGGTGGTTCACCGATCACGCGGTGATCCTCGACACGGCCGGGCGGCTGATGTTCGAGGAGGTGGCGCCGGGCGATACGAACGAGTGGCGCGAGTTTCTCAAGCTGCTGCGGACGGTGCGGCCCACGTGCCCGATCAACGGCATGCTGCTGGTGGTTCCGGCGGACACACTGATCACCGACACGCCCGACGAGATCGAAAAGAAGGCGGGAAAGATCGCCCAGCAGTTCGACCAGATCCAGCGTTCGCTCGGTGTCCGCTTCCCGGTATTCGTGCTGATCACGAAGGCCGACCTGATCAACGGGTTCCGCGAGTTCTTCGACGATATCACCGACCCGGTGCTGACGGCGCAGATGCTGGGATGGTCGAACCCTGAGGGGCTGGACGAGCCGTTCAGGCCCGATCGCGTGGAGGAGCACCTCGAGACCGTGCGGAAGCGGCTGCTTCAGCGGCGGTTCGCGCTCTTGCAGGACCCGATCCACACGGAGGACTCGCGTGGGCGGCGGATCGATCAGGTCGACGCGCTGTACAAGTTCCCGGAGGCGCTGACGGAGATCGGCCCGCGGCTGAAGCGGTATCTGGAGATGATCTTTGTGGCGGGGGAGTGGAGCCAGAAGCCGCTGTTCCTGCGGGGGATCTACTTCACGAGCTCGATGCGTGAGGGCGACGCGCTGGACGCGGACCTGGCGAACGTGCTGGGCGTGAACGTTGAGTCGCTGCCCGAGGGCAAGCTGTGGGAGCGTGAGCGGAGCTACTTCCTTCGCGACATGTTCCTGGACAAGGTGTTCAAGGAGCGGGGCCTGGTGACCAGGGCGGTCAACGCGGGCCAGGTGAAGCGGAAGCGGAACCTGCTTCTGGCGGGATCCGGGCTCGCCGCGGCGCTGGTGCTCGGTGCGGTGGCGTTCTGGAGTTGGCGCGAGACGGATCGGCGGATTACGAGTCCGACGGAGTACTGGCAGTCGGTCTTCGAGTGGGTGAACCCCAAGGACGGCGAGCAGATGAGCCGGGAGGACTTCACGACGAAGTTCTCGATCCTGTACCGGAACAAGCTGGCCTGGGGCGACTTCATCGACGATAACGGGACGAGGGTGCCTATCGAGGGTTCGCCGCGTTCGTTCGAGAAGCTGTTTGATCTCGCGAAGGACCACTACTCGCAGAACAGTTCGTCGAGCGGCCTGTTCGGGCTGCTGGCCAACCTGCCCGGGGTGAAGGACGCGTTCAAGGCGCAGCTGCCGGCGCAGGAGAGCCTGTTTGAGGTGACGCTGCTCGAGCCGCTGGTGAGCGAGGCTCGGACCAATCTGAGCAGCGGCGATCGGCCCGAGAAGCCGCTCAACTGGAGCGAGAATGGTGACGCGACCGGGGCGTTGTCTTCGTTGCTCTCGCTCGAGAATGACCGGGTGCTGGGCCGGCATACACCGCAGCCGGGGTTCGACCTCGCCTCGACGCTGGCGTTCGTTCTGGACGATGCGGCGGGCGTCGCGGGGGCGGCGGAGGGTGAAGTCGCCGGGGACGCCGGCGGGGCGCCGAAGAGCCTCGTGGACTATTTCGACTGGCTATATGCCGAGGGATCGCGGACGTCTATGAAGGGGGCGGAGTGGCCCCCGGAGGGGAAGTGGACCGGCGGTGACGACGCGGACCGGGCGAACACCGAGGGCATCGCGAAGTTCATCGACTACCACACGGACCCACGCGGGGGCGAAACGAAGTACGGGCTGCTGCGGGCATTCGCCGACGCGGCGATCGACTTCGGGGAGGCCGAGCGGGCGTTGCATCTGGGCGGCCGCTTTGACGGCGTTCGGACTGTCAAGGACTTCGACGCGGCGACGGGGGCGTGGAGAGAGGCCTACGCGAAACTCGAGGGGGCGAAAGCCCAGCTGGATGCCGCGTACGAGCCTGTGAAGGGGATGCTCGACCCGAGGAATCTGAACGACGAGAAGTTCGCCAAGGAGGTCGAAACGGACATCTGGACGCGGGCCGATGCGGCGTACGAGCGGCTCGACAAGGTCTTCGGCAGCGACGACGACCTCAAGGGTGACAGCCCGGAGAAGACGAAGCTCCGGGAATGGCGTGAACAGCTGGCTGCGGCGAAGAAGAACGCGAACGACAATTACTCGGGGAAGGTGAGCAAGCTCTTCGAGGATCTCCGCGGGGCGCAGAACAAGGACAACGTCTACGACAACTACGTCGCGCCGATGGCGGGGTCGGACCGGGCGTCGTTCTTGGCGAGGTTCGAGGCGTACACGCGAGCGAACGGCTGGCTTCGTGAGACCCCGCCGACGGCGGATCTGCCGGGCGAAGCCATCGCGGCGATCAACGGGCAGGAGGGGGAGCGTGACAACGGCCTGACCGGGCTGCTCCCCGATGGGTCACAGGTCGAGCTGAGCAAGGGGGCGCGGGCGACCGTGCTCGCGGTGTCGGGGGCGGTGGCGCGGCATGAGCGATTCCTGGCGCTGGACGCCGCGATCGTGAAGCTGACGGCGGATGTGAAGAGTCTGGGGCAGGGCAAGACGTTCACGCTGCCGGACGTCAAGTTCACGACGCTGGCCTCCGAACCGTGCGACGGGGCGTTCGACCCCTCGGCCAATGAGGGAATCCTGGCGGCGTACAACGATCTGCGGAACCTGATCGGGGGCAAGCCGGACGACTCCGGCGGCGGGGTGCTGAGCGTTGACGGCCTGCGGACCTCGCTTGCGGGCTTCGAGGAGAGTCTGGCGAAGCACGTGGACCAGTATCTGACTTTCTGGAGCGTGAACGTTCCGTCGAAGCTGGTCCCGACGAAGCCGTCGGGGCTCGACTGGCGTGGCTACCTGGATGTGGTGATCGGCGGCCAGGACCGCCTGGCGGCCAAGGTTCGAGAGGTGTGCGAACTGGAGCGGAGCGCGATCGACAAGGCCGCGGGGTTTGTGGCCGAGCATCCGGAAGCCAAGAAGTTCAAGGCGGCGTTGGACAAGGAAGACCAGGACGAGGTCGACCGGAACCGGCGGACCATGCTCGGTTCGTGGGCCAAGCTCAGCGATTCGGCGAAGAAGGCCGGCGATTCCCTGCTGACGGCGGCGACCGACCGGGAGAACTTCACACGCCGGTATTTCACGGTCTGCCCCGAGGTTGACACCGCGGTCTTGGGGACCGAGGAACGCTACTGGAGCGACTTCGCCGTGCTGGGGCTGCAGGCGATCTCGGACGAGACGGACGGGGCGCAGCAGATCCGGGACGCGAGAGATCTGGCGCGGCAGTTCCCGCTGACGCTGGACGCGTCGGGTTCCGGGCTGGATGAAGCCGGGCTCGAGCGATTCTCGACACTGCTCCAGGGCCGCGATCTTTCGCCGAAGGGTGGGGGGCACGACGAAGACCCGTTCCAGCACTACGCGGACGCGATCCGGACCAACCTGACGTTGCTCCGGGGCGATGCCGAGCTGGGGCAGAGCGGGCTGGCGGAGCGGCTCCTGCGTGCGAAACGGGTGGCCGACCTGCTCGCCGGCCTCGACGGGAAGATGGTGTACACGCTGGCCTCGCTGGGCGGGGCCTACGACGAGAACATCCCTGTGCAGAGCCTTTGCTTCTATTGCAAGCTGGTCGCGGGCGGGAACGTGATTCGGGTGACGTATGCGGACGGAACTCACGCTGATTTTGCGAATTTCCACGAGAATGCCCGGATGATCAGTGACTATTCCGGCAAGCTGCCGCTTGAGGGTGAACTCGAGTTTGGCTTCCAGGACAACTCGTATCAATCCACCGTGTCCACGCGGTTGACGGGCTGGCAGATGCTCCACGCGCTTGTGAACAAGCCGGCAGCCGATGTCGCCGGCGCGGGCGACGGGACGGTGTGGCGTTTGCCGCTGGCGCTGGGCGACCGCGGTGTTTTCTGGATCGGCGTCCGGTTCGACAAGGCCGACGGGTTGGAGGATCTTCTGGACGGTGTCTGGCTGCGGACGGCCGACTGGCAGCGGTAGGCGAGAGCTCCTGGTTCGCGAGACAATGCAAAGAAGGGCGGCGCATGGCCAAGCGTGAAGCGGGTGGGCCCGAGCTGGGTGAACGCCTCTGGCTGGCGGCGCTCGGCAAGCACCCTGGCTGGAACGATCACCTCGACGACATCGGGCTCGACACCGATCGCCTGGTCGCTGTGCGGCGGACGCTCTATGTGGACGGCATCGGCGGGGTGATCGGCGCCGGCACCTGGGAGGCGATGGACGACGCGTCCCGCGACGAGGGGTTTGCGCACAGCTTCTTGTGGCGTCAGCCCGACGGGCTGGTGGTCGGGCGGATGTGGTCGTCGAGCGACGGCAAGGGGCGGCGCAAGTACCCGATGATCGTGTGCGCGCAGTGCCGCATGTTGCCGCTCGCCTTCGTCGCGGGGCCCGTGCTCGATCGGCTGAGGCGGCTGGAGGCCCGTTGTCAGGCGGTGAGCACCGCGGCCGAGGTGATCTCGGCGGTCGACGCGATGCGGGGCGAGCTGCGCGAGCTGGCGACGTTTACGCCCGAACTCGCGGGCGAGCGGTTCGAGGGTGAGGCCGCGCCCGCGGCGCTCGCCGATGCCGAGGCGCTGGGGCCCGAAGGCGTGGGCCTTCGGCGGGTGCTGTACCAGATGGAGCGGGAGATGTCCGCCTATCTGCGGCCCGAGGGGACGGTGACGGGCAGCCGGTCGCGCACGCTCGAGGTGCGAGCCCAGCACATGCGAGTCCCCAAGGCCTTCGAGACCGAGCACGCGAGCTGGTCGGCGTGGATGCGGCTGCTGCTCAACCGGGTCGATCAGCTCGCGCCGATACTGCTGGTGTGCAAGGACGGACGGGAGTGGGTGGACGTCATCGTGGGCGAGCCGGGGGTGTCGCAGCTCGCGTGCCTTCAGGGTTCGACCGAGCCATTCCCGCTGACGAGCGACATCCCGTTCACGATCGACGACGAGCACGAGAAGGCCTTTGGAGAACTGGTCGATCGGGCGAGGGCGGGAGAATTGCCGGAGCTCGATCCGGGGTACGTCGATGCGTCGTCGGACAGGTTGGCGCCCTTTCTGAAGGCCGCGCGACGCAAGACGGAGCCGACTGCCTCGAAGAGCAGGAAGCAACTGCTGTGGGCGTCGATCGCCGCGGTCGCCGTGCTTGCGGTTGTGGTGGTGCTGGCGATGGTGTTCTTTCGCGGCGGCGGGAAGCAATCGACGAGCCGGGGCGGCGAGCCCGAGGCGACGGGGAACGAGCGAACAGTGGCATCAGCGCCGGCGCCTGGCGCGGAGCAGACGCCGGCGGTCGAGTCCGGGGCGGGCAACGCGCAGGTCGGCGCCCAGTTCGACGAGTTCAGACGCTGGTGTCGGCTCGCGGGCTCGTGGTATCTGCCGTTTGTCGAGCAGATCAACGCGGGCACCGCGGCCGGCGATGCCGATCTGGACGCCCGGCTCAGGCGTTTGATTGCGGCGCCGGATGGTTCGGGATTCGACCCCAATCCGCTGAACGTGGCGCCCGGTCGGTTCCGGTCGCTCGAGGCGCTCGAGTCGAATCCGCCGGCCGACATGGGCGAGGCGAAGTACAGGCCGGCGATTGAGAAGGCACTGGCGCACATCACCGCGGTGCAGAAGGCGATCGGCCCGGACGCGTGGCGGGCCCACAGGGCGCTGCGGACGATGCTGGATCTGCTGGGGACCGAGAGCGGGCGGGCGCCGCAGGCACTCGCGGCGATGCAGACCGACCTTGCGAGCGATCGCGGCGAGGAGGCGGCGCGCGGTGTTTCATCGCTGGCGGCGCGGGCGGGGCCGATCGAGCAGGTGGCCGATGCGTTGCGGTCGCGGGCGGTTGTGGGCGATGCGCTGCGTGATGCGGGCGCCGGGGAGCAGGCGGGGTGGTTCGAGGCCATCGACCCGACCGGGGGGGGAGCTCAGGACGACGTGGACGCCTGGCTCGAATCGACAGTGCGCCGTGCCACTAAGTTGAAGGACTGGGGCGATGTGCTGGTTGACACCGCGGTGAACCGCCTGCCGCGGATCGACAAGGGCGGCCTTGCGGCGGCGATGGCGGGTGTGTCCGAGGCCGACCCCGAGCGCCGGCTCAAGGCGTGGCTCGAGAAGATGGGGGATGATTCGCTCTATCCGCTCGACTCGTCGAAGGACCCGAGGAAAGTGCTCGCCGCGGGCGACCTGGACAAGGCGGTTGATGGCCTCAATTCTGTCAGGAACAACGGGGGCGACGGGGCCGTGGCGGAGCTCGCACGCGAGGCGGAGGCCTGGCGATCGGACTTCGCCTCGGCTTCGTCGCTCGGCTGGACCGAGGCCACGCGGGCGAAGGTGGAACGGGCGGCCGCGGATCTCACGGCGCGGCGGGCCGATCTGCTGAGTCGCATCGACACGCTGGTGCGCGAGCGGCGCTACAAGGCGGAGTCGTATCTGGCCGAGTTGAAGGGCAAGACCTCGGTGAGCGAGACCGGATCGGCGGCGATCGACGGCGCCTGGGTCTCGGCGCGGAACGCGCTGATCGAGCGGTTTGACAAGGACAGCGACCTGGTGGGGTTGACTCGCGATGTGGAGTCGCTCAGAGCGGCGATCGCGGCGGTCGAAACGCAGATGCCGGTGGTGACGATCGACCCGACCCGGTTCGGCGAGGCGGGGGAGCGCGTGGCCGGGCTGGTTGCGGATGAACGCGAGGCGCGGCTCGGCGAGGCGGCATCGCGGTACGAGCAGCCGGCGGGGGCCCAGAAGGCCGCCGCGGCGTATCAGACGTGGGCGTCAGGTGTGGCCGAGGCGGCAGCGTTGAGCGGCGCGATGCTCGACGCCTGCGGGGGCTGGGCGACATTGGACGACGCGGCCGGGGGCGAATCGCTGCGTGACGCGATGGCGGCGTGGAACAAGACGTGGGTCGGTCAGCGGGTCGGGCTCGGCCAGATCGACAAGCGGCTGGGATTGCTCGAGGGCCAGGTGGCGCCGGGAGATCGGGGCGAACTCGCGGCGACGATCGCGGACACCTCGGCGGCCGACGGGGTTGTGTACGCCGCGTGGAGTGCGCTGGAAGCCGCGAAGCCGGCCTGGCCCGGTGACATCGACGAACTCACGGCCGACGCGGCGGTGATCCAACGGCTGCGGGGGGCGGTCTCGACGCTGCCGGCGACGCGGCGGGCGGTGATCGACAACGCGCTCGCAGCGGGTGCGGCGGCGAGGTGGACGCGTGTCGCGGCGACGCCCGACGGATGGGACGCTTTCCGTCCGCTGGTGCCGCTTGCGGACGAACTGGGCCTGTCGGGGGGGACGGGCGTGCCGTCCGAACTTGGTTTCGACCTGTTGGTCGCGGGGCTTCTGGACCGGATTGAGGGTGGGAAGCCGCTCGACAAAGAGGGGATGCTCGCTTCGGTGGAAGCGTGGCTCAAGCCTGATGCCGGGCTCGGCGGGAACAAGGCCGCGACAGAATGGCTCGACTCGCTTCGAGAGACATTGGAGGGTCGCCCGTCGGTCGAGGTGGATCCCCGGAGCATCGGCCCTGGCCGGGCCGGGTGGGCCGCAGAGGCGTTCGACAATGCCCGGCGACTGAAGTACACGCTGGTGCATAACGGGCAGCCGGGGATGAGCCTCGGGTTCCGGCTGGTCGACACACCGGAGACCGGAGCGTTCTACCTCGGTGAGACGGAGGCGCCCGTTGCGTTGATGCTCGACTTCGCGCTCGCGGGTGGCGACGCCGACCTGGTCCTGGGGACGATCGAGCCGGACTGGGCGTCGCTGGGGGGCGACATCCGCCCCGGACCTTGCACCTGGACGTGGGGCCGGCTTCGGACGGGCGGACGCGGGGTGCAGTTGAATGGGGCGTGGACCTCGTCTCTCCAGACGGCCGGAGTCGAGTATTACGCACCTTCGCTGCGCGAGAAGGTCGGGGACCCCACCGAGGCGTCGCCGCTGCAACGGATTCGTCCCGCGGCGGCGGCGGTCGTCGCGGCGCTCGTCGGGTGCCGGCTCCCGTCGGTGGCCGAGTGGCAGGCGGCGTATGTGTCGATGGACAGCCCTGTCCCGGGCGACGAGTGGAACCTGCGAGACCGGACGTTCGGCGTTCAGCGAGCGTACATGGCCGAGCAGACGGTGGTTCAGCGTTGGCCTGACGAGGGGGCCTTTGTGGGCGAGGGCGAGGATGGGCCACGCGGGCGAGATGCGGCGAACTACGACTGGTCGGACGAGCGGCTGTGGTTTGAAGACGTCGGCGCAGGCCGGGAGCGCGCGTTCCGTCACATCATCGGCAACGTGGCCGAGTATGTGCTCGCCGGGGCGGGGCCCGACGCGTTGCTGACCGACCGGTTCGGCGATCTGCGCGAGTTGGCGTCGGGAGCGGCCTCGGCGGCGAGCAAGGCGGGAGTGGTTTCGGTCATCGGGGGCTCGGCGTTGTCCCCTCCGGATGTGCCGATTAACGAGCCGAGGGCGATGCCGTCGACCGTTGCGCGCTCGGGATACTCCGATGTGGGCTTCAGGCTCGCGTTCTCGCCCGGGGTCAAGCCGCCGCTGATTGTGGAGGTCGGGGGCCTCTTGCGATCGGCGCCGTTTTTGCGCCGGACGGAGTGAGGGCTAGGGCGCTTCGGGCGCCGATCTGGCGGCGCATGTATGTTGCGGCTAACCTTTCCTTCAGGCCTTTCCCTTTTCGGATCGGGGTGCATCATGGCGAAGTGTCACGGGGTGTGGAGTCGGCATCTGTCGCAGATCCTCGACGGGCGGCGCCTTCCGCGGCCCGCGTTGGCGGTCTGGCTGGCGGCCTCCGTGCTCTTTGGCGGCGTGGCTCGGGCGTCAACAGACGCCGATGACGCCGTCATCTCTGTCGGAAGGGTCGAGATTCGGTTCCCTACGATGGACGCCGTGAGCACGCCCGACTTGTCACGCGTGCCTGTCGCGTTCTTTCGGGACGGCGACGGCACCTACGCCGAGGCGAGGGACGGAGCCGCGACAGATCGTGTCCTGCTCGGCGAGTTCTCCGACACACCGGTGCGGCGTGTCCACCCGAGCGGGTTGCGATCGATGCTGCGGGCCGTGCATGACGAGGTGTCGAGGCTGACGGGCGGCGGCGCGTATGTCGTGACCGACCCGGACCAGCTGTTGCTGGGTAGCACTGTGGAAGACTATCGGCAGGGTGGATCGGACCTGCGGATCCTGGTGTACCCCTCGGCCCGGCTGCCCATCACGCCGACGGCCGAGGCGGCGGTTGCGCCGATCGCGACTGAGGGGAGCGATGCAACTCCAGAGACGCCCGCGGCGTTGATGGCCGCGTCTGATCAAGCCGCGCCTGTGCCCGTGGCGCAACACGAGGCACCAGCGGCGGAACCGGCGCCCCCGGCGCGGATCGCGCGAGCCGAGCCCGCTCCCGCGTCGGCGCCGACGACCCCCCCTTCAAGAGCGGCCGCGACGAACGCGAACGCGTCGGTTGCGGCATCGGCGGCTCCGACGAGCCCAGCCGAGCCCGACAAGGCGATCGACGGCGAAGCCCCGTTGAGCATGACGGGCTTCACCTACACCTATGCGAGGCCGAGCGAGCAGCTCCCGGCGGTCGAGACGATCGATGATGTGACGGTCCAGCTCGTTCGCGTCGCCAACGGTTTCATCGCACGCCCCGGTGCGGGCGAGTCAATGCGTCTGGGCGATCTCGGGGCGAACGGGGCGGTGGGGCTGTATCCCTCGGCGATCAAGGCGTGCGAGCAGGCGATCGTGGACTGGTTCCGCCAGCAGTCGATCGCCGGCGTGTACGTGGTGCCGGACGTTCGGTACGTCGACCCGGAGACGTGGGGCGACTACCGCGATCAGGCCACACCTCCCATGACGGACATCCCGCTGACGATCTACGCGGCGCGTGTCACGAGGGTGAAGTCGATCGCGTCGGGCACTCGTGTGCCGACGGACGAGCGGTTGAACAGCCCGCTACACACGCGGATCGTGAACAATTCGCCGCTGCAACCCTGGAGCGGCGAGGGCGCCCGGAACGATCTGCTGCGGATCGAGCCGCTCAACATCTATGCCTATCGGCTCTCACGCCAGCCCGGGCGGCGGGTCGACGTGGCGGTCGCGAACGCGAGCGTGCCCGGCGACGCCGAGACGCTGGGCGACGCCGAGGTTCAGTACCTTGTGCAGGAGGTCAAGCCGTGGACGGCGTACTTCCAATTCTCGAACACCGGGACCAAGGAAACCGGAGAGTGGCGTGAGCGGTTCGGGTTCGTGCACAACCAGTTGCTCGGTTTCGACGACATCTTCACCCTTGATTACATCACCAGCGAGTTCGCCGACAGCAACGCCGTCATCGGGTCGTACGACGTGCCGCTGGTGGCCGATGATTCGATCAGGCTTCGCGTCGACGCGGGGTGGAGCGAGTACAACGCGTCGAACGTGGGCGTGCAGAACGAGCGGTTCGACGGGAAGAGCTTCTTCGTCGGCCCCGAACTGAGCGTCAACGTGTTCCAGCGGGACGACTTCTTCATCGACGCGTACGGCGGCTTCAGGTATCAGGACATCGAGGTGACCAACCGCGGCGTCGTGGGCGGTCGGGGCCACGAACAGGTGTTCGTCGGGCAGGCCGGTCTGCGGGCCGACCGCCAGCGGGCCGAGTATTCGTTCACGGCCGACCTGGGTCTCGGGTTCTCGATCAACGACATCACGGACGCGCAGACTTCTGAGCTCGAGAAGCTGGGCCGGCTCGATCCGGACCGCAACTGGATGGTGCTGACCTGGAACTCGCAGCTGAGCTTCTATCTTGATGCGCTCGCGGGCCGGCCGCCGCACAGCCTGGTGCATGAGCTGGCGTTGCGGTTCAGCGGGCAGTATTCGTTCAACGACCGGCTGATCCCGAACTTCGAGACGGTGGCGGGCGGGCTGTATTCGGTCCGGGGGTATCCGGAATCGGCCGTGGCGGGTGATGTCGGGATCTTCGGCGGCATCGAGTATCGGATGCACATCCCGCGTGCGTTCGCGGTCAACAAGAACCCGCCGACGGTGTTCGGCCGGCCGTTCCGCGTGCAGCCCGACGAGCCGGGCGGGAGACCGGATTGGGACCTTGTTTTCAAGGCCTTCTGTGATGCGGGCCGTGTCACGAACGCCCGAGCGCTGGGTTTCGAGAGCAACGAAACCCTGGCGAGTGTCGGGCTCGGCGGCGAGTTGGTGATCGCCAACAACCTCAGTTTTCGGACGGACTGGGGCATCGTCCTGGATGAGGTTGGGGCCGATACCCCGACTCCGGTTACGGTTGGGTCGCAGAGGTGGAACTTTGTGTTGACAGTTCTCTATTAGCGCTCGTTGGATTGGGGTAGATTGGCTTGTGGAGAGATGCCCCCTTCGCGGGGCCGTCGTGTGCAAGCAGAAGACCTGGTTCCGAAAAGAATCGAGGATTGTCCGATGTTGAGCCGGAAGACGAAGAGCCGTGGACATGGTCGTGACCGATTTCAGCTTCGCGGGGGGCGCGGCGGATCGGCGGGCCGGCTGATTACGGCCGGGGTTCTCGCTGGTCTGACGAGCGTTCCGGCGCTCGCGGGGCCGAGCGGCGAGCAGGTCGTGCACGGGAACGCGACGTTCGCCCGGCGAGGCAACAGCACGACGATCACCGCGTCGGATCGCGCGATCATCAATTACCAGAGCTTCAACCTGAACCGGTCCGAATCGGTCCGGTTCATCCAGCCCGGGGCCCAGGCGAGCGTGCTCAACCGCATCGTAAGCGGCATGCCGACGAGCATGGACGGCTCGGTGTTCGCCAACGGCACGGTGTACTTCGTCAACCCGGCGGGCATCTACTTCGGGGCGAACTCGGTGATCAACGTCGGCGGCATCTTCGCCGCCGCGGGCAACATCACCAACCAGGACTTCCTGAACAACCTCAACAGGTTCACGGACCTCTCGGGCGAGGTGGTCAACCACGGACAGATCAACGCGCTGAGCGGGGCCACGCTGGTGGGCCGGCGCGTCGCCAACTTTGGCAGCATCGTCGCCCCGCAGGGTCTGATCACCCTGGCGGCGGGCGATGACGTTCTGATCGGGCAGCGGGGGGGCAAGGTCTACGCCCGCCTCACGGGTGACGCGGCCAACCCGGGCTCGGTCGAGAACCACGGCGTGCTCGACGCGGGACGGGGGCGGGTTTTCACCGGCGTCGGCGATCACTTCGCACTGGCGCTGTACGACACCTCCGAGATCCGCGCGTCGTCGGTTCGGGTCGAGGGCGGAGCGCACAGCTCGGTGCGCGTGCGTGGTGACATCGACGCGTCGAGCCCCGCCGGGCGGGGCGGCGAGATCGACGTGCTCGGCGGCAAGATCGCGCTCGAGCGGGCCAACCTCGATGCGAGCGGCGCGGCGGCGGGTGGCCAGATCCATGTCGGCGGCGACTACCAGGGCAAGGGCGAACGGCTTGCCGCCGACCTGACCTTTGTCGACGCGAACAGCCGTCTGTCGGTCGATTCGGCCCTGGGCCACGCGGGCCGGGCGATCGTGTGGTCGGACCGGGCGACGTTCTTCTACGGCGACGTGAGCGCGCAGGGCGGCGGACGTGGCGGCTTCGCCGAGGTCTCGGGCAAGAACTACCTCGACTTCCGTGGGACGTTCGATCTGAGCGGCGCGCGCCGCGACGGCACGCTGCTGCTCGACCCGAAGAACATCACGGTGGTGCCGAACGGGACGGGGCCGGCCGCGACTGCCGCGGATTTCGATCAGTTCACGGACAACGCGACGGGCACGTCGCTGCTCGACGCCGACCTGCTGACCGGGTTCCTGACGGGCGCGAGCGGCGAGGTGGTGCTCCAGGCCAGCAACGACATCTTCTTCGTGGGCGGGGCCAGCGTGATCCAGCCCGCCGGTGACGGGGTCGACCTGACCCTGTTCGCGGGGCGGCGGATCATCTTCCAGAACGGCTCGGTGCTGCGGCTGGACGGCGGCACCCTGAACGCGCACGCGAACGCCCAGGGCTTCGTCGCCGGGCAGCGTGACCCGGGCTTCGGCTCGATCTTCGTGCTCAACGGCGCGGAGGTGCGGAGCCTCAACGGCGCCCTGAACTTCGAGATTGTGAACTTCAGCGACGCGACGAGCACGCCGGGTGACATCTTCATGTTCGGCGATGTGCGGGCGCCCTCCTTGACGCTCGACGCGCAGTTCGCCAACAGCCGGATCGGCATCGTCGAGGATGGCATCGGGGCGAACGGGCACATCGGCGAGGGCGGCCGGGTGACCATCAACGCGGGCCAGTACGTGGCGTTCGTCGATCAGGCGGGCGACTGGTCGTTCGAGAACCTGGACATCACGGCCCCGCTGTTCATCTTCGACGAGGACGCCACGGGCCTGGCCGCGACCGGCGGCGGCGCGGGCGACGGGCTGCACTTCACGCAGACCACCGGGCCCCACCCGGCGACGGGCGTGATCACACAGAACACGACAAGCTTCACGTTCACCGGCAACACGACACTTGATGCGACATTGAGCGCGGCCAGCGGCGTGGCCTTCACGGGCACGGCCGACCTGGCGCGTGACGTCACGGCCGCCGGGGGCCTCACGTTCCAGCAGGACGTGACGCTGAGCGGCCCGGTCGCGATGACGTTGACGAATCCGGGCGACCTGATCGACTTCCAGGGCGCGGTGGTTGCGGGCGTGGCGACGCCCGACCTGACGCTCAACCTCAACACGGGCGGCGCGACCTTCACGGGCGACGCGGGCACGGGCGGGGCTCCCCTGGGCCACGTCATAGTCAACAACCTGGGCGGCACGCTCGACTTCCAGTCGAACCTGACCGCGCTCTCGCTCACGTCGACCAGCGGCGCGGGCAACATCGACCTGGGCGGGCTCACCGATCTCCGCGGCGTCAGCGCCGACCTGACGAACTCGCTCAACCTGACCGCATCGAACTCGACCATCCACATCGGCGGCAACATCCTGTCGGTGGGCAACATCAACTTTGGCAGCGCCGTGCAGCTCGTGGGCGGCGGCACACGCACGATGACCCTGGTCAACGGCGGGCTGGTCAACTTCGGCGGCGCCCTCGACGCGGCGGGCGGCGAGAACCTGACGCTCAACCTCAATACAGGCGGCGCGACGTTTGTCGGGGCCGTGGGCGGCGCCGGTGCGCTGAACAACATCCTGATGAACGGCCTGGGCACGACGGCCCAGTTCCAGTCGGCGGTGAGCGCGAATTCCGTGACCTCGCAGAGCGGGGCGGGCACGTTCAGTATGCAGGCTGGCGGAACGCTGACCGGCGACCTGAACGTCAGCGCCGGCACGATCGACATCCTCAACACGCCGGTGAATGCGAACGCAATAGACCTGACCTGGACGACAGCGTTCAACAGCAACCTGGCCGACCTGCTGCGCGCCGCGACCGTGAGCCTCACGGCCGACGGCGTGAACTTCCTCGCGGACAGCGCGGCCCAGGCGGTCGACGAGACTGTCGCGACTGACCTCACCATGCGGGCGATCAACGGCGCCTCGCTGACACTCTCGGGCGATGCCGCGGCCGACGCGATCGACACGATCAACAACGTGACGCTGAGCGCCGATGGCGTGCTCCGTTTCCAGAGCCACGCGGGTGCGTGGACGTTCGTCAACCTGGCCGCGAGCGGCGCGGGCATCGAGTTTGACGGGTCGGCGGGCCTGACGGTGCAGGGCCAGATCCTGGCCAACCCGATCCTCGACGCAACGACCGGCGACATCACCCTGACCGGGATCGGGGCCGGCGAGTTCGCGTTCAACATTACGCCGGGCCTGACGCTCACCGACGACGTCAGTGCCGACGGAAGCGTGCGGTTCATGAACAACGTCGAGCTGGCGGGCGCGGGCGGCCGGGCGATCTCGTTCACCAACGCCGGCAGCACGCTGACCTTCGACCAGGCGGTCGATTCGGCCTCGAACACCGGCCTGACGCTGGGCCTCAACGGCGGGTCGGCGACCTTCACCGGGCCCGTGGGCTTCTCGAACCGGCTCGGCAACATCGTCGTCACCGGCCTCGGCGGCACACTCCAGTTCTCCTCCACACTGACCGCCAACTCGCTGCTGTCGCTGAGCGGGGCGGGGGCCGTGGTCCTGAACGGGGCGGCCGACCTCGATCCGACCGCGGGCAACAACCCCGGCACCGAGTTCGTGCTCATCGACGCGGACGACATCACGGTCGCCAGCACGATCGACAGCGACCTGATTGACCTGACCTTCCGCAACTCGCTTTCGCTGGGCGTGCTCAACGCCGAGACGGTGCGGGTGACAGCGATCGGGCCCAACCTGGTCTTCCGTGTGCCCGACAACATCGGGCTTGACGTGGACAACCTGCGCCTCGAGACGCAGGGCGGCGGCGATCTCACGCTGGTCGGCACGCTGCCGACAATCGACTTCACGGGCCCGGCGGCGGGCAACGTGCGGAACGTCTCCGAGCTGCGTCTGCTCTCCAGCGGCACGCTCTTCTTCGTGGGCAACGCGCCGGGCGACGGCGCCAACTGGCTGCTCCAGGATCTGCTCGCCTCGGCGAACCAGGGCATCGTGTTCAGCGTGACCTCGCCGCAGCTGGTTTCGTGGGCCAACGCGCTGGGCGGGCCATCGGCCTTCGACGCCGACGCCGACAACACGGACGGCGTGGGCGACGTGATCTCGATCGCGAGCAGCGACTTCACGTTCGGCGGGGCCGGCGGGCTGTTCGTCCTGCGAGACGACGTCGCGGCCGCCGGCAATCTGAACTTTGCCCGCGCCGTGCAACTCGACAACGGCGCGCGGCGCGTCGATCTGCTCAACCCCGGCAACACGGTCGTCTTCCAGAACGCCCTGACCGCGGCCGCGGACAACGACCTCACGCTCGACTTGAACGGGGGCGGCGCGACCTTCATGGCCCAGGTGGGCGACAACGTGGGCGGTCGACTCGGCGACCTCGCGATCGACAACCTGGGAACCACGCTTGACTTCCAGGCCGACCTGTTCGCCGATGCCCTGGGCTCGGGAAGCGGAGCCGGCAAGATCATCCTCGGCGGCGGCGTCGACCTCGACGGCGTGCTGGGCGTCCAGCCCTTCTCGCTCAACCTGCTCGCGACGAACGCGCAGTCGATCGAGGTCCACGGCGACATCAACGCCGCGGGCGGCGTGCTTTTCGCGACGGTCACCGAACTCTTCGGCGGCGGCACGCGGACGATCACACTGCTCAACGGCGGCGACGCCCAGTTTGGCAACCTCCTGCTCGCCAACGCGGGCGAGGGGCTAACGCTCAATCTCAATGGTGGCGAGGCCCACTTCGGGGTCGACATCGGAAACGGCGGGGCGAACCGGCTGGGCGATATCTTGGTGAACAGCCTGGGCGGAACGTTCCAGGTCAACGGCAGCACCTTCGCCTCCACCCTCTTCATCAACAACAACGGCGGAGCCGGCAGCGCCGTGGTCCTTGGTGACGGCGTCGGTGGCGACGTGGTCGACCTGAATGGCGCGATTGGCGCCAACGCCCTCGATATCGACAGCAACCTCAACACGATCGCCGCCGACATCGGCACGAGCGCGGGCGGCATGCTCTTCAACGGGCAGGTGGGCCTGGCGGGCAACCTGGTCACCACGCAGACTCTGGGGAACATCATCGTTAACGACGGGCTCGAGGTTCTGGGCGACCGGACCATCAGCGTCGTCGACGGCCGGATCGACATCTTCCAGGGCAACTCGACGCTGGGCATCCCGGTGCTGCTCAACAACACCGCGGCCGACTCGGCTCTGCGTCTGGTCAGCAACGACGGTTTGATCCGCATCGAGAACGCCGCGGGCGGCTCGGTGCTCCGCTCGGCGGGCGGGCTGTTCAACTCGACGCTCACAGCCAACTCGGTCAACGGGTTCATCGACCTGGGTTCGGTCGGCGGCGACGGCAACGCCCTGACGCTGCTCAACCTCGACACGACGAACGGCATCACGCTTGTCCGCGGCGGGCGCTACTTCGCCCGGGCGGTGCTGCTCAATGCGGGCGCCGGGCATGTGCTGACGGGCGCTCCGGCCAACATCGTCTTTGGCGATATCAATGGCGCGACAACCGAGACCAACGTGGTCGCGGTCACGGGCGGCAACCTCATCGCCGATCCGGGCCAGACCGTCGAGCTCAACGCCCTCGCCGCCGGCGGCAACGTCGTCCTCGACGGCGCCCGCACGAACGGGGCGAACACGGTTCTCAACCTCAACGCCGACAACCTCGCCACGTTCGGCGCGGGCGACACGGTCGGCGACGGTGTGCGTTTCTCGCGGGTCAACGTCAACAGCACGGATGTCAACGTGCTCTCGGCTGTGTTTGCCGACAGCCTGTTCTTCAACCCGCGGACCGGCACGTTGAACTTCGGCATCGCGGCCGGCCCGGCGACCGGTGACATGGACGTCGATGCGAACGAGGTCACGACGCTCAACCTGGGCTCGGTCGGCACGCTCTTCCTCGGGCACAACAACCGCGCGACGGCGGCCCCGGCGGGCCTGGTGACTAACCTCTTCGGCGTGACGGTCGAGAACATCGGCGAGATGGACGTGTTCGGTGCCATTACCGTCGACGGCCTGTTCCGCCTGAACAACCTGCTCGCCGACCCGACGCCCCTCGACGGGAACGTCGCGATGGGGCTCTTCGGCCCGACGATTCTGAACAACAACGCCGAGATCCGTGTTGACACTCCCAACCGGGGCATCGGCGCCTACGCCGGGCTCGGGGTGATGTCGAACACGGCGCTCACCACCAACGGCGGGATCGTCGCGTTCCGGGGCGGTATCCCGGGCTTCGGGCTGTTCGCCTCGTCGATCAACGGCGTGGGCGGCGGTACGTTCGACCTTTCGATCAACAGCGGCGCGGGCCGCACGACCCTGTTCAACGTGGGCGACGTCACGGCGCTGGACACGTTCAACGTGACCGGCGGGCACATCTTCTTCAACGGCACGACCTACAACGCCGGCGCCCAGACCTACACGTCGGACGACTACCAGCTCGGGCTGTTCAACAGCGGTTCGACGCTCAACCTTTCGGGCGACACCGCGGTGTTCAATGACGCCGCGGGCGGCGCGCTCGGTCAGATCACGCTGCTCTCGACGAACAACCTCGTGGCGAACTTCACCAACTCGTTCACGTCGAACGCCACGCTCGTCCGTGACGGGTCGGCGAACGGCCAGAGCGTGACGATCTCGGCGGGGAACCTGATCCAGTTCTCGGCCGCGATCGGCATCGACAGCGCCGGCGTCGACGCGGACGTCAACTCGGTGGCGCTGACCTCGAACAACATCATCGTCGACAACGTGCTCACCCGGAATGCCCAGGCCTACAACGCGGGCGGGCTGATCGATCTCCGGGGCAACCGCTACCAGTCGCTGTCCGCGTCGCCGATCGGTTTCAACGGGAGCGTGGTGCTCAACCCGGCCACGCCGATCGTGGCGGTGACCACCGCGGACGGCGGGACCGTGAACTTCAACGGCGCCACGGTCAACGGGAACAACAACAGCCTGGTGGTCAACACCGGCGCGAACGGCGTGATCAACTTCGCCCCGGGCATCGCCATCACCGACGCGGGGCAGGATTACACCGCGGGCAACTACAACTTCCTCGGCTCGGCGGTTCTCTCGAGCAGCCAGCCTATCGCGGCGATCGCTTTCCAGGGCGGCACGCTCAACATGGGCGGGGCGCTGACGGCCCAGACCACCGGCGCGGGCTCGAACATCTCGCTCGGGTCGCTGGTCAACCTCAACGGGTTCGACCTCAACGCGTTCGCGGACGGCGCCAACAGCAACGTCACGCTCCCGGTGCTCGTTAGCAGCGGGGGTGAGAACGTCGGCATCCGCGCCAACGGCTCAGCGGCCCTCGCGGGCATCCAGAACACGGGCGTCGGGCTGCTCGACATCCGCGGCAACTCGCTCAGCATCACCGGCAACACGCTGGCGGACCGGGTCGTCATCAATACGTTCGACCCCGCTCGGGGCATCTCGGTGGGCCAGACGGTTGCCGGGACGCTCGATATCGACAACAACGAGCTCGCGTTCTTCCCGCCCGTCGCGGGCGGCGTGAACTCGCTCCAGATCGGCGAGGCCGGGTATGCGGGCCGGATCCTCATCAACAACGCGACCCTGACGCGGAACACCGCGTTCACCGCGGATGGCGCGGGCGGGCTGATCCGCCTGGCCGGGGCGGTCCAGGGCACGAACCTGTTCTCGAACCTGAACCTGTCGGGCGCTGAGATCCAGCTCGGCGGGGCGATCGGCTCGAACGCCGGGGCGTTCACGCTGACGCTGAACGGCCCCGTCAACGTCTTCGGCGGCGCCACCATCGTCTCGAACGGCGGGGCGGTGAGCTTCCTGAATTCGATCAACGGTCTGGCGAGCGGGACGGGGGCCCTGACGGTGAATACCGGCGGCGGGCTGCTCACCCTCCCCGAGACCTTCGGCGTCATCGGCGGCGACCGGGCGCTCGCGAGCGCGAGCTTCACGGGCTCGCCCAGCCTCCGCCTCGTCGGCGTGAACACCACGGGCAACCAGACCTTCACGTCGCCCGCGATCACGCTACTCGACGGCGCGGCCTTCACGGCGGGGAACGGGTCGCGGATCGCGTTCAACGGACCGGTCCAGGCCCTCGGCGGGTTCAACGCCGCCGTTGCGGGCGGGAGCGCGAACAACGCGATTGTGTTCGCCAACGACCTCAACGGCGGCGGCAGCGCGGGCGATGACGCCGCGATCAACGCGGGCGCCAACGGCGCTGTCCGGCTCGTCGCGGTCGACGGCTTCGATGACCTAGCCGTGACCGGGGGGACCATCACGCTCGGCGGCAACCTGCGGGCGCTGTCGAATCTGACGATCCAGGGCAACCAGGTCTTCCTGACGGGCGATCGCTTCCTTGACGCGGGCAACACGCTCGCGATCACGGGCGGCGTCGATTCGCAGGGGGCCGCGGCGTCGCTCTCGCTGGAGAACGCGATCGCGACCCTGATCAACGGGCGTCTGGGCGGCAACGCGAGGCTCGCTTCGTTCACGTCTTCCGATCAGGGGACAACAACAATCCAGGGCGGCGTGTTCTCCAACGGCCTTGTCCAGTTCCGCAACGCGGTTCTGCTCTCCGGCGCCGCGACAGTGCAGACCTTCGGCGCCACGGCGGCCGACGGCGTGCAGTTCCTCAGCACGATCGACGGGATTACTCCGGGCGTCGGCTCGCTAACGGTCATCGTGGACCGCTCGAAGGGCCTGTTGCTCACCGATCCGCTGACCGGGCTTTCGTCGCCCGATCCGGATGTCCCGATGATCGAGCTGTGGGGTGACATCGGGGCCAACCAGTCGCTGGCGAGCCTGTCGCTCAACACGGGGCTCGACGTGGATGGCAACGCCGTCGACGGCCGCGACTTCGTCCCGGCCAACGCGACGATCGTCCTGGGCAACGCCGAGGCGTTTGTGGCGAACGGCACGCTGACCAACATTACGCTCAATGCCGATCAGTTCCTGATGGGCGCCCGCGAGAAGCTCCTCACGCTGGGCGATCTGAACGCGAGCGGCTCGTTCGCGCGGCTCAGCGACATGGCCACCATCGGGAGCATGTTCGTCAACTACGACAGCATCACGATCATGCTCCGTGAGGCCGGGCTGGTGTTTGACCCGACCACGCAGCTGGCGATCGCGGACGAGGCGACCGACTTCGTCTCGGGCGGCAGTATGGCGTTTGCGACGATCGTGGCGCTCGATCCGCTCGCTCCGCTGGTCCAGGCCCCGCAGTTCAGCCTGCCGGGCGGCGACCCGACCGTCACTTCGAACGCGGGCTTCTTCATCTTCAAGTCACTCGGCGAGCCGGTGGCGAACCTGATCGTGGACCAGGGCGTGCTGCTCGACCCACGTGCCGACGGCCCGTCTAACACCAACGTGGCCGAGGCGATCGCCGGTGCGACGCCCAGGCAGGAGCAGGCCCAGCCGGCGGTGGCCGAGGCCACGCTGAGCCAGGCGGCGTTGGAGGCGTTGTCGCAGCTCTCGATCAGCGTGAAGCAGCCGGGCAGCGACACCTACATGGTGGACCTGCCGACGGTGAACTCCCAGCCGAACGTCGCGGACGTTTCGCGTCGGCGGCTCGAACCGCAGCTGGTGTCCGACCTCGTGAATTCGTGGCGTTCGACGTTCGTGGTCAGCACGGTCGACGCGGCCGGCGCCGAGGTGACCCAGAGCCGGCGCGACGAGATCAAGACGATCGTGGGCGACGCGGTCGCGGCCTTCCAGAACACCAGCGACGACGTCACGGCGCCCGCGCTGATCGCCTATCTGCGGGAGAACACCGAGTCTCAGGGCCAGGCCCTGACCGAGATCAACCACCTGCGGCGGATCGTGGCGGATGCCAGGCAGCTCGGGCTGACCGAGGAAGAAATGGGCAGCGTCAAGCGGGCGCTGGTGCGGGACGTTCTCCCCGAGAACCTGCGGGCCGAGACCTTCCAGGATCTGCTCGATACGGGCGAGACCGCGCTGCTTGGCGTCCGGTGATTCAGGCGGGGGCCCCGGAATGCCCGGGGCCCCGCGGGCGGGAGACGGCGGACCGCGGTATCTTGTAGACCGCGAGAGGAGTCGACCACCGTGGCGCTGATCGATATCGAAAAACTCCTGGGTGAGATTTCACCCGACGAGCCGTGCGGCCCCGACCTCGAGTATGACGGGGATTTCATCGCCCTGATGCACGACGCCGAGGGCAGGCCGCCCAAGCTGACCCCGGACGGCCAGCTCGTGGAGGAGGGCGAAGACCCGAACTGGCGGGACGTTCGCAACCGATGTGTCGCGATGTTCGATCGCACGGTTGACCTCCGCGTCGGGCTGGTGCTGGTGAATGCCCTGATGTGCGACGCGGGCATGGCCGGTCTTCGCGACGGGCTCGAGCTGCTCAAGACGATGTGCGAGCGGCACTGGGACCACCTCCACCCGCAGCTCGACCCGGACGACGACAACGATCCGACGATGCGGATGAACCTGGTGTCGGCCTTCGCCGCCCCGATCGGGGCGGACGGCGACCCGAGGCGATTCCAGCAACGATTGAGGGAGGTCCCCCTCGCCGAATCCCGCCAGCTCGGCCGGTTCAATCTGCGCGACCTCCTGATCGCGGCGGGGGAGATCACGCCGCCAGCGGGCGCGGCGTCGGTACCAAACGAAGGGCTTATCGACGGGGCGTTCCAGGACACCGACGGCGACGGGCTCAAAGAGACGGGCAAGGCGGCCGAGGCGTGCGTCGAGCTGTCCAAGGCTCTGGACAAGTGGATCACGAGCAAGGTGGGTGCGTCGCAGGCGTGCGACCTGTCGCCTTGGCACAATGCCCTTGGGGATCTGCACAAACGACTCACGCAGCGCATCGAGGCCCGTTTTCCGGGTGAGACGACGCAGGAGGACGCCGCGCCAGCGGGCGGGCCACCATCGGCCGACGGCGCCGGGGCGCCGTTGACGGGTGCGATCAACTCGAGGGACGATGTGATCCGGGCGCTGCAGAAGGTGCTCGAGTACTACGCGCGGCAGGAGCCTTCCAGCCCGATCCCCCTGCTCGTCAGGCGCGCCCAGCGGATGGTGACGATGAACTTCGTGGACATCATCCGCGAACTCTCGCCCGGCGCGCTCGACCAGATCAGGGTGATCGGTGGGGATGAGTCGATGTCGGCGGCGCCGGTGCCAATCCCGGCTTCGACGCCAGCGGCGCCCGCGCCGAAGGCGCCGCCGCCGCCGGCCAAACCGGCGAGCACCGGGGGCGAACCGATCCGGCTCGGGGCCGATTTCGCGCCCAGATGATCCTGAATCTCCCCGGTGAAGATTCGTGTTCGTGATCCGGGCGGCGCGGTCGCAAAGGTGTTATGTTATTGGAGCCCCCTTGTGGCACGTGGGGCCGGTGACAACCCGGTCGCGCCGGGGTTTGTTACCGTGGGAGGGCCGCGACGTCGTGCGGCCCAAGAAGGGAGTGGCCCATGGCCAAGGCGAGTAGTCAGAAGTTCATCGCGCGCAACCGCGCGCCGCGTGTGCAGGTCGAGTATGACCTCGAGCTGTACGGAGCCGAGAAGAAGGTGAATCTGCCCTTCGTGATGGGCGTGATGGCGGATCTCTCGGGCAAGCCCGAGGAAGCGCTGGCGCCCGTCTCGGATCGCAAGTTCCAGGAGATCGACGTCGACAACTTCGACGAGCGGCTCAAGAGCGCCAAGCCGCGGGTCGCGTTCCAGGTGCCCAACACGCTTACGGGCGAGGGCAACCTGTCGGTGGACCTGACGTTCGAGAGCATGGACGATTTCTCGCCGGCGGCGGTGGCGAGGAAGGTGGACGCGCTCAACAAGCTGCTGACCGCCCGCGAGCAGCTCAGCAACCTTCTGGCCTACATGGACGGCAAGTCGGACGCCGAGGACCTCATCCGCAAGGCTCTTCAGGACCCGACCCTGCTCCAGGCGCTGTCGAGCGGCGGTGGCGCCGGCGGCGGCGGCGAAGGGGGTGAATGACCATGGCTGACATGAACCCGGAAGCCCAGGCCCAGGGCGCGGCCGAGACGCTGGAGGCCGGCGAGTTCGCCTCCCTCCTCGAGAAGAACTTCAAGCCCAAGAGCGATCGCCAGAAGGAGGCGATCGAGGAGGGCGTGCGCACGCTCGCGTCGCAGGCGCTCGCCGACACGGCGTTGGTGAGCGACGACGCGGTCAAGTCGATCGAGGCGATCATCGCCGAGCTCGATCGCAAGCTGACCGAGCAGGTCAATCAGATCATCCACCAGGCCGACTTCCAGGCGCTCGAGGGCACTTGGCGCGGGCTGCACCACCTTGTGTCCAACACCGAGACCGACGAGACATTGAAGATCCGCGTCTTCAACATCTCGAAAAAGGAGGTCAGCAAGACCCTCAAGAAGTTCAAGGGCACCGCGTGGGACCAGAGCCCGCTGTTCAAGAAGATCTACGAGGAAGAGTACGGCACGCCCGGCGGCGAACCCTACGGCTGCCTCATCGGCGACTACCACTTCGACCATACCCCGCCGGACGTCGAGATCCTGAGCGGCATGGCCCAGGTCGCCGCGGCGGCGCACGCCCCGTTCATCGCGGGCGCCGACCCCGGCGTGATGAACATGGACTCGTGGCAGGAGCTCGCCAACCCGCGTGACCTGACCAAGATCTTCGGCACCGCGGAGTACGCCTCGTGGCGTTCGCTGCGAGAGAGCGAGGACGCGAAGTATCTGGGCCTCGCGATGCCGCGGTTCCTCAGCCGGATCCCCTACGGGGCGAAGACAAACCCGGTCGAGGAGTTCGCCTTCGAGGAGGATACGGAGGGGGCCGATCACAACAAGTACGCCTGGTCGAACTCGGCGTACGCGATGGGCGTGAACATCACCAAGGCGTTCAAGATGTTCGGCTGGTGCACCCGCATCCGCGGCGTCGAATCGGGCGGCATGGTCGAGGGCCTGCCGGTCCACACCTTCCCGACCGACGACGGCGGGGTGGACATGAAGTGCCCGACCGAGATTGCGATCACCGACCGCCGTGAGGCGGAGCTGGCGAAGAACGGGTTCATGCCGCTGAGCCACTGGAAGAACACGGACTACGCCGTGTTCGTCGGGGCCCAGAGCCTGCACAAGCCCGCGGAGTATGACGACCCGGACGCGACCGCCAACGCGAACCTCGGGGCGAGGTTGCCCTACCTTTTCGCGACGACGCGGTTCGCGCACTACCTCAAGTGCATCGTGCGTGACAAGATCGGCTCGTTCAAGGAGCGGGCCGACATGGAGCGTTGGCTCAACAACTGGATCATGCAGTACGTCGAGCCGGACCCCGCCAACGCGACCGAGGAGGCCAAGGCTCGCCGCCCGCTGGCCGCCGCGGAAGTCATCGTCGAGGAGGTCGAGGGGAACCCCGGGTACTACACCTCGAAGTTCTTCCTCAGGCCTCACTACCAGCTCGAGGGCCTGACCGTTTCGTTGCGGCTGGTCAGCAAGCTGCCGAGCCAGAAGGGGTGAGCCGGGCGTTTGCCCGGCGTTCGGTCGGCGGACCGGATTTGTGGAGGGGCGCGTTGCGCCTACGCGGTTCCGTCGCTTGAGAGGTCAGCGGTGATCGATGGGGCCGATTCCTGGCCCCAGACCACAGTTCAACAGACGGCCGGGTCCGGCCGGGGAGATGGTAACCATGAGCTTTGACGGATACATCAACATTCAGGGCATCAAGGGTGACAGCAAGGACAGCGCGCACGCGGACTGGATCGAGATCCAGGCGTTCAGCCACCACGTCGAGCAGAAGACCGGCGGCACGTCGAGCGCCCAGGGCACCCACGCGGGCGGCCGGGCCGACCACGGCGACTTCAGCGTCGTCAAGCGGCTGGACAGCGCCAGCACCGCCCTGTTCATGCACTGCTGCTCGGCCAAGCCGATCCCGGAGATCGTGATCGAGCTCTGCCGGGCGATGGGCGAGAAGACCGTGTTCATGAAGTACACGCTCAAGGACTCGATCGTCTCCTCCGTCCGCCCCTCCGGCTCGACCGAGGGCGAGGACCTGATCCCGCTCGAGGAGGTCTCCTTCCGCTACGGCGAAGTCCACCTCGAGTACACGCCGACCGATCCGCGCAGCGGCGGCAAGACCGGGCCCGCCATCATGGGCGCCTGGAGCACGATGGAGAACACACCGCTCTAACCCGCCTCCCCGGCCGCGGGCGCGATCCCACGGCACGGTCGGGTATCGGCCCGGAAAGGGCCGGCCAGGTCTGGTACAGTATCGGGGCAGGGCCGCGGGGCTCTGCCCCGCTTTTTTTCGCCTGTCGACCGCGTGGTCGGTTCGGCGCGGGGATGCCGGCGTGGGAGGTGGAGTCATGCAGTCCGAGCAACTCATCAAGGAGGGGCGGCTCGACGACGCGCTCAAGGCCGTGCAGGACGGCGTCCGCTCCGATCCATCAAGCGTCGACCTCCGCACCTCTCTCTACCAGTTGCTCTGCGTGATGGGCAACTGGGAGCGGGCCCTGACACAGATCAACGTCGTGGGCGAACTCGACGCCAAGCACCTGCTGATGGTCGAGGTCTATCGCAACGCGATCCACTGCGAAGCCCTCCGGCGCGAGGTGTTCGCGGGCAAACGCACGCCGCTCATGCTGGGCGAGCCGCCGGAGTGGATGGGATGGATGGTGCAGGCCCAGGCGTCGCTCGCGTCGGGTGACACCGCCGCGGCCTCTCGCCTCCGCGACAGCGCGTTCGAGGCCGCGAATGCGGTCTCCGGCACGATCAACGGCGAGCCGTTCGAGTGGTTGGCCGACACCGACCACCGGCTGGGCCCCGTGCTCGAGGCGGTCATCCAGCGGAAGTACTACTGGATCCCGTTCGAGAACATCGCCCGCATCGAGTTCGAGGCGCCCGCGGCGTTGCGCGACGCGGTTTGGGCGCAGGCGACGTTCACCTGGGCCAACCAGGGCAAGGCGGTGGGGCTGGTCCCTGTGCGTTACCCCGGCACGACGGAAAAGGGGCCCGACGCCGCCAAGCTCGCCCGTCGCACCGACTACGAGGATCTGGGCGAGGACTACTGCGTCGGCGTGGGGCAGCGGATGTGGGCGACCGACGCGGGCGAGTACCCGATCCTGGAGACGCGGGAGATCGTGCTCAACACCGCCAACGCCGGCGAAGCGGGGGGCTCCGCCAATGGCTGAGCTGACCCCGACCGAGCGGCTCCAGCCGTGCCTGCTCGACCGGCTCACCGACGACGAGCCGGGCAAGAGCGCCGAGAGCCGCGACAAGCGGGTCTTCTCGACGCGGCAGATGCGGCTGGCGGTGCTGCGCGACCTCAACTGGCTTCTGAACACGGCCCAGAGGATGGGCCCCGATGAGGAGGCCGAGACGCCCGAGGTGTGCACGAGCGTGATCAACTTCGGGGTGCCCGACCTGTGCGGGCTCACGGCGGGCGGGCTTGACATTGTCGCGCTCGAACGGATCATCACCAAGGCGATCCGGGCCTACGAGCCCCGTATCCGGCCGGGCACGCTGCGGGTGACCGCGAATGTCGACGATTCGGAGATGTCGGGCAACGCCCTGACATTCGAGGTGAGGGGCGATCTGTGGGCCCAGCCCATCCCCGAGCCGATGTTCATCAAGACCGAGATCGATCTGGAGACCGGGCAGTACGCCATGGAAGACCTGGCCCGGTCGTAGTCCCCCACGGAGACGCCGCACGAGATGGACCGCAGGCTCATCCGCTACTACGAACGCGAGCTCCGCCACGTCCGCGAGACGGCGGCGGAGTTCGCTCGCGAGTACCCCAAGATCGCGGGCCGGCTGGCGCTCGACGAGTTCGAGTGCGCCGACCCGTACGTCGAGCGGCTGCTCGAGGGCTTCGCGTTCCTCGCGGCCCGCGTGCAGCTCAAGCTCGACGCCGAGTTCCCGACGTTCACCCAGCACCTGCTCGAGGCGGTCTACCCGCACTATCTCTGCCCGATGCCCTCGATGTGCATCGTGCAGATGAGGCCCGATCTCGAGGATTCGGGGCTCGCCAGCGGGTTCACCGTGCCACGCGGCACCGCTCTGCGCAGCATGATCGGGCGGAACGACCAGACCGCGTGCGAATACCGCACGGCCCACGAGCTCACGCTCGCGCCGATCGAGCTCGTCGAGGCGCAGTACCACGACCGCGACCTGCTGTCACTCGAGCTGCCGCGTGACGTCAAGGCGGCGGCCGTGATCCGCCTCCGCCTCCGCGCCTCGGCGGGGCTGATGTTCAGCGAGATTGAGGTCGACCAGCTCCCGCTGCTGCTCCGCGGCGCCGGCGCGCTGCCCTCGCGCGTCTACGAGCGGCTCGTCGCGCATACGTCGGCGATGCTCGTGCGACCGACGACACGGCCGGCGAGGTGGACCCACCGGCTCGATCCAACCCAGCACCTCCGCCAGATGGGGTTCCAGGCCGACGAGGCCCTGCTCCCTGTCGGCCCTCGCTCGTTCGAGGGCTACCGCCATCTCCAGGAGTACTTCGCCTTCCCCGAGCGGTTCCGCATGGTCGAGGTGTCGGGGCTCCGGGCGGCATTCGAGCGATGCGAGGCGCCGACGCTCGAGATCCTGTTCGTGCTCGATGAGCCCGACGCCGACCTCGAGCAGGCCATCGACCCGACCTCGTTCGCCCTGCACTGCACGCCCGCGATCAATCTGTTCCCGAAGCGCAGCGACCGCATCCACGTCACCGAGCGGTTCCATGAGTTCCACGTCGTGCCCGACCGCACGCGGCCGCTCGAGTACGAGGTCTACGACATCACCGAGGTGGTGGGCGTCGGTGGCGAGATCGACGACGAACGCGTCTTCCGCCCGTTCTACAAAGCCAGCGACATGGACGACGAGACGGGCGGGGGAGGGGCGTTCTTCGACACCTCGCGCGTGCCGCGAACGCTGACCGACAAGGAACGCCGCTCAGGGCGGCGCTCGAGCTACCCGGGCAGCGAGGTCTACCTCCAGCTGGTCGACGCGTCGAGCGCGCCGTACCGGTCCGATCTCAAGCAGCTCGCGATCGCGACGCGCTGCACAAACCGCGACCTGCCGCTGCGGATGCCCGTGGGTCAAGGGCGGACGGACTTCTCGATGGACATCGGGGGCTCGGTCGAGTCGATCCGCTGCATCGAGGGGCCCACGCCGCCCCGGCCCAGCTTCGTCGAGGGCGAGATCCTCTGGCGGCTCATCGGGCACCTCTCGCTCAACTACCTGTCGCTCGCCGACGCCGACCTCGCCCTGGGGTCGGACCACATGGATCCCAACGCCTCCGGGGCCGCGGCGATGCGCGACCTGCTCAAGATCTACGGCAACCTTGCCGAGGCGGCGACGCGCAAGCAGATCGACGGCCTCCGGAGCATCACCAGCCGGCCCGTGACCCGCCGGGCCCCGACCAAGGGCCCGATCAGCTTCGCGAGGGGCCTTCAGGTCCACGTCCACTTCGAGGAGAGTTACTTCGAGGGCTCGGGCTGCTTCCTGCTTGGGGCGGTGCTCGAGCGGTTCTTCGCCAAGTACGTCTCGATCAACTCGTTCACCGAGACCGTTGTCCAGACCCGTGAGCGCGGGGAGATCATGCGATGGCCGACCCGGATCGGAACGCGACATACGCTCTGATCCTCCGGCTCATGGAGAAGCCGTACGCGTACGACTTCTTCGCCGCCGTCCGCAGGATCGAGTGCGCCAAGCACGCCGGCCGGCGTGTCGGGTCGTCGCTCCGCCTGCGGGATGACCCGATCCGTTTCGCCCAGGAGCCCTCGCTCGCCTTCGCCGCCTCGACGCTCCAGGCCTACTCGCCCGGAAAGTCGGGCGCCGCCGACCGGATGACGGTCAACTTCATGGGGCTGTTCGGCCCCAACGGCCCGCTTCCGCTCCACCTCACCGAGTATGCCCGCGACCGCGAGCGGAACTCGCGGGACGACACTTTCGTCCGGTTCTGCGACATCTTCCACCACCGGATGATCTCGATGTTCTACCGGGCGTGGGCGATCAACCAGCCCGCGGTCTCCTTCGACCGCGTCGCCGACGACCCTCATTCCGATCGATTCGGCGCCTATCTCGGGAGCACGATCGGGCTGGGCGAGCGGACACTGCTGCGGCGTGACGCCGTGCCGGATATCGCCAAGCAGCACTTCGCCGGTCGGCTGGTGCACCAGAGCAAGCCGCCCGAGGGGCTCGCGGCGCTGCTGGCCGACTACTTCGGCATGCCGGTCGACATCGAGGAATTCATCGGCCACTGGATCGAGATCCCAAGGGCCGACCGCCTGCGGATGGGCCGCGACGAGACGATGGGCCGGCTGGGCAGCACCGCGGTCATCGGGTCGAACATTTGGGATTGCACGCAGCGGTTCCGAATCAGGATTGGCCCGCTCAACTTCGAGCAGTACACGCGTCTGCTGCCCAGCGGGCGGAGCTTCGCGCGTCTCGTCGGGTGGGTGCGGAATTACGTCGGATATGAATATCAGTGGGACGCGATGCTGGTGCTGAAAAAAGAGGAGGTTCCCTCGGTGCAACTCGGGCGTGGGGGAATGCTCGGCTGGACGACCTGGCTCAAGACCGGGCCCTTCAAGCGGGACGCCGAGGACCTTGTCCTCCGCGCCCCCGACGAGGGAGATCCGGTGTAACCTGTTTCTGTCGCGGTGCCGCGGTTCCGGCACGTGAACTCTGAAGGGGAGCGGCCCGTTCGCATGGGCCGGGGGTGGACATCATGGCGGAAATCAGCCTGAAATCACTGTTCGGCAAGCTCAATAGCCTCTGCTACAAGTCGAGCGAGGCGGCGACGGTGTTCTGCAAGATGCGGGGCAACCCCCACGTCGAGCTGCTGCACTTCTTCCACCAGGTGCTCCAGCTCCAGGATTCGGACACCCACCGTGTCATCCGGCACTTCCAGCTCAACCCCTCCAAGCTCGCCGCCGACTTGACCGCGGCCCTGGACAACCTGCCCCGCGGGGCATCCAGCCTTGCCGGCTTCTCCGCCGAGTTCGAGGAGGCGATCGAGCGGGCCTGGACCTATTCGACGCTGCTCTTCAACGAGTCTTCGATCCGGTCGGGGCACGTCATCGTCGGCATGCTCAAGACCAAGGGCCTCCAGCGCGAACTCAAGGCGATCAGCGGCGAGTTCGAGAAGGTCAAGGTCGAGGAACTGACAGACAACTGGGAGAAGATCCTGGGCGAGTCGGTGGAGGCGGGGCTGGCCGCCAGGGATGGCTCCCGTGTCGGTGGGGGGGCGGTGCCGGGCGAGGCGTCGGGCGCGATGTCGCCCGCCCAGATGGGCAAGGAGGAGGCCCTCAAGCGGTTCTGCAAGGACCTGACCGAAGAAGCCCGCACCGGCAAGATCGACCCCATCGTGGGGCGTGACGAGGAGACCCGGCAGGTCATCGACATCCTGATGCGACGCCGGCAGAACAACCCCGTGCTCGTGGGCGAGGCGGGCGTGGGCAAGACCGCCGTCGCCGAGGGATTCGCCCACAAGATCGTCGAAAAGGACGTGCCCCCGCCGCTCCAGGACGTCCGCCTGCTCGAGCTCGACGTCTCGGCGCTCCAGGCCGGCGCGAGCATGAAGGGCGAGTTCGAGGAACGGCTCAAGCAGGTGATCGAGGAGGTGCAGGCGTCGAGCCAGCCCACGATCCTGTTCATTGACGAGGTGCACCGGCTGATCGGGGCGGGTGGACAGGCCGGCACGGGCGACGCCGCCCAACTCCTCAAGCCCGCTCTCGCCCGGGGCCTGCTGCGGACGGTCGCGGCAACGACGTGGGCCGAGTACAAGAAGCACATCGAGAAGGACCCCGCGCTGACCCGCCGATTCCAGACCGTGCAGGTCGACGAGCCGGACGAGGAGCGGGCGATCCTGATGATGCGCAAGGTCGCGGGCATTTTCGAGAAGCACCACAAGGTGCAGATCCTCGACGAGGCGATCGAGGCGGCCGTGCGGCTGGGGCACCGCTACATCCCGGCAAGGCAGCTCCCGGACAAGGCCGTGAGCCTGCTGGACACGTCTTGCGCCCGTGTCGCGATCGGCCAGCACGCGGTGCCGGCGGAGGTCGACGACACCCGCAAGCGGATCCAGGCCTTCGAGACCGAGCTGGAGATCCTCGGACGCGAGCAGGACGTGGGCAAGAACCACGCCAAGCGTGTTGCGGCGATCCATGACTCGATCAAGAGCGAGCGGGAGCGGCTCGTCGGGCTCGAGGAGTCGTGGCAGAAGGAGAAGGGGCTGATTGACCAGATCCTTGAGGTCCGGGCGCAGCTGCGCGGGCCGAGCGGCACCGAGCCCGTCGAGGCGGACGGGGCGCCGTCGACCGCCAAGCCGGCCCTCTCCGACGCCGAACGCACCGAGCTCAAGTCCAAGCTCGAAGGACTTCAGAAGGAGCTCTCCGACCTCCAGGGCGAGAGCCCGCTCATCCTCCCCGACTGCGACGCGAACGCGGTCGCGGCGGTTGTGGCCGACTGGACGGGCATCCCCGTCGGCAAGATGGTCAAGAACGAGATCCAGGCGATCCTCGAGCTCGCCGACACGCTCAACCAACGCATCATCGGGCAGCGGCACGCGCTCGAGGCGATCTCCAAGCGCGTCCAGACCAGCCGGGCGAGCCTCGACAACCCCAACAAACCGATCGGCGTGTTCATGCTCGCCGGGCCCTCGGGCGTTGGCAAGACCGAGACCGCGCTCGCCCTGGCCGAATCGCTCTACGGCGGCGAGCAGAACATCATCACGATCAACATGTCGGAGTTCCAGGAGGCCCACACCGTCTCCACCCTCAAAGGGGCTCCTCCCGGCTACGTGGGCTACGGCGAGGGAGGCATCCTGACCGAAGCCGTCCGGCGCAAGCCCTATTCGGTCGTGCTGCTCGACGAGGTGGAGAAGGCCCACTCGGATGTCCACGAGATCTTCTTCCAGGTCTTCGACAAGGGGCAGATGGAGGACGGCGAGGGCCGCCTGATCGACTTCAAGAACACGCTGATCCTGCTGACCACCAACGTCGGGTCCGAGCTCATCATGAACATGTGCAAGGACCCGGAGCTGATGCCCGACACCGAGGGCCTCCAGAAGGCGATGCGTGAGCCGTTGCTCAAGACCTTCCCGGCCGCGCTGCTGGGCCGCATGGTGGTGATCCCGTTCGTGCCGCTCACCGACGACATGCTCAAGGAGATCGCCAAGCTCCAACTCGGGCGGATCCAGAAGCGGATCGGCCAGAACCACGGCGCGACCTTCGAGTACGGCGACGACGTGCTCGACCTGATCGTCAGCCGCTGCACCGAGGTCGAGTCGGGCGGGCGGATGATCGACGCCATCCTGACCCAGACCATGCTTCCCGAGATCTCGAACGTCTTCCTCCAGCGGATGATGGCGGGCCGGGAGATCGAGCGGGTGAAGGTGGCGGTGGCCGACGGGGAGTTCCGGTACGACTTCGACTGATCCCTGTTCGAACAGCGGTCGGGCCGGGGCGGCGGCGTTGTGCGCGCCAGAACTTGCCGAGATTCCGTGATTTTCAGGGGTGATCGTCTGGCGGCGGGAAGCGTGCTTTCCTAATCTGCCGCGTAGCGCCACGCGCCCGCGAGACCCAGGAGAATCTGAGATGCGAACCGACAGCCCCGTCACCGCCGCCACGAACGCCGCCACCGAATGGCTCGCGGCCAGGCCCGACGATTTCCGCCAGCGTCTGTCCATCGAGGAGATCTACGGCGCGGACGTCTTCGGCCTGCGGGCCATGCGTGAGCGGCTGCCCAAGCAGACGTACAAGGCCTTCATGCGGACCGTCGAGGAGGCCGAGCCGCTCGATCTGGTGGTGGCCGACGTCGTCGCCTCGGTGATGAAGGACTGGGCCATCGAGCGGGGCGCCACGCACTACACCCACTGGTTCCAGCCCCTCACGGGGTCGACGGCCGAGAAGCACGACGGCATGCTTATCCCGACCGGCGACGGCGAGATCGTCACCCAATTCTCCGGGTCGGACCTCGTTCAGGGCGAGCCCGACGCGTCGAGCTTCCCGTCGGGCGGCCTCCGCGCCACGTTCGAGGCCCGGGGCTACACCGCGTGGGACCCCACGAGCCCGGCGTTCATCGTCCGCGGCCCCAATCACGGCACGCTGTGCATCCCGACGGCCTTCGTCTCGTGGACAGGCGAGGCCCTCGACAAGAAGACCCCGCTGCTGCGTTCGATGGACGCGATCAACACGCAGGCGATGCGCATCCTCAAGCTGTTCGGCACCGACGAGGGTGTCCGCTGCGTGCGCACGTCGCTGGGCACCGAGCAGGAGTACTTCCTGATCGACCGTAATCTCTACTTCGCCCGCCCCGATCTGGTGACCTGCGACCGCACGCTGTTTGGCGCCAAGCCTCCCAAGGGGCAGGAGCTCGAGGACCACTACTTCGGCGCGATCCCCCAGCGCGTCATCGCCTTCATGGCCGACGTCGAGGAGGAGCTCTACCGCCTCGGCGTTCCGATCAAGACTCGGCACAACGAGGTCGCGCCGGGACAGTACGAGATTGCCCCGATCTACGAGGAGACAAACGTCGCCTGCGACCACCAGATGCTCGTGATGGAGGTGCTCAAGCGGGTCGCTCCGCGGTACGGGCTGCAGGCCATCCTCCACGAAAAACCCTTCGCCGGCATCAACGGATCGGGCAAGCACAACAACTGGTCGCTCGCGACGAACACGGGCGTCAACCTGCTCGACCCGCAGGACGAGACGCACACCAATCTGCAGTTCATGGTCTTCCTGTGCGCCGTGCTCCGGGCGGTGGATCTGCACGCCGACGTGCTCCGCGCCTCGATCGCCAGCGCGTCGAACGACCACCGTCTGGGCGCCAACGAGGCCCCGCCCGCGATCATCTCGATCTACCTGGGCGACATGCTCACCGACCTCGTCGAGCAGCTCGAGAAGGGCACCCCCAAGCGGACGCTCAAGGGCGGCGCTCTCGATCTCGGCGCCCGCACGCTCCCGCAGATCCCGCGCCACTCGGGCGATCGAAACCGCACCAGCCCGTTCGCGTTCACCGGCAACAAGTTCGAGTTCCGCGCCGTGGGCTCGTCGGCGGCGGTCTCGTGGCCCAACACCGTGATGAACACGATCGTGGCGGCTTCGCTCGACTCCATCGCCAGTGAACTCGAGGAGGCGACCACGCGCAAGCAACGCAAGGAGACGCTCGAAGCGGCGTGCAAGCGCGTGCTCAAGGCGATCGTCAAGGAGCACAAGCGCGTCATCTTCAACGGCGACGGCTACTCAGAGGCGTGGCACGCCGAGGCCGCCAGGCGGGGGCTGCCCAACATGCGCGATTCGGTGACTGCCTTCCAGGTCTTCGGCTCGCGCAAGGCCAAGGCACTCTTCAAGCAGTACAAGGTGTTGAGCCCGGCCGAGCTCGACAGCCGTAAGCACATCTTCTTTGAGAAGTACACAAAGCAAATCCAGATCGAGAGCGAGCAGATGGTGCTGATCGCCCGCCAGCACATTCTCCCGGCCGCGATGCGTCAGCAGACCGAGTTGGCCGAGGCCGTCATGGCGACAGAAGGGGCGGATGTTGACGCCTCGGCCGCCCGGGGCGCGCTGCAGGCGTTTAGCGAACTCGTCGACCAGTTGCGTGACAAGGTCGATGAACTGGACAGGCTCGATGACGTCCACGGTGGCGATGATCCGGCCCAGCACGCGAAATACCTTCGCGATAAGGTCATTCCCGCGATGGAGGATTGCCGGGAACTGGCGGACAGGGTCGAGGTGCACGTCTCGGCCGATCTCTGGCCGCTGCCGAGCTACCGCGAAATGCTGTTCATCCGATAGATTCGGGGTTGTAGGGCAGATCGGACTGTGTTAGCATGGTTGCTGTAGGCGCTGCGCGATCGGGCTGTCGACCATGGAACCCCCCCGAGAGATAGTTTCATCCGATTCCATCGAGCGTCACCTGCGGACGCCGGTGCCCAGCGACACGCGCGTCCTGAACACGGTCGCACACGGCATCTGCGTCGTCGACGACGAGATGCAAGTGGTCTTTGCGAACCACAGGCTGATGGCGCAGATCGGGTGCTCGGCCGACGCTCTACTTGGTCGCCCCTTCTCCGATCTGATCGCGGAGGATCACCGCGAGAAGGTCGCGACCTGGTTCGATCGCGGGGCAGGGGTCGAGGGCGATGCGAGCATTGATGCCGTCCGGGTGCGTCGATGCCACGGCGCGCCGTTCGACGCGGAGATCGCGGTGAATGTCTCCATCGACGCCGGCCACTCGACTCGGGTGGTGTCGATCACGGACGTCACGGCGCGCCTGAGGGCCCAGGAGGCCGAGCGGCGGAGCCAGAAACTGCTCGAAGCGCACTTCAATCGCACGCCGGTTGCGGTGATCGAGTGGCGGCTCGATCGCAGCGCCGCGCGATGGAACCCCGCGGCCGAGCAGATGTTCGGCTACCGCCACGACGAGGTCGACGGGTGCGACGCGTTCCCGCTTATCGTCGATGAATCCTCACGCGAGCTTGTCGACCGCATCTGGGGTGCGCTGGTGAGCCAGACGGGGGGTGAGAGCTGCATCAACACCAACCGGACCAAGGATGGCCGCATCATTCAGTGCCGCTGGCACAACACGCCGTTGACCGATGCCGAGGGCCGCGTCATTGGTGTTGCTTCATTGGCCGAGGACATCACCGAAGCGCTGCGGGCCCAGCGAGAATTGAGCGAGGCGAACGCACGGCTGCGGCGTGTGGTGCACAAGCTGCCGGTCGTGTTCTGGGCCTTTGACGAGAACTTCGTGCCGGTCATGTGGAATGACCATGCGGAGCGGGTCACGGGGTACGCCGCCGAGCGAGTCATCGGAAACCGGGATGTTTTCGGTTTGATCTACCCCGACGCCGAAGTTCGGCAGCAGTGCATGCAGGGCTGGGCCGAGCTCGACTTCGGCGACTACGACGACGTCGAACGCCCCGTGACCTGTGCGGACGGGTCGGTGCGCCGGATCCTCTGGTCGAACATCGCCGCGCGCTGCCCCGTGCCGGGCTGGCGAGCCTGGGGGATCGGCATCGACGTCACCGACCGGCACGAGGCGTTCACGGCTCTGCGGGAGAGCGAGCGTCGATACCGCGACGTCATCCAGAAAGCAGACTTGGTCGGTGTGATCGTCGATCGCGAGGGACGCATCACCTTTGTCAACGATTTCTTCGCGCGGCTGACGGGGTGGTCGGCCGACGAGGTCATCGGCTCGAGGTGGAGCGAGTTTCTCTGCCGAGGGGGTGACGTGCAAGACGGTGGGCTCTTCTGCTTTTCGAACCTCCTGACCCACACCGAGGGCTCCCTCATGACCAAGGCGGGTCAGAGGCGGACGATCGTCTGGACGCAGTCCGCCCTTCACAGTTCGAGCGGCGAGCTGGCCGGCGCCTGCGCGCTCGGCATGGACGTGACCGACCATCGCCGAATCCAGGCCGAACTCGCTTCGCACCGCGAGCATCTCGAGCAACTGGTCGCGCAGCGGACGGCCGATCTCGCGGAGTCGCAACGCCGGCTGGAGGACGCCGAGCGGCTGGCGTCGCTGGGCCGGATCGCGGCGGGGCTGAGCCACGATCTGGGCAACATGCTCCTGCCTGTGCGTTGCCACCTGGACACGCTCGAAGAGGCGGACCTCGACTCGTCGGCCGTCGACTCGCTCCGCGCCGTTCGGAAGGGCGTCGAGTTTGTCGAGCAGCTCGGCGAGGGCCTCGCCCTTCTCTCGGGGACGAACCAACGCAACAGCAGCGAGGCCGCGGCGTCGCCGGGCGAGTGCATCCGCCTCGCGAAGTGGTGGGAAGGCGTCGGGCCGCTGCTCCGTGAGGTCGTGCCGAAGAGTGTCTCGGTCTGCACACGATTCGATGAGGACCTTCCCGAGGTCCGGCTCCCCACGCACCTTTTGACACGTGCCGTGATGAACCTGCTTGTCAACGCCGCCGAGGCGATCCAGCGAGGCGGAGCGACGACAGGAAGAATCGACCTCGCGGCCGGTCACGACCCCGAGCATTCGGCCGTCCAGATCGACGTCCGCGACACAGGGCCGGGCATACCGGGCGAGGTCGCTCGCTGCGCCATCGAGCCGTTCTACACCACCAAGAAGCGGGGGCTCTCGACCGGGCTCGGGCTGAGCGTGGTCGATGGGATTGCACGATTAGCGGGCGGTTCATTCAGGATCGAGGCGCTCGCTGAAGGAGGCACGCTCGCCCGGCTCACGCTGCCGGTGGCGTTACCCCGGCCGACCGATCACGCTACTCCGCGTGTTCTCGTGCGGATTCCCGATCTTCGGGTCGCGGCCCTCTGCGAGGAATTGCGCCGGACGATGGGGTGTATGATATTGCGCGGGACGATCGACGGTTCCGTTGATTACATTGTCTCCACGGACGCGGGTCTTGACGTTCGGGCCCGCGATTCCGGGCCGGGGGAGGCACCCGGGCGGATCGCGATTGACCCCTCCGCTGGCATCGCCGGTATCCGAGAGACGCTGGCTCGGAGTATCGGCGGCATGGAGAACGCATGATGGTGGATGCCACCGAGAACCGGGACAACGCGATCAGGGTGTTCTGCGTCGATGATCACGCGTTCCTGATTGAAGGTCTGTGCTCCAGGCTGGAAAAAACACCGAACATCGAGGTGGTCGGCACGCTTCCTTCGGCCGATGGGCTGATTGAGGCGGCCTCGAAAGCCAAGCCGGACGTCGTTCTTCTCGATATCGAGATGCCGGGCAGCGATCCCTTCGAGGTGATCGACGACCTGCGTTCGCGATGCCCGGATTGCCGGGTGATCCTGCTCAGCGCGTTTGTGCGGCACTCCTACCTCGATGCGGCCGTCAAGGTGGGGGCCTGGGGCTACGTCTCGAAGCGTGATGCGCCGGCGGCGATCATCGATGCCATCAAGCAGGTGGCCGGGGGCCGGTTCGCGTTCAGCCCCGAGGTCATCAGCCGCTGCGGGCTCGATCCCAACCGCCCGCTCGCGGCGGAAAGCAACAAGCCCGAGTCGAAGCTCAACCGCCTCACGCAGCGCGAGCTCCAGATCCTCCGCATGATCGGGCGGGGCATGCCGCGCAACGAGATCGCCAACGCGATCCACCGCAGCCCCAAGACGGTCGACGCCCACCGCTCGTCGATCATGGACAAGCTGGGCCTGCACGACCGCGTCGAGCTCGCCCGCTTCGCCATCCGCGAGGGGCTGGTGGAGATCTGACGACAACGTGCCTTTCTCAATCGGTGTGCCACGGCCATGCTGGCCGTGCGGGACAACCTACTGGCCCGTCCTGCTCACGCACGGCCGGGACGGCCGTGGCACACCTAGAAGATCGATCGCCCGCCGCCTACACCGCCACCGCCGCCTTGATGTGCGGGTGCGGGTCGTAGCCCACCACCTCGAAGTCCTCGTACCGGAACCCGAAGATCGACTCCACCGCCGCATTGATCCGCACGGTCGGCCTCGCCCGCGGCTCGCGCGTGAGCTGGAGCCTCGCCTGCTCGAGGTGGTTGCTGTACAGATGCGCGTCGCCCAGCGTGTGGATGAACTCGCCGGGGCGGTAGCCGCAGACCTGGGCGAGCATCATCGTCAGCAGGGCGTAGCTGGCGATGTTGAACGGCACGCCCAGGAAGACGTCGGCCGAGCGTTGATAGAGCTGGCAGCTGAGCCGGTCGGGCCCGCCATCGGGCGCGGGCGAGACATCGAACTGGAACAGGCAGTGGCAGGGGGGCAGGGCCATCTTCTCGACCTCGCCCACGTTCCAGGCGCACACCAGGTGACGCCGGCTCGACGGGTTGTCCTTGAGCCCCTCGACGAGGTCGGCGATCTGGTCGATCGTCCCCCCGTCGGGCGTGGGCCAGGCCCGCCACTGCCGCCCGTACACGGGGCCCAGCTCGCCTTCGTCGTCGGCCCACTCGTCCCAGATCGTCACGTTGTGCTCGCGGAGGTAGGCGACGTTGGTCTCGCCCCGCAGGAACCAGAGCAGCTCGTGGATGATCGACCGCAGGTGCAGCTTCTTCGTCGTCACGAGGGGGAAGCCCGACGAGGGCGACGCAGGCCCCAGCGACCCGTCTGCGTTGGAGAGGTCGTAGCGGGACTGGTGCCCGAACACCGAGAGCGTGCCGGTGCCGGTCCGGTCGGGCTTCTGGACCCCTTCATCGAGGATGCGGCGGAGCAGGTCGTGGTAGGCGTGCATGGGGGGAGTGTACCGGTCAAGACTCAGCCGTCATCTGGCGCCGGATACAGCACCCAATCCCCCCCGATCCCGTCCGGATCATCGGCCGGGATGCTCTGCACCTGGTCCACCGGCCGCCAGCGGTTCGCGTGCGCTGATGGCCTCCCGCCGTCGTCCTCCCGATCGACCCCGACCGAGTAGATCACCGGGCCCGCGTCCGTGAGCATGTACTTCAGCGGATCCCCCGTGAACGGATCCAGCGGCACATGGTCGATCAGCGTGGGGACCAATTCGTCCGGCGACGCCGGCCATGTGCCGTGCGCCAGCCGGAAGCGATCGAGCGCGATCAACAGGCGTGCCGCCTCGACCTCTGTCCGTGATTCGTCGGTCCGGTGCACGGCGCTGCTCAACGCGGGCATGAGCAGTGAAACGAGTCTCTCGCCCATGTCCAGCGGGTTGCCGTTGGCGTGCATGGTCTCGATCCGGACGTCGAACGTGTCGGGCCCGCGAGCCCAGGGCGATCGAGCCGCGTAGGCCTCGAGTTCGTCGTAGAACCCGTTCACCATCGCCGTCAACGCGGCGCGGTCCATCGAGAACAGCGACATGAACCCCGCCAGCACCCGGCTGTGCGGCATGGCCGGCTTCTGATCGAACACGAGGTTCTTGGTATTGAAATCCTCCAGACCCTTGGCCGTGATCCGCCCATTCCCTTGGCCATCGTCCGAGTACAGCCTCTGGATGACGTCGAGGAAGAAGTAGCGCTCCCCCGTCAGATCCAGCGTCGTGCCGGGTCCGGTGAAGGCCGACATGAGGGCGTGATCGATCCGGGCGAGCTGGGCTTCGCCGAGCACGTCAGCGTTGTCGTGGATGATCCGCTCGGTCGCTTGCGCGGCCGCCACGCCGATCGCCTGGGCGACGAGCGCGTTGATCAGGATCGGCTGTTCGCGGGCCTGCCGCCCCAGCCCGGCCATCGCCTCGATGTCGGCGGTGATCCGGTCGCCGTCGCCGACTTCCGCCGCGTGAAGCGCATCGACGCGCAGGATCCTCGTCATCGACCGAAACTCGCTCAGCTGCGGGAGCACCACGTCCACCACCCACGCCGGGTTGGGCCCGGTGTAGGGTTCGTATTCATCGCCGCGTCCCTCGGCCTCGAGGATGTCTTTCGAGACCTCCGGTTCGGCGATCACGCCCGCCGCCGCCTTCGCCGCCCCCTCACGGATCAACGCGACTACCTCGGCGTATTCATCGAGTGCTCGCACGGCCTCGGTCCAACGTTCGCCGCCGGGCGCGGCCGAGCTGATCAGATCGTCGAACGCGGCCCGCTCCTTGAGCTTGGGCAGCTTCGAGACCGCCTCGATGTAGATCGGCCAGGCCCGATCCTCCTCCGGAACAGCCAAGGCCGCTTTGTTGAGCTCGGCCGCGTAGTCCACCTTGACCTGCGGCATCCCGCCGCCGAGCCACCACAACCAGATGCCCGCCATCAGGACGAGCACCACAAGCACGGCGGCGGCCTTGAGAAGGGCGCGTCCGATCGATCGTTTTCTGGCCATGACTGCTCCTCACTGGGACTCTGGCGGCATGGGTTCAATCCTTGGCTTGCAGCGTCACCTCGGTCGTCCCGTGCAGCTTCACCCGCCGGTACGCCACCGTCACCTTCTCCCCTGGCTCGTAGTCCGACAGCACCCGGATCAGTTCCTTCATGTCGCGCACGGGCCGCCCGTCGATCGCGGTGATCACGTCGAGCCGGCGCAGGCCGGTTCGGCGGCGTGACCCCGGCGGCAGCTTGGTCACGACGGGGCCGTCGCCCTCGCCCTGCTCGATATCCACGCCGATCTGGGCCCGCAGGTCCGACCCCGTTTCAGCGACTTCAGGAAGCGTGTGCCGCACCCAGTCGCGGTAGCGGTCCTCGATTACGTCGAGCTCCTGCCCCAGCACCGCCTCCATCGCGGCCAGGCCCCGTGGGTCGGCGTCGTAGCCGTGCTCCGGGTCCTGCGTGTAGACCCTGAACCACTCGGCGAGCACACCCTGGTCCTGGAGGAACAGGAAGACCGTGCGGGCCTCGGCGTAGGTCGCCAGCGGTCGGTCGGTCGAGAATTCGATATGGTCCATCCCGGAGAGCTTGGCGAGCGAGGGCAGAGCCCCGGCTTCCGCCAGCCGCTTGACGATGTTCGTCCTCCACGACGGGACGGGAACGAACCCGTCATCGACGAGCCGGGCGGGGGGCGCCTCGGGCCGGCCCGCCCGCTCGGCGCCCGGGACCAGCCTCGGATCGACGTTCCCATTGACGCCCCGTGGGCGCATGATCGAGGAGATCGGCCTGCCACGGCGCTCGATGATCCGCTCGGGGTCCATGTCCTCGACGAGGCTGGCGAGTCCTTCCTGGATCCAGATGGGGTGGACCTGGCCCAGCCGGTCCATCTCGCGCCAGTCGAGCACGTGGAAGAACTCGTGCCGGAGAGTCGCCCCAAGATCCTGGGCCACCAGCCGCTTCCTGTCGTGCTCGTAGGCGCCCCCGATGCCGGCGAACGCCCGGCGGGCCATCTGTCCGTAGGTCCAGAAAGCCCATTTGAGGAAGTCCTTCTGGTCGGGCAGCACGACGACCACATACGACGCCTTCGCTGTCGCCTGGGCGTCGACCACGGACGGCATGATCCCCGCGGCCCAGTCGGCGACGCGTCGCATCTCGAGCACCGCCTCGTCGGTCGCGGCCTCGTCGTGGGCGGAGATGAGGTCGTAGCGGAGCGCATCGTCGGTGCGTTCGAGCGTGTCGCCGTGCACCCAGCGTTTCGCCTGCTCGAGCCTCGACTTCCGCTGCGCCTCGAGCACGCCGCTCCAGTTGTCGAGTAGCAGGTTGAACGCATCGGTGTCGCGCAGCGGGCGGAGGTAGGGATCGGCGAGCATCGTCCGGCGGTTGCAGAACCCCAGCTCGACCGCTCGGCGCAGCGAGGCGTTGGCCTCGTCGAGCCTTCCCTGCACGGCGCGCGCGCAGGCGAGGTTGTAGTGCACGACGAAGTTCTGCCCGTCGAAGGTGATTTGGTCGAGCAGGATCCGCTCGGCCCCGGCGTAGTCGCCCTTGCCGAACGCCTCGAACGCCCGGGCGGTGTACTGCGAGGATTTCGCCTCCTGCGCCGCCTTCTCCACCATCGCGCTCGCGGCTTCGTCAATGACAGTCTCGTCGTCTGGGCCGGCGAGGGCGGGAGGAACGAGAGGCAGGGTGGTCAGGAGAATAAGCGTGAGGCCTGCAATGGCGTTCCGAATCCGGTGTGCCACGGCCGTGTCGGCCGTGCGTTCAGCCGACGGGGCCCGTAGCACGCTCGCACGGCCGACACGGCCGTGGCACATGGGGAACCGGCTGGCTTGCAGACTCGTTTCTTCCAACACGTCGCTCCGGCCCGGCGTGGGTGTGCGGATAGCCCGGGCCTCACACGTTTGTACGGGCGCCGTCAATGAGAAGTTGCAGCGCCTCGGGATATGCCTCGAGCTCGAGCTCGAACACGCGGGCGGCCAGCTTCTCGGGCGTGTCGCCCGCCAGCACGGGGCACCGCTTCCTGAGGATGACGGGCCCGGAGTCGTACTCGTCGTCGCAGAAGTGCACCGTGCACCCGCTCTCGGTCTCGCCCGCGGCCAGCACGGCCTTGTGGACCTTCGAGCCGTAGAGCCCGGGGCCGCCGAATCGGCCCCTGGTGCCATCGCCCGGAAGCAGGGCGGGGTGGATGTTGAGCACCCGGCGGCGCAGCATCGCTGGAATCGGGATGAGGCGCAGGTAGCCGGCGAGGATGAGCCAGTCGATGTTCAGTCGCTCGACGCGGTTGGCCAGCACGTCGCCCGGGATATCGCCCTCGATGATCTCGACGGGCAGGCCCGTGGCGAGCGCGCGGTCGACGCCCACGCACTTTTTCGACGCGATCACGTCCACGATCTCCGCGTCGAGTTCCCCCCGCTCGCACCGCTCGTACAGGTTCATCAGCGTCCGGCCCGAGCCCGAAATGAGCACCCCCAGCCTGGCCCGCCGATCGTTCATGCCGCGACTACCCGCATCGCCGCGTCGCGGTCCGGGGCGAGCGTGAACAGGCGGTCCATGCGCGTGAGGCGGAAGAGCTCGGAAAGATCGTCGCTGAGCGAGCAGACGGCGAATCTGCCTTGGCGTTCGCCGAGCCGCTTGTGCAGACGCACGAGTGTGCCGATCCCGGCCGAGGTGAGCACCCCGACCTGTGAGAGGTCAACGATCAGGCCCTTGCAGGAATTATCGAGGTGTTGGTTGGTTTCCTCGAACACAATCCCCGCCTCGCGGTCGGTTACGGATTCGCACAGCACAGTGACAAGCAGCACGCCCCCGCCCCGGTCGGCCGCGAGGTGGTGGCTCTCGAAGACGCGCTGCATCTCGGCACCCGCGGCGTCATCACCGTCCTTCTTGAACATCCCGCCCAGCTTTGAGAACACCACAGACAACTCCCCGGGCCCAGCCCGACGGTCAACCCAACCCCCGGCTCCGCGGCGGCGGGGCCTGCTTGAACGGCGTCGGCCGGCCCTTCTCGTCAAGCGAGACCATTGTCACCGTCGCCTGCGTCACCCGGGCCCGCTCACCCGAAGCGTGCCGGCGGGCCTCGACTTCGACGCCGACGGTAACGCTCTTGGTCCCGATCCGCGTGGTCCGCGTGTAGAGTTCGACGATATCCCCGAGCTGGACCGGGGCGAGGAAATCGACCCGCTCCATCGACGCCGTCACCCACGTGCAGTGGGCGTGGTTGAGGGCCTCCAGCATCGCCGCCTGGTCGACGTAGCTCAGGATCACGCCGCCGAAGATCGTGCCGTAGGGGTTGGTGTCCCGTGGCATCGTCACGACCCGCAGCACGAGCGAGCGGGGGGCGTTTTCAGGCGTCTGGTCGGCCATGCGGAGAGGGTACCCGATCCACGGGCTTTTGACCCGTCAACGACGTATCGTTCGGGACATCCATGACAACCGAACAGACAACAAGCCGAGCCGAATCCCCCGTTCGCACCCCCTGTGTCGACCAGTTCGCGTCGCTCGGACCGGCGAGGCTGGTCGATCGCTATCGCGCCGGTGTTCATGTGCTGGACATGCGCGTCGTTGAGCTGCATGACGAGCAGCTCGACCGGCCGTTCGACCCGGCCCGGGGGCTGGGCCTCTGGTCGTGTCGGGCTCTGCTCACGCACGTGATGGACGCCGAGATGCTCTACGCGATGCGGCTCCGCCGGACGATCGTGGAGGATGCCCCGGTGTTCGAGAACTGGGACGAGCAGGCCTTCATCGCGTCCCGCCTGTCCGCTCCCGGGCCCGACTCACTGCTCATGCCGGCGGGCGCCCTGCTCGCCTCGATCTACACCACCCGCCAGGCCAACGCGACCTGGCTCGTCCAACTGGGCCCCGACGACTGGACCCGGCGTGCGATGACGCCCGTGATGGGCGAGGCCGACGCCCACCGCCTGCTGGTCTACGCCGCTTGGCATCTCGAGCACCACGGGGCCTACCTCAACGCCAAGATCGTGGACATGCTGGGCCCGGCTCCTGAAGCCCCCGCCCACGGCGGCTGCGGTTCGGGCTGCTGCTGCTCTCATGACCACCAGGAGTGATCGTGATCCCGTTCGTGTGAACCCGGGAGGCGGGCCATGCACCCGTTGTTCGACAAACGACGCTACCTGATCCCGTTCCGATCGTCGCTGCTGCCGCAGATCTTCACCGACACGCTGGTGATCGGGGGCGGTGTCGCGGGGCTGCGGGCGGCCATCGAGGCGGCTGCGTCGATCAAGGGCGCCCCGGGCGACGTCATTCTGCTGAGCAAGAGTGCCTTTGATGCCACCAACACCGCCTGGGCCCAGGGAGGCATCGCCGCCGTGCTCCGCGACGACGATTCGTTCGAGTCGCACGCGGCCGACACGATCGAGGCGGGGGCGGGCCTGTGCGACGAGCGGGCGGTGGACTTGATGGTCGAGGAGGGGGCCCAGCGGATCCGCGAGCTGATCGACTGGAACATCCGCTTCGACCGCGACAAGAAATCGGGCGAACTTCACACCGGGCGCGAGGGGGGGCACCACGCGAGCCGGGTCTACCACGCCGACGGGGACGCGACCGGGCGTGAGCTTCAACGGCTCCTGCTTGAGCGGGCGAGGGCAACCGAGGGCGTCCGCATCTTCGAGAACTGCTTCTCGCTCGACCTGATCACGCCGACCGCCGAGCCCGGCAGCCCCGTTCGTGGCGCCATCACCCACCACAGCCGCTACGGCCTCCAGATGATCTGGGCCAAGACGGTGATCCTCGCCAGCGGCGGGGCGGGCCAGCTCTTCCGTGAGACGACCAACCCCCGCGGCGCGACCGCCGACGGGGTCGCGATGGCCTACCGCGCCGGCGCCACGATCGCCGACATGGCGTTCGTCCAGTTCCATCCGACCACGCTCTATCTCCCGGGGGCCCACCGGGCCCTGATCAGCGAGGCGGTGCGGGGCGAGGGGGCCCACCTGCTCGACGCGTCGGGCCTGCGATTCATGACCGAGGTGCACGAGCTGGCCGAGCTCGCGCCGCGTGACATCGTCAGCAGGGCGATCATCCGGCGGATCGCCCAGCAAGGGGGCTCTCACGTCTGGCTCGACTGCCGGGGGATCGCCAACTTCCAGGACCGGTTCCCGGGCATCCACGCCCTGCTGCGGCGGTTCGAGCTCGACCCCGCGAAGGACCTGATCCCGGTTCACCCCGCCGCGCACTACGCGGTGGGGGGGGTCCGCGCCGACGAGGTGGGGCGGACCGACGTGCCGGGCCTGCTCGCGGCGGGGGAGGTGACCTGCACGGGCTTCCACGGCGCCAACCGGCTCGCGAGCAATTCGCTGCTCGAGGGGCTCGTGGCCGGGGCCCGGAGCGGGCGGCACGCTCGCGAGCGGGCGGTCGACAACGGGGCGGCGACCAACGGCGGGCACCCCGCCCAGGTCGTCAGCGACATCCGCCCGAGTGACCAGGGGGAGATCGACCTGGTCGACATCCGCTCCAGCCTCCGCTCGGCGATGTGGCGAAACGTCGGCATCGACCGGGTCGGCCCCAAGCTCCGCGACACGCAGGAGATGTTCGACTTCTGGGGGCGCTACACGCTCGACAAGATTTTCGACGAGCCCGAGGCATGGGAGACGCAGAACCTGCTGACGGTGGGGGCGCTGGTCGCCCGCGCCGCGGAGTGGCGTGAGGAGAGCCGGGGCTGTCACGCCCGGAGCGACTTCAATGAGCCCAGGGCGGAGTTTGCGGTGCACGATCTCTGGCGCCGGGGCCGTCCCACGCCCGAGACGGTGGGGCGGGATGAACTCTTCGCGGCGGGGGCGTGAGGCTGGGCTGATGCGGACACCGTGCGACGAGGACAAGGTGAGTGCGGCGGACGCGCTCGCTCCAGCAACCCTCGTTCGCGTTTCGGGTTCACATGGAGGCCATGCCTGCGCCTGCGTGCTCATGTGCCTGCTGGCCCTGGCCGGCTGCGTGGAGACCCGCGTCATCCCGGCCAACAAGCCGTTCATGTCGGGCCTGCCCGGAACGCAGGGGGGGGCGTTCCGTCTGCCCGCACAGAGCGCGGCCGACAACAACCCGCTCGCCGCCAAACCCGGCGAACTTCGAACGACGAACCCCGATGGAACCGTCACCCTCCGCTCGCCGACCGTGCGTGACCTGATGCGGCACATCCTCGAGACGATCATGGCCGACGATCAGGGCGCGTTCACCCGGGATCTGCTCAGCGACGAGACCCGCCGCGAGTTCGCCGAGCGGGGCTATGACCCGGGCGAGGCGTTCAAGGAGCTCAAGCGGCGGCGCGAGGACATCCGCCGGCTATTCCAGGCGATGCCCGCCGGCGAGTTCACGCCCGGCGTGATGATGAAGCCGATCGGGCGGAACATGTTCCGCCTGCACGCCGGGGGCGACCCGACGATGCAGTGGACGTTCATGGATGTCGTATTCGACCGGGGCGACTACAAGCTGCGATGGTTCGGGCGCTAGGAGCGATCAAGTTCAATCGCCCCGCGATCGCGCCGCCTTCAGCGTGATCGGCAGGGTCATCTCCTTGCCGTCCCGCACGATCACGATGTCGATCGTCTCACCCGGCTCGTGGCTGGCGAGCATGGCCATCCAGTCTCCGACCGTCGCGACCTTCTCGCCGTTCCAGACGATGATCCGATCGCCCTCCTGCAGGCCCGCGTCGGCGGCACTCGTGCCCGGGAACACCCGTGCGATCGGGACACCATCGGTGCCCGAGTAATCGGCGGGCGCGATACCGACGCGGATCTTCATCGAGCCACGCCCGCCCATGCGCTGACGCCGCCCGCCCCGGTCCTCCTCCTGGTTGGTCTTCACGAACGTCAGCGGGCCCTCGTTGACCGCCTCGGCCAGCGCCACGTTCGCGCACAGGTGGGCGACCTTGGCCCCGCCTTCGTAGTTGATCGTGTCAGGGGTGTCGTCCGGGGTGTGGTATTGGTCGGTGAGCCCCGTGAAGAAGAACAGGTTTGGCACGCCCTTGCGGTCGAAGCTCGCGTGATCGCTCCGCCCCGATCCCACCGAGACGTCCGTCTGCACCTCGATCCCAGACTTCGCGAAGATTGGGCTGACAAGCTCGGCAAGTTCTTCCGCCGACGCTGTGCCACCCACTTCGAGATGACCTCGCAGGCTGCCGATCATGTCCATGTTCAGCATCAGCGACTGCTTGTCGAGCGGCACGGCGGGGTGCTCGACGAAGTGCTGCGAGCCGAGCAGGCCCGACTCCTCGGCGCTGAACGAGAGGAAGAGCACCGACCGGACCGGGCCGTCGATCTCCTTCCATGCGTCCGAGAGCGTCTTGGCGACCGTGAGCATGCCGGCCGAGCCCGAGGCGTTGTCGTCCGCCCCCGGGTGCATCTGGCCGGTGAAGCGCGTGCCGAACGTCGCCATCCCGAGATGGTCGTAGTGGGCCCCGATGACGATGTACTGATCCGCGAGGTCGCCCTTGCCCGGGAGGATCGCCCCGAGGTTGTTGGTCATGGTCGGCTCGCGCTTGATCTCGCTGTCGATCGACGCTCTTACGCCCTGGAGGTCGACGATCGCGCTCCCCTCGTTCGCCAGCGCCACCAGGTCGGCCAGCGTGCGGTGCTCCGGGTCGCCCGCCCGGATCATCAGGTCGGCCACCTCGGGCGTGACGTGCACCACCGGGATATCGACGGGCTGGCCTTGCTCCGAGGTCGCCACCGATTCGAGCTCGTTCGCGTGCGCGTCCTTCGCGCCGGGGGGCGTCACCATGATGATCGCCCCCGCCCCGCGGCTCGCGGCCGCGCGGTACTTGCCGCCCAGCGTCGCCGCGTACGACCAGCCATCGTTCCTCCACCGGCTGCCGCCCTCGTCGTTCATCGGCTCGTACCGCAGCACGATCACGGCCTTGCCCGAGAGGTCCGTGTCGGCGGGGTAGCCCTCGTACTGGTTGGGGCCCATCGGGATCGAGTAGCCCACGAAAGTCACCGGCAGATCGACCTTGCCCGACCCGCCGTACGCTAGGGCGTTGAACTCCGCGCCGCTCACGAGCTTCTTCGTCTCTCCCTTCATCGAGAGCGACATCGACTGGCCCTCCAGTTCGGCCTTGGACCCGACTGAGAAGGGCTGGCGGTACGACGTCCCGTTGTCGAAGGCGGGCTTGAGCCCGATGTGCCTGAACTGCCAGGTGATGTAGTCGGCCGCACGGTCGATGCCTGGCGTGCCCGGGAGCCGCCCCTCCATGTACTCGCTGGCGAGCACGTGCAGGTGCTCAGAGAACTCGGCGTCCTCCTGCTCGGTCACCGTGCCCAGCCCGTCGGTACGGAGGTCGGCAGAGGCGCAGGCCAGGGGGCCGGCGAAGAGGTACGGGATCGCGAGCAGGGCGGCTTTGAGCGAGGTGTGCTTCATTGTTGTTTCCCGGATGAGTTCCAAAGAGTGTACTCGCTGCCGGGCAGGCTGCGCTGATTCTCGGGGCCACCCGCATACCCTTGGGAGGCCGCCCCGGACGTGTCCGGGGCCCGACCAGGAACAGCACACCGGGAGGGGCGATGACCACCCTGAATCCAGAACTCCGCCCAGAGAGGACCACGCCGGTGACCACCGAGCCGACACGATCGAGGCACACCCCGGGGGACCGCCGAGCGGTGGGCCCGAGCCCGCTCGACTGGCACGATGGCTTTGTGCACCGGCACGTCGGGCCCGACGAGGGCGACATCGCCGAGATGCTCAAGCTTCTGGGATACGCCTCGCTCGACGCGTTTGTCGACGAGGTGGTGCCGCCCTCCATCAGGCTTCGCGAGCCGCTGAAGCTGACCGAGCCCGCCGGCCGCACGCCCCGCGGTGAGCACGAATTGCTTGGCGTCCTGCGCTCCATCGCCGGGAAGAACGAGATCTGGCGCTCGTGCATCGGCATGGGATACCACGGCACGATCACGCCCCCGGTCATCCTCCGCAACATCCTCGAGAACCCCGGGTGGTACACGCAGTACACGCCCTACCAGCCCGAGATCAGCCAGGGCCGGCTCGAGATCCTGCTCAACTTCCAGACGATGATCTCGGAGCTCACCGCCCTGTCCATCGCCAACGCGAGCCTGCTCGACGAGGGCACCGCCGCGGGCGAGGCGATGGCGATGGCGGTCAACATCGCCCCCAGGATGCCCCACGCGTTCTTCGCCGCCGACCATTGCCACGCGCAGACGCTGGGTGTGCTCCGCACCCGGTGCGCGTCGCTCGGCGTTGAGTTGGAGGTAGGCGACCCGTTCGACGCGGGGTTCGACCCATCGAAATACGCGGGTGTGCTCGTGCAGTATCCGGACACTTCGGGCGAGATTCACGATTTCCGTGACCTGATCACCCGCGTGAAGGCGGCGGGGGGCATCGCGGTCATGGCGGCCGACCCGCTCGCGCTGACGCTGCTCACGCCGCCCGGGGAACTCGGGGCCGACATCGCGATCGGCAGCGCCCAGCGCTTCGGCGTGCCGATGGGCTTCGGGGGCCCGCACGCGGCCTACCTTGCGACCAGCGAGGCCCACGTCCGCAAGATGCCGGGGCGGCTCGTGGGTGTCTCGAAGGACTCTCAGGGCAACCCCGCCCTCCGCCTCGCCATCCAGACTCGCGAGCAGCACATCCGGCGCGACCGGGCCACCTCCAATATCTGCACCGCCCAGGTGCTCCTCGCCATCATGGCCGCCTGCTACGGCATGTACCACGGCCCGACCGGCCTGACCCGAATCGCCCGGCGCGTGCGCACGTGGACGGGCGTGCTCGCAGAGGGCTTGCGCCGGCTAGGGCACGCGATCGTCAACGAGCAGCACTTTGACACGCTCCGCGTCCGCCTGAGCGGCGCGAAGGGCGGAGCGGGAAACGCCGCACGCGTGCGAGAGCTCGCCGAGGCCCGCCGGATCAACTTCCGTTACTTCGACGACGGCACGGTGGGCGTCGCGCTCGACGAAACCGCCGATCGGGAGTTCATCCGTGAGATCTGTACATGCTTCGGGTGCGGCAACGAGGTGACGCTCGACGAGCAGGAACTGCTCGACGCGATCGAGCCCTCGCTGCCGGCGTCGCTCGCCCGCACCAGCCCCTTCATGGCCCAGCACGCGTTCAAGCAGATCCAGACCGAGACCGAGATGCTGCGGCACCTCCGCTCGCTCCAGGACAAGGATCTGAGCCTCGCCCACAGCATGATCCCCCTCGGCTCGTGCACGATGAAGCTCAACGGCACGAGCGAGATGATCCCGGTCACCTGGCCCGAGTTCGGGAACATCCACCCCTTCGCCCCCGCCTCGCAGACCTCGGGCTACCGCGAACTGTTCGCCCAGCTCGAGAGCTGGCTGGGCGAGATCACGGGCTTCCCCGCCGTCAGCCTCCAGCCCAACGCCGGCAGCCAGGGCGAGTACGCGGGCCTGATCACGATCCGCGCCTACCACGAGTCGCGGGGCGAGGGACGCCGCAACGTCTGCCTCGTGCCCGAATCGGCTCACGGGACCAACCCGGCGTCGGCGGTGCTCGCCGGGATGAAGGTCGTCGCCGTGAAGAACCGCCCCGACGGGGCGATCGATCTCGACGACCTGAAGAAGAAGGTCGAGGCGAACGCGGACAGCCTCGCCGCGATCATGGTCACCTACCCCAGCACCTGCGGCGTGTTCGAGAGCCACATCCGCGAGGTCTGCTCTCTCGTCCATGAGCACGGGGGGCAGGTCTACCTCGACGGCGCCAACATGAATGCCCAGGTCGGCCTCTGCCGGCCCGGCGACTACGGCGCCGATGTGTGCCACCTCAACCTGCACAAGACCTTCTGCATCCCCCACGGCGGGGGCGGCCCGGGCATGGGCCCGATCGCCTGCGCCGAGCACCTGGCCCCGTTCCTCCCGGGACACGCGCTGGACGAGGGTGAACGGCAGGTCTCCGCCGCCGCATACGGCAGCCCCAGCATCCTGCCCATCTCATGGATGTACATCGCGCTGATGGGCGCCGACGGCCTGGCCCATGCCACCAAGATCGCGATCCTCAACGCCAACTACATGGCCAAGCGGCTCGAGGGACACTACGACGTTCTCTTTGGTGGTGAGAACGGGCGTTGTGCCCATGAGTTCGTCATCGACTGCCGCACGTTCAAGAAATCGGCGGGCGTCGAGATCGACGACATCGCCAAGCGGCTCATGGACTTCGGCTTCCACGCCCCGACCATGTCCTGGCCCGTCCCGGGCACGCTCATGGTCGAGCCGACGGAGAGCGAGCCCCGCGAGACGCTCGACGCGTTCTGCGATGCGCTGATACAGATCGCCGGGGAGGCCGGGAAGATCGAATCAGGCGAATGGCCCCGCGACGACAACCCGCTGAAGAACGCCCCGCACACGATCGCGATGGTCTGCGCCGACGAGTGGACGCATCCGTATCCTCGCAGCGTCGGGGGCTTCCCCAACGAGCGGACTCGCCGGGGCAAGTTCTGGCCCTCGGTCGCCCGGGTCGACAACCCCTACGGCGACCGGAACCTCGTGTGCACGTGCGCGGGTGTCGAGGAGTTGACCGAGCACTGAGGGCGAGTTTCAACGCGAAGAAAAGAGGCGCAGCGCTGGGGCGCGAAGAACGCGGAGTCGCAGACCGGCGCGTTTCGCGACAACCGAACTGAAGCCGGCTCCACCCCGCGCCTCAGCGCCCTCTCTCCTTCTCAATACCCCTCGAGAATCTCCAGCATCGGCCCCAGGTGCTTCTGATACCGCTTCCACCGCTTCCGGCTCGAGGTGTAGATCGGCTTTCGCACCTGGTCGACGCTCGCGGTCTGCACGCCGGCCGTCTGCTTGTGGTGGGCCAGGCAGTGCTCATCGAACGGCACACCGACGTGCGACAGCATCGCCTCAACGTTCGGCCTGGGATCGCTCGTCAGTTGCTCGTAGTTGTCTTCCAGAATGTCCGGTCCGAGCACCTCGTCCCAGTATTCCATCAGCTGGCGATACTGCACGTACCGCTTCGCGGCCGTGGTGATCCGCCTCGACCACGGCTGGAGGCCGCCGAAGTTCTGGAAGAAGTACGACAGGCAGGTGTCTCGCGCGTCGCGTGTGCAGTGGATGATCGACGCCCCGGGCAACGCCTTCAGGATGGCGGGGACGAAGAAGTAGTTCTCCGGCATCTTGTCCACGACACGGGAGACCTTGTCGAACTTCGCCATGCCCATCCGGTCGAGATAGCCCTCGGCGACCCGCCGGACGGCGTCCGCGGTCATGTCGACGGCGACCCGGTCGCGCATCAGCGTCGTCATCGCGTTCGACTCGCCCACCGAGGCCACCCGCGGGTGGGCCGCCAGAATCCGCTCGGTCAGGGTCGTGCCCGAACGCGGCATCCCGATCACGAAGACCGGCTTCCTGCTCGTCTCTCCGGATTCCGGGATCTCGTCGATGACCTCCTTGGGCCAGGCTTTCCGGAAGCTCTCGATCGGAAGGACCTCCTTGTCGTCAAGCATCGCGTTCGCTCGGGCGATCGCGTCAAACGCGAGGTCATATTCGCCCATCGCGTCGTAGGTCAGCCCGAGCGTGTGCAGCCCGTCCCGCCTCATCTCCGAGGGCAGGCCGGGCTGGTCGAGCAGGCGGTTCGACTCCTCCACCGACTCCGCGAACCTCCTGAATTGACGCAAGAGCTCCGAGCGCATGACCGAGATCTCGGGCGACCACACGCCGTCGGCGATGGCCCCGTCGAGCAACGCGAGCGCGGCGTCGGACTTGTCCAGAGACCGCAGGGCCCACGCCTTGAAGCGGAGAGCCTTGGGCTGCTTCGGGTCCAGCGCCAGGACGTCATCCACGACGCGCACGGCGCCCTTCAGATCTCCGAGTTCGCGGAGCACGCCGGCCAGGCCGAGCACCGTGTCGGCGTCGCGTACGCCGAGTTCCATCGCCCGACGCAGGTGGCGGCGTGCCTTGTCGGTTCGCTGCAAGTTCGCGTAGCCGAGCCCGAGCATCTTGTGGAGTATCGGGTCGCGCCGGTCGTGCGGGAGCGCGATCTCCAGCATAGAGACCGCCATCTGGAACTGGCCGGATTCCAGCAGCGGGGCCGCCCGCTGCTTCATCTGGTGCACCTTGATCTGCCCGGGCGTCGGCGTTGCGGGCATGTCCGGTCGATTGCGTCGTCGCGGATTCGGCCTCGCCATGCCACAGGGTACACGCGTATCCTCGCTGCATCGAGCGGAGAGACGCTCAATACCCCTCGAGAATCTCCAGCATCGGGCCGAGGTGCTTCTCGTACCGCTTCCACCGCTCCTGGCTCGACGTGTAGATCGGCTTGCGCACCTGGTCGACGCTCGCCGTCTGCACGTTGGCCTTCTGCTTGTGGTGGGCCATGCACGCCTCGTCGAACGGCATCCCGACGTGCGAGAGCAGATTTTCCACGTTCGGCCGCGGGTCACTCGTCAGTCGCTCATAGCAGCTGTCGAGGATCGGCTTGTCGACCGTTTGCCGCCAATGGTCCATGATCTGGCGGTAGAACGCGTACTGCTTCGCGCACGACTCGAGGCGGGCGGTCCAGCCCAGCCGCGTGCCGAAGTTCTGGAAGAAGCACGACAGGCAGGTGTCCCTCGCGTCGCGGACACAGTGAATGATCGAGGCGTTGGGCAGCGACCTGGAGATCACCGCGACGTAGTAGTAATTCTCCGGCATCTTGTCGACGATGCGGGCGAACTTCCCGGCTCGTGACGGGGCCGTCTTCTCGAGGTAGACGCCCGCCACCTTCTTGAGGAAATCCGCGTCGAGGTGGGTGGGCAGCTTGTCGTGCAGCATGAGCGTGAGCGCGTTCGATTCGCCGACCGTTCCGATCCGCGGATGGGACGCGAGGATCTGCTCGGTCAGCGTCGTCCCCGAGCGGGGCATGCCGACGACGAAGACGGGGCGGTCGCTCGCGTCGCCCACCGCCGGGATCTGGGTGATCGCCTCGGCCGACCAGATCTCCCTGAATTCATCGATCGGGATCACGCCCTTGGGCTCCGGGAGCATCGCGTTCGCCCGGCTGAACGCGTCGAAGGCCGCGTCGTAGTCCTTCATCGCGTCGAGGGTGTGGCCCCGCTCGTAGAGGGCGTCGCGGCGGTTGTGGTCGGGGCAGCGTGGGTCGGCGAGCAATTCGTCGATGATGCCCAGCCCGTCCTCCAGCCGCTTGAACTTGCGGTGGATCTCGGCGCGCATGATCGCCAGCTCGGCGTGCCAGACGCCGGCGTCGCGCGCCCTGTTCAGCAGGTCGAGCGCCGCCTCGGCGTCACCCATCGAGCGCAGCATCCGGGCCTTGAAATTCAGGGCCCGCGTCTCACCGGGCGAGGAATCCAGCACCTTGTCGATCAGCCGCAGCGAGCCGCGCGTGTCGCCCGTGTCGCGGAGGATGCCGGCCAGACAGGTCATAGTCTCGGCATCGGTGACGCCGAGTTCGACGGCTCGCCTGAGGTGAATCCCGGCCTTGGTGGTGTTCTGCACGTTCGAATAGGCGAACCCGAGCATCTTGTGCACGATGCCGTCGCGCCGGTCGAGGGGCAGCACCTCTTCGAGCAACGCGATCGCGAGGTCGAACTGCCCGCCGTCCAGCAAAGGGGCGGCGCGGAGCTTGATCTGGTGCACCTTGATCTGCGCCGGTGTCGGTGTTGATGGCAGTTGGCCGGCCACGTCGTCCCTCCGCGAATGGTCACGGACAGGATAGACCCCAGCCGCCCGGGAGTCGGCGATTGGACGTGGATCGTCGAACGGGCGATTCGATCAGGGCGCGGCCTTGACGTCGACGGCCGACTCGATCTGCGCGTTGGCGAACTCGGGGGTCGCGCCCAGCGAGACGTATCGCCGCCCGTTCTTGGTCCCGACACGCTGGTAGCGTGAGGGCCACCAGGGGTAGCCACCGATCTGGCGGTGGACGTAGTCCGGGGCGTTGATGAACAGCGAGCCGCGGATCTCGCGGAACGTCGCGGCCTCACCCCCGTTGTCGACCCACTGCTCGGGCTCGACGGTGGTGATGAGCAGGTCGGTGACGTCCTGCACCTTCTCGTCGTGGGTGCGACGGGTGATGTCCGAGCCATTGTCCTGGAACGGGCTCTGGCTGCCCCCGCCGCCGCCCTGCTGGCCGCCGAGCTGGAAGACGGTGTTGAGATCGAAATCGGGCGCGTTGTCGTAGTCGGGCACATCCATCAGCAGGTCGGCGATGTCGTACATCTCGACCCGGCGGTGCTTGTTCAGCCGTTCCTTCGGGCCGAACTCGAATGAGCCGTAGTTGGTGAACTGCCACGTCGAGGCGTCGAGCGTCGAATCGGGATTGAGCTTCTCGAGCACCATCTCGAGGAACTGCAACGCCGTGACGTTCTTGGCGTTGAGCGTGACCAGCGTCTCCTTGTCGAGGCCGACCGGGTTGCGGTCATCCATCCACAACGGCGTGAGATCCGCCTGGGTCACGTCGGCGATGAAACGCACCACGTCCTCGAGGCGGTGGTCCTTGAGTTCCACAGTGATCGGCTTCATCATCCGGGCGAGTGTTTCCCGCTTCATCGCGATCGTCTGGGCGTCATCCTCCCCGAATTGGGCGGATGCCGTGGGCGTCGCGATCGCCACCCCGGCGGCGAGGAGTGTGAGCGGCGCCACCGCTCCGGCGAGCGAGAGCAGAGCGATCCCGATCGTCCTTGCGCGGTTGCTCATTCGGTTGTCCAAGCGGCCGGCCATGCGGAACCTCCGTGTCGGGCTCGGGTTGAGGGCCCTCGCCACAGTCTACGAAGATCTACCGGGATCTGATCGGAAAGTTGCCGGTCGCGCTTGAACTTCCGGGGATGACCCGATCAAAGCCCGCCCGAACCGGAGAAAGCCACCTGCCGGACTCGAACCGGCGACCTAAGCTTTACGAAAGCTTCGCTCTACCAACTGAGCTAAGGTGGCCTCGCGACCGGGACGGGCCCGACCGTGGACGCAGAGACCATTTTCCCGCCGCCCGGGCGGTTGTCCACCCCTCGGGAGCCTACACCTCGGATTCTCGCCAGCCGGGCCCGCTCGTCCGCACCGGCTGCCCCGCGATCTCCATCTGGGCGCCGGCCGATCGGAGCCGCTCGATCTGCTTTGACCCGATCTCGACGGTCAGCGTAACCCGGTCCGCGGCGTATGCCCGGTCGAGCACTCGGCCGCGGTTCTCGATCGTGTGGACCGTCCGGGCGTCCCGCAGCGGGACGGTAATCTCCAGGCGGCGGACCTCGCCCATCGCCGACCGGCGGACCCGCTCGACCAGGGTGTCGTGCCCGATTCTCAGCCGGCCCTGGGCATCCGGGAGGGCGCAGACCGGGATCGAGCCGGGGGCCTTGGTCGACCAGATCAGGACCTCGTGGTTGTCCGCCAGCCGGTCGGCCTTGTTGAGCAGGACGGTCCGCTCAGGCGGCGTCCAGGGCTTCAGCTTGGTTCCGGATCGCTCGGCAATGGTCGCGGCCTTCAACTCGGCCTGCCGGGCGTCCTCGAACAGCTCGTCGAGCACGGTGTTGACTGTCTCGAAGTGCAACTCGGCCGCGGGGTCGGAGATGTCAACAAGAATCAGCAGCAGGTCGGCGTGGGTCGCCTCCTCGAGCGTGGCGCGGAACGAGGCGACGAGGTGGTGGGGGAGATCACGCACGAAGCCGACCGTATCTGAGAGCATCGCGGTGAGCCCGCCGCCCCCGGAGCCGGTCTTGAGGTCCCACTCGCGAGTGCGGGTCATCAGCGTCGCGAAGAGGCGGTCGTCGGCATAGGCCCCGCCCGCGGTGAGCGTGTTAAAGAGCGTGCTCTTGCCGGCGTTGGTGTAGCCGACGAGGCCGACCGTGAAGTAGTCGAGGTTGCGGGCCCGCACCTGACGACGCTTGCGGGCCTGGATCTTTGCCAGTTCATCGCCCAGCAGCTTCTTGCGCCGCTGCACCAGCCGGCGGTCGATCTCGAGCTGCTGCTCGCCCGGGCCTCGGGTGCCGACCCCGCCGATGCCGCCGGAACCCACGATGCGTTCGAGGTGGTCCCACATCGCCCGCAGGCGGGGGTAGGTGTACTCGAGCTGGGCGATCTCGACCTGGAGCTTGGCCTCGTGCGTCGTCGCCCGGCTCGCGAAGATGTCGAGAATGAGCTCCGACCGGTCGAGCACCTTCCGCTCGGTCATCTCCTCGATCGCGGCGATCTGCTTGGGGCTCAGCTCGTGGTCGAAGATCACGGTCTTCGCGTCGACGAGTTCGCACAGGCCCTTGAGTTCCTCGACCTTGCCGCGGCCCATGTACGTCCCCGCCTCGGGACGCTCTCGCCGCTGTTCGATCTCGCCGACCACGACCGCACCCGCCTGAGCGGCGAGTTCGCGCAGCTCGCCGAATGGGTCGGCGGCGTCGTAGCGGTCGCCCGGCAGCCGGACCGCGGCGAGCACGCTGCGCTCGGCGGCAACCTGGATGGACTGGCGTTCACGCGGCGCGGGCATCCACGATGCTATGCCCTGGTCGATCAGGGCTCCGCCGGCTGCGGTGCGATGAGGCGAGACTGCGGCTCCAGCCGTGCTTGTGCGGTGACGGCAGCCGGCGCGAGCGAAGAAACGGCGCCGCCGCCGCCCCGACGCGCAAGTTGTCGTGCAGCCCCCTGTCAGGAATCTCCGAAGCACCCGACCCACTGACGCCCACACGCATCGCGACATGACGCCATCCCAGTGATCGATCACAACCCGGTCCCGGTTCCGGCGTCCTTATGCGCCCGTGGCATCGGACCACACATGTCCTCAAGCAGGAGACCCAGCATGATGACGGAACGCATCCGACTCAGCTTCCCGCCACGAGCCACCCAAATCACGTCCGCGGCCCTTGCATTCATGCTCGTCGCCGGCGCCTCGGGGGGTGACTGGCCGCTGTTTGCCCACGATCACCACAACACCAACCACGCCGACGGCGAGCACACGATCGCCCCCAACAACGCGGCCTACCTCCGTCGCGCCTGGGAGACGTTCAACGACGACGCGCTCTCCACCGAGCCCGCTCCGAGCGGGTTCGTGCTCGAGGGGGCGCTGGGCCTGGTCTATCCCGACCCGGTCGTGGGCGTCATCGGCTCGCCGATCGTCCGCGACGGCACGATCTATTACACGGATGAGCTGGGCACCGTCTTCGCGCGCGACGCCGCGACCGGGCTCGCGCTGAACGCGGGTGATCACTGGACGACCACGCTCTCCGACCCGGACTACGACGCGGGCGCCCCCCCCCTCGCGCCCGACCTGTTCTACACCGCGCCGATCGTGACCGACGCCGCGGTCTGGCTCGTCGGCTCGTTCTACGGGCAGGTGCACTTGCTCGACCGATGGGGCGGGGCCGAGCACGACTTCGACCCTGATACCCCGGGCATCCAGCCGTTCATCCTCGTGCCCGATCGGCCCGTGTCGTCGGTGCTGGGGGACCCCATCCTGATCCGCTATAACGGCGTCGACATGCTCATCGTGGCGGTCAATGTAATCGTCAACGACGCCCTCTTCCAGGGCGGCGAGACCGGGCTCTTCATCGCCTACGACGTCACCGATCCCGCCCACCCCGTCGAACTCTGGCGCCGGCGCACGATCGACATCAACCCCGACACGGGCGTCCCCTACGGCACCGGTGTCTCCGCCGGCTCGGGCCTCGCCGTCGACTTCGACCGGGGCCTGATCTTCGGCGGGACGAGCCAGAACACGTCGGCACCCTACCCGGAGTATCCCGATCCCGACTTCGCGCCCCCCGGCTACATCGATCGGGGCGATTCGCTGTTCGCGATGGACCTCGAGACGGGCGAGTTCGTCTGGACGAATCAGTTCCACCAGGGTGACGTGTTCGACCTCAATGAGCCGGTCTCGACGGGCCCCAACCGCCCCGACGGCCCGCGCGACGCCGACCTGCTCGCCCCGCCCGTCCTCTTCAGGGCCGAGGTGGGGGGGCACATGACCGACCTCGTCGGCGATGGCAGCAAGGGCGGGCTCTTCCGAGTCGTCAACCGCGACACGGGCGAGACCGTCTGGGAGCGCCAGATCAGCAATCCCACCGGCATCGGCGGCATCCAGGGCGGCTCCGCTTTCGCCGACGGCGTCATCTACGTCGCGGGCTACGAGGGCATCGACGACGGTTTCTCCGACGCCCAGTTCGGCGTCTCGATCGACACCGGCATCTACCCCAACGCCTTCTTCGCCACCTTCAGCCCCGCCTTCTGGGCCGACGTCGAGGACACCGCCTACGACGGGGATCCCGCGACAGGGATGCGCACCAAGGTCTACGCCCTCGACGCCGCGACGGGCCAGTCGCTCTGGCACTTCCCCCAGGGTTTCGACTACGTCTCCCTGCCCGCGGGCGCGTCGCTGCGGCACGTCACCATCGCCAACGGTCTGCTCTACGTCGCCACGTCTTCGGGCCAGCTCTTCGTGCTCAGCGCCGACGACGGCTCGGTGCGCTTCTGCGACCAGACGCCCGATCTGAATGATGTCTTCGATCTCGGTCTCGGCAAGCCCCACCACGCCAGCATGAACGGCGGCACCGTCATCGCCAACGGCATGGTGTATGTGCCCTACGGCGCCCAGAACAACCCGTCAGGCGGCGTGATGGCGTACGAGCTCAACCGACGCCCCGAGGCCGCCGACGACCTGGCGGTCATCAAGGCGGGCCAGCCCAGGCTCATCGACGCGCTCGGCAACGACACCGACCCCAACGGCGACGCCCTCCGCTTCATCCGCGTTGCCGGGGCCCAGATCAATCTCGACGACGGCGTGCCCGACGTCATCGACACGCCCTACGGGACCATCACCGTCGTCAATCCGGGCGACGACGCCACCCACCCCGACGCGGGCTACCTCATCCTGATGGCCTTGCCGACGTTCAGCAGCGCCCGCACCTTCGACTACGTCGTCGAGGACCTCGCCCCAAGCCGCATCGTGAACGGCGTCGAGACCGACGAGCCCAACCCCACGCACACCGCCCTGGCCGCCGGCGCCCGGGTCTACCTCCTCCCGTGGCGGCCCAGCGAGTGGCCCCTGAAAACCTTCTCCCACGTTCCGGCGCCAGATGTGGGTCCGTGAATGTCACAACCGCTGCGAGCATGGCCGCGAAAGGCCCATTGGCCACGCCGCGATGGCAGGACCGATACGCCTACCGGCGGGCCGTGACCTCGCTCCACTCGAGCACGTACTTCGGAACGGCACCCCGCTGCTCGTACCGCTTGCGGGTCTCGCTGTCGAGTTCCCAGAACGTTCCGATCCTGTGCCGGCACCGGGGTGAGCCGCAGCAGCAGTACTGGAGCGTCGGCCCGACGGGGATGCACGTCGCGTAGTCGATCGTGATCTCCTCGCCGGGCTCGATCGTCCGGTCGGCGACGAGCCACAGGCGGGGGGGATCGGACCTGAGCACGCAGTTCGGCTCGCAGCAGTGGTTGACGAAATCGTCGAGGCCGCCCGACGGGCCCACGAACAGGTTGTGGTCGACCTGGATCGTGTGTGTGAAGTCGTTGATGCTGTGCTCGTCGACCAGCGGGCCGGCGAACGCGAACACGAACTCGTCGCGTTCGAACCGTCGCGTCGTGAACACACCGCGACCCGCCGTTGCCGATTCGCGGACCACGAGGCCGTTCTCACTTGCATGATCCACGTTGGCATCCCCTTGATTCATCGGGTCTCAGTCGGCGGGCACACGCCCGCGGCGGCCCGTCGTCCGATCCGCGAGCCAACGCTACACACCCGGCCCGCTAGAATCCGGGGGCAGCCGGCGTTCCTGATGCAATACTACAGCCGATATGCCCGGGGTACCAACCGTCATGGATCGCGTCCGCGTCGCCACGCTTCAGTATTTCGTCCGACCCATTCATGACTTCTCGGAGTTCCGCGACCAGGTTCGCGGCCTCATCCGCACCGCGGCCGACTACGGCTGCCGCCTGGTCGTCTTCCCCGAGTATTTCACGATCCAGCTCCTGACCCTCGAGGACGTCAACCGGCCGATGATCGAGCAGGTTCGCGCCCTGGCGGATCGGGCGCCCGCGTTCATCGACCTCATGGGCGACCTTGCCCGCGAGAGCGGGATCTACGTGGCCGCGGGCACGATACCGGTCCGTGATCCGGGCCACGCCGACCGGATCTACAACGAGTGTCATGTCTTCGCGCCCGACGGCTCGCACGGCTCGCAGTCCAAGCTGCACATGACCCGCTTCGAAAAGGAGGCCTGGAAGGTCAGCCCGGGGAATGGGCTCCGGCTCTTCGAGACGGAGTTCGGTCGCCTCGCCGTCGCCATTTGCTATGACGCGGAGTTCCCCGAAATCGCGAGGGCGGCGGCCCGCCAGGAAGCCGTGCTGCTGCTCGTGCCCAGCTATACGGATGACCGGCAGGGGTTCCTGCGCGTGCGTTATTGCGCCCATGCGAGAGCGATCGAGAACCAGTTGTTCGTGATGCACGCGGCGACCGTTGGTTCACTCCCGATGGTGCCCGCGGTGTCGCTGAACTACGGGCAGGCGGCGATCCTCACCCCGAGCGACTTCCCGTTCGCTCGCGACGGGATCCTGGCCGAGGGCATCCCGAATCAGGAGACGATGGTCATCGGCGAACTCAACATCCGCGTCCTCCGCGCCAGCCGGTTCCGCGGCACGGTCCTGCCGCTGCGGGACAGCAAGAACAGCGCCCAGCTCGTCGCCGAAACCACGCTGGTCGATCTGGCGCCGGAGAAGATCCGCGCCTCGGCCCGGCGGGGGGTGCTCATCCGCAACACCCGGCGCGAGGACTTCGAGGGCATCCGCGAGTTGGCCCGGCTCATCTACCCCGACATCACGCCGTGGAGTGACGAGCAACTCCAGCAGCACATCGAGTTCTTTCCGCAGGGGCAGTTCGTCGCGATCGACCGCGCGACCGACGTCATCCTCGGGATGTGCTCAGGCCTCATCATCGATTGGGATCGCTACCGCCCGGATATGGATTGGTCGCAGTTCACCGACGAGGGCACGTTCACAAACCACGACCCTGTCTACGGCGCGACCCTCTTCGCGGCCGACGTCATGGTGCGCCCCGGAATGCAAGGGCAGGGGATCGGAAAGAGGCTCTACAAGCAGGGGCGGTTCAACCTGGCTCGGCAGATCGGGCTGCGTCGGGTCCTCGCCGGGTCCCGCCTTCGGGGCTATCACCGCTACGCCGATCGGATGTCCGCCGAGGACTACGTCGTCGAGGTCATCACGGGGCGGCTGAACGATCCGACGCTGTCGTTCCAACTTGGCCAGGGGTTCCACGTGATCGCCGTGGTCGGCGGCTACTTCCACGGCGACCCCGAGAGCCGCGGGTGGGCGGCGGTGATCGAGTGGCTCAACCCCGAGGTCGCTGATCCGGAGGACTATGGCCAGGGTGACCCCCGGTTCATGGTTGGAACGCCGCGGCCCGAGCCGCCAGACGCCGACAAGTGACGCAGCGAGCGTCTAGACATGGCGCGCTGGATTCTGGATGCCAGCCCGGATCAGGCCCCGGCATCGCCGGGCGTCAACCGCCGGGCAGGCCGGCCGGAGAGAAGGGACGAAGCCACAGGCGGACCTCGCCATGGCCCGCGGTGAAGGCGGGGCTGATCGTGGCGATAGTCGCGGTGTCGGCCTCGATCGTCGTGACCGCGCCGTTCGCGTGCCGGAGGATGAAGTTGCACTCGCGGCTGAGCGTGACGTCAGGCTGGCCGTCGGCGTCGAGGTCGATCGCGCTGCTCCGCCCACCGGCCGCCCAGCGGCCCACATAGAGGTCGCCGGTGACGCGGCCCAGCGGGGTGCTGAAACCGTCGGGCGTGCGGGCAAAGCCATCGCGGACGCTCCCGCCGGCGGGGTCGCCTTCCGACCAGGGGTAGACGAACGTCGTGACCGTGTCGCCCGACGCGGGACTCACGCGGACGGGGAGCAGGTCGCCCTGCGGGCCGCGGACGACGGGAAGGCCGCCATCGATCGTGACCGGTGCGCCGACCGCGATGAAGTGCTGGCGATCGGGGACGGGGCGGCCCATCGCGGCGCCGGGTGCGCGGACGCGGAGTTCGTCGATGTTGGCGCAGTCCTCGCCGATCGACTCGAGGCGGACGGTGTTGGCGCCGCCGGGCAGGAGGTCGGCGGGGATGTCGATCTGGTGCCAGTCGCTCCAGGCGCCCGTGCTGTCGAAGGTGATGGCGCGGGCCTCGCCGTTGATGGTGAGCGAGGCGGTGCGGGTGGAGCCGCTGGAGATGCCGAGGGCGTAGCGGAAGCCGAGGGTGCTGGGACCGCCGGCGCCGCCGTCGACGGCGGTCCATTCAACGGCGCCGCCGTCGGGGGGCAGGTTGGCGAACCCGGAGCCGTGGTAGTTGGCGTAGTTGGACTCGATCGCTGTATCGCCGAACAGCGAGGCGTCCTCGGCGGGGTTGGTCAGCATGGGGGCATCGAGCATGGGGTAGGTGGTCGAGGCGATGTCGCCCGCGACGCCCGCGATGAGTTCGGTGCGCCCGTCGTAGGTGAGCAGGGGCCAGGTGATGGCGAAGGGGTTCGCGCCCTGGGTGCGGGTGGTGTCGACCAGGACACCGTCGGGCGTGACGACGAGGTCCATCCGGAAGGACGGCCCGGTCTGGCCGCTCAGCGGGGCGATGTCGAGCGTGCCGCGGACGAGCAGCGGGTGGACGAAATCCGGTGTGAACGTCCCGCCGAACCGGGCCGGCTGGCGGCAGACGGGGATCCACGCGCCGTTCTCCTGGAAGGCGGGCGCGAACGAGACGGCGTCGGAGAAGTCGGCGAAAGCCTCGCCGTCGGCGGGACCCAGGCGCGAGTCCCAGCCCGGGCGGCTGAAGCGGTCGATGCCGAAGGTGTGCCACGGGACGCCCGCGTAGGGCTGGTTCGAGCCGCGGGTGCAGATCTGGAGCTGCATCCCGCCGGCGCTGACGAAGACGGACGCGTACTCGGGATCGAGCGTGTGGACGTAGCCGCCAATCTCGGCGGGAGTGGGCTGCTCGGTGATGCGGGTGGAGCGGGCGAAGTAGTCCTCCGCGAGGTGGATCTCGGTGTAGCCGTTGTAGTTGGTGAGGGCGCTGTAGCTGGCGTAGTGGTTCTTGAGCGATGGATGGAAAAGGTTCTTGGTGACGCTGAACCAGCCTCGCTCCTGCTGGAAGCGGAAGGCGCTCTCGAGGGCGAGGTTGGAGGCGCGGTGGAGCTGGCCCGCAATCCGGTTCTCGCCCCGCCGGCGCTTCGCCTGGGCGAGCATCTCGAAGTTGTTGGCGTAGACGATGTCGTTCCAGACGTGGTCGCCCGTACGCCCCCCGGCGGGCGCTTCGCCCGAGCCCCCCATGAGCAGGAGCGAGTTGGCGATGCTGGGCTCGAGGATCCGACGCATCTCCCCGGCGGAGGGTCCGTCGTAGCCGTTCTCGAGCATGTCGAAGAGGTTCCCGGCGGCGCCCGCGTGGTAGGCGAAGGTCTCGGGGAACCCTGTGTCGTCGTGGTACATGTAGATCGGCGGGTCGATGCCGTAGACGTCCTCGCCCCGCCGGAACCTCGCCCGCTGATACCCCTCGCTGGGCTGGAGCCAGTTGTCCTCGATCCAACCCACCGAGCTGGCGATGAGGCCGTCCTGGTAGCGGAGCCACTCGCCTTTCATCGCGTAGGTGCGCCAGTTCTGGGTGACGCCCATGTTCATGAAGCGCGTGCGGGGCGTGTGCAGGCGGAACTCCCAGGTCGCGATGAGCAGCGGGGTGAGCTCGGGGTAGTCGCCCGTGGCCTCCATCTGCTTGAACAGGCGGAGGGCCTTCATCATCGGGGCGACAAAGAACTCGCCGTGGTTGTCGTTGGCCTGTGCGGACCCGTCGAGCCCGGAGATATCGGCGATCGCGTGGTCCATGGCGCGGATGCCGGCGGTGAGCAGCTGGGGCGAGCGGCCCTCGGACACGGCGCTCGCGACCGCGAAGGCGAAGTAGGGTGTGGCGTATTGGACCTCGGCGTTGTTGTACGGATCGATGATGGCGCCGTTCTGAACGTCGTTGGGGTTGGCGTCGTTGTAGTACTGGACCGTGGCCAGCTGCGTGATGATGTCCTCGACGCGGTCGAGCAGGGCCTCACGCGGCAGGTCGACGGGGGTCCAGGGGCGGGCGGTGAGGTGGAAGGCTGAGCCAACGGGTGCATCACGCTGGACTCGGGGCCCGGCCTGCATCGGGTCGGGCCCAAGCTGATGTCGTTGCGCCGACGCAGAAGACGCGATCACGAGACCCGCAAGAAGGCCGAGGTGCCCGAACCGGGGGGGCGCAGGAAGACAGGCGATTCGGGGGGCAGTGTTGCGGGCAAAGGGAATGGCCATGCCAGAAGTGTACATCGGACAGGGCCCGCTACCTAACCGCTTAACTGCACATTCCGACGCGATCGGCGGACGATCCCGCCCGGCGCGGCGGGGAGGGACGTGGGCGCGGCTCGACAGGCGTCACAAGACCGGCGCGACCGTACGAGCCCCCGTTCCCACGCCCCTTGGCCGACCCCAACAAGGCGGCAGAGCAGACTCGCAGGACCGAAAACCGTGCGGGTCGACCTCTCGGGGTGGCGACAGCCGGCCGACTTGGCCGAAGAATCGCAGCATCCTGTAGAATCACGCCCGGAATAGCAGCGTTCGCATACGTGATTGTCCGGTGTCGGCGTGTGTCGCGGGTTTGGAGTGGCATGACCAGGCTTCTCGTCATCCTGATCCTCATGGCCGGCGGCCTCCCCGGGCTGGGCCTCGATGCGATCCGGGGATTGGGGGCGCCGTGCGACGCGGTGTGTCAGGCGCCGGCCCGAAGGCCCCAGTGCTGCGCGCGCGGCGATGGCCTGTGCCCGATGACCGGCGGCCCCTGTCGGTGTGCCGCGGCCCCGATCCCGAAGCCTGCGCAAAGACCGGCCGCCCCGATCCCCCGAGTGGACCGGGACACGGTCACGGGATTGCCGAGCCGACCGCCCCAGATCAGGACGGTCCTGGACCCCGGCGATCGGGCAAACCGGTGCGTTTCGTTCTCCGACGGCCTGTCGGCCGGCAGATCCCACAGCGAGATCCGGGCCCTCCTGGGCGTCTGGCGAACGTAGAGGTCGGGCGCCCCAGGGATGGTGCGCGCTGAACGCACCTGGTACCTGTCTTCGCTCGTTGCACCTCGATTCGCAGAAGAACCAGGAGCCTCGCATGAACACTCGCTTTGCCGCATGTGCCGCGGGCGCGGCGTGGGTCGGCGTCGTCGGCGGTTGCTCGTCCCCGCTGGACGCGCCGCACAACGAACTCCGCTCGATCGTTCCGATCACCCCGGACGAGACCGGCGTTCATCCAACGTCCGCCTTCCGAGACGAAGCGGGCGATGACGTGGCTGTGCCGGAGCTGTCCGCATCGTCCACGCCCGATGACTACGTGCGCTACGCGCTCTATCACAGCCCGGCCGTCGAGGCGGCGTATCAGAAGTGGGTCGCGGCCGCCGAGCGCGTGCCGCAGCTGAGAGCGCTGCCCGACCCGCGCCTTAACGTGGGGTTCTTCGCCGATGAGGTCGAGACGCGCACGGGCCCGCAGAAGGCCCGCCTTGGCGTGAGCCAGTCTTTTCCGTGGCCGGGGTTGCTCGCCAGACGCGAGGACGCCGCGGTCTTCGCGGCGCGCGCCGAGTGGCTCGGGTTCGAGGCGGCGCGATTGGCCGTGACCGAACGGCTGGTCGGGGCGCTGCATGAGCTCGCGTACGTTGACGAGGCCACCCGGATCACGCGGGAGAACCTCGATCTGCTGCGGTCGTTCGAGGGAGTGATCCGAGCACGCTATCGCGTTGGCGAGGGCTCGCACGCGGAGTTGACGCGCGTGCAGGTCGAACTCGGCCAGCTCGAAGACCGGCTTGCCCAGCTGCATGGGATGCGACCCGCCTACGTCGCGGAACTCAACGCCGCCCTCAATCGGCCCACGAATGCCGAGATCGCGAGTATTGGCGCGCTCCCTGGACGCGTGGCGGCGGCCGGCGGAACCGAACTGGCCGAACTCGCCCGGTCGTCGAACCCGCGATTGCTCGCCCTCGACGAGCACGTCGAGGAGCAGCGCTCGAAATCCGATGCGGCCCGCCTCGAGGGCCTGCCCGATTTCACGATCGGGGTTGACTACATCGTGACGGGCGAGGCCATGAACAGATCCATCCCCGAAAGCGGCGACGATCCGATTCTCCTGAGCTTCGGCCTCCGGGTCCCGCTATGGCGTGAGAAGTACGACGCGGCCGTCCGCGAGTCGACGGCGATGAGACTGGCGGTGTCACGCGAGCGGCAGGACGAAGCAAACCGCATCGACGCCGAGATCCAGCGGGCCTGGTTCGAGCACACCGACGCCGACCGGCGGGTCCGGCTTTACCGGCAGACACTCATCCCGAAGGCGGAGGAGTCCCTCAACGCCTCGCTCGCGGGCTACCGCACCGGCGAAACGAGTTTCCTGGAGTTGTTGGACACGCAGCGAGCACTGCTCGAGTTCGCGCTCGAGGCCGCCAGGGCAAAGGCGGATCGCGGTGAGGCGCTCGCGAGGCTGAACAGGCTGGTCGGCCAACCTGTCCCAACGGCTCCTGTGGCCGACGGGGAAGGCAAGGTGACACCATGAGTGGCATATCGCGCGCAACGCAGGCGGCGGCGTGGGTGTGGCGGCACACCTCCACCGGGATAGCCGTGGTCCTCATCGTTGCGGCCATGGTGCTTGGATACAGGCTGGGTCGCCCCGCCGAGGTGAGCCCGGCGGACACCGCCACGGCCGAGCCCGCTGACCATTCCCAGGCCGGACCCCAGATGTACACCTGTTCCATGCACCCCTGGGTGCGACTGCCCGATCCCAACGCCCGGTGTCCGATATGCCACATGGCGTTGATACCGGTGAGCGGAAACGACACTGCGACCGAGCATCCCGACCGCATCGTGTTGAGCGAGGCGGCCGCCGCGATGAGCAGGATCGAGACGACGCCCGTCGCGCGGTTCTTTCCCACGGCCGATGCGAGGCTTTATGGCAAGGTCACCTTTGATGAGACCTCCGTCGCGCGCCTAACCGCGTACTTTCCCGCGCGCATCGAGCGCCTGTTCGTCAACTACATCGGTGTTCCCGTTGCGAAGGGCGACCACATCGCCGAGGTCTACAGCCCGGAGTTGCTCGCCGCGCTCGAAGAACTCCGCCAGGCGGCCAAAGCCAGCTCGGACGCCGGGGACATGAGCGAGATCGTGCGATCGGCGACCCGCGCCACGCTCGTCGCGGCTCGCGAGAAGCTCCGGCTCTACGGACTCACCAATGAACTGATCGCCGAGGTCGAAAGCGGGGCGTATCAGTCCGACCGCCTGACCATCTATGCCCCGATCGGCGGCTTAGTGACCAACCTCGATGTTCGGGAGGGCGACTACCTCAAGGAAGGTTCGCCGATCGCAACGGTCGCCGATCTGTCGCGGCTCTGGCTCGACCTCGGGGCGTACGAATCGCAGCTCCCGATGCTCCGCTGGGGGCAGCAGGTGTCGTTCACGGTCGAAGCCCACCCCGGCGAGACGTTCGAGGGGCGAATCTCCTTCATCGAGCCGATGGTCGACGATCGAACGCGGACCGCCGTCGTGCGGGTCGCGGTGGAAAACTCGGACCACCGGCTCAAGCCGGGCATGTTCGCCTCGGCGGTCGTGCACGCCAAGCTCGCGGCGGACGGCGCCGTGATGAGCCGGGATCTGGCGGGCCGGTGGGTCTGCCCGATGCACCCGACGGTGGTGAGGGACGGCCCCGGCGATTGCGACATCTGCGGCATGGCGCTGGTCACCGCCGAGTCATTGGGCATCGTGGGCGACCCGAGCACGCTCGCCGAGCCTCTGGTGATCCCGCGTTCGGCCGTGCTCTTCACCGGAACGCGGTCGGTGGCGTACGTCGCGGTGCCCGACGCCCCGACGCCGACCTACGAAGGCCGTCAGGTCGTGCTCGGCCCGCGCGCCGGCGAATTCTACATTGTGCGGGAAGGGCTCAGCGAGGGCGAGGAGGTGGTCGTCAACGGCGCATTCCGCATCGACAGCGCCATGCAGATCGCGGCCAAGCCGTCCATGATGACGCCGGCGGCCGGGGTGGGCTCGGCCTCAAGCGATCGGCCGGGACCGACGGTCCCGGATACGTTCGCTGTCGCGCTCAGGCCGGTGTACTCGGCATATCTCGAGGCGCAGGAGGCCCTGAGCTCGGATGATCTCGAGGGCTTCCGGCGGGCCGCCGCGGACCTGAAAGCGGCAATCGACGCGGTCTCGACCGCCGGGCTCATCGGCGAGCCACTCGGAGTGTGGCGAAACGCGACCGCCCGTCTGAGGATCGCCGGGCCAACCCCCGACATCGGCGTCGCGCGGACCCAGTTCGAGGCGATGAGCGAAGGCATGATCTCGCTCGAGGCGGCCTTCGGGCACGGCGGCGATGAGACCTGGCAGGTCGCCTACTGCCCCATGGCCTTTGACTTCAAGGGCGCCGAGTGGGTGCAGCGGGGCACGGAGATCAACAACCCCTACTTCGGCCACAAGATGCTGCGTTGCGGCGAAGTGCGCCGGGCGCTCCCGCCGGCCGAAGCGACCGAGCACCGGGGGGCCGCACAGGAAGGGCACGACCATGAGTGACGCGCCGAATGTGCGTGCCGGCCCGCTGAGCCACGTCATCCGTTTCTGTCTCGAGCAGAAGCTCGTCGTGGTCATCGGGGTGGTTGTCGCCGTGCTCTGGGGCGTGCGCGTTGCCCCGTTCGACTGGCAGCGATCGGTCTTCGGTGACGCGGTTGTCCGCGACCCGGTGCCGGTCGACGCGATCCCCGACATCGGAGAGAAGCAGCAGATCGTCTTCACAGAGTGGCCGGGGCGGAGCCCGCAGGACATCGACGATCAGATCAGCTACCCGCTGACCGTGGCGTTGCTCGGCATGCCCGGCGTCAAGGACATCCGGAGCTACTCGGTCTTCGGGTTCTCGACGGTCTACGTCGTGTTCGATGACGACGTCGAGTACTACTGGTCCCGCTCGCGCGTGCTCGAGAAGCTCAGCTCGCTGCCCGAAGGCACGCTCCCACCCGACGTTTCGCCGGCCCTCGGACCCGACGCGACGGCCCTCGGGCAGGTCTTCTGGTACACGCTCGAAGGGCGTGACCCCGAGGGGCATCCGACCGGCGGCTGGGACCTCGACGAACTGCGGTCCATCCAGGATTTCACGGTCAGGCAGAAGCTCGCTTCGGTCGACGGCGTCGCGGAGGTCGCGTCGATCGGTGGTCACGTCAAGGAATACCAGATCGATGTGAATCCCGACGCGATGCGGGCCGCGAATGTGACGCTCGAACAGGTCATCGCCGCCGTGCGCAAGAGCAACCTGGACGTCGGCGCACGCACGCTGGAAGTGAACCGGGCCGAGTACATCGTCCGCGGCCTCGGCTTCATCGGGAGCGAGGACGACCTCGAACAAACCGCGATCGCGGCACGCGACGGGCAGCCGATCCTCATCCGCGACATCGGCAAGGTGTCGTTGGGGCCCGCGCTCCGCCGCGGCGTGCTTACCAAGGCCGGCGTGGAAGCGGTCGGCGGTGTTGTCGTGGCCCGATATGGCGAGAACCCGATGGCGACGATCGAGCGCGTCAAGGACCAGATCGCGGCGATCACCCCCGGCCTGCCTCGCAAGGTGCTGGCCGACGGCACCGAGAGCCGGGTCACGATTGTCCCGTTCTACGACCGGAGCGGGCTCATCAAGGAGACGCTGCGGACGCTGAACTCGGCGATCACGTTGCAGGTGCTCGTCACGATCATCGTGGTGGTGCTGATGGTCATGCATCTGCGAACCAGTCTGCTCATTAGCGCGATGCTCCCGTTGACCGTGCTGTTGACCTTCGTCGGGATGAAGGTCTTCGGCGTCGACGCGAACATCGTGGCGCTCTCTGGCATCGCGATCGCCATCGGCACGATCGTCGACATGGGCATCGTGCTCACCGAGAACATCCTCCGCCGACTCGACGAGGCGGACGAGCACGAAGACCGTTTGGAGGTCATCTACCGGGCCGCGACCGAAGTCGGTGGCGCCGTCCTCACGGCCGTGGCGACAACCATCGTCGGCTTCCTCCCCGTCTTCACCATGCAGGCGGCCGAGGGCAAGCTCTTCAAGCCGCTGGCCTACACAAAGACCTTCGCGCTCCTCGCGTCGATCATCATCGCGCTGACCGTGCTGCCGGCCTTTGCGCACCTGCTCCTCGCGTGGCGTGGGCCGGGCGGGAAGCACCCCGCGACCCACGGCCGTCGGCCTCGACCGGTCGGCGTGCGATCCGCCGGCTGGCTGCTGAACGGGATCGCCGTGCTCGCCGTGCTGGTCATCCTTGCCGACGCGTGGCAGCCCCTCGGCCCGGCGCCGGGAGCCGTCGGCAACACGTTGTTCATCGCGGCCGTCGTCGGCGGTCTCGTTCTGCTCTTCTGGCTCGTCCGGCTGGCGTTCCCCTTCATCCTCGCCTGGGCGCTGCGGCACAAACTGGTTGCCCTCTCACCGGCGATGCTGGTGGTGCTGGTCGGGGTGACGGTCTGGCTGGGTCTCGACCGCGTTCTTGGGTGGCTCCCCGACTCGGTCCGCGCCAACAGCACCGTCATCGCCGCCGCCGAGGTCTTACCCGGCCTCGGCAGTGAGTTCATGCCCTCGCTCGATGAAGGCGCGTTCCTGTACATGCCGACCACCATGCCGCATGTGTCGATCGGTGAAGCCACGGACATCGTGAAGGAACTCGATCGACGCATCATGGCCGTGCCCGAGGTCGAAATGGAAGTGGGGAAGATCGGTCGGGTGGACAGCCCGCTCGACCCGGCTCCCGTCTCCATGATCGAAACGGTCATCCGGTACAGGAGCGAGTACCGCTCGGACGAGCAGGGCCGACCGCTCCGATTCCGGTTCGACGAGCAGGCTAGCGAATTCGCTCGCGACGATGCGGGCGAGCTCATCCCCGATCAGCACGGGCGGCCGTTCCGTCAGTGGCGCGACCAGATCAAGTCGCCGCAGGACATCTGGGACGAGATTGTCAGGGCGGCGGACATGCCCGGCGTGACCAGCGCCCCCAAGCTCCAGCCGATCGAGACCCGCGTTGTCATGCTCCAGTCGGGATTCCGGTCGCCCATGGGCCTCAAGGTCTACGGGCCCGATCTCGATACGATCGAGGCGTTCGGGCTCAGGCTCGAACACCTGCTCAAGCAGGTCCCGAGCATCGAGCCGGCCACGGTGTTCGCCGACCGCGTCGTGGGCAAGCCATACCTCGAGATCGACATCGATCGCGAGAAGATCTCGCGATACGGCCTGCAGGTCGCCGACGTGCAGGAAGTGATCGAGGTGGCGATCGGGGGCAAGCCGCTCACGATGACGGTCGAGGGCCGTGAACGCTACCCCGTTCGGGTCCGCTACCTGCGCGAGCTTCGAGACGAGCCCGAGACGCTCGGCGACATTCTCGTGCCGACACCCGACGGCGCACAGGTGCCCCTTCGAGAGCTCGCCACGATCGACTACCGTCGCGGCCCGCAGATGATCAAGAGCGAGAACACCTTCCTCGTGTCCTACGTCCTCTTCGACAAGCGGCCCGGCGAGGCCGAGGTCAATGTGGTCGATGACGCCCGCCGATTCATCCAGAGCCGGATCGAGGATGGTGAATTGGCCGTCCCCGCCGGCGTCAGCTTCGAGTTCTCGGGCTCATACAAGAACCAGATCCGGGCCGCCAGACGCCTCTCGCTCATACTGCCCCTTTCGCTTGTAGTCATCTTCCTGCTCATCTACTTCCAGTTCCGGAAGGTCGGCGTCACGACCATCATCTTCACGGGCGTCTTCGTCGCGTGGGGAGGCGGGTTTCTGATGCTCTGGCTCTACGCCCAGCCGTGGTTCCTCGAAACACACCTCCTCGGCGTGAACCTGCACGACCTGTTCCACGTCCGCCCGTACAACCTGAGTGTGGCCGTCTGGGTCGGGTTTCTCGCGCTCTTCGGCATCGCCACCGACGACGGCGTGATCATGGCGACCCGTATCGAGCAATCGATGGCCGAAACCCCGCCCGACTCGATCGAGGCCATCCGCAGGACGGTCGTGGAAGGCGGCCGGATGCGCATCCGCGCGGCCGTCATGACGACAGCGACAACGGTCCTGGCGCTCCTGCCGGTCCTCACCAGCGTGGGGCGGGGTTCGGACATCATGGTGCCCATGGCCATCCCGACGTTCGGCGGCATGACGGTTGCATCCATCACGTGGTTCGTGGTGCCAATCCTGTACTGCTGGGGCGCCGAGTGGAAGTTCAGATTGTCGCACAGACCCGGGCGCGAGACGGGATGAACCCGGCTGCCAACCCGGCCGGACGGCAGCCCGGCCCGCCCCCCGAGCAATCAAAGAGGCCCGCGTCCTTGTGACACGGGCCCGCCAAGCTCCCAGATCGAGACCGGCACCGGCCCGGGAATCCGGCGATTGTCGGGGTGAGCCACTTGGACCTCCACCGCGGGGTATTGGCGACTTATTGATCCGGAAACACAGGCTATAATCCTACCGCTTGCTTCGATCGGTCACCGGGGCATCCGGTTGGAGATGCCCGATGAGCTGAAGGCCTTCGGATGAACACACCGCCGCTCCCTTCGAGCAAAGCCGCATCGCGTGTGGTGCTTGTGGGCCGCGCGGACAAATCAGGAGTTGTCAGATGCCATTCGACACGGGAAGCACCGGGTTCATGCTCGTCGCGACCAGCCTCGTCATGCTGATGACGCCGGGGCTGGCGTTCTTCTATGGCGGATTGGTGGGGCGGAAGAACGTGCTCACCATCATGACCCAGAGCTTCGTCTCCCTGGGCTGGACGACCGTCATCTGGTTTGTCTGCGGCTACTCGCTCTGCTTCAGCGGCGACGGGCCGATCATCGGGAACCTCGATCTCGCCTTCCTCCGCGGCGTCGATCTGAACACGCCGTTCGGCGACGGTCAGATTCCACTCTTCCTGTTCGTGTCCTACCAGATGATGTTCGCGATCATCACTCCGGCGCTCATCACCGGCGCGTTCGCGAACCGCGTCCGGTTCACGGCCTACATGGTCTTCCTCACGGCGTGGCTCTTCTTCGTCTATTTCCCGCTCGTGCACATGGTGTGGGGCGGGGGCCTGCTCGCCCAGTGGGGCTGCCTCGACTTCGCGGGCGGCATCGTCGTGCACGCCTCGGCCGGTATGGCCGCCCTCGCCTCGGTCTTCTTCGTCGGCAAGCGGCAGGCCGCCGAGCGCGGGCCGCACAGCATCCCCCTGGTCGCCCTGGGCACCGGCCTGCTCTGGTTCGGGTGGTATGGCTTCAACGCCGGCAGCGAGCTCCGCGTTGATTCGGTGACCGTGACGGCCTTTTTGAACACCGACATCGCGGCCTCATTCGCCGCCGTCGCCTGGCTGCTCATCGCCTGGGCGCAGTCCAAGAAGCCCAGCTTTGTGGGCCTGCTCACCGGCGCCGTCGCCGGGCTGGCGACGATCACCCCCGCGGCCGGGTTTGTCACGCCCGCGAGCGCGGCCCTCATCGGCACGATCGCCGGGTGTGCCTGCTACGCCGCCGTCGTGATTAAGAACAAGCTGCACTGGGACGATGCCCTCGATGTCTGGGGTGTCCACGGCGTGGGTGGCGTGACCGGGATCATCATGCTCGGGGTGCTCGGCACGACCGCCGTCAACCCCGCCGGCGCCGACGGGCTGGTGTACGGGGGCTCGGACTTCTTCTTCAAGCAGGTCGTTGCGGTGCTGGGCGTGAGCGTGTACTGCTTCCTGTTCACCTACGCCATGCTCGCCCTGATCAACCTGGTGACCCCCGTGCGGGTCTCGAAGGAAGAGCAGGAGTTGGGCCTCGATCTCTCGCTGCACGGCGAGGTGGCATACGAGTCGGCCGAGGTGATCTGACACCAGCCTGGGCGTGAGGGAATCCACGATTCATCCATCCATTCGCGGAGGTCATCCTGTGCAGTATCAGAGGTTCAATACCGTTGGACTGTTCATCGTCGCCGGGTCGCTTGCCATCGGGGGCTTCGCCAAAGTCTGTCCTGGGCAGGACGAGGCGACGCCGGAGGGTCCGAACACCGGGGCTCTCCACTTCGAGCTCGGGGCCGAGTGGACCAGTGCCTACTACTTCCGCGGGCTGCTGCAGGAGAACGACGGGTTCATCCTCCAGAGCTGGCTCGATGTTGGCGTGGACCTGACCAAGGGCGACAACTGGGCTCTCACCGCCAACCTCGGCATCTGGAACAGCACCCACGGCGACGCCGACACGGCCGGCACCACCGACGATTTCGTCAAGCATCTTTATGAGACCGACCTCTATGCCGGGCTCGGCCTCGACCTGGACGCCTGGTCGCTCGGCGTGTCGTACGTGGCGTACACGAGCCCCTCGGACGCGTTCAGCACGATCCACGAGATCGACCTCTCCGCGGGCTACGACGACAGCTCGCTCTGGGACGGCAAGTTCGCCCTCAACCCGAGCCTGACCCTCGCGATCGAGGTCGACGACACGGGCGGGACCGAGGACACGTATCTGGAACTCGGGATCGCCCCGGGATTCTCGCGGGAGATCGGCGGCACAACCGTCGAGTTCACCTTCCCGGTGACGGTCGGGTTCGGCGTCGACGACTACTACATCGACTCGACCGGCAACGATGACTTCTTCGGCTATGTGGACGCGGGTGTGGACGCCTCGATCCCGCTGGGCCTACCCACGAGGTTCGGCACATGGAGCCTGAACGGCGGTGTGCATGTGCTGGTGCTGGGCGACGCCGCCTCGGATCTGAACAGCGGCGACGATTTCGAAGTCGTCGGGCGACTCGGGTTGTCGATTTCGTATTGAGGCCCGCCCCTGGAACCGGGTTCCATTCCCCGGGCGCAAAGCAAAGCCGCCACGATTTCCCGTGGCGGCTTCAAGCTCCCCGATCGGAACCCCTTCAAAGGTACGGATCCGCTTTCGAGGTCAGGGTCGACCTATCGGCACGGTTAACAGAACAGCTTGCGGTGGATCATACATCAATCCGCTCACGGCTCCTCACGATGCTCGCCTCTCGCCGCCTTGAACACCTCCCATGCCGCGTGAAGATTGATCAGGACGATCCCGATACCGACCACGAGGTCAGGCCAGATCGAATCGCGCCAAAGTGTCACCAGCCCCGCCGCGATGATGGCGATGTTCGCAATCGCGTCGTTGCGTGCCGAGAAGAACGCGGCCTTCCCGAGGCTGCCGTGATGCTCACGGTGCGAGACGAGAATGAACGCGCACGCAGTGTTTACCGCCAGAGCACCGAGGCCGGTGAGGGTGAGTGGTGAGGCCGCAGGCGGCTCACCGCCCGTGATCTTCCGCCACGCCGTCCACAAAGCGGCTGCCGCGGGCACCAAGATGATCAGGGCGAGAACGACACCGATCCGGCTGCGGGCACGCATCGACATTCTCAGCGCGATGAGGATGAGCACATTCACCGCGGCGTCTTCGAGGAAGTCCACGCTGTCTGCGAAGAGCGAGACGGAACCAATGCGTAGCCCGACGCCGGCTTCAACAAAGAAATAGGCGAAGTTGGCCACCGCGACGATGGCTACGGCCTTGCGAAATCCCGGGATGACGCCTGCGTCGCCCATCTCCCAGATCGTACAGCCTGTTGGCGCTCACGCAACCAGACATCGCTGGGCGCTCATCAAACGGACAGAAACCGGGGCAGCCCGGCACGTACAACACGATCTGTGGCACGCCATCGGCGACGTGTCGCGAAGACAGTGCCCAAGCACCGAAAGGACATCCCCATGCATCGCTCACTGAAAACCACGATCCTCGTTACCGGCCTTGTGGCGGCGGCCGGCGGCACACTCGCGTTCACGGCGAGCCAACAACCCGAAGACGACGAGGTGGTCCAGCTCTCGAACCTGCCCGCCGCCGTTCAGCGGACAATCCGCGAGCACGCGAAGGGAGGCGAGATCGAGCAGATCGAACTGAGCTCCGACGATGGGAAGGTGGTATACGAGGTGGAAGTGGAGGGTGCCCGCGGTGACTTTGAGTTCATGGTCGGGGCCGACGGCGCCTATCTCGGTGAGGACCACGAAGAGGCCGACGACGACAACGGCGATGGCCGGCGGAACGACGGGGATGAGGACGACGAAGAGCACGCCGAGGTCATCAAACTCACCGATGCTCCGAATGCGGTGCGCAATGCGTTCTCTCGACTCTCAGGTGGAGCGGCCGCGTCGAAGGTTGAACGGATCACCGACGAGGAAGTGACAAAGTACGAGATCGAGTTCGTCGCCAATGGTGGGACCGCCAGCCTGACCCTCGCCGACACGGGCGATCTCCTGGAGCGTGAGTCACCGGTCGCGGCGGACGCGCTGCCCGAGGCGGTGAGACGCGAGATCCAGAAGGACTTCCCGGGGGCCACAGTCAAAGCGGCCGAGGCGGTCGAACTTCATTACTTCGAGATCGAGGTTGTTGTCGATGGACGAACGGTCGAAGTCTCGGCACTCGCGACCGGGGACATCGAGGACCATGTCGGGCCGGGCGGCGAGGACGACGACGATCACGCTGGTGCCGACGAAGACGAGCACCACCAGCGTGGGCACCACGAGGAAGATGCTGATGACTGAGCCCGCCCCTCCGGGACTGCTCGACGCCATCAACTTAGGCTGGAGCCATGCGAATTTTGGTTGTGGAAGATTCCGACGTTCTCAGGGAAAGCCTCGTCGATGGCCTGACGCAGGTCGGGCATGTCGTCGACGCCGTGGGTGATGGGCGACAGGCCGTTATCTACGCAAGGACCACCGACTACGACCTGATCATCCTCGACCTGATGCTGCCAGTTATGGACGGGCTGACTGCGCTGCGCGAACTCCGCTCCAAGGGCAGCGAGACCCATGTGCTCATCCTCAGCGCACGCGACCGCGTTGAGCAGCGCGTCGAGGGTCTTCGATCCGGCGCCGATGACTACCTCGTCAAGCCGTTCGCCTTCGAGGAGTTGTTGGTCCGGGTCGAAGCCGTCGGCCGGCGGGGGCACGGCCGCAAGGTCTCGCGGCTCCGCTTCCCCGGCTTCGAAGTCGACCTGTCGGCAAGGCGAGTCACGGTTAGCGGTACAGAGGTCGATCTGACGAGCAAGGAGTTTGCCCTCGTCGAGTGTCTCGCCCTCGATGCCGGCCGTCCCGTCTCGCGGGCCCAGATTGAAGACCGCATCTACGACGAACACTCTCCGGTGTGGAGCAACGCGATCGACTCGCTGGTCTCCTCGATCCGCCGCAAGATGAGCGAGTCGGGCTGCGCCGAGTCCATCCTCACCCGGCGTGGCGTCGGGTATGAGCTGCCAACGCCGCTCGGGGAGTCGGCCTGATGTCGATCCGCGCCCGCCTGCTCGCCACACTCCTCGCCGGCGTATCCCTTGCTCTTGCCGCCGGTGGCATCGGTCTCTACCTGTTCACCGCGGGCAGGCTCGACGCCGAGTTTCGCGCGGCACTTCTGGGACAGGCCAGGACACTCGCGTCAACGGTTGTGATCGATCACGGAGAAGTTGAGATCGAAGCGTCCACTGCCAAGTCACCGTCAGTGCCGATGATCTACCGGATCGTTGAAAGCGATGGGAGCGAGCTCGCCGGCGCGGGCACCTTTGAATGGGAGGAAAGTCCGCCGGCTCTGCCGGGATCCGATTCCTTCGTCTGGGCCGAGGTCGAACTTCCTGGCGACGAAGACGGACTGGCCGTGATCTATGGGTTCTACCCGGCGATCGAGACGGACGGTGGCGTCGCTGCAGGAGCCGACGACCAAACGAGCCGAGTGGTGTGGATCACCGCAGTCCGATCAACCACCAGTCTCGAAGGCAGCATCGCGATCCTCGGATCCGCGATCATCGGCTTCGGAGTGCTGTTGCTTGGGACCATAGCGATCCTCGTCTGGATTGGTGTCCGGGCCGGGCTCCGTCCCCTCGATCGGTATGTTGAGTCAATCGAGTCGCTTGATCCCGTCACGCTGGAATGGCCATCGCCTCCACCCGGTACGCCCGACGAGTTGCGGCCAGCCTACGAGGCCCTCGCCGGAGCCGTCGAGCGGGTGAGCGACGCGATGGAACGCGAGCGCCGATTCACAGACGCAGCCGCGCACGAGCTGAGAACGCCCGTATCCGAACTCCGCACCATGCTCGATGTCGCGCGCCGTTGGCCGGAACCAGAGCGGGTCGCACGATCGCTCAGCCGGGCCAACGGCGTGCTCTCCAACATGACCGGCCTCATCGAGTCGCTGCTGATCTTGAGTCGCTCCGGGAGCGACACCTCGGGGCAGGAGTCAGACCAGGAATCGATGCGGAAGATCGTCGCTGATGAGCACGAGCGGTCGCGTGCCAGAGCCAAATCAAACGGGGTATCCGTGTCGGTTGACCATGACGCTGATTGGCGATGCCCGAGAATGTCCGGTCAGATCATCGTGCGCAATCTTCTGGAGAATGCGATCGAGTACACGCCGCGCAACGGCAGCGTGGACATACACATTGCCCAACGCGCCCTCCGCATCGCCAACGGCCCTGTCTCGCTCACCCCCGAGCAGGCGGAGCAGATGTTCGAGCCCTTCTGGCGCGCCGACGACTCGCGTACGGACCGTCAGCACCACGGTCTCGGTCTCGCCATCGTTCGTCACGCCGCGACCGCATCCGGTCTCACATGCCGAGCGGAGGTCGAGGGCGACACGCTCACGATCACAATCGAGGCCGAGAAGGTACCCCAGCCCAGCGAGGGCGAACGCCATGACTGATCAGTCAGCCTGTCAACATGGCACAATGTGCTCGGCGATGCTGGGGGCAGCGGCAGTATTACTCGTCGCGGGGTGCCAGTCGTATCACCCTGTTCCGCTGACGCGAGACGCCGTCGACGCCGCGCTTGAAACGCCGGAACTCAGCGAGCTCAACAAAACGTATAGGCCAGAAGAACACCCGGGCCTTCCTCCAATCACGATCGACCCAGCCGATGGGATTGAGCCAACGGAGGCAGCCTGCATCGCCGCCATACTCAATCCGTCGCTCCGCTCCGCCCGATCGCGGCGCGGTATTGCTGCGGCGCAGCTCATCCAAGCCGGGCTGCTCCCGAACCCGCAACTCAGCGCTTCGCTGGACATCCCCTCCGGCGGGGCAACCGATGGGACGGTCAACGCTTACGGGCTCGGGGTGTCTTGGGACATCACCGCGCTTATCCAGCAGCAAGCGAACATCAACGCAGCCCGAGCGTCAGACACGGCCGCCATCCTCGATCTGATGTGGCAGGAGTGGCAGGTTGCCAACGCCGCACGCCTCGCGGCGACCCAAGCCGCGTGGCGGAACACGGCGTGCCTGGCTCTTGAACAAGCCGTCGATGAGGCCGCCGCGTCAGCAGACACTATTTTCCAAGCCCGCGACGCCGGGGAGGCGACCGGCATCGACGCCGCCGCGGCGAACGCAACGCTGCAGGCGTACACCTCCCGCCTTCGGACCGCCGAGCGAGATCGCGACCTCGCGGCGCTGCAGGCCAAGCGGGCGATGGGCCTTCCTCCGGATGCCGAGCTTGCGTTCACGGCTCCGGGAAATGTCGACGCCCCCGCCCCGTCTGACCTTGCGACAATCTTCGCCATCGCTCGCGACCGCCGCGTCGATCTTGCGGCACTGCGGTACGGGTACGAGTCGAAGGAAGAGAACGTGCGGGCCGCGATCCTCTCGCAGTTCCCGCGGATCTCTTTCGGCGTCAACGCCGCACGCGATACCGGAGATGTGCAAACGATCGGCGTTGGCATCTCCATCGACCTTCCGATCTTCGACCGCTCGCAGGGACGCATCGCAAACGAACGCGCCACGCGCGAGGTGCTCTACAACGAGTACATCGAGCGCGAGTTTGCCCTCTGAGCCGACCTCGCGGCGGTGCTCTCCGAACTGAACCGCCTGTCGCCCGCCATCCTCGCTCAGCGCGAGTACGTGCGGTCGACGCGGCACGCGCTCGATGTTGCGAGTCGGGAAGAGGCTGCCGGAAGCGTCGATGTCTTCGCTATCCAGCAGCTGCAGACCGAGGCCATCGATGCCGAGCTCGCGCTCATAGATCTCGAACAGCGACGGGCCGAGCTTGGCGTTGTGCTGGCGACGGAATCCGGCTTCCCCTACGGAGATGATGCCCGATGAAAGCATTCCTGCTCACGCTCGCGGCTTTAGCACTGCTCGCCGGCGGCATCATCGGCGGCGTCGTGCTCGAACGCTCGGGGAGACTCGGGGGACCGGCACAGACAGGGGATATGGCATCTCCCGACGCCGGCGCCACCCAATCCGGATCGACCCTCTCGGTCCGTGTCGTGGCGATCAAAGCAGGCACGATGACAACACCCATCGAGATGCTCGGCTCCGTGTTGTACCTTCCGGGATCAGCCCGCTCAGCGTCCCTCGCCGAGGAAGTCGAGGTCATCGAGACGCTCGCGACCCCCGGCGTCCGGGTCTCGGCTAACGATCCGGTCCTCCGCGTGAAGCCGAGCCGTGCGGCAGAGGGCAGGCTCCGGTCAGCGCAGGCGAGTGTCGAATCGGCGCGAGCGGTGCTAGAGGAAGCTCGTTCACGCGTCGAATCCCGCGTGGGGACCAAGCAGGAAGTGATCCAAGCAGAGCAGAGCCTCGCCTCGGCCGAAGTGAGCCTCCAGATCCTCCGAGATTCGCTTCCCCCCGAAGACGGCCTGATCCGAGCACCCTCCACGGGGGTCCTTCTCGCAGGGGTTGCGACGCCCGGCTCCGTTGTGGCCCCGAGCGCCTCGCTCTTCACGATCGCGGACGCGGGTGAGGTCGCCGTGAGATTTGGCGCCCCACTCGACGCCGCCGGTTCTCTTGCCGCCAACCAGAATGTCACCGTCGAGTCTTTGCTCGACCCCTCACGCCCGAACCTGTCTTCCAGCATCAGCCGCTTCGAATCCGAGATCGACGCGACCTCCCGCACCCGACCCGCATGGACCGCCGCCCTACCCGGCGACGCGTGGCCCGTGGGCGAGCCCGTCCGTGTGACCGCGCTTCTGCAAAGTCCGCGCGGCTTTCTCATCCCCCGCACTGCCCTCGCGCTCGGAGACACCGGCCCGCTTGTCTTTGTCGTTCGCGACGGCACCGCTCACATCGCAACCGTCACCCTCCTCGCGGGCGACGCCGACCGCGTGTGCGTGCAGTCCGAAACGCTCGCGGAAGGTGATCGCGTCGCCGTCAACGTCGTGCATGAACTGGAAGATGGCGCCACGGTCCGGGAGGAGCCCAACCCGTGACACTCCTCGAACGCCTGAGCCTCCGCTCCAAGGCATTCCTATTCGTCTTCCTCGCACTCGCCCTCGCCGGGGCCTACGCCGCCACGCACCTCCCGGTCGCGCTGTTCCCCCAGATCGCGTTCCCTCGCATCGTCGTCTCCATCGACGCGGGCGACCGCCCGGCCGATCAAATGCTCGCCCAGGTCACAATCCCGTCCGAGGAAGGCCTGCGTGCCATCCCCGGCGTGCGCAATGTGAAATCCAAGACCAGCCGCGGCAGCGCCGAGATTTCGCTCGACTTCGGCTGGGGCGACGACATGACCAGCGCCTTTCTGCTCGTGCAGTCGGCGTTGAGCCAGACAACCGTCGACCTCCCACCGTCCACACGCTTCCTCGTCCGCCGCATGGACCCGACCGTGTTCCCCGTCGTCGCGATCTCGCTGGTCTCCGACACCGAGGACACGACACGACTCTGGGAACGCGCGTACTTCGACCTCCGCCCGCAGCTCCTCTCGATCGACTCGGTCGCCCGCGTCGACATTCTGGGCGGTGCCCGCTCGGAACTTCAGGTCGTGATCGATCCCGACACCCTTGACGCCGCCGGCCTCACCATCGCGGATGTGTCCAACGCCGTCTCATCATGGAGCGACATCCGGGCTCTCGGACGCATCGAGGATCTCTACCGACTCGACCTCGTGATCACCGCTCCCCAGGTGAAGGACGAGGAATCCCTGGGCGACCTCGTCGTCCGCACGACTGACCTCTCCGTCACGCGCCTCCGGGATATCGCCGCCATCCGCTTCGCTCCCGAGCCCGTTTGGACCCGCGTCACGGCCGATGGTCGCGACGCCGTGCTCATCCAGGTCTATCAGCAGCCCGACGGCAACACGGTCGCGATCTCCGACGCCGTCAACGCAACACTCGCCGCGGCCCGAACGAGCCTGCCGTCGTCCGACACGCTCTCGGTCTGGTACGACCAGAGCGAACTCATCAAGGCCTCCGCCGGCAGCGTACGCGACGCGGTGATCATCGGCACCATCCTCGCGGCGATCGTTCTCCTCGTCTTTCTGCGTAGCTTCAAGCTCACGCTCATCGCCATCATCGTTGTCCCGAGCGTGCTCGCGTCCGCCTGCCTGCTGCTGCTCGTGCTTCATCAGAGCCTCAACATCATGACGCTCGGTGGCATGGCCGCCGCGGTCGGCCTGATCATCGACGATGCCATCGTCGTCGTCGAGCATGTCGTCAGCCGTCTGCGAGGCGAATCGGGGGGCGAGTCCGCGAAAGCCCACAGACATCGCGCCCTCGCCGCCGCCGGCGAGTTCACCAGGCCGCTCCTCGGCGCGTCCCTTGCCACGATCATCATCCACCTGCCGCCGGTCTTCCTCACCGGCGTCACCGGCGAGTTCTTCAAGGCCCTCTCGCTCACGATGGCCCTGAGCCTGATCATCTCCTTCCTTGTCGCCTACCTCGCCATCCCGATCATCGCCGGACGACTGCTCACCACGAAGGACGCCGACCGCGAGGACGCAGGCCCTATCTTCCGCGTCGTGGAGCGTGCTTTCGGCACCGCGCTCCGACTCTCGCTCAGGCTCCGCTGGATCGCACCCGTGCTCTGCCTTGCGTGGCTCGGGCTCGGTTGGCACGCCTTCACCCGCCTCCCGACCGGGTTCATGCCCACGATGGACGAAGGCGGCTTCGTGCTCGACTATGTCGCGCCACCCGGCACATCACTCACCGAGACAGACCGCCTCGTGCGCGAGGTCGAAGAAATCCTGCGCGCCACGCCAGAGGTCGTGACCTATTCACGCCGCACCGGCGTCCAACTCGGTGGTGGCCTCACCGAAGCCAACGAGGGCGACTTCTTCGTCCGCCTCAGCCCCCAGCCGCGCCGTCACATCGAAGACATCATGGCCGATGTCCGCGAACGCATCCACGCACGCGTCCCCGGGCTCGAGGTCGAACTGCTCCAGCTCATGGAGGATCTCATCGGCGATCTCACCGCCGTCCCCCAGCCCATCGAGGTCAAGCTCACCGCCGACGACCCAACCCTCCTTGACGACGAAGCCGTCCGCGTCGCCGATCTTCTCTCAACCCTCCCTGGCGTCGTCGACATCAACAACGGCCTCGCCATCGCCGGCGATGCCCTCCAGATCCGTCTCGATCCTGTCAGAGCCTCGATCGTCGGGCTCGACCCCACCAGCGCCGCGGGCCAAATCGAGTCCCTCCTCGCGGGCACGGTCACAGGCACGATCGTCGACCAGCCCAAAACCATCAACATCCGGCTCTGGTCGCACGAGGACGACCGCGCGATCGAGGACGATGTCGGGCGCCTCCGCCTGACAACCGGGAACGGCTCGACCGTTCTGCTCTCCCAGGTCGCCACCATCGAACGCCTTGCCGGGCAGCCCACCATCAGCCGCGAGGGGCTCCGCGAAACCGTCTCCGTCACCGCACGCACCGAGGGCACCGACCTCGGCACCGCGATCCGGGAAGTCACCGACGCACTCGACAAGCCCGGAGCCCTCAGCACCGGCGTCTCCTACACCCTCGGCGGCCTCTACGGCGAACAGCAACGCAGCTTCCAATCCCTGACCGCGGTCTTCGTCGCGGCCACGGGCCTGCTCTTCGTCCTCGTGCTCTTCCTCTACGAGAGCATCCGCGTCGCGTTCCTTCTGACCTTCGCCTGCCTGCTCACCATGCCCGCGGTCGCGCTGGGCCTGCTGATCACCGGGACCGAGCTCAACATCTCGTCGATGATGGGCTTTGCCATGATCATCGGCGCCGCTGCCGAAATTGGCGTCTTCTACGTTTCGGAAGTCTTCACCCGCTCCGCCGACGGCCCGCGCGACCCCGATGCCCTCATCGCCGCCGCCATCGCCCGCCTCCGCCCGATCTCCATGACGAGCCTCGCCGCCATCCTCGCGATGCTCCCGCTCGCCCTGAACATCGGCGAGGGCGCCGCCATGCTCCGCCCCCTCGCCATCGGGATCATCAGCGGCTTGGCTGTTCAGGTACCGATCATTCTCGGAGTTCTACCGGCGTTGCTTAGACTCTCGATGAGCCCCAAAGGATCCTTGCCCGCCAAGTGAACTCGGCACACTCATCCCGCACTCTGGCCGGTCCGGCCGATCTCCTCCATGAGGTCCATCTGAAGCTGCTGAATCTCGATCAGACGCTGCCACTGGTGGGTCAGCAACTGGTCGAGTTTCGTGTGCAGCAGCCTGATCTCCAGCTCAGCCTTGAGATTGACGCGTAGTCGTGCTCGGCTTGGAGACGGTCCTTCGCCGCTTGACGGTTCTGGCTCATCATGATGACCGGGGCCTGCAGCCGGGCACACCGGGCCGTCTCAGCCGTAAAGCAAAACCGGCCCGCTTTCGCGGGCCGATCGCAAGCTCCCCGACTATCAGGTCCGCGTGACCATCCGGTTCCTGATTCACGCCGGCGCGATCAAGCACTACAAGGCCAAATTCATCAATGAGGAGAAGCGGAGCTTCCGGCGAATAGCCAGGGAGGCGTGGGATGACCTCCAGCGACGGACCCAGGCGGGGCAGGCTCCAGCGTAACTCAGCCCAAATGGGCCTCCGACCGGCCATTGCGGGCTCTCAATGAGATCCCGAACAAGTCGTTGGGCACGAATACCCCAAGATCTGGAATATCCCATCGCTCCGTTCTTCATGGCTCGGCAGCAGCTTCTCCAGCCGCCGCCTCGAAGACTTCCCATGCCGCGTGCAGGTTTATCAGCAAGATGCCGACGCCGACCACGAGATCCGGCCAAATCGAATCGCGCCACAGCCATCCCCCCGCCTGCACG